>NZ_CP147734.1:0-37500 GCF_037260955.1 Xenorhabdus sp. TH1
GTGTCACTTTCGCTTTGGCAGCAATGTCTTGCCCGATTGCAGGATGAGTTACCTGCCACAGAATTCAGTATGTGGATACGACCCCTTCAGGCAGAACTGAGTGATAACACTTTGGCTCTCTATGCCCCCAACCGTTTTGTGTTGGATTGGGTGAGAGAGAAATATATTAATAATATCAATTTGTTATTAAATGATTTCTGTGGTCCTGAAGTACCGTTACTGCGTTTTGAAGTAGGAAATAAGCCTGTTTCACCAAACCAGTCTGCATCTCAGAAAATCATTGCCGATATGCCGGTGGCTGCTGCGCCGTCCAGTTCATCAGTACGCCCAAGCTGGGATAACGCAAAAGCTCAGCCTGAGTTATCTTATCGTTCCAATGTTAATCCCAAGCATACATTCGATAACTTTGTTGAAGGTAAATCCAACCAGCTCGCCAGAGCTGCCGCCAGACAAGTGGCAGATAATCCTGGTGGCGCATACAATCCTCTGTTTCTTTATGGCGGAACCGGACTGGGTAAAACCCACCTTTTGCATGCTGTCGGCAACAGCATTATGGCACGTAAAGCTAATGCAAAAGTGGTTTACATGCACTCTGAACGCTTCGTTCAGGATATGGTAAAAGCATTGCAAAACAATGCTATAGAAGAATTCAAACGTTACTATCGCTCAGTTGATGCCCTGCTGATCGATGATATTCAGTTTTTTGCCAATAAAGAGCGATCTCAGGAAGAATTCTTTCACACGTTCAATGCTCTGTTAGAAGGTAATCAACAGATTATTCTGACATCAGATCGCTATCCGAAAGAGATAAATGGCGTCGAAGATCGGTTAAAATCCCGTTTTGGCTGGGGGTTGACCGTTGCTATTGAACCGCCGGAGCTGGAGACTCGTGTTGCTATTTTGATGAAGAAAGCCGATGAGAATCAAATCCAGTTGCCGGGAGAAGTGGCTTTCTTTATTGCTAAACGCCTGCGCTCTAACGTTCGTGAACTCGAAGGCGCTTTGAACAGAGTCATCGCCAATGCCAATTTTACTGGCCGTGCGATTACTATTGATTTTGTACGCGAAGCATTACGTGACTTATTGGCTCTACAGGAAAAGCTGGTAACCATCGATAATATTCAGAAAACGGTGGCTGAATATTACAAAATCAAGGTTGCAGATCTGCTTTCCAAGCGCCGTTCACGCTCCGTTGCCCGTCCGAGACAAATGGCAATGGCGCTGGCAAAAGAGCTGACCAATCACAGCTTGCCTGAAATCGGGGATGCCTTTGGTGGACGTGACCATACAACCGTACTTCATGCTTGTCGTAAAATCGAACAGCTGCGTGAAGAAAGTCACGACATCAAAGAAGATTTTTCTAACTTAATCAGAACATTGTCTTCCTAGCGCTATGAAATTTATCATTGAACGTGAGCAATTATTAAAACCTTTGCAACAGGTTAGCAGCCCCTTGGGAGGCCGCCCTACCCTGCCTATTTTAGGCAACTTATTATTGCAGGTAACAGAAAGTTCCCTGCTACTGACGGGCACCGATTTGGAAATGGAAATGAAGGCTCGGGTTACACTTACCCAGCCACATGAACAAGGTGCAACGACTGTTCCCGCACGTAAATTTTTCGATATCTGGCGTGGGTTGCCTGAAGGAGCAGAAATCAGTGTAGAACTGGATAGCGATCGCATCCTCGTCCGTTCGGGTCGCAGCCGTTTTTCACTCTCTACGCTACCCGCATCGGATTTTCCCAATCTTGACGACTGGCAGAGCGAAGTCGAATTTTCTCTGCCTCAGTCCACACTGAAACGCCTGATCGAATCCACCCAATTTTCCATGGCGCATCAGGATGTTCGCTATTACTTGAATGGTATGTTGTTTGAAACGGAAGGCGAAGAACTACGTACTATTGCCACAGACGGCCACCGTTTGGCCGTTTGTTCCATGAGCATCGGGCAAGATCTGCCTTCCCATTCCGTGATAGTACCTCGCAAGGGCGTCATTGAATTAATGCGTCTGCTGGATGGCGGTGACAATCCGCTGCAATTGCAGATTGGTAGCAATAACATTCGTGCTCATGTTGGTGATTTTATCTTCACATCGAAGTTAGTTGATGGCCGTTTTCCTGATTATCGTCGCGTGTTACCCAAAAATCCTGATAAAACATTAGAAGCCAATTGTGACATGCTTAAGCAAGCATTTTCGCGAGCCGCCATTTTGTCCAATGAAAAGTTCCGGGGCGTTCGCATCTACTTGAGCGAAAATCAACTTAGAATTACCGCCAATAACCCAGAGCAGGAAGAAGCAGAAGAGATTGTTGATGTCAGTTACCAGGGGGCTGAAATGGAAATTGGCTTCAATGTCAGCTACATATTGGATGTCCTCAACGCATTGAAATGCGAGCAAGTGAGCCTTCTGCTAACAGATGCCACATCCAGCGTAAAAATTGAGAATTCAGCGAGTCAGGCTGCGACTTATGTCGTGATGCCAATGCGCCTGTAACAAAATTAACTCATTATATGATTCTCTCGCGTTTGCTGATCCGCGATTTCCGTAATATCGCGGATGCTGACCTGCCACTGGCAACCGGTTTTAATTTTCTGGTTGGACCGAACGGTAGCGGCAAAACAAGTATATTGGAAGCCATTTATACCTTAGGCCACGGCCGTGCTTTTCGCAATATTCAGGCAGGAAGAGTCATTCGTCATGATTGCGAAGAGTTCATTCTTCATGGGCGGCTTGATCAGCAACCCCATGAACGAACTTTATCGGTGGGCTTAAGTAAAAACCGTCAAGGCGACAGCAAAGTCAGGATAGATGGCAGTGATGGACATAAAATTGCTGAATTAGCGAAAATACTGCCAATGCAACTTATCACACCAGAAGGTTTTACGTTGCTAAATGGTGGCCCGAAATATCGTCGAGCCTTTATTGATTGGGGGTGCTTTCACAATGAGCCACGCTTTTTTGCTGCCTGGGCCAACCTGAAAAGGCTGCTTAAGCAGCGCAATGCCGCATTGCGACAAGTCACTCGCTACAGCCAAATCCAGCATTGGGATCGAGAGCTTGCCCCATTGGCAAGTGAAATCAGTCAATGGCGGGCTGAATATATTGCGGAAATTTCCGAAGATATAGAAAAAACCTGCAAACAATTTTTACCTGAATTCACACTTAGTATCAGCTTCCAGCAAGGTTGGGACAAAGAGAGTGAATATGCGGAACTGCTCGCGCGGCAGTTTGAGCGCGACAGATCGCTAACCTATACCGCTTCCGGCCCGCATAAAGCCGATCTGCGGATCAGGGCGGACGGTACACCAGTAGAAGATATGCTGTCCCGTGGTCAGTTGAAGTTACTGATGTGCGCATTGAGGTTAGCACAGGGTGAATATTTCACCCGACAGAGCGGGCAAAAATGCCTGTATCTGCTTGATGATTTTGCCTCAGAACTGGATGCCGGCCGTCGTCAGCTATTAGCCGAGCGTCTAAAATCTACGCAAGCCCAGGTGTTTGTCAGTGCAATCACACCTGGACAAGTTACAGACATGATTGATGTAAATAGCAGGATGTTTCGCGTAGAACATGGCAAAATAGAGGTTCAACCACAGGATTAAGATGAGCGAGAAACGTTGATGTCGAATACATATAACTCCTCAAGTATCAAGGTATTAAAAGGGCTGGATGCCGTCCGTAAACGTCCAGGCATGTATATCGGTGATACCGATGATGGTACTGGCCTGCACCACATGGTCTTCGAGGTTGTTGATAACGCTATCGACGAAGCCCTCGCAGGTCATTGTGACAAAATAACTGTCACTATCCACGCAGATAATTCCGTTTCTGTGCAGGATGATGGCCGCGGTATTCCGACCGACATACACGAAGAAGAAGGTGTTTCAGCAGCAGAAGTCATCATGACTGTGCTGCATGCGGGGGGTAAATTCGATGATAACTCCTATAAAGTTTCCGGTGGTCTGCATGGCGTGGGGGTTTCTGTTGTTAACGCCTTATCGGAAAAACTGGAACTGACTATCCGCCGTGACGGTAAGGTTCACGAACAAACCTATTGTCTGGGCGTGCCACAGTCACCATTGAAAGTCGTCGGTGATACTGAGCAGACAGGAACGACTGTCCGTTTCTGGCCAAGTATGGATACGTTTAAGATTAACACTGAGTTCGAATTCGAGATTCTGGCCAAGCGCCTGCGTGAATTATCATTCCTCAACTCCGGTGTTGCTATTCGTTTAGTCGACAAACGTACAAATACCGAAG
The DNA here is from genome assembly GCF_037260955.1 of Xenorhabdus sp. TH1. Taxonomy (NCBI): domain Bacteria; kingdom Pseudomonadati; phylum Pseudomonadota; class Gammaproteobacteria; order Enterobacterales; family Morganellaceae; genus Xenorhabdus; species Xenorhabdus sp. TH1. The sequence goes on from NZ_CP147734.1 coordinate 4,262, forward strand.
ATCTCTTTCACTATGAAGGGGGAATAAAAGCGTTTGTTGAATTCCTGAGCCGTAATAAAAACCCAATTCACCCAAATGTCTTCTATTTCTGTACCGAAAAAGATGGCATTGGTGTTGAAATTTCCATGCAATGGAATGACGGTTTCCAGGAAAATATTTACTGCTTCACCAACAACATTCCTCAGCGCGACGGGGGAACCCATTTAGTTGGTTTCCGTACTGCGATGACCCGTACCCTCAATAGCTACATGGACAAAGAGGGCTATAACAAAAAATCCAAAGTCAGCGCGACAGGTGATGATGCTCGTGAAGGCCTGATTGCGGTGATTTCCGTTAAAGTGCCTGATCCTAAATTCTCTTCACAGACCAAAGACAAGTTGGTTTCTTCCGAAGTGAAAACCGTGGTTGAAACCCTGATGAATGAGAAGCTGGTGGAATACCTGCTGGAAAACCCGAACGATGCCAAAACTGTCGTCGGCAAAATCATTGATGCAGCCCGCGCCCGTGAAGCAGCACGTAAGGCTCGCGAGATGACCCGTCGTAAAGGTGCACTGGATCTGGCCGGATTGCCGGGAAAACTAGCTGACTGCCAGGAGCGCGATCCAGCCCTGTCCGAACTCTACTTGGTGGAGGGTGATTCTGCGGGCGGTTCGGCAAAACAAGGACGCAACCGTAAGAATCAAGCTATCTTGCCATTGAAAGGTAAGATCCTGAACGTTGAGAAAGCACGCTTTGATAAAATGCTCTCTTCACAGGAAGTCGCCACTTTGATCACGGCCCTGGGCTGTGGCATTGGCCGCGATGAATACAACCCAGACAAGCTGCGTTATCACAGCATTATCATCATGACCGATGCTGACGTTGACGGATCACACATCCGTACTCTGTTGCTGACATTCTTCTATCGCCAGATGCCGGAAATCATTGAGCGCGGTTATGTCTACATCGCCCAGCCACCACTGTATAAAGTGAAAAAAGGTAAGCAAGAACAATACATCAAAGATGATGATGCAATGGAAGCTTACCTGATGTCTATCGCATTGGATGGCGCAGCGTTGTATACCAATCCACATGCACCAGCCCTGAAAGGGGAAGCGTTGGAAAAATTGGTAGCTGAATTCAATGCCGCTCAGAAAATCATCCGTCGCATGGAGCGTCTGTATCCGCAGGCCCTGCTAAACAACCTGATTTACCACCCTAAACTGACCGAAGATGCTTTGAACGATCAGGCAAAAGTGGAAGAGTGGGTAAGCTCACTGGCTATTCGTCTGAATGACAAAGAGCAAAATGGCAGCACTTACAGCTATCAAATCCATGAGAACCGTGAACGCCAAATTTTCGAACCCATTCTGTGCATTCGTACACATGGTGTTGATACTAACTACAATCTGGATTTCGACTTTATCCACGGTGGCGAATATCGCCGCATTACCAAACTGGGTGAATTGATTGGGAATTTGATTGAGGAAGGTGCATACATCGAACGTGGCGAACGTGGTGAACGTCGTCAGGCAGTCAGCAGCTTTGAACAAGCTCTGGAATGGCTGACTAAAGAGTCACGCCGTGGTCTTGCCGTCCAACGCTATAAAGGTCTGGGAGAGATGAATCCTGAACAGTTGTGGGAGACAACCATGAACCCAGAAACCCGTCGCATGATGCGTGTAACCGTGAAAGATGCCATTGCAACTGACCAACTGTTCACGACTCTGATGGGGGATGCGGTTGAACCTCGCCGGGCATTTATTGAAGAGAATGCCTTGAAAGCGGCGAATATTGATATCTGATATTCCCGAAACTATTTACAGAACTATACCAATCTAACTTCAAGATGCGTGTGATATCTCTCCGCGAAAGCGGGGAGATATCAGGTTTCATATCGTGTTGTAAATTGCAGCTTGAAGTTTAATGCGTATATACCTAATCAATTTCAAGTTGCAGACAACAAATCTGCAACTTGAAAAATAATTGTTTTATCTCCACCAGAAAAATAAAATATTATAATAATCTATAAATATAAACCTGATGGATAATATAAAATAAATACCTCCCCATGATACAGGTAAATTAAAAATTAACTATTCATAAACAGCCCCTATCTCTTAATATATAGCCCCCTATTATTAGATTATTATTTTATATCCATTTATATTCTGTTGATCCAATAAAAATAGTAAATTTATTTTTCACAAAAAATATATACCAATCTAACTTCAAGATGCGTGTGATATTTCCCCGCTTCGCGGGGAAATATCAGGTTTCATAGAGTGTTGTAAATGCAACTTGAAGTTCAATACGTATAACTTCTTTAAGTTATATATTTATTATTTCAGCATATTCAATATAACAAAACCTGAACAATGGCCGCCTTAAAAAATTATTGACAATGGATGACGGATAAAGTTAATTATATCCAAACCCATTCATCTCGTCCGATTTATCGGAAGCTGTATCATTATCCGTAGAAGATATTTACCTGTTATATAGTAATGTCACTTAGGAGAAGATCATGCAAAAATTCACAGACCAAACATCCACCAAACCTCATATTATTGATGCTGAGATGGTGAGTCAAAATGAGCTAAGTCGTATATCCGACAATGCCAATGCTCTCCGTGCTAAGGCAATGGAGCTGACCGATTCATGGGAAGGTGTCATGTTCGCATTAACTCATGATGAAATTGAAAATATTGCTCTGGCTGTTGGTTTTATTCCAGAAGTAGCCAGTAAAATTCATCATGAAATTAAGTCACTCAACTATGCAAAAATTCAATCCCAAACAGGCACTGAATCACTTGCTACCAAACATAATATGGATATTAGTCTTCTCGCACTTCGCGGTGTGACAGATTTTGATCATGCTTTGTCCCATATTAATGACAGTAATCTGGAAACAATTCTGGATGAAAATCAAGAGATATTCCAGAAAATCCGTAATGCACTTCCCGCCTATGAAGCCCGAATGAATTTTAGGCCAGAAACAGCTTCTGCGGTGCTTAAATCTCTGGGGGCAGATATATCACCTGAATTGCTTTATGAAATCTGTCCAAAATACCATACAACATCAGTTATAGACCTTGAAAACCGCAAAGGTGTCAGTACCGAGTTTATTCGTTGTGTCACGTTAACATTGGGTACAACCGTTCGCTAAAAGCCAAAAAATAATTAATGCCGCCAATATCTCTATTGAATGGCGGCATTATTCTCAACCAATATAATACTTCAATAAAAACTTAACTCTTTTCTACAGCAAAATACGCAACATACGGCGCAAAGGCTCTGCGGCTCCCCATAACAACTGATCGCCCACCGTAAAGGCAGATAAATATTCTGGCCCCATATTCAACTTACGTAGACGCCCTACTGGTGTATTTAACGTGCCAGTCACCGCCGCCGGTGTTAACTCTCGCATCGTTAATTCGCGATCATTTGGAATAACACGTACCCAATCATTATGGGAAGCCAGTAATGTTTCAATTTCATGGATCGGGATATCTTTTTTTAATTTCAGGGTAAATGCCTGGCTATGACAACGTAATGCCCCAATACGGACACACAAGCCATCAATCGTGATCACGTTATTACCCGTGTTCAAGATCTTGTTGGTTTCGGCCTGGCCTTTCCATTCTTCGCGACTCTGTCCATTTTCCAGTTGCTTATCAATCCACGGAATTAAGCTTCCAGCCAAAGGAACACCAAACTGGTCAGTTGGCAATGCACCACTGCGGGTAAAATCCGTTACACGTTTTTCAATATCCAAAATCGCGCAAGCAGGATTTTGTAGCTCCTCAGCCACCTGATTATGCAGCATACCCATTTGCACCAGCAGTTCACGCATATGGCGAGCGCCACCGCCAGAAGCCGCCTGATAGCTTGATACCGATGCCCACTCGATCAAATCATTGGCAAACAATCCGCCCAATGACATCAGCATCAAGCTAACCGTACAATTACCGCCAACAAAGGTTTTGGTGCCTTTATTTAAGCTATTTTGAATATGTTGATGGTTGACAGGATCAAGAATAATGACAGCATCATCATTCATACGCAGTGCAGAAGCAGCATCGATCCAATATCCTTGCCAGCCAGTTGCTCTCAGTTTAGGGTAGATTTCATTAGTATAATCCCCCCCCTGACAACTAATGATAATATCCAGCGCACCCAGCGCATCAATATCAAAAGCATCCTGTAAGATGCCTGATGTTCCTGTGCGATTTATTGTAAACTGCGGGGCTGGAAGCCCGTGTTGGGAGGTTGTGAAGAAAACCGGATTTATTTCGTCAAAATCTCGCTCTTCTATCATCCGCTGCATCAATACTGAGCCGACCATACCGCGCCAACCGATAAAACCTACACTCTTACTCATATTTACCCTGCCTTAAAAGATGTTCATCAGATACCACTGATAGCATTAAAACTGACAAAATATGGTAAAAGGTGCAAGTATATTTATGAGCTACAGCACTAGAACTTTTAAAGCGATGTGTCTGCCATTTTTAATCTATATTGAGATTTGCCCTGCTAAGAAGTGGCTCATCACAAATCGTTAGTTAAAATTTACTTCCACCGTAATGCCGTATCATTAATAGATTGCCCAAATACCTCTTTATCCTTTTTGTAATCATGTGAAACATGCCAATTTTGGCTACGTCCCTGACGAGGAAGACCAGATTCACCACGTCTCACATAACCTGAACGCAAGGCACCAAAAATATGCTCATTAACCACGACTTCATTGGGTTGCGCATGTGGTGTGACAATCTTGGCATGGCGGCGATCCATCTCATTTAATAAACGACAAATATATTCAGCTGAGAGATCAATTTTTAATGTCCAGGCATTATTGATATAGCCAACCAGATAAGCAAAATTAGGAACGTCCTGTACCAATGTTCCCTTATATAACAATTGGCTATGACTTTGTGGCTTTTGTCCATCAATAAAAAGTTCTATTCCCCCCATAAGATGTAATTTCAGCCCCGTCGCTGTCACTATGATATCTGCGGGTAATTCCTCACCAGATTGCAACAAAATACCATTTGCAGTAATACGTTCAATCTGATCGGTAACAATAGACGCTTTGCCTTCTTTCAGTACCTTAAACAGGTTACTGTCGGGAACAAAACACAATCGTTCATCCCATGGCATGTACTTTGGCGTCAAGTGTTTCATGTCAAAACCAGAACCAACCTTTCTGCGAGCCAGACCCAATAAAAACGATCTGAGCAGGTTGGGAAAATACCGACTTATCTTATACAACGAACTGAAAAATAAGATATTTCGATTTTTACTTAACGTGTAAATCCAACGTTGGGGAATAACGCCCTTTAGCAATTCTGCCATCTTATCCCTTCCTGGTATTGATAAAATGTAACCAGGAGAACGCTGTAGCATGGTGATATGTTCAGTATCGTTAGCCATTGCCGGCAGTAAAGTGACCGCGGTTGCGCCACTTCCAATCACAACGACTCGCTTTCCTTTATAGTCCAATTCTTCGGGCCAATATTGAGGATGAATGATTGGGCCTTTGAAATCTGCAAGACCGGGAAACTTGGGTAAATGAGGTTCATCATAGTTGTAGTAACCTGTCGCCATGATAAGAAAATGGCAGGTAAATTGCCGGGTTTCTTCAGTGGCTTCATCAATTGCAGTAACAGTCCATTGGCAAGTTTCATTTGACCAGTCAGTTTGAGTGATTCTCAACCCGAACTGTATTTTCTTATCAACTTCATATTCTGTTGCTACTGAATGGAGATAGCGCCTAATTGAAGGTCCATCAGCAAAAATACTGGTATCTGTCCAAGGACGGAATTTATAGCCGTAGCTCATCATATCCGAATCTGTACGAATACCTGGATAGCGAAATAAATCCCAAGTTCCCCCTATATTATGGCGACGTTCTAAGATCCCCACTTTTTTATTGGGACATTCCCTTGCCAAATGACACGCCATACCAATACCAGAAACTCCAGCGCCTATAACTAAAACATCATAATGGTGACTCATGTTGCTTCTCCTGCAAAAAGATCCTCTTAACCAGATAAGCGGTTTGTTCAAGATGTCATGTTATTTTCTATTTGCAGGAGCAACCATTTGCATTTATGTGGGGGGAGTATCAGGACGTTAATGATTGGAATTGGGAGGTATCACGGATGACTTTATAATTTGATTAATATTTGTCATGCTAGAAGCAAAGGGTTAATTGTTGTAACTAATAATTTAATAGAGTGGATGGATTAAGAGTTGAGGACTGGACGTTTGAGTAAGAGATTTATCAGATTTGTTTTATACATTTTATTATCGTTAACATTCTATGTACTGCGATTATTCTCTTACGAAAAAATCCGGTTAGCTCACGCATAACCGGATTTAGAAAGTTTAAAGCTTTTTTACACCAAAATTGGTGGCTCTTACTCCACCGTCACCGATTTAGCCAAATTCCTCGGCTGATCCACATCCGTACCTTTGATCAAGGCAACATGGTAAGACAGCAATTGCAGTGGCACGGTATAGAAGATCGGTGCGATCAACTCTTCTACATGTGGCAGAGAGATGATCTTCATGTTTTCGCTGTTAGTAAAACCTGCATCCTGATCGGCGAAGACATACAACAAACCGCCACGGGCACGAACTTCTTCAATGTTAGATTTCAGTTTTTCCAGTAGTTCGTTGTTCGGTGCAACGATAATAACCGGCATATCCGCATCAATCAGTGCCAACGGGCCATGTTTCAATTCACCGGCTGCGTAGGCTTCTGCATGAATGTAGGAGATCTCTTTCAGTTTCAGCGCACCTTCAACCGCGATCGGGTATTGATCGCCACGGCCAAGGAACAGGGCATGATGTTTTTCAGAGAAATCTTCTGCCAATGCTTCAATCAACTTGTCTTTAGACAACATGCTTTCAATACGGCTTGGCAGAGCATGTAAGGCATGAACAATATCTTGTTCCAGTGCTGTATCCGCACCTTTCAGACGTCCCATATAAGCCACCAGCATCAGCAATACAGTTAGCTGGGTGGTAAAGGCTTTGGTGGATGCCACGCCAATTTCTGCCCCTGCTTTGGTCATCAGGGCAAATTCAGATTCACGTACCAAAGAGGAACCGGCAACGTTACAGATGGTCAACGAAGTCAGATAACCGAGTTCTTTGGACAAACGCAAGGCAGCCAAGGTATCAGCCGTTTCACCAGATTGGGACAGGGTGATCAGCAGGCTTCCTTTACGACACGCTGGCTTGCGGTAACGGAATTCAGAAGCAATTTCAACATCACATGGGATACCTGCCAATGATTCGAACCAGTAACGCGAAACCATACCTGCATTGTAGGAAGTACCGCAGGCAACGATTTGGATATGCTCAACTTGGGACAATAATTCCGCAGCATTAGCGCCTAGTTCTGACAGATTTACTTGACCATTGTTCAAACGGCTTTCCAATGTGCTTTTGATCGCCATTGGTTGCTCGTAAATCTCTTTCTGCATGTAATGGCGGTATACACCTTTATCGCCGGCATCGTACTGAACGTTAGATTCAATTTGTTCGCGCTCAACCGCTTCGCCCTGTACATCAAAGATACGAACGGTACGGCGAGTGATTTCTGCAATATCACCCTCTTCCAGATAAATAAAGCGGCGAGTCACTGGCAGTAATGCCAATTGGTCAGATGCCAGGAAGTTTTCACCCACACCTAAGCCAATGACCAATGGGCTGCCAGAGCGCGCAGCAACCAGCACATCAGGGTGACGGCTGTCCATAATTACGGTGCCATAAGCGCCACGTAATTGTGGGATCACACGCTGCACCACTTCCAGCAGTGAACCGCCTTGTTGCTGCTCCCAGTGAACAAGATGGCCAATGGTTTCTGTATCTGTATCAGAAGAGAAGGTGTAACCACGCACTTTTAATTCTTCGCGCAGTTCTTCGTGGTTTTCAATAATGCCATTATGCACAACAGCAATATGTTCAGAAGCATGAGGATGAGCATTGCGCTCGCTGGGTTCACCGTGAGTCGCCCAACGAGTATGGGCAATCCCTGTTCCACCAATGACAGGCTGTTTATCTACTTCATCAGCCAGCATCTGTACTTTACCCACTTCGCGCAGGCGGGTCATGCGGTTTTCACTGTCAACAACAGCTATACCCGCAGAGTCATAACCACGATACTCCAGGCGACGAAGACCTTCGATCAGTATTTCTGCAATATCCCGTTGTGCTACTGCACCAACAATTCCACACATTTTGTTTTATTCCCAAAAACAGGGCGATGAAGCCCTTTTATGTCGCCAACCTGATTGCGTTTCGGCTTTGCCGTCCCCGAGCTTTGTAGAGATGGGGATTTTTATTATGGATATATCTTAATTATTTTTTCTTCACTGGACGCTGCCAGTTTTTAATATGAGTTTGCTTTACGCGACTGATAACTAAATCATTCTCAGCAACGTTTTTTGTTACTGTGGTTCCGGCACCAATCGTCGCACCTTTCGCGACCGTAACTGGCGCAACAAGCTGAGTGTCAGAACCAACAAAAACATCATCACCAATGATGGTTTTAAATTTATTGGCGCCATCATAATTACAAGTAATGGTGCCCGCACCAATATTTACATTATTGCCAATTTCAGAGTCACCAAGATAAGTCAGGTGGCCTGCCTTGGAACCTTTGCCAAGTGAGGATTTTTTCATTTCAACGAAATTGCCAACATGAGCTTTTTCCGCCAATTTGGAGCCAGGGCGTAAACGGGCAAAAGGCCCAATAGTGCACTCAGCCGCAATTTCAGAATCTTCGATGATAGTATAAGGGTCAATCACTGCCCCATCACCAATAACACAATTTTTTAGGATACAACCAGAACCGATCTGAACATTATTTCCCAGTGTGACATGGCCTTTAATAATCACATTGGTATCAATGACCACATCACGGCCATGTTCTAATGTTCCACGCAAATCAAAACGGGCAGGATCTAACAACATAACGCCCGCCAGCAGTAATTTTTCCGCTTGCTCAGACTGGTAAATCCGTTCCAGGGCAGAAAGTTGCAAACGATTGTTTACCCCTTCCATTTCACTTAAACGGCTTGGGTGTACCGCTTTGATTTGACGGCCCTCTTTGTGTGCAAGCGCAATAACATCAGTCAGGTAATATTCACCCTGTGCGTTATTGTTTTCCAGCCTGGATAACCAACGTTTCAAATCACCGCCATTCGCCACCAAAATACCCGTGTTAATCTCGTTGATTTTACGCTGTTCTTCCGTTGCATCTTTCTGTTCGATAATACCCGTCACTTCACCATTTTCACGAATGATACGACCATAGCCCGTTGGATTATCCAAAATGGCAGTTAATAAACCGATTCCACCTTCTGGCTTAGCTTCAATCAGACGCGCCAAGGTATCTTTACCAATCAAGGGCACATCACCGTAAAGAATCAGAATATCTTCATCATCCGAAAAATGCGGAGCCGCTTGCTGCATAGCATGGCCTGTCCCAAGCTGTTCAGCTTGCAGTACCCAGTTCAAATCCTGGCTGGAAAGTGCTTGTTTCATCAAATCACCACCATGCCCATAAACCAGGTGAACATTTTGGGCGCCCAACTCCATTGCGGTATCGATAACATGCTGAACCATCGGTTTACCGGCCAGCAAGTGCAGAACTTTAGGAAGTGCGGAATACATGCGAGTTCCCTTGCCTGCGGCAAGGATCACGACACTTTTTGTACCGATATTATTTGCGTTGTCATTATTTGCAATTACAGACATAAGAAACCTGACAATCCCAATTTTTAAGTATGAAAGTAAACCTGTTTGCGAAATAAATTGCCACATATTTCGCAATGCAAAAAAGCCAGTTAGTTTTCACCAACTGGCTTCTCATCTAACTGCCTATACCCTTTGGGTATTTATTACATCATTTTTTTTGTCAATTCGATAACACGAAGTTTCGCGATCGCTTTCGACAATTCAGCAGATGCCTGAGCATAATCAACATCGCCGTGAGAATTACGGATGTGTTCTTCCGCCTTGCGCTTGGCTTCAAGCACTTTAGCTTCGTCCAAATCCTTACCACGGATCGCTGTATCGGCCAGTACGATAACGCCATTTGGCTGAACTTCAAGAATACCACCTGACAGGTAGATAAATTCTTCTTCACCAAACTGCTTAACAATACGTATCATGCCCGGTTTTATGGCAGTCAGTAGTGGTGTGTGTTGAGGATAGATCCCCAACTCACCTTCACTACCTGTCACCTGAATTTTCTGTACCAGTCCTTCAAACATCTGTTTTTCAGCACTGACTACGTTCAGGGAGAACGTCATTGCAGCCATATCAACCTCCCGTCAGCCGTATTAAAGCTTTTTCGCTTTTTCCACAGCTTCTTCGATGGTACCAACCATGTAGAACGCCTGCTCTGGCAGGTGGTCATAATCACCTTCCAGGATACCTTTGAAGCCACGGATAGTGTCTTTCAGAGGAACAAATTTACCTGGTGAACCGGTGAAGACTTCTGCAACGAAGAATGGCTGAGACAGGAAGCGCTGGATCTTACGAGCACGCGCCACAACCAGTTTGTCGTCTTCAGACAGTTCGTCCATACCCAGAATGGCGATGATGTCTTTCAGCTCCTGATAACGTTGCAGGATGGACTGAACACCACGAGCCACGTCATAGTGCTCTTGACCAACAACCAGTGGGTCAAGCTGACGGCTGGTTGAGTCCAGTGGATCAACCGCAGGGTAAATACCCAGAGAGGCGATCTGACGGCTCAATACGACGGTTGCATCCAAGTGAGCAAAGGTTGTCGCAGGTGATGGGTCAGTCAAGTCATCCGCAGGAACGTAAACAGCCTGTACGGAGGTGATAGAGCCTGTTTTCGTTGAGGTGATACGCTCTTGCAGAGCACCCATCTCTTCTGCCAACGTTGGCTGATAACCTACCGCTGATGGCATACGACCTAACAGTGCAGATACTTCTGTCCCTGCCAGGGTATAACGGTAAATATTATCAACGAACAGCAAAACGTCACGGCCTTCATCACGGAATTTTTCCGCCATCGTCAAACCGGTCAACGCAACACGCAGACGGTTTCCTGGTGGCTCATTCATCTGACCGTATACCAGAGATACTTTATCCAATACGTTTGAATCGGTCATTTCATGATAGAAGTCGTTACCTTCACGGGTACGCTCACCAACACCGGCAAATACAGAGTAACCTGAGTGCTCGATCGCGATGTTACGGATCAGCTCCATCATGTTAACGGTTTTACCTACACCAGCACCACCGAACAGACCAACTTTCCCCCCCTTCGCGAATGGGCAGATCAAATCCATAACTTTGATACCGGTTTCCAGCAGTTCCTGAGAGTTAGATAACTCTTCATAGGATGGTGCTGTACGGTGAATTGACCAACGCTCTTCTTCGCCAATCTCACCTTTCATGTCAATTGGATCGCCCAATACGTTCATGATACGGCCCAGTGTCGCTTTACCCACTGGTACTTCGATTGGGTGTCCTAAATCAGTCACGTCCAAATTACGGCGCAGGCCATCGGAGGTCCCCATTGCGATACAACGGACGATACCACCACCTAACTGCTGCTGAACTTCCAGCACCAGTTTCTCTTCACCGTTTTTAACCTCAAGGGCATCGTATACTTTTGGTACGCTGTCCTGAGGGAATTCGACGTCCACTACGGCGCCGATTACCTGGATAATCTTTCCAGTAGCCATCTTGAATCCTCTACGTAATTCGTAAACCTAGCTGTTAAACCGCAGAAGCACCCGAAACGATTTCGGTGAGTTCCTGAGTGATGCTGGCCTGACGAGCCTTGTTGTAAACCAACTGCAACTCTTTGATCAGGTTGCCACCGTTATCGGTTGCGGCTTTCATCGCTACCATTCGTGCGGCCTGTTCACTAGCCAGGTTTTCAACGACGCCCTGATAAACTTGCGATTCTATATAGCGACGCAGCAGGGTATCCAACAACGCCTTAGGATCAGGTTCATACAGATAGTCCCAAGACTTCTTCTTCAGTGTTTCATCGTCTCCGGCTGGCAGAGGCAATAACTGAGTGATCGTCGGAACCTGAGACATTGTATTCATGAACTTGTTTGTCACTATATACAGTTTATCCAGACGCCCTTCGTCATATGCTTGCATCATGACGTGGACTGGCCCGATCAGTTCGGATAATGACGGGTTATCTCCCATCCCTGTTACTTGAGCAACAATGTTGCCACCAACAGAAGAAAAGAAGGAAACCGCTTTTGATCCAATAAGCGCCAAATCAACTTGAACGTTTTTATCAGACCAGTCTTTCATTTCTATCAACAATTTTTTGAACACGTTAATGTTCAAACCGCCACATAAACCACGGTCAGTCGAAACAACCACGTACCCAACACGCTTCACTTCGCGCTCTTCAAGGTATGGATGTTTGTATTCCAGATTACCTAACGCAAGGTGTCCAATCACATTGCGAATGGTTTCTGCATAAGGACGGCTGGCCGCCATGCGATCCTGCGTTTTACGCATTTTGGACGCGGCGACCATCTCCATCGCTTTAGTGATTTTTTGCGTGTTCTGCACACTGGCGATTTTGGTACGTATCTCTTTTGCGCCGGCCATTTCTGCTTCTCCGAATTCAACCAGACGGCCCAAGTTTTTTCGTTAAATAGAATCAAACTGGGCCGAATAGTGTTACCAGGACTGAGTCGCCTTGAAGGATTCCAACAGAGCTTTCAGCTTCGCTTCGATCTCTCCATTGTAATCACCAGACTGGTCAATCTCTTTCAGAAGATCAGCATGTTCACGGTTAGCATATGCCAACAGCGCAGCTTCGAAACTGACCACTTTTGCGATTTCGATATCTTCCAGATAACCACGTTCAGCAGCAAACAGAGACAGAGCCTGCTGTGCAATGGACATCGGCTGATACTGTTTCTGTTTCAACAACTCAGTCACTTTCTGACCATGATCCAACTGCTTACGCGTTGCATCATCCAGATCAGAAGCAAACTGGGAGAATGCCGCCAGTTCACGGTACTGAGCCAGAGCGGTACGAATACCACCAGACAGTTTCTTGATGATCTTAGTCTGAGCAGCACCACCTACACGGGATACGGAAATCCCTGGGTTAACCGCTGGACGGATACCTGAGTTAAACAGAGAAGATTCAAGGAAGATCTGTCCATCTGTGATAGAAATAACGTTTGTTGGTACGAACGCAGAAACGTCACCCGCCTGAGTTTCAATGATTGGCAGCGCAGTCAGAGAACCGGTTTTACCCTTCACTTCACCATGAGTGAATTTTTCAACGTATTCAGCGTTAACACGCGCTGCACGCTCCAGCAAGCGGGAGTGCAAATAGAATACGTCACCAGGGTATGCTTCACGTCCAGGTGGACGACGCAACAACAGGGAAATCTGACGGTATGCTACAGCCTGTTTAGACAGATCATCGTAAACAATCAAGGCATCTTCACCGCGATCACGGAAATATTCACCCATCGCGCAACCAGAGTAAGGTGCCAGATATTGCAGAGCCGCAGATTCAGAAGCGGATGCAACAACAACGATGGTGTTTTCCAGTGCGCCGTGTTCTTCCAATTTACGAACGACGTTAGCAATGGTAGAGGCTTTCTGACCAATCGCAACGTAGACACATTTGATACCAGAATTACGCTGGTTGATAATCGCATCAATAGCCAGAGCAGTTTTACCGGTCTGACGGTCACCGATGATCAGCTCACGCTGGCCACGGCCGATTGGGATCATGGCATCAACAGATTTGTAACCTGTCTGGACAGGCTGGTCAACGGATTGGCGATCGATAACCCCTGGTGCGATAACTTCTACCGGTGAGAAACCGTCGTTCTCAATAGCGCCCTTGCCGTCAATGGGTTCGCCCAGTGTGTTAACAACACGTCCCAGCAAACCACGACCAACAGGCACTTCCAAAATACGGCCAGTACATTTGACTTTCATGCCTTCGGCCAAGTCAGAATACGGACCCATCACAACCGCACCTACAGAGTCGCGCTCCAGGTTCAGTGCAATTGCGTAACGGTTGCCAGGCAGGGAAAGCATTTCACCCTGCATGACATCGGCTAAACCATGGATACGAATGATACCGTCGTTAACGGAAACAATCGTACCTTCATTGTGAGCTTCGCTCACGACATTGAACTGAGCAATACGCTGTTTGATCAGTTCGCTGATTTCGGTGGAATTCAGTTGCATATGCTCCAGTCCCCTTAAGACTGCAAGACGTCTGTTAAACGATCCAGACGGCCACGAATACTGCCATCTATTACCATATCACCCGCACGGAGAATCACACCGGCAATAACAGACTTGTCAATTTTGCAATTCAGCTTCACTTTGCGTGACAGACGTTTTTCCATCGCCGCAGAAATTTTAGCCTGCTGCTGCTCATTCAGTTCGGTCGCAGAAATCACTTCAACATTGATAGTCGATTCAAGTGACGCACGCAATTGGATAAATTGCCGGAAGACTTCTGGCAGTACCAGCAAGCGACCATTTTCTGCCATTACACGAATAAAGTTCTGAGCATGCTCATCAACCTGCTCACCACAAAGGGTGATGAAGGTTTTGGCTAACGTTTCCGGTGCTAATGAACCGGAAAGCAGCTCACCAACCTGCTCGTTGCGAGTAACCTCAGCAATGAACGCCAGCATGTTCTGCCAGTGTTCGAGCGATTGGTGTTCTACAGCAAAGTCAAAAGCTGCTTTGGCGTAGGGGCGAGCTACCGTAGCAAATTCAGACATGCCCCTCCCTCCTTACAGTTCAGCGACCAGTTTATCAACGATGTCGCTGTTAGCAGCTTCATCCACGGAACGTTCGATGATTTTCTCGGCACCTGCGATAGCCAACATCGCAACCTGTTTACGTAACTCTTCACGTGCGCGCTTGCGTTCAGCTTCAATTTCAGCATGAGCTTGCGCCACAATTCTGTTACGTTCCAGCTCTGCTTCTGCTTTCGCATCATCAATAATTTGGGCTTTTTGTTTATTAGCCTGCTCAATGATAACTTGTGCATCAGCTTTCGCTTTTTTCAGTTGGTCGGTCGCATTGGCTTGCGCTAAGTCCAGGTTCTTTTTGGCACGCTCTGCTGAAGCCAAACCGTCAGCAATCTCTTTCTGACGTTTTTCAATGGCCGCCATGATTGGTGGCCATACATACTTCATGCAGAACAAAACAAACAGGACAAACGCTAAGGCCTGGCCGAGGATTGTTGCGTTAATATTCACGACACAATACCTCTATTTCAATTAATGAATCGGCGTAATTTTAAGTTCTGCTATCTTATTAACCGCCAACAGCGAACATCATAAACAAGCCCAGGCCCACAGCAATCATCGGGATGGCGTCAACCAGGCCCATGACGATAAAGAACTGCGTACGCAGCAGAGGAATTAGATCAGGTTGGCGAGCAGCGCCTTCCAGGAATTTACCCCCGAGGATGCCGATACCGATCGCAGCACCGATAGCCGCCAAACCCATCAGAATAGCGGCAGCTATGTACAGCAGATCCATGTTTATATCCATGACAGTCTCCAGTTTGTTTCAAGTTAAAACACAATTATTGATTGATAAAAAATTAATGCTCTTCAGATGCCATCGACAGATAAACAATCGTCAGAACCATGAAAATAAAGGCTTGTAACGTAATAATCAGTATGTGGAAAATCGCCCAAGGCAGGCTGAGTAACCACTGTGCTCCCCACGGTAGAAGGGCCGCAATAAGAATAAAGATCAATTCGCCAGCATACATATTACCAAACAGTCGCAGACCGAGTGATATAGGTTTAGACAGCAAGCTGACCCCTTCCAAGATTAAGTTAATTGGAATAAAGAGTGGATGATTGAAAGGCTGTAATGTCAGCTCCTTCGCAAAACCACGAATTCCTTTCATCTTAATGCTGTAGAACAGAATGAGGACAAAAACACCGAGGGCCATCGACAAAGTGACACTGACGTCTGCGGTTGGAACAATACGCAGCGCAGGCAAGCCGAAGTAGTGTTCACCGATTAGAGGAATTAAATCGATTGGCAGCAAATCCAATGCGTTCATGAGTAACACCCAGACGAACACAGTCAAAGCCAGAGGAGCTATCACTTTGCTCTTGCCGTGATACATATCACGCACGGTGTTATCAACGAAGCCGATTACCATTTCTATTGCAGTCTGGAATTTGCCCGGAACACCGTCAGTGGCGCGAACCGCGACTCTTCTGAATACAAATAGAAACAACATCCCTAATACGATGGAGAAAAAAAGCGAGTCGATATTTAACGTCCAGAACGTCGGCTCATAACCACTAGCGTGGGGATTGACCAACTCAAAGGTACGCAAGTCCAACTGAAGGTGCTTCAGGTGATGACTTATGTACTCCGAAGTTGAAACTTCTCCTGATGCAGACATGATGCTTTTTACCCTTTTGTTGTTAAAAACGCTAACCGTTCATTACGGCAGGTGCGATGATCTGCACAATCAGCACCGCTAAATAGGCCACACCAAGTGGTGCAAATGCCGCCTTGAACACCCCTAAAGCGACTATCAGCACGGTTATCGTAATGATAACCTTCACCCCTTCGCTAATCGCGAAAAACCATGCAATACGTACTGGAACGCCTTCTTCTTTTACCTTTTGGAAGCGGCTAAGCAGCATAAAAATGGCATTTGGTAGCCAACATGCTAGCCCACCAGCAAAAGCAGAAGCGCCCCACTCTATACTTTTGGTACAAAAAGCTACACTGAGAATAACAAAAGTCATTAACTGCAAAAATAACAGTTTCAGTGCCATTCTACCGCTGTAAAGGGATACAGACATGACTTTTGTTTTCTCCCTGTGGTACACCATCACATATCAGGCTTTGCTGAATGTTGTATAAAACTGGCTTTGCTTAAGAGTGTCAAGTGACAAAAACGTGCAAATTATACGGGCAGCCAAAATGAATTCAATCCATAAGTAGCGAAAAAGTGAATAATTATTTAAATTTCTAACTTTGGTGCTAGATCGCTCACAAATACTATTTAATATTCTGCAATGATTAATGGTATGACCTCTAAATTAAACGTGATATACATCACATTAAACAAAACCCATTAATTATATTTATCATTAAATATGTGATAAAAATATTTTATTTTTTTTATCGAAAATCAAAATATTAATATTACACCTGTGAAGTTTTATCTGATATATCGATAAAAAAGTTTAAATGACTATTTTTTCACTTTCTCTAAAATTTATTTATAAAGAAAATCGATAGCAATCTTTGAAAAGAGAAATTCTACCAATATAAACATTACGTTGGTTTTCTGTGAATCATCAGTAAATAAAGTTGAATCCATGGAAGGAGATAATTAATAACGCCCGTTACATTTAAAATGTCGTTGGCGTTACTAATTATTTAGATTTTTATTGACAAATAGCAAAGTTAGTTTGACTTAAGTACTACCAAATGACGCTGTTCATCCAACTCTGCGACTTGAAGAGAAATGACAGTGTCGAGCACAATTCCCATTGGCAATTGAGCCAATTCATCTTCCGGTAGTACACCTTTCAAAGCATAAAAACGCCCTTCAAGTGGTTTAGGAAGATGGTTGCACCATGACAGCATGTCTTGCAGTGAAGCAAATGCACGGCTAATCACCCCATCAAAAGGAGGTTCAGGAATGAATTCTTCAACTCGGCTCTGTACAGGCTCAATATTGTTCAAACCTAATTCATGTTGAACTTGGCGCAAAAAGCGAACGCGTTTTCCCAAACTATCCAATAAAGTGAAATGGGAATCTGGACGTACAATTGCCAGTGGGATGCCTGGCAAGCCAGGTCCTGTTCCCACATCAATAAAACGCGTTCCATGCAGGAATGGATTAACAGCAATGCTATCCATAATATGCCGAACCAGCATCTGTTTTGGATCACGGATAGATGTCAGGTTGTAAGCCTTGTTCCATTTATTCAGCATGTCAACATAGGCAACAAGCTGCTGTTTTTGTGGCAATGATAATTTAATGTCCGTTTTCGCCAGCAGCGATTCCAATTTGTTAAGCAAAATCTGTCCCCTTAAGCGCTACGACGCAATAGACCTTGTTTTTTCAGCCATACCAGCAAAATAGAAATTGCGGCTGGAGTGATGCCTGAAATCCGTGAAGCCTGGCCAATCGAACTTGGTTTATGGTCATTTAGTTTTGCAATAACTTCATTGGAAAGCCCGCTCACTTGTTGATAATCCAAATCAACAGGTAATGCGGTATTTTCATTACGTAACTGTTTTTCGATCTCTTCTTGCTGACGGGCAATATAGCCTTCATATTTCACTTGAATTTCAACCTGATCAGCAGCTTGAGGTTCAGTCAGCCCAGGTGAAAAACGAGTTAACGACGTTAACAATTCATAATTCATCTCAGGGCGGCGCAGCAAATCTTCACCGTTGGCTTCTTTTGACAGCGGTGTTTTTAGCATCTGGTTGATATCCTCTAAGTTATCAGAGTGAGGATGTACCCAGATATTACGCAGGCGCTGGCGTTCCTGTTCGATCATTTCAAATTTGCGGCAGTAATGTTCCCAACGGAGATCATCTACCAAACCAAGTTGGCGGCCTTGTTCAGTCAGTCGAAGATCCGCATTGTCTTCACGCAGCATCAGACGATATTCAGCACGGGAGGTGAACATGCGGTAAGGCTCTTTAGTGCCAAGTGTGCATAGATCATCGACCAAGACGCCAATATAAGCCTGATCACGGCGTGGGAACCAACCTTCTTCACCATAAGCATAGCGTGCCGCGTTAAGACCAGCCAGTAATCCTTGCGCTGCTGCTTCTTCATACCCAGTAGTACCATTGATCTGACCAGCAAAGAACAGACCGTGAATAAATTTACTTTCCAGTGTTTGTTTTAAATCACGTGGATCGAAAAAGTCGTATTCGATCGCATAGCCAGGGCGAATAATACGAGCATTTTCCATACCTTTCATGGAGTGAACAATTTGCATCTGAACATCAAATGGCAAACTGGTAGAAATACCGTTTGGATAGATTTCGTTACTGGTCAATCCTTCGGGTTCCAGGAAGATCTGGTGAGCGTTACGATCCGCGAAACGCATAACTTTGTCTTCGATGGAAGGACAATAACGAGGGCCGATCCCTTCGATGATCCCCGCATACATTGGACTGCGATCCAAGTTATTGCGGATCACTTCATGAGTTTTTTCATTGGTATGTGTGATGTAGCACGGGATCTGCCGTGGGTGTTGATCGACATTACCCATGAATGAAAATACAGGTGTCGGGTTATCACCTAGTTGTTGTTCAAGCTGGCTAAAATCAATGGTACGTGCATCAATGCGAGGTGGTGTGCCTGTTTTCAAGCGAGCTACGCGCAGAGGCAGTTCACGTAAACGATGGGACAATGAGATCGCAGGAGGATCACCTGCTCGTCCTCCACTGTAGTTTTCTAATCCGATGTGAATTTTTCCATCAAGGAAAGTTCCTACTGTCAGGACTACAGATTTAGCTTTAAATTTCAATCCCATACGAGTAACAACACCGGTAACAGTGTCGTTTTCAACAATGAGATCTTCAACGGGTTGCTGGAAGATCATTAAGTTAGGTTGATTTTCCAGTGCTGTTCTTACAGCTTGTCGGTAAAGTACTCGATCCGCTTGTGCTCGTGTTGCTCGAACAGCTGGGCCTTTGCTGGCATTGAGTGTTCTAAACTGAATACCGGCTTGATCCGTGGCTTTTGCCATTAGGCCACCAAGTGCATCGATCTCTTTTACCAGATGCCCTTTACCGATCCCACCAATGGCTGGATTACATGACATCTGGCCCAAAGTATCAATATTGTGAGTCAGTAGTAAGGTTTGACGCCCCATACGTGCGGAGGCCATCGCCGCTTCAGTACCGGCATGACCCCCGCCGATAATGATGACGTCAAAGTGATCTGGATAAAACATGTGCGAACCTTCAATAGTGAGAATGCTTCATATGCATCAGGGAGAGAATTCTACTCAAGTTTGGACCTCAGACCAAGAGGTGAGAGATCATCATTCTTTAAAATAAGATCTTTTTATTTAAAGATCTCTTTATTGGATCTTTTATTAGGATCACAATCATCTGTGGATAAGTGGATTTTCCATATAAAGATCATAATGCTGTAAAGGATCATTTGCTGTGAATGATCCGTGATCCAGCTCAGGATAAGCTGGGATCTAAAAGCCTAGTTATTCACAACCACTCGATTTAAACTCAGTTGTTAAATGGATAACTACGGGTTAACCCCTGCTTTTCAGACAAGTTATCCACAGCTGATCGTTATATTTTTAATCGGATCAGAGTAACTTTGCCCACTCTTTGACCCATTCTTCAGCCGGATCTTCGGGAATTTCATGTTGCAGAATGTCGATTTCCAATCGATCGCCGATCCGTTTTGCTCCGTGATCTTCCAATAAACGTTCCAGTGATCTTATCGCGCCACAGAAGGTGTCATATTCGGAACTGCCGATACCAACGGCACCAAATGTGATATTACTGAGATCCGGTTGCTGTTGGGTGATCTCATCTGCCAGAGGCTGGAGATTATCAGGTAAGTCCCCTGCCCCATGAGTGGAAGTGATCACAAGCCATAATCCTTCAAGTGGAAGATCTTCCAATGAGGGACCATGAAATATCTCTGTTGAAAAGCCATCATTTTCTAAGATCTCAGCGATATGTTCAGCAACGTATTCGGCGCTACCCATTGTGCTGCCACTGATTAAGGTTATTGTGCTCATCATGATCCTTGCTAAATTAAAGAATAACTATTGTACGTAGTGAATCTACTGGGATCTACCTGTGGATAATGTGGTTAACTGATTTTTTGCTTTAAGGTTTTATTGTCCTCATTATCGGATTTTGCAGGGAGATCAACGTTTCTGTTGACTGGATTTCGTCAATCGTCTGGATCTTGTTGATAAGTACATCTTGAAGAGCTTCAATGGATCGGCACATGACTTTAATGAAAATGCTGTAGTGCCCTGTGGTGTAGTAAACTTCAACGACTTCATCAAGCATATCGAGTTTCTTCAATGCTGCCGGATAGTCTTTGGCGCTTTTCAATATGATGCCGATAAAGCAGCACACATCAAACCCCAGTTGTTTGGCGCTGATATCGACTCGAGTCCCCGTAATGATCCCTGATTGTTTCATTTTTTCTACGCGGACATGAATGGTTCCCGGGCTTACTGCGAATTTTTTGGCTAATTCTGCGTAAGGTGTACGTGCGTTCTCCATTAAAGCGTGAAGTATGTCACGGTCTAAATTATCGATCTGATAAATTTCCGCCATTTTTAACCCCTGTTTTTGAATAATATTCATTTTTATAGTGTAAAAATTATCATTTATAAATCTTATACAATATTTTTATTATCAGATATTGAATTTGTACCTCATTTTGTTGCTTAATCTATATCAACGGGTCACAGGGCTACTAAAAATTTTGAGAGTTGCATCATGAAAACATCCTTTATTGAAAAACAACAGCAGATTAGTTTTGTTAAATCATACTTTTCCCGTCTGTTAGAGAAAAAACTTGGCTTAATCGAAGTTCAAGGTCCTATTTTGAGCCGTCTTGGTGATGGTACTCAGGACAACTTATCTGGCCATGAAAAAGCAGTTCAGGTGAAAGTGAAAACGTTGCCGGACGACACCTTTGAAGTGGTTCATTCTCTGGCGAAATGGAAACGTAAGACATTAGGTCGCTTTGGTTTTCAATCTGAACAAGGATTGTATACTCACATGAAAGCTCTGCGTCCTGATGAAGATCGCTTGACACCTATCCACTCTGTCTTTGTTGATCAGTGGGATTGGGAAAAAGTGATGGGTGAAGGTCAGCGTTCACTCGACTATTTAAAACAGACAGTAGGTAAAATCTACGAAGCAATAAAAGAAACACAACAAGCGGTAAGTAAGGAATTTGGTCTGGCACCGTTCCTGCCAGATCAAATTCACTTTATCCACAGTGAAGAGCTTCTGAAACGTTACCCTGGTCTGGATGCGAAAGGTCGTGAACGTGAGGCTGCCAAAGAGTTTGGTGCTATTTTCCTGATGGGGATTGGCGGTAAGTTGTCTGATGATCAGGCTCACGATGTACGTGCGCCGGATTATGACGATTGGACTACACCAAACTGTGATGGCTTCTTTGGTTTAAACGGTGACATTATTGTTTGGAACCCAGTTTTACAAGATGCCTTTGAAATATCTTCTATGGGTATCCGTGTTGATGCAGAGACGTTAAAACGTCAGCTGGCACTGACTGGTGATGAAGATCGTCTGCAATATGATTGGCACCAGGCTCTGATCAAGGGAGATATGCCACAATCTATCGGTGGTGGTATCGGGCAATCCCGTTTGGTGATGTTGCTGCTGCAAATGGCACATATCGGTCAGGTTCAGTGCGGTGTTTGGTCACCTGAGATCATTGAATCCGTTGAAGGTGTACTGTAAGTTTTAATTGCGCCACTTTCTTCGTAAACGGCTTGTAAGCCCGGTATCAAAACGCCAGATATGGTCGAATATCTGCATAATATCGGGCTTGCCATAGTGGGAAAGGGAGACCGCATGGAAGCGGTGTTGTTGATGCTGTTGCAGATTTTTTATCTGATGGATTAGGGAGCCTGGCAAGCGTTGGGCAATGAAATCTGAAATAACAACAGCATCAGCATCTTCCCAACTATTTTCTTGCATTTTTTCAACAGTGGCATTTAAGCAAGATGCCAGATCGGTTCCCCCCCTAAAGGTTTGCCCCAGAAAATGCATGGCTTGGGTGAACCCATCCGGTGATGTTAAGTCATAATGAATAAGTTGTGTTGAAAACAACATAATATGACAATGACGATTATCCGCTAGTGCAATACGCATCAAAGCCAGACAGAATGCTTTTGCACACTGTTCATTAAACCCCCCCATTGAGCCGGATGTATCAACACAAACCATAAATGGTCCCCGAGGCTGTTTTTCATTGTGGTAGTGTGTCATGGGTTTGAGTGTGGTTTTGGCTTGCCAGTTGTCCCCTTGCAGGCGATACGATAGTAATTTTTTCTCCACCAGCCGCCGATAAAATTCGTATTCCAACTCTTCAATACCCAGCATAGCCATCTCGGTAGGTAATAACCTTAAGATATCGTCGCTTTGCCTAATTCCGCTAATTTGCTCAGGTATTGTATCTGGCACTCTTTCAAGTCGGGTAAATGGTTCCAGGATGGGGTTTTCTTTAGGAATTGCTTTTGCTGTCTGACTGCGGCCAAGTAATTGTGCTAGTTTTTCCAGCTCAGCTTGCTGTTCAAGAAAGTCAGCATAACGGGTAAATAGTTGTATATTTTTCGTGGTTAGGTGAAGTTGTCCTTTACTCATATCCCATAATCGTCCTGCTGCGTGATCATTGTGATCAAATATGGGATCAAGAGTGCCACTGAGTGTTAATCGTTTCTGGATCTCTGCAAGGAGTTGCTCTTTTTCTTGTTCTAATAGTGTGTTGTTAAATGCCGTCGCTTGCAGGATCAAGCTGAGGTGCCAGCGTTGGATAAACAGTATTTGTCCTGAAGAGGTGTATTCAGAGAATGCTTTGGATAGTGTATCGGCTTCTTTGGTAAAGGGAGATTCGAGTTGTTGAAGTTTCTCTACGATGTTAGGTAACTGCTGATAGAATTCTGTCGTGTTAATTGTCTGTATATATTGGTATAACTGAAACTCTTCGGCCAATGGGGCGGGGATCGGCGTCTCTTTTATTTTTTGCCGCAATATTTGCTGCCATGCAGGAAGATCTTGCATAAATGCTTGTCTAAGTCTTGGATGTTTTTCAAAGAAAATAACTAACTGAGGGGCACTTAGCAGTATCAAGATGATCTCTTCGATCAGCTCCCCTTCATTGACAGAGAGCAAGAGATCAAGTGTGGCTAGTGTTAACATATTTTTATTCCATTTTTGATCTTAATTGTTTCTGCTTTTCAGTTAATAGCAGGAAACTCTGTTCAATGTTGGCAAGCCAATGTTCTTCGACAAATAAACAGGGTTGATGTTGGTTGAATAAATTACGTTGTCGTTGAATTTCATCACCGATGGATATCAGCTTTTCATGCCATTCTGTATCGGTGTTTTTGGCGGGGTCAGATAGGCAGAGAACAGCGCTATTACGGCTAATATCCAGTACTGTAAGCTGGTTCTTTTCATTAATTTCTGCCGTGATAGTTTGAGGAAAACCAATGCCATTTAAACAAGCAGAGAGTTCTCCTGTATTATTTTTTAAGGTATTTTCCAGTGATTTTTTATCTATTTCGATGAAATTGACTTCAATATTATGCATGTGCAATGAAGGATGTAAAAACAGGATCAGTTTTTCATCTGCAATATTTTCAGGCAGTGAATAGGAAGCCTTGCGGCCAAGTAGAGAAGATTTGGCGACTAATTGTAGGGGATGGTCATTTTCGTCTTGGTTGGACTGTACCCATTGTTGGTATAGCTTCTCTGTTTTTTGCATGAGGGAATGTTGTCGATAAGCCTGTTCTGTCAATAAGACATGCAAAAATTGGGACAAGAGTTTTAAGCTATTCAAGTCGTGCCATAGGCAATCTTTTAACAGCACGATATCTAACGGAGATATCTCATTTCTGCCACTGAAAAAGGCACTGGCTTGCAGTAAACGGATGGATTTTTTCCAACGGCGATCTGAGACATCAGCCGTACTTCCAGTCGCATTTAATTGTTGGCGTAATTGATAAATCAGTTCGAAGATATGATCTGGCAGGGATACCTGATTGATCTTGTTTTGCCATTGCTGGAATTCATCATCGGTGATTTGAATATGGGCAGGTACAGGATTGTCATTTTCATTGTTTCGGTCAGTCAGCAAAGCTCGAAAATTTTTCTTTTCCTGGATCTTGTCTAGCCAGAGTCGGATCAACATGCGATCGTAAAGTGCTTCCAGACTGCTATCACTCTCTGGGAGTTCATTGGATGCGGTAACCAATAAACGCATCGGTAGCTGTTCTTCCTGGTTGCCATTTCTGAATTTCTTTTCATTAATCGCGGTGAGTAACGTATTCAAAATGGCGGGACCTGCTTTCCAAATTTCATCTAAAAAAACGATTTCGGCTTCGGGCAAATACCCTTCGGTAAGGCGCTGGTAACGTCCTTCATCTTTGAGTGCTTGAATGGAAAGGGGACCAAAGATCTCTTCTGGGGTGGAAAAACGGGTCATCAGGTACTCAAAAGCGTGGGCGTTTTGAAACGCAAACTTGAGCCGACGTGCGATAAGGCTTTTAGCTATTCCTGGTGGCCCAAGAAGAAAAATACTCTCTCCACATAAAGCGGCCAGCAGGCACAGGCGAATGGCTTGCCGTCGTTCATATAGCCCACTTTCTAGATACTGACTTAATAGGGATATTTTCTCGACCAATCGCATAGTATTTATACCAAGGCTGAATAGTTACTTGCCTTTATTTATAGATAAAATTCACTCTATGCAAAGATTTTGGTGATAATTTATTAAGTTTAGTGGTGTGTTTTAAAAAATCGATTCAGCTTAACTTATTCAATAAGTTAGTTTTTTTCTGTTTATTATCACCTTCTTAAACGTTTCAATGATGATCACATTTTCGTATTAATCATGTTGTCTTTGGTCGTTAGCTTTATATGATGACCTCTTAGCGAAACGTTTCGCTAAGAGGCTTATAAAAAAGAAAACTATCCCATTATCTACCCAAAGAATTGATTTAGCGCTAACCCAGGGAACACCAGATCTGTCTTCAATGTTGTTATTTAGAAAGTACAAATTGAAGCAGCCATTTTGGCTGCTTCAATTATTGAACCCAATCAGCAAATACATGAGCAAATCATCAAATGTGTTGCTGCTTTCGAAATGCAACAGGGAAACGCAATTGCGATAAAGTATGTCAGTCATAGCATTCTGAAAGAGAAAAGAGTCACTTTCTGAGGTTATTATGAAGCCATTACTGGAGTTAAAGGGAATTGACAAGGCTTTTCCTGGGGTAAAAGCTTTGTCAGGCGCTGCACTACGAGTTTATCCCGGGAAAGTGATGGCGTTAGTCGGCGAAAACGGTGCCGGCAAGTCTACGATGATGAAAGTTTTGACCGGTATTTATACAAAAGATGCTGGCACGATCCGCTATCTTGGGCAAGATGTAGCTTTCTCTGGCCCCAAATCCTCTCTGGAATCGGGTATTGGCATTATTCATCAAGAATTAAACCTCATTCCTCAACTAACGATCGCTGAAAACATTTTTTTGGGTCGTGAATTCGTCAATAAATTGGGTTTTATCAACTGGAAAAAAATGTATGAAGAAGCCGATAACTTGCTGAGGCGACTAAATATTTTTTACAGCAGCCATCGGCTTGTTTCTGAATTGTCCATTGGTGAGCAACAAATGGTAGAAATTGCCAAGGTACTGAGTTTCCAATCCAGAGTCATCATTATGGATGAACCTACAGATGCCTTGACGGATACCGAAACTGAATCCTTGTTTCATGTCATACGGGAACTGAAAGCACAAGGATGTGGCATTGTCTATATTTCCCATCGCTTGAAAGAACTTTTTAAAATTTGTGATGATGTGACGGTATTGCGTGATGGCCAATTTATTGGTGAACAGCCTGTCAATGCTCTGAATGAAGAGCGATTGATTGAAATGATGGTGGGGCGCAAGCTTGGTGAGCAATACCCTCGCTTGGTTCTACCGCGTGGTAAAAAGCGGTTAGAGATTAGAAACCTGTCTGGCTCTGGGATCAAAAATGTCAGTTTTTCCCTGTATAGCGGCGAGATTTTGGGAATATCTGGTTTGATGGGCGCTGGTCGTACTGAGTTGATGAAGGTTATATACGGGGCATTGTCGAAAACTGAAGGTCAGATCTTGCTGGATGGAAACCTCCTAACTATCCGAAATCCACAAGAAGGAATGGCTAATGGTATTGTCTACATCTCAGAAGATCGTAAGCGTGATGGATTAGTCTTGAGCATGTCTGTTAAAGAGAATATGTCTCTAACCTTTTTGCCTTTTTTCAGTAAAAATTTCTATCGCTTGCACCATTTGGCGGAAAAAAAGTCCGTTGCTGATTTTATCAAGTTGTTCAATATCAAAACTCCCTCTATGGAACAACCTATTAGTTTGCTTTCTGGTGGTAATCAACAAAAAGAGGCTATTGCCCGTGGGTTGATGACTTGTCCAAAAGTCTTAATCCTTGATGAGCCAACCCGAGGCGTAGATGTCGGGGCAAAAAAAGAAATCTATCAGTTTATCAACCAGTTTAAAAAAGAAGGCTTGAGCATCATTTTGGTTTCTTCTGAGATGTCTGAAGTGATGGGAATGAGTGACCGTATTCTGGTTATGCATGAAGGAAGTATTAGTGGGGAATTTAATGCGAACGAGGTTTCTCAGGAAGAGTTGATGGCCGCTGCTTTTGGCAAGTAGTTCATAGGTACATAATCTACAGGCATATAATTTATCGACAAACAAAACTACAGTGAATTAAAAGAAAATGGTCAAGGGAATCGATATGAATTCTAATACAGGGTCAGCCTCCCGACGTTGGTTTACGAAAACATGGTTGATGGAACAAAAATCACTTATTGCATTATTAACGCTGATTGCGGTTGTTTCTTTTTTTAGTCCCAACTTTTTCACATTGAATAACCTCTTTAACATCCTTCAGCAAACATCTGTTAATGCAATCATAGCTGTGGGAATGACATTGGTGATCTTGACTGCGGGGATTGATTTATCTGTCGGTTCCCTGTTGGCACTGACAGGAGCAATAGCTGCATCAATGGTAGGTAGTGATGTTAATGCATTAGTGGCTGTTGCTTGTGCATTGACACTGGGAGCAGCTGTTGGGGCGTGTACTGGCGTTATTGTTGCAAAAGGCAAAGTTCAGGCATTTATTGCAACATTGGTCATGATGTTGTTATTGCGTGGTATCACCCGTGTTTATACCGATGGTAGCCCGATCAATACAGGTTTCAGTGAAAATGCAGATCTATTTGTCTGGTTTGGTATTGGCCGTCCATTGGGAGTACCGACTCCCGTCTGGATTATGCTGATTACTTTCGTTGTTGCATGGTTCATCCTCTACCATACGCGCCTTGGTCGTTATATTTACGCTTTAGGTGGGAACGAACTTGCAACACGTTTATCAGGTATTAACGTTGATAAAATAAAAATAATCGTTTATTCCCTATGTGGTTTATTGGCAGCATTGGCCAGCATTATCGAAGTTGCACGATTATCTTCTGCTCAACCGATGGCTGGGAGTGGTTATGAGTTAGATGCTATTGCTGCTGTTGTACTGGGAGGTACCAGTCTGGCAGGAGGTAGAGGACGGATTGTTGGCACACTGATTGGTGCGCTGATTTTAGGCTTTTTAAATAATGGATTGAACTTATTAGGTATTTCTTCCAATTACCAGATGATCGTCAAGGCAGTTGTTATTTTACTGGCGGTTTTGGTTGATAACAAAAGCAGTAAATAATCTCTCTCACCCTACAGGAAAAAATAATATGAAAATGAAGAAGCTGGTAACCATTCTCTCTGTCATAGCATTGATGAGTGCCACTATAAGTGCTAATGCACTGGCGAAAGATAGCATAGCATTGGTTATTTCAACCCTGAATAACCCTTTCTTTGTCACAATGAAAGATAGTGCACAAAAAGAGGCTGATAAGCTGGGATATAACTTGATTGTACTTGATTCTCAGGATAATCCAGCAAAAGAATTGGCCAATGTGCAGGATTTGACGGTTCGTGGCATAAAATTGATGTTAATTAACCCAACCGATTCGGATGCCGTTGGTAATGCAGTGATCATGGCAAATAAGGCGAATATTCCGGTTATTACTCTTGATCGCTCAGCGTATAAGGGCAATGTTATTAGCTATATTGCTTCTGACAGCCGTTTAGGCGCCAAAATGGCAGCTGATTTTATTGCCAAGAAATTAGGTAATAATGTCAAGGTCATTCAATTAGAAGGTATTCCAGGAACTTCAGGTGCACGTGAACGTGGTGAAGGTTTTGGTCAGGCAGCCCAAGAGCACAAATTCAATATGTTGGCTAGTCAGCCCGCTGATTATGATCGTACAAAGGGGATGAATGTCATGCAAAACTTACTGACAGCTCACCCGTCAGTACAAGCTGTTTTCGCTCAAAATGATGAAATGGCTCTTGGTGCATTGCGAGCATTGCAGGCAGCCGGTAAAGAAAATGTGTTGGTTGTCGGATTTGATGGCACTGACGATGCTCTTAAGGCTGTACAGAGTGGTAAATTGGGAGCAACGATCGCACAGCGTCCGGATCAAATGGGTATCATCGGCGTCCAGGCTGCGGACAAAGTGCTAAAAGGTGAAAAAGTAGATGCCATCATTCCGGTTGAGCTGGAATTAGTTGTGAAGAAATAATTAACCTTATTTTTGCAGTCATTAAAGCTAATGGCTGCATGATTTTCACACAGGAATAAATGTAATGTGTATGGCAAAATTGGTTGTGATGGGTAGCATCAATGTAGATCACATATTGAATCTCAACTCTTTTCCTCAACCAGGGGAAACAGTGAGGGGAGAACAGTATAAGGTTGCCTTTGGAGGAAAAGGCGCAAATCAGGCCGTTGCTGCTGGTCGCTGTGGTGCGGACATTACATTTATCGCTTGTGTTGGCCAAGATGATGTTGGCATACGTGTTTGCCAACAGTTGGCAAAAGATAACATTAATACTTCCTCAATTGAGGTGATTGAAGGAGAAACAACGGGCGTTGCTCTGATTTTTGTCAACCGGCAGGGTGAGAATGTTATTGGTATTAATGCAGGGGCGAATGGGAGATTAACTCCTGATTATTTCCTTCGTCATGATCAAGTTGTCAAAGAAGCTGATGCATTGTTATTGCAGCTTGAAACGC
The DNA here is from genome assembly GCF_037260955.1 of Xenorhabdus sp. TH1. Classification (NCBI taxonomy): domain Bacteria; kingdom Pseudomonadati; phylum Pseudomonadota; class Gammaproteobacteria; order Enterobacterales; family Morganellaceae; genus Xenorhabdus; species Xenorhabdus sp. TH1. The sequence goes on from NZ_CP147734.1 coordinate 34,226, forward strand.
CATTGGAAACCGTACAACTTTCTGCTGAAACGGCCAAGAAGCATCATGCCAAAGTGATCTTGAATCCAGCGCCTGCACAGAAAATCTCGGATCGATTGCTTTCGCTGGTAGATATTATTACGCCGAATGAAACCGAAGCCGAGTATTTGACTGGCATCGCCGTAAAAGATGATGTTGGAGCGGAAGAAGCCTCGCAGGTTTTACATGATAAAGGTATAGAAACAGTCATTATCACATTGGGTAGTCGAGGCGTATGGCTGAGTGAAAAAGGCAAGGAAGGTAAAATTGTTCCAGGGTTTAAAGTAAAAGCAATCGACACAATTGCTGCTGGGGATACATTTAATGGCGCTTTGGTAACGGGATTACTGGAAGGAAAAGAAATGTTGTTGGCGATCCGCTTTGCTCATGCTGCAGCTGCGATTGCCGTTACGCGTCAGGGGGCACAGCCTGCGGTTCCGTGGCGGAATGAAATTGATGCATTTCTATCTGAACAGGATTAATCGTGACTACCATGAAGGACGTTGCTCGTCTGGCGGGTGTATCAACATCAACGGTTTCTCATGTGATTAATGGCAATCGTTATGTCAGTGAAAGCGTGAAAAAGAAGGTCAATGCAGCTATTGAGGAATTGAATTATGCACCGTCTGCTTTGGCAAGGAGCTTGAAAGTCAAGCAAACTAAAACTATTGGTATGTTGGTTACGTCCAGTGATAACTCTTTTTATTCCGAAGTTGTCAGAAGTGTCGAAAACAATTGTTACGAACGGGGATATAGTTTAATTCTGTGTAATACTGAGGGTAGTGTTACCCGTATGATTCGCAGTATGGAAATACTATTGCAAAAACGTGTCGATGGCCTTCTGATTATGAGTTCCGAACATAAATTGCTATCCAAAGATTTTCTATTGCGATACCCGCTAGTGCCAATAGTGACATTGGATTGGTCTCCTTTTGATGCCTCTAGTGATGTTATTAAAGATAACTCTCTGTTCGGAGGCGAATTAGCCACATCTTATTTGATTAATCGTGGGTTTCGCAAAATTGCCTGTATCGCAGGCTCACAGAATACATCTCTTTCTCGTCAGCGTCTGGCTGGATATCGAAAAGCAATGAGAAATGCTCAGCTTGAGATCCCCGATGGTTATGAAATCCACAGTGATTATGAATTTGCGGGAGGATTGTTATCAATGAAAAAACTCCTCCAATTACCTGAAATTCCCGAAGCAGTTTTTGCGGGAAATGATGCTATGGCGATTGGCGTTTATCAGGCTTTATATCAGGTAGGGCTTGCTATTCCTAGAGATATTTCTGTCATTGGATATGATAATATTGCTATAGCTTCCTATTTGACACCTCCTTTGACGACAATTCATCAACCAAAAGATGAGTTAGGTAAGTTAGCTATAGATATGCTGCTCTATCGAATGGATAATCCAGATAGTGAACCGAAACAATTAGTACTGACTCCGAAACTTATTGAGCGTGATTCTGTAGGTCAGCGTTGATAACATCATTTTTTAGGTTGCTTTTTCTTAACTAAATTGCTGCCGTCCTCTTTATTTAGAAGCAAAAAGATAAAAGCAGAAGCCAAAGTAATCGTACCTATTGTGATAAATGTATATTGAAAGTGTTCTATTGTAGAACCAGAACTCATTGACTCATAAAATCGCAGGACTGCCGCACTGACGGTTACTCCAAAACTGATAGATAATTGCTGAGTGACTGCTAATAGGCTGTTACCGGCACTTGCATTGTTATCATTGAGATCAGCTAGGGTAATTGTATTCATAGCTGTGAACTGTGTGGACATTACCATTCCCAATATAAAAAGAGGAATTATCAAAAATATGATGGGAAGTTCCGGTGTCTGTAGCGAAAATTGTGAAATCATTACACCAATAATAATCGTGATCCAAAAAAGGGTGTTTCGATAGCCGAAGCGGGTCAATATATTGGTGACAAAAGATTTGGCTAAAATTGAACCAATTGCGTTTGGCGCCATCATGATGCCAGCAATGACTGCTGAAAATCCAAACCCCACTTGTAGCATCAAAGGAATAATAAATGAAAGCGAGCCAGTGCTTAACCGAGTAGCAATATTACTGGCAATGCCGATTGAAAACGTGCGTGTTTGGAATAACTGGAGGTCAATAAGGGGATTTGAGTGTCTTCTAGCATGGAAGATATACCCCAATAACATAATGATACCGCCAAAAAATAAAGCGGGGGGAATATAACCAGAGAATGAATGATCCCCAAATAAGTCAAAGCTGACTGAAATCGTTACCAAGCCCATACTAAACAGTATGAATCCCAGAAAATCGAAAGGGCATTTGGGCATCGTCAAATTGGGCATATTCTTTCTGGCGTAAATGATACCTAATAAGCCAATGGGAATATTGATGATGAAGATCCAATGCCATGTTGCATAAGTTACTAACAACCCACCGAGCATGGGACCTAAAATCGGGCCAAGTAGCCCTGGCATGGTGACAAAATTCAAAATAGGTAGCAATTCGCTACGTGGATATGTTCTTAGTAAAGTCAGGCGAGCAACAGGCATCATCATAGCCCCACCTATACCTTGAATAACGCGGGATACAACTAAGAAAGAGAGATTGTGTGACAGTGCACAAGCAAGTGAGCCTAAAGAAAAGAAGGAAACAGCATAAATGAATACTGTACGAGTGCCAAACCTATCAGCGAGCCAACCGCTTACGGGAATTAGCATCGCTACAGTTAAAGTATAACTGACAATGGCAGGTTGCATTGCCAGTGGAGAGTGATTAAGACTTTTTGCAATCGCCGGTAGTGCAGTGTTAAGAATTGTGGCATCTAAAGACTGCATAAAAAAAGCTATCGCCGCAATCCAAGGTAACCCCGACATACTGCGTGCGGATTTGACCATTAGATACCCCGTTTATTTTTTTAATGGTAGTGAGTACATAATATCTTACTATATCAAACTCAAGCTATTTCTTGGTTGTTAATCAAGCAATAACTTCCTCTAAGGCCAATTGACAGTTGCCCTAGGCAATTGCACAACAATCATTGTATAAGAACTTTATCGGTATGATTGTTGTTTAAGTCATCAATTTTAGGATGTAAAACACGCATAATTACCATTTCTGTTGAAAAAAACCACGAACAGAAAAATAATTCAAAAAAACTATTGCCAGCGCCGTAAAACCCCCTATAATGCGCCACCACTGACCGACGCTAAGCTGAAACACGCCGCGAAGGCCGGTGAGAGAAAAGGGAAAATAATCGCTTGAC
>NZ_CP147734.1:40000-722500 GCF_037260955.1 Xenorhabdus sp. TH1
AATATGGGGGGACCATCCTCCAAGGCTAAATACTCCTGACTGACCGATAGTGAACCAGTACCGTGAGGGAAAGGCGAAAAGAACCCCGGCGAGGGGAGTGAAAAAGAACCTGAAACCGTGTACGTACAAGCAGTGGGAGCCTTGATTTATCAGGGTGACTGCGTACCTTTTGTATAATGGGTCAGCGACTTATATTCTGTAGCAAGGTTAACCGCATAGGGGAGCCGCAGGGAAACCGAGTCTTAACGGGGCGTTAAGTTGCAGGGTATAGACCCGAAACCCGGTGATCTAGCCATGGGCAGGTTGAAGGTTGGGTAACACTAACTGGAGGACCGAACCGACTAATGTTGAAAAATTAGCGGATGACTTGTGGCTGGGGGTGAAAGGCCAATCAAACCGGGAGATAGCTGGTTCTCCCCGAAAGCTATTTAGGTAGCGCCTCGTGAATTCATCTTCGGGGGTAGAGCACTGTTTCGGCTAGGGGGTCATCCCGACTTACCAACCCGATGCAAACTGCGAATACCGAAGAATGTTATCACGGGAGACACACGGCGGGTGCTAACGTCCGTCGTGAAGAGGGAAACAACCCAGACCGCCAGCTAAGGTCCCCAAGTCATGGTTAAGTGGGAAACGAAGTGGGAAGGCTCAGACAGCCAGGATGTTGGCTTAGAAGCAGCCATCATTTAAAGAAAGCGTAATAGCTCACTGGTCGAGTCGGCCTGCGCGGAAGATGTAACGGGGCTAAACCATGCACCGAAGCTGCGGCAGCGACATGTAAGTGTCGTTGGGTAGGGGAGCGTTCTGTAAGCCGTTGAAGGTCCACTGTGAGGTGGGCTGGAGGTATCAGAAGTGCGAATGCTGACATAAGTAACGATAAAGCGGGTGAAAAACCCGCTCGCCGGAAGACCAAGGGTTCCTGTCCAACGTTAATCGGGGCAGGGTGAGTCGACCCCTAAGGCGAGGCTGAAAAGCGTAGTCGATGGGAAACAGGTTAATATTCCTGTACGGGCCCGAATTGCGATGGGGGGACGGAGAAGGCTAGGCAAGCCGGGCGACGGTCGTCCCGGTTTAAGTGTGTAGGTGGGCTAACTTGGCAAATCCGGTTAGCCACAACACTGAGGCACGATGACGAGGCACCACGGTGCTGAAGTTGCTGATGCCCCGCTTCCAGGAAAAGCCCCTAAGCTCCAGATTCGGGTCCATCGTACCCCAAACCGACACAGGTGGTCAGGTAGAGAATACTCAGGCGCTTGAGAGAACTCGGGTGAAGGAACTAGGCAAAATGGTGCCGTAACTTCGGGAGAAGGCACGCTGGCGTTAGGTGAAGGAACCTGCTTCCGGAGCCGAGGCCAGTCGCAGATACCAGCTGGCTGCAACTGTTTAATAAAAACACAGCACTGTGCAAACACGAAAGTGGACGTATACGGTGTGACGCCTGCCCGGTGCTGGAAGGTTAATTGATGGGGTTATCGCCTCGGCGAGAAGCTCTTGATCGAAGCCCCAGTAAACGGCGGCCGTAACTATAACGGTCCTAAGGTAGCGAAATTCCTTGTCGGGTAAGTTCCGACCTGCACGAATGGCGTAATGATGGCCAGGCTGTCTCCACCCGAGACTCAGTGAAATTGAACTCGCTGTGAAGATGCAGTGTACCCGCGGCAAGACGGAAAGACCCCGTGAACCTTTACTATAGCTTGACACTGAACATGGAGCCTTGATGTGTAGGATAGGTGGGAGGCTTGGAAGTGTGGACGCCAGTCTGCATGGAGCCATCCTTGAAATACCACCCTTGAATGTTTGATGTTCTAACGCCGGCCCGTTATCCGGGTTGCGGACAGTGTCTGGTGGGTAGTTTGACTGGGGCGGTCTCCTCCCAAAGTGTAACGGAGGAGCACGAAGGTTAGCTAATCACGGTCGGACATCGTGAGGTTAGTGCAAAGGCATAAGCTAGCTTGACTGCGAGAGTGACGGCTCGAGCAGGTACGAAAGTAGGTCTTAGTGATCCGGTGGTTCTGCATGGAAGGGCCATCGCTCAACGGATAAAAGGTACTCCGGGGATAACAGGCTGATACCGCCCAAGAGTTCATATCGACGGCGGTGTTTGGCACCTCGATGTCGGCTCATCACATCCTGGGGCTGAAGTAGGTCCCAAGGGTATGGCTGTTCGCCATTTAAAGTGGTACGCGAGCTGGGTTTAGAACGTCGTGAGACAGTTCGGTCCCTATCTGCCGTGGGCGTTGGAAGATTGCAAGGGGCTGCTCCTAGTACGAGAGGACCGGAGTGGACGCACCACTGGTGTTCGGGTTGTCATGCCAATGGCACTGCCCGGTAGCTAAGTGCGGAAGAGATAACCGCTGAAAGCATCTAAGCGGGAAACTTGCCTTAAGATGAGTCTTCCCTTACCCCTAGAGGGTACTGAAGGAACGTTCGAGACGAGGACGTGGATAGGCCGGGTGTGTAAGCGTTGCGAGACGTTGAGCTAACCGGTACTAATGAACCGTGCGGCTTAACCTGACAACACCGAAGGGGTTTTCGGGAGTGGAAAGAGAGAGACGGGTTTCAGCGTAGAAAAGCAGCTTGTTCGGGATTGAAAACAGGATTTGTCTGGCGGCAATAGCGCGGTGGTCCCACCTGACCCCATGCCGAACTCAGCAGTGAAACGCCGTAGCGCCGATGGTAGTGTGGGGTCTCCCCATGTGAGAGTAGGGCACTGCCAGACATTCAATTAGCCAGAGAAGCCATCCGTCACCGGATGGCTTTTTTGCGTTTGGGAAAAAGCAAAACAATTAACTATAAGTTAATGCACTTTCCCCTGTTCGATACCAATACCTGTTTGCGAGCGGATAAACTGATTGCGAAACATTTTCCTTTCCTGCATTCCTTGTGCCGAAATATCGGTAATTGAGAATAACCAAGCTCCGATAAATGCGATAAACATGGAAAACAGAGCTGGATATTCATAAGGATAAATAGGTTTTTCATGACCAAGAATACTAACCCAAATCGTAGGGCCTAGGATCATTAATACAACCGCTGTTAGTAACCCCAACCATCCACCAACTAACGCTCCACGTGTAGTCAGCTTGCTCCAATACATTGACAATAAAATAATGGGAAAATTACAACTTGCAGCAATGGAGAAAGCCAAACCGACCATAAAGGCAATGTTTTGTTTTTCGAATAAAATACCCAAGCCAATAGCAACCAATCCGAGAATAACGACAGTAATTTTTGAGACTTTTAGCTCATCTCGTTCATTAGCTTGCCCTCGTTTAATCACATTGGCATAGAGATCATGGGATACTGCGGAAGCGCCTGCTAATGTTAACCCGGCTACTACAGCTAAAATAGTGGCAAAAGCAACGGCAGAGATAAAACCAAGGAAAAAATCACCGCCAACGGCGTTTGCCAGATGGACAGCGGCCATATTTGTACCACCAATTAATGCACCGGTTGTGTCTTTGAATGCAGGGTTGGCACTGACCAATAAAATTGCACCAAATCCGATAATAAACGTCAGGATATAAAAATAGCCGATAAAGCCCGTTGCATAGAAAACACTTTTACGCGCTTCTTTAGCATCACTGACGGTAAAAAACCGCATGACAATATGAGGCAACCCTGCAGTCCCGAACATTAATGCCAATCCTAAAGAGAGTGCAGAGATAGGATCAGATACTAATCCTCCGGGACTCATGATGGCAGATCCAAGGGAGTGTACTGCAATAGCTTCTTTAAACAGGGTATGAAAATTGAAATTAACTGCTTTCATGACCATCACAGCCATGAATGTTGCTCCTGCCAGTAACAAAACGGCTTTAATAATCTGGACCCATGTTGTCGCCAGCATTCCGCCAAATAAGACATAAAGCACCATCAAAATACCGACTAAGACAACAGCGACATAATAATTTAATCCGAATAGTAACTCGATCAGTTTTCCAGCTCCGACCATCTGAGCTATTAGATATAACGCAACAACAACTAACGAACCCATTGCGGATAAGGTACGGATGGGGCGCTGTTTCAGCCGATAAGAAGCGACATCAGCAAAGGTGTACCGCCCCAAATTTCTTAATCTTTCAGCAATCAGGAATAGAATAATTGGCCAGCCAACCAGAAAGCCAATGGAATAGATCAGCCCATCATAGCCAGAGGTATAAACTAACGCTGAAATACCCAGAAACGAGGCGGCAGACATATAGTCACCTGCAATCGCCATACCATTTTGGAATCCAGTAATACGACCGCCAGCGGTATAATAATCTGAACGTGAAATAGTCCGCTTTGAAGCCCAGTAAGTAATACCCAGTGTTAACCCGACGAATAACAGGAACATGATGATTGCCTGAATATTCAAAGGTTGTTTTTCTACATTACCTGAAATGGCACTTGCTTGAGCTAGGATAGGGAAGAGGGAGGAAAATAATAATACGCTTTTTTTCATTTTCTCACCTCGTTGAGAATGGTTGACGTTAGACGATCAAATTCACCATTCGCCCTGATTACATAAATTCCAGTCAGTATGAAAGATATGAAGATGATGCCAATTCCTACAGGAATTCCCCGCGTCACACTGGTATTTTCATGAAGTTGTGTTCCAAGCCATTCAGGCGCAAAAGCAATAAGGAAAATAAAACCAACATAAAGCACTAACATAATGATGGATAACAGCCAGGCAAAACGCCCTCGCTTCTTAACTAGCTCCTTAAAGCGAGAGTTATTTTCAATCTCTTGATAAATGTCGTCACTCATTGGAGTATCTCCTGTTGATTTTAAACGCCACACCTTAAGCCCAGATACAGCTCCGTACTTTTGGTGATACGTTATTTAGGCCGCCTTACGGCGGCGCATATGTTTTACGACATATTGATGGATTGTTTTTCTTCCAGCAGTTTTTCAACAACACCCGGATCGGCCAGCGTGGAGGTATCTCCTAAATTGCTGGTATCACCAGAAGCAATTTTGCGCAAAATACGCCGCATAATCTTTCCAGAACGCGTTTTGGGCAGAGAGTCTGTCCAATGAAGGATATCAGGTGTTGCAATTGGGCCGATTTCTTTACGAACCCAATCTCTGACTGCGGTATACAGCTCAGAAGAAGGCTCTTCACCATGAACTAGCGTGACATAGGCGTAAATAGCTTGTCCTTTGATATGATGCGGGATACCAACAACGGCAGCTTCAGCAATTTTGGGGTATGCAACTAAGGCTGATTCAATTTCTGCGGTTCCCAAACGATGGCCTGAAATATTCAGAACATCATCAACACGGCCAGTGATCCAGTAGTAGCCATCTTCATCACGTCGAGCACCATCGCCACTGAAATACATTCCCTTGAAAGTGGAAAAATAAGTCTGTTCAAAACGCTCATGATCGCCATACAACGTTCGTGCCTGTGCTGGCCAGGAATCCGTGATAACGAGATTGCCTTCACTCACGCCCTCTAAAATTTCACCGGAATTATCAACTAAGGCTGGACTAATACCAAAAAACGGCAGAGTGGCGGAGCCTGCTTTGAGATCGGTAGCGCCTGGTAACGGTGTGATCATGAATCCACCGGTTTCGGTTTGCCACCATGTATCTACGATAGGACATTTACTGTTACCTATTTTTTTGTAATACCATTCCCATGCTTCTGGATTAATAGGTTCGCCCACCGATCCCATAATGCGCAATGACGTACGTTTAGTACCTTCTATGGCTTTGTCACCTTCGGCCATCAATGCTCTGATAGCGGTTGGCGCAGTATAAAGAATATTCACTTCATGCTTATCAACCACCTGACAAAGACGGTTAACATTGGGATAGTTGGGGACACCTTCAAACATTAAAGTGGTGGCTCCACAAGACAGAGGCCCATATAGCAGGTAACTATGCCCTGTTACCCACCCTATGTCGGCGGTACACCAGTAAATCTCTCCTGGACGATAGTCAAACGTGTATTTAAACGTTAAAGATGCGTAGACTAAATAACCACCCGTTGTATGCAGGACGCCTTTAGGTTTACCTGTAGAGCCTGAAGTATAAAGAATGAATAATGGATCTTCGGCACCTATTTCTTCAGCGGGACACTCAGCACTCACACTTTCGGTCAGTTCGTGCCACCATAAGTCACGATTGTCATTCCAGTTTTTGGCATTTCCGGTACGCCTGAAAACAACCACGTGAGTCACACTAGTAACGTCAGAATGGTTGAGCGCCTCATCGACATTTTTTTTCAATGGGATTGTGCGGCCTGCTCGCAAACCTTCATCTGCGGTAACCACGAGCTTAGCGTTGCAATCGATAACTCGGCCAGCGATGGCATCAGGAGAGAAGCCACCAAAAATGACGGAATGGATCGCTCCGATACGGGCACAGGCCAACATTGCGACGGCGGCTTCTGGCACCATTGGCATATAGATAGCCACAACATCGCCTTTTTTGATCCCCAGTTTTTTCAATACATTAGCAAACTGGCAGACGTCATGATGTAATTCTCGATAGGTAACATGGCGAGATTCTGCGGGATTATCTCCTTCCCATATAATGGCAGTTTGATCACCACGTTCTTGCAAATGGCGATCAAGACAATTGGCACTTAAGTTCAGGGTGCCATCTTCAAACCAGCGGATGCTGATATGCCCAGGATCGAAAGAGGTATTTTTGACCTTGGTGTAGGGCCTAATCCAGTCAACTACGTTACCTTTTTCACCCCAGAAACCTTCTGGGTCTTGTAATGACCTTTGATAGTCATATAGGTACTGTTGCTTGCTTATCAGGGCCGTATCTGCAATATCAGCAGGAATAAGATGCTTGATTATTTGAGTCATATTTTTATCTCCTTGCAATTGTTAATACTATGTCAAAACAAGGTTAACTAAAGTGTAAGAAGAATTTTTGTTTCTTTTTTGCGCGGAAGATCACGCAATAAAGAGAATAAATTTTATGGAATGATCATTTAATGCTGTAGATTTAATCAATATTAAGTAATGAGTTTATTATTTTAATTGGATTTATATTCTGTTATTTAAGTTTATTATTGATATTTTTATCTATGAGGAGGTATGAAACGTGAATGTATAAAGGAAACCACAGCAATAACATGGAATTGATAATCATTTTCATTATTGTTCAATTCACTATAATCATGTTGTTCACAAGGTGTGAGCTTTATATATTCTAAATTCTAAACAACTGGAGATATGATATGAGCCATTCATTGCCTTCTCTACCTTACTCCTATGATGCGCTAGAGCCTCATTTCGATAAACAAACGATGGAAATTCACCATACTAAACACCATCAGACGTATGTCACTAACACGAATACGGCTCTGGAAGCCTTTCCAGAATTAAGCGAACTTCATATCGATGAACTCATTCAGCAGCTTGATAAAATTCCAGCTGATAAACGCACTTTTATTCGTAACAATGCCGGTGGTCACTCGAACCATAGCCTATTTTGGAAAGGTTTAAAATTAGGCACAGTATTGGATGGTGCTTTGAAAGCCGCGATTGAGCGTGATTTTGGCAGTATTGACAGCTTCAAAGAAAAATTTGAACAAGCGGCAGCAACTCGCTTTGGTTCTGGCTGGGCGTGGTTGGTACTGAAAGAAGATGGCAAACTTGTTGTTGTTTCAACAGGTAATCAGGATAGCCCACTAATGGGTGAAGAAATAGCGGGCGCTTCTGGTTACCCGATTGTGGGTCTGGATGTATGGGAGCACGCTTATTACCTGAAATATCAAAATCGCCGCCCTGATTACATCAAAGCATTTTGGCATGTAGTCAACTGGGATGAAGCAGCAAAACGTTACGAAGAAAAAACGAAATAATCCCACCTATTATTTTTTCATAAGAATGCGGGTCATTGCTGTGCCCCGCATTCTTATTGTCTGTAATCTTGGTTATTATGCCTGGATAATACGTGTACATCTCCATTAGCTCATTGAGAGGGAATAAAGAATGTATTATCCACAAATATATAGAGGCAAAATATCATCATCAGAAACATTGGGTTTCAGTGCGATCAATAAACTGGTGGTGAATGGTCGTTTACAGCTAACCTCTCTTGGGCTAGAAGGCGATGAACAAGCGGAAACTCGCTTTCATGGTGGCACTGATCGTGCGCTTTGCCATTATCCAGGTGAGCATTACCTATTTTGGAAAAGGCAATTTCCTGAATTGGCGGAATTATTTGCCTCTCCCTTGTTTGGTGAAAATATATCTACAGAAGGCATGACAGAAGATAATGTCTATATTGGTGATATTTTCCACTGGGGTGAAGCTCTGATTCAAGTAACTCAACCACGTTCTCCATGTTATAAACTCAATTTTATTACAAACATCAATGAGTTTGCTGCGATGATGCAAAATAATGGGCGATGTGGTTGGTTATATCGAGTTATCTCTCCTGGTTTGGTCAGTGCTGGTGAACCGATAAAACTGTTAAGCCGTAATAGCGATGTTTCTGTTAAGGAAGCTATTTCCATTGCTTTTCATAACCCATTTGATGAAGAGCTGTATCGTCGTTTAATGGGGGCGGCTGGGCTGTCTGCCAGTTGGAATCTGACGATGCAAAAGCGCATATTGCATGGAAAAATTGAGGATTTTAATCGTCGTTTATTGGGTAATTAACGGAATTTATATGCCAAAGGGGGAAAATGGATACCCTTTGGCATTGATATAGAATCGGCTGTTACGGATGAGCGATCAAGCCTACCGCTTCATAGACTTTATCCAAGGTTGCCTGGGCGCGAGCCTGAGCCTTGGCCGCACCTTCTGCCATAATTTGGTTAAGTAAAGTTTCATCATTACGGAAATGATGGAAACGTTCCTGTAAGCCTGTCAGCATTTCACTTACTGCATCTGCGACGGCTCCTTTCAGATGGCCGTACATTTTACCTTCAAACTCGGCTTCTAATTCAGGAATAGTTTTACCTGTTACACCAGCGAGGATATCCAGTAAGTTGGAAACGCCGGGTTTGTTTTCCTGATCATAACGCACGCAAGGTGGCTCGTCAGAATCGGTGACCGCGCGTTTAATTTTCTTGGCTACGGATTTAGGGTCTTCCAGCAGGGCGATGACGTTATTGCGATTATCATCCGATTTCGACATTTTCTTGCTTGGATCTTGCAATGACATCACGCGAGCACCACCAGTAGGAATGAATGGCTCTGGAACAGTGAAAATATCGCCATATAAAGCGTTAAACCGCAGCGCCAAATCACGGGTTAATTCAAGGTGTTGCTTTTGGTCAATACCCACAGGGATTTGATTAGCCTGATAAAGCAAAATATCAGCAGCCATTAGAACCGGATAATCAAACAGGCCAGCATTGATATTTTCTGCATGGCGGGCTGATTTATCCTTGAACTGAGTCATGCGGCTTAGTTCACCGAAATAAGCGTAGCAATTTAGCACCCAGCTTAACTGGGAATGTTGTGGCACATGTGACTGAACGAAGATGGTACTTTTCTTTGGATCAATACCACAGGCAAGGTAAAGCGCCAGCGTATCCAGCGTGCGTTTTTTCAGTTCATTGGGATCTTGACGCACAGTAATGGCGTGCTGGTTAACGATGCAATAGATGCAATCGTATTCATCTTGCATTTTAACCCACTGACGTAACGCCCCCATATAGTTACCGATGGTCAATTCACCGGAGGGTTGTGCGCCGCTGAATACAATAGGTTTTTGGGAGTTTGGCTTCATTGCAGTGGGTTCATTCATTTTATTAAGCTTCCTGTATTTTCAGACTGGATAATGGGTTCAAAGTGGATAGTCCAATAGTTGGGAGTAAATCCGAAAAATGGTTCAATACATAATTTGGGTGGCTTGATGCTATCGACTCTCCGTAGTTATAGCCATAGGTTAAGCCTATACATGGGCAACCTGCCGCTTGCGCAGCCAAAATATCATTACGGGAATCGCCAACAAAAAGCAATTCTTCTTTATGCAAACCAAACATACCCATCGTTAGATAAAGTGGTGCGGGATGAGGTTTTTTCTCTTTAACATCGTCACCGCCGAGTACCAATGAAAAGTATTCACTGATACCTAATGATTCCAGCAATGGAGCAATAAAAGGGGTGGGTTTATTCGTAACAATCGCCATTGGCAAATGGTGTTTTGCCAATTCTGCCAATGTTTCTTTTACCTGGGGAAACAGTTGGCTGCCTGCGGTTACACTGATTTCATAAAATTTATCAAACAGCTTGCGCGTTTCGCGATGCGATTCGGCAGACAGTTCTGCTCCAGCCCACTTTAATGCACGCTCAACCATGACATCAGGACCATTGCCTATCCAGACAGCGACGTTTTCCTTGCCCGCAGCGGGTAAGCCTTTGGCCATCAGTGCCTGATCCAAAGCGTCAGCCAGACTGCCCGCACTGTCCACGAGTGTGCCATCCAAATCAAATGCAATGGCACGAATTCCTTTTACGACATCACTTTTCATTATGCTACCTTCGATAATTCGCGGCGCATCTCATCAATAACCGCTTTATAATCTGGCTGGCTGAAAATGGCAGAGCCGGCAACGAACATATCTGCGCCAGCTTGAGCTGCCGCAGCAATATTATTGGGTTTGATACCCCCATCAACTTCGAGACGGATATCATATCCGCTGTCATCAATGATTTTGCGTACCTGACGCAGTTTTTTCAGTGTTTCTGGAATGAAAGATTGACCACCGAAACCTGGGTTAACAGACATCAACAGAATCACATCCAACTTATCTAATACATAATCAAGATAGCTAAGCGGTGTTGCTGGATTGAAAACCAAGCCCGCTTTGCAGCCATGTTCCTTGATAAGTTGCAGAGTGCGATCGATGTGCTCACTCGCTTCAGGATGGAAAGTGATATAAGTTGCACCAGCCTGAGCAAAATCAGGAATAATGCGATCAACAGGTTTTACCATTAGATGGACATCAATTGGCGCAGTAATGCCATAGTCGCGCAATGCCTGGCAGACCATTGGGCCAATCGTCAAATTTGGCACATAATGGTTATCCATGACATCAAAGTGCACAACATCAGCACCTGCTGCCAAAACCTTAGCGGTATCTTCACCTAATCGGGCAAAATCTGCGGATAGAATGGATGGGGCAATCAGAAAATCTTTCTTCATTGTTATCTTCTCCAATTCATTGTTTTATCCCCTGTTATTTCAGGGGCTGGAAACCTCAATCACTCCTGGCAGTATAACGCCAAAAGTTCATCAACTTTACTGCGGGCAAGAATATTTCTGCTTATTGTCCGGCGGGCTTTAACAATGTAAAGGGAAGCCTGATGATACCATTCTCGTGTCATCGGTGTGTCATGGTTAGATATGAGTACCGGAATGCCTTTTTGAGACGAGATATGATAGGCAATATCCGCCAGATTTTCCTGATCGAGAAGGTTAAAACTATTCGTATGATAGGCGGTAAAATTAGCCGTAGCCGAAAGTGGGGCATACGGGGGATCACAATAAATCACCGAACCCTGTGAGGCATTGTTTAATGCTATTTCGTAATGCTGGCAGATGAACGTGGCTTTTTGGGATTTTTCCGCAAACCAGTAAAGCTCATTTTCAGGAAAATAAGGCTTTTTATAGCGACCAAAAGGTACGTTAAACTCACCTCGTGAATTATAGCGACAAAGCCCGTTATAGCAGTGGCGGTTCAGGTAAAGAAACAGCAAACTGCGGCGAAAGGGATCTTTGCTTTTGTTAAACTCTTCTCGCAGACGATAAAAGTTTTCGGCAGTGTTGAACTCCGATGAAAATAATGGACGGGCATGATTAATAAATTCATCTGCACGAGATTTTACGGCATTGTACAGATTGATCAGATCGATATTGATATCTGACAAAATGTAAGAATCATAATCGGTATTGAGAAATACCGAGCCTGCGCCAACAAATGGCTCAATCAAGCAATCGCCCTCTGGCAGATGACGTTTAATATCATCTACCAAGGGGTATTTTCCACCGGCCCATTTTAAGAAAGCGCGTTTTTTTTTCATGCCGTCAAATTAGTTATTCAATAATTTCAGAGCCGCAGATTGTACTCTGTTTAGGACAGCATATCAGCGCCTAATCAAAATAGTTTTATTTTTTCAGATCTTGCTGAACTTGTTGTAGTTTTCTGACCCAAGGCTTTTTAGCCTGAACTTCAGCAGGCAGTGCGGAAATGGCTCTTTTAGCATCAGAAACAGAACCATAATTACCGTGGATCAAGATAAACCATGTTTTTCCATCGCGTTTAGTTTCATAAACCTTGTAATTAACAAGGTTATTTTTTTTCGCGAAGGCGCTTAAGGTATCAGAACGGCTGGCACTACTCAATTGTAGTGTGAATCGATTTGCGGGTGCATTCAGCAGATTACCACCAGCATCGGCGACATGCTTTTTATTGGTCTGATATTGACTAGCTGCTTTGGAGTGATTGTCTTCCCTGGCCTTATTCTCTATTTTTGGTGGCGTAACCTTCTCTGGTTTGCTTGGTTCAACAGGTGAAGTCGTGGGTTTGGCCTGCGGTTGTGTCAGATTGTTTTGCACAGAATGATTAATGGTGCTTTGTTGTTGATTCAAAGCATCAGAAATATCACCGGGTAACTCTATACGTTGGTTGTAGCCACCCGTTTCAGTTTCGGGAGGAAGATCTTTGCTGGGTGTACTATTGATGGGGGGCGGACTGATTTCACGTGCACCATGATTTTCTGGTTCTGATGGATTTTCTTGCTCGCTGCCAGGGGTATTGGTAGAAAGTGAAGGAGAACCAGAAAGGTCAATACTCTTTTCCGCTGCATTTTGCTGTTTTTCATGCTCGGTGGGTGATTTCAATGCAGAGCTGATAGCAATAATCAGAAGTAAAAGTACCAAAATGCCAACACCGATCATTATTTGTTGGCGAGATATTGCGAGCTTAGGTTGATTGAATTGGCTTCTGGAGCGTTGAGGGCTGCGATCAGAAGTATCAGGCTTTAATTCACTTTCTGTTTTTTGTTTGTTTTCTGATTTTAATTCGTCCATATGCCCTCCTAACAGAGATAGTTCTGCCAATTGCTATTGAAGAGGTTTGGCAGTCTGACCTAACTAAAACCGATGATGCTTTATTTGATAATCTCGCTATTGTATAGCATAACAGCTAGAGAATAATTCATCATTCAGCTTTTATTATCAGCGCAAATTTTGCCATATCCAGAAATTCCCTTCATCTTCCAACTTAACTCTGGCAGTAAAATTCACTGCCAGAGTTAAGTTGGAATTAATTAGAGAGTCAGTGTAACTAGCGGGAGGATAGCTGAGATAGACGAATAGCATCCAATATAACTTCTTTCCCAATATCAGAACGAAGTTTTGCTTCCCCAATGGCTGTCGGTAATACCAGATGCAATTTCCCGGCAGAAACTTTTTTGTCACGCATCATATGAGGTAAGTAGGCATCAGGAGACATTGCTTCAGGGCCATTGACAGGTAATTTTGCGCGTTCCAGCAAGCGGATAATACGCTGGGTGTCCTGTTCTGAGAATGTGCCGACAAGTTCAGATGCCCTGGCCGCCATCACCATACCCGCAGCAACAGCATGACCATGCAGCCAGACGCCATAACCCATTTCAGCCTCAATCGCATGTCCAAAGGTATGGCCAAGGTTTAACAGAGCCCGCATTCCACTGCGTTCTTGTTCATCAGCTGCAACAACCAACGCTTTGAGTTCGCAGCAACGACGGATGCAATAAGCCATTGCCTGGTTGTCGAGGGCCAGTAATTTCTCAATATTCTCTTCAAGCCAGCCAAAGAATTCGCCATCCAGAATAATGCCATATTTAATGACTTCAGCCAGACCAGAATATAACTCTTGAGCCGGTAATGTTTTCAGGCCATTGAGATCGACAATAACCGAAGCGGGCTGGTAGAACGCGCCTATCATATTTTTACCGAGGGGGTGGTTGACTCCTGTTTTTCCACCGACGGAAGAGTCAACCTGAGAGAGCAGCGTGGTGGGTACTTGGATAAAACGGACACCGCGTTGATAACTAGCCGCGGCGAATCCCGTCATATCACCGATTACACCACCACCAAGGGCGATAAGGGTTGTGTCACGACCATGATTATTTTCCAGCAAGGCGGAAAAAATGTCATTGAGCACAAAAAGTGATTTGTGCTGTTCACCGTCAGGCAAGATAACTTCATTTACCCGAAGATCCATTCTCTGCAATGTGGATTTCACCTGTTCAAGATACAGGGGGGCAAGTGTTTCATTAGTCACTATCATGACCTGTTGACCCGCTTGCAAGGGTTTGAATGCCTCACTGTCAGAAAATAGCCCTTCGGCTATGGTAATTGGATAGCTTCTTTCACCTAACGTAACAGTCACTTGTTCCATATCAGCCTTCGCCTTATCATTTGCCGCCGTGCGGACTCGCTATAATCAGTTTTTTTCCAATAGTTCAATGATTTGGTTAGCAACGACTTTGGCGCTTTGCTCATCTGTGCGAATAGTCACATCAGCAATCTCCTCATAAAGAGGATTGCGCTCATCAGCCAAATTCTCTAAAACTTCTCGTGCTGGTGCATCAACTTGAAGTAAAGGGCGTTTTTTATCGCGCTGGGTACGAGCCAACTGTTTTTCAATGGTTGTTTCTAAGTAGACGACCACACCACGGGCAGACAGGCGATTGCGGGTTTCTTTTGATTTAACAGATCCCCCTCCAGTAGCCAATACGATGCCTTGTTTTTCAGTCAGTTCGTTAATTATTTTTTCTTCGCGATCGCGGAAGCCTTCCTCGCCTTCCACATCAAATACCCAGCCCACGTCAGCTCCGGTACGTCGCTCAATTTCTTGATCAGAGTCATAAAACTCCATATTGAGTTGCTGAGCTAACTGACGACCAATAGTGCTTTTGCCGGCACCCATAGGCCCAACCAGAAAGATATTGCGTTTCTCTGCCATGTTTTTGGTATTACTAAGACTGTTGTTAATGATAACCCGCCCCGCCAATAAGATTAGCCACGGGACCTAAACTGAAACCTCATGAGTGATAATGTGAGATCAGATAGGAAAATTATCTCAGCACATCAGCCTGTATTGCAACTATATAAATTTCGCACGAACTGAATCATCGGATTCATACTTTTGCGGGCCGATTGAGAGCCTATTGTCTCTACCTTCCATCTTACAACTTGCTGTTTTGCTGCAATTTGCAATCTATTGGGCATATAGGCTCTTGCTTGCGATGTTAGATCTGTTCACTCAATTAGTTAATCCTTGTATGCTAAATTACTCTCAGCGTCAAATCCATAAACAGGCCAGACCAAGAAAAACGGTAGGTGATTTGGCAGAAAAAACACAATTTCATTATTAATGTATTGATTTTTATGTAATATTTTTGTTGGTTAAATATCGGCCAATTGAGGCGTAATAAAAATTACGAGTTCCCTGCGGCTATGTTGCTCTCCTTTTTGGTTAAATAATTCCCCTAATAGAGGAAGATCTGACAGGTAAGGAACTTTTTGTAAACTTGCGGTTTTTTTCTGTTGAAAGATCCCTCCAAGAATCAAGGTCTCCCCATTTTTAATCGTAACTTGGGTTATTATTTCTTGTTTATCGATAGCCAGATTTTCATTTCCTCCTTGATTGATGGGAAAACCGGGGGCATTTTGGCTGATTTTTAGCGCGAGTCGGATTTTTCCCTGCTTTAAAATATGTGGAGTCACTTCCATACCTAATACTGCCTCTTTAAATTGGACGGTTGTTTTATTCTTGTTCTGAACGATATAAGGAATTTCAGAACCTTGCTTGATACTGGCTGTTTGTTGGTGTGAAGCTGTGAGTCGTGGGCTAGCAATGATATCGAGCTGGCTTTCCTGTTCTAGTGCGCTGAGTTCTAGTTCTAGCAAGTTTGCATGAATGCGGGCGGTATTTAGTACCAACCTATGGCGTTGGTTGCCAGCCGGTTGATGTAGATTTAAGCGATTTAGACCTATTGATTGATTGTGTGGATCGGCATTCACTCCCCAATGAATTCCCAATTCATGTAGTGCTTCCCTGCTGCTGGTAACAATATGGGCGGTAATTTGTACTTGTTGCTGCGGGGTATCGACTTCTTTTAGCCAGTTTTTGATACGAGTAATGGCATCAAATTTATCTTCCAAGATCAGGCTATTAGTTAAGGGGTCGTGTTCAACCTTTCCCCATTTTGTCAGTAATGCAGGATGATTTTGCTGTAATTGTTCTGCTACTTGCTCTGCATCGGCATATTGCAAAGTTATTACCTGATATTCGATCTCTTGTCCTTGCTCATTTTGCTCTGCTGGAGAAAAGTCAGTTGCATTCTCTATTATTGGAGGCTGGAATGGGTCTCTTAGCATTTCGAAATCTGGCTCTTCTCCGGTACGGTTTTTCGCAGCAGAATTTTCTGTAGCAAAACCGAATAGAGGTAATAATAGGCAGATTAGGAGGATCCAAGGATGGGAGTTCATGATTTCTCCTTATCTGAAAAAACCATGCGAACCATTAGGTTATCCTCATCAGGAGTAATTGTAATATGCTTAATTAGTAGCGGTGATTGCAATTTTTGCATTTCATTCAAGAAATGGAGGAATTGGCCGTAATTTAACGACAACATGATATGCAAGAAAACGTGTTCGTTTTCTTTGTGGATTTTCCATTCCATTAGCTGACTGCCGGAATGGGTTAGTGGTATATGCAGTTGTTTGAGTATGCTCGTATTATTTTTTGAGGATGAAAGATGGCTGCTTTGAGCAAGGTTTGTGGTCATATGTTGGATCTGTTGTTGCATTTCAGGCAAAGAGGGGAGTTCAGCAAGTTTTTGCTGAGATAGTACTGTATTGTGTTGCTGCTGCTTAATATTGCTCTGGAGGGTATGAATTTCATACCGATTTTTCTGCCAAACCAAAAAGTAGAATCCCAACAGCAGTGAGATGATGAGCAATTGTTGCAAGATAAGCTGTTGCCAGACAGGCCGATAAAACCATTCAAGATAATTATTTCTCATCGGACTCTCCCATCAACCAATTTGCATCAATGGTAAAAACCTTAAAATGATCTTCTGTCGTGGTCATTTTGCTTAGCTGCACATTGATAAGCGAAGTATCGTCAGTCAGGTTATCCAACAAATTAGAGATATCTGTATAGCTTTGACTGCGGGCGGTAAAAATTAATTGTCCACTGTCGTCACTAAATGCAGTCAGCCAACTGTCCTCTGGTAACAAATAAGGAAGTTGACGAAATAGTTGTAAATAGCGTTGATTCTGTTCCATGAATAGGCGTTTTTTCCGTAATTGTTGTGACAATTGTTGGTGCTGTTGCATAGCTTGGTCTGTTGTACTGATAGTTTGTTGTAATTGAGTCAATTGGTGAGTCATTTCCGTTAATTGTCCGCGATATTGTCTAAGCTGGTTTGTTTGTAGCATAGAAATAAACACCAATACTGCTGCCCACAACGTCAGTTGTAGGCAAAGTAGCGCTCCCCATGTTTGGCACTGACGTTTCAGCCTTTTCTGTCGCCAGGGTAAGAAATTGACTTGATGCATCACTGATCACTCGGCCTGAGCGCTAAACCTGCGGCAATAATGAACGCATTCGTTTTATCTGGCAGCGGGGGATGATAATGACGGAATGCCATTAAGAGTTGCCAGATATTGATTGATTTTGTTGACACTGATATCGCTTTTACTGATGTCGATTGTTCTTCATCGCTGTAATAAATTGCATAATCTTCGGTTTCTGGCGTCATGGGGAGCTGGTTGATGATCTGGGTCAGATGGGAATCCGGTTGTGAAGTTACCAGGCCATAACTGAAAGGTCGGTTAGCGGGAGCTACCCATAGCCAATCTGTCATACGTTTGTGAACCAACCAACTGTCGTCAGGCGCTCCCGCAAGTTTGGCGACATAACGCAATGCACAGGGTGCAATATCAATGGCATCAAGGGATAAATTGATCTCTGCGAACAGATTCAGCCAGAGGTTGAGATCTTTTTGACGAGTTGCACTGATGCAAATTTGCTGACCATGAACACGATAATCCAACGCCAGGTCACTGACAGGAAATTGTTTTTCAGCATTAGCGTGCACAAACCAGCCGAGTTCCGGCTCCTGCAACGCAGTAGAGTCAGGCAAGGCGATCTGTCGCTGTAAGGTTTGCTGAACAGGGAGGGCTAATCTTAGGCTAAGATTCTTAGGTAATATTTTTCGCCATTGCATTAAAATGCGGAGTAATTTTTCAGGATCTTGTAGCCGTCCTCCTGAAATAATCTCGCTGGATAAGTGATATTGCCAGCAATGCCGAAGTTGCCAACCGTCACGGCGTTTAATGGCGGCAAGAGCACGAATGTAATGATCTTGGACATCCAATCCGATATACCATTTAGGTGGATACATATCGAGATCTCCTTATCTACTATCAACGAAAACATCAAGTTAATGAAAACCTAATGAAACATGAAAGCGGGATTGGCAAAGGTGATATCTATTATTGTAAATATCGTTATTGTACATATAGTGTTGTACAGCCCTTATACTAATCCCTTTATACTAAGCCTTTTATACTACGTACTGATCGTTTATAAACTGCCCGATTAACATGGCGTGAGAAATTTCAGGTGAAGTTCATAAAGTATTTTTTGATCCTTATTGTTGTTTGCATTTTATTGGGAGTTGCCTCGATTTTTGGTTTGTACAAATATATCGAGCCACAGCTTCCCGATGTTGCGACACTAAAGGATGTCCGATTACAAACACCGATGCAGGTGTTCAGTGCTGATGGCGAATTAATAGCCCAATATGGCGAAAAACGCCGTTTACCCCTTACCTTGTCAGAAATCCCTCCCCTAATGGAGAAAGCCTTTATTGCCACGGAAGATAGCCGTTTTTATGAACACCACGGGGTTGATCCTATTGGGGTTATCCGTGCTGTTTCTGTGGTAATGACTTCAGGTCATGCTTCCCAAGGGGCGAGTACTATCACTCAGCAGCTAGCGCGAAACTTTTTTCTTAGCCGAGAAAAGACATTGATACGTAAAGCGAAAGAAGCATTTCTGGCGATTAAGATCGAACGATTATTGACTAAGGATGAAATCCTGGAGTTGTATCTCAACAAGATCTATCTCGGCTATCGTGCTTATGGTGTTGGTGCTGCGGCTCATGTCTATTTTGGCAAGAACGTCAACGAGTTGACATTAGGTGAGATGGCGATGATTGCTGGTTTGCCGAAGGCGCCTTCAACGTTTAACCCACTTTATTCTTATGATCGTGCGATCAGCCGCCGCAATGTAGTATTGGGCAGGATGCTGGAAGAGGGATATATCACTCGGCGCCAGTACGATGAAGCCAGAGAAGAAAAATTGGTTGCCCGTTATCACGCGCCACAAATCGTTTTTTCTGCGCCTTATCTGACAGAAATGGCTCGTCAGGAAATGATCAATCGTTATGGTGAAAATGCCTATACAGATGGTTATAAGGTCTATACCACTATCACACGCAAAACCCAGTTAGCGGCTGTGAACGCGGTTCGTTCCAATGTGATTGACTATGATGTCCGTCACGGTTACCGCGGTCCCCAGGAAGTGTTGTGGAAAGCCAATCAGCCAGCATGGAGCCAAACACAAGTTATCGATAAGCTGAAAACCTTGCCTAAATATGGTCCTCTGGTACCGGCCATTGTGACACAATCCAGTACTAACCAGGCACAAGTGATGCTGGTGGATGGTAGCAAAGTTGAGTTGACAATGGCAGGTGTGCGCTGGGCACGTCCATTTAAAACCGACAGCTTACAAGGCGCTGTACCACGTAGTGTCAATGAGGTCATTCGGGCAGGCGAACAAATTTGGATCAGAAAAGTTAATGATACCTGGTGGTTGGCTCAACTTCCTGATGTTAATGCGGCGCTGGTCTCCATCAATCCGATGAATGGTGCGATAGAAGCGTTGGTCGGTGGATTTGATTTTGAATTGAGTAAATTTAACCGTGTGACACAATCATTGCGTCAGGTCGGTTCCAATATCAAGCCATTCCTGTATACCGCTGCAATGGATAAGGGGCTGACATTGGCTTCATTACTGAATGATGCACCAATCAGCCGTTGGGATGCGGGAGCTGGAACGGATTGGCGTCCGAAAAACTCACCACCGACTTACGATGGTCCAATTCGCTTGCGTCAGGGGTTAGGGCAATCCAAAAACGTAGTAATGGTTCGAGCCATGCGTGCGATGGGAGTTGATTATGCTGCTGATTACTTAAAGCGCTTTGGTTTACCGGGTGAAAACGTTGTACGCACAGAATCTTTGGCTCTGGGTTCTCCTTCATTTACCCCGCTACAGTTAGTGCGCGGTTATGCCGTGATGGCAAATGGTGGTTACTTGGTTGATCCTTACTTCATCAGCAAAATTGAAGATGATGAAGGGAAAGTGTTGTTTGAAGCGAAACCTAAACTTGCTTGTCCACAATGTGAAAATATTCCAGTGATTTATGGTGAAACAGCACGTTCCATCGAATTATCTGAAGATTCCATTGAGAACGTGGCGCATTCTGATATGCCGCAAAATCCAGCTTTACCACCACAACCGGAGTTAGAAAGCGTATCGGGAAATGTTCATGTGGATGATCAACAGTATGCCCCCCACGTTATCAGTACACCGTTGGCGTTCCTTATTCATGATGCCTTAAATACCAATATCTTTGGTGAGCCAGGTTGGATGGGCACGGGCTGGCGTGCTGCCCGTGATTTAAAGCGTCGTGATATTGGTGGCAAGACCGGGACGACCAACAGCTCAAAAGATGCGTGGTTCTCCGGTTATGGCCCAGATAGGGTAGCAACAGCCTGGATTGGCTTTGATGAACATAGCCGAAGTTTGGGGCGCACTCCGGCATTAAAGGGTGAAGGTGGTGCGAAAACGGCTCAGCCAATCTGGGATGATTTTATGAAAGCAGCATTGGCAGGTGTTCCTGAGAAAGTCATGGAACCCCCTGCTGGTATTGTTTCTGTCACGATTGATCGGGCAACAGGCAAGTTAGCTAACGGTGGTAGCAATACCCGTAAAGAATATTTCATTGATGGCACTCAGCCGACGGAATATGCTGTACCAGATGTTGGAACGACTGTCACTGAAAATGGTGAAAGCCGTGAATTATTCTGATTGATCTTCCTGTAGCCAAAATAACGGCAATGAAAGATAAAAAGGCCTTGCTAGGGAACTGGCAAGGCCTTTTGTTATTTACTGGGGAAGATATGATTATGATGCGAATTAATTTTACAGGTGTAGTTAATTTGTTTATTTATTATTTTTAATAAGCTGAGTTATTTTTCATAAATATCATTAAATTTATTACATATATCAAATTAAACCTTACTCTATTTAGGTGTTTATTCTTTATCTCCGTATTTCACTTAAAATGAGTATAAAATTGGTATAGAGAGATCAATTTTATACTCGTTTTTAAAGAATACATTAATTAATGTTTCCCATTATTTTTTTGTTTGCAGGTAGCGTTGAGCAAAAAATAGGGCGCTCACATTTCTGGCTTCGTTGAAATCGGGGTGTTCTAGTAGTGACATCATGTCAGAGATTGGCCAGCGTTTCTGCACCAGTGGTTCAGGTTCATCACCTTTCAGACATTCTGGATAGAGATCGTGCGCAATCATGATATTCATTTTGCTGGAAAAGTAGGACGGTGCCATCGTCAATTTCGTCAACAGTTCCAGTTTTCCTGCACCGAAACCAATTTCTTCCTTCAATTCACGATTGGCGGCTTCAAAAATATTCTCGCCAGCATCAATGGCACCTTTTGGAAAACCTAATTCATATTGTTCGATGCCAACGGCATATTCGTGAATCAGAATTAATTCATCACCGATAACCGGAATAATTAGAACTGCTTCACGATTTGCTGGTTTCATTCGTTCATAAACGCGTTTTACACCATTACTGAATTCAAGATCAACAGATTGAATATTGAATAGGCGTGAGCGGGCAACGTCATTTATATTCAGTATCTTAGGTTTTTTTAGATCAATCATGCTTGCCCCTGGTGGTTGTCATGTTGAAAACAATAATGCGTTAATTAACTTAAATATTACTGTATTTATTAAGTATTGTGATGAAATAATTACGCATCCAAGTTTTGCTTTAATATGGCTGATTATGCTAGTAAATAACAGCGATTATCGCTTGAATGTATTTTTGTTGCTATCTTACTTATCCTTGTAA
Source organism: Xenorhabdus sp. TH1 (assembly GCF_037260955.1). Lineage (NCBI taxonomy): Bacteria > Pseudomonadati > Pseudomonadota > Gammaproteobacteria > Enterobacterales > Morganellaceae > Xenorhabdus > Xenorhabdus sp. TH1. The sequence goes on from NZ_CP147734.1 coordinate 62,199, forward strand.
AAAGACTTTAGTTTATGGAAAGGTATGAGAAAAATTATATAACCTTTTGTAAATAAAATTAAAAAATAGAAGACAAGAATAGGAATAGCCCGATTCTGGGTGTTTTACGAGATTGTTATTCTACTGATCTCTGTACTGCTATTATGAGCATGGAGAAAAAATGAGCTCATTGGTCATTATATTGGCTATTTTTATTATTAGTCTGATTATAATGGCTTCCTTTCTGATTTTCAGATGGAGGCAGCTTGGTAACGCGCGTTATCTACAGTCAATGACTAAAGCCGCTTGCCGTAAACTGAATACCGACGAATATCAAGCCATCGAATCTTACTTGCAAAATGCCCGTCTTCTGATGGAAACAAATGGTAGGCACAGAGCTAATTGTCCGGTACTCCCTGTGAAAAAGGATGATGTTTATACCATTACTCACCCTATTACCCGTTTTTCTGCCGCAACGAATGGAGTGCATCATTGGCGCTATTATCTTGGTGAAACGGAAATACATTTACCAGTATTGTTTGAGCCATTTATCACGCAGCAAAATACGATTGAAATTGTCCAAACTGCATCCATGCCGCTTGTCATCGCGATTAATGGCCACTTTCTGAAAGATTATCAACAAGAGCTGTCCATCTCGAGAGTAACGGCAAAAACCGGACATGCTTCCATTCAAAAAAATGGCAATTCAAGTGCTAACTTACTGTATATCCGCAAGGAGACATTGGAAGAATACCGACTGCGGAAAACAACAGGTATTCAGGAGAGTATCCTGATGTGTGTTGGTTTATCGCTGTGGTTTGTTGCTCTTTTTGTGCCTATACCAATGTTGCCGTGGTTAATATTAGTGGCGTTCCTGTTTATTTTGGGGAGTTTCTGGTCTCATTTCCGATTGCCCTCTAGTCGGAAATTAGTCGATATCCATTGTTTCAACGGCATTCCGAAGCGATGGGGAATATTTAGTGAATTTGAACCGGATCAAAGAAATAATATCTCTTTGGGCGGCATTGATCTTGTTTATCCTGCCCATTGGGAACCTTATATTTCCCATGATCTTGATCAGAATACCGATATTGACATTTACACCAACTGCCATGTTGTACGGCAGGGGCGTTATCTCTCTTTGCATGAAGAAGAGAAGCACTATCCTTATCAACGTAGTAGAAAGAATGTGATGTTGGTGGTTTTCTCTGTATTTGCCATACTGTTGCTTTACTTTTACCAGCCGGTGAACTTATCCATGCGGCTGAGTTTTGCCTGGTTACATGGCAGTAATACCAAGGTTATTACCAGCTTTCATGAGCTACAAAATATGCCGTTGAAGGAAGGGGATGTATTAAAGGTCAAAGGTGTTGGAATGTGCTATGTTCCCCCCAATATCATGCCCAAAGCCAATATTACAATATTCGCACCATTTGATTGTGTGGGTATCTATTGGAATAGTGAAATTCCATTACCTATGCTGGAGTCTGAAATTGTCGAAAGTGCTTCAGCACTGATTACAGCGGTGGGTGAACAGTTACACCCAGTGGAGCGTAAAATTAATTCCAGTCTGAATGTAGCTATTGCTAAATCAGGTATGACTTTGCTCAACAATTTTTCCCAGATCATTTTGAAAACACAAAAATTGTGCCAAAACGATACTGATTGTGACCGTTTGAAAAATGCCTTAGTCAATTTGGGAAATGCCAGAAATTGGGATGAATTGTTGAAAGACACGGAAAATGGCAAGCTGGATGGAACTAAGGTGTTGTTGCGTTCTATCAGTGCTGATGCATTGGAAAAACTGGTTGATTCTACTACGGCATCATTTATCTATCGCGAGATCGATAGAATGGTCATTCTTATAAACAGCCCTTCTCCGGGAGGGGTTTTATTACTAAGCGATGAAGGAAAAACTTTAGTTGAATACCCGATGCGGACACAATACATATACGAACATTCAGCTTTAGATCGGTGGCGGGAATTACAGGGGCTTTTAGAACTGTTGATGAAGACACCATTTGAAACCGAGGGGATTGTGACAAAATTGTCAGAAGATCCCAATGGGACGCGCCATATCATGTTGCATCGTGAACCGGATTCTACGTCGATTATTCGTTATTTGGGAAGTTGTTTGCTGTTAGCGATCTTGCTGGTAACGTTGATCGTCAACGTCATATTGATTATCAAGAAAAAGCAGAAGAACCGACGGCGTATCCAACATATTACCCAATACTACGATAACTGTTTTAATGGGAGAAATATCCATGCAGAATTCAGACACTGATCAGGTTGTTCGCCTTGATAAATGGCTGTGGGCTGCCCGTTTTTATAAAACCCGTCCCCTCGCACGTGAAATGATAGAAGGGGGAAAAGTCCATTATAATGGGCAACGGAGTAAGCCGAGTAAGCTGGTTGAATTGAATGCAGAGATTAAACTGCGTCAGGGAAATGATGAAAAAACGGTGATCGTCTTGGCATTATGTAGTCACAGGCGGAGTGCTACTGAAGCCCAACAGCTTTATCAGGAAACGGCGGAGAGCATTATCAATCGGGAAAAAATGGCATTAGCTCGTAAAATGAATGCGCTTACGATGCCGCATCCTGATCGTCGTCCAGATAAAAAAGAACGGCGTACACTAATAAAATTCAAGAACGCAAAATTAAATGAGTCGGAAAATACTTAATCGATTTTAAGTTGTATCCAATAAAAACGGGCAATTTGAAAGACGAAGGGGACAACCGTCTCAGTGAAATGAGAGAGATTTATGACCAAGCATGACCAATTACACCGCTTTTTATTTGAAAGCCATTCTGTCAGGGGAGAACTTGTTTCCGTTAGTGAAACTTACCAACGGATGCTGGAGAATCATCATTTTCCCCAACCGGTACAGCAGCTATTGGGTGAATTGTTGGTCGCAACCAGCCTGTTAACCGCTACCTTGAAATTCAATGGGGATATCACGGTACAGATCCAGGGGGATGGGCCGGTCAAACTGGCGGTAATTAATGGTAACAATCTGCAACAGATGCGTGGCACGGCGCGCATCGATGGTGAAGTGAATGCCGCAAGTAGCCTGCACGATATGATCGGCAATGGTTATATGGTGATCACAGTGACTCCAACAGAAGGCGAACGTTATCAGGGCGTTGTGGCGCTGGAAGGCAATACGTTAGCAGAGTGTCTGGATGCGTATTTCAAGCAGTCAGAGCAGTTACCAACTCGCCTGTTTATTCGTACTGGTGTTCAAGACGGAAAAATAGCCGCAGGTGGCATGTTATTGCAGATCTTGCCTGGGGCACAGGAAGGCAGCGAAGAGATGCTTGACCATTTGGTGCAACTAACTGCAACCATTAAGGGTGAAGAGTTGTTTACGCTGGATGCGAAAGAGATTTTGCATCGCCTTTATCATGAAGAAGATGTCACGCTATATGAACCTCAGCAAGTTGCATTTCATTGCACCTGCTCCCAGCAACGCTGTGCTGATACCCTGGTGACATTATCGGAAGCCGATCTACAGGAAATTTTGCATAACGATGGCAAAATTGACATGCAATGTGAATTCTGTGGTATGCATTATGTTTTCGACGAGAAAGATATCAACGAAATAAAAGCTGCAAAAACAGCGCGGTTGCACTAACTAGGTTCCATAGGGCGTTATATTACGCCCTTTCTATTACGAATGACTTTGCCATTCCGTGTCCTGTGTCTCATATAAACTTAAAAAAAGTAATGTGATTTCAATTTTTTGATAATAATCGCTGTTAATTAGTCATAATTATTTATTATCCCCCACAGAGATAAAGTATAACCGACCAGGAGCAACAAATGAGCGTTACAGGCATTACTGAGCAGGAACTTGCGGTTTATGGTATTCATGGTGTTAGTGAAATTGTTTATAACCCAAGTTATGAACTGTTATTCTCTGAAGAGACTCAACCCACGCTACAAGGGTATGAGCGTGGTACATTGACTAACCTCGGTGCTGTCGCGGTAGATACAGGTATTTTCACGGGACGTTCTCCAAAAGATAAATATATTGTCCGTGATGAAGTGACCCGCGACACCGTATGGTGGGCTGATCAGGGCAAAGGAAAGAACGATAATAAACCGCTCAGTCAGGAAACCTGGTCTCATCTAAAAGGTTTGGTTACTCAGCAGCTTTCAGGCAAACGTTTGTTTGTGGTTGATGCTTTTTGCGGAGCCAATGCGGATACGCGTCTGAAAGTGCGTTTTATCACTGAAGTGGCGTGGCAGGCACATTTTGTAAAAAATATGTTTATCCGCCCGTCAGACGAAGAATTAGTTGGCTTTACACCTGATTTTATTGTGATGAACGGCGCTAAATGCACCAACCCACAATGGAAAGAACAGGGGCTGAATTCTGAAAACTTTGTTGCCTTTAACCTGACAGAGCGTATGCAGTTAATCGGTGGTACTTGGTACGGTGGTGAAATGAAAAAAGGGATGTTCTCAATGATGAACTACCTGTTACCACTAAAAGGTATTGCCTCTATGCACTGTTCTGCCAACGTGGGTGAAGCGGGGGATGTTGCTATTTTCTTTGGTCTTTCTGGGACAGGGAAAACCACGCTTTCCACTGATCCAAAACGTAAGTTAATCGGTGATGATGAACATGGCTGGGATGATGACGGCGTGTTTAACTTTGAAGGTGGCTGCTACGCGAAAACTATCAATTTGTCCAAAGAGGCTGAGCCGGATATCTATCACGCCATTCGCCGTGATGCCCTGTTGGAAAACGTCACTGTACTGGCGGATGGTACGGTTGATTTCAACGATGGTTCCAAAACAGAAAATACCCGTGTTTCTTACCCGATTTACCATATTGAAAATATCGTTAAACCGATCTCAAAAGCAGGGCACGCAACCAAGGTTATTTTCCTGACCGCAGATGCTTTCGGTGTACTGCCTCCGGTTTCCCGCTTGACTCCAGAACAAACCCAATATCATTTCCTGTCTGGCTTCACGGCAAAATTGGCGGGCACTGAGCGCGGTGTGACAGAGCCTACACCTACTTTCTCTGCTTGCTTTGGCGCGGCATTCCTGTCACTGCATCCGACGCAATATGCGGAAGTTCTGGTTAAACGTATGCAGTCATCGGGCGCGAAAGCCTATCTGGTTAATACTGGCTGGAATGGCACGGGTAAGCGTATTTCCATCAAAGATACCCGCGCGATTATTGATGCGATTCTCAGTGGTGATATTGAAGATGCGGATACCATTCAACTGCCGATTTTTGATTTGGCCGTACCAACGACCTTGCTGGGCGTAGATACCCACATTTTAGATCCACGCAATACCTATGCCGATAAATCCGAATGGGATGTGAAGGCAACAGATCTGGCCCAGCGCTTTATTGATAACTTCGATAAATATACGGATACCGCTGCGGGTGCTGCATTGGTGAAAGCAGGTCCTAAACTGTAATGTAATTTTAAGTTTTCGATGAAAGAACTCTATTCGGTTGAGTAGAGTTCTTTTTCGAGACTCAACATCAGTTGGGTGGTAAGTCAAACAGCAGTATCTCACTTTCTTGATTTGCAGTTAGCTGAAGATGGGATTCATCCCAAATAGCGACACCATCGCTGGTGGTAGCCCGCACTCCATTGATTATCACTTCACCCCGAACGATCTGGATCCAGATGTTTCGTGTTTTTTCCATGTTATATTCACCATCTTCGCCGTTTTTTAATGTCCAACGCCATAATGTCATATCCTGAAAAACTTTTAGGGACTCCGAACGGGCATCAGGAGAGAGAATTAATTGGCGACCTTCGGTTGTATCAAAACGGTGTTGCTCATAACGGGGAGTGAGTCCCGTTTTTTCTGGCATGATCCAGATCTGGTAAAGATGCAGTTGGCTATCATGCTGTGGGTTATATTCTGAGTGACGGATGCCTGTTCCTGCACTCATAATCTGGAACTCTCCCGCAGACACTTGCCCTTTGTTACCCATACTGTCTTGATGCTCCACCGTTCCAGACAGTACATAGGTCAATATTTCCATATCCTTGTGAGGATGCATACCGAATCCCTGACCAGCGTCAATCACATCTTCGTTAATGACCCTGAGAGCAGAAAATCCCATGAAATTTGCATCATAATAGTTGGCGAATGAAAAAGTGTGCCAACTGTCCAGCCAGCCGTGATTGGCATGGCCCCGTTCTGAAGCTTGGCGTAAGTAGATCATTGCAAAACCCTTCAAAGTTTTTTTTGTAGTCTAGTTGAAGGTATTAAATAGAAAAGATGGAAGATTTAATCTTAATTTTCAAAAAATTTGAATAACAGTAAGGCAATGATAAGACGAAAAAAAAGCCAACATAAAGTTGGCCTATAAAAGTAAACACTGGAAGCAATGTGAGCAATGTCGTACTTTCACATGGACCCTGAAGGTGGTGCACTGAAAGTGCTAAGAATGATAATCGTTCTCAATATCATTTGTAAAGCGTTTTTTTAATCAAAGCTGAGGTATTGCTTAAGATACGCTTTTTGCCATGTCAATTATGTGGTTAATTAACCCCCCAATTCCATCTGATAGAGATGTTGAGTACCCCTATCATGAAATTGATAGGGCGTTACTTGGTAGCCCCGTAGCCACAGCAAAAACCATCCATCATGCGTGTCCGGGCAAAGCCCGGCGAATCGAAATCCGCCTTTTTTCAGCAATGAGCACAATTCCAGAGCTTCTTCACACGCTGGCAGTTTCAAATAGATTAACTGGCCAGAGGGAAGATCGATGACCTCAGATAGAAAGTCAGCATGAACCTCGTATAGTGTGATTTCCAAACGTCGGCCAGATTTTTCAATGCTAAATGGCTCGGAGATCATGGAGCGCTGGCACACTGGTGGTGAATTTAGGGATGATTCACCAACATATTGACTGACCTGGGCGACCCAGCCTTGCCAGGGCTGGGGCCAGTTTAGTCTAGGTAATGGCAATGATTTAAGCGGTAAAATACCTTGAATAATACTTTCGGGTTCTGGCAGTCCAAATGGCGAATCAACATAATCCAGCATCAGTGCCGTAGAGTAGAAACCCAAATTTTGGGCGATGTACTGGCTTTTAGGATGTGAACATACCTGTTTTATCGTCAATAAATTATAGCCTTGCTCTTTCGCATAGTGGCATAAATAACTGCCCAGAGACTTAGCCACACCGTGACCTTGAAAAGCAGGATACACCGCAATTAGAGCCAGTTCTGCCTGATTTTTCTGTACCATATCTTTAACCAGAGAAGCATGACCAATAAGTAAACCTTGATGGAATGCTAAGGCAGAGTACCATTGCCCTGTGGACTGGTAGTCATTGATGAGCCTTGGTAGATAAATGTCAGGATAGACATACGAATCGCCGTAAACCTCACGGAATAATTGGCTGATCTTTTTATCATCTCCTGGCTGATAGCTGCGGATTTGAATAGTGGATGGTAAGATAGTCATCGATTTCAACCTTAGTTATAACGACGTAGATCCACAACTCGCTGCAACTTTCCTGATCGTGGGTGCGTATACATGCTATCAACATTGGTTTGCACGATCTCCAGCATATTTTGGTGGATGCAAGCCTCTTTTAAGCCCGGGAATGCGGCCATAACCCGATGGCGTATTCTGTCGATATCTACAGTTTGCAGGCTTGCTACCAACAACCGAATTTGATCTTGCCCCGCTTTCTGGCTTAGTTCCAATTGCCAGGCTAAAAGCTCGGTTTGTTGTGATAACTGTGTCGCTAAGTCGTCAGGGAATAACGATAGGATGCCAAATCGTATACGATAGCCTTGATTAGCACGTCCTTGCAGGGCAAATTTACGGCCTGGCTGTTCTGGCTCGCACCAGCAAGCCATATCACCAGTAGGATAGCGGATCACAGGCATAAGTTGTCGTTGCAGGTTAGTGACGACTAATAAGCCACGTTTCCCTGACTCAATAATGGGTTGGTGAGTGATTTCATCGACGATTTCGATAATCGTTTCGTCAGAAAATACGCGATGCTCGCCCTGTTTGCAGTCAGGATCAGCAAAACCAATCAAACCTGCATCGACACTGGCACAACCGATTGAACCTAAACGAGCGTGAGGAAAAACTTGTCGTATGATCGCGACCTGTGAATCAAACAAACTTTCTCCACCATAGAGAATGGTTTCCACCATCGGTAATGTTTGTCCCATCTCTTTCAAATAGTGAGCTAGGCGGATTAACTGCACGGGAACACCTGCCAGTACATTAATGTTGTGAAGACGAATATTGTTAATCAGCAATTCATCTTCAACCTTACAGGTGAAAGGAAATTCCAATATCGGGATGGGTGCATTCGATAATGCGCCGTGGATGAATATAAAGCTGGTATAAAGATCGCCAGCAAAAAACAGGTTAGCCACCCGATCTCCGGCTTTTAATTGGCGGGCAATTCCTTGGCCAAAGGAATGAATAAATGCTTTCCATTCCTGCTGACTGAAAACTGATAACCTCCCATCGCTGGTTGAGCCACCTGTTTTAAACACATGACCGCCTTCCAGCGGTGCAGTCAGCACAGGCCAAGTTGGTAAGTCGTTTGAATGTTCCCAATAATGGTTAGGCTCTACAAGAGGTAAATCTTCCAAAACCCAATTATCGGGAATGGACTGATAGCGTTCTCGGTAATAAGCAGAATGCTCGCGCGCATGATGGAGCAAATCAGTCAATGTCGTTTTGGTCATCATCTTAATTTTACTCAATTAATATTTACGCAAGTCGATGAATAATGGTGTTTTCCCACTATGTTCATTGCGGTGAAATTTTGCACTTGAAGTGGAAATGACGTCTAAATTCAGCAGGTTTCCTGCAACAATTTCGGCGATTTTGGGATCTTTCAATAAATTTTGGCGCACAGTGTGGGGATCGACATGATCAACCCATAGCTGAATGTTATCGACACCATCACGGTTATGGTCGATTATCCATTGCACGGGTAATGCCAATTGTTCAGACAAATCAGCAAGATTGAAAAAAATACTGCCTACACGTAACAGGGAACCATGGCGTTCTTTAAGTCGGAAACGTGGTGAAGTCAGTCCACAAGAACAGGGTTGATTAATCCAGCAGCCGAGATCCCCTAAATCATAGCGTTGGACGGGTTGTGCTTCACGGTGGCGGGAAGTGAATACCAGACGACCTGTTTCACCTTCTGCTACGGGTTGATCATTCTCTATATTGAGAATTTCTAGCCATTGAGTATCAGCCATTAAATGGAAAACACCGTCCTCGCTGGCTGCGCACGCATGACCCATTGGCCCAGCATCGACTGAACCGTAAATTGTTGAACGTATCAGGGTAACGCCAAAGCTGGTCAGGAAGTTTCGTTGATTTATATTGAGGTGTTCGCCCCCCAGTAATAGCTTACGAATACCACCATATTGGCGTAGTTTGGTTTCTTCATTTAGAAATAACCGATGTATCGTGCTTGGCATACCCACCAGCGTATTAATGCGTTGATGTACGATAAAATCAGCGATTTCACTAAAATCATTATCAGTAGGGCCACCCATTGGATATTGTGTCACGCCCAATTTATCCAAAATGGTGAAGAAGCTCATCATGCCACCGTACAACTTCCCGCCATACAGTAGGTTCATGACGCGATCGGTTGCAGGTTCAAGCCCTGAGGCAAATACGCCATCGGCTGCGGCTTGCATCTGCCGGTGGTAATCATGGTAGCTATAAGCAGCCAACTTAGGCGTACCACTGCTGCCACCACTGCGGAAAAACAGGCGAGCCTTATCGTTAGGAACCAATGCCTGAAAATCTGCCTTATTCATGACAGGCCGGTTTTCTAATCCGTGTGGACACGATGGCGGTACATCAAGATGGGCGCAACCTGCCATTAAATCAGACGCAAGGCTGACAGATACGCGTTTGGTAAGGCGCGATAATGCGTAGACGCCATCGTGTGGCTCACCACTATAACCATCATGCATCTGTCCCGCCGGTGTGATTCGACTAACGCCCGCAGCAAACAGGGTATGACTCATTTCGGTGATATGCTCTTGACGGGTAATCAAAGCACAGCTTTGTAGATAGTTACGCCAGGGCAGCAAAATAGAACACAAATGTTGACGTGGCGCAGGGCGTATCTGCAATGTGCGGAACAAAGGAGACGCCGCTAATTCTTTTTCGTGTCGCCATATCACTCGCCAGCCGTCGGCTTGCCATATTTCACCGCGAACCTGCGTAAACGCAAAATCGAGTTGTTGGAAAGCCGTTTGCGTCGTAATTTCAGCAGCCTCCTGAATATCCGGTTTCAGGGCTGGATGCAATCCGGCACGGCGTTGCAAGGCGGCCGCCATGCGTTGTCCGATATGTTGTAAAACTTCAGGATCATCGCTATCGACCAGCAAACATTGCGGGCTGGAACAGGCTTGTTGGTCATAACGACAGATATCATCCGCCAATGCATCCAATTGGGTATCATCGGCAGCGTCAGGGCTTAACCAGGCAATACTGATACGATGCCCCCAATCTATCCAGCGGCAACCTGCGGGAAGTTGAGCACGAATGGATGCTAGGGAAGAATCGCTGCCCCAGGCAGAAACGGCATCAGACTGACTGAACAGCTCGGACAATTGCGTCACGGGCAATGGTAAGACGGCTATTCGAGTAGCTAAATCACCTGAAATATCGTGGGCTAAAAATTCTGCCAGTAGCTGTGCACTAAATCCGTTGTCGTTACTGCTTGGGCGTAACCAGTTAATATTCCCCACCAGCAAGCTCTCTATCACGGCCATAAAAGGCAGAAGTTCAGCATTGGAAGGCGTAATGTGGACGACCACGCCTAATGGCTTCCAGGTTTCATATCGGTTCTGGTTGTAATCGAATCGACGCAGTGAAAAAGCGTTTTGCCCAAGCTCCCGCTCCAGCTTGGTTTCCAGAGCTTCACGTTGGCAAAAAGCGATAAGCGCTTCCCTAATTTGGGTATTAAACAATGGATGTTCGCCTAAATTGGAAAGATATTCGGCAAAGCGTTGCGCGCAATCAAGTACCTGCTCAGAAGTATGGGAATGTGCCAGCAAATCAGGTAAACGCTCACGCAACTTCGCGATTTCTTGCTCTGCCAGTTGCTCTGAAAAAATCGGATTATTCATGGTTTTTACGGAAGACATATCAAGATCTCTTAATCAATTCTGAAGCGGCAATCGCACAACTACGGCTTTTGCTAGTGCCAGCGCGGCCAAGCAGTTCAAACCAATCTGTTTCAAGTTCACAACCACAGCTTTCACCGGAATGCAGTACAGCCAGGTCACTTGTAACGATGCTGTGGGCTGGGCAGGAAGTGATATAAGGTGAGGTAAGATGCAGAAACCCCGGTTTCCCGTAAGGCTGGCAGGTTAAGTTAGTGGTATGGCGCACATAGGCACGGGCGTAAACTGGAACGTGGAAATGATGGTGAGAACATTCAACATAAGGAACTGGATGTTCAACGGAGCCATAACCATCACGACAGCGAATATCAGGGATACCTAATTGCTCGGTTATTCGTTGATACAGTTCTTTTTTAGGAATGGACTTATCGGCATGTGTTTTCCAGCCTCCGCCGAGGAAAACCAGCGATTCAGGATGTAATTTTAGTGTTGGCAGTCCCATTTGTTCCATTCTTTGCAGGGTGAACCACAAAAAGGCAGGAAAACCGAAAATCCGCACTGGCAATCCTTCTTGGGAAAATTGCTGGAGTGCTGTAATAGTACCGAAGGGATCGAATTCATTACCTTGTCCGTTATGGCGCAAAGCATAATAAGCTCGATTTACCGGCGCATATTTACACAGGAATTGATCGGTATAGGCTGTACCCAGAGTAACGGCACCAGCAGGTTCATAGCTAAGCAGCAGGTAGTTACAGGATTGATCAGGGGTATTCCAGCCATAATAGTCAAAAATACAGTCCACCATATGTTGGGCAGCCGCAATACTGGCAGCATCATAGCGCATACGGCTTTTTTGTCCGGTGGTTCCAGAGGACGTCAGTTCCAGCGCATCGTGTGCACTATCGCTAAGTATTAGGTTACGTTTGAAATAATTGGCAAATAGCAAAGGCAGATTTGACCAATCATTCAGGGTCATTAGCGCCTGTTTATCCAAGCCATGATCTGCCAGCCACTGCGCGTAACCCGGAGTATGTTCGCAGTGATAAAGTGTCAATTCGCACATGGCGTTATTAAATAATGCATCATATTCGGCACAAGCACGGTAAGGATGTGTGATAGCACACAGTGCTTTGACGTGAGGTAAGTTTTGCATATCAGTACTCATTCTTCAGTAACAGCTATAAAGAATTATTAATTAAAATACCTTAATTAATATTTGATTATTAGGTTGGGTGTAATTATTTTTGATAGACTAAATTCATTATTTTATATAATGAATGATGGTATCTGTTTCAATTTAATTATTTGGGCGTTGTTGGAGGATGATATGTTGGATCTGACAGTGGTCATTTTTGAAAATAGCGATATAACGGGTAATATTAGATGTTTTTTACCGTCTTACAGTTCATGTCAGTCCTGCGTTTGCGGAGCGCATTATTTCAAACCAAACGATAATAATCAAACTGTTTATCTAATATTTTGTCTTTAATGTAATCATTATTTAATATACCAATTTTATTATTTATTTTTATATATGACGGATTGAGTTTATTTTGGTGTGTGAATGGGGGTAGGGAAAATACCTATTTTAGTGAGAATTTAAGAAATAAAAGTATCACCATAACATGCGGTGTAAATAATAATAATTAATTGTGATTATTTTATATAAATTATTTTTATTGGGTTATATTTTACGTTGTGTTTTTTTGTGATTTATGTATATTGCTGCGCGATTTATACAATAAAGAGATACTTATAATGAAAAAAGCGCTATTGACTTCAGCTATCATTGCGGGGTTATCTATTTCTTCATTTACAGCGCATGCAAGTGGCAAACATACCCTTTCATTAGGCTATGCCCAAAGCGATATGAAGATGCAGATTGAGGGAGAAGAACTAAACCTGAAGGATTTGGATAAAGCTCCAAGAGGCCTCAACCTGAAATACCGTTATGAAATTAATGATAACTGGGGCTTTATCAGCTCAGTCACACAAACCAAGCTAAAAATAAAATACTACCATTATTCCAATGGGTTAGATGTTGGTAGCGAGGACATTACTTATCGATCATTGATGGCTGGCCCAACATATCGTTTCAATGAATATGTCAGCGCCTATGCTTTGATTGGTGCAGCTAATGTTGAAGATAAAGCTCGTATGTTTGCACAACCAAGTGTAAGTAAAAAGAAAACAGCGGTTGCCTACGGTACAGGGTTACAATTTAACCCGACAGCAAGTTTAGCTGTTGATGTTTCCTACGAATATTCTGATTTAAACCAGGCTAAAGCAGGAACGTGGACAGTTGGCGTTGGTTATCATTTCTAATTTGATCCAATAGCTATCCCAAAACTTCACCCTGAATATCAAACTGATGTATGAGTATTTAGGGTGTTGTTCTGTCCAATATTCTCAATTTTTAGGGAATATCAAAGCCTGTGCACAAGCCCACGCCGAACTCCAAGCCCACTGGAAGTTATACCCACCAAGCCAACCGGTTACATCGACCACTTCACCAATAAAGTACAGTCCCTTCACCTTGTGAGCTTCCATCGTTTTTGATGACAACTCGTGCGTATCCACGCCGCCAAGAGTTACTTCCGCTGTACGATAACCTTCCGTACCATTAGGTTGCACCTGCCAGCATTGCAGGGTGGTGATTAGCGCTTTTTGTTGTGTGGAATTAAGTTGTTTCAGGGACAGTTCTGGCAATTGTCCAAGAGACTGTAAACATTCCACCAGACGTTTGGGCAGCAATTTAGCCAGTGCGTTTTTCAAACTCTGATTGGGATGAGATTCTCGTTCTTTATCCAGAAAACGCCCGAAATCGGTGTCAGGAAGTAAGTTAATACTCACATACTCACCAGGCTGCCAATAGCTGGAAATCTGCAAAATAGCTGGGCCAGAAAGACCACGATGGGTGAATAGAATATTTTCCTTGAATACAGTGCCATCTTTTGCGGTTACAACAGAAGGAACCGAGACACCGGAAAGGGTTTGCAGTTGTTCCAGCAGGGGTTTATGTAAGGTAAAGGGAACTAATGCCGCACGTGTAGGCAAGATATTGAGTCCAAATTGTTCCGCGATACGGTAACCCAAAGGAGAAGCTCCCAGGCCAGGCATGGATAAACCACCGGATGCCACAACAAGTGAGTGTGCGCTTACCTTTTTTCCAGCCGCCGTAATGACAAACCCCAGCTCTTTCTTCTCGACATGAGTCACTTCACTGCGCAATTGGATCGTTACCTGACCTATTTCACACTCTTGCAAAAGCAAGTCTATGATTTGTTGGGCTGAGTCGTCGCAGAAAAGCTGTCCCAAGGTTTTTTCGTGGTAAGGGATACCGTAACGCTGTACAAGATCAATAAAATCCCACTGGGTATAGCGAGCAAGTGCTGACTTACAAAAATGGGGATTGGCGGAAAGGTATGCCGTCGGTTCGGTATACATGTTGGTGAAATTGCAACGTCCTCCACCGGACATCAAAATCTTGCGGCCGGCTTTTTTGCCATTATCCAGTACCAGAACGTTTAATCCGGCAAGCCCAGCTTGTGCAGCACAAAATAAGCCGGCAGCGCCAGCACCAATAATAACTACATCAAATTTTTCCATTCATTTGTCTCTTTTAGCCGAGTTTATTGTGGGAATTCACTGCATTGTGAGGGCTCTGTTCACGAACTACGGAGAAAAATAGGCATTTGGTCTAACTTTCTGCGGTAAAAAGTTATTTTTCATTAAAAAAATATCAAAATATTAAAATTAAATAACTCTTTGATATAGTTAATAAATGCAAGGATTTTTATGCTATTTGACCATGATTAAATCAAAAAAAGGTCATATTTCTCTTTTCCCGTTAACGTTTGTCACTGATAATGCGCGCGTTCATGTCCTACTAACTGGCTTAACGTTTATGCTACATCTGTTTACTGGCCTGGAATTTTATACCGGCCTTATGTTAGTACTTGCTCTGTTGTTTGTGCTTTTCTATGAAGCCATCAATGGGTTTCATGATACCGCAAACGCAGTAGCAACTGTTATTTATACCCGGGCAATGCGTTCACAGCTTGCTGTTGTGATGGCAGGGGTTTTTAACTTTTTGGGTGTTCTCCTTGGTGGGTTAAGTGTCGCTTATGCGATTGTGCATCTACTACCGACGGATCTTTTACTAAATGTCAGCTCAGCCCACGGTTTAGCTATGGTCTTTTCCATGCTGCTGGCGGCGATCATCTGGAATTTAGGTACGTGGTATTTCGGCATTCCTGCATCCAGTTCCCATACGTTGATTGGTTCTATTATCGGCATCGGCCTGACTAATGCGATAGTGACCAATTCTTCAGTGGTTGATGCGTTGAATATTCCGAAGATGATACAGATTTTCATGTCCTTGATCCTGTCTCCTCTTGTTGGCTTGATCATTGCCGGCGCGATGGTGTTTTTACTGCGTCACTACTGGAGTGGTACAAAAAAACGTCGTCGTATCCATATGACGCCTGTTGAGCGTGAAAAACAGGATGGCAAACGTAAACCCCCATTCTGGACACGTACTGCCCTGATCCTCTCTGCTGTTGGTGTGAGTTTCTCCCACGGAGCGAATGATGGTCAGAAAGGTATCGGTTTGATTATGCTGGTTCTGATTGGTGTCGCGCCTGCGGGGTTTGTCGTCAATATGAGTTCAACCAGTTATGATATTGCCCGTACTCGTGATGCCGTTGTTCACTTACAACAGTATTATGGGCAACATGCGCCAGCGTTAACTCATGCGATTGAGCTAAATCCAGCTATTTCTCCTGTTGAAGATCAGCTAGATATGACGTTCCATTGCGATAGTTCACGCGCATTAGTGGTGCTGAACAAGGCTGAAAGCATGTTGGCGAGTATTCAAAATTTCAACGAATTAACGCCCGATCAACGTAACAGTATGCGCCGTATGTTGATGTGCGCTGCTGATACAACCAACGTTGTGGCTAAGCTGCCAGAAACCAGCCTTGAAGATGCTCGTTTCCTGAATAAGCTGCGTAAAGATTTGCTCAGTACGGTGGAATATGCGCCATTATGGATCATTGTTGCCGTGGCTCTTGCCCTGTCTTTAGGCACAATGGTGGGCTGGAAACGAGTTGCTGTGACTATCGGTGAGAAGATTGGCAAAAAAGGCATGACTTACGCCCAAGGTGTTTCTGCACAGGTGACTGCTGCGGTTTCTATTGGTGTTGCCAGCTATACGGGTATGCCAGTATCCACGACACAAGTGCTCTCTTCTGCGGTAGCGGGGACGATGTTGGTTGATGGTGGTGGTGTGCAGAGCAAGACCATCAAGAACATCATGTTGGCGTGGGTTTTGACGTTGCCGATTTCCATTGCATTGTCGGGCTTACTGTATTGGATCGCTCTGAAATTGATCTAATCACATCTTAGAAATTGATCTAATCACATCTTAGAATAAGTATCCCCCGGCATAGCCGGGGGGTTTTCATATGCTCCTATAAGGCTTTCTTACCAGCCGCGCCCTAACGAGGGTGTCGTAAAAGCCCATGTTATCCATTAAGATCGGCGCTCTTCCTTTAGGCGCCGATCTTTTATGACCTTATTCACCCGAAAACTGGAATCGTCTGTTCACACCCAACGTCAATTTGTCAAAGCGCAGCATTTACCTGTATTGGATGGCTCTCTTTCCCTTGGGGATTATCTCAAGCAAATGGGAGAACGCAGTGCACTTATTGTCGCGGAGAGCCTGGATGAACAAGACTGGGGACCTTTCGAACGTCATTATGCTTCAACAGGCAGGGCTCCTTATTCTCCCCGCTCCATGATGGGGATCCTGCTTTATGGGATCATGAAAGGACAGCGTTCGCTCAGAGCACTTGAACGCTTGGCGCGTTTAGATTTGGGCTGTATTTGGGTCAGTCAGGGAATTACCCCTGATCATGCCAGTCTTGGACGTTTCATTTATCAGCATCAAACTGTCCTGACGGGGATGTTTTTTAAAGAGCTGGCCTTATCTGTTTTGCGCCGCAGTCAATCCGGTATTTCGTGTCTGGCTGGTGACGGGACAGTGATTGAGGCCATGTGTTCTCATTATCATCTTTTGACTCAGGCAGCCATTTCCCGCGAAAAAAAGCCCCTCAGTGCAGCGCCTGCCACGGGGCAGACAGAGAAACGTCTTCAGCAATTGGAACAGGGCACAGAAGTATTACGACGCCGGCAAGAAAACCGGGAAAAAAAGGGGAAAGATGGTAGCCAGTTACGTATTAATCCCACAGAGCCAGACGCTGTCGTCCAGAAACTCAAGCGGGGAAAGGGATTTTCAACAGCCTATAAACCGTCTGTTTTAGTCAACACAGGACGTATTATCGTCGCCCAAACCGTAGATCCATCCAGTGAGACACGGGTAATGGCGGATTTATTGGTGCAGAATTTCAATTTATCGGGATATCATCCGGACAAATTGTTGTTGGATGCCGGTTATTTCCATGACGCGGTGATGGCTGAGGCACAAAAATATCAGATCTCGCTGTTTTGCTCTGAAAATTCAACCCGGCAGAGCCCCCGAACAATCTCCCCCAAATCGTTATTTATCTATGAGGCTGAGAAAGACACTTATCTCTGCCCTGCCCATCATTCATTATCGTTGAAAAGCACCGTGGCCGCGTCAGAAAAAGTGCGCGGCTATCGGGTCTATGGCAGTGCCAATTGCACCCAATGCCGGCAAAAAACCCAATGTACACGGGCCAAAGGTGGAAGAAAAATAAAACGCTATCGGGAAGATGAAAAGCGGGATGAACTGCGTTTGCATATGGCTAACCCTGAGTCAAAACGGATATTGAGTCAACGAAAGAGCAGAGTAGAACCGGTATTTTCAGCTTTGCGGGGAATTCAGGGACTGGAGCGCTTTCGGCGTAGAGGATTATCAGCGGTAAAGCTGGAATTTACCCTGCATGCGATGGCCTATAACTTATCAAGAGCAGTGGCTCTGATATTATGGATGATTTTCAGCCTGTTATTGGTTCAAATAACAGGCACTGAAAAATGGGAGAGGCTCTCAACTTAACGCGTTGCAAAAATGACCTCCCCCCTTTTACGACACCCTCTTGCTGGCGGGGCTGACTATGTTGCTGAATACTTTGACGCTGATATCGGAATATATACTCTGGAAGAACTGATCAGGATAGCAATAGTTGTTCTTGGTTCCCTCATTGATGTGTAGATACCCATGCCTTTATGGTCTTGCTCATTCAGTGCCGGAGTTATAATAAACAGTCTAGAGTTATTTTTTTCGGTTTTTCACTCGTTTTAACCTTATTATAAATATATCTATGATGAAAGTCACTCAGTTTAAGTTGAATTAAACCAATTATATTTATAATCGTTTTCAACCATAAAATGATTAATGGAATATAAAATAAAACGATATGCATATTTTTGATAACCTTAACGAGTGTTCATTTTTCGTATTGCATTAATACACGATAACACATTGCTGGCTATAACAATTTTACTGGAAAAAATTGTATTTTTATAAAGAAACTTATCAAGCCTCTTATCATATTTGTACGAAAATAGAATAAGGTGTAAAGTATTCCATAGTGTTTCTCTTGGTTGTTTTCCCATCATTTTTGAAACTAAGAATCTTTTGAACAATCGAATAACTCTCAACCAATATGGAACTTCTATTTTTAGAATTAGTGAGCATTCCGTAAGGAGCTGATACATGCGTTTATCGTATGCACCTTCGACAACCCAATCAATTTTATTAATAATTTTGTTAATGTGCATATCCATAAATTCTTCCGAATTTTTTACGAAATGAGTCCCACTTAAATCCCAATAGATTTCGTCAAATTCATATACAGGAACATTAAATTCATCTGCTAATTTCTTCAATATCGTTGACTTTCCTGCTCCAGATGGACCTATTATACAAATTTTCATCGTTCAACCTTAGTTCACATCCCCCAAATAAATAGGAGAACCACGGGAAAAACTATTTTCTACAATAAAGGGGCGCAGAGCTAAAGGAAATATTGGCAGGTTTATCACATCCCCCAGACTGATCCATTGAGCACCTATTTGATCCCTATCCGCATTGTGACTTAGGTTACGAATATCAGGATTCTTATCGGTAATCGAAGCAAGAAACATCAATTCAACTTGATGAACGTCTTTATCAAATTCAGCGAATTCATGATTGCTTCCTATATATTCTCTAACAAATACCAACCGTGCTGGTTTAATCTTGTATGTCGTCTCTTCAAGACATTCCCTAATTAATGTTTGAGTCAGTGTTTCTCCAAATCTTTGTCCCCCTCCTGGAAGGGTATACCATTCATCTGAATCCGATTTATATCTTACAAGTAAAATCTTATCTTTGCGAATAATGATGGCTTTTGCTGAAATACGAACAGTGACCGTATTACTTTTATTCACGAATTATACTCCGATACAGCGGTGTTTTTATGCCCTGCACACATCGCACATTTATTCCTTTTTTTCCATGATCTTTGATGTCCACAAAAAACCATGCCACCAATAGTGTAGAAACTCTTGACTAAACATACCATCTTCATTGCGCTTTTTAAGACCAATCAAAGAAATATTTGGAGGAGACATTATAAAATTCTTGTTGAATTTTATGGAAACTGTCTTCGCTGAATTGCTGCGCTTCAGCCATTTTAAATGCAATTGTAGAACAAAAAGATCTGTCTAAGCATGTTTATGAAGACGAACAGGCAATTCATCAAATGCATTATATTGAATTGTTTTTATGTTAGTTAAGTCATATTTTTGTGCGCATAACATTATGCTCGATAAAAGTTGATCATCTGCATCTAAAACATAAACTTCTGAATCAGGATAAAGATATGCAGCAACTAGATCGGGAATTCACCATTTCTCACATTTACGTCAGATCATCATCGCTATTAGGCATAGCAGGACAACGCCACATAGTATTTCTGTCAATATAAATTGTTTCCTCATCCTTTCGCACAACAGGACGACATCAGGGTCGTGATGATTGATATAACTTTGTGAATTGATGTAACGCACGAGCCGCATCTGCTTATTGAATTGACCATTAGTTTTAAAAAAACCATTTCCATCAACGGCTTGATACAGCAGGGGATCTGACTCGCGTAAAATGGACAGAAGTACACGGAGCGAAGAAAAATAGCGCATTATGTTAATAATGCAGATAAGGCAAACTGCCCAAAATAGTGCAATGGTATTGAACATACTTCCTCCCTCCTGATTGTGGCAGTAAAGATTGCCAATAGCTGCCAGTAAAAGAAGAAACCAATAGGAAACATTTTGATTTGAATAATAACTATATTAAATCTTAGTTAAAAATACAGTGCTTAGTAGGTATCATCGTAAGGCATATGATCCGCTATTGTGGCTGGTTTGAAAGTAAAACAATAAGTTGTGATCACAACAACACTCAAAAGACACATTGAGCGGTTATAGTATGAACATCGAATCATGGCGTTTAATGTTGCCAATCCATTTAAACGACGTTATGGAAGGAGTTCTTATGGCTTACAAACATATTCTTGTTGCGGTTGATTTATCTCCAGAAAGTCAGGTTTTGGTGGAAAAAGCCGTATCATTGGCAAAACCGTACAATGCCAAAGTTTCCCTGATCCATGTTGATGTTAACTACTCTGATCTTTATACCGGCTTGATTGACGTAAATCTTGGCGATATGCAGGAGCGCATCGCGGATGAAACGCGTAATTCCCTGAAAGAACTTTCTGCTGGTGCAGATTATCCTGTTCAGGAAACGTTGAGTGGTAGTGGTGATTTAGGACAAGTCCTTGTGGATGCGATTAAACAATACGATATGGATCTGGTTGTATGTGGTCACCATCAGGATTTTTGGAGTAAGTTGATGTCTTCAGCTCGCCAGCTTATTAACACCGTTCATGTTGATATGTTGATCGTACCTTTACGTGACGAAGAATAATCTTCGGTTGATATTTTATTTCGTAAAATCGCCTGCTTATGCAGGCGATTTTTTTATCCTTAGAAAAGATAATGAAACTAGTTTAGAAATTGTCAAAGTAATTTTTGAGAAAATAGACAAAAAATAGTTGTTGAAATTTAAGCATAGAACAGTGCTATATTCAGAAAGCAAACCGTAATTACCTCACATTTTCAACAAAAAAATAATATGGAAAATGGCAGGGGGTCATCACATCTGAATGACAAAAAGGAAGCCCAAATGAATGTTTCATTATCTTTAGTTTCATTTCTCGATTCGGTTCAATCCCGTAATCAGCATCAAGTAGAATACCTACAGGCAGTACGAGAAGTGTTGACCTCTCTCTGGCCTTTTCTGCAACAAAACCCGCAATATTGTGAGCAAGGGTTATTGGAACGTCTGGTGGAGCCGGAAAGAGTTATCCAATTCCGCGTCTGCTGGGTGGATGATCAAGGGAAAGTACAGGTTAACCGCGCATGGCGTGTTCAGTTCAGTTCTGCCATTGGGCCCTTTAAAGGTGGGATGCGTTTTCACCCTTCTGTGAATCTTTCTATCCTGAAATTTTTAGGTTTTGAGCAGACATTGAAGAATGCGTTGACAACGCTGCCGATGGGAGGCGGAAAAGGGGGTTCTGATTTCGATCCCAAAGGGAAAAGCCACGGCGAAATTATGCGATTCTGTCAGGCATTGATGACAGAACTTTACCGCCATCTGGGGCCAGATACCGATGTGCCTGCCGGAGATATTGGTGTAGGCAGCCGTGAAGTCGGTTTTATGGCTGGTATGATGAAAAAATTGTCCAACAATACGGCGTGCGTTTTCACGGGTAAGGGCCTGTCTTTTGGTGGCAGCCTGATCCGCCCCGAAGCTACCGGATATGGGCTGGTCTATTTTACCCATGAAATGCTTAAACGCCATGGTATGGAACTTGAAGGCATGCGAGTATCTGTGTCCGGTGCGGGGAATGTCGCCCAGTATTCTATTGAAAAATGCATGGAGTTGGGGGCGAAAGTCGTCACTGTATCGGATTCAGGCGGCACGGTATTGGATGAAGATGGTTTTACAGCGGAGAAACTGGCTCACCTTCAAGAGATTAAAAACCAGCGCTACGGCCGTGTGGAAGAGTATGCCAAAGAGCGTGGACTGACTTTCCTCAAAGGCCAGGATCCGTGGTCCATCCCTGTGGATATTGCCCTGCCTTGTGCGACGCAGAACGAACTGGATTTGGAAGCGGCGAAGACATTGATTAAAAATGGTGTGAAAGCTGTTGCGGAAGGCGCCAATATGCCGGCGACGATTGAGGCTACTACGGCTTTCCTTGAAGCAGGTGTTTTGTTTGCACCGGGCAAGGCAGCTAATGCGGGTGGGGTGGCAACTTCGGGTCTGGAGATGGCACAGAACGCAGCGCGTCTGAGTTGGAAAGCAGAGAAAGTGGATATTCGCTTACATCACATCATGCTCGATATCCATCAGGCTTGCGTAGAATATGGTGGAGAAAAGAAACAAACTAACTACGTACAAGGCGCAAATATCGCTGGCTTTGTCAAAGTGGCGGATGCGATGTTGTCACAAGGCATTATTTAATATAACCAATAGCATGGTCAAATTGCCTGTTCCAAGAGCAAGGTTTTGGTGCACATCCTAAATCGCTCTGGGGAGGAACAGGCAATAAACAATGAGTAGAAATGTTCGGCGATGTTGATGGCTTTTGTCGTTTTTGTATTCCGCAATGGAAGCCGTTTTGTCTCAATAACGGGTATCGTCTGCGCCGCAGACAAGACACATGTATCCTAGCGAAACCATAACCATTCGGCTCTTCTTTCACCTGTCATATTACTGTGATTTTAAAAATTTTTATCTGGAATTTCTTCAGGAAAAGCCAGTGTTGCCGTCTTTTGTGCAGTGAATAGCACGCTTCATATCATCGCCATTGGTAGGCTACGTATTCATCATAAAAAGCGACGAAATATGAAAGCTCGCCTATAAGCTGGATGGAATAATATAATATAATATTATCAAGGCGTTTTATCATTAAAACCATTAATAGGCAGTTAAAAATCATTTCTCAAATAGGATATTTACGCCATCGAAATATAAAAGAATTTCTGTTGATTTTTAGCTGGCGTGTTTTCTAGTGACACGGCTTAAACAGAATTCTGGGTAATAAACATAATTATTAAAATAAAATCAATTTGTTAATTAATATTGAATTCAGAGAATGGCATCATATTATTTCTAATTGTATGAATCATATGGTGAATATTGAATATAAATAAAATATTTGACAGGTTAAATTAATGTTGTTATAAAAAAATAACAAAATGTTAACTTTTTAGTAACGTTTTGTTCCGGTTGGGTTTCTTAAAATTGGAGAGAAAATATGAAAATGCAAAAACGTGTACGCAATGTTGCTTTCCGTCCTTTAAAAAGTGAGAACAGTAAATAGTGCTAAGAGATGTGAAGGCTGCTAAGGCCTTCACATTAAAAGAATAAAAACAACATGGATATGAAATATGAGACATTATAATGCAACAAAGGTATATTGCGATAGAATACTTGCTGGAACAAAAACGGGTGAAATAGTACTTTTTGACTTTGACGATTTGGATTGTTTGGATGAAAAAAAAGTGTCTAATGGAACCATTTCAGCAATAGATATAAAAAACGGTATTTTTGCAGCTTTATCACAAAATTATGATGTAATTATAGGTGAGGTTTTATCTGAAAAGATAAAAATAAATGGGGTTTTTAATGGGCTGAATAATATAATTGAAGATGGATACCAGGTTTCAAGAAGTGAGAACCAAGGTATAGCTCTTAATTCTGATGGTAAAAAAATTGCATTTAGATCTCCTAATTCAACATGCATGATAGCTGATTTATCAGATATGGAAAATATAGTATCAAATTTTAGGTTTGATGTGTTATATGATATTGTCACGTTATGTTGGACAGAAAATGAAAATATTTTGGTTGGTTTTAGTAATGGAATTATTGGTAAAATAAATCTTAAAGATGATTCTATAAGAACTATTAAATTAGATAACATCAATGAATCTATACACTGGTTTGAAAAAGTGAATGATTCCGAATACATTATCGCAACAGATGCTCGATGCGTTGTACGATTAAATGAGCATGATTTAAATTATAAGATTGGTCCAAAATTTTCCGATGATGATTTTGAGCATGTGACATATGACCATATAAATAAAGTTGCTTATGCAACATCGTTTGATAGAAGAGTGTACAAAATTGACATTGAAAGCCTGGAGAATATAGAGGTTATTTATGAAGCTAGATTTAAAATAAGATGGTCAGATTTAATATATAAAGATAATACTCCATATTTAATATTGCAGATTAGAGATGGAAGTATAGTTAAATTAAATTTATCAACAAGAAAGGTTGAAAAATTAATAAGAGAAACCCAGCCTGCTTTTTGGACGTATGTAAGTTATTTAGACAAAAAATTATTCTTTGGTGAAGATGGCGGTTATTTTTTTTCTTTCAATGACAAACAAAAATATATATTTGACTATAGGATAAAAAAAGAATACGAAGGATATTATATAAAACGAGCTATCTCGAATGATAAGTTACTCGTTTTAGGTGGTACGAATGGTAAAGTTATGATTAAAAATTCTGAAGATGATTTTAAAATAATTAGAATTGGATCTCCTGTACGTGATTTATGCTTTGGCTTAAACAATGTTATATATATTGCTTCAGAATCCGGAAATGTATATAAAATAGAAGAATGTAACGTTAATGTCATATATAAAAGTGAATCAGAACCAGTATGGTCTATATCGTTTAATTTTGATTTATGTATGTTAGCCATTGGAGAAAGATTTGGAAATGTAATCATACTTGATAGTTCAAATGAGTATCACGTAGTAGCATATACTGATAGTAAAATTCCTAAAAGAATGAAATGGATTAATAAAAATAAATTAGCGGTAGTTAATTCCAGTAATATCGACTTAATCACATATAATGAAAAAGAAAAATCATGGGTTAACATATCAGAGTATTATAAAGGAGGATTCAATACTATTGAAGATTTCATTGTTCATAATGGCAGTATTATTATAGGAATAAATTACAATCGTTATATTTTAAGCTGGCATTTAGAAACTGGCGAAGTATTAGGTAAATTGTTTTGGGATCAGGATTACGCAAAAGGGATAATGAATTTAGATGAAGAAAAATTTATTGTCTATGGGCGGAATAGTAAAGTAAAAGAATACATTATGCATGATAATGAGATACTTCTTACAAGAATAGTCAATTAAGATGATAAAAATTACTGATCTATGTTTTAGCTATAAAAGCCGAGAAATTGGAAGGAATATTTTTAAAAATATTTTCAGATTAAATGAAATTGAAGTTAGTTTGTTTAATAACTTAAATGTTGAGATATTTAATAATGATAGCAAGATTACTGGTTTTTTAGGGAAAAATGGAGCAGGAAAAACAACTTTAATAAAACTCATTTCAGGCATTTTAACGCCAAACTCAGGAAATATTACTGTTTTTGGTATCAATTCAAATGGAAGGCCTCTTAATCTTTTATCTAATCTTGGTATCGTTTTTGGTAATAAATCAATGCTTTGGGAAGAATTATCTCTTTATGAAAATATTGAGCTTTTTTCTAATATATATAAGAGAAATTATGATAACAATAATATTGAAAATATGATAGAAATGTTGAGTCTTAATAATATAGCGAGGAAGCCTGCCAAAACCTGTTCCCTGGGGCAGTCTGTGAAATCTAACTTATTAATACATTTACTGAACAGACCTAAGTTATTGATATTGGACGAGCCTACAATCGGATTGGATATAGAATCACAAATACTATTACGCACTATCTTAAAAGATTATGCTGAACTTAATGAAAGTAAAATATTAATTACCTCACATAATATGTTAGATATCGCAGACATTTGTACAGATATCCTTTTCCTGAAAGGCGGAGAAATATCAAAAATAGATTTAAATAAAAATGATACAAAGGAAAAAAATGCGCTATATCTAGAGGGGCTTTTCTGTGATAACTAAATTTTCTTTCATTGAAACAATTAGGGCTAAGAATATAATATTTGGTTATTTATTTTTAACAATAACATTATATGCAGTTGAGTTGTCTTTTTGGAATACTATGACGAAATCAAATGACTTTGTCAATTATACACATGATAAAATAATAATTTACATATTATGGTCTGTTATAATATTTCAATTAACCAGTATTAATGGATTTCCAGAAAATTTATCTTTCCATATTGAAGATGGAAGTATAGATAGACTGATTATAATGCCTAAATCAATATTAATATATTATTCAGCATATGGTCTTGGTCAAATGTTGGCTAGGTTGTTTATAATGTCACCATTGATTTTATTTATAGTAATATATCAAAAAGAAATTCCAAACTTTATATATCTATTTTTTTCTTTATGTATAGGTTTTTTTGTTAATTTATATTTAACAATGACATTGTCATGTATGGCATTCAAATTTAGAGGATCTTACTCTTTTATAATTATTAAAGACACATTGTCATGGGTATTTTCAGGTGCATTAATACCATTGGATGTATTTGGCGATACTTTAAAATCAGCGTTTAATTATATCCCGTTTCAATATATTACCTATGTTCCAGTTAAAATTGCAACAAATTCAATATCTATTGTTTTTATATTTAATGGATTTTTAGTTATGATGAGCTTAATGTTAATTTTTAATTTAATATGGAATTATATGTTAAAATACAATCAAGGATATAATGGTAATGCTTAGAGTTATATATGTTGGCTTTAAATGTGGGCTATCCGAAGCTAAAAAAAGCCCATTGAATTTCTGGCTATCAGCCCTGGTTAATTTTAGCTATTATATAGCGCAAGGTTTTTTTTGGTATGCTATTTTAAATTCACAATATTTAGGTCGTGTTTTATCCAGTAATTTTATTCTTATATTTTTTATTACAGTATGTTTAGTTGATAATTTTTATCTTTTTTTGTTTGGTAAGGGCAGTTTTCTCTTAGTTAAAAAAGTTAGATCATTAAAATTAGAACCTCATTTAACACTACCCATAAATACCCAGTTCTTATATATTACTACTAATATTGCATTTGAGCATTTTTTATTATCATTTTTATCATTAGTATTGTTTTTTATTGTGCATATTTATCTTGGTACTGCTGTTTTATTAATTTTTTTACACTTAATTATGTCATTTGAAGGCGTTTTAATACTAACTTCAATTACATGGATTATAAGATCAACAATATTTTGGACTGCATCATTAGTCAGTATTAAGAATTCAAACCCCTGTTTTAAAGTCCTGGTGCGACCTGAACAATCTTTTCATGGTGCAGTTCGTTTTGTTTTAATGTTTATCCTTCCATGTCTATTTATAACAGGTATTCCTGCTTCGGTAGCGGGTGGAGTGATGAGTATAAAATGGTTTTTTATTCAGTCATTAGTTACATTGGTTCTGATTTTTATAGCAAAATTTGTTTTTGATATAGGTATTAAAAGGTATTCAAAATATATAACGTGATTTATACCAATCCAACTTCAAAATGCGTGTGATTTCTCCCCGCGAAGCGGGGAGAAATCAGGTTTCATATCGTGTCGTAAATTGTAACTTGAAGTTTAATGTGTATAGAAGGTACTTGATTGCTAAAAAATAAATCTTATTTTCTTGAACTATAAAGGATATATTTTATGTATAAACATATTTCTCCTATTAGTGGTGTTGCTACTTGTGGTGATAAATTTGTCTTAAGTGCTGGGTATGATAATAAAGTTATTTTATGGGATGCTTACACGAAGAAGCCCATTAGAAGAGTATATCATGACCATTTGGCAAATCAGTGTGCTTTCAGTCCTTGCGGTAACTATGTAGCAACAGTCAGTAGTGATTATACTTGTCGTATTTGGTCATTGCCAAATATGATATTATATGGGGTTATAAATTCACATACTGATGATGTAGAATCAATATCATTTCATCCCAACAAAAATATTGTTGCAACGTGTTCTAGAGATAAAACAATTATTATTTCTGATTATAAAGGAAATATCATAGCTCATTTGAAAGGGCATTTAAAGGATGTAATATCTGTGGAATGGAACTTATCTGGAAATATAATAAGCTCCAGTGATGATGGTACAATTCGAATTTGGGATGTGGATGCTGAAAAAGAAATTGAATGTATAGATCTTGATAATATAGAAACTGATACTATAGCCATTACACCTAATGGAGTCATTTATGCTGGAAATGATAATGGTGAAATCATAACTATAATTAATGGTAAGTTAGCAATAACACCTGCACATAAAGCGGGTATTAAGCGCTTGGTTTATGACTCTTTCAAAAAAATAATGGTAAGTTTGAGTTACGATAGAAAAATGAAACTTTGGAGAACGAAGAATAATAATATTGAATGTTATCATATAGCAGAGCTTCCTCCAATAGTTTGGCCAAGATCTTGTGCATTTCTTGATAGTAACAATTTGGTTTTTGCATCATTTGGTGATAGTTATGTTCAATATACTATTTCTACTAAAGTATGGCATCAGGATCATATTAGACCAACATATGGCTTAAATGCCGTTCACATTTCAGGAAAGGATATTTGGAGCATCGGAGATGCTGGTATAGTTTTTTATAATAACAAGCCCTTTGCTGAAATGGGAAGTCTGTGTAACTTTATGGTCGAATTTCAAGATGTAATTATTACTGGTGGGCAGATGGGAAAAATATTTAATGCTTGTACTGGTGATATTATATATGAACACCATTCTCCTCTAAATTGTGCTGCTGTTTCGTGGGGTAATGATCAGTTTTGTCTTGTTGGTACATACACTGGAGAAGGTATTGTTTTAAGAAAAATAGATAATGATATTGTTGTTTGCAATGTAATTTCATTACATAAAAATGCGATAAAAGGTGTTGTTATTTCTGATAAATATATCTTCTCTGTATGTGCCAATGCAGCAGTTGCATTACATAATACTGAAGATTTTTCATGTTACGCTTATGTTCCTAAAGCCCATGAAAAAATTGCAAATGGATGTGATGGCAATAGAGAAGGATTGTTTGTGAGTATTAGCCGAGATTTAAAT
Source organism: Xenorhabdus sp. TH1 (assembly GCF_037260955.1). Classification (NCBI taxonomy): domain Bacteria; kingdom Pseudomonadati; phylum Pseudomonadota; class Gammaproteobacteria; order Enterobacterales; family Morganellaceae; genus Xenorhabdus; species Xenorhabdus sp. TH1. The sequence continues at coordinate 91,430 of NZ_CP147734.1, forward strand.
CTCCGAATTTGGAAAAATGAAAACTATGAAGTAATAAAAACACCAAGTTCTCATTCTATAAAATGTGTAGCTTTTGATACTAAAAATAATTATATCTCTATAGGAAATTATACTGGTTGGATCGGTGTATATGATTTAAATATAAACGAATGGGTGTTATGGGAGAGGCGTTCATTCTCTGGTATATCAAGTATGAAATATACGCAAGATGACTTTATTTATTCAACATATGACGGAATAATTGAATTTGTATTTAACCATGGGTCTTAAAATGATTAAACATGAATTAAGCCTAACAGGTATTAAAACTCAGAATATAAATATTGAAGGTAAAGATATTAACTCTTTGACCATGAAAGAAGCGATGGGTTTACCTGATAAAACATGTGAAACTTTGATGGGAGGATTATTTAAAATATATGATAAATATTCAAGGTTAGATAGTTTTATGTTACTAGCTCTAGTTAGGGACTTTAATGCATGTTTTTCCCATAGATATGTCGCTGGTAATTTGCTTGCAATTAGAGGGGATACGAGAATTTCTGTATTTGAGCCTGATATTATTATTGTTCCTGGTGGAAAAGTGCGTTTGGGTTTATCTTCTGATGATGTAGATGAAATTGTTTCGACGTATTCCCAATATGGAGTAATGAAAGAGTGGATTTTAAAGGAGGTGCCTTCTTATGAACTGAATCTTAATTCTTTTGGTTTGGCCAGATATTGTGTAACTAACTATGAATATTACATTTTTCTATGCGATACAGGTTATCAAGAGATCCCTGATAGTTGGGCTTGGGGTATGTATCCTCATCAACGTGCTAATTATCCGGTTTATTCAGTGTCTTATGATGCTGCTGTGTCTTATGCACTCTGGCTAAGTGAAAAGACAGGTAGAAAGTTCCATATTCCGAGTGAAGCACAATGGGAGTATGCTGCAACTGGAGGTGATGGGCGAGAGTTTCCATGGGGAAATGAGTTTCTGCCAGATCATTGTAACAGTATTGAAAGTGGTATTGTCGATGCGACTCCAATAGGTATCTTTCCTTTAGGTATGGGACCTTTTGGTCATCTAGATTTAGCGGGAAATGTTGAAGAATATACTTCTGATAGTTATCTACCTTATCAGTCAGGTAGTACTGTGTATGATGATTTAATGCTGACTGAAGGTAAGCACTATAAAGTTGCTCGTGGTGGCAGTTTTACCCGGTTTCGTGATTTGTGTAGAACGAGAAGACGCCATGGAAGATATAATTCTCCTCTATATATTATGGGGTTTCGGCTTGCAGAAAAGTTACTTTGAGAGTTAATTCGAATTTTGGATAAGGAATTAACAGATGAATTAGCCAAAATGGGTGTCACTTTCGTCATGAAGAAGCGTCGCAACATGAAGATACGTGCGCAGGCTGAAACGCCACCGAAGTATAAAAGGATTTCTGTTGACCGTTTTAGGTGGACTGATTGCTTACTGCCTTAAATTGAAGAAACCATCACTGAAAGTTTTCTACTCAGAAGAAGATTTTCCAGTGACGGTTTAAGCGGAATTCGGATTAGTCAGATGATTTAAAAACCCCATACGTAACATGGGGTTTATTTTTCTAACAAGGATAAATATCGAATCGGTGATTTTTGGTGGTAATTGCAGCGGATGCTTTAACACCCGCCAGTGGTTCTGCATAATCTGGCCGTTTTACCACAACCCGACGTTTTGCCAATGCACGGGCCGGTTCCAGTAAACTATCAGCATCCTCATCTGCCCCGACAAGTGATTGGAAAACCCGCATCTCTTTTTTGACTAGCGCGCTCTTTTGCTTATGTGGATACATTGGATCAAGGTAAACTACATCTGGCGGCGGCGTAATATCTGTCAATGCTGTAATGCTTGAGGCGTGGATCAGCGTCATGCGTTCTTTCAGCCAGCTTCCAATCTCTTCATCCTGATAGCCACGCTGTAGTCCGTCATCCAACAATGCTGCTACCACAGGGTTGCGTTCTAACATCCTGACATGACAGCCGATAGAAGCCAGCACAAAAGCATCGCGTCCCAACCCAGCGGTAGCATCCACAACATTGGGTAAATAATCTTTCTTGATGCCGACGGCTTTCGCGACGGCTTCGCCACGACCACCACCAAAGCGACGACGGTGCGCCATTGTTCCGCTGACAAAATCGACATAAATCCCGCCCAGCTTAGGCTCATCGCGCTTGCGCAATTCGAGTCGTTCGGGTGTCAATACCAGCGCCATGACCGAATCTTCATCGTGGATCAGATCCCAACGTTCAGCCAATAACGATAAGGCGCTGCGATCAGCGCCTTCTTCACAAATCAAACAAATCTTCACAGGTGATTATCCGCCGATGCCGTAGCTCTTCAGCATTGCATCCAGTTCTGGTTTACGGCCCCGGAAGCGGACAAACAGTGTCATTGGATCTTCTGAGCCGCCGCGGGACAAAATATTGTCGAGGAATGACTGACCGGTTGTGCGATTGAAAATCCCTTCTTCTGAGAAGCGAGAATAGGCATCGGCTGCCAGCACATCCGCCCACAGATAGCTGTAATAACCCGCTGCATAACCACCATTAAAGATGTGGCTAAAGGAGTGCGGGAAGCGTCCCCAATCTGGCGATGGTACAACCGCAACTTGTTTTTTCACTGATTGCAGCGTTTCCAGGATTTGCGCTCCTTTGGCTGGATCATATTCCACATGTAAGCGGAAATCGAACAGGCCAAACTCAAGCTGGCGCAGGATCTTCATTGCGGCCTGATAGTTTTTGGCCGCCAGCATATTATCCAGCATCTCTTGTGGCAGGGGTTCCTGAGTTTGATAGTGACCGGAGATAAATGCCAGTGCTTCCGGCTCCCAGCACCAGTTTTCCATAAACTGGCTTGGACACTCTACTGCATCCCACGGTACGCCACTGATGCCGGCAACATCCAAAACTTCAATTTCGGTCAGCATATGGTGCAGGCCATGCCCAAACTCGTGGAACAGTGTTGTCACTTCATCATGGGTAAACAGGGCAGGTTGATCACCAACTGGTTTGTTAAAATTACAAGTCAGATAAGCGACCGGGATTTGCAACTCGCCAGATGCATGGCGCATTCTGCCGACATAACTGTTCATCCATGCGCCACCGCGTTTGTGTTCACGGGCGTAAAGATCTAAATAGAAACTGCCACGCAATACCTGCTGATCATCATACAGATCAAAGAAACGCACATCAGGATGCCATGTATCTACATCGTGGCGTTCTTTGGCGGTAATGCCATAAATGCGGCGAATGACTTCAAACAGCCCTTCAAGCGCTCGTTGTTCCGGGAAGTAAGGGCGCAGTTGTTCATCATCAATGGAGAAGTCATGCTGCTTTTGCTTTTCGCTGTAATATGCCAGATCCCACGCTTCCAGCCCATCAACACCGTGATGAGATTTAGCGAAGTTAGTGAGTGCTTCCAACTCTTCTTGACCTTGTTGATGGGCGCGTTTGGCCAGATCGTTCAGGAAATCGAGTACCTGTTGAGGTGTTTCAGCCATTTTTGTTGCCAGAGAACTTTCAGCATAGTTCTTGAACCCCAATAATTGGGCGAGTTCATGACGTAATGCAAGTAGTTCCGCCATCACTTCGCTGTTATCCCACTTTCCGGCATCTGGCCCTTGATCAGAAGCACGGGTCGTATAGGCATAATACATTTCCTTGCGCAGTTCACGATTATCGCCATAGGTCATGACTGGCAGATAACTTGGCATATTGAGTGTCAGCAACCACCCATCCAGCCCCTTGGCTTCGGCGGAGGCCTTGGCTGCGGCTTTGGCACTTTCAGGCAAACCGGCCAGATCACCCTCGTCGGTAATTAGTTTGGTCCATCCCATAGTGGCATCCAGCAAATTATTGCCGAACTTTGCACCCAGCTCAGATAAACGAGCAGTAATTTCACCGTAACGTTTCTGTTTATCTTCTGGTAAGCCAATGCCGGTCAATTCAAAATCACGCAACGTATCTTCAACAACCTTGCGTTGTGGCTGGGAAAGGGTTTCGAAGATTTGGCTCTCTTTTAGCGATTTATATGCTTGATATAACCCTTTGTGTTGCCCCAACCAGGTATCAAATTCAGAAAGCAGGGGCAGGCTTTGCTCATAGGCTTCGCGAAGCTCTGGACTATTCTTGACCGCATTTAGGTGTTCGACTGGCGACCACATACGGGAAAGCCGGTCTTTCTCTTCTGAAATGGGTTGGCACAGGTTATCCCAAGTAAAAGCAGTGTGTTCGGATAAAATCTTCTCAATGACTTGACGGTAATTGGATAATGTCTCTTTCACCGCAGGCACGACATGTTTTGGTTCGATTGCAGAGAACTTAGGCAATGCAGAAGATAGCAGTAGCGGATTAGTCATAATGAGCGCCTTATATGTGTATTTGGGTATAGGCTGAAACCAGCCCCGTATCCCAATGGGTTGTTGACGATAGATGGGGATAAGATATCGTGAGTTCAATGCTAATGCCGCACTTTTGTGCGAACAATTAGGTTCTTTTGCTGTCAGGGATCTGTGAAGTTGCGGAGAAGTTTAGATATTCTTGGAGACGCGCTATAATCCCTGCTCTTCATCAATTTTATTAATGGAAGATCATCGTCCCCGGTGGGGCGGCTGGACTTCAAATCCAGATGGGGTCGCCAGCGGCCCTCGGCAGGTTCGACTCCTGTGATCTTCCGCCACCTTTTGTCTGAAATCGTCTTTTTTATTCAATAAAAATTTTGATTTCAACGCATTATATTGGTTTTTTGTATTGTGTAGTCCACCGTTATCTATTGAAATCCACTCTCATTTGGGGGATCTCTTTTAAGGGGGGATATTTTATACCCCAAAATGAAATTAACCGCCCGTCAAGTAGATAACTGCAAGTCAAAGGAAAAAGATTATAAATTGTCTGATGGGGTAACATATTCAAGATGTTGATTGGTCTTAAATAGAATATTCTCTTTCGATAAAAGGTTCATTCTTCCTGCCCTTGGTAGTATTGGTCATCGCATTGGTATCGAATTCATTTTTCTTTCATTAAGTATAATATCTGGTCTTTATGTTATTATTGTTTCAGTATTAACATGTTTATACCAATCTAACTTCAAGATGCATGTGATTTCTCCCCGCGAAGAGGGGAGAAATCAGGTTTCACATCGTGTTGTAAATTGCAACTTGAAGTTTAATGTGTAGCACTGAAAAAGAAAAACATTTTATATGAAGAAGATATTTAACTATATAAGGATACTCTTATATGAATAATTGTATTTTCTGCGAAATAGTTAATGGAAAATCACCTGCACATGTTATTTGGGAAGATGATGATTACATAGCTTTTTTATCAATATATCCAAACACACAGGGTTTTACAGTAGTTATTCCCAAGAAACATTATGAAAGTTACGCATTTGAATTAAGTGATGATAGTTTGTCTGGGTTGATCATCGCTTCTAAAAAGGTTGCTAAACTCCTTGATTCAACCTTAGACGGTGTTGCTAGAACAGGGCTAATATTCGAAGGCTATGGCGTTGATCATGTACACGCCAAACTATTTCCTATGCACGGAACAGGAAATAATAGCCGTTTTAAAAAAATATCATCTTGTGTGGACAAATTTTTTCATGAATACGAAGGATATATATCATCACATGATAGTAAACGAGCATCTGATAAGGATTTGAGCATATTGGCTAAGAAGATTCGAGAACATTCAGGGGGTAAATAGATAATATCCTTAAATGAGAAGCCTTAACTTGGTTTTGATTGAAGGGCTGCACGTTAACGGGGTAGTTGAAAAGCGGATGGGAACTAAACTCACACCAGCGACAAGAGCCGTTATGTGTGCTGGTCATCCTCCCTTGGAGTTCACAAGAGGATTTTAGTGAACCGCAATGGTTCCAAATACGGGTGAATTATTTTGGTGCTCCGTTTGCGCGGGTTTTTGTTACAGATATGCAGTAATCAGGGGAAAAAATATGGTACAACACTTTCATTGTCAGAAAGAAAATTACCAAGTTTCAACAGACAAATCGCTTTTAGATATTACCGCTATTCACCAATTTTTGACACGTTCCCGTTGGGCGGAAGGTATTGATCTCGAAACAGTACGGTCTGCTATTGAAAACAGCCTGACATTTGGGTTGTATAAAGATAAAACTCAAATAGGGTTTGCCAGGCTCGTCACAGATTTTGCGACGTTCGGCTATCTATGTGATGTTTATGTCTTGGAAGAATATCAAAAACAACAATTAGGCCGCTGGTTGATAACATGTTGTCAATCTCATCCCGTTATGCAACGGCTACGTAGAATTATGCTTGTGACGTCAACGGCACCTTGGTTATATGAAAAATTTGGCTACTCTCCCGTTAGTTATGAAAATGGTGTTTGGCAAATAGTTCGCCCAAATATTTATAAGAAAAAGTAACACTCATTATTTATTTTTAATAGTATTAAATTTATAGGATTAATATATTTGCTATATTGTAAGATCTATCCCAATATTCTGGGATTGTTTTTAATCAAATGCTATTCATAGAAACATGTATATCTGTTTAAGTTTTAATATGTTTTTATAGTTGTTTTGATATTAGCTAATTTACCGAGAATAGTTAAGTTTATTCACTCAAGGAATTGATTCAGTATTAACTTAAATTTTCGGTCACTGATTGACTCAGTGACCAAACGGGTTCCTCCGGTCATCACAATTTCCTGTAACTGATTAACTGATCAACCAGTTTAGTTTTCTCTATGGGAATGACCACGTTACCTCGACGGAGTGCCACTTGATGCATATTCATTTCTTGTTCTCCAATAATCAAAATATTGGGGATTTTCATCTGATGGAACCGTTTGATTTTACGGGCAACGGAACTATCACCGTCATCTATCAGCACATGTAGTCCTGCATATTTGAGTAATTCCACTAATGTGTTGGCATAGTCGAGAACGTTTTCATTGACCGTTGCAATTGCAACCGGTAATGGATGGATCCACTCCGGTAAAGCTCCTTGAGTGACCTCCAACAACATACCGAGCCACCGCTCTATTGAACCATATATTACTTGATGTAAGATCACCGGACGTTCTTTCTCTTCGGAAGTATTTGTATAAGAAATATTGAAGCGTTCTGGAAGATTAAAATCCAATTGGATTGTACCGCATTGCCATTCGCGTCCCATATTGTCCTGAAGAGTTAGTTCAATTTTAGGTCCATAAAATGCACCTTCTCCGGCCTGTAATTCGAAATCAATCGATTCACTTTGGCAAACTTCAATAAGGATTTGTTCAGCTTTTTGCCATAAAGATTGGTTTCCCAGAGCCGATTCTGGACGTGTAGATATTTTAACTGAAAGCTGCTGATAACCGTATTGGTTGTAAACGAGCCTGGCCCTGTTCAGAAAGTGTCGGATTTCATCCCAAGTTTGTGACCATGCACAAAAAATATGGGCATCATCTTGAGTGAAGTGGCGCAAGCGTAAACAGCCATTCAAAGAACCAGAGGGTTCGTTGCGATGAACAAGACCAAATTCAAATAACTTGACCGGGAGTTCTCTGTAACTATGCACATGTCGTTTGAACAGCAGAATGTGTGCCGGACAAGACATCGGTTTTAGTGCATAAGCGTGCATATTCTCCTGATCACCACCAAAGAACATATCCTCTCCGTACATCATAAGATGGCCGGAAATTTGCCAGAGATCCTTTTTCAAAAACTGAGGGGTACGAACTTCCTGAAAACCGTATTGTTGATAAAGTTGGCGGATATGTTGCTGAATATCCTGAAATAAACGCCATCCGTTTGGATGCCAGAAGATCATACCAGGCCCTTGAGGCTCTGAGTGGAACAAATCGAGTTGTTGTGCGATTTCGCGATGAGTTTTCATCCTATCTCCTTAGTAAAACTCTGGGCGAAACGCATGGAATGGGTATAAAAAAACCCTCTGGCGAATCGCTCAGAGGGTTTTAAAAATTCAGTTGTAACTACCCCCCGAACAACCTGATGGTTTCGGTGGTGGTGGTTTGTTGGACTGGCTTAGCCAGAATATCGATCAATTTATTTTTCATAATGTTAACATTATTAACATCAGTATAAGGAAAAGGCAAGTGAAAGTTATATAACGTTCCTTGCGTCCCAATGACTTATTATCAAATCGGTTTCTCTATTGAATTATACAGCGTATCAAGCTGATTAATGCGTTGGTGGTAACTTTGCAGCAAACAGGTTGTATCACCCTTGCATTTGTGGCGCTGTTTCAGCCATGCAGTTTGGTTATCATACATTTCGCCAGATACGCCCATGGCAAATAACCCACGCAGAAAATGATATTTCACACTTAATTCCACATCCAGCTCATTGAGCTTTGGGTTTGAACAAATTGCTTTCTCATCCGGTGCCTTGGCTTTGGCACAGTCAAAACTGGCCGCAAAACTGAGTGGGGAGAAAATAAGTAACATAAACCAGAGATATTTCATTTACTTCTCCTTTATGGGAAAGAATCTGAATGACCGAGCTTTGCCAGTTGCATCTAATTTGCAGGAGAATCGAATGTCATGCCAACCATCATTCGTCCTATACATACCGATGCCGACTAATTCAGAAGGCTGTTTGAGTCTGATACTCTCTTTTGAATCTACACCGAGGAAAATTTTATCTGCGTCTTTATAATATTTCTTAATGATGGGTAAGGCAAAAGGGCGACAAATAAACTCTGCCACTTTTTTGGCATCTGACCAACTTTCTACCATTGGTAGTGCAGATTTATCTGTAACTTGTTCATTAATTTGCTGTTGTAGGTATTTTGTCTGGTCTGGCGATAATTGTTGAGATGGTACTTGTGCTTGTGCAAAGGCAGATAATAGTAGACTGATGACTCCCAAATAAGTTAAGTATCTTGAGTAAAACATAATGGTATACTCCTTGTTTGAGATTCAAAAAGTATGGCATAGATTTTTTCATCGCGCCAATAATAGACAGCTGTTGCTGAGTCTTGGGTTATTTATCGATAAGAATAATATTAGGATATTCATTTTTTGGGGTACTGGAGCGGTTTGAGTTAGTGTCCACTCTCACTACAACACGATATGAAACCTGATTTCTCCCCACGAAGCGGGGAGAAATCACATGTATCTTGAAATTAGATTGGTATAAATAATATTATCATTTGGATATTAAATATATTGATTCATAAGGTTTAATTTTAATTTCATGATTTACTGTTGCCGGTGATGGGTAATTGCTCATCAATACCTGCCATTCTTTGCTTAAAAGTGCCGGTTCTGGAGACCAATGTTGGGTTTCAGCACTTAGGTTTGCAATGACCAGCAAGGTTTGATCTTGCCAACGACGCAGATAGCACCACAACGAAGGATGTTCTGGCAGCAGATCCAGGTAATCACCGTATGTCAGAATGGGTTGTTGCTTTCTCAATTTAATCAAGTTGTGGTAGCAATAGAAGACGGAATCTTCATCCTGTAATACGGTTTCGGCGTTGATCTCTGGGTAATTACTGCAAGGTGCAATCCACGGTGTTCCGGTGGTAAAACCCGCGTTTGCTGAATCATTCCACTGCATGGGGGTTCGGCTGTTATCACGGGATTTCTGCGCCAAAATTGCCAGTATATCCTCTACTTGCATGCCTTTCTCAATACGCTCTTGATACATATTCAGGCTTTCGATATCCCGATAATCCTCAATACGCGTAAAGTTAGGGTTTGTCATACCCAGTTCTTCGCCCTGATAAATATAAGGCGTACCCTGCATACCATGCAGCACCATTGCCAGCATTTTGGCGGATATTTTGTGGTGCTGATGTTCATCACCAAACCGAGAAACAATGCGCGGCTGATCATGGTTACACCAAAAAAGTGCATTCCAGGCTTTTTGGTGCATACCCTGCTGCCATGTTGAGAAAATCTTTTTCAGTTCAACGTAATCTGGTTTTGCCTGAGTCCATTTTTCTCCATTTGGGTAGTCAACTTTTAGATGGTGAAAATTAAACGTCATGGACAGCGTCGTTCCGTCCAGGGCTGCATAGCGTTGGCAGTTTTCAAGGCTGGTGGATGACATTTCACCAACAGTCATCAATCCTTTCGGCTGGAAAACATCACGGCTCATTTCTTGCAAAAACTCGTGTATCCGCGGGCCATCGGTGTAGAATCGGCGGCCATCGCCGTGATCATCGTTAGGATAATCTTGCTGTTTTGAGACAAGGTTAATGACATCCAGACGCAAGCCATCAACGCCACGATCAGCCCAGAATTTACAGATTTTCTTCAGTTCAGCGCGAACCGGTGCGTGCTCCCAATTTAAATCGGCTTGTTCAACCGCAAACAGGTGGAGGTAATATTGTTGACTCTCTGTATGCCATTGCCACGCATTACCACCGAATTTGGATTTCCAGTTATTGGGTAGGGAACCTTCAGAACCCTCCCGCCAGATATAAAACTGGCGATAGGGGCTATTAATGTCCTGCGCCGCCTGGAACCATGGATGTTGGGTTGAGGTGTGATTGAAAACCATATCCAAAATAATGCGAATGCCACGGCGATGGGCATTTTGCACCAAATTATCAAAGTCTTCCATGCAGCCATAATCTGGATTGATGGCACAGTAATCAGCGACATCATAGCCATTATCAACCTGCGGAGAGGGATAGATTGGGGTGATCCAAATGGCCTCAACACCGAGACGCTGTAGATAATCCAGCCGTTGGGTGATCCCGTTGATATCTCCTGTGCCGCTACCGGTACTATCTTGAAAACTTTTTGGATAAATTTGGTAGATAACGCTATCCATCCACCATGGTTTTTGTTCCGTCATAAATAGATACCTACAAAATTAATTGGCCTGTTCATTGGGTAAAAGCGCTTTGCGTTCATTTCTACGATAAGCCAGAACAGTCAGCAGGAATGGCACAGCAATCGCGATGAGCATGGCAATCAGATAAACCATCCAGAACTGTGGTTTGATAGAAAGAATGCCTGGTATTCCGCCAACGCCGATACCATTGGCAGTGACATGGTTGAGTCCACAAACCAGTCCAGCCAGAGCTGCGCCAATCATCGCGCAGAACATGGGGTAACGGTATTTAAGGTTGATACCATACATGGCAGGTTCGGTGACCCCGAGATAAGCTGAAATTGCCGCAGGAACAGAAATTTCGCGTTCTTTTTGTTTTTTGCTTGCCCAGACAATGCCGACAACGGCAGAACCTTGAGCGATATTAGATAGCGCAATAATCGGCCAGATTGGGGTACCTCCGGTACTTTGGATCATTTGCAGGTCGATAGCCAGTGTTGTTTGGTGTACACCTGTAATGACTAACGGGGCGTAGAAGAAACCAAACAAGGTGGCTCCAATAGGCGCAAAACTACCCGTCATTAGACTTTTAACAACCCAGGCAACACCATCACCGATAGCACGTCCGGCAGGGCCTATCAGGGCGTGGGCGAGGAGGACGGCCAGTACCAGAGAAGTCACAGGGACAATAACAAGATAGAGATAGTCTGGCACCCATTTTTTCAGCCGCGTTTCAATCCATCCCAACGTCAGGCCAGCTAATAGGGAAGGGATAACCTGTGCCTGATAACCGACTTTAGAAATTGTAAACCAGCCGAAATTCCAGACTTCGGGCGTTTGTTGCCCAAGCAGGTAAGCATTCATCAATTGTGGGGAAACCAGGGTAATGCCGAGAATAATCCCCAGAATGGGTGTTCCCCCCATCTTTCTGACGGCAGACCAACAGATACCCACAGGGAGGTAGAAGAAGACTGCTTCACCGATTAGCCAGAGAAAATCATAGATACTCTGCCAGACAGGGTAGAGTTGCACGAGCGATTTGCCATCACTAAACGGGAGATCACCTATCAGGTTACGAAAACCGAGGATTAAACCACCGCTGATTAGGGCTGGCAGTAATGGGAAGAAGATCTCGGCAAAATGTGAAATTGCATTTTCATACCATTTCATATTTTGGCGAGCAGCTTGTTTAACTTCTTCTTTATTAACGGATTGTTTCCCTGTGGTTTCAAGCAGAGCTTTATAATAGACATCCACATTCGTGCCAATCACGACCTGAAATTGTCCGGCATTAGTAAAGCATCCCTTGACCATTGGTAATTCTTCAATGGCTTTAGCATCGGCATTTTCTGGTGTATTAAGAACAAATCTGAGGCGGGTGATACAATGACTGACGGAAGCGATATTCTCTTTACCACCAATCAAGGTAATAAGATTATCAATATCCTTTTGGTTTATTTGTTTTTTTTTCATGCCTTTTCTCCTTGGTGTGGCAGGAGTTATAAATGATGGAATTTTGCGATTAACAGAATGATTACACTCGTGATGAGATAATGAATAGACTGAAATAATAGCAGCTCAATCCTAGACAGATTTTTACATTTTGAATATGAAAAGTTGCTTCGTTTGAGTTTTAGATCACATTTTAGGCCATTGATTTGAAATTAAAGGGTTTTTTATATTCGTGATACTTATTATTATAGAATTTTTAGTTTTTTTGGTAATTAATAGATGTCGGTTATGGGTTCATGCCATCATTAGTCAGCAGGCACGTTAAATAGTCAGGAATTCGCACAGTTTGTTGATAGTGAGGTATATTTTGCAATTGCAATGGAATTATGTGCCTTGTAACAGCGCAGAATATTATGAATTCACTGATAGCTGTTTCATCAATTTAATATCCATAATTGTTTCAATCGCGCCACTTCGCAAGCATCTCTGCTTATTAGGCGTCACATGAATAGCCTGATTAACAGGTAGGACAGGAATACCAGAGCCTAAAAAGACCGGAACAGTGGTAATAAACAGTTGTTGTAACTCTCCGGCATCGGCAAAGCTGGCGGCGGTTTTACCTCCCCCAATTATCCAAACATCTTTTCCTTTGGCTGCGTCTCTTGCCTTAGCGGCGATATTTTTGGGATTGTCTTGGATGACAACAGCATTAATGTCAGAAAAAATCGTTAAGTTTCTTGAGGAGAGAATAAAGGAAGGAATATTTTGATACGGCCATTCACCTGCGGCGTTTTTCATAATCCACTCATAGGTTCCAGCACCCATAATTGTGGCACCGATATTTTGATAAAATTCATCATAAGGAGTGGCATCATCGCCTGGCGGATAATCATATAACCAACCTAATTCATGGTTTTTAGTCGCAATGTAACCATCCATTGTAGCGGCGACATAATAGATGAGTTTTGACATAGTATTTCCTCATTTTTGTATATAACGCTAGAGAATGATGATGCTTAATCAAATACACAATGATTATAATCGGGCGGCTACTTTAACAGGTGAGCAAAAAGGTTATTAGCTTTTTGAGCGATTCGTGTTGTCAATTGCAACTTGAAGTTTAATGCGTATAGATACCAAATAGACTTTGGGTTGCAGCTAACAAAGCTGCAACTTGAAAGACGAAAGGGATATTGTTAGTGGCCTATTTTTGATCTTTCCACCACTGATACAGAGCTTCAATATCTGATGAGGTGATAAGCTTCATTGCTGCCTTAAGTTTTTCCAGTGGCCAGTCCCACCATCGTATTTCCAGCAATAGAGCAATGTGTTCATCAGAAAAGCGTTTTCGGATCACTTTTGCCGGATTGCCGCCAACAATGGAATAAGGTTCGACGTCTTTGGTCACCAGTGCACGTGTGCCAATGACGGCACCATCACCAATTTTTACGCCTGGCATAATGATCGCTTCCGCACCAATCCAGACGTCATTACCGATAATGGTATCCCCCATAGGTTGGTAGGCATCTTGTGCATCAGCAAAGGCTGGTTCTTCCGCCATGTAAAAAAACGGAAATGACGAAACCCAATCCAGACGATGCCCTTGGTTACCCGCCATCATAAAAGCGACACCTGTACCAATGGAACAGAAGCTGCCGACGATGAGCTTATCAACATTAGTTAAATCAGGTGATAAGTAACGGGCGCATTCGTCAAATGAGTGACCGTGATAGTAACCGGAATAGTAACTGAAGCGGCCAACCTGGATATTGGGATTGGAGACTTGTTCCGCTAATGTTTTGCCCTTAAAGGGACTATCGAAATAATTTTTCATAGGGTACTTGTTTTATTGTATAACCCGCCAAAACGTCGATAATACGCGGCGGTGGGTTGAGGTAATTGGCCAATGGTCGTTTCACAGCATTCACTGACATAGTGTGTCGCAGCAGGGCCAATGTGCTGATAAATATTGATACATAAATGACGGGCAATTTGCCCTTCCCATTGCGCGGGCAGCAGGGCATCAGGCAGCAGTGGGTCGCGCAGAACGATACGGCGGTAAAAGTGGATGAGCAGAAGACGCAACTGGAAACAGCGTCTTGGCGTCAGGTCAGCCTCATGACAATCCCGTAGCAGCGTCATCAACGGGCGGAAGGAAACAATAAATTCGTGATAGTGCTGTGATATCTGTTCCAGTGACCAATTGAGAGAGACGAGTTCTTTCAGGCTCTGTTCTGAACGTGGATAAGGATAATCAGCACGGAAATAAATGACAGAATCGCTGGCGTTGAGTTCCCCTAACAGTGAGGGAATATCTCTTTGGGAATGACTTGGAGCGGCCATCAGGGTACGGTTAAATTGTGCGAAACCGAGCCAGCTCAGCTCTTTTTTCAGGCGGATACGCTCGTTTTTGGTGGCGCCTTCCAGTAGCAGCAGATCCCACTTGCCATCCCATTCTGGCTGTTCACTGAGATAGATTTTATCCTCTGCATGACGAAATTGATGCATTCCCCGCTCGGCGATGCGGTAATAACTGCGTCGCCCTAGTTTTTCGACTGTAAGCCACCCCTCTTTTTGCAGCCTAAATACGGCTGTTCTCACAAAACGGTCACTAAACCCCATCGACTCCAGCAAGAAGCTCAAACTACCAAGCCAAACCTCACCGCCACGGTGACTCAGGGCATCCCCATATAAGGAGATGATCAGCGATGTTCCGCTGATAGGCTGTGCATTGAGAGCGTGTTGGATAAAATCGTCAAGTTTATGTGTCATAGTTTCGGTGATCTGCTCAAAAGTGTGTCATAACATTAGCATAACTGTATCAATGGGCTTAATCGATACGCTTAGAAAAATCCCTTTAAGGCGACATACTATTGGGAAAAATACCATTGGAAAAAGGTGCCACCGCTGTTTCATATTGTTTAACTTGCGGTGGCGAAAGGTTTATTCGCGTGGTCGGTTGTCGATTACCCGTACTGCTTTACCTTCTGAACGTGGAATGACACCATAATTGACAATGCTGACATCGGTGTTAAGCCCTACTACCGATTTTATGTGATGGCGCAATTGATGACAGAGATTGCAACGTTGTTCATCGTTCAGTTGATTTGGCTCTTTCAATTCAACTTTGACTGACAAGCAATCATGATTGCCCTCGTGGTTGATTTCTAATTGATAATGCGGTGAGAGTTCCTTGATGTGCATGATCTGTTCTTCTATCTGTGATGGAAAAACATTGATGCCACGAATAATCATCATGTCATCGGAACGGCCGGTGACTCTGCCGATGCGCCGCATATTACATGCCGTACCAGGCAATAAGCGCGTCAGATCGCGGGTGCGATAGCGGATCATAGGCATACCTTCTTTGCTCAGGGTAGTGAGAATGAGTTCTCCGGTTTCACCGTCTGTCAGGTTATTCAGGTTGTCAGGATTAATCACTTCCGGGTAGAAATGATCTTCCCAAATGGTGGCGCCGTCGGCGTATTCCAGTGATTCCATAGCAACGCCTGGCCCCATTACTTCGGACAGGCCGTAGATGTCCAACGCCTTGATGCCCATGCGTGTTTCAATTTCAGTACGCAAGGTGGTTGTCCACGGTTCTGCGCCAAAAATACCAATACGTAAGGAGCATGTGCTGGCATCCCCACCCATCTGGCGCTCCAGCTCATCCAGTAAAGTCAGGCAGTAAGAAGGCGTTATCATAATGATGTCAGGTTTGAAATCCACAATCAGCTGCGCTTGCTTTATGGTGTTACCGCCAGATACCGGAATGACGGTCGCTCCCAGTCGCTCAGCCCCATAATGTGATCCTAATCCTCCTGTGAACAGGCCGTAACCGTAGGCGATGTGAACTTTGTCTTTGGCACTTACTCCGGCAAATCGCAGGCAGCGGGCGATCAGCTCTGACCAATTGTCGATGTCCTGTTGGGTATAACCCACCACGGTTGGGCGTCCTGTTGTGCCGGATGAAGCATGAATGCGAACTATCTGTTCCATTGGGACAGCGAAGGTATCGAAAGGATAATGCTCCCGCAGATCTTGTTTGGTGGTGTAAGGAAATTTGGTGATGTCACTGAGTTGTTTAAAATCACTTGGATGGACACCGGCTGTATCAAATTTGTGGCGGTACATGGGAACGTTGTTGTAGGCGTGGTTTAGGGTCCATTTCATCTGGTTAAATTGCCATGCCTGAATCTCATCACGTGAAGCAAATTCAATGGCATCCAGAGATTGTTTGGCGGGTCTTTTTAGGTGTTGTACGTTGTTGTTCATAGTTTCCTGTCCTTTTGTTGGTTTGTTTGTAACAGGTTGTTTATGTGGTTATGTGTGCGTAGTGATATACAGGTGTTGGTGAAGTCAGGTTACTGTGTATCAGTTTGTTGTTGTAAAAATAGCTGCTATGAAACACGCTCAATAATCATGGCGATGCCTTGTCCTACCCCAATACACAGGGTGCACAAGGCGTAACGTCCGGCACGTCGCTCCAGTTCAAGCGTGGCTGTCAACGCAAGGCGGGCGCCGCTCATACCCAGAGGGTGCCCCAGCGCAATCGCGCCTCCATTCGGGTTCAGGTGTTCTGCATCATCTGGTAACCCCAGTTGGCGCATCACAGCCAGTGCTTGTGCAGCGAAAGCCTCATTTAGTTCAATAACATCCAGTTGGTTTAGGGTTAAGCCGGTGAGTTCCAGCACTTTGCGAGTCGCAGGCAGTGGCCCGATCCCCATGATGCGTGGTTCAACACCACATGTTGCCGTTGCGATGATACGCGCCCGTGGTGTCAGGCCGTGGCGTAAGGCTGCCGTTTCTGAGGCGATGATCAGTGCTGCCGCCCCATCATTGACACCGGAAGCGTTACCCGCGGTGATCGTACCGCCGGCACGGAATGGGGTTTTGAGTCGTTGTAATTGTTCGAGCGTCGTTTCTGGGCGGGGATGTTCATCCTGTGAAATGACAGAAGCTACGCTTTTTTTGTTGGCGGGAGGCAGAGTAACAGGGAGGATTTCCTCGGCCAGTAGGCCACGTTGTTGCGCTCTGGCGGCACGTTGCTGGCTGCGCAGGGCAAAGGCATCTTGGTCATCACGGCTAATTTGAAACTGGGCGGCGACATTTTCTGCCGTTTCTGGCATGGAATCTGTGCCGAATTGCTGTTGCATCAGCGGGTTAATAAAGCGCCAGCCAAGGGTGGTATCAAAGATCTCAGCTTGCCGGCTGAAAGCACTGTTTACTTTGGCCATTACAAAAGGAGCGCGGGTCATCGATTCAACGCCACCCGCCAATATCAGTTGGGCGTCGCCGGATTTAATACTGCGAGCGGCGAAGGCGAGTGCATCGAGGCCTGAGCCACATAACCGGTTGACTGTCGTACCAGAGACTGAATTTGGTAGCCCTGCCAGCAATAGTGCCATACGTGCGACGTTGCGATTATCTTCTCCAGCCTGATTGGCGCAACCGAGGATCACGTCATCAATTTGTTCCCAATCCAACGCTGGATAACGTGTCATCAATGCCCGTAACGGCAGGGCAGCCAGATCATCAGCCCGCAGGTTGGATAGCGCACCACCATAACGGCCGATAGGTGTGCGGATACCATCACAGATAAATGCATGGTTCATGATTGCTCTCCCTGACGGTTTGGCTGGTTCTTTTTCAGCGTATTGTCAGAAATAGGATGACTGAGACGATAGGAGTAACCACGGAAAAAAGCGACAACTTTACCGTTTTGGTTGATGATCTCCACGTCATACAGGCCAGTATTTTTGCCTTGATGCCGAACAGAAGCGGTGGCGATCAGTTGATCACCCACCAATGCCGGACGGATAAAATCAATGCTGCCACTGGAAGCGACGGCGGCTTTCCCGTCGCTGTTACAGGCATAGGCGAAAGCGGTATCCGCCAGGCTGAACAGAATGCCACCGTGACAACTTTGATGACCGTTGAGCATATTGGGTACGATTTTCATACTGAGTCGGGCAAACCCGATATCGATATGTTCAATCTGCATCCCCATATTTTGGGCACAGGCATCCTGGGCATACATAGCTTCAACGTAGTGGCGAGCCGCGTTAGCATTATTTTGCATGATCATCCCCTTTTTGGCGTTTTTGGGGCTGCTGGAGAGGGAGTTGAGTGTGTCCCGCCGCGAGTTGGCGCAGTAAAGGCGTTGGGCGGTAACGGGGTTCCCCATAAAACTTCTGCAAGTTTTCCAGCGTACTGAGAATATGTTTCCAACCCAACTGCTTACCCCATGCCAGCGGGCCGATGGGGTAATTCACACCGTGGCACATCGCCAAATCGATATCTTCAACGTTGGCAATGCCTTTATTAAAGGCATCCAGTGCCTCGTTACACAGCATGGCAACGGTACGCATGGTTAACAAAGCGGGATAGTCTGGCAAGAGAATGACCTGTTTACCGAGGGATTGCAGAAAACCGATCACCTTTGCGGTTTGTTGAGGCGTATTCTGGCAAGCAGCACTGAGTGTAATGATAGAGGCCGATTGGTGATTGACAGAAAGATCAAATTGCACCACGGGTGCCCTGACTTCGTCGGCAATCTGGGCGCAGGTTCTCCCTTTGGTCAGAATCAAGAGAATGTCATCAAGCTGCAAGGTCGGGGAGTGGAATCGGTCATTTTTGTTTTCTTCGAAGATGATTCCATATTGCTGTAACAGGGCAACCAAGTGCGGCAATGCCGCCCAATTTCCTGTCGCTTTGATCCGCATCGGTTGTTTTGGGGTTTTGGTGTGTTTCGGCGCGATCTTAGGTTGTGGCTGGCTCTCTTTTTTTCCACCGTTTCCTTTTATGTCATAGACGTAAAAACCACGACCGCGTTTGCGTCCAAGATGATCGGCATCCACTAACTCTTTTTGCAGCAGCGAAGGTTGGAAGCGAGGATCGCCATGGAAAGCCTGGAACAGGGATTCCGTCACGGTGTAGTTAATATCATGGCCGATCAAATCCATCAGTTGTAATGGCCCCATCGCGAAACCACCAGATTCTTTGAGAATGGCATCCAGTGTAGCGGGAGTGGCAACCTGTTCTTCCAGTGCACGCAGGGCTTCAGCGTAGAATGGACGGGCGATGCGATTGACGATAAATCCCGGCGTAGAACGGCAAATCACAGCTTGTTTTTTCCAGCCAGTCACGAGGGTTTTGAGTGTTGCCACGGTTTGGGGGGAAGTTTCCAGACCTTGAACGATTTCCACGAGTTTCATTAGAGGGGCTGGGTTGAAAAAGTGTAGCCCAGCCATGCGCTGTGGGGCAGACAGGACGCGGGCAATGGCGGTAATCGACAAGGATGAAGTATTGCTGGCAAACAGGGTTTGCTGTGAACAAATGGATTCCAGTTGCTGGAAGAGATCCTGTTTAGCTGTCAGTTGTTCGATAATGGCTTCAATCACCAGCCCACACGGTGCTAACGCATGTAATGAATTCGCCTGAGTGATGCGTTGTAACAGGGTTTCTGTTGCACTGGCTTCGGCTTTGCCTGCTGCTACACGTTGATGCAGGCGGGTGCGTAAATTATCCAGCGCCTGACTGACCGCTTCGCTGTTGCTGTCAAACAGCAGGACGGAATATCCTGCCTGAGCCGCAACCTGGGCAATGCCGATGCCCATTGTTCCCGCACCGATAACGGCTATGGGGCCGTGGAGGTGAGGCGTGTTCATGCTCATTTCCCCTTGAACGTTGGCTGGCGTTTTTCAATGAACGCATTGACGCCTTCACGGAAATCTTCGCTATGCCCGCACAGGCGTTGTAAATCTCGTTCGAGATCAAGTTGTTGCTCCAACGTATTGGTTGCGGCTGCATAGGTGGCTTGCTTGATGCAGCTCAGGGCTAAGGTAGGTTGGGTAGCAAGGTGTCGGGCGAGCTTCTGGGTTTTGTCTTCCAACTCTTCAGGCTCAACAACTTGCCAGATCATGCCCCAATCCAGTGCTTGTTCGGCGCTGATTTTGTCGCCTAATAGTGCCATCCCCATCGCCCGCGCCTGCCCAATCTTATGAGGCAGGAAGTAGCTACCGCCAGAATCGGGTGTCAGTCCAATGCGGCAGAAAGCCTGAATAAAGCTGGCGGTACGGGAAGCGATAACGATGTCACAGGCCAGGGCAAGAGAGACACCGGCACCCGCCGCTACACCGTTGACGGCGCAGACAATGGGCTTAGGCAGGGAAGTCATACGCCGGATTAGCGGGTTGTAGTAGCGTTCAACGGATTTGCCAAGATCAGGGATATCGCCATCAGAAATGATAGCATTGCGATCATTTAAATCTTGTCCGGCACAGAAACCACGTCCGGCTCCGGTGAGCCGGACACAACGTACGGACTCATCTTGTTCAGCAATATCCATTGCCAAACTTAATTGCTGGTGCAGCTCCTCGTTAAAACTATTGAGGCATTCTGGACGGTTGAGAGTAATGTTAAGGACACCTGCTTGTATATCGGTCAGTACCGTTGACATGTTTTCCATCGATCAGAACCCCTTAAAGGTTGGTTTACGTTTTTCCAGAAAGGCGGTGATGCCTTCCTGACGATCGGTTGTGCCTGCCAATGTAACAAAGTGCTGGCGTTCGGCGAGTAGCCCTTGTGACAGGCTGGTTTCTTGTGCGGTCTTGAGAGCTGCCTTGGCCGCCCGCAGGGCTAAGGGTGAAAATTCACTGATGCGTTGTGCAATCTGTACTGCACGTTCTAATGTCAGAGCATCAGTGCAAACTTCGCTGACTAGCCCCGCTTCCAGGGCGCGATGAGCATCGATAGCTTCGCCGGTTAATACCATCTGGTAAGCCAATGCCTTGCCGACGCTGCGGATGAGCCGTTGCGTTCCCCCCGCCCCTGGCATCAGCCCCAAGGTGATTTCTGGCAGGCCAAAGCGGGCGTTTTCTCCACAAATCACCAAATCACAAGCCAATGCCAGCTCGCAGCCAGCACCAAGTGCGTAGCCATTAACGGCAGCGATCAGAGGCTTACTGATATTATTTAAACGTTGCCATAGCTGTGGACGGCGATCAGTCATGGCTGTTGCAACGTTCTGTTGCTGTAGTTCTTTCAGGTCGGCACCTGCGGCAAAACAGCGTTGTGATCCCGTAATAACAATGGCGCCTGTATCGTTATCCGCATCGGCGAGTTCCAATTGCTGTACGAGTTGTTCCAGACAGTCATTACTGAGGGCATTGCGTACTTCTGGCCGATTTAGGGTTAATATGCGTACTCTTTGCTGCTCCTGACATAAAATCCATTCCTGATTCATGGTGGCTCCTCAGACATCAAAATCGACAACGACGCCATCGCCTTTCGGCCATGACTGGCAACTTAAGATATAACCGGCAGCCAATTGATCGGGTTCGAGGCTGTAATTCACCCTCATATCCACGTCACCGGCTTTAAGCTGGCATTTACAGGTAGCGCATACCCCGCCTTTGCAGGCGTAGGGTAAATCTGCGCCTTGGCGTAATGCGGCATCGAGGATGCTGTTATCTTCGGCGTGCATGGCAATGTTGAGGGTACGGCCATCCAGGTGGATCTCAACACGGGTTTCACAGCGTTCTGCAAGATTGGCAGGGCGGGAATTTACTGTGGCTTGCCTGGTATTGAAACGTTCACTATGGATGCGTTCAACTGGTATCCCCGCTTGCTCCAGCGCAGAATGGGCCTCATCCAACATGGCTTCGGGTCCACAGAGAAAAGCATGGTCAAATTGGGTAAAATTGAGCAGGGTTTTGCCAATGTGGTTTAGGTGTTCAGTATCAATACGTCCATTAAATAATGGGCTATCAGTGGATTCCTGACTGAATAAGTACAGCACTTGAAAACGGCTCAGGTAGCAATTTTTGAGATCGGCCAGCGTTTCTTTGAACATGATGGAGCGACTAGTGCGATTGCCATAAATAAGCGTAAAAGTGCTATTAGGTTCTAATGCCAGCGTACTTTTGATGATCGATAAAATGGGCGTAATACCCGAACCGGCGGCGATAGCCAGATAATGTCCCTGCTGGCCTTGATTGGGGTGATGGCCAAAATTGCCTTGTGGCTGCATAACTTCCAGCTCATCCCCGACTTTTAATTGTTGGTTGATGAAGGTCGAAAAGCGGCCTTGGTGTATGGCTTTGACACCAATTTGTAATACATCATCCAATGGTGAGCTACAGATGGAGTAGCAGCGGCGTAGTTCTTCGTTATTCACTTTTGCCTTGAGTGTCAGGTGTTGGCCGGGGTGATAACAGAACTGTTTTTTCAGCTCATCGGGAATATGCAAGGTAACGACTACAGCATCTGGCGTTTCTCTTTCAATGGCGGCAATGCTTAAGCGGTGAAAGCCATGTGAGCGTGTTTGATGCAAAGTGGACATCTTACGTTCCTCGTTAAATGCATTTGAAATAATCAAATGGTTCCCAACAATCCCGACAGCGGTAGAGCGCTTTGCAGGCAGTGGAACCGAATTCGCTGATTTTTTCTGTTGCATGGCTGCCACAGTACGGGCAGGTGATGGGTTTCATATCTGCCGTTTTTTCGCAAACTAATCCTTGAGGCGGAGCAATACCGGATGCTCGCAAACGTTGTTTGGCATTTGCATTTATCCAATCGGTGGTCCACGCAGGGTGCAGGCTCACTTCGATATGTATGGGAGAGAAGCCGGCTTGTGCCAGTATTTTCTGAATGGTTTCGATCAGGTATTCCGTCGCAGGACAGCCGGAATAGGTTGGGGTAAATGTCACCCGCCAGCCGTTTTGTAATGGGGTGACGGCTCGTATCATGCCGAGATCAGTAATAGAGAGAGCAGGAAGTTCTGGATCGGCAATTTGGTGCAGGCATTGCCAGATTTGATGAACTTCCGGCGGCTGTATCTCTGAGTAAAAGCGAGTATTGTATTGCTGTTCCATGATCACCTCCCATTACCCTCTGTTTTCTATCCGTTTGTTACCAGTTGCAGTTGGGGTAGGTACGTTGCAGGTATTGCATTTCTGCCAACAGGAATCCCAAATGCTCCGTATGTAGTCCTTGTTTTCCACCTTGCCGGTAAGGGGCTTCCTGTGGCATTTCTAGCGTGGCTTCGGTGAACGTTTCGTTGATGATGTGCAGCCACGGTTCATGCAGGGTGCGCGGATCAATGGCAATGCCTTCTTCTGCCAGTTGCTGTTCTATTTCGTCGCAATAGAACAGTTCGCCAGTAAAGCGCCACAGTTGATTGATCGATTGCTGGATTTTTTCGTGACTCAGTGCCGTTCCATCCCCCAATCTGATCATCCAGCCTCGGCTAAAGCGCAGGTGATATTCCACCTCCTTCAACGATTTGGCACTAATGGCCGCCAACTGGGGATCGCGGCTTTGTCTCAGCGCCTGATGCAGCAAGACATGATAGGCATCAATAAAAAATTGGCGTACCAAGGTGTCGTTAAAGCCGCCATTAGGTTGTTCCACCAGCAGCAGATTGCAGAACTCGCGCTCATGACGCCAAAACGCCAGATGATCTTCATCCTGCCCTGTTCCTGAAAGGGTGGCGGCATAACTGAGGAAATGGCGTGCTTGGCCCAATAGGTCGAGGCCGATATTGGACAGGGCAAGGTCAATCTCCAGTTCTGGTGCATGTCCACACCATTCGCACAAGCGCTGTGCCAGAATCAGTGGGGTATCTCCCTGACGAAGTACATATTTGAACAGGGCGTGGTTTAACCGGGAATGATTGGGGGATGAAATGCTGGGTATATTCATATTCCGGTTCCCTACATATTCTTGATGCCATCAGGAATGGTGTAGAAAGTCGGATGACGGTAAATCTTGTCCTCCGATGGCTCGAAAAAAGCGCCGCGATCTTCCGGTTGTGAAGCCACCAGATAGATGGATTGCACCACCCAGATGGAGCAACCTTCATTGCGCCGAGTGTAGGCATCGCGTGCGTTTTCCAGCGCCATTTGATCGTCTGCTGCGTGGAGGCTGCCGACGTGACGGTGCGCTAGCCCCTGTTTACTGCGGACAAAGACTTCATACAGTGGCCAATCGGTATCGTTCATTGAGTCCTCCTTCCGATGTTGTTCAGGTCGTGCACAGCATTAAGCAGCGCGCTTTTTGGCCGCCATTTTTCTGGCGTGAACAGAAGCTGCTTCCCGTACCCAACTTCCGTTTTCCCAAGCCCGGCGTTTGGCTTCCAGACGTTCGTGGTTGCATATCCCTTGCCCTTTCAGTACTTGATAGAATTCATCCCAGTCGATTGCACCAAAACGGTAATGTCCTGTTGTTTCATCCCAAGCCAACTCAGGATCGGGCGCTGTCATACCCAGGGCTTCCAACTGGGGGACGGTGTTGTCGATGAATTTTTGCCGCAGTTCATCATTGCTGAATCGCTTGATTTTCCATGCCATGCTTTGGGCGCTGTTGGGAGAGTCACTGTCATTGGGACCAAACATCATCAATGTCGGCCACCAGAAGCGGTTAATGGCATCTTGTAACATGGTACGTTGGGCTTCGTTGCCATTCGCCAGCACTGTGACTGCTTCATAACCTTGCCGCTGGTGGAAGCTTTCTTCCTTGCAGATTTTGACCATCGCGCGGGCGTAGGGACCGTAAGAGGCACGGCATAAGGCAACCTGGTTGACAATCGCTGCGCCATCCACCAGCCAGCCAATCACGCCAACATCGGCCCAACTGAGGGTGGGATAGTTAAAAATCGAGGAATATTTCATCTTGCCATCTA
Organism: Xenorhabdus sp. TH1; assembly: GCF_037260955.1. Classification (NCBI taxonomy): domain Bacteria; kingdom Pseudomonadati; phylum Pseudomonadota; class Gammaproteobacteria; order Enterobacterales; family Morganellaceae; genus Xenorhabdus; species Xenorhabdus sp. TH1. The sequence continues at coordinate 116,377 of NZ_CP147734.1, forward strand.
ACAACTTTTGGTAGATGTCGTGACGGGAACAGCCCAATGTTTCAGCGGCGCTGTAGAGATACAGTCCATGCCCGGCTTCATCCTGGACTTTCGCCAGCAATATGGCCTTGCGACGCAGTGTAGGGGCACGGGTGATCCAATTGGCTTCCGGTAACATGCCGACGACTTCTGAATGTGCGTGTTGGCCAATCTGGCGTATCAGGGTTTGGCGATAGGCTTCGGGCATCCAATCTTTAGCCTCAATAGAGAGATCTGCGACTATTTTTGCTTCAAAGCTCGCCTGAAGTGGATCAGTTGTCATATGCGACTCCATTATGATTCTTATTTTCTAATATAAGACATAAAAATGAATCACTTTTTATAACTGCAAATCTACAAACTGGTAACAAAAATAGCAAACACAAAAATTGTGCATTTGTTGTTCATGTCACAATATTAATTTTAACTCTTTATAAAACAATTAATTAATCATTTTTATTTGGCGGTGGGATAAATATTAACAAGTGATTAGGTGCAAATGTTTGTATTTTGTTAATTTTATGAGTGGTTTTGTCAATCATATATGTGATACATAAATGGCATTACATTACTTAATAATTGTTTCATTGGTTAAATCGGTGGAGAAAAAAATGCAACAGTTAACGAGTTACATTTGTGGTGCCTGGATGTATGGGCAAGGTAATCCCAGAACCATTCATCATGCAGTAAGCGGCGAAGCTTTGTATCAGGTATCTTCAGAAGGTTTGCCATTGGCAGAAAGTGTAGTCTACGCCCGTGAAAAAGGGGGAAAGGCACTGGCTGCGATGACGTTCCAACAGCGTGCGCAGATGATGAAAGCAGTTGCAAAACACCTGCTCGCCAACAAAGAAGCACTGTATGCCATTTCCACGGAAACAGGTGCGACCCGTGCGGATAGTTGGGTGGATATTGAGGGGGGTGTAGCAACACTGTTCTCGTATGCAGGATTAGCAGGGCGAGAATTGCCGGATGATACCTTGTGGCCGGAAGATGAGATGATCCCACTGTCTAAACAATCCCAGTTTGTGGCACGCCATGTGCTGACTTCCCGCCCCGGTGTTGCACTGCATATCAATGCGTTTAACTTTCCGTGTTGGGGAATGCTGGAAAAATTAGCACCAACGTGGATGGCAGGTATGCCAGCGATTATCAAGCCTGCCACCGCATCTGCCCAACTGACACAGGCGATGGTGCGAATGATCATCGATAGCGGCCTGGTGCCGGAAGGGGCACTGCAATTGATCTGTGGTGGCATTGGTGATCTGTTTGATCATCTTGATTATCAGGATGCCGTGACGTTTACCGGTTCGGCACAAACGGGACGGAAGTTGCGTGTCCATCCTCGGCTGATAGAAAAATCCATTCCTTTTACGATGGAAGCGGATTCGCTTAACTGCTGCATTTTAGGTGAGGATGTGACACCAGATATGCCGGAGTTTGGCGTTTTCATCAAAGAAGTGGTACGCGAAATGACGGTGAAGGCCGGCCAGAAATGTACGGCTATCCGACGCGTTATTGTGCCTGCCAGCCAAGTGGAAACGGTTAAACAAGCGCTACTTAAGCGGCTGTCTGGTGTGGCTGTTGGTGATCCTACGTTGCCCGAAGTGCGCATGGGGGCGTTGATTAATCGGGAACAGCGTGACGAGGTGCAGGCGAAAGTCAACGAATTGCGCACGAGTGGTTGCGAGGTTTTATGTGGTGGTTCACTGGATAAATTGGTGCTGACAGGCAATAGCAACCGTAATGGCGCCTTCTACCCGCCGACGTTGCTCTACTGTGCAGATCCAATGACCAATCAGGTGGTACACAGCACAGAAGCCTTTGGGCCGGTTGCCACGTTAATGACGTATCAGGATACCGAACAGGCGATTGCATTGGCGATGATGGGGCAGGGGAGTTTGGCTGGCTCATTGGTGACGGCAGATGAGCAGATTGCCGTACAGGTGATCCGGGCGACAGCCTGTGCGCATGGCCGTATGTTAGTGCTAGATGAAGCGGCGTCTGCGGAATCCACGGGACACGGTTCCCCGTTGCCTATGTTGGCACATGGTGGCCCAGGGCGTGCCGGTGGCGGCGAAGAGTTGGGGGGCTTGCGTGCTGTGAAACACTATATGCAGCGCACAGCGATTCAAAGCAGCCCAAGTATGCTGGCAGCGATTGGTCGTGAGTGGGTTCGTGGCGCGAAAGTGAAAGAAGAACCGATTCATCCATTCCGCAAATATTTTGAACAAATTGAAATGGGTGAAAGTTTACTGACTGCTCGCCGGACGGTGACGGAAGCGGATATCGTGAATTTCGCTTGTCTGAGTGGCGATCATTTTTACGCTCATGTGGATAAGATCGGTGCAGCTGAATCCCTGTTTGGCGAACGGGTAGCCCATGGTTATTTTGTCGTATCGGCTGCTGCGGGTTTGTTCGTTGATGGTGCAGTGGGGCCGGTACTTGCCAACTACGGTATGGAAAACCTGCGTTTTATTGAACCGGTCAAGATTGGTGATACCATCCAAGTGCGTTTGACCTGCAAGAAGAAGATTAAGAAAGTCCAGAAGACACCAGAAGATAAACCACATGGTGTGGTGGTATGGGATGTGCAGGTGTTGAATCAGGAACAACAGCCGGTGGCACTTTATAGCATCCTGACGTTAGTGGAGCGGCAGCAAGGGGATTTTATGGCTTAGGATAAGCAAAGAGCCTGGGGGTATTTGTCAAAGGCAAGGGGCAGCGGTAATCCTCAGGCTGAATTTTATCGGTTGCATATGTGAGTTGTAACGTTCGGAATAATTCTTCTAAGTGCGTGTTTCTGCCAACTCGTTTTAGATCGCGATAAGCGGCCAACCGACAAAATGGGGAGAGCTTTCTCAAGAGAGATACGAGTGAACAGCGTGTTTAATCTTTTTCTAAAATTCTTGGGCCGGCTCCATCTTGTCCAAGAACATCATTCGGATTACGTAAAGGACACTCTGTTAACGAAAGGCATCCACACCCAATACAATTACCTAAATTATCTCGTAATCGGATGAGTTTTTTGATGCGTTTATCCAGAATATCCTGCAATTGTAAAGAAAATGTTAGCCATTGTTCGGCTGTCAATTGACTATCAGGTGGAAACTGGTCTAGTGCTTGTTTTATTTCTTTCAGAGAGATACCTGTGTTTTGTGCGACTTTGATGATCGCAATATAGCGCAATACAATCGAAGGAAAACGGCGCTGGTTACCTTGATTGCGTGAACTTTTGATTAATCCTTTCGATTCATAAAAATGGAGGGCAGATATAGCAACTCCGCTACGTTTTGATACCTCTCCGATAGTTAACGCTCGATTAAAATCAATGGATTTATCTTTTTTCATATTGATGAACCCTAATTTAACTTTAGTGTATACCCATCGTAATTGAAGCTGCTTGATTTTTCATCCATATCAGATCAAGACTGTGCTCATGAAAATTACCCCGACAGATGCCCAAAAAGAAGCTCTCGAATTGATGCCCGATACGACTCGTGATGGGCGCGTACATGACCGCATTAAGGCCGTGCTGGCATCAGAAGGTTGGATTGCCCAGGCTTTGCGTATTCATGAAAGTACGGTGAGCCGTCATCTGAAAGACTACTGTTCTGAGGAAAAACTCGCTCCTGAAAATGGCGGCTCTGAAAGCCGGTTACCATCATTCTGAAATAGTTCAATTTTTCGCGGAAGTCCTGAATATTGAGTTGCATTATTTGCCGCCTTACAGCCCTAATCTCAACCCGATTGAGCGATTATGGAAGTACGCGAATGAACAGGTACGAAACAATACGGATAACATTCAATATTTTCTGGAACGTGTGCGTTGGGATACCGAGGTCGTTTGCGATATCTTACGTGACTATGTCATCGAACATCTGGGCGATGAGCAAGGTATTCTTGTCGTTGATGAAACCGGATTTATCAAAAAGGGCAGCCATTCTGCTGGTGTTCAACGCCAATATAGCGGCACGGCCGGGCGGGTAGAAAACAGTCAGATAGGAGTTTTCCTATGTTACGCCGACAAGGGAGCAATGCCTTTATTGACCGGGCGTTATATCTGCCCAAACAGTGGACGGAAGATCGTCTTCGTTGTTTAGCTGCCGGCATATGCTGGTATCGGCATATCACGCTGTCATTATTAGCCCATGCAGTACTGGCGGTTTTGCAGCTACAGGAGAAAAAAACACCGGAGGATCGGGTCGAACTGAGTAATTTATTGTCAAAATTAATGAAAAAAGCAGAGGAAACCGTAGAACAAATTTTATATTGGCCAGATTGGCGGCGGCGACATCAATATAAAGCCCGGCAATATCATTATCATCGACGAGAGGGATCCTTGATCACGGAAAAGTTACGACTGTAGTATTAGTACCATTTATAGAGCTTAACAAATATCGAGACCAGGAAAAAGGGTTATGAATACTTTATCCATTGTAATCATTTTATCGATGTTATTTCCTTGCCTGGTCAATGCTGGTGAAGTAAAGACAGCTTTAGCCAAAGAAAATGAAACAGCGACAGCACGTTTTTTCAGTAAGCTGATTGAAGCCAACGATCCAAATGTTGCAGAGCTAACTATGGCATTAAAAATGATGCCTAAAGGTGCAGATATCCATATTCACTATTCTGGTGCAATATATGCAGAAACCTATCTTGATTGGGTTGGTGATAAGGGCTATTGCATTTATGATCGAACCGATCCAAAACTTAAGATCGAAATTTTTCGAATAGAAACACGTCAGAAAAACCAACTCCCAAGCGAGAATCAGCAATTTTGTCTCGAAAAGAGTGCAGTCATGGCAAACAATGCCTTCTACCGAGAATTATTGAAGGTATGGTCAGACAAAGATTTTCATAACCATTATCACGAGCAGAAGGCATCGGACCAGCAATTTTTTGATACTTTTAGTTATTTCAGCCCATTATCACATCAAATTTTAATGGATGGGATGACGAAATTAAAAAATCGAGCCAAAAATGAAAATGTTCAGTATCTGGAAATAATGTTAAACAGGGCACCTTCTTTTGAGTACCCAGAGCTGGCTAAAGCACTTGATGCGTTAGGCCCAGATGCTGATGAAAATACTGTTTTCGCAGCATTGGCGCCCTATGCGGATTTTATGGCTAAGGATCCACTTGTCAGGAAAGGCATATCTGATTATATCCAAACCGAAGAAGCGGCGGTTTCCGGGATCGACGATGATAAATTTCGGATTCGGCTCCAATCTTATGTTGTTCGTAATGCGTCACGCGCGACTGTATTCTCAAGTTTGTATTCGGCATTTTCGGCGGCACATATGAGCAAAAAGATTGTCGGTGTGAATATTGTTGGGCCGGAAAATGGTTATATAGCCATTCGTGACTATAAGTTGCACATGCTGATGTTCCGGTATCTGAAAAGGCTTTTCCCCGATGTTCGTTTATCGCTACATGCGGGGGAATTAGTAAGTGGAATGGTTCCGCCAGAAGATTTGGCAAACCACATTCGATATGCCGTAGATATCGCAGGGGCAAATCGGATCGGCCACGGTGTTGATATTGCCAGGGAAGAGAAGGCGTTTGCATTACTCCAGGTACTGAGAGAAAAGGCAATTCCTGTCGAAATTAACCTGACGAGTAATGACTTTATTCTTGGTGTTAGAGGAAATGAGCATCCGATAAAACTTTATCAACGTTATGGAGTACCTTTTGTGATATCAAGTGATGACCCAGGCGTTTCTCGTGGTGACCTGACTCATGAATTTGTCATTTTTGCCACAAACTACAAGCCATCTTATGCAGAGATCAAAAAGACCGTATTTAATAGCATCCAATATTCTTTTCTATCCCCAGAGGAAAAATCGGCGGAGTTGCAGGATCTGCGATCCAGGTTTTTGATTTACGAATCAGAGATTGCGGGAATAGAAAAAAAGTAAAGCGGTGAATGATCGAGATATAAACGCTGTGTTAAATAACCAGTTGAATTAAATAAAAAATAAGGGAATTGCGATAGAAAATAGGGATGATTGATTTCGAAAGTTTATGAGTTCGATGAGCGAAAAAAAACTTATATGACACGAATAAATCAAAATGAAAAATGGCGATAATTTCTATCGCCATTTTCAAAATCAATCTTGCAATCAAGCGGCTTTGGCGTTTTGTGCCAGCCAGTCAGCTACACGCTGTTTTTGTTCATCAGTGAGCCACATACCCAGTTTGGTTCGGCGCCAGATAGCATCATCTAGCTCAATTACCCATTCGTGTTTAACTAAGTAACGCAATTCAGCTTCATACAAATTATGGCCGAAACATTCGCCGAGGTCGGCCAACGTTTCTGCATCTTGCAGGATGAATTGGCTGTTGCTGCCGTAAGTACGGGCATAACGCAGTGCCACACCTTCAGGCAGCCAGTTATGACGCTGGCGTAGCAGGCGCGCATAACCATCGCGATCACAGCCTTCCAGTTCACCGCCTGGTAACTTGCCATTTTTGGTCCATGCATTGCCCGCGTTAGGGTAGTACTGAGCCAGCTTATCCATAGCGTGTTCAGCCAGTTTGCGATAAGTTGTTAGCTTACCGCCAAATACGGACAGCAATGGCATTTGTCCTTGCTCATCTTGCACATCCAGCGTGTAATCTCGGGTGATCGCTTGTGGTGAATCGGATTCATCATCACACAGGGGGCGAACGCCAGAGTAAGTCCAAACAATATCATCGCGACCAAGCTGTTTCTTAAAGTGGTCGTTATAGACTTTCAGCAAATAGTCGATCTCTTTATCGTCAATTTTGACTTCTTTTGGATCACCTTTGTATTCAACATCCGTTGTGCCGATAATCGAAAATTCGTCATTCCATGGAATAACGAATACGATGCGGTGATCTTCATTTTGCAGAATATAAGCCTGCGGCTCATCGTGAACGCGAGGCACAACGATATGACTGCCTTTGATAAGGCGAATGCCATAAGGTGATTTTAGTTGCAGCCCGTTATCGAAGAAATTTTTCACCCACGGGCCAGTTGCGTTAACCAAACCTTTCGCGCGCCATGTATTGGTTTCGCCAGTTTTGAGGTTTGTGGCTTCAACCATCCAATAGCCATTTTCACGCCATGCACGAGTTACCTGGGTGCGGGTACGTACTTCACCACCGTGTTTTTGGACTTCTTGTGCGTTTAGAACCACCAGACGCGCATCGTCAACCCAACAGTCGGAATATTCAAATCCACGAGTGATGGATGGCTTCAATACCGAGTTTGTGCCAAATTTCAGCCCCTTACTGCCTGGTAAGCTAACGCGTTTGCCCAAGTTATCGTACAGGAACAGACCAATGCGGATCATCCACGCTGGACGCAGGTGTGGTTGATGTGGCAGGCGAAAGCGCATCGGGAATGCAATATGGGGAGCCAGTTTTAAAAGCACTTCACGTTCTGCCAGTGCTTCACTGACCAAACGAAACTCATAATGTTCCAGATAGCGTAACCCACCGTGGATCAGTTTGGAGCTGGCAGACGAAGTTGCACTGGCCAAATCTTGACCTTCCAACAGTAGGACTGAAAGCCCCCGGCCAGCAGCATCTGCCGCAATACCAGCGCCGTTAATTCCGCCGCCTATTACAATCAAGTCTTTGGTTTCCATTGCATCCCCTATGAAATGTTCGAAACAGTTCTTTAATGTTCGTTTTCGCTCAAAGATTGTAATTAAAAATTCATCAATCGCCAACTATTAACTCAGAAAAAACATATTCACGTGACACAGGTAACAAAACCTTGTCTTATACATAAGATTAATAAGGATTTTGTGGGATACAAATTGAGGAAAGGAATATTAGTGGGAGCTAACCCCACCAGAATATCGGGTGGGGCATTGTTATGGCACTTTTGGCTAAAAAGTGACTAGCACAATTCTAATTTAACGCTGTGCTGTTCGATAATTTTCTGGATGCCGAGAGGAGGAGCTTTATCCGTGAACAAAAAGTCAATCAGGTTCATGTTACCGAGATTAACCATGGCATTGCGGCCGAATTTTGAATGATCGGCAACCAGCATGACACAGCGGGAGTTTTCGATAATGGCACGTTTGGTACGAACTTCGTGGTAATCGAATTCCAGCAGTGAACCATCACTATCGATGCCGCTGATCCCAAGAATGCCGAAATCAAGGCGGAACTGGGAAATAAAGTCTAGCGTTGCTTCACCAATGATGCCGCCATCGCGGGAGCGTACTTCACCACCCGCCAAAATCAGGCGGAAATCTTCTTTGCCCATAAACAGAGTTGCGACATTGAGATTGTTGGTGACAATCCGTAAATCGCGATGGTTGAGCAGGGCATGTGCTACGGCCTCTGGCGTTGTTCCAATATCGATGAACAGGGTTGCTCCGTTTGGAATTTGGGTGGCAACTTGTTGTGCAATTCGAGCTTTTTCATCCGACCACATGATCTTGCGGTCATGGTAGGCCGTGTTGACCGAGCTGGATGGTAATGCGGCACCGCCATGATGACGCTGGATCTTATTTTTATCTGCGAGATCATTTAAATCACGTCGAATAGTTTGTGGGCTAACATCAAAATGTGTAACCAGCTCTTCAGTGCTGACATAACCCTGGAGGCGCACGAGCTCAATTATTGCATCATGTCGCTGAGTTTGCTTCACAAAATTCCCCTAATATATGCATAGATGGATTATCGTTGACCAAAATTATCTCTCTTCTATTTCAAGCCGAGGCTGAAATTTATTGAGGTTTATTTGGCATTTTTTGGTTTTTTTGTTTACGCAAATTATCCCATAACCCCATTAATAAACCGATGATTAATCCTGCAACATGGGCGGCATTGGCGATGTTTAACGAAAATAGATCGAAATAACCCACCAACAACCAAATGACAGAGATAGCGATTAACCCCCTGGGAGCACTGATCCCTCGTTTTGGAGAGATTTCACCGGTTAGCCAAACATACCCAATCAGTGCGTAGACGACCCCGGATAATCCCCCGAAATGAGATCCACTGAATAATGATTGCGCCCAGCTACTGAAAATGGCTGACACTATCGTGATTTCAAACAACTTACCGCTCCCAATCTTTTGCTCTACCTGGCTGCCGAAATACCACCATAAAGCAAGATTAAAGAGCAAGTGTGTCAGAGAGAAATGCAATAGCGTTGGGCTTATCCAGCGCCATAACTCCAGATACTGATCACTGTTGGCTGGCCATGCTAATCCATTCATAACATCCGGTATGCCGGCTATTGCCACCCAGAGGTAAACGAGGATACAGAGCAGAGTTATGGCAATAGTCAGGGAGCCAGACTGGTTTTTGAGCGTACTCAAATTCAGGTTGTGGTGATAGTTGGAGAAGCTGACAGATTTGCCTGTTTGCCAACTGGCAGCTTGGTAGCGTTCATTGAGTGGATCGCGAGCAAAGTGGCGAAGTTCCTCTTCAACCCGACTGAGTTGGCTATCATCCTCTAACCAGAGTTCAACTAATGACGGCTCATTGGTGGCCTGCATGGTCAAATGAATGCCCTGCGTCGCCATATAATCAATAAAGGCCTGAGCCAGCCGAGGGTTAGATATTGAGGTTATATGGATCATTGCTCGTCTTATCTCTGCCTTAAGTTGAAGTTAATTGCATTATAATCAGTGCATTAAAGATTTATTGAGTATGGACAGCGTGAGGATAGTCTCTTTGCCAGACTTCAAAACCGCCATTGACACTATAAACGGTCTCAAAACCCATATTGATCAGGTACTGTGCTGCTCCTTGGCTGCTATGGCCGTGGTAGCACATTACCATGACCGGTTGGTCAAAATCCGCTTCTTGTAGAAAGCTATTGAGTGTTTCATTTGTTAGGTGGAACGCATCGGTTACGTGTCCAGCATGGAAACTTTGTGGATCGCGGATATCAACCATGACTGCGGTTTTATCGAGCCAATGTTGGTAAGCCTGTTCAGGAGTTATCGTTTGAAAATGGTCCATAAATACTCAACGTAGTTTCTAAAATTTTCATTTTCAATATATTCATTTCTTAATAGTCGTCAGGTCATACCTGACTGCCTTCCCAATATAACGATTGGGAAGGCGTAGAAATATAGAGATAGAAAATGTTAGAAACAGAAAAATGGTTAAAAATTGTCAAAATAAGAATGAAAAATCAGTAATATGAATGTTCACCGCGCTGATGCTCAGTCAGATCTTTCACACCTTTTAATTCAGGGAAGGTCTGTAATAACTGTTTTTCGATCCCCTCTTTCAGAGTGACATCGACCATCGAACAGCCGTTACATCCACCGCCGAATTGCAAAATAGCATAACCTTCATCGGTGATTTCCATCAGGCTGACACGGCCACCATGTCCTGCGAGCTGTGGGTTGATCTGCGATTGCAGGACATATTCAACACGATCAATCAGTGGGGCACCATCCGCCACTTTGCGCATTTTAGCGTTCGGGGCTTTCAGGGTCAGTTGGGAACCCAATTGATCGGTCACAAAATCAATGACAGCTTCTTCCAGAAAAGGTGCACTAATTTCATCAACATAAGCTGAGAGTTGATCGAACTTCAATTCGGTGTCAGTGGCTTCAACAGCATCCGGTGGGCAATAGGAAACACCGCATTCGGCGGTTGGTGTTCCTGGATTAATAACAAAGACGCGGATCTGTGTGCCCGGTTCTTGATTTGCCAGTAGCTTGGCAAAATGTGCTTGCGCTGCTTCAGTAATATTAATCATGTCATTTGCTCAATAGTTGACTGTTCTAGTTGGTTATAATACGCCCATTTATAAAGGAACTACAAGGTTCGGCATATTGCCCAAGCCTGTACAGAACGAGCACCAGCACGAATTATCAACTGTGAAGCCTCATGCAGTGTCGTGCCCGTGGTGATCACATCGTCGAAAATTGCGACATGTTGATCGGTAAAATCGCCCTGTAATTGAAAGGATTGCCTAAGATTGGTTCTTCTTTGGGCGGCAGATAAGCCCCGCTGCGTGAGTGTAGCACGTGAGCGGCGTAAAAAATCCGGTTGATATGGACATTGCAGCCAACGCGATAGGGATCGGGTAATGAGTTCAATGTGATCGAAACCACGTTGCCAGCGTTTTCTGCGGTGCAGAGGTATGCCCAATATGCGATCTGGCTTATGCCAGCGGCCTTCACGATAGCCTTGTAACCAATGCAGCAGGAACAAACGTGCCAGCACGGAGGCGAGTTGTGGGGTGTTGTTATATTTATAGCGTTGAATAAGCTGACTTAATGGTGGGGTGTAATCCGTAATGGCGATCAAATATTGCCACGCTGGGGGACTCTTTATGCATCGCCCACAGGGAAAGTTGCCGGATTCAGAAGGCAGTGCACAGCGTGGACAGACATGTTGCAACCGCCTTAAGTGACGGTGGCAGAGATAACAAATCCCATGATGGGCAAAATACAAATTTTGCTGGCATAGCCAACAGTATCCAACCATTGTTAGCATAGTTTCCTTCCTTGGTGATAAATAAAGTGAGAATAACAATGAATCAGTTGTTTTGGCAGAGAATTGGCGATGCACCACGTGATCTTGTGATGCTGCACGGATGGGGTTTAAACGCTGAGGCTTGGCGCTCAGTGGAAACGCGATTGGCTTCGCATTTTCGTTTGCATCTGGTGGATTTGCCGGGTTATGGGCGTAGCCAAGCGTATTCGGCGATGTCATTGGCGGACATGGCAGAGATTGTATGGCAGCAAGCGCCAGCAAATGCCTTATGGCTAGGTTGGTCTTTAGGTGGATTAGTGGCTAGCCGGATTGCTTTGGATCACCCAGCACACGTTGCGGGTTTGATAACCGTGGCTTCTTCGCCAAGATTTAGCGCTGATGGCGACTGGCCGGGGATTAAGCCAGAGGTTTTGAGTGCCTTTGAGCATCAATTAAGTGCTGATTTTCAAAAGACAGTCGAACGGTTTCTGGCATTGCAGACGTTAGGAACAGACAGTGCACGTCAGGATGCCCGTGTACTGAAATCAGTGATCCTGAACCAGCCGATGCCGACAGTCGAGGTACTTAATGCCGGTTTGGAAATCCTGCGCACTGATGATTTAAGAGAGGAATTATCCCAACTTCAATTACCTTTCCTACGTCTATATGGTTATCTTGATGGTTTAGTACCGCGTAAGATTGCTTCACAGCTTGACAAGGCATGGCCACATACGCACTCCGTTATGATGCGCAACGCTGCCCATGCCCCTTTTATTTCCCATCCAGAGGAGTTTGTTGACGTGTTGACGAATTTTGCTTCTGATATTGGATGGTAATTATCGATAACTACTCTCTCTGGTGTTACATATAAACTATGGGTAATTTGAGCAATAGCAGGGAGGGATCTTAAACGATAAATCCGGTCATAAAGAAACATTGTAATGACAAACTTAAAAGGTATTACCTTTTAATACTAAGGTGGAAGAAAATGGCAACCTCAGTAAAACTTGACGATAACTTGAAAAGCCGGATCCAGTATTTGGCAAAAGTGCGGCATCGTTCAGCGCATTGGATAATGCGTGAAGCTATACGTGACTATGTAGAGCGTGAAGAAAAACGAGAATCTTTCAAACAGGATGCCTTGCGTGCTTGGGAAGCGTATCAAGAGAATGGACTACACCTGACGTTTGAAGAAGCAGACGACTGGTTAGCTAAACTTGAAGCCGGAGAAGATGCGGAGTTACCTGAATGTCACGTTTGATTTGATCTCCGCCTGCTCTCGCTGATATACAGCGGCTCTATGGTAAAAGACAAAGACACTGCTCGTCGAGCGATTAAAACAATACGCGCTGGCGTGAAAACACTGGCACACCAGCCTAAAGCAGGACGCCCTGCTGACGACATGGATCCAGCATTCCGAGAATAGCTTATTGATTTTGGAAGTAGTGGCTATATCGCCTTGTACCGCATTGAGGGTGAAACAGCAACAATTCTTGCTGTACGGCATCAAAGAGAGGTTGGATATTAACAAAAAGAAAGTCAATCTCTTATCTGACCAATAAATGGAATAAACGGCACAACGTATATGTTTATTCCATTCTTGATGCAATTCAACCGGTAATAAAAATATTCACCACCTTGTTATCACCCTTTATTTATTCGGATAAACCTCAGTCACAATTTCTGGCGCATTAACGATAGTATCGAGAACAGGGCAATTACTTTCGACAAAAGTAATAAAATCGCGGATCTCTTGTTCAGTATTATCTGCTTTAATATAAAATTTGGAGGTGATTTTTGAAAATCCCATTTTGGCGTTTTTATTTCTACCTGTGAAGCCATCGGTATCCAGTTCTCCTTCCATTTTGACCTGAATATCGATCAAATTGATTTTATGCTTGCGGGCAAAGCTTTTTGCCACAATACACTGACATGCACCAAATGCAGAAAGTAACGCTTCCACTGGATTCATCGCCTCATCGGTTCCGCCGAGGCTTTTGGGTTCATCTACATGAAAAGTAAAATCTCGCGATGAGCATTTCATTTTGAGCTTGCCAACCGACTCAACTGTTGCAGTGAATAACTCTTTAGGCATATTACTATCCTCAGGTTATTAATATAGGGATACCGCATATCAGATAATAGAGAGAGAGCTATAATTAATCTATTTATTATTTTATGGAATCCTTAATAAGGAATTTTCCTACAGAGCAATCACAGCGACAGGCTATTTTTAATCGCCTATTCCATAAGGCAAGCAATGCCTTATTTTTTTACCGCAAGCTGATACGCTTTCGTGTCACATTTTTGTGTTTCCGGGCATTGCTTGCAGCCCCCGCTGAGGCAGGAGGAAGCATCCACTTCCTCCAGTTTACCCATGATGACAAGCTGCTTGAGCATGGCTTCCACCATTGGCAGCGGTGCTGAAAACTGATGGCTTAATGATCTGGCATCCGTGCGCCCGTTGAGGGCAACAGCATCTCTGATTTTCAGCAGGTTAATCATTTATGGCTCCTCATGGCTCCAGCTAGTGACAGCTATTGTTTGAGCATTCGCAACTGCGGTTAGCGGTGTTGTTGAATGTCACAGTGACTCGGCTGCGTGCGCGGCGTAAGCCAATAACGATCAGAATGTTAAACAGGATCACGGCCAGAATTGTGATCAGGCTACTTTGTGGATGGGCTGAAAAGGTTGTGATTTGATAAAACAGCGCTGACAGAGAATAAGCGACGTTTAATCCCCACAGAATCGAGAATGTCATCCAGCCACGGCTGGTTTCACGGGCAATGGCTCCCATCACGGAAACGCAAGGCACGTACAGCAGCACGAAAATCAGGTAACTGTAAGCGGAAATGGCAGAGCCAAATTTAGCGCTCATGGTTCCCATAGAGCTACGATCCATGTTGCCATCGCCTTTGCTGGCTTCAATCGGGTTAGACAGTGCGCTCAAGGTGAAGGTTTCTTTCAGGCTATCCCACGTTTCTGCGACAGCATCTTTTAGTTGAGCCAGTAAATTAAATTCATCTGGGTTGAATGACTCTTGGGTAATATTTTCGGCGGTATAGAGGGTATTTAGGGTTCCCACAACCACTTCTTTTGCCATCGCTCCAGTGATAAGCCCGACGGTGGCTTGCCAGTTATCGGAATGCACACCGATAGGTTGCAAGACAGGAGTGAGTACTTTACTGACGGAGGCCAGCGCCGATTCGTTGATATTGTCCACGGTCTTACCGGAGAAGGAGAAACTGTTCAGGGCACCAATCAACATGCTCGCGGCGACAATCACTTTACCAGCACGTATGACAAAACCTTTCAGCCTCTGCCATGTCTGGCGCAGCAGGGTTTTGGCATGGGGAACGTGATAGACCGGCAGCTCCATGACAAATGGCGATGCTTCACCCCGCATTAGCGTGAATTTGAGCAGCAGCCCTGTCAGGATGGCGATAACAATCCCCAGGATATACAGGGAGAAAACAATGCTTGCTCCATCTTTGCCGAAGAACGCCGCCGCGAAGACGGCAAAGATCGCCAACCTTGCCCCGCAGGACATAAACGGTGCCATCATGATGGTAATCAAGCGTTCACGAGGGGCATCCAGTGTTCTTGAACCCATCACGGCAGGCACATTACAGCCAAAGCCAACAATCAGGGGCACAAAGGATTTACCCGGCAATCCTATGGCTTGCATCAACCTGTCCATGACAAATGCCGCCCGTGCCATGTAGCCGGAATCTTCCAGAAAGGAGAGGAACAAATACATCATGCCAATTTGGGGAACCAGCGGCAGTACTGTGTTGATACCCCCACCAATTCCCTGAGCAAGAAACACTGTTAACCAATGCGGGAAATGGAGAGTATGGCCGAGCCACTGCATTCCATCAATGAAAATGGCAGCGGAAGCGCCGTCGAAGATAGGCTGTAAGGCGCCACCAATATTGATAGCCAGCACAAACATCAGGTACATGACAAACAGGAAGATAGGCAAACCCAACCAGCGGTTCAGAATAACGGTATCTAACACTTGGGTTAGTTTGTTGGGTGTGGCTGTGCGGGTATCAATGACCACCCGACAAATTTCACTGATGGTTTGATAACGTGAGCCGGCAATGATGAGATCGGGTTCGTCAATTTGTTGTTTTTGCAAGCGCTCTTTGCTTTCAGCCAGTTGTGCGTGAGTCAGGTCTGATACCTCGCGGCTGTAAATATCCCCTTCCAGGACTTGCAAAGTCAGCCAGCGGCGCTGTTGTAGTGTGAATTTTTCTGTGATCTGGCTGGAAAGGCGGGAAATTTCCTGCAATAACTCATCAGGATAATTAACCTGTACAGGATCAGATTTCTGTGGGTAATTATCGATGGTTTTTTTGAGTACATCTATCCCTGTGGCACGGGTTGAAACCAGCGGGATGACCGGACAGCCAAGGTGTTTCTCCAGTGCAGTAATATCAATATTGATGCGTTGATTTTGGGCGATATCCAGCATGTTCAGTGCAATGATGCAGGGAACACCCAGTTCAATCAATTGCAGTGAGAGATAAAGGTTACGCTCCAGATTAGATGCATCAACAACATTAATCAGCATATCCGCTTCACCACTGAGGATATAGTGGCAGGCAATTTGCTCATCAATGGAAGTTTGCTCAGAAATGGTAGTAAGCGAATAAGTGCCAGGGAGGTCGACAAGTTCAACCTGATGGTTATCGGTAGTAAAGTGGCCGGTTTTGCGTTCTACGGTAACGCCAGCCCAGTTTCCCACTCGTTGATGGGAGCCAGTAAGCTGGTTAAAAAGCGTTGTTTTGCCAGCATTGGGATTACCAATCAGGCCTATCGTTAATTGTTTCATCATACTTTCTGCCAATCAGGAAAGCGAATTCGTACCTTAGCTATACATTCAGTACTCTGGTTATATCGGGTTACAAAAAGTGTATGGACGATGGTTATTCTGAACCGAATCGTCTTAGGGCTTTGTTAATTCAGATCTTCATGCAGCATAAGAAATGCCAGGTCTTGCTTACGAAGGGTAAGGCTAACTCTGCGTGTTTCGATTTGTATTGGATCGCCCAATGGCGCGAAGCGAATGACCTGGAATGTGGAGCCAGGTAACATGCCGAGTGACAATAATTTTTGTCGGTAAGCTGGGGTAATCTCTGGAGAAAATCCCAGAATTTTATACCTACGTTCTGGAATAAGAACCATATAAATCTCCACTCTAACTGAAAAAATAAGTGATTATAAGAATTATTATCCTCAATAACGGGAGAACCACAAGGAAAAAGTATGGTAATTTCTCTGAATTATAGTTGTTAATGATAATAATACGCAACTGCGATGTCAGCTATTCATATTGGATAATATGGAAATGAATTGATATTAATCAAATTAATGGTGGTTTTATTGAAAATAAGTCATTATCAAGAATATTTAATATTCGGAAAAAATGCCTTATTTATCAGCTCTGTTAATGAACAGGGCTGATTGATTTTTATTTTATTATTAATTTAACAAATGATTGGCTTGAATTAGATTACCGGACGTTTTGGTATTCATAACTGAATGATTTTTCAATTAATGACAGCCCATTTATTGATTGTGGGCTGTGCTGAATTAATAATAATCTGTGAATAAAATGATTTAAACAGGAGCCGGCCGTCCCGAATTAATGCCTCTAGACATGACCAATGTGTCGTGGTTGAACGAGGAAATTTGCGAAAAAATTTTGGTCGGTTTTTCATGTGATTTTAACTATATGCATTAATCTCAACCAGATTGCCACATGAGTTACATCTGCAACTATCGTAGTGGTGTTCAGTATAATTGTTTGAATCTTTAAATAGAAAAATTTATTGATTTATCGTCAGGTAGTTTGACTCCCAATGTCATTTCACCACCAACCGATGATTGCGCAATCCCCAATTTGGTTTTTTCCGGTCTTATTACCAGCGCAAAGCACGATTGCGTTTCGATGGGTCAAATGCGAAAAATGCTCTAATTGGCTCACCACTATGCTGTATTCGAAGTTCTTTCATATTTGGATACCGCGAGCCATCTTTTTCTCCAAAGGGGACTCCCGCCGGCATAAGGCGAGAGGGGAATTTGGATGGGCTTGAAAAGCCCCAATATCCCTCAACCACGCTGATGTTGAATGTATTGCTTAATGACGTCCAGTGGGGCACCTCCACATGATCTGAATCACCGTTACTTTCTTTTAATGTAGCGCCAAAATCACGGTAGACCTCACTTGCATATTGATGAAACCACATGGCCACAAATACGCATTAATATCTGGCTTAACATTATAAAATCTGTTGACTCTCAGAGTGAATAATCTGCTGGGTTGTAAATTTAAAATCTACTGCTGATATTTTCCTGAATGCACAATACAGTGATAATAACCTCCATTGATCGTAAATATTATTTTCAATGGTAATATAATTATTTAATATGTGATCCATTTTATTTTGTCTGAACAAAAAGTTCAGAAAAACAAAAAGGCCATGCCGGAAGCATAGCCTTGAATTTAGGTTATAAGTTAATTATCATTCCACACCAAGCGAAGACGAAGTGTTTTACCTACGTTTTGTTGCAACAGGAAGTATCCTAAATTTTTACTCGAATCGCTTTGGGGGAAATTGTAGAAGAGTTTGTCATCCATATCACTAGTGATTCCATCTCCAAGAAAATAATGTACATCATCAACTATTACAGTGAGATTTTTACTAAACAATTCTATCAGTTTTTGACGACTCTCTTGGTTGTTATCATAGGAAACTAGAATAAATAACTGTCCATCAACCGACCAGAAGAACGCTGTTATGTTTATGTTCTTAATATCTGAATTATTCTTAATTAGCTTTAAGATACCAATGTGAGAAGATAATCCAGTTAGATAAGTTTGATTTGTATCAACATATCCCCAGGGGTGGTCAGTTTCAAATATTCCTACTCCCACGTTAAGATCAAATTCCAGACTGGGGGCCTGTAATTCCCAGTCACAAGCTGTTAAATCTTCTGGCGTTGGCTGCCAAGTGGTAATATTGTCTTGATTACGCTTCTCAATTAAAGGCGAGCTATCAGATACAAGATGTATGTATTCAACAGGATAGCTCCAATTACGCCTACACACTTTCTTGCCTAGATACACCTGAATGAGTGCCCACGGAGAAGAGCCAATAGGTGCAGTGATATCATTATCAATTTTAGTTGTAACTGTGACGTTAACCTTGAATTGGTCAGGGGTAAATGAACATTGTTGAGCAATATTACTGTCTGATTTATTTATTACTGACATAATTTCCTCACTTATTGATCATTAAAGTAAAAGGTCATTTCATTTACGTGATAATAATCAGTTTGAACAGTAACGTTCTTTAGCTATTCATGAATTCCGCCTGCTTCTGCTCAGGTTTTATTCCAGAGCCTTCCACATGGGCATCTATTGTGTATATTCCAGTTTGGGTTTGGTAGTTGTTAAGCGCAAGAGACGGTGTAAAGTAAATCACACCATCATCATCGGTTAATGTATCATTACTCCCATCAGCATTGGTGTATACTTGAGGTTTGCCATCCTCGCCCAATACGGGGTTCCCCTGTGGATCGGTTACGCTCAATTTAACTCTCTGGTTAGCTACCCCTTTATAATCTTCATCCGTAACTCTGACACCCATAGCATAATTCCCGGTCGCCGGAAGAGGGCCATCTGGGTACACGCCTATTATCACATTGTGTACCCGTGTGGAATCTAGTACCTGTTTTTCTTGCTGATTAACGTTAGACATAAACACCTCGCTTATATTCATTAAAGTAAAAGGTCATTTCATTCTACTGCTAAACCGCCAGTTGATATTACTTAAGTCAAATTTTTATCTCAATGGGATGCAATCACATGGCCACAAATACGCATTAATATCTGGCTTAACATTATAAAATCTGTTGACTCTCAGAGTGAATAATCTGCTGGGTTGTAAATTTAAAATTTACTGCTGATATTTTCCTGAATGCACAATACAGTGATAATAACCTCCATTGATCGTAAATATTATTTTCAATGGTAATATAATTATTTAATATGTGATCCATTTTATTTTGTCTGAGCGAAAAGTTCAGGCAAATAAAATAATTAAGACAAAAATCCACATATTGAAATTAAATTATTATTTGAATGCAAGCAAGTCAATTAAAATATGCAGATGTTATCACTTATTCAAGTTTATAACGTTATTAATAAATATTAATGCGATGTATAAACACAAACAGGGCATATTGGCATGAAAAAAGATACTCAATAACTTAAACCAGTGATAAAACAATATACTTTGTGATATAAACTATAGTAGAACCGGCTTTTTAATAAAAACCGAGTCTACACTTACGTGATAATAATCAGTTTGAACCGTAACTTTCTTTAACTATTTTAAGAATTGAATTCCACCTTCTTCTGCACAGGTTTTATTCCTGAACCTTCCACATAGGCCTCTATTGTGTATTTTCCAGTTTGGGTTTGGTATTTGTTAAGTTTAAGATACGGTGTAAAGTAAATCCAACCATTAGGATCGGTTAATGTATCATTACTCCCATCAGCATTGGTGTATACTTGAGGTTTGCCATCCTCGCCCAATACGGGGTTCCCCTGTGGATCGGTTACGCTCAATTTAACTCTCTGGTTAGCTACCCCTTTATTATCTTCACCCGTAACTTTGACACCCATAGTATAAAGCCCGGTCGCCGGTACAGGGCCACCTGGGAGCACTCTTATTTTCACATGGTGTACCTGTGCGGAATCTAGCACCTGTTTTTCTGGCTGATTAACGTTAGACATAAACACCTCGCTTATATTCATTAAAGTTCAAGGTTATTTCATTCTACGACTAAATAGCCAAATCATATTACTTAAGTTAAATTTTTATCTCAATAAGCGGTAATCACACAGTAATAAATACACACTAAAATCGGGTTTAGCATGATAAAACCTATCTATTCGTCGAGTGAGTGATGCGCTGGCGCGTAAATTCAAAGTTTACTGCTAATTAATCGGGGTTTTATTTAAGAGGAGAAATCACTTTGTGATAGAAAGTGAAAAAGCCCCGGCTTTTTACTGAACCTAAAAAGCCGGGTCTACATTTACGTGATGATAAAATAGCTATCCTTAATCTTAAGCAAAGTTAAAATTAAGGTGCATCAAAGCTCCTTGAATTGAAATCATTTGCACAGGGGTCTGATCCTGTTGGGGCATCCTGACCTAGATCTACGCCAACACATGGTATAAGTTTAGTTTGGTGGTTAGATGTAACTACAACTAACAACTTTCCTTCAGGCGATTGGCCGTCCTCTTTTGAGTTAAATGTTATCAAGCTTAGACCAGCACCAGTAAGTGACATCCATTTAATAGGAATATGCTCCTTCGAGTCTTTGGGCGCATTTTGAAAAGGCTTACCGTCAAACAGCATCTGCGCAGCATAGGTATAAGAATCCGTCTTATTCCCCAGAACTTTACCCGTTGGCGGGTCTTGTTCTACAAAAATGGGAGCAGTGAACGTTGGAAATGCGAATGTCACCGTCATTGGCTGAGTTGTTCCAATGCCATCCACTGAAGCCGTTACGGTAACGTCTTGAGCCGTACTACTGGTCAATGTTGCGGTAGCTTTACCGTCCTGTGGATTGGTCATACTACTGGAGGAAATTGTTACTTTGCTATGATCAGTCTCACTCTGCTCCGTTACATACCAGTTAACTTTCTTATTAGGCAGAGGGTTACCATTGCCATCCGTAACGGTAACTGTCAGGTTATGAGCTTTCTTTATCACTAAAGGGCCTTTATCCGATGTTATTGGCGATATCCCTACTCCTACTCGTTTGAAATCTACCGGATATGATGGTGATTGAACGGGCTTATGTTTCCCCACCTTGAGTGAAACAACTACATCCCCCTTGAATGCCTTAGTACTGGTTATGATTGCCTTTAAGTTTCCTTTGTCATCTGTTTTAGTATCTGGGGTTAGTGTTATGCCATATTTAGCGGCGTCTGATGGTTGATCGATATTCCAATGTGCATCACTAATGACTGTACCCTCTTTAACGGGGTTGCCATCAGCACCCAGGATAGTCGCCATAAATTGATATTGTGGGTAACCACCAGCCGATGCAGACGTTAATTTTTCGGACTTAATACCATCCTTACTAATACTATATAAACTGTCCATGTTTACATCAAAGCTGACCTCTCCCACTAATTGTGGAGCCTGGTTATCCAGTTTCAGGTACACTTTGACATTTTTATGTTGCTGTTGACTCACTAAGATCGGTTTGTGTTTGAAATGCCCGTTTTCATCAAGCACCCCAGAATTTGAGGCGTCCAAATTCTTCCATTGCAACTTCGTATCTGGGCCGATTTTAGGATCGGTTGTCCATTGAACATGGTTAATGGTGGCATTTTTTATCGGTGCATTATTGACCGTATCAAAGGTAATCACAGGGTCAAACGTATATCCGTCCTTTTTATCTCCCGTCGCAGGCAATGGTCCTGCTGGGGTAAAGTTAGCTGCTTCCTGTTTTTTCAGCATAAAGGGCCTGACAATGACACGCATTTCAGCAGGCGCTGATTTTTGGTTATTTTCCCATTCAGCCACAGCATAAATGGGGTAATTGTTATTTTGGTCACTGCCGGATAGATAGGTTGGCAGGGTAACTTTGATTGTGTTGCCGATCTGGGAAGAGAGCTTCCCACCATTCTGTTCAAACTCTTTGTTGGTTGCCCAACGAATCTGCTTAAGCGGAGACTCAGAAGAAAACTTGACTGTAACTTCCTGCTGACCCCCACTGTACCCGATGATATTATCCGGCAGCGACAATTGAGTGGCTGGCTTTGCCTGATGCTCAAGGACGATATGATTATTTCTTTCTACCAGATCATAACGGCTGCCCGCTAATGTCCTCGCCGTCGCCACGTTTTCTGGCGATAATTGCACACTCAAGGGAACACCCAATCGATAGCTTAAATTTGCCAAAAACTGAGTTTCGTTGTGCCCGTTTCCTTGTTTATAATCCACACCCAGAGTAAATAGCGGAACTGGGGTGTAAGACAGCCCCAGGGTAGCCAGGATGGGGTTTTTCTGTTTGGTGTCACGATCGAATAAAGTGACCTCATCGCCAAAATACTGCTCATAAGTCAGTTTGGCACCCAGATTAGGGTAAGCGGGTAAGAAAAACTCCCCACTAATGTCATAACCGTTGGCTGGGCGTTCGTAATAACCGACAAAATCCCGTGAGTCTTTCCAGTTACTTGCACGATAATAGGTATTAGCGGCCAGTTTAATGTAGTCTCCCCATATTTCTCCGCCCAGCCCAAGGCGCTGATTTCTACCGGTCAGGTCGTAGTCATAAAACGTATTCAGGCCATACATCCAGTCCTGATAAAAATAACGGCCACCTAACCCCAGGTTTATGGTATCTCGGCTATCTTTGTTGCGATAACCCAATTGGGAAAAGAACAGCCAATCCGCTTTATTATCATAGAGCGGCAGTAAAAGATCGAGTGAGCCGTTTTTTCGCTTTCCTTTTTTATCCAGTCCAAAATTAATTCTGGCAGTACCAAACTGTGATAGCCATTTTTGTGCCTCAGACGTTACCAGGCCGTTAACTTGCCCTAACGCATAGGATTTGGCTTGTTCGGCCAACTCTGAAGGTGAAGATGACAGGAAATTACCGGCCATTTGGAGGTTTCTAGCAATAACATTTTGTGTCTCAGCATCTGAGGTGTGATGATTTTCTACACCACTTTTTTTATGCGTATCCGAATTCAGATATTTTTTATCTAATCCATTCACTCGCCCGCCGATATTATCGTTCTCATCTGCTTTTCTCGTATCTCTTTCAGTTTTAAGCCACCCCTCTGCAAAGGAATTCGTTATTGTATAAGGTACTAATAACGTATAAAGAAAAAAGAGTAAAAATATGACCTTGCCAATATATGATAACATATTTACACACCTCGTATTAAATAATCGGATCCAGTCCTATTGTGATAATAATGGCGTATTTTATTTTTGCGTTATTAAAAATAGTTATCACGTGATAATGGTTTTTAATGAGTTAAGAGGTTGGTGATTTTAAATATTCTGAACTGGCTCAATGGAGCCAGTTCAGAAAATCATTTAAGTCATCTGACGTTTTTTATTAATTAACGTTTTCTATTAAAGGCAGCGGCCAATGCATCACTCATCGCGCTATTAGCTAAAGGCGCAGAGCCTGAACGTGAAATAGGGCGATTTCTGCCATTGCCGTTACGATTATTGCGATCCTGACGGTTACCTTCTTGGGCGCTACGGCGTGCTTGTATTTCACCGGGTTGCTCATCAAGACGCATGGTCAATGCAATACGCTTTCGGTTGAGGTCAACATCCATCACCTTCACTTTCACGATATCACCTGTTTTAACGACGGTGTGTGGATTTTCCACATAACGGTCGGATAGCGAGGAGATATGAACCAGGCCATCCTGATGGACACCGATGTCCACGAATGCACCAAAATTGGTCACGTTAGTGACAGTACCTTCCAAAATCATGCCCGCTTGCAGGTCGTTCATGGTTTCAACGCCATCGGCAAATGTGGCTGTCTTGAATTCAGGACGTGGATCGCGACCCGGTTTTTCCAGCTCTTTCAGGATATCGGTGACGGTCGGAATCCCAAATTTTTCAGTCGTGAACTCCTGGGCGCTCAGGTTACGCAAATTAGCCGGATTACCCATCAGTTCAGGCAGAGTTTGCTGAGTTGTTGCCAGGATCTTCTCAACTATTGGATAGGCTTCTGGGTGAACGGTTGAAGCGTCCAGCGGGTTATCACCCTGATTGATACGCAGGAAGCCTGCGCATTGCAGGAAGGCTTTTGGTCCCAGACGGGTCACTTTCAATAGCTGATTACGGTTGTCGAAACGACCGTTTTCATCGCGCCAGTTAACAATATTTTGAGCAACAGTGCGCGTCAGGCCAGCAACGCGAGTCAGCAACGCGACAGAGGCGGTATTCAGGTCAACACCGACGCTGTTTACACAGTCTTCAACCACGTTATCCAGTTTTTTCGCCAGCAAAGTTTGGCTGACATCATGCTGGTATTGACCAACACCGATGGATTTAGGTTCGATTTTCACCAGCTCAGCCAGAGGATCTTGCAAGCGGCGAGCGATGGAGACAGCACCACGCAGGGAAACATCCAGATCAGGGAATTCTTGCGCAGCTAATTCAGATGCGGAATAGACAGAGGCTCCCGCTTCGCTGACGACCACTTTCTGTGCCGTAACGTCAGGATACTGTTTCTGAACGTTGGCAAAGAAACGCTCTGTTTCACGGGATGCGGTGCCGTTGCCAATCGCAACCAGTTCCACTTGGTGTTTGGTGCACAGTGCTGCGACGGTAGCAGCCGCTTTGTTTTCCTGTCCGGTGTGCGGATAAATGGTATCGGTGGCAATCAGTTTGCCTGTCGCGTCAACCACGGCGACTTTTACCCCGGTACGCAAACCTGGGTCCAGACCCATTGTTGCACGCATACCCGCAGGCGCAGCCATCAGCAGGTCATTCAGGTTACGGGCGAATACGTTAATAGCCTCGTTTTCGGCTTTCTCACGCAGTGTGCCCATGAGTTCGGTTTCCAGATGCAGCAGTACCTTGATACGCCATGTCCAGCTCACCACTGTTTTGCGCCAATTGTCAGCCGGTGCATTGTTCAGGCGCAGATTCAGGTGATCGGTAATAATTTGTTCGCAGTGACTCTCTTTCGGTGCTTCTTCAAATTGTGGATCCGCATTCAAAGAGAGTTGCAGGATACCTTCGTTCCGTCCACGGAACATAGCAAGGGCACGGTGGGAAGGAACAACAGCAATGGCTTCGTGGTGGTCGAAGTAATCGCTGAATTTCGCGCCTTCTTCCTCTTTACCTTCGATAACCTTAGAAACCAGGTGAGCATTTTTCCATAAATAGTCACGTACCTTCGCCAGCAAGGTTGCATCTTCGGCAAAACGTTCCATCAGGATATAACGTGCGCCATCCAATGCTGCCTTGGTATCAGCAACGCCCTTGTCAGCATTGACATAGGCAGCCGCCGCCAGTTCTGGCTCTTGCTGTGGATCTTGCCATAGCAGGTCGGCCAGAGGCTCCAATCCGGCTTCGATGGCAGCTTGTCCACGGGTACGGCGTTTAGGTTTATAAGGCAGGTACAGATCTTCCAACTCAGTCTTGCTTTGCGTTGCGTTAATCGCTTCTGCCAGCTCAACGGTTAGTTTTCCCTGTTCCTCAATCGATTTCAGGATAGTCTGACGGCGGTTGGACAGTTCACGCAGATAACCGAGACGGTTTTCGAGTTGGCGGAGCTGTGTGTCATCCAGACCACCGGTGGCCTCTTTACGGTAACGGGCGATAAAGGGAACCGTATTTCCCTCATCAAGCAAGGAGATGGCAGCTAGGATTTGCTGTGGTTGAGCTTGTAGCTCACCGGCAATGATTCGACTTAAAGATTCATTCATGGTCTGTTTTCTTCAACTTCTTTAGGGTCTGTAGATATTCTGAAACATCGTCAGACAGAGCCGGATAAGATCAGATTTCATCTGAAACAGTATCGGCATGGTTCAAACTGGCTCCATTTATACGTGTTGAGCGCAATAATTTCCAGTTTAGCGCGATATTTCGATCATGTTGCGACAGAATTCATCAAATATCTTCTAGGTTGGGATTGGGTTGATGAGAGTTGATGAGATATAGTACTCCGCCATTAATCATCTTTTCTCAAGTGAGTTTTTTCATGGCCAAGAGTAATTATATTACCCGCGAGGGTTGGCATGCGCTTGATCAGGAATTGAAATATCTCTGGAAAGTTGAACGCCCCAAAGTCACCCAGGCTGTTTCAGATGCTGCTGCATTGGGGGATCGTTCAGAGAATGCCGAGTACATTTATGGTAAAAAAAGGTTAAGGGAAATTGACCGCCGAGTACGTTTTTTGTCCAAGCGTCTGGATGTACTGCAAATTGTCGATCCTGACCCGCGGCAAGAAGGAAAAGTCTTTTTTGGGGCATGGGTAAAAGTTGAAAACGAGTATGAGGAAGAACACCTATTTCGTTTGGTGGGAGCGGATGAATTCGATCCGGCTAAAAAATGGATCTCCATTGATTCTCCGGTGGCGAGGGCGTTACTGGGTAAGCAGGTTGATGATGAAGTCACGGTGATGACACCGAATGGCGCGGTGACTTACTGGATACTGGAAATTAGCTATCAGCCTTTGGCATAAGTTGCCTTAAAATACATGTGGTTAAGTCTCTATTGGAGTTATGGGTTTTCTTGTGAGAGTGATGGATGTTGCGGGCATGGAGCATCTTAGGAGCTGAAACATGCAAGAGAGTTATAAGATCCTTGTTGTTGATGATGATATGCGCTTGCGGGCGTTACTGGAACGTTATTTATCCGAACAAGGGTTTCAGGTGCGTAGTGCCGCAAATGCAGAGCAGATGGATCGTTTATTGACCAGAGAATCCATCCAATTGATTGTCCTGGATTTAATGTTACCGGGTGAAGATGGGTTGTCTATCTGTCGCAGGCTGAGAAGTCAGCATAACGCGATCCCGATCATCATGATATCCGCGAAAGGGGAAGAGGTTGATAGGATTGTTGGGCTTGAAATTGGCGCTGATGATTATCTTGCCAAGCCTTTTAACCCGCGTGAATTGTTAGCACGTATACGTGCTGTTCTGCGGCGGCAAGCGAAGGAATTGCCGGGGGCGCCGACGCCGGATAATGCGGTGATCAAGTTTGGGAAATTTAAACTTGATCTTGGAACGCGTGAAATGTTCAATCGAGATGAATTATTACCTTTGACGAGTGGGGAATTTTCCGTGTTGAAGGTGTTGGTTTCTTATCCACGAGAGCCATTATCACGGGATAAGTTGATGAATTTGGCTCGGGGGCGAGAGTATGGTGCGATGGAGCGTTCCATTGATGTCCAGATTTCCCGTTTGCGTCGCCTGATTGAAGAAGATCCTGCCCATCCACGTTATATCCAGACGGTCTGGGGGCTGGGATACGTTTTTGTTCCTGATGGAAACAAGGTATGAAAAAGCCCAGTGTGAAAAAGTTTTGGCTTTCTCTGCGTACTTTGTTTTTCCGTGTCCTGTACTTAGTGCTGGGCAGCTTGCTGTTCAGTACTCTGATCACCTTACTGCTGGTGGTATTAGAAGCACTCCCTTTTAACGCGGTATTTCCCTATCTCTTTATCAGTGTTTTTGCGATGGCATTGTCTGTGTTTATGGTGTTTTGGCGATATTCCGCTATCCAGAAACACTCATTAAAGGCGATGCAAAAAGCCGTTATCGACATAAGAAAAGGAAGAAGAGGCTCATCAGTGCCTGAAATGGGGATGCCCGCTATTCGTGCCGTAATTAGGGCGCTTAACCAGTTGTCGATAGAACTGAAATCACAGGAAAGTGATCAGGCGGTATTAATAGCTGGCGTGAGCCATGACTTGCGTACTCCGCTTACCCGTATCCGTCTGGCGATGGAAATGATGGAGGGAAAAGATGATTTTCTGACAGAATCTATCCATCAGGACATTGAAGAATGCAATGCCATGATTGATCAATTCATTGATTATCAGCGAGCAGGGCAGGAGATGCCGATGACATGCTGTGAATTGAATGGGTTGCTTGAAGAGGTGATGACAGCAGAGCAGCGTTGTGCGGTAGATACCGATATTGAAAATCGTTTAGCTACCAGTTCAATTTTCATTTCAGCCCACCCCTTTTCCATCAAACGTGTACTGGTCAATTTGTTTACTAATGCCCGTCGTTACGGCAATGGGTGGATCCGCATCAGTAGTGGCTCAACAGAAAAATTTGGCTGGTTTCAAGTTGAGGACAACGGCACTGGAATGACGAAAGAAGAAGCCGCTGTTTTATTCCAACCTTTTATGCAAGGAAATAATAGACGTGAAATAAATAGTGGCGTGGGGCTGGGGCTGGCGATCATCCGCCGTATCATTGATAGCCACGGGGGAGATATTCAAGTGGGGAGCAGTGAAAAACAAGGGTTATCAATTCGTATCTCTATTCCGTTGAGTACAATATGATGAAAATCGCGTTGAACGCAAAATAAGGCACGGCTGCAACTTTAATACCGCTTGTTTAAGTGAAAGCGGCCTCTCTTTTGCCATGTGTGCTATCTCCAGTTGTACCCGATAAAGATCTCCCATCATTTCTGATAAATTCCTTACCGCTTTTGGCTTCTCAGAACAGGGTATATTAATAAATTATATATTTTTGCATAATTCAGAACAAAATTTCGCTCCATCAAGATTATTGGTTTTTATAAGTCAATTCAGCAAGAGTGATATTCAATAATTCCCTGTATAAATAGATAAAATCAGCAATTAAAACTAAAGAGCTTGCTTGTCAAACAAAACTTAGCCTGTTAACTTCGCGTTGGATAATAGAGGAATAAAGACATGTCTGTAGAAGCATCTCAATTTGATAATAAAAGAAAGATCAATTTTTTTGCTGATATATTTGCATTAAATACTTTTTGCTATCTTATTTCATTACCCATTGAACTTGGGTTTGCACAGATGAGTTTTTCAACCCATTTGCAAGCCCGTTTTATCGGTCTTTTTATTATTACAACAACAGCCAGACCCTTTGGTATTTGGCGAGATTGGATCTTTAAAAAATTTAAATTATCTAATGAAGATAAAGGCATAAAACCTTACCTTGTTGATACTTTAGCTTACCTTTCCTTCGAGATGCCATTATATATTACTAATCTTACTATTAGCGGAGCATCTTTAGAACAGATGATTAAAAGCATTCTTTTTTTCGCTTTTATTGCTGGTATGGTAGGACGTCCATATGGTATTTATAGAAACTTCATTAGAAGTAAGCTATTTAAGCTCGACTCAAGCTTGTAAAAGACAGGGAGATATAATAAATGGAAGAAGGGCGTGTATTAATCCGTTGATGAGTGTCAAATACAGTTATTACTGAATGTACCAATGATCTTATCGTGTAGTTTGGGGGTAGAATAATTCAGTGTCTTACGATTGAGTTGCTTAATTCGGATGCGTAAAGTTAAATTCTCCCGTTCAATGCCTTGAGTAAAAATCTTCCTGACAAAAATCGACATTTCACTTCAACCGTCGCTATTTAATTTTTCTGAAAAATGGCGGTTATATACAACCGCCAACGGGTTGGATACCTATACCAATCTAACTTCAAGATGCATGTGATTTCTCCCCGCGAGGCGGGGAGAAATCAGGTTTCATAGCGTGTTGTCAATGGCAACTTGAAGTTTAATGCGTATAAAACGTTCTGTCATAAAAATGTCATAATTCATACATCTTATTGTCATTGAATTCGTCTATTTTCATTATTGAATCATTTTGTTACCTAAAAATCAGACTGTCAGTGATACCTGACATTTGTGTTTCATTAATGATGCGTATCCCAGTAGGAAATCCAACAGGAGATAGTATGAAATTAATGCGTACCACCGTGGCGAGTATCATGGTTGCTGTATTTGCCATGACATCCCTGTCTTCATTCGCGGCCACCAGCCTGACGGGGGCGGGTGCGACGTTCCCTGCACCGATATATACCAAGTGGGCGGATTCTTATCAGAAAGAAACGGGCAACAAAATCAATTATCAAGGCATTGGCTCTTCTGGTGGTGTAAAACAGATTGTTGCCAATACGGTCGATTTTGGTGCCTCTGATGCCCCGCTTTCTGATGAAAAATTGGCGACTGATGGCTTGTTCCAGTTTCCAACGGTTATCGGTGGGATTGTGCTGGCGGTGAACATTACCGGTGTTAAAGCCGGTCAGTTGGTTCTGGATGGTAAAACACTGGGTGATATTTATCTGGGTAATATCAAAAAATGGAATGATTCAGCGATTACCAAGCTGAATCCCGATCTCAAATTGCCAGAGCAAAATATTGCCGTGGTTCGTCGCGCTGACGGCTCAGGGACCTCCTATGTTTTCACGAGTTACCTGTCCAAAGTTAACGGCGATTGGAAACAAAAAGTTGGGACGGGTTCGACCGTCAAATGGCCAACAGGATTGGGTGGTAAAGGTAATGACGGGATTGCTGCATTTGTTCAGCGTCTGCCGGGCTCGATTGGTTATGTCGAGTATGCCTATGCGAA
The DNA here is from genome assembly GCF_037260955.1 of Xenorhabdus sp. TH1. Classification (NCBI taxonomy): domain Bacteria; kingdom Pseudomonadati; phylum Pseudomonadota; class Gammaproteobacteria; order Enterobacterales; family Morganellaceae; genus Xenorhabdus; species Xenorhabdus sp. TH1. Next base: position 146,989 of record NZ_CP147734.1, read on the forward strand.
GCAGAATCACCTGGCTTATACCAAACTGGTTTCAGCGGATGGTGCCGTGCTAGCGCCGACCGAAGAGAACTTTAGTGCAGCGGCCAAAGGTGCGGATTGGAATCGCAGTTTTGCGCAGGATCTGACAAACCAGAAAGGCGATCATGCGTGGCCAATTACCTCGACTACATACATTCTCATCCACAAAAAGCAGGCAAATGCTGCCAACGGTGCCGAAGTGCTGAAATTCTTCGATTGGGCTTATAACAATGGCAAACAACAGGCGAAAGATCTGGATTATGCCACCCTGCCGGAAGAAGTGGTCAGCCAGGTGCGTGCAGCATGGAAGAGTAATCTCTCCTTTTATTAAGGGGAAATAACCTAAAATGAGAATGAAGCGTATGGCCGAACGTAAAACGGCACTGAAAGCACCGAGCAGAAAGGGTGACATTATTTTCAGCGCCTTGGTGAAGTTAGCGGCGCTGTTAACTTTATTTCTGCTGGGAGGCATTATCATTTCACTGATCATTGCTTCCTGGCCGAGTATACAAGCATTTGGTTTTGCTTTCTTATGGCGTAAAGAGTGGGATGCGCCGGCAGGGGTGTTTGGCGCATTGGTGCCGATTTATGGCACATTGATGACTTCGTTAGTTGCCCTGATTATTGCGGTTCCCGTGAGTTTTGGTATTGCCCTTTTTCTGACGGAATTGTCACCAAACTGGTTAAAACGTCCATTGGGTGTGGCGATTGAGTTATTGGCCGCGATCCCCAGTATTGTTTATGGCATGTGGGGGTTGTTTGTTTTCGCTCCGCTGTTTGCCACCTATTTCCAGCAACCCGTTGGTGATGTGCTCTCCAGCATTCCCATCGTAGGGGCGCTATTCTCCGGTCCTGCTTTTGGCATCGGCATTCTGGCGGCGGGTGTCATTCTTGCCATCATGATTATCCCCTATATCGCTTCTGTCATGCGCGATGTGTTTGAACAAACCCCTGTGATGATGAAAGAGTCGGCTTATGGCATCGGTTGTACAACATGGGAAGTGATTTGGCATATCGTCTTGCCTTATACCAGGAATGGTGTGATTGGCGGTGTGATGTTGGGACTTGGCCGGGCATTGGGAGAAACAATGGCAGTCACCTTTATTATCGGTAATACCTACCAACTTGATAGTTTGTCGCTGTATATGCCGGGGAACAGTATCACTTCTGCATTGGCAAATGAATTTGCTGAGGCTGAATCTGGCCTGCATACCGCCGCATTAATGGAGCTGGGACTGATTTTGTTTGTCATCACTTTTATCGTATTGGCGTTGTCAAAATTAATGATGCTGCGTCTGGCAAAAAATGAGGGGCAGCGCTGAGATGACAACCATCAATAAGCCACCTCCACATTTAGTCGATACAGTAAACGAAGCGGACATGAAAAGCCGTCGCCGTATGCAATCATGGCGTCGCCAGAAAAACCGGCTGGCGCTGATGCTATCCATGATGACGATGGCATTCGGTTTATTCTGGCTGGGCTGGATTTTAATCTCTACCGTCACTAAAGGTATCGATGGTATGTCGCTGGCGTTGTTTACTGAAATGACGCCACCTCCCAATACCGAGGGCGGCGGGCTGGCAAACGCCATCGTTGGCAGTGGTTTGCTGATCTTCTGGGCGACGGTGTTTGGCACGCCATTGGGGATTATGGCGGGAATTTATCTGGCGGAATATGGTCGCCGTTCATGGCTGGCAGAAATTATCCGCTTTATTAATGACATCCTGCTTTCAGCACCTTCGATTGTTGTCGGATTATTTGTCTATATGGTTGTGGTGGCCAAGGTGCAACACTTTTCTGGTTGGGCTGGGGTAATGGCGTTAGCACTGTTGCAGATCCCCATCGTTATTCGCACGACAGAAAATATGCTGAAATTAGTGCCGGATAACTTGCGTGAAGCTGCTTATGCCTTGGGAACACCGAAATGGAAAATGATCTCTGCCATTACGTTGAAAGCCTCGATATCAGGCATTATGACCGGTGTGTTACTGGCTATTGCTCGTATCGCTGGTGAAACGGCTCCATTGTTGTTCACCTCGCTTTCCAACCAGTTCTGGAGTACCGATCTTAACCAGCCGATGGCAAACTTGCCTGTCACTATTTTCAAGTTTGCCATGAGTCCATTCTCTGACTGGCAGCAGTTGGCATGGGCGGGAGTATTGCTGATCACCCTGTGTGTATTGCTCATTAATATTGTGGCGCGTGCGCTGTTTACGAAGAAAAAACACTAATATTTTTTCAGCAGAATAAAAGCAGAAGGTATTCAAGAGATAAATATTGATGAATAAGGCTAATGACGTTATTTCAGTAAATAAAATCGCAGAAAGTAAAATCCAGGTGCGTGCTCTGAATTTCTATTACAGCAAGTTCCATGCGTTGAAAAATATTACGCTGGATATTGCACAAAACAAGGTAACGGCATTCATCGGGCCATCGGGCTGTGGCAAGTCCACATTACTGCGTACTTTCAACAAAATGTATGAATTGTACGGGGATCAGCGCGCTGAAGGTGAAATTATTCTGGATGGCACCAATATCCTGACAGACACACAAGATATTGCCTTGCTTCGTGCCAAGGTTGGGATGGTCTTCCAGAAACCAACACCATTTCCGATGTCCGTTTACGACAATATTGCTTTCGGGGTGCGCCTGTTTGAAAAACTACCCAGAACAGAGATGGATGAACGAGTCCAATGGGCATTGACCAAAGCGGCATTGTGGAATGAAACTAAAGATAAATTACACCAGAGTGGGCATAGCCTTTCTGGTGGCCAGCAACAGCGTCTGTGCATTGCCCGTGGTATTGCCATTCGTCCAGAGATCTTGTTGTTGGATGAACCTTGTTCGGCACTTGATCCCATCTCGACAGGACGCATTGAAGAGTTAATCAGTGAACTGAAATCGGAATATACCGTCGTGATCGTCACCCACAATATGCAGCAAGCGGCTCGCTGTTCGGATTACACCGCATTTATGTACCTGGGTGAACTGATTGAATTTAGCGATACTGATAGATTATTCACCACACCGAAGATGAAACAGACCGAAGATTACATTACTGGCCGTTACGGTTAATACGGGGGGATAGAAAAATATGGACAATCTGAATCTCAGCAAACATATCTCCGGTCAGTTCACTGCTGAACTGGAACATATTCGTACCGAATTGATGACAATGGGTGGTTTGGTGGAAGAACAGCTTAGTAAGGCGATTCTGGCGATGCACAACCAAGATGAAGTATTGGCACGGCAAGTGATTGAGGATGACCAGAAAGTCAATATGATGGAAGTGGCGATTGATGAAGCGTGTGTCCGCATCATTGCAAAACGCCAACCGACGGCCAGTGACCTGCGCCTGATCATGGTTATTTCAAAGACCATTGCTGAACTGGAGCGCATTGGCGATGTTGCCAATAAGATCTGTAAGACTGCGCTTGACAGATTTTCACATCAACAACAATCTTTGCTGGTTAGCCTGGAATCATTGGGGCGCCATACGATCCAAATGTTGCATGATGTGTTGGATGCCTTTGCCCGTATGGATCTGCAAGAAGCCATCCGTATCTACCGTGAAGACAAAAAAGTCGATCAGGAGTACGAAAGTATCATCCGCCAGCTTATGACTTATATGATGGAAGATCCCAGAACCATTCCGAATGTCATGACGGCTCTCTTCTGTGCCCGCTCTATTGAGCGCATTGGTGACCGTTGCCAGAATATTTGTGAATTTATTTTCTATTACGTCAAAGGACAGGACTTACGCCATATCGGTGGTGATAATTTGGAAAAATTACTGACCCAAAAAGAATAGTTATTATTCTAAAATTGAATAAATATATTATTTTATATTATTTCAGGTGCTATATCTAAATTGATAGCTTTTGTTGATATATAAAAATTAACGCGATGCTCAACTTTAGCTCCCTATAACATGGGCTTGTTGAAGCCAGTCGCGTTGACTTTTACCTTGTTTAAAATTGGCAAAAATACCCAGTGTATGAGAAAGCAGTTTTCTGGCTATTCGATTACTCAAATGCCACAAATCCCGTGCCCAGCACTTCTCGATAGCAAATTGCCCAGCGAGTTGACCAATGACGGTTTCAATTAAGCGCCGTTTGGCATTAATGCGCTTTCTTGTTTCTCTGGGGACTGGGTCATCCATATTGGCACGCACCGGGGCTATCATTTCAATACCCGACTGCTTCATTTCCTCTTGAAATTCAAAACCTAAATAACCTTTATCGCCGAGCAAACAGCCTTTTATTGGGCTAGTCAAGTCCCAGACCGCTTCACGCTCACTGACATTGGCGGGCGTCAATGTGAATCCCGTTACTACGCCAATTTCATCTATCATGAGATGCCCTTTAAAGCCGTAGTAAGTTTCGTTTTTGGCGGCGCAGTACCCATAATCAGCTTGTCCTTTAAAGCTGGCACTGCCTTTCGCTCTTTTGAATCCACAGATGGGCAACGGAAATCCGTCGACAATATGTACCGGCCTATCGAACGCACCCAATAACCTCGCCAGCTTTTCTTGCAGCTTTTGTTTAACAGCCCAAAGATTCGCAACCTGTTTAGCAAAATTGGCGCGTGAACCCAGTCCCGGAAACCACTCGCACCAGTGATCACGAAAGTACGTCCAAATTCCTTTATCCGTTGAAAAGCCTAAGAATTCACCCACCACTTCCATCGTGATGGCTTCCGCATCGCTCAGCTTAGGTGGGTATCCCCGGCTTCTGAATCGAGAGCTTTGCTGTAACGCCGTTAAATTATCGTCTACCCAACAAAACACCCAAATGATAAAATCTTGCTGTGACATAGCCTTTGTTCCTTTATTTCTCTCAGTTTGGCGACTTAAAGTTATAAAGGAGCGGCTATGTCATTTCAACTCACCATAAAAGTCGAGCATCGCGTAAAATTAATAACCAACAGGGGTGTACAATGAAGATTGGCAACAAATCTCGCGTAGCGGTTACTGCTTTGCTGACCAGTTTGGCATTGGTTTCAGGAGTGGCAAAAGCAGATAAACTTGATGACATTAAAAAAGCTGGCACGGTACGTATTGCAGTATTTGACAGTAACCCACCATTTGGTTTTATCGATCCTCAAACGAAAAAATTGGCAGGCTATGATGTTGATATCGCCAATGCGATTGCCAAAGATTTAGGCGTGAAGCTGGAGCTGCGACCAACGAATCCAGCAAATCGCATTCCTCTGCTTTCTTCCAAAAAAATTGACTTAATTGCTGCTAATTTCACGATCACTGATGAACGTGCAAAACAAGTTGATTTTTCCATCCCTTATTTTGCAACAGGTCAGAAATTCATTGCCCGCAAAGGTGTTTTGACCAAGCCGGACGATATTGCCAAACTGCGCATTGGTGCAGACAAGGGGACGGTGCAGGAAATCACCTTACGTGAGCGTTATCCAACAGCCAAAGTGATCTCATATGACGATACACCATTGGCATTTGCGGCTCTGAGAAATGGCAATGTCCAGGCGATCACGCAGGATGATGCGAAACTGGTTGGCTTGCTGGCAAACGTACCGGAAGCACAGAAAGCCGATTTTGAAATTTCGCCTTTTAGCATTACTCGTGAATATCAAGCAGTTGCGGCTTCCAAAGGGGAAACGCGATTAGTTGATTCGGTTAACCAAACCTTACTGAAATTGGAAAAAGAGGGTGAAGCAGAGAAAATCTATAACCGCTGGTTTGGCCCGGAAACGAAATCCGCTCAACCGCGGGGTGATTTTAAATTTGCTCCGTTAGCAGATCAGGCAAAACAGTAATGTTTGTTTAGTGCTTCCATTTAAGAACACCAATTGATTAGCCCCGTTATTGCGGGGCTTTGCTGTTTGTTTATGCGGTGAATGATATGTTTGAGCAATTTATTACTGAGCATTTACTGGCTCCTGAATATCTTCTATGGCTTTGGCAGGGATTTCTGATCACCTTGTGGCTTTCTGCCTGTGTCATTATCTCCTCCACTTTACTGGGTTTTGTGATTGCTGCGATACGGGATAGCCAAATCAAGCCACTGCGCTGGCTGGCTACGGCTTACACTACGGTATTTCGTAACACCCCTTTGTTGGTACAGCTGTTTTTCTGGTATTTCGCATCCGGGCAAATTTTGCCACAAGAGGCGATGATATGGCTGAACACGCCTCACGACACAATAATTTTCGGTCTGACACTGGAATGGCCATCCTTTGAATTTCTGGCGGGATTCATCGGACTCACTCTCTATTCAGCTCCGTTTGTTGCAGAAGAGTTGCGTGCGGGCATTCAGGGCGTTGGACGCGGACAAAAATATGCAGCCCATGCATTGGGTTTAACAGGCTGGCAGGCCATGCGTCACGTTGTATTGCCACAGGCATTGAAAATAGCTATGCCACCCTTATTGGGGCAATACATGAATATTGTCAAAAATTCATCATTAACCATGGCGATTGGTGTGGCAGAACTCTCCTATGCTTCTCGTCAGGTGGAAACCCAATCTTTACAAACCTTTGAGGCATTTGGTGTGGCGACAGTGCTCTACATTGCCATTATTGCTGTGATGGAAGGCTGGGGACAATGGCGCCAACAGAGAACCTTGGCGAGAGGGTATTGATATGGACTTTACTGTTATTGCAGAAAACTGGCGTTACTTGTTATTAGGAACCTTTCCCGATGGACCGTTGGAAGGGGCGGCATTGACGCTAGTAATCAGCATTATAGCGGGGACTATCTCCATCGTATTGGGTATTTTGGGTGGCGTTGCTCTGGCAATGTTGCGCGGTTTTTGGGCCAATTTATTGGCAGCAATACTGGGTTTCTTTCGCGCTATTCCGGTCATTATGCTGATTTTCTGGACATATTTCTTGTTGCCTGTCGTATTGGGGATGGAGATCCCTGAAATTACGACCGTTGTCTGTGCGCTGGCATTGATTACTTCGGCTTATTTAGCACATGGCGTCAAAGCGGGAATTTTAGCGATTGGTGATGGTCAATGGCGGGCAGGGTTATCACTGGGTTTCAATCGTTGGGAAGTCCTGTGGCATATCGTTTTGCCGCAGGCATTGCGCATGATGGTGCCTTCATTTATCAATCAGTGGATTGCGTTAATCAAGGATACTTCATTGGCTTATATCGTTGGTGTGGCGGAATTGTCATTTTTGGCGACTCAAGTAAATAACCGCAGCATGGTTTATCCGATGGAAGTCTTTTTATTCGTTGCGTTGGTTTATTTTGTGATGTGTTTATCACTGGAATTGATTGCCAATTATGTTGCCCGCCGTTTCTCGGTGAGGCGTAAAAAAACATTGGCCGAGGTTTCTTAGCATTAATATTGGGTATCTGGCAGATATTTTCGTTGTTGTATTATGGGATTCTGTCAGTGCCGCCAGGTTATCAGTCTGAGAGAAACTTCTTTCTGTGCTACCGTCTCCCTTACGTCAGTGATATAGGTAGCTTCCGATACTCCTTTCAACTTTGTACTGACAGTCACTGTCATATATCTGGGCGCAGTACAGTAGCCTCGTCAGTGCGACTGATTTCTCCCCGCCTCGAGGGGTGAAATCAAACACATATTGAAGTTAGATTGGTATATTTTCTGTATAAAAAATATAATAATTTTTAATATACATTACGGAATATAAACTTCTTTGTAGAAGGGATTGTAAAGATAAAAATAATATAAAAATGGCATTTTTAAGAGATTCACTGTATCTGGATAACTTTTTTTATTGGGTATCAAATTTGTTACTTATTAATATCTGGAAATTTCTATGATAATTATAAATCAAAGAAAACCAAACTGATGTGGAGAAAATAATGAAAGCTGTTGTATATAAAAAACCATTACCCATAGATCACCAAGAAAGTTTATTGGATATGGAAATTCCAGAACCTAAGATAGAAACAAATGATCTATTAATAGATATTAAAGCTATATCTGTAAATCCAGCCGATGTAAAAATAAGGGCATCTTCTACACCAAAAGATAAATATCGTATACTTGGCTGGGATGTGTCAGGCGTTGTTATTGATAAAGGTGAGAATGTTAAAAATTTTAATATAGGCGATGAAGTCTACTATGCTGGGGCAATTAATAGAGATGGTTGCTATTCAGAAAGACAAGTTGTTGACTATCGGATAGTTGCTAAAAAACCTAAAAATATCAGTTTTTCAGATGCTGCTGCTGTCCCATTAACAGCTCTTACTGCGTGGGAAGCATTATTTGACAGACTGAACATAGATAGAAATGAGGAATCTTGCATTTTAATCATTGGTGGAGCAGGTGGTGTTGGTTCGATAGCTATTCAAATGATAAAAGCTATGACAAAATTGACAGTAATTGCTACAGCATCAAGAAATGAATCAAAAGAATGGGTAAAATCTCTTGGTGCCGATTATGTTATAAACCATTTTGACAGTTTAGAAGAACAAATTCATTCTGAAAAAATACAGGCTCCTAAATATGTATTTTCCACATCTAATACAGATTCCTACTTAGATCAAATAGTTAATATTATTGAACCACAAGGGAAAATCGTACTCATTGATGATCCAAAATCATTGGATATTTTAAAGTTAAAAGGGAAAAGTTTGACGATTTGCTGGGAATTTATGTTTACTCGCTCCTTGTTCGAAACTGACGATATATCAAATCAGGGCAAAATATTAGATGAAGTAGCTATCCTTTTAGATAAAGGAAAAATAAAAACAACAAAAAATAAAGAATTTTATGGAATAAATGCATCTAATTTAAAAGAAGCACATCAAATAATAGAATCAAATAGAACCGTTGGCAAGATAGTTTTAAATAAGGATATTTAAGATAAATGGTTTTTTAATTCCTTGTTCGTTACATTAAGATATCTGGATAAAATAAATAGGGATCATGGTTCATTTATCTATGAAAATAGATAAAAGTTAATTAATGTCCTAAATAAATCAGAAAAAACTTATTAGATTTTTCAGCAATAAATGTGGCAAAGCTAGATACCTTTCATTATAAGGTTTTGTAGACTTTGAAAGTATCTAGCTGATCAACAGGAAGTATCCATTGATTAAAGTCATGGATACAACCAGCTAGGTTTAACTGATATATGGCATCGGGAGAATATCCTGAATTTTTTGGTATTCACCGCCTATCAGCAGCAAGTAAATTTGCTATCCACAGCTTGGTATCACTGATTTTGCAATATTGTTCAGCTAGAGGAGATTCACATGGCTTAGCCAATATGTAAAACTTGAATAATCGTTTGAGACGCCCATCACGAGTCGTATTTATGCGTCAATTCAAAGAGGGGTTTTTGTGCTAGTGTCAGATAACTTTTTATAGCCGCTAGCATGATTTGATTTGCAGGGAAAATCAAGAGCTTTCTATGACGACCAATATAGTCATGCTATAGTCTGCAAGACAGTCTGTAAGGGTGTGAATAAAAGAAGATCATTTACATATCATAATGATATAAAAAATCTTCTTTGTTATTCTTAAACCAATCTTCCATCGAAATAAAAATAGGGATAAGTTCCTCTCCATATTTAGAAAGAGTATATTTAATTCTCAATGGTTTCTCCTTGATAATAATCTTATTAATGATTCCTTTTCTTTCTAAAAAATCTAATTGTAAAGATAATGTCCTACGGCTTAATTTCTTATGTTTATTAATTAACTCAGAAAACCCTGCGCCATTGTTTTTAGCAATATGATATATTATTACTCCTCTCCATTTTCCTCCCAACAGTGAAATGGCAGCTTCTACAGGACAGCACAAAAAAAAGTCAAAATCAGTGTGTTTTTTCATGTGATTTAATATTAAACTTAATAATAACATTAGGAAATTTTCATACTATAAAAATTTCCTATTACCTTATATTACGCAACTACATTTATAATCACGTGATATTATACATTTTTTGTATTCATATCAATTCATAAGCATATACGCATTAAACTTTAAGTTGCAATTTACAACACGTTATGAAACCTGATTTTTCCCCGCTTTGCGGGGAAAAATCACAAGCATCTTGAAGTTAGATTGGTATATACATTATTTTAATAATCTTCATTGAATTAATAATGACGTTTCTCTTTTCTAGATACAGCAATGAATACCGAAGTCAACAACAGCAATGTCCCCGCTGCGATCAACACCGACAGGAATGAGTGATTGAAAGCCTGTTTTGCTGCCTGGAGCAGCGACAGTGCGATCTCTCCCTTTAGTCCTTCTGCGACAATAAGAGCCTCATCAATACTGTTTCGTGCCAGTACTGGGATGCCCCTATCCGCCGGAAGAGTGAATGAGGCAGAATAGACCGCTACCATTAAACTGCCGAGAGCGGCTATCCCGATTAAACTTCCCAATTCATAGGCGACTTCTTCGATAGAGGCGGCGGTGCCAGCGCTGCTTTCTGGGGCATTTAACATGATGGATGTGGAAGCGGCGGTCATTGCTGCACCAATACCAAAGCCAATGATGCAAAATGCAGTGATTTGCACAAAAAGCGATTGCAGGCCAGCGAGATAAACAAAGCTCCCCAGTCCGGCAAGGGCGAGCGAAAGCCACATGATCCGCTCAGAGCCAAATTTTGGTATCGCAATCCCGGCTAGGGGGCCAGCAATAAAAGAGGCCGCGGGAATAGGTAAAATAAATAATCCCGCCAGCAAGGGAGATAGACCCATAGCGAGTTGGAAGCGTTGACTAACAGCAAGCTCTATCCCGACTAGCGCTGCTGTGGAAACGAAAGCAACGACGATTCCCGCGGTGAACGTGTGATTACGGAAAAGCTTGAAGTCGATCATGGGGGTTGATGAACTTAACTGGCGACGAATGAAGAAGGCCGTGAAAATAATTCCTATGATGCCGACTATCGCGGTGGTCAGCAATGAAGGTGCTGGTTTGCTTAATTCTTTGATCGCATAGGTGATACTCACCAGGCCAATCAGGATTTGCACAGAGGCAATAAGGTCAAAAGAATGGCCTGGATTGTTTGGACTTTTAGAAATAACGACCAGTGCAAAACCAAAGGCAATGAGGGCAATCGGGACATTGATCAGGAAAACCGATCCCCACCAATAATATTCGAGCAGGAATCCGCCGATAACCGGGCCAAGCGCGGCGCCGCCTGAAGCTATGGCGGACCAGATACCAATGGCAAGTGCCCTTTCGTTTGGATCTGCAAATGCTTGCCGGACTATTGCGAGCGTTGCAGGCATCATCATTGCCGCGCCAAAAGCAAGCACCACACGCGCAGCAATCAGGGTCACAGGGGTGGGGGAAAATGCCGCCATCAGCGATGCCACACCGAAAATGGCTAACCCGTTAGTAAACAGTTTCTTTGCACCAAAACGGTCACTCAACGCCCCCATAGCGGGGAGTAACCCTGCAATAGCCAATGTATAAGCATTCATGATCCACAGTTTTTCTGAAGCAGAAGCATGTAAATCGTGTGTCAGCCGAGGCAAAGCGGTGTATAGCACGGTCATATCAATAACAACTAAGAAAAGTGCACTGGAAATAATAGCGAGCACAAGCCAGCGGATATTCAATTTCATAAGCAAATTCACCAATGCGGTTCGGCAACCTTGCCAAGCCTTGACTAAATTGTTGGCGATTATTATAAATACATACGTATTTAATTAAAAGGAGGTTCGCATGGGACGACGTAAAACAATTGATCGGGAAGTTCTGTTGGATGCAGCGGAACACATTGTCACAACACATGGTGCCGCGGCTCTCACGATTGATGCGCTGGCGAAGGCAGTTGGCATTACCAAGGGGGGGAGTGCAATACAGTTTTAGCACAAAAGATGGGCTTATTGATGCGATGTTTGAACGTTGGGAAGCGAGTTATAACGGACAATTTCATGAAATTGCTGGAGATAACCCCCACCCGCTAACGGCTGTGCGTGCGCATATTGAAGCGACCAGTCGGTTGGATGAAGCATCAACGGCAAAGGCGGCGGGTTTAATGGCTGCTTTATTACAAACACCGGAACATCTTGAATCGACCCGTATCTGGTATCGACAACGCATAGCAGGCTTGGATACAACGACGGAAGAAGGTCGTCAGGCACGTTTGGCGTTTTTAGCTACAGAAGGGGCATTTGTTCTGCGCTTTTTTGGCTTAATGGATATGACAGAGGATGAGTGGAGAGATATCTTTAACGACATTCTTGTTGCTATGTCACCCTGAATTGCTTTTGCCAGATTAATCACGGACAAATCGAATAAAATATCGTCACAAAATGAATTCCCTCAATAATCATGGCGTTATTTAACCTATTGATTACACGTATCGCAAACGTTTTCTTTTTTTGCCATTTCAGGGTAACGATTTATATAGGTTTCCTGTAGGATAAGCCGAAAACTTCGTTTTTTGGGAAACAATATACATGAGCACAATAAATTCTGGCTCTGCTCATCGTCAGGGCTTGCTTCAGCGCGTGTTTAAATTAGGGGAACATGGCACGACAGTTCGTACTGAAATCATTGCCGGTTTAACGACGTTTCTGACGATGGTTTATATCGTCTTTGTTAACCCGCAAATTCTGGCGGTGGCAGGTATGGATATTAAAGCCGTATTTGTCACGACCTGTTTAATTGCCGCCGTTGGCAGCATTATGATGGGATTGGTAGCGAATCTGCCTGTTGCCGTTGCACCTGCGATGGGATTGAACGCGTTTTTTGCCTTTGTTGTGGTCGGTGCGATGGATATTTCGTGGCAGGTTGCCATGGGAGCCATTTTCTGGGGGGCAGTGGGACTATTTATATTGACTCTCTTTCGTGTCCGTTACTGGATGATCGCCAATATTCCATTGAGCCTGCGTGTGGGTATTACTAGTGGTATCGGCCTTTTCATCGCCATGATGGGGCTGAAAAATGTCGGCATTATTGTGCCTAATCCCGACACGATTGTCTCAATCGGCAACTTTGCTTCCCATAATGTCTTGTTGGGGACATTGGGTTTTTTCATCATTGCCATTTTAGCGGCACGTAGTTTTCATGCGGCGGTGTTGGTTTCAATTATTGTGACAACGGGTATCGGCTTGCTGATGGGATATGTGGAATATCACGGTATTTTTGATCTGCCACCCAGTGTGATGAGCGTGGTAGGTAACGTTGATGTCAAAGGTGCACTGGATATTGCGTTGGCTGGTGTGATTTTCTCATTTATGTTGGTGAACTTGTTTGATTCTTCCGGCACATTGATTGGTGTGACGGATAAAGCGGGTATTGCCGACAGTAATGGCAAATTTCCACGCATGAAACAAGCCTTGTACGTAGACAGTATCAGTTCTATGGCGGGTTCTTACATAGGAACTTCTTCGGTTACCGCGTATATTGAAAGCTCGTCTGGCGTTTCTGTTGGCGGCAGGACTGGCTTGACGGCGATTGTCGTGGGTATTTTATTCCTGTTGGTGATGTTTATCTCTCCGCTGGCAAGCATGGTGCCTGCCTATGCCACAGCGGGAGCGTTGGTCTATGTGGGCGTTTTAATGACGTCCAGCCTGACAAGGGTGAAATGGAATGATCTGACCGAATCCGTTCCTGCTTTTATCACCGCGGTGATGATGCCATTTAGTTTCTCCATTACTGAAGGCATTGCACTGGGTTTTATCGCCTACTGTGCTATGAAATTGGGTACGGGCAAATGGCGTGAAGTTGGCCCATGTGTTTTTGCTGTGACACTATTGTTTGTATTAAAAATGGCGTTTGTGGATGCCCACTGAGCACGATTGAAACAGTGATTAAGAGAAAGCCTGACAGCAACTTATGTCAGGCTTGCTGATTATCATTGAATATTCTTAGGCGCGATAAAGCCAATACAAATAGTGTCTAACCCCGCACTGGGTTGGGCTTGGAAGGAAACCTCTTCTTTGTGACTGAGCACCAATGATGGCCATTGTGCAAGCGTATGCTGGAAACTTTCCTCCGCACAATTTTTTCCTCTCTCTCCCACTAGCAAGGCACCATATTTCACAATATTTTCCTGTTTGATATGGCGGTTATAGATATTCGGTGGCACACCTTTATCTAATTCCCAGGGTTGTATCGTTTTTGGGTGATAGTGGCTATAAAATGTCAGCCATTGATGCAGATATTCGCCACCCACATAACGCAATGGTGTTGGATACAGTTCATTCCAGCGTTGATCAAGCTGGCTGGCAAGGGTTTTTATGCCAACAAACTTTTGTCCTGCATCACGGACATTTGCCATCATCACACCGACATAACCGATCAATACGAATACACCAAACACGACCAGCCCTCGTAATGTGCCTCGTAGGGGTTTGTTGGGGAATACCGTTATTGAGCCTGCCAACAGCGCCGGTGAAACGACCATAAAAGGCTGTACCCATTCAGTCATACGCCCACCCTGATTGAAGGAGAACCAGCCGTAAATAATCAGCAGGGGCAGCAGGATCACGATATTAGCCAGCGCATTGGTTTGTTGCCTGGGCCAGCCAATCCGGCCACCCAACAGATAAATAATGACACTGACGATAATTAACGGGTAGAACACGGAAAGTAGGGCGCGCGTAGTATGTAAATTGAATCCTTTTTGAATTTGGGAACCGACCCATTTAAAGGCGGCGAAATCGTTATGCACCAGCCACCAAACGTTCGGCAGTATCAGCGCGAACCAGATGACAATAGCAAGATAAAACAGCGGTTCCCGATAGTTGCGGCGTATTTTAGGCACGAACAGGGAGAGCAAAAAGACCGAGCCAACAATAGAAAGCGAAGAATACTTTGCCATCGTTGCCAGCCCTGTAGAGAGGGCGAATGCCAGCCACCATTTGGGGTGATCGTCAATGGCACGCAGGAAAAACAGCAATGACCACGGCCAGAGCATCACTAAAAGGTAATTGTCATTATAAGGAATGATATCAAAATTGATGACACCGGATAGGTTCAAAGTCAGCATGGCAAGCCATGCGAGTACAATTTTGCCCGTCAGCCGGAAAGCCAGTTGCCAAACCCCAAGCATCCCGATGGCAATAGCAACAAAGTGGGTGAAATACCAATAAAAACTGAGAGAAATGTCGCTGATAGAGATAGCGGGTAGCATGATGGCTCCCACTAGCCACGGATTTTTGGGTGAACCCCATTCCCCATTAATCCCCCAGTTCAAGGCTTCTACGGCATCATAGGGAACAGTGGGATCAAGAAAGTAACTTGCTATTATCCACAAAACGGCATAACCAGTGACCCAAAGATACAATGGCATGCGATAAGAAGAGGTATCAAAAAAACGCATGGTAGCCTGAAAATATTATTTGAGTTAAATCTATCCATAATACTAGACGAAATTTAAACAATAAGTGAATGGCATTGGATGTTAAAGGGAGTTTCTGTTAGATTCCGCCGAAAATATCTTGATAAAAATGAGTTGAGTCACACGCTATGAGCCTGTTAAAGAAAAAATCACCGGCGAAACCTTCCGCTGGTAAGCAAAAAAGAAAAAGTCGTGCAGAGCTGGATGCTGAAGGTCGCGAACGTAAACGCCAGAAAAAACAACGTGGCAAACCGTCAGGCAGCCGCCATAACGGTCATGACAGTAATAAAAAGCATTCAGTAGCCAGACAGGAAAAAGATCCACGTATCGGCAGTAAAGTTCCGGTTCCTCTGATCGTCGGTGATCAAGAGAGGGTAGTGAAACCAACGGCTAAACCGGCTGTAGAGAAACAGAAACCGCGCCTATCACCGCAGGAAGAGCTGGACATGTTGGAAAATGATGAACGATTGGATGACTTGTTGGCACACCTTGAACAGGGGGAAAAACTGTCTCAGGAAGACAATGCTTATGTCGACAATATGCTCGATCGCATTGATACCCTGATGGAAGAGTTGGGTATTGCGCTGGAAGAAGAGGACGGCGAGGAAGGATCACAGGAAGATATCATGCAATTGTTGAAGGGTAAGTAACGCCTTCATCAATGAATTGTGATCGTAAAAGGCGGGTTCATTCTGATAACCATGATATTAATAACCACAATATCAGTATGTTATTTATTGTGGTTATTGGGTAAACTATGGCGGCTATCGCAACGTAAACGTCGGTTGCGTATTATCATCATGGCACGACGTTTCGATTCCACGAAAATGTTGCGTTTTGATGGGCGAAAACAGCGGAAGGAATAAGCATGTCAGAGCAAGCCATTGTTTGGGATCTGCCTTTGATCCAAAAATACAACTATTCAGGTCCCCGTTATACGTCGTATCCAACAGCATTGGAGTTTAACCAACACTACGATGCATCTGCTTTTGCTCAGGCTGCTGTCCGTTATCCTGATCGTCCGCTTTCCCTCTATATTCATATCCCGTTCTGTCATAAGCTGTGTTATTTCTGTGGTTGCAATAAGCTGGTTACGCGCCAAAAGCACAAGGCGGATGACTATCTGAATGTGCTGGAAAAAGAGATTACTGCCCGTGCCAAATTATTTTCCCAGCGGAAAGTCAGCCAGATGCACTGGGGCGGAGGTACGCCGACCTATCTGGACAAAACGCAGATCAGTCGATTGATGTCGATGCTGCGCAGCCATTTCCATTTTCTGCCTGATGCTGAACTTTCCATTGAAATTGATCCGCGTGAAATTGAACTCGATGTCATTGATCACTTGCATCACGAAGGCTTTAATCGCCTGAGTATGGGGGTGCAGGATTTCAATAAAGATGTACAACGTTTGGTGAATCGAGAGCAGGATGAAGCGTTTATTTTCGCACTGATCAAGCGCGCCCGTGAAACAGGTTTTACATCCACCAGCATTGATCTGATTTATGGCCTGCCGAAACAGACAGCCGAAAGTTTTGCCTTTACCTTGCAGCGGGTTTTAGCCTTGTCTCCTGATCGCTTAAGTGTCTTCAACTATGCCCACTTACCGAATTTATTTGCGGCACAGCGCAAGATTAAGGAGCAGGATTTACCCACGGCGACGCAGAAACTGGATATCTTGCAAGAGACGATTGCGACCCTGACAGGGAATGGCTATCAGTTTATTGGGATGGATCACTTTGCCCGTCCTGATGATGAATTGGCGATTGCGCAACGCCAAGGCATCTTGCACCGTAACTTTCAGGGATATACCACGCAGGGGGAATGCGATTTACTGGGTATGGGGGTTTCCGCGATCAGTATGCTGGGGGATAGTTACGCCCAGAACCAGAAAGACCTAAAAACTTACTATGCGGCGGTGGACGCACAGGGCCATGCTTTATGGCGTGGTTTATCCTTGACGCAAGATGATTGCATTCGCCGTGATGTGATTAAGGCATTAATCTGTAACTTTCGGCTGAATTTTGCGGATATTGAGCGGTGTTATGGGCTGAATTTCACGGATTACTTTGCCGAAGACCTGCAATTGTTAGCCCCGTTGGCAGCAGATGGGTTAGTTGAAGTGACTGAATCGCAGATCCAGGTATCCCCGAAAGGGCGATTGCTGATACGTAATATTTGTATGTGTTTTGATAGCTATCTGCGTATTCAGATGCGGCAGCGGCAATTTTCGCGGGTGATATGAGGATTAAGCAGCTTGATTAACATTTATCAAATAATTGGTTAAAATTAATTCAGAAATCCGACTACCTGAATAGGGGAGATTTATATGAGTGCTGAAATTAAGCTCCGTATTGCAGAGCTTCCTGAAGGACTGAGAGCGGTAATCAGGGAAGGGCAAGCCATTGTTATTAAAAATGCAGGTGAAGACACTATACAGGTAAGGACCTATCGGCGCTGGCGTCGTGAACAGATACCAGAAAAAGAAAATAATAAACCAGTAGTACAGAGACCCGTTGGTGTGTTGACCAAGCCGAAAAAAACATTGAGGCCGATTGGGGTTTTGACTGGAGAGTTACCCGTACCAACAGAAGAAGAGTTTGCTAAATATGATAGCGAAATCCTTTCAATGTTTGAGGGGAGAGATCAGGGCTGATGCGCTATTTGTTAGATACTCATATTCTGCTTTGGTATTTGGCTGCTCCTTCTAAACTAAAAAGGGAAATCAAGGAATTACTAAGAGATACAGATAATGACATTTATGGCTCAAGCCATATGTGAAAGTGTGGTATTAGTAACGAATGATGAAGCGATATTGACTCAGTTCGTTGATCTCTCGGAGTATTTACTCAGTAATAGGTAGTATTGTGGAGCCTGTTATAACCCCAATTCCTTCAATTTCCGCGTTATTGTATTTCTTCCCCAGCCCAGTAAACGGGCGGCTTCCTGTTTATGTCCGTTGGTATATTCCAGTGCGCAATTAAGCAAAGTGCGTTCCAGCAATGGTAAGGCATCGGCAAGGAGATCCGTTTTTCCCTCTTTTAAGGCATGTTGTGCCCATTCAGCCAACAGTTGTGGCCAGTTTTCAGGTAGCGTGGCGCGTGAAATCGGGGCGTTTCCTGTTTGTCCTGTCGATTGGTTGCTAATCAGGTCAGCGGGCAGATCTTGTACCAGTACTTCCTTACTTGCCGCCATCACGGTCAGCCAGCGACAAACATTTTCCAACTGGCGGACATTGCCTGACCATGGCAAGCGCATCAGGGCGAGTTCTGTATCAGGATGCAGCACTTTGGCTTCAACGCCCAACTCTTTGGCAGTTTGTTGCAGGAAATGGTATGCCAGACGAGGTATATCTTCGATTCTGTCCCGCAAAGGCGGTAGCTGGATGCGGATCACATTCAGACGATGGTAGAGGTCTTCCCTGAATTTACCTTCTGTAACGCGTTGCTCAAGATTCTGGTGAGTGGCCGCGATAATACGGACATCCACCTTCACCGGTGCATAGCCCCCGACACGATAAAATTGCCCTTCAGCCAGAACCCGCAGCAGGCGAGTCTGGATATCCAGCGGCATATCACCAATTTCATCTAAAAACAGTGAACCCCCATTGGCTTGCTCAAAACGACCGTGACGTACTTGATTGGCACCTGTGAACGCACCTTTTTCGTGACCAAACAGTTCGGATTCAATCAGATCTTTCGGGATTGCCGCCATATTCAGGGCAATAAAGGGTGCTGAGGCGCGTGGACTGTGGCGGTGAAGGGCATGGGCAACCAGCTCTTTTCCTGTGCCGGATTCACCATTGATTAACACACTGATGGAGGAGCGGGAAAGGCGGCCGATAATTCGGTATACCTCCTGCATAGCGGGGGCTTCTCCGATCATATCTGAAACCGATACCGGCAACCGTGGATTGGAGGCTGATTGATGTTGTTCCCGATAATGACTCAGTGCTCGTTCAACCAGCGCAACAGTTTCATCAATATCGAAAGGCTTTGGCAGATAATCGAATGCGCCATGTTGATAAGCACTGACAGCGGCATCCAGATCAGAATGGGCCGTCATAATGATGACCGGAAGCTGTGGGTAGTTCTGCTTGATCTGGTTGAGCAAACTTAGTCCGTCCAATCCGGGCATACGGATATCCGACAGAATAACTTCTGGATGACCCTGTCCTAGCGCGGCCAATACGGTATCGGCATTTTCAAAACTGATACACTCCATCCCCGCGCCACTCAACGCCCGTTCAAGTACCCAGCGGATAGAACTGTCATCATCAACGATCCAAACTTTTCCTCGTTGCATTGTCACCCCCTACTTAACGGTTATTTCTTGATCGGCAGGTAAATGGAAAATTCTGTATGCCCTGGCCAACTGGTAAATTCAATTTTGCCCGCATGTTGGTCGATAAGATTACGTGCTATGGATAAGCCAAGTCCAGTACCTCCTGCATATCCGCTGACCATCGGGTAAAAAAGCGTGTCCTGAATATTGGGTGGAATACCAGGCCCATTATCTGCAATATCAATTCGGGCTGCCAAGCGGTAACGTTCACCCTGTAAGGTAATCTGGAATGCAGTTCGCGTTCTCAGGGTGATAATTCCTCCTTTCTCATCCAGTGCTTGTAGGGCATTGCGGGTGATATTCAGCAATACCTGTTCAATCTGGTCAGGATAATGTGCCAGTTCAGGCAAACTCGGATCATAATCTTTAATCAGCGTAACATTGGCAGGCATTTCCAGTGAGACCAGTTGACAAACCCGTTCAACCACATGGTGAATGCTCTGGCGGGTTTGGAAGCCAGGGTGCTGTGGCCCCAGCAATCGATCAACAAGGTTGCGCAACCTGTCTGCCTGCTCAATGATCACTTGGGTATATTCCCTCAAGGATGGATCTGGCAGTGCCTTGGCAAGTAACTGTGCAGCGCCCCGTAGTCCACCGAGAGGATTTTTGATTTCATGTGCCAGCCCCCGAACCAGTTCCCGCGCAGCCGCCTGCTGTGCTTGTTGGATCTGCTCTTGGCTTAACCGGCGTTGACTGTCCATAGATGCCAGTTCCAGCAGGATAAACTGTTCGGAAATTGGTTGGGCACTGAGCGACATGACATGAGAGTGATTATTAATCACTAATATGACTTCGTTATCGGTAAAGCTATGACCGTTGATCAAACTGGAACGCATCAATTCTGTATCCAGTGAAATATAGCTAAACAGGATAGGAAGAGGCGTGCCGAATAATTTACGGGAACTTTGTGCCAGAAGTTGCATAGCAGAATGATTGGCGTAGCGAATAATCAAATCATTATCCAATACCAAGACGTTGTTTATCTGTGAGTCGAGAATCTGTTCTGCTTTGGGCAAACTAACCATGGTCATTCAGTTCCTGCACTTTTTTGGTGCATTGTAGCTTATTTAAGCATAGTTCGATGAATCCTTTTGCTCAGCATATATCGCTAATCATGATGTAGTTGTGTATATGCGAGGAAAAAAGCCCATCCAAAGATGGGCCAAAAGTTTCACGGCAACAAAAAACACGAGTAATGCCATCACGTTATGCAACATTACCTAATAAAGCACTACACACTGTAATACAGTTCAAATTCCAGGGGATGTGGTGTCATGCGGACACGTTCAATTTCCCCGTTCAATAAATTGATATAAGCATCAATCGTATCATCAGTGAAAACACCACCACGCGTCAGGAATTCGCGGTCGGCATCCAATGCGGCCAGCGCTTCTTCCAAAGAAGAGGCCACGGTTGGGATCTCTTGGGCTTCTTCTGCGGGCAGGTCATACAAGTTTTTATCCATCGCGTCACCGGGATGGATTTTGTTGATGATGCCATCCAAACCTGCCATCAACAGGGCAGAAAAGGCCAGATAAGGGTTTGCTGCGGGATCAGGGAAACGCACTTCAATACGGCGAGCTTTAGCGCTGGCGACCACAGGAATACGGATAGAGGCAGAACGGTTACGGGCAGAATAGGCCAGCATCACCGGCGCTTCAAAACCAGGTACTAGGCGTTTGTACGAGTTAGTTGTTGGGTTGGTAAAGGCGTTTAACGCACGGGCGTGTTTGATGACACCGCCAATATAGTAAAGCGCCATTTCGGACAAGCCACCGTATTTGTCACCTGCAAACAGGTTAGTGCCATTTTTGGACAGTGACATATGACAGTGCATACCTGAACCATTATCGCCCACCAACGGTTTTGGCATAAATGTCGCGGTCTTACCAAATTTATGGGCAACGTTATGAACCACATATTTATAAATCTGGGTTTCATCCGCTTTTTTGGTCATGGTATTAAAGCGGGTGGCCACTTCGTTTTGTCCGGCAGTTGCAACCTCATGATGGTGGGCTTCAACGACCAAACCCATTTTTTCCATGGTCAGGCACATGGCTGAACGCAGGTCTTGGGAAGAATCCACAGGAGGAACCGGAAAGTATCCTCCTTTAATACCAGGACGATGGCCTTTGTTACCCCCTTCATAGCGTGTGCCGCTGTTCCAGGCGGCTTCCGTATCATCAATATGGTAGTAAGAGCCAGAGATGGAGCTGCCGAAACGGATATCATCGAACAAGAAGAATTCGGGTTCTGGCCCGAATAAAACGGTATCAGCAATATCGCTTGCCCGCAGGAAATCTTCTGCGCGTTTCGCAATGGAGCGAGGATCGCGGCTATAGCCTTGCATGGTGCCAGGTTCGAGGATATCGCAGCGCAGGATGAGGGTAGCGTCATTAAAGAAGGGATCCAGCATCGCGGTGCTTGGATCTGGCATTAACACCATGTCGGATTCATTGATACCTTTCCAGCCACCGATAGATGAACCGTCAAACATTTTGCCATCTTCAAAGAAGTCTTCATCAACTTGGTGGGCGGGAATAGTGATATGTTGTTCTTTACCTTTAGTATCAGTAAAACGTAAGTCAATAAACTTCACCTGATGTTCTTCAATCATGGACAAAACATGTTCAGCGGACATACTGGCTCTCCTGGTTACATTGGCCTGATAAAACGGAGCGAGAAATAAACCGTTTTATCTTAAAAGTTAAGGGCAATTGTGGATCTCGGTATGATCAATTTTATAGAACCACTATTAGCAGAGATAAATGCGAAAAGTGTGCCAATATTTAAAAATCATTTAATATCAATGTGATAAAAATGTATGGCAGAAGGGAAGAGAAATAAGATGAATAATATAGCGTGTAGCTTTAGGTGTTTTGCACCAAGTTGGTGATTTTCCATAATGTGATCGCATTATTATGGTGCAACTGGCCGACTGAAATTTCACAAATTTGCTTATCACGTAATCAATTGATATGTTGTTATTATATCAATTGAATATTTGGAGGCTCGCATGGTCTTTACTATCAAAGAATATCAGGCCACTCGTGATACCAACACCAACTTATGGAAAGCCGTTGGAATACCTTCCCGTGGTGCAAAATTGCACCAAGCCTTACGGGAAGGAATGCCCTATGCTGTCTACACCAAACTCGCTGATGTAGCAGGTCTGGAACTCAAGGAACTCGCGAAGTATGTCGCCATTCCCCAGGCTACGTTGCAGCGCCGAGCTAAACTAGGCCGATTCAAAACGGATGAGAGCGATAGGCTGTATCGCTTTGCAGAAGTTCTGAAAGCCGCGGCTGCTCTGTTTGAAGGTGACACAGAGCGAGCTTGTCAATGGTTACTCAATCCTGCTCGTGGTCTTGGTGGTCGCAAGCCTGTAGAGATGATCGCTATCTCCGCTGAGGCGGAAGCTGTGTTGGACTTGATTGGCCGCCTGGAACATGGTGTCTTTGTATGAATGAGATTGTTGCTTACCGGCTTATCAAGAGGAAATGGCGGGGGACGGCTTTCGATGGTGAGGGAGCACGTCTTTACGGTGGTCGCTGGAATAGCCGAGGACGACCTTGTGTATATCTGGCGAGTTCGGAATCATTGGCATTGTTGGAAGTGATGGTTCACCTCAATGATTACAGCCTATTGCAATATTACGCGCTATTGGAAGTAAGGTTGCCCGCGGAGGCTGTTTTGCATCTTCCCTCTGAGCAATTACCGGAAGATTGGCGGGATGAGCCGGCTCCACCATCAACAGCGGAAATTGGGGATGGGTGGTTAGAAAGTGGTGAAAGCCTTGCTTTGGCTGTCCCCAGTGTTGTTGTCCCGCGTGAGTTGAACTACATCATCAATCCAGCTCATCCTCTGTTCGAGCAGGTCGCTGGCGATGCCGCTGAACTCGACTTCCAGCCAGATGGACGCCTATGATTTAGGTGTCCCCAACTTTTAATACCCGTGCAACCATCCAAAGTGTATAATGCTGCACTTTTGTTCGGCGGCGGCCAAGTAAAACAGAATTCTTTTTATGTACGTTTGAGTACATAAATGATTTTCGCGTTATCGGAATTTTTAAATGTCAAATGAAATTAGTAAGTTAAGAAATATAGCAATTATTGCTCACGTCGACCATGGCAAAACCACGTTGGTTGATAAACTCCTGCAACAGTCCGGTACTTTTGGAGAGCGTGCTGCAACAACTGAGCGCGTGATGGATTCCAATGATCTGGAAAAAGAACGCGGTATTACCATCCTGGCAAAGAACACAGCCATCAAATGGAATGACTATCGAATCAATATCGTAGACACCCCAGGCCACGCCGACTTCGGTGGTGAAGTTGAACGTGTAATGTCAATGGTAGACAGCGTCCTGTTGCTGGTTGATGCGATGGATGGCCCAATGCCACAGACTCGCTTTGTCACCCAGAAAGCGTTTGCTCATGGCCTGAAGCCTATTGTCGTGATCAACAAAGTTGACCGTCCGGGTGCTCGCCCTGACTGGGTAGTGGATCAGGTATTTGACTTGTTTGTGAATCTTGGTGCAACCGATGAGCAGCTGGATTTCCCAATCATTTATGCTTCTGCACTGATGGGCGTTGCGGGTAACGATCATACCGATATGGCTGAAGACATGACTCCGCTGTATCAGGCAATCGTTGATCATGTTGAGCCACCAAAGGTTGACCTTGATGGCCCATTCCAGATGCAAATTTCGCAGCTGGATTATAACAACTACGTTGGCGTTATCGGTATCGGTCGCATTAAGCGTGGTATGGTAAAACCAAACCAAAATATCACTATCATCGACAGCGAAGGTAAAACTCGCAACGGTAAAGTTGGCAAGGTCTTTAGCCATCTGGGATTGGAGCGCATTGAGTCTGATAAGGCGGAAGCTGGCGACATTATCGCTATTACCGGTCTGGGTGATCTGAATATTTCCGATACCCTGTGCGAAGTCAATGCGGTTGAAGCGTTGCCAGCACTGGCCGTTGATGAGCCTACCGTCAGCATGTACTTCTGTGTTAATACTTCGCCATTCTGTGGTCGTGAAGGCAAGTACGTAACTTCTCGCCAGATCCTTGATCGTCTGAAAAAAGAGCTGGTTCATAACGTAGCGTTGCGTGTTGAAGAAACTGAAGATCCAGATGCATTCCGTGTATCAGGCCGTGGTGAACTGCACTTGTCTGTTCTGATCGAAAACATGCGCCGTGAAGGTTTCGAGTTGGCGGTTTCCCGTCCAAAAGTGATTTTCCGTGAAATTGATGGCCGTAAGCAGGAGCCTTTTGAGCAGGTCACTCTGGATATCGAAGAGCAGCATCAAGGCGATGTCATGCAGGCATTGGGTGAGCGTAAAGGTGAAATGCGTGACATGCTGCCAGATGGTAAAGGTCGCGTTCGTCTTGATTATGTCATTCCAAGCCGTGGCCTGATCGGCTTCCGTACTGAATTCATGACCATGACTTCGGGTACGGGTTTGTTGTATGCCACATTCAGCCACTATGATGACATCCGCCCAGGTGAGATTGGCCGTCGTCTGAATGGCGTATTGATTTCCAATGGACAAGGCAAGGCGGTGGCTTACGCGCTGTATGGTTTGCAGGAGCGTGGTAAGTTGTTCCTGGGTCATGGTACTGAAGTGTATGAAGGCCAGATTATTGGTATTCACTCACGTTCAAATGACCTGACTGTTAACTGTCTGACCGGTAAGAAACTGACTAACGTGCGTGCATCAGGTACGGATGAAGCGACAACGCTGTCTCCACATATCAAGAAAACCCTGGAGCAGGCGTTGGAGTTTATTGACGACGACGAATTGGTTGAAGTCACTCCAGTGTCAATTCGCTTGCGTAAGCGTCATTTGACTGAGAATGATCGCCGTCGTGCAAATCGTAGCAAAGAAGTTTAATTTCTGGATTATGCATTGCATATGACAGTTTGAATATCAATAGCTTAGGGCATTTCGGTGCCCTGAGTTCTTTTATGATACCCCCCTTCCTGCCATTTTTTTATCAGGCGCGGTTTTCCGACTAACCTGGTGTTTTCTGCTGCTCGATGTATTGCCGGATGATCGAGATCGGCGCACCTCCGCAACTGCTTGCAAAATAGCTCGGTGTCCACAGAACGCCTTTGTAGTAATAGCGTAGAGCAATATCTGGACGGTCACGCCGAAGCAGCCTGCTGGAAACGCCTTTAAGACTGTTGACCAGATTCGATACTGCGAGCTTTGGCGGGTAGTTGATCAGCAAATGCACGTGGTCGTATTCGCCGTCCATTTCAACCAGTTCAACACCAAAATCAGCACATACGCTGCTAAAGTAGCTGCGTAGCTTTTCGATGGCATCAAGATCGAATATCTTTCGTCGATACTTGGCGACGAATACCAAGTGGACGTGCATCAGGAAAACACAGTGTCTTCCGCGTCGAATATCAGTTTCTTTTGTCATAGACCAAAGTATAATGATAGTCATGATACGACTTCAAGCCTTCAAATTCCAGTTAAGACCAAATGGTCAGCAGGAGCGCGATATGCGACGCTTCGCAGGGGCTTGTCGCTTCGTTTTTAACCGTGCACTGGCACTCCAGAATGAGAACCATGAAGCAGGGAATAAATATCTCCCCTACACCAAAATGGCTTCATGGCTGATTGAGTGAAAAACGTCACGGTCAGCCAGTCATGCGGCAAATGGTACGTCAGTATCCAGACTGAATACGAAGTGACTGACCCTGCTCACAATGCAGAATCAATGGTCGGACTGGATGCCGGAGTAACAAAACTTGCCACGCTTTCAGATGGCACGGTATATCAGCCAGTAAGCAGCTTCAAAGCAAACCAACGTAAGCTGGCAACACTCCAGCGGCAGTTGAGTCGCAAAGTAAAATTCAGCGCAAACTGGCAGAAACAAAAACGGAAAATCCAGGGTTTGCACTCACACATTGCCAATATCCGGCGCGACTACCTTCACAAAGTCACCAGTGAAATCAGCAAAAACCACGCGATGATCGTCATTGAAGACTTGAAGGTCAGTAACATGTCGAAATCGGCAAAAGGCACGGCAGAGAAGCACGGAAGAAACGTCAGAGGCAAATCAGGCTTGAACCGCTCGATACGGGATCAAGGCTGGCATGAAATGCGCCGTCAGCTTGAGTACAAGCAGCTCTGGCGCGGTGGTCAGGTACTGGCGATACCTCCGGCATACACCAGCCAGCGGTGTGCCTGCTGTGGTCATACGGCGAAAGAAAACCGTCAGACGCAAAGTCAATTCGTGTGTCAGGTATGCGGCTACACCGCGAACGCGGATGTAAACGCCGCACGTAATATTTTAGCGGCAGGACATGCCGTGCTTGCCTGTGGAGGGATGGTGCAGCCAGACCGCCCGTTGAAGCAGGAACCCACCGAGGTGAGTCAGGCTCCGGTCTGAACGCTGTAGGAATCCCCGTCCTTTAGGGCGGGGAGGATGTCAACTCTTCATTCTTTTTTCTTAATAAAAATATGATAAAAGAACTAAACAATGAACGTCAGTCAGGAGGGATTATGCTGTATATTTTCGATCTGGGTAACGTGATTATTGATATTGATTTTAAAAGAGTATTGGCTGTTTGGAGTAATCTGAGTGGGGCACCACTGGCAACATTGACCCCAAAATTTTCTCAGGGCGAGACGCTTGAAAAACATGAGTGCGGGCAAATAAGTGACACTGAATTTGCAGAAATGATGTGTGATGAAATGGCGGTTTCACTCAGTTTTGAACAATTTGCGGAAGGCTGGAATACAATCTTTATCGATGTCAGGCAGGAAGTCATTGAGTTAATGAATAAATTGCGTGCTAAAGGGCATCGTGTGGTTGTTTTGTCAAATACAAATCGTCTGCATATTGATTACTGCTCAGAGCATTATCCTGAGATTGCAGCATCAGCGGATTTCCTTTATCTATCCCACGAATTGGGGATGCGTAAACCAAATCTTGATATTTTTAACCATGTGCTTGTCGCGGAAGGTGTGGAAGCGGATCAAGCCATATTCTTTGATGATCTTTTAGAAAACGTCGAAGCAGCAAAAAAAACAGGCATCACTGCACTGCATGTGGCTGACAGGAACGTCATCCCTGATTATTTTAAGTCACATGACTTCTCACTCCCCGCAAAAAATTAACATTGTTAGCTTATTGCAACGGAATAACAGGCAAGAGAAATGATCGCATTAATTCAGCGTGTCACACAGGCAAAGGTTGTTGTTGAAGGCGAGACGATTGGCGAAATTGGACAAGGGTTGCTGGTGTTGCTGGGGGTGGAAAAAGACGATACCCCACAAAAAGCGCAACGTTTATGCGACAAGGTAATGGGGTATCGGGTATTCAGCGATGAGCAGGGAAAAATGAACCTTAATGTTCAGCAGGCTGGCGGTAGTTTGTTGGTGGTATCGCAATTTACATTGGCTGCGGACACCCAGAAAGGCTTAAGACCCAGCTTTTCTGGTGGTGCTGAACCACAAAAAGCAGAAGAGCTTTATCGCGATTTTGTTGAACAGTGCCATGTAACTGGTGTAAAAACAGCAACGGGAATATTTGCAGCAGACATGAAAGTCAGTTTGATCAATGACGGGCCGGTAACTTTCTGGTTGCAAGTATGATGTGTTTCAAGAAAGGGGTTGTTTCTATGTACCATCTGAGAGTACCTCAAACAGAACAAGAGTTAGAAACTTATTACCAATTTCGTTGGGAGATGTTGCGTAAACCGCTTCATCAACCTGTTGGATCAGAGAAAGATGGTTACGACTCAATGGCTCATCACCAAATGGTGGTGGATGAACAGGGCAATCCGCTGGCTGTTGGGCGCTTATATATCAATGCGGATAATGAAGGCGCTATTCGCTTTCTGGCTGTGCATCCCAGTGTGCAGCGAAAAGGCTTGGGTACGCTGATTGCGATGGCATTGGAATCGGTAGCCAGACAGGAAGGTGTGAAACGAATTGTTTGCAGCGCGCGGGAAGACGCCGTCGATTTCTTTGACAAGTTGGGTTTTCAAAACCGCGGTTTGATCAATGGTGCTAAGGCGTCGCCGATCAACCATTTCCTCATGATCAAACCGATAATAAGCCTTGATGATATCTTGCACCGTCCTGATTGGTGTGCGGAGTTGCAGCAGGCATGGCATAAGCAAATCCCTTTGAGTGAAAAGATGGGGCTTAGGATCAGCCAATATACTGGACAACGCTTCGTGACCACGATGCCGGAAGCCGGAAACCAGAATCCACATCATACTATTTTCGCAGGTAGCTTATTTTCTCAGGCCACCTTGACGGCATGGGGATTGATTTGGTTGTTGCTACAGGAGCGCCAGTTAGGGGGAGATATCATTTTGGTGGATGCCAATATTCGTTATCGCCAACCGATTACAGGACGCCCCTGTGCAACTGCGGATTTCAATAATATGAGCGGAGACCTTGCCCGTCTTGCCCGTGGCAATAAGGCGCGTGTAACGATAGAAGTGCAGGTTAGCGGTGAACACGGCGTAGGTAGTGTGTTCACCGGCACTTATATCGTCCTGCCTCCCGAACGTCTTACTAAAGCTTAATTTTCGCGCAGGTTTGACTCTCCGTAGCAGGATTATCTACGGAAGAGGGTGCGGTCTGGGGACAACGGCTCGTTGAGATCAAACCTTGCTCAATAGATTGTGACTCTTTGTTTGATGATTTATCTTCAGCAGCCAATGTGCCGTTTATTGTTCCCTTAACGTCGTCAGCGGAGAGATCTCCCGTGATAGCGAGTGTGAAATTGCCTTCTCCCTGAATATTAAGTGGTATCCAACCCCATTGTGGCAAGATATGCAAATCCGCGTTCATTCCTTTGAAGTTAAGGTTAAAAGGGGTATGAGCAGTTTGTTGTTCCACTGAGCCTGCCACTTGCAACAGCCCTTCACCGGTAAAGCCATTTAATTTATCAATGGTAGCTTTGCCATCTGTAGCGTGCAGTTGCAGATAAGGGCGGGTTATTTCGATTTTGTTAAATGTTCCCGCAGCCGCTTGCAGTGATGCCTGACCATTCCATAATCCCCACTTGCCATTTTTCAAGATATCCATGTTGTCAATATGGGCTGCAAGCGTGGTGAGCTGGAACGGGAAATTGGGATTGGTATCAATCAGCAGCGTATTATTGATAGTAATATCATTAAGTTTTACGCCTGAAATCCATTCCGGCGCAGGCTGTTTGAAATAATCGAGCCATGTTGCTGGCAGAACATAAAGCAGCCCTGTTACAGAACTTTCTTTGAGGGTAAGGAGCCGGCTTTTGCGATCCCACTGAGACTGGACATTGAACAATCCTTTTTGATAGTGGGTTGTCAGGTTTGCGATGGTAAGGGTATCACCAGAAAAACGGAATTTTCCAAGCGTGTCACTGAACTGTGCATTATCCAATGTCATGTTCATCGCGTTAAAATCTATCAATCCATCTTCAGCGTTCCAACTGCCATTGGCTAAGCCTAAGTTTTTGATGGTGCTATCTAGATAATCAACAGACCAGTTTTGCCCTTGCAGTTTGGCATTGGTGATATTGAAATCTTTGACATACATAGTTGGTAGATGACTGATTTTTCCTTTTAACTCACCCAGTGTCATCGGGGTTTGCCAGCGAATGTCACTGAGCAGGATATTGTTCCAACGCCAACTGCCGTCAGGCAATTGCTGACCATTGCCAGAAATAGCGCCTCGCAGAAATGTTGCGCCAAAAGAATCGATAGTCAGAGCCTTATCCTGGTAACTGCCTTGCATAACGGCATTTTCAACAGATATGTCATTTAAGCGGATCGTACTGGCACTGAATTGATATTTTCCATTACCAAATGGGTTGCCCACAGCAGGAGCCCAAGGTGTAATGCCGCCCGTGATATTCTCCCCCTGAATACGCGTATTGGGACTCTCTAGCTGAATATTCATCTGGTTCAGTTGCAGGATATCCGCTTGTAAAAGAGGGGGAGTTTGATTTTCAGGTAGTATCAATGTTCCTTGTTGCAATGTCAGACGACGGAGATTTTGGGGGGACAGTAAATGCTGCCATTTGAAATCGAGATCAATGGTATCGGCATTGAGTGAGAAAGGACTTTGTTTGTCACGAATGTTAATGTGGTTAAGTGATAGGGTAGCCGGTTGCAGCCAGCTATGGTCGATGCTTTCAATACTGACTTGGTAATGTCCTTGTCTGCTGAGCCATTGACTTAATTGTTTGGCTCCCCAATGCGTCTGGGCAACAACATAGATAACTATGATTGCCAAAATTAGTAATAGTAGAAGAGTGACAAAAAATTTCCCTAACCACCTCATTATTTCACCTCAACAGTGTAACCTTCCAATAGAAGCCCTTTTATGCCGTAAAATAGGGCAGCACTCAATAGATGATTTAGATAAAAAAGAAAACTCCCGCCGGTAAGGCGGGAGAGACGTATTATACAGAAATCTGACAACTATTTTTCTTGGGGAAAAATAAGGTTAAGCAGAATGGCGGTTAACCCACCTGCGGCAATGCCTGAAGAGAATAAGTTTTTCACCCAATCAGGGGCAAACTGTAAAATTAGCGGTTGTTGAGAAACGCCTAACCCCACTGCCAGAGACAGTGCGATGATCATAATGGCACGGCGATTTAGAGGTTCACGGGAAACTATTCTGACACCAGATGCAGCGATAGTGCCAAACATCACAATCGTTGCTCCGCCCAGAACAGGTTCAGGAATGTGTTGTACAAAACCAGCCACGGCAGGAAACAACCCCAATAGGATCAGCATTGCAGCAATCATGTAACCAACATGGCGACTGGCAACACCCGTTAGTTGGATCACGCCATTGTTCTGACCAAAACAGGAATTTGGAAATGTATTGAACACGGCTGACACCATAGAATTGAAGCCATTTGCCAGTACACCCCCCTTGATACGTTTCATGTAGAGTGGGCCGCTGACAGGCTGTTCGGAGACATCAGAGGTTGCTGTGATATCACCAATCGTTTCCAGTGATGTCACCATAAAAATCAGCATCAGTGGGATCAACAGATTCCAGTCAAAAGACAAGCCATAATAGAGTGGAGAAGGAACGGTGATGATTGGTGCATCTTCTTTCGGTGTTGAAACGGGTAACATATCCATGTACCAGGCCAGCAGATAACCCACTGTCATGGCGATGACCAGAGATGCAACCCGCAAGTAAGGGTTATTTTGGCGATTCAGCAATACGATAACGGCAAGAACAGTTCCAGCGAGCAGCAGGTTTTCTGGTGCACCAAATGTGCCGTTTTGAATCGCAGAATAACCACCCCCAATCGAAGTTAATCCCACTTGAATTAACGATAAGCCAATAATCATCACCACGATACCGGATACCAGAGGTGTGATGATCCGTCTTGCCAAATGTAACACGCGTGAGAGCAGCACTTCCGTCATTGAGGCGAGCATCAGTGTACCGAACAAGGCTGCCATCATCGTTGGAATATCCGCACCACCATTTTTCAACGCCAGGCCACCCATAATCAGTGGGGCAACGAAATTAAAACTGGTGCCCTGAATTGAAAGCAAGCCAGAACCGATTGGCCCCCAAGAGCGAATTTGAATAAGTGATGCCAAGCCAGAGGCAAACAGGGACATACTGATAATGCGTTGAGTATCCTGCTCTGGAAGCTCCAGAGCCTGGCAAATCAACATTGCAGGTGTAATAACAGCTACAAACATGGCCAGTAAATGTTGGGATGCAGCAAATAAGGTATGTGGAAGTGGCGGCTTATCTTCCAGACGATAGATCAGTTCGTTATTTGATTTATTGGGGACTTCTGATGAATTGGATCCACGGGGTAAATTGACCATGTTGTGAAATTTCAGATAGACAAAAAGTGCATTTTAATGATTCTCATCATTAAAGCAATCGTTTGCGTTAAGTTTTCATCATGAATTACGGCTTAATCCTGTCACATTTTTAAATGTTTTAACTTGTGTTTATGAGAAATTTTATTTCTAATCCAACCCTTACCTGCTCTTGGCGTTTTTACAGGATGATTATAACGTCACATTAAATTCACATAATATTAACAATGGGTGAGGTACATCGATGTATCATCTAGATATTTATGGCACGCTCGTTGCTGCCACGCTGGTTTTGCTACTAGGAAGAAAACTCGTACAATCAGTCCCATTCCTTGAGAAATATACGATCCCTGAGCCAGTCGCAGGTGGCTTATTGGTTGCGTTAGTTCTGTTGGCAGTTAAACAATCTGTAGGTTGGGAAGTTAGTTTTGATTTATCTCTCCAAGAGCCTCTTATGTTGATGTTCTTTGCCACAATCGGTTTGAACGCTAATCTTGCCAGCCTGAAAGCAGGCGGAAAATCTTTGGTCATTTTTGTCTGCGTGGTTGTTGGACTGTTATTTGTACAAAACACCGTCGGCATCGCCTTGGCGAAAATGCTTGGCCTTGATCCGTTAATGGGATTGCTGGCAGGCTCCATTACACTATCTGGTGGGCATGGAACAGGTGGTGCTTGGAGTAAGGTATTCACTGAGCGCTATGGTTTTGAAAATGCTACGGAAGTGGCAATGGCATGTGCAACATTCGGCCTGGTTTTAGGTGGCTTGATTGGGGGGCCAGTTGCCCGTATGTTGGTGAAAAATACCCAAACACCAGGGTTGGAGTCTGAGGATACCGAGCTGCCGACGGCATTTGAGAAACCTTATACTGGCCGGCTTATTACACCATTAGTGATGGTGGAAACTATTGCTATGGTTTCCATTTGCTTATTGGCAGGTAAGTTTATTGAGAAACTGTTACAAGGCACAGCCTTTGAATTGCCGACATTCGTGTGTGTTCTGTTTGTTGGTGTCATTCTTAGTAACGGACTCTCTCTGCTTGGTTTTTATCGGGTATTTGACCGAGCGGTGTCGGTCTTGGGTAACGTCAGCTTATCGCTGTTTCTGGCGATGGCTTTGATGAGCCTGAAACTGTGGCAACTGGCTTCCCTTGCGCTGCCAATGTTGGTCATTCTTGCCGTACAGACTTTGGTTATGGCGTTGTATGCTATTTTCGTTACTTACCGGATCATGGGTAAAAATTTCGATGCGGCAGTATTGTCAGCCGGCCACTGTGGTTTTGGCTTAGGTGCGACACCAACAGCCATCGCGAATATGCAAGCGATCACTGACCGTTTTGGACCATCGCATGTAGCATTCTTACTCGTACCTATGGTGGGGGCATTCTTTATTGATATCGTTAATGCTGCCGTCATCAAATTGTATCTGTTATTACCGATGTTCCCATCTATAGCAGGTTAAAGTAATACACTTTTGTCCTCGCCTAATATCTTGGCGAATATGCCGCTGAAATATTCAGCGGCTGGCACCTAAGCGCGGCTATATTGGGAACTATCCGGCAACCAGCGTTCAATCAGCGCTTTGGCGTGTTCAGGATAATTCTGGTGGATATAGTGGGCGATACGCTGAACTTCGGGCAGCATACCTTGGTCTCGCAATAAATCCGCGATCCTGAATTCTGCATTACCTGTTTGGCGTGTACCCAACAGTTCACCTGGTCCGCGGATCTCTAGATCTTTCTGGGCAATCACAAAACCATCATTACTATCCCGTAAAACTTGCAGACGAATTTTCGCTGTATTGGTCAGTGGAGTTTTATAGAGCAAGACACAATGAGAAGCAATGGCACCACGCCCGACGCGCCCTCGAAGTTGGTGCAACTGTGCCAATCCTAGCCGTTCGGGATTATCGATAATCATCAGGCTGGCATTGGGCACATCCACCCCGACTTCAATGACCGTAGTGGCAACCAGCAATTGTATTTCACCTTGCTTGAACGCCTCCATGACGGCTTGTTTTTCTGCTGGTTTCATCCGCCCATGCACTAAGCCAATTTTCAATTCAGGTAATGCCAGTGTCAATTCTTCACTGGTTGCCTGTGCGGCTTGCGCTTCCAGTACCTCAGAATCTTCGATCAGGGTACATACCCAGTAAGCCTGACGGCCTTCATCCAGACAGGCGCTTTTGATACGTTGGATAATGTCGTTCCGGCGAGTATCTGGGATGGCAACGGTGGTGACAGGCGTCCGGCCTGGAGGCAATTCATCAATGATAGAAGTATCCAGATCGGCGTAGGCGGTCATTGCCAATGTGCGTGGAATAGGGGTCGCTGTCATGATCAATTGATGGGGATGGAAGCCTTGGTCGCGCCCTTTCTCCCATAATGCCAGACGTTGGTGAACACCGAATCGATGTTGCTCATCAATGATAACCAGTGCCAATCCGGCAAATTTTACCTGCTCCTGAAACATGGCGTGAGTACCGACAATCATGCTCACTTGACCGTTTGCTATCGCCTCTTGCTGTGCCTGACGTGCTTTACCTTTCTGTTTGCCTGCTAGCCAACCGACCTGAATACCCAGTGGCTCAAGCCATTGACGGAAGGTATTGGCGTGTTGCTCTGCCAAAAGTTCAGTTGGTGCCATCAGTGCTACTTGCTTGCCGTGAACAATGGCACGGACAGCCGCCAGCGCTGCCACTAATGTTTTCCCTGAACCGACATCCCCCTGTATCAGACGCATCATGGGGATATTTTTTGCTAAATCGTGTTCTATTTCTGCTACGACACGGGCTTGTGCATCTGTGGGTGAGAATGGTAACTGGCTTAGAAGTTTCTGTTTCAGTGAATCATTTGCCATTAAGGGATATGCATGAAAGCGCTGGGCTCCCGCCCTGACTGCCAACATACTTAAATGATGCGCCAGTAATTCTTCCAGAATTAACCTACGCTGGGCTGGATGTTGGCCATTTTCTAAATCGGCCAGAGAAGTATCCGGCGGGGGATGGTGCAATGTACGCAGTGCGTCGGGCAGACTGATGAGCTTCCGGCTGAATTTTTCTGGTAGTAATTCATTAATGGCGCAGGTAGCCAATATTTCCAATGCCTGATCGATTAACTTGCGCAGCGTTGTTTGACGTACTCCCTCGGTCGTGGGATAGATGGGGGTCAACGTCTCTTGCAGTTGGATACGGTTGGCATGTTGTTGGATTTTATATTCAGGATGGATAATCTCTGGCCCTTGATTTCCGCGACGAATTTCCCCATAAGCAACAACGTGCTTTCCTGCGGCCAGGTTATTTTTCATGGTGGCAGTAAAATTGAAGAAACGCAGAGTCAAAATACCTGTGCCATCACTGATTTGGCAGGTCATGATGCGCCGACGCCCAAACGTCACATTGGTGCGTAATATTTCACCTGTTACCGTAGCATAAATACTGGGCAATAATTCATGAATGGTATACAGGCGGGTTTGATCCTCATAGCGGAGTGGAAAGTGAAAAAGTAGATCCTGTAGATTGACCAACCCTAACTTAGCGAGCTTAGTGACCTGATTGGCTCCAACGCCACATAACGTGGTTAAGGGAATGGCATCAAGTAGTTGGCCTTTCATACGATTTCTCCGTCAGTGTGATTTATTTCCTTGCTGATGGTGCAATTGTTTTTTGCGCGGCGGATGTTTCTTGCATCGCTGACCACCAGGATTCACTTGCGATGATTTGCCCTTGCTTATCTATCAAGGGTTGTTCCAAGCCCTTACGGCGAGAAACGGCAGCCAATACGGGATATCCTCCTTCGAACAGTAGCCTTTGCTGTTCCTCTTCCGGCAGAATGCTTTTCTGCCACTGGTACATGCCTGCCAATTGACGCTGCCGTTGTACTTCATACAAAATCAAGGCAGATGCAACAGAGACATTCAGTGACTGCACCATACCTGCCATTGGAATAATGATATCGTGATCTGCCAGGGCGATAGCTTGTTTTGAGATACCTTTTTTCTCCTGCCCCATAATGATGCAGGTAGGCTTAGTGTAATCAATTTGACGGAAATCGACGGCTTTATCAGAAAGATGAGTTGCCAGCACTTGCATTCCATCAGATTTAAATTGGTGAATCGCCTGTTCAATCGTGGAATGCGTTTTCACCTGAACCCAACTATTGCTACCTGCTGCCGAAGAAAGCTGGGTTCTTAATTGCTCAGTAGGCCAGATAGCATGGATTTGGTGAATACCCACAGCATCCGCTGTACGAATAACGGCAGATATATTATGGGGTTTGTGGACTTCTTCTAAACAGATTGTCAGGTCAGGTTGACGCATTGCCATCATCTGGCAAATGCGTGCGTAACGTTTAGGATTCATAACCTCTAGTTTCGGTTACGGCTGACTCGCATCACGTCTGGCATGATACGTATCTTACGCATGATATTCGCCAGCTGGATACGGTCTTTGGTCGTCAGCCTGATGAAAGCACAATAGACACGGCCATCTTTCTCTTCTGTATTCATACTTTGAATACTGGAGTTTACATCGTTAATGGCCGCAGTCAGATTTGCCAGTGCCCCCTGATGGTTAAACATATCGACTTTAATTTCAGCAATAAAATCGCTATTGATATCTTTATCCCACTCAACAGGCATGAATTTTTCCGGTTCTTTCTGGTATCCACGGATATTGCGACAAGATTCGTGGTGGATCACCAAACCTTTTCCTGGGCTGATATGGGCAATAATCGGATCACCTGGAATTGGGCGACAACATTTGGCAAAGGTAATCAAAATACCATCAGCACCCTTGATAGGGAGCTTACGGGAAGAATTGCTATTGTTGTTTGGTACTTTCTCTGGTGAACCCAATAATAAATTGCGGGCGACAACCACGCTCATGGCATTACCCAATCCGATTTCCGCTAACAAATCATCCAAAGCAGCGAGCTTCATTCTTGCCAGCTCTTTGTTGATATTTTCTTGTGGAATATCGGTAATTTTCGTGCCGTTACCAAGTGCATGATTGAGTAAACGGCGCCCCAAACTAATGGAATCATCCCGTTTTAGGTTTTTCAGTAACTGGCGAATTTTGGCGCGTGCTTTGGAACTAACGACAAAGTTCAGCCATGCAGCATTAGGGCGAGCCCCTGGTGCCGTAATAATTTCGACCGTTTGCCCACTACTAAGCGTTTGTGAAAGAGGATAAGGTAGTCGATCGACACGTGCACCCACGCAGGCATGTCCGATATCGGTATGGACGGCATAGGCAAAATCAACAGGAGTCGCGCCAGCCGGTAACTCAACAATTCGTCCTTCGGGGGTAAAAACGTAAATCTCATCAGGAAATAAATCAGATTTAACGCTTTCAATAAATTCAAAAGAGCTGCCGGCACTTTGCTGGAGTTCCAGCAAACTTTGCATCCAGCGCTGGGCACGAACCTGCGCAGTCGTACCGGATTCCCCTTGCTCTTTATAAGCCCAATGTGCGGCAACCCCCATTTCTGCCATTTGATCCATATCTTCAGTACGGATCTGAACTTCGACGGGCACTCCATGCGGGCCTATCAGGGAAGTATGGAGGGATTGGTAACCATTGGCTTTGGGGATAGCAATATAATCTTTCACTCTACCGGGGCGTGGTTTGTACAGACTGTGCATTTGCCCCAATACGCGGTAACAGGTATCAAGATTATTGACGATGACACGAAAGGCGTAAATATCCATGATAGAATGGAAACGCTGCTCTTTCAGGCGCATCTTACGATAGATAGAGTAGAGATGTTTTTCGCGGCCACTGACTGTGCATTTGATACCGGCATCCGTTAACCTGCCTTCAATCTCCGACAGAATTTTCTGGATCATCTCTTTACGATTACCGCGAGCGGCTTTCACAACTTCTTTAATGACGCGATAACGGTTCGGATACAGGGCCTCAAACCCAAGTTCTTCCAGCTCGGTTTTTAGGTGATGAATACCCAGACGATGAGCCAGTGGGCTATAAATTTCCAGCGTTTCCCTGGCAATGCGCCGCCGTTTATCGGGGCGCAGGGAGCCAAGGGTTCGCATATTGTGCGTACGGTCTGCCAGTTTGATCAAAATGACGCGGATATCCTGCACCATCGCCATGATCATTTTGCGGAAGTTTTCAGCCTGTGCTTCCTTTTTGTCGCGGAAGTTCAGTTTATCCAGCTTGGATACTCCCTCCACCAATCCGGCAACGGCCGTGCCAAATAACTGTTCTATATCCTGAAATGTTGCAGGGGTGTCTTCAATGACATCGTGCAAAAGTGCCGCCATCAGTGTTTCATGGTCAAGGCGCATTTCAGCCAGAATACAGGAAACGGCCACGGGGTGAGTGATGTATGGCTCACCGCTGGAACGGGTTTGCCCTTCGTGGGCATCCCGCGCAACCACATAGGCCTGTTTAAGCAGATCAATTTGATCTTCAGGCAAATATTTCAGAACCAGCTGATTCAGACTTTCAAACAGGTACAAGGCAGACCTACCGTAAAATTAACGACGACCTTCAGCGATGGCAGAAACGGCTTTGATTTCTGCGGCTTCTTGCTCTTGCTGTTCCTGGCGCTCACGAACATCGAGAATTTTGTTGTTAATGAGGCCTTGCTCGATTTCACGCAGGGCGATAACAGTCATCTTATCGTTTTCTTCTGGAACCAGGGGATCTTTGCCACCTACTTGCAATTGGCGTGCTCGGCGAGCAGCGACCAACACCAGGTCAAAACGGTTACCAATTTTTTCTACTGCGTCTTGAACAGTTACGCGTGCCATATGAGTGCTACTCCACAGATAAATAAATGACTGGGCATAATACTGAAACTTGGTTCAGTCTGCCAATAATTTGCTGATTAAGGCATCATGCCGCTGGGTCTGACGATCTAATCGTAGACGCTCTGTACGAATAATCGATTGTAAATCGGCCAGTGCCGTATTGAAATCGTCATTGATGATGACGTAATCATATTCGTTGTAATGTTCCATTTCCGCGACAGCCTGAGCCATGCGTTTGGCAATGATTTCTTCGCTGTCTTGACCGCGCCCACGCAGGCGGCGGAGCAACTCTTCCTTAGAAGGCGGAAGAATGAAAATGCTGCGAGCTATTGGCATTTTCTGGCGGATTTGCTGTGCACCTTGCCAGTCAATATCAAGAAAAACATCAACGCCACTGGCGAGTGTGTCTTCGATGACTTTTCGGGATGTGCCGTAATAATTACCAAAAACACAGGCATATTCCAAAAATTCATCATGGTTGATCATATTTTGAAACTCATCCACCGTGACGAAAAAATAGTGTTCACCATGATTTTCGCCTGGGCGAGCTTGCCGCGTTGTATGCGAAACGGAAACCTGAGTGTCATACAAGGGTTGGGTTTTTAATAAAGCCTGAATAAGGCTTGATTTTCCTGCTCCACTCGGCGCAGAAACAATATATAACGTTCCTTGGTTCATGATGATTTCTTGACTGATTGGGTATAAATAAATGCAAGCGCAGGAATATAATATCCCACATAGTATACACGGATACGTTAATCCATGTAGCGCTACAATACATGCCAACAGGTATTTCACCAAAATATTTTCTTAACAAACTGGCATTAATGAGATTTTTTGCGACACATTTTCAGCAAAAATAGCTGTTTGCAGAAATTACACATTTATTTTTCGAAACTTCTCTCAAACTTCTTTTTTGCCACTTGGTAAAAAATTTCCTGCTTTTTATCCTCTGCCCGTGTCTTGGCATCAATTTTTAGGAAGTCGTTTTAAGGAAACCAAGGAGCAGGGATGCTTAATTTTCTCATCAGTTTTTTAATAACAGTATGGATATTGCTATCTGGTATACCAATGGCATTTGCAAACAAGGCTCAGTGTCCTGACTGGCCACAAGAAAAATTTCAGAGTGAAATTAAGCGCTTGTCACAGCAGGTGGCTAAGTGGGATCATCTATACCGTCAGCAGGGAATTACTGAAGTCGATGATGAAATTTACGATCAATTATTGGATACCTTGAGAATTTGGCAAGGTTGTTTAAATCATGGGTCAGACCGCGCTTTACTCTCTGTTAGCCCGGTTGCCGATACTTCCGTGATTCCTGTGCTCTCTTCTGAACAGTCAGGGAAACAGCGTCATCCTGTCCAACATACAGGTTTGCATAAATTGAAGGGAATACAAAAAATTAGCCAGTGGTTACAGGGGCGCACAGGGGTGTGGTTGCAACCTAAAATTGATGGTGTTGCAGTTACTTTGGTGTATGAAAAAGGTCAATTAGTGCAGCTAATTAGCCGTGGTAATGGTATTGAAGGAATAGACTGGATGGATAAAAGCGCATTTATTCCCAGTATTCCTAAACGGATTAAAAATGCCCCTGAACATTTGGTATTACAAGGTGAGCTTTTCTGGCAGCAGGAACAGCATCGTCAGTTTGTTGCGGGGAGTCAGGGGGCGCGCAGTAAAGTTGCAGGTTTAATGATACGTAAAACTCCAGCACCAGAA
The DNA here is from genome assembly GCF_037260955.1 of Xenorhabdus sp. TH1. Classification (NCBI taxonomy): domain Bacteria; kingdom Pseudomonadati; phylum Pseudomonadota; class Gammaproteobacteria; order Enterobacterales; family Morganellaceae; genus Xenorhabdus; species Xenorhabdus sp. TH1. The sequence goes on from NZ_CP147734.1 coordinate 187,944, forward strand.
CTGGAACACGTTGGTATTTTTATTTGGGGCTGGCCGGATGGACCAAATGAAATGGCGGTGAAACTGGAAAAATTGGCAGTAATGGGGTTTCCCATCACACAGCAATATAGTCACCCCATTGCCACAGCAGAAGATGCCGAAAAAAGATGGAAAGATTATTTTGTCCAGCCCCTCCCTTTTGCGACAGATGGGGTTGTATTACGCCAAGAGATTGAACCGACAGGCCGACAGTGGCGCTCTGGATCAAACAGTTGGGCGATTGCATGGAAATATCCCCTGCGGCAACAAATGACAACCGTAAAAGGTATTAATTTCACAATAGGCCGGACAGGGAGAATATCCGTTGGATTAGAACTGGAAAAAGTAAAGGTAGATGATCGACAGGTCAGTCGAGTCAACATCGGTTCGATCAAACGTTGGAAGCAGTGGAATGTCTATCCTGGCGATAAAATTACGGTGGCGCTGGCGGGACATGGTATACCTAAACTCGATAAAGTGGTGTGGCGTATGGCGGAACGCCCTGATATTCAACCACCTAATGAGCAGGATTATCATTTCCTGAGTTGCCTGACATTCGATCATCAAAACGAAACTAATGCTGATCATTATTGCCAGCAACAGTTTATCGCTCGCCTGACGTGGCTTGGGGTAAAATTGAAAATGAAAGGCGTGGGACAAGGAACGTGGACAGTGTTGGTAAAACATGGGCTGGTGGCAAATTTAACGGCTTGGCTGGATTTGGATAAGGAGCAGCTTGGGGCAGTGACCAATATTGGAACTAAACGTGCGGAATTAATTTTCGCCCAGTTTCAACAGGCAAAGTTACAGCCACTTTCACTATGGTACGAAGCCATTGGCCTGCCTTATGCCAGGCACTTTACTGATGAACAAGCAGATAAACTGGGATGGCAATGGGAAACGATATTCTCTGACGTAAAAGCGAAACCCGCATTAACAGTAAAACAAAGAGAAAAAATCTTGGCCTTTTTACAGCATCCTGAGATTAAGACAGTAATTCATATTTTGTCTTTACGGGATATTGAGAAAACAAGAGATATTCAATGAATAGGGGCAAAAGGCGCCCCAGAAATTCATTACGGTATTAGTGGTCTGTGCCATCGTAATTGAAGATGGGTAAACCAAGGCGATAACGAATAGCTATTAATCGTGCAGCGAGTCCGGCAACAAGTGTAATCAAGATAACGCTGTTTGGGGGTAATGGCGTATACAGTAAGGCAATATAGAGCCAGGCAGCGGCAAAAGAGACACCGGCATAAATCTCTTTTTGGAATACCAGAGGGATGGTATTACAAAACATATCGCGCAATACACCACCAAAAACGCCAGTGATGACGGCGGCAATGGCGGCAATAATCGGGCTGTAGTGCATCTCTAACGCGATTTGTGCACCTATGATGGAGAAGACGATTAAGCCAATGGCATCAAGAATAAGAAACAGACGGCGTAGATGTTTCATCATAGGAGCAACCCAGATAGTGAGCACAGCAGCACAGGCAACGGTCACTATATACTCTGGATTTTTTACCCAGCCAAGGGGATAGTGCCCCAAAATAATATCACGGACAGTGCCACCACCAATGGCTGTCACGGAAGCAATAATGATAACGCCGAATACATCCATTTTTCGACGACCTGCGGCTAAGGCGCCTGTCATGGCTTCAGCCGTAATACCAATGATATAAAGGACACTGAGTAACATAAGTTTAATTACATGAAATATAACGTAGAAGTAAAGAGTACTGTTGGAATAATAACGTCTCGACTGAAATTTTTTAGCCGAATTTGAATAAAATTAGTTTTTATTATCCGAAACCTCGCAAAAGAAGGCAGCAAAATGGTTTTTAAGGAACGTCAGATTACATTCGATAGTCGTAGCCATCAGATAACTAATATAAATGTTTGGACGCCAGACAGCCAATGGTTAGTGTACGATGTTCGTCCCGATGGTGCCTCTTTTACCAGTTTAACGATAGAAAAAATTCATGTTGATCATGGACAAACTGAAATTATCTATCAGGCAAAGGATGGCGCTCATGTTGGCGTGGTGACTGTGAGCCCGCAAGAACCCGTTCGTTATGCCTTTATTCATGGCCCGGAAAAACCAGATGCACAGTGGCAATATGATTTTCATCATCGCCGTGGTGTCATGGTTTCCGATGTACAGCCCAATGTGGCAATTAACATTGATGCCATGGATATTACTCCACCTTATACCCCTGGCGCTTTGCGCGGTGGAACACATGTCCACGTTTTCAGCCCCGATGGTAGCCGTCTCAGTTTTACCTACAATGACCATGTGATGCACGAGTTAGATCCTGCGCTTGATTTACGTAATGTGGCGGTGGCTGTTCCTTTGCAAGCTGTAATACCAGATAAAAAACATCCAAGGGAATATGGTGGTAGCTATTTTTCGGTTGTGGTTAGCGAGACTACAGCCTGCCCGCGTCCCGGCAGTGATGACATCAATCGAGCTTATGAAGAAGGATGGATTGGGCAGCTAGGATATCGCAAAGATAATGGTCAATGGCAGCGTTGGGCACTGGCTTTTATTGGGAATACCTACGCCACCAATGGCGAAAAAATACCGGAAATTTATCTCGTTGATCTGCCAGAGCACAATGATGAATATGCCATTGCAGGCAGCCAACCTTTAGCGGGTACAGAAACAGCATTACCCGCGCCCCCAGCGGGAGTAAAACAGAAACGCCTGACTTTTACGCACGGTAATCGCTGGCCGGGAGTAGTGAATGTTCCACGTCATTGGCTAAGAACATCGCCAGATGGCAGTAAAATCTGTTTTCTGATGAAAGATGAACAGGGGATTGTCCAGCTATGGTATATCTCACCAAATGGTGGTGAGCCCATGCAGATAACTTACAACAAAAACGGTATACAATCCGCATTTAGCTGGGATAGTCGTGGGCGGTTTATTGCCTGTGTTTGTGACAATAGTGTTGTACTCTGTGATAGCCAGACTGGAAAAATTCAGCGTTTAACGGGGCGTACTGATGATGCACCTTCCGCTGATGCGATAGTGATATCACCGGATGATCGTTATGTCGCTTTTATGCGTGATATTGACGGTTACCGACAACTATTTGTGGTGGAAACAGGGATTAACTGAAAACAACAAATGTAGCAAAGTGAGCATCGCAGATTAATGGCGGTGCTTGAATACGCCGATATAGTGTATAGGTTCCTAAGTATCGTGGTCACCAGGTTCTGGTACAGGTAGTATGACGATTGGTTTTTTATCTAGCTGATCTATACGATGTTTAGGGGATTGTTTTGAGCTATCTTGATCGGAGCGAACATAATCGTAGGGAAGTAGAAGCGTGTCCAGGAAAGCAGAAAACGGCAGATCGATTGTAAGTAAGGGCTTCATAAACCATCCTGTTTGGTCATCTTTTAACATACCAATATTGGCTTTTGCCCCAGAATAATAACCTTGATAGGGGCCACTGTGGGTCATGATACTGGAACAGCCCGTAACAAGTGACCATCCTAATGCAGTAAATAGTAATAGAATCTCTTTACAATTTTTCATCATTTTCATGATCTCAATGAGCTAATTTGCCAATGTTTAAAGACCTTATTCGCTATTAATGCCATTTTTCCAACGCCTGACAAATATAGTTTTTTCATGATGTTTTACCGTTTAATTCTATTTACTATAGCTAGGTAATATTCAATTTGCTATAGCACTTATCGCTAATTTTGATAATTTTTTGTGATGTGAATTTAATTTCATTTTTTAAGTTATTTTTTGGGTAAGGGAGAGCATATATACCAATATAACTTCAATATGCGTGTGATTTCTCCCCGCTTCACGAGGGAGATATCAGGTTTCATAGCGTGTTGTAAATTGCAACTTGAAGTTTAATGCGTATAGTTGAAGAAAATAGAAGGAACAATTATTTCACTAAATTTATTGATAATGGTTATCAATTATTAAGAATGATATCGATTGGATATCACAGATATTTATTTTTTGAACATTAATCTTTTTCTTCCTGTTAAAAAATAAAAATTCCCCCTGCATAAAACTTGTCATATAAAAATATGTAAAGCACACAATATGTGGTTTAAAACACATAAATGACGGTTAATTCGTGCCAATATTTCATTGGTGGCAAGGCCATCATTTATGGGGAACAAGGGAAAATGACGAATTTTCTGGATGATCAATCTTTGGTAAAGGAAGCGGGTCATGAGTGATATTGCACTGACAATGAGCTTGCTGGCGCTGTCTGCCGCATTAGGGTTATGGATAGGCAATTGGCGAATACGGGGTATTGGTTTTGGAATTGGTGGGGTTTTGTTTGGTGGGATTATTGTTGGCCATTTTGCCCAGATGTATTCTTTGTCTCTCAGTAATGACATGCTACATTTTATTCAGGAATTTGGCTTAATTCTGTTTGTTTATACTATTGGTATTCAAGTTGGACCGGGTTTCTTTTCTTCCCTGCGGGTTTCTGGCCTTAAATTAAATGGTTTTGCTGTCCTGATTGTCATTATTGGTGGATTAGTTGCTGCCATTATTCACAAATTGTTTGGTATTCCTCTACCTATTATTTTAGGTATTTTTTCCGGTGCAGTGACAAATACACCATCTTTAGGGGCTGGGCAGCAAATTCTGGCAGATTTGGGATCTGACCCTTCGTTTGTCAGTCAAATGGGTATGGGATATGCAATGGCTTATCCCATGGGCATTTTCGGTATTTTATTGGTTATGTGGTTGGTTCGGCTCTTTTTCAGAGTAAGCATTGAACAGGAGGCTAGATCGTTTGATAACCAAAATAATCAGAGCCGAGAAGTACTCCAGACAATGAATATAGCTGTACGTAATCCAAATTTGAATGGATTAATGATGCAGGACATTCCTCTGCTCAATAATAATGATGAAGTGGTATGCTCCCGCCTAAAACGGAAGGATTTGTTGATGGTTCCTCAGCCTACTACCGTGATTCAGAGTGGTGATCTGCTTTATTTAGTTGGGCAGCATGAAGCGTTGAATCAGGTTAGGCTGGTCATTGGGGAAGAGGTTGATGTTTCCTTGTCTACTGCCAGTGATATTTTTCAATCCGTCAAGGTTGTGGTAACGAATGATGAGGTATTGAGTCAGAGGCTTGGGACGCTTAATTTAAAGCAAAAATATGACGTTGTTGTCACGCGCCTCAATCGTGCAGGAATTGAATTAGTTGCCAATAATAATGCCAGTTTACAGTTTGGCGATATTCTGAATATTGTTGGTCGTCCTGAAGCTGTAGAAGTTGTTACAAAGCTCTTGGGTAATTCACAACAAAAACTCCAGCAAGTTCAGATGTTGCCTGTATTTATTGGAATAGGATTAGGGGTTTTATTAGGTTCGATTCCTTTGTTTATTCCTGGTTTTCCAGCTGCGTTGCGTTTGGGGTTAGCAGGAGGGCCTTTGATTATTGCGTTAATTTTAGGACGGATTGGCACGATCGGTAAATTTTATTGGTTTATGCCTCCTAGTGCAAACCTTGCATTACGCGAACTGGGGATTGTTATGTTTCTGGCGGTTGTAGGGCTGAAATCTGGCGGTAATTTTATTAATACACTGGTGCATGGCGAAGGGCTGGCATGGATTGGTTATGGTGCATTGATAACGATAGTTCCCTTGTTAGTTGTGAGCCTGCTGGCACGTATTGTTGTAAAAATGAATTATCTCAGCTTATGCGGAGTACTGGCAGGTGCTATGACAGATCCTCCCGCCCTTGCTTTTGCCAATGGAATTCATAGCACCAGCGGGGCTGCGGCGTTGTCATATGCGACAGTTTATCCATTGGCGATGTTTTTGAGGATCATGACTCCCCAAATTTTGGCCGTGATTTTCTGGGCCTTATGATTTAGGTATTTATACCAATCTAACTTCATAGATGCATGTGATTTCTCCCCGTTTCGCGGGGAGAAATCAGGTTTCATATCGTGTTGTAAATTGCAACTTGAAGTTTAATGCGTATAAATTAACTTTATAATAGAAAATTTATTAATATATACTGCAAAAGCATGGAAAGTTTATTTTATTAAATGCCGTATACGAAATATTTAAAATCTGTGAAATAAACTTATTCTAGTTTCCATAATGGAAAATACTTCATTCTGCCTATATCCCGTCATCAAAACCAGAAACCCAACGTGCCATTTTTTCTCCGGTGGTGACTCGCGCAACATTTGAAGTAAAAGTGTTCCCACTCGTATGAAAGGTGAAAAAGCATGAAATCAAAACTGATTATCATCAATTCGTGCGTTATACTGGTATTGGGATTATTTTCTATAGACCTTTATAATCCGGCACTACCTATAATAAAAACTGTACTCGCAATTACTGACGATCAGTCACAAAGCCTTGTTGTTTATTATCTCGTTGGTTTCGCTGCATCTCAACTTTTTTATGGGCCTCTCTCCGATAAACATGGACGTGTTCCTGTCATTGTATTTTCTTTATTATTTTCTGCTATCGGTAATTATCTGACTTCTACGGCTGGATCATTTCACACACTATCTCTATTCCGGCTTTTGACCGGTATTGGTGCAGGTGGGTGTCCAGTTATTAGCAGAGCTATACTCAGTGATACTTTCCGGGATAAGACGGAGTTATCTAAATCTCTGGCTATTTTTTCGATGGCATCACAAATTTCACCTGCTTTTGCTCCTGTCATTGGGGGGTATATTACAGAATATCTGCCGTGGAAGTTTAATTTTATAGCCCTTACCATAATGATTCTGATAGGTGCATGTTTTGTAAAAATGACGTTGCCGGAAACATCACCAATGAAATCAACAGACAATCGCCGGATAACAGGTTTTCGAATTCTGTTATCTGATATTAATTTTGTTATATACAGTGTTGTTTCTGCCGTTTTGTTTGCTATTACCATTGGTTATTTTACTGCCAGTCCTTTTGTATTCCAGACACAATTTAAATTATCTTCATCACAGAATGGATATCTGTTTATGGTTTATTCTGCTGGGATCGTAATAGGTTCATTGTTGACAAAAAAAGGGTTGTCGCATTCCACACCTGAAAAAATTCTGAAAATTTCACTTCCGTTATTAGTGTTGTTTACAGCGGTGGCGCTCATTTCTATTTATTTTACTCAGATATTGTCGATTGAATTTATTATTATTTACAGTTTTGCAGTAGGACTGGGATGTGGACTGTCTTCTCCATTATTACTTGGGATAAGTTTGCATGGACATCCGGAATTGTCGGGAACAGGCAGTGCCTTACAAGGCGCATTAAAAATGGCTGGAGCAGCCATTGTGTTATGGTTTTTCTCTAATGGTCATACAACGACGGCAACAGGCTTAATGTGGGGACTTTTTTCCCTTGCTCTGATTTGTTTCATCTTAATTGCATCTACACAATATTGGATATCTAAAACAGCAAATAGACATTTGTAAAATAATTCATGTATGGAGGAAAGTTAAAGCACCTCAAAATGAATTGGGATTATCCAATGGAGCACGAGGTGTTAGAAAGAGTAAGAAATAGCTCAGGGGCGGCTTCAACGGAAGGTGAAGCCATCCATCGGTAAGAGTCGGGGCGGACGTTTGACCAAAATTTCATTTACCCGTATATAGTGACAGCTTGCCTATCTATTTTGAGTTGTCAGGTGGTCAAACGCATGACTCATTCTTACATGAAAAGAATCATTTTCTTCTGGCAAGATTTGTCCCTAAAACGCTTTTTGAGGGAACTTATCGTTGCAACGGGCGCCAAATCAGTATCCTGCTTCTTGATGCGCTATCTCAATCTCTTCAGACAGAATACGAATACCTTCTTCGATCTTTTCAATATCAGGAACATAGTTCATTCGCATACATTGATGGGCATGTGGCCAATCGTGTTCTAGTCCCGGAAAGAAGAAGTGTCCCGGCACCATCAGCACCTTGCGTTTCTTCAACCGCTGATAAAGTTCTTCCGTCGTGATGGGTAAATCTTTGAACCAGAGCCAGAGAAATATGGCACCTTCCGGTTTATGGATAAGGCAGCGATCTTCCGGTATATGGCGCCGAATGATGGTAATTACGTTTTCTACCCGCTGCTTATAAAACGGTTGAATAACATTTTGTGACAGGCGCAAGAGGTCGTTACGCTTAATCATTTCCAGGGCGATAGCTGGCCCAACACCCCCAGGAGCCAGGCTAATAATGCCATTCATGTTGCTAATAGCACTGATAATTTTTTCGTTAGCAATAATGATACCGCAGCGAGAGCCTGGCAGACCCAGTTTGGACAGACTCATGCACAAAATAATATTGTGATTCCACAACGGGGTAGCGTCGCTGAAAATAATACCAGGGAATGGCACACCGTAGGCATTGTCGATCAATAAGGGGATTTGGTGCTGTTGAGCCAGGCTATCCAGGCGCAGTAATTCTTCATCAGTGATTACGTTGCCTGTTGGGTTGGTAGGACGAGAGACGCAAATCAGGTTAATGTCTTCGGTAATATTCAGGTGATCGAAATCGACGTGATATTTGAATTGGCCGTTGGGCAGCAGTTCAATATTCGGCTTATTAGCGACAAATAACCCTTCATCCAAACCTGAATCTGAATAGCCAATATATTCTGGAGCAAGAGGAAACAAAACACGTTTCATTGAGCCGTCGTCAGCGCGACCTGCCAGTAAGTTAAACAGATAGAAAAAGGCGCTTTGGCTGCCATTAGTCAGGGCAATATTTTGTGGGTGGATGTCCCAACCGAGCTTTTCTCTCAATTCTTGGGCCAGCGCCGCTATCAAGGTGTTTTTTCCTTGTGGCCCGTCATAGTTGCATAGGGTTTCGCTTAATTGACCGTCTAACGCCATGTCAGTCAATATCTGCTGGAAATAGGCATCCATTTCCGGGATATGTGCAGGATTGCCACCGCCTAACATAATTGCACCAGGCGTTCTCAGACCTTGGTTGAGATCATTCATCAGACGGGTAATTCCCGAATCTTGTGTAAATTTGTTACCGAATTGCGAAAATTTCATATTGGCGTTTGCGTCTGTTTTTGTATGAGAAGAAAACACCATACCTTGCTCATTACGCGGGTGCAATGGGGCAAAAGTGGTATTTCCGCTTATTTTTATACATTAATTTAAATTTTTCATCACAGTAACCGATTTTCGACACAAACAATTTACGAGGTGATCATTTACCAGGCCTGCTGCTTGCATAAACGCATAACAAGTGGTGCTGCCGATAAATTTAAATCCCCGCTTTTTCAGTGCCTTTGCCAGTGCATCGGAAGTTGCAGTTTTGGCAGGAACTTCCGATAAATCTTGCCAGTGATTAATTTGTGGAGAGTTATCAACGAAACGCCAGATAAAAGCGCTGAAGTCTTCACCTTGTTCAGCCATTTTTAGGTAAGCGCGGGCATTGTGAATAATTGCATTGATTTTGCTACGATTACGCACGATGGTTGGTTCTTCCATCAGTCTTCCAACGTCTGTTTCATCCATTTTGGCTATTTTGACCGGATCAAAATGATGAAAACATTTTCTATACCCTTCCCGTTTTTTCAGGATAGTGAACCATGACAAACCCGCTTGTTGTCCTTCCAGACAAATCAGCTCGAAAAGTTGTTGGTTATCTCTTAAAGGGGTGCCCCACTCGTTGTCGTGATAGGCCAGATAATCAAGGTCGAATGTTACCCAACCGCAGCGCGTTATTTCCTGGCTCATAAACTGTATTTGCCTCAGATAATGGTTGATAATTACATCAATGTTAGCTGTATAAATATACAAGTAAAGAGACCTGATTAAGATTTTTTTATACTGCGATAAAATTGGGGGTGATCAGTGCTGTATATCTTACGTCCAAAGGGTATACTGGCCTCTTTCGTTTAAATTCATATGCATCGCGTGCGGGTTCAACATGCAAAAGTTTGATACCAAAACCTTCCAGGGGCTTATCCTGACATTACAGGATTACTGGGCGCGTCAAGGCTGTACCATTGTCCAACCACTGGATATGGAAGTCGGCGCAGGAACCTCTCATCCTATTACTTGTCTGCGTGCTTTGGGACCAGAGCCTATTGCAGCAGCTTATGTGCAACCATCCCGTCGTCCAACTGACGGTCGTTATGGCGAAAACCCAAACCGCCTCCAGCACTACTATCAATTTCAGGTTATCATCAAGCCATCTCCAGATAACATTCAGGAGCTCTATCTGGGGTCCTTGAAAGCATTAGGACTCGATCCGACTGTTCACGATATCCGCTTTGTTGAAGATAACTGGGAAAACCCAACTTTGGGCGCTTGGGGACTGGGCTGGGAAGTCTGGCTGAACGGTATGGAAGTGACTCAGTTTACTTACTTCCAACAGGTTGGTGGCCTTGAATGTAAGCCTGTGACTGGCGAGATTACTTACGGGTTGGAACGTCTTGCGATGTATATTCAAGGCGTGGACAGCGTTTACGATCTGGTATGGAGCGATGGCCCGCTGGGTAAAACCACCTATGGTGACATTTACCACCAGAATGAGGTTGAACAGTCTACTTACAACTTCGAGCACGCCGATGTGGATTTTCTGTTTACCTGCTTTGAGCAATACGAAAAAGAGGCACAGGAATTACTGGCGCTGGAAACTCCGCTGCCATTGCCGGCTTATGAGCGCATTTTAAAGGCGGGTCATACCTTCAATTTGCTGGATGCCCGTAAAGCGATTTCCGTGACTGAACGTCAGCGCTATATCCTGCGCATCCGTACCCTGACTAAAGCGGTTGCTGAAGCTTATTATGCCTCCCGCGAGGCGCTTGGCTTCCCTATGTGTAACAAGAAATAAGAGGCCATCATGATTCAACAGACTTTCCTTGTGGAAATCGGCACAGAAGAGTTGCCACCAAAGGCACTGCGTTCATTGGCTGAGTCTTTTGCGGCCAATTTTGAAGCTGAACTGAATAATGCCAATCTGGGTCATGGTGAAGTTAGCTGGTTTGCGGCACCTCGTCGTTTGGCGCTGAAAGTCGCCAATTTGGCGGCAGCACAGGCTGATCGTGAAGTTGAAAAGCGTGGCCCTGCGATTGCTCAGGCGTTCGATGCAGAAGGTAAACCGACCAAAGCCGCAGAAGGTTGGGCGCGTGGTTGCGGTATCACTGTTGATCAGGCTGAACGCATGGTAACGGATAAAGGGGAATGGCTGCTCTATCGCGCTCAGGTTAAAGGCCGTGAAGCAAAAGCGCTGCTGGCGGATATGGTGAGTAGTTCTCTGAGTAAGTTGCCGATCCCTAAGCTGATGCGTTGGGGCGATAAACAGACTCAGTTTGTTCGTCCGGTACATACGGTCACTATGCTGCTGGACAGCGAGGTGGTTGAAGGCGAAATTCTGGGGATTCAATCGGATCGCATCATTCGTGGTCACCGTTTTATGGGTGAGGCGGAGTTTACCATTGAGAATGCACAGCAGTATCCCGCTATTTTGCAGGAGCGTGGTCGGGTTATCGCGGATTATGAAGCTCGTAAGGCGATGATCAAGCGTGATGCCGAACAAGCCGCAATGCAGCTTGGTGGTATAGCGGATCTGAGCGACAGTTTGCTGGAAGAAGTGACTTCTCTGGTGGAATGGCCGGTTGTCTTGACGGCGAAATTCGAAGAAAAATTCCTGCAAGTTCCTGCTGAAGCGCTAGTTTATACCATGAAAGGTGACCAGAAATATTTTCCGGTTTACGACAAGGCCGGCAAATTAATGGCGAACTTTATTTTTGTCACCAATATTGAATCTTCTGATCCTCAGCAAATTATTTCAGGTAATGAAAAAGTGGTTCGTCCACGTCTGGCGGATGCGGAATTCTTCTTCAAGACTGACCGTAAACAACGTTTAGAAGACAATCTGCCGCGTTTGGAAACCGTGTTGTTCCAGAAACAATTGGGAACCTTGCGTGACAAAACAGATCGTATTCAAGCCTTGGCTGGTTGGATTGCGGAAAAAATCGGTGCAGATGTCAATCATGCGACTCGTGCGGGTCTATTGTCCAAATGTGACCTGATGACCAATATGGTGTTCGAATTCACCGATACGCAGGGCGTAATGGGAATGCACTATGCACGTCATGACGGCGAAGCGGAAGATGTGGCGCTGGCACTGAATGAGCAGTATCAGCCACGTTTCTCTGGTGATGCACTGCCATCAACGGGGGTTTCCTGTGCCGTTGCTATTGCAGATAAAATGGATACTTTGGCTGGGATCTTTGGGATTGGTCAGCATCCGAAAGGGGATAAAGATCCGTTCGCTTTGCGCCGTGCGGCCCTGGGGGTTCTGCGCATTATTGTTGAGAAAAAATTACCTCTTGATCTCCAAACGTTGACAGAAGAAGCGGTGCGTCTGTATGGCGACAAGCTGACCAACGAAAAAGCGGTGGATGATGTGGTTGAGTTTATGCTTGGTCGCTTCCGTGCCTGGTATCAAGAGCTGGGGTATAGCGTGGATACTATTCAGGCAGTATTGGCGCGTCGTCCGACTCAACCGGCAGATTTTGATGCCCGTATGCAAGCGGTTACCCATTTCCGCACCCTGGATGCAGCCGTTTCTCTGGCAGCGGCCAATAAACGCGTTTCCAACATTCTGGCGAAATCAGCAGAACCGTTGAATGACACTGTCCTCGCTTCCGTATTGAAAGCCGCAGAAGAGATCCAACTGGCGACACACTTGGTGGTGTTGAAAGAAAAACTGGCTCCTTTGTTTGCCGAAGGCAACTATCAGGATGCTCTGGTTGAATTGGCTTCCCTGCGTGAAGTGGTGGATGCGTTCTTCGACAATGTGATGGTTATGGATGAAGACAGCCAAGTCAGGATCAATCGCTTGACGCTATTAAGTGAATTGCGTGACCTGTTCTTGCGTGTCGCAGATATTTCTCTGCTCCAGTAATATCGGCCACAACAGCCATGTTGGATGGTTTATCATCAAACAATCACTTATCTTGAAAAAGGTATTGACGGTTTGTGGCTCTGGCAGTAAGATGCGCTTCGTTTTCGGCGAGTAGCGCAGCTTGGTAGCGCAACTGGTTTGGGACCAGTGGGTCGGAGGTTCGAATCCTCTCTCGCCGACCAGCATCTATAGAAACCCTGCTCTTATGAGCGGGGTTTTTTCTTATATATCAACCAAAATAGTTTAAGGGATTACCCTGGATAAGAATTAAATTCCCTTTAACTATCTGCAAAAAATAAAAAAATCACAATGGAAAATGTGCTAATTTTGGGATACAAGGTGTGGATTATCAGGTCAACATGCCTATAATTTTACACATAGCATAGTCTGTAAAAAAGTTTATTGTGAACAATAGGAATATAAAGATGAAACTATTATTTAGTATATTATCTATATTAGTAATAAGTGTTTCAGGTTGTGTGTCAACGCAAAAACCATTCTCTCTGGATTATAAAACAGATAGTGAGGCTTTTCACTTGACAAAATCATGTATAGAAAGCTTCTTCCCTGAAGAAAAAAATAATGCCATTTTCATAAAAATTAAAAACAATACTAATTGCAGTGAACCGTTCAATATTTTCTGGAAAAAAAGTGTAGGCAAAAAAACATCTGTCTTATTTAACAAGAATTTTATACTTAAAGATGTCTACATAAATACTCCAATACAAACTGAAAATGGCTTTTATCAAGCTGTTGATTCTAATTTATCACTCAAAAAAATAGTTGATGCATTGAATTAATATAAACCTATGGCTTACTTTTTTTCTAAAGAAGCCATAGGTTAATTATATTAAGAACTAATAACAATTAGTCTTAATATGTTACTTCAATTGTCTGCCCTATTGAATGGCTTTTGAAACGAATTCGATCCTGACCAGCGCCATCATTACCTCTGATTTGATATGAACCTGGCCCCATTGTAGTTACAGTCCTATAACCTTCGTTTGCTGCGTATTGAATTTCAACATCAAAAGAGGAGGGAGCTTGAGAAATAGTATCGAATGAAACGGTATATACGTAAGACCCTACATGACTTTCTAATCCAATCCATGGCCCCCATGTCAATGGAGGTGCCCAAGCTGTTGTTCTCATAATAACCTCTCATTTCATTTATAACACATGATAAAATATCAGAATTTTCTTTATGATATAGATTAAGGTGGAAAAAATTTATTAATAGAGCACTCAGGAGATTAATGTAACATGAAAAATAAAAGAAAACGCAGTTTGTTTGTAATAAATAACAAAATAAAGATATCAAATAAAATAATACCAAAATAAAATATCAGGTTAAAGGAATGAAATAATACATAAAAACTCTATAATATGTAATTTGAAAAATTTCAGGAATCATTTTAATTTCCTTGTTGTTTCTAGCTCCATTTATAGAAGTGGTTTTATTATACTAAAATAGATAGGTAAAAATAACTTATTATAATGTAGTTATTATCATTCCATTATTCCGTCAACGATGAATGAATAACCCAGAATATTAATTCAATATTTTAATAATTTCATCAATGGTAAATAAATGTGGAAATTATCTATACGTATTAAACTTCAAGTTGCAATTTACAACACTCTATGAAACTTGATTTCTCCCCGCGGAGCGGGGAGAAATCACACGCATCTTGAAGTTAGATTGGTATATACCTGTTAATTGAATAAGTAACTTGATGGGAACTTGCTTTTGTTGCTTGTTATTTAATCACTTGACTACAAATGAAAAATTCTCATCACAGAGATTAATTTGTTCTATTTGCTTAATTTTTGGTTTATTTGTCTATTTAATGTGCTTCTTGTCATGTTTTTTAACCATTATTGTTAATAATTCTTTTCTTTTGTGTTTTTCTTGTGTTTCTGGTGTTGTGTTTGATGATGTTGACGTCAGGCATAACAATTGATTAATTGATAAGCGAAAAACAATAAAACAAGCTAAATATCACAAACGGGGTTCAAGTAATGACAATTTCCAAGAAAAAACAGTTCAGTTTGTTAAAACTGGGTGTCGGTTTTGTCGCACTGGCTGTGACAGCTAGCATTCAAGCAAAAACGTTGGTTTACTGCTCTGAAGGCTCTCCTGAAGGTTTCAACCCACAGTTATTCACTTCTGGTACAACTTATGATGCAACTTCCAGACAGATTTATAACCGTTTGGTGGATTTTAAAGTAGGTACAACTAACGTCATTCCAAGTCTGGCCGAAAGCTGGGATGTGAGTGACGATGGTAAGGTTTATACCTTCCACTTGCGCAAAGGAGTGAAGTGGCATAGCAATAAGGAATTCAAACCTACCCGTGATTTTAATGCTGATGATGTGATTTTTACTTTTATGCGCCAGAAAGATAAAAATCATCCGTACCATCAGGTGTCGGGGGGCAGCTATGAATATTTCATCGGTATGGATATGGGGAATATCATCAGCAAAATAGAAAAAGTCGATGATTATACCGTTCGCTTTGTCCTGTCACGTCCTGAAGCCCCTTTTATCGCTAATCTGGCGATGGATTTTGCTTCTATTCTGTCCAAGGAGTACGCTGATGTGATGATGAAAGCGGGAACGCCTGAGAAAGTTGACTTGAATCCAATTGGTACAGGTCCATTCCAACTCGTGCAATACCAAAAAGACTCCCGAATTCTCTATAAGGCATTTAAAGATTATTGGGAAGGGCCAGCAAAAATCGACCGCTTAGTCTTTTCTATTACGCCTGATGCTTCTGTACGTTATGCAAAATTACAGAAAAACGAATGTCAGGTTATGCCGTATCCAAACCCTGCGGATATATCCCGCATGAAGCAGGATAAAAATATTGCCTTGATGGAACAGGCTGGTTTGAATGTGGGATATCTTTCTTTCAATGTCACCAAGCCGCCAATGGACAACGTGAAAGTACGTCAGGCATTGGCGATGGCAGTGAATAAAGATGCCATCATTGACGCTGTCTATCAGGGCGCTGGGCAGAAAGCGAAAAACCTGATCCCGCCTACCATGTGGGGCTATAACTCAGATATCAAAGACTACTCTTATGATCCCGCCAAGGCTAAGGAATTGTTGAAAGAAGCCGGTTTCGCGAATGGTTTCGAAACCGATCTGTGGGCGATGCCTGTACAGCGTCCATATAATCCGAATGCCCGTCGTATGGCGGAAATGATTCAGGCTGATTGGGCGAAAATTGGTGTCAAAGCCAAGATTGTCAGCTATGAATGGGGCGAATACCTGAAACGAGCCAAAGATGGTGAACCGAAGACCGTGATGATGGGGTGGACAGGAGACAATGGTGACCCTGATAACTTCTTCGCAACCCTGTTTAGTTGTGCAGCGAAAGATAACGGTTCTAACTATTCAAAATGGTGTTACAAGCCATTTGAGGATGTTATCCAACCCGCGCGTACAACCGCTGATGTTAACAAACGTACAGAACTTTATAAGCAAGCGCAGGTTGTCATGCATGAACAAATGCCTGCGTTGATCATTGCCCATTCCACGGTTTATGAACCAATTCGTAAGGAAGTGAAAGGATATGTGGTTGATCCACTAGGCAGACATCTTTTCTATGATGTTGATCTCAAATAATTCTTGCTGTTGAGCTGTTGTGATTAACCATCCCCCAGAGTTTTCTGTGGGGATGGTTTCGCTTCTCTGATGGACAAGTTGACTCTGTAAACACCAAGCGGTCCGAAGAGCTGCACTGGTATTTAAAAAGGGAACTCAGGATATGCTGCAATTTATCCTCCGACGTCTGGGATTAGTGATCCCGACGTTTATTGGTATTACGCTGCTGACTTTCGCGTTCGTACACATGATACCTGGTGATCCCGTGCTGATTATGGCGGGAGAGCGTGGGATTTCTGCTGAGCGTCATGCCCAATTACTGGCTGAAATGGGGTTAGATAAGCCTCTCTGGGAGCAATATTTTCATTACATCAATGGCGTATTACATGGTGATTTGGGGATCTCGTTAAAAAGCCGCATTCCAGTGTGGGATGAGTTTGTCCCGCGTTTTAAAGCGACTTTTGAATTGGGTATCTGTGCCATGTTATTTGCCATCGCTGTCGGTATTCCAGTCGGAGTATTGGCGGCCGTCAAACGGGGTTCTGTCTTTGACCATACAGCGATTGGTTTGTCATTGACCGGCTATTCTATGCCAATTTTCTGGTGGGGGATCATGCTGATCATGCTGGTTTCCGTGCATTGGAACTTAACCCCTGTTTCTGGCCGAATCAGTGATAGTGTGTTTCTTGATGACAGCAATCCTCTAACGGGTTTTATGCTAATTGATACACTGATTTGGGGTGAGGAGGGCGATTTCACTGATGCTGTCATGCACATGATCCTGCCTGCCATTGTGCTGGGAACGATCCCATTAGCCGTTATCGTGCGTATGACGCGTTCTTCCATGCTGGAAGTGTTGGGTGAAGATTATATCCGTACTGCCAGGGCAAAAGGGCTGAGCCGCATTCGTGTCATTATTGTCCATGCGCTGCGTAATGCGTTGTTACCTGTCGTCACGGTGATTGGTTTGCAAGTAGGCATCATGTTGGCGGGTGCCATTTTGACAGAAACCATTTTCTCATGGCCAGGATTAGGGCGTTGGCTGATCGATGCCCTGCAACGTCGTGACTATCCGGTGGTACAGGGCGGGGTATTGTTGGTGGCAACCATGATTATTCTGGTCAATCTGGTGGTTGATTTGCTGTATGGCATCGTCAATCCGCGTATTCGTCATAAGAAATAGGAGCACATGATGACTCAAACAACTGAGCCTGTGGTATCGGGTGCACCGAAATTAATGACGCCGATACAGGAATTTTGGCACTACTTTAAACGTAACAAAGGCGCAGTGATTGGCCTTGTCTATATTATCCTGATGCTGCTGGTTGCAGTATTGGCGGGGGTATTAGCGCCACATGGTCCAGCAGAACAATTCCGCGATTCCTTACTGATGCCACCGGTATGGCAGGAGGGGGGAAGCTGGCAATTTATTCTCGGCACTGATGATGTTGGGCGCGATATCCTGTCCCGTCTAATGTATGGCGCACGCCTTTCATTGTTGGTTGGCTGTCTGGTCGTGGTGATGTCACTCATCATGGGCATCATTCTGGGAGTATTGGCCGGCTATTTCGGTGGCATGGTGGATACCATTATCATGCGTATCGTCGACATTATGTTGGCCTTGCCAAGCCTGCTGCTGGCATTAGTGCTGGTGGCGATCTTTGGTCCATCAATTGTCAATGCGTCATTGGCACTGACTTTTGTCGCTTTGCCTCACTATATCCGTCTGACAAGGGCGGCGGTACTGGTAGAAGTTAACCGCGATTATGTGACGGCTTCCCAAGTCGCTGGTGCGGGAGCCATACGCCAGATGTTCATCAATATCCTGCCAAACTGCCTTGCGCCGTTGATTGTGCAAGCGTCATTAGGGTTTTCGAACGCTATTCTTGATATGGCGGCCTTAGGGTTTCTAGGTATGGGGGCACAGCCACCAACGCCAGAATGGGGAACCATGTTGGCCGATGTTTTGCAATTTACCCAAAGTGCGTGGTGGGTTGTGACCTTTCCGGGGCTGGCTATTCTGTTGACAGTATTGGCATTTAACCTGATGGGAGACGGGTTGCGTGATGCACTTGATCCCAAGCTCAAGCAGTAGGGGGATTGTGAAATGGCATTATTGAATATAGACCAATTATCGGTGCATTTCGGGGATGAAGATGCACCATTCCGCGCTGTTGACCGTATTAGCTACCGTGTTGAGCAGGGAGAAGTTGTCGGCATTGTTGGAGAATCTGGCTCAGGTAAGTCTGTCAGTTCATTGGCAATTATGGGGCTGATTGATTATCCGGGCAAAGTGATGGCCGAAAAAATGGAATTTGATGGCTGTGACCTGACCAAAATTTCAGAAAAAGAGCGTCGGCAGTTGGTGGGGGCGGAAGTCGCGATGATTTTCCAAGATCCCATGACCAGTTTGAACCCGTGCTATACCGTCGGTTATCAGATTATGGAAGCCTTGAAAGTCCATCAGGGCGGCAATCGAAAGACGCGACACCAGCGGGCAATCGACTTATTGACCCAAGTGGGTATTCCCGATCCAGCTTCTCGTCTGGATGTTTATCCGCATCAATTATCGGGAGGGATGAGTCAGCGCGTGATGATCGCGATGGCTATCGCGTGTCGGCCGAAGCTTCTGATTGCCGATGAACCGACGACGGCTCTGGATGTCACCATTCAGGCACAAATCATTGAGTTGTTGTTGGAATTGCAGCAACGGGAAAATATGGCCTTACTCTTGATCACCCATGATTTGGCGCTGGTGGCAGAAGCAGCCCATCATATTATTGTGATGTATGCTGGACAGGTGGTGGAAATTGGCAAGGCAACGGAAATTTTTCGTGCACCTCGCCATCCTTATACACAAGCATTATTGCGGGCATTGCCGGAATTTGCGGTGGACAAGTCTCGTTTGGCATCGTTGCCTGGCGTTGTTCCTGGAAAATATGATCGCCCAATGGGGTGTTTGCTCAACCCCCGTTGCCCCTATGCCAATGCGCATTGTCGTCAGGAGGAGCCACCATTGAAATCAATGAGTGGGCGTCAGGTTAAATGTCACATGCCACTGGATGATGAGGGGAGGCCAACAGTATGAACATTCAACAAAACAGAGAACAAGAAAAGGCGACAGCAATTTTACTGAAGGCCACGGAATTGAAGAAGTATTATCCGGTGAAAACCGGTTTATTCTCGCCTGAGCGTATGGTTAAGGCGTTGGATGGTGTCTCATTTGAGCTGGAAAAAGGCAAGACGTTGGCAGTTGTTGGCGAATCGGGCTGTGGAAAATCCACATTGGGTCGTCTGTTGACCATGATTGAAAAACCGACAGATGGGGAGCTTTATTATCTGGGGCAAGATCTCTTGGTGCCAAATAAAGAAGCAGAAAAACTTCGTCGCCAGAAAATCCAGATTGTATTTCAAAATCCTTACGCTTCCCTAAATCCGCGTAAAAAAGTGGGACAGATTCTGGAAGAACCATTGTTGATTAATACTTCACTGACCGCGAGCGAACGCAAGGAAAAAGTCTTGCAGATGATGGAGAAAGTGGGGCTAAAACCGGAACACTATGCGCGTTATCCACATATGTTTTCTGGTGGCCAGCGTCAGCGTATCGCCATTGCCCGCGGGTTGATGTTAAATCCGGACGTGGTGATTGCAGATGAACCCGTTTCAGCGTTGGATGTTTCAGTGCGGGCGCAGGTTCTGAACCTGATGATGGATTTGCAGCAGGAGCTGGGATTGTCTTATGTCTTTATATCCCATGATCTTTCGGTCGTCGAACATATTGCTGATGAAGTGATGGTGATGTATTTGGGACGCTGTGTTGAAAAAGGTAGTAAGGAAATGATTTTCAACAATCCGTGCCATCCTTACACACAGGCATTATTGTCGGCGACACCTCGTCTGAATCCTGAGTTACGCCGTGAACGTATTAAGCTGACGGGAGAACTGCCAAGCCCCATGAATCCGCCTGCGGGGTGTGCTTTTGCGGCTCGTTGCCGTCGTGCATTTAGCCTATGTACCCAATCCCAGCCTAAATTAAGACAATATGACGGACAACTGATCGCGTGTTTTGCGGTCGAGCAGGATCAAAATCCATCCACCTAACCCTACCTGACCGTGGTATAACGTATAAGCGTTGTAGCTCGGTCATTTTCTCTATTGCATCGCTATTCATCAAAATAAGACGACCGCAAGTAAAATCAAGTATACTCACTCACATTGTTAAGATGTGTTGGTCAGTGTTTTCATTATTAGTTGGTATTGGTTTGGATAAGATGAAATTGCGTGTCAAACGTTCGTTAACCATTAAACAGATGGCCGCAGTGACAGGAGTCACTTTGGTTACCATTGCCATTTTCATCACCATCCAGTTATCCCACCTATTGCAGCAGCGGAAAGATGACTATATTAGCCAGCTTAACAATGCAGCCGTACAGATCCAAACACCTTTGGCGGAAGCGTTGTTGAGTTCAGATCTCAATAAAGCGAAAACGCTGTTGATTGGGTTGAAGACCTCGGGCATTCTGGGTCGGGTCGATGTGTTATTACCTGATAACGTTCGGGTCATGAGTCTGGATTTTGCCACTCATCGTCCCATACCTGAACTGGCAAAGAAGGTTTTTGGTATTCCTGTTGAGGTCAATATTCCTCTCTATGTTTATGGTGTTGCGCCAAAAACAGCACAATCACAGGGACACCTTATGTTGCAGGTTGATTCCAATCGGGTATATCGTTTTGCCTTGAATACACTTGCATTAATGTTGACCACTTATTTATTACTCGCACTTATTCTTACGGTGTCGATAAGCTGGTGCGTAAATCGCATTATCATCCGTCCACTGCGCGATGTTGCATGGGAACTGAATGAAGAACAAGCGTCAGAGCCTATGCCTTGTCCTAAAAGCCATCAGGATGATGAGCTGGGGTTGCTGGTAAAAGGCTATAATCGTCAGGTTAATAAGCAGAAAACGTCATCAAAATGAAACCTGACAAGATGAATAATGGTCTAATTCTCGATGATAATATCCAAGGATGGCGGGTTGTCTTAGGTTTTGCAGAATAAAATTAAACAGGTAGGGGTAAGTGAAAATGCTGGGTAACAAAATTGGATATCTTATTGGTGGTGCGATCCTGGCTACGACTTGTTTGGTGCATGCTGAAACCTTGCAACCTGATCCAGCCTGGCAACAAGGCAAACTTGAAAATGGATTCAGTTGGCAAATTCTGCAAACACCACAGCGGCCTAATGATAGAATACAGTTACGATTATTGGTAAAGACTGGCTCATTGTCTGAGAAAAATCAACAACGGGGTTATACCTATCTTATTCCCAAAATCGTTTTATCCAGTAGCAAAGATTTATCATCGCAGAAGTTGGAAAACCTCTGGCACAATGTCATAGATACTAAAAATCCCCCTCCACCCGCCATTGTTTCCTATGATTTCACTCTTTATAGCCTGAGCCTGCCAAACAATCGCCCTGAACTATTGCAAGACGCATTGATATGGTTGTCTGACATTGCTGGTAGTGCGGTATTTACGTCTGAGACACTGGCACAAGCCATGAAAGGGGATGCACATCTTGTGACAACTTTTCCATTTGATATTCAAGATCCCGTGTGGCGTATGCGCTTACAAGGATCGACACTTATTGGCCATGATCCTGGTATGCCAGTATCACTGCCTGTGGATGTGAAAAAGATCGAAAATTTTTATCATCAATGGTACACGCCAGATGTGATGACACTATATATCGCGGGTCATGTTGACAGCCGATTACTGTCAGAGCGAATTAACCAGACATTCGCATCATTGGATGGAAAACGGCAGACGCCAGAGCCTGTTCCTACCTTGTTGCCGCTGAAAGTCGCAACGATTGGCGTAGTGAATGAGAAGGCTAAACAAGATCGTTTATCTTTGACCTGGAACCTGAACTGGTTGCCGATTAATGATTCGCAAACCTTGATTCAGTACTGGTTAAATGACCTGACGCGTGAAGCGCTTTACTATTACCTACAATTGGGGCTAAAAGACAAGGATGACATGCAATTAGGCCTGGATTGTCGTGTGCTGTACCAGCGGGCAAACTGCTCATTAAATTTGGATTCTTCTACGGATAAACTGATGGAATCCACACTTTATCTGGCTTCCCAACTGGCATCATTGCGAGAAAATGGATTGCCACAGGAACAATTTGATGAACTCTATGCTCAGAAGCGGAGTCAGCTCCAGCAGTTATTCGCCATGTATGCTCGTACGGATACCGATATTTTAATCAACCAACGTCTGTTGTCACAGCAAAATAATGTGATAGATATCGCTCCTGAACAATTCCAGCGGTTAAGGCAAGCGTTTTTATCCTCCCTGACACCACAACTTTTGAATAAAAAGCTGCAAGAGATGTTGTCTCAAGACATCTCTTTTATTCTGGTGCAACCAAAAGGTGAAGCGACGATTGATGTTAATCAAATCAAAAATAGCTTTAACCAAATTATGAGACCGGGGCCACAGCCGGAGAAACCGAAAGAGCCTAAAACAGTGAACGATGGGGAGTAAGAGGGTAAACAAGTGCTCTTGTTTCATTTCCCAGTAATATTTGGGCATTACCCTCGAGACTCTTTGCAGAACTCGTCTCAGGAGGTTAAAAACTTATGCCCGACTTTTCACGCAGAAAAATATTACAAGCAGCTGCGATCGGAGCTGCGAGTTCATTACTGCCCGCTTCGATTCGCAAGGCGCTAGCCATACCCGCCAATAACCGTACCGGAACTATAGATGATGTAGAACATGTGGTGATCCTGATGCAGGAAAACCGCTCCTTCGACCATTATTTCGGCACGTTACCTGGCGTACGCGGTTTTAGCGACCGTATCACCATTCCACTCTCCGGTGGGCGCAACATTTGGCAGCAGCAGGGAGTTGGGCGGCTGGTCTTGCCTTATCATTTAGATAGCCGACGCGGTAATGCACAGCGGGTTAAAGGTACGCCTCATTCCTGGAATGATGCACATTCCGCTTGGGATAATGGCTGTATGAGTGCTTGGCCAACCTATAAAACGACACACTCAATGGGTTATTACTGCCAGGCTGAGTTGCCGTACCAGTTTGCTTTGGCCAATGCCTTCACCTTGTGTGACGCATACCATTGTTCGATCCATGCCGGTACCGATCCCAATCGTTTGTTCCTCTGGACCGGCACCAACGGTCCCAGTGCCGCTAACGTTGCCGCAGTGGTCAACGAATGGGATTCTCCCGGTCTTCCAGAGGAAGGATATACATGGAAAACCTACCCAGAACGACTGGAGGAGAACGGCATTAGCTGGAAAATTTATCAATACCTGCCGGACAACTTCGGTGATAACCCGCTGGCTGGTTTCCGCCAGTACCGTGCCGCGAGCGTCGCGGCCGGTAATCCGGCACAGCCGCCGAAAGGTTTCCACGATTTTGTACCTTACAGTGATGAACTTAATGAGAAAATTCCATTGTATAAGGGTAACGGTAATACTCTGCCGGCTGTCATTGGCAACGAGCTGGAGATGATACTGGCTGGATTTCGCGCCGAGGTGAAGAAGGGTAGATTGCCGCAGGTAAGCTGGATTGTTGCACCGGAAGCCTATTGTGAGCATCCAGGGCCTTCCTGCCCTGTGCAGGGGGGCTGGTTCATTCAGGAGATCCTCAATGCGCTGACAGATGACCCGCAGGTGTGGAGCAAGACGGTATTGCTGGTGAATTTCGATGAGAATGATGGTTTTTTTGACCACATGCCTTCACCCTCCGCACCGTCGCTACGGAAAGATGGTAGTTTCGCTGGCAAGTCCACGCTACCCTTCGACACTGAAATTTTCCAACACGTAGCCCCAGAGGGATCGCATCAGCAGCCACCACCAGACGGGCGCATTTATGGTCCTGGGCCGAGAGTACCGATGCTGATCCTGTCCCCCTGGAGTCGTGGAGGTTGGGTTAATTCACAGGTATTCGACCACACCTCAGTTCTACAGTTTTTGGAAAAACGCTTCCGGGTACGCGAGCCGAATATCAGCGCCTGGCGGCGTGCAGTGTGCGGTGATCTCACTTCAGCATTCAACTTTGCCAATCCCAACAATGAAGTACCCCGTTTGCCTGCCATCACGCGACGGAAAGCAGACAACCTGCGTCTGAGCCAGGATGCGTTACCACCGGTGCCGTTACCGGAGGTTGGAAAGCAGCAGTTGCCGTATCAACAGCGCCAGAGTCGCCCGTCCCGTGCGTTACCTTATCGGCTTAATGTTGGAGTCTCGGCTTACCCTGACAAGGGGTTACTGACCCTGAGCTTTCACAACACGGGCGAACAGGGTGTGGTATTCCATGTTTACGATAAGCTACATCTGGGTGATATCCCGCGGCGTTATACCGTTGAAGCCGGTAAATCGCTCAGTGATGACTGGCAGGCGGCAGATAACTATGATCTCTGGTTGCTAGGACCCAACGGTTTTCACCGTGCACTGAGTGGTTCACTGACACAGCGGCAGCCAGAAGTGAGTCAAATCATGGATGATACTTGCCTGCAACTGGAACTGCACAATCCGGGTGACAAAACGGTAGAGATCATCATAAAACGCTGCCCTTATACATTGCAGGGACCGTGGCACATCAAAATGCCAGCAGGAAGCTGTCACAGCCAGATTTTTGGCACCCACACCAGTGGTGGCTGGTACGATATTTCGCTGGCGGGGCCGAAAGGATGGCATCGTCGCTTGGCCGGCAGACTGGAAAACGGTGAGCACAGCATCAGCGATCCGTTGATGGGAAAAGCGTAAGGTAACTGTGTGGAATAACAGGGCGGTTAACCCGCCCTGAATTAAATGATTAAATTGATTTAAGCTGACTGATATCGGTTTACAAAAGAAGAAACTGTCACTGAACATCTTCTGTTTAGGGAGAACTTATTTGCGGCAGTTTCAATAAAATTCGGGTTGATGATTTTATCGGTTAGCTATATTCAAAAGCAACCCTATTCCGAATATAACCATAAGTCCTCCTACAACTACATCAAGCCATTTTTTAATAGAGATCCTGGAAAACGAACTAGAAGCTAAGCTAGTTAGTCTTGCTAATGCTTGATGATATGCAAGATCAATAATGATAACACCTACAAGAATAATCAATTGGGCACCTAAGTTATCCGGATTTCCAGCTGCAGGTGCAAACAGCCCGAAAAAGAAAGCTGCCATCTTAGGATTACCGATGCTAACGTAGAATCCTTTGAGAAATGCTTTACTTATTGATTGATGAAATCCAAATGTCTGGAATTGCCTATTCTTTGTTTTCATATCCATTTCTACTGTCACTACTGCCTTATGCTGATTTTTTATATGTGTATGAATCAATATAAAGCCGAGGTAAACGAGATATCCTCCCCCTGCCATTTGGATTAAGGTTAGCATCCAGGGTAATGCGGCCAAAACAGTACTGAGGCCAAGCAAGGTTGCGACTGCATAAATTGCAACCCCTAATGTAGTGCCAAAAGCAGTTGCAATCCCTGCTTGAGAGCCTCCAGTGACACACATCCGAGAAATAATAACCATGCTTGGACCTGGAATCGGTACAGCCAAAGCATAAATAGCGAGAGCAACAAAAATAGAGCTTATATGAAATACTTCCATCTGAATAAGCACTCCAATACTATATTGCCGTTGATTAATATAATAAAACATAGAGTCGATTATTTATTTTTTTTATCGCCGCTATTTCATTCACATGACTATTAAATACCGAGACGCCACATGAAATGATTATCCATACCTTCCTCGAAATCCTCAAACAATTTGCGATCTTTCGATGTCATAGTGACTGCATAGTGTTGGTTTATTAAAGATTCGTAGTGCGGATCGCTATAATTCGGAAGCTGATCGCATCTATTTTTCGCGAAATCACTATAGAGGAAGTATGTTATTTCTTCCAGTCTCGCTAAACCTTGCTGAGTATATCGGATACCTTTTTCGTCAGGAATGGCCTCTATGAGACCAAGTTTCAGCAATGCATTGAATGTCTTTCCATATATTTTATCTAGGTCTACACCATAATGTTCGGAGATATCAACGAGGTTCTCAGTTTTTACGTTTGCTAATCCAAATATAACTTTCCGCCGGGCTCTTTCCGTGTTGTCATAGCGACCTAAACGCCAAATTGCGGGATATCCATTTTTAATTCGTTGAGCGTGATCTTTGGTATTGCAGAAGTTGAAGTATTGACCAGCCCATTCGTTATTCTTACCATTTAAATAACCAAACGATGATGGTTCAATCCCAATAAGATTAACACATTCAAATTTATCAGATTGTTGTTCTGGGCGGATTTCTGGTCGGTGAAGGTATGAAATTGGTCCATCCACAAAGCCTCGCTCATGTAGCATTGTACGTGCCATAATCCACATGCGATCCCGTGTGCGTGCATCATTGTAACCAGTTGGATTTTTTTCTAGCTTACGAGTAATTATATCAGTGTCTCTCATAATACAAGGAAAGACATTAATTACGTTCAATTCTTTAATCTTAGAAAGCTCATTGACTGTATTGTAGAGACTATCATAAGTTTCATATGGCAACCCTGCCATAAGTGCACTAATGAACGAATCAAATCCCTCAGACATACATATATCAATTAGCCGCAAATAATCATCAAGAGACGAGTTTCGACGATTTATGGCATCTAAAGATGTTTGGTTTCCGCTTTCCAAATCAATAACTAAGTCAGTAAATCCAAAAGATTTCAAGAGGCGTAATTTTTCTCGCAGCTGTGACTCATTATAAGACTTAGGATAAATTTCTGTTTTTATTTCAGCTCCATCCATCAAAATCATGTGTTTTTCACAACTATCGAGGAGGCGATGTAGACTACCATTGCTCATTAGCGATGGTGTACCGCCACCGAGTTGAAGCGATCTGGCTTTAATGGGTTCCCCCATAATGTCATGATTCAATTTTAGTTCTGCAATTAGCATATCTATCACTTCCTTTTCCTTTGCTAGATGTGAGTTAGTTTCACTTATACGTTGCTTGTGGAAATGGCAGAATGTGCAAATTTGTTCGCAGAAAGGATAATGTAAATAGGCTTCAAATGTTGAACCTGCTAACGACTCAATTGTAGATTTAGCTTCTTGTGGAGATATTTCATCCATCGCTCTCAAAGGATAATAATGAGAAATATAATAAAAACCATGATAGCTTCTGCGAAGACCATACTTATTAAATTTTTGTATATCTTGTTAAAATTCCGTTGCAATATCAACAAGTCGTTGAGCTTCAGGGTTTTTTATAATTAAAGATTCAGCATAGCTTTCGAATAGAATATTGCTATCAGTCAAGGCTTGTGCTTTACGCATATTAATACCTATTTAGTTTTATTTGGATATGAAATATTTCTATGTGTTCTTAGTGTGTTTTTTAATAAAAATAATAAGTTGCATGATTGGCTTTAGGTTTATTTTATATTCTCACTTATTGTTTTAAATAAACTTTCATAATAACGATACACTCATTTTTTTCATTCCCGGTTGTTGCCCGAATGAAAATGCAATCATAAATTCTTCAACGCACGCTAAGAGTTGCCACATATACTGACAGCAATGATTTCGGGTGACGGTTTCATGCAAGGATTGCCACAAGCGTTCAATCTTATTTAGCCATGGCGAATAGACCGGTAAAAATAACAGGTTAAATTGAGGATTTTGTTTTAGCCATTCCCTGACCTTATGGCTTTTGTGAATACCATAATTATCCAAAATCAACGTGATACTTTTGGCTTGACGATACTGACGATTAATTTTCTCTAACATATTGATAAATAAATCAGCGTTTTTCTTTATACCACCGACATAAGTCACTTGACCTGTTCGGACATCAAGGCAGCCTGCAAGGTAGTGCTTTTGGTTTTTCCCCGGTGTCATCACGCGTTTTTGTTGTCCTTTTAGACACCAGTCTGCCCCGATTTTAGGATTCAGATCGATATCGACTTCATCTTCATAAAAAACAAGATGTTGCTCTGATGCGTTGGCTAAGGCTTCGGTGATTTTTGCCATTTTTTCGTCATACTCCGGATCAGGCTTTTTGACAGTAGGCGCCGCTCTTCGCCAGACAATACCCACCTGACAAAAGTAACGATAAAGCGTACTTTTCGACAGTGATACCCCTAATAATTCATTGATTATCTGAGTGATAAGTTCAATACTCCAGCGTGAACGCAAACAGTCAAAATCCTGCGGGGAGTGTGATAATAAGAACGACAACAAGCTAAAAATCGGGGCTAAATTCCATCGAGTAGGCCTTCCTCTCGGTAAGCTTTTTAATCCTTCCAGCCCATATAACGTTAACCAATTTATCCAACGATGGACGGAAGAACGTGAACAATGAAGGGTTCTGGCGATGTAAGAAACGGTCTGACCTTCATGTAACATCAAGAGTGCCATGAGTCGGCGGGCGTAATCTTTATCCCGGGTTTTATGAATAAATTTTTTCATCTGACGTCGTTCATTTCGGGGTATTGGTGCTATGATTCGCATCACTCAGTCCATTTTGGGATTTTTTTGATTTGGCGATTAATCAGATCGCAAAAATTGGACTGAGTTCCCTTCAAGTGATCTACTATTTTGAAAGCTTATTTAAATTAAATAAGCCTATTTAATAAATATTAAATGAATTGTAAACGATATTTTAAAATGATTCTGATAGAAATTAATTTGATTTTTTAGTGGGTGATTGATTGTTATATCTATACCAACATAACTTCAAGATGCGTGTAATTTTTTCCCGCGAAGCGGGGAGAAATCAGGTTTCATATAGTGTTATAAATTGCAACTTGAAGTTTAATGCATAAAATCCATATTTTATATTTAAGTGTTTGTATGTATTTGTGCATATTTAAAAGGGCAGTTAATCTGCCCTGATTTAAATGATTAAGATTTTTTAAACCCTTAATTCACTTCTTCGCGGCAGCCCGTAACTCAGTCACGTTTTTACCGCCGATACCCCAGTTATCTGTTTCGACTTCATCAATGATGACAAAGGTTGTTGCCGGGTTTTTCCCAAGTACATCCACCAGCAATTGGGTTGCACCTTCAATCAGTTGTTTTTTCTGCTCAGCGGTGGCGCCTTCGCGGGTAATTTTGATGTTCACAAATGGCATAAAATGACTCCTTTTTGGGTTTGTTATAGATAGTGGGTACAGCAAAAAAACAGTCTTATTGATTGAGATATGGATGTTTATCTGGCTTCTTTTCTTCCGCAGTGGCGATCCAGGCAGCGCAGAACAGCGTCAAACGGGCGAAAAAATAGAAAAATGCCATTAAACCAATCACCGAACCAAAAGCAGCACCTGAAGGGGAGCTGGCAAGGCGGGGCAACATCATGGTCATAATAGATTTAATCACTTCAAATCCAATGGCGGCCATGAGTGTGCCTTTAAACAGCGCTTTTCTTTCAGGGCGATGACGCGGCAAGATCCATAATATCCAAAGGAATAACAAATAATTGGATGAAATGGAAATCGTCATACCAATTGATGTCCATGCCGGCCGGAGCCATTCTATCCCTTCCAGTCCGAGGGCGTGGACGATAGTGGCTTGGGCAGAGCCTGCTATGGAAGTCAGTGAAAGGGTAATGACCAACGCAAATAGCAGGCCAAATAAAGAGAAAAAGTCGCGAATATATTGAAAGTAAATTTTCTCCTTATCTTCATGATTGCGTTCCCAGACATCCCTGGATTGGGCGAGTATTGCCTCGCGTAAATTACCAACCCAGTTCATCCCTGAATAAAGGGCGATTGCCAAGCCTGTTAGTCCCACGGTTGTTCTTTGGTTGATTGCCGTGTCTACGCTGTTTTTCAGGGTGTTGGCGAGAGCGGGATCACTGATGCTATTAGCGATGCCATTAATCAAACGTGCCAGCAGGTCAGGATTGGAGGCCAACACAAAACCGGCGATGGCAAAAGAGAGCATCAGAATTGGGATTAAGGATAGAAACGAAAAATAGGTAATGGCAGCCCCAAATTGGCTACCCATGCGGTCGTTAAAACGTTGTGCCGCCCTAATAAAGTGGGCGATAAAAGGAATACGGCGGATAGTATTGCCAATACGGATGGTGACGGAAAGCGCTTTTCTACTGCCATATAGCCCCTTCTCTAATGGTGTAAGATCCTTCCCTGTATTGAGTTGTTCCCTTTTTTCATGGTTATCTGGCATTACATCCTCTAGCGAAAAAATATGTATGCGAAAAAAGAGTAACAGGCAAAATAGAAAAGGCAACTGGTGAAGGAATACGGTAGCCGTATATTGGCTACCGTACAGAAGATCAATCGATTAATCTCATTGATGACCCTTAACTTCACTGTAAACAGTTGGCAGTTCAGTATCGTGGCTCTCATTTTTCACAAAAGGCACTTTACCGGAGAAAATATCTTTTTGTGCGGAGGTTGCCAGACTGGTGAGGGAACCTGGTACATTAATACCTAGGTTTTTGCCTTTATCGTATCCAGTGACAGATTGTTGGTTAATTTGCTGGGTATTCAGCGAGACAGCACCTTGTGCGCTATCAATTTTGCTGCCCACTAAATAAGTTGTTCCAGAAACATCCAGATTAACCTCTTGGGTACCCGTCAAGGTTGTTTGCTTATCTACCGCTTCTCGATCGAGAGTATCGTAATTGCCTTTGAGTTTGCCATTGTAGCCCTTGAACGCCGCTTTCAACTGGTCTGTCAAACTTGGGGCTTTATCTCCGGTTTTAGCGTCGTCGGCCGCCGCAGTTTCCGTTGTGGCAGTTGTCGTGTTTTCTGGAATGTTTTCCGCTGCGTTAGGAACAGCCTGTTTAGAAGCGGCATCTCCTTTGACGGTTTTGCTATAACTCAAGCCAGCATCCAGACCCACATTCAGGCTATGGGTGCTGTCCTTGCGGCTTTCGACATTAAAGTTGCCACCAACTTTGCCCGTGATCTGATTAGCATCCACATTTGCACCTTTAAGTGAGGTATCTCCCGCACTGGTCAGGCTGACATTGCCACCGGAAACCTGTGCGTTATGGTGCGTGGTTTGTGCCAAGTTATTGACGCCAAATTTCACTTCACCACCAATATTATATTTGCTATCGATGATCCTGTTGGCCGGATCGGTTGTTGAAGCATCACCTGTCGCACCATCACCTCCTTCTTTGCGGGCAGTAGAAAACATGCCACCTTTAGCTTTAGCACCGACATTCCAACCATTGGCATTGGCAGTCTCCTGGGCTGAAGTCAGTTCGATTTTCCCACGCTGTGCGGTTAAATCTACCTGTTTGCTGGAAACGTTGGCACCTTGTAATGTCAGGTTATTACCTGCATTCAGATTTACGCCTTGTCCACCAGCGATATTGCTGGTTTGAGCGGTAGTATTGTTCTGATTGTCGGTGTTATAACCGCCACCAAGGCTACCACTGAAATTTTTGCCATCAGGATTGGTTCCCACGGTCAGGGAAATTTCCCCATTGTAACCACTGCCTTGTTTCTTATTGTGGTTGGTGGCCTGATTGAATTGAATATTTCCACCTGCATTAACGTTGGCCGTACCTTCACCTGCATTGATTGAAGTGCCTTGGTAGCGCGCATCTCTGGCCGTCTGAACGTTAACGCCGTTTTGAGCGTTGATGCTGCTGGTCACTGCGCTGCTGGTGCTGTTGGATGTTTTCTGATAGCTGCCACTGCCTTTGCCATTAACGGAGAGATCTGCACCGGTTGTGGTATAGACACGTAAGCTGGCATTGCCAGTCGTGTCAGCGGTATGGGCGTTTTGGCTGTTAGCTGCCGCTTCACTGGTATGGCTGCCTGCGGTCAGTGAGACACCATCTTTGTTGGCTTGGTATTGTGTCCCTTGGTCATAAATGTCACCGTTCGTTGTGACTTTGACATCTCCTGCTTTGATGTTAGTCACCACAGCATTGGATTGATGGTTATTGGTGTAACGGCTGTTACCATTTAGCGCCAGTTCAATACCGGCATTAGGCAAACCCGTATTTGTGATGGAAGTATCCAGTTTCTTATCTGCGGCAGCCTTGACGGTTTTTTCTACAGGACGGGTCGTTGCGCTGTAATCGGCAGTCCCACTGATCTCGCCACCTACCTGTAATTGACTGGTTGAGGTGGATTCAGTATTGGCTGTTGCCACATTTTTAATGCTGCCGGCATTAGCCTGATAGGAACCTTGCACTTGATGATCCGTACCCTGCTGCTTCAACTCACCCATTGCATTCAGCTCAAGGTTGCCAGTCACCTGAGTTTTGGTGACTTCTGCCGTTATTCGGCTGTCGGATTTTCCATTGCTGTTGTAAGTTCCTTCAACACCACTACCGAGTTTGTCCATACCGCCAGTGACAAACACACTGCTGCTCAATTTTTCCTGTGAGGTTGAGGTTGATGTGCTATTTTCGCCGGCCAGCAACGCAATGTTATTTCCGGTAATTTTCGCATCGCCTTGTGTGGTGACCAACTTAGAGCCGGTCACGGTAACATTTTGGCCGGCATTTACGGTGAGGTTGCCACCATTCAGTTCTGATGGGCGTTGCGTTATGCCTTCATCTTTCTGTTTATCGGTGGTGTGTTCAAAACCGACACCTGCACGGTATTGGTTATCTTTCACATCCTTGGCGTAGTATTGCCAGTCAAGGTTGGTTTTTTCCTGTTGATCCTGATTTTTCTCACCATAATTTAGGATATTGATATTGCCTGATGTATTCATTTGCAGCTCTCCGGCACTTTTTGCCAGACTGCCAATAACATTAATGTTTTTATTACTGAGTAATTTCAGTTCTGCATCAGAAACCAATTGACTACCGGAAGATTTTTGCTGCTGGTTGTGTTCTTGGTTAGTATTTTTGGTGATGTTGAAAATGGTGCCTTTTCTTTCATCCACCTCTTTAAAAGTATGGCTGACTGCATTATCGATAGTTAACTGTCCGTCATTGGCTTCAACATAAGCACCGTTTTGCGCTTTAACTTTACTGCCTGTAATGGTGACACCATTTGCTCCAGTCAGCAGTAAGTGCTCGCCAGACGTCACTTCGGAAATATGATGGGTTTCTGATTTATCGCGGTTATCTTTTTTGCTGCCACCGGCAATCCCGCCCCAATAGGTTTTATCCTTGGTAAGGATTTGATCATCAATGAGGGATTGGACAGTAATGTTAGTTTGCTGATCCGCAATAATAATCAGGTTCTTGCCTGAGTTAATCCGGGTTCCGATGATATCAATATTTCCTTTCGCTTTGATACCTAAGATCCCGCCTGCGCTTAATTCATTGCTGGTACTTCTTTGGGTGGTATTGACCTCATTCCAATTACCCGTTTGCAATGATGCACTATGGTTCTTTTTGTATCCCTTCTGTGAAGTTATTTCTGATTCCACCAAACTTGCTAGCTTCACATCTTTCCGGGCTGATACAGACAACTGATTGCCCGCTTTGATCTTACTGCCAAGAATTTCGGTATTGCCTTCACTGGCTAAATGGACATTTTCACGAGCATTGATGGTATTGCCTTCGTACTCGTATTTTTCACTCTCATTGGTGACATCATACTTCCAAGATAATTTCCGTTGATTATTCGTGTTACGGGCAAATTGGTGAAGCTGTTGCCCATTGAGTTTCAGATTGGTGCCAGCTAGTTGGACATTATCCCCTTCGATATCAGTTGCCATCACTTGGTTGTCTTGTTTGGCCACCAGCGTGATGTTCTTGCCTGCCAATTGGGTACGGGCGACAGATTCACTGATTTGCTTTTGTTCGGTATAAATGCCACTAAAAGTGCTATCGTGATTATCGCTGCCCATTTTGTCTGATGAAGATTGACTCAGGCGTCCTTGGGACAACACATTATTGCCGCGCAAGGTAATATCCCCGCCTTTTAGATCTGCAGCGTCCAATTTCACATCACCGTAGGATTCAACTTCAATGCCATCATTGGCGGTGACTTGGCCTTTTAAATTAACTCCGCTTCCTTCCGCCGTATTCAGCAGGCGAATGCGTCCTGCCCGCATACTGCCCAAATAATAGCTGTCGAGTGCATTGATATTGGCTTGCTGGGTATCCAGGATTTGGCCATCAGCCGAAATTTTGTTATTCCCCGTCGTGAGATTGAGGTTTTTTGCGGTGATCACCTGGCCGTTGATGTCAATTTTAGGGGCGATCAGATTCAGTACATCATTATGGGATAAGCCATTGTTTCTGATATTCAAGGCGTTCAAATTATCAAACGTATTGAAGCCTTGCAGGATCCCATTTTCTACCAGCGGATTACCGACAACCAATGACGCCTGATTGGTATTGATAAAACCACAGCCGTTACAAGTGATACCGTTAGGGTTTGCTAGCACATAATCGGCAGCGATACCAAATACTTCTTGTTCGCCGAGCAAAAGCGAAGGATTACGGCTAATAACCTCATTTAAGATCACACTGGCAACTTGTCCATTGAGGTTGCTGTTGGCAGATAATTCACCTGCCAATTGTGATGTTCCATTCTCCAGGGAGTTATTGAACACCGCACCCATTTGATTGACGTTAAAGTCTTGGTATTGGTTATGTGATAACCCTGATTCGGAAGGTGCAACGATATTGACCACTGTTGCGCCGGTATCCGCTTGCATAACATCTGGGCTGTGTGCGGCATCGCCACCAGGTGTAATATCATTGGCAAAACTGACTGAACAGGTTGCCAGAATAATTGCCATAGAGGCGGCAAGTTTTCCCGTTGGAGACAGTTTAAATTTTTTACTTTTCATATAATTTCCTTATTTGCATCTTTATTGCCATGTGCAGCGCTCTGGGGATTATTGTTCTAATAATCCCCACAACTGACTGCGGTTAAAAAATCAAATGGTTCAAAAAATTAAAAAGTGTAAGAGAAGCGAGTTAACAGTTGAATAGGTTCATCCGTATCCCTATTTGGGCGAGAAAGTAATTTGCCTCGGCTGATCTCAACATCTGCAAATAGTTGCTGATAGCGTAGTGTCAAACCTGCACTGAATCCGGCACTGCTTTTCCAGCTGTCCTGGCTGCGATAACTTTTAACCTGGCCGATATCCACGCCGGTGCGTAACGCAAGTGAGCCATTGGCAATAGGGATTGAGTGAGAAAGCGTATTTCTTAAATACCAGCCATTATCAGCCGACGACACATTTTTACTGAAGCCTCGCACTGCATTACGGTCAGTTACATTGAGCCACTCAACACCCGGTAGCCCATCTTTACTGTATTGGGCATAAAATTGACTGCTAAATTGGTAAGGCACAGCCAAGAGTGTGAAACGCTGTTGTAAATTTGCCGATAATTTCCCTTTGGTAAATTGCTTATTCAGACTGGTTTTAGTGGTTTGGGCACCAAACCACGGCATTCCCCGCTCAATACTCATATTGAGGGAGATCAACCCTGAAGGGATAATTTGTAAATGGTTAATACCCAGTTCGAGGACACTCAATGTCTGGCTACTGACAGTAATCCCGGCTTTTTGGATATGGTTAGTGTAATTCTTATAAACAAACTGGGTGTTTAATGTGCTAATTTGTGACTGGTTACGATGAAAAACCCAATCGGCACGAACGCCTTTTTGTTGTGAATTCCCGTTCAGTATGATCGAGTTCCTCTGTAAACGGGGATGGCTAGTGTATTGGGAATAACTGTTAAATCCACTCAAGGTTACAGCTCCATAGGCGAGCGAATAGAGTAGAGTATAGGCGCGATTATATTGGGTATTGGGTTTATCGACGGTACTGGCGCCGCTGAGGCTAACAAAGTCAGATAATCCCAATGGGCTATCGACACTGGCATTGAGTCGCGTGATCCATTTTCCTGTGCTTTTATGTCCATAATTATCGGTTGTAGTGGTTATTCTCCATGGGGAAGAATGCTGATTATGTAGCTTGACGATAGAACCACCATTAACAGTACCCGGTAGAATATCGAGTGTCGTTTTGTTTGATTGCAGGCGATTTGCCTGATCTAGCCCTTGATCAAGCTGATTTAGGTTGAGTGGTTTGTTTGTCAAACGAGGGAATAGTGTTTGGCTATTAACCCAGCGGTCACCTCCTTCTATCGCCTCGACAAAACCTTCAACGACATTGATCCCCAGTTCACCATGGGGATTTAGGGGAAGAAACTGAACGCGTGCCGTAATGTAACCTTTAGCAATATAAAGGTTGGTGATTTCCGCTGACAGCTTGTTGATATCATTGCTGGTGATACAGTTATCGGGCAGGGCACTGAGTGTATTTAGATCTCCTGGAGAGAGTAAGGTAATGCCTTGCAGATAAACCCCATTGATGGCCAAACATGGCTGCGCTTCCTTCACCACGGGTGAAACCGTTTGTGGTGAAACGCTATTTGAGCGATTAATCAATCCTTGATGGCGACGCTCTTCAATTAATTGGTCTATTTCCCGTGAACTGTCCTGTAAAGTTCTTCTTGCTTCATCTGTAGGGAAAGCAGGACTAAGCACGTCAGGGGATGCGCTTACCTGAAATGTAGAACATAATAAGATGAAGATTATTGTCCTTTTAATCATAGTAATACCCAAATGACAATAGTTGATGGGAAGTGTATAGTGTTGGGTTAGGTTTAAACATCCTGGTTTATTAATGAAGCATTAAAGCATAGAAAGTATTTTATGTTGTTCTGATTGATAATTATTTTTTGTTAAAAATTACATCTTAAATTTATAAATTTACCTTAGTTATTTATTATGATTCATTTTGGTTATGTGTCGTCTCAATATTAAGAGTTAAGTGAAATTTAATTTTGGTTTAAATATATCCATCTCTATCTCTTTTTATTTCATTTGTATAGGTGTGATTTTTTATCTGTTTGAATTTATGGTGTTTTTTTATTTTTCATTATTATAATGTATAAGGAAATATATAATTAATATTTAAATTATTTCATTTTATAATGGTAGGTAATGCTGATGAATAATGGATGTTTTCTATATTTATGATGCTATTGATACTGATGTGGTTTACAGAATTAATGCATCAGATATTGTCAGTGTGTCCACAAATAAAACTGGGTTTAAATATTATAGGGAGGTTGTTAATATCAATATTCTATTTTAAGAAATACTTTAAGATGGTTGTTGCCAAAATGCATGTGATGATATGGTGGTAATTCATGTAAAAAATAAACTTAAAATCATTTTATGCTTGTTTATTATCGTATTTTTGATTTTAAAAATATATTGAACGTCAAATTACATTGGTATGTATAAATTACCAGTGTTTCTTTCCCTTTTCTGATTGTTTCATGATGTAACAAATCGGATATACCTAATCACTCTAAAATAATCATAAAATCACGTTAGCAACTATTTATCTAGTTTATTATTTTATTACCATGTTTTTCTATTTGAAATCAAAAAAAACATGGGTACAATTACTATACTTTTTAGTCATCCAAAGTGTCCCTGTATGATACTGTTGATGCTAAGAATAAGAGATAGACATTAATTTTTATCTTGTAAACCGCACTTAGGATACTAAATAACAATTGTGTAACAATTGCTTGTTTTTAAGTAATAAGTGAGGTGGTGTTGTCTACACAATTCAAGATATACCTTCATGACATATTATAAAATCCAAAAAATACCAGTCTGCTGTTGGAAAGGCAGAGGGGGAGGTTTCTGTCTGTGTTTATCAGTGTCATGAGGCAAGGTACAGTGACAGAAATGAAACTGTATTGATTGGGTAATAATATTAGCTGTTTGATTTTAGAGGTGAAAATTCCAAGGCCGTTTTCTCATATCAGATTTGATTATGAAGGGGGGAATGATGTTTTTCCGTAATGTCGACAAAAGTAATATTATTATTTTCTCGTTAATGCTGGGAGTTATCATTTTATTTTTATCTTTTGGAAACAGCAGATTAGGAATTATTGATTACGCCGATAAGCATTGCCAGAAGAATACAACCTGCTTGATTGATATGAATAAGATTATTCCTTTTGACTGGGACAAAATGTATATCATCGACAAAGGCATAGCACCAGAGGATATTGAAAAAATTATCGGAACTAAGTTTGATTACGAAACGAGCCTTTTTTATAAGATTATTTTTGTCAGGGATCAGAAGGTGATTTATTCAGATGAATATCATCCACCTAATGAATCTTATATGAAAAAATTTATTAAGCCTAACTTTCATTATCCTTATGAAAGAGAGGGAAATTATTTTAGTCATTATGCTATTTCTAAAGATAACTCCATTCTTTCCGTGAAAATTGAAGATGAACCGCTTATGAGTGATAAAATCTATTACAATATTTTTCCCTCCAATGCGCAGCAAACTAGAGGGAGAGGGCTATAAAACATAAGATAAATACAGGATTGTATGCAGGCCATGGCTTTTACATGGCCTGTCTTTTTTATCTATTTTTTCTTAATGTCTATTTTGTTGCTTTTAGGGGTGATGTGGGACTGGCTTTTGCTACTTGGCTGTTTCAATTGTGGTGAATTGTTTTTATCAGCTAAATTCCTTGTCGTATTATTTTGTGCATTATCTTTTATGGTTTCTGGCTTATTGTTGTGTTCTTGCAGAAGTTCTTCCAGGGCACATGTGGCCTTTATATTTTCCAAAGTGCGAGTTAATCCTTTTATCAGACGCTCATCTTTATCTGCTTGAGCATATTGGAGTTGTTTTTCTAATGTTTTTTTCTTTATCTCACATCCTGCCTTACCTTGGTTTGCATAGGCAATACTCATACTGAAAACGATCAATACAGATGAAATCACTGTTTTCGACATCATGAACTATTCCTAAAATTTTGAGATTATTTATCTGGAATTTTATACGCTGATTTTGTTTTGATCCTGAAAATTCCTCTGGATCCACAACGAAGAGGGAGCATAAGGCAGCTTTTATCTTTTTTGTTGAGAATAAGGCTATAATGCCTCTTTAGTTGTCTGGTAGGGCATCAGGCAAGTTATTAATATTTTGCTTTCGGGGTTAAATCCAATGTTAAGTTATCGCCATTGCTTCCATGCCGGCAACCACGCTGATGTGTTAAAGCACGTAGTACAAAGCCTGATCATTGAGTCGCTTAAAATAAAAGAAAAACCTTTCCTGTATCTGGATACTCACTCTGGTGCAGGCCGCTATCATTTGAGTGGAGAACATGCCGAACGTACGGGAGAGTATCTGGAAGGTATTGCCCGTATTTGGCAGCGTGATGATATCCCCGAAGAATTGGCTGCATACATGGATGTTGTGAAAGCATTGAATCCACAAGGCACTTTACGTTATTACCCAGGCTCTCCGCTGATTGCCCGTCACTTATTGCGGGAGCATGATGAGCTTAATCTGAGTGAATTGCATCCCAGCGATTTTCCCCTGTTACGTACGGAATTTTCCCGCGACAGACGTGCCCGTGTCATGCGGGAAGATGGTTTCCAACAGTTGAAGTCAAAACTGCCACCAAAAAGTCGTCGTGGGTTTGTGCTGATCGACCCACCTTATGAATTGAAATCAGATTATCAGAATGTCGTTCAGGGTATTCAGGAAGGGTATAAGCGCTTTGCTACAGGTACTTATGCTCTGTGGTATCCCGTTGTTCTGCGTCAGCAGATTAAACGTTTGGTAAAGGGACTGGAAGCCACGGGTATTCGTAAGATTTTACAAATTGAACTTGGTGTGCGCCCTGACAGTGATCAACGGGGTATGACGGCATCAGGTATGATCGTCATTAATCCACCGTGGAAATTAGAACAACAGATGAAGGCCGTGTTACCGTGGTTGCATCAGGTATTAGTTCCTGAAGGCACAGGACATACATCAGTAGAGTGGATTGTCCCTGAATAAGGTAAAGGTTCAGCGTGGCGTCGTTATTAAAGGTTTGATGACGTCTGAATAAACTGTGACTCGATAGCCGTGGCCTATGGCAATAAGAGTTAGAATCGTCCACTGTGAGTGATAATTTTTTGTCACAATGACGTCAGGCTGAACTTTAGCAGTAACTTAATTGATTAGACGGAAGTGACCTAAGATGAGTAAACATTACGATTATATTGCAATTGGTGGTGGCAGTGGCGGTATTGCTTCCATTAACCGTGCAGCCATGTATGGGCAAACATGTGCCCTGATTGAAGCAAAGGCATTAGGTGGAACATGTGTTAATGTGGGCTGTGTACCAAAGAAAGTGATGTGGCACGCTGCTCAAATTGCGGAATCTATTCATCAATATGGTCCCGATTATGGTTTTGATACTACCGTCAATCATTTTGACTGGAAAAAACTCATTGCTAGCCGTACTGCTTATATTGATCGTATTCATCAGTCATATGAACGCGTATTGAATAACAATAAGGTCGATGTCATTCAAGGATTCGCCCGTTTTGTTGATGCACATACTGTTGAGGTTAATGGCGAAAAAATCACGGCTGACCATATCCTGATCGCGACAGGTGGTCGTCCTGTACGTCCAGATATTCCCGGTGCTGAATATGGTCTTGATTCAGATGGTTTCTTCGAACTAAATGAAATGCCGAAGCGTGTTGCTGTGGTCGGTGCTGGCTATATTGCTGTTGAAATCGCGGGTGTTTTGAATGCACTGGGTAGCGAAACACATCTGTTTGTCCGTAAGCACGCACCTCTGCGTTCTTTTGATCCCATGATTGTGGAAACACTGTTAGAAGTCATCAAAACTGAAGGGCCAATACTGCATACAGAAGCAATATTACAGTCTGTGATGAAAAATAGTGATGGCAGCCTGACTGTTAAATTGCAGGATGGTCGGGAGCAGGTTGTTGATACGCTGATCTGGGCGATTGGGCGTGAGCCAATGACAGATAAGCTGAATCTAGCTGCAACAGGTGTTAGGCTGAATGAAAAAGGCTATATCCAGGTCGATAAGTATCAGAATACCAATGTTAACGGTATTTATGCAGTGGGTGATAACACGGGTGCGGTGGAATTGACACCCGTTGCGGTAGCAGCAGGGCGTCGTTTGTCAGAGCGTCTGTTTAATAACAAACCTGATGAACATCTGGATTACACCAATATACCTACAGTGGTATTTAGCCATCCACCAATTGGTACGGTAGGTTTGACGGAACCACAGGCAAAGACTCAGTATGGCGAAGATCAGGTTAAGGTTTATACATCGTCATTCACCGCAATGTACACCGCAGTGACGCAGCACCGTCAGCCATGCCGTATGAAGTTGGTTTGTGTAGGAGCCAATGAGAAGATAGTTGGTATTCACGGTATTGGCTTTGGAATGGATGAAATACTGCAAGGTTTTGCGGTTGCGCTGAAAATGGGAGCAACGAAGAAGGATTTTGATAATACGGTTGCTATCCATCCGACGGCGGCGGAAGAGTTTGTGACTATGAGGTGAGAGATTTGATTATTTTATTGGCCTCACAATTCGAGGCCAATCA
This sequence comes from Xenorhabdus sp. TH1, assembly GCF_037260955.1. Classification (NCBI taxonomy): domain Bacteria; kingdom Pseudomonadati; phylum Pseudomonadota; class Gammaproteobacteria; order Enterobacterales; family Morganellaceae; genus Xenorhabdus; species Xenorhabdus sp. TH1. The sequence goes on from NZ_CP147734.1 coordinate 229,869, forward strand.
AAAATTACAGCCCCGGTGCCTTCCACAATGACGTCGTCAGCCCATCATCCACCAGGTGTAGTTGGTCTGCATATACCGCCTGCCAGTCTTTTTTCGCTTTTTGGTAAATTTCACGGTGGCTTAAATTCGGTTGATATTCCCGCTCCCAACGTACCAATCTTTCTCCTGTTGCGGGCATGGAATCATACAATCCAACACCAACCCCTGCTGCAATAGCACAACCCAATGCTGTTGCTTCTTTTACCACCGGTACGCGGACAGGCAGTCCCGTAACGTCAGACAGAATTTGGCTCCAGAGTTTGCCTTTTGAGCCACCGCCTGCGAAGACCAGCGATTCTGCTTGGACACCAGAGAAGGTCGAAACCATATCGAGATTACACGCCGAGACGATAGCGGCGTTTTCTTCCAATGCCCGGAATAGTGTTGCTTTGTTGCATTTTTCCGGATCAATCGAGAGATTAAGGAAAGATGGGGCAGCGTGATACCACGATTTAAAGCGCATAACATCGGAGAAAATCGGCATGACACCATAGGCACCGGCAGGAACTCGTGCCGCCATATCTTCCAGCAGATTGTAGGCATCAACGCCCAGTCGTTCTGCCAGCAGTTTTTCTTCTGCACAAAAAGCATCGCGGAACCAACGCATGGTGAGGCCGGTGAAGAAACTGATGGATTCTGCCTGCGCCATGCCGGGGATAACGTGCGGATTGATGCGGATATTCATGTTTGGATCGGTGATGGGTTCAGGCAGGTTGACGACTTGCTGCCAGAATGTTCCGCCGAGTACCGCAGTTTGGGCAGGTTTGACGACACCAATGCCAAGACAGCCGAGTTGAACATCGCCACCGCCCATAATCACGGGAGTGCCACTGTTCAGGCCGCATTCTGCTGCGGCTTTTTCCGTAATATAGCCGAGCAAGGTGCCTGTTTCTTTGACAGGAGAGAGGATATCCGCACGCAATCCTGCCATTTCCAACAGGCTTGGGCGCCAATCGCGGCTGGCTAAATCCAGCATTCCCGTTGTGCCCGCGTTAGAGGGATCAACCGCCAGCTCGCCACTTAGCATATAAGCCAGCCAATCACTGATCATGGTTAAGGTACTGGCTTGTTGATAGATATCAGGGCGGTGATGAGCAAGCCAAAGCAGGCGTGGCATGGCTCCTAATGCCAATGTTTGGCCGGAATAGCGGTAGACGTCATATTCAAAGGTATTATTGTAAAGCGCTTTCAGTTCGCTGACTTCATGACTGGAACGGGCATCTACGTTGGCACACGCCCAGATAGGATCGCCGTCACGATTATAAAGGACAATACCCTCCCGCATTGAACAGGCAGCAACGCCTTGAATCGCATTGGCGGGCAGTTCCGCCTTTTGCAGCGCCTGTTGAATACATTGGCAGGCCAGTTGCCAGTTATTTTTCAGATCAAACTCCATTGAACCCGCAACATTCGGTACGGGATGGTGTATCCATTCAGCTTGTCCAACGGCAACCTGATTCCCTTCGAGATCAAATATAACTGCACGGATACTGCCAGTTCCTGCATCAAGCGCCATCAAATACTTCCTTGATGGGTGAGCATGAGCGCGTTGATTCATGATACTATCCTCGTCTGTTGTTATCTTCTTTTTATTCGATATGGCACAGGGGATGGATAGAGATTATTCGTCGATCAAATTAACATAGCTTTCGCGGTCTGTTCTTCTGTCACCAGTGAATTAATGTAACCCCCTTTCAGTGCAGCAACGATAGCATCTGCTTTTTCGATGCCGCCTGCTACACCAATGACATTAGGAATGGTTTTCATTTCTGGCAATGAAATGCCGATCAGTTCCTGATGGATATCAATGTCGCTGATCAGCTCACCTTCCATATTGAAGAAGTAACCAAGAATGTCACCGATAGCACCTTTGCGGCCAAACATCAATTGTTCGCCATCGCTGATGTAGCCGGAACGCATGATAGTTGCATGTTGCTTCTGTTTGATGGCGCCGATCCCGACGATAGCAGTATCGGCCGCACAAGCTGCCAAAATCACGTCCCGTACACTGCGCTCTTCGCGAAATGTCGCCGCAACTTGATGGGTAGAGGCTCGCAGTGGTGCCGGAATGATGCTGACAGGACAGGCTGCATCAAGCTGGCCAATACCTGTCATATAAGGGCCAACACCGCCTGACAGCGTCACCAACCGAATTTGCTGAGATGAGATAAAACCGCTCAGATGCTGCAAAGTACACATCGGCGTTTCACCAAATCCAATAGCTAATAGCTGGTGAGGTTCAATCAGCGCCATTAACAGGTGAGCGGCTCCGATACCAAGACGCGCATTCAGATTCATGCCATCAAGGGTAGGTAATACGCGAACCTGTCTGAGATTAAAGCGTTTTTGCAAAGCACTTTCCAACTCCAAACACCCTTCATAGCGCGAATTGATCTGAACGCGGATCACGCCAGATTGCCGCCCTTTCTCTAACAGACGGGAAACTTTCAGGCGACTGAGGCCGAGTAATTCACCGATGTCTCCTTGCGTCAGACCATCGTGATAGTAAAACCAGGCAATGCGGGCCATTAGTTCTTCTTCACTCATGCTATTTCCTGGGTAGTTGTAGCTTGAATAGTCAATTTCCTCGGATAATACGCTTTTCCCTGAGACGGATTGTTTCTGATTTAATTTGGTCGACATAATAACTTCTTTATCCACGAGGAAAGAATAAGCATAAATATCTCTAATGTACTAGAGGCTTATCGCAAAATTTGAACATATTTTAATATGGATCTAAATTTTTCACAAAATGTGATCTGATTATTGAAAAAGTCTTAAGTTTTACATTAGAGTCTTGAACAAATGTTTTTAAATTAAATAAATGTTCAATCTCGCATCGGTGTCAGAAACGCAAACCCAAAATGCCATGAGGTACGTGATGTCACAGAGCAATATTGCCACTAATTCCCATGATCCGTTTTGCCTGAGCCCGACTAACAGTGCTCCGCTTTTAGTTGCCCGTGGGATCAGTAAGCAGTTTTCTGGTTTGATGGTGTTGAAGCAGATTGATTTCTTTCTGATGCCAGGGCAGGTTCATGCATTATTAGGTGGTAATGGTGCGGGTAAATCAACTTTGATGAAAATCATTGCGGGTATTGAACAGCCGGATGCCGGCACGTTGGTTGTGGATGGTGCTACTATCAGCTATCTGACACCGACGAAAGCGCATCAACTGGGCATTTATCTGGTTCCACAAGAACCTTTGTTATTTCCCAATCTTTCCGTTCAGGAAAATATCCTGTTTCGTTTGCCAAAACATCAAGCCAGTACAAGCCGAATGCACGAATTATTGCTTCAGCTTGATTGCCAAATTGACTTGAAGATGCCAGCCGGCGCTTTGAATGTAGCAGATCAGCAGTTGGTGGAGATTATGCGTGGCTTGATGCGTAATTCTCGTATTTTGATTCTGGATGAGCCAACTGCTGCATTGACGCCCGCAGAAACTGAACGTTTGTTTGCACGAATACGGGAATTACGGCAGCAACAGGTAGGGATTATTTTCATTTCCCACAAATTACCTGAAATTCGTGAGATTGCAGATTATGTCAGTGTGATACGAGATGGGGGCATCGCTCTTAGCGGCGAGATTGAGCGTTTTACAACGGAAGCAATAATTCAGGCGATTACACCTACGGTAAAATCAATTGCGTTGGCTGATAATCAAAAATTGAGCTTGAAAGCTAGTAGTAATGTATCGGATAACCTATCAGCAACTCCCGTTTTGGAAGTGACTTCTCTATGTGGGGAGGGATTTCGTGACATCTCTTTGACGCTACGGGCGGGGGAAATTGTTGGTTTGTCTGGTGTTGTAGGAGCAGGTCGTACGGAACTGGCAGAGACACTATATGGATTGCGCCCGATAGCGAGTGGTGAAATTCGTTTCCGACAACAAGTCATCAATAAACTCGATACCGCAGAACGTTTGCAACATGGGTTGGTTTATTTGCCTGAAGATCGGCAAGTTTTTGGATTATTTCTTGACGCCTTTTTGAGTTGGAATGTTTGTTCGCTAACGCACAGCCGAAGCACTTTCTGGACACGTTCCACCCACGATGTCGGAGTATTGGAACGATATCGTCAAGCGCTCAATATTCGATTCCACAATGTAGATCAATCTGTACGTACGCTGTCTGGCGGTAATCAGCAAAAGATCCTGATTGCTAAATGCCTGGAAGCCAAGCCTACCGTCTTGATTATTGATGAACCAACGCGGGGTGTTGATGTTGGAGCGCGTAATGATATCTATCAGCTTATTCACAAAATCGCCAGCCAACAAGTGGCGATTCTCCTGATTTCTTCTGATCTTGATGAAATTGTTCAGTTGGCTGATCGCGTGCTGGTCATGCATCACGGCGAGCTTTGTGGACAGCTTGATAAAGACCACATGAATGTGGACGAGATTATGCATCTTTCTTTTGGGGAACGTCACATTGAAATTCATCCAGAATAACCGAGAGGCTACAGTATTGATCGCCATTTTGGGACTGTTTGCTTTGCTAGGAAGTCTCGATAGCCATGCTTTCAGCCTCCAAACGATCACTATGATCTTCGGTAATGCCCAAATTCTTATTTTATTAGCAATGGGTGCCACGCTGGTCATGTTAACCCGCAATATTGATGTGTCTGTTGGTTCGACTACCGGACTATGTGCGGTAGTGTTGGGCATGTCGCTTAATACAGGGCTTCCACTGGCGATTGCCTGTTTAGTTACGTTGCTGGTTGGCATCATGGCGGGGTTTATTAATGGTGTGTTGGTGGCATGGTTAAAAATTCCAGCGATTGTTGCCACGTTGGGCACACTCTGTTTATACCGTGGATTAATGCTGTTGTTAACCGGTGGTAAATGGATCGAAGGTTTGCCCGCTGAGGTTAAAGAACTCGCCAGACCAATACTATTGGGTGTTTCACCAATTGGCTGGTTGTTGATGTTATTGATTCTGTCGATAGCGTGGATGTTAAAGAAAACTGAGTTTGGCCGTGGGTTTTATGCCACAGGTGATAACCTGCAAGGCGCTCGTCAGCTTGGCGCTCCCGTCAATGGCATTCGCATCACGGCATTCACCATAAATGGCGTGATGGCAGCATTGGCAGGTATTGTGTTTGTGGCTCAGATTGGCTTTATTCCGAATCAAACGGGGAATGGGCTGGAGATGAAAGCCATCGCTGCCTGTGTATTAGGTGGTATAAGTTTGTTGGGGGGCGTTGGAATTGTCTTTGGGGCGATCTGCGGAGCATATTTTTTGACGCAAATTGATAGTGTGTTGGTACTCCTCAAGTTATCGGCATGGTGGAATGATTTTATTGCTGGCCTTGTCCTGTTGATGGTGTTAGTGCTGGATGGGCGTTTACGTAATGTCGTTGGCAATAATTTACGCCAGCAACGTTACGCCCGTTTCCTTGAACCAATAAACAAAAACACACCGCAAGAAACGGGAGGCCATAATGAATAGGGTACAACGTTATGGTTGGGAAACGGCGCTTTTAATGTTGTTGGTGGCGGAAATTTTACTGTTTGGCATAGCTAATCCAAGGATGCTGGATATTAATGTGCTGTTGTTCAGTACCAGTGATTTTATCTGCATCGGCATTATCGCGTTGCCGTTAACGATGGTGATTGTCAGTGGTGGTATTGATATCTCTTTTGGTTCGATTATCGGCCTATGTGCTATCGCATTAGGTGTGATGTATCAAGCTGGTTTACCGATGATTGTGGCAATTCCTTTTACTTTACTTGTCGGGGTGCTGTGCGGCTTGATTAATGCGGCCCTGATTTTCTATACGGGTGTGAATCCGTTGGTCATTACGCTTGGTACGATGTACCTGTTTGGCGGTAGCGCCTTATTGCTGTCGGGCCTATCTGGCGCGACGGGATATGAAGGCATTGGTGGTTTTCCTGATACATTTACTGATTTTGCCAACCTGACGCTGCTCAACCTGCCTGTTCCTTTAGTCATCTTTATCCTTTTTGTATTGGTGTTCTGGCTATTTATGCATCGTACCCATCGTGGCCGTAATGTTTTTCTTATCGGGCAGAGTAGCTGTGTTGCTCGTTACAGTGCTATCCCCGTAAATCGAATTTTATGTTTTTTATACGCTTTGACCGGGCTGGCTTCGGCAGTGGCGGCGATTATTTTGGTTTCTTATTTTGGTTCGGCGCGTTCCGATTTGGGAAGTTCTTTTCTGATGCCCGCGATTACGGCTGTCGTGCTGGGAGGGGCTAATATTTATGGTGGATCTGGTTCGATTATGGGAACGGCACTGGCGGTTTTGCTGGTGGGTTATTTGCAGCAAGGATTGCATATGATGGGAATTACTAATCAGATATCCAGTGCGTTGTCTGGTGCCTTGCTGATTGTAACGGTGATAGGACGGTCTGTTTCACTGCATCGTCATCAAATCTGTGATTGGTGGCAACGTCGAAGAGCTTCTGTTTCGCAATAACATTTTCTGAAACATATACCAATCGCCTTTCAAGATGCGTCTTATATCTCCCCGCGTAGCGGGAGATATAAACAACACATTGATTTGCAAGCTGCAACTTGAAGTTGGATTGATATAAAAGATGATCTTGAAATAAAAATAAATGGAGATAAGCATGAAAGCACCAACAATGAAGAAGCTGGCTTTGGCTGCTGCATTAAGTCTGGGATGTGTTTCCTGGGCTCAGGCGGCAGAAAAGATAGCATTTATCCCTAAATTGGTCGGCGTTGGGTTCTTTACCAGTGGTGGGCAAGGTGCGGTGGAAGCAGGCAAGGCGCTGGGTATTGAAGTCACTTACGATGGTCCGACAGAGCCGAGTGTTGCGGGACAGGTTCAGCTTATTAATAGTTTTGTTAACCAAGGCTATGATGCGATTGTGGTTTCAGCCGTGTCACCGGATGGATTGTGCCCAGCTTTGAAACGTGCTATGAAGCGTGGTGTCAAAGTATTGACGTGGGATTCCGATACGGCGTCAGAATGCCGCTCTATCTATATCAATCAAGGAACACCAAAGCAGTTGGGGGGCATTTTGGTGGATATGGCCGCAAATCAGGTGAAGAAAGAAAAAGCGAAAGTAGCCTTTTTCTATTCCAGCCCGACAGTGACAGATCAGAACCAATGGGTAAAAGAAGCTAAAGCCAAGATTGCAGAGGAACATCCGAATTGGGAAATTGTCACCACCCGATTTGGCTATAACGATGCCACTAAATCTTTGCAAACCGCGGAAGGTATTTTAAAAGCGTGGGGGGACTTGGATGCGATTATTGCTCCAGATGCTAACGCTTTGCCTGCGGCGGCTCAGGCTGCAGAAAATCTGAAGCGTCAAGATGTCGCGATTGTTGGATTTAGTACCCCGAATGTCATGCGTCCTTATGTTGAAAATGGTACGGTCAAACAGTTCGCTTTATGGGATGTAGTCAAGCAGGGCAAGATAGCCATTCATGTTACCAATGAGATATTGCAAAAAGGCGAACTGAATGTGGGAGATAAATTGAATATTCCTGATATTGACAGTGTTGAAATCTCACCCAACAGTGTACAAGGATACCGTTATGAGGCGAAAGGCAATGGCATTGTTGTCATGCCGGAGCGGGTAATTTTCACCAAAGACAATATCAATCAGTACGATTTCTAATGCATGGGGCTGGTATGCAGTCCTGACACCTTTCTGGAGGGAGAAATGGCAGATTTAGATGATATCAAAGATGGTAAAGATTTTGGCATTAATACACCGCAACAGAACACGCTATTTGAACTGAAAGGCTGTGGTGCACTGGATTGGGGGATGCAGTCCCGTTTGTCACGGATTTTCAATCCCGTTACCAATAAAACGGTGATGCTAGCATTTGACCACGGTTATTTTCAGGGCCCAACGACAGGTTTGGAGCGTATTGATATCAATATCGCCCCGTTGTTTGAATACACCGATGTGTTGATGTGTACCCGCGGTATCCTGCGCAGTCAAGTTCCGCCTGCAACCAATAAACCTGTAGTCCTGCGTGCGTCTGGGGCTAACTCTATTCTGACTGAACTCTCCAATGAAGCCGTTGCGGTGGCGATGGAAGATGCACTGCGCCTCAACGTCTGTGCGGTTGCAGCACAGGTCTATATCGGTTCAGAATATGAACATCAATCTATCAAGAACATTATCAAGCTGGTGGATCAGGGAACACGTTATGGTATGCCAACAATGGCGGTGACCGGTGTTGGTAAAGAGATGGCGCGTGACCAACGTTACTTTTCGTTAGCGACTCGCATTGCAGCCGAAATGGGGGCAAACATCATCAAAACCTATTATGTTGATAGCGGTTTTGAGCGGGTTGTGGCGGGCTGTCCTGTGCCGATTGTGATTGCAGGTGGTAAGAAACTGCCGGAACTGGACGCGTTAAATATGTGCTATCAGGCGATTGATCAGGGGGCATCGGGTGTGGATATGGGACGTAATATCTTCCAGTCGGAAGCCCCTGTTGCGATGCTGAAAGCTGTGCAGGCCGTGGTGCATCACAATGAGAAACCTGCTCAGGCTTATGAGTTTTTCCTGAGTGAAAAAGCCAAGGGAGAATAATATGCACGTTACATTAGTGGAAATTAATGTTAAAGCCGACAAGATAGACGAATTTATTGAAGTATTTCGGGATAATCACCTTGGCTCTGTTAAAGAGCCAGGTAATTTACGGTTCGATGTATTGCGTGATGAGAATATCCCAACCCGCTTTTATATCTATGAAGCTTATGCTGACGAAGCGGCAGTTGCGGCACATAAGAAAACGCCTCATTACCTGCGCTGTGTCGAAAAGTTGGCAGCATTGATGACTGAACCTCGCAAAAAAACGACTTTTATTGGTTTGATGCCGGAAAGGAACTAAGGCAAAAGCGAATAACAGCTCGAATGACAGGAAATATTCTTATTGTTATAACCACTGTTATTGATGTAACCATTTGGTAATAAATGCCGCCACTTGTTCCGGTCGATTGATATCAAGCTGTGGAAGGGGAGTTGCCAGCGCAATATCGCTGGCAATTGCTATTACATAGGGATCGAGAAGCTCATCAACGGTGTGGTTGAGGCCATCTCGATAAAGAGCGATTTTGGGGATGGGTTCATGTTTGAATCCTTCAACCAAAATCAGATCCGACAAATTTGCATCAAATCGGCTGGCAAGATAGTCAAGATCCAGTTCCGGCAATTCTGGCGTTTCAGTCATCAAAGCCCAGCGTTGCTGGCTGGCAACCAACGTTTGTGCAGCCCCCGCTTTGCGTAGCTCGTAACTATCCTTGCCTGGCTTATCGACATCCATATTGTGGTGAGTATGCTTAATCAGCCCAACGCGGATATGTTGCTGGCGTAACAGTGGAATGACTTGCTTCAATAGCGTCGTTTTTCCGGTTCCACTATAAGCCGTGATACCCAAAATCGGCAGTTTTATGTCGTTGATGTTGTGGTTCATGCCGTCTCCTGAAGGTGTTCCCAATGATGGTATTCCCAGTGATGGCATTCTTCAGGGGTATTTAAGTTGGTGAATGCATTGGGATTGGGAAAATAGACCGTCTTTGCCTTAATCATTTGCATAAAGAACATCAGCTTTCTGTCCCCCAAAGCGAGATAGCTTTCCAGACGAGGGATGAGATTGCGGTGCATTAATACCAAGGTTGGGTGTGCGCGTTCGCAATCATGTGCATAAGCAGCCCAAGCGTCTTGTTTGTAGTGCCACAGTTTTTCGACCAGGTTTTCAGGAAAATTGGGGACATCGCAAGGGACAAATACCACCCACTCGTGGATAGCGTTTTTTAAAACCGCCAACATACCTGCCAATGGCCCGGAAAAATCGGCAATGATATCCGGTATGATGGGATAGCCACTTTGATGATAAATCTCCAGATTGCGATTGGCATTAATCAACAATTCATGAACCTGTGGCTGCAATCTTGTGGCAATGTGCTGGTATAGTGGTGCATTGTTAAATTGCAGCAATCCTTTGTCGTTTCCCCCCATGCGGGTGGATAATCCCCCAGCCAGAATTGCGCCACTGATTTTTAGATGCGTCATGTTAAACCACCTGATATTGGGCAATGAAATATTTAATGTTTGGTATACCCTTTGTCTTTCAATTGTGAATCAATATCTAACCATGCTGCTTGAGGTGGCAGTATAACTTTACGCTGATTGACAGACCAATGCTTTCTCAAAGTCATTAACCCTGCTAATTTGTATCGTGATTTATAAGGAACTAAAAATGAAGCATTACCGCCTCAATGAAGTCATCGAACTTTTACATCCAGTATGGAAGAATGAGCCGGATTTAAATCTGTTGGCGCTTTTGCAAAAACTGGCTGATGAAGCGGGATTCACAGGACAGTTGTCTGAATTAACGGATGATATTTTGATTTATCACCTGAAAATGCGCGGCATGGATAGCCATGCAGAAATCCCTGGCGTGAAAAAAGATTATGAAGAAGATTTTAAAACGGCGTTGTTGCGCGCCCGGGGCATTATTAAAGATTGATGAAGAGAGAACTGTGTTGTGATGGAATCGAAGGCTTTTAATTTTCAAAATATTACACCAGATTTAATCATGGATGCATTGGGGCAATCTGGCCTGTACCTTGATTCAGGTCTAACCGAACTGAATAGCTATGAAAATCGGGTGTATCAGTTCATGGATGAAAACCGTAAACGCTATGTTGTGAAATTTTATCGTCCCCTGCGCTGGAGTCAGCAGCAAATTCAGGAGGAACATGATCTTGCACATGAATTGCAGCAGGCCGATTTGCCCGTGGCCGCACCGTTGATATTTGATGGGCAGACGGTGCTGAATTATGGTGGTTTCTTTTTTGCCATTTTTCCCAGTGTGGGAGGGCGTCAGTATGAGTCAGATAGTTTTGACCAACTAGAAGATGTTGGGCGATTACTGGGAAGAATGCATCAAATTGGGGCAAAAAAAACATTTTCTGCTCGTCCTACACTTAACTTGAATGAATATTTATATCAGCCATATCAATGTTTGGCTGAATGTGAACTCATTCCCACGAGTCATAAACAGGATTTTTTGGTTGCATTAAATGAATTGAATCAGGCAGTCGCAAGCCAATGGCATGATAACTGGCAAGTATTGCGGCTGCATGGGGATTGCCATGCTGGTAATATCTTGTGGCGTAATGAAGCGTGGTTTGTGGATCTTGATGATGCTCGCAATGGCCCTGCTATTCAGGATTTGTGGATGTTGCTGAGTGGATCACGGCAAGAACGGTTGATCCAGTTGGATATCTTGCTTGAGTCATATGGTCAATTTATGGCATTTGATCCCAAGACCTTGGCATTAATAGAGCCTCTGCGTGCAATGCGAATAGTCTATTATTTAGCTTGGGTTGCTCGTCGCTGGCAAGATCCGGCTTTTCCAAAAGCGTTTCCGTGGATGGCTGATAGTGATTTTTGGCATAAGCAAGTGAGTCTTTTTTCTGAACAAGTCCGGCTGTTACAAGAGCCACCTTTACAGCTCAACCCGATGTATTAATTTTTTTGGAGACCATTATGAAGAAATTTTGGCTAGCACTGGTGGGAGCGTTTATGGCATTTAATGCATCTGCTTCTGGTTTTTCCGAAGGCAAACAGTATACCGAGTTAAAAAATCCGGTTGCGAATCAGCCCCAGGTGGTGGAGTTTTTCTCTTTTTATTGTCCTCACTGCTATCAGTTTGAACATATTTATCATGTTCCTACTACTGTTGAGAAAAATTTGCCAGCAGGTGTGACCCATGAACGTTACCATGTGGATTTTCTTGGGCCTTTGGGAAAAGCATTGACTGATGCCTGGGCTGTCGCCATTGTGATGAAGATTGAAGATAAAGTCACCCCTATTTTGTTTGATGGCATTCAGAAAAGCCAAACCATCATTAGCAAGGAAGATATCCGCAATGCTTTCATCAAAGCGGGAGTGTCTGGTGAAGAATACGATGCAGCCCTGAACAGCTTTATCGTGCAGTCGGTGGCCGCTAAAGAGCGTCAGGCGGCCCAGGATTTCAATTTGCGCGGTGTTCCGGCGATCTTTGTTAATGGCAAGTACTTGATTAACAATGGTGGAATTGATACTCGTTCAGCTTTGGATTACTCACAGAAATTCTCTGATGTTGTGAACTATCTGGTGAACAAAAAATAAGTTGCCAGAGGGTGGCGTAACGAAACAAAAACGCTAGTATTGATATAAAATGATATAGGTATTGTGTCGGCTATGAGAAAGTTGGCACAATACTTGCCAAAAAACACCTTTCATAACATAAATTCCGGTAATATCCACAAGTCAGTGATTTTAAAGCGGTTGTAATATTTATTTAATGTTCCGTGTAATTCATTGATTTTTCATCTTCTGTTTTCCACTCTTTGTGATAATAAACATCAATCTGTTTTATATGTCATTTTTTTGTGCACAAAGTTATCCACAGAGTACTTATCAGAATATTTGGCATAAAATGCAAGTTAGTACGAGAAAATTCCCGCAAAATTCGTCTATAACGGCACAATATGGCATTCTATTCTTTATTCATCAATCCATCCCACAGAACGACAAAGAAAATTTTATGGCACAGATAGCAGACAATCCCCTGATTTTGGTTGATGGTTCTTCATACCTTTATCGTGCATACCATGCGTTTCCTCCACTGACAAACAGTTCGGGAGAGCCGACTGGCGCCATGTATGGCGTTCTGAATATGCTGCGAAGTTTGATCATGCAGTACAAACCCAGTCATGTGGCGGTTGTGTTTGATGCCAAAGGCAAAACGTTCCGTGATGAGCTATTTGCTGAATACAAATCCCATCGGCCGCCTATGCCAGATGATTTGCGCTTGCAGATTGAACCGCTGCACAAAATGGTCAAGGCTATGGGACTGCCAATTCTGGTTGTGACAGGCGTTGAAGCTGATGATGTCATCGGTACATTAGCGTTGCAGGCTGCAAAAGAGGGCCGTTCGGTGCTCATTAGTACTGGTGATAAGGATATGGCTCAATTGGTGACGCCAAATATCACACTGATTAACACGATGACCAATACAATTTTGGGGCCAGAAGAGGTTAAGGAAAAATATGGCATTCCCCCTGAACTGATGATCGATTTTCTCGCCTTAATGGGGGATTCTTCCGATAATATTCCGGGGGTGCCGGGAGTGGGTGAAAAAACCGCTCTGGGACTATTGCAGGGTATTGGCGGATTGGATGAGATCTATGCCCGGCTTGATGAGATTGCCACACTTGGTTTCCGTGGAGCCAAAACTCTGGGTGGTAAAATGGAACAATATAAAGAAGTGGCTTATCTTTCCTACCAATTGGCGACAATCAAAACTGACGTTGAGCTGGATAAGACCTGTTTAGAGCTTTCTGTTATGCCACCGGATACGGAGGCGTTACTGGCACTGTTTAGTCATTATGAATTCAAACGTTGGATCAGTGACGTACAGAATGGCAGTTGGCTGGAAGGCAATGGGAAAAAACCTGCCTCAGCCAACGCTAAGTCAGAACCAGTGGCTGTTGCACCAGCTGGCGCTAAAATTTCACCGGAAAACTATCAAACTATCCTTGAACGCCAATCCCTTGATCAGTGGATTGAAAAGCTGAAACAGGCTCCGGCGTTCTCTTTTGATACTGAAACCGACAGTCTTGACACCTTAACAGCTAACCTGGTGGGGATGTCCTTTGCCATTGCCGTGGGGGAATCAGAAGTTGAAGCCGCTTATCTGCCATTGGGACACGATTATCTGGATGCGCCACAGCAATTGGAGCTGCATGAAGTGCTCGCCACCTTAAAACCGCTGCTGGAGGATGTTAATCTGCCTAAAATTGGTCAAAACCTGAAATTTGATCGTGGGGTTTTGGCACGTTATGACATTGCTTTAAATGGCATTGTTTTCGATACCATGCTGGAATCGTATGTTTTGAACAGCGTAGCAGGGCGGCATGATATGGATAGCCTTGCTGATCGTCATCTGGGTTATAAGACCACCACATTTGAAGAAATTGCCGGCAAGGGTAAAAAGCAACTCACCTTCAATCAAATCCCATTGGAGGAGGCCGCAAAATATGCAGCGGAAGATGCGGATGTGACTCTTAGGCTACATCAGGTCATGTATCCCCAGTTAGAAAATGTTCCAACTCTGCAAAAAGTTTTCCAGAAGATCGAAATGCCGCTGGTGCCGGTGCTATCCCGTATGGAAAGAACAGGGGTGTTGATCAACGCCCAAACATTGGCAGAACATTCAAGAGAAATCACGGCGCGTTTGGATGAGTTGGAAAAATCCGCTTATGGATTAGCAGGGGAAGAATTCAATCTGTCGTCACCAAAGCAGCTACAAGTCATCTTATTTGAAAAAATGAACTTGCCTGTCTTGAAAAAAACGCCAACTGGTGCGCCATCAACGAATGAAGAAGTGTTGGAAGAGTTGGCAGAAGACCATGAATTGGCAAGGGTGATTTTGGAACATCGTGGCCTGGCAAAATTGAAAACCACTTATACTGATAAATTGCCTCAGATGGTGCACCCACTGACGAATCGCGTTCATACCTCTTATCATCAGGCGGTAACGGCGACGGGACGTCTCTCTTCTCGTGATCCAAATTTGCAAAACATCCCTGTTCGCAATGGTGAAGGGCGTCGCATCCGTCAGGCATTTGTTGCACCAGAAGGTTATCGCATTATGGCGGCGGACTATTCACAGATTGAATTGCGCATTATGGCGCATTTGTCACAGGACAAAGGCCTGTTGGAAGCATTTGCCCAAGGTAAGGACATCCACCGTTCGACGGCTGCGGAAGTGTTTGGTGTTCCATTGGAGCAAGTGACTAGCGAGCAGCGTCGCAGTGCTAAAGCGATTAACTTTGGCCTGATTTACGGCATGAGTTCGTTTGGTCTGTCCCGCCAGTTAGGCATTCCGCGTGGTGAAGCACAGCGCTATATGGATCTCTATTTTGAACGTTATCCAGGGGTGTTGGCTTATATGGAACGTACACGGGCGCAGGCGGCTGATCATGGATTTGTCGAAACGCTGGAAGGCCGTCGGTTATACCTGCCGGATATCAAATCGCGTAATGCCATGCGCCGCAAGGCGTCAGAGCGTGAAGCTATCAATGCACCGATGCAGGGAACGGCAGCGGATATCATCAAATTGGCTATGATTGCGGTAGATAACTGGATTGTCAGTGAACAGCCAAATGTGCGCATGATCATGCAGGTTCACGATGAATTGGTATTTGAAGTCCATGAATCAGAGCTGGAAACCGCAGGACAGAAAATCAGGGAGCTGATGGAACAAAGTATGCAGCTTGCTGTGCCGTTAAAAGTGGATGTTGGGATTGGTGATAATTGGGATCAGGCACATTGATGTACCGTTTATTTTAGAAGCTGAAAAAGAGCCGCAAAAATGCGGTTCTTTTTTATTGAATGATTTTTATGAAAATGCAGCTCATTTAATGAACTAAAATGATTTCAATTACGCCGTGAAGGGGCGTGTGGCAAGAATTTCAGTTAGGTTTTAGATTAGATCTAGATCTCACAATTATGTAATTAAACTACATTAATGGTGTCATAATAACCTGATTTGCTTAAATGTTAACAGCTGAATCGAGGTAATTGGTGAAAATTAATTACAAAAAAGTCTTTTTTTGATTAAAAGAATAGGTTAAAGTTATCGGCGTAGGGTACAGAGGTAAGATGTTCTATCTTTCAGACCTTTTACTTCACGTAATCGGATTTAGCTGAATATTAGCTGCCCCAGTCATCTCTTTTGACTGGGGCGTTTTTTTATACCCGATTTATGGCAGGGAAGGGTTCGGAGTTATTCCGCTTCAAGGGCAGGTTGATTGAACCAAAGGTTGAGTTTTTGCTCTAGTTTATCGATGCCGATTTTTTTCAAGGCGGAGAAGTATTCAATCTGAATATCACCACCCAAAGAGGTCAATTCCTGACGAACTTTTGCCAATTGGCTTTTACGGGCACCGGAAGCCAGTTTATCGGCTTTAGTTAGCAATACCATGACGGGGACTTGCGTCACGACCGCCCATTCAATCATTTGCCTATCCAGATCTTTCAGCGGATGGCGGATATCCATCAAAACCACCAGCCCTAACAGGCATTCGCGCTTCTGGAGATACTCTCCCAACGCCTTCTGCCATTTACGTTTCATCTCTTCCGGGACTTCAGCGTAACCATAGCCCGGCAAGTCGACCAGACGGATCCCTTCTTCAACTTCGAACAGGTTAATTAATTGGGTACGGCCAGGGGTTTTACTGGTTCGTGCAAGGCTTTTTTGGCGGGTCAGCGCATTCAGGGCGCTGGATTTACCCGCATTTGACCTACCGGCAAACGCGACCTCAATGCCCACATCTTGAGGCAGGTGGCGAATGTCAGGTGCACTCGTAATAAAGTGGGTCATATGATAGTTGTAGTTTTTGATGGTCAAAATGGTTATCTCCCTGAGGAATACACAAAAATAGCCCGGTGATTATACCGAGAGCAACCGCTTGTGGACAGGCGTAACTTTATGCCGACATTTATACCGACATTTCTTCCGACAACGAATGGCGCAGGTAGTCTGCAAATAATGTGTATAACTCACCTTGGGCCGTCACATGTAAAACCAGCTGAATGGCAGGAACATTAGGGACACCATGTTCGGAAGATAATACACATAGAGCATCGGTTAATGAGTGGCGTGGCAATAACCCAATGCCCAAACCGTGTGCTATGGCACTTTTCACATTTTCAAATGAAGCACTGACATACGCGAGAAAATAAGGTTTACCCACATGTTCCAGTGCGTTTATGGCACATTGGCGAATGACGCAGCCATCAGGAAAAATAACCAGTGGAATTTCTTGTAGGTTATTGAAGTACTTGTTTTCTACAGCAACCCAATGTAGCGGTTCAATTCTCAAGATGCTTTTATGATTGGCATTGATGGGTTGTCCCGCTATTTCTTTAGTGATGGCCATATCTAATTGCTGTTTTTCTAATAAGGCAGAAAGTACCGGTGATGAAGCGGCGGTAATTTCTATTTTTAATTCAGGATGTTCTTCCAGACAGCAGGAGATCGCTTTATGCAGGTTTCTAATGCTGAAATCATCAGGGACACCAAGTGCAATTTTGCCTCTCAACTGGAATTTTCTTACCGATTGTAGCGCTTGGGTCATGCGGAAAAGAATATCTTTGGCAGCGGGTAATAGCTGTTTACCTTCATTGGTTAATCCAATAATAGTGCCTTGGCGTCGATCAATTAAACGACATCCGATATCTTCTTCAAGTCGTTTAATACTTAGGCTAAGCGTTGGTTGTGTGCGGCCCAACTCTTCCCCAGCTTTAGCAAATCCACCATGTGTCGCTACGAATACAAACGCGCGTAGTTGCTCAAGCGTTATACCACGCCCATCAAAACGATCAGTACGAATATCCAGTTTCATAGTACCGCCTTTGTTGTCATCATTAATAAATTTAATGATAAGAAAGGAATTATTTATTTAACAGAATTAAATGATTACAGCAATATCATCAAAAAATAGCCAATATTTATTCTGAATAATGACAGCAAGTCTAATACACCAGGGAAATTTTCGGGATGTTTTATCAACACTCATGTGGAATTAATCTAAATGTTTATGATAGTTGCCCCCATATTTCTGGTTATTTTTATCGGATATTGTTTTGGTCGTTTGCGTCCTGATAGTGGACATTCCGATACATTAATCAACGATTATGTGCTTTATATTGCACTCCCTGCCTTATTGTTTCTGGCTATTGCACGTGCAGATGTGAGTGAACTTCAATCATGGGGATTTATTGCTGCTAGTTTGGCCGGCATTGGGGTCGTGTATGTTTTAGGTGTGTTAGTAGCCAAAATTATGGGGATTGGTTTGCCTCAATCTTCTCTTTTAGGCATGGGAGCATGTTATGGCACTACCGGATATATGGGAGTTCCAATCCTAATCTCTGTCTATGGTGAATCTGCTGCGCTTCCTGCCGCTATAGCTACGATCCTGCATAATATCCCAGCCATTATAGCTGTCATTATTACCTACGATGTTCTTTCTACTCGTCAATCGGGTAGCAACATATCCATCAGCCGGAGTCTGGTTAGGTCATTAAAGGTGACATTGAGTAACCCCCTGACTATTTCAGTCATCGCAGGTTTAATCTTCGTCTATTTCGAGATTCCCGTACCAAAATTTTTGCAATCATTGGCGGCATTTCTTGGTAATGCCGCAGGCCCAACGGCATTATTTGCTTTAGGACTGGGATTATCGCGGCTTAAGGTTAAAGATCATATTAATGCGGAAGCATTAAAATTGGTTGTACCGATGTTGTTACTCAAACTAGGGATACAACCGTTGGTTACGTTTATCTGCGCTTATTATCTGTTTGGTATGCAGCAAGCTGACAATATTTGGTTGATTGCCGCAATTATTATGGCTGCGCAGCCTATCGGTGCAGGCGTGTATGTTTTTGCTAATAAGTATGGTTTCAAACAGGAAACCATTTCCCTTTCTATTATTATTTCTCTATTTATCGCACTAGTGACAATACCAATCGTTCTGCAATTGTTGTCCAGCTGAATTTGGATGGAAAATTTAATTTCCTGTATTCAATGCTGGATGA
Source organism: Xenorhabdus sp. TH1 (assembly GCF_037260955.1). Taxonomy (NCBI): domain Bacteria; kingdom Pseudomonadati; phylum Pseudomonadota; class Gammaproteobacteria; order Enterobacterales; family Morganellaceae; genus Xenorhabdus; species Xenorhabdus sp. TH1. Next base: position 248,521 of record NZ_CP147734.1, read on the forward strand.
ATATACGCATTAAACTTCAAGTTGCAATTTACAACATGATATGAAACCTGATTTCTCTCTGCGATGCGGGGAAAAATCACCCGCATCTTGAAGTTAGATTGGTATAGATGCTTATGCGCTTTGACATGGAAAGCGTATTAATATGGGGGTTATTCTCAAAATAACGCCTGTTTAAATATGCGAATATAAAAGTCATATGACTCGTAAATGTAGGTAAATCTTTGGAACTTCACTCCATAGGGAATTACACTTAATGAGTTTTGTTGTTATGAGTTTTATTGTTGACCTCAAAAATAAAGGAATCATCAATGTTTAAACGTATTTTTGTGTCGCTTATGACTGCATGTGCTATCAGCGCGATAGCTGTCCCAGCATTAGCCGCTGAAACTCACGTGAAGCTGGTAACATCGGCTGGAGAAATCGAACTTGAGTTAGATAGCAATAAGGCACCAATGACTACCAAGAATTTCGTTGAGTATGTCAATGAGGGATTTTATAACAACACTATTTTTCATCGTGTTATCCCGGGCTTTATGATCCAGGGCGGTGGCTTTACAAAGGATATGAAACAAAAAGCGACCAAAGAGCCAATCAAAAATGAAGCAGATAACGGTCTGCGGAATCTGCGGGGTACTATTGCTATGGCACGTACCGCAGATAAGGACAGCGCAACCAGTCAGTTTTTTATTAACGTGACCGATAATGCTTTTCTTGATCACGGGCAGCGTGATTTCGGTTATGCAGTCTTTGGCAAAGTCGTCAAAGGCATGGATGTAGTTGATAAAATTTCTCAAGTCAAAACAGAAAATGTTGGCCCTTACCAAAATGTACCGGTAAAACCTATTGTGATCTTGTCTGCCAAGGTTGAACCTTAACAGCCCGGACCGACATATTACGCGTTATCTTTCAAGTTGCTCATTATAAGACAACATAACTCATTGTTTCTCCCCGCGAAGCGGGGAGAAACAATGAGTATCTTGAAAGGTGATTGGTATAATACGGTATTCGGATAATCATAACTGGTTGTTTGAGTACCGTTTGCATTCCCCCTTCTCTCTGCCATTTCTACGTTGTTACATCATGTTGCATTATGGTAATGCGGTCGCCGTACCACTATTTTAAAAGTGCTTCTGTGGTATGATTAGTTCCCCATTGTTGTTAATACTGCTTTACCTGATTTTACTGTTATACAGAATGCATAATACCCCAACGGGGTAGGGCAACTTATAAGACTATAATAATCAGTAGGATATACTCCTATGTTACTAATAATAGATAACTACGATTCTTTTACATTTAATTTATACCAATATTTTTGTGAGTTAGGGACAGAGGTTTTAGTTAAGCGTAATGATGAAATTCAGCTTGAAGATATCGAAGATTTGGCACCTACTCATTTAGTCATTTCTCCGGGGCCTTGCACGCCGAATGAAGCAGGGATCTCGTTGGAAGCGATTTCACATTTTGCAGGGAAATTGCCCATTCTGGGGGTGTGTCTGGGGCATCAGGCAATAGGTCAGGCTTTTGGTGCCAAGGTTGTGAAAGCTCATGAAGTGATGCATGGAAAAACCAGTCTGATCCACCATATCCAGCAAGGGGTATTCAAAGGATTAGATCGTCCATTGACGGTCACGCGTTATCACTCTCTGGTCATTGCCGCAGAGACGCTGCCGGCTTCATTTGAAGTGACGGCCTGGAGTCAGCATAATGGCGACGTAGATGAAATCATGGGAATACGTCACCGTACTTTGCCACTGGAAGGGGTGCAATTTCATCCAGAAAGCATTCTTAGTGAGCAGGGACATGAATTGTTGAATAATTTCCTCAAATATTAGTCAGATACCTCCATACCCCTCATTCTGTTGTTTTTTTATTTGTCATTAATTGATTTTTTATTCATATTTTATGATTATTATTTCATTTCGAAATGGCAGATATAAAAATAAGGTGAGGGAAATGGTAGAAAATAAAGCAACAAACCGAAATACCTATGATCAAGTGATGTTGCCTATTTATGCGCCGGCGAATTTTATTCCTGTCAGAGGGCAAGGAAGTCGAATATGGGATCAACAGGGTAAAGAATACATTGATTTTGCTGGGGGGATTGCTGTTCTGGCTTTGGGACACTGTCATCCGGCTTTGGTGAACGCCCTGAAACAGCAAGGTGAAAAATTGTGGCATATCAGCAATGTTTTTACCAATGAGCCCGCCTTAACCTTAGCGCAAAAGTTGATTGATGCGACTTTTGCCCAAAAAGTCTTTTTCGCTAATTCGGGAGCTGAAGCCAATGAAGCGGCATTTAAATTGGCGCGTCGTTATGCGATTACCCGCTATCATCCGAATAAAACCAAAATCATTGCATTCCATCAGGCGTTTCATGGTCGTACCTTTTTCACGGTTTCGGTAGGAGGACAGCCGAAATATGCCGAAGGATTTGGACCTAAGCCTGCTGATATTGTTCACGTGCCTTTTAACGATTTGGATGCCGTCAGGGCGGAAATCGATGATCACACTTGTGCTGTTGTTTTGGAGCCAATTCAGGGAGAAGGGGGAGTGACTCCTGCGACGATGGCGTTTCTGCATGGGGTGCGGGAATTGTGTGATAAACACCAGGCTTTGTTGGTCTTTGATGAAGTCCAGAGTGGAATAGGGCGCACGGGTCAGTTATATGCTTACCAGCATTATGGCGTACAGCCGGATATCCTGACGACGGCAAAAGCGCTGGGGGGCGGTTTTCCCATCAGTGCAATGTTAACGACAGATAAAATCGCGGCGGCAATGGAAACGGGCGCCCATGGAACGACTTATGGTGGAAACCCATTGGCTTGTCGTATCGGTTGTGTCGTACTGGATATTATCAATACGCCAGAAGTGCTGATGGGCGTGGAGAAACGGCACGACATGTTCATTCGTGCTTTGGAAAAGATAAACCAAAAATATGGTATCTTTCAGGAAATTCGAGGAAAAGGCTTGCTTATTGGGGTCGTATTGAAAACTGAATATCAGGGTAAGGCTAAAGAAATATTGCAGCAGGCGGCGGAACTGGGATTGATGTTATTAAGTGCAGGAGACAGCATCTTGCGCTTTACACCATCACTGATCATTCCTGAAGAAGAAATCACGGAGGGTATGGTGCGGTTGGAAATGGCGATATCTCGCTGGTTAAATAAATAGCAGTAAAAAGCCAGTGCGAAGTAACGGATTGCACTGGCTGAGTTTCTGGTTTATAGGAAATTAACGTGTCCCATAAACGACGATGGTTTTGCCATGTGCAGAGATCAGGTTTTGATCTTCCAGCATTTTCAGAATACGCCCAACCGTTTCACGGGAACAACCCACAATCTGCCCAATTTCCTGACGTGTGATTTTGATTTGCATACCATCAGGGTGAGTCATTGCATCAGGTTGTTTGGCCAAATTGAGTAATGTCTGGGCGATACGGCCTGTAACGTCCAGAAAGGCTAAGTTACCTACTTTCTCAGAAGTGGTTTGTAGGCGACTAGCCATCTGAGCAGATAAACGCATCAGAATATCAGGATTGACCTGAATTAACTGGCGAAATTTTTTATAGGAAATTTCAGCCACCTCACAGGCACTTTTGGCTCGTACCCATGCCGTACGTTCTTGCCCCTCTTCAAACAATCCAAGTTCACCAATGAAATCCCCCTGATTTAAATAAGAGAGAATCATTTCCTTACCTTCTTCATCTTTTATTAGAACAGCAACGGAACCTTTAACAATGTAGTAAAGCGTTTCTGCTTTCTCACCTTGATGAATAAGCGTGCTCTTGGATGGATATTTGTGAATATGGCAGTGTGACAAAAACCATTCAAGAGTAGGGTCTGTTTGTGGCTTGCCGAGAACCATTCGCTTTATCCTCTGTTGTTATTTCTGCCTTTATGATATGAGAAACTGTTGTTCCTCTTCAGGCTGGCTTTATAAAGTCAATAGCTTAACATATTAACCTGCTAAAAACTGACAAGTGGGAATTTTATATGGATTATAAAGATGCCAAGATTTGGGCATATTGATTTTAACCCACACATCTTGCATCCACACTTGTAACCTTGTTTGTAACACAGGAAAGCGTTTCTGTCTTCTCCTGTATCGCTTCAGCATATTGAACTGGCTGCCAGATTACCAGAAATCAGGCTGAAGAGTTGGTTTTATTGATTTTACATTTATAAAAGGAAAAAAATTTTGTCATAAAAAATGGCCTATTTATTTAAATAAAACAGGTAACATTATTTTTGTTACCTGCCTTATTAAAAATTAAATAAGGATTAAATTACGAGATTTTTTTGCCTTCCAGTAATTGTTTAACAAGCGGTGCCATAATTAATTCCATTGCCAGCCCCATTTTTCCACCTGGAACAACGATAGTATTTATGCTGGAAATGAATGAACCCTGAAGCATAGCGAGTAAATAAGGAAAATCGATTTGAGTGAGGCCACGGAAACGGATCACGATAAAACTTTCATCCAGAGAGGGGATCGCTTTGGCAGAAAAGGGGTTGGAGGTATCAACGGTAGGGACACGTTGGAAATTGATATGGGTACGTGAAAACTGAGGGGTAATGTAGCGGATATAGTCATCCATTGAGCGAACAACGGAATCCATAACCGCTTCTCTGGAATGCCCTCGCTCACCTGTATCACGGATGAGTTTTTGTATCCATTCTAAGTTGACGATCGGTACAACACCAATCAGCAGATCAACATGACTAGCGACATTGTGTTGTGGCGTGACAACACCACCGTGCAGTCCTTCATAAAATAGGACATCCGTATTTAATGGCAGGGGTTCCCACGGTGTGAAAGTACCTGGTGATTGGTTATAGGGAACGGCTTCATCATAGGTATGAAGATATTTTCGACCGCGGCCATTGCCCGTTTCCCCATATTCAAGGAATGTTTTTTCCAACATACCGAAATCATTGGCTTCTGGCCCAAAATAGCTGATATGTCTGCCTTGTTCTCTTGCTTTCCGTATCTCGGCATCCATTTCAGGACGAGTATAACGATGGAAACTATCCCCTTCTATCAGTGCAGCTGTTACGTCAAATTGCTGGAAAATCTTGCGAAAGGCGATACTGGTAGTGGTTGTTCCTGCTCCACTGGAGCCAGTGATTGCAATAACGGGGTGTTTGGCAGACATGAACAGACTCCTTAAATCAATAAAATTGGCGAATCAGTCAATTAGAATGAATCAAACAAGCTGAGTTTTACGGGCGGAACATCTCTTTAGGCAAGATATTAACGGTTCCATGTAGTTCAGACCATACTAACAGAACTTCACCTCGTTCAAGTTGGCGTTTGACGTCTTGCACTTTTTGCTCGAGCGTTTTTTCCTGTTCGCCGTAATCAGTACCTTCCCGCAGGACAAAACTTTCAATTAAGTTTTGGAGTGTATCGGCTTCCAATTGTTGCCACGGGATAATCATTGTGATTGCTCCTGAAAATACTGTCATTCATCATCGGGTAAACATGGTCGTTGCTAATGGAGTTGTAGTCTACGATTCATAATGAATTTGAATTGATTTCATGATTAGTCATCTTGTATGTGAAATAACATACTGTTATTTTTATTGAAAATAATTGTTAACTACCAGGGTGGGAGGGGAATCTACCCATGACTTTAAGCCTAATATTCTCGCTTAGTATATTTATGTTTATTTCCGCTGTCACACCGGGTCCAAACAATTTGTTACTGACATCATCGGGAGCTCATTTTGGTATTCGCCGTTCTACCCCGCTTTGTCTGGGTATTATTCTGGGAATGCAAACCATTTTGCTACTGTCTGCATTTGGTGTTGCCGCGTTACTGCTGATTTATCCTGCTTTACATATGGGGCTGAAAATACTCGGATGCCTGTATTTATTATGGCTAGCTTGGAAGACAGCTACTTCGCACTATAAGCGGCTGGACACCACAGCGTCGGTAGGGGAGCCAATCAAAATTTATCAAAGCTGGCTATTGCAGTTCTTAAATCCCAAAACCTGGTTGATGGGATTGGGCGCAATCAGTAGTTACAGTCTGGCTGGAGAGCTGTATAACTATTCCATTTTTGCCATCAGTATAGTGATGTTAATTGTCAATATCCTCGCTAGTGTAATCTGGCTGGTTCTCGGTTCACTGATTGGTCAGTTACTGAAAAGCCGTCGCGCGTGGTTTACATTCAATATCGTAATGGGTGTTCTGACTGCCGCTTGTGTGCCTTTAATCTGGTTAACTTAAGTCGATATTTTTGCACCCGAAGAATAGCGTTAGCGTGAAACCAACCTGAACCCTACATATACCAATCTAACTTCAAGATGCATATCATTTCTCCCCGCGAGGCGGGGAGAAATCAGGTTTCATAGCGTGTTGTAAATTGCAACTTGAAGTTTAATGCGTATATTATTTTTCAGTGAAAAAATAATACAAAAAACCAAATTAATAATAAACATCTAATAAAAAGCGAGTGCGTATACCATAGAATAGTTATTCTAAAAATAAAATTGCATTTTTAATGTATGTATTGAATTTATGATTTGAATATAAGATACTGTCAAAAAGTAAACAGACAGGATTTTAAATTTAAAGAAATTAAGGATAAGGTAATTACTGGTTAAAATTGTAACATAAAATAAAAATCAATCAATATGATTGTTGAGAAAAAATAAAGATAATTGTGGAAAATAACGTTCCGCTAAAGTAAATGCCTATTCTATTATTATGAGATTCGTTGTTGATAGTTATAAATCAAAAAATGAAACCTAAACCAGGTTAATAGAAAGGAAAATTTAAAAATGGTATCTAATACTCAAAAAATAACGGTAGTAACAGATAAGGGAACAGACTTATCTAAAAATCCAATATTAATTTCTGATCAATATTTGAAATTAACAATTAATTTATCAGGAGGAGCGAAAGATTTTAAAAATACAGATACGATAACGCTTAATCCAACCGATGATTGGATAACAGTTATTAGAGAAGGTCAAGTTAAAATTATGCCTACACATGCTAGTATTGAGGTTTTTATTAAAGTTAGTAAAGACAAAAAATTTTTCAATATTCCACAGTCTTTTACTATAAACACATCAAATACAGGTTATAAACCCCAGAGTTTCAGTTGTAAAGTCTCAGATATAAGTCCGGATACTTTATCATTAACAATAGATAAATTTTCTATCAAAACACCTTCTGGTGAAAACAAGCCAGATCTAACAAATCTTAATAGAGTAAAAATAACAACGACTGTGAGAGACAATTCAGGAGCAGTAATTCCAAATTTAAGTGTTAACATATCAGCAAATAGTCTTGATAGTTTATCAAGAGTTGCTTTAATGGATATTAAAGGTCATCCATTACAGATTAATATTAATAACCCTGCGAAATATCAACAGATTACCTTAACCACAGATTCTCAGGGTAATTTGCAATTTTATGCATTTCCTCAAGAAAGTCAGTCAGTTGTATTAGCTTTCTATAGTTCAATCGAAGGTTTACCTATTGAACGGCAATCTAAAAATCTTTTATTTATTTTAGACTTAGTGGGTGCTGAGTTTGAAGAATATCTAGTAGCTCCCGATATAGCAGAATTACGTGATGATGTCTTAAAGCCACTAAATAATGAAGAAAATTTCAATATAAAAATACCTCCTTATGATGGCGCAAAAAAAACAGATTATATCTTGTATCTTGTTAATGGTAACGTAGTAGGAAACTATGTTGAAATTTCGGATTTATCAAACTTAGATAATTATTCTTATCAGTTGCCATACTCAATATTCCCTGTGTCAAAGGAAAATGAATTTAGTTATCTTATTGCAAGGGAAAACTCAAATATTAGATATTCAGATAGTATTATTGTTAATTATGTTGGTTATCAGTATGGCCCACCAGACTCTGATAAAAATAGAGTTTTTGATCTTCCTAAAGTATATTCAAGCTATGGAATTAATCCAGAATTTATTTTAAATCCAGGATATGAGATTAATTTCACTACAATTAATCAATATAGATTTAATGGGGGAGATACCCTTTATGTGGAAATTGAAGCTGACTCAGCAGATAACCAGAAAGTAAATCCTGGAGATACTGTTGCGATTGAGGTATTCATTAAGTCCTCAAATAGAGGTGATATATCCTATAAGAAGGCAATTCAATTACCGAAAGCAACTTCTCCTGCTACAACATCGAAAGGGCATATACCTATCCCTATTTCTATAACAGGAGATGTTGATTCAAGGATATCCGGCGGGAGCGCTGTTATTTATATTTTATATTATAAAGTGGATGTAGATAATGTTAAATATAGTCATAATTGGCAGGGATATATAGACACTGTTCTGCCAGGAGGAGGAATTAATTAACATTTAAATATAAATTATTCTTTTTAATTATAAATCAGGCCGTAACTCATTTTTAATAAATATATATACGGCTAATAAAATACTTCCAATAACTGAAAAAAAGGGTAAATGCTGAAAATTATGAGAAAATTCATATAAATGGGATGCATTTACATACTAAATATGACATATGAATATAAATTAAATCCACCCTCCTATCCACAAGCGTCAGGAGGTGTGATTGATATAGATGCTCAAAAAACTGAAGGGGCTAGATACATAACAATGCTAATTCCAGGTTATGGTGATGAAAAATCTGGCGACAGAATTGTTGGTTACTTTACCGACAACAAAGGTAATACTATACCTTCATTTCCTTATTCTGTTAATATTAATATTATTCCCTCTAATTTCTTTGAAGTTGTCTTTTCTATAGACGATTTTTCAACAGATGGAGAATATACAGGATATTATACTGTAACAAAACTATCGGGTAATACGGCACAATCTAAAATAGCAATGGTAAATATTGAAACAGTGTTATCCAGTTTGCCTGATTATTTTCCTGCCGTTCCAGAAGCCACAGGTAATCATGGGACATTATTAGAAAAAAGCGATTATTATAGGTTGGATAATTTAAAGATAATTGTACCAGTCTATACCGGCATGGCTTCAGGACAAACTGTTCAAGTTTTATGGCAAGGTCGTAATAATATACCGCCTTACTCTACGCCATCACAAGAAATAGATGAAATTATGCCGCTGACATTTCATATTCCCCGGATGGAATTTATTAATAGTATTGGTAATACAGCAAAAATCCGGTTTAAAGTTGGCGGATTAAACCAAAATGCCTCTGTATACTCAGGGACTTTATCCCTGGATATTGCAGGGCAAAAACTTAATTTACCAGCCCCCAGACTTTTCTATCGAGGTGATGGAACTGTTCACGTAATCATTGAATACCCTAATATGACACCAGATCAAACTGTAGAAATACGTGCAGTTGGAAAAACAATGATACAAACTTCTTATAAACCCGTTGATGATGTACAACAAATGGGTGCACGGCTTTCAGCTGATTGGGTAGAAGAAAATAAGGGACAAATTGTACTGGTTGATTATGCGGTAGGTAGTATTTATCCGGGAGTAGAGTATGATTTTTCTGAGGTATTAAGGCAAGTTCTATAACAAGTAACATACTTTTAAAAAAATATAATATTTTTAATAAGACGTTGGTGCATAATAAAGGGAATATTGGGATTGATAGACATAATTATTGCTTTAATTATCTATATTCCTATGCGCCAATGTCTTTTAAAATATTGACTTATTTCATCAGAATTGAAAAAACATAGGCGAATGTTATGGAAAGAGTAAACTTAATTATTAGATTATTTTTGTATATGGCATTTCTTATACCTATCGCTAATGCTAACTCAGATACAGGGTACGATGTTGCGCAAAAAATAACTCAAAGGTATTTTGATAATCAAAGATATTGTGGGGATGATGGGCTTCCGGTATTTTTATGCTCCGGAGTGTTAATAAGGGGAACTGTTGTGTCAGATAAATATCACTCATGGAACCCTAGCCCAACTTCTCAAAGAAAGGGAAGTGTTTCATTTTCTTATCTAAGATCTGACGTTAAAATTATTGAATTAGCTATTGAGCATCATAATGGTTATATTTTTTCTCCTTACCTTGAACTTTTTGATAATTCAGATAATCCTAAAATCAACCCTGAAATCCTTTGTTATTTTCCTATTGATGGCGGCACAGATGCTAGAAATGATAAAGGATGTGGTTCTTATTCAGGGTATCCCGATAGAGGATCTTGCCAACAACAAAATATTACTACAGCAGAGCAATGGGTTAATAATTACGTAAATATCAATAATTATGATCGTGATGCTCAATGTGGTTTTGATGTGACTGGTGATGGCAGTGCAGATATCTTTATGCAGGCTATAAAAGTTAACTCACTGATTGATTTACCATTAAACAATGAATTGGTTTTAGCTGTTTGGGACCAAGATATTCCTGAAAAATTACCTATAGAAGCTTTTTTTTATCAAAATGATGGATTACAAGATGCACAGCATGATCAAAAAGATTATTATCAATCTACCGGTATACTGCTACCTATCATAAAAATAACCTTCCCCAGGGATAAGAATGGAGATGTTCGTTTTACTTATGACCAAGAAGATCAGATTAATATAAATTAATGACAGATTCTACAGTATTAAAGATAGATATATTTAGCTTTTGTTGCACTAATGATATATTTCATTAGTGCAACAAACTATCAACATTACTTAACTACACAAAGTAGGTATCCTCCTCCTGAACTAGCCAGAATTGTACTATGATCAGTCGAGTTATAGATTAGATAATTATAACCATCAAAAACTAAAAAGAATACAGTCTGACTAGACGTAGGATCAACAGTGCTATTATCATTCGTTAATACCAAATTCCATATACTAATATCTGGAAACTCTGTCGATAACACTGTGGGGTCATTATTATTAAAAATGTCTGCTTTTAAGTTTGGTGTAACAAGGCCACTACTTTCACAGTTTTTCCTACCACTCCATTCTAAATCATAATCATTTGGATCTTGTTCGAAATATCTTTTAACTTTTGTCGTATAAACATATAACTCTTTTATGCCATTTTTTGTGTTTGTTATTGTAGCAGACAATGTCGCGTCACCTGGCTTATAAAAGGATATTTCACCAGTATCTGCATCAATAGAAGTTATATCTGGGTTGGTTGAAGTAAAAATAACTGAGTGTTTGTCTGATTTGGTGATTTTTCCCCCATTCGAATTTCTTAATGCCCCACTTAAAGAACTAAAAGCATTAACAGGCGAGTGTGCACTAGAAAAGATTATGTTTTTATTATCACTATTAACCGAGGGATTCTGGTTATTATATAGAAATATTGTTGCTTTTTTGGGGGAAGGGTTAAAAGTTCTTTTATCGCTAGTTTTGCTTATTTTTTTATTGAGGGTCAATTTCACGCTAAAATCATCAATGCCTACATGACTTTTTACTCTTGCAACTAAATTCCCTTGTGGATCAGTAACGTTTGAGTCTTTGGTTACAACTATTTCTGATATATTTTCTGATACAACCCATTCTACTGAATCAAATGTGTAATTTGATAAATTACTATTTGTTTTTTTATCAGTAATTGTGGCGGTATAAATATATGTATCAGAATTATTAGCCATTAATGGTCCTGTCCGAGATATATTGATATTGATAGCTAAATCTTTTTCATCCAGTATGAATTGAACTGGCTTAGCTGGAATGGGAGATGTCTGCTTTTCCACCGCCAGCGAAACCACCACATTATCAACCACTTCTATACTGCTCAGTGTTGCCGTGAGTGTGCCTCCCGGCCCTGTCTTGTCCTCCCCGTTCTTGAACGTGAATTTCAGCCCCGGGTGATTATTGTCCTTATGCCACCGGACGTTGGAAACGGTCTGGCCTTCGGCTACCGGGTTATCGTCCTGATCTGTGAGATAGGCCGTATAGGTATAGGTATCTTCACTGTTGGCAATCAGCGGACTTGCCTTATCAATCTTAATGTGTTTCACACGGTACTGTTTAGGATCAACAACAAAAGACACCGCTGTTGCCGGAGTGGGTGAGTCCTGCTCTTCCACTGACAGTGAAACCACCACATTATCGACATCGGCTGCACTACTCAGTGTTGCCGTGAGTGTGCCTCCCGGCCCTGTCTTGTCCTCCCCGTTCTTGAACGTGAATTTCAGCCCCGGGTGATTATTGTCCTTATGCCACCGGACGTTGGAAACGGTCTGGCCTTCGGCTACCGGGTTATCGTCCTGATCTGTGAGATAGGCCGTATAGGTATAGGTATCTTCACTGTTGGCAATCAGCGGACTTGCCTTATCAATCTTAATGTGTTTCACACGGTACTGTTTAGGATCAACAACAAAAGACACCGCTGTTGCCGGAGTGGGTGAGTCCTGCTCTTCCACTGACAGTGAAACCACCACATTATCGACATCGGCTGCACTACTCAGTGTTGCCGTGAGTGTGCCTCCCGGCCCTGTCTTGTCCTCCCCGTTCTTGAACGTGAATTTCAGCCCCGGGTGATTATTGTCCTTATGCCACCGGACGTTGGAAACGGTCTGGCCTTCGGCTACCGGGTTATCGCCCTGTTCTGTGAGATAGGCCGTATAGGTATAGGTATCTTCACTGTTGGCAATCAGCGGACTTGCCTTATCAATCTTAATGTGTTTCACATGATATTTAACAGAGTTAAATTTCACGGTATCTATTTCCTGCCGTGGAGCACCATCTAGTTGTATGTAAACTTTAACTTCTTTATGTGGCTTTTTGCTGACTAAAATATTAGGCATTAATTTCCCTTCCTTATTTGTTAATACTCCTTTTTCATTCGTTTGGGCAGGTTTATCATTCCATTTGAAACTTAAGCCAGATTCATCCCCTAAAGCAGGCTCCGTTGTCCAGGCCACTTTGGTAATTTTGGCATTCTTAACAAATTTTCCAGCGGGTGAACCCTGATAAGTAATAATAGGGTCACTAAACGTATATCCACTTTTTTCATTACCTGTAATATTCACTTCTCCATCAATCAAAAAAGGCAAAACTTTTATAGTGGTCTGAATAGTTTTTGTTTTCCCCTGATTATCAGTGATTAATATATCCAATTTGTAACCGATTTTATGCGTTTCCTGATAGCTAGGAAGCGTAATAACAATACTCCTACCTGAATCAGAAGAGAGTTTCCCGTGATTATCTTTAAATGCGTTATCTGGTACAGCCCAACTAATATGTTTGATATTTGTATAAGAGCGGATAGGGGCATTAACGAGTATTTCTTGCTGGCCATATCCAATAATTGGCCCTAACTCTAACAGTTCGTCTTTTTCTCTTTTTTGATGATCCATAACAATATCATTATTTCTTTCGACAAAATCGTAACGGCTTCCTGCCAATGTTCGCATTGATGCGACATTAGCAGGTGATAATTGAGTACCCAGCGGAATTCCGAATTTATAATTTAAATTTGCCAGAAACTGGGTATTAGTATGACCTTCTTTGCCTTGCCGATAACCTACCCCGATAGTAACCAGAGGAATTGGAGTATACGTCAGGTCTAATTTCGCCTGGTGGGGATTTTTCTGTTTCGTATCACGGTTGAATAACGCTACGTTATCACCAAAATATTGCTCATAGGTTATTTTTGCGCCTAAGTTAGGATAAACTGGCAAGAAAAATTCGCCATTAATGTCATAACCTGTGGCTGGACGTTCATGATAACCCCGAAAGTTTCGAGATTCTTGCCAATCACTTAAGCGATAATAAGCATTGGCTGAAAATTTAATATAATCTCCCCAAATTTCCCCACCTAGTCCTAATCTTTGATTTCTTACGGTCAGTTCATGGTCATAAAAAGTATTTAAGCCATACATCCAGTTGTTATCAAAATAGCGGCTACCTAAACCTAGGTTAACCGTATCTCTTCTGTCTTTATGACGATAACCCAATTGGGAAAAAAACAACCAATCTGCTTTGTTATCATAAAGCGGTAGTAAGATATCGAGTGAATTATTCTTCAGCTTCAATTCCCGGTCTAAGCCAAAGTTAATTCTCACCGCCCCAAACTGAGATAACCATTTTTGAGCTTCGGAAGATACAGTATTATTAAATTTACCTAACGCATAGGATTTTGCTTGTTCAGCAAGGTTCGAAGGTGATGATAAAACATTACTCAATGTTTTGATATAACCAGTAACGTTATGTGATGTATCAGCTGTAGTAGTATTATTCGTTTGTTTTAAATGTGTAACTGGTTTCTCTGGGTTTATATTATGAACTTCTGAAGCATTACTCATTGAGATAATCATAAATAACGCAAAAAATAAATTTGTTTTTCTGATATATGAAGACATATATAAATACCTCATGAGGATTCATATCAATTGATGGTTATCGCCTAATTTTTTTCTCACAACGTTTATTAATAATTAATAATAGCTAAGCAATAGAAATTTACATTTTTTCCCAGAGATAATGTTGGGCTTGTGTAAATCTATCTGGCACCAATATGGGCAGAGATGCCCACACCTGCTGCGCCTAAAAAAGTGTTTGGCTTCAAAGAGCCATTTTTATGCTTAAGTTATCATCAGGCTGTTCATATCTCGTCCATAATCAGTTTTTGCAAAACCAGATGGGTAATTTGTTTAAACCAACGGTAAAGTTGCTGCTTAGGGTAACTGTGTCATTATCTTTCAAACACGGTTTGTCGTGTTGTTATAGCCAATCTTATATGTGCTAACTTGTTGGCCAGCGCACAGGCAATATGTATATTCACAAAGTTTACAGATTTGTGGGTTCTTCCACTGGATCCGAACAGCCATGCTCGTGAAGATGTCGCTGTTGGATATCATCAACGGCAGGGCTGCCTGTTTAATCCGATAAGGCTAATCCCATCAGACAATAAGACCGATAAAAAACGCCGTCGGGGCAGGTCGTGACAAAAGGTTTAATTCTGGGAAGTGTGACGCCATTTAGCCCCTTCTAAAGAGGCAATGATTATCGGTTTGTTGAGATAGCTGGCCGGATAAGTCCATGATGTTTTGCCAATAATGCGTTGGCTTCTTCAGCGTTAATACCCGATAGGATCATGACGATTGCGGTCTTGCAATGCCCACCACAGGCGTTTAACGCCTGTTCTGCCATTTCTCTGCTGCACTCCGTGGCGGCCATGACAATATTTTTCTGGCGTTCAATTAATTTGGCATTGGTGGCTTCTACGTCAACCATCAAATTACTATATACCTTGCCAATACGGATCATGGCGCCTGTCGTGATCATATTCAGTATCAATTTTTGTGCCGTGCCTGCCTTCATGCGGGATGAGCCTGTTATCACTTCTGGCCCCACAACGGGCGTGATAGCAATATCGGCCAGTTGTACCATTGGGCTATCTGGGTTACAACTGATACAGGCAACAGTAGCACTCACTGATTTGGCATATTCCATTGCACCTAATACATAGGGTGTCCGGCCACTGGCGGCAATCCCTACCAGAACATCTTTTTGATTAAAGTGTAGTACCTTAAGATCTTCTATACCTAATTGCCGATTATCTTCCGCATTTTCGATAGCTTTCAGAATGGCTTGATGTCCTCCAGCAATTAAACCGATTACCTGTTCTGGTTTTGTACCATAAGTCGGTGGACATTCACTGGCATCCAAGATACCTAAGCGCCCGGATGTGCCAGCGCCACTATAGATTAAGCGTCCACCTTGACGAAATGCCTCGGCAACTTTATCAACCACATTGGCAATTTGAGGCAGTGTTTTCTCAACGGCAATAGCCACTTTTTTATCTTCATCGTTGATAACGCGTAGCATATCGAGAGTTGAAAGTTGATCAATGTGGGTACTGGCGGGATTACGACTTTCTGTTATCATATTGCTCAAGTCGATTTTCATCATTTTTCTGCCATATTTTAACGAAACTAAGAAGTGATTTATGTGCGTCAGCTTATCTTACTGAGAATTTAATAAAAAATATACACAAAAATAGATTAAAAACACTATCTTCCGCTTTCTCCTTTATATCGGAAAATTGTTGATATTATGCTTGAATATGATTTTCATATCATTATGCGGTTGGAGATAAAATAAAGTTATATACGCATTAAACTTCAAGTTGAAATTTACAACACTGTATGAAACTTGATATCTCCCCGCGAAGCGGGGAGATATCATACGCATCTTGAAGATAGATTGATATATACTATATTGGTTATCAATTAGGTTCTGTTTTTTTAGATAAAAATCAACATGTTTTATCCATAAAACGATATGCCAATACAGAATATTCTGATATAAAAAATATTAAAAATTTGTTAGTAATAAATATACATTCTCACTGAAAACACACTATAAATCTTGTAATTATCATATTAATATTTTTTGATATCATATTTTATAATGGGTATCTTTTACTCGTTTTATGGTGGTGGTTATCATTGTTGTTGTATTTAATATATCACCTTGAATTAGAATATCCCTTCTTAACACGTAATGAGAGTAAATATTATAATGACCAGAAAATTAAAGTGTAAATGGATCGTTAATAATATAATGGATGTGGATTTCCCGCTGTTTTTTATATTGTACGGTCAAGCTAGATATATGATTTTCATTATGTTGGTTAATTAAATTTTTTACAAAATAGTTTAGTGATGTGATGTTTTAACTTTTATGATGACTAGCGTTTGCTTTTGTTGGTTGCCAATAAAGAAGAGTTATCAGTTGATAACTTGGTGTTTATTGTTGATTGCCCTAATTTTATGACAGGTAAAGTAATCAGATATGGATTTGTTTGTATGCTATACCGTGAGCGTTTTTAAATTGAGGAAATATTAACAATTCTGTATTTAAAAACAAAAGATAGTATTTAACTGTATCTGTAATAAGGAGGTGTAGGCTGTGTTTGCGGGATAATTCCCCTAAATTAATTTCTTTTTGGAATTATTTTAATTTGAAATTAAAGCGTGTTAATAATAAATTTTTGCGAATTTTACCCTTATTAACTAACATTTTATTAGTTAACATTTTGACCATTTGACCTGATAAAATCTTTGGCAAAACACTAAGTTAAAATGCTATCACCATGAATCTGTAATGTTTTGTAGTTATTCAACAATCATTGGGCTAAAGAACATGGATATACGCAATCTTGAAGCTTTTATCGTTTTGGCTGAAACTCTTAATTATCATAAGGCTTCTAAAAGGCTTTATCTTTCTCAGCCTGCCTTGACAAAGAAAATCCATGGATTGGAAGATATTTTTGGTGCATCACTCTTTACAAGAGGACCAAATGGAACAAGATTGACAGATTTTGGGCAGAAGACATTGGAAAATGTCCGAAAGTTTTTAACTCACTATGAAAATTTCAAAAGTCGGGTTCATTTCGATTCAAAAGAGGATATGGTCAGGCACTTATATGTTGGCTCTTGTTTTCCTATCCATAATTATTCACAAATAGAGAGGCAGGTTGTGGAAAAAAAAGGGAATATAGTGTTGTCATTGGTGACTGGATTATCAGTTGAGCAGCAGCTAAATTTACTGAATGTTGGGATGCTGCATGTTGCAGTGATGCCGTTATCATCTATTATTACTCAGTTGAAACCCAAAAAGGTGTTTACGGAAAGATTGGTCTATATCTTTAAGAAAGGGAGTCATCTGGTATCTAAATTTAGAACAGTTTTACATCAGATTGAAAATGGGGTGATTCAGACAAATTCATCAGAAGAAAAAGAGATAAGAGAGTTAACAGGCTTTCTTAATGTTTTTCCTATTTATACTGGTAACGATATGCATTTGTTATTAAAAACAAATGATATTATGTTGATAATAGAGATGATTACAAAAAATAGTGCTTATACCTGTGTGCCTAAACGGATTATTAGCTCTATTCCTGAGTACTATATGAATTTTTTAGAAATTATTGAAACGGATAGAAAAATTGATCTTGGTGTCGTATGGGCAAAATCTATAGATGAATCTTTGATTGAAGATGCTGAAAACTTTTCTGCTTTAGTGGCTAATGTCTAGATTAGCGATTATCATTTGTTTTATATGGAATATTTTTATTTGGTCTCTTATGATAATCAAACTTGAGGTGTAACTTGTAACAGTTTTCTCAGTAAGGAGAGAAAAATGAGAGTGAACATCTTGAGCATTTTTCCACTATAAATAATCTTCTATATAATAGATGAATTATTATTTTTTACGCGAGTATTCTGATTGTTTGCAAACAATTTTATATTCTGTTGTGAACAGAAAGCACTATTTTTAGTGCTTGAAAAAAAATTGATGGGATAAGAGAATAGGAGATAATCGGGCATTTGATGTCAATACCCGATTATCCCCACCAGCTTACATTTGAAAGATTAGCTGACCCCTTGACTCATATTAAATTCTGTAGTCATGTGTTCGAGCTGTTCCTGAATGTCTAACCATTCCATTTCAATATCTTCCAGTTTGGATTTTGTTTGCGTTTGCTGATGCAGGCATTCAGTCAGTTCAGTTTTACGATCATGGTCGTAAAGTGTGTTGTCTGACAGCTTCTCTTCTAATTCCATCAATGCCGTTCCCAGTTTTTCCATCTGTTTTTCAAGGGTAGCAAGCTGTTTACGCAATGGCTGCGTTTGATTACGGAATTCAGCTTCACGCCGTTTTTGATCTTTACGCTCTTGGGCACTGTAATTTTGAGTGCCATTCGTTGAAGATTCGGTTTCTGATTTTTCTTTCTCCTGACTATCCCGCATTTGCTGGCGTTGCAGTTCAGTGAGCCA
Source organism: Xenorhabdus sp. TH1 (assembly GCF_037260955.1). Classification (NCBI taxonomy): domain Bacteria; kingdom Pseudomonadati; phylum Pseudomonadota; class Gammaproteobacteria; order Enterobacterales; family Morganellaceae; genus Xenorhabdus; species Xenorhabdus sp. TH1. The sequence goes on from NZ_CP147734.1 coordinate 267,245, forward strand.
TTGCTGATAATCTTCTAAATCGCCTTTAAAAAGTTCTACTTTGCCATCATGCACTAAATAAAGCTCGTCTGTTGTAGAACGCAGTAAATGTCTGTCATGCGATACGACGACCAGCGCACCTTCGAAATCAATCAATGCTTCAGTCAATGCCTGTCTCATGTCAAGATCAAGGTGGTTGGTTGGTTCGTCAAGCAAAAGGAGGTTTGGGCGTTGCCAGACAATCAGAGCCAGTACCAAGCGCGCTTTTTCACCACCGGAAAAACGTCCGCTTGGATCGATCACTTGATCGCCTTTGAAGCCAAATCCTCCCAGATAATCCCGAAGCTGTTGCTCCGTTTCTTGGGGGGCGATTCGGGACAAATGTTGTAATGGAGATTCATCTGCCCGCAAGTATTCCAGTTGGTGCTGTGCGAAGTAACCCAATTTAATGCCTTTTGATAAGGCAATTTCTCCGTGCTGAGGTGCCAGTTCTCCTGCCAGCAACTTGATCAATGTGGATTTACCCGCACCATTGCGACCTAGTAGGCCGATCCGTGAACCTGGCACCAGATTTAATTTGATTGAATTCAATACCGTTTTTTCACCATAGCCAGCACTGACTTTATCCATGTTTAAGAGTGGATTTGGCAGGTTGTCCGGCTGGCGGAAGCTGAAATGGAAAGGGTTATCGACATGCGCGGGCGCGATAAGCTCCATACGTTCCAGCATTTTGATGCGGCTTTGTGCCTGTTTCGCTTTAGAGGCTTTGGCGCGGAAACGGTCAATATAACTTTGTAAATGGGCCACTTTTTCCTGTTGGCTTTGGTATAGCGCCTGTTGCTGGGCAAGTTTGGCCGCGCGTTGCCGTTCGAAGGAAGAGTAGTTACCGGTATATTCGTATAGATCCTGCTGCTCAATGTGCAGGATTTTATCGATGATTGGATCGAGAAAATCGCGATCGTGGGAAATTAGGATCAAGGTGCCGGTATAACTCTTTAACCATTTTTCCAGCCAGATAACCGCGTCCAGATCAAGGTGGTTGGTCGGTTCGTCGAGTAATAGCAAATCAGAACGGCAGATCAACGCTTGTGCCAGGTTGAGGCGCATACGCCAACCACCAGAGAATGAACGTACCGGCTGTTCTAGCTGAACCTGGGAAAAACCTAATCCGTGCAACAAACTAGCGGCGCGGGCGCGGATTGTCCATGCCTGAATAGTATCAAGTAAACCATGAAGATGAGCGATAGCATGGCCGTCATTTTGTTCGTTGGCGATTTTGAGTTTTTGCTCCAGTTGTCGGAACTCACGATCACCATCGATGACATATTCCAATGCTGATGTTTCCAGGGCTGGCGTTTCCTGATTAACCCAAGCCAGTGCCCAGTTGTTAGGGAAGGTAACAGAGCCATTTTCAGCTTGAAGTTCATCTTTCAGTAATGCAAGCAGGGTAGATTTACCACAGCCATTTTTACCAACTAATCCGACTTTTTGTCCAGGATTGATGATTGCGTTGGCGTTATCCAGTAGGACGCGAATGCCACGACGGATTTGCAGTGAAGAGAAAACAATCATAGATGCCGTCTATATATAATGTGTTAAGTTAATTAATATACCCATCTCACTTCAAGATGCACATTGTTTCTCCCCGCTTCGCGGGGAGAAACAATGAGTTATGTTGTCTTATAATGAGCAACTTGAAAGGTAACGCGTATAGTTAGATTTATATATCCTTCGTCTTTCAAGTTGCTGCTTTGTTGACTGCATTCCCCATACCAATCGTATATTGATATGCATAGTGGCCGTTGATGCGTATAGTGATCGATGTGCCGCAATTTGAAAGCTATTGGGTATATGTATGTAATTTTAAGTGTCTGGTGTGCATGGTAGCGGAAAATAGGGGTTCTGACACGTCTTAGGGGGAATTATGTCAATCAGTCGTAAGCGTTTTATTGCAGGAGCGGTTTGTCCAAAATGTCAGTCACAGGATACGCTGGCAATGTGGCAGGAAAATAAGGTTGATGTTGTTGAGTGTGTCCATTGTGGCCATATACAGCGGCAGACGGATGAAGCTGTCACCTCTCATGTCAGAGATCAGGAACAGGTCATTGGCATCTTTACACCACAGTAACCCAATACATATACAACGAATTGTGGATAAATTTTGCTATTGCCTAGGTACAGTAACGTAGAATTCCGTTACAATTGGCAGCATTTTTTAAGCAGTAAAAATTTTCCCTCACGGGTTTTTCCCCTCGGGTATGTAGGAGTTGTCATGAAAGTAGCAAAAGACTTGGTGGTCAGCCTGGCTTATCAAGTAAGAACAGAAGACGGTGTTTTAGTTGATGAGTCCTCGGTGAGCGCACCGTTAGACTATCTGCATGGCCGTGGTTCTCTGATCAGCGGATTAGAGAAAGCACTGGAAGGCCGTGAGGTGGGTGAACGTTTTGATGTGAGCGTAGAAGCAGCAGATGCATACGGTCAGTATGATGACAACCTGGTTCAGCGTGCACCAAAAGATGTGTTTGTTGGTGTTGATGATCTTCAAGTTGGTATGCGTTTCCTGGCTGACACAGATCAGGGGCCTATCCCAGTAGAAATCACTGCGATAGAAGGTGATGAAGTAGTTGTTGATGCGAACCACATGCTGGCTGGCCAGAATCTGAAATTCAATGTTGAAATTGTTGCTATCCGCGAAGCAACCGAAGAAGAATTGGCTCATGGCCATGTACATGGTCAGGGTGGCTGTGGTGATCACCACCATGATCACGATCACGGTGACCATGGATGCTGCGGCGGTAGCTGCCATTAAGATTTAAGTAGAAAAAGGGAAGCGGGTTTTAAGCTTCTCTTTTTTATTTTGCGTTTAGCCTTCCTTGGCAGCGAACTTCCCTGATGAATATCAGTAATGGGGGGGCGGTGTTTCTTCAGAAAGTGGTGCAATGATGGATGTTTGGTGGTTTTTTAGACGCTCAGCAATTAATTTGAGTTGTTCTTTCAATCTGTCAGTTTCGATCTGTTGCTTTATCACTTCCTGATTCAATGCTTCAATGGTGGCTTCTTGATAAGCTAGCTTGGTTTCTAGTTGTACAAATCTTCGTTCAAATTCAGATAACTCCATTATCTTTCCTCCTGCCTCTGAATCAATTAATTTAAATGACGAACCGATAATTCGGTCAAGATGCCACTATAATGCACATATATCCAATGAAATAGGATCTCACGAAACCTCTTTGCTTTAATGTTGTCTCAACGATTTTTATGGCAAGGTATAGCAAATATTGTCATTGGTTTCCTTAGGCGGTTATAGTAAACGTTATGACCTATGCTGATGGTAACCCCACCCAAACTTATTGGAGAATAGGATGAAATCATTGTTTAAAACAACTCTGCTGGCAACAACTCTAGCGGTGGCATTTAGCGTACCTTCGGTTTTGGCTGCTAACACCGAAACCAAAGACGAAGTAAAACTAAATAATGCTTTTAAAACAGCAGAACAGCAAAATTCTTATGCTCTGGGTGCTTCTTTGGGAGGCTACATGGCCAACTCATTGCAAGAGCAGAAAACGCTCGGTATCAATATAGAAAAAGAACAGTTGCTGGCCGGTGTTGAAGATGCATTAAATAATAAAGCCAAACTGACGGACAAAGAAATTCAGGAAACTCTGAAGGCCTTTGAATCTAAAGTGAAAAGTGCTGCCTTGGCCAAGGTAGAAAAAGAAGCCAGTGAAAATGGTGAAAAAGGGGCCAAATATCGCAAAGAGTTTGCTAAGCAAGCGGGTGTAGTGGAAACCAAAACCGGGCTGCTTTACAAAATTGAAAAAGAGGGTACTGGTAACGCACCTAAAGAGACTGATACTGTCGTTGTTAACTACAAAGGTTCTTTGATTGATGGCCAGGTTTTTGACAGCTCTTATGACCGTAAAGAGCCTCTGACAATTCGTTTGGACAGTGTCATTCCGGGTTGGAGAGAAGGTATACAGCATGTGAAGAAGGGGGGAAAAATCACATTAGTTATTCCTCCTAAGCTAGCTTATGATCAGGCAAACTTACCTAAAATTCCAGCTAACTCCACTTTAGTTTTCAATGTTGAATTACTGGATATTAAGCCTGCTGCTAAGGCAAAATAATTCCTGTAATTAAAAGATATTTGCAGGGGCTTGAGGCTCCTGCTTTATCATACATTTCTTCCACCTTTCGATTTGCTGCTGATATTTATCACTATTTGATTAGTAATTAGTAATAAGCATGGAAAGAATAATAAATTTATTTGCTTATTATTTCCCACGGTATTAAATGGGGTATTGCTTTCCGTATTTCAGGTGGATTCGGCATAAAGCTGTGATAGAACCCTGCGCTATACTCAGCAAGAGCTTGACGGCAGTTCAATGTGGTTTTAACGTCACTATTCTGAATAGTCCGAATAGAATATAGAACAAATATTTTAACCTTTTGTTTTTTTAGAGCTTATCACATAAGGCTATTTAACTTGCTTGTAACAACAGGTAGTTATCGAAGTAGTCGATGCTGAGTTGCAGTAATATGATTTTATAATAAATCTTGCCCTGGTGTTTTTGTGAGGCAAAGTCAGAATTTGAAGGATGGTGTATTACATGTCTACCCCACTATTAATTGGTGATAATATCTCTACTGATAACAGTGATATTGATTTACTGGAAAACCAACCGTTTAGTGAAACTGATCACGAAATTTTAAAATCTTACGAAGCTGCTGTTGATGGCCTGGCTATGTTGATTGGTGGGCATTGTGAAATAGTTCTTCATTCACTGGAAGATCTTAAATGTTCAGCCGTCAGAATAGCTAATGGCGAGCATACAGGGCGTAAAATTGGTTCTCCGATTACTGATCTGGCGTTGCGAATGTTGCATGATATTACGGATGAAGACAGTAGCGTTTCCAGGGCGTATTTCACACGGGCTAAAAGTGGCTCGTTGATGAAATCTGTCACGATTGCTATCCGCAATCGCCAGCGTCGAGTCATTGGGCTTTTGTGCATCAATATGAACCTTGATGTGCCTTTCTCTGAAATTATTCAGACCTTTATCCCAGAAAAAACCCATGAAGTTGCTTCAAACGTCAATTTTGCCTCTTCCGTGGATGATCTGGTCGCACAAACGCTGGAATTTACTATTGAAGAAGTGAATGCTGATCGCAATGTTTCCAATAATGCGAAAAACAGACAGGTAGTGCTGAACCTTTATGAGAAAGGTATCTTTGATATTAAAGATGCCATCAATCAGGTCGCTGATCGTTTGAATATCTCCAAGCATACGGTATACCTCTATATTCGCCAGTTTAAAAATGGTGAATGTGCGGGTTCGGAGAAGTAATGTCGTCACTGTCTTATTGTTTGCTGGTCACTGGGCCAGCTTACGGTACTCAACAAGCCAGCAGTGCTTACCAATTTGCTCAGGCGCTGATCGCCTCAGGTCATAAACTGCATAGCGTGTTTTTTTATCGCGAAGGTGTCCAAAACGGCAATCAATTGGTTGCCCCTGCCAATGATGAGTTTGATTTGGTCAAAGCCTGGCAGATATTGGCAGTCCAACATCAATTCGATCTGTTTATCTGTGTTGCCGCGGCATTGCGCCGTGGTATCGTAGATGAACAACAAGCCCGTGAATTGAATCTGCCCACCGCTAATTTAGCCGAAGGGTTTGAGCTTAGTGGATTGGGATCGTTAGCGGAAGCCATGATGCTATGTGATCGTGTCATACAATTTTAGCGCTGGTTAGGTTTGGGAATCTTCGTGGGTATCGATGAAAAAAATTGCCTTTGTTTTTACTGAAGCTCCTCACGGCTCTTCTGCCGGTAGGGAAGGGTTGGATGCACTGCTTGCGACGTCAGCATTGACTGAACAGATCGGTGTATTTTTTATTTCTGATGGCGTATTTCAATTACTGTCCGATCAGCAGCCGGATAAAATCCTGGCTCGTGACTACATCTCAACTTTTAAAGTTTTGCCGCTTTATGACATTGATAAATGTTACGTTTGTCTGGATGATCTGGTGATACGAGGAGGCAGTCCAGCCAGCAATTTTGTGCTGGAAGCTGAATTTCTTTCTGCCGCAACAATCCGAAAATTGTTGGCGGGCTATGATTTTGTGTTGAAATTTTAATCTATTTCAGGCAGGTAACATGTTATATACTGTCAGTCGCTCACCTTACCATGACGACTTCAATGCAATGCTTGGTCTTGTATCTGATACTGATGATGTTCTATTGATGCAAAATGGAGTGTTATTGGGCATCAATGATAACCGCTATTTGGCTGAGTTGTTCCGTACCGGGGCAGGCATTTATGTTTTGAAGGAAGATCTCAATGCACGTGGGCTGATTGAACAGATTTCAGACCGTGTAAGGGTGATTGATTACAATGGTTTTGTTAGTTTAACGGTAAAACATCAGCAAAATTTTGCCTGGTAGATGTAAATGGCACTTTTCAGTAACTTTACCCGCTCAGCGCTTTACCAGTAGTACCTTACCGATATTATTTTGCCGATATAGAAAAACTGTATATTTCTTGACACCTCGTCAAGTCAGCAATAAAATTCCGCGTCCTCTTGTTTTGTCATAATGACAGAGAGAGGATAAAATCCGTGTTTACGAAGCAAAAAACCAGGAGCTTTTTTAATAATGGCAACTATTAATCAGCTGGTTCGCAAATCTCGTAGCTCGAAAGTTGTGAAAAGCAACGTTCCTGCTCTGGAAGCTTGCCCGCAAAAACGTGGCGTATGTACTCGTGTATATACCACCACTCCTAAAAAACCAAACTCCGCACTGCGTAAAGTATGCCGTGTGCGTTTGACTAACGGTTACGAAGTTTCTTCCTACATCGGTGGTGAAGGCCACAACCTGCAGGAACACTCCGTTATCCTGATCCGTGGCGGTCGTGTTAAAGACTTGCCAGGTGTGCGTTACCACACCGTTCGCGGCGCTCTGGACTGTGCCGGTGTTAAAGACCGTAAACAAGGTCGTTCTAAGTACGGTGTGAAGAAGCCAAAGGCTTAATGGTTCTCCGTTAAGTAAGGCCAAACATTTTTCACATTAATGTCAAAATAAACTCGTAGAGTTTTGGACAACCCTGAAATTCGAAACGGAGTATTTCCATGCCACGTCGTCGTGTAATTGGTCAACGTAAAATTCTGCCAGATCCAAAGTTCGGATCTGAACTGCTGGCCAAATTTGTAAATATCCTGATGGTAGACGGTAAAAAGTCTGTCGCAGAAGCAATTGTATATGGTGCGCTTGAGACCCTGGCTCAGCGTTCTGGTAAAGATCATCTGGAAGCATTCGAGCTGGCACTGGATAACGTGCGCCCGACTGTCGAAGTTAAGTCCCGCCGTGTTGGTGGTTCTACTTATCAGGTTCCAGTTGAAGTTCGTCCGGTTCGTCGTAATGCTCTGGCAATGCGTTGGATCGTTGAAGCTGCTCGTAAACGCGGTGATAAGTCCATGGCTCTGCGCCTGGCAAATGAATTATCTGATGCGGCTGAAAATAAAGGCGCTGCTGTGAAGAAACGTGAAGACGTTCACCGTATGGCAGAAGCTAACAAGGCGTTCGCACACTACCGTTGGTAATCCCCTATTGGGTATTTCATCGGCAGTGAATATGTTCCGGGTGGCTGTCTGGCTACCCGTTCTCTAAATTGAACGCCCACGAGAGAGGAAAAAATGGCTCGTAAAACCCCTATAACTCGTTACCGTAATATCGGTATCAGTGCGCACATTGACGCGGGTAAAACCACTACCACCGAACGTATTCTGTTCTACACTGGTGTAAGCCACAAGATCGGTGAAGTTCATGATGGCGCTGCTACTATGGACTGGATGGAGCAGGAACAAGAGCGTGGTATTACCATCACGTCTGCTGCGACTACCGCATTCTGGTCTGGTATGGCTAAGCAGTATGAGCCACACCGTATCAACATCATCGACACCCCAGGCCACGTTGACTTCACTATCGAAGTAGAACGTTCCATGCGTGTTCTTGACGGTGCAGTAATGGTTTACTGTGCAGTTGGTGGTGTTCAGCCACAGTCTGAAACTGTATGGCGTCAGGCGAACAAATATAACGTTCCACGTATCGCGTTCGTTAACAAAATGGACCGTATGGGTGCGAACTTCCTGCGCGTTGTTGAGCAGATCAAAACTCGTCTGGCTGCCAACCCTGTTCCTCTGCAATTGGCAATCGGCGCAGAAGATACCTTCACCGGTGTTATTGATTTGCTGAAAATGAAAGCAATCAACTGGAACGACGAAGATCAGGGTATTACCTTCGAATACGAAGATATCCCGGCTGACATGCTTGAGCAGGCTCAGGAATGGCATCAAAACCTGATCGAATCCGCAGCAGAAGCATCAGAAGATCTGATGGATAAATACCTGGGCGGTGAAGAGCTGACTGAAGAAGAAATCAAGGCAGCTCTGCGTAAGCGTGTTCTGGCTAACGAAATTATCCTGGTTACCTGTGGTTCTGCATTTAAGAACAAAGGTGTTCAGGCAATGCTGGATGCAGTTGTTGAATATCTGCCAGCGCCAACGGATGTTGAATCCATCAAAGGTATGCTGCCAGACGGTAAAGACACTCCAGCAGAACGCCACTCCAGCGATGAAGAGCCGTTCTCTGCACTGGCGTTTAAAATCGCGACTGACCCATTTGTGGGTAACTTGACGTTCTTCCGCGTTTACTCTGGTGTGGTTAACTCTGGTGACACCGTACTGAACCCGGTAAAAGACAAAAAAGAACGTTTTGGCCGTATCGTTCAGATGCACGCTAACAAACGTGAAGAAATTAAAGAAGTCCGTGCAGGCGACATCGCTGCTGCTATCGGCCTGAAAGATGTCACCACCGGTGATACTCTCTGTGACATGAACTCTCCAATCATTCTGGAGCGCATGGAATTCCCAGAGCCAGTTATCTCTGTTGCTATCGAGCCAAAAACTAAAGCTGACCAAGAAAAAATGGGTATCGCTTTAGGCCGTCTGGCTCAGGAAGACCCATCTTTCCGCGTGAGCAGTGATGAAGAGTCTGGTCAGACTATCATCGCAGGTATGGGTGAGCTGCACCTCGACGTTCTGGTTGACCGTATGCGTCGTGAATTCAACGTTGAAGCGAACGTAGGTAAACCTCAGGTTGCTTACCGTGAAACCATTCGTGCTTCTGTTGAGCAGGAAGGTAAACACGCTAAACAGTCCGGTGGTCGCGGTCAGTACGGTCACGTTTGGCTACGTATCGAGCCTCTGGAAGCCGGTGGTGCTGGTTACGAATTCGTGAACGAAATCGTTGGTGGTGTTGTTCCTAAAGAATACATCCCAGGTGTTGACAAAGGCGTTCAGGAACAGCTGAAGAGCGGTGTTCTGGCTGGTTACCCAATCGTTGACGTTAAAGTTGCCCTGTTCGATGGTTCTTACCATGACGTTGACTCCTCAGAAATCGCCTTTAAAATTGCTGCATCCATGGCATTTAAAGAAGGCTTCATGAAAGCGAAACCAGTTCTGCTGGAACCTATCATGAAAGTCGAAGTGGAAACACCAGAAGATTACATGGGTGACGTCATCGGTGACCTGAACCGTCGCCGTGGTATGATCGATGGTATGGATGATATAGCTACGGGCAAAATTGTTCGTGCTCAAGTACCATTGTCTGAAATGTTTGGTTATGCTACTGACCTGCGTTCTCAGACCCAAGGTCGTGCTTCTTACTCCATGGAGTTCTTGAAGTACAACGAAGCGCCTAGCAACGTCGCTCAGGCTATTATCGAAGCTCGTAAATCTAGATAAGTTTTCGAGTTTACTATCTTTTTGGCTCCCTCATCTTTGTGACGGGGGAGCGGTATTAAGGAATAGAGTCGTGTCTAAAGAAAAGTTTGAACGTTCAAAACCGCACGTTAACGTTGGTACTATCGGCCACGTTGACCACGGTAAAACTACCCTGACTGCTGCAATCACTACCGTTTTGGCAAAAACTTACGGCGGTAACGCGCGTGCATTCGACCAGATCGATAACGCACCAGAAGAAAAAGCGCGTGGTATCACCATCTCTACTTCTCACGTAGAGTACGATACTCCAACTCGCCACTACGCACACGTTGACTGCCCAGGCCACGCCGACTACGTGAAAAACATGATCACCGGTGCTGCTCAGATGGACGGCGCGATCCTGGTAGTTGCTGCAACTGATGGCCCAATGCCACAGACTCGTGAGCACATCCTGCTGGGTCGTCAGGTTGGCGTTCCTTACATCATCGTGTTCCTGAACAAATGTGACATGGTTGATGATGAAGAGCTGTTGGAACTGGTGGAAATGGAAGTTCGTGAGCTGCTGTCTCAGTACGATTTCCCAGGCGACGACACCCCAATCATCCGTGGTTCTGCGCTGAAAGCGCTGGAAGGCGATGCTGAGTGGGAAGCGAAAGTTATCGAACTGGCTGAAGCACTGGATTCTTACATCCCAGAACCAGAGCGTGACATTGACAAGCCATTCCTGCTGCCAATCGAAGACGTATTCTCTATCTCTGGCCGTGGTACTGTAGTTACCGGTCGTGTAGAGCGTGGTATCGTTAAAGTTGGTGACGAAGTTGAAATCGTAGGTATCAAAGAGACGACCAAAACCACTTGTACCGGCGTTGAAATGTTCCGCAAACTGCTGGACGAAGGCCGTGCGGGTGAGAACGTGGGTGTTCTGCTGCGTGGTACTAAGCGTGATGACGTTGAGCGTGGTCAGGTTCTGGCGAAGCCAGGCTCTATCCACCCACACACTCAGTTCGAATCTGAAGTGTATATCCTGAGCAAAGATGAAGGTGGTCGTCATACGCCATTCTTCAAAGGTTACCGTCCACAGTTCTACTTCCGTACGACTGACGTAACCGGTACTATCGAACTGCCAGAAGGCGTAGAGATGGTAATGCCAGGCGACAACATCAACATGAAAGTGACTCTGATTGCGCCAATCGCAATGGACGAAGGTCTGCGTTTCGCAATCCGTGAAGGTGGCCGTACTGTAGGCGCCGGTGTTGTTGCTAAAGTGATCGCATAATTTTTTTAATGTGTTCATTTTGGAAGGGCATCGATAGATGCCCTTTTTATACGTTGTCTTAAGAAGAACCTATCTCATCAATAGTTGTTCATTATTGGCCAATTAAGGCAGATAAATTGCTATTTGATTGCTATCCTTAATTATTGGTGAGATAGGCTCTGATACAACGGATAGGCTTAAATATCATTAAGATATAAAAGTCCTGCTGAATTAAGGTGCCGAGTCAGATACAATTACAATTATCTTTGGGTTCGGTCTGATTTGTTTTGCTCTTGCGAGGCAAGCTGGCTATCTATTTACATCATAGTTACTTACATATAGTTACAGGTTGGTTTATGAGTGCGAATAGCGATGCTCAAGAAAGCGGGCGTGGTCTTGATATAGCAAAATGGCTATTGGTGGCAGTGCTACTGGTGGTTGCTATTGTGGGTAATTACTATTACCGAGAGTATAACCTGCCTCTGCGCGCGATAGCCGTGGTTGCTATTGTTGCCCTTGCAGGAGCAGTTGCATTGTGGACTGTAAAAGGTAAAGCTGCATTAGCCTTTGCCCGTGAAGCCCGCATTGAAATGCGTAAAGTCATTTGGCCAACTCGCCAGGAAGCACTGCATACGACTTTAATTGTTGCAGCTGTAACGGCTGTCATGTCTCTTATTTTGTGGGGGCTTGATGGTATTCTGGTGCGTTTAGTTTCATTTATTACAGGCCTGAGGTTTTAAAAAATGTCTGAGTCCCCAAAAAAGCGTTGGTATGTCATCCAGGCATTTTCTGGGTTTGAAGGTCGCGTCGCTCAATCTCTGCGTGAACATATCAAATTACAAGAGATGGAAGATTTTTTTGGCGAAGTGATGGTGCCGACAGAAGAAGTTGTTGAGATCCGCAGTGGTCAGCGCCGTAAAAGCGAGCGTAAATTCTTCCCTGGCTATGTCTTGGTACAAATGGTAATGAACGATGCGACTTGGCATTTGGTTCGTAGTGTACCTCGCGTAATGGGTTTTATCGGTGGCACCTCTGACCGCCCAGCACCAATCAGCGATAAAGAAGTTGATGCGATCATGAATCGTCTTCAACAGGTTGGTGATAAACCACGGCCAAAAACTCTGTTCGAACCAGGCGAAATGGTTCGAGTCAGCGATGGCCCGTTTGCAGACTTCAATGGTGTGGTAGAAGAAGTCGATTACGAGAAGAGCCGCTTGAAAGTATCGGTTTCTATCTTTGGTCGTGCTACGCCTGTTGAGCTGGATTTCAGCCAGGTAGAGAAAGTCTAATCTGGTGATTAAGTAAGCGTTTATGCTTGCAAAGGGTGTGAAATTAGCATACAATTTCGCGCCTTTTGTTTTTATCCAAGCATCATTTTTAGATGATACTTAGATAATATTAGGTTAGTTAAAGTTTTTAGTGACCTGGTCTTTAATAGACGGGGTTCGAATCGTCAGGGGAGCCTCATTTTGAGGCGATAAGACCCGCATAGAGGAAAAATAAATGGCTAAGAAAGTACAAGCCTACGTTAAGCTGCAAGTTGCAGCGGGTATGGCTAACCCAAGCCCACCAGTTGGTCCAGCTTTGGGTCAGCAGGGTGTTAACATCATGGAATTCTGTAAGGCATTCAATGCTAAAACTGAAAGCATTGAGAAAGGCTTGCCAATTCCAGTTGTTATTACTGTTTACGCAGACCGTTCTTTCACTTTCGTTACCAAAACCCCACCAGCGGCTGTTCTGCTGAAAAAAGCAGCAGGCATTAAATCTGGTTCTGGCAAACCGAACAAAGATAAAGTTGGTAAAGTAACCAGCGCTCAGATTCGTGAAATTGCTGAAACTAAAGCTGCGGACATGACTGGTGCTGACGTTGACGCGATGATGCGTTCAATCGAAGGTACTGCTCGTTCCATGGGCCTGGTAGTGGAGGGTTAATCAATGGCTAAACTGACCAAGCGCATGCGCACTATCCGTGAAAAAGTTGATGCAACTAAACAATATGACATCAACGAAGCTGTTACTTTGCTGAAAGAACTGGCGACTGCCAAATTCGTAGAAAGCGTTGACGTAGCTGTTAATCTTGGCATTGATGCTCGTAAATCTGACCAGAACGTTCGTGGTGCGACTGTACTGCCACACGGTACTGGCCGTTCAGTACGTGTTGCTGTATTTACTCAGGGTGCAAACGCTGAAGCGGCTAAAGCTGCTGGCGCAGAACTGGTAGGTATGGAAGATCTGGCTGAACTGGTTAAGAAAGGCGAGATGGATTTCGACGTTGTTATCGCATCTCCAGATGCAATGCGCGTTGTTGGCCAACTGGGTCAAATCCTGGGCCCACGCGGTCTGATGCCAAACCCGAAAGTAGGTACTGTAACTCCTAACGTTGCTGAAGCTGTACAGAACGCTAAAGCGGGTCAGGTTCGTTACCGTAACGACAAGAACGGTATCATCCACACCACTATCGGTAAAGTTGACTTCGACGCTGACAAACTGAAAGAAAACCTGGAAGCTCTGCTGGTTGCGCTGAAAAAAGCAAAACCATCTTCTGCTAAAGGCGTTTACGTTAAGAAAGTTAGCCTGTCTACTACCATGGGTGCAGGTGTTGCGATCGACCAGTCTAGTCTGAACGCATCAGCAGCTTAATGATTTAAGCTGAGAATAACGCTTTACCTTAGCGTCAGATTTGTCTAAAATCTGACGCTTCAAATTTGCCTGATCAGTGTGTTTTATAACACACAGCTTTCGAAAAATAAGGCAGTATCGGCAAATAACAAGTTTTCGGTTGGAGCTTGGCCTCATCCAAGCCCCGTCCAAGACCGCAGGCGTAAGTAATTACTTAATATCCTGCGTAGACGGTGACAGAGCCAAATGAAATTTATTTTCTGGATTCTGCTCACCGTGTTTCAGCGCTCAGGCACATTTGGTGTTTTGAGTGAAGTGAGTCCCGGGTTTGCCCGGTTAATCCAGGAGCAAGAAGCTAATGGCACTAAATCTTCAAGACAAACAAGCGATTGTTGCTGAAGTCAGCGAAGTAGCCAAAGGCGCGCTGTCTGCGGTTGTTGCGGATTCTCGCGGCGTTACCGTAGATAAAATGACTGAACTGCGTAAAGCAGGTCGCGAAGCTGGCGTTTATATGCGTGTTGTTCGTAACACTCTGATGCGCCGTGCTGTTGAAGGTACTGAATTTGAGTGCCTGAAAGAAGCGTTTGTTGGTCCAACCTTGATTGCTTTTTCTAACGAACATCCGGGCGCAGCTGCTCGTCTGTTCAAAGATTTCGCGAAAGCGAACCCAGCATTCGAGATTAAAGCAGCAGCCTTTGAAGGTGAGTTTATCCCAGCGAGCAACATCGATCGCCTGGCAACACTCCCAACTTACGAAGAAGCAATCGCACGCCTGATGTCAACCATGAAAGAAGCCGCTGCAGGCAAACTGGTTCGCACTCTGGCTGCGCTACGCGATCAGAAAGAAGCTGCTTAATTGCTTATTTCCTTCGTTGCTTTTTAACGTATAAATTTTTTCTGAATTTTAGGAACACTTGTTATGTCTATCACTAAAGAACAAATTCTGGACGCAGTTGCAGAAATGTCTGTAATGGACGTTGTTGAACTGATCAGCATGATGGAAGAAAAATTCGGCGTTTCTGCTGCTGCAGCTGTAGCTGTAGTTGGTGGTGCTGCTGAAGCCGTTGAAGAAAAAACTGAATTCGACGTAATCCTGACTGGCGCTGGCGCTAACAAAGTTGCTGTAATCAAAGCAGTACGTGGCGCAACTGGCCTGGGTCTGAAAGAAGCGAAAGACCTGGTTGAAAGCGCACCAGCAGCTCTGAAAGAAGGCATCAGCAAAGAAGACGCTGAAGCTCTGAAAAAATCTCTGGAAGAAGCAGGTGCTTCTGTTGAGATCAAGTAAGATCTGTTTGAAGTTCGCAGCCTGATTTTTTAAGGCTGGCGGCTGGCGGTTTTTTAATCGCCAGCCTTTTTGCGCTGTAAGGGCATTATCTGAAAACCAGATTTGCCTGAAAGGCATTAATAGGGAGTTAGTAGCATTTCACACTGTTTGGCTGCTAATAAACCCAAAATACTTCTTCCTATTGACGACTTAATATACTGCGTTCTCAGCTACGATCCACTCGGGTAGCTCGGTAGTAAAGGTAACGCAATGAAATGATTTAAGAGTAATAGTAATGGGTATTACGGAAAATATTCTGTTTTCTGTTCGAAAAAATAGTGTTGCAGAGTGCTGTCCTTAAGGGCGGACAGAGTGGGTCACTTATCAGCGAGCTGAGGAACCCTATGGTTTACTCCTATACCGAGAAAAAACGTATTCGTAAGGATTTTGGTAAACGTCCACAAGTTTTGGATGTTCCATACCTTCTTTCTATCCAACTTGACTCGTTCCAGAAGTTTATCGAGCAAGATCCTGAAGGCCAAAATGGACTGGAAGCGGCCTTCCGTTCAGTGTTTCCAATTCAGAGCTACAGCGGCAATTCAGAGCTGCAATATGTAAGCTATCGTCTTGGCGAACCTGTCTTTGATGTCAAAGAGTGTCAGATCCGTGGCGTGACTTTCTCCGCACCTCTGCGTGTTAAGTTGCGTCTGGTGATCTATGAGCGCGAAGCGCCAGAAGGTACAGTTAAGGACATCAAAGAACAAGAAGTCTACATGGGTGAAATTCCACTCATGACTGATAACGGGACTTTCGTTATCAACGGTACTGAGCGCGTTATCGTATCTCAGTTGCATCGTAGCCCAGGCGTTTTCTTTGACAGCGATAAGGGTAAAACCCATTCATCCGGTAAGGTACTGTATAATGCACGTATCATTCCTTACCGCGGTTCGTGGTTAGATTTCGAATTTGATCCAAAAGATAACCTGTTTGTGCGTATCGACCGCCGCCGTAAGTTGCCGGCTTCGATTATTCTGCGTGCGATGGATTATTCTTCTGAAGACATCCTGAATCTGTTCTTCAAAAAAACCGTTTTCGAAATTCGCGACAATAAATTGCAGATGATCCTGATTCCAGAACGTCTGCGTGGCGAGACAGCTTCATTTGATATCGAAGCAAACGGCAAGGTTTATGTTGAAAAAGGCCGCCGTATCACTGCTCGTCATATCCGCCAGTTAGAAAAAGAGCAGGTAGACCGTATTGAGGTGCCTGTTGAATACATCGCGGGTAAAGTTGTAGCAAAAGATTACATCGACCAGAACACAGGTGAAATCATCTGTGCGGCTAACATGGAACTCTCTTTGGATCTGCTGGCGCGTTTAAGCCAGGCTGGTTACAAATCTATCGAGACCCTGTTCACCAATGATCTGGACCACGGTGCTTATATTTCCGAAACTCTGCGTGTTGACCCAACCAATGATCGCCTGAGCGCATTGGTTGAAATCTATCGCATGATGCGTCCGGGTGAGCCACCAACACGTGAAGCCGCAGAAAACCTGTTTGAGAACTTGTTCTTCTCTGAAGATCGTTATGATCTGTCTGCGGTTGGTCGTATGAAGTTCAACCGTTCACTGGATCGTGAAGAGGTTGAAGGTTCCGGTATCCTGAGCAAAGAAGACATCATTGACGTGATGAAGAAGCTCATCGATATCCGTAACGGTAAAGGTGAAGTCGACGATATCGACCACTTGGGCAACCGTCGTATCCGTTCCGTTGGTGAAATGGCTGAAAACCAGTTCCGTGTTGGCCTGGTTCGTGTAGAACGTGCAGTGAAAGAGCGTTTGTCTCTGGGCGATCTGGATACCCTGATGCCACAGGACATGATCAACGCCAAACCAATTTCTGCGGCGGTGAAAGAGTTCTTTGGTTCGAGCCAGTTATCTCAGTTCATGGATCAGAACAACCCACTGTCTGAAATCACCCATAAACGCCGTATTTCTGCGTTAGGTCCAGGTGGTCTGACCCGTGAGCGTGCAGGCTTTGAAGTTCGAGACGTACACCCAACTCACTACGGCCGTGTATGTCCAATCGAAACGCCTGAAGGTCCAAACATCGGTTTGATTAACTCATTGTCCGTTTATGCGCGTACCAATGAGTATGGTTTCCTGGAAACCCCTTACCGCTTAGTTCGTGACGGCGTGGTGACTGATGAAATCCACTACCTGTCTGCAATCGAAGAAGGTAACTACGTTATTGCTCAGGCGAACACCGTATTGGATGAAGAAGGCCATTTTGTTGAAGAATTGGTTACTTGCCGTCATTACGATGAATCCAGCTTGTTCAACCGTGATCAGGTTCAGTACATGGACGTTTCGACACAACAGATCGTGTCCGTCGGTGCTTCTCTGATCCCATTCCTTGAACACGATGACGCCAACCGTGCATTGATGGGTGCGAACATGCAACGTCAGGCGGTTCCAACTCTGCGCGCTGATAAGCCGCTGGTCGGAACAGGTATGGAGCGTGCGGTAGCGGTTGACTCCGGTGTAACCTCTGTGGCTAAACGCGGCGGTGTGGTTCAGTACGTTGACGCATCTCGTATCGTTATCAAGGTTAACGAAGATGAAATGTACGCAGGTGAAGCGGGCATTGATATCTATAACCTGACCAAGTATACCCGTTCAAACCAAAACACCTGTATCAACCAGACACCATGTGTTTCTTTGGGTGAACTGGTAGAACGCGGTGACGTGCTGGCTGATGGTCCATCCACTGACTTGGGTGAACTGGCTCTGGGCCAGAACATGCGTGTGGCGTTCATGCCTTGGAATGGTTATAACTTCGAGGACTCCATCCTCGTCTCTGAGCGTGTTGTTCAGGAAGACCGTTTCACCACTATTCACATTCAAGAACTGGCTTGTGTGTCTCGTGACACTAAACTGGGGCCTGAAGAGATTACGGCTGACATCCCTAACGTGGGTGAAGCTGCGCTGTCTAAACTGGACGAATCCGGTATCGTTTATATCGGTGCGGAAGTGAAAGGTGGCGACATTCTGGTTGGTAAAGTGACACCGAAAGGTGAAACTCAGCTGACTCCAGAAGAAAAACTGTTGCGTGCGATCTTCGGTGAGAAAGCGTCTGATGTGAAAGATTCCTCACTGCGTGTACCAAACGGTGTTTCTGGTACTGTTATCGACGTACAAGTCTTTACCCGTGATGGTGTAGAAAAAGACAAGCGTGCGTTGGAAATCGAAGAGATGCAGTTGCGTGAGGCTAAGAAAGACCTGACCGAAGAACTGCAAATTTTCGAAGCTGGCTTGTTTGCGCGTATCCACTCTGTATTGGTTGCCGGTGGTGTTGAAGCGGAAAAACTCAGCAAACTTCCTCGTGCGCGTTGGTTGGAGCTGGGTCTGGCTGATGAAGAAAAACAAAATCAGTTGGAGCAGTTGGCAGAACAGTATGACGAACTGAAAGTAGAGTTCGAGAAAAAACTGGATGCTAAACGCCGTAAGATCACTCAGGGTGACGATCTGGCACCAGGTGTGCTGAAAATTGTCAAAGTGTACCTGGCGGTGAAACGTCAGATCCAGCCTGGTGACAAGATGGCAGGTCGTCACGGTAACAAAGGTGTTATCTCCAAGATCAACCCGATCGAAGACATGCCTTACGATGAAAACGGCACACCAGTGGACATCGTCCTGAACCCGCTGGGCGTACCATCACGTATGAACATCGGTCAGATTCTGGAAACTCACTTAGGTATGGCGGCGAAAGGCATTGGTGACAAGATCAATGCAATGCTGAAACAGCAACAAGAAGTTGCCAAGCTGCGTGAATTTATCCAGAAAGCGTATGATCTGGGTGATGATACCCGTCAGAAAGTTGACTTGAGTACCTTCACCGATGAAGAAGTGATGCGTCTGGCAGAAAACTTGAGAAAAGGTATGCCGATCGCAACACCTGTCTTTGACGGTGCAAAAGAGACCGAAATCAAAGAGTTGTTGAAACTGGGTGGCTTGCCGACTTCCGGTCAGATCACGCTGTTCGACGGCCGTACAGGTGAACAATTCGAGCGTCAGGTAACCGTTGGTTACATGTACATGCTGAAATTGAACCACTTGGTTGATGACAAGATGCACGCCCGTTCTACCGGCTCTTACAGCCTGGTGACTCAGCAACCGCTGGGTGGTAAGGCACAGTTCGGTGGACAGCGTTTCGGTGAGATGGAAGTGTGGGCATTGGAAGCATACGGTGCGGCGTACACCCTGCAAGAAATGCTCACCGTTAAATCCGACGATGTTAACGGTCGAACCAAGATGTATAAAAACATCGTGGATGGTAACCACCAGATGGAACCTGGCATGCCGGAATCTTTCAATGTATTGCTGAAAGAAATCCGTTCGTTGGGTATCAACATCGAGCTGGAAGACGAATAAATCGTTTTCCCGCTGGTACTGCCCGATATAAGAATGTCGGGCGGCTTACCGGCCAGTGGTTATACTGGTTATAGAGGGGAGTGGCATGGGCCACTCACCTAACAGGTCTAACTCCGACAGGAGCCATTTCGTGAAAGACTTATTGAAGTTTCTGAAAGCGCAAACCAAGACCGAAGAGTTTGATGCGATCAAAATTGCTCTGGCCTCTCCAGATATGATCCGTTCGTGGTCATTCGGGGAAGTAAAAAAGCCGGAAACTATTAACTACCGTACGTTCAAGCCTGAGCGTGACGGTCTTTTCTGTGCGCGTATTTTCGGGCCAGTAAAAGATTACGAATGCTTGTGTGGTAAATACAAGCGTTTGAAACACCGTGGTGTGATTTGTGAGAAATGTGGCGTTGAAGTAACCCAGACTAAAGTTCGTCGTGATCGTATGGGTCACATTGAACTGGCATCTCCAACCGCTCACATTTGGTTCCTGAAATCTCTGCCATCCCGCATCGGCTTATTGCTGGATATGCCTCTGCGCGATATTGAACGCGTACTGTACTTCGAATCCTATGTGGTTGTTGAAGGGGGGATGACCAGCCTTGAGCGTGGACAAATCCTGACTGAAGAACAGTATCTGGATGCACTGGAAGAGTTCGGTGATGAATTTGACGCAAAAATGGGTGCAGAAGCTATCCAGGCTTTGCTGAAAAGCATCGATCTGGAAAACGAATGTGAAACCTTGCGCGAAGAACTGAACGAAACCAACTCTGAAACCAAGCGTAAGAAGCTGACCAAGCGTATTAAGCTGCTGGAAGCGTTCATTCAGTCTGGCAACAAACCAGAGTGGATGGTTCTGACCGTTCTGCCAGTTCTGCCACCGGATTTGCGTCCACTGGTTCCACTGGATGGCGGCCGTTTCGCAACTTCAGACCTGAACGATCTGTATCGTCGCGTGATTAACCGTAACAACCGTTTGAAGCGCCTGTTGGATCTGGCCGCGCCAGATATCATCGTACGTAACGAAAAACGTATGTTGCAGGAAGCGGTTGATGCGCTGCTGGACAACGGCCGTCGCGGTCGGGCAATTACCGGTTCCAATAAGCGCCCTCTGAAATCCCTGGCAGACATGATCAAGGGTAAACAGGGTCGTTTCCGTCAGAACTTGCTGGGTAAACGTGTTGACTACTCAGGTCGTTCGGTTATTACCGTAGGTCCATATCTGCGTCTGCATCAGTGTGGTCTGCCTAAGAAGATGGCACTGGAGCTGTTTAAGCCATTTATTTACGGCAAACTGGAACTGCGTGGCCTGGCGACGACTATCAAAGCCGCCAAGAAAATGGTTGAGCGTGAAGAAGCGGTGGTATGGGATATCCTGGATGAAGTCATCCGTGAGCACCCTGTTCTGTTGAACCGTGCACCTACCCTCCACCGTTTGGGTATTCAGGCATTTGAACCCGTTCTGATCGAAGGTAAAGCTATTCAGTTGCACCCACTCGTGTGTGCGGCATATAACGCCGACTTCGACGGTGACCAGATGGCTGTTCACGTACCGTTAACACTGGAAGCTCAGTTGGAAGCGCGTGCGTTGATGATGTCTACCAACAACATCCTGTCTCCAGCGAGCGGTGAACCTATCATCGTTCCATCTCAGGACGTTGTATTGGGTTTGTACTACATGACCCGTGACTGTGTTAACGCGAAAGGCGAAGGCATGGTTCTGACTGGTCCTAAAGAAGCAGAACGCGTATACCGCGCAGGTCTGGCTTCTCTGCACGCCCGTGTCAAAGTTCGTATCACAGAAGAAGTGAAAGACGGTGAAGGTAATGTCACTGTCAATACAGGATTGGTTGATACGACCATTGGCCGTGCCATCCTGTGGATGATTGTACCGCGTGGCTTGCCATACTCATTGATTAACCAGCCACTGGGTAAAAAAGCTATCTCCAAGATGCTAAATACCTGTTACCGCATACTGGGTTTGAAGCCAACCGTTATTTTGGCTGACCAGACCATGTATACCGGTTTTGCTTACGCTGCTCGTTCAGGGGTATCCGTAGGTATTGACGACATGGTTATTCCTGAGAAGAAAGAAGGCATCATCGCGGAAGCAGAAGCGGAAGTGGCCGAAATTCAGGAACAGTTCCAGTCAGGTCTGGTAACTGCTGGCGAACGTTATAACAAAGTTATCGATATTTGGGCTGCGGCGAACGAACGTGTTGCTAAGGCGATGATGGAAAACCTGTCTTCTGAAACAGTGATTAACCGTAACGGTGAAGAAGAACAACAGGTTTCCTTCAACAACATCTTTATGATGGCCGACTCCGGTGCGCGTGGTTCTGCGGCTCAGATCCGTCAGTTGGCGGGTATGCGTGGTCTGATGGCAACGCCAGATGGCTCCATCATCGAAACCCCAATTACCGCGAACTTCCGTGAAGGTCTGAACGTACTCCAGTACTTCATCTCAACCCACGGTGCTCGTAAAGGTCTTGCGGATACCGCATTGAAAACGGCGAACTCCGGTTACCTGACCCGTCGTCTGGTTGACGTTGCTCAAGACTTGGTTGTAACTGAAGATGACTGTGGTACTCACGACGGTATCCTGATGACCCCAGTTATCGAAGGTGGTGATGTTAAAGAACCACTGCGTGAACGTGTATTGGGACGTGTAGCGGCGGAAGACATCCTGAAGCCAGGCACAGCCGACATTCTGGTTCCACGTAACACGCTGCTGAACGAAAAATGGTGTGATCTGTTAGAAGAGAACTCCGTTGACAGCGTGAAAGTACGCTCCGTAGTAAGTTGTGAAACTGACTTTGGTGTTTGTGCGAACTGTTACGGCCGTGACCTTGCTCGTGGTCACCTGATCAACAAAGGTGAAGCGATCGGTGTTATCGCAGCACAGTCAATCGGTGAACCAGGTACACAGTTGACGATGCGTACGTTCCACATCGGTGGTGCGGCATCTCGTGCGGCAGCAGAATCCAGCATTCAGGTACGTAACAAAGGTCATCTGAAACTGATCAACGCGAAATTCGTTACGAACTCAGCAAGCAAACTGGTTATTACCTCTCGTAATACCGAATTGCGCCTGATCGACGATTTCGGTCGTACCAAAGAGAGCTATAAAGTTCCTTACGGCTCGGTATTGACGAAAGGTGATGGTGAGACAGTAGCTGGCGGTGAAACCGTTGCAAACTGGGATCCACACACCATGCCAATCGTGAGTGAAGTATCCGGTATCATCCAGTTCTATGACATGGTTGATGGTCAAACCATTACCCGTCAGACGGATGAACTGACGGGCCTGTCTTCACTGGTGGTTCTGGATAGTGCAGAACGTACTGGTAGCGGTAAAGACCTGCGTCCGGCACTGAAAATCGTAGACGCTCAGGGTAACGACGTTCTGATCCCAGGTACAGATATGCCTGCTCAGTACTTCCTGCCGGGTAAAGCGATCGTTCAGCTGGAAGATGGTATGTCCATCTCTGCGGGTGATACATTGGCGCGTATTCCTCAGGAATCTGGCGGTACTAAAGATATCACCGGTGGTCTGCCACGCGTTGCGGACTTGTTCGAAGCTCGTCGTCCGAAAGAGCCTGCTATCCTGGCAGAAATCAGCGGTATTGTTTCCTTCGGTAAAGAAACCAAAGGTAAGCGCCGTCTGGTTATCACTCCGCTGGATGGTGGTGAACCTTACGAAGAGATGATCCCTAAATGGCGTCAGCTCAACGTGTTCGAAGGTGAGGTTGTTGAACGTGGTGATGTGATCTCCGATGGTCCAGAATCTCCACATGACATTCTGCGCTTGCGTGGTGTTCATGCTGTTGCTCGTTATATCACTAACGAAGTACAGGAAGTTTACCGTCTGCAAGGCGTTAAGATTAACGATAAACACATTGAAGTTATCGTTCGTCAGATGCTGCGTAAAGCAACCATTGCGAATGCGGGTAGTTCCGAATTCCTTGAGGGCGAGCAGGTTGAATACGCCCGCGTTAAGGTTTCGAACCGCAAACTGGAGCAGGATGGCAAAGTACCAGCTCTTTTCCAGCGTGACCTATTGGGTATCACCAAGGCATCACTGGCAACAGAATCCTTCATCTCTGCGGCGTCGTTCCAGGAAACAACCCGCGTTCTGACTGAAGCAGCTGTTGCTGGTAAACGTGATGAACTGCGTGGCCTGAAAGAGAACGTCATCGTTGGTCGCTTGATCCCTGCGGGTACAGGTTATGCTTACCATCAGGATCGCATCCGTCGTCGTCAAGAAAATGAAGTGGCTGAAGCGCCACAGTTTAGCGTTGACGAAGCCACTGCAAACCTTGCTGAATTGTTGAATGCAGGTTTTGGTAGCAGCAGCGATAACGAGTAATCGTGATGCATAGCATACCCTATATAGTATAGCTAGTCGTAAAATGCCCTCTCCTGGTAGAGGGCATTTTTTTTGGATGGAAAATTAAAATGAGACGAATTATTTATGTTCTTACAAAAGGTTTCTTAGCACTTTTGATATGTTTTTCTAATCCGGCTTTATCGCAATACCATGATTTTCCACATTATCATTACATGGAAGTGACTAAAGAGAGTGAAATCTATTCTTGGGTAGGTGAGCATATCATTAAGGTTGGTTTATTCAAGAAAGGGCAAGTCCTTAAAGTTGCTGAAGAAGAAGGGGAAGAAAGTGGTCACTATGTGCTTCATTTCGGAAATGGAAGAGGTTATATAGCTAAAGAAAATTTAAAGGAAATTAAGCAATCTGCATTCCCCAGTGATCCCTTTAGCATTGATCTCTTTCACAAAAAAGCAGTCCAAAACTTGATGATAATTAAGGCAGCTCAAGTTTATAGCACACCTGATACGGATAGCCAGCCAATTGCTGTTTTGAGGGAAAATCTCCGCTATCCGGTTTTAGATAAATTACAAGATCCTTTCCATCATACTTGGTACGAAATTAATTTGGGTGATCGATTAGGTTACATTAGTGATCGGGATGCTGAACTGGATAATGGTATTCCTTTATTAACCTACCATCATATTCTTAAAGATATTAAACGTTTTTTACATAGCTCAACAACAACATCCTTGACTGCTTTTCGTGAGCAGATGGCGTATTTGAAGCGAGCAGGTTATATCACAATTTCATTCTATGAATTAGAAGGCTACCTAAATGGCTCCATTAACTTGCCGGCAAAAGTGGTTGGTTTAACCTTTGATGATGGGCTGAAATCCGTTTATCGTTATGCTTATCCCATTTTGAAAGAAAATGGTCAGAAAGCTACACTCTTTATTATTTCATCCAGAATTAAACGCCACCCGCAGAAATGGGATCCGGATACCTTGCAATTCTTGAGTTTCCCAGAGTTGTATGCCATGCAAGATGTATTTGATATTCAGTCTCATACCCATTTCTTGCATCGTTTTAGCAAGAATAATCAAAAACCCATACTATTAAGTCGGTCATATCATAATATCCTGTATGATTTCAAACGTTCCAAACGGGTATTATCGCAATTCAATCCGCATGTGTTTTATCTCTCTTATCCTTTTGGTAGATATAATTTAAAGGCAATGAAAGCAGCTAAACAAGCTGGATTTCATTTGGCTGTTACCACGGTAAAGGGAAAAGTTAAATTGGGAGATAATCCCTTTTCTTTGAAACGGTTATATATATTGCGCACAGATCCAATTGAGAAAATGGCAAAAATGATTGCTAATAAATCTACTTAACGCCTTTACGATCGCTTAATAATTGAATATAGGATATAAAATCATGTAATTGCTAAATAGCAAGAGAATATTTTAATATAATATTTTTCATTGAGGATAGAAGTGATAGGTTTCTTGGGATTAATATTGGAAATCTTTTATAGGATCATAAAGTGCACTATCAAGTTTTTTGCGTGGATATTTAAGATTACCATGAAGGAAAGGGTGATTTTATGACTTTCCATAGGGGGTTTATTTTGCATTATATTTTCATTCATAATACCTCGGTTTATTTTTAGTATTTTGCTATTACTAATTTTTATCTATTTGGTTTATAAATTTCGTGAAAAAATAAATAATTATCTGAATAAGAAAGGGATTATGGGTTACTTTAAGTAAATATGATGTTGATAATACTATGTAATGAAAATTTATCCAATAAGGATAATAAATGTATCTTTTAAGAGCCTATTCCTTTAGGCTCTTAAGTTTAATATCTCGCTATAATGATTTGATGAATTTATTTTTTGTTTTTTATCGCCTTAATAAAAGTTTCCCGTGCGGTTGAAGAACCAAGTCGTTCTGCTTCATCTAACAGTTTCAATGCCTTATCAACATCACCATTGTTAATAGCGCTTTTGATAGCGTCATTGAAATACTGTTCGGTATCGTTCAGTACAGGTTTAACTACTGGGGCATCAGCCGGGGTTGTTTTTATCGGCGATGCAGATACTGTTTGTGTTGAACCAACTGTAACGGGTTTAGGTGAAGGTGAAGAAAATACCTGGCCTATCAGGATATTGCCTGCATTGTTTTCTGATTGCATTTTTAGCGTCAGTATACCTGTTGCTGTATGGCGAGCGATCGGATCTGGAATATCTGGCACAGAATTACCGACACCTTTGGCATAAGCCTTAGCAGGATCAACCATTTGTGTTGAAGCTTGTACATCAGAACGAGTGGTGTAAATCAGCAAATAGATGCGTTGTTGTCCCAATGCTGGGGTTAGCTTTAACACTCCTTCAAGCCTATCGGTGGACATAATACTGGGTTGTTGATAGCGGAAGTAGTGGCTTGGATAGAAAGCGGCAGGGTGGAGTTGTTCATCAAGAACTAAAACATTCGGTGAGTATACCTGCTTATCTTTTACCAGGCTGTTCAGAGTGATTTCCAATGAACCCTGATTGGCCGGTAAAGCAAATGTGGCTACCGCACCCTGAATATGACCATCATTAAGCTGCTGTGATGTGCTATCAAGAATAATAGTCTGTGTGCTATGAGTATTAATGGGCTGCCACTGTAATTTCTGCAAGGTTGGCAAAGACAACGTTGGGGCAGAGTTGGTTGTCTCTATGCCAGCTTTAGCTGTGTCAGACAGTGCAGCATCTGATGTAGCATAACCCGCCGGAATTAAGTTGCAGAGCAGGGCGCTGAGACAAAGTGAGAGTAATTGCTTTTTCATTACCACCAAGCCTCAAATTGGGCGCCAAATGTAAACTCATCTTTGTTCCCACGACTGAATCGATGGGCTGCTGTATCTTTGGCGGCAATGTTACCATCATAACCCCATTTTTCATTCCATTTGGAGTAAGAAGTAAACAAACGGATAGCCGGACGTGACCAGATACTATCACCTGCTTGCCACTGTTGAGCCAAAGTAATCTTGAACTGATCATTATTTGCTTTGGTTCGTTGTGACTTCACATGATCATAACCGACTTCCATTAAGGTACTCATTATTGGCGTCCACTTATACATTGGACGGACACCCACGGTGTACCATGTGTTGCCATTGTTATTGTCGAGGTCAATGTCTTGATACATGGCGGCATACATGAGATCCCATTTCTTGGTGATACTAATGGCACCATGATTCAAAACGCGCAGCATATGCCCGTCATTATTCACATTAGCACCTTCGGCACGGCCATTGCCGCTAGATGTCATAGCGTCGGTTGCGTACTGTAAGACAAATTTGTTGAAACCACCTAACAGGCTTTGGGTATGTTCGGCAGTCAGCATCACACCGTCTTTAGGTGCTTGTTTATCAAGATGGTATCCCTTACGGGTATTCGCACGTCCATAATCAATACCAAGTTCCAGTGTACCGCCAGCATTAACGGGTAAGTTGGCTAACCGTATATCAAAAATGTCATTTGAAGTGTTTGGGGCTTCCTTGCGTTTATCATCAATCCACCCATATGAACCGCCTTCTTCTGTATTGCGGGTTACGGCGAAGGAAAGCTTACCAAACCCAAGGTCAATATTTTCCAATCCTGCACCAGGACCGGAAATATCCCAGTAATAGAAGTCGATCATATGTACATCGTGACGCTGGTAGAAACGTTTACCCGCCCACAGTGTTGAACCAGGCAACCAATCAATAATATTGGTTGCTTTCACGTTGACTTCACGAAAACCAGGTTTGGTATCTTCCCAGTCTTTTTGTTGGCTGACGGAATAGGCTAAATTGGTATCAAAGTAGAAACTTTTATTCCCTTCTTTCCATAACTCTTGCCCTAACTTAAGTTCGGCGTAGGTTTCACATTCGTTACCGAGACGGTATTTACTTGGCGCACCAGTGACTTTGGCACATTTCTGCTCACCACCATTACCAGTCCAGCCAATTCCTGAACGGGCATAGCCGTGGAAGTCAATAGCAATAGCTTGCGTGGATAATAAACCAGTCGTTAGCATAGCCAATGAGAGAGACAATATACGCATAATGATTCTCCTATTATTTTTTATGGCCGCGGATCTAGATTCCGGGTTCTTTATGTAAACGCTGACATGCAGTTCCATCTTCACGGAAAAGATGACATCGGTGGGGAGCGAGTCCTATAGAGAAATCTGCACCTTCTTTAACGAGAACAACATCGGGTTGGCGGTAAATCAAATTTTGATGAATGGCAGGTATGCGGACGTGAATCTGAGTTTCGTTCCCCAGTTGTTCCACGATCTGTACTGTCCCTTCTAACGTAACATCAGCTACATCATTAGGCAAAAGATGTTCGGGGCGAATTCCCAAAGATACATTACTCCCGACAGTTAGCCCTTTACTTTCAACAGGTAACCAAACGAGCTGACCGTTAGGCAGGATGATCTGTACCTGATCAACAGCAATCGCTGAGACTTTGACTGGCAGGAAATTCATTTTCGGTGAACCAATGAAACCCGCGACAAAGCGGTTGGCAGGATAGTGATAAATTTCAAGTGGTTTACCAACCTGAGCAATATTGCCCCCATCCAGAACGACAATTTTATCTGCCAGAGTCATGGCCTCGGTTTGGTCATGGGTGACATAGACCATCGTACGTTGTAGTCGCTTGTGTAGACGTGATATTTCAATTCTCATCTGTACACGCAGAGCTGCATCCAAATTGGAAAGCGGTTCATCCAGCAGAAAGATATTGGGTTCAGCAACAAGTGTTCGACCAATGGCTACTCGCTGGCGTTGACCGCCAGATAACGCCTTGGGACGGCGATCCAATAGATGGGCAAGCTGGAGAGTTTCTGCCACTTGTTGCACTCGCTTTTGGATATCGCTTTTTTTGACACCCGCCAGCTTCATACCAAAGGACATATTGTCTGCAACAGAGAGATGGGGATATAACGCATAAGATTGAAAAACCATGCCGACACTGCGTTTGGCGGGTGGAACATCATTCATTCGCTTTCCGTCTATCAGCAAATCACCGGACGTAATGTCTTCCAACCCCGCGATCATCCTTAGCAACGTCGATTTCCCACATCCTGATGGGCCGACAAAAACGACGAATTCTCCTTCCTGAATATCAAGATTAAGATCTTTGGAGATGACTGTTTCACCATATGATTTAGATACATTGCGGAATGTGATGCTAGACATTTGTTCCCTCCCTCGGATTTACCGCCTCAGTTTTCTGTTCGTTTCTTATGAGTCTTCGTTTTCTATGTTTTCTATTTATTGCAGCGAGAAACTTAATGGAAAACTGATGGCTGGATTGTGTATAAAATACCAAGCGCGAAAATCCTCCATTCCATAATTTTTGATGGTGGAGGAGTCAGGAGGACGAGCTTAATGTGATTGGGAAAGAAAGAAGAAAATTGTCAAGTAAGATGTGATTTAAATCGCAAAAAAGGGCACTGTCTTGGTATTAAGGTTCTGATTTCAATTGTTTTTGTAAGCAAGTTCACACTCATACAGTATGAGGCGTAGAACAGGGGAGGATGAGTCTTTTTTACATTGATTGCACACTGGTGCCATTTTATCACGATGTAACAAAGATAATTATCTTAAATTAACAAATGAAAAAGGCGGAATGATGACCAAGAAAATTTTAAAAGTAGGGACTCGTACCCTGATGCTTTCCGTTCTAACAACATGTGTATTGTCTGCTTCGGCTTTTGCAAAGCCGGAAGAAGGAAAGTTGGTTATTTGGATCAATGGTGATAAAGGTTATAACGGACTGGCACAGGTTGGTGAGAAATTTGCAAAAGAAACGGGAGTTCCTGTCACTGTCGAACATCCTGACAAGCTGGAAGAGAAATATACCCAGATTGCAGCCAGTGGAGATGGGCCGGATATTATTTTCTGGGCACATGATCGCTTTGGTGGCTATGCCCAGTCAGGATTAGTGGCTGAAATCACGCCTGATAAGTCATTTATTGATAAGCTATTTCCCTTTACATGGGATGCCGTTCGTTATGACGGAAAATTGGTCGGATACCCTGTTGCAGTTGAAGCTCTTTCTCTTATCTACAATAAAGACTTGATTAAATCTCCGCCCAAAACTTGGGAAGAAATCCCTGCCTTAGATAATGAGCTGAAAAAGCAAAATAAAAGCGCAATTATGTTCAATTTGCAGGAACCGTATTTTACTTGGCCGCTGATTGCTGCTGATGGTGGATATGCCTACAAGGCAGAAAACGGGACTTATAATGTTAAAGACAGCGGAGTGAATAATGCGGGTTCTAAAGCGGGGCTGACATTTCTGGTTGATTTAGTCAAAAATAAACACCTCAATGCTGATATCGATTACTCCATCGCCGAAGCTGCCTTTAATAAGGGCAAAGCAGCAATGACGATTAATGGTCCCTGGTCATGGGCGAATGTTGATAAAAGTAAGATCAATTACGGCGTTGCGCTATTACCAACCTTTAAAGGAAAGCCCTCCAAACCTTTTGTGGGTATTTTAACGGCGGGAATTAATGCGGCCAGTCCTAACAAAGAGTTAGCGAAAGAATTTTTGGAAAATTATCTACTTACCAATGAAGGTTTGGCAACGATGGATAAAGATAAGCCGTTGGGGGCTGTGGCTTTGAAATCCTATCAGGAGATCCTGGCGAAAGATCCACGTATTGCTGCCACGATGGCAAATGCCCAAAACGGCGAAATTATGCCGAATATCTCCCAAATGAGTAGCTTCTGGTACGCCATGCGTAGTGCTGTTCTTAACACAATCAGTGGGCGTCAGACAGTAGAGGCTGCTCTCAATGATGCTGAAGCGAGAATGACAAAATAAACGAATGACAGGCTCCTGAGTTTGAGGAGCCTTCGCCCTTATTGTGATAGGTGTTGGATAATCACAGTTGTTGGTAACAGGAAGTGCAAGATGTCAGCGACATTAGAAAAAACAGTATGGTGGCAGCATCCTGCCCTGAAATGGTTTGCTGTAGGTTTTTGCCTACTTTTTACAGGTTATCTGGTTGTGCTGATGTATGCACAGGGAGAATACCTGTTTGCTATGGTGACACTGGTATTATTGGGAAGCGGTATCTATGTTTTTTCCAACCGGAAGGCGTATGTTTGGCGCTATACCTACCCTGGAATTGCTGGAATAGGGATATTTATACTATTTCCGCTTATTTGTACGATTGCTATTGCTTTTACAAATTATAGCAGCACCAACCAATTGACGTTTGAACGTGCCCAAACAGTATTAATGAGCCGCCATTATCAGAGTGGAGAGCCATTTAATTTTAAACTCTATCCGGTATCTGAACAGTGGGTTTTGGCGTTGAGCGCCCCCGATAGCACTCACGTATTGATCTCTGAGCCTTTTTCTCTTGCGGGAACGGAAGAAATTATTCTGCCTCTCCATGAGCAGGCGGAAAAATTTGAAGGCAATGTTGCGACATTGCGTACTATTACTCAGTATCGGCAGGCATTGAACCAGTTGGTCGTTGCTCTTCCTGATGGCAGTAAACTGAGAATGAGTTCCTTGCGTCAGTTCTCTGCTATAAATCCTCTTTATTCCCTTGATGAAGATGGCGTTACGCTGACCGATAACCAAACGGGTATAAGATACCAGCCGAATATGGATACGGGGTTCTACCAATCCATTAATGCTAAAGGAGAATGGGATAAGGAAACGTTAAGCCCTGGATTTACTGTTTCTATTGGTTGGAAAAACTTCTTACGGGTGATACAGGATGAAGGTATCCAAAAACCTTTCCTGTCCATTTTTGTCTGGACCGTGGTTTTCTCCCTACTGACAGTGGTATTGACGGTAATATTGGGGATGATTCTCGCTTGTATTGTACAGTGGGAAGCGCTTAAAGGACGAGCAATTTACCGTGTACTGCTTATTTTGCCCTATGCTGTTCCCTCGTTTATTTCCATTCTGATTTTTAAGGGATTATTTAACCAGAGTTTTGGTGAAATTAATTTGGTGCTAAACGGGTTGTTTGGTCTTAAACCAGACTGGTTCACAGATCCGACACTAGCTCGAACTATGTTGATTATTGTAAACATGTGGTTGGGCTATCCCTATATGATGATTCTTTGCATGGGGTTGCTGAAATCTATTCCTGATGATCTTTATGAGGCATCGGCGCTTGATGGTGCAGGGCCATGGCAGAACTTCACCAAAATTACTTTTCCATTATTGATTAAGCCATTGACTCCGTTAATGATTGCCAGCTTTGCTTTTAATTTTAATAACTTTGTTCTGGTTCAACTGCTAACTAATGGTAAACCTGATCATATTGGTACATCGACACCGGCGGGTTATACCGATCTTTTGGTGAATTACACCTACCGTATCGCATTTGAAGGTGGTGGTGGACAGGATTTTGGTCTGGCTGCCGCAATTGCAACATTGATCTTCTTATTGGTGGGGGCATTAGCCATCATCAATTTGAAAACTGCCCGCATGAAATTTGATTAAGGAGGAAAGAAAATGGCGATGGTACAACCAAAATCGCAACGATGGCGGGTATGGGGGACACATATATTGATGCTGGCTTTTATTGCCCTGATTTTGTTCCCCTTGCTGATGGTCATTGCAATTTCTTTACGTCCGGGTAATTTTGCTACGGGTAACCTGATCCCAGATACCATTTCATGGGAACACTGGAAGCTGGCATTTGGTTATAGCGTGGAATCTGCTGATGGACACGTCATGCTTCCCCCATTTCCGGTCATGCAATGGCTTTGGAATTCTGTCAAGGTTGCCTTGATTACTGCCACTGGTATTGTGGCATTATCAACGACGTGCGCTTATGCATTTGCTCGAATGCGTTTTCGTGGAAAAAGTACCCTACTCAAAGCGATGTTAATTTTTCAAATGTTTCCGGCGGTACTTTCTTTGGTGGCACTATATGCCTTGTTTGATCGATTAGGAGAATATATTCCTTTCCTTGGTCTTAATACCCACGGTGGTGTGATTTTTGCCTATTTGGGTGGAATTGCTTTGCATGTATGGACGATAAAAGGTTATTTCGAAACGATAGATCGTTCTCTGGAAGAAGCCGCTATGTTGGATGGAGCGACATCGTGGCAAATTTTCCGTTTGATACTGTTGCCACTTTCTGTACCTATATTGGCGGTGGTATTTATTTTGTCGTTTATTGGCGTGATCACCGAAGTACCTGTTGCATCTCTGTTATTACGTGATGTGGACAATTACACGCTGGCGGTGGGAATGCAGCAATACCTTCACCCACAGAACTATCTCTGGGGGGATTTTGCTGCGGCGGCTGTGCTTTCTGCTATCCCTATCACGGCAGTTTTCTTACTTGCCCAACGTTGGTTAGTCGGTGGATTAACGTCGGGAGGTGTGAAAGGCTAATCCTCTTCCCCAATCATATTTATCTATACGCATTAAACTTCAAATTGTAATTTACAACACTTTATTAAATCTGATTTCTCCCCGCGAAGCGGGGAGAAATCACACGCATATTGAAATTAGATTGGTATAGATATGATTGGGGGTGTTTCTTGCTACTTGGCTACATATAACTGTGCGCTGAGTCAGTTATTAACCCTGTTTTCGGCACTCTCCAATTGTTTTTAACAAGTCATTGATATGAGCATCCGCAAACATCGTTTCCAACGTGGAAGTCAGTTTTCGTCGCCAGTTGGGATACTCCTCTGTTGTGCCAGGGATATTAACGGGACGTTCCATATCCAGCCAATCTTCAGGTTGTAATCCTAACAAGGCACAGGCGCTATGGGCTATATAGCGGTGTATGCTTTGATTTATAGCATGTGACATCGGATGTTCAGCTGGTGCCTGTGATATCGCTCCCTGCAATGGGAAGAGGGTATCTGTTTTGGGCGATAAATAGCCGTGACGATTTAAACTGGTTAATAACGCTTGCTTGCAGCGTTTGCGTTCCGAATATAAATCAGCAAGAAGAGCTTTATCAGGGTATAAACCGATGGAGTCCCCTAAAGTGAGATCTTCATTTTGCCAGAATCCACGTAAGGTAGGTAAATCATGGGTAGTAATAGTTGCCATTGCTTGCACGGGATATTCATCGGGGGAACGGTATTCACCTTGCTCATTGCGTTCGAAATAAAATACCTTATAGGAATAAACACCTCTGTCCCGTAACTTATCGACAATTTCTGCCGGTACAATCCCCAAATCTTCGCCTATCACCAGGCAATGATTGCGCTGGCTTTCTAATGCCAATATTGCCAGCAGATCGTCAACTGGATAATGGACATAAACGCCTTTATCGGCAGTTTCTCCTTGTGGTATCCACCAGAGTCTGAGCAATGACATCACATGATCGATACGCAATGCACCGCAGTGACGCATATTGCTACGCAATAATTCAATGAAAGGTTGATAGGCTTGCGCTTTTAATACATGGGGATTCATTGGCGGTAGCCCCCAGTTTTGTCCCAGAGGCCCCAGAATATCGGGTGGTGCTCCGACGGATGCCTTAGTGCAATAGATGCTTCGGTTACACCAGGTTTCTGAACCCCCTTGCGCTACTCCAACGGCAAGATCACGGTAAATGCCAATTGGCATGTGGTGGGTTTGGCTGGTAGTGAAGCACTCGGCAAGCTGGGTATCAGCCAGCCATTGTAGCCAAAGGAAAAACTCTATCTCCTGTGGATATGAATGGCAGAATGCCTTAACTGCGTCATTTTTTGGTTCACGGTATTCTTCCGGCCATACAGGCCAGCCCCAATAAACATTATTTTCCCCATATAACTTATGGTGTAGGGCATCATAAGCAGCTTGATAATAAAGATTTTTGCCTCCTTTAGTTACAAACTGTTGGAAAGCGATCTGTTGGGGATCATCGCCAGAACGGTGCTTAAATTGCGGATAAGTCAGACGCAATGCAGCCATTTTTAGAGACATGACTGTGGTGTAATCAACCCATTCCGCCTGGCGGGCTTGCTGGAGTTTGGATTGTGTTTCCGTTGAATGCCACCACTTTTGTGCTTCGATGCTATAACTAAAGTCTTCTACTTGGTGCACTGCAATATAGATGATATTGAGCCAGTGGCGAGAAGACGGACTGTAAGGGCTGGCATTTTCCGGCATTGCGGGATATATGGCATGAAGAGGATTCAGGCCAATAAAGGCACCACCACGCTGTGCCAGTTCTTGCAGCATATATCTCAGATCACCAAAATCACCAATTCCCCAGTTATTTTCCGATCGCAGGGTATAAAGCTGAACGCAAGCACCCCAAAGCTTTTCTCCACGTGTTATGGCATCGGGTTCGTAACAACGTTCAGGGGCAACAATAAGTTGTATAGCGTATTGCCGACAGTCAGTTTCTGGTTTTTCCTCCAATATCAGGTTCAGCGTGTGGTATCCCAAAGGGAGATTGGCGGGCAACGTGAGTTGATGTTGGCAGTGGCCATGAAATATTTCCCCTTGTTCAGTCTGTATTTGCCACTGGTAATTATTTGTATCTTCCAGAGGCAGGGTTATCTTTTGTGCCTGAATAACCACCTTAACATTAGGTAAGGGAGAAGCATGTAAATGAGAAACCGGCCTCCCGACCGGTATATCTGTACTCATGGCTTCTAATATTCGATGCCTGATTTCAGCGGGGATCGCCTGGGGTTTTCCATAGGCATTAATATATTCGCTGACAATGCCGGCCTCAGTTGCCAATTCATTGAGGCAGTTTTTTTCCATACTAAGCCCTTATTTGGTTTGCCAGATACGTTGTTGATAATCCTGAATAGCGCGATCAGAACTAAAGTTACCCATTCGAGCGGTATTGAGTACAGTACTGTACGTCCAGCCTTGGGTATCGCGATATCGAGCATCAATTTGCTTGTGAGCGTGGCAATAAGAGGCAAAATCAGCCAGAACTAAATAAGGGTCACCACCGTCAGTCAGGCTATGTAACATAAGATCAAATGCGTGCGTATCTCCGTGGCTGAATTCACCCTTAGCAAGGGAACCAAGGATATCTTTCAGGTGCTGATCCTGTTGAAGTATATCTTGCGGATTGTAGCCACTGTTTAGTAAAGCCTTAGCCTCTTCTACGGTCTTACCGAAAATAAAGATATGGTCGTTTCCAACTTGTTCGGCTATTTCGACATTCGCACCGTCCAGTGTCCCAATGGTCAGTGCGCCGTTTAAGGCCAATTTCATATTACCTGTACCAGAGGCTTCTTTGCCTGCTGTAGAGATTTGTTCTGACACATCAGCTGCCGGGATCATCAATTCCGCGGCGGAAACATTGTAATCGGGGATAAAGGCAATTTTGATGCGATCACGGACAAGCGGATCATGGTTGATTTTTTCGGCGGCATGATTGATGGCAGAGATAATATTTTTCGCCAGATAGTAACCGGGAGCCGCTTTGGCACCAAACAGGAAAACACGAGGATGAATATCCAAGGCCGGATTTTCCTGGATTTGTCGATAAAGTGACAAGATATGGAGTAGGTTCAGATGCTGACGTTTGTATTCATGCAGTCGTTTTATCTGTATATCGAAAATGGCATGGGGATCAATTTTGAGTCCCATGACCTTATTGACATAGTTGGACAAGCGAATTTTATTGTTTTGCTTAACGGTTCGATAGGTGTCACGGAAGGCAGCATCATCGGCATAAGGTTCGAGCTGTTTTAAGGCGGCAAGATTATTTACCCATTCCTGACTTAATGTTTGGTCAATTAATGAAGAGAGTGCAGGGTTGCACTGTTTTAACCAACGACGTGGAGTTACCCCATTAGTCACATTGTGGAATTTAGTTGGCCACAATTGATGATATTCAGGGAACAGATCGGTCACGATCAAAGATGAATGCAGGGCTGCAACTCCGTTGACGGCAAAGCAAGCGACAACACACAGATTAGCCATTCTGACTTGATTGTCATAGATAACTGCCAATTTTTCCCAGACTTGTTGGTTATCAGGCCAAATTTGCTCTACGGTTGTTTTAAAGCGTCGGTTAATTTCCTGGATGATGCGATGATGGCGTGGCAGAAGCTCACTCATCAATTGTTCATCCCAACGTTCCAAGCCCTCTGGTAGCAAAGTATGGTTGGTATAGGCGAAAGTTTTTCCTGTGATTTCCCATGCGGTTTCCCAACTTAATTGGTATTCATCAAGCAGAAGACGCATCATTTCAGGGATTGCGATAGTGGGGTGGGTATCATTCAGTTGGATAACTTCGTATTGTGCTAGCGCTTCTATTTTTCTCCCTGCCTGTTGGTGGCGGCGCAGAATATCTGCCACGGCACAAGCACACTGAAAATATTGTTGCATCAGGCGCAGTCGCTTACCTGCCTGATGATTATCATTCGGGTAGAGAACTTTGGTCAGGCTGGCGGCTTCAATGCCTTGCTGTTCGGCATGTAGGAACTGCCCATCATTGAAGAGTGACAGATCAAAGGGGTTATCGTATGTGGCCTGCCACAACCGAAGTGGCTGGGTTACGCCATTGTTATACCCAATCACGGGTAAATCCCAGGCTTCACCAATGAAAGTAAATGCGGGGAGCCACTTTTCATTGCCATCGGCCGTTGTCACGATTTCGCCACCAAAATTGACGCTCACTTTTAATTGCGTGTTATGGCGAAGCCACGGATAGGAACCACGTTCCCAATCATCAGGCGTTTCAATTTGTTGCCCTTTTTTAAAGGATTGGCGGAAAAGACCATACTGATAATTAAGACCATACCCAATAGCAGGTTGGTTGAGTGTCGCCATTGAATCGAGAAAACAGGCAGCTAATCTTCCTAGTCCACCATTACCCAATGCGGGATCGGTTTCTTCTTCCAGCACGTCACTCAAAATGATGCCATATTCTGCCAGATAAGACTGAATATCGTCATACCAACCAAGATTCAATAAGTTGTTGGCTGTCAGTCGGCCTATCAGAAATTCCATCGAGATATAGTTCACGTGGCGTTGGTTGTCACAGGATGGATTAGCATGGCTTTGCTGAGTGGATAGGGGGAGTAATTCAGATACGGCGGCACTGATAGCCTGCCACCACTGATGTGGCGTCATTTCCTGAGCTGAGTTGAGACCGAAATATTGCCATTGGCGTGTGAGTGCGGCCTGAAATAAGGCTTTATCGAGTTTCGGGTTTTTATCTAATGCAGATGTTTTCAATGTAGATAGTTGCATGGCGTTGCATCCTGTCACTAACTGAGGAAAGTTTGGTGAATTATTTACAGGGATATGCTGAAGGTTAGTGGCTTGGGAAACATCATCCCGTGAAAATATTCGCGGGGGAGGAGCGCAAGGGCGTAGCTATTTCTTTCGAGCTTTTTCGCAATTTCATAGAAAAATAGCAAGGTTGCAAGCAAAGAATGTGACAAGGTGCAATTTAACACAATGAAATTAATCAACTTGTTTGCAAAAGATGGGCGTTTCTCTACATTTGTTGGTCGTAAAGGAATGTTAATGTGTAAGTGACTTAATAGTGTCAAACAGAATTCAGGTATCAGTTTTATACGTATAAAACTTCAAGTTGCAATTTACAACACGCTATGAAGCCTGATATCTCCCCGCTTCGCGGGGGAGATATCACATGCATCTTGAAGTGAGATTGGTATATTCGTTGCTTTTATGCATTACGTGTGAGGGGAGAAATTTAATGCTTATCCCATCGAAACTCAGTCGCCCTCTTCGACTCAATAATATGGTTATGCGGGAGCGCCTGTTGGAAAAGTTCAATGAAATTCAGGATCATCGACTGGTATTGATAACCAGTCCCGCAGGGTATGGCAAAACGACCTTGATGTCACAATGGGCTGCCGGACAGGAACATCTAGGATGGTATTCTCTTGATGATAGTGATAATCAGCCAGAACGTTTCGCTAGCTATCTGATTGCAGCCATTCAGCAGGCAACGCAGGGACACTGTGTGAAAAGTGAGATATTGGCCCAGAAACATCAATATGCCAGCTTATCTGCACTGTTTGCGCAATTATTTATTGAACTTAGCGAATGGCAGCAACCGATTTTTCTGGTGATCGATGATTATCATCTGATCGTGAATGGGATTATTCATGAAGCAATGCGCTTTTTTCTCCGCCACCAACCCGAAAATTTAACATTAGTGGTTCTGTCACGCCATTTGCCCTCGTTGGGAATTGCCAACTTACGCGTGCGTGAACAGTTATTGGAGATTGATAGCCAGCAGTTGGCTTTTGATTATCAGGAAACCCAGCAATTTTTTGCCAAGCGGTTAGCCAATCCATTGGCGCCTGAACACTGCGAACAGTTATGTAATGACGTTGCTGGGTGGGCAACGGCCTTGCAACTGATTGCCCTTTCTGCCCGTCAATCCGGTAATACGACTGAAAGTTCAGCAAAGCGCCTTGCGGGAATTAATGCCAGTCATCTTGCTGATTACCTTGTGGATGAAGTGTTAAATCGAGTGGATCAGAAGACGCGGGATTTCTTGTTGCATAGTTCTATCCTGCGTTCCATGAATGATGGATTGATTAATTGCCTGACGGGAGAGGAAAACGGTCAGCAACGTCTGGAAGACATTGAACGGCAGGGGTTATTTATTCAGCGAATGGATGATTCTGGTGAGTGGTTTTGCTTTCATCCTTTGTTTGCTTCATTTTTGCGCCAACGTTGCCAATGGGAAATGGCAGCAAAATTGCCCGAATTACATAGAGCAGCCGTGCAAGGATGGCTGATGCAGGGGTATCCAGGGGAGGCGATTCATCACGCCCTGGCAGCAGGAGATACTATCTTGTTACGGGATATTTTGTTGCAACATGCCTGGGAGTTATTTAACCACAGTCAACTTTCCCTATTGGGGGAGTG
Source organism: Xenorhabdus sp. TH1 (assembly GCF_037260955.1). Taxonomy (NCBI): domain Bacteria; kingdom Pseudomonadati; phylum Pseudomonadota; class Gammaproteobacteria; order Enterobacterales; family Morganellaceae; genus Xenorhabdus; species Xenorhabdus sp. TH1. Next base: position 306,757 of record NZ_CP147734.1, read on the forward strand.
TATGAATGCACTGCCGTATGAACAGTTACTGGAAAGCCCTCGCCTGGTACTGTTGCAAGCGTGGTTGGCACAAAGCCAGCATCGTTACTATGAGGTAAATGCATTATTGAATCAGGCAGAGCAATCACTAAAGCAGAAGCAAATCGCCATAGAACCGGAATTACTGGCAGAGTTTGATGCTCTGAGAGCGCAAGTGGCGATGAATGATGGGCGCCCCGCTGATGCCGATGTTTTGGCCGAAAAGGCGTTAGCGAATTTACTTCCAAATAATCAATATGGCCGTATTGTGGCGATGTCAGTAAAAGGAGAGGTATTGCATTGCCATGGTCAGTTGGTCAGCGCATTGGCATTAATGAAGCAAACGGAGCAGCTTGCCCGCCTTTGTCATGTTTATCACTATGCTTTATGGGCGTTATTGCAACAAAGTGAAATTTTACTGGCACAAGGTTATTTGCAAGCGGCTTATGATACCCAGTCCCATGCTTTTGATTTAATCCGTGAACAGCATCTGGAACAGTTGCCGATGCATGAGTTTCTATTGAGGATCCGTTCACAACTTTTATGGTGTTGGGCCCGTATTGATGACTCAGAAGAGGCCGCGCGTCAAGGGTTGGAAGTGTTGGCCAATTACCAGCCACAGCAGCAATTACAGTGTTTTACCCAATTGGCGAAATGTTCTTTGGTTCGGGGTGATATTGATAACGCTCGCCGTTACTTGACCCGTTGTGAAAATTTACTGAGTAATGGGCAGTATCATCGCGATTGGCGAACGAATACTGACGAGTTGCGTGTCATTATTTGGCAGACTTTGGAAGATAGCAATTCCTTGACTCAATGGTTGGTACAGGCAGAGCGACCAGAGAGTTTCTGTAACCATTTCAATCAAAACCAATGGCGCAACATTGCACGGGCAAAAATCTTATTAGATCAGAATGAGGAAGCCGAATCTATTTTGGTGAAACTGAATGAATATGCCAGAAAATTGGCATTGGTCAGCGATTTGAATCGTAATCTTCTGTTGTGTAATTTGCTTTATTGGCAGCTTGGGCGTAAGGCAGAGGCTCAGGATGTTTTGATCGAAGCCTTGAATTTGGCTAACAGTACAGGCTTCATCAGCCATTTTGTTATTGAAGGTGAGTTGATGGCATTGCAATTGCGCCAGCTTATCCAACTGAATATCTTGCCTGAAATGGAACAACATAGAGCTCAGCGTATTCTTCGGGAAATCAATCGACAGCATCGGCATAAATTTGCTCATTTTGATGAAACGTTTGTAGAACAATTGCTCTCTCATCCTGACGTACCTGAGCTTATCCGTAATAGTCCACTTACTCAGCGTGAATGGCAGGTGTTAGGGTTAATTTATTCTGGTTACAGCAATGATCAAATTGCTACAGAACTGGATGTCGCAGCGACCACGATAAAAACCCATATACGTAATTTATATCAAAAAATGGGAATTGCTCATCGGCAAGAGGCGATTCAGCAGGCCCAGAAATTAATGCGAATGATGGGATTAGGGGTTTAGTTATTAATTGCTAAATGTGATTTGTCCTGCATTTAATATAATTAATCGCTATTAATGAATAACTGTATGATTTTTCAAATTTAAATTAAATTTTAAATTTACTTAATATTTTTTATGGCATTTTCGTGATCGAAATCCAATTTGGATGTGCTTAATCTATTCTCATCACAGTAAGTAGGGTTCTTCGTTGTTTTATATAACGAGTCGTTTAATGTAACTAATAGTGGTGAGTCATTATGGAAAATAAAAACCATCTTGAAAGCATGCTTTCTCGTTTTATCGGTCATGGCCCTTATTTGATCATTGATGGTGAAAAATATATTGACGCGGCATCGGGAACTTTTAATTTGCCGCTCGGCTATACAAATCATCGGATTGCAGAAAAACTCAAACAACAGATTGATAGATGTACACATTTAAGCTCGGCTTATACACGTGAAATGTCACAATATATTTTAAGTAAATTAATTAAATATACACCTGAAGGCGTCGATCGCATCTGGCTGCGAGATGTTTCTGGCTCGGGAGCCGTTGAATGTGCTATCCGCATAGCGCAAAAATCAACGGGACGCTCAGGCGTTATTTCACTTTTCCTTGCTCATCATGGGCAATCTCTTGCTACCGCTCAAATTTCTGGCAATGCATTCAGAATTAAAGACTTCCATATAACTATTGATGGTTCAATAAAAATTCCTACGCCAGCCAGTGTCCTGGCAGGGCAATCGCAGCCGAGCGAAGAACAATTTGTCGATTTAGAACAGTTTATTCAATTAGGCTCTAATGACAATATTGCATGTCTGATTATTGAACCGATTCAGGGGAATGGTGGCAACATGGTTTTCCCTGTGGCTTTCTACCGGAAGCTTAGAGAAATCTGTCACCAGCATGGCATCATCATTATCGCGGATGAAGTACAAACAGGTTTTGGCCGTACAGGTACGTTCTTCGCATCGACGGGTTATGCCAAAGAACTGGAGCCAGATATCATCGTTTTTGCCAAAGGGGCAGGGGGTATCGGTATTCCAACGGGGGGTGTATTGATGCGTCATTCACTGGATATCCTGGAATCATTCGAACATTCCAGTACCTCTGGTGCTAATCCACTCTCTTTAGTTGCCCTCAACGAAGTTATCGACATTATTGAAGATGAGCACGTTTTGGAAAATGTGCAACAAAATGAAGCCTATCTGCGTGATGGTTTGTTGAAATTACAGGAGCAATATCCCGAAATCACGGGAGTGAGAGGTGTGGGATATATGTATGGCTTTGACACACCAACCCCAGATTTTGCAGCACAGGTGATCGCTACTGCTAACCGCCATCACTTGATCTTGCGTGGCTCTCGTTATGGTAAAGGCCGGGCAATCAAAGTTCGCCCACCACTGATTTGTACACAGGAACATTTGGCAGAAATTCTCCATAAACTGGAACTGACTTTCTCAGAATTAACCACTCTCGCACAGATACATAAGGAGGCGGTATCATGTTAGCACTTAAATATCATCAAACCTGGGATGTTGAAATCCAGCAAGTTGAACCTTTATCTTGCACTGAACCCGATGATGTTGTCGTTGATATTGCAGTGTGTGGTATTTGTGGCACGGATGTGGGCATTATCACGGGTGCTTATCCTGTTGCAATTTCAGGAACTACTTTGGGGCATGAAACCACTGGCGTGGTATCCCAAATTGGCAGTAGTGTTACTCAATTTCAGGTGGGTGATCGTGTTGTTGTTAACCCGACTTATTTTTGTGGGCATTGTCGGATGTGTCAGACAGGTAGTCCTAACCATTGTGAGAGAAAACTGGGAACAGAAGCCGGGGTTTCTTATGATGGCGCGTTCGCAGAGCAATATTTGGCAAAAGAGAATTTGCTTATCAAGCTGGATGATCATGTCAGTATGGAGGAAGCCTCACTGACTGAACCACTAAGCTGCACAATAACGGGCGTGGATAAGCTGGGGATCTCTCATACTCATATTCGTGCGGCAGTGGCAGGTGCTGGCCCGATGGGGATGCTGTACATTTGGGCGTTGCATGAGCGGGGTGTAAAAGCCTTTATGGTCGAAAAGAATGAAAACCGAATTCAGTTTGCAAGAGATAATTTGCCGCCGGAATGCCGGTTGTATTCTGGCTTTAATGAAGCATTAATGCAGGAATATGGTGATACGTCAGCCCTGATTGATTTATGTGTGGATACGACGGGGCAGTTGACTGAATATATTTTTGATCATCTGGCACCGGGTGGAAAATTATTAAATGTTGCGCTGAAAGATAAACATGCCAATTTGGATATTATGAGAATTGCAGATAAAAGTCTTTCAGTAATAGGTTCCATTGATTCCCTGAATAATAGTTTTGAACGTGCCTATGCCATGATCCGGGATGGTGTAATCCCCGTTAAGCGTTTTATCAGCCAGATTTTTGATTTCAAAGATTACCAACAAGCTTTTCTGACTATCGGTTGTGATATTGCATCGAAAACACAAGTTCCTCTCAGTACACCAAACTGCAAGGTATTAATTCGTATTTCTGATCTAAAATAATGGATTATTTTGAAGGACGACTTCGATGAATAGATGCAATGTTATTTTTGATATCGACGGAGTTATTGTCGATAGTGAACAACTGCATTTTGATGTATTGCTTGATGTCTTAAGTAATGAATTAGGAGAACAGGCACCTACTCAAATAAGTAATATCCAACCTCAGCAATTAATTGGACTAAGTTTGGTGGAAACCTTAGATAAAGTTGGTGTCCCTCCCGTAATGCATCAAGATATTACCGAGAAAATTATTTCGCGTTACCAGGAAAAATTGTCTATACGCTATTTGCGTCCCGGAGTTACTGATTTAATTGCCGCCTTACAACAAGATGGCACTAACTTTGGATTTGTTTCTACCGCGCCACGTAATGTGTGTCTGGCCAATCTTAGTTTGTTGGATCTCCATGAACCACCGGCTTTGATTTCTGGCGATGATGTGGAAAGAACTAAACCCTTCCCTGATCCTTATTTGGCTATGCTGAAATTAAAAAAGATGGATGTTCAGCAAACGTTGGTGATTGAAGATACCGATTTGGGGATCGCGGCGGCAAAGCAGGCGGGTATTCCGTGGATATATGCCTGGCCCCATGCATTGTCAGTAGCAGAGCAGTATGAACAGGCTTCCTGTGTTATTGAGAAATTAATGGATATTCCCCAGTTTTCAGGAACAAATATAAAGTGATTTTTTATTGAAGACCACTATTTGGCGCTTTCCGCCAGAACGCGTGGAAAGCGTTGTTTTAAAGGGTATGGTTTGAAGGAATAGTTTGGAGGAGTCAAATTGTCTGAAGAATATGCAGTCTCTTCAATAAAGCAGCCTATCATAGCAACGCGAATTTCGTTTTTTATTGCAGGATTCAGTATTGCGAGTTGGGCACCACTGATCCCATTGGTGAAGGAACGACTGGGTCTGGATGATGGTTCAATGGGGCTTCTGATACTGGTGTTTGGTATTGGTTCTTTCATTATGATGCCAATAGCGGGAATGTTGGCTACTCGCTTTGGTTGCCGGAAAGTTTTTACCTTTTTTGCCTTGTTAGCTGTTTTGATATTACCGGGATTAAGTGTGTTCTCAGCCCCGCTGACATTGGCTTGTGCTTTGTTTGTCTTTGGAATGGGAATTGGGGCGACAGATGTGGTGATCAATATCCATGCGGTCAATATTGAGAAAAGAGTACATCAACCGATTATGTCGGGTTTTCACGCATTATTCAGCCTGGGGGGAATTGCGGGAGCCGGTACTGTCAGCCTATTGTTGTTTTTGGGGATCTCACCCTTTCAGGTCACCCTCGCCGTAGGGGTATTCGTTATCCTGTTATTGTTGCCAACATGGAATGGCATGTTGGATAACGCCGAAACGGAGGAAACGCCATTTTTTGCCTTGCCTCGTGGCATTGTTACTCTGATTGGTTCTCTCTGTTTTGTGGTTTATTTGATGGAAGGCTCCATGCTGGATTGGAGCGGGATTTTATTAAGTAGTGTGCATAATATGAGTAGCCATCAGGCAGGTTTTGGTTATACGCTGTTTGCCATCACCATGACTGCGGGGCGATTTTTGGGTGATAAAATTATTGCAACATGTGGATATCGGCGCGTATTTTTAGGCAGTGCGATTTTGGCGACGTCAGGTTTTGTCCTGATCTATCTGGCAACCAACACGATCCAATTGGGAATTTCTTTCCTGATGATTGGGGCGGGGTTATCCAATTTGGCGCCAATGTTTTTCACTGCTTCAGGCCAGCAGAAGGTGATGCCTGATGCGTTGGCAGTTTCTGCCGTTTCTACGATGGGATATTCAGGGATTTTGCTTGGGCCGGCAATTATTGGTGGTTTGGCACATCAGGTAACATTACATGGTGCTTTTGCCTGTATTGCTGTGCTTTCCCTTTCATTGTTAGCGGGATATGGTTTGATTAATCCCACCAGAAAATAACAGGGTAAATATTGATGAATTTGCAGCAATGCCATTGGTTGAATGAACCTGCTTTATGGCGGTGTCAGGATAATGAACTTCATGTCACGACAGACAATAAAACCGATTTCTGGCGTGATACATGGTATGGTTTTCAGCGTCATAGTGGTCATGTATTTGGTGGCTATGTTGATGATTTTAAACTTGAAGAAGGTTTTACTTTCCAGTTTTGTATCGAAGGCCAGTTTGAACAATTATATGATCAGGCTGGTGTTATGTTGTTGGTGGATGAGCAACATTGGCTAAAAGCGGGCGTTGAACATTCTGATGGACAGGCAACTATCGGCAGTGTATTGACAAATGGCTGTTCTGACTGGGCTATGGGGATCTTTCCCGGTAATCCAGAGAAGTTTTGGCTACGGCTGACTTACCAGGATGGGGCTATCAGGTTGCAGTATTCTACAGATGGGGTGACATGGCCGTTACTGAGATTGTCTCCTTTTACCGTTGACAGTCAGCGGATTTTTGTCGGGGCGATGTGTTGCTCACCAGAACGTGAAGGATTGCAGGTGAGGTTTTCCGATTTTAGTCTCACGTCATCGTTGAAAAAGCACCTGCATGATTTAAGTTAGCTTTCTATTCGTTATCACCATAATGTGCATCTTCCTGCACATTAATGGTTCTTTTGCCTATGTATGGTCATATTTTTGCATCTTATAAGAAGGTATGCCGCGATTGCAGCATACCCAAATACCTAAAATTATCGGCCTAGATAATTGTCCCAGTCTTTCCAGACAGGCTGTAAACCCGATTTAATCAAAGATTCAGCGACCTGAAAAACAGAACGATTGTCGTGGGGAGCGAATTGTTCCAACTCGTGGTGCTCATCGGCATAACCGCCTGGCTGGGTTTTTGAACCTGCACTGATATTGTTGATCGCGAGAGGGACAACGTGATCACGGAAAAAGGGGGATTCACGGGTGGACAGGGACAGCTCTACATCCGGTGCCAATAGGCGAAAAGCGCAAATCAGTTGTACCAGTTCAGCTTCATTCATTAAAGAAGCGGGTTCTATGCCACCTGCACAGGGGCGCAGGCGTGGAAAAGAGATGGAGTAACGGCTTTTCCAGAACTGTTTTTGCAGGAAAAAAAGGTGCTCAGCCACCATATAACAATCTGCTCGCCAATTGTGGGATAACCCAATCAAGGCGCCTAGCCCAATCTTGTCAATTCCCGCCCGACCAAGGCGTTCCGGCGTTTCTAATCGCCAATGAAAATCCTGTTTTTTGCCTTTCAAATGATGCAGTTGATAACTGGGTTGATGATAGGTTTCCTGATAGACCATCACGCCATCCAATCCCAATGTTTTCAGTTCAGCATATTCCTCTTGTGCCAGTGGCTGGACCTCCATTGAGACAGAGCTGAAATGGCGGCGGATCAGGGGAAGGTAGCGACGAAAATAATCCATGCCAACTTTGTTTTGGTGTTCCCCTGTGACCAACAGAATATGCTCAAATCCCCGTTTTTTCAGCGCGAGGCATTCCGTCTCAATCTCCTGTTCATTGAGTGTCTTGCGCTTAATGTGATTGCTCATGGAGAAACCACAATAAGTACAGTCGTTGGCACATAGATTGGAAAGGTAGAGTGGGATAAAAAATCCCACGGTATTACCAAAACGCTGGCGAGTCAGTTGTTGTGCACGTTGGGCGAGCGGTTCAAGATAAGGCAGTGCAGCCGGAGAGAGCAGGGCCATAAAGTCATCCAGCGTCAAGCGCACATTGTTTATTGCACGTTCAATGTCCCGTGATGTTTTACTGTTGATGCGTAGGGTGATGTCATCCCAATCCAGTTGTTGCCAGTGTTGGCTGAATGTTCGGTTTGTCATAGTACCCCCAGAAAATCGGTCAGTGGGCTGGAAGCCTCAGCATGGGATTTCTGGCTGGCAACGCCTGCCTGATGTGAAAGTTCGCCGGCTTCAATGGCAGCTTTGAATGCCTGCGCCATCTTAACGGGATTGCGGGCAACAGCGATGGCGGTATTAACCAGCACAGCATCCGCCCCCATTTCGATAGCGGCCAGCGCATGGCTCGGTGCGCCGATCCCGGCATCTACAACAACGGGCACGTTAGCCTGTTCGATGATGATTTGTAAAAAATCGCGGGTCAGTAATCCCTTATTGGAGCCGATAGGGGCGCCCAATGGCATCACGGCAGCGCAGCCGATTTCTTCCAAACGGCGGCACAGGACAGGATCAGCGCCACAGTAGGGCAGAACGATAAATCCTTCTTTGACTAGCTGTTCCGCCCCTTTTAATGTCTCAACGGGATCGGGCAGCAGGTATTTTACATCGGGGTGGATCTCCAATTTTATCCAGTGAGTTCCCAATGCTTCCCGTGCCAGGCGAGCGGCGAAAATAGCTTCCTCCGCTGTTTTGGCGCCAGAGGTATTGGGTAGCAGTTTGACACCCAACTGTTGCAATGGGGCAAGAATGCCATCGTCATTATTGCCGTGGAGATCGAGGCGTTTCATTGCCATTGTGACCAGTTGGCTGCCAGAGGCGCGGATCGCGTCGATCATTAATCCTGCATTGGCAAATTTGCCTGTTCCGGTAAATAAACGGGATTGGAAGATGGTATCTGCAATTTTTAACATAAATTAACCTCCGGCAATATCAGCCACCCGCAATGGCCTGAAACAGCAAGATAGTATCCCCGTCATTAATCTGATGGGTTTGCCATTCTGAACGCGGAATAATGGTTTGATTGATAGCCAACGCAGTGCCTGATTGCGGGCGTTCTATATGTTCCAGCAATTGATGTTCCAGAAATTGTTGCACCGTCATGGGCGCATTCAGTGTCACTGGTTGATCGTTGACGATAATGTTCATGCGACTTCTTTTCCTAACCGTTTTTTATCGGTTTGTCTGGTAGTGCTACAAATTGGGCACTGTGATGAACGGGTAAGCTGTAATGTGCTCCAGCTTTGCTGTTTGCCATCAAATAGCCGGAGTTTTCCGTTTAAGGGAGAAGAAAGGCCCGCTAGCATTTTTATGGCTTCCAGTGATTGCAAAGTGCCGATGACTCCAACAATAGGGCCTAAGATACCGGCTGTCCGACAATTTCGGTGGGGTTCTTCTTGGTTAGGATATAGGCAGGCATAGCAACCGTGCTGGTAAGGGGGAGTCAATACCATTAATTGTCCACTAAAGCCGACGGCACTGCCGCTGATAAGTGGTTTGTTTTCTGCAATACAGGCGGCATTGATGGCATGGCGAGTTGCCATGTTGTCACAGCAATCTAATACTAGATCGACTTGACTGACAGCATTAACCAAAGATCCCCGATCTTGCCGCTCAGCGAGGGCTGTGATATTGATTTGCGGGTTTAACTCAGCCAGTTGTTTTGCGGCTAATTGGGCTTTGTTGGCCGGAATATCTGCGGTGCGATAGATAATCTGGCGTTGCAGGTTTGAGATATGCAACTTGTCATCATCTGCCAGATAAAGGTTTCCCACCCCCGCTGCCGCGAGATAGAGCGCAGCCGGTGATCCTAATCCACCCAAACCGACAACCAATACCTTGCTGGCTTTTAATTTCTCTTGCCCTTCAGAACCAATGTCTTCCAGCAGTAATTGGCGACTGTAACGCATAAATTCTTGATCGTTTAACATAAAAGCCTCCGATCTTGCCCTTCAACCAGATGAAGTAGCCTGGCTGTTGCCTGTCGCCAATCTTTCGCTTTTGTAATGGCACTGACCAGTGCCACACCACCGACTCCCGTTGCCACCACATCAGGCACTCTTTCCAGAGAAATACCGCCAATGGCGACGGTAGGATATTCTGGGGTGATCTCGACCTGATGTTTGAGTGCGGCAAGTCCTTGTGGTGACGAGGGCATCTCTTTCGTGGTAGTGGGAAAAATATGCCCTAGTGCGATATAAGAGGGGCGCAGGGATTTTGCCCGCGCCAGTTCTTGTTGATCGTGGGTCGAAATGCCCAGACGCAACCCAGCGTGCTGGATGGCATTGAGATCGGCGATATCAAGGTCTTCCTGTCCCAAATGAACGCCATAGGCATGATGCTTGATCGCCAGACGCCAGTAATCATTAATGAATAATCGGGCATTATATTGGTGACCGAGGGCAATGGCAGATTGAATAGCTTTCTCTACCTGTTCTTCCGGCTGATCTTTGATGCGCAATTGCAGGGTTTTGACTCCAGCTTCCAGTAACCGCTCAATCCACATGAGGGAATCGACTACCGGATAAAGCCCCAAGCGGTGCACTGTGGGGGCAAAGGGGAGTTGTGGCAGCGTTGAGATATCAGGCTGATTTTTCACGCGTCACCTCCTCAGCACTGTGATAGAGTTCGCTGCCACGCGAACGGAAGGCTTCTGACATCTGTTCCATACCGGCTTCCTGTTCCAGTTTTGCTGCATAGTCGCGCACATCTTGTGTGATTTTCATTGAGCAGAACTTTGGCCCACACATGGAACAGAAGTGGGCAACTTTGCCGGATTCCTGCGGTAAAGTTTCATCGTGATAGGCGCGGGCGGTGTCAGGATCAAGTGCCAGATTAAATTGATCTTCCCAGCGGAATTCAAACCGCGCCTTCGACATAGCATTGTCACGGATTTGTGCACCCGGATGGCCTTTGGCAAGATCTGCCGCATGGGCGGCGATTTTGTAAGTAATCAGGCCCTGTTTGACATCTTCCTTGTTGGGCAGGCCGAGGTGCTCTTTGGGGGTGACATAACACAACATGGCACAGCCAAACCAGCCAATCATGGCGGCGCCAATGCCAGAGGTGAAATGGTCATAACCTGGGGCAATATCGGTCGTCAATGGCCCTAAAGTATAAAATGGGGCTTCGTGGCAATGTTCCAGCTCTTCCGTCATATTACGGCGGATAAGTTGCATTGGGATATGCCCAGGACCTTCAATCATGACCTGAACATCGTATTCCCATGCGATCTTGGTTAGTTCACCAAGGGTATGCAGTTCGGCAAATTGGGCTTCGTCATTGGCATCCTGAATTGAGCCAGGACGCAATCCATCCCCTAAAGAGAGGGAGACATCATAGGCCGCGCAAATTTCACAAATTTCACGAAAGTGGGTGTAGAGGAAATTTTCTTGATGATGGGAAAGGCACCATTTCGCCATAATTGAGCCGCCACGGGAAACAATACCAGTCAGACGTTTGGCGGTCATCGGTACATAACGCAGCAGTACACCAGCATGGATAGTGAAATAATCCACCCCTTGCTCGGCCTGTTCCAGTAAGGTATCGCGGAACATTTCCCATGTCAGGTTTTCTGCAATGCCGTTGACCTTTTCCAGTGCTTGATAAATCGGCACAGTCCCAATGGGAACCGGACTATTGCGCAAGATCCACTCGCGGGTTTCGTGAATGTAGCGTCCGGTGGAGAGATCCATCACGGTATCTGCACCCCAGCGGGTAGACCAAATCAGCTTTTCCACCTCTTCTTCAATGGAGGATGTGACGGAGGAGTTACCGATATTGGCATTGACTTTCACCAGGAAATTGCGACCAATAATCATCGGCTCAGATTCAGGATGATTAATATTGGCGGGAATAATCGCGCGGCCGGCAGCAACTTCCTGGCGGACGAATTCGGGGGTAATGTTTTCCGGTAAGTTGGCACCGAAACTTTGCCCTGCATGTTGCTGGCGCAAGACTTCACTACGAATGCGTTCGCGCCCCATATTTTCACGCAATGCGATAAATTCCATTTCGGGTGTCACGATCCCCTGGCGTGCATAGTGCAATTGGGTGACTCGCTTGCCATGCCTGGCTTTCAGTGGATGCGGGCGATGGTGAAAACGCAGGTGATCCAATCCGGCATCGGCAAGGCGTTGTTGGGTAAAATCGGAACTGAGGATTGAAACAGGTTCGGTATCATTGCGTTCATCAATCCACGGTTGGCGGATCTTAGACAACCCCTTCCTTACATCCAGTATGGCAGCAGGATCGCCATAAGAGCCGGAAGTGTCATAAACGGGAACCGGTTCGTTTGCCTCAAATTGGGGATTTTCTTTCGTGCCACCAATGAATGTGGGAGAAAGTTGGATCTCACGCATAGGAACCTGAATATCTTGACGTGAGCCTTCAAGGTAAATGCGTTTTGAGTTGGGAAAAGTAACCCCTTGAATGGAATGGATAAACGCTTGTGCCGCATCTCGTTGAGCCTTACGTGGCCGTGCTGGATGGGCTTTAGGCGAGATATCAGCCGTTGGAATAACAGTATTCGAAATAACGATATTGTTGGACTTAGACATAGCAAATTCCTGACCGTGTTATCGCCTGTCTCATTGTTGATCAGGCTTAAGTTGACGCGATGCTCGACTTTAACACCCTATAACGTTGGCTTGTTGAAGCCAGTCGCGTTGATTTTTACCTTGTTTAACATTGGCAAAAATACCCAACGTGTGAGAAAGCAGTTTTCTGGCAATTCGATTACTCAAATGCCACAAATCCCGTGCCCAGCACTTCTCGATAGCAAATTGTCCGGCGAGTTGACCAATCACGGTTTCAATTAAACGGCGTTTGGCGTTAATGATCCTTCTCGTTTTTCTGGGGAGGGGATCATCCATATTGGCTCGCACCGGGGTAATCATTTCAATACCCTCCACCCTCATTTCCTGCTTAAATTCAACGCCTAAATACCCTTTATCACCCAGCAAACAGCCTTTTATCGAGCCGAGCACATCCCAGATTGCTTCACGCTCACTGACACTGGCGGGCGTCAGTGTAAACCCGGTTACCACGCCGGTTTCGTCTATCATGAGATGTCCTTTGAAGCCGTAGTAAATTTCGTTTTTGGCGGCGCAGTACCCATAATCGGCTTGTCCTTTGAAGTTGGCACAGCCTTTTGCTCTTTTGAATCCACAGACGGGCAATGGAAATCCGTCGATAATATGTACCGGCCTGTCGAGCGCGCCCAATAACCTCGCCAGTTTTTCTTGCAGTTGTTGTTTAACAACCCAAAGATTCGAAATCTGTTTAGCGAAATTGGCGCGTGAACCCAGCCCCGGAAACCATTCGCGCCAGTGGCCATTAAAGTACGTCCAAATGCCTTTATCTGTTGAAAACCCTAAAAATTCACCCACCACTTCCATCGTGATAGCTTCTGCATCGCTCAGTTTAGGCGGATATCCCCGGCTTCTGAATCGCATACCTTGCTGTAACTGCGTTAAATTGTCATCTACCCAACAAAACACCCAAATGATAAAATCTTGCTGTGACATAGCCTTTTGTTCCTTTATTTCTCTATTTTTGACGACTTAAAGTTATAAAGGAGCGGCTATGTCATTTCAACTCATCATAAAAGTCGAGCATCGCGTTAAGTTGAGAAAATTGCTTGTCTGGAGCGCGCAGGGAGTAATGGTTGGTGCTGATTAATATCTGTACATGTAATGTATAGATGTACGATTGTTGGCAGCGGGGGATTACTCTTGTTCCCTTCGCGGGTATTAGCCCGATCAGGTTCTGCGGATCCCGAATTAACGGTCTCAGCCTGTGTCCATCGTGATATACGTTGAACGCTAGGCACTCCGACAAGAAAAAAACACCCCAAAGTATAAAGGGGATTGTGAAAACTACAACCCCCGTTTTTGGGAGCATGTGTTTATTACTGTGACGCCCATTTAAGAAGAGTATTCGCCAGTGCGGTTAATATAATGAGATTGAAGACGTTATATACCCATCTCACTTCAAGATGCATATTGTTTCTCCCCGCTTCGCGGGGAGAAACAATGAGTTATGTTGTCTTATAATGAGCAACTTGAAAGGTAAAGCGTATAAATCACATAACCCATGATGGAACAGATTATGCAACAAAAACTGACAGGTGGAGAACAAGGCTGGTGGATTGTCAGTCTCGAAAATCGCGTTTGGCTCCCACAAGGAGAGTTACCTTTAGGTACGGCCAGTCAATGGTCCTTGCAAGGCCATATGGCAAAACCGATTGGTGAGTGGTTGGGGGAAACGGTCTGGCTGGTGCGTCATAAAATGGCTTCAGATATGTCCTCTCCCCGTTTAATTGCTGATCGGGATGCTAAGTTATTTCAGTTGGTTGGGCGCGGTGTTCAACTGGCTGAATTTTATCGTTCACATCATTATTGTGGTTACTGTGGTCATGAAATGCAGCATAGTCAGCATGAATGGGCCTGTTTGTGCAACCACTGCCATGAACATTACTATCCACAAATTGCGCCCAGCATCATTGTCGGTATTCGCCGTGATGACCATATCTTGTTGGCACAACACCAGCGTCACCGTAATGGGATCCATACCGTGCTGGCCGGGTTTGTTGAAGTGGGGGAAACTCTGGAGGAAGCTGTGCATCGTGAAGTGATGGAAGAGAGCGGAATTAAGATCCGTAACTTGCGTTATGTCGCCTCCCAGCCGTGGCCTTTTCCAAATTCATTGATGGTGGGTTTTCTGGCCGATTATGAGAGCGGTGAAATCAATATTGATCCCGTCGAACTTATTAGTGCAGATTGGCACCGTTATGATCACCTTCCCTTGATTCCTCCCCCTGATACGATTGCCCGCCGTTTAATTGAAGATACAGTTGCGTTATGCCGACATCAATAATCATCACGTTATTGGCGGTTATGCCAGAAGTTCAAATTTAGGCATGTTAAACTGCACCGGTTTTCTCGTGTGTTTGTCGTGCATAAATTAATCAAGGGAGCTTGTCATGAATGAGTTGAAAAACGACCGCTATCTGCGTGCCTTATTGCGTCAGCCCGTCGATATCACACCGGTATGGATGATGCGTCAGGCTGGTCGATATTTACCTGAATATAAAGCTACGCGTCAGGCGGCGGGAGATTTCATCTCGTTATGTAAAAACACCGAACTGGCTTGTGAAGTCACTCTCCAGCCCTTACGTCGCTTTCCGCTGGATGCAGCTATCCTGTTTTCTGATATTTTGACTATTCCTGATGCGATGGGATTAGGGCTGTATTTTGAAACCGGAGAAGGGCCACGTTTTTATTCTCCGATTCAAAATCATGCTGATGTAGAAAAATTGCCTGTGCCTGATCCCGAACTGGAGTTAGGCTATGTTATGGATGCCGTGCGGGCTATTCGTAAGGCATTGGCAGGGCAAGTTCCTTTGATCGGTTTTTCTGGTAGCCCGTGGACATTGGCCACTTATATGGTTGAAGGCGGTAGCAGCAAGGCTTTCACCAAAATTAAGGCCATGATGTATACAGAGCCTGCTACCTTGCATATGTTACTGGATAAATTGGCAAACAGCGTTATTCTATATCTGAATGCGCAAATAAAAGCCGGTGCTCAATCTGTCATGATTTTCGATACTTGGGGTGGGGTTTTGTCCCATCGCGATTATCTGGCGTTTTCCCTGCAATATATGCATAAAATTGTTGATGGTTTGATCCGCGAACATGAAGGACGTCGTGTGCCTGTTACCCTGTTTACCAAAGGGGGAGGGCAGTGGCTTGAAGCGATGGCGGCGACAGGATGTGATGCGCTGGGTTTGGATTGGACAACGAATATGGCTGATGCGCGTCGGCGCGTTGGAGATAAGGTCGCTTTGCAGGGTAATATGGATCCGTCCATGCTATATGCCCCGCCAGCGCGAATTGAAGAAGAAGTTTCGACAATTTTGCAGGATTTTGGTGTGGGTAGTGGGCATGTTTTCAATTTGGGGCACGGTATTCATCAGGATGTTCCGCCAGAGCACGCAGGTGCATTTGTCGAAGCTGTACATAGACTTTCAGTAAAATACCACCAATGATTTTATGATTGATACAAAGGCATTACGTCAAGAACAGAGAGAGAAATCACAGCTGGTTATCCGCCATGATGTTTTTTCCGCATCTTTTACGCCAAGGTTCATTGCGGGTGCTGATGTTGGATTTGAAAAAAGCGGTACGGTGACGCGTGCCGCTATTGCGGTATTGCAATATCCCTCACTAGAATTGGTCGAGTACCAAATTGCCAGAATTGATACAGTACTTCCCTATATCCCCGGTTTGCTCTCATTTCGTGAATATCCTGCACTGATAGCTGCATGGCAAAAATTAAGTTTGCGGCCTGATTTGGTCATGGTGGATGGTCAGGGTATTGCCCATCCTCGGCGTTTTGGTATCGCCAGCCATTTTGGTGTCTTAGTGGATGTTCCCACCATTGGGGTGGCAAAAAGTCGTTTGTGTGGTGAACATATACCGGTAGGTGAGGTTCTGGGTGATCGTCAGCCATTAATAGATCACGGTGAACAGATTGGTGTCGTATTGAGAAGCAAAAAAAGATGCAATCCGCTCTATATTTCTCTTGGACATAAGATCAGTATTGATAGTGCGGTATTCTGGGTTGAGCAGTGTATAAGGGGATATAAACTGCCTGAACCCACCCGTTGGGCGGACGGGATTGCTTCAAATAGGGCGTTTTTTGAGCAAACAATGCAGAAAAATCTATAATTGTGGCGGAAAAGTGTGGATATTCTTGATTTTCAGGTAAACTTCGACGCAAATTAGGCATTATGAGTAACGACCAATGTTAAGAAACCCGATCCACCTGCGGTTGGAGAAACTCGAAAGTTGGCAACATTTGACTTTTATGGCTAGTCTATGTGAGCGGATGTATCCAAATTATCAGGCATTTTGTCTCCAAAGCGGATTTGCAGACCCTGTACAATATCGACGCATTTTGGATCTTGTGTGGGAAATTTTGGTCGTTAAAGATGTAAAAGTGAATTTTGATAATCAGCTGGAAAAATTGGAAACCATTATCCCATCATCAGAAGATTATGATATTTATGGTGTGTATCCAGCGATTGATGCGTGCATTGCATTGAGTGAAGTAATTCATTCTCGTCTGAATGGCTCGACGTTAGAGTATGCAATAACCGTCAGTGAAACATCCGTCCGTACTGTTGCGATGCTAGAAATGACGCAGGCCGGTAGGGAAATGACTGAGGATGAGTTAAAAGTATTACCTGCCATTGAGGAAGAGTGGGACATTCAATGGGAGATTTACCGTTTGTTGGCAAATTGCGAAGAACGGGACATCGAATTGATTAAAGGATTAAAGGCTGATCTCCGTGAAGCGGGGGTTAGCAATATCGGTATAAATTTGGCGCAATAACTTATAAAACGTGACTTAGTGCTTGATTTGCCGTATTTAAAGGCTTCACATTTGCCCTCACTCTGTTCTACATTGGGGGGCGAAAAGAAGTGGCTATCGGTGCGTGTATGCAGGGGTGCTGTCAAATCGGCATATCCGTCGCACTCGATGCTTTGCAAACGATAAACACACTGTAAGGATAATCTATGAATAAGACTGAATTAGTTGATGCAATTGCAGCAGGTGCAGACCTGACCAAAACCCAGGCTAAAGCTGCTCTGGAATCAACTCTGAATGCAATCACTGAATCTCTGAAAAACGGTGATGCAGTGCAGTTGGTAGGCTTTGGTACTTTCAAAGTTAATCATCGTGCAGAGCGTACTGGTCGTAACCCACAGACTGGTAAAGAAATTAAAATCGCAGCAGCAAACGTACCTGCTTTCTCCGCTGGTAAAGCACTGAAAGACGCAGTTAAGTAATCGAATTGCAAAAAAAAATAAGAGGGGGAAATAAACCCCTTTTGTTGATTCTACAGGGGCTGTTAGCATTAGGGTTCATCTCTTTGCTCAGCGCCTGTTCGATTCAGCCAACAACCCCGCTTTTCAGCGCCAGTGGTTTTGTGACCGATAACGGCGTGATTCGTTTATGGCGTTTAAACGATCAAGACAGTAAGCCTCAGGTTATCATGAGTGTTTACAGCCCCTACCACAATACAGCTCCCCATAATAAAGATACGATTGTGACTTTCTACGAATATCGTCATGGCAGCTTGTGGCAAATTCGCCGCAATGTGTTTGATAATCCACCCATTGTAGAGACATTACGTATTTCCCAGGATAATTCTGTCATTTTCAAGCTACGGCAATTACAAAAACGCAATGAACCGTTGTCCGATGATGATGTGGCTCGTCTGAAAGTTGATGCTAAGCAGATAGAAAAAATCAGTGACGCTTTAATTGCCGATAAGGTTAAGTTGCTGCAAGGGCATTGGCAGAATGGACGAGTGACCACCTGCTTAGGAAAACAATTATTCATTGAATTTGGGCCTCATGCGCAAAAATGGCTCGAAGAAAGGCAAAGCAATAGCTCCGGTTTACTGACTATTGCATGGTTGGATTCGCCTGAAGGTAAAAAGCTATTGTTGGTCGCCAATGATGATTTTTGTCGTTGGGAACCGACGAAAGATAAGCTGTAATTCTGTTATTTTCGTCGGTTGAGGTTGAGCTATTTCAAACGGGCAATGGCTCGGTAGCCAATATCTTTACGATAAAAGCACCCTTCCCAGTCGATTTGTCCGGCTCTCAGATAGGCTTTTTTCTGGGCCTCTGCGATATCGCAACCTAAGGCAGTAACACATAAGACACGCCCGCCCGCGGTGATAATATTTTCATCTTTAAGGGCTGTCCCTGCGTGGAAGACTTTTTCATTGGTGTCAGATTCATCGGCATCAGACTTCTCTAACCCACTGATAACGTCACCTTTGGTATAACTGGCCGGATAACCGCCCGCCGCCAGTACAACGCCCAAAGCAGGACGAGCGTCCCATTCAGAGGTTTTTTCACCTAACTGACCTTTAGCTCCGGCAAGACACAGTTCGACCAAATCAGAACGTAGACGCATCATGATAGGTTGGGTTTCGGGATCACCAAAGCGACAGTTAAATTCGATCACTTTCGGTTCACCTTGGTTATCAATCATCAATCCCGCATACAGAAATCCAACGTAGGTATGGCCTTCAGCCGCCATTCCTTCCACTGTGGGGTAAATGATTTTTTCCATCACTCGCTGGTGGATCTCATCTGTGACTACCGGAGCGGGGGAGTAAGCCCCCATTCCGCCGGTATTTGGCCCTGTATCACCGTCACCTACGCGCTTGTGATCTTGACTGGTTGCCATCGGAACCACGTTTTTGCCATCCACCATAACAATAAAACTGGCTTCTTCTCCTGCCAGAAATTCTTCAATGACAATACGATGCCCGGCATCACCAAATGCATTGCCTGCCAGCATATCTTTGATCGCGTTTTGTGCTTCTTCCAAGGTTGTAGCAACGACTACACCTTTACCGGCAGCTAAACCATCGGCTTTGATAACGATTGGCGCGCCTACTTTTTCCAGATAAGCCAGTGCGGGTTCAATTTCTGTGAAATTTTGGTAGGCCGCTGTAGGTATATGATGGCGGGCAAGAAAATCTTTAGTAAAGGCTTTGGAACCTTCCAATTGCGCAGCCGCTTTTGTTGGGCCGAAAATAGTCAGCCCTGCCTGTTGGAAAGCATCAACTACACCGATAACCAGTGGCGCTTCAGGCCCCACAATGGTTAGGCCAATATCATTATCTTGGGCAAATGCCAGTAACCCTTCAATATCTGTCGCGGCAATGTCCACATTTTCTAAATTAGCTTCCAACGCAGTACCTGCGTTACCTGGTGCGACATATACCTTGTTTGCCAGAGGCGATTGTGCTGCTTTCCAGGCTAATGCATGTTCTCTTCCGCCACTGCCAATAACTAATATGTTCATCTAGATCTCCTATTAATAAGACATAAGTTGTTAATGGCGAAAATGGCGCATGCCAGTGAAAATCATGGCGATGCCGTGTTCATTGGCAGCGGTAATCACCTCATCATCACGAATGGAGCCACCAGGTTGGATAATACAGCTCACACCTACAGCGGCTGCGGCATCAATACCATCACGGAATGGAAAAAATGCATCTGAAGCCATGGCACAGCCCTGAACTTCCAATCCTTCATCTGCTGCCTTAATGCCTGCGATTTTGGCAGAGTAAACACGGCTCATTTGTCCGGCTCCAATACCAACGGTCATATTATCCTTGGCATAAACAATCGCATTGGATTTGACGAACTTAGCAACTTTCCAGCAAAACAGAGCATCCTGCATTTCTTGTTCCGTTGGCTGACGTTGGGAGACAACAACCAGATCATCGTTTGTCACCATACCTAAATCGCGATCTTGGATCAGCAAACCGCCGTTGACACGTTTGAAATCCAAGCCAGCAACCGGAGAATGCCATTCACCACACGCCAAAACGCGGACATTTTGTTTTGTTGCCAGAATTGGCAGTGCTGCTTCACTAACAGAAGGCGCAATGATGACCTCAACAAATTGACGTTCAATAATGGCCTGAGCGGTGTTGATATCGAGTTCACGGTTAAAGGCAATAATGCCACCGAATGCGGAAGTAGGATCGGTTTTAAAGGCGCGATCGTAGGCGGTATGGATATCAGAACCAATCGCAACGCCACAAGGATTGGCATGTTTGACAATGACACAAGCTGGTTCGGAAAAGCTTTTTACACATTCCAGTGCGGCATCGGTATCTGCGATATTGTTATAAGAAAGTGCCTTACCTTGTAACTGGGCTGCCGTAGCAATTGAAGCTTCTGCGATTTGGTCTTCTATATAGAAAGCGGCATCTTGGTGGCTGTTTTCACCATAACGCATATCCTGCTTTTTAATGAAATTGAGATTCAGCGTGCGGGGGAAGCGTCCTGATGGCTGATCAGTTTCGCCATAATATGGCGGAACCAACTTGCCAAAATAATTGGCAATCATGCTGTCATAAGCGGCGGTATGTTCAAACGCTTTGATGGCTAGATTAAAGCGAGTGGAGTGTGTCAGTGAATTTTGATTGTTGTCCATCTCCTCAATAATTTTGTCGTAATCCTGACTATTGACAACAATCGCCACATCTTTGTGGTTTTTAGCCGCGGAGCGAACCATTGTTGGGCCGCCAATATCAATATTCTCTACTGCGTCTTCCAGAGAGCAATCGGGTTTCGCTACGGTTTGGGCAAAGGGATAAAGGTTAACAACCACCATATCAATCTGTGAAATCTGGTGTTGTCCCATCACTTCATCATCTAATCCACGCCGACCCAAAATGCCGCCATGAATTTTAGGATGGAGTGTTTTGACACGCCCATCCATCATTTCGGGAAAGCCTGTATAGTCAGAAACCTCGGTGACATTCAATCCTGCTTCGGCCAGCAGACGAGCAGTGCCTCCTGTTGAAAGCAGTTCGACACTGCGATTGGATAAGGCTTTGGCAAATTCAACAACCCCCGCTTTGTCAGAAACACTTAGCAGGGCACGGCGGATTGGACGAAGCTGTTGCATTGGTGTGATCCCTTGAATTTCATAAAACAAGAATGTGCTATTGGGGAAAATCCACTGATTGAGAGAAAAAAATGGTTTCTGCAATAACATTTCAAAACAATCTGAAAAAACACTTGGTGATTTTTCCTTCGCAGATTGTAACGAAAACGTTTGCGTGATGCTCGATAAATTTTATCAAAATATCACTTTGTGGATAAATCTGTGCATATGTAGGTATAAGGCAGTGTTTTGCTGTGTAATTCATCAAACGATAATTATTTCAAAAAAAACTATTGCCAGCGCCGAAAAACTCCCTATAATGCGCCACCACTGACCGACGCTAAGCTGAAACACGCCGCGAAGGCCGGTGAGAGAAAAGGGAAAATAATCGCTTGACTCTCAAGGCGAAAAGCGTAAGATACGCAGCCTCGCAACCCGGAAGACGCTTCCGGTTGCCAACGCTCTTTAACAAGTTAATCAGACAATCTGTGTGGGCACTCGCAAGAGACTATCGAATTGCCGCAAGGCAAAAAAGATTAAAGTCTTAAAGAGTGACTAAGCAGTTAATTCATTATGAACTAACAGTGAAATTCTTTGAGCATCAAACTTTTAATTGAAGAGTTTGATCATGGCTCAGATTGAACGCTGGCGGCAGGCCTAACACATGCAAGTCGAGCGGCAGCGGGGGAGAGCTTGCTTTCCTGCCGGCGAGCGGCGGACGGGTGAGTAATGTCTGGGGATCTGCCCGAGGGCGGGGGATAACCACTGGAAACGGTGGCTAATACCGCATAATCTCTAAGGAGCAAAGTGGGGGACCTTCGGGCCTCACGCCTTCGGATGAACCCAGATGGGATTAGCTAGTAGGTGGGGTAATGGCCCACCTAGGCGACGATCCCTAGCTGGTCTGAGAGGATGACCAGCCACACTGGGACTGAGACACGGCCCAGACTCCTACGGGAGGCAGCAGTGGGGAATATTGCACAATGGGCGCAAGCCTGATGCAGCCATGCCGCGTGTATGAAGAAGGCCTTCGGGTTGTAAAGTACTTTCAGTGGGGAGGAAGGCACAGGGTCGAATACACCTTGTGATTGACGTTACCCACAGAAGAAGCACCGGCTAACTCCGTGCCAGCAGCCGCGGTAATACGGAGGGTGCAAGCGTTAATCGGAATTACTGGGCGTAAAGCGCACGCAGGCGGCCAATTAAGTTAGATGTGAAATCCCCGGGCTTAACCTGGGAATGGCATCTAAGACTGGTTGGCTAGAGTCTCGTAGAGGGGGGTAGAATTCCACGTGTAGCGGTGAAATGCGTAGAGATGTGGAGGAATACCGGTGGCGAAGGCGGCCCCCTGGACGAAGACTGACGCTCAGGTGCGAAAGCGTGGGGAGCAAACAGGATTAGATACCCTGGTAGTCCACGCTGTAAACGATGTCGATTTGGAGGTTGTGGCCTTGAGCTGTGGCTTCCGGAGCTAACGCGTTAAATCGACCGCCTGGGGAGTACGGTCGCAAGATTAAAACTCAAATGAATTGACGGGGGCCCGCACAAGCGGTGGAGCATGTGGTTTAATTCGATGCAACGCGAAGAACCTTACCTACTCTTGACATCCACGGAATTCTGCAGAGATGCGGGAGTGCCTTCGGGCACCGTGAGACAGGTGCTGCATGGCTGTCGTCAGCTCGTGTTGTGAAATGTTGGGTTAAGTCCCGCAACGAGCGCAACCCTTATCCTTTGTTGCCAGCACTTCGGGTGGGAACTCAAGGGAGACTGCCGGTGATAAACCGGAGGAAGGTGGGGATGACGTCAAGTCATCATGGCCCTTACGAGTAGGGCTACACACGTGCTACAATGGCAGATACAAAGAGAAGCGACCTCGCGAGAGCAAGCGGACCTCATAAAGTCTGTCGTAGTCCGGATTGGAGTCTGCAACTCGACTCCATGAAGTCGGAATCGCTAGTAATCGCAGATCAGCATGCTGCGGTGAATACGTTCCCGGGCCTTGTACACACCGCCCGTCACACCATGGGAGTGGGTTGCAAAAGAAGCAGGTAGCTTAACCTTTTGGAGGGCGCTTGCCACTTTGTGATTCATGACTGGGGTGAAGTCGTAACAAGGTAACCGTAGGGGAACCTGCGGTTGGATCACCTCCTTACCAAACGATAGTGATTGTGCAGTGCCCACACAGATTGTCTGATAAAAGAAGAGACGGAAACGAAATAGGCTTGTAGCTCAGGTGGTTAGAGCGCACCCCTGATAAGGGTGAGGTCGGTGGTTCAAGTCCACTCAGGCCTACCAATTTTGCTGTCCGGTGACATGGGGCTATAGCTCAGCTGGGAGAGCGCCTGCCTTGCACGCAGGAGGTCAGCGGTTCGATCCCGCTTAGCTCCACCATGACTCTTCTTCATTTTAATGATTTCAGAACGCATCAAACGCGGTGTGTTGTGAAATCATTGCTCTTTAACAATCTGGAACAAGCTGAAAATTTGAAACCGTCAGTGTTATGGAATGATAACATTGGTGAAACTCTCAACACTCCGACCGGAAGACTTCTTCGGGTTGTGAGGTTAAGCGACTAAGCGTACACGGTGGATGCCTAGGCAGTCAGAGGCGATGAAGGACGTGCTAATCTGCGAAAAGCGCCGGTGAGCTGATATGAAGCGCTATCAGCCGGCGATGTCCGAATGGGGAAACCCGGTGCAATCCGTTGCACCATCATTAACTGAATCCATAGGTTAATGAGGCGAACCGGGGGAACTGAAACATCTCAGTACCCCGAGGAAAAGAAATCAACCGAGATTCCCCCAGTAGCGGCGAGCGAACGGGGAGGAGCCCAGAACCAGCATCAGTGTGTGTGTCAGTGGAAGCGCCTGGAAAGGCGCACAGTAAAGGGTGATAGTCCCGTACACGAAGAGACACAGGCTGTGAGTTCGATGAGTAGGGCGGGACACGTGTTATCCTGTCTGAATATGGGGGGACCATCCTCCAAGGCTAAATACTCCTGACTGACCGATAGTGAACCAGTACCGTGAGGGAAAGGCGAAAAGAACCCCGGCGAGGGGAGTGAAAAAGAACCTGAAACCGTGTACGTACAAGCAGTGGGAGCCTTGATTTATCAGGGTGACTGCGTACCTTTTGTATAATGGGTCAGCGACTTATATTCTGTAGCAAGGTTAACCGCATAGGGGAGCCGCAGGGAAACCGAGTCTTAACGGGGCGTTAAGTTGCAGGGTATAGACCCGAAACCCGGTGATCTAGCCATGGGCAGGTTGAAGGTTGGGTAACACTAACTGGAGGACCGAACCGACTAATGTTGAAAAATTAGCGGATGACTTGTGGCTGGGGGTGAAAGGCCAATCAAACCGGGAGATAGCTGGTTCTCCCCGAAAGCTATTTAGGTAGCGCCTCGTGAATTCATCTTCGGGGGTAGAGCACTGTTTCGGCTAGGGGGTCATCCCGACTTACCAACCCGATGCAAACTGCGAATACCGAAGAATGTTATCACGGGAGACACACGGCGGGTGCTAACGTCCGTCGTGAAGAGGGAAACAACCCAGACCGCCAGCTAAGGTCCCCAAGTCATGGTTAAGTGGGAAACGAAGTGGGAAGGCTCAGACAGCCAGGATGTTGGCTTAGAAGCAGCCATCATTTAAAGAAAGCGTAATAGCTCACTGGTCGAGTCGGCCTGCGCGGAAGATGTAACGGGGCTAAACCATGCACCGAAGCTGCGGCAGCGACATGTAAGTGTCGTTGGGTAGGGGAGCGTTCTGTAAGCCGTTGAAGGTCCACTGTGAGGTGGGCTGGAGGTATCAGAAGTGCGAATGCTGACATAAGTAACGATAAAGCGGGTGAAAAACCCGCTCGCCGGAAGACCAAGGGTTCCTGTCCAACGTTAATCGGGGCAGGGTGAGTCGACCCCTAAGGCGAGGCTGAAAAGCGTAGTCGATGGGAAACAGGTTAATATTCCTGTACGGGCCCGAATTGCGATGGGGGGACGGAGAAGGCTAGGCAAGCCGGGCGACGGTCGTCCCGGTTTAAGTGTGTAGGTGGGCTAACTTGGCAAATCCGGTTAGCCACAACACTGAGGCACGATGACGAGGCACCACGGTGCTGAAGTTGCTGATGCCCCGCTTCCAGGAAAAGCCCCTAAGCTCCAGATTCGGGTCCATCGTACCCCAAACCGACACAGGTGGTCAGGTAGAGAATACTCAGGCGCTTGAGAGAACTCGGGTGAAGGAACTAGGCAAAATGGTGCCGTAACTTCGGGAGAAGGCACGCTGGCGTTAGGTGAAGGAACCTGCTTCCGGAGCCGAGGCCAGTCGCAGATACCAGCTGGCTGCAACTGTTTAATAAAAACACAGCACTGTGCAAACACGAAAGTGGACGTATACGGTGTGACGCCTGCCCGGTGCTGGAAGGTTAATTGATGGGGTTATCGCCTCGGCGAGAAGCTCTTGATCGAAGCCCCAGTAAACGGCGGCCGTAACTATAACGGTCCTAAGGTAGCGAAATTCCTTGTCGGGTAAGTTCCGACCTGCACGAATGGCGTAATGATGGCCAGGCTGTCTCCACCCGAGACTCAGTGAAATTGAACTCGCTGTGAAGATGCAGTGTACCCGCGGCAAGACGGAAAGACCCCGTGAACCTTTACTATAGCTTGACACTGAACATGGAGCCTTGATGTGTAGGATAGGTGGGAGGCTTGGAAGTGTGGACGCCAGTCTGCATGGAGCCATCCTTGAAATACCACCCTTGAATGTTTGATGTTCTAACGCCGGCCCGTTATCCGGGTTGCGGACAGTGTCTGGTGGGTAGTTTGACTGGGGCGGTCTCCTCCCAAAGTGTAACGGAGGAGCACGAAGGTTAGCTAATCACGGTCGGACATCGTGAGGTTAGTGCAAAGGCATAAGCTAGCTTGACTGCGAGAGTGACGGCTCGAGCAGGTACGAAAGTAGGTCTTAGTGATCCGGTGGTTCTGCATGGAAGGGCCATCGCTCAACGGATAAAAGGTACTCCGGGGATAACAGGCTGATACCGCCCAAGAGTTCATATCGACGGCGGTGTTTGGCACCTCGATGTCGGCTCATCACATCCTGGGGCTGAAGTAGGTCCCAAGGGTATGGCTGTTCGCCATTTAAAGTGGTACGCGAGCTGGGTTTAGAACGTCGTGAGACAGTTCGGTCCCTATCTGCCGTGGGCGTTGGAAGATTGCAAGGGGCTGCTCCTAGTACGAGAGGACCGGAGTGGACGCACCACTGGTGTTCGGGTTGTCATGCCAATGGCACTGCCCGGTAGCTAAGTGCGGAAGAGATAACCGCTGAAAGCATCTAAGCGGGAAACTTGCCTTAAGATGAGTCTTCCCTTACCCCTAGAGGGTACTGAAGGAACGTTCGAGACGAGGACGTGGATAGGCCGGGTGTGTAAGCGTTGCGAGACGTTGAGCTAACCGGTACTAATGAACCGTGCGGCTTAACCTGACAACACCGAAGGGGTTTTCGGGAGTGGAAAGAGAGAGACGGGTTTCAGCGTAGAAAAGCAGCTTGTTCGGGATTGAAAACAGGATTTGTCTGGCGGCAATAGCGCGGTGGTCCCACCTGACCCCATGCCGAACTCAGCAGTGAAACGCCGTAGCGCCGATGGTAGTGTGGGGTCTCCCCATGTGAGAGTAGGGCACTGCCAGACATCAATTAGCCAGAGAAGCCATCCGTCACCGGATGGCTTTTTTGCGTTTAATTTTTTAGGATGTTCGATTATTTTTGCGTGTATAAGCGGCCAATATCGCCCTTTCTGATAATTCCAGATAATCTTTCATTGCCTTGGCTGCTTGATCATTTTTCCCTGAATTGAGTAATTCCAGAATATGTGCATTTTTATCGATATAAGGTGCATACAAAAGCTCAGGATCATTCAAAATACCAAAAGCCAGACGCAATTCTGCGGAAATATTGTGATAGAACGCGATCACCCTATCACTATCAGTTAATTCTACGATTGCGGCATGAAAGTGCATATTTTCTGTTCCGGCACTAATCCAATCTTGTTGCTCGCGACATTGTTGAGCGGCTTCAACAGCTTGTTTCATTTTGGCAACACTGGGATGCATTGGATAAGCCTGAGCAAGCGCCTGACATTCAATTAACTGTCGAACTCGATAGATATCAATAATAGATGCGATATCGGGCGTTGCAACAAACACTCCACGATTAGGTTCATGTTTCAGCAGCCCTTCTTGCGTGAGGAGGCGGAACACTTCACGTAATGTATTTCGTGAAATTTCAAGCTGTTCACTCAACGCAGCTTCCGATAGTCGTTGTCCAGGTAATAACTCCCCAACAACCAGTTTATTTCTGATGGTTTCAGCGATTCTTTTGCTCAAAATTTGGGGAGAATGGTTTTTTTTCATAGTTATCCGTTAGATTTAATGGCTGATAACAAACACCTTCAAAGCATATACGAAAGCAGATCTTCACATATTCCCCGATAACCAGCAAGTTACAACCACTGAACCAATATAGGGCAATGTTGTTGTATTTATTGCACCTAAATTGTGCATTTTGACGATAAATCCAATGAGGAATGTTAATAAAGTGATCTCCATTGGATTTTGAAGATCGATAATACAATTTTATTTGCTTATTTACTCAGCAGATCTTATTTATTGTTCAACAATGTATTAACTTTTATCAAACAATTCTCTTCTTTAGTTCCACAATGGTACAGATGTTGCTTAGAAAACAATAAATGCAATAACGATGGCTGGGGGGAAATAGACTATGGCGACGCAGGAAATAGTGAAAAAAGACACAGCAAATTTTGTATTAAATCGACGTTCGTCTTTAATTGCTGCGGTTTTTCTGATGGCAACATCAGCGATTGGACCAGGATTTATCACTCAAACGGCTACATTTACTGCGACGATGGGAGCCGCTTTTGCCTTTGGTATTTTAGCCTCTATATTGATCGATTTTGTGGTACAACAAAATATTTGGCGAATTGTTACATTAACCAGAATGCAATCAGCGGATATTGCCAATGCAGCTGTTCCAGGAAGTGGCTATTTATTGGCTATGTTAGTGATTTTGGGCGGATTAGTATTTAACGTCGGTAATATTGCGGGAGCGGGATTAGGGCTTAATGCTTTGATAGGGTTGGAGCCGAAGTGGGGCGGATTACTCAGTGCGCTGATGGCTATTGGCATTTTTACTTCTCGTAAAGCTGGTATCGCTATTGATCGTATTATAGTGATATTGGGTCTAATAATGATAGGAATGACATTGTTTGTTGCGATAGTTTCTAATCCACCAGTGGGAGAAGCCTTACGCCAAACAGTACTACCTGATGAAATCAATTTTGCGACAATAACAACCATCGTTGGTGGAACTGTTGGTGGTTACATTTGTTATGCTGGCGCCCATCGTTTATTGGATAAAGGGGCGGTTGGCGTTGAAAACATCAAAGTTGTTTCCAGTGCAGCAACGAAAGGGATCTTGGTTGTTGGTCTGATGCGATACCTGTTATTCCTTGCCATTTTGGGTGTAGTAGCCAGTGGTGTGACACTTGATGTTGCCAGTAAAACAGCAAATCCTGCCTCACAAGCTTTTCAAATAGCTGTTGGTGAATCCGGATTGCGCATCTTTGGCTTAATTGTCTGGGCTGCGGCAATTACTAGCATTATTGGTGCTGCTTATACTTCTATTTCTTTTTGCAGTGTCTTTCGAAAACAATTTACTGAGCGCCAGCGCAATATTGCGACTTTGTTATTTATAGCCATATCGTTAGCTATTTATTTATTCATGGGAACTCCGCCAGTCGCTTTACTGGTTTTCGCCGGTGGTTTCAATGGGCTTATTCTTCCTCTTGGTTTAACTATCTTTGTTTACGTTGGCTGGAAACGTGCTGATTTGATGGCTGGGTATGTCTACCCTCGTTGGTTGCTGTGGTCTGGTGCGATGACTTGTGTGTTGACATGGTATATGGGTGCCATGTCCGTCGGTTCAATCTTTGAGTTTTTGAAATCAGCTTAGGGAAATCATCATGATAAAAACGATCGATTTAAATAGTGATCTTGGTGAAAGCTTTGGTCAATGGCGCATGGGACATGATGAAGAAATACTGGGGATCGTCAGTAGTGCTAACGTTGCTTGTGGTTTTCATGCGGGTGATCCGGTTGGGATTTTGCAAACATTGAAATCTGCGCAGAAAAATGATGTAGCGGTAGGTGCCCATGTTTCTTATCCCGATTTAGTTGGCTTTGGGCGGCGTAAAATGGATATAGCCAGTCATGAACTTACCGCTGACGTTATTTACCAGATTGGCGCTTTGCAAGGATTGGCCACGGCGGCAGGTACTAAAGTGAGTTATGTCAAACCGCATGGCGCGCTTTATAACACGATCGCAAATGACGAATATCAGGCAATTGCTGTTATTGAAGGAATTCTGGCGATAGATCCTAACCTTGTGTTGGTTGGTTTGGCAGGATCAAACATTCTCAAATTAGCTCAGGAAAAGGGATTAAGAACCATAGCAGAAGCGTTTGCTGATCGTGCGTATACCTCACAAGGAGAATTAGTCTCCCGTCGTGAAACAGGATCTGTTTTGCATGATGCAGATCTCGTTGCTCAACGTATGTTGCAATTGGTGGCAGAAGGGGGAATTGAGTCAATTGATGGCAAATTTACCCCTATTCGGGCGGATTCAATTTGCGTACATGGTGATACTCCTGGCGCGGTAGCGATGGCAAAACAGATTAAGGCCGTTTTGCAGCAGGCAGGAATAACTATTCAGCCATTTATTCATTCATAAGAATGGATCGCATTAATATGGTTAATCATTTGAGGAGATAGCCTTGCGTTTTTTACCTGTTAATGGCAATACCATCATGGTTGAATTGAATGGATTGGCAGAAACATTGGCTCTGCTTGATTCACTGAACATGGCACCTATTTTGGGGATTGAAGAAATTATTCCGGCAGCGAGAACGCTGATGGTTCGTTTTCATCCGGCAAAAATATCAATCCAACAATTGGCGGCAGCAATCAGTAGCCGGGATTTGCAAGAACGCAGTCATACAACGGGAAAAAGCATAGAAATTCCTGTGCATTACAACGGTGATGATCTTGCACTGGTTGCGGAAATATTGGGATGTACTGTTCAGGAGGTTATCCAGCAACATACCGAAAATGAATATACCGTCGCCTTCACTGGCTTTGCCCCTGGGTTTGCCTATATGGTATCGAATACCTCACAATGGAATATACCTCGCCGTAACACCCCCAGAACGCGCATTCCGGCAGGGGCTGTTGCATTGGCAGGTGAATTCAGCAGCATTTATCCGCAGGCAAGCCCCGGAGGATGGCAGCTTATCGGTATTACGGCCGAACGTATGTGGGATCTTTCTCGCCCATCTCCGGCCTTATTGCAACCGGGTTATCGTGTTAACTTTCGAGATGTTGGGCGTCACCCTGCAACAATCAGTTTACCTGAAACTAGTGAGATAGAAATTAGCCTGCCTGATACATCGAACCATAACATGGTTCTTACTCCAGGGGATTCCTGTCATTTGGAAATTTTGTCGGTGGGATTACTAACCTTATTGCAAGATCTGGGGCGGGTTGGTCAGGCAAAATCGGGGATCTCAGCATCGGGTGCAATGGATAAAAGCGCCTTGCGCAGCGCAAACCGTATTGTTGGCAATTCCTCTGACCAGGCTTGTCTGGAAATCGTTTCGGGTGGGTTTAAGGCAATCGCATATGGACAGATGCTGGTTGCAATTACGGGAGCTTCATGTCCAATAGAGATCAAAACGCCATCGGGTGAAATATTCCATGTGAATACTTACCAACCCATTGATTTAAACGATGGTGACGAAATTTCGTTGGGTGTTCCTGTCGCTGGCATACGTTCTTATTTATCGGTACGCGGAGGCTTTACGGTTCCAGCCATCTTATCCAGTCGTTCATTTGATACGTTGTCCAATATTGGGCCGGCTCCATTAAAAATGAATGACAAATTAGTTGTTGGAGAAACATCTCGCTGTGCAGCGATATCCATCTCTGAGACTCCGGCTTTTGACATGCCAAATAGAGATGAAATCGTCGTATTGGATATCTTATTTGGTCCTCGTACAGATTGGTTTACGCAAGAATCCATTGACTTATTGAGCAAGCAGATTTGGCAGGTAACACCTCAATCCAATCGGATTGGTTTGAGGCTAAATGGTGAATGCTCACTATCGCGAATTAAGTTACAAGAATTACCCAGCGAAGGAACATGTATGGGGGCGATACAAATTCCTGCCAGTGGGCAGCCGGTACTATTTTTGGCTGACCATCCATTGACCGGAGGATATCCAGTTATCGCTTCAGTTGCTGATTATCACCTCGATCTTGCTGGCCAGATCCCCGTTAATGCCAAAATTCGGTTCAACCCCATTAGCCAATTCCATGAAATTCAAGGGAGTAATGATTTGCCATGAACACCACTGTGAATCCTTTAAATAACAAAATTAATAAGAAAGTGCTGATTGCCAACCGTGGTGAAATTGCTGTTCGGATCATTCGAGCTTGCCGCGATTATGGAGTGCGGACAGTCGCTGTCTATGCGGATGCCGATATCAACGCACAACACGTCCAACTGGCTGATGAGGCTTATTCTTTAGGAGGAAATAGCCCTACAGACACTTACCTCAATATTCCTCGTTTGCTGGAAATAGCGAAGAGAGCTGGTGCAACCCTGGTGCATCCAGGTTACGGTTTTCTGTCTGAGCGAGCGGAATTTGCTCAGGCAGTGATTGAAGCTGGCTTAACTTGGATTGGCCCTAACCCTGAAACGATTGATGAGCTGGGGGACAAAGTTAAGGCGCGTAAGATAGCCCAGAAAGTGGGAGCGCCGTTGGTCGTTGGGACATCCGAGCCAGTTAAAAATGTACAGGAGGTTGTTGCTTTTGCGGAGCAACATGGCTTGCCGATTGCCATCAAAGCGGCTTTTGGTGGCGGTGGACGAGGCTTGAAAGTTGCCTGGCGCATGGATGAAGTGGCAGAACTTTATCACTCAGCGGTACGTGAGGCGACAGCGGCATTTGGCCGTGGTGAATGTTTTATTGAGCAATTTTTGGATAAACCCCGCCATATAGAAGCACAGGTTATTGCGGATAAGCAGGGTAATGTTGTGGTACTTGGCACCCGTGACTGCTCTTTACAACGTCGTAACCAAAAGTTAGTGGAAGAAGCACCTGCGCCATTTTTAA
The DNA here is from genome assembly GCF_037260955.1 of Xenorhabdus sp. TH1. Taxonomy (NCBI): domain Bacteria; kingdom Pseudomonadati; phylum Pseudomonadota; class Gammaproteobacteria; order Enterobacterales; family Morganellaceae; genus Xenorhabdus; species Xenorhabdus sp. TH1. The sequence goes on from NZ_CP147734.1 coordinate 339,219, forward strand.
CTCAAGAACAACGAGAACGTATTCATCAGTCGGCAAAAGCCATTTGTGAGGAAGCCAATTATGTGGGAGCGGGTACAGTAGAATTTTTACTGAGCGCAGATGGCACACTTTCTTTCTTAGAAGTCAATACTCGCTTACAAGTAGAGCACCCAGTAACAGAAGAGACAACAGGTATTGATCTGGTTATCGAGCAGTTGCGGGTAGCGGAAGGTTATCCATTAAGTATTCAGGAAACACCGATCCCAAGAGGACATTCATTTGAATTTCGTATTAATGCGGAAGATGCGGCTAAAGGCTTTCTGCCGATGTCTGGCACAATTACCGAATTTATCCCGCCTGCTGGCCCTGGCATTCGTTTGGACTCTGGTGTGATTAATGGCTCCACAATTCCGGCAACTTTTGATTCACTAATGGCAAAATTAATTGTTACAGGGGCAAGTAGAGAACAGGCCATTGTTCGGGCACGTCGGGCGTTGAAAGAGTTTAAACTCTGTGGTGTAGCTTCTGTTTTACCTTTCCACCAAGCAGTAATGGAGCATTCTGATTTTGTTTCTAGTGATAAATTCAATGTCCATACCCGCTGGATTGAAACAGATTTTGTGAATGAACTAGAGGCTTCATTACGTCAGTTTCCACTTGAAGATAAAAATATTACCCGTACTGTTATTGAGATTGATGGCCGCAGGCATGAATTGGGATTGCCATTGGATTTATTGGCACATTTAGCCCCTGTAGGTGAACAACCGTTTTCGTCGTCAGTGATCAAGGAAAAATTGTTGGAAGATCCCTGTCAGGTAAAAGCGCCTATTTCCGGCATCTTGCATTCTTGGATGGTTAAAGAAGGTGAGAAAGTTAGTGAAGGCGACGTGATTGCAGTGATGGAAGCGATGAAAATGGAAGTACAAATCAATGCTCATCGTTCGGGAAAAGTCACATTCTGTTCTCAGGCAGGGGATTATCAGGATGCAGGAAGTGTGCTGGCTAACATAGATTAGTTATTAATGTATCTTATTCGTTCTTAAAGTTATTTACATTTCTAATAGAAATGTAAATAATAACCCTTCTCAATAGTATTACCACTTGAAAATAAATGTCCAAAATTACCAAAATTTACGCTAGCCTGGCTAAAAATGGCTTGTGTGTTCCTTTGATGTCTGCATCTATGCTGACAGTGGCTATCTCTACCAACGCATTTGCAAATGTTGAAGAGGCGACTAAAAAATCGACTAAAACTAGCGATATACTGGTTGTTATTGCAGATAACAATGCCCAAGATACACCAGAAGATAGAAAAGTCAGCCGTAATGAAATCAGAGTTAAACAAGCACAAAGTGTTGGTGAAATTTTAAAGAATGTACCGGGTGTACAAGCCGGTCACCCTAGCGCGATAGGACAACGTTTTAAAATTCGTGGCATGGATGATCAATTCATCAACGTGACGATTGATGGTGCAAGGCAAGAAGGATATCACTTCCACCACGCAGGAAATTATGGCATTGATCCTGAAATGTTGAAGCAAGTTGATATCAAAGTTGGTAGTAACAGTATTACCTACGATACCGGTGCTATTGGTGGTGCATTAAAATTTGAAACTGTTGATGCGGGTGATCTGTTAGAGCCAGGGCAATTGTTTGGTGCCAAAGGAAAATTAAACTACTCAAGCAATGGTTCTGAATTCCAACAATCCTTAGCGACCTATGGTCGATTGGGTGCTGTTGATTTATTAGGTTACTTTACCCATCGCAATATGCATGATGCTGAATCTGGTAGAGATAGTTATGGGCGAGATTCAATTCCGACGGACGGGAAACTGATTAATTATTTATTAAAAGCAAAATTCAATCTGACAGATGAGCAATATATTAATGTATCAACGGAACATTATAAGAATGATGCTGATACTAACTTTAGGTTGAATTTTGGTGATGATATTAATGAAGGGAAAAAAGGGAAGTATGCTATTGACCGTAAAACCCATAATATCACTTATAGATATACCCCAGTCGATAATGATCTCATTGATTTAAAAATATCTGCCTATCACACTGAACAGGCCTTTACCCATATGAGAGAAATCACCGGAAATGGGAAAGGATTTGATAGTATTGTTGAAACCCAAGGTATTAAGGTTCGTAATACTTCTAGTTTTGATACTCAGAAGTTAGCTCATGCTTTAATCTATGGGTATGAATATTTTGATACCAGAATGGCATACACTGATGTAACAGAAAATGCATACAAAAAAGAAACAGAAAGAGGAAATGCATCCTCCATTTATTTAGAGGATGATATTCAATTTGCTAATTTCCATATCATACCGGGTATCAGATGGGATCACTATAAATATCATACGATTAATAAACAGAATGAATTATTTGATAGAACCTATTCCCACGTCTCAAAAGCACTCGGGGTGAAATACGAGCTTGGGGCATCTACAACATTATTTGCCAATTATACCGAACTCTTTAGGGGTCCATTGGGCAAAGAAATTGGTTTGGGACGAACTGGCCATAATGATAACTTAAAGGCCACAACCGGTTACAACTTAGAAACTGGATTGGTAGGTTCTTATCCTGACGTTTTTGCTGAAAATGACACATTGATGGTTTCAGGTAAGGTATTCCAAACGAATTTAAAAAACCTGTCTACAACTTTAGCTAAGAGGGAATTACACAATATCCCAAAATCCAGATTAGAAGGGTTTGAATTAGCGACAGGCTATAAACTGGGTAATCTGTCCTTAAAAGCTACTTATGCTAAAGTCGACAACAAGATTATTCAAGGTAATGAGCTGATTAATAAAGCGTTTACCAAAGGATTAGAGTTTGAGCCATCAATCGGTGACTCTATCACTGTGGGTGGTAGTTATCTATTTGAAAAAACTGACATTGAACTCGGCTGGAATACCCGCTTTGTGATGTCAAAAAATTCAAAGGGTAAAGAAAAAAATGAGAACAAAGAAGACATTATTGTCGATGTCAATAAACCAGGATATGGCGTAAGTAATATGTATATCTCTTGGGCACCAAAATTAGGGGTATTTAAAAATACCGAACTCTTGTTTGGTATCGATAATATCTTCGACAAGCGTTACAACGAACACTCTTACTATTTGAATACTACACGAGGACAAGAAGAAAAAGGCCGCACATATAAAGCGACAATTTCTTATAAGTTCTAATGAACAGACCTTAAAAGTATCAAAAATACCTTTCGTAACAAGTCTGCGGATAAACCGCAGACTTTTTTCTGACATTATTTTCAATTCACAATTACAGCGTAAAAATCCCAATCAGGGCGATCACAGTCAAAATCGCGGCTGCACCATAAAATACCCACTTACTGGCAGGAATAGGGATTTGCAGATCGTGCATACCATGATGCAGGCGGTGCAAACCGCACCATAAAGGCAAGCTAATCATCAACAGTAAAAAGATGCGGCCAATAAAACTTTGGCAAAAGGTCAGGATACGTTCATAAGAAAGCGCTTCTGGCGCCAATCCCAGTGGCAGCAAAATACCCAGCAGCAGAATGATTGCTGGTCCAACAATCGCGCTCCACATACCGCCGGCACCAAATAGCCCCCAGAAAATCGGTTCATCGGAACGTTTAGGTACTTGATTCATCAGCTCCTCCTTGGGATTAGAAAAACAGGGCTACGCCGAGGATCACGACAGTAGCAATAATCGTGATTGTCCATAGCAGCTTGATAATCGGCTCTGGCGGCATTTTCTCATTGTTAACGATAATATTGAGAGCCTTGGGCGCCAGCTCAAACCAGGTTTTGGTATGCAGCAAAGTAGCCAGCAGGGTAATGATATTAATCAGCAATACCAGTGGATTTTGCAGAAAAGAGACAAATCCCGACCAGCTTTCAGGGCCACCTTTCAGGGAAAACAAGCCGTAAAGTACCAGGACACTGAACCAAATGGTGGGGATGGACGTTCCTTCACGCAACATATAAAAGCGATAAAAACCGAGTTTACGCCACCAGTTAGCTTCCATACCACGCACATAAGGCTTACGTTTTGTTGTCATTACTCTCTCCTCCCTTATTGTGGTTTCAGCATGGAGATAAGAAAATCTTTGGCGCTTTCTGCTTTGCTCTGTTGGATCGCACCGGCTGGATCAACATGTTTCGGGCACACTTCAGAGCAGTAACCGACAAAAGTGCAAGACCAGACGCCATTATCGCTGTTGATTTGCGGCATACGTTCTTTCTTGCCGTGATCGCGGCTATCAAGGTTATAGCGATGTGCCAGAGTGACTGCGGCAGGCCCAATGAATTCAGGATTCAGGCCAAATTGAGGACAGGCGGCGTAGCACAGGCCGCAATTGATACAACCAGAAAATTGATGATATTTTGCCATCTGGGCAGGTGTTTGCACATTTGGGCCATCGGCGGGTTTGCGATCATTGCCAATGATATAAGGCTTGATAGCTTCCAGGCTCTCAATAAAGTGAGTCATATCCACAACCAGATCCCGCTCAATGGGGAAATTACCTAGTGCTTCGACTTTCATTCCTTGAGCATAATCGCGCAGGAATGTTTTACAGGCCAGTTTTGGCACACGGTTTACCATCATGCCGCAGGAGCCACAGATTGCCATGCGGCAGGACCAGCGGTAGGAGAGGTCAGGCGCCAGATTGTCCTTGATATAACCCAATGCATCCAGTAGTGAAGTTTGTTCATCATAAGGCACTTCATAAGTGACGAAATGGGGTTCATTGTCAATTTCCGGGTTATAGCGCATGACTTCCATTTTCAAATTGTTCATCTCAGCCATTCGCTTGCTCCTTCTGTTTTTTCTCTTGTGCTGCCGCCTCCCCCCCATAGACGCGTTTCGCAGGTTGAGATTTGGTGATCTTCACATCACTGTATTCCAGACGTGGGGCACCCTCTGGGTTATAGAACGCCAGTGTATGTTTCAGGAAATTCGTATCATCACGTTCGGTACAGCCTTCATCAAGACGCTGGTGGGCGCCGCGGGACTCTTTGCGATTCATGGCAGAATGCGCCATACATTCAGCAACGTCCAAACCAAATCCTAATTCAATGGTGTAAAGCAGATCGGTATTGAATACACTGGAACGGTCGCTAATTCCGATATGTTTGAACCGCTCTTTCAATTCGGCAATTTTATCAATGGTTTTCTGCATGAGTTCTGGTGTACGATAAATTCCGCAGCCTTCTTCCATGGAGGTTCCCAGTTCATCGCGGATTTTCGCCCAGTTTTCACCACCCTTCTGGTTCAGCAATTGATTGAGTTTATCTTCAACATCACGAGATTGAGCATCCAATACGCTATTATTGGCGGGTTTCACTTCCTGGATATGTTTGACTGCTTCTTCACCGGCCAGGCGGCCAAAGACAACTAATTCAGCCAGCGAGTTAGAGCCGAGGCGGTTTGCACCATGCAAACCAACAGAAGAGCATTCACCAATAGCGAACAATCCCTTGATGCGAGTTTCACACTGTTGATTGGTTTCGATTCCGCCCATCGTGTAATGTGCCGTTGGACGAACAGGGATTGGTTCTTTGACCGGATCAACGCCGACATAGGCTTTTGCCAGTTCACAGATAAAAGGCAGGCGTTCGAGCAGCTTTTTCTCACCTAAATGACGCAGATCCAGATGCACTACATCGCCACGCGGTGTTGCGATAGTGCGGCCTGCCTGCCATTCATGCCAGAACGCCTGAGACACTTTGTCACGCGGGCCTAATTCCATATATTTGTTTTCAGGGTGTCCAAGAGGCGTTTCTGGCCCCAGACCATAATCCTGTAGATAACGATAACCCTCCTTGTTCACCAGAATCCCGCCTTCACCACGGCAGCCTTCGGTCATCAAAATACCGGAGCCAGGCAGGCCGGTTGGGTGATATTGCACAAATTCCATATCGCGTAATGGGATACCGTGACGGAACGCAATTCCCATACCATCACCCGTCACAATGCCCCCATTCGTGTTATAACGGTATACACGCCCGGCACCGCCAGTTGCCATAATGACTGCATTAGCGCGGAGCTGAACTTTCGTCCCTTCCACCATATTCAGCGCAACCAATCCGCGTGCCTGCCCTTCATCCACCAAAATATCGAGGACAAAATGTTCATCAAAGCGCTGGATTTGTGGATATTTGAGCGAAGTCTGGAACAGTGTATGGAGCATATGAAAACCTGTCTTATCGGCAGCAAACCATGTGCGCTCAATTTTCATGCCTCCGAAACGACGTACGTTTACAGAGCCATCATCCTTGCGACTCCACGGGCAGCCCCATTGTTCCAGTTGGATCATTTCTGTCGGGCAATGCTTGACGAAATACTCAACCACATCTTGCTCACATAGCCAGTCACCACCGGATACCGTGTCATTGAAGTGAAAATCATAGGAATCGTGCGCCTGAGTGACAGCGGCGGATCCACCTTCTGCGGCCACAGTATGGCTACGCATAGGATAAACTTTTGAGAGCAAGGCGATTTTGAGTTGGGGATGGGTTTCAGCAGCAGCGATGGCGGCTCGTAGCCCTGCACCACCGGCTCCGATAATCGCGAGGTCGACATTGAAGGTTTGCACTGCTCTTCTCCATTGTTCAAGTGAGAGTCAATCTACTATTTTTTTATGGTTTAATTATAGCGAAGAGTGTCGGGGGTAAATTTGATATGAATGTGGGTTTTGCTGGATTTTGCCGGTAAAACGTGATCTAACGCATATTTTTACTGATCCAAATGTTGCAGTTAATAAATGCCTAACTACATCAAGAGGATTTATATAAAAGTAACCATAAGATTAATTTGGATAACAAACAGGTTGTTATTATAAATTTATACCATTACCGTCTTTTTTATTAACGGCTTATACCAAATCAACTTCAATTTTCAGCTTGCAAGTCAATGTGATTATTATATCTCCTCGCGTAGTGGGGAGATATAAGGCGTATCTTGAAAGGCGATTGGTCTATATTAGAATGCGGATTTAATTTAGATATTAATAGAACAAAAATAAATTTAATTAAATTTTTTTATTTATAAATAAATGGATAACAAATAGAGTGAATAGCTCTTAAAATTAAAAAATTAAGTGTATAAAGAATAAGAATATACGCATTAAACTTAAAGTCGCAATTTACAACACGATATGAAGCTTGATTTCTCCCCGCTTCGCGGGGAGAAATCACATGCATATTGAAGTTAGATTGGTATATAAAGAAATTGAGGACAATGAATTGTCTGGTAGGCTTGATGAAGGTAAACTGCGCGTTTTGTTTTATTTTGGAGTCATAGAAATATGAACGAAAACGCGAATTGGCAGCCAAGTGCCCCTATCGCCAATTTATTGAAAAGGGCAGAGATTTTAGCAGAAATACGGCGCTTTTTCGCAGATCGTGGGGTGTTGGAAGTTGAAACACCTGCCATGAGTCAGGCGACTGTCACCGACGTTCATCTGGTCCCTTTCCAGACACAGTTCGTTGGACCGGGAGCGGCAGATGGCTTGACTCTATACCTGATGACTAGTCCTGAATACCATATGAAGCGCCTGCTGGCAGCTGGCAGTGGTTCCATTTATCAGATGGGAAGAAGTTTCCGCAATGAGGAAGCGGGTCGTCATCATAATCCAGAGTTCACTATGCTGGAGTGGTATCGTCCGCACTACGACATGTATCGCTTGATGAACGAAGTAGATGATCTGTTACAGCAGATCCTGGATTGTGAAAGCGCTGAATCGCTGTCTTACCAACAGGCCTTTATGCGATATCTGGATATTGATCCCCTTACCGCAAGCAAAGAAAAATTGCGTGAAGTTGCGGCTAAGCTTGATCTCAGCAATATCGCTGATCAGGAAGAAGATCGGGATACCTTATTGCAGTTACTTTTTGTCATGGGGGTAGAAACTCAGATCGGCATTGAAAAACCGACGTTTATCTATCACTTCCCAGCCTCTCAAGCGGCATTGGCAGAAATTAGCAAGGAAGATCACCGTGTTGCGGAGCGTTTTGAGGTCTATTTTAAAGGTATGGAGTTGGCGAATGGTTTTCGCGAACTAACCGATAGCAATGAACAACGTCTTCGTTTTGAACAGGATAACCGTAAGCGTGAAGAAATGGGCTTGCCGATTCAGCCAATTGATGAATACCTGCTTGCTGCCCTTGCTCACGGAATGCCTGAATGTGCAGGTGTAGCATTAGGGGTTGATCGTTTGATTATGCTGGCATTGGGTGCTGAACGGATTAGTGAAGTTATCGCTTTTCCTGTGGGGATCTCGTAGCAAAATCATTTATGCCATCAGCCAAGGGGCAGTCCTAGACTACCCCTTGGTTTTTCTACATTATTTGCACTGATTATTTATGCTCGTGGTGTTTTCTCAGGAACTTCACTGCCAAATCAGGGAAATCTGTGAATGCCCCATCGACATTGGCTTTGTCGAAAACGATATCAAACAATTGGTTGCCGCTGGTGGCATATTTTGGCAATTGATCGATACGGATGGTATACGGGTGTACCGCCAGATGGCTGGCGTGAGCTTCTTTTACCATGCCAGTTAATTTAATGTGCTTTGGCGTAGAGTCACTGGCGATAAGCATATGGTAATCAGGACCAATTCCATCAGCATATTTTGCGACTTCTTTCATCGCGCCAGGTTTAAACATCCAGTCATAACTATAATTCTGCCATGTACCATCTGACTTTTGTTCGTAGGTTTCGTTCCAGTCAGTGTAAGCGATAAGCTGAATCAGTTTCAGATCCATCCCCAATTTCGGCTCCAGTTCATTTTTGATGCGTTTGAGTTCATTGGCATCAAAACATTGCAGATAAACTTTATCGCTCTTTTTGGTGTAACCATATTGTTTCAGGACTTCCAGCACTTTGCGGGTGATATCTTTGCCTTCCTGGCGATGGAACCACGGCGCCTTGATTTCAGGGTAGATGCCAATATCTTTACCCGTGGATTTATTCAGGCCTTGAATAAACTCCAGTTCTTCCTGGAAGGTATGAATGTGAAAATCAGACTTACCCATCGGGAAACGTCCGGGATAGCTTTGGACTTTCTTGCCATCTTTGATATCAAAACCTTCCGTAAATTTCAGTGATTTAATTTCTGGCAGGGTAAAGTCTATCGCATAATAGCGACCGTCAGCACGGGCGCGGTTTGGGAAACGTTCTGCGACATCTGTTACGCGATCAAGATAGTGATCGTGCAATACAATGAGCTGGTCATCTTTGGTCATAACCAGATCTTGCTCAAGATAATCTGCGCCTTGTGCATAGGCCATTGCTTTGGCGGGTAATGTGTGTTCAGGTAAATAACCGCTAGCGCCACGATGGGCGATAACAATCTTATCTGCTGCATGTGCAATACCTGACATGGATGATGCTAACAGAATACCAGCCATAATAGCCTTAATCGGGGTCTGCATTGAGATTCTCCATTTATTCTAATAAAAGTCTTAAACAAAAAATTAGGTTACTTACTGTCTTACTGATTTTTCGTCAGTCGCCAGAAAAATAGGGTGATCATTCGAGTCGATTTTTATAGAAAATAATGACATAACACAATCCTGAATATTATTTTTATCAGCGGTATGTCACAGTTTTATGACATAAAAAATTTTCTCCATGTTCTGTTTATATCCCGTTTTATTTTGGCTGTCATTAAATTAACAAAATCACCATATAAGATGGTTTTTTTATTACCAATGAAAGATGTAATATACCCATCTCACTTCAAGATGCGTGTGATTTCATATCGTGTTGTAAATTACAACTTGAAGTTTAATGCGTATAGAAAAGCATTGGCTTATATAATATGAGAATAGAGCATGTAAAATATAGAGTTCCGATTAAAATAGAGCATCTTGAAAGTGTTAAATCAAAAGACTGTTAATACCGTATGGATATAAAGAAGATATCCATAAGTAAAAGTAAGCAATATATTTAACGCTGTATAACATGATAACCCATGAAATCGCAGTACAAGAGCGTTGTACTGCGATTGATGTGGTTATTAATCAGCGTATTGCAATGATATTACTGACCTTGACGGGCAATTTCCTGCTTATGCTTATTTTCACTCAACATAACAAGCAGCAGCAGAATAACCGAGAGGATACAACCGCCGATCATGACCATAAAGCCGCCGTCCCAACCGAAGTAGTCAACGGTATAGCCGACGATGATACTGGCCGCAACCGAACCGCCCAGGTAGCCAAACAAACCGGTAAAGCCTGCGGCTGTGCCTGCTGCTTTTTTCGGTGCTAATTCCAGGGCATGTAGGCCGATTAGCATCACCGGACCGTAAATCAGGAAGCCGATAACCAGCATACAGATCATATCGATATCAGGATTACCTTCTGGGTTTAGCCAGAATACGATAGTGGCGATGGTGACAAGGATCATGAAGAATACGCCCGTGGCACCACGGTTGCCTTTAAATACTTTGTCCGACATCCAGCCACACAGCAGCGTACCCGGAATACCTGCGTATTCATACAGGAAGTAAGCCCAGGAAGACTTATCCATGGTAAAGTCTTTCACTTCCTTCAAGTAAGTTGGTGACCAGTCAAGAATACCGTAGCGCAGTAAGTATACGAATACGTTGGCAACTGCAATCATCCATAGCAATTTATTCGGTAAAACGTACTGCATGAAAATTTCTTTTGCTGTCAGTTCTTTTTCGTTTTTTTCCGTATAGTCAGGTGGATAATCGTTTTTATACTCTTCAATAGAGGGTAAGCCACAAGATTGTGGTGTATCGCGCATTAAAGCGAAAACAATGAGTGCCACGATGATAGCCGCAAAGGCTGGCATGTAGAACGCGGCTTTCCAGTCATTGAACCAGGCCATTCCCAACATGAACAGTAATGGTGGCACGCCGCCGCCAACGTTATGTGCACAGTTCCAGACAGAAACAATTCCACCACGCTCTTTCTGTGACCACCAGTGAACCATGGTACGCCCGCAAGGAGGCCACCCCATACCCTGGAACCAGCCGCAAAGGAACAGCAGAGAAAACATGATAGCAATGCTGGAGGTCGCCCATGGTACAAAGCCCATAATCAGCATCACTACCGCTGCCAGTATCAAACCCGCGGGCAAGAAAACACGTGGATTCGAGCGGTCGGAAACGGAACCCATGATGAATTTTGAGAAGCCGTATGCAATTGAAATCCCTGATAATGCAAAACCAAGATCTCCCTTAGAAAAGCCTTGTTCGATCAAGGAAGGTATGGCGAGAGCAAAGTTTTTTCTTACCAGATAGTAAGCTGCATATCCGAAGAAGATCCCCATAAAAATTTGCCAGCGCAAGCGACGATAGAGTGGATCTATTTCCTGCGCAGGCACCCGAGCCTTATGAGGCGCCGGCTTGAAAATACTTAACATATTTTTTGTCTCCACATGACTTTTGTATGAGCGAATCACCACCATCAAGCAATGATGGCGTTAAACGAAAAATTTTAACTATTTATTTTCTATATCGAAGCTAATATTAGCTGAAAACAACCTTATCTGACTGTGAGGTATCGCTAACATATAGATATAATTTCGAAAAGTCGATAATTTTGAGTGATTTAGCGCTTTTTTTGAATACAAATTATTTATATTAGTGTGATAGCAGTCACAATAAACGGCTTTTGGGCTATTTTTTATTTTTGCCCGTTTAAAGTTTGTATATATTCTCGACCAAATAAAAGCTCATTATTATTAGGGGAATTTGGCTGATGTAGTAACCATTGAAAAGTCAGATAAATATAATTCACACAAACGTTTCTATTATAAAAATTATTTAATAAATAACTGTTGGCGTTTTCTGTCTGCTTTTTTTAACAAGTGGTGCTGTTTTCCTGATGGTGTTATTTAAATAACATTCTCATTTGTATATGTGATTTGTTTTTATTTACATGCTTTGCGTTTTTTATAACGTGGTTATAAATAAAATGTTTGAAATTAAAAGTCAAAATAATAGATATTACTACAAATAGTTATTCATGCTGCTGACAGCAGTTTTCATGCAGAGTTGGATAACTGTTTTACGATATAAATTTCAATAATATCAGTTGGTTGATTGGTTTTGGTTGCAGGTTGTATAGGCGTAATACCTCCTGTCTTCCAAATAATCATGGTTTTTATATAAGTTGATTGTTTAATTAATAAAAGATTACAAATTAATACTAATTAATATATTTATTAAATTCGCAATAAATTTTTTCAATTTATTTTTTTAATCCAGTTAGCGTCAACATAAGGTATTTGAAAATACTGAATGTGGACAAAAATTGGAAGATAACGACTACCAGCATTAATGCCCCTACTCATCATGAAAAATGATGAAACCAATGGGGTTCAGAATGAGAGCATCATTATGAATACTGACACACACAAGGCAATATTACACACAGCATTTACTACTGGGCAAAAAAAATCTTCCGTTGTTGAAGCTGAATTTCATCGTAATATCAGTCATATGACAGCAGAACTTGAACCGTGCTTTAAGAACGTTCCTTCGGGGAGTCGTGATTTTTCCCGAATTCGAGCGCTTGCTACAGTATTACTGACGGGGGTGACCGGATATGTCCACCAAATATTACGCTATCTGATTGGTATTGGATTCTTACCGGCAGCGCTTTCAAAAAGTTGCAATATGGAGGCTGTATCATGGAACGATTAATCAGAAAAGAAATCATGAATTGGATGATCGTTACCAATGGTAAACAGCATTATTCAGTCTGGCCTATTGAGTATGAGATCCCGCAGGGATGGATGGTCATAGGCAGAACAGGGACGAAAGAAGAATGTTTGAGTTATATTACTAAAATTTGGCAGGAGCCAACAAGATAGACATTGTTAACCAAGTTATGGGCATGTTCCTTCGGGTTCATGCCCGTTTTATTTCGCCAGTAAGTTTCGGTCAGTGAGTCAATTAATTATGCTATTCGCCTCATTTTGTGAGGCGAATAGCGTTGTTATTTGCCTCATTCTATGAGTAGAATGATTAGACTATTGGCGTCATAAGGTGGAATTCAATGTGGATCTGGGAACAAAAAAATTGGCCTAATTTCCAATGGGATGAGCATGTACTGAATCCTATTTTGCGGGAAATTCACTTTAATCAGGGGGTGCTATTAGGAAAATCTGACGTTGAAAGTACAGAGCAAGCAACACTGGATAATCTTCTTGCCAGTATCCTCTATTCCTGTGAAATAGAAGGTGAAAAGTTGAATGCAGCATCAGTACGCTCTTCATTGGCAAATCGATTCGGGATCAGTGAAGCTAAGCCCTATCCAACCAGTGAGCAGACCGATGGTATGGCAGAAATTGCCTTTGATGTGGTGGTGAGATATAACGAATCTCTGACGCTAAATCGCCTTTTGAAATGGCACGAATTGATGTTTCCCGCGGATTATACTTTGTTTAGTCCCATTAAAGGTGGTCAACTGCGGCACGGGGGATGCAAGTCATCTCTGGTAGAATAGATAATCCTATTGTTCATTTTGAAGCGCCACCTGCCGAAAAATTGCAGGGAGAAATGACACAGTTTATTACCTGGTTTAATCAATCTCGTCATGAACTCTATCTTGATCCGATTTTGCGGGCAGCAATCGTACATTTATGGTTTGTCACGTTGCATCCAATGGAAGATGGTAATGGGCGCATTACCCGTTTTTTGACTGATTTAGTATTGGCGCAAGGTGAAAGCCGTTCGATTCGATTTTATGCCATGTCAGTAAGTATTTGTGAACGCCGTAAGCAATATTACGAAATACTGGAACAGACTCAGCGTGGTGATCTGGATATTACCGATTGGATGGTGTGGTTTCTGCAAACACTCAATAGCACCCTTATTGCTAAATTGAAGCAAATTGATGACCTAGTGAAAAAGACTCGATTCTGGCGTCGTGTTGATCAAAGCCAGCTCAATCAGGAACAAATAAAAGTATTGAACAGAATGTTAGATGCTGATTTTCAACAAGGTATTAATAGCAGCCAATATCAAAAAGTGGCTAAAGTGAGTCGTGCAACTGCGACCCGACATTTAAATCATCTAACAGAACTCGGTTGTTTGGAAAAAACTGAGGCTGGGGGTCGTAGCACACGTTATATTATTCATCATATTTGAATCTATTTTGGTCAAACTCTTAGGGCGGGAATTCCCGCTCTAAGAGCAATCGAATTAATTTCGCAATCACTTAATACAACCAATCTTTACCCACTTGGTCTGCGGCCAAAATTGCGGCGTAAACGTGTTCTGGTGTCACAACAAATGGCATATTGTGAATGGTTTCACCTTCGGCACAACTTGCGATAGCGACTTGCATGATTTTTTCATGCAGTTTCTCATTATCACGTAAGCCCAATTGCTCCAGTGTGACGGGTAACCCGACCTGTACACAGAAATCGAGCACAGTTTCCAATTCTTCACTTGGGCTATTTTCTAAGATCAATTGTGTCAGAGTTCCAAACGCAACTTTTTCGCCATGATAGAGATGATGACACTCTTCCAGCACGGTAAAGCCATTGTGGATGGCGTGAGCTGCTGCTAATCCTGCACTTTCAAAACCAATGCCACTCAAGTAGGTATTTGCTTCCACAATATTTTCAACGGCTGGTGTACTGACACCGGCTTCTACCGCCAGTTTTGCTTTATAACCTTCCGCCAGCAAGGTTTCATAACACAGTTTTGCCAATGCCAAACCTGTGGTGGATGTTGCACCGCCAGCCATGGTTGGTTTGTGGGCTGTACTGCTGGCTCGTGCCTCAAAATAGGTGGCGAGTGCATCTCCCATACCTGCGACAAGCAGGCGAACCGGTGCCTTAGCAATGATATTGGTATCCATTAGCACGATGTTTGGATTTTGTGGATAGAACAGGTAGCTGTCGAATTCACCGAGTTCAGTATAAAGAACGGAAAGGGCACTGGTCGGTGCATCGGTTGAAGCAAGGGTAGGAGAAATAATGACGGGTATTTTGGCTTCGTATGCAACCGCCTTGGCAGTATCAATCGTCTTTCCTCCCCCGATCCCGATAACAGCCTGACATTGTTGTTTCAACAAAATGGCAGACAAGCGATAGATCTCATTGCGGCTGCACTCACCATTGAAAAGTTCGAAATGGCTAGTCACTTCGTGTTCTTCGAGACTCTGGCTGACGGTATCCCCAATAAGGCTCATCACGAAATTATCAGCAATTACGAAAACATGGTCAGCAAGTATTTTGGTATATCGACCAATGTGAGATAACGCACCTGGCCCTTGGATATATTTGGATGGAGACTGGATCACTTTCAGCATAAGAAATATTCCTTCTTTACCGGAAACTAGGCATAGAGTGTCACAATACTGGCGTAGGGCAAGTTACGCATTGCCCCTCCACACTATACGGCAAAATATGCAGAGAAGTTATGAGCAAAAGCAGGAAATGAGTGATGTGAGGGGAAACGCTGGCGGAACGTTTGTTCCCCCCTGATTGACTCAGGGAGGATGTTTTTAGTTGGCTTTGGCCAGGATTTTTTCTTCTGTTTGGGCGAAAAAGTATTTCAGGATTAAGTTCAACAGAATGCCATAAGCAGGCAGGAAGAACAGCATGCAGATAAACAGCTTGAAAGCATAATCCACTAACGCAATTTCTACCCAGTGGGTTGCCATAAATGCATCCGTGCTGCGGTAAAACGCGATAAAGAAAAAGGCCAGTGTATCAAGCATATTGCCGAAAAACATGGCGGCAGCCGGCGCTATCCACCAGCGGCTTTTTTGGCGAAGACGATTGAAAACACCAACATCTAATATCTGGCCGAGCACATAGGCCATAAAGCTAGCGGCGGCAATGCGAGCGACAAACACATTAAAGGTTCCCAACGTCTCGAATCCTTGCCAGATCCCCTGGAAAAACAGAGCCGAAATCAGATAAGAGATCAGCAATGCCGGCAGCATAACGGAAATAATGATCCGGCGCGCCAATGGCGCACCATAAATACGCACGGTCAGATCAGTTGCCAAAAAGATAAAGGGAAATGTAAATGCTCCCCAAGTGGTATGAAAACCCAAAATTGAGATGGGTAATTGCACCAGATAGTTACTGGAAGTAATGATCAAAATGTGAAAAAGCGACAGCCAGATCAAGGCCGTAGCCCGCTGTTGCGTAGTTAATTGCAGCATATTGTACCTTTTTGGTGGCTGGGGTGAGGGAACCCAATAAATCCATTTACCTGACGATCAGGCGGTGGGATCATACGTGTGTTATGCAATAAAAGTAAAGTACGGCAGTTGACGATATTTTGTAATATAATCCATTGCCATAGATTGTTTGAACCTACAGAGATTGTTATGTCCGATGTTTTTGCCAACCCTGACAAAACACTTGATACGTTGGGATTACGTTGCCCGGAGCCAGTAATGATGGTGCGCAAAGCTGTCCGCCATATGACTGTCGGTCAGACGTTGTTGGTCATTGCGGATGATCCGGCAACAACCCGCGATATTCCGGGGTTCTGTCGCTTTATGGATCATGCGTTGATCGCCCAAGAGACAGAGCAAACTCCGTATCGATACCTGCTCAGAAAAAGCGAAAATTCTGTTTAATTGAGAAAGGACTATATAATTAACTGGCGAAAAAAAGGAGCCGTGCTAGGATTTAAACATGGCATTTGGTTACTTATCTATCACCTCGCTGGATGCCATATTTTCTTTTTCCTTTAATAGCAACCTTTTGTAATTAATTATGATTTTGAAAAGGTGCATAATAATAGTATTAATATGCACCTTTTCAGTTTGTTATTTACCTTTGCCACGTTTCCATCCATCTGCTTGTGGCAATGTAGGTTGAATATTCCGTGTATTATTTCTGTGGTTTGCTCCTAAGTAGCCGAACTGCGTTGGCTGTTACCAAAGCCGTGGCTCCTGAATCGGCCAGAACGGCCATCCATAGTCCGGTAATACCCAATAGACTCGTGATAAGAAATATCGCCTTTAATCCTAACGCAATGGTGATATTTTGACGGATGTTATAATGGGTTGTTCGGGACAAGGCGATAATTTCAGGTAAACCCGTCAGCCGGTTATGCGTCAGGGCGGCGTCAGCTGTTTCCAGTGCAACATCAGTACCGCTGCCCATAGCAACACCTATCGTGGCCGCTTTCATGGCTGGCGCATCGTTGATACCATCACCAACCATCATGGTGCGGTGTTTTTGGTTCAACTCAATGACCGCTTTCACTTTATCTTCAGGCAACAACCCGGCGCGATAATCAATGCCCAGTCGATTCGCAATAGCTGCCGCGGCACGGGGATTATCTCCAGTCAGCATGACTGCATCGACACCTTGTTTTTTCAGAATACGGATAGTCTCTATGGCATCCTGACGCAAGGTATCTTGCATTGCTATCAGCCCCATAAGTTGCCCATTTTGTATGACAGCAACGGCTGTTTTTCCATTGTCTTCCAGCTCAGTGACTCTCTTTTTCCATTGTTCGGACAAAGTATTTTCCGGCAATCTTCCAGGGGCTGCGACGAGAATTTTTTGCCCCGATAATTGCCCTTCAACTCCTATACCAGCCAGCGCCTTGCGCTGTTCTGCTTCAACAATTGTCACACCGCTGTTTTCTGCGGCATTCAGGATAGCTTTTGCCAGTGGGTGATGGGAGCCACTCTCTACAGCACCCGCCAGTGCCAGTAAGGTTTCTGTACTGACGTTTTCCACCGGTTCAATTTCAGTAACCTGGGGTTTGCCTTCGGTCAAGGTTCCGGTTTTATCCAGTGCAATGGTGCGCACTGAACCAAGTTGTTCCAAGGCTGCTCCACCTTTGATGAGGGAACCACGACGGGTTGCTGCGGCCAGCGCGGAAGTAATGGCGGCGGGCGTCGAGATGACTAATGCGCAAGGGCAACCAATTAACAGCAGAGTCAGGCCACGGTAGATCCAGGTTTCCCATGAGCCAGCAAAAAACAGGGGTGGGATCATTACCACCAATGCTGAGAACAAGATAATCAGCGGAGTATAGATACGACTGAAACGGTCGATAAAGCGTTCAATCGGTGCGCGGCGCTCTTCCGCTTCTTCAATCAGTTGTAGAATGCGGTCAATGGCGTTGTGACCCGGTTCAGAGATCACTTTCATCTGTACGGCACTATCAACAGAAAGGCAACCCGCGGCGACTTTTTCTCCTTGCTGCCGTTCAACCGGAACCGATTCACCGGTTAGGGCACTTTCATCGAAACTGGCAAAGGGGCTGAGCAGTTCGGCATCGGTAGGTAAGCGTGCACCGGGGGCGATTTCGATGATATCCCCTGGACGCAGATCCGCCGCTGGCACGGTTTTCTTTTTTCCATCCTTAATAAGTAGGGCTTGTTCAGGAACTAATGCCATCAAGGCACTGACGCCGCGACGTGCGCGTCCGGCGGCATAGGATTCCATTATTTCCCCCAACTTGAACAGGAGAATAACCATTGCCGCTTCTGCGGTAGCATCAATAAACAAGGCACCGATGGCTGCAACACTCATCAACGTTTCAATGGCGAAAGGTGTGCCAGAACGGATCAGTTTGATGGCCTTGGTCGCTACCGGATATAACCCAATGAGTGTAGTGATGATGAAAGCAATCTGCCCTGCGGGGGCATTCGCTTTTGCTATTCCCCAACTGACGAACATCAAGGCGGCTAGAATCAAAATAGGGGAGAAAGTCTTCCAGTGACTGACTGCCGGAGGCAATTTAGATGCCGAACTTGCCTCTTTGATGGCAAAGCCGGCCTGTTTTACTGCTTGTTCAACGGCAGCACGGATATCAATATCAGCATCGACTACCAATTTCTCGGTTGTAAACAGAACCTTGACCTGTCTGGCTTCTGGCAGTTTTTTGACAGCATTTTCGATCTTTCCTGCACAACTTGGGCAATCCATGCCTTGGATAGTCCAATTAAAACGTTGTCTCGCGGTTAATTCGGTGAGAACGTTATCCTGCATAGTATGTGCATGATCGTGTGAACAGTGTGCACCATTATGTTCATGGGAGTGTGCTGTGCCAGTAGAACAACAAGAAGAGTTATGGTTTGGCGTGGGAGAATGATGCAAATGTTCGTGGCTGTGATCGTGATGTTGATGTGAATGTTCACTTACATTATTGGCGATAGCCTGATGTCCATCTTTTTGCAAAGATAGAGAATTGTGCTGTGATTGCTTATGTTTTTTGGACGTGGATAACATAGGCGACCTCTTAAATAGAGTTAATCTTAATCATTAAGATTAACTCTACACGTTGGAGTAAACTCCAGAGTCAAATCCAATAAGAGGAATTATTTTGATGATTTGTGCTATTTGCAACCATCAATGCCCTTCCTTTTGATGTTACCTGCTCTCCAATTCTTTGGTTATAAAATTCGCCGTAAATCCATCGCACAGACGGTTACGGCCTGGGAAGTGGGAAGCCCCCCGATAGGGCGGGGAGCGGTCACTAAGAGTTAAGCTATCATAGGAATAGTGAACGAATAATCAAAAAATGCCCGATAAAACCACAGGTAGCAACCATCGCTTTTGACAGTTTAAAAGGGAAACGATACTGAGCAATGATATTGATACTGTGTGCGAGGAGTAACAGGATAGCGCCGGAGATAACAGAGAAGTAGCTGTCGTTGCTGAGCGAAAAATATTGTTCTCCGGCAACCCAAACCATCAGTAGCGCCATAATGAAGCTATCAACTACCCGCCAACGCATATTATCTAGACGACTCCAGACTGTCAGTATGATCACAATGCCAACGACCAGCAAGATCAAAGGTAGCGGGAAGAAAAAACTAAAGCCCATATGTAAGGCAAAGCTGATAGTGTATAACAGGTAACTCAAGAACAGAGTGATGAATGAGAATAGTAAATACTTACCAGGGAGCATGCGGAGCGTATCAGAGAGCAAAGCAGTCAGAAGGCCCGCAATGATAAGGTAACCTGAAACCTCAAGGTTGGGCGCTTGGCAAGCCCATAATAGTAAAAGTAACATAGTGACGGGGCGGAAAACCCATTGCTGCCAGTTGGTGCCACGATAGGCAGCGTCAATATATAACCACCCAGAGAAAAACACAGCAAGAAATGGCCAACTCATATTTTTCCTTTCCTCAAAGTTCAGCGCCTGTTTTGTCAGGCAATTTTATTTATGATGGATTTGGTACGGAGAGTATCTTGATCTATTAATATTAATTCATTATTAACGAGAAAATAACGTTTTATTATCAAAAGCAAAGAACGTCAATGAGTAATTACGCGGATCACTCATTGACGAAGGAAAAATAAGATGAACCACTGGGTATGGGAAGTTACTCTTTCTCCCGTTGTTTTTCTTTTTGTTGTTTCTTTTGCCAGGCCAATAATTCAAAGACGCCAAAAAAGAAGATCTTAGTCTGGAGAAAACCAGACAGCTTTTGATCTTTAGGCTGGGAGTTTTTCAGCAGTAGTAACTGAAAAGCATGCATGAGTACCGTAAATACCATTGCAATATCCATAAAATATCTCAATGGCTTAGGGAATGGGTGAAACAAATTGAAGATCATGATCCCCCAAACTAAGATCATGATCCCTCTTCCTAATTGAATAAACATCATCGACTCCAAAAGCGTGTTTAAACCGTTCAGACTCCCGATTACGGGTGGCGAATATATAAACGATAAGCAACTTGTCCGGCCGTTTTTTCCCGATGCAGTTGCCAGTTTGGGGGAACTTCTGTCGCAGCAGATTCTGCTTCTGCCTCAACATAAATCCAGCTTTCTTCTGCTAGCCAGTTATTGGCTTCCAATAAATTGATTGTTTCAGCCAGCATTCCCTTACGGAATGGTGGATCGAGGAAAACCACATCAAACGGTGTTCCGGTGTTGTTAAGGTATTGTAGTGTATTACCTTGCACCACATCGGCATTTTCAGCTTTCAGTAAGGCCAAGTTAGCCGATAGTTGTTTCGCCACATTACGATCATATTCAATTAAGGTCGTGTGGCTTGCATAACGAGACAACGCTTCAAATCCAAGCGCTCCGCTACCTGAAAAACAATCCAGGCAACGAGCACCTTGAATCACTGGCATAAGCCAGTTAAAAAGTGTCTCACGGACGCGATCTGTTGTTGGACGCAGGCCGTCACTATCAGGGACCGGCAATTTTCTTCCGCGCCATTTTCCGCCAATAATGCGGATTTGTCCCAAAGACGCGCGCTGTGGTTTTTTAGTCATAATTTACATAACTTAAATATTTGCCATCCGACGTGACTCAATAATATCTGGCGGAGACAAAAAGTGAGTGAAAACGAAGATATCCATTGATTAATTTACCACGAAATCCTCTATAGATATGTGTTGTGGTGTGATGAAAATGTTAGACTGGATTCATTACTGTTAGAACCTATCTCAGTGGATATAAAAGCATATATCTAACTTAACTGCGAGGAGTGTAGTGGCCGATGGCAAAAGAGAAAAAAAGAGGTTTCTTCTCTTGGTTTGGACTTGGTCGTCAAGATAACAAACAGCAAGAAGAACAAGCTGAACAAGAAAGAGTAGCTGCGGAGGAAGCGGCTCGTCATGCGGCAGAAGAAGCGGAGCAGCAGCGTTTGGCGGAAGAAGCCGCCCGTCGCGCCGCAGAAGAGGCAGAACAGCAACGTTTGGCGGAAGAAGCCGCCCGCCGCGCCGCAGAAGAGGCAGAACAGCAGCGTTTGGCGGAAGAAGCCGCCCGTCGCGCCGCAGAAGAGGCAGAACAGCAACGCTTGGCGGAAGAAGCCGCCCGTCGCGCCGCAGAAGAGGCAGAACAGCAACGCTTGGCGGAAGAAGCCGCCCGTCGCGCCGCAGAAGAGGCAGAACAGCAGCGTTTGGCGGAAGAAGCCGCCCGTCGCGCCGCAGAAGAGGCAGAACAGCAACGCTTGGCGGAAGAAGCCGCCCGTCGCGCCGCAGAAGAGGCAGAACAGCAACGTTTGGCGGAAGAAGCCGCCCGTCGCGCCGCAGAAGAAGCAGAACAGCAGCGTTTAGCAGAAGAATCAGCTCGTCAGGCAGAAGAACAGGCGCCCTTACCTAAGGAACAAGAACGGCCGACTAAAGAAGGATTTTTTGCTCGTCTGAAACGCAGCCTGGTTAAAACTCGTCAAAATCTTGGCTCTGGTTTCTTGGGACTATTTCGTGGCAAGAAAATTGATGATGATCTGTTTGAAGAGCTGGAAGAGCAATTATTGATTGCCGATGTGGGCGTTGAAACTACCCGTAAGATCATTGCTAATCTGACAGCTCATGCTAGCCGCAAGGAGTTGAAAGATGCAGAAGCGCTTTACTCTAAACTGAAAGAAGAGATGTCAACCATTCTGGCGAAAGTTGATAAACCGCTGGAGATAGAAAGCAAATCACCTTATGTCATTTTGATGGTGGGAGTAAATGGTGTTGGTAAAACGACCACGATTGGAAAGTTGGCGCGTCAATATCATTCACAAGGCAAATCTGTCATGCTGGCGGCTGGAGATACCTTCCGTGCGGCTGCGGTAGAACAGTTACAAGTTTGGGGGGAACGCAACAAAATCCCAGTGATTTCCCAACATACAGGAGCAGATTCCGCCTCGGTGATTTTTGACGCCATCCAGTCAGCCAAGGCTAAAGGTATTGATGTCCTGATTGCAGATACCGCTGGGCGCTTGCAGAACAAATCCCATTTGATGGAAGAACTGAAAAAAATCGTTCGCGTGATGAAAAAACTGGACGAAGACGCACCTCATGAAATTATGCTGACTCTGGATGCCAGCACCGGTCAAAATGCAGTAAGTCAGGCTAAACTATTTCATGAAGCTGTGGGGTTGACGGGTATTTCACTGACCAAACTGGATGGTACTGCGAAAGGGGGTGTTATCTTCGCTATTGCCGACCAATTTGAGATCCCAATCCGTTACATTGGTGTGGGTGAAGGCATTGAAGATCTCCGTCCATTTAAGGCAGACGATTTTATTGAGGCTCTTTTTGCCCGAGAGGATTAACTATCAATGATTCGCTTTGAACAGGTCAGTAAAGCCTATCTGGGAGGGCGGCAGGCGCTGCAAGGGGTGGATTTTCATCTACTTCCAGGAGAAATGGCATTTTTAACCGGTCACTCAGGGGCCGGTAAAAGTACACTTTTGAAACTTATCTGTGGCATCGAACGCCCTAGCGCAGGCCATATTTTGTTTTCTGGTCATGACATTAGCCGACTAAAATCCCGTGAGATCCCTTTTTTACGCCGTCAGATCGGCATGATTTTTCAGGATCATCACCTGCTGTTGGATCGCACCGTATACGAGAATGTCGCTATGCCGCTGATCATCTCAGGAGCCAGTGCTGAAGACATTCGTCGACGGGTATCTGCGGCGTTGGATAAGGTCGGCTTACTGGACAAAGCGAAAAACTTCCCTATTCAGCTTTCCGGTGGAGAACAACAACGTGTTGGTATCGCCCGTGCGGTGGTGAATAAGCCAACCGTCTTGCTGGCAGATGAACCGACGGGAAATTTGGATGGGGAATTATCAGAAGGGATCATGCGTCTGTTTGAAGAATTTAACCGAGTTGGTGTGACGGTTCTGATGGCTACCCATGATACAGCTCTCATTGAACGAAGGAAATATCGTATCTTGACCCTGAATCAGGGACGTATACAAGGAGGACATCATGGCTAAGCATGTCCGTCATTCAGCGAAAAAAAACCAGCCCCCAAAATCTAAATCATTAAAAGGGGGATGGCGTGTACAGTGGCGTTATGCGTGGAAGAGTACGCTGTCCGATATGTTTCGCCAACCGTTGGCAACGTTGCTGACTGTTATGGTGATAGCGATTTCCCTGACCTTGCCGAGTGTGTTCTATATTGTTTGGAAAAACGTCAATCAAGCGGTGATGCAGTGGTATCCCATTCCACAACTCACGGTCTATTTGGATAAGTCTCTGAATGATAATAGTGTCAAGCAGGTGATTGATCAGTTGAAAGGCATGGATGGCGTGAAATCGGTAAATTACCTTTCCCGTGAAGAAGCCGTAAACGAATTTCGGGCTTGGTCCGGTTTTGCCAGTGCACTAGATCTGCTGGAGGAAAACCCTCTGCCGGCAGTTGCTATCGTCTCTCCTAAATTAAATTTCCAAGATTCTCAGGCGCTAACAACATTACGAGATCAAGTTGCACAGATTAAAGGCATTGAAGAAGTCAGAATGGATGATAGCTGGTTTGCCCGCTTGACCGCGTTGGCTGACCTTGTTGGTAGAATTGCTGCGGTGATAGGTATCTTGATGGTGGTTGCTCTGCTCTTGGTCATTGGTAATAGTGTCCGGTTGAGCATCTTTAGCCGTCGTGAGACGATTAACGTCATGAAGCTGATTGGGGCAACGGATGGTTTTATTTTACGTCCTTTCCTTAATGGTGGAACCTTATTGGGGATTTTGGGGGCAATATTCTCCTTGATCCTCTCTTCTCTGCTGGTGTGGAAACTTTCTAACGTGGTCACAGAAGTGGCGAGTGTTTTCGGTACAAGTTTTATATTGCATGGTTTGGAGTGGGATGAATCACTCTTATTAGTGCTTATTTCGGGTATGATTGGTTGGATTGCTGCATGGTTTGCGACAATTCAGCATTTACGTCGTTTTAGGCCGGAATAAAGGCATTTCAGGGCTTGCCAGCGAACTTTTGGGTTTAATTGTTGCCCAAGTCACAGTTATGTTTTGTATTGGTATTCACGCAACTGAGACGAGTTGAATATGATCTTTACGGTGGTAAAATAGACATCTCTTTAGCTTGAATAAACCTTATGGGTTAATTCAGGTGAGCTTAAAGGCCATCAATTTGGATCTAATTTTGAGAGAATTTGAATGACAAAAGAAATGCAAACTTTGGCGTTAGTTCCACAAGGTAGTTTGGAAGGGTACATCCGTGCCTCCAATGCTTATCCTATGCTTTCTGCCGAGGAAGAGAAGGAACTGGCAGAAAGGCTGCATTACCAGGGAGATCTGGATGCAGCGAAAAAGCTGATCCTTTCTCACCTGCGCTTCGTTGTTCATATTGCCCGCAGTTATGCCGGTTATGGTCTGCCGCAAGCGGATTTGATTCAGGAAGGTAATATTGGCCTGATGAAAGCGGTTCGTCGTTTTAATCCAGAAGTGGGCGTACGTCTGGTTTCTTTTGCTGTTCACTGGATTAAGGCAGAAATCCATGAATATGTATTGCGTAATTGGCGTATTGTGAAGGTCGCAACAACAAAAGCTCAGCGTAAGCTGTTCTTTAATTTGCGCAAGGCTAAACAGCGTCTGGGGTGGTTCAATCAGGATGAAATTGAACTGGTTGCCAAAGAATTGGGCGTGACCAGCAAAGATGTCCGAGAGATGGAATCCCGCATGTCAGCGCAGGATATGGCATTTGATATGTCTTCTGATGATGACAATCATGATAGCCATCCAGTGGCTCCAGTGCTGTATTTGCAAGATAAGGCTTCTGACTTTGCCGATGGCATTGAAGAAGATAACTGGGAAACTCACGCTGCGGATAAGCTTTCTGTGGCGATGGAAGGGCTGGACGAACGTAGCCAGGACATCATTCGTTCTCGTTGGTTGGATGATGACAACAAAACCACCTTGCAAGAATTAGCGGATAAGTATGGTGTATCTGCTGAACGTGTTCGGCAGCTGGAAAAAAATGCCATGAAGAAATTGCGACTGGCTATTGAAGCGTAATCTCTTAACTGAGCAAAATTTTCTGGATTAAAAAGCGATAATTTGTTTATCGCTTTTTTTATCAGGCGCGGTTTTCCGACTAACATTCAGCGCAAACTGGCAGAAACAAAAACGGAAAATCCAGTGTTTGCACTCGCACATTGCCAATATCCGGCGCGACTACCTTCACAAAGTCACCAGTGAATACGGGATCAAGGCTGGCATGAAATGCGCCGTCAGCTTGAGTACAAGCAGCTCTGGCGCGGTGGTCAGGACTGGCGATACCTCCGGCATACACCAGCCAGCGGTGTGCCTGCTGTGGTCATACGGCGAAAGAAAACCGTCAGACGCAAAGTCAATTCGTGTGTCAGGTATGCGGCTACACCGCGAACGCGGATGTAAACGCCGCACGTAATATTTTAGCGGCAGGACATGCCGTGCTTGCCTGTGGAGGGATGGTGCAGTCAGACCGCCCGTTGAAGCAGGAACCCACCGAGGTGAGTCAGGCTTCGGTCTGAACGCTGTAGGAATCCCCGTCCTTTAGGGCGGGGAGGATGTCAAGCGTGTAAAACAAACAGCACCAAAGAACTGAGGAAATTCCATGATGAAAATTGTGATTGCCCCTGATTCATTTAAGGAAAGTTTGAGTGCCTTGCAGGTGGCACAGGCAATAGAGCGGGGATTTAAGGAGATTTATCCGCAAGCAGACTATATCAAGTTACCTATGGCGGATGGCGGCGAAGGGACAGTCGAATCACTGGTGGCTGCAACCGGAGGAAAACGTATCGTGTGTACTGTTACTGATCCTTTGGGGCAACCTGTTGAGGCATCCTTTGGTCTGCTTGGCGATGGAAAAACCGCAGTGATTGAAATGGCTGCCGCTTCTGGTTTGCACTTGGTGCCGGTGAAACAGCGTAACCCTCTGATAACGACGAGTTATGGAACGGGAGAATTGATTCTGGCTGCATTGAAACAGGGGGTACACAAACTGATTTTAGGCATTGGCGGCAGTGCGACCAACGATGGTGGTGCAGGCATGATGCAGGCACTTGGTGCGAATTTATTGGATGGTGACAGTCGTATTCTGCCATTCGGCGGTGCGGCATTAACTCGGCTGGAAGGGATTGACTTAACGAACCTTGATCCATGTCTCAGGCAAATTGAATTTATCGTGGCTTGTGATGTGAATAACCCATTATGTGGTGAACAGGGAGCATCAGCGGTATTTGGTCCACAAAAAGGCGCGACACCGGAGATGGTGAAATCGTTAGATTCTGCATTGCGTCATTATGGCATGAAAATAGAATCCCTAACGGGAAAAAGCGTGATTGATGCTGCTGGTGCAGGTGCGGCTGGAGGGATGGGCGCATCCTTATTGGGGTGCTTGGGAGCAAGATTACAGCCTGGTATTGCCATTGTTATCGAAACCTTGCAACTGGAAAAAGCGATTCAGGGTGCGGATTTGGTCATTACGGGGGAAGGGCGTCTGGATAGCCAGACCATATACGGTAAAACCCCTATTGGTGTTGCCCGTGTTGCGAAAAAGTTTGGCATTCCCACCATTGCGTTAGTTGGGGGAATGAGCCGAGACTATCATGTTGTGCATCAGCACGGGTTGGATGCGGTCTTTTCCATCATACCGGAGGCCTGTTCCCTTGCTGATGCCCTTGCCAATGGTGCCGATAATTTGCAGGTAACGGCACGGAATATTGCCGCGATTTGGGCTATTTCCCACTAAATTGTCTTATGAGCGCTATTGCCGTTTACTGTGTCGTTGAGTCATGATGGCAGTGAAACCGATAGATGCAGCAAATAACAACGCTCCCATTAAAAATACCCATTCATAGTGGTTATTGAATAACAAGACACTGCCAACCATTGGGCCAACAGCCATTCCCATATATCGAATAAAATTATAAAGCCCAATCACAGTTGCTCGTTCTTCCACAAATGTTGTTAGTAGTAAAGTGGTATGTGTAGGTATCGATAACCCCAGCGTGAAACCGTATAAAGCGGTGACAGTAATTAATGTGGGAATGCCGAACCGAAATGTGATGGAAAACAACAGGATTAAAGCCAGATTTAGCAAACTGCTGATAATCAGGCCATTTATCTCAGAAAACCGATGATGGAGTAAACGATAGCTATAGTTGCCACCAATCATTGCCAGTGATATGGGAATGTACATCCAACCGATATCGGCAGGACTGAAACCATATTCATGGTTTAGGATGATGGGTAAAAAAGTCAAAAAACAGAAATAACAATAGGACAGCATAAAGCCAATACAGAAAACGGATTGCGGGATGCGAGCTGACAAAATCTGGCCGAACTGCCAAAACACCCTTTTGGCACTTGCTGACGGTTTTGGCTTATTTTCGGGTATGGTTTCAGGTTTAGTTTCTGGTAACCAAAGCAAATTGCTGATCAGTATTAGCCCACCGATAACAGCAATAAATTGGAAAATCGCAACATATCCGTTTAATTCGGCTAAATAGCCACCGAGCAGTGGTCCCAAAGCCGGGGTCAGCGTTAACAACATCTGATAAGTACTGATAGCTTTGGCACGATGTTGCTCTTCATACAGATCACCAATAATTGTTGCTGCAATAACAGGAATAGCTGCAATCCCAATAGCTTGAACTATTCGAAAGGCAATCAGCCAATAAATATCGGAAGCCATCGCACAACCAACAGAGCCAATGACGGAAATAGTCAGGGCAGGAAGTAAAATGGCTTTACGGCCTTTACTGTCCGCTAATGGACCATACACGATTTGCATAATCGCTAAAACAAACGTGAATGCTGATACAGTCAGGTTTACTAAAGGTAGAGGTGCATTGAATAGCGCCTGTATGGTAGGAATAACGGGAACATAGATATTTTGTGTAAGAGCGCCTAATAGGGCACTGAAACATACGAGGTAGAAGATCACTTTGACATTATGAGCTGAGTTATATTGATTCATCTTTTTCTCCATTTTGTTTCCAGGGAAACAATATTGAGATTAATAAATGAGGAGATTTAGTAAAGATCTTTTTCTTCTTTTTTTGTTATGATGCCAAAAATATTTTCCTTGGAAATATTATTTTGGAAAAGTCGTAAATGAATAACAGTATAGTTTACCAACGTGAGATCCTTGCTGCCGTTAATCACTTGATGCATCTAAGAGAGGGTATGAAGAGAGGGCACAGTGAAGAGACACTTCGCAAATATGGGCTTAGTGGTTATTCATTGTCTGAATTACATGTGGTTCAGTGTATTGGAGGATCAGTATTATTAAATATCACAAGTATCAGCCAAGAGCTGGGAATGACTAAGGGTGCTATCTCGAAGATCTGTGCGAAACTTCTTCAACGCTCTATCGTTGAAAAACTGAAAATGGTAGATAACCAGAAAGAGACCTATTTCAGTCTCACTGACAAAGGGAAGCAAATATTTTCTGCTCATAAAAAACTGCATCAGCAAGTAGAATCAAGATGGTTGCAAATATTGGAAAACTATTCACCGGAAGAGTTGATAACCATTAAGCGATTTATGACAGATATAGTCAGTCAAACTCGATACTGAAATGCAGTAATACAGCGGCATGACAAAAATCAGAAGCCTGAATGGGGTAAGTAACACAACAGGCTTCTGATGAATTTATCTTGCCTCATTTAAAAACCATTCTTACCTATAATTGTCTCGGCAATGGGAATATATTGATCCGTCATTTTATTAACTGCACCAACTTCTTTTTTTTTTGGTTGGCAATCTTCGAAAAACCACGCAATTGGCGTATTTAATAACCCGGCAATTTCAACCAGATGAGTGAGGTTAATCCGGTTTGTTCCTCTTTCGTAACGTGAAAGTTGTTGTTGACTGAGGCCAATTTGCTTTGCTAACGCAGTAGCGGTGACACCTTGTTCTTTCCTTTTGACCTGAATACGGTTTCCGACTAATAGGTTTGCATCTTCCATATCTTATCCTTTTAATTAGTAAGTTATGGCGTCATCAAGGAGAATTGCTGGAGCTTAAAATGAATTCGATTTTTGCCCCACGAGTTGCTCGTAAAATAAAGCTTGCCTTGACGGATTTGCTGCCGTTCACGGTATGCCTATTGTTACCACCTGATTCGCCGTTTTTGTTTTGACATGCGCCTTGTTTTGCAATCCCTGTCTTATGGTTATCCCTGCATATTTTTCGGTTGAGTTATCTGTACGGCTTAAACAGAGTTTCTACTCCCCCTTGCATGTAAGATAACCAATATTTTTTAATTTTTTAAAAATTCATTATATTGATTTTTAATGATTTTTTTGTTTATTAACGTAAATTTGCAAAAAAAACATTAAATTTTTATCTAACCTTATATTTGTTGGCATATTTAGTACTAGTTGACGATTTTCTAGAGGTTACAAACTGGACAAAATATACCAAACTGTAAACATAATCCTACATAATTTAACCTAAGTCAAATTTCATTACATACTACAAATTATTATACTTAAGTAATTATAATATATGAATTTTTTTTGTGATTCACATGTTTTGTTACATTGCAATAATATTGATAATTAAAAAACGTTACTTGATGCCAGTCAAGTATTGATAGGTTATCCAGAATTAATGTTTTAAAATCATTATATATCCGAAATTTAATCCCACCTTTCTCTATCTATATGGATTATAAATCTAAAGTAGACAGTTTGGTATAAATTGTTTTGTTTTTTAATAAAATCTTATAAATTTGATTTATGTAAAATTATTTTAATGTTTTTTTAGATTGTTTCGGTAAATCTGCTCTTTTTTTATCAGAAATATTATTTACTATTACCTTTTTCACTAAATAGACTTTAAATTAACCTAAAAATGGCGTTCACTCGCACATTTGAATTTTTTGAAGATAGTTGGAATATCCTCACGAAATATTAAGTGATATTTGTTATTTATATAATAAAAACAGTAGCATATGTATTTTTCTTGGTAAGGGGATGTTTTACCAGATTGTATTCTGTTTCTCTTTGATGGCTTGTCTATGGAAAATGAAGGTATTGAAGTATTTTTTCGAGATATAGCATGAAAATGGGAAAAAACAACAAAAGAACGACATCCTAGAGTAATTAAAACAATCCCTGCGATAAAAGCAAATGAGAGAATAATCCCAATGGTTTTCAATGGATTAAAATAATTGTCTAAAAATGTTACAGAAACCCGACTTGCAGGGACAGAAGACATATTTATTAATCTGATTAAGCCTGTTGTTTTTCCGGGAGGTTCTTGAGGTATTATCTGACTTCTGACGGTACGCAAATAGACATTGAAAACACCATCAAAAGCTATCAATCGCATGTAAGCCAAAAAGGTACATCATATAATAGATAGAAAACATCATTAGCATTGCCAGACAAAATCATTGCACAAAAAGAAATTGTTCCTTCCATATTAAGCCACACAAGTGCAGAAGCACTTTATTCTTCTAAAGAACTATTCCTTCCTGTTTATTAGAATCACTCAATGACTTGAAACTGATTTTATCTTTAATACTGACATTACGTTATTTCAGAAATAGATAATTAATCGTTGAAATAGAAAAAATCCCCCTGCAATAACTAAAATAGAATTGATACCACCATAAAGAGAGATTACTGCTACTTATCCTCTCACGGGTTACTACAAAAATCACTTCCTGAATGGAAAATAGATAATCCATTTCCAAGAAATGGCCTACATAATTACTCTTCCAAAAACATGATTACCACTAAAAACTAAAATATTTATTGAAGATTTTATGCAATGGTTAGAATAAAAAGGTAATCATTAGAATAGGCTTGTTTAAGATCATGAAACACTTCATTTTCACGCAAATGAGACATTGAACAATGCTTTAATGAGAAAATTTCAAGGCAATAACTGGATAAGGATAAAAAAGATATATTAGTAATGCCTATTTCTACGAGGATCTAAATAACGACTCTTAATCCATCTACATCGGTAACCATATCATAATAAATGCCAGTGACAGTATACAGGCATAATTTTGTACTAATTTATCGTATCGTGAATAAAAGTTGCTTATTCCAAAAAGCATCCGACAACATGTTTTTGGCGAAAACAATTAAAAAACTTACCTATGTATAATAAAAAATAATATAGACTTAAATACAAATGAATATCAATATTATAATAGAAAAATAATGTGATAACGAAACAATTAGTAACTAAAAATGGTTATTGGTGGAACGATGAAATTTTAAAATTACATGGAAATTAAGATTGAATAGCATAGATAGCAAGAATAATTATCTATATATGAAGAGAAAATCCTACTGACAGAAGAAGGTTGTTAATATTTCCAATATGAATTAAAAATCACTTGCGAACGGAATACATTATATGAGCAGTAAGTGGATATTTCGATAAATTTTTTAAATGAAAGTCTATATCAGATTGTCTTGATTTGCGTAGCGGCTGAAAAATATTATTTACTCTCTAAGTTTCAGTCAACATTTCATATTTATTTTGTTATGGAATTCAGCGTAATAAAAAATTGATGTAGATCGAAAACGCGTATCTAAAAAAACAGGGAAAAATGGAACCCCTTCTTATGGTTCATCAAATGGATCATTTATTCCGTTGTCTGGGAAATTATTGCCACATCATTTTTTGCTGTGCGGTTATTAACCGGACTATGACATCCAGCGCCTGAGAAAAATATTGTCTGAGTATCTTTCGATGCTTGGCATGCCCGTTGTTATTTCTCCTAAAAGTAAAAGAAAAATATTTGTGACGGCGGCTGGGAATAACAGTTTTCAAATATCCGATAGATTCGTTGAGGTAGTAAGTAAATGAAAGACAGTATTACCAGCACGGAAAATACCCTTAAAGCGGGGTTGCTGGAAACTTGGAACGCCACGGAAACTCCCTATCCTGACCATGTATGCATTCATCAGTTGTTTGAACAACAAGCAGAGAAAACCCCGATTGCCACCGCATTAATCGCTGGCGATCAGACTCTGAGCTATGCGGACCTGAACGCCAGGGCCAACAGGTTGGCTTGCCAACTGATTGAACAAGGGGTTTGCCTGGGTGACCATGTAGCGATCTTGTTAGAACGCTCAATTGAACTGGTGGTGGCTCAGTTAGCTATCCTTAAGGCGGGGGCGGTTTATGTCCCTGTCGATCCCAATGTCCCGGATGAACGGAAAAACTGGCTGATAAACGATTGTGCCGCCAAATTACTGCTAACGGATATGCAGACGGCGATCCCCGCTGAATTGCTTGTCCCGCGGCTCCGTCTTACCGGCGAGATAGAGCCGATTCAAGCAGAAGATCACTGCAATCTTGATTTATCGGGAACCAGTGCCGAACCCGCGTATATCATGTACACTTCTGGTTCGACGGGGACACCAAAAGGCGTCATCGTGCCTCATCGGGCTGTCGTCCGGTTGGTTATCAATAATGGCTATGCTGACATCGAACCTAATGACCGGATTGCCTTCGCCGCTAATCCCGCTTTCGATGCCAGTACCTTTGAAGTTTGGGCGCCGTTGCTTAACGGTGCTGCGCTGGTGGTTATTGATCATACTACGTTGCTGACACCGCGGGATTTTGTTCAGGCGTTACAGGCGCATCGCATTACGGTTCTGTGGATGAGTGTCGGGCTGTTTAACCGGCTGGCGGAGGAACTATCCCCAGTGTGGCCTCAGCTTAAAATACTGCTGGTGGGAGGGGATGTCCTCGATCCGCATATCATTGCTCAAGTGCTGCGTAAAAACCCGCCACAAAAGTTATTGAATGCCTACGGTCCGAGTGAGGGAACCACGTTTACCACGACTTACCCTATTCACGGCTTAACATCGGGTACAACTTCAATTCCTATTGGTCGGCCTATTGCCAACACCCGAATTTATTTGCTGGATACTGACGGCCAGCCGGTGCCATTGGGGATGACCGGTGAGATTTATATCGGGGGTGACGGAGTGGCCTGCGGTTATCTCAATCGCCCTGAACTGACTGCTGAACGCTTTCTCCCCGATCCATTTAGCAATAAACCGAATGCACGTATGTATCGCACCGGCGATTTAGCCCGCTATCTGCCGGACGGCAATCTTGAATTTTTGGGCCGTAACGACCAACAGGTGAAAATCCGCGGTTTCAGGATTGAACCGGGAGAAATTGAAGCTCGACTGGTGGAGTATCCGGCAATACGTGAAGCGGTGGTGCTGGCATTAGGAGAGGGGCAAGACAAACAACTGGTTGCTTATGTGCTAACCCAAGAGAGTGACGGTTTGGCTGTTCGCCTGCGTGAACACCTGAGTGTGCGGTTGCCGGATTATATGCTACCGGCGGCCTTTGTGCGTCTGGATGAATTCCCATTGACGCCGAATGGTAAATTGGATCGCCGAGCGTTGCCAGCACCAGGGGAGGATGCCTTCGCCCGTCAGGTTTATGCCGCCCCGTTAGGAGAAAAGGAAATTATTCTGGCGACCCTTTGGCGCGAATTACTGGGTATTGAGCGAATTAGCCGACATGATAGTTTCTTTGCGCTGGGCGGTCACTCTTTGCTCGGTATCCGGATGATTGAACGCCTGCATAACCTGGGATTGACACTGGCCGCCCGTAACCTGTTTCAATGTCCGGTGTTGTCAGAACTGGCCCAGGCATTGGAACAACATCAGGCTGTAGTCGTACCGCCGAATGTCATTACCCCAGCGACCACCGTGCTGACACCCGCAATGTTGCCACTGATTGATCTGTCCCAGTCTGAGATTGACAACATTGTTGAACAGGTGCCGGGTGGGATCGCTAATATTCAGGATATTTATGCTCTGTCGCCGTTGCAGGACGGTATCTTATTTCACCATCTGCTGGCGAAGGAAGGTGACCCTTATCTGTTGGCCTACCCGATGATTTTTTCTGACCGGACGCTGCTGGATCGCTATCTGGCAGCCGTGCAACAGGTGGTTGATCGCCATGATATCTTGCGAACCGCATTTATCTGGCAGGGATTACCTGCACCGGCGCAGGTGGTTTGGCGTCAAGCGCCTTTATCGGTCACTGAACTGACTCTGGATCCGGCTGATGGGCCAGTGGGTGAGCAATTGGCTCACCGCTTTGACCCACGTCAGTACCGTTTTGATCTGAGTCAGGCTCCATTGTTGCGCTTTGTAGTAGCACAAGAAACAGTAGCACAAGAAACAGCAGCACAAGAAACGGATGGCCGCTGGCATGTGCTGCAATTGCAGCATCATCTGATTGGCGATCATACGACAATGGAAGTGATGCACCGCGAAGTGCAAGTTTGTCTTGCCGGGCAAGATGACAACTTGCCAGTACCGGTGCCTTTCCGCAATCTGGTGGCGCAGGCTCGATTGAATGCCAATCAAGCAGAACATACCCGTTTCTTTACTGATATGTTGGCTGACGTGGATGAGCCGACGCTGCCGTTTGGTCTCACCGAAGTGCATCGTGATGGTTCGCAAGTTACACAATCACACCGGATGTTATCGCCGGAATTAAACGACCGTCTTCGTCAACAGGCAAAACGTCTGGGCGTCAGTGTAGCAACATTGTGTCATTTGGCTTGGGCGCAGGTGCTGTCGCAGACCAGTGGTCAGGAAAAAGTGGTGTTTGGCACGGTGCTGTTTGGGCGTATGGCGGCGGGGGAAGGGGTTGATAGCGGCATGGGGCTGTTTATCAATACCTTGCCGTTGCGACTGGATATGGATGATACACCGGTGCACGACAGCGTACGGCTGGCACAGTCTCGGTTGGCCGGATTGCTGGATTATGAGCATACTTCACTGGCGCAGGCCCAACGTTGCAGTGGCGTAGCGGGTGGCACGCCACTATTTAGCGCCCTGTTGAACTACCGACATAATGAGCAGCCACTGATCCCACATGAGGTTGTACCGGGTATCGAATTTCTGGGTGAACAGGAGCGAACCAACTATCCGTTAGTGCTGTCGGTAGAGGATGGCGGTTCTACTCTGGGGCTGACTGCTCAGGTAGTACAGCCATTTGAGCCGGATCGGGTATGTGGTTATATGCAACAGGCGCTGACCAGTCTGGCAGAAGCGCTGGAGCAAGCACCAGAAACACCGGTACGGGAACTGAACATTTTGCCTGCAACGGAACGTACGTTATTGCTGGAAACCTGGAACGCAACTGAAACACCGTATCCTGGGCAGTTATGCATTCATCAGTTGTTTGAACAACAAGCAGAGAAAACGCCGGTTGCTACAGCGCTGATAGCGGGAGATCAAACCCTCAGTTATATGGAACTGAATATCCGTGCTAACCGGCTGGCTCGTCAGTTAATTGAGCAAGGGGTTTATCCGGGGGAACATGTTGCGCTCTTGTTAGAGCGATCCATTGAATTGGTCGTGGCTCAGTTAGCTATTCTCAAAGCGGGTGCGGTGTATGTCCCGATAGATCCGGGTGTACCGGACGAGCGGAAAAACTGGTTGATAAAAGATTGTTCAGCCAAATTGCTGCTCACCGATATGTGGACTGATATTTCGGCTGATCTCCTGACTGTGCCGATATTTCGCTTCTCTGGTGAAATGAGCACCATCGGGGAAGAAGATCGCCTCAATCTTAATTTACCCGCTTCCAGCACGGGAGCGGCGTATATCATGTATACCTCTGGCTCTACTGGTACACCCAAAGGCGTGGTAGTGCCTCATCGGGCGGTGGTTCGGTTGGTTATCAATAATGGTTATGCTGAAACCGGACAGGCTGACCGAGTGGCCTTTACCGCTAACCCGGCTTTCGACGCCAGTACCTTCGAAGTCTGGACGCCTTTGCTCAATGGTGGCGCGCTGGTGGTCATCGACCACGCGACCTTATTGACGCCACAGGCGTTTGTTCAGAGTTTACAAGTTCACCGGATCACTGTCCTATGGCTGACGGTTGGATTGTTTAACCGACTGGCAACGGAGTTGTCTGCGGTTCTCCCACAGATCAATATCTTGATTGTCGGAGGGGATGTTCTAAATCCGCATGTGATCGCTCAGGTCCTGCGTCATAGCCCACCTCAGCAGTTATTGAATGGCTATGGGCCGAGTGAAGGAACGACGTTTACCACGACATACCGTATCACTGAATTGCCGGAAGGGATGACAAAACTTCCCATTGGCCGACCCATCGCTAACACACGCCTCTATTTATTGAACGCTTATGGCCAACCAGTGCCACTGGGGGCGATCGGTGAAATTTATATTGGTGGAGACGGTGTTGCCTGTGGTTATTTGAATCGGCCTGAACTCACAGCTGAATGCTTCCTGGTTGATCCTTTTAGTGATAAACCGGCGGCGCGCATGTATCGAACCGGCGATTTCGCCCGCTATCTGCCGGATGGCAATCTGGAATTTTTTGGCCGTAATGATCAGCAGGTCAAAATCCGTGGTTTTCGGATTGAACCAGGGGAAATTGAAGCGCGCTTGAAGGAGTACACTGCGGTGCGTGAGGCTGCGGTGCTGGTGTTAGGTGACGGGCAGGACAAACGGCTGGTCGCCTATATCATAGCGCAAGCAGATGATGGATTAATCAACAACCTGCGTACCCACTTAAGCGCAATCTTACCTGATTATATGGTGCCGGCGGCTTTTGTCCGTCTGGATGAATTCCCGTTGACGCCAAACGGTAAGTTGGATCGTCGGGCATTGCCGATGTCGGGGGAGGAAGACTTTGCCCGTCAGGTTTATGAAGCGCCACAAGGGGAAGTAGAAACGGCATTAGCGGCTATCTGGCGTGAGGTGTTAGGGGTTGAACAGATTAGTCGGCATGACAATTTCTTTGCTCTGGGGGGCCATTCGCTGTTGGCGATGCGGGTGATGAACCGTGTTGCGGCTTTAGGTGCCGAACTGCCGCTGACTACATTGTTTAAATCGCCTGTCTTGCTGGCTTTTGCTAAGGTGGTTGATGAGCATCTTTATGAACAAAGTGGGGCATTGCCTGCCATCACTCCGACACCCCATGATAGAGCGCTGCCCCTGTCGTTCGCACAACAGCGTCTGTGGTTCCTGGCACAGTTTGAGGGGATGAGTGATACCTACCATATTCCGTTAGCACTGCGTTTACGGGGCCAGCTTGATATTCATGCCTGGCAGCAGGCGCTGAATCACCTGTTTGCGCGCCATGAAGCATTACGTTCCATTTTTATCACGGTAAATGAGCAGCCACAGGTTGAACTCCTGCCGGCGGACTTTGGTTTGCCGATGAAAAAATACGATTTACGTAAAGTGCTTGAGGTGGATGAACAGCTTAAGCGTTTGTGTGAGCAGGAAGCTAAAATGCCGTTTAATCTTGCCTGTGATCCCTTAATTCGTTCTGTTCTGATACAACTGGCTGACGATGAGTATGTCTTCCTGCTGACCCAACACCATATTGTGTCTGATGGCTGGTCTTTAGGAATATTGAAATCAGAACTAAATGCGCTTTATTCAGCCTGTTTAAACCAACAACCTAATCCATTGCCGCCGTTGATGATCCAATACCCTGATTATGCGGCATGGCAGCGTCAGTGGCTTTCTGCAGAAAGGATTCAGGTTCAATCTGATTATTGGCGCAGGGTATTGGCTGACGCGCCAGTTTTGCTGGATTTGCCAACTGATCGACCACGTCCGCCTGAACAGTTGTTTGCCGGGAACCTATGGCCTATCAATCTGGACGCAGAGTTAACAGCATCTCTTAAGCGTCTGAGTGAACAACAGGGAGCCACGTTATTTATGACCTTGCTATCAGCCTGGTCAATAGTTCTGTCGCGTCTGTCAGGTCAGGATGATGTGGTTATCGGTACACCTTTTGCCGGTCGCAGTCGTCGGGAAGTGGAATCCTTGATTGGTTTCTTTGTTAATACCTTGGCCTTGCGTATTGACTTATCGGGTGAGCCTAATGTGACGGAGTTACTGGCGCGTGTGCGGCAAACCGCGCTGGCGGCACAGGAGCATCAAGATTTACCGTTTGAACAAGTGGTAGAAATCGTACAACCACCGCGTAGGCTGGCACATACCCCGTTGTTTCAGGTGATGTTTGCCTGGCAGAGCAATGAGATTGTGGAATGGCGATTGCCGGGGCTGACAATTTCACCGTTCGAGCAAGCCCTTGATGTCGTTAAATTTGATCTTGAACTTAACTTGTTTGAAGAGGAAGACCGGATTGTCGGTTATCTTGGTTACTCAACCGCTTTGTTTGATCAATCGGCAATCGAACGACACGTTGAATATTTGCACACAATACTGCAAGCGATGGTCGCGGATATTCAGCAGCCAGTCGGGGAAATGAATATTCTGGCACCCGTAGAGCGCCAGTTGTTGCTGGAAACCTGGAATGCAACCGTAGCACCATATCCTGAACAATTGTGTATTCATCAGTTGATTGAACAACAGGTAGAGCGAACCCCAGATGCGATAGCGGTAAGGTATGAAAACCAGACGCTCAGCTATGCTGAATTGAATGCCCGTGCCAACCGATTAGCACATCAACTGATGGCATTAGGTGTCATCCCCGATCAACCCGTAGCCATTTGTGTGACCCGATCACTGGAGAGGATCGTGGGATTGCTGGCGGTGTTGAAAGCGGGCGGGGCATATGTGCCATTAGATCCGGCTTATCCGGGCGAACGTCTGGCTTACCTGCTGACTGATGCTGCGCCAACTGTTTTGTTGGCGGATCATATTGGACGGGCTGCATTGGGTGAAGAAGCACTGACGACGTTAACTGTACTCGATCCAAATACTCTGCCGGATCAGCCAGACAATAACCCACAGATCCCTAATCTCACCTCACGGCATCTGGCGTATGTGATCTACACATCCGGCTCCACTGGCAGACCGAAAGGGGTGATGATTGAACATCAGAGTCTGGTTAACCTGACGCTGGAACACATTGCTCAGTTTGATATTGGTGTCACCAGCCGGATGTTGCAGTTTGCCTCATTTGGCTTCGATGCCAGCGTCTGGGAAATCATGATGACGTTGGGCAGTGGGGCTATGCTGGTTATTCCGACGGAAACAATCCGGCAAGACCCGCACCTTCTCTGGCATTATTTGGAAGAGCAATCGGTGACGCACGCTTGTTTGACACCTGCGCTGCTGCGGGATGGTGCGGATTTACCCATGCTGACGATAAAGCCGACCGTGATACTGGGCGGTGAAGCACCTAGTCCGACGCTAATCCAGACATTAAACCGCCAGGCCACGCTATTCAATGCCTATGGCCCGACGGAAATCACCGTTTGCGCTACCACCTGGAATTGCCCGTCAGACTATACAGGGGGATTAATTCCCATCGGTAGACCGACAGTGAACAAACGCGTCTATCTATTGGACAAACATGGTCAGCCGGTGCCGTTGGGCGCCGTAGGTGAATTACATATTGGCGGTGTGGGTATAGCCCGAGGCTATCTCAATCGCCCTGATCTGACGGCTGAACGTTTCCTGATGGATCCTTTTAGTCAGATACCGGATGCACGGATGTACCGCACCGGCGATTTGGCTCGTTACCTGCCGGATGGCAATTTGGTATTTGTTGGCCGTAATGACCAACAAGTTAAAATCCGTGGCTTCCGAATTGAATTGGGAGAGATTGAAACTCGGTTGACTGAACACCCGTTGGTGAGTGAAGCATTGGTCGTGGCGTTGGGTGATGGACAGAATAAACGCTTGGTGGCTTATGTGGTGGCGCAAACCGATGATGGATTGGCTACCAGTCTGCGTGAACATTTGAGTGCGCGGTTGCCGGATTATATGGTGCCGACGGCTTTTGTACGTCTGGATGCGTTTCCGTTGACGCCAAACGGCAAGTTGGATCGCCAGGCGCTGCCCGCACCAGGCGAGAAAGCCTTTGCCCGTCAGGTCTATGAAGCCCCGCAAGGGGAGATAGAAATAGCATTAGCGGCCATTTGGTGTGAATTGCTGGAAGTTGAGAAGATCAGCCGGCACGACAGCTTCTTTGCTCTGGGGGGGCACTCCCTGTTGGCAGTGCGGATGATTGAGCGTTTGCGGTGTATGAGGTTGGGTATCTCGGTACAAGCGTTATTCCAGCATCCGACATTGAGTGTGCTGGCTCAGTCTTTGTCTCAGCATTGTGAGATCAAGGTGCCTGAGAACCGTATTACACCGGATACGTCCGTGTTAACACCGGAGATGTTGCCGCTGATTAACCTCAGTCAGGGTGAAATTGACTGTATTGTTGATCAGATATCGGGTGGGATGGCTAACATTCAAGATATCTATGCCTTGTCTCCGCTACAGGATGGCATTTTATTCCACCATTTGCTGGCAAATGAAGGCGATCCTTATCTTCTGTTAACCCAACAGATGTTTGCCGATCGGTCTTTGCTGGATCGTTATCTGGCAGCCGTTCAACAGGTGGTTGATCGCCATGATATCCTGCGAACCGCTTTTATCTGGGAAGGATTATCCGCTCCAGCTCAGGTGGTTTGTCGTCAAGTTCCCTTATTCATCACAGAATTGACACTCAATCCGGCTGACGGCGCGATCAGTGACCAACTATTCCAACGCTTTGATCCGTGCCAGTATCGCATTGATCTGAGTCAGGCACCGTTGTTGCGCTTTGTTATTGCACAGGATATTGATGGCCGCTGGATCTTGTTGCAACTGTTACATCACCTCATTGGTGACCATACCACGCTGGAAGTGATGAACAGCGAAGTGCAGGCGTATCTTACCGGACGGGGAGACAGTTTGCCTGCGCCAGTACCTTTTCGTACTTTGGTCGCTCAGTCGCGATTGGGGATCAGTCAGGAAGAACATACCCGCTTCTTTACCAATATGCTGGCGGCGGTGGATGAGCCTACATTGCCATTCGGATTGACGGAAGTACACCATGACGGCTCACAGGTGACAGAATCGCACAGAATGCTGCCGCCTGCACTGAATAACCGCCTGCGTAATTTGGCTCGGCGTTTGGGCGTCAGTGTGGCGGCGCTGTGCCATTTGGCCTGGGCGCAGGTATTGTCGCGTACCAGTGGTCAGAGGCAAGTGGTATTTGGCACAGTGCTGTTTGGGCGTATGCAGGCTGGCGAAGGTGCCGACAATGGCATGGGGCTGTTTATTAATACCTTGCCGTTACGGTTGGATATAGATGAAACTCCGGTGCGAGAGAGCGTACAGGCTGCCCATAACCGATTGGCAGGGCTATTAGCGCATGAACATGCATCACTGGCGCTGGCTCAACGTTGCAGTGGGGTAGCGAGTGGGACACCGCTGTTCAATGCGCTGTTAAATTATCGGCATAATACCCAGCCAATCACATCAGATGAGATCATCAGCGGAATTGAATTCCTTGGGGCACAGGAACGGACTAACTACCCGTTTGTATTGTCGGTAGAAGATGGTGGTTCCGATTTGGGGCTGACGACTCAGGTAGTGCAACCTTTTGATCCAGAAAGGATATGCGGTTACATGCAGCAGGCTCTGGAGAGTCTGGTAGACGCACTTGAACAGACGCCAGAAACGCCGGTACAGATGTTGGAAATTTTGCCGGAAACAGAGCGCACATTATTGCTGAAAACCTGGAATGCGACCGAAACACCCTATCCTGATCAACTGTGCATTCATCAATTGTTTGAACAACAGGTGGAGAATGCCCCGGACGCCACGGCATTGGTCTATGAAAACCAAGCCATTAGCTATGCGGAATTAAATATCCGTGCTAACCGGCTGGCTCGTCAGTTAATTGAGCAAGGAGTTTATCCGCGGGAACATGTTGCGCTCTTGTTAGAGCGATCTATTGAGCTGGTCGTGGCTCAGTTAGCTATTCTCAAGGCGGGTGCGGTGTATGTCCCGATAGATCCGGGTGTACCGGACGAGCGGAAGAGTTGGTTGATAAAAGATTGTTCAGCCAAATTGCTGCTCACCGATATGTGGGCTGATATTTCGGCTGACCTCCTGACTGTGCCGATATTACGTTTCTCTGGTGAGATGAGTACCATCAGGGAAGAAGATCTCCTCAATCTTGATTTACCTGCTTCCAGCACGGGAGCGGCGTATATCATGTATACCTCTGGCTCTACTGGCACACCCAAAGGCGTGGTAGTGCCTCATCGGGCGGTGGTTCGGTTGGTTATCAATAATGGTTATGCTGAAACCGGACAGGCTGACCGAGTGGCCTTTACCGCTAACCCGGCTTTCGACGCCAGTACCTTCGAAGTCTGGACGCCTTTGCTCAATGGTGGCGCGCTGGTGGTCATCGACCACGCGACCTTATTGACCCCACAGGCGTTTGTTCAGAGTTTACAAGTTCACCGGATCACTGTCCTGTGGCTGACGGTTGGATTGTTTAACCGACTGGCAGCGGAGTTGTCTGCGGTTCTCCCACAGATCAATATCTTGATTGTCGGAGGGGATGTTCTAAATCCGCATGTGATCGCTCAGGTCCTGCGTCATAGTCCACCTCAGCAGTTATTGAATGGCTATGGACCGAGTGAGGGAACGACGTTTACCACGACATACCGTATCACTGAATTGCCGGAAGGGATGACAAAACTTCCCATTGGCCGACCCATCGCTAACACACGCCTCTATTTATTGAACATTTATGGTCAGCCAGTGCCACTGGGGGCGATCGGTGAGATTTATGTTGGTGGAGACGGTGTTGCCTGTGGTTATCTTAATCGGCCTGAACTTACAGCTGAACGCTTCCTGGCGGATCCTTTTAGTGATAAACCGGCGGCGCGCATGTATCGAACCGGCGATTTAGCCCGCTATCTGCCGGATGGCAATCTGGAATTTGTGGGGCGTAATGATCAGCAAATTAAAATCCGTGGTTTTCGAATTGAACCGGGGGAAATTGAAGCTCGGCTGGCAGAACATTTTGCGGTACGTGAAGCGCAGGTATTAGCGCTGGGTGATGGGCAGGATAAACGTTTGGTCGCTTATGTGTTAGCAGAATCGCATGACGGATTGGCTGCGAGCCTGCGTGAGCATTTGAGTGCCCTGTTACCTGATTATATGGTGCCGGCGGCTTTCGTCTGTTTGAGCGCTTTCCCGCTAACTTCTAACGGCAAGTTGGATCGTCGGGCATTGCCAGCTCCGGGAGAGGAAGACTTTGCCCGTCAGGTGTATGAAGCGCCACAAGGGGAAGTAGAAACGGCATTAGCGGCTATCTGGCGTGAGGTGTTAGGGGTTGAACAGATTAGTCGACATGATAATTTCTTCGCGTTGGGAGGGCATTCATTGATGGCTGCGCGAGTGATGAATCGTGTAGCCGCTTTCGGTGCTGAGCTTCCGCTTGTTACCTTGTTTATGGCACCTACTCTGGCTGCTTTTGCGGAGAGAATTTACGCACAATGTAATGAGGATAGTGACAGGTTGCCTGAGATTACTCCGGTATCTCGCGAGAGTGCTCTGCCACTGTCGTTTAGCCAGCATCATTTGTGGTTCATTTCGCAGTTTGAAAGGGTGAGTGATACTTACCATATTCCTGTAATACAGCGTGTGCGTGGTCAGTTTGATATCGCTGCCTGGCAGCAGGCGCTGAATGCGCTGTTTGCCCGCCACGAAGCCTTGCGTTCTGTCATTGTGACGGTTGACGGCCAACCCCAAGTCAAGCTATTACCGCCTGAACCCGGTCTATCCATGAAGCAATATGATCTGCGCGGCGTACCTGATGCGGATGGACAACTTAAGCGTTTGTGTATGGAGGAGTTTGGGCGATCGTTTGATCTTGCACAGGGATCATTAATCCGCTCCAGTTTGATACAGCTGGCGGACAATGATTATGTATTTTTGTTGATCTTACATCATATTATTTTTGATGGCTGGTCTTTGGGAATACTGAACACAGAGCTAAGTGCCCTCTATACAGCTTTTTTGACCGGTCAACCTGATCCACTACCGCCGTTGATGATTCAGTATCCTGATTATGCGGCATGGCAGCGTCAGTGGCTTTCGGGTGAGCGCTTACAGTCCCAATCTGACTGTTGGCGTACCATGTTGGCTGGTACACC
Organism: Xenorhabdus sp. TH1; assembly: GCF_037260955.1. Taxonomy (NCBI): domain Bacteria; kingdom Pseudomonadati; phylum Pseudomonadota; class Gammaproteobacteria; order Enterobacterales; family Morganellaceae; genus Xenorhabdus; species Xenorhabdus sp. TH1. The sequence goes on from NZ_CP147734.1 coordinate 383,827, forward strand.
GGTACTGCTTGATTTACCAACCGATCGGCCACGTCCCCCCCAGCAATCGTTTATAGGGAGTTCATTGCCTATCAATCTGGATGAAGTGTTAACGAAATCCCTCAAGCGCCTGAGTGAACAGCAAGGGACAACGTTATTCATAACCATTCTGTCAGCTTGGGCGATGGTTCTGTCACGTCTGTCAGGCCAGAGTGATCTCGTTATCGGCACACCTTTTGCTGGCCGTGGTCGTCAGGAAATTGAATCCTTGGTGGGTTTCTTTGTCAATGTATTGGCTTTACGTATCGACTTATCGGGCACGCCGGATGTGGCGGAATTACTGGCGCGTGTACGGCAAACTGCGTTGGCAGCACAGGATAATCAGGATCTGCCGTTTGAACAGGTGCTGGAAATTGTGCAACCACCGCGCAGACTGGCGCATACCCCGCTGTTCCAGGTGATGTTTGCCTGGCAGAACAATGAGAGAATAGAGTGGAAATTGCCAGAGCTGGAAGTCTTACCGGTTGATCAGGGTTTTGATGTGGTTAAGTTTGATCTTGAACTTAACCTGTTTGAGGAAGAAGGCAGAATTGCAGGTACTCTGAATTATGCAACGGCCTTGTTTGATCAACAGACAATCGAGCGGTATGTGGGTTATCTGCACACCGTATTGCAAGTCATGGTGGCTAATCCACAACAACCCGTCAGGGAAATTGATATTTTGTCGCCAGCGGAACGTAAGTTGTTGCTGGAAACGCGGAATGCGACGGAAATAGCCTATTCCGAGCAAATGTGTATCCATCAGTGGGTTGAACAACAGGTGGAGAAAACCCCAAATGCTACAGCGATGATACATCGGGAGCAGATCTTCAGCTATGCGGAACTGAATGTTCAGGCCAACCGACTCGCTCATCAGCTTATCTCTCTGGGGGTAGTACCGGAGCAGCGGGTGGCGATTTGTGTGACCCGGTCGCCAGCGATGGTGGTGGCGCTATTGGCAGTACTGAAAGCGGGTGGCGCCTACGTACCACTGGATCCCGCCTATCCGGGTGATCGTCTGGCGTATATGCTGAATGATGCTGCTCCGTTGGTAGTACTGGCGGATAATATCGGGCGTGCTGCATTAGGTGAAGAAGCACTGGCGAAATTAACCGTACTTGACCCGAATACTCTGTCTGACCAACCGGATAACAATCCGCAGATCCCAGCGTTAACTCCACGGCATCTGGCCTATGTGATTTATACTTCTGGCTCGACCGGTATGCCGAAAGGAGTGATGGTTGAACATCGTGGGTTGGTCAACCTTATCCGAGATAAAATCAGCCAGTTTGACATTCATTCTCATAGCCGGATGTTGCAATTCGCCTCATTTAGTTTCGATGCCAGCGTCTGGGAAATCATGATGGCATTGTGTGGTGGTGCCACCTTGGATATTCCTGTCGATGCGGTTCGTCAGGATCCACTCCGCCTTTGGCATTATCTGGAAAAACAGGCGGTGACTCATGCCTGCCTGCCACCGGCTTTGCTCAGGGATGGCGCAGATTTACCAGAGATAAACATAAGACCAACGTTGATACTGGGCGGAGAAGCTCCTGGTGCGGCGCTACTTCAGTCACTGTGTGGCCGTGCCACGCTGTTCAATGCCTACGGTCCGACAGAAATCACGGTATGTGCCACCACCTGGCGTTGTCCGGCAGATTATATCGATACATTAACGCCTATCGGACGTCCGACAGCCAACACCTGTGTTTATCTGCTGGATGATTGCGGCCAGCCGGTTCCACTGGGAGCGGTCGGCGAGTTGTATATTGGTGGTGATGGTGTAGCACGTGGCTATCTCAATCGCCCTGATCTGACGGCTGAACGTTTTCTGACGGATCCTTTTAGTCAGATACCGGATGCACGGATGTACCGCACCGGTGATTTGGCCCGTTACTTGCCGGATGGTAACTTAGTATTTATTGGCCGTAATGACCAGCAAGTGAAAATTCGGGGATTCCGTGTTGAGCCGGGGGAAATCGAAGCTCGGCTGATGGAGTACCCGACCGTGCGTGAAGCTATCGTCCTGGCTTTGGGTGAGGGGCAGGATAAACGTCTGGTAGCTTATGTGGTGGCACCGGCGGATGATGGCCTGACAACCTGTTTGTATAGCCATTTGAGAGCACTGTTGCCTGACTACATGGTGCCGGCTGCTTTTGTCCGTCTGGATGCATTTCCGCTAAGTCCTAACGGTAAGTTGGATTGTCAGGCACTGCCGGAGCCTGATCAGAATGCCTTTGTTCATCAAGCCTATGAAGCGCCGCTGGGGGAGGTTGAGATCGCAATGGCTGCTATCTGGCGTGAATTGTTGGAGGTTGAGCAAATAGGCCGATATGACAATTTCTTTGCGTTGGGGGGACACTCGCTGCTTGCTATGCGGATGATAAACCTTGCCGCAGGTCGTGGTTTGATGTGTACATTGAATAACCTATTCCAATTCCCTGTGCTGGCTGAACTGGTATCAAAAATCACATTAGATCCACTGTCCCAGCCGCAAAGCAGCGCGATACCTGTGCGACCCTTCGGAACGGAGCCGCCGTTATTCTTTGTGCCTAGTGGTATGTACGATTACTCCTATGTCTTTGGATTAGCAAAACATATTCAGTCTGACTATCCGATTTATGCCCTGCCCTGGCCGTCCATCAATGACGAGGCAATATCGGCTCTTGAGGAGTTGGCTGCCAAAATGATCACCTTTATGAAGGCTGTTCAACCGGAAGGCCGATACCGGATCTACGGTTACTCTTCTGGTGGCGTACTGGCCTATGCCATTGCCCAGCAACTTTTAAATGCCGGTGAGACCGTCGATTTTCTGGGTTTGATTGATACGCCTGCTCCTCACTGCTTCAAGCAGCAGGTTATTCAACCAAAGCTCCACTTTCTTGTTGAACTGGCAAAACAGTCGGGCGGGGAACATGAAGAGGAGATTGCGGTATTGCATCAGAGAATTGATAAACTGAATTTGGTGCAATTTATTGCCGCAGCGCAGGAATTGGGATTATACCCGGCAAACCTGCATCCTGACTTGATCGCAAGACGTTGGGAACAGATGGGAAATTATGTGCAAATGGTCAAAGAGTATGAACCACAAACATTGGCGATAACGCTCCACCAGTTCTATGCGACAGAACCTTATCCGCAACTTCCTTTCGTTACGGGATCCGCATTACCTTCTTTGAGTATGGAACCGTCGTTAGGCTGGAAGCAGATCATGCCTGATTATTTGCTCCAGCTAATCTCTGTACCAGGTGACCACTTTAGCCTGATGGAGGAGAGTAAAAATAAAGTCATTTTGGCTAAAACCTTAAGTATGGCGTTGGCAACGACGTGTGAAGCGGAGGCGGTGTAATGTCAGTGATAATATCAATATAAATTAGCCTGATTATTGTGCGCGAGACCAGCATGGTTGGTCTCGCCTATTTTTTTGGATTAATGTAAATAGCGTTTCAAAATGATAGGCGTATTTCTTACCCCGCGCTCCGCGCGGGGTACAACATCTGATACTCTCAGTATTATGAAAACCTATTTACTTGAATAATTGGATATTTAACCATGCCTGAGTAAAATTTTATTCTGAAATCGCTGTTTCATGTAAATAATGCCATTGAGGATGATCATTATGGAATGAGATAACTGCCAATGACCAACGGTAATTCGTATTGCCATCTTTGGTCTGTTTTTCACGATAACGCACCGCAACATATTCTTTACTAAATGCGATCACAGTACAGTTATCAACTTCAATTTTAAAATTTGGTCTGGAACCCATACTATTAACAAACATTTCTTTTACTTGATTTAATGAGACATGCTGACCAGCCAAAGTGATCATAGTAAAATCAGGGGTAAAACTATTTAGTAGTTTATTCAATGAGTCAGAATTATCTTCCTGTTTATTGGTAAAAACATTTTCAATCCATTGATGAATATCAATAACACTTTGGCAGGCAATTAACTCTTTTTGTTTTCGCATATTTTCTCCGCGTGTTTTTTTAAATTATGCAGAATGGTTAAAGGTAATAAACCGATTATCGCTGCAAGGATAAAAGTTAAGTGATACGCATTAGTAGAAATAGATCTTTGCTGTAATAAATTAAAAATCATGGTGAATAACGCCGTGCCAATACTAAATGACATTTGACGATTGATATTCCAAATCACACTGGCACGGGATAATTTTTCATTGGTAAAATCCATTAGCGCAGTTGTCTGTGCCGTGTTAGCACCAATGCCTCCACCAATTCCCATCAGCAAATACGCGACAATCAAGCCGAGTACATCGTTTGCATGATTAATGGTAGCTAAGAAAGCAATACCAATAGCATGAAGTACAATCCCACATAAAAATAGACGATAGGCGCCCAAACGGTTATACATTCGTCCACATATTAATATGGCACCAAATGCACCAATAGCATATAAGATCATGAGAGATCCGGTTTTTTCCGCTGACCATCCTAGTTGTTGTTGCAGGTAAAAAATATTCAGCAGATTAACTCCAGTAAATACACCTGGAATTGAGTGATAAATCAATACTGAAATACCCATGCGAGTATTTTTTATTACAGACAGATCCAGAATAGCATTTTGCACACGATGGTAATGTCGTATATAAAACAAAGTAAAAAAAGCGCCACTGGTCAAGAAAATAACTGGCAGCCATTTTAAGGTTGCATTAGCGTACATAGAAAGCCCTAATAACAAAAATACCAATGCTAAGCTAACTAATAACAACCCCTTTAAATCAGGTTTTTGAGCAGAAATTGTTTCATTACGCATCCAAATAAATGAAAGAATGGATGCTAGCAAGCTGAAAGGTATATTGCTAAGAAACACCCAATTCCAGCTATAGTGATCAACAATAGCCCCCCCAACACTCGGGGAAATAGCCGGTGCAATGAGTGCAACAGTCATAACCAATGTCGAGATTTTTGCCCGTTCATGTTTTTTAAACAACCCAAAGGTTAACGCTTGCCCGACCGGAATCAACAAACCGCCTCCTAGTCCTTGAATAAAGCGCCACAATACTAAATCATAGAAATGTTCCGCCAGACCAGAAAACAGAGCAGCTATAGAGAAAAGTAGCATCGAAGCTGCCATGATTTGCCGTGTGCCAAATCGTTCAGCTAACCAGCTACTAATAGGTATAATAAGTGTCAAACCCAGAATATAACTATTGGATACCCAAGCTACACTAGATTCAGAAACAGACATTTGATCGGCAATATTGGGCAAAGCAATTGACGACATAAAAATATTGATGCAATCAATAAAGAAACCAAGCAAAAATATTAATGCAATACGATAGCGATAACTCATTATTTTACCTCCGTTCAGGAAGTTTAATAACCATTGACTTATTTAGTCTATTAATTTAATTTAAACATTTAATTTAATTAGATTTAACAATGAAAATGCAACCTCATCTCAACCGGATACAAACATTTATTACCGTAGTAGAATGCGGATCTTTCACTCGTGCAGCGGAAACCTTATTTATTAGCAAAGCCGTAGCCAGCATTCATGTGAAAACACTCGAAGAAGATTTAAACATACCATTGTTAGTGCGTAATACTCGTGGCATTGCATTAACAGAAGCAGGAAGAGAGTTTTATGAGGATTTTAAAAAGATATTTAATAACATTCAGGATGCTTTTGATAATGTTGCGGAACGACATCACTCCCTGGCTGGGAAATTACGTATTACTTCCACCGTTGAGTTTGGTGAAAAATTTCTTCTTCCTTTAATCAGTCAATTCTGTAAAATTTATCCTCAATTAGAAGTTGGTTATTTTGCTGACTCAACTTTAAATGATTTAATTACAGAAAGAATTGATCTTGCGATTCGACTGGGGATATTAAATGATTCAACACTGAAAAGCAGGCATCTGGCTACTTATAAAATTAAACTAGTGGCTGCCCCAGATTGGATCGAACAAAACTCCGTTATTGAACCAATAGATCTGAATAAAGTTAACTGGATTGCCAACACTAACTTACAAAACCCAACTCAATGGGAATTAAATCATCCTATTTATCCCAAGATCAATGTCCGTGGGAAAGTGAAATATGCCTCAAATAACATTTCTGCAATTCGCTCCCTAACCTTGTCTGGTTTAGGCGTATCTATACTACCAGAATGGTTTATCAATGGGGATATAGCATCCGGTACTTTGGTAGAACTTTTCCCTGAATATCATCTACCAAAGCAGGAAATATCGATTGTATTTCCAAATAATGTGCAACTTCAACGTAAGAATCGTCTTTTTATAGATTATCTATTAGAAAACCTGGTTATGTGAGCAAGAAAAATAGTGATAATTTTGGGATCAAGGAGAGTGAGAAAATGGACTAAAAATAAACAGTCTTCATTCTCAATTCAAGGGAGTATATCGCTCAATTTGAAGTAACCAATTTTTATTGATCACTTCAATAATACTGTTTTAGTTCTCTTTATTATTAAGTAAACTGTTTAAACTATTAATGACTATTTCTCTGGTTTCACTCTTACGTATGACTGCATAGACATCAATATTCAAAGATTGAGCAGCAACGTCATCTAATTCTCTGTAACAAAGTCCTTTTTGATTAGAAATACATATAGAACGGGGCATGAGCGCCATTCCTTTTCCTCTTGAAATATCAGAAAGCATGACCAGTGAATCATCAGGTTCCTTACATCTCTTTAATAAGAACGGTAATTGTTGAAAATAATTTTCACATTTGTCATAAAAAATGGGATTTGCATTTCTTGAAAACCAAAAAAGGGGGAGATCTGAAACCTCTGTAAGAGAAACTTTTTCTTTCAGACTAGCGGGATGAGAAGACGGCATTGCGAGCAAAAGGGGTTCACGGTAGAGCAAGTAAAATTTAAGCTCATGTTCATTATGTAGACTCTTCTCTCCTATAATAACAATATCCATTTTACCTTTTGCAAGAAAATGTAAGAGCTGGCTAGAAACCAGATGCGGTGTGTCAATTTCATCTCCTGTCATAAGAGCTTTAATCTTATTATGGAGCTCCGATATATTGTTAAAATTTAGCGTACAAGTAAGTCCAATACGTAAATAAACTTCCTCATTTTTAATTTCACGCATGAACAGAGTGAATTCATTGATGAGGTGTGTTGCTTTTTCAACCAGCATCAACCCGTTGTTTGTCAGATGAACTTCATGAGTATTCCGGGTAAAAAGATCACAACCGAGAGTTTCTTCGAGGCATTTGATATGACGAGTCAGGGGAGGCTGTGTCATATGTAGCCTTTCTGCTGCCCTTCTAAAATTAAGCTCTTGAGCAACGGCTAAAAAACATTGTAACTGTTTTATGCTGGGTAGCTTATTATTAATGTTGTCCACAAATTCTCCATTCCATTAATTGAGTGGCATATTGAATGACAAACACATTATCCGCTCATTTTTTCACATTATATCAATTTAAATCTTATGCAAATAATTTGTAAATTATTGAGTGCGAATAATAAGGCTAAATAGCGTTTCAAAATGATAGGCGTATTTCCTACCCCGTGCGAGGTAAGGAACTCCAACATCTGATACTCATCAGTATGATGAAAACCTATTTAGTGATATCAAAAATGAATTACAAAATTAACAATTCTCATGAAAATTCATCGTAGTATTTTGATATTTGAAGGGCTAAATAAGCGTTCTAAAAAATAATACTTTTGTGGCGTACAGTTCATGAACTTCTCGAATTGCGCTCATAAAACCAGTATATGTAAGCTCCAATGAAAATTTCTTTGATTATGTGAAGATGAAAGAATGGGGCAACATTTAACATCTATTCAAAGGTTGTAATTCATGACATCAAAAATTAAAAGTCCTGAAATGTCGTTTAGGACATGGCTAGCTTTGTTTATTCTTGCAATATCAACGTTTACTATTGTGACGACTGAACTGGCTCCTGTTGGCCTGCTGACACCGATAGCAGATGGCCTTAATACTTCAGAGTCCAGCATTGGGATGACGGTATCACTGTACGCATGGGGTGGGGCATTAAGTGCGCTTTTTGCGTCTGTTTTTTTGGGAAATTTCCCCAAAAAGATCCTGTTGTTAACGCTGACAATCATCTTGGCTGTATCAAATATCTTGTCTGCAACCATTGATTCATTTGAAGTGCTCTTGGTTGCCCGTGTTATTGGATCTGTAGCCCATGGTGCTTTTTGGGCGATGATAGGTGCGACGACGGTAGCAATGGTTCCGATAAAGTATCTGGGTACAGCAACATCAATTGTCTTTGGTGGAGTTTCAGCCGCCAGCGTATTGGGTGTCCCTTTGTCTAACTATATCGGTTTGCACTTTGGTTGGCGCCAAGCGTTTTGGTTGATGGCACTACTGAGTGTGGTTGCATTCTTTGGCATCATGCTTCTTGTTCCTAAAGTTACAACTAAAAGTACAATTGGTATTAACGCCTTAAAAAGTGTGTTGAGTTCAGCCATACAGTGGAAAATTTATGCGGCCACATTACTTGCTATTACAGCACACTTTGCTGCGTTTACTTTCATCGAACCCTGGCTCAATGCGCAACTAATATTTTCGAAGGATTTCATCCCTACAATCTTATTCATTTATGGTATTGCAGGTTTAGGCGGTAATTTCCTGACCGGCATTGTCATTGATAAACACCTTAAAACTACGGTCACACTGTCTGCTTTGCTTATCGGGATTGTTCTTCTGATCTTAGGTATCAGAGCAGAATCACTATCCCGCACAGATATCCTGATAGCGATAGTTTTATGGGGCGTCGCAATTTCTGGGATTTTCGTGGGCTTCCAAACCTGGGTTCTCCGTCTGGCCGGCGATAAAACGTTTCCAGCATCTGCGGTTTATGTTTCGTTTTTTAACGGAGCAATCGGAATGGGGGCTTTAGTGGGAGCCTGGATGGTCTCAGCGTTGTCACTTCATGCACTCTTTGTGACCGCAGGTGCTGTAATCGCTCTGTCCATACTTATTATCTCTACGATCCCTTCCAACATTTCCACCAGTAACACTCTTACGGAGAAAGCTATATGAAACAAGGTACTGAATTGACAAATCATGGTCGGGACATTATGAATCAGTCACTATGCAACAATGCAGATCTCTATCTGTCATGGCTGGTATTTACCTATTTTTTAAAATCAGACTAATTGAAACCAGCTTAAGAGTGGCTGTGTATTAACGATGCATGCCCAAAATACTGATATGCAATGCGCGGGCAGTATCACGAATTCCTGCGTGTTCATAGCAAGATCAACGACGTGTTCTTTTATACCTGTTTGATACGCTCGATAGGCGTATTCCAGTTGGAAGGTTCGGTTGCAGGAGAAATAGTGATAGCGTTGGTGACCGGCATCGCCTTTACCACGCTTTTTGACGAATTCCGTTTACTGACAAAATCGACATTTTACTTCAATTGTTGCTTTTTAATTTCTCAGAAAAAATGGTGATTATATAAAATCATCAATGGGTTGAATACGTAACCAAAAAATGGAAGCGCTTTACACCCGATTAACTGTTAACTTTCAGACTTTAAAATTTTTAGCTGATTTAATTATGTATAGTAACTATTCTCAAATGAGAATATATATAGTTCATTAATAAGGTTATATTTCATATATAAATCATTAATAAAGTTATATTTCATATATAAAACAATATGTTATAAATAAATATTGTGATAATGTTTTGTGAATTGGCGTAATAAGTGAATTTTTGAAAGGTAGTTGAATGAAAAGGAATTGGAATAACCAGTATTGTTCTAATATAGATGTACATCAGCATGCTAAACAGACGATACCTTGCGAAAAAATTCTAGGAAGTGACACCGGAAATAATAAAAATGATAAAACGTTTAATTTGAAAGTGTGTGGGATCTCTCGAGCTTAAAATTCAGGGTGAGAAAATAGGCGCTCATTAATTATCCAATTCTGGATGCGCTATTTTTTTGAATAAAATTAATTTAATAATAGCTCGAGATGTGCGCTTGATTACGGTTAACTTTTTTATTATGACTTATATATGCATACAACATTTAATTAACATGTGTCGCGTTGTGTAGGTATATAAAATGAAGCAAAACAGTACATCAGAAAGGCATCATCAATTACGAATAGCAATCTTTGGTATGCTAGTGTTAGCACTAGGTATGGGAATAGGACGTTTTCTATTTACACCGATGCTACCTGTCATGCTAAATGAAAATAAATTCACTTTTGTACAATTATCATGGATTGCCAGTTCAAACTATGCCGGTTATTTGATAGGTAGTTTATTATTTTCATTTGGTTTTTTTCACAGCACAAGCCGTACACGTTTGATGTTATTAATATCAGCAGTTTCCACAGGAGGGCTTATTTTAGCAATGGCTTTCTTTATGCAACCTACTATAGTCATCTTTATACGATTTTTGGCTGGAGTTGCCAGCGCAGGTACGATGATTTTTGGTTCCATGATTGTTTTGCAGAATACCCGTAGCCCTGTAGTAATAGCTTCGTTATTTGCAGGTGTTGGTACTGGAATATTTATCGGTAATGAATATGTTATTGTTGGCCTTCTCTATATGTATGATGCCAATACTCTCTGGCTTGGCGCTGCTGCTATATCTGGTTTAATCCTAATAATGTTAGTTGTGTTATTACCTTCTGGTTCTTATTTACTTTCTCCCACAAAAAATCAAGTAGGAGAAAGCCAGATCATGCATTGGTGGCAACTGGCCATACTTTATGGTTTAGCCGGATTTGGTTACATTATCGTAGCTACTTATCTCCCTTTGATGGCGAAAGATGCCGGAATACCGCTCTTAACCGAACATTTATGGTCATTTGTGGGATTATCCATAATTCCCGGATGTTATGGTTGGCTTTGGGCCGCTCGACGCTGGGGAATATTGAAATGTCTGACTGTAAATTTATTAATTCAGGGTATATGCGTTCTGTTGACATTATTCAGCAATATTCCGTTTTTGCTCACCCTGAGTTGTATCGGATTTGGAGCAACCTTTATGGGTACTACATCTCTGGCTATGTCACTGGCAAAACAACTCTATGTCCCTAAAAATATCAATCTCCTGGGCGTTGTAACATTGACTTATGGGATAGGCCAGATAATAGGGCCGTTATTAACAAGCGTTTTAAGTGTAGGTTCTGATGCTGTGATGAGAGCGACAGCATGTGGTGCCGTTGCACTATTTATTGCAGCTGGGATTAGCCAGTATCAATTTTACAAAAGTACGCGTTTATATTGATTTTTATAAGAGAGAGTTAAAATGCGACGAACGACAATTGCTATTTTGGGAATGGGGCCGAGAGGGTTAAGTATTCTCGAACGTATCTGTGCATTTAATGGATTACAATCTTTCCCAAACGATATTGAAATTATTTTAATTGATAGCAATGATATGGGAACTGGGGCGCACAGCCCAAATCAACCTGACCATCTTTTAGTAAATACAGTTGCCTGCCAGATTACTGTATTTGGAGATACAACCGTTAAAGGAGCGGGACCTTTGCGAGTGGGTCCATGTTTTCATCAGTGGGCAAATGAACAAGGTTATAGAAATATTGATGGTCATTATGTTCGTTCATCAACAGGTAACCTTATTGGCCCTAATGAATATCTACCACGTAAATTACTCGGAGAATATCTGAATTGGGCATATCAAGAATTTACACGAGATTTACCATCTAACATTCATATTAAACAGATTAAACATAAAGCAATTAACATACTTTCTGAATGTGAAGACCGATCTATTGTCGTACTGGATAATGATCAGCAGATTCTAGTTGATTTTATCTATATTACTACTGGTCATGGTGGGAATATGCCATCAATCGATGACTATTGTTTACAACATTTTGTGTCTTCAAATACTCAAAAAAATTCACTGCTAAATTATTATTCAGATCCTTATCCTATTGAAAAACTCAATGAGATAAAGCCAAACTGTCGTGTATTTATTCAAGGTATTGGTTTAACTGCCTATGACGTAATATCCCAGTTTACAGTGGGGCGGGGGGGTAAATTTACTTATCAGGATGGTAAGCTAACCTATTTACCAAGTGGGAAGGAGCCTAATCTTGCACTATATTCACGGCAAGCATTGCCATTTAGTAGCCGAGGCGTAAATCAGAAAGGAGCAGGTGGCCAATATAGCCCAGTATTTATTACTTCTGCTGCAATAGAAGATTTGCGTAGAAAAAATATGCAGGATAATGGAAATTCACAACTTGATTTCTCTACTCAAATATTTCCTTTATTGTTCAAAGAAATGTGCTACGTATACCGTTGCACTTTAGATGGTATTTGGGTTGATGCAAATAATTGGAAGCCGGGAAAGGAAGAAGAAAGCGCGATATTACGTATCCTGTATCCTCATGAAGGGAAAATGCATTCTAATCTGCATGATTATACTCGCTGGTTTAAAACTTTCTTACAGGATGATCTAAAAGCAGCCGAAGAGGGTAACGTGAAAGGTCCGGTGAAAGCTGCCACCGATGTGATACGAGATGTCAGAGATATTTTACGTGGTGCAATTGATTTTTCAGGACTTACACCGGAATCACACCAATATTTTCTAGAACATTATAATCCAATATTCAACCGTATTGCTGTTGGTCCGCCAAAACAACGTAATGCACAGTTGTTAGCCCTCATAGAGGCGGGAATTGTCACCCTTGCTGGAGGAAAAAATGCTACTCTGACTCTTAATTCCAGCACTGGTCATTTTGAAATTCACTCCCGATTTGTGAATGAAACGAATATAACTACAGGTGATATTATCATTAAAGCTAAAATAGCTAATTTCTCACCTATAGATGATAATTCAGAACTGATGCGTAACTTAATATCCAGCGGTACCATTCGCCCATTCCTCAATCGACGTTACCATCCAGGAGGTATAGATATTGACGCTCAGCAACATCCTATTACCAGTAAGGGCCAAGCATTAAAAAATATTTGGGCATTAGGTAATTTGGCTGAAGGTGCAAATTTTTATACTTATGTACTTCCTCGTCCTCATGTCAATTCTCGATTTTTGGTTGATGCAGGGCGTTGTGTAAAAGAAATGTATCAGCAACTCGCAGAATACCAGACCCGAGTTTGGGACAATGAGAATGTTGCCTAAGCAGATAAAACTTATATCATGTAATGTGACGCCTATAATGACGGCGTCATTTTTCATTTTCCTTATCGTCAATAGTATCCACAAAAAAAATATAGAAATGGAATTAATTGCTGGATCTTGTTGTATTATTTATTTGATTTCATCTATATCTTTTTGGTGGAAAAAAACTTCTGCCCGCAGTGGAATCCTAATCTTTGCTGTTTGTTTTATTATTTTAATTTCAGGAAATAGACTATCTTCAATTTCACTTTCAGATTTAATGCATCGGTACTTAGACGTATTCTGGTTGTTACTAGGGGTGGGGTTACTTCGGCAGGTAATGTTATCTTTACCTCTTGACCATTTTCTCCGTAGTTTATTGGTAAAAAATAAGCCTCGTTATCGTTCACTTCTTATTGCTGGAGTGACGATTTTTATGACACTACCAATGAGCCTTGGTGCTATCCCTCTTGTTATTGATAGTTTGAAAAGATTAGTTGAACCACGATTACAGTTGGCTATGATTGTTTCTCGAATGGTCTCTATTACTATGGTATTAATACCCATAACTATTGGGGCTGCTACGGTTTATTCTGCAATGCCGAAAATTTCGTTATCAGAGACAGCATTGCTTGGTATTCCGTTGTTAATTTTTAGTCTTGTATTAAATGAAAAAACACCTGTAAATATTGTAAATGATAAAGATGAAGCTAATGAAGAGTTACCAGAACTGAGTCGGATTATAATATTCACCGTGCTGTTTTGGTCAGGTATTTTAATATCATTGTTAATTTTTAAATTTAATTCATTGCAGAGTTTGGCAATAACGTCAGGTATTATTTTTGTTATAGATAGACTAAGTGGAAAACATTCATTGATGAATTCAGGAATATCAACAGCTACTCAGTCAATATCTTCTGAAATTTTATTGCTTTTATCCTGTAGCTTGCTGGCATCGACAGTTTCTCTTTATTTAAATTCTATTCCAAGTGAATTAAGTCAATGGGTGAGCGATTTATACGATTGGCAAAAATATGCTGTTATATTATTCATTTTACCTATTTTTAGTATAGTTGGTTTGCATCCATTAATTCTTTTTAGCCTGTCTTGGTCTCTCTTTTCACCATATATGTCTGGGAGTGCGGCAGATTATCAGGTATGGATATGTTTGTTTATTTCCACTCAATTATTATCTCCCGTATCAATTAATGCTGTTTTTGTTGCTAATAGTTTGTCTGTATCGACATTCGATACGAGTTATAGAATGCACACACGATATGTTTTTCTTTTTAATTTTTTCGCGCTCATTTATCTGAGCATCATTTCCATACTGTTATAATGTTAAGGAGCATATATGCCATACGTAAATATTAAAATTACCCGTGAAGGTGTTACTGCAGAGCAAAAGCGCCAGTTGATGGAAGGAGCAACTCAGCTTTTAGTTGATGTATTGAATAAAAATCCTAAAACTACCATAGTCGTTATTGATGAAGTGGAAACTGATAATTGGGGAATCGCTGGTGTGCCAGTAACAGAATTGCGAAAATCCAATCAATAAAAACTTTTTATTTTTTCCATGAGAGCGCTGCCTTATTTGATGCAGCATTTATGGTAGTACTTAGATTGAATCAGTTGTAAACTAAATTTTACAACTGATTGTTCATCAATTCATGGCTCGATACAAGGCCAGAACGTTTAGCATACTGTTTTACACACAGGCTGAACCTAATATTGTTGATAAAATATTATCTAAATTAATCGATATTTTAGATCCTCAATTGAATTGAGTGTTTTAATAATAAAGAGCTTTTATTATCGTTGGTTATTTTGGTCGCTATCACTTTTCCCTGATGGTTGACGGTCAAATGCCACTTTATTAAGAAAATCCTTCATTATTTTGTATATCTGAGTTTCTTGTTCAGACAAGATAAAATGATCCCCAGATACCTCAATAATATTAAATGTTTTTTGAGTACATTCCCGCCAACGTAAAGGAGGCGTTGGCAATAGTGGATCATTATTTCCATAAACCACTAAAATTGGAATATCGTTCAATGGAGAAGACAATTCTGCACTAATCGAATTAGCAACACATAAGTCTGCTTCCAATACATTTAAAAAACTTTGCAACATTGTAGATTCTTCCCGTAACCATTTAGGAAGTTGACCTAATTTTGTTGTAAATTTTAGTAATTGTTGATGAGTGAATTCCCCAGCTCCTAAGAAGAATTTACGACGACAATGTATAGGTTCATTAGAAATCACGACTAAGATAATCTTTCTTTTAGGTGATAGCTTACGGCAATATGAGGCCATTACATAGGCAATATATGCCCCTAAGCTATATCCAAATAATACAATATCACCTTGAGGTGGGACTTGTGATGCAAAATCCTTAATAACATGATCAACACAATACATTAATGGTTCATGACGACGACGCCCCCGCCCGGGCATTTCAAGTTGAATGACGTTGAAATCATCAAAACAACGTTTGGCAAAATCCGAAAATATGGATGAATTACCGCCAGCATGATGAAACATCAATAATTGAAGGCGTTGATTATTCATAACGTCTCCCTTCGGCAATACGCCCTAATAAAGCTGAAAAGACTATAATTGCTCCTCCTATACCTTTTAAAATACCAATAGATTCCCCCATCAGTATGATGGCAAATAGAGCCGCAAAAGTGGGTTCCAGAGACAAAATTAATCCTACTCGTGTCGGACTCGTTGTTTTGGCAGCATAAAGTTGCATGAGGAATGCAAAGGCAGTTGCCATCACACTTAAAAATAAAATGTATCCCCAGGCATTAAGAGAGATCGCAGGGATAAAGCGTAATGAAACAGGTTCAATGGTTAAAACAAAAATGAACCCTAATAGAGAAACGGTGACCAACTCAATCAGAGTGATATTAATCAATGAATAGGGTTTACTTGCTGTTTGTTTACCAAACATGAAAATTTGGAAACCACGAATCAAAGCAGCCAGCAGGATGAGCAAGTCTCCCTTATTAACCCCGAAATTACCCGTATTGGCGAAACTTAATATTCCTCCACCAACTAAAGATAAGAGGCAAGTACAGTAAATCAATTTACTTTGCTTACGTTTTCCAAATACACGCTCAAAGAACGGCACTATTACTACCGATAATGCAATAAGAAACCCAGCATTAGCCGCCGTCGTATATTTCACGCCCAGCGTTTCTAATGTCAAAATAGCGTATAATAAACCACCAAATAGTATGCCGTTAACTAATTCTCCTTGAGTAATCTTACGCAAGCGTATTTGAGCACCAATAAATATAAACGGTACAGCTAACGCAAAGCGAAGCATGAGAAACAGCGGAACAGTGACACCAGCTTGAATGATGAGCTGCATCAGGGAATAACTCGCCCCCCAAGACAAGGCAATAACCAGTAATCCCAAATCTAAAAGATACAGTTCTATGTTCGATAATTGCTTACGAGGCATGGTCTGACCTCAAAAAAATATGGCTGGCGTCATAGCTGATACGCAGAATCCCCTTTTTGACTTTGGTTGATTTAATAGAAAATTCATTGATTTTTTTAAGATTATCAACATGTGTACCAGCGCAAGGGGCGGGTTCAGTGCCTTCAATTAAACACAAACGGATGTCGCCTTCATACCAAGTCTTTACCTGCTTCCCATCAGATAATTTAATTCTAATAGCTGCTTCAATATCCTGTAGTGGTAATTGATGTAACGGTATGGTTTGGTCTCCTGTTGGAGAAAATTCTACTCGTGATTCTCCAGGAAAATGATGACCTTTAGTAGCGAGCCAACCATATTGGCGCAACTCCCAGTTCAGCAAATGACCCGTAGTATGTAATGCTGCGTGAGAAATACGGTCTGCCACCGAGACTTTGGATATCACTTTATCTCCCAGCGAATGGCGAAGAGGTAATTCAGGATAGATAGCTACCTGGCTGCTAGTAGGCTGTTTTCTGATTTTAACAGATATATCATTCACCCACCCAATATCAGACGGCTGACCGCCACCTTGCGGATGAAAAATATTCTCTTTTAGAATAAACCAATTTCCCCAATCATCAGAACCAATCGCAATTATTTCGCTCGTGCAGAAAAAACAATACGTATCGTCCAGATAGCGCTGAATTTGTGTCATAAAAAATGCCTTTTATAATTGTGTAAATAATGGAGTAAACGGTTGTCCACGTAAGTTATGAGAAATGACTCTATTGTTATTATAGCGATTTTTTCCTGATACGATCACACAACCAAATTTATCAAGAGGTATATTCCCGCCATATTCGTAAACATGGTCAGTATTGGGATAGATATCCACATAACTGGGAGCATAACGGGCTACAAACCCCATACGGAAATTATCTTTAGTCATATTTGGATGAGAGGCATGCATCAATGTGGACCAAAAGATCACACACTGACCTGCTTTCATTTCTAGAGAAACGGCTTGAGTTTCATCGGGCTTCCAGTCTGGATCAATTTGCAATTGCCGATAATCGTAACCAAAAAAACCACGATGAATACCATCCTTAGTTAAACTATTGACAATATCGCTTTGATATTCCATTGATTTAGTCTCATCATAATTCATTTTGACATGAGTACCAGGAATGATTTGTAAACAACCATTTTCAATTGTGGCGTCTGTAAATGCAGTCCAAACCGTTAATGTTCCTTTACCGAATTGCTCTTCTGTTTCTCCTGGCCATAAAATTTGAGGTTTACCACTGGCATTCGCGAAAGTGTCAGCTTGATGCCAATCTGTCCCCTCATCTCCTGGATATTTTGGGAAAAACTCAGTTCTCCAGCATAAAACGTCATCTCCTAAAATGCTTGAAACAGGAGCAATTATTTTAGGGTGGATAATATGTCGACTAAGTAAGTCAAGATCTAAGTGACGATCGTAGTTCGAAATATTAGTTGCTGCTCCATATGAATCAGTAGGATATGCTGCATAACTACGATCAGGAAGTTGGCGGCGAACATCATTCCACACTTTATTCACTTCTTCTTTGGAATAAATGGTCAATGGACCAATAAATCCATTTTTATGAAAATTATTTAATTGCTCTTTATTAAGTTTAAGATACATAACAAACTTCCTATTTTAAATTGATTATTTATTTATATAAGTAGATTCAATAAATGTTTCATACAGCGTAGCGTTAAAAAGCTTCTCCATAGACAAAATTAAATTGAATTCATTCTTTATTTTCTCATTTAATAAGACTGCTATCATGGAATGACCGCCAACATCAATAAAATCATCATTAGATTTAACTGTTTTTTCTAACATACTTCCCAATAAGGAAAGATATCTATCTAAGGCTTTTAATTTTATATCGCTTTCATTAGTTAATATATTGTTATCTATCATTTATTTACTCCAAGTAATTTAAAATTAGTTTTTTGTCAATTTTCCCATTAATTGTTTTAGGTATGGTTTCTATTTTTCTATAACGCAATGGTCTCATATATATTGGTAAATTTTCTTTTGCTAAATTAGTTAAAGCTCCAATGGATTCTTTTTCTGATGTGGAAGAGGTAAAAAAACAAATCAAATAGTCACGACTAACTTCAGAATATGAAGCTATTACTGAAATATCATTTATTTTTTCATATCTAGCTAGAACTGATTCAATCTCTCCAATTTCGATTCTATAACCATTTATTTTCACTTGCTGATCACATCGACCACAATAAACTAATTCACCTTTCTTGTTATAAGAAACTAAATCACCAGAGCAGTAATATCGATGCCAAATGCCATTGTTTTCTAACCAAATAAACTTATCCTTGTTCTTAGTTTCATCGTTTAAATATCCTTTGGTTACTTGATGACCTGATAATAAAAGCTCACCACTTTTTTTGTTAGTTACGTTATCATCACTTATTGGGCGGATAGCATAATCGAATCCAGGTAATAGATATCCTATAGTGGACTCAAAATTTTCTAAATCATTTTCATTAACAACATGCCAACTTGCGTGAATGGTAGTTTCAGTAATACCATACATATTAACTAATTGAGGTGAGTTAAAACCAAACTGTTTATACCAATTTCTCAATGCTTGAAAGTTTAATCTCTCTCCTCCAAAGATAATAAAACGCAATGATAATTCTTCCATTCCGAATTCAGCAAGGGCACGGGAATTAATAGAAAATGCCGTCGGTGTTTGGTTTAGTAGAGTAACTTTTTCATCTTTAACTAATTTAGCCAACTTATATGGCGTTATTCGTGTCTCTTCATCTGGTATCACTAACCTGCCACCATAGGCTAAAACAGACCAAATTTCCCATACTGAAAAATCAAATGCATAAGAATGATATAAAAGTGTAATATCAGTCTCATTGAAACGATAAAAACATTCTGTTGCATTAAATAATGAGAGTAAATTTTCGTGAGTAATTGGAACTCCCTTTGGGGAGCCAGTAGTTCCAGATGTATATATTATATATGCAGTTTCTTGTAATAATGATTCGTCATATACCATAGACATTGGTGTAGTATTAATCATGAAATTAGTATTTTCTGTTTCACATCTATGATGTAAAATTGAACTGTCATCATTGATGATTAAAACTGGACAAGCATCATTAATAATTAAATTATTTCTTTCTTTAGGTGCTTTTTTATCAATTGGAATATATGCTGCTCCAACATATTGCACTGCTAATAAAGTAGCTATCAATTCTACAGAATGAGAAAGTTCTACAGCGACTTTATCACCTGGCTTAACTCCTTTTTTTTGTAATTCATTAGATATGTTTATAATAAAATTTTGTAATCCGTGGTAACTCAGTTCCCTTTTATTCTCTTTAATTGCTATTCTTTCTGGATATTTTTTAGCAGCAATAAAAAATCGGCTTAGCATTGTTTTTTTATTACATTCCATTGATAAAGACTCGGTCATAGAAAACCTCCTATAGTAAAAACCGCTTTAACAAAGACGTGTAATTCTCACTCATTCATTATTGTTTCATTTAACACCACAACATTAAAAGATTGCTCTTAAACAATTAATAAACCAGTTCAAGAACACTATAATTTTAACTTTTGCTGTAAACATAAGAAGCAAAAATTCCAGTAACATAATTCTTCTGTTTTTGGGAGTTTATGTCTTTAATAATGCTGGTCTTCAATTAAAATATAAAATATCGCGAAACCTTTCAACGTCAGTGGGTCTAATAAGAGCCTATTCAGCCAACAATTTACGGATATGGTTGATCAGTTGCGTTTTTTCTTCCACCACAAGTCGCCGCATTTTCAAAAAAGTTTGCTCATCTCGCTGTTCAAGGCTTTTACTCTTACCGGACGGATTGTGCCATGTTGGCAGGCCTCAGAAATTGTCTGAGCATCGTTATGGTCATTGTTTTGCTTACGTCGGTAGGCTTTATAACATATTCATATTGCGAAGGGAGGATGGGCACCCAATGTCCGAATGCCTATCCCTGAGTGATAACGCTTTTGTTTCCAAATCATGACATAGGGCTTGCGACACCACCCTATAACTGCTCTGTCATCCCTTTCACTAGCCTTTAACCAAGCTGAGGTTATCGGTCATCTCATTGAACGCAAATTTCACTTCTTGCTTGTCCCTATGTTTTCCAATGAATTTTTTATGCTGAGGACTTTTATGTGGGGTACTCAGAAACAAAAAAAGCACTTTCTCAAAAGAGAAAGTGCTTCTTCAACAACATGTTGACTGACTAGGATCAGTTCATGCCATATTTTTTCAGTTTCTTACGCAGAGTGCCACGGTTGATTCCCATCATCAGTGCTGCGCGAGTCTGGTTGCCACGGGTGTATTGCATCACCATGTCCAACAGTGGCTGTTCTACTTCAGCCAGTACCAGCTCATACAGGTCATTAACGTCTTGACCGTTCAGTTGAGCAAAATAGTTCTTCAGTGCTTGTTTAACCGAATCACGCAGAGGTTTTTGAGTTACCTGATCTTGTGAATTTACAGTAGCAACGGTTAGTACATCAGAATTTACGCGTTGTTCGAACATAGTTCTGTCAGCTCTTTTCTTTATTTACGCAAAAATTTTCGAAGTATGCCTTCAACACCTCCAGCTGTTCGCTGGCATCCTCTATGGCGTTGAATGTGCGCCGAAACTGGTCATCAGGGGCATGTTCCTTGAGATACCAAGATACATGCTTGCGTGCAATACGAACTCCTTTGCCTTGACCGTAAAAGTCATGCAGTTCTCGTACATGCTCGCTCATTAAACGCTGCACTTCGCCAAGGGGCATCGGTGGCAGCAATTCTCCTGTTTCCAGATAATGCTGGATTTCCCGAAAGATCCAGGGTCTTCCCTGAGCAGCACGGCCTATCATCAGGGCATCAGCCCCAGTGTATTCAAGCACTGCTCTGGCTTTTAGCGGGTCAGTAATGTCGCCATTGGCAATAATTGGAATGGCAACAGTCTGCTTAACTGTCCGAATATTGTCGTACTCGGCTTCACCATTAAACAGGCAAGATCGCGTCCTGCCATGTATCGTAAGAGCCTGAATACCACAACGTTCGGCCAATTGGGCAATTTCTACACAGTTACGTTCTTCCGGTGACCAACCTGTGCGGATCTTCAAAGTGACAGGCACATCAACTGCATTGACTACCGCAGAAAGGATTTTTTCAACCAGTTCTGGATAACGTAGTAATGCAGAGCCTGCCAGCTTACGATTCACCTTCTTAGCTGGGCACCCCATATTGATATCGATGATCTGGGCACCATTAGCGACGTTAATTTTCGCTGCCGCCGCCATTTCATCGGGATCACTACCGGCTATTTGTACAGAACGCACTCCGGGTTCGTCGCTATGAACCATACGCAGCCGTGATTTATCCGTCTTCCAAACCTGGGGATTGGAAGAAAGCATTTCTGAGACTGTCATTCCTGCTCCCATCTGGTAGCAAAGAGATCGAAACGGGCGATCTGTTATGCCTGCCATAGGAGCCGCAATAAGACAGTTTTTCAACTGGTATTGTCCGATACGCATAGACGAAGAAAGAGTGGTCAACTGTGACTAAGGGCGCGTATATTACGCATTTTTCACAAGATATGAAAGGCCAAACTTTGAGCGAATCGACATTTATAACGGATTTTTTCCAGTTGATTTTTTTAAAATTGGTTGATTACTGTTAAATAACAAATGGTTACATTTTATTGCTGAAATTTGTTATTACTTATATTTCTAATCATAAACAGAGCGGATTACCACTAATTGACCTCCTGGGGGATCATTTTAGTGGATAATCACGCTTTTCAATAGGTATCAGTTGATTATTTTTTAATCCCTGTGATACGACACCATTCTTCTTGTTCAGCTATTGGATCAATAATGAATTCATTGTCATAGGCCTGAGCTACCCCATCAGCTTGACTGGCCAGAACACCGGATAAGCCTAATAATCCACCAGATTTAGGCAGGGAGCCAATGACAGGAGCAAGTTCACGCAGAGGACCTGCCAGAATATTGGCAATCACGATATCGCATTCAAGGTCTTTAGGTTGATCTTTGGACAGGTAGAGGGTTAATTGGTCAGATACACCATTGCGTTCGGCGTTATCTCGGCTGGCTTGAATGGCTTGTGGATCGATATCAATACCGATGGCGTGTTTTGCGCCCAGTTTCAGCGCTGCGATAGCCAATATGCCTGAGCCGCAACCAAAGTCGATCACGGTTTTACCTGCCAGATCAAGGCCATCCAGCCATTGCAGGCAAAGGGAGGTGGTTGGATGAGTACCCGTGCCGAAGGCCAAACCAGGGTCAAGCATGACATTGACGGCCTCTGGTTCAGGCACTTCGCGCCAGCTAGGGCAGATCCACAGACGCTTCCCGAAGCGCATAGGGTGGAAGTTATCCATCCACTCTCGTTCCCAATCTTTATCTTCCAGTTGTTCAATTTTGTGGATAAAACCTTTACCCAGTTGTGGAAGTTGCTCCAATTGGCTGACAACCGCTTTCATATCCATTTCAGCGTCATACAGGCCGATAACATCGGTATCACCCCATAAACGCGTCTCGCCCGGCAGAGGCTCAAAAATAGGGGTATCGTGGCTATCCTGAAAGGTGACTGATACTGCGCCACTTTCCATCAGCTCATCGCCTAATGCTTCCGCTTGTTGTCCCGTGGTGTTTAATCTTAATTGTATCCAAGGCATAAAAAATTCTCGTTTTGTGGATCACGTTATTGTGTGAAATGTAACCGGTTAGAGCAAGCCGCACCAAATTTATTTCCTAGCCAAAATGCCAGTAAACTCAGCAATAGCGATGGCACGATAGGGTGGAAACCAAGCAGCTGGATATTGAACGTTGCCAGCAAAGTATAGCTTGCGGCTCCTGTCAGCATTGAGCTGATTGCTCCCTGGGCATTGGCTTTTTCCCAATATAATCCTAGCACTAGTGGCCAGAGGAAAACGGCTTGCAGTCCACCAAATGCCAGCAAGTTCAGCCAGATAATCATCTCAGGTGGGCGCCAGGCTGCCAGTAGCAGTAATGCCCCTAAAAATAGGGTGGAATAACTGGAGATGCGTGACAGTTTTTTCTCCTGGCTGATCTGGTGTGGAAACAGGTTTAAATAGAGATCTTTGACGATAGTGGCCGAAGATTGCAGTAATTGGGCGTTAATGGTGGACATAATCGCCGCCATTGGTGCAGCCAGAAAAATACCGGCAGCAACAGGAGGCAGTACCGTGATCATTAACGTTGGGATCACTTGATCGGGGATCGTCAGATCAGGAATGATGGCTCGGCCAAGGGCACCAGCAAGGTGCATACCGAACATCAGGAATGCCATTACGAGTGTGCCAAGCACAATACCACGGTGAACGGCTTTACTGTCTTTATAAGAGATACAGCGCACTGCGGTGTGTGGCAGCCCAACAACACCAAAGCAAACCAGTACCCAGAAAGACGCCATAAATGGCCCTGTGAGGATATTATCGACGCCATAAGGAGAAACCAGATTAGGGTCAATAGTGCGCAGTGTCGTCACTGCTGCTGATAATCCACCGGCTTTATAGATAATGCCTGCCAGTAATAACGCGGTTCCCAGCAACATCACTAATCCTTGTAAGGCATCATTAAGGACGCTGGCTCTAAAACCGCCAAAAGCCGTATAGAGGGCGATGGAAACGCCAAAAATCAATAGCCCTGTATCGTAAGGAATACCGGCGGCGGTTTCCAGTAAACGAGCACCGCCAATGAATTGCACTGTCATAGCACCGATAAAGGCCACCAGCAGGCTTATACTGGCAAACCAGACCAGAAAGCGGCTTTGGTAGCGTGCATATAGCATATCGTTGAGGGTGACCGCATTATAACGGCGGGCGAGGATCGCAAATTTTTTTCCCAATACGCTCAGTGAGAGCCATATCGCCGGCAATTGGATCAATGATAATAACACCCAACCGATACCATACTTATAAGCGGCACCAGGGCCACCAATAAAGGAACTGGCACTGATATAGGTTGCGGTAATGGTCATTGCCAGTACAAAACCCCCCATTGAGCGGTTGCCGAGAAAATACTCACTGAGGAATTCGCCTGTTTGTCGGCGGCGATAAGCATAGATTGAGAGCATGAACACTAATGCCAGATATCCCACGAGAGGCAGAATGACTTCACTTTGCATCACTATCCTCCAGTGGAATGTCCTTGAATATAAACTTCACCATCAAATAGCAAAGGATGATAAATAAGGCAGGTAGCAGCAGGCAAGCCAGTTCAAACCAGCGAGGCAACCCAGTTAAGCCGATGGCATCACTGGGTAAATAAGCACACAGCAGCCAACCAACAAGATAGGCCAATGTCAGGAATATCGCCCAGCGTGCTTCTTTATTGGATTGAACAAATCGTCCGTCCATTCGTTCTCCGGGTAATTTACATGAAACAATAGGGGGGAATATAAAAAATCCCACCGATAAAAGATGGGATTTTATTCAAAGCAACAAACGCTAAATAAGCGTCAAAGAAACCTTACTTATCATGTAAGCCTAATTTCTTCTCCAGATAGTGGATATTGGTTCCACCTTTCTGGAAGTTCTCGTCATTCATGATTGCCAGTTGCAGATCGATATTGGTCTTAATGCCATCAATGATCAACTCGGCCAGTGCGTTCTTCATACGCGCAATGGCCACTTCACGGGTTTCGCCGTAAGTGATGAGCTTACCAATCATGGAATCATAGTAAGGCGGTACGGTATATCCCGCATAGATGTGGGATTCCCAACGCACACCAAACCCACCGGGTGAGTGGAAATGGGTGATCTTGCCCGGACTTGGCAGGAAGGTTTTCGGATCTTCGGCATTGATACGGCATTCGATCGCATGCCCTTTGATTTCAACATCTTCCTGTTTGATGGACAGTGGCATACCGGAGGCGATACGCAACTGTTCCTTAATCAAGTCAACGCCAGTGATCATTTCAGTCACGGGATGTTCAACCTGAATACGGGTATTCATCTCAATAAAGTAGAATTCGCCGTTTTCGTACAGGAACTCAAATGTACCTGCTCCGCGATAGCCGATTTCGATGCAGGCATTGGCGCAACGTTCACCGATACTGCGGCGCAGTTCTGGTGAGATACCTGGTGCTGGCGCTTCTTCCACCACTTTCTGGTGGCGGCGCTGCATGGAGCAGTCACGTTCAGCCAGATAGAGTGCATTGCCCTGACCATCAGCTAAGACCTGTATTTCAACGTGACGTGGGTTTTCAAGGAATTTCTCCATGTATACCATGTCGTTGTTGAAAGCGGCTTTAGCTTCTGCGCGGGTCATGGCGATGGATTGTGCCAGATCTTTATCGCTGCGTACGACGCGCATACCACGACCGCCGCCGCCGCCCGATGCTTTGATGATTACCGGGTAGCCAATGCGGTTTGCAATGGTCTTGTTTTTCTCGGTATCGTCACCCAATGGGCCATCAGAGCCAGGAACGCAAGGGACACCTGCTTTTTTCATTGCATTGATAGCGGAAACTTTATCCCCCATCAAACGGATAGTGTCCGCTTTCGGGCCAATGAAAATAAAGCCAGAACGCTCGACCTGCTCGGCAAAGTCAGCATTTTCAGACAGGAAGCCATAACCCGGGTGGATTGCCTGTGCGCAAGTGATTTCCGCCGCAGAGATAATGGCAGGAATATTTAGATAACTTTTAGCTGAGGCAGCCGGGCCAATGCAGACGGTTTCATCCGCCAGCAGGACGTGCTTCAGATCACGGTCTGCCGCAGAGTGTACAGCCACGGTTTTGATCCCAAGTTCCTTACAGGCTCTCAGGATACGCAGTGCAATTTCACCGCGGTTAGCAATGACAATTTTTTCAAGCATGGGGTGCGCCTCGTTATTCGATGACGACCAATGGCTCGTCGAATTCAACAGGTTGACCGTCTTGGACCAGAATTGCTTTTACTACGCCAGTTTTGTCAGCTTCGATCTGATTCATCATTTTCATCGCTTCAACGATGCACAGGGTTTCGCCCTGATTAACGTGCTGGCCGACTTCAATGAAAGGTTTCGCATCTGGGCTTGGTGAACGATAGAACGTACCAACCATCGGAGAGCGAACGGTGTGACCATTGATTTCAGCGGGTTTGTCAGCGGCGACTGGCGCTGCGGGTACAGCAGCCTGCACTGGCTGCTGAGCAGGTGCAGAAATATATTGCTGGGTCACAGGTATTGCCGTGGCTGTCGTTGCCCGGCTGATGCGTACTGACTCTTCACCTTCAGAAATTTCCAGTTCAGAAATGCCAGATTCTTCAACCAGCTCGATCAGTTTTTTTATCTTACGAATATCCATGAGTGTGGTTCCGTACTTTTAAGTCAATTAGTTGGATGTTGACAAGCGGTTGACCGCTGCCTGTAATGCGAAACTGTAACCATCCGCCCCCAATCCACAGATAACACCGACTGCAATATCGGAAAGATATGAGTGGTGGCGGAATGGCTCGCGGGCATGCACATTGGAAAGGTGAATCTCAATAAATGGGATATCTACCGCCAGAAGTGCGTCGCGCAATGCCACGCTGGTATGCGTGTATGCCGCAGGGTTGATTAAAATAAAATCCGTATTGCCCCGCGCAGAATGAATTCTTTCAATCAGTTCAGATTCTGCGTTGGATTGCAGATGGGATAATTCAGCCCCCGATTGTTGAGCTTCTTTTGACAGTCTGTTAACGATGTCATCCAGCGTTAACTTGCCGTAGGTCTCTGGCTCTCGTGTTCCCAACAGGTTCAGGTTAGGGCCATTCAAGAGTAAAATGCGAAACTTGTCTGCCATTGTGCGGGTATCTCCGGCAATCTGTCAACAATCGACCAAGATAACTCGATGTCAACGGTTTGTCATCTCTTTCTGATATTTAGAATTGTAAATTTGGCGATAAAGCCAGACATTATAAATATATCGTGGCATTTGGCAGCTAAATACTGGTCTTATCAGCGCACTTTCACCACTGTTCTGCCCGTAATTTGATTGTTTATCAACTTATTGGCGTGTTCGATCACCTGTTCTAATGTAATTTCATTCGCTGCTTGCTGATAAAAGGGATCTGGCAATAGCGTTTGCAAACGTTGCCAAACGGCAGGGCGTTTCACCGCAGGGACAGTGACAGATTCTACACCCTGTAAACGAACATTACGTAGAATAAACGGCATTACGCTCGTGGGGAGTTGACTGTCACTTGCCATGCCACAAGCGGCTACTGTACCGTTGTAACGCACTTGTGCTAGCAGGGTAGCCAATATCGTGCCACCAACGGTATCTATCACACCAGCCCAACGTTGTTTTTCTAATGGGCGTGATGGCTGGTTGAAATCACTGGCAGGTAAAACCGTTTTCGCCCCCAGCGAGATCAGGTAATCTTGGCTGTCGGGTTTGCTGCTAATTGCAGTGACGGAATAGCCCAGTTGTGATAGTAAGGTAATCGCCGTACTGCCAACCCCACCACTGGCTCCTGTCACGGCGATTTCTCCGCTTTCCGGTGTGACGCCTCCTTGTTCCAACGCCATGACACATAACATGGCAGTAAAACCTGCCGTGCCGATGATCATCGCTTGTCGGGTACTTAATTCGGGCGGCAAGGGGGTCAGCCATTCACCAGATACCTTTGCTTGTTCTGCCAGCCCGCCCCAATGTGTTTCTCCCACACCCCAGCCAGTCAGCAAAACATGCTGTCCAACGTGAAAACGGGGATCTTCGGAATGATGGACAACACCAGAAAAATCAATCCCCGGCACCATCGGAAATTGGCGGATAATCTTTCCTTTGCCGGTGATGGCAAGGGCATCTTTGTAATTGAGTGTTGACCAATGGATATCAACGACCACATTACCCGATGGCAGTTGAGACACATCAATATCTTGAATGGATGCTGATAATATTTCGTGTTGTTCCAGTAATAAGGCTTTCATGATCATCCTCTCTTGATAGGTATCTATCTAACGTTATTACTTTTTTAGCATGACTACGGTTCTGGTATTACTATCATTTTGCATCACGGCAATTTGTACCATTACAACTTTACGTTACTACAATATAGATAAAACCTGACGTACTGAAATGGGCAGACAACAATGTTGTGATATCTCACTAAATTCATCTATTGTTTTTATAATTAATGAACTATTTCGCCTTGGGACTTTCTTTGTCATGTTGTTTTTTGGTGTATTAGCTGAATTAACCCATTTTTATGTAGTTTTTTTCTGCTCCGTTAGAGAAAAGTAACGTAGAATATCGTATTTCTGATGTGAATAACGTGGCCACTTTTATTGAAGTAGTAAAAGTAGTTAATTATGCGCCTTGTCGCTGCTTCATGTGGTTGATAGAGTAGACGGACAATCTCCGTCCCCAGCTTGCAGGATTATCCTTTCGTTATGTTAAAGAAATTTCGTGGCATGTTTTCCAACGATTTGTCCATTGACTTGGGTACTGCCAATACCCTTATTTATGTCAAAGGCCAAGGAATAGTATTGGATCAACCCTCTGTTGTGGCTATTCGTCAGGACAGAGCCGGTTCACCAAAAAGTGTTGCAGCGGTGGGGCTGGAAGCAAAACAGATGCTGGGACGTACTCCGGGTAATATTGCTGCTATCCGTCCCATGAAGGATGGGGTTATTGCTGATTTCTATGTTACCGAAAAGATGCTACAGCATTTTATCAAGCAGGTTCACAATAACAGTTTCATGCGCCCAAGTCCGCGCGTGTTGGTCTGTGTGCCTGTCGGTGCGACTCAAGTTGAGCGTCGTGCTATCCGTGAATCCGCCCAAAGTGCAGGAGCACGAGAAGTATTTTTAATTGAAGAACCTATGGCAGCTGCTATTGGTGCTGGTTTGCCAGTTTCCGAGGCAACGGGTTCAATGGTTGTTGATATCGGTGGGGGAACCACTGAGGTTGCTGTTATTTCCCTTAATGGGGTGGTTTATTCTTCTTCTGTGCGTATTGGTGGTGACCGTTTTGATGAAGCTATCATCAACTACGTTCGTCGTAATTATGGCTCCCTGATTGGGGAAGCAACGGCAGAGCGCATTAAACACGGAATTGGGTCTGCTTATCCAACGGATGAAGTACGAGAAATCGAAGTGCGTGGCCGTAACCTTGCGGAAGGTGTGCCTCGCAGTTTTACCCTGAATTCCAATGAAATTCTAGAAGCCTTGCAAGAACCATTAACAGGTATTGTGAGCGCTGTTATGGTTGCTCTGGAACAGTGCCCACCAGAATTGGCCTCTGATATTTCTGAACGAGGCATGGTGCTGACTGGCGGTGGTGCGTTGCTGCGTAATCTTGATCGGTTACTGATGGAAGAAACAGGCATTCCTGTCATTGTTGCTGAAGATCCCCTGACCTGTGTTGCCCGTGGTGGTGGCAAGGCACTGGAGATGATCGACATGCATGGTGGCGATCTGTTCAGCGAAGACTGAAAGTAACTCTGTGAGCTGGGAGGTGGATATGTTTTATTGGAACCTCCTTGCCGATTGTTCCAGAGTTTTATCATTTATGAGACAATACAGCCCGACAATACGCCATTTATGAAGCCGATTTTTAGCAGAGGGTCTTCTCTGCAACTACGACTCTTTTTTGCTATCATTGTTGCCATCATTTTGATGGTGGTAGACAGTCGCCTTGGTGTTTTCAATAAAGTCCGTAGCTACATGGATACGGCTGTCAGTCCTTTTTACTTTCTTGCCAATGGACCGCGTCAGTTTTTGGACGGTATTTCAGAATCTCTCACTAGCCGTAATCATCTGGAGCTGGAAAATAGAACCCTGCGTAATGAACTGCGGTTGCAAGACAGTAAATTGTTACTGTTGGGGCAACTGAAACAAGAAAATTCTCGTTTACGTGAATTGTTAGGGTCGCCGTTGCGTCATGATGAGCACATGATGGTATCACAGGTGATTTCTGGCGGGATGGATCCATATCGAGATCAAATGGTCATTGATAAGGGGGCGAAGGATGGTGTGTATGAAGGGCAGCCGGTTATCAGTGATCGCGGTGTCGTGGGTCAAGTGACTGCCGTAAGTCAGTTGAGCAGCCGGATATTGTTGATTTGCGATCCCTCCCACGCAATTCCTGTGCAGGTACTGCGTAATGACATTCGTGTTATTGCTGGTGGAGCAGGGTGTACGGATGATCTCCTGCTAGAACCTTTACCCAGTGATACAGACATCCGTGTCGGTGATGTATTGGTGACATCGGGGCTGGGAGGGCGTTTTCCTGAAGGTTATCCTGTGGCTGTCGTTTCTTCTGTCAAAATTGATAACCAGCGGGCTCATTCGGTAATTCGTGCCCGTCCATTGGCTGAATTGCGGCGCTTGCGCTATTTACTCCTATTATGGGGGGGGGATAATGATCCCTCTGAACCATTACCCCCTTCGGAAGTATACCGCGCTGCCAATGAGCGTTTGATGCAGGTGTTACCACAGGTGTTGCCAAACCCACCAAATGAGACATCGCAGTTGCTGGCACCAGAATCAACAGAAACGTCAGCGGAAAAACCGACATTATCAGCGACAGGAAATCATCAATGAGCCAATACTATAGCCAAGGACTTTGGATCATTTGGTTGTCTTTCCTGATTGCGATAGTGCTACAGATTATGCCGTGGCCGGAGCAGTTTTTTATGTTCCGGCCTGCCTTATTGATGCTGTGCTTAGTTTATTGGTTGCTTGCGCTTCCCCATCGTGTCAGCGTTGGTACTGGCTTTGTCTTGGGGATTATTACTGATCTGTTGCACGGAAGTATCTTGGGAGCACATGCTTTGGCATTTAGCATTATCAGTTTCCTGGTCGCATTCAAATTCCAGCTTATCCGCAATATGGCGCTTTGGCAGCAAGCCCTGGTTGTGGTCGGGCTTTCGACATTGATGAACCTCTGTGTTTTCCTGGTTCATACTCTATTACTAAAGACCCTCTTTCATCCAGAAGTGTTCTGGAATGGGGTGGTCAATGGTATTCTCTGGCCTTGGCTATTCTTATTAATGCGGAAAATCCGTCGTCAATTTTCAGTTCGTTAAAGTGGGTTCCTGTATTTAAAAGGCAAAGGCATATAACAAAAAATAGCTGATGGGATAGACTCCTAAGGATTATTCGCAATGAAAACCATTTACTTAGCTTCTGGCTCCCCAAGACGGCGTGAATTGGTGGAATTATTGGATTTTAACTTTGAAATCCTGACACCTCAGGTCGAAGAAAAATGGCATGAAGGGGAGTCTCCACAGCAATATGTTACTCGATTAGCCAGAGAGAAAGCACAATCTGGCGTAGCCATTGCACCTCACGATCACCCCGTTCTGGGAGCGGATACCATTGTTGTATTGAATAACTGCATCTTGGAAAAACCACAAAATCAGCAACACGCTGCGCAAATGCTTAACGCCTTGTCTGGTCAGTGCCACCAAGTAATGACGGCTGTTGCTTTATCGAACAATCAACACACCTTGAGTGAGATAGTCATTACAGATGTGATATTCCGCCAGTTGTCCCAATCGGAAATACAGGAATATATTGCTACTGGGGAGCCGATGGATAAAGCCGGCGCTTATGGGATCCAAGGTAAAGGCGGTTGTTTTGTCAGAAAAATTAACGGCAGTTACCACGCTGTTGTCGGCTTGCCACTGGTGGAAACGAATGAATTAATCACACGATTTTTAGCGTTAGCTGATGGGAAGGACTATTCATGACAGCAGAGTTATTAGTCAATGTAACACCATCCGAAACGCGGGTTGCTTATATTGATGGCGGTATCTTACAAGAAATTCATATTGAGCGGGAAGCCAAAAGGGGCATTGTCGGAAACATTTACAAAGGGCGTGTGAGCCGGGTTTTACCGGGTATGCAGGCGGCTTTTGTCGATATTGGGCTGGAGAAAGCGGCTTTTTTGCATGCTTCGGATATTGTGCCCCATACTGAGTGTATTGCCGGAGAAGAGCGGAAAAACTTCCATGTCAGGGACATTGCTGAATTGGTGCGTCAAGGGCAGGATTTACTTGTCCAGGTAGTGAAAGATCCTCTGGGAACAAAAGGTGCCCGTTTAACAACGGATATCACCTTACCATCACGTTACTTGGTGTTTATGCCAGGTGCATCGCATGTTGGTGTTTCACAGCGCATAGAGAGCGAAGCAGAGCGTGAGCGCCTAAAAAGCATCGTGATGGAGTATTGTGATGAGCATGGGGGTTTTATTATTCGCACGGCTGCTGAAGGTGTGGGAAAAGAAGAACTGAGGCAGGATGCCGCATTTTTGAAGCGCCTGTGGAGTAAAGTGATTGAACGTAAGAAACGCAATATCACTAAAAACAAGGTCTATGGTGAATTAGCTCTGGCACAGCGTGTCTTACGTGATTTTGTTGGTGCTTCCCTCGATCGTATTCGAGTTGATTCCCGCCAAACATTTATCCAATTGCAGGAATTTATTGATGAATATATCCCTGAAATGAACGCTAAACTGGAACATTATCAGGGAAACCAGCCGATATTTGATCTGTACGACGTGGAAAATGAAATTCAACGGGCGCTGGAACGTAAGGTGGAATTAAAGTCAGGCGGGTATCTGATCATTGATCAGACAGAAGCCATGACGACAATTGATATTAATACGGGTGCTTTTGTTGGGCATCGCAACTTAGATGAGACTATCTTTAATACTAATATTGAAGCAACACAGGCAATCGCCCGGCAATTAAGGCTCCGTAATTTGGGCGGTATCATTATCATTGATTTTATTGACATGGGTAATGAAGAACATCGTCGCCGTGTATTAGCTTCCCTGGAACAGGCATTAAGCAAAGATAGGGTAAAAACCACCATCAATGGTTTTTCACAATTGGGCTTGGTCGAGATGACACGCAAGCGTACGCGGGAAAGTATCGAACATATCTTATGTGATAATTGCCCAACGTGTCAGGGACGTGGCACGGTAAAATCCGTCGAAACTGTCTGTTATGAAATCTTGCGTGAAATTGTACGCGTCAATCGTGCAATTGATGCGGATCGTTTTCTGGTTTATGCCTCGCCAGCCGTCAGTGAAGCCTTAAAAGGGGATGAGTCTCACGCATTGGCCGAGGTGGAAATTTTTGTGGGTAAGCAGGTCAAAGTGCAGACAGAACAGCGTTACAGCCAGGAGCAATTCGACGTTATCATGATGTAACACGATCCGTTCATTATGTAAGAGCGAGTCTGTAGAAGAAGATTTGTAGAAACTAGCTTGCAGAGAAATAGCGCTGGCAACCAAGGAGAAATGCGTGAAGCGACTGCCGGGGATACTATTAGCGACAGCCGCAATAGTTATTATCATTGTGGCTTTGCTTGTCAGCGGGTTGCGTTTCTTCCTGCCACACATCAATGAATATCGTCAGCAATTAGTCGAAAAAATTGCTGACGTGACAAACATTCCTGTCAATATTGGCTACATAAAAGGACACTGGGAACCTTTTGGTCCTAGTCTGGAAATCCGTGATATCAGGGCAAAGACGGCAGATGTCGATATTCATGCCAAAAAGGTCATGCTTTCTTTGGATGTCTGGCGCTCACTTCTACAACGGCGCTGGCATTTTCGTGATCTGTCCTTTTACCAGCTTCAGGTAAATTACAATAAGGCGCTGTTTGACACAGAGGGCGAAAACAGGTTTTCTCAGCCGGATAGCCTCTCTACCTTGTTTCTTGAACAATTCAATCATTTTGATTTGCATGACAGCCGATTGACCTTTTTGACGCCATCAGGTGAAAAAGGTGATTTGCTATTACCGCAACTAACCTGGTTGAATCAAGATAACCGCCATCGGGCACAAGGCAGCGTAAGCCTCTCTTCGCTTAATGGGCAAGAAGGTATTGTCCAGGTGAAACTTGACCTGAAAGATAGCGATGGGATCTTGGATAATGGCACCGTTTATTTGCAGGCCGATGATATCGACATGCGATTGTGGTTAAGCCGTTGGTTAAGGGATAACACGGGGTTGGATAAGGCCCATTTCAGCTTAGCCAGTTGGATTACCTTGCAGAATGGGCGGATTGATAGTGGACGCTTGCAGCTTAGGCACGGTGGCGCCAATTGGGATGTCGGAAATGAAAAACACCGACTTGAAGTGCGTGACTTCCTTGTGCAGATGCGTCGTCAGGGGGAAGGGTGGTTGTTCGAAGTACCAAATCTGGCCAGCCTGAAAACTGACGAGCAACGATGGCCTGAAGGGAAGATTGCGGCACTGTATGTTAAACAGTCTCGGCAATATCAGGACAATGATCATTGGCGTATTCGTGCTGAAAATATCCAACTTGAATATTTAAACGGAATATTACCGATACTCTCTTTTGTGACACCGGATATCGTCAAGGATTGGCAATACCGACAGCCAAAAGGGGTGATTGACAATTTTGCCCTCGATATCACACCAGCCCTTCCCGATGATATGGACATTCGCCTGAAATGGCAGGATGTAAGCTGGTTACGTTGGAAAGAACTGCCTTCAGTTAACCATTTTAGTGGCAGCTTAGAGGGAAATAAGCATTGGGGAAAGCTCAATCTTGCACTGAAAAACAGCACTATTGATTATGGCAATATGTTTCAGGCTCCGCTTGAGATTACCCGCAGCGAAGGGCAGGTATCCTGGAAAAATGGTCAAAATGGCATGGAAGTATGGAGCCAGGGGCTGGATTTGCAGGCCAAATCGCTGTGGCTTAATGGAAATTTCCATTACCTAAAACCTCACAGTAAACCACCTGTTTTATCCATGTTAGCGGGAATTCGAGTTAATGACCTGGGTGAGGCTTGGCGCTATTTTCCCAAGCCACTGATGGGGGAATCTCTGACAGACTATTTGACTGCTTCCTTGATTAAGGGAAAGGTCGATAATGCGACCCTGATTTTTCATGGTGATCCTCATGACTTTCCGTTTAAACAGAACAACGGTCAATTTCAGGTATTTGTGCCGCTGCGCCATGCCACTTTTCAATACCAACCCGATTGGCCGGCACTGTTTGATTTGAATATTGATCTTAACTTCCAGAACAATGGATTGTGGATGCTGGCACAGAAAGCACAGTTGGGAAAAGTGGGGGCGACTCACGTTTCGGCAGTGATCCCTGATTACGGTAAGCATAAGCTGTTTATTGATGCGGCACTTTCTGGGGATGGGAAGAGTATTCATGATTATTTCAACCACAGCCCGATGGCAGACACAATTGGCAGCGCACTAGAGAATTTACAGCTTAACGGTCGGGTGGATGGAAAACTCCATATGGATATTCCTTTACGGCATGGGAAAGTTGTGGCGAGTGGAGAAGTGGCGTTGAAAGATACCCATTTGTTCATTAAGCCATTGAATAGTGAGATGGCGCATCTCAATGGCAAATTTCGTTTTGACAATGGTAACTTAAAAAGTGAGACATTATCTGCTCATTGGCTAGGAAACCCTTTGTCCCTGAAGTTTTCTACCCAAGATTTGCCAAAGCGTTATCAGGTTGATGTAAAACTGGATTCACATTGGGCGGCGAAGGCATTACCGGAACTTCCGGCAGAGATCCGCAACAAGTTATCTGGAGCGCTAAATTGGCAGGGGGATGTCAATGTTACTCTACCTTCAGGTGAGTCAAAAAGTGACGTGAAATATCGTGTTGCAGTTAATGCAGATTTGTCACATTTGAACAGTCAGTTACCAATACTGGACACAGAATCTCTGCGGGAATGGGATAAAGTTAATCTCCATGCTGAAGGTGATATGAACCAGCTCCAGATCACAGGATTAATGGGCAAGAAATATGCATTCAATACGCAGTGGGATCTGGAAGAAGCCCCTGCCAAATTGCAGCGAGGTATTTTTCGAACCGATAATGAGGGGATTCCTGAACTGCCGAAAAAATCATTACTGGCATTAAAGTTGCCTTCCATTGATGGTGAAAAATTATTGGCGTTGCTTGCTCTTTTGCAGTGGAAACCATCGGAAGAAGAGGGTTTTCTGTGGCCAAATGTATTTGAAATTTCATTGCCTGCACTGGATCTTGCTGGACAGCGTTGGAATCAGCTCGCATTCGATGTCATGCAACAAAATGGTGAAGTAACCGTGAATGCAAAGGGGAAAGAGATTGATGGCCGCCTTTTGATTGCAAAACATAAGCCGATGCAGGCATCAATCAATTACCTTTATTATGATCCTCTATTTGCGACAGATTCGTTGAGTGATGACAAAAAGTTAATGCCAGATAAGGAGCCAATGCCCCATTATGCTTTGAACAGTTGGCCTGCATTGGATGTTAAATGCGCAGAATGCTGGGTGGGTGGATTAAAACTCGGCAAAGTATCTGGTTCGATCAGGCCAGAAGGTGATTCTCTGGTTTTGACCAATGGGAAAATGGAGAACAGTGCTGGAAACCTGACATTATCTGGGCGTTGGTATGAAAACCATACCGGAAGTTATAGCCATATCAAAGGGTATTTATCAGGAGAAAAATTCGATGATATGGCTGCTTATTTGGGCTTTATCGTGCCGATTGTGGGTGCACCTTTCAAATTTGATTTCAATTTGAAATGGCAAAATGTCCCGTGGCAGCTGGATCTCAAGACATTGAATGGCACGTTGACTGGAAACATGAAAAAAGGGGCTATTGCCAAATTAGGCGGTGGTAGGGCTGGGCAATTATTCAGGCTTATTAGTTTTGATGCGTTGTTGCGTAAATTACAATTGGATTTCAGTGACACATTCAGTAATGATTTCAACTTTGATTCCATTCGTGGTGATGCAACGGTAAAAAATGGTGTTTTGTATACCGATAACTTTTTCATCGATGGATTGGCAGCAGATATTAATGCAACAGGGCGGACAGATCTAGTTCAGCGCCAGATCGATATGGCATTGGTCATTACGCCAGAAATTTCGACAACAGTGGGCGTCGCGACGGCCTTTGCCATCAATCCTGTGGCTGGTGCGGCAATTTTTGCCGCGACAAAAGCACTGAGGCCTCTTTGGAACAAGATATCGGTGATTCGCTATCGGTTAACGGGCAGCTTCGAACAGCCTAAAATTGATGAAGTTTTACGTCAGCTTAAGGAGAATAAAGGGCCATGAGAAATGTCAATGTTGCACTTTTACAATTATGTAGTGGTGCGAATGTCAAACACAATTTAGCGCAAATTGAACAGCAGATTAAGCAATTACCAGAGACAGTAAAACTGGTTCTGACGCCAGAAAATGCCCTGTTATTCGCTGATGCTGATACCTACCGCGCACATGCAGAAACACAGGGCAGTGGGCCATTGCAACAGGCCGTGAGCGAAATAGCACAACGTTACGGTATTTGGCTGCTGATTGGTTCTATGCCATTGGTCAGTCGGGAAGATCCCTCGCGTATCACCAGCAGTAGTTTACTGTTTGATGATCAGGGGGAAATCCGGGCACGTTACGACAAAATCCATATGTTTGATGTCAATATCAACGATGAACACGGTGCTTATAATGAATCCACTGTTTATCAGCGTGGGGAACATATTACCGTTGTTGATACACCCGTTGGTCGCCTGGGGATGACTATCTGTTATGATCTGCGTTTTCCTGGGCTTTTTCAGGCATTGCGTGAACAGGGTGCCGAGCTGATTTCCGTCCCTGCTGCTTTCACTCGATTGACGGGTAAGGCACATTGGGAACCTTTGCTGAGGGCCCGTGCTATCGAAAATCAATGTATTATTTTGGCACCGGCGCAGGTTGGTGTACATGGCACTCGCAGGACATGGGGACATACCATGGCGGTCAGTGGCTGGGGAGAAATTATCAAGAAAAATTCTCTGACTGTCAGCGCATTACAGCTTAATATTCGTCGGGATAGTTTGAATCACATGCGTGATCAGATAAAAGTGGTGAAACACAATCGCTTCCGTCCACAACTGACTTCTTTGATAAAAAAGAATACAAATTAAGATAAAAGAGTAATCAATATGAGTTTAACTTATGTCAGTGAACATTTACTGGCGGCTAATAATTTGAATCATCAAGACTTATTTTCTGTACTGGGTCAATTGGCGGAGCGTCGCTTGGACTATGCCGATCTCTATTTCCAATCCAGTTATCATGAAACATGGGTATTGGAAGATCGCATCATCAAAGAAGGTTCCTACAATATCGATCAAGGCGTGGGTGTTCGTGCGATCAGTGGAGAAAAAACGGGTTTTGCTTACGCAGATCAAATCACATTGAATGCGTTACAGCAAAGCGCTCAGGCTGCGCGTAGCATCGTGCAGGAAGCGGGTAAGGGTATTTCTCACACGTTAGGTGCAGTGACGCATAAGGCACTTTATCCAACAATTGATCCTTTGCAGAGCATGAGTCGGGAAGAGAAAATTGCTTTGTTGCACCGCGTTGATCAAATTGCCCGCGCGGAAGATCCCCGTGTACAAGAAGTCAATGCCAGCCTGAGCGGCGTTTATGAACAAGTGCTGGTGGCGGCGACAGACGGTACATTGGCAGCAGATATTCGCCCATTGGTACGCCTTTCTGTCAGTGTCTTGGTGGAAGAAGACGGTAAGCGTGAGCGTGGCGGCAGTGGTGGTGGTGCCCGTTATGGTTATGAATATTTCCTGCGTACCGAAGATGGTCAGATTTTGGCAGAGCAATTTGCTCGTGAAGCGGTTCGCATGGCATTGATAAACTTGTCAGCAGTTGCAGCCCCTGCGGGCACCATGCCAGTTGTATTGGGTGCTGGATGGCCGGGAGTTCTGCTGCATGAAGCGGTAGGGCATGGTCTGGAAGGGGATTTTAACCGCCGCGGAACTTCTGTTTTCTCTGGTCAGGTTGGGCAAAAAGTGGCCTCAGAACTCTGTACCGTAGTGGATGACGGGACACTTGAAGGGCGCCGTGGTTCACTGGCTATTGATGATGAAGGCGTTCCAGGGCAATACAATGTCTTGATCGAAAATGGCATTTTGAAAGGCTACATGCAGGATAAGCTCAACGCTCGCTTGATGGGAGTGGCTCCGACGGGTAATGGTCGCCGTGAATCTTATGCCCATTTGCCGATGCCACGTATGACTAATACCTACATGCTGGCGGGGAATTCCACACCAGAAGAAATCATCGCCAGTGTAGATCGTGGGCTGTATGCACCGAATTTCGGTGGTGGTCAGGTGGATATCACATCGGGTAAATTTGTTTTCTCAACTTCTGAGGCTTATTTGATTGAAAACGGTAAAATTACCAAGCCAGTAAAAGGGGCGACCTTGATTGGCTCGGGGATTGAAGCCATGCAGCAAATTTCAATGGTTGGCAATGATTTGGCTCTCGATAAAGGTGTGGGTGTCTGCGGTAAGGAAGGCCAAAGTGTCCCAGTGGGTGTTGGGCAACCAACGTTGAAACTGGATAACCTGACTGTAGGTGGAACAGCCTGATAATTTCTTGAGTATTAGGACGAGTGGCTTGAGGTCATCATGAAAAAGAGCATTCTGGCGGCGGTACTATTGGCTCTGGCGGTCATGTATACCGCCTTTGCTAACTCAGAGGAAGAACAGATTGATGTTCTGACTGAACAAAGCCGTGTAGCGGACTATCTGCGCCAGCATCACACATTGCCAGATTATTACATTACGAAGAAACAAGCTCGTCGTCTTGGCTGGAACGCTCGTGCAGGTAATTTATGTGAAGTATTGCCGGGCAGGGCAATTGGTGGTGATAAATTTTCCAACCGTGAGAATAAATTACCGACAAAATCCGGCCGCCACTGGTTTGAAGCAGATGTCAATTATCGGTGTGGGCACAGAGGAAGTGACAGGTTACTTTATTCTAATGATGGCTTTATTTTTCTAACGGTTGATCACTACAACAGTTTTACCCGACTGGAGTAATGGTATGAAAAAGGTGGAATTCGACTTTAATAAGATCCCTGACTTAAACGCTTTCTATGATGAATTCAAACAGCGCTTCGATCTTGGGGATGATTTTGGTGCCAACCTAGATGCAGTGTGGGATGTCGTGACTGGCTATATTCAGTTACCTGTTGAGATTAATTTTATCCGCGTGACTGGGCAAAAAAGAACACGTTTTGCGGCGCTAATATTGTTGTTTGAAGAAGCCGAAGAAGAGTTGGAAGGGGAATTGCGGTTTAATGTGATAGGTTGAATTGTCTCTTCCGTTGGTATTTCTTGAGCCGCTTGCGATGATGCAGGCGGCTTTTTGCTTATTAAACACATGCGTTAATCACATGGCTTTTATCGCCAGAAAAATATCTCTCAATATTTTTAAATGCACTTTCGAAATAAATGTCATAACAGCTTTTAGTAACATAACCGATATGTGGGCTGCAAAGTACGTTGTTTCGTTTTAATAAAGAGTGATTGGTATCCCAGATCGGCTCAATATCAAAAACGTCCAAGGCGGCAAAACCAGGGGTGCCTAAATCAAGGGCTTTTTCCAGCGCCCCTGTTTCTATCAACCCTGAGCGGGCTGTATTTACCAAGACTGCGGTAGGTTTCATTTTGGTTAAATCAGAAAGTGTGATATTTCCTGTAGTTTCTTTCACTAATCGTTGATGCAGGGTGACAACATCTGAAGTCTGGAAAAATGCTTCACGGGAGCCTGGAACAATTAATCCTTCTTGGCGGGCATGATCTTGGGCACGATTTGAACCCCAAACTTGTACTTTCATATCAAACGCTTGTGCGTACTTAGCAACAAGTTGGCTTATCTTACCATAACCGACTATCCCAAGCGTTTTTCCTGCGACGGTGTCGCCAAATTCAGTTTGCCAGTGACCTTTCTTCATCATTTCTACAGACGGCACAAATTGGCGTATCGCACTTTGAATTAACAACCAGGTTAATTCTGCTGCGGCAACAGGTGAACCACTACCTTCAACAACAGCAATACCCCGTTGTTTGCACAATTCAAGATCGATATTGTAAGCAACTTTTCCGGTCTGACTGATGAGTTTTAGATTGGGTGCTTTAGACAAGAATTTTTCGTCAATTAAAGTTCTTTCACGGATCAGGATGAGGGCATCAGCTTTGGATAATAGTTCTTCTGCTTTGGGATCACGGTCGAGGGCACCGAGGCAAACGATTTCAAAGTCACTGTGTTGGTATAAAGCCTGGATTTGTTTTGTAGCATGTTGATAATCATCAGGAATAACAACTAATGGCATTTGAGATATCCTTTGGCTAAATTATTAATAATGTAGGGAAGGTTACCTTATTTTGTTCACCAAACAATAACATTTTATTAATTTTGTTAACTTGATACAGCTGCTGTAACGAAGAGGAAAGGATGGAAGGAAATGACCGCCAATTCTTAATGAAATGGCGGTGAAGATGGATTAAGCGGATTCCGATAACTCTTTCAAATATTGGAAAATTTGACGGTAGGATTTAGGTGGCTTGTTAGCTGCCTTCTCCTTTTTCGCATTACGGATCAATGTGCGAAGTTGCTGGCGATCAGTGTGTGGATACAGTGTAATGACTTCTTCAAAGGCATCATCATTTTCAAGCAATTTGTCACGTAGTTCTTCCAGTTTATGTAAAACAATAACTTGCTGGTTGTGACGGTTTTTCAGTTTATCCAACGCCGTGGTAATTGGCTCAGGATCACGGGCACGCAACAGTTTGCCAATGAGCTGCAATTGACGGCGACGTCCTTCACGCTTGATTTTCTGTGCCAACTCAATGGCTGCCCGCAGATCTTCATCCAGTGGAATGCGCTCCAGTTGGCTTTTACTCAGTTCAACCAGTTCTGCGCCCAATTTTTTCAGAATTTCTGCATCTCGCTTGATTTCACTTTTACTGACCCAGATTATCTCTTCTTCTTCCTCTTCAGCAGGATAATTGTCGAGCCAATCTTCAGGCTGCTTTGCCATAATTGTTTTCCTTCTAAAAAGGCCGGATAAGGTACGTTTTGGAGCATGACCTATCGTCCGGTGGGTGTTAACATCCTAATATTGTGTATTGTAACTGGGAAAATTGCCGGATTACCACTCGACATTCGTGTCATAAACCGGAAGCAGGCATTTTTTCTGACAAATTCTCTCTTTAATTCAATGGATTACGTTAATTAATGATAGTTACCAATCAACAAATCGCGGAGCAGCGTAAACTGCTGGAAGATGCGGTTGCCCATGCGCTGGAGTTGGCTAAATCCGGTTGTGATGCTGCGGAAGTCGCGGTCAATAAAACGACGGGAATTAGCGTCAGTACCCGTTTTAGTGAAGTCGAAAATGTTGAGTTTAACAGTGACGGCGCATTGGGGATCACGGTTTATCACCAGCAACGCAAAGGTAGCGCTTCATCAACAGATCTCAGCCCAGAGGCGATTGCTCGTACTGTGCAGGCTGCTATTGATATTGCGCGTTATACCTCGCCTGATCCTTATGCTGGCCCGGCCGATAAAGCGTTATTGGCATTTGAAGCGCCTGAATTAGATCTTTTCCATCCCGCAGATTTAGATGCAGATAAAGCCATTGAATTGGCAGCCCGCGCTGAACAAGCGTCATTGCAGGCAGATGGGCGCATTACTAATACGGAAGGCGGAAGTTTCAACAGCCACTATGGTATCCGGGTATTTGGTAATAGCCACGGTATGCTGCAAAGCTACTGCTCAAGTCGTCATTCTATGTCAAGCTGTGTGATTGCCGAGCAAGATGGCAATATGGAACGCGATTATGCTTATACTGTGAGTCGCCATTTTGACGAGTTGGAATCGCCTGAATGGGTGGGGCAAGAGTGCGCGCGTCGTACGCTTTCTCGTCTGGGAGCGCGTAAGTTACCAACCATGAAAGCGCCAGTGATCTTTGCTGCGGAGGTGGCTACAGGGTTGTTCGGTCATTTGGTTGGCGCGATCAGCGGTAGCAGTATTTATCGTAAATCTTCTTTCTTGTTGGATAGCCTGGGTAAACCGATCTTGCCTTCATGGCTGACGATTGAAGAACAGCCGCATTTATTGCGTGGGTTAGCTTCAACGCCATTCGACAGCGAAGGTGTGCGTACGATACCACGTGATATTGTCAAAGAGGGGGTTTTGCAGACTTGGTTACTGACTTCCTATTCTGCCCGTAAGTTGGGAATGGTGAACACGGGGCATGCAGGAGGAATTCATAACTGGCGTATTGCAGGCCAAGGGCTGGACTTTGCTGGCTTGTTGCGTGAAATGGGCACTGGCCTGATCGTCACTGAGCTGATGGGACAGGGTGTTAGCGCGGTGACGGGGGATTATTCTCGCGGCGCATCTGGTTTCTGGGTTGAGAATGGTGAAATTCAATATCCTGTCAGTGAGATCACCATTGCCGGCAATTTGAAAGATATGTGGGCGAATATGGTGACAATTGGTAATGATATCGAAACACGTAGCAATATTCAGTGTGGTTCGGTGTTGCTGCCGGAAATGAGTATCGCCGGTCAATAGGGATACTCAATTAACAGCAGCCAGTTCGGCGTCACTGAGCTGGCTGGAAATTAGCGGTGATATTCGCCCGCGGCTTCTGGTTGGTAAAGTATTTCTAATACTTTTATGCGGGTTGTTTCACCGTTTGGCAATGTCCATGTGATTTCATCATTCACCCGCAAACCCAGAAGAGCAGCACCCAAAGGCGCCATAACGGACAGATGTTTGGTGCTGTCTTGCAGGGAAGCAGGGTAGACCAGCGTACGAACACGTTCTTCATTACTGCCCTGATCAATAAAGCGAACTTCACTGTTCATGGTGACAACATCGGCTGGGATATCTACCGGTGCCACTATTTCCGCTCTATCCAACTCTTCATTCAAGGCATCTGCGATGCGGGTATTGGCAAAAGCAGGTTGTTCCAACAGGGAATCTAAACGTTCGGCATCCAATTCATTGATAATGATTTTAGGTTTTTTCATACCACACTCCAAATTAGGCTCAATACAAAATAACACCCCACATCGCAAGGAGGGGGGTGTTATTTTCAAAGTCATTAAAATGATATTAGGCTGTTCTGCCGCGAAAATAAAGAGATCATGATCACGAACTGTTTTGCATTGTTAATGAAACAAGTCCTATCTGCAATGGAAAAAAAGAACAGTCTGCCACCATTTTGATCCACAGATTATAAGCCGGTGGTTACGATACGCGGGTTGGTTTCACCCCAAATGGAGGAAAGCTCAACAACATGCATTCCTCCCCATTTTTGGATATCAGACTGAGTGATTTCGTCGTTACCTTGTTTACCAAAAATGACCACTTCATCGCCGCTCTTCACTTCTGGTAAGTCAGTCACATCGACCATCACGGTGTTCATGGAAACGCTACCGACAACAGGGGCACGGTGACCGTTGATCAGAACGTAAGCTTTGTTTGACAGGGCAGAACTAAAGCCATCAGAGAAACCAATCGG
Source organism: Xenorhabdus sp. TH1 (assembly GCF_037260955.1). NCBI lineage: Bacteria > Pseudomonadati > Pseudomonadota > Gammaproteobacteria > Enterobacterales > Morganellaceae > Xenorhabdus > Xenorhabdus sp. TH1. The sequence goes on from NZ_CP147734.1 coordinate 428,778, forward strand.
CAAGTTAGCGAGCTTGGAATCGCGTTTCAGGATGAAAGTGTTGTCGTAACCGACACCATTACCTTTAGGATATGTTTTAACAGAAGCAACGCGGGTTTTCATTTGAATCAATGGCTTGAATTCTGGGTGGCTGGTGGTCAGAATGCCGTACAGCGCACTGCCAACGCGTACCATGTCGAACTGCGCTTCAGGAATGCTGAGTGATGCAAAAGAGCTTGATGCGTGCAGTGTGATTTCGTCCCTGTTCAGATTTGCTGTTTTGATCAGCCAGGAAGTTTGTTCTTTGAAGTTTTTAATGCTGTCACGGATTGCATCCAGATCGGTGAATGCATGGTGGCTCATCATACCAACCAGTTTCAGGTTAGATAACTGAGCGATTTTCAAAGCGTCTTGTTTGCCTTGCTCAGTTTTCATTTCCAAACCGTTGCGGCTCATAAGGCCTGTGTTCAGCATCAGGTGAACGCGAATGGCTTTGCCATGTTTTTGTGCCAGAGCATCAATCGCTTGGGCGTGCTCCAAATCGCCGATCATTTCTTCCATGTCATAGCCCAATGTGCTTTCGATTTCAGCGATGTCAGCCGTACGGACACGTATCAGTTGCCCTTTAAAGCCGCTTTCACGCACGATGCGGGCTTCTTCATTACTGGTGATCCCTACACAAGGCACGCCAGTTTTGATGATGGAGGGCATCAGCAGATCAATACCATGACCATAAGCATCACCTTTCAAAACTGCGCACATTTTGGTGCCTTTATTCAGTTTCTTTTGCAGCGTGTGAATATTATTTTCGAAAGTCGTGGTATTGATTTCAACCCAAGCGTTATTGGTTGCTGCGATACTTTCTGCATGGGTGTTATCTAAAGAGAGCACAGGCGCTGCTTGGGCAATACCTTGAGACAGACTCAAACCAAGAAGAATTGCCAGTGTGGTTTTATTAAAACGCATGAAGTAAATCTCCATTTTAGGAACTGTATGCATAATGTTCTTCGTGTAATTGCGTTTTAATAATAAGTTTTTTCTAATTTAATTTCACATGGTTAACTTATTGAAAGATAACATTTATTATCTATATTACACTATTTATAAATAATTAGATTAATTAACTAAGTTAATAATAAAAACGTCTTGTTTTTACTCTTTGTGAGAATTTAATGAATAGTTTATATTAATGATTTTTTACCTTTGGTCAGTTTTAATAACTAATTTTGTCTTTACCTTGGCAATAGCCCACACCGAAGCGCTCTCTAATGGTTTGCTCTGTATAGTCAGCCCGAACCTATCGGCGGCACTCTCTGCAATTGACAAGACAACACCATATGAAACTTGATGTCTTCGCGGGGAGACATCACACGCATCTTGAAGTTGGATTGGTATATATGAAAAGTGATTGGCCTATCTATAACATATAAAATGGGCGTGTTACTCTTCGTCAAACCCGGCATTGAAGAGTTCGATAATGGCCGCCAGTGCTTGTTGTTCATCCGGCCCATTGACTTCAACGTCAATATGGCTGCCTTGTTCAGAATCGAGCATCAGCATGGCAATGACGCTGCGGGCCTCGGCCTGTAAGTTACTGCTGTTACGCAGAATCACTTCTGATTGAAACTGTTGTACCAGATCATGCAGTTTCATCGCAGGCCGAGCGTGCATTCCGAGCCGATTTTTAATTTCAAGTCTTTGCTTGACTGTCATGGCTTGTGTTATTCATATTATTTGCGTTTTTCCAGTGTGCGGTGGCGTGATTGCACGTTTTTTCCACGGGAACGAAAATAATCAGCCAACTGTTCTGCCACATAGACTGAACGGTGTTTACCGCCTGTGCAGCCAATAGCGACGGTCAGATAACTGCGATTATTGGTTTCCAGCATAGGTAGCCAAAGTTCAAGATAGCTACGGGTCTGATAAATAAAATTATGAACTTCCGTGTGGCGATCCAAAAACGCGGCCACAGGACGATCCAAACCCGTCATTGGGCGCAGTTTCGGATCCCAGTGAGGGTTTGGCAGGAAACGCACATCAAAAACATAGTCTGCGTCGATAGGGATACCATGTTTGAACCCAAAGGATTCAAACACCATCGTCAATTCTCGTTCCCGTTTGCCTAATAGACGTGTCCTGAGCATTTCCGCCAGTTCATGAACGGACATTTCAGAGGTATCAATGATCAAGTCAGCACGTGAGCGCAGGGGTTCAAGCAAATCGCTTTCTTGGTCAATGGCACTTTCCAGTGACAGATTTTTGCTTGAGAGTGGGTGCAGACGGCGTGTGTCACTGTAGCGGCGGATCAGGGTATTACGATCCGCATCAAGAAACAGTAATTGTGGTGAAAAACTGTCAGGCAATTGCGTCAGGGCTTCTTCAAAAATTTCTGGCGATTCCGGCATGTTTCTGACATCAATGCTAACTGCCGCCGAAATATCACGTTCGGCCAGTGTACTTGCCAATTCTGGCAGCAACACAACGGGCAGGTTATCCACGCAATAGAAGCCCATATCTTCCAGTGCCCGTAAAGCAACGGATTTCCCAGAACCTGAACGACCACTGACTATCATCAGCACCATGAGGTGACTCCCCCTAAATGTTTATAATTATAATCGCTATTTATTCAGTAATAATTTTATACAGTTCTTCATCGCTCTGGGCTGAGCGCAGGCGACGGCAGAGATTTTTATCTGCAAGGCGCTTTGCAATCAATGATAGTGAGTGTAAATGGATCTGACATTGGTCTGACGGCACCAATAAAGCAAACAGCAAGTCAACAGGTTGATTATCAATGGCGTCAAAGGTAATGGGTTGTTCCAGGTGTAAAAATACCCCAACGGCATTATCCGAACGCTCTTTATCCAATTTGCCGTGAGGGATCGCAATCCCGTTGCCAATTCCTGTTGTGCCGACTTTTTCGCGCGAAAGAATAGCCTCGAATACGGCATTTTCCGGCACTTCAAGCTGTTTTGATGCTAGCTCACTGATAATCTCTAAGGCGCGCTTTTTACTCGAACAAGGTACGTTGTTGCGTGTACATGCGGGTGAAAGCACAGAGCTTAGTGGTAAATCTGTTTCGTTGTTCATTTCTTTATTCACTTAGGGCCTTGTTATACCAGATGCCTGATAAGGCATCCGGTATTAATGCACTGCCGCTCTAAAACCGATCTACAGATCGCACTAAGTACAGGGCGTTATAGACGGTGTTATAGATAGAACAGTGATAATTTTATGACAGCCCCGTTGCCTAAAAGCGATTAATGTTGTCTCAATTTACTTTTGTGTTTGGTCAATTGACGCGCTAGCTTATCTACCAGTACATCAATTGCCGCATACATGTCTTCATGTTCTGAGCTTGCATGCAACTCACCTCCATTAACATACACTGTAGCTTCGGCGATCCGTTGCACCTTTTCCACCCGGAGGATGACCTGAATGAGGTTAATTTTATCGAAGTATTGATTCAATTTGCCGCATTTGGTGTTCACAATGTTGCGAAGTGCATCGGTAATTTCAATATTGTGGCCTGTAACATTGAGTTGCGTGGTTTTGAGTTGCATAGGTGTTTTCCTTCTCTGTGTTGTTCAAACCAATTTTTTACGTTGGTTTGAAGGCGGGATGGATAACGACTCTCTATATTTTGCGACAGTCCGGCGAGCCACTTGAATACCTTGCTCAGCGAGTATGCTGGTCAATTTACTGTCACTCAGTGGCTTAGCCGGATTCTCTGCCGCGACCAGTTTTTTCACCAGTGCACGTATCGCGGTAGAAGAAGCTTCACCACCACTGTCGGTGTTGACGTGACTGGAGAAAAAATACTTAAGTTCAAAAATCCCTCGTGGGCTATACAGGTATTTCTGGGTTGTCACGCGGGAAATGGTGGACTCATGCATGTCAATCTGATAGGCGATATCAGCCAATACCAGTGGTTTCATGTGTTCCTCACCATATTCAAAAAAGTCTTGTTGCCGTTCAACAATACAGCGGGCGACTTTCAGCAATGTTTCATTACGACTTTCGAGGCTCTTGAGCAGCCATTTGGCCTCTTGCAAGTTATTGCGTATGAACAGGCTGTCACTCTCATTGTTGGCCCGTTGTCCCAGTGCTGCGTAGTGTTGGTTAATGCGCAGACGGGGGATGCTATCGGTATTTAGCCTGACTTGCCAGCTGCCATTTTCTCTCTGTGCCAATACATCTGGAATAACATACTCGGATTCACCGGTATTGACTACCAGTCCAGGTTTTGGCTCCAGTGATTGAATGATATCAATTGCCCCCTTCAGGGTACTCTCTTTTAATTTGCTCTGACGTAATAAATTACGGAAGTCTCGGTGACCCAGTAGTGCCAGATAGTTGCTGACAATAAGTTTGGCATCATTCAGATAGGGCGTCTTTGGCGGCAGCATTGCAAGCTGGATATGCAAGCATTCGCGTAAGTCACGGGCAGCAACGCCAATCGGATCAAAATGTTGTATGCGTTTGAGAACGGTTTCGACCTCTGCCAAAGTCAGTTCATCATCACCAATACTGGCAAGGATCTCTTCGATAGAAATGGTCAGATATCCGGTGTCATCAATGGCATCAATGATTGAAGTGGCAATAGCAGCGTCCGTTTCGGTAAATGGCGTTAATCCTGCCTGCCACATGAGGTAATCTTGCAAGGTTTGGGTGGTTTCTCCCTGATATACGGGGAAATCATCAGCGCTATAATCACTGTGAGTTCCTGAAGGCGTGCCAGCGGTGTAAATTTCATCCCAACTGGCATCCAGTGGTAGCTCTTCAGGCATCTCCCTCTGTTCAAGTGCGTCACGGGTATCCATGACTTCAGTGTCGGCATCAGAAAGTGCCTGATTCTCTACTTCCTGATGCGGATCATCCTGTTCAAGCAGCGGGTTGGTTTCCAACGCTTGCTGAATCTCTTGCTGAAGCTCAAGCGTAGATAGTTGCAACAAACGGATGGCTTGCTGGAGTTGTGGCGTCATCGTCAATTGCTGGCTGAGCCTGAGTTGCAAACTTTGCTTCATAGGGTTACCACTTTCTCCTTAACCTAGCTTGAAGAGTTCCTTGAATCGCGCTTGATAGAAGGATAAAAGTTAAAGGCGGAAACCTTCACCCAAATAAACGCGCTTAACCTGCTCGTTATTCAGGATGTCATTCGGCGTTCCGTGAGCAATCAAATGACCCTGGCTGACGATATAGGCACGTTCACAGACATCCAGTGTTTCACGCACATTGTGGTCAGTAATCAGTACACCCAACCCGTAATCCCGCAGATGTTGAATGATCTTTTTAATATCCAGTACCGAAATGGGGTCAACGCCAGCAAAAGGTTCATCCAACAGAATGAATTTGGGATTGGCGGCCAGTGCACGGGCAATCTCCACCCGACGGCGTTCACCACCGGAAAGTGATTGGCCAAGGTTATCACGCAGGTGAGAGATGTGAAATTCTTCCATCAACTCTTCTGCACGCGCTTTTCTTTGCTCTTGGGTCAGATCCTTACGGATCTCCAGTACCGCCATCAAATTGTCGAATACACTCAAACGACGGAAGATAGAGGCTTCCTGAGGTAAGTAACCTATCCCACGGCGTGCACGCTCATGCAGGGGCAGCAGGCTGATATCTTCTTCATCAATGGTGATAGAGCCAGCATCGCGTGGAACAATGCCAACGACCATATAGAACGTTGTGGTTTTGCCCGCCCCATTGGGGCCAAGCAAGCCAACAATCTCCCCTGATTTCACGTTTAGGCTGACATTCTCAACGACCTTACGGCCTTTATAGGCTTTCGCCAGATTTTCTGCGTTTAATATTGCCATCAGTCGTTATTTACCCTTTTTCTGAGCGTCAGCACCGTTAACACCAGGGCCTTTTTCTTGTAGCTGGGCAGGTAACAGGACGGTGGTGACATGTTTACCTTTATCACTAAATGCTTCCATTAGCTGTGTTGGTACCAGATAAGTGATTTTATCGCCTTTGATATTGCTGTCTAGCTGTTCAAGATAGGCGTCCCCCGTCAGGGTGATAAGCTCTTTATCCATCTCATAGCGCATCTTTAATGCATGACCTTTGATGGGCTTACCATCATCTTGCAATTGGTAAAAAGTGGCAGGATTACCAAATGCTTCAATCACTGTCTTGTCAGAATCCCCTTCCGGGCGGGTAACAACGACCTTATCAGCATGAATATCGATTGAGCCTTGTTTTACGATAACATTATCCGTAAATGTGGCAATGTTTCCCGTTAAATCTAATGACTGCCTTGCTGAGTCGATAGTAATGGGTTTTTTTGTATCATCTTTTAAGGCCAGTACGGGCAGGCTGACGGCAAAAAGCGTACTAGCAATAACGGAATTACGGATTAGGTTGTTCATGTGGAATCTCATATTGAGTGGTCACCTTTTCAATCAGTTCAGCAGTTTTGTTTCGCAGATTGCCGCGCATTTTCATGCCAACAGATTTCAGACCGACACCAATAAGCGTGACTCGGTCATCGGATGCGACATCTTGGGTTGTCAGATTGACGATCGCATTGTCTGTTGTGATCCGCTGCAATTGTGACGCATCGTTTAGGCTATCCACTTGGACATCCCCGTATAGATAGAGCATCTTATCTTGGGTCAGTTTGGCCTTGTTGGCGCGTACTGTCCATGTCGCTATCGGGGTGCCAGGGGAGCCATTGGGGTCAAATGTTGTCAATACAGGGTTGGTAAACCAGGTCAGTTTGGCTTCCGTATAGTTTTTAACATCGTCAGCGACCAGCTTGTAAGTCAGCTTACCTTCCGGATCATAGACAAAAGTAATGGCTTCCTGTGTTTGATAAGTCGGATAACCATCATCCACAATGGCTGATGAGGTATCATCATTTACATTCGAGAAATTCCAGCCAATCAGCGCAAGTGCGATCAGTGCCAGTATTGCGATCAGCCAGGATTGAATTTTGCTCATTCTTTTTTCAATTTTAATTTATATGGATAACCCTTTGGCATCTTCGAGCTTATTCTGAGCGAAGAGGACCAAATCACAAAGTTCCCTGACTGCACCGCGTCCGCCGGCAATCTGAGTCACATAATCTGCTTTTGGCAACAGTAAAGGATGGGCATCAGCAACTGCAACAGATAATCCAACTTGTGCCATGACAGGCCAGTCAATAAGGTCATCACCAATATAGGCGACTTGTTCTGGCTGCAACGCTAGTTTATCCAACAGTTCCTTATACGCCAAAACCTTATCATTTTGTCCTTGGTAAAGATATGTAATGCCTAATGTTTCTGCCCGATTTTCCAGTAGTTTTGCTTTGCGGCCAGTAATGATGGCAACTTCAATACCGGAGGTGATTAAACAACGGATGCCATAACCATCACGAACGTTAAAAGTTTTCAGTTCTTCACCTTCATTGCCCATGTAGAGAAGCCCATCGGACAGCACGCCATCAACATCACAAATCAGTAAACGGATTTGACGGGCTTTTTCGATAATTGCTTTATTAACTGGGCCATAACAGGTGTCCAGGTACGCTTTTTGACTCATTAAGAAATTCTCTTAAGATTTATATCATGCTTGTTTGTAACAGTTTACTTGTTTTATAGAAGACCAGCCTACACAACACCGGCCTGCAAAAGATCGTGCATGTGTAGTACACCAAGTAATTTGTCACCTTCTGTGACCAATAGTGAGGTGATATGGCGTGATTGCATTAGGTTTAAAGCATCAACCGCCAGGGCATTGGGTTTAATACGAATGCCACCGGCAGTCATGACATCAGAAATTTTTGCATTGTTTAAATCAATGCCCATATCGAAAACACGGCGTAAATCGCCATCGGTAAAAATACCATTGATCTGCATGTCATCATCACAAATAACCGTCATGCCCAATTTTTTGCGGGTGATTTCCACTAAAGCCTCACGCAGAGTCGCTGTACGGGGAACACGGGGGATGTCATCACCGGTGGTCATTAAGTCATTGGCCAGCAACAGAAGTTTGCGCCCGAGTGCTCCACCAGGATGGGAAAGGGCGAAATCTTCAGCGGTAAAGCCACGGGCTTGTAAGAGCGCAAGGGCTAATGCATCGCCCATGACGAGTGTGGCGGTAGTGCTGGTGGTAGGGGCTAATCCCAATGGACAGGCTTCTTGTGGAACTTTGATGCACAAGTGGATGTCCGCGGCTTTGCCCATGTTGCTGTTGCGATTATTTGTCATGCAGATGAGCGGGACTTTTTGTCGCTTGAGTACGGGAATTAATGCCAGAATTTCATTTGATTCACCAGAATTGGAAATTGCCAGCACGATATCTTTTGCGGTTACCATGCCGAGATCGCCATGGCTGGCTTCGCCAGGATGGACAAAGAACGAAGGTGTCCCGGTGCTGGCAAATGTCGCAGCGATTTTTCGCCCAATATGACCGGATTTGCCCATCCCCATCACAATGACTTTTCCTTCACAACTAAACATGAGCTCACAGGCTTGGCTGAAATCGTCATTAATGTATTGTTCCAGGCCAACCAGCCCTTCAAGTTCAATATGTAATACTTGCTTACCTGCTTGCTGAAAATCGATTTTAGGCATTTTTACTTCCCACTCTTTTCCCATTCAATCGGCAATTACTCAGTACCGTAATAATTAGAAACAAAAAGTACGACAAAATAAGCGATAAAACAGCCCAGTAGCAAGATGCCGTTCAATCGGTTCAATCGATGCTTTCTTCCCAGACAAAATACCGTGAATAGTATACTCGCTGCCATCATGACCCAAAAATCCCGGGAAAATGCTTGGTGTGAAAAGACACTAGGGGAAAGTATGGCGGGGATACCCAAGACAAGGGTGGCATTGAATACGTTCGAGCCAACAATATTGCCCATTGCCATGTCGTTCTCACCTTTTATGGCCGCCGCAATAGCGGTAGCAAGCTCAGGCAAACTGGTTCCCACGGCAAGCATTGTCAGGCCAATCACCAGTTCGCTGACACCATAAATACGTGCAATAACGGTTGCATTATCAATCACCATGCGGGTAGAAATGGGAAGAATCATTAGTCCCAGAACCACCCAAAGCAGTGCAATTCCTTTGTTGCCTTCAAGCGGCAATTCGGCATTTCGTTCCTGGGTATAGCTATCAACCCTATTGTGTTTGGAGAAAGCGGTCATCTTTATCATTAGGGAGATAAAGAAGAGGGCTGAAAGCACTAAAAAAATACCATCCAGCCGGCTCAGGTAGCCATTGGATAGCAAATACCCTGCAAATGCCGTGATCGCCAACATTAGGGGAACTTCTTGTCGCAGAATTTCTGATTTTACCCTGATGGGCCGAATAAACGCTGCTGCTCCTGTAATGAGCAGAAGGTTAGTAATATTGGAGCCAATGGCATTGCCTATGGCCATGTCTGGCTGTCCGTCTAAAATTGCTGTGACAGAGACCATCAATTCTGGCAGCGAGGTTCCTATTCCCATAATAACCAGGCCGATAATAAAAGGGGGAATTTTCATGGCGCGGGCAAAAACAGCCGCACCATAAACTAATCTATCGGAACCATACACCAGTAAAATCAACCCGGTAATGAGCAGTACAATTGTCAGAAACATGGAGTGTCCCTTAAATAAGTTTTATTCCGAGCATAATGCTAATGATGGTTGATTTTTAAACATGGAATGTTTATTCAGCTAGACTTATACATTCTGACGATCAAGCAATAAAAAGTAAAATCTGTCACAACTTTGCTAACGCAAAATTGGGCAATTTTTTGTAGTATGCATGATTAATTATTTAAATACAGTCATGAAGACAGTTCTATTAACGGTTAGGGGCTATCAACAATGAGTCAACAAACAGCAAATCTTATTGAGATCTGCGGAATGCATTTCACCCGAGGCCAACGCCCGATTTTTGCTGATATTAATCTGACCGTTCCGAAAGGAAAAATTACCGCCATTATGGGACCTTCTGGTATCGGAAAAACCACGTTGCTGCGTCTGATCGGGGGGCAAATTCGTCCTGAGCGCGGTGAAATTTGGTTTGATGGTGATAATATTCCGGCGTTGTCCCGCCCACGCTTGTATGCTGCCCGCAAAAAAATGAGCATGTTATTTCAGTCGGGTGCCTTGTTCACTGATCTGAATGTTTTTGACAATGTGGCTTTTCCCCTGCGTGAGCATACCCAACTGCCTGAAGTGTTGATTCATACAACCGTGATGATGAAGCTGGAAGCGGTAGGGTTGCGTGGTGCTGCACACTTGATGCCATCGGAACTCTCTGGCGGTATGGCAAGGCGAGCAGCATTAGCAAGAGCGATTGCACTCGATCCCGACTTGATCATGTTTGATGAACCTTTTGTCGGTCAAGACCCCATCACTATGGGTGTTTTGGTGAAGCTGATTGATGAGCTAAATCATGCGCTGGGTGTTACGTGTGTCGTGGTTTCCCACGATGTGCCTGAAGTACTGAGTATTGCTGATTATGCTTATATTGTGGCTGAGAAGAAAGTGATCGCAGAAGGTACTCCAGATCAACTGAGAATGAATCAGGATCAACGGGTACGGCAGTTTCTTGATGGTATTGCTGATGGGCCTGTACCTTTCCGTTTCCCGGCCGGGGATTACAAAACTGAGTTATTAGGATGATGGAATGTTAATGTTAACACGGGCATTAGCAGCAATGGGCCGACGGACGATTGAGGTTACGGCTTCATTCGGTCGTGCGGGCTTTATGCTGTTTAATGCAATCATTGGTAAGCCAGAAACTGCCAAACAATGGACACTTTTGCGTCAGCAACTGTATAGCGTCGGTGTTCAATCTCTTTTGATCATTGTGGTTTCAGGACTGTTTATTGGCATGGTGTTGGCCTTGCAGGGCTATCTGGTGTTGACCACATTTAGCGCGGAAGGCAGCCTTGGCATGATGGTGGCGTTATCACTGCTGCGTGAATTGGGGCCTGTGGTGACGGCATTATTGTTTGCAGGGCGAGCAGGCTCAGCGTTGACCGCAGAAATTGGTTTGATGAAAGCGACTGAACAGATTTCTAGTCTGGAAATGATGGCGGTTGACCCGCTGCGCCGCGTTATTGCCCCGCGTTTTTGGGCTGGTTTTATCAGTATGCCTTTGCTCTCCTTGATCTTTGTTGCTGTGGGGATCTTGGGCGGTGCAATAGTGGGTGTGGATTGGAAAGGCATTGATGGTGGCTTCTTCTGGTCATCCATGCAATCTGCGGTGGAATGGCAAAAAGATTTACTCAACTGTTTTCTCAAGAGTGTTGTTTTTGCTATTACGGTAACCTGGATTGCACTGTTCAATGGTTATGACGCTATCCCAACATCGGAAGGGATCAGCAGGGCGACGACGCGCACGGTGGTTCATGCGTCGTTGGCGGTATTAGGTTTGGATTTTGTGCTGACAGCACTGATGTTTGGGAACTAAGTCGATGCAAAGCAAGAAAAATGAAATTTGGGTGGGAGCTTTTGTCTTGATTGCGCTGGCTGCAATCATATTCTTATGCCTCAAAGTTGCAGATATCCGATCTTTCGGCAGCCAGCCAACTTATCGTGTATATGCCGCATTTGACAATATTGGTGGCTTGAAAGTACGTTCACCGGTGAAGGTTGGCGGAGTCGTTGTCGGTCGTGTGGAGAAAATCTGGTTGGATCACAAAACTTATACGCCACAAGTTGAATTGGATATTTTCACGCAATACGACAATATTCCCAATACCAGTTCGCTTTCTATCCGAACTTCAGGATTACTGGGGGAACAATATGTTGCCCTCAATATTGGGTTTGATGATCCTGATTTAGGTACAGCCATGTTGAAAGATGGCGATCATATTGAAGATACTAAGCCTGCAATGGTACTTGAAGATTTGATTGGTCAGTTCCTGTATAAGAGTAGTAGCGGAAGTCAGGAAAAATCCGCTTCGGCACCGGAACAAGCACACTAAGTTAGCAGCCTACTGCTCAGGAGAAATAACACTTATGTTTAAGCGATTACTTATGATTGCGTTGCTGGTGGTTGCACCTTTAGCCAGCGCTACAGATCAAACCAACCCTTACGCATTGATGAAAGATGCCGCGGCAAAAACGTTTAGCCGTTTGAAGAACGATCAACCACAGATTCAAGCCAATCCAGAAGTCTTGCGCCAGATCGTGCGTCAAGAATTGCTGCCTTATGTGCAGATAAAATATGCAGGCGCACTGGTTCTGGGGCCTTACTACAAACAAGCGATACCGGAGCAGCGTGATGCTTATTTCAAGGCGTTTGAATCCTATCTGGAACAAGCATATGGTCAGGCCTTGGCGATGTATCACGGGCAAGATTATCAAATTGCCCCAGAACAGCCATTGGATGATAAGACGATAGTGGCTATTCGTGTCACGATCACCGATCCTAACGGGCAGCCGCCAGTTCGTTTAGATTTCCAATGGCGTAAAAACAGTAAGACCGGTTATTGGCAGGCTTACGACATGATTGCAGAAGGCGTGAGTATGATCACGACCAAGCAGAACGAATGGGCGGATATCCTGCGCCAGAAAGGTATCGATGGCTTGACTGAACAATTAGCTAGCAGTGCGAAAGCACCGATCACTTTAGAAAAGAAAAAGTGATATGGAAAAAACGACTGTTGATAACGGTATGATGATTAACGAAAACGCCAATCAGGGAACGGTTAGCTGGGAAAAGGCCGGTAATACATTGTTTCTGCAAGGCACATTGGATCGCGATAGTTTGCTACCCCTTTGGCAACAAAAAGAGCAGGCCCTGGAGGGCATTGACAATATTGATGTCTCCCAGCTAAGCCGTGTGGATTCTACGGGGTTGGCTCTGTTTGTCCAATTAAAGGGAGAATGCCAAAAACGAGGCAAGGTACTGACCTTTTCAGGTGTAGGGGAACAGCTGAGCACGTTGGTAACGTTGTATGGCCTGCAAGCTCTTCTTGATGGTAGTCAGCCCAAGGTGTAATTCTCTTTTTTGATCATCAGCGCCCTTGTAAGCCATCAACTTACAGGGGCGTTTTTCTTGGTTTAAGAGTTGCCTGTATTCCATTAGGATAGGCATCTACTATTATTTTCTAAAGACAAGTGTGAGCAGATCTATGGATACGAATGAAATTAAAAAAGTGCTGATGGAAAAATTGGCACTTGATGAAGTTATCGTCAGCGGTGATGGCAGCCACTTTCAGGTTATTGCTGTTGGCGCATTTTTTGATGGCCTGAGCCGAGTTAAACAACAGCAGGCTGTTTATGCTCCTTTGATGGAATATATCGCTGATAACCGCATTCACGCGTTGTCAATCAAAGCCTATACACCGGCACAGTGGCAGCGTGACCGTAAGCTTCAAGGATTTTAAGGCTGTTTGCCTCGCCGCGAACAGCGCACTTTGAATTAAATAAGAGAATCATGACAGATGGATAAATTTCGTGTGAAAGGGCCTACCTGCCTATCGGGAGAGGTGACCATTTCTGGGGCAAAAAATGCCGCCTTGCCAATTATGTTCGCAGCGTTACTGGCAGAAGAGCCGGTTGAGTTACAGAATGTTCCTGAATTGAGAGATATTGATACCACGATCAAGTTGCTTAATCGGTTGGGGACAAAAGTGGAACGTAATGGTTCTGTCTTTATTGATGCGAGTGGAGTCAATGAATATTGCGCCCCTTATGAACTGGTTAAAACCATGCGAGCGTCCATTTGGGCATTGGGGCCGTTGGTGGCGCGTTTCGGTCAGGGGCAAGTTTCTTTGCCAGGCGGCTGTGCCATTGGAGCGCGTCCTGTTGATCTTCATATTTCTGGCCTGGAGCAACTTGGTGCGAAAATCGTGCTGGATGAAGGGTATGTCAGAGCCACTGTGGATGGCCGTTTGAAAGGTGCCAGCATTGTGATGGATAAAGTCAGTGTTGGGGCAACGGTTACGATTATGACCGCGGCAACCTTGGCAGAAGGCACCACTGTCATTGAAAACGCTGCACGCGAACCTGAAATTGAAGATACGGCTAATTTTCTCAATATGCTGGGAGCAAAAATCAAAGGTGCAGGTACTGATCGCATTGTGATTGAAGGCGTTGAGCGCTTGGGTGGAGGTGTTCACCGTATATTGCCTGATCGTATCGAAACTGGCACCTTCCTGGTCGCTGCGGCGGTTTCACGTGGTAAGGTGGTTTGCCGTCATGCGAAACCTGATACCTTGGATGCTGTTTTAGCCAAACTGCGTGAAGCCGGGGCGGATATCAACATGGGAGAGGATTGGGTTAGCCTTGATATGCATGGCCAACGGCCGAAATCAGTGACATTCCGCACGGCACCGCATCCAGGTTTCCCAACTGATATGCAGGCGCAATTCAGCCTGTTGAATATGGTTGCGGATGGTGCAGGTATGATCACCGAAACCATTTTTGAAAATCGCTTCATGCATATTCCTGAACTGATTCGTATGGGTGCGCGGGCTGAAATTGAGAGCAATACCGTGCTGTGTCATGGTGTTGACAAATTATCTGGCGCTCAGGTAATGGCAACGGATTTACGTGCTTCTGCGAGTTTAGTATTAGCGGGTTGTATTGCCGAAGGCACGACCGTCGTGGATCGTATTTATCATATTGACCGCGGTTACGAACATATTGAAGATAAGCTGCGTGGTCTTGGGGCAAATATTGAACGCATTAAGACAACTGGCTAAACAGAATTAAATATTCTTTCTCGTCCACCACGTTGTAGATGAAAAAAGAGTGGGCGAGAAAGAAAAGATTAGTAGCCATTAAACTCATCAATTGTGACGTTAAGTGTGAGGGAAGTTCCGTCGCGTAGCACAGTGACAGGAACGACACTACCCGGGCGAATTTCCGCGACTTGATCCATTGTTTCCACTGGTGAGATGGCTGGTTGGTGATTAACGCGGGTAATGATATCTCCCACTCTGATCCCCGCTTTTTCAGCAGGGCCATTGGGTGCGATTTGGAAAACGCGTAACCCCTGAATTTGATTGATATGACTGCCTGATGAGCGAATATAGGGTAATTCTCTGGCGGTGATGCCTATATATCCCCTGATAACCCGGCCATCGCGGATCAATTTCTGCATAATGGTTGTAGCCAGTTTTGTTGGAATGGCAAATCCCAACCCTTCCGGTGTTGAACCAAACTCAGACTTATCGAATGTCAACGTATTGATACCCACTAATTCTCCCAGCGTATTGACCAAAGCACCACCAGAGTTGCCTTGGTTAATTGATGCATCTGTTTGCAGGAAATTCTGACGACGCGTTGGACTGAGACCGACACGTCCGGTTGCACTGACAATGCCTTGTGTAATGGTTTGTCCCAAATTGTACGGATTGCCGATAGCTAATACGATATCGCCTACGTGGGCCACACGTTTAGGATTAATTGGGATCACAGGCAGGTTTGTGGCGTTGATTTTTAAAACGGCCAGATCGGTTGGACCATCTGAGCCGACGAGCAGGGCTTCATAAAAGTGTCCATCTTGTAAAGCGACAATAATGGAAGCTGCCTTATTGATAACATGCCGATTTGTGAGAATGTAGCCCTGTTCACTCATAATCACGCCGGAACCCAAGGGAAGGAGCTCCCGACTTTCATGGGAAAAACTGCCCATGCTGCTGCTGTAAATATTGACTACCGCAGGCGCAGCCCGACGGACTGCTTTGCTGAAACTGGATATTGTATCGTTGCTGTTGTTATCGCTCAGGAAATTTTTTAAGCCGCTGGGACGCAGGGACGGTATAGCGACCAGCAAAATAGCGGCAATCAATAAGCCTATGAGTATAGAGCGCAATAACTTGATCAGCATGACATTATTCAGCGTAGTAATTGATTGAAAGAAGAATAGCATAGAAGTGGACAGACGCAGCAATCATACTGCGTCTGTGGTGGATATAGATTAATTACGCAGTAAGAGATAAACATTATCGTCACCACGTAAGACGTTCAATGCGATAATGGCTGGCTTCTCTTCAGTGATTTTACGTAATTCGCTGATATTTCGTACACGTACATTGTTGGCACCAACAATTAAGTCATCCTTCTGCAAGCCTGATATTGCAGCAGGTGAGTTCGGCGTAATCGAATCCACTTTGATGCCTTGGGTGTTTTTGATGGCGGCATTACTCAGGGTTGCGCCTTGCAGGGCAATACTCAAGTTTTCTGCTTTCGTTGGCTCTCCATCACTGTCATCCAGTGTAACGGTGACTTCAAGTGGCTTCCCTTTGCGTAGCAGACCAATTGTGACTTCTTTACCTGGAACTGTTGTACCAACCTTCGCGCGTAGCTCAGCAAAGCTATTAATTTTCTTGCCATCAAAGGAGATTAGGACATCCCCTGGTTTGATACCTGCTTTAGCCGCCGCCGATTTAGGCAGAACTTCGCTGACAAATGTCCCTTGCTGTGCTTCAACATTGAGTGCTTTGGCGATGTCTGCTGTCATCTCGGTTCCTTTTATACCGAGTATGCCGCGTTTGACTTCACCGTGGGAAATAAGCTGAGCGGAAAGGACCTTAGCCATATTACTTGGGATAGCAAAACCGATACCGACGTTACCCCCGCTTGGTGCGAGGATAGCAGTGTTAATACCGATCAGTTCCCCTTTCAGATTAATCAATGCACCACCAGAGTTACCACGGTTAATCGGGGCATCGGTTTGGATAAAGTTTTCCAAACCTTCCAGATTCAGGCCGCTACGGCCAAGAGCGGAAATGATCCCAGATGTGACGGTTTGCCCCAAGCCAAATGGGTTACCGATGGCAATGGCATAATCTCCGACACGCAGTTGGTCGGAGTCGGCGAACTTGATGGCAGTCAGATTTTTGGCATCTTTCAATTGTAAAAGAGCGATGTCGGTTTGTGGATCACGTCCAAGGAGTTTTGCTGAGTATTCACGGCCATCATTTAATTGAACGCGTATTTTATTTGCGTTATTAATGACATGGCTATTGGTCAATACATAACCTTTATTGGCATCAATAATTACCCCTGAACCTAACCCCGTGAATGGACGTTTTCTTGGTTCTTGCGGGGGAAATGCTGGCCCGAAGAAGAACTGGAAATCGTCAGGTAATTGGAGTTGTTGGCTTTGTACTTCTGTACCTGAAACATGAACAGTGACAACAGAAGGCAGAACTTTTTCCAGCATGGGAGCGAGACTGGGTAATTCTTGAGCGGATACAGCAGGTAGAGCTGCATTACTTACCATTGGAACTGAAGCTAAAGATAATCCGATACTAATAGCGAGTGCGCTGAGTAATGTATTTTTTCTTTTCATGAATACGTTCTCTTAATACCTAAGCTAGAAAAGGAAATTGTGCTTAATAGACCTGTCCTGTCAAGGCGTTGATGCCTTAGAAATCACTTATTCCTGGGAGTTATATAGGCCTTAAGCATCATTGTTTCAATGCTGTTATGACTCTCAATTATTCAGCAAAGTTCACTAATAAAGTCGTTTCAATGCGTTTCTTTACAGGTATTTACGTGAATAAAAAATAAAAAACAAACATTTTTCCATTGAATGGCGGGGACGAAAGAGAGCCGTGGTAGCGATTATTACCACGGCAAAGTGCATTAATTACTTATCTTGAATTGGACGGAATAGGCCAGATGCACCCTCAGAATAATCCCGTGGTGGCGTGTCAGCAGTTACTTTGTTTTTCTCAGTTTCGGAGCCGCTTAGACGATAATTGAAAGGATTATCCTGCACAGGCATATTGGGCATCAGTTCATTGGAACTTTTCGCCATGTGTTGATACAACTGGCGGTAATCGTGTGCCATATTGTCAAGTAATTCAGCACTACGGGCGAAATGGCTGACCAGCTCTTTGCGGTACTCTTCCAATTCCGCCCGATTTTTCTCCAATTCAGCTTGTAGGGTATTTTGTTGGCGTAGCTTTGCGCTGCCAAAACGGACAGCCAGCGCGCCCCCGATAAAACCGATGATTAATCCGATCAGGGCATATTCCCAAGTCATGGCAACTCCTTTAGTAACATCGTTATTCCGCAAGATTGTTTCTGCAATGTTCTAGAGCTTTATCCCATTAGGCCGTTTTGTTTGCAAGGATATACAACTATTAGGATAGGCTCTTGGTTCATAATGACCACTATAACCGTTAATTTAGTCAGAGTGGAATATTGATTATTAATTAATTCACGTATCTGTAATCTAATAGATTAATTTTATACAGATTTCCCAAAGCAGGTAGGCAAAATCATATCCCTCAATTCACAGTAGTGGGCATTGGTATATACCAATCTCACTTCAAGATGAATGTAATTTCTCCCCGCGAAGCGGGGAGAAATCAGGTTTCATATCGTGTTGTAAATTGCAGCTTGAAGTTTAATGCGTATAGTTCTTATTGGTAAATTATTATACCAATCTAACTTCAAGATGCGTGTGGTTTCTCCCCGCGATGCGGGGGAAATCAGGTTTCATATCATGTTGTAAATTGCAACTTGAGGTTTAATGCGTATATACGTATTGAGAATAAAAAACGTTAAGGATTGTTATTTTCATGTCACCGATTACACCTTCATCTCTCTATCAATCAGCCTTGTCTGAGGGGCAGTATCAACCTGACGAAGTACAGCGCAAGGCGGTTGAACGCCTTGATCTTATTCATCGCGACCTTATCAATGCTCAACTACGCCATAATCCAAAAGCAAGTGGACTGAAAGGTATATTGGGCAAGTTATTTGGTCGGCAAACGTCTGTGCTATTCCGTCCCGTTCAGGGGCTTTATATGTGGGGCGGGGTCGGGCGTGGCAAAACGTGGCTGATGGATATGTTTTACCAAAGTTTACCCACTGAGCGAAAACTGCGTCTCCATTTCCACCGTTTTATGTTACGGGTACATGAAGAGTTAACAACATTACAAGGCCATGAAGATCCTTTGGAGATAATTGCTGATGGTTTCAAGGCACAGACGGATATACTCTGTTTTGATGAATTTTTTGTATCCGATATTACGGATGCCATGCTCCTTGGCACCTTGCTGGAGGCTTTATTTGCCCGAGGAATTGCCTTGGTAGCGACATCCAATATCCCGCCTGATGAGTTATACCGAAATGGATTGCAGCGCGCACGATTTCTACCCGCCATTGAACTGATCAAAAAATATTGTGACGTGATGAATGTTGATGCCGGTATCGACTATCGCCTACGGACATTAACACAGGCTCATCTCTATCTGACGCCGTTGTCAGAAGAGAATCGACAGGAGATGCGTCATATGTTTCAGCGTTTGGCTGGACGAGAAGGAGAGCTGAATCCTATATTGGAGATCAATCATCGTAATATGCCTGCCATCGGTAGTGTTGATGGGGTATTGGCAATCCATTTCAAAACATTGTGTGAAGATCCGCGCAGTCAACTGGACTATATTGCTTTGTCAAAACTTTATCATTCGGTTTTGTTGCACGATATGCCGATCATGACGGCATTAAATGAAAATGCCGCCCGACGTTTCATTGCCTTGGTGGATGAATTCTATGAGCGCCAGGTAAAACTTATCATTAATGCCGACGCGCCAATGGAACAGATTTATCAGGGTGAGTTGTTGGCGTTTGAATATCAACGTTGCCTGTCTCGCTTGCAGGAAATGCAAAGTGAGGAATACCTAAAACTTCCACATTTACCCTGATTCTTTTATCCTTTGGGATAATTATTGAATTTGGGGTCGATTTTTTATGATGAGTTCTCTATAATCTTGCGACCCCACGTTACAGCAGGATTTTTTATTTCCCAAAAAACTTGCATTAGTGCCGGCATAGGCTATTCGAAGGGGTAGGTTTGCTGGACATGAGTCGTGTGAACCTCAAAAACAGTTTCTGAACATCGAGTGTTCACCAACGTGTAACTTATAATTGGGTAAGCTTTAATGAAAACTTTTACAGCTAAACCAGAAACCGTAAAACGCGACTGGTATGTTGTTGACGCAGATGGCAAAACTTTGGGCCGTCTTGCAACTGAAGTAGCTCGTCGCCTGCGCGGCAAGCACAAAGCGGAATACACTCCGCACGTTGATACTGGTGATTACATCATTATTGTTAACGCAGAAAAAGTTGCTGTAACCGGCAACAAACGTTCTGACAAAATTTATTATCACCACACTGGCCACATCGGTGGTATCAAGCAAGCGACCTTTGAAGAGATGATTGCCCGCCGTCCTGAGCGTGTCATTGAAATCGCGGTTAAAGGCATGCTGCCAAAAGGGCCACTGGGTCGTGCAATGTACCGTAAACTGAAAGTTTACGCGGGCAGCGAGCACAACCACGCGGCACAGCAACCACAAGTTCTGGACATTTAATCGGGATTATAGGCAATGGCTGAAAATCAATACTACGGCACTGGTCGCCGCAAAAGCTCTTCCGCTCGTGTCTTCATTAAGCCAGGTAGCGGTAACATCGTAATCAACCAACGCAGCCTCGAAGTTTACTTCGGTCGTGAAACTGCACGCATGGTTGTTCGTCAACCACTTGAGCTGGTTGATATGCTGAACAAACTGGATCTGTACATCACCGTTAAAGGTGGTGGTATTTCTGGTCAGGCAGGCGCAATCCGTCACGGTATCACCCGTGCACTGATGGCTTATGACGAGACTCTGCGTTCTGAACTTCGCAAAGCTGGCTTCGTGACTCGCGATGCTCGTGAAGTTGAACGTAAAAAAGTGGGTCTGCGCAAAGCACGTCGTCGTCCACAGTTCTCCAAACGTTAATTTATTGCCGCAACTGTGGCAGTGGGTTAAAGTTAAAAACCCGCCATTTTTATGGCGGGTTTTTTATTCCTTCAGATTTTTCACTCTTCGATAATTCTCTATTTTTGGCAAAAAAATAGCATTTTTGGGAAATTAATTCCCAGACTCTAATATTTCATCATTAATTCTCAATGTACTTCCCCACAAAATGTGCAAAATCTGGTAGACTATTAACAATTTTTTGCCTTATCCATGAGTTTGCCCGATTTGGCAGAGGTAAAATATATCCCAAGATATTTTCTTGTTACAGCCAATAAAGCAGTTGCCAGAAGATAAAGAGGGATAACCTCGGATAATAAGTGCGAAACAGGATGAGAATATGAGCGAGAATAGCCGCTGTTCATTGAAGGGCTGTTCGTTCCTTTTTTTAGATAAACTTGGAGGTTTTCATGGCTGTCGCTGCCAACAAACGT
Source organism: Xenorhabdus sp. TH1 (assembly GCF_037260955.1). Taxonomy (NCBI): domain Bacteria; kingdom Pseudomonadati; phylum Pseudomonadota; class Gammaproteobacteria; order Enterobacterales; family Morganellaceae; genus Xenorhabdus; species Xenorhabdus sp. TH1. The sequence goes on from NZ_CP147734.1 coordinate 449,903, forward strand.
TCGGTAATGACTCTGTTTTCCGGCCCGACCGACATTTTTAGCCATCAAGTGAGAATTGTATTGGCGGAAAAAGGGGTCAGCGTAGAGATTGAACACGTTGAATCGGGTAATTTGCCACAGGATTTGATTGATTTAAATCCTTACCAATCTGTTCCTACTCTCGTTGATCGTGAGCTGACCCTGTATGATTCTCGCATCATTATGGAATATCTGGATGAGCGTTTCCCGCATCCACCACTCATGCCTGTGTATCCTGTCGCACGAGGCTCTAGCCGTCTGATGATGCATAGAATTGAAAAAGATTGGTATTCCCTGATGTACAAAATTCAGGAAGGAAGTGTGCAGGAAGCGAATGCTGCACGTAAGCAACTTGCTGAAGAATTGCTGGCAATTGGGCCAATTTTCAGAGAAATGCCTTTCTTTATGAGTGAAGAGTTCAGCTTGGTGGATTGTTATTTATCTCCGCTGTTGTGGCGCTTGCCTGTCTTGGGGGTTGAGCTGTCAGGATCAGGTGCCAAAGATCTTCAAATCTATATGCAACGTGTGTTTGAACGTGACGCATTCTTGGCTTCATTGACGGAAGCAGAACGTGAAATGCGCTTACAAACACGGAGTTAATGTATGGAGATGACTCAAATGTCTCCACGCCGCCCTTATTTATTGCGGGCACATTATGAATGGCTGTTGGATAATGACATGACCCCGCATATTGTTGTAGATGTTAACTTTTATGGTGTTAACGTCCCGATGGAATATGCACAAAATGGGCAAATTATCTTGAATATCTCACCGAGAGCGGTTGGCAATCTGCAATTGACGAATGATGAAGTTAGATTTAATGCACGATTTGGTGGTGCTGCTCGTCAAGTGACTGTTCCAATGGAGGCTGTGATTGCGGTTTATGCCCGTGAAAATGGTGCGGGAATGATGTTTGAGCCAGAATTCGCCTATAATGCGGATAATACTGAATCAGAAGAAACGGATATGCCAGTAGCGGATAATCTGGTGCATATCCATAATAGTAAGCATGATAGAAAAGCTTCTCATGATGATGATTCGCCAGATGATGAACCTCCTCAACCGCCAAAAGGCCGTCCAACTTTGCGCGTCGTAAAATAATTATCCAATGCTCATCCCTGATAGATTTCAAGTTGCAATCAGCAAAGCCGCGACTTGGAAAGTGAAGGAGATCATGAGAGATGGAAATAAAGGAGACATTGTTCTCCTTTATTATTTTTAGAATGTTAGTGCTACATGTAATTGAGCGATTTCTCAAATTGCCATATACAATTTTCGATATTGTATTGGTTTTCTCCCCTACTAGATTTCTCCGCAGCTCTTAGGCTATCTATCATTTTCTTGACGAATGATCTCTGTTGGCTGCTTCCTCTGATCGTTGGAGGCATGTTGCAGATATTAGTGAATGAGAGGGTACGATGTGCGTTTGTCAGTGATAATACTTCCACAGGATTTTCAATTAAAGCAACTGATAAGGCATTAATGATTTGCCGGGAAAATTCTGGATGGATATTAGGTGATAGCTTAAAAGCAACTTGCAACCATTGTTTATCACCAGTCGTAATATTTTGGATAATTTTGTCCTGTTTATTTTCTGCGTTTATCTCTGCTACAACAGAATTTATCCCTCTTTCTTGCACTTGCTGCATAATTCCGGCAGGTGCAGAAAACCTGGCAAGAGAGGGTGAACTTGCTAAGGATATAAAAGAGAAGCAGAGTATCTGGGTGAGTAAGCGCATACATTTCTACCTGTTATTATCACTTTAATGATCTTTTATTTCATTTCCATTTAATTAATGACTCTAATGAATTTTTTTTGGTAAAAAGCCAACCTCATTGCCGTATTAAGGTATTGCATGATTGTTGCACTGCTATAACGAGCAGGGGATTAAATCGATATATTTGACTTTAGAATATAAGAATAGTCGCATAAATCCCAAAATTACAAGTAATCTGGTAGTAAAAGAAAATAAAAAAATGAGGGCATTTTTATTGTGAGGGAATTTCTCCGATTAAAAAATCGGAGAAATTATTAGAAAAAAGAATGGAATATTAGACTTTAAGATAGTCGAGGATACCGAAAGCGGCTTTTCGGCCTTCATCAATAGCGGTCACTACCAGGTCAGAACCTCGTACAGCGTCCCCGCCTGCAAATATTTTAGGATGACTGGTTTGGAAAGGTAGGTCACTGGATGCAGGCGCGATAATGCGGCCTTTTTGATCGAGTTTGACTTGATGTTCATCCAGCCAGTTCATAGCATGAGGCTTGAAACCAAATGCCATGATCACTGCATCGGCTTCTATCAAAAACTCAGAGCCTTGAATAATCTCAGCCTGACGACGGCCTTTTTCATCCTGGGCACTTAGTTGTGTTTTCACCACCTTGACACCACAAATCCGTCCTGCACCATTCACCTCAATGCCAATGGGTTGCAGGTTAAAACGAAATTCTGCACCTTCTTCTTTCGCATTTTTTACTTCACGACGGGAGCCAGGCATATTTTCCTCATCTCGCCGATAGGCGCAGATAACATGGGTCGCACCCTGGCGAATCGAAGTACGGACGCAGTCCATTGCTGTATCACCGCCGCCCAGCACCAGAACACGTTTACCCTTCATATCAACATAAGGCTGCTCAGGTAGAGATGAGTAACCCATCAAATGACGGGTATTAGCAATTAAAAAGGGTAAGGCGTCATAGACCCCGTCAGCATTTTCGTTCTCCAGTCCACCGCGGATGGATTGATAGGTACCCACCCCAAGAAATACGGCATCAAATTCTTTGGTGAGTTCAGACAGAGTGATATCTTGGCCTATTTCTGTGTTGAGACGGAATTCAATCCCCATCTCGGAAAATATTTTACGGCGGCGAATAATTACCTCTTTTTCCAGTTTAAAGGCGGGAATGCCAAATGTGAGCAAACCACCAATTTCAGGATGGCGATCATAAACCACCACTTGTACGCCATTACGTGTCAGGACATCTGCACAAGCTAATCCTGCTGGCCCAGCCCCAACCACGGCAACACGTTTACCTGTTGGGATGACATGCGACATATCCGGTTTCCAACCCATCGCGATAGCTGTGTCATTGATATAGCGTTCAATGTTGCCGATAGTGACAGCACCGAAGTCATCATTCAGGGTACAAGCGCCTTCACACAGGCGATCTTGTGGACAGACCCGACCACAGACTTCTGGCAAGCTGTTGGTCTGGTGTGATAATTCCGCTGCTTCGATGATGCGTCCTTCATTGGCAAGCTTCAGCCAATTTGGAATGTAGTTATGTACGGGACATTTCCATTCACAATATGGATTACCACAAGAGAGGCAGCGATCTGCTTGTGCCTGTGCCTGAATTTCAGAAAAGGGTTCATAAATCTCAACAAATTCTATTTTTCTGATTTTCAATAATTTCTTAGGTGGATCGACACGTTGTAAGTCGATAAATTGATAAACATTCTGACTCATTCTTAACTCCTTACTGTGCCTGAACTCGCAATTCGGCAGAAGAACGGCTACGGTGTCCCAACAACGCACTGACATCACTGGATTTAGGTTTAACCAAAGCAAACTTATTGACCCATTGAGACCAATTTTCCAATAGGCTTTCACCGTGTTGAGAGTTTGTCAGACGGACATGTTCGGTGATTAATCCCCGCAGATGTTCTTTATGAATGGCAAGGGTATCCATTGAGAGAACTTCTACCAGTTCTGGATTGACGCGTTTGCGGAAGTCATCAAATTCATCAAGGACGTAAGCAAATCCACCTGTCATACCTGCACCAAAATTTACGCCCGTGCTACCCAGGACACAGACGATCCCGCCAGTCATATATTCACAGCCATTGTCACCGATCCCCTCAATAACGGTGATGGCACCTGAATTACGTACTGCGAAGCGTTCACCGGCGCGTCCGGCAGCAAAAAGTTTCCCACCTGTTGCCCCATAAAGGCAGGTATTGCCGATAATAGTGGCTTCGTGACTTTTAAATGCGGAGCCGGCAGGAGGAAGGATGGTAATACAGCCGCCAGCCATACCCTTGCCAACATAATCATTGGCATCACCGATTAACGTCAGCTCGACACCGGCAGCATTCCAGACGCCAAAACTTTGCCCGGCTGTTCCATTGAAATGTAGCTTGATCGGATCGGCAGCGCGCCCTTGATCGCCATACCGAGCGGCAATCTCACCGGAGAGAGCGGCACCAACAGAGCGGTCGGTATTTTGGATATCAAAATAGAACGTCTTGCTTTGTGCGTTTTCTACATAAGGCATAGCCTGGGCGACGATCAATTTATTCAGCGTACCTTGGTCAAAAGGTGGATTCCCTTCTGTGCAATGCTGCGCTTTGCCGGTATGAGGTTCCACCGTTTCCAGCAATGGTTCGAGATTGAGCTTGCTTTGCTTGGCAGAAATTCCCTCAAGTATTTCCAGTAAATCTGTGCGTCCAATCAAATCGGTCAGTCTTTTCACCCCTAATTGCGCCATCAATTCACGCGTTTCTTGCGCAATAAAATGGAAATAGTGAATGACTCTTTCTGGCAAGCCGTGATAATGCGATTTGCGTAATTTTTCATCTTGTGTAGCGACACCCGTCGCACAGTTATTTAAGTGACAGATGCGCAAATACTTACAGCCAAGAGCAACCATTGGGCCAGTGCCGAAACCGAAACTTTCTGCGCCTAAAATCGCCGCTTTGATGATATCCATTCCTGTTTTTAACCCCCCATCAACTTGAAGGCGGATTTTATGGCGTAATCCATTGGCGACCAGCGCTTGTTGGGTTTCCACCAGCCCCAATTCCCACGGGCAACCCGCGTATTTGACCGAAGAGAGTGGGCTGGCACCTGTTCCGCCGTCATAACCGGCGATGGTGATCAGGTCGGCATAGGCCTTGGCGACACCGGTGGCAATGGTTCCTACACCAGGCTCTGAAACCAGTTTGACGGAGATCAGCGCTTGAGGATTCACCTGCTTAAGATCGAAAATCAATTGAGCCAGATCTTCGATTGAATAAATGTCGTGATGTGGAGGCGGAGAAATCAGGGTAACGCCCGGAACGGAGTAGCGCAATTTGGCAATATAAGGCGTGACCTTATCTCCTGGCAGTTGACCCCCTTCCCCGGGTTTTGCTCCTTGGGCGACTTTTATCTGGATCACATCGGCACTGGTTAAGTACGCGGGTGTAACGCCAAATCGACCGGAAGCAACTTGCTTGATGCGGGAAACTTTCTTGGTACGATAACGGGCGGGATCTTCGCCACCTTCGCCAGAGTTGGAAAAGCCGCCTAACGTATTCATTGCTTCTGCCAGCGCTTCATGGGCCTCTGGGCTGAGTGCACCAATTGACATGGCTGCGGTATCAAAACGTTTGAACAGTGCTTCTGCAGGTTCAACCTCTTCAATGCTGATAGGTTCATCTTTAGGCGCAAGGGCGAGCAGATCCCGCAAAGTGGTGATGGGGCGCCCATTGACCAGTTCGGAATATTTCAGGTAATCACTGTAGTTGCCACTGTGAACGGCAGTCTGCAATGTTTTGACAACATCGGGGTTATAAGCGTGATACTCCCCATTATGGACATATTTCAGCAGCCCCCCTTGATCGATAGGGTGGCGATGCAACCATGCCCGTTTGGCAAGATTACGCAGATCTTGTTCAAAATCGCTGAAATCCGCTCCCCCAATCCGGCTGACAACACCATTGAAGCAGATCGCTGTTACATCCTGGTGCAAACCAACGGCTTCGAACAACTTAGAGCAGCGATAAGAGGAAATGGTGGAGATGCCCATTTTGGACATAATCTTATACAGCCCTTTATTGATGCCATTGCGATAATTAAGCATCACGCGGGCATATGGCGCATTGATTGTGCCATCATCCACCATTTTGCCCAGTGATTCATAGGCCAGATAAGGGTAAACAGCGGTAGCGCCAAAACCCATCAATACCGCAAAATGATGCGGATCACGCGCACTGGCGGTTTCTACAATCAAGTTGGTATCACAGCGCAGGTTTTTCTCAACCAGGCAGTGTTGGATAGCACCGACAGCCATTGGTGCGGGGATGGGAATTCTTTCTGGTGCAATATTGCGATCGGATAGCACCAACAATACAGCACCATTGCGGGCGAGTCCCTCGGCTCTTTTACATAAAGTTAAGACCGCTTGTTTTAGGGAGATTTCCTGTGGATTGAAGGTCAAATCCAATGTATCAGCGCGATAATAGGGTTCCTGCCGTGTTGTTAGTTGTACGAAATCAGAATAGAGCAGGACGGGCGATTGAAAGCACAACCGATGAGCCTGCCCTTCCGCTTCACAAAAGACATTCATTTCTCGCCCGATGCGGGTAGCCAGAGACATCACATGGGCTTCACGTAATGGATCGATGGGAGGATTGGTCACCTGGGCAAATTGCTGGCGAAAATAGTCATAGATAATGCGCGGGCGGCTGGAAAGCACGGCAAACGGTGTATCATCGCCCATTGAACCCGTTGCTTCTTGGGCATTTTCACCGAGGGTACGGATAACTTGATCCAACTCCTCATTACTGTAGGCAAACTGCTTGTGATAAGTTGCCAACAGGCGGTCATCTAACCCGCGCTGTCCGACCTGTGTTTCTGGCAACTCTTCAAACGGAATCAAAGGCTTGACGTTCTTTTCTAGCCATTCTTTATAAGGGTGGCGGCTTTTTAGATCATTGTCAGTTTCCGCTGAGTGAAGAATACGCCCTTCATAGGTATCGATAACCATTAGCTCGCCTGGCCCGACACGGCCTTTCTCGACGACTTCATCGGGTTGGTAATCCCAAATACCCACTTCAGAAGCGCAGGTAATCAGCTTATCTTTGGTAATCACATAACGGGCAGGGCGTAAGCCATTGCGATCCAAATTACAGGCGGCATAACGTCCATCGGAAATCACAATGCCGGCTGGTCCATCCCAAGGTTCCATGTGCATGGAGTTAAAATCGAAGAATGCACGCAGATCATCATCCATATCAGGGTTATTCTGCCATGCCGGTGGAACGAGCAACCGCATTGCGCGGATTAAATCCATACCGCCATTGAGAAACAGTTCCAGCATGTTGTCCAGTGAACTGGAATCGGAGCCGGTTTCATTAACAAAAGGAGCCGCAGTATGTAAATCTGGGATCAGAGGCGTGCGGAATTTATAGGCCCTGGCTTTAGCCCATTCACGGTTTCCCGTAATGGTATTGATTTCTCCATTGTGAGCCAGATAGCGAAAGGGTTGTGCCAGCGGCCAACGGGGAATGGTATTGGTTGAAAAGCGCTGATGGAATAAACAGATGGCAGATTCCATGCGCAGGTCAGCCAAATCGGGATAGAAACGCGGTAAATCCGCAGCCATGCACAATCCTTTATAAATCGTGACCAAATTGGACAGGCTGCAAATATAAAAGTCATTATCGGTAATACGTTTTTCTATACGGCGTCGGGAAACGAACAGGCGGCGTTCCAGATCTTGCGCTCGCCATCCGGCGGGTGCGTTGATAAAAACTTGCTCAATACGAGGAAGGCTTGATAAGGCAATATCACCTAAGATATCGCGATTGATAGGAACTTTCCGCCAACCCACAATGGATAGGGTTTCGTGTTGTAATTCCTGTTCGATAATATCACGACATAATTGGGCAATTTTGGCATCCTGGCTTAGAAACAACATGCCGACTGCATAATTTTTAGCGAGCCGCCATGATTGTTCACTGGCGATCATTTGAAAGAAACGGTCAGGTTTTTGCATTAACAAACCACAGCCATCACCCGTTTTTCCATCTGCCAGAATTGCACCCCTGTGTTGCATCCGAGCCAGTGCGTGTATGGCCGTGCGCACCACCTTGTGGCTTGGCTCTCCTTCAATATGTGCGATTAATCCAAAGCCACAGTTATCTTTTTCCTGCAATTTGTCATACAACATTGTAAAGCTCCCCAAGTTCTGTCCGGCTCTCACATTACTCGCGAGAGGGTATCGATATATATTTTTCTACAGACGTCTAATTTGCGCCCTCGGTAAAACGCCACTTGTTTTATTGGAATTAACAAGCGGTGAATCAAAATGTTGTTCTGTTATCTATCACTGCATAAATATGAGCCAGAGGAGCCTCTGGCAGGTGATTTTCGGTGAATTCCCAACTTAACGGTAAAAACAGAGTTGGTCAAATCGTGTTAAATCACGTTTTTTGTTGATATTTTTTATCTATTTTGTTGATTTTTATGAGTAAAGTGCGGATTTTTGTATTTTGTGACGAAGATCATTCCTCTTAAATGATGTGAGTTATATCACTAAAATCACCGCATTATCTATTTTGGATATGCTTTTAAATACATTTATTTTGGTGTATTTCTCTGACTTTTTTAGATAGTTAAGATTTATATTGTGTATTTTTTAAATTGTAAGAGAAAGTGATTGGTTTCTTTTTAATCAAAAAGAGAGTGATAAGATTTTAATGCATAATTATTCTAATTATTTTCATTTTTATTCCATGTGGGGGTTTTGGATAATATCCAGTAAGGAAGTTGGTTTTTTTTACGTTATGATTCAATCTAGTAACCTTACTGGAAAAGATTTTACTGGGAGTTGTTATGAAGCTGATTCGAGGGCTTGCCCAATATTATGTAGATTTGATGATGAAGCTGGGGTTGGTGCGTTTTTCTATATTACTTGCATCAGCTTTAGTGGTTCTTGCGATGGCGATGCAGATGGCAGTGACATTTGTCCTGCATGGAGAAGTACAGGGTATTGATTTAATTCGCTCTATTTTTTTTGGTTTGTTAATTACCCCCTGGGCGGTTTATTTTCTCTCCATCGTAGTAGAACAACTCGAAGAATCCCGCCAGCGTTTATCAAGTCTGGTCGCAAAACTTGAAGAAATGCGTCAGCGTGATGCGAAATTAAACTTACAACTCAAAGCGAACATCGACCAATTAAACCAAGAGATCAGCGACAGGGAGAAGGCGGAAAAAGCCCATTTGGTTTTATTGGATAAACTCAAATTGGAAATGGAACAGCGTGAAAAAACCCAGATTGAGCTTGAGCAGCAATCGGTACTATTGCGTTCATTTCTGGATGCCTCCCCGGATCTGGTTTATTACCGCAATGAAGATAATGAATTTTCCGGTTGTAATCGAGCGATGGAATTACTAACGGGCAAAAGCGAAAAACAACTCATCGGCCTGACGCCGACAGATGTTTACGATAAAGAAATTGCCAGCAAGGTGATGGAAACCGATGAAAAAGTATTTCGCCACAATGTATCCCTGACCTATGAGCAATGGTTAGTTTACCCCGATGGACGCAAAGCCTGTTTTGAACTCAGGAAAGTGCCTTTTTATGATCGTGTTGGTAAGCGACATGGGTTAATGGGATTTGGGCGCGATATAACGGAGCGTAAACGCTATCAGGACGCATTAGAGAACGCCAGCAGGGATAAGACGACTTTTATCTCTACGATTAGCCATGAGCTTCGTACGCCTTTAAATGGCATTGTGGGCTTGAGTCGCATCCTGATGGATACCGACTTAACACCGGAGCAATGTAAGTACCTGGAAACAATTCATGTCAGCGCCATTACTTTGGGTAATATTTTCAATGATATTATCGAGTTAGATAAAATGGAACGCCGAAAAATTCAGCTTGATAACCAACAGATTGATTTCACTGGTTTCATGACAGATTTAGAGAACATTTCAGGTTTATTGGCGCAACCAAAGGGGATTAAATTTGTTTTGGAGCCAGAGTTGCCACTACCAGCAAAAGTGCTGACTGATGGAACCCGTTTGCGGCAAATTTTGTGGAATCTGATTAGTAATGCCGTGAAATTTACGCCTGAAGGGGAAATTAAAGTTCGCATCTGGCGTGAAGAAGAAGAGGAACGCCTATTCTTTGAGGTGACAGATTCCGGCATTGGTATTCCTTCGGACGAACTGGAAAAAATCTTCGCCATGTATTACCAAGTCAGGGACAGCGCTGGTGGGCGGCCTGCAACCGGCACGGGGATTGGTCTTGCTGTTTCGAAGCGCCTTGCCCAAAGTATGGGAGGGGACATTGTGGTAAAAAGTATGCCAGGCAAAGGTTCTTGCTTTACTTTGTCTGTTGTTGCGCCAGCCATTGATGAATGCCCGGAAGGGAAGGCTGAACAAGATACTATGCCATTACCGGCTCTTAACATCTTACTGGTAGAAGATATTGAATTGAACGTCATTGTAGCCCGTTCTGTTCTGGAGAAATTGGGGAACAGTGTGGATGTTGCTATGAATGGTCATGATGCACTAGCAATGTTTGATCCTGATGAATATGACTTGGTGTTACTGGATATCCAATTACCGGACATGACGGGGCTGGATATCGCCCGTCAATTGCACCAGCGTTACTCCTCCCAATCCTTGCCGCCTTTGATCGCGCTGACAGCTAATGTATTAAAGGATAAAAAAGAATACCTGGATGCAGGTATGGATGATGTGCTCAATAAACCGTTGTCTGTCAAGGCGTTGATTGCTGTGATAGAAAAATATTGGGGTCAGTCTGAATCTGACAACACCTTAGTTGAAGTTGATCGTGTGAATCTGGATGAAGAACGACTGGATACGGAGATGCTTAACCAATATATCGAATTGGTTGGGCCAAAAATGATCACTGACAACCTGGTTATTTTTGAAACCATGATGCCAAATTATCTTGCTTTGCTGGACTCCAATATGACCGCCAGAGATCAAAAAGGCATTACAGAAGAGGCACATAAAATCAAAGGTGCGGCGGGTTCAGTCGGATTACGCCATTTGCAGCAATTGGCTCAGCAGATCCAGTCACCGGATTTACCTGCGTGGTGGGATAATGTTCAGGAATGGGTGGATGAGTTAAAGGTGGAATGGAAGCGAGATATAGAAATATTAAGAAATTGGTTATCAAGCGTTACAAAAAAATAACCCCAACCTAAGTTGGGGTGCGCTAATACTGCGCCAACACCAGGGAAACTTGTTTACCCGCTTATCTAAGGTTTATTTTCGATGCGAGTAATTAAAGAATTCTTTCACACAGAATACAAGTACCAACATAGCAAAGATAAGATTTTTTGTTACAAGATTCATTAAAATCTGTGATGAAGATTGGTGTTTAACCCTCTAAGGGGTTAAGCATTAATCTACTACAAATGGAGAGGAATATGAAATCTGTTGCCGTTATATTAAGTGGATGTGGAGTGTACGATGGAAGTGAAATTCACGAATCAGTTCTTACTATGCTCTCTTTAAGCCGTCTTGGTGCTGAAGTGTCTTTTTTTTCGCCAGATGAGATGCAACATCATGTTATTAATCATCTTAACGGGGAGGAGAAACAAGAAGGCCGCCATATAATGGAAGAGTCCGCCCGCATAACACGGGGAAATATACAGCCTTTATCCAAAGTTAATATTGATGAGTTGAATGCATTAATTATTCCTGGTGGTTTTGGTGCAGCCAAGAATTTATGTAATTTCGCCTTCGAAGGGTCAGATTGCAAAATAAATAAAGAATTATTAAGAATAGTGCAAAATATGCACCGGCAAGGTAAACCGATGGGGTTCATGTGCATTGCCCCTGTTATGGTACCTAAAATATTAGGCAAACCGATAAAAGTCACCATTGGCAATGATCCAGAAACTGCGGCTCAAATAGAGAGGATGGGAGGGGTACATGTTGAGTGCTCAGTTGATGACATTGTCATTGATTTTGAAAATAAAATTGTAACAACGCCAGCTTATATGCTGGCTGAATCTTTGGCGCAAGCAGAAAAAGGAATTGATAAATTGGTTAGGAAAATATTGGAAATGATTGAGTAATCAGATGAAGGATCCTTTTTCAATATTGTGGCGCTGGCTGAAAAGAATTGTCGTGTCGATCACGGTTTTATGGTTTATTGCTGTAATTGCCTTTTCCTTTTTACCAGTGCCGTTTTCTATGATGATGATAGAGAGACAAATTGTTGCTTTAATATCAATTAATTTATCTTATGTTTCTCATTCTTCATGGGTGGATCAGAATCAAATTTCACCTTATATGACGTTAGCCGTGATTGCAGCGGAAGATCAAAAATTCCCAAAACATTGGGGATTTGATTTTGATGCTATCGAAATTGCTATGGCATATAACAAAAAAAATCAGAAGAGAATTCGAGGAGCGTCGACAATTTCCCAGCAAACAGCCAAAAATTTATTTTTATGGGAAGGGCGTAGTTGGGTAAGAAAGGGATTAGAAGCGGGGATGACTGCCGTATTGGAATTACTTTGGTCAAAGAAACGTATTTTAACGGTCTATCTCAATATTGCTGAATTTGGCAATGGCATTTTTGGTGTCGAGGAAGCGGCTCAACATTACTTTGGCAAGCCTGCCTGCAGATTGACAGCGACTGAATCTGCATTGCTTGCTGCTGTATTACCAAATCCTCATCGTTATAAAGTGAATGCACCTTCCAAATACGTATTGCAACGCCAGCAATGGATTTTGCGGCAAATGCAGTTAATGGGAGGAGTGAATTACCTAAAGCAAAATAAGTTGGGGTGGGAGTTGAATACCGGCTGTGAGGCTAGGCGGCATTGATTAATGCCGCCTTGATGGTTCTCAATTGAGGTAGGTAAATGCTGTTGTTACACGTTTTACGCCGCTAGTTTCGCTGGCGATTTTCGCAGCAGCAGTCCCCTCTTGTTGCGTAACGATGCCAAACAAAAAGACTTCACCATCCTCTGTCACTACTTTGATGCTGGATGATTTCACCGTATCACTGGTTAAAATTTGGGAGCGCACTTTGGTCGTCAACCAGGTATCAGTGGAGGCCGTCGCCAATGTTACGGGATTGGCTTGACGGATCTCGTTATATACCACGTTGGTGCCTTCAACCTTTGCCGCAATCTGTTTTGCCCGTTCAGCCAGGGCCATATTGGGGCTTTGTCCGGTTAAAAGAACCTTGCCTTGATACACAGTCACGGATACACGGGCTTGTGCCTTAATTTGTGGATCCTTGCTGATAGCATTGCTGACACGGGCTTCCAGCGTGGTATCGTCAACTTGTTGCCCAATGGTTCGTGGATCTGAGCCGGCTTTTGTGGCAATTGCAGCGGAACCTACGACGGCGGCACCAATACATCCTTGTAATAGCATTGCACAGAAACAGGCCAGTAATAGAGAAAATAGCCGCATGAGTTGGCTCCTTATTCATCCTGATGAGGGAATAACGTGTTGTCGATTAAGTCGCACAGACAGTTGATTGTCAACATATGAACTTCTTGGATCCTGATGCTGTGATGTGAGGGGATACGTATTTCAACATCCTGGGGACCCAGTAAGCCCGCCACTTCACCGCCATCGTAACCCGTCAGGGCAACGATGGTCATATCACGTGTGACAGCCGCTTCTACCGCTTTGATAATATCCCGACTGTTTCCATGTGTAGAAATAGCAAGCAGGACGTCTCCTGCTTGTCCCAGCGCCCTGACTTGTTTGGCGTAAATTTCGTCAGGCTGTTTACTGTTGGCGATAGCGGTGATCACCACATTATCAGTATTCAACGACAGGGCTGGCAGGCTTGGTCGATCCGTTTCAAAACGATTGATCATGCTGGCAGTAAAACGCTGTGCCGTTGCGGCTGATCCACCGTTACCACAGCAAAGAATTTTGTTGCCACTCAGCAGTGATTGAACCATCATCATCGCAGCGCGTGATATTGCGTCGGGTAATGCTTCTGCTGCTGCGATCTGAGTTTGAATACTTTCTGTAAAACAGACTTTAATTCTATCCAGCACGTTATGACCTATGTATATTGGAATTATTTAGCGAGAAAATTGAGAATCTATTGAAATAGGCTCTCATTCAGGGTAAAGGCATTTTTCAGCCATTCAAATTTCTGTCCTGTTATTGCACAAACATCGAAGCGGCATGATGCCGTTTCCAGACATTCATTGCGTTGGGACAGCCAGACAGCAGCCGTATACAAGAGCTTTCTGCGCTTACTTTGGGTAATTGTAGCAATGGCGCCACCATATTGTGCATTTCGGCGGAAACGAACTTCAACGAATATCCATGTATGCCTGTCACGCATGATGAGGTCGATTTCCCCGCCGCGAATTTTTACATTCTCAGCAACAAAGACAAGCCCTTGTTTTTGTAAAAACAGTTTAGCCTGATGTTCATAATGGCGCCCCAGCGCGTAGTGATTATTTGTTGGTTTTTTCATCCTGAAATGACCACGATACCTTTAATCACAGAAAATTATTCAATTCCGGGATGATCTCCCTGATCAGTGCTATCGGTGTTTTCTATGTTATGGGTATTTTCTGCATTATCGATACCTTCCGTGCTATTGGTATTTTCGGTGGTGTTGGTATTTTCAAGGATTATGCGACCATTATTGAATTGCATCCAAGGTAACTGACGCAAAATAGTGCAGTTATCCATCACGGAAAGTTCCCCTGAAGCACCACTCAGATGAAATCCCACCTCTTGCTGCATTTGCGTAAATTGGTTAGCCAGTGACCATGCATCAATGCCCATTGCATAAAGGCGCATCAGGGAATAATCATTGGTGAATTTCTTGGCTGCTTGCTGCATTAACGGCACATTTATACCTGTCAGCAGTGGGATGTCACTAAACTGCATGCCATCCATTTCCAGGCGGAAGTCAGGGCCTGAACCGGCTTTATTACTACGTGAGCTGGCATAAAGTGCTGGTTTTTTACGGGAGCTGATTGCCATATCGAGCATGGGCTTGATCATTGTCAGTTCGTTTGCTGTCGCAACGATATAAACGGCATCGACAGGATCTGTGGCCTGATTAGTGGAAATAACCGGCGTACCCGACAAACGAATGCCAATTCCACGGTTCATGGATTGCTTCATTTCTGCCGGCGTACCAAAAGATTGTTGTAATACCGTCTGACCTCCCAGTTTTTGCCACTCTTGTGCAAAGGCTTGTGCAACTCGCGTGCCTAAGTCAGTACGAGGTATCAACACCAAAGGGCTGCGCTTTTGCTGTTGCCAGATATGCATGGCGGCATTTTTCGCCTCATCTTCAGGAGAGAGTGAGAAATAACAAATATTCGGCCGTTTTTGTGGCATATCGAGTTCATTGAGCGCCAGAATATTCAGTGGCGTTTCAATTTGAGCTAATTGTTCCACATTGGGCTTCAGTAATGGCCCAACCACCAGAGTGACACCATCTTTTTTAGCCTGTTCCAGCAGTTCGGTAAGAGGCTGGCTGTTGGTATCATAGATTTTTACGGTCTGATCATTGGTAGGTATATCATTAATCGCCCCCATTTCTGATTCAATTGTGGTGGTATCAGCATTCCCTGAATTTGCCGTGTTGGCATTTTCAAGGTTGGTAGAAGGTTCTTCGGCGTTAATAATACCATTTGGATCGGTAGCATTTGTTGGCAATGGTGATTCTGGCAACGATGGCTTTGGCAAGCCTTTTTGAGCATCAAGGAAACCCTGACGGATGGCGTCACCAAATATTGTGGCCTGGCCGCTCAAAGGCAGAAATAACCCAATTGTGGCATGGCTGTTTTCAGTTTCTTGCAACATGTGTTGCAGGGGTGTGGGTAAACTGTGTGCAGCTGGGTTGTTTGGATAACGGATTTGCCAATCGTGAATAGCAAGCCGCAGTTTATCAGGATCCTGTTTGTTGGTCTGATAAGTACTGAGTAAATCAAGCCAGCCCTGCAATGTATACTCATTGGCATTAATGACCAATTCACTCATTTGCTGTGGGGAAAGTTGCGTCAATAATTGCCAGGTCTCATCAAGATTTTTCTGGCGGGCAGCTTCATCTGTTGCGTAAGATCCCAATGCAATGTAAGCACGGATAACGTCTAAAGATGGTTGATTGTGTGCTGCGTCAATAATGGCCTGGTAGCGATTAATCTCTGCGCTGATCTTATCTTGAGGCTTAGAAGTTGGTTGCCCTTGCCGTTCGGGCATGGTACATCCTGCAATAATCATAGTTGACAGCAATACTGTATAAATTAATCCAGTTTTTAAACGCACAAAAATTGAGGGAAGCATACTGTATCCAGCGATGTTTTTTTCAAAGATGCTCAATTTTAAATCGGTCATTCGGATGAAACAATGAATCAAACCAATCGAGCAGTGGTTACGACATCCACGCTATATGTTGTGCCAACCCCTATTGGAAATCTGGGGGATATTACTCAGCGTGCACTTGAAGTTCTTAAACATGTCGATCTGATTGCAGCCGAAGATACGCGACACACTGGCTTGTTGCTTCAACATTTTGCCATTAATGCGCGCATGTTCGCACTTCACGATCATAATGAACAGCAAAAAGCAGATCAATTGCTTACGAAACTCGAGCAAGGCGCGAGCATCGCATTGGTATCTGATGCGGGTACGCCGTTGATTAACGATCCGGGTTATCACCTGGTTCGCCGTTGTCGTGAAGCTGGTATCAATGTGGTTCCACTACCTGGTCCTTGTGCGGCTATTACAGCACTGTCTGCTGCTGGCTTGCCTTCAGATCGTTTTTGTTATGAAGGCTTCTTGCCGGCTAAAAGTAAGGGACGCCAAGATACTCTGCGTGAATTAGCGCAAGAGCCGCGTACGCTGATTTTCTACGAATCGACACATCGTTTGTTGGACAGTTTAGAAGATATTGTGAAAGTGTGGGGGGCCGATCGCTATATCGTGTTGGCACGAGAATTAACCAAAACGTGGGAATCGATTCAAGGAATGCCCGCAGGTGAGCTTCTGGCATGGGTCAAGGAAGATGAAACTCGTCGCCGCGGAGAAATGGTTCTAATTGTGGAAGGGTATCAGAAGCCCGCCGAGGATAGCCTACCACAGGAAGCCTTGCGGACACTGGCATTGTTGCAAAAAGAGCTGCCATTGAAAAAGGCGGCGGCATTGACGGCAGAGATCCACGGTGTGAAGAAAAATGCCTTGTATCGTTATTCGCTCGATCAAAACACGGCCTTGGGACAAATTGAAGAAGACGCGTGAAAACCCTATACATTGGGTATTAAACCTCTTATAATCCGCGCCGGAGTTGACCAGACAGTCGCTGCTTTACCGCTCTTTCGGGAGAAGTAAAGGGGAGGAAAGTCCGGGCTCCACAGGGCAGGGTGCCAGATAACGTCTGGGAGGCGAAAGCCTACGACTAGTGCAACAGAGAGCAAACCGCCGATGGCCCAGCTTTGTTTGGGATCAGGTAAGGGTGAAAGGGTGCGGTAAGAGCGCACCGCGCGACTGGCAACAGTTCGTGGCACGGTAAACTCCACCCGGAGCAAGACCAAATAGGGGTTCGCATGGTACGGCCCGTACCGAACCCGGGTAGGTTGCTTGAGCCAGTGCGCAAGTGCTGGCC
Organism: Xenorhabdus sp. TH1; assembly: GCF_037260955.1. Classification (NCBI taxonomy): domain Bacteria; kingdom Pseudomonadati; phylum Pseudomonadota; class Gammaproteobacteria; order Enterobacterales; family Morganellaceae; genus Xenorhabdus; species Xenorhabdus sp. TH1. The sequence goes on from NZ_CP147734.1 coordinate 467,289, forward strand.
TAGATGAATGGCTGTCCAAGACAGAACCCGGCTTATCGGTCAACTTCACAGATTTTGCCCTATAAAGCATCTGCTTTATAGGGCTTTTTCTTTATAAATAAGAAATGATCAGTCAGCCAAATCAATCAGCAGGCCGCGAAATGGCGTCTCCGCTTGTAACAGCACTTCCTGCTCTTCCTGAATAAAGACACCATCCCCACAGTTAATCTTTACCTCCCTGCTTTGGTTGCCATGAGTGATTGCATTGCCACTGATAGATTGCAGGTAAGCATGTTTGCCGCGTAAAGACAAAATTTGGCTGTCATGGGGCTTAAGCACGAGATAGCTTATCCATACTTGTTGGCGCAGATGCATACTGTGATTTTCCGACGTAGGAGAGGCCAGTAAGGTAAGCGGTTGGTTTGGCAGAGTGATATGCTGTAATGGCCGTGCTTCTTGCTGAGGACAGGCATTGAGCCAGAGTTGTAGCCGTGTCAATGGGCGCGTGTCACTGGTATTGTGCTCACTGTAACGGATCCCTCGACGCGCAGAAAATAGCAGACAATCTCCCTGGCGTGCATGAAAGTTATTGCCTTCACTGTCTCGATATTGGGCTTCTCCTTGCAGGATAATATTCAGGACATCAACATGTGGGTAAGATTTGGGTTGGAACTCGGCTTTCGGTGCCAAAACTTCCTGATTAAGAACGCGCAACGTCCTATAGTTCAAAAATTTTGGGTCAAAATAGTGACCAAATGAAAAAGTATAGCGAGCCTGTAACCAGCCATAATCGGCTTTTCCGCATTGATTTTCTGTTCTCATTGTTATCATGCTGTTATCTCTTCAACTATAGATCTATGACTGTCGATCTTAATTATCTGGACGTTGAAATGTTAGCCAGTTAATCTGGTGGCTATATTCAAAATTCCTGATTGAGAAAAATATGGGTAAAGAACGTGCGCTTACTTTGGAATCCTTACGGGTAATGGATGCGATAGACCGAAGGGGAAGTTTTGCTGCGGCAGCGGATGAGTTGGGTCGGGTCCCTTCTGCGCTGAGTTACACCATGCAGAAATTGGAAGAGGAATTGGACGTTGTGCTGTTTGATCGCTCTGGCCACCGCACAAAATTTACTAATGTTGGCCGGATGCTACTGGAACGAGGGCGGTTGCTACTTGAAGCGGCAGATAAATTGGCAGCAGATGCCGAAGCACTCGCCCGTGGTTGGGAAACCCACCTGACTATTGTGTGTGAAGCGTTGTTCCCAATGGCATCGTTGTTTCCTCTTGTGGATAAATTGGCGGCTAAATCGAATACGCAGCTCTCGTTAATGACAGAAGTATTAGCAGGCGCTTGGGAACGTCTGGAAACAGGATATGCTGATATTGTGATTGCACCTGATCTGCATTTCAGGGCGTCAGCCGAAGTGAATTCGCGGGCACTTTATTCTGTTAACAATGTCTATGTTGCCAGTGCAGATCACCCTATTCATCATGAACCCGAACCCTTGTCTGATGCTACACGGGTGAAATATCGTGGAATAGCTGTCGCGGATACGGCAAGAGAGCGTCCGGTGTTGACGGTTAAATTATTGGATAAACAGCCGCGTTTGACCGTGAGTTCACTGGAAGATAAACGTCGGGCGCTTTTGTCTGGATTAGGTGTGGCAACCATGCCATACCCTATGGTAGAGCAAGATATTGCTGAAGGTCGTTTGCGGGTTATTGGCTCGGAATACAGCCACGAAACCAACATTATCATGGCATGGCGGCGTGATAGTATGGGCGAAGCCAAATCCTGGTGCTTGCGTGAAATCCCTAAGTTATTTGCAAAGAAATAAAAAGAATGTAGCGAATATCATAGAACCCCTTGCTGCGAGTACACAGGAAGGGGCTATAAAAAAACGGGAAATGATCTGTTTTTCTTTGATTACCAATTTTTCTTCATTACATGGTCAATACTGAATCTTCCTGGTCCCATCATAGCCAGTAGCAGGTAGCCTGCGCTGATGGAGACGTTTTTCAGGAACATAGTCAGGTTCAGGTCATTTGAAAAATCGCTATGGAACAGGAGCGCGGTCAGGATACAGAAAATAAATGTAAATACCGCCGTGGTGCGGGTCAACAGGCCGAGCATCATAGCAAGCCCGCCCCCTAGTTCAAGTAAGATAGTCAGTGGTAATAGAATGCCTGGCACCTTCATGGCTTCCATAAATTCCTGCGTTCCTGCATAGGCATTACCTAGTTTTCCATATCCTGCGATAATGAAAAGAATGGATATTAAAATACGGGCAATCAACAGGCCACTATCTTCAAATTTTTTCATGATTGTCTCCACAAATACCGCAGATCGCGATAAATGAACTATCTGTTTAGCTTTTATGGTTAAAAAACGGACTGAATAGTACGATTTGTTAGTCATTATCTGATGGGAAGTATTCTACGGAGAGGTATTATTGGTTGATAGTAAGGAATACTAACTATTTCATGCAGTTTTTTTGAAAGAATTTGTTGGTATTAATTTTTGTATAGTGTGTTTCGTACGATTTTTATGATCCCGAAGATGTTGATTATACGACGTGACCAGTGATAAAGCTGCTTGGGATGGCGGAGTCCATAAAGCAGGGCAAGGCCAGATCCAATGGCGATATAAGGCTTGAAAGCCATGAGAGTTTGCCAGCCTTTATCATAGGGTTGTGTCACTTCAAGCCAGTTTTGGCTATAAGTCGCTAGTAACTGTCGTTGTTGCTGGATCTCTTTTAGTAGCTGCTGTTTTCGCAAACTCCGTTGGCGATACCTCGATTTATTCATGAGGATCATCCTCCAGCATTTTGCGATCAACATGCAATTGTGTTCGAGTTGCGTTAAGAAAGGTCAGTTTTCGCGCCTTTTTTAGCGTCCATATTGCACTAACTACGGCGAGGAGCAGTAATATTCCGGCAGTGATAGCTATTGCCGTTGTTCGGTAGGCTGGATCGATGGCCCAGAATATTAGTGCCAATAGGCACATCAGGCCAAAGCCCGTAAATAGTAATGTCAATCCTACCAGCAGTAGCAGTTGTACCAGTGTTGCCGTTCCCTCTTCCAGCTCAACAGCAACGAGTTGGATACGAGTTTCAATTATATGAACAGCAATGGCTGCTACTCGCCGTACAGTATCAAAGAGCCCTTTTCCTGGGCCTTTTGGGTGAGAGGATTGGGTCATATCAGCGCCTTGAAAGCAGAACTCCTAATACAACGCCAATTGCTGCACCTATACCGACACCGGCCCATGGATTCTCACGGACATAACTATCCGCATGACCTGCAATTTCTTTGGTTTGACCTACCAGTCTATCACTCGCTTCACTAAGCGTAGTACGCGCGTTTTTCAGCGTTCTTTCTGCCTTGCTGCGTAGTTTTTCCAGTTCCGCTTTTGAATTATCGCCGGAGCTATTGAGGACTTCTTCTAGCGTATCCGCAAGAGATTGTAATTCAGCACGTAGATCTTCAGAGCTTTTCTTTTGTGGCATTGCCTGTCTCCTTAAATATACGATGGATGAATTTCAAACATAGACGCTTTTATCAAGAGATGAAAGTATGAATAGATGAAAAATTATCACAATATATTGCAAATTAACCTTAAAGGAACGAAAAGGGCGATATCCTGTGGTATTTTCGCGGTCATACCACAGGGTCACTAGAGGGAAAAAGTTATGATAGAGATTTATTAGCACGCTTTTTGCGCCAAATGACAGTTAGGCTGCCAATTAAGCCAATGAGCAATAGACCTACAGGTAACAGTACCAAAAAATTCATCAGATATTCTTCATACTGGCGAAACAGAGGGCTTTTCCCAAGGGCATAACCCAGTGTTGTTAGAATAATGACCCACAAGAATCCGCTAAGCCAATTGAATATTTGAAATCGTCCACTTTTTAGCCCAGCAAGGCCTGCCAGTGTTGGCAGTAATGTCCTGATAAAAGCGAGAAAACGACCTACCAGTAAGGCAGATAAGCCATGACGATGGAATAAGTTATGTGCGCGTTGATGATAATGTGCAGGAAGATGTGACAGCCAGCCCTGAACTAATTTTGTATTGCCAAGCCACCTTCCCTGAAGATATCCGAGCCAGCAACCGAGGCTGGCGCCGGTGGTGAGAATGACTAAAGTTACAGGAAAACTCATGGCCTCTTTTGCAATTAAAACACCGACTAATATGAGTAGACTATCACCCGGTAAAAAAGCCGCAGGTAATATCCCATTTTCCAGAAACAGGATGGTAAATAGCAGTATGTAGATTGCCCATACCAACGACGGATTAGCCAATGTTTCGTAATCTTGGTGCCAGAGTGCATAAATAAGGTCTGTTACAATTTCCATCAAATGTTCCTAAAATACGGATTAAGGATTACATCTTACTTTTATGGTGCATTTATGGTTAATTTCTATCAAATACTTTGCAGTCAAAAGTAATTAATATCAGTTGTCATAAAATGATCTCGAAATCCCTTCAAGATGGTATAAAGATCGACTGGCACACTTTAACAAAATCAACAGTATCGAGACAGGAAATTTTGTTGCTCAATTGAACATTTACCTAAATGTGAAAATTAATTCATTTAGATATCTCAATTAATTAATCGATAGATGAAATTTTATAAAATATCATTAACGAGTCATTTTTCATGTGGATAGGCTAAATTTATATCTCTTGTCAGTTAATTTCACGCTTGCACTTTGATTAATAGTGGAAAGTAATCTCTCCATGCTATTCATTTTCGAGAAATAATCTGCGCTTATTATTGAAAGTGTTTTTTAGTAATTAGTTGAATTTATAGATTAATTTTTTATTTCTTGTCGTGTTATCTATTATATCATGAATACATTCAGAATGTATTGGATGAGAAAATTGCAGTTTAGATCACACAAATGTAACTGAATTGTTATCAATTATTGGGTTCTCTGTATATTGCAATGAGTTATTCTTTGTCGTTCTTGATGGATAATGGATAGGCTATGAAAAAACAACAAACACACTTTGTGCAATTTATTGCACAAGGAAGCTTGGTAAAACAAATCCTCGTTGGGTTAATACTGGGAATATTACTGGCATGGCTGGTGCCTTCCGCGGCTAAGTCAGTTGGATTGCTAGGAACGCTGTTTGTAGGGGCGTTGAAAGCGGTGGCTCCTGTCCTGGTGTGGGTATTGGTTATGTCTTCGATAGCCAACCATAAAATAGGCCAGAAAAGCAATATTCGCCCTATTTTGATCTTGTATCTGATAGGGACATTCTGCGCTGCTGTTGTGGCTGTCATTGGCAGTTTGTTGTTCCCATCAACGTTGGCTTTGGTGACGAATGATACTCATGTGTCACCTCCTTCAAATATCGTTGAAGTGTTAAGGGGGTTGCTGCTCAATATTGTCGCTAACCCGATTGATGCAATATTAAAAGGGAACTACGTTGGGATCCTGGCGTGGTCAATCGGTTTGGGGATTGCTTTACGTCATGCCAACGAATCAACTAAGGCATTGATTCAAGACCTGTCAGGCGCAGTGACACAGCTTGTGCGTGTTATTATCCGTCTGGCACCTATCGGTATTTTCGGCTTGGTTTCCTCAACGATTGCGACGACAGGTTTTGGAACCTTGCTCGGCTATGCTCATCTGTTAACCGTGTTGATTGGTTGCATGATTGTCGTTGCATTGGTTGTCAATCCATTGATTGTTTTCTGGAAAATCCGCCGCAACCCTTATCCTCTGGTATTTACTTGCTTGCGCGAAAGTGGCGTAATGGCGTTCTTTACTCGTAGTTCAGCCGCCAATATTCCGGTGAATATGGCAATGTGCCGCCGCATGAATCTTGATGAGGATACTTACTCCGTTTCCATTCCCTTGGGGGCTACCATTAATATGGCGGGCGCGGCAGTCACGATTACTGTATTGACACTGGCAGCGGCAAATACACTAGGCATGGTGGTGGACATTCCTAACGCGATATTGCTGAGTGTTGTTTCTGTTATTGCTGCATGTGGATCATCAGGGGTTGCTGGCGGCTCATTATTATTGATCCCTCTGGCGTGTAGTATGTTTGGTATTCCCAATGAAATAGCCATGCAGGTTGTTGCTGTGGGCTTTATTATTGGGGTGTTGCAGGATTCCGCTGAGACGGGCCTGAATTCTTCCACCGATGTGTTATTTACCGCCGCCGCTTGCCAGGCTGAAGAGTCTCGTATTGCGGCGAATCGGCTGGCGTAGCGTTAATTGTAAGAATAGCGGGAATAAAACGGTGATAATGGGTTTGGCATAAATTATCACCGTTATTGCTTTTAGGCCGTACGTTATACTTTAAGCGCCAATTGAACTCCTTGAGCGATTGCCCTGCGCGCATCTAATTCGGCGGCAATATCTGCTCCACCAATGATATGCACACTTTTTCCCATTGCTTGTAATGGTTGATGGAGTGCTTTTAAAGGTTCCTGTCCTGCGCAAATAATCACATTATCTACTTCCAGGCATTGTTGTTCATCGCCACGACGGATATGCAGCCCTTGATCATCAATCTTCAAGTATTGAACACTGTTTAACATGGTTACACCCCGCATTAACAGGCTGGTTTTATGCACCCAACCTGTGGTTTTTCCTAAGCCATCCCCGACCTTGGTATCCTTGCGTTGCAGCAGATAAATTTTACGCGGGGAATGTTCAACCTGCGCACCTTCTGGCCGTAATCCTCCCCTATGCGTAATTGTCCGATCAATTCCCCACTCATGGCTAAAAGCATAGTTGCTCAAACTGGTGCTTTGTCCGCTTTGACTCAGATACTCTGCGGTATCAAAACCAATGCCTCCCGCACCGATAATGGCGACACGTTTTCCGACTGGCCGTTTATGTTTCAATACATCAAGGTAAGTCAGTACCTTTTCATGTTCAATACCATCGATATTGGGGATGCGTGGCATGATCCCTGTCGCGATAATAACTTCATCAAATGATGAAAGTTGGTCGGTAGTTGCAGTATGGTTAAGGTGTACTTCGACACCGTTCAAGGCTAATTGGCGCTCGAAATAGCGTAAAGTTTCCTGGAATTCTTCTTTGCCAGGGATCTGTTTGGCGATATTAAACTGCCCGCCGATTTGGTTTTCTCGTTCAAACAGCGTGACATGGTGTCCTCGGTTGGCCGCTGTGACAGCAAAGGATAATCCCGCCGGTCCGGCACCGATAACAGCGATGGTTTTGGGGGCTATGACAGGAGTGGCAATAAATTCCGTTTCATGGCAGGCACGCGGATTGACCAGACAAGACGTCAGCTTGCCGACAAAGATCCTATCCAGACAGGCTTGGTTACAGCCTATGCAGGTATTGATTTCATCAGCACGATCCTGTTCGGTTTTCAATACAAATTCAGCATCAGCAAGAAACGGACGTGCCATCGAAACCATATCGGCACAGCCTTCACTGAGAACTTGTTCGGCAACTTGGGGATTGTTGATGCGATTGGTTGTAATTAAAGGAATGTTGACTTTCCCCATCAACTTTTGCGTAACCCAGCTAAAGCCGGCTCTGGGCACCATTGTGGCAATCGTTGGGATACGGGCTTCATGCCAGCCGATGCCGGTATTGATAATGGATGCTCCTGCTTTTTCAATTTCCTGTGCCAGTTGTTCGATCTCTTGCCAATTGGAGCCATCTTCGACTAAATCCAGCATAGAAAGGCGATAGATGATGATAAAACGCTCCCCCGTGATAGCGCGAACCGCTTTGACAATTTCTAGTGCGAAGCGCATGCGATTTTCGAAAGTTCCACCCCATTTATCCTGTCGATGATTGGTGCGTGTGACCAGAAACTGATTGATGAGATAACCTTCTGAACCCATGATTTCCACGCCATCATAGCCGGCTTGTTGTGCCAGTTGGGCACAGTAGGCAAAATCCTTGATTGTCTGCCAAATGTCATTCTCAGACATTTCTTTCGGCATAAAGGGGTTAATCGGGGCTTGAATGGCGGAAGGTGCAACGGAGTTTTTCTGATAGCTGTAGCGTCCGGCATGCAGGATTTGTAAAGCAATTTTTCCTCCTGCCTGATGTACCGCTTCTGTAATAATTTTGTGGTGAGGCAGGTGAGTTTCACTATTCAGGACACTTGCGCCTGCCGCAACAACGCCCTGTGGGTTTGGTGCGATACCGCCGGTTACAATCAGTGCGACGCCTCCCGCTGCCCGTTCTGCATAAAATTGGGCCAAACGTTGGGCACCGTTGGGATGTTCTTCAAGCCCTGTGTGCATTGACCCCATCAACACACGGTTTTTTAATGTGGTAAAGCCCAAATCCAGCGGTGTAAGCAGGTGAGGGTAATTGCTCATTGCATTCTCCATCAAATATTTGGTAGCTCAAGAAATATTATTGTTTTCTGTATGAAGCTAAACAGCTAAGTGGTCGGATGAGATGATGATTAAATGTAGACAGTTCCGGCATTATTGGAACCACTTTGTTAATTGATTGTGACAAATATCATGAAATAGAGCTTCAATCGTCCCTTAATGAAAATCTATTGAGGCGAGAAATTCCTCTTATTTATCAGGCGCGGTTTTCCGACTAACCTGGTGTTTTCTGCTGCTCGATGTATTGCCGGATGATCGAGATCGGCGCACCTCCGCAACTACTTGCAAAATAGCTCGGTGTCCACAGAACGCCTTTGTAGTAATAGCGTAGAGCAATATCTGGACGGTCACGCCGAAGCAGCCTGCTGGAAACGCCTTTAAGACTGTTGACCAGATTCGATACTGCGAGCTTTGGCGGGTAGTTGATCAGCAAATGCACGTGGTCGTATTCGCCGTCCATTTCAACCAGTTCAACACCAAAATCAGCACATACGCTGCTAAAGTAGCTGCGTAGCTTTTCGATGGCATCAAGATCGAATATCTTTCGTCGATACTTGGCGACGAATACCAAGTGGACGTGCATCAGGAAAACACCGTGTCTTCCGCGTCGACTATCAGTTTCTTTTGTCATAGACCAAAGTATAATGATAGTCATGAAACGACTTCAAGCCTTCAAATTCCAGTTAAGACCAAATGGTCAGCAGGAGCGCGATATGCGACGCTTCGCAGGGGCTTGTCGCTTCGTTTTTAACCGTGCACTGGCACTCCAGAATGAGAACCATGCAGCAGGGAATAAATATCTCCCTTACACCAAAATGGCTTCATGGCTGATTGAGTGGAAATCCGTACCTGAAACACAATGGCTGAAAGAATCTCCCTCGCAACCGTTGCAGCAGTCACTGAAAGATCTGGAGCGCGGCTACAAAAATTTCTTCCAGAAGCGGGCTGCATTCCCCCGCTTCAAAAAACGTGGTCAACATGACTCATTCCGCTACCCGCAGGGCGTGAAGCTCGATCAGCCCAACAGTCGAATCTCGTTGCCAAAGTTAGGGTGGATACGCTATCGCAACAGCCGTGAAGTCATTGGCGAAGTGAAAAACGTCACGGTCAGCCAGTCATGCGGCAAATGGTACGTCAGTATCCAGACTGAATACGAAGTGACTGACCCTGCTCACAATGCAGAATCAATGGTCGGACTGGATGCCGGAGTAACAAAACTTGCCACGCTTTCAGATGGCACGGTATATCAGCCAGTAAGCAGCTTCAAAGCAAACCAACGTAAGCTGGCAACACTCCAGCGGCAGTTGAGTCGCAAAGTAAAATTCAGCGCAAACTGGCAGAAACAAAAACGGAAAATCCAGTGCTTGCACTCGCACATTGCCAATATCCGGCGCGACTACCTTCACAAAGTCACCAGTGAAATCAGCAAAAACCACGCGATGATCGTCATTGAAGACTTGAAGGTCAGTAACATGTCGAAATCGGCAAAAGGCACGGCAGAGAAGCACGGAAGAAACGTCAGAGGCAAATCAGGCTTGAACCGCTCGATACGGGATCAAGGCTGGCATGAAATGCGCCGTCAGCTTGAGTACAAGCAGCTCTGGCGCGGTGGTCAGGTAGTGGCGATACCTCCGGCATACACCAGCCAGCGGTGTGCCTGCTGTGGTCATACGGCGAAAGAAAACCGTCAGACGCAAAGTCAATTCGTGTGTCAGGTATGCGGCTACACCGCGAACGCGGATGTAAACGCCGCACGTAATATTTTAGCGGCAGGACATGCCGTGCTTGCCTGTGGAGGGATGGTGCAGTCAGACCGCCCGTTGAAGCAGGAACCCACCGAGGTGAGTCAGGCTTCGGTCTGAACGCTGTAGGAATCCCCGTCCTTTAGGGCGGGGAGGATGTCAAGATTGTCACATGTTTTTAACGGTGCATACTGTGAATATATTCTTACGGAATGACGAATAATTAAGGCTTGCTAGGAAACAGAAGTAATAGAAATAAGTGGGGAGAAATGGAGTTATGGGAAAAATAACAGATTGGGTGACGTTAACCGGAAAAAGTGTGACTTTAATACCTTTATCACATGACAGGCATGATGAATTTGTTCGTGCTATTGAGGATGGACAGTTACATAAACTGTGGTATGCCAGTGTGCCTGATCCTGCAAATGTCCAGGCGGAAATTGAACGTCGTTTAACCCTGCATGGCAGGGGCAGTATGTTACCTTTTGCTGTCATCAATAACGCAACGGGGATGGCAGTTGGCATGACAACTTATATGAATATTGATGGGAATATTCCCAGATTGGAAATTGGTTCTACATGGTATGCACATTCTGTCCAACGCACAGCGATTAATACGGAAGCAAAGTTTTTACTGTTGCAGTATGCATTTGAGGAACTGGGATGTGTTGCAGTGGAACTCCGTACCCATTTTTTAAACCATCAAAGCCGTAAGGCGATTGAACGATTGGGCGCAAAATTGGACGGTATTTTGCGTCATCACCTGCGAGCCAAAGATGGTTCAATAAGGGATACTTGCGTTTATAGTATTCTGTTCAATGAATGGCCCGCCATTAAAACGCATCTTACATGGTTAATGACGAAGCCACGTTGAGTGTCTAATTGATATTTTTGGCAGAAAATCAGGTGACTTTTAGGGATGCCTTGATATTGTTTTCCAAATCACCCAGTAATTGATAACGCCGGCGATATTCGGCGCGTTTTTTACTGGGGATCTCATCCAAAGATTTTCTTTCTATATAGGAGGGTAAATGGAAATCATTATTTTCATTTCTGATGCCACTTAGCGATTCCCAGAAAGAATTGTAATCGGCCACCATTTTATTTTTCTTTTTATGCCAATAACGGATGCTACGGTAGATATGAGTCTCATTACTGGCCGCCAGGATCTGCTCACAATTCATATGATCGGCAAAACGACAAACAGCCTCAATCAACAGGCGCTTGGGGAATAATCCATAACACTCTTTAGTTGCATGGCGGATAATCTCCAGAGAATTATCCCCTTTAGTTGGCCCTTGTAGTGCACCAATAAAGAGTGTCTGTTTGCCATCAATTGTTAATAAAGTGAAAGCACACTTGGCCAAAATGATATTCTCCGCAGTAGTCATATAGAGAGAAAGTTCACCTTCTTTATTCAGGTTGTCCAGTGCGTCAATATATATTAGAAATGTTTCATTTTTCCCTTGAATGGTTGCCAGTAAATAAGCATGAACAGCAAAAATACGATTAATAACAGTAGATTCTAACTGTTTGAATAATATTTGATAATGATCGTTCAGAGCGCCGACAATCTGGTTGCGCTTAAAATTAATGCTTAAATATGGACGATGTAATTTACAAGGCCAACTGGGTTGTTTTTTCAGAATGTCCAAATAATGAGGCGTTCTGGTAATGCCATTCAACAGTTTTAATGTTGAAATGGGAGTCAGAAGACTGCGTAGTGCAAATTTGGTACGGGTACCGGAAGAATACCAGAGTTCCCCTGGGATAATACGTTTTCCGACAAGATCAGCAAATAGCTTTATTCCTGAAGACGTAGGTTGTTGTAAATAACTCATCAATACTTAAACTCAACAAAAAATATTTATACTTACTGAATTTCAAGTTGCAGCATAGTGGCAAGAAAACAAATCCCCAAGAGCATAATGAACTCTGTGGTTATAACTACGTAACTATGGGGGATAAACGTAGCCAGCAAAGTTGTAACTTGAAAGGTGATGGGGATAGACGGTTCTTATTATATCATTGATTTATCAAATTCTGCTCGAATGTTTACAAAATATACCATTATTTTAATTTTATTTATTTTTTATAGTAATAAGTATTATTTCAATAAAAGAATACTTATTTTTTGATAAATTATTCCTTAAATGATATTTATATTTTATATATTTATCTTATTTATGTATTGTTCTTCTTTAACGTTCTGAGGCTTTCAAACTAGTTTCATATGTAATAGAGGAAATGGGTTCCCTTGTCCATCAAGCTCTGAGCGAGAAAATACCTGAAATCCCATATATTGGTAGAAACCGACGCCTTGTGTATTTTGTTCGTTTACATCCAATTCGTTGATCCGTAATTTGTTAATGGCAAATTGCAGTAACATCTTACCGATCCCTGTTCCTCGCGCTTGTGGCGCAATAAACAACATTTCTACTCGATGTTGATCGGTACTAATAAATCCTACGATATTATCTTGTTCATCCACCGCCTTATAAACAGTGAGATTGGGTAAATAATCATTAAGAATTTGTGGGCGTAAAACTTCTATCATAGCTCTGGGCAAGAAATCATGAGTAGCAAGTACAGAGGCTTCCCAAATCTGAATTAGTGTCGAAAAATCAGTTTTGCTGGCTTGTTGTATTTTCATTTGATATCCCTAAATTTTTCTGTTGCTTTCGGTTTCAGGATGGGTGTTTTTTCGGCTATCTTAAAGTAAAAATAAGAAAATACAATTGAGTTAATACCGAGCGTTAGCTCACTATTTGTTGTGCCTTTTAAAGATTATTAACGCGTTAAATAACGATTAAACAGTGCTTTTATCGAGCAAAATGCGCCTGTATAAGCAACGGTTCTTTAAACTTTTTACGCAGCAACAGTGACCCCCGCTAGCCCATTAGCAAGAATGATTTTGAAGTGTGTCATCATCGACAATATCAACCATGCGTAGACAGTTGGCGATGACAGCATGGATAAAGACTTCTCGATTGGAGTGTGAGGACACGATGATATCATCGGTGGCGCCATGTACGCCTGCATAAATCAACAATGCAGTAATGTGTGGATGATCTACTTGCCATACCTTGGCTTGCGTCCCATTTTCGAGAATGGCCTGTAACTGTTTCAGAATGGTGTTCTTCTCTTGGTTATTTCGATCGTGATGGTGATGGTTGGCATAAACAATATCGTGTGTTCGGTACGTTTCGGCGTAAGTTTCAATGTTCACTCGAATCCACGTACAAAGCCGACCAAGCCAGTCGTTGGGTTTGCAGGTATCGATAGCCTCCTCAAGCCGCTTTAAGAACTGCGTAGTATAGCGCTCCTTCAACGCCTCAAGTAGCTCGTTCTTGGAGGCAAAATAATGGTAAAAGATCCCCTTAGCCACCTGGGTCAGTTTGACTATTTCATTAATCGTCGTTGCATCAACACCCTGTACCAGGAAGAGGTGTTCAGCTGCCGCCATCAATTCATCAAGGCGTACTTCAGCTGGCTTGGTGCGTGGGGTTTTTGGAATTTCCAATTCGTGCTGGTTTGTCTTGTGTCTCATTGTGCTATGTCAATTTTACGTGCTGAAAACAACTCCCCAGGTTTCGGCTGCATTCACAGAATCGTGCCACAAATACCTGGCTACGTAATGGAGTTACACTGGCATATGAGTGCCTCGAATCGGTCACGTTGACAACCTACTATTATAGTCGCTGGATATACTTTGTTAGCCTTGGCAAATATGGCTTCGTTTGTCTTAGGATTTACCGGCTACGCCAGCCTGTTTTTCTTGTCACTATTTTTACAGCAAGCACAGGCCGATTCACCGGCACTGGCTGGATGGCATCTCATGCCACAGTTTGTTACCACAACAGCTGTATAGCTACTCTTTGGGCGTTTGACAACACGCATTCCTCTCCAGCTCCTAATGGTTGGGGGCTATAGCATGGTTGGTTTGTCTATGTGCATGATGTTGGCTTTTGGTCCATACACGCCGTACATTGTTATTGGGGCTGATCTTGCGTTATTGGGGGTGGGAATGGGGCTGGCAATCCCGGCAACTGGTATGATGGTTATGGGATATGCACCTCCTGAACGGGCTGGTATTGCTTCAGCCACAATGAATGCCCTTCGGCAGCAAGTGATCTCGCCTGTCGTGCGGTCGTCAATCATGTTCTGCCTGCAAATCAAGATTGGCTGAATGATATTTACCGAGCTGCAATGGCAAGTGGATTTGGGTTGGCGATGCTGTGTGCTGGCTTGGTTGGCCTGTCAATGGCATGTCTTTTACTATTTTTCAGCACTGATCTCGCTACATCACATACAAGTTCTGTGAAAAAGTGGTGCGTAAAAGTTAAAAGCGGTGATTTCTAACTAGGTTTTTATAATAGTGAACCACTACAAATCGTAGGGGGTTTAATGCCTCGTAGTGCGAGGCATTAAGTTGTACCTATCATTTTGACAAACTATTTAGCTTGCCAGTACACGGTCTTTGCGATACAAGCTCGCCAGCAGCATATAAATCGCAGTAGCCAATAACACAATGAAAAAGAAACTCATCAATCCATTGTGTTGAACCTTAAAGTAGTGTTGTAGCATAAAATGCCCTGCTACCAGTGGCCCAACGGCGGAACCGACACTGTAACTTAACAACATGACCTGGCTTGCCGCTACAATATAGGATGCATCCAGCTTGTCACAAGCAAGGGTAATCGCAATGGGATACAGCGCAAAAGATGACATGCCCAAAAGAGCCAGTGACACTATCATGACAATATAATGTTCAAAGAGATAGGTCATTCCTACGGCAAATACACCCAGTAATGAAACCATTGCCAATAAAAAAGTTTTGCTCATGATGACGGACAGTTTACTGATAATGGGTTGTATGACCATTCCGCCTAGAATAATGGCTGCCATTAATACACCGACTTGATCGGCACTGAAATGACTTTGGCTGAGTGATAAAGGCATCAGACCATAGATAGTGCCCATAATAATGCCCGATGTCATGCAACCAACGATCGCAGGTTTACTGAATTCAGTCATTTTTCTTAACGATAGACTTTGGTGGTGGAGCGCTGGAGGCTGACCATGACGTACGAATAATGGAGGCAAAATTGCGACAAACAGCAGTGCCGAAATGACCATAAAGGGGATCATTCCCTGTGTGCCAATAGGCCCGATCAATAATTGTCCTAAAGTTGTTCCACCGTAAAGAGACGTCATATAAAAGCTCAGGCGTCTGGCTCGTTCTTTGGGGTTGTCACCGATCAATAACCAGGATTCGACCACGACAAAGATACCGGCAACGGCCACGCCGGCAATACATCGCACAACTAACCAAATTTCTTTATTTGGAAAAAAAGGCAAGAGGATAACAGTTGCTGATAAAAGCAACAAAAAAGCAATAAATGAAAGGCGGTGACCTATCTTGGCGATAACAGGCTCAATCATCATTGAGCCGATTAATAAACCGGCATAATAAGCACTGGCTAACCAACTGGCATAAACTGTATCAATGCTGAAACTTGCCATCGACAGCGGAATTAAGCTCATTAGGTAACCAGAAGCAATGGCAAAAACAGTCAAGCCGGCGACAGGTACAAATGCACTGTCATTCTTGCGCAGCAGTTTCACTACTGTCGTCTCCACATAAAAAAATCAGCCAAAAGCGCTGCTTCTCATCACGTTTTTGCCGAATAGCGGTCACGATATATGCCAAGGACTGGAATATATCTTGATGATTTAAGCAGTAGGTAAGTCACTCAATGACCTTGAGTGGTGCGGACTATAGACCTTTCTCACAAAGAGATACAACGAGAAAAACTGATACTTATGAATGAAAAGATTTATGGAGAAAATGGTTATGTAAATTCGAGGGCAAAGTACGTAAGAAGTGAACATCATAAAAATATGAAGCTGTTATTAGTCAAAAATAATTGTGAGTACCATAAAATGGTTGGTTTCCTTAAGGTTCTGTTGGATATAAAAAGATTCCATCCACGTGTGATAAAATAGCGTTATTTCACTCAATTAAATTTTTGTTGAAAATGTCTAGTTCTGCATCATGTTTTTAGTATGGAGGCAATAAAATGATACTTTCCTCTTAAGGAATATTGAATGTGTTTATGCGGCCGTTATTTTCTAAAACAAGGCTTGGTCAAAAATAGATTAATAAATAATTATAATGCATTAATGAACTGGCATCGGGGAAGTTTATAAGATTTCGTAATTAAAAGAAAAAACAATGTTTATTGTTATATTAAAACTGACTTAATTACTATACCAATCTAACTTCAAGATGCGTGTGATTTCTCCCCGTGAAATGAGGAGAAATCAGGTTTCATGTCGTGTTGTAAATTGCAACTTGAAGTTTAACTCGTATAGAAAAGGCTTCATTTGTGAATTGATAATCGTTGCCAAAACATAAATAAAAACCACTCCGTAATGAAGCTTGTCTCCCTATTTTAGCCTATTTAAGGCGAGCCATTTCTTCAATAGCGCGATATTTTCTGCCGTGTTTTCTCGGTAAATCTGGTAATCATCGGAAGAGGTAGCAGGAATGAATAACGTTAAAAATGACTGGCATCAAGCCGATATTATTGCTGCATTACGTAAGTGTGGACCAACCTTAGCGGCTGTCTCTCGTGAAGCAGAACTTACTACACTGGCAAATATTCTTAGCTGTCCATGTTCTAAAGGCGAATGGAGCTTCTCGAAATACATCCCTCAGAAATCTGGTCTAGCTGCTATTTTGATTCGTATGGCCGATTAATTGAACACCACGCTTGCCATAAACCACGGAATAATTATTCATCAGTTCTTGAGATCCGAACTTAGCCATTGTTAGAAATCATGGCGTTTTGCATTTCAAGTGGTGATTAGAAAAGGAGCAAGGTAAACGTCGAATATTCAGGGGATGTGATAAATATCACAGAGAGAAATATGATAACGGCTTATTACCGTAGCGATGTTAATCGATTATACCTCGCGTACTGCTAGAAGGTATCCTAGAAAAAACTAAGGGGTCGCACTTTTGATGCAACCCCTTGATAAATCTGGTGGCCCCTGCTGGACTTGAACCAGCGACCAAGCGATTATGAGTCGCCTGCTCTAACCACTGAGCTAAGGGGCCGTCGAATTGGGGGAGATTATACGGCACAGTTTGGTGTTAGGTCTAGCCCCCAAAATTCGTATGCGTATTTTATAGACAATAATCAGTATCTTTTAACGTATTTCAGCCTATTGGACGTAATCTGAACACTTTTTTAGTGATGTTGGTTGCTTTTATAATAAATATTTCTGATTATTTGTTGGTCTCTGATCATAATCTGGTCAAGAAAATCTTGTTAGTTCAGTTTTGTGTTTTTCCACCCTTCTTATGCTTTTACTTTTTATAAAAATTTTTGGTAAATAAATATGAAAAAAGATCAGCTATCGACTGCTATTTGGGGCCATCACCAAATAGAAGATTACTTTTTTTCGTCTATCAGCCAAATGTCCCAGCATTTCAGTGAAAGGATTCGAGTCTATGTGACAGGTGTTGAAACGGATTCATTGAATTTTTTGTTGGTGATCAATGTTAGTGAACAGACTGCTGGAGATTTACAAAGGGGAATTCGGTTACTGGAAGAGAAGACTTATGTCCCTTTTACAATTGTTGCTGTAGAGCCAGATAGTCAAATTTTAGCAGTGATTCAGCAGGCTGGATTTGTGTTGGATGCTGATAGCATAACTACAGCTATGCAGCTTGATTTGATGGATTGGCAGATGAACAATGTCTCGGTTATGGAATATGACATTCGGTGTGTTGACCACTGTTTAGATGATTGGGCAATCCCGATAGAGAGTGCATTTGTGACAGATGACGCTATTTCTGGGCAATACCAAAAATGCCATCAGGCAGCCTTGGATGCAGGAAAAAATTTGCAACATTATACCTTTTATATTGATGAGATGCCGGTTTGCTCTTTAACTCTATCAAGATTAAATAATTTTGTCCGTCTTGATGATATTAGTACGGTGGTGGAAAAGCAGCGAAGGGGATATGCTTTTGCCTTGATCAATTATGTACTGAATAAAGCTAAACAAGATGGTGCAACTGTATGTTATTTGGATGCTTCTCGCTATGGTAATGGGTTGTACCGGCGTATTGGGTTTAAGCCATTGTTTGAATATCAGGGATTTAGTCGCAAATAATAAAAAAGCGTCTGTCGAAACAGACGCTTTTCAGATTTATCACTAAATCCGTTGATTAGTCATCAAGAAAACTACGCAGTACTTCGGAACGGCTCGGATGGCGCAGTTTACGTAGTGCTTTTGCTTCGATCTGACGAATACGTTCGCGGGTTACATCAAATTGTTTACCCACTTCTTCCAAGGTATGGTCAGTGTTCATATCGATACCAAAACGCATACGCAGCACTTTCGCTTCACGTGCAGTCAAACCTGCCAGCACATCATGAGTTGCCGCGCGCAGGCTTTCTGACGTTGCTGAATCCAGCGGCAGTTCGAGAGTGGTATCTTCAATAAAATCGCCCAGATGTGAATCTTCATCATCACCCACCGGGGTTTCCATGGAGATTGGCTCTTTGGCAATTTTCAGTACCTTACGGATCTTATCTTCAGGCATCATCATACGTTCTGCCAGCTCTTCCGGTGAAGGCTCACGACCCATTTCCTGCAACATCTGGCGGGAAATACGATTGAGTTTGTTGATGGTCTCAATCATATGTACTGGGATACGGATGGTACGTGCCTGATCCGCAATAGAACGTGTGATAGCCTGACGGATCCACCATGTTGCGTAAGTTGAGAATTTGTAACCACGACGGTATTCAAATTTATCAACCGCTTTCATCAAACCGATATTACCTTCCTGGATCAAATCGAGGAATTGCAGGCCACGGTTGGTATATTTCTTCGCAATCGAAATAACCAGACGTAAGTTAGCCTCAACCATCTCTTTTTTCGCACGGCGGGCTTTCGCTTCACCGATTGACATTCGACGGTTGATGTCTTTGACCTGTTCAATGGTCAGGCCGGTTTCTTCTTCGATCTGGCGTAACTTTTGCAGGCTACGCATAATTTCTTCTTCAACTTCCAGCAATTTGTCAGACCATGGCTTATTCATTGCTTTTGCAGCGGTGAACCATGTATCAGTGGTTTCATTGCCAGAGAACAGCGTAATGAAGATTTTCTTCGGCATTTTGCATTGTTCAACACACATCTTCATGATCTGACGTTCTTGAAGACGTACGCGATCCATCATGGAACGCATGTTGTTGACCAAGTGATCAAACTGCTTTGGTACCAAGCGGAACTGTTTAAATACTTCAGATAAAGTTAATATTTCTGTTGCGGTATTAGGATGATTACGACCATAAGCCTTAATCGCCTGACGAGTCAGCTCATATTGTTCACGCAATTCTGAAAATTTCTGGCGAGCGACTTCTGGATCAATGCTGTTATCCTCTTCGCTGTCAGTATCATCATCACGATCTTCATCATCTTCGTCATCTTCGTCGTCAAGTTCTTCCTGCGGAAGTTCTGAACCAACGTGAGTGGCAGTTGGGGCAAGATCTTCTTCTGCATTAGGATCAACGAAACCCGTGATCAAATCGGATAGACGACTCTCGCCGGATTCAACACGGTCGTATTGTTCTAACAGGTAAGTAATTGCTTCTGGGTATTCAGCAACGGAGCACTGCACTTGGTTGATGCCATCTTCAATGCGCTTTGCAATGTCAATCTCACCTTCGCGAGTCAAGAGTTCAACCGTGCCCATTTCGCGCATGTACATACGAACCGGATCGGTGGTACGACCGATTTCTGACTCAACACTAGATAGCACTTGCGCAGCTGCTTCCACTGCGTCTTCATCTGTGTCATTTGTGTTTTCTGCCAACATGAGGTCATCGGCATCAGGTGCTTCTTCCATTACCTGGATGCCCATGTCATTGATCATTTGGATGATATCTTCTATCTGATCAGAATCGACGATATCTTCCGGCAGATGGTCATTGACCTCAGCATAGGTCAGATAGCCTTGCTCCTTACCTCGAGTGACAAGTAGCTTTAGCTGTGACTGCGGGTTTTGCTCCATAAGACGGTATCCACACTTCAGAGTATTGGTTGGGGTCGGTCGGCGAAACAAATATGCCAACAATAATATTTAGGGGCGTTTTCATTGTATTGCCGCTGCCCTCAATTGCGGCAATTGTAGGGTTACCTGCCCTACCTAATGCGGCATTTAAGCCGTGAATTCTGTATCTGTGATTTTAGGTTTTGGTTTAGAATCTGTTTCACCAAGCTATATTTTTATCAAGCGATAGTTTCAGCAAATCATATTAGGGATATAAACCTTATATAAATAAGCCAAATAGTATAACCAGCAAGTTAATGTAAACTTGAAGGAATATAGCCTTGCTGAAACAGATTCTTATTTCCTCGCACCAGATAGTGTAATTAACCGGACTTCTTCACGCTCTTCTGGTGTCAGGCCTTCAGTTCTCTCTTTAGCCATTAGAAAATTAAAACGTTCATCAAGTGCTGACGCAAAAAGATGGTTCAATGCATCGCTGAAAGTCTTTTCAGCAATCTCTTCTATCTGTATATCGTTCCATGCAGCGAGTTTTTCAAGCTGTTTAGCATACTTATTATCGCGATATTGCTCCAACAGTTGCCCAGTGGTTAAACCGGGTTGCGCAAGGCATGTGTCGACAAGCTCTATGAATAATGGCAGTCCTGCTATCTGAGTAGGAAACATTCCCTGTAACGGGGGAACCAATGTCGCTAAATGCGGATTCTGTACCAGTAATGCGATCAGTATGCGCATTGTTGTTGGTTTCAGTTTTAGCGCCTGATAAGTATTGGTATCTTTTTTGACAAGTTTTGCCAAAAATCGTTCCAATTGTGTTGTATCAGGCGTACCTAACAGGTTTCCAAGTTCTTGAAGCAGGTAAAGTCGCAGAGTTTCCCCTGGGATAAGACTTATCAGTGGCATGGCTAGCGAACTGAGTTTAGTCGCTCCTTCTGGGTTACTTAAATCAACCTGCGGCAAGAGTGATTCAAACAAAAATGTAGATAAGGTCAATGCCTTTTCCATTCTCTGCTCGAATGCTTCCCGTCCTTCTTTGCGAACCAATGAATCAGGATCTTCGTCATCAGGCAAGAACATAAAACGTAATTGCCGACCATCATTCAGATAAGGCAGCGCGGTTTCTAATGTACGCCATGCGGCATCACGACCTGCACGGTCACCATCGTAACAACAGATGACATTATCGGTTGTCCTGAAAAGTAACTGAACGTGTTCAGCTGTCGTGGATGTTCCCAGAGACGCCACGGCATAGTCAATGCCAAATTGGGCTAGCGCAACAACATCCATATAGCCTTCAACTACCAATAGCCTTGTCAGGGTATTGTGGCTTTGCTGTGCCTCATAAAGGCCATATAGCTGGCGGCCTTTATGAAAAATTTCTGTTTCCGGCGAGTTCAGGTACTTGGGAAGCTCATCTCCCAGCACCCGGCCGCCGAATGCAATCACGCGACCACGACGATCGCGAATGGGGAACATCACCCGCTCGCGGAAACGATCATAAGTTCGGCCATTGTCGTTCGTGACCAGCATTCCTACATTATTTAGCTGATTACGCTCTTCCGCATTATGGGCAAACCGTTTTAAGGTGTTATTCCATCCCGCAGGCGCAAAACCGATGGCGAAACGCTGGATGATCTCTTCACTGAGCCCACGTTGAGCCAAATATTGTCGGGCTGATTGGGCGCAGGGAGTCTCCAGTGAATGCTGATAGAAGCTATTGAGCTTCTCCATCAGTTGGTAAAGATTTTGCCTTTGGTGACGTTCGATTTGGCTACTGCCGGAACCTGTTTCGTAGGGGATTTCCAGCCCATGCATTGCTGCCAGTTCTTCAATGGATTCGACAAATTCCAACCTGTCATAGTTCATTAAAAAATCAATGGCATTGCCATGTGCCCCGCAACCGAAGCAATGGTAAAACTGCTTATCACCATTCACAGTGAATGAAGGGGTTTTTTCGTTATGAAAAGGACAGCACGCTTGATGGTTTTTGCCTTTCTTTTTCAAAGGCACCCTAACATCGATCAAATCAATGATATCGGTTCTTGCTAACAAGTCATTGATAAATGCGCGTGGAATTCGTCCAGCCATAAGCCCTTTTTCGCCTGTTGATGAACGAGAATAAGCCGCGCTTCCTTTGGGAAAGCACGGCCTTTAACTGCAGTAGTTTGTTAATACAACCACTAAGCGGACTGACCGCGTAGATTTAGTACAAACGAGTGCGGCGTGCGTTTTCGCGAGCTAGCTTCTTAGCATGACGCTTAACGGCAGAAGCTTTAGCGCGTTTACGCTCAGTCGTTGGTTTTTCATAGAACTCACGACGACGAACTTCTGCTAATACGCCTGCTTTCTCGCAAGAACGCTTGAAGCGACGCAGTGCTACGTCAAATGGCTCGTTTTCACGTACTTTAATTACTGGCATGTGCCTCTCACCTCAATAGAAATCGGGTTTGTCGCTGGCGTGATAGTGCCAGCCGTCTTTAAAATGGTGCGGAATTTTACTTCAATGAACACGGCCTTGTAAAGTGCCGAGGCAATTGAAACCGATAACGCCACGGGTTATAGGGTGCCTTTTTGTCTATAAAAAGAGCAGCCTGATACCGACGTTATTAACATTAACCACACAGGATATTCAAGTAGGGCATTGATTATAGACTAAACAGAAAAAATAGCCAGCATGTAATGGATTCAGTGGTGAGAATATTGATATGGAAGGTGTGTCGGCAGAGAATTCAACAATAGATAGTGTTACACTGTTGCGCGTTGAAAGGAATGCGAATGTATATGACCAGATAACAAGACACGAGACGACGAGACAAATAGTGCAATGCGAGTTTTAGGTATAGAAACGTCCTGCGATGAAACCGGAATCGCAATTTATGACGAAGAAACCGGTCTGCTAGCCAATCAATTATACAGCCAGGTCAAGCTACATGCTGATTATGGTGGTGTTGTGCCTGAACTGGCGTCCCGTGATCACATTCGTAAAACGGTTCCTTTGATTCAGGCGGCTTTGAAGGAAGCAGGGTTGACGAGTAAAGACATTGATGCAGTAGCTTATACTGCGGGACCGGGATTAGTTGGTGCGTTGCTGGTTGGGGCGACCATTGGGCGTTCACTGGCATTTGCCTGGGATGTACCGGCTATACCCGTGCATCATATGGAAGGCCATTTGCTGGCTCCGATGTTGGAAGAAAACAGCCCTGAGTTTCCTTTTGTTGCTTTGTTGGTTTCAGGTGGCCATACCCAGCTTATTAGTGTAACGGGTATCGGTGAATACAAACTGTTGGGTGAATCCATCGATGATGCCGCTGGCGAGGCTTTTGATAAAACAGCAAAACTGCTTGGTTTAGATTACCCAGGCGGGCCAGTGCTTTCCCGTATGGCGCAGCAGGGGAAGGCGGGACGTTTTATTTTCCCACGTCCGATGACCGATCGTCCGGGATTAGATTTCAGTTTCTCTGGCCTGAAAACGTTCGCAGCGAATACCATCCGCGATAACATTCATGGCCATAATATGGCTGAGGATGAGCAAACCAAGGCAGATATTGCCCGTGCATTTGAAGATGCAGTAGTGGATACACTGGCAATTAAGTGTAAACGCGCGTTGGAACAGACTGGTTTCAAACGTCTGGTGATGGCAGGCGGAGTGAGCGCAAACCGAACATTACGTACCAAAATGCAGCAAGTGATGGAAAAGCTGGGAGGAGAAGTCTTCTACGCTCGACCTGAGTTCTGTACTGATAATGGAGCAATGATCGCGCTGGCTGGTATGATCCGTTTGCAAGGCGGTACAGCCGGTGAATTAGGCGTAACGGTGAAAGCGCGTTGGCCGTTAGCGGATCTTCCTGCTTTGCACAAGTAATCACCAACATAGAGGTGATGTCTTCGCCTCAGTGATAAAATAGATAGTCTGTTTTATCTCCAAATTTAACCGTTGGTGCTTGACTCACATTACGGCGCGAGCAAGGCCTCCAAGGTACTATAAAAATTGCACCTTAATCAGTTAGTACCTAACTTTTGGGGTGCAGTTCAAAACGACTGAGATCTTGTTTTCAAAGTAAAATATTAAAGCAAGTCTGAAATCATATATTATTTGAACCAGCCGCTGGATTGTTTCTCGCGAGCCCGCCCCTCACTTTCTAACAGAGATTTTCCACCTGATGACAAATTACGATTAACATCAGCTTCTGACTGGATAACATCTGTTTCTGCTGCTTGAGCTTTTAGTTCTTGATCAATGAATTCGTTTTCTCGTTTTACTCTAGCTGAACGTTTCTCCAATTCGAGTTTTTTCATCTCTAATTCGAGTTTGCGTAGCTCATCTTCATAGGCTTGATCTCGTTTTTTATCTGCGGCCGTTTCAGCAAGTATTCTCTGTTTTTCAGCTGCTTGAATAGCTTCTTTTTTTCTGATTTTTTCTGCTCTGGCTGCCGCTTCTTTTTGTTTTCTTTCTCTTTCTGCTTTGGCTGCTCTTTCTAATTTAGCTTGTTGAGCATCGCGTTGTTTTTGTTCTTCCGCTTTACCTTCACTTTCAGCTTGAGCAATAGCAGAAAGCTGGCTTTGAAGAGGAGAAGCAAAAACAGGCATAGAGAGAGTGACTAATAAAGAGGAAATGAAAATTTCTTTAACCATGATTCACCTATTTATTATTTTTTATCTGGACAAGCGGCATTAGGCTGAATGCGGGTTTCATTTTGTTTAGTTGAAATAATGACAGCCAGCCCAGGCGTGAATTGGCATACACGACCAACTTGAGTGGAGGTATAAATTTTAGTTTTTTCTTTATATGTCAGGGAAACACCTTCAACCAATACCTTATCCTTGACTAATGAACCCGCGGCTGCACCAACAGCCCCACCACCTACTGCACCCGCTGCGGTACCCAGATTGGAACCAGAACCTACGTTATAACCAGCAATACCACCAGCTACTGCACCAAGAATGGCGCCAAATGTTTGAGCTGCCTGTTTATTGGATTTGTTTTCTACAGCAACTTTGGCAGGAAGCACAGAAATGATATTCACTGTCTTTGTTTCCTGTTTTGCATTTAATTGAGTTGTGTCATAAACATCTGCTGCAAATGAATCAGCATTGGATTGACATCCGCTAATGATAATAGAAGAAGCGGCGATTACTGAGATGCATAATGATTTAATTTTCATTCTTATTTCCTATCACAATAAAAAAAAGGATATAATAGTGCATTCTTTTGTGATAGAAAACAAGATCATATCCACCCGCTATAATTGTTTTTGGCTTGGCTGTAACTAAATTATGAAAGAGTATTGAGAATATTTTATTGTAATTAATTTATTGAAAAATAAGGTTTTTATTTTAATGAAAGTTAGGGGTGGATATTTATGATGGGAAAATATGCATATTCATTGCTGTGAAATTTTGACGTATTAGGCTGATGAAGGATTTGATCCTAACCATTGGGTAAGCAGATAAAGCAGTCTGTTATCTGTATGGGGGAATATGTACGGAATACAAATCTTATTCCCCAGAAGTTAGCCACCAATCTTTACATTACACATAAAACTGATATTTGCAATCACTACAGTTATCCCAAAAGGGGAAGGGTTTACACTTTTGTTTTACAGATAGTGGTCAGTCCTCGTGTTGCTTTTGTTCTTGAGTTGCCTGGGTTTTTTCTTTATCGGTCATTTCCTGTTTCTTTTTCAATTTCTGCCAGATACGGCTTTCTTGTCCTCGCCAGAGGCGTTGAATATTATCGTGATGACGCATAAGTACCAGACATGACAACATGGCAACGGGAAAAGTAAACTCAGGTTTGAACCACCAGACGTAGAAAGGTGCAATTAGTGCACTGACGATAGCACCTAATGAGGAATAGCCACTTAACAACACTGTTAGCAGCCATGTTCCTGTGATCAGACCCATTAGATCCCAACCGATGGCAGCAATGGCACCGAAAGCGGTTGCAACGCCTTTTCCTCCCTTGAAGTGGAAGAAGATGGGATAAATATGTCCCAGACAGGCAGCAATAGCGGTAATACCTAAATAAAATGGGGAAACGTTGAGTTTGTATGCCAGCCAAACCGGTATTAGCCCTTTTAGGACATCACAAACCAGTACTGCTAATGCAGCCCATTTACCACCGATGCGCAGTACATTTGTTGCCCCAGGGTTACCGGAGCCATGCTGGCGGGGATCGGGAAGTCTTGCCAAACGGCAGATCAATATCGCGCTAGATATAGAGCCACATAAGTACGCGAAGATGATCATGCTAAGCGCGATTGCACTCATAAGATATCTCCAATGAATAAGGGTCGTTTTCTTCAGTCTAACAATGGATAATACGCACATTTCGTCGGAAGTGGTATCTGGCGAACCGAAAAATGGGGAAAAGGTCGTGATGGATATCGTATTTATTGAAGAATTAACGGTGATTACCACTATTGGTGTTTATGACTGGGAACAAACAATTAAACAGAAATTAGTGTTCGATATCGAAATGGGATGGGACAACAGACGAGCCTCCTCCAGTGATAATGTTGAGCACTGTCTGGATTATGCCAAGGTGAGCGAGGCGATTATTAATCACGTGGCAGGCCAACGTTTTGCTCTGGTCGAACGAGCCGCAGAAGAAGTGGCAGGTATTTTGCTAAACCAATTTCATTCTCCTTGGGTCAAGGTTAAGGTCAGTAAACCCGGTGCGGTTGCACAGGCAAAAAGCGTCGGCGTAGTGATTGAGCGAAGTGCGGGCTAATTGAAAAAGCGTCCCAATTTATTAATGAATGGTTTGGGACGCTAAATGGATGGGGGAACTTCATCAATCGATTGTTGTTTCCAGTCTGCGATGGCAATGTGTCGCTGACGTTCCAATTCTGTGCGGATCTCGGCTCCCTGAAATCCACGGGCAATCACTTCCTGGACGCTGATTTGGCTGGCAATGGCGAACACGTTGCGTAAATACTCAGCTTGTGGGTAAGGTGAAGTTTCTGCTTCTGGGTATCCACGGTTGTCTGCTTCGCTACAGGTAATGAGTTGTTCAATACGTTGTGGTTTACGCCAGGCATCCACGGCATTAAACAAGCTCAGCAAGGTTTCTGGCGGTAATTGTTCTACGGTATGTACCCAATTGTGATATTGCGTCACAATCGTGGCTAGGTCGCGTGCCGAGTTGGGAATACGTAGTCGTTCGCACATTTGTTTCAGCGACGTTATTTCGATATGGCTACATAGTGAGGCGAAACGAATGTCTGTCTCTTCGCTCAATTGGGTGGATATCTGCAAAACGCTTAATGAATGAAGTCCAGCATCATGTTCAAGCAGAGGAACACCGAACAGGTTATCTATTTCAGGAAAGAGTACAGCCAATGCTCTGCAATCACGCAAAATCTGAAAATAGATTTGTGGTGATTGTGAAGTGAGCGCCTTTTCAGTTTCTCTCCAAACGCGCTCAGGAGTTAATGAGGATAATTCACCACTTGCGACCATGTATGTAATGAGCGCTTGGGTCTCAGGTGCAATTGAAAAGCCTAAATGGGCAAAACGGGCCGCAAAACGAGCCAAACGCAGCACTCGCAATGGATCTTCTGCAAATGAAGGGGAGACATGGCGCAAGATACGATTGCTGAGATCATTGGCACCATGATAAGGATCGATCAATTCACCTTCACGAGTTTGTGCAATAGCGTTAATCGTTAAATCACGGCGCAGCAGATCTTCTTCCAGCGTCACGTCGGGAGCGGCATAACAGCTAAAACCGGTATATCCCTGACCGGATTTTCTTTCAGTGCGTGCCAGAGCATATTCTTCATGAGTTTTGGGATGCAAGAAGACAGGAAAATCTTTACCAACTTGCTGATAGCCCTGAGACAGTAGTTCCTCTGGGTGACTGCCAACGACAACCCAGTCCCGTTCGGTGACAGGCAGGCCTAATAATTGATCGCGAACGGCGCCGCCAACCAAATAGACTTTCACGTTTATTTCCTTAAATCAGCTCATCCAACGATCTTTCTTTTTCCGACGAGGAATAATGTGTGGCAATATAAGCCCCAAAATCAGGCCAATTCCCGCAACCCCACCGCCATAGGCAAACCACTGCAAGATGATTTCTCTTTGTTTATCATCCAACTGCAAATTGGCCACTTCTACCTTTTTCTCAGCCACGGTTAATTTGCTCTGGAGCTGGGCATTCTCTTTTTTTAGATCACTGATGATCTTATCGCTGTTTGCCACTTTGTTCTGCAATTCAGCGGTACGCTTATTCCACTTATCGTCAATGGTGGCCAGATTCTCAGTCAGTGTTTTGATCTCTTGTTCCATTGCAGGAAGGCGCTCACGCAGGCTTGGAATGGTGCTGAGTTCATTTGCGAGTATCCAGCTTGTACGCCCTTTGCGATCCTGAATTTGCAGGAAACCATTATCTGATTTAGGGCTGACTAATATGACTTCTTCGCCGGCATTCAATGAGCCAATGATACGGTTTTTAATGCTGGGGCCGCTACGAATATAAGCTGATAATTCCTCGGAAACATAACGTTTTTCTTCAGCGTGTACGGATAATGGAAGAGAGAAACTCAATAACAAGATCAATAATCGATGTAGTTTTTGCATTCTGTGCTCAACTGTTCTTTGTGTGTGGATCAATCAAGTATGGACAATCGTAATTTAAACTACCCAAGGGATAGTAAAGAGTTAAGTTTGTGGGCGCAATCAGTAAACCAGAATGAATGCGAATCAACTGACCGAATACACGCTTTTTAAGTTTTTTTTGGCGAAGAGAAAGTGATGTTTGTTGAGATAATACCCTATTGTGGTTTATTTTTCTCTTCTGTGAAAGAAAGTGTAAACAGGATTAAGAACGAATTCTGTAATATCCATTGAGGAATAAAAAATATGAGTTCTGTAGAAATAGAATTGAAACTGTCCGTGAAGCCTGATGCAATACCGGCAGTTCGCCAGCAATTATTTCAGTTTCCTCATGATTACACTGCACCACAACACTTGACTAATATTTATTTTGAGACGCCAGATAATCAATTGCGACGTTGGGATATGGGGTTGCGTATCCGGGGTTTTGATGGGCAATATGAGATGACTATCAAAACGGCGGGTAAAGTAATAGGTGGGTTACACCAACGCCCTGAATTCAACATCCCGTTATCCCAGCCTAAATTAGACCTGACACTGTTTCCTGCACTTATCTGGCCTGAAAATACCGATCTCGCCCATTTACAGGCACAATTGACGGAATTATTCAGTACCGACTTTAGCCGTGAAAAATGGCTCGTGACCTATGGAGAAAGCGAAATTGAAGTGGTATTGGATCAAGGTACGATTTTTTCTGGCAATAAAGATTCATGCGATCAGACATCACCTATTTGTGAGTTTGAGCTGGAACTGAAAAACGGCAATATTATCGATATCCTGTCATTGGCAAACAAACTGGCATCACAGAATGGCCTGCGTTTAGCCAATAAAAGTAAAGCTGCCCGGGGATATGCGCTTGTCCATGGTTTGTCCCATAAGACATTGCCAAAATTACCAAACGAGTTGGAATGGCAGCAGCCATGGTCTGTGCTTCTACCTGAAATTTTGGCGCAATGGCAGGAGCAAGAAGAAGGATGGCTGGTGGGTTTACCAGAAGGTAAAACAGGACTAGCGCAGGTTTTGCAGTGGGTAATAAAGCTGGTTGAAAGAAAAACTGAACGTTTACCGATCTTGGACTTATTGCTGGAATTAAAGGCGGCTTTATCCATGAACAATGCGAGGGCTGAAATCTTGTCTTCTGAAACCTTGTGTTATAGCGCTTCTTGGTTGCAATGTAAGCTGGCATTAATGCAGTGGCTGCTGGCTCAGTCCCGATAATCCCTTTTACTTTTTAAAAAACGGTCATAAGGAAGAACCAGTTATGCGGCCACTTTCATCGCCTTTAGCCCGACAATTACAGCATATCATTACGAATCTTCCGCCATTAGGAGAGACAATCACACCCTTTTCACCTGATGAACAGGCGGTGCTGTCATTGAGTGAGTTTGTGGCAGAAAACGTGTTATCACATCCCGCATGGCTAGAGGATATTCGCCAAAATCCTCCCCAACCGGAAGAGTGGCAACATTATTCCCATTGGTTGGAACGAGTGCTGCTGGCGGTAAATGATGAACATGGTTTAATGCGGTGTTTACGACTTTTCCGCCATCGGATCTTAGTCAGGATTGCATGGTCGCAGGCATTGCAAAGCAGTACGACAGAACAGACATTGCAGCAATTAAGTATGTTGGCCGAAACCTTGATTATAGCCGCCCGTGATTGGCTTTATCTGCGTTGTTGTCAGGATTGGGGAACACCTGCCAATCGTGATGGAGTAGTACAGCCACTGCTGATTTTGGGCATGGGAAAATTGGGGGGTGGAGAGCTTAATTTTTCCTCTGACATTGACCTTATTTTTGCTTATCCAGAAAATGGCGTAACGCAGGGTGGGCGTCGGGGAATGGATAATTCCCAGTTTTTTACTCGATTGGGGCAGAAATTAATTAAGGCACTGGATCAAAAAACCGTAGACGGATTTGTTTATCGTGTCGATATGAGATTACGTCCATTTGGTGACAGTGGCCCTTTAGTGTTCAGTTTTCCGGCATTGGAAGATTATTATCAGGAACAAGGGCGTGACTGGGAGCGTTATGCTTTGGTGAAAGCGCGTATTTTGGGCAATGATGAGCAGGTTTATTGCCAGGAGTTGCGCCAGATGTTGCGGCCATTCGTTTTCCGTCGTTATATCGATTTCAGTGCAATTCAATCTTTGCGCAATATGAAAGGCATGATTGAACGGGAAGTCCGTCGTCGGGGATTAAAAGACAATATTAAATTAGGTGCGGGTGGAATTCGTGAAATTGAGTTTATCACCCAAGTTTTTCAGCTTATCCGTGGAGGAAGGGAGCCGAGCTTGCAATCTCGTTCTTTGTTGCCGACATTGCAGGCTATCGACGATTTGGCTTTATTGCCAACGGAACAATTAAAGCAGCTTGAGGAAAGTTACCTGTTTTTGCGGCGACTTGAAAACTTGCTGCAATCTATACGTGACCAACAAACGCAGACCTTACCGGATAATGAGTTGGATCGTGCTCGTCTCTCTTGGGGCATGAATTTTGCCAATTGGAATGACTTGATGGCAGAAACCGAACGTAAAATGAGTGCGGTGCGAAGTATTTTCCGACAATTGATTGGCGATGAAGTCGAAGAGCATAGTGAAGCGTCCGGCCATATCCCGTTCAAAAGTTTATGGCAGGAAGTTTTGAATACAGATGAACTTATCGCATTGATTCCTCATCTTGATAAAGAAAAAGCCCAGAAAATGCTTGATGTTATGGCGCTTTTTCGTCAGGACGTCAGTAAGCGCACCATTGGCCCACGGGGAAGGGATGTGCTTGACCAGTTAATGCCACGTTTGTTGGCAAAAATTGCAGCCAGGGAAGATGCTGATACCGTTTTGGCACGGATTACTTCTCTGTTGCTCAGTATCGTCAGCCGCACGACGTATCTGGAGTTGATACTGGAATCAGAACAGGTCATGATCCATGTTATCCGGCTCTGTGCTGCTTCTCCGATGATCGCCAGCCAGCTTGCTCGACATCCGTTGTTGCTAGATGAGCTACTCGATCCCAACTCACTGTATCAACCGTTGCCGATGGATGCTTATCGTGATGAGCTTTATCAATATTTATTGCGCCTTCCTGAAGACGACGAAGAGCAATTGCTGGAGGCTTTACGTCAATTTAAGCAGGCACAACTATTGCGGATTGCAGCAGAAGATATTGCGGGTGTCTTGCCTGTGATGAAAGTCAGTGATCACCTGACTTATCTTGCGGAAGCCATTATTGAGGCTGTTGTGCAGCTAGCGTGGAACCAAATGGTAAAACGCTATGGTGCACCTGCTCATTTATCCCAGCGGCAAGGGTTGGGTTTTGCCATTATTGGTTATGGCAAATTAGGCGGCTGGGAGCTGGGTTATGGTTCTGATTTGGATCTGGTGTTCTTGCTGGATTGCCCAATGGGGATGATGACAGACGGTGCCCGTTCCATTGAAGCTCGCCAGTTTTATTTGCGTCTTGCCCAACGTATCCTTCATCTGTTTAGTACCCGAACTGTATCGGGGGTATTGTATGACGTTGATGCCCGTTTGCGGCCATCCGGTGAATCGGGAATGTTGGTCAGTACCCTTGAAGCCTTTGATGATTACCAAAAAAATGAAGCATGGACCTGGGAGCATCAGGCGTTGGTTCGTGCACGCATGGTGTTCGGTGATGAGAAAATGCGGCGTGATTTTGAACGTATTCGCCGTGAAACCTTATGCCTTCCTCGCGATCCCGATTTTTTGCGTCAACAGGTGCGTGAGATGCGAGAAAAAATGCATCGGCACTTGGGCAGCCATCGACAAGATCAATTTGATATCAAAGCTGATCCAGGGGGGATCACGGATATTGAATTTATTGCTCAATATCAGGTTCTGCGTTATGCGCCAGAAAATGCCAGGTTGACCCGTTGGTCTGATAATGTTCGAATTTTCGAATTAATGGCGCAGCATAATATTATGGACGAGCAAGAAGCGATGGCGTTGACGCAAGCTTACATTACCATGCGTGATGAATTGCATCATTTAGCGTTGCAGGCGTTATCCAGCCAAGTTTCCGTTGGACATTTCAGCCAGCAGCAAGCATTGGTACATGATAGCTGGCAAAAATGGTTAGAGAACGACAAGATTGAATAAATAATCTTAGCGCATAAGGGATTAGGATAGCCGCTGACATAGTCGTTTTTCCTGATCGAGTTTGCTGGCACTAAGTCTGGTTATGGTAATATCCGCAACAGTTTATTTTGATATTTGGAGCATGGGATGAAAGTAACCCTCCCGGATTTTCACCGCGCAGGTGTTTTGGTTGTTGGCGATGTGATGTTAGATCGCTATTGGTATGGCCCAACTAGCCGCATTTCACCGGAAGCACCGGTTCCGGTGGTTAAGGTCGAAACTATAGAAGAGCGCCCTGGTGGTGCGGCTAACGTTGCCATGAATATTGCTTCCTTGGGGGCGAATTCACGTTTGGTCGGCTTGACGGGTATTGATGATGCAGCGCGGGCATTGAGTGAGAAGCTAAGCAGTGTGAAAGTACGTTGTGATTTTGTTTCTGTCCCAACTCATCCAACAATTACAAAACTGCGCGTCTTATCGCGTAATCAACAATTATTGCGTCTGGATTTTGAAGAAGGTTTCCAGAATATAGATGCCCAACCGATGCTGGAAAAAATTCAGCAATCCTTGCCACATATTGGCGCTTTGGTACTGTCGGATTACGCTAAAGGGGCGCTAAGCCAGATTCAGGCGATGATTAAGCTCGCCAATGAAGCGAATGTTCCTGTGCTTATCGATCCAAAAGGCAGTGATTTTAGCCGCTATCGGGGCGCCACATTGCTGACGCCAAATATGTCAGAGTTTGAGGCTGTTGTAGGGTACTGCCAGGATGATGATGATTTAGTCCAGAAAGGCACGAAGCTGGTGCAGGATTTGGAGCTAAAAGCACTGTTGATCACACGTTCTGAAAGAGGTATGAGTTTATTGCAAGTTGGGCAGCCGCCCCTGCACTTGCCAACTCAGGCACAAGAAGTTTTTGATGTTACCGGCGCAGGAGATACGGTGATAGGTGTATTGGCAACGGCATTAGCTGCGGGCAAGCCGCTAAACGAAGCCTGTTACCTTGCTAATGCAGCCGCCGGTGTGGTAGTTGGAAAATTGGGAACCTCCACTGTATCGCCGGTTGAACTGGAAAATGCGGTGCGTGGACGTGCAGAAACTGGATTTGGTGTAATGAGTGAAGCCAAACTGAAAGAAGCCGTCGCACAGGCGCGTCAGCGTGGTGAACGGATTGTCATGACGAATGGTTGTTTTGATATCCTCCATGCGGGACACGTTTCTTACCTATCCAACGCCCGTAAATTGGGGGATCGTTTGATCGTTGCCGTCAATAGTGATGCATCCACTAAGCGCCTGAAAGGGGAAACCCGCCCGGTGAATCCGCTGGAACAACGCATGACAGTGTTATCAGCGCTGGAATCTGTGGACTGGGTTGTGGCATTTGAGGAAGATACACCGCAGCGCTTAATTGCGGATATCCTGCCAGATATTTTGGTCAAAGGTGGTGATTATAAGCCTGAAGAGATCGCGGGTAGCGAAGAAGTTTGGGCGGCGGGTGGTGAAGTTAAGGTATTGAACTTCGAAGACGGTATTTCCACAACCAATATCATCAAGACCATTAAGAGCCAGTAAGTTTTGTATCATGTGCCGTTATGCTTTTTGCTGCATAGCGGCATCCTCCTTACACAATTTTCCTCACAACATTCTTTTTACACTACATTATTCAGCTTGCTGTGTTTTTTTGTCTGTTTCTTCGAGACGAGCTTCCAATTCATTCAGGCGTTGTTCCATTGCTGCTAATTTTTCACGGGTACGCAACAAAACTTGTGTCTGAACATCGAATTCTTCGCGATTAACAAGATCTAACTTACTTAACTGGGATTGCAGAACCGCACGAAATTTTTTTTCCATATCATCGCCAAATTCTTTGACACCTTTTGGCATGGAATTGTGGAGTTGGCGAGCAATTTGTTCAATTTTCTTTGGATCGAGCATGGTGATCATCCTTTATATACTGTAATAGTGTTTTATAACGTAACGGTATTGGCAACATTTTAATACCCTATGACGAAAGCATAAATGATTGAGAGCCAGGTTTCATATTTGATTTTGCTGATTGCTCCTGCCGATTATTAGCGTTATAGTGAAATCGTTTATCTCAGGGCAGGGTGAAAGTCCCTACCGGCGGTAACATAAAATATCGAATGATCATTTTATGCAGCCCGCGAGCGCTCTGTTTGTCATTATCCCTTTGTTTTATGGGGATAAAACAGAGGTCAGCAGATCCAGTGTGATTCTGGAGCCGACGGTGATAGTCCGGATGGGAGAGAATAACAGCATCAATCGAGTGCTTGCACTTGTCTGTTGTTTTTGTTGCCGTATTTTTGTGCAGCACGAACTCCTCAAAATTGCCCTGATTCTGGTAATTCATATATCAAAAAGAGGTTCTTTACCATGAATCAGACGCTACTTTCCTCATATGGGACGCCATTTGAACGTGTTGAACGTGCGCTTGCTGCTTTGCGTGCGAGTCAGGGGGTGATGGTACTGGATGACGAAAACCGTGAGAATGAAGGCGACATGATTTTCGCCGCCGAAACAATGACGGTAGAGCAAATGGCGTTAACTATCCGTCACGGCAGTGGAATTGTTTGCTTGTGTTTGACCGAAGAGCGCCGTCAGCAGTTAAAATTACCCATGATGGTGGAAAACAATTCGAGCCAATATCAAACCGCTTTCACGGTCTCAATTGAAGCTGCGCAAGGCGTGACAACAGGGGTATCTGCGGCAGATCGCATCACTACGATCCAGGCCGCTATTGCCGATGATGCACAACCCAGTGATCTGAACCAACCTGGACACGTTTTTCCTTTGCGTGCGCAACCAGGAGGAGTTTTGACCCGTCGCGGTCACACCGAAGCGACCATTGATTTGGTCAAAATGGCGGGGTTTAAACCAGCAGGTGTGCTATGCGAATTGACAAATGACGATGGATCAATGGCTCGAGCCCCTGAAGTGATTGAATTTGCAAAACAGCATAATATGCCGGTAGTCACTATTGAAGATTTGGTAGATTACCGTTTAAAAATGGCAAAGGCAGTCAGCTAACGGGTTTTAAAAGAATCCCTAATTAATCTTGTTTTTTAATTTGAATAGAGAGCAGATTAGGGCAGGAAATATCGGTTATACTCAACAGGTTTTGAGTTGCCATGCAGTAATAGGGTAACTTGAAAGATGGGGAGACATACGCATGTACTTTGGAAGGCTACAGTCCACACCCTGTAGCCTTTTAATATTTCTAAGGCACTCCATCATTTTTGATTGACGATATTCAAGGAAGGAATGTCTTAATCCTGTCATAATTTTTTTATCATAATCCGAATTCATTATTCGAATGTTTAATTTGTTGTATAAGGGGCGAAAATGAGTCTCCTGAGAATGCCTGCTCTATTCATTGGTCATGGCAGCCCAATGAATGCCATTGAAGATAACTGTTACTCACGAGCCTGGTTTAAACTGGGGAATAAATTACCCAGGCCAAGGGCGATTTTGGTGATTTCTGCGCACTGGTACACGAAGGGT
Source organism: Xenorhabdus sp. TH1 (assembly GCF_037260955.1). Lineage (NCBI taxonomy): Bacteria > Pseudomonadati > Pseudomonadota > Gammaproteobacteria > Enterobacterales > Morganellaceae > Xenorhabdus > Xenorhabdus sp. TH1. The sequence continues at coordinate 503,699 of NZ_CP147734.1, forward strand.
ACAGCCGTGACAACGATGGCACAGCCCAGAACTATCCACGATTTTGGTCACTTTCCCAGAGAATTGCATGAAAAACAGTATCCGGCTAAAGGTTTTCCTGAACTTGCTGTATTGGTACAGGATATTCTTGAACCGATTGAGGTCGAGACTGATTTTGGACAATGGGGATTGGATCATGGATCTTGGGGAATATTAGCAAAAATGTATCCTGATGCTGATATTCCGGTTGTCCAACTGAGTATGGATTGTAATCAACCAGCTTCTTTTCATTATGAAATAGGTAAAAAGTTAGTATTACTGCGAGATGAAGGTGTCTTAATCATAGGGAGTGGAAATATTGTACATAACTTGCCGGCCGCAAAACTGGGGGCAGAACCTTTTCCTTGGGCACTCTCTTTTGAGCAGTTTGTGCGTGAAAGTTTAACCAGCCTGGAAGAGCCTCATCCTTTGTTTAATGCCCTGGATAGGGAAGATGGTCAATTATCTAACCCAACACCAGAACATTTTTTGCCATTGCTGTATGTGATGGGGACATGGAATAAAAAAGAGCCGATTTCAACGCCAATTGAGGGGATTGAAGACGGCTCTTTAAGTATGTTATCGATTCAGGTCGGCTGATTGAATCAATCCAAAATAATATGCGGGTAGAAGCGTGACAAATCTTGAGTAATCAGCTCACGATCTTCACGGATACAGATACCCGCAGATTGATCATCCACTAACCAGCTACCGACCAGCGCATAGTTACCCTCAAATTTTGGCAATGCGTGGAACTGTTGGATAATCATGCCTTCTTCCCCATAAGGGCCATCCGCACTGGCGATTTCATGGCCATTTTCAATGATGCGAATATTGGCACCTTCACGGGAGAACAGTGGCTTAATGACATAGCTATTCATGTCGGAAGGGCGTTCATCAGCAAAATAGGCAGGCAACAAGTTTGGATGGTTTGGGAACATTTTCCACAGCATTGGCAGCAGTGCTTTATTGGAGATAATGCTTTTCCATGCGGGTTCTAGCCAACGGACGCCCGCATCAGCCAATTTGGTGGAAAACATCTCACGCAGCATAAATTCCCACGGGTATAGCTTAAACAGGTTACTGATCACTTGATCCTGTAAGTCAGTAAACTGTCCTTTCTCCCCTAAACCGATATCCTCAATAAACAGGAATTCGGTAGGAATACCGGCTTCCGCAGCACAATCCTGCAAATATTGGATGGTGCCACGATCTTCTTCAGTGTCCTGACAGCAGGCCATGTGCAACAGGCCAAACCCATGTTTTTCACGTAACTGTGCAAAACGCTCAATCAGCTTTTCTTGCAGGCTGTTGAACTGATCAGCATTTGACGGCAGGTTGCCTGCATTTATCTGGTCTTCCAGCCAGATCCACTGAAAGAAAGCCGATTCATACAGTGACGTTGGGGTATCGGCGTTGTTTTCCAGTAACTTGGGGGGATTTTTGCCATCATAAGCTAAATCCAGGCGGGAATAGAGCGAAGGTTGACTGGTGACCCATGAAGAGCGGATAAATTCCCAACAGTGTTTTGGGATCTGGAACTTAGTCAGCAACTCTTCACTATCGACCACTTTTTCCACGACCTGCAAACACATTTGGTGCAGTTCTGCCGTTACATCTTCAATTTCTTCAATTTGATCCAGGGTGAACTGGTAATAAGCGTCTTCACTCCAGTAAGGCTGACCATACATGGTGTGAAAATTAAAACCAAACTCTGCTGCTTTTTCGCGCCAATCCGGGCGTTCGGTAATACCAATGCGTTTCATCTTTGATTAACCACCCATAGAGCGGGAAGAACTGGAACTTGAGCTGGCAGATGAACGCTGCATGGCAGATTGTTTTGCCACGGATTCACCGAACCCACCACGGGTAATCGTGGTTGTGGTTGCTGGTTTTGGCGCCATCGCCGTTTTTGGCACGGTCATGCTGCGACCACCTGCGGTGGCTGGGCCATAGCTTTTACCTGTCGCATCAACAAACTTACCATTTGCTGGGCTGGAAGCTGATTGTGATGTGAACAACGGTTGTGATGGTGCAGAGCTACCGCCCATTAAGCGTCCCATCATATAACCTGCCATCAAAGGCATCCAGAAACTGCCGCTACTGTTTTGTGCCTGAGCCTGCTGACCGACACCCGCCTGAGCTGGGGTTTGCGTACATTGTTGTTCACCGAATTCAGCCACACACTCTTCGCGAGTCGCATATTTCGGTGCGGTTTTTTCCGCTTCTTTCAGGGCGTTGTTGTAGGCGGTCTTGCATTGTTCACTTTGAGAAGGATTCGCCTGGGAGCACTCATCGGCATTTGTATAGAGTGATACCGTTTCATCATTTTGTTCACAGGCAGAAAGCATGAAAACGGCACTGACAGCAAGCGCGACAGGTGTCAGACGATAGCTTTGCCAAATTTTACGGAAAGAATCGCGGTTTATCTCTTTTGTCCGTTTCATTGTCATAGGGGCATCCATCTTGAAGGTCTCTGGTTAAGATTAAGAGCCTTACCCCATTTTATTGTGTTCAATGGGAACGGCTCTCAGGGATGTGCTAAAAAGCAGCCCGATAAATCGTCGGCTGCTTTCTATTAGTATAGCGTTTTTAATATAACGTTTTTCAATTGAGAACGATAGTGCATTAATTCAGCGAACTGATGGTGTTTTCATCTCTTTAATGATATTGCTGGCAGAGGTTGAGATCTGTGCGCCTAGCATCTTATTCAACTCTAGCAAATCATTTTCATTCAGCGTACCACGTGTTTGCTGGATATGTAATTGGGCAAGCAGGTAATCATAACGGGCTTTGGATAAATTTTGCTTGGCTTGATACAACTTGGTGGTTGCTTCCAACACATCAACGATAGTACGGGTTCCCACTTGATAGCCCGCTTCCATTGAATCCAATGAGCTTTGCGCGGAGAGTACGGCCTGTTTATTGGCTTCGATGCTACTGATAGCGGCAGAAATATTATTGGAGGTGGAATGCACTTCTTGTATTACTTTACGATAGATGTTTTCCAAATCCTGACTGGCGCTGACAAAATTATATTTTGCTTGTTCAACTTGAGAATAGGTGCTCCCACCATTAAACAGCGGTAAATTTAAGGATAATCTAACTGAATTATTTCCGTCATATGTGTCTGATCTATCAATACCGCGTTTATGACTGTTACTGATCCCCGTATTTGCAGTTAAATTAACTGTCGGCATATAGCCGGTCTGCATTTCTTTGATCTGTTCGCGTCTTAAATCCTGGGTTAAGCGTGCAGATAATAAGCTCAAGTTACGGGTTTCGGCTTCTTTCAGTACGGTATTAGCTGATTCAGGTTGCTTAGTTTTAAACTGATCAATATTTAATGCTGCCAATTGTGGATAATAAGTCCCCGTAATCATGCGCAGTTTTTCTAACGCATTCTCCAGGTTGTTACGATCGGAAACTTCCATTGCCAGAATAGAATCATACTGGGCGCGAGCATTTTGGACGTCAGTAATGGCAACTAGACCGACATTAAAGCGTTGGGTTGTTTGATCCAACTGACGATACAGAGAGGTTTTTTGCGCTTCTGTATAGGTCAGGGTATCAATTTTATTCAGAACGTCAAAATAGGCCTGGGCGGTATCCAGAATTAATTTTTGTTGGGCTGTTTGGTAATTGACATCTGCAATACCGGCGTTTTTCTCAGATTGGTTCAGTTGGTTCCATTTTGCCATATCGAAGATGGTTTGGGTCAATTGTAAGCCTGCACTTGTACCGTGGGATTCTGTATTTCTCGCGACACGATTACGAAAGCCCTTGCCATAATTGACATCTGCACTCAACCCCAATTGGGGCAATAAAGAGCTACGAGCTTGATTAATCTTTTCAACTACTGAATTACGGTCGGCCTGTGCCTTAAGCAATTCAGGGTTTGTTTCTTTTGCCTGCTGATAAATCTGGAGTAAATCCGCAGCATAACTTGAAGTACTAAAACCTACCAGATTCATAGCGATAAAAAGAGAGAGCAATTTTTTCATTTGCGTTCCTTGTTGTGCAGCTATTTTGCTTAAGTTGCCTCTGCATAAAAACTAATACCACAGATTCTAGCAGAGAATGCCAGCAGGGTAGGGTGGCTGTTTGTGCCATATTGTCTCATTTTTCTGCTTGCTTGTATCATCAAAATGAATTTATTTAGATCAATATAAAAAAATACCTTTTAATAATAGGAAATTTTAAAAACTAATCAGGAGATTTTATGAGTAAAGATCTTGCCTCGCCATATACTTTTACTAAACAAGACGTCGAAGTTATTTCTCAAAAAACGCTTTATCGCGGTTTTTTTAAAATGACAGAATATCAATTCCAGCATCGTCTATTTCGTGGTGGTTGGAGTGAAACCATTAAACGTGAAGTTTTTGAGCGAGGTCATGCCGGCGTTTTGTTGCCTTATGATCCAGTGCGCGATGAAATTGTTTTGATTGAACAAATCCGTATTCCGGCGATTGAGACCAGTCATACGCCGTGGCTGCTGGAAGTGATTGCTGGCATGATCGAAGCGGGAGAAGATGCTGAACAGGTTGTCCGTCGCGAAGCTGTAGAAGAGGCAGGAATTGAGGTTAAACGCTGCCAGCCGGCATTAAGTTATCTTTCCAGTCCTGGCGGTACGACAGAGCGCATGCATATCTTTGTCGGTGAAGTCGATGCCACCACTGCCTCAGGGGTTCATGGTTTGGAAGGTGAGCATGAAGATATTCGCGTTCTGGTTGTGAGTCGCGAGCAAGCCTATCAGTGGGTAGAAGAGGGCATTATCGATAATGCGGCGTCAGTTATTGCAATACAGTGGCTGGCATTGCACCATGAAAAACTTAGGAAAAAGTGGTTGGGTAATCATTCCTAATTTATGTTGGAAAACGGGAAGTGTGCCCCAGCCAGCAGATCTTTTGCATAAAGACACGTTAAAATCATCCTTATGATCGACAGGAAAAGGAAACCTTTTGGAAAGCCTGCTTGAAGTACCTGTGGCAGAAGGCGCCACAGCCAGAATACTGCAAATTACCGACACGCACCTTTTTGCTAATCAGGGAGACTCATTGCTGGGAGTCAATACCTATCGCAGTTATCATGCGGTATTGGATATGATCTTGCAGCAAAATCTCGATATTGATTTGATCGTTGCGACAGGTGACTTGGTACAAGATCAGACCATCAATGCTTACCAGCATTTTGCTGATGGCATTGCGCGTTTACCTGCACCTTGTGTTTGGTTACCCGGTAATCATGATTATCAACCCGCGATGGTTGACACGTTGGCAGCAGCAGGCATTTTACCTTCCAAGCAGATATTTATCGGACAGCATTGGCAGTTGATAATGCTGGACAGTCAGGTGCAAGGTGTTCCTCATGGCGAATTGACGGATTATCAGCTTGAGTGGATGAAAAAATGTCTGGATGAACACAGTGATCGCCATGCGATAATTATGCTTCACCATCACCCGATTCCGTCTGGATGCACATGGTTGGATCAACACAGTTTGCGTAATGCTCCCGAATTATCAGAATGTTTGAAAGGCAAAACCCAAGTGAAAGCCATACTATGTGGGCATATCCATCAAGAAGTTGATGAAACTTGGAACGGTATTCGTGTTATGGCAACTCCATCAACCTGTGTGCAATTTAAGCCACATTGTACTAATTTTATGCTTGATACAGTGGCTCCGGGGTGGCGTTATCTCGAACTGTCTGTGACTGGCAATAATAAAGAAGCGAAATTGCAGACACAGGTTCACAGACTTAAGAGTAACGAATTTTGCCCGGATTTAGATTCGGACGGGTATTAATGTCGATATTACTCTACTTACATGGTTTCAATAGTTCCCCTCAATCAGCGAAAGCGAATACGCTGAAAGCGTGGCTACACCAGCAGCACCCTGAAATTGACATGCTGGTGCCACAATTGCCCCCCTATCCCGAAGATGCGGCTATCTTACTGGAAGAACTGGTGATGGCACATGCCGGTGAAAATATTGGGCTGGTAGGCTCTTCTCTGGGCGGTTATCTGGCTATCTGGCTTTCCCAGTGCTTTGGTTTGCCCGCCGTGGTTGTCAATCCTGCTGTACGTCCTTTCGACTTGCTTCAGAATTATCTTGGGGAAAACGTGAATCCTTATACCGAAGAGCGTTATACTCTCAAACCAAGCCACATACATGATCTCAAAGTGATGCACATTGACCCGCTGGAATCGCCGGATCTTATTTGGTTATTGCAGCAAACAGGGGATGAAGTGCTCGATTACCGTCAGGCTGTTACTTATCTGATGCAGTGCCGACAGACGGTTGAATCTGGTGGGAATCATGCTTTTATTGGTTTCGAATATTATTTCCCTCAAATCATTGACTTCTTAGGGCTAACCAGTGGCAATAGTAAAAAAATTGCCAAAAATAGGTAAGCGACTGGTATTATCAACAGTATATCAATACTGATTGGCCCTCTAATAACGAAGCAACCGACAGAATTACAACATGACTCAATCTAGTTACAACGCAGAGGCTATTGAAGTCCTCAGTGGCCTGGAGCCAGTACGTCGTCGTCCCGGAATGTATACTGATACAGCCCGTCCGAATCATCTGGCACAGGAAGTGATCGATAACAGTGTGGACGAAGCTCTGGCTGGTCACGCGAAGCATATTGAAGTAATCCTTCACAGCGATCAGTCTCTGGAAGTGATAGATGATGGCCGTGGTATGCCGGTTGATATCCATCCTGAAGAAAAAGTTTCTGCTGTTGAATTGATTTTGACCCGCTTGCATGCGGGCGGAAAATTTTCTAATAAAAATTACCAATTTTCTGGTGGCTTGCATGGGGTTGGGATCTCGGTAGTTAACGCCCTCTCCAAACGTGTGGAGGTGACTGTTCGTCGTAACAGTCAGGTACACCAAATCGCCTTTGAAAATGGTGAAAAAGTACAAGAATTGGAAGTTATTGGCAGTTGTGGCAAACGCAATACTGGAACAAGTGTCCATTTCTGGCCAGATGAAAACTATTTCGATACACCCCGTTTTTCTGCCACCCGTTTGACGCATTTGCTGAAAGCCAAGGCGGTACTGTGTCCGGGTGTTGAGATCGTTTTTAAAGACAAACTGAACGATACCGAACAGAAATGGTGTTATGCCGATGGGTTGACAGATTACCTGCTGGAAGCCGTCAACGGGCTGGTCACATTGCCACAAGCCCCTTTTGTCGGCACATTAAGTGGAGATACTGAAGCAGTTGATTGGGCAGTGCTCTGGCTACCGGAAGGTGGAGAATTATTGACGGAAAGCTACGTCAACTTGATCCCAACGGTACAAGGCGGCACCCATGTTAATGGCTTGCGTCAGGGGTTATTGGATGCCATGCGTGAATTCTGCGAATTCCGCAATATATTGCCACGTGGGGTTAAACTCTCTGCCGATGATATTTGGGAGCGCTGTGCTTATGTGCTATCGCTTAAAATGCAAGATCCGCAATTTGCCGGCCAAACCAAAGAGCGTCTCTCTTCTCGCCAGTCTGCGGCTTTCGTTTCTGGCGTGGTAAAAGATGCATTCAGCTTGTGGCTGAACCAGCATATTCAAGATGCGGAGCAACTCGCTGAAATGGCGATTGCCAGTGCGCAGCGTAGAATGCGGGCAGCGAAGAAAGTAGTACGTAAAAAGCTGACCAATGGCCCTGCCTTGCCGGGTAAATTGGCAGACTGTACTGCGCAAGATCTCAATGTTACTGAACTGTTTTTAGTGGAAGGGGATTCCGCGGGAGGCTCTGCGAAACAAGCTCGTGATCGTGAGTTTCAAGCGATCATGCCACTGCGCGGAAAAATCCTGAATACATGGGAAGTCTCCTCGGATGAAGTTCTGGCTTCGCAGGAAGTTCATGATATTTCTGTTGCGATTGGTATTGATCCGGATAGTGACGATCTAAGCCAACTACGCTACGGTAAAATTTGCATACTGGCGGACGCAGATTCTGATGGATTACACATTGCAACATTGCTGTGCGCCCTGTTTGTCCGTCATTTCCCGACATTGGTGAAACGTGGGCATGTCTACATGGCAATGCCACCGCTGTATCGCGTTGATCTCGGCAAAGAAGTGTATTATGCACTGGATGAAGGGGAAAAAAACGCTATTTTGGATCGTCTGAGCCGTAAGCGGGGTAAGCCGAACGTTCAGCGCTTTAAAGGATTGGGAGAAATGAATCCAATACAGTTGCGCGAAACCACGTTAGATCCTAACACTCGCCGTCTGGTGCAATTGACTATCGACGATGAAAATTACCAAGAAACTCTCTCTGTCATGGATATGCTTCTGGCAAAGAAACGTTCAGAAGATCGCCGTAATTGGCTGCAAGAGAAGGGCGATTCCATCGATATCGAAGTTTAGCGCATGAATTGAGCGCAAAGGTAGTCAATATAGATCCTGAGGAAATTAATACATGAGTGAGATAACTCACGATGGTGTGGAGCGTCAGCCGCTTCACACGTTCACTGAAAATGCCTATTTGAATTACTCCATGTACGTCATCATGGACAGGGCGTTGCCTTTTATCGGTGATGGCTTAAAGCCCGTTCAGCGTCGTATTGTCTATGCGATGTCAGAACTTGGGCTGAGTAGCAGTGCCAAATTTAAGAAATCTGCCCGTACCGTCGGTGATGTTCTCGGCAAATATCACCCGCATGGCGATGGAGCTTGTTATGAAGCTATGGTTTTGATGGCACAACCTTTCTCATACCGCTATCCGTTAGTCGATGGGCAAGGAAACTGGGGCGCACCGGATGATCCAAAATCCTTTGCGGCGATGCGTTATACCGAATCTCGCTTGTCTAAATATGCCGAATTGTTACTGTCTGAGTTGGGGCAAGGAACCGTAGATTGGGTGCCAAACTTTGATGGTACATTGCAGGAGCCTAAGTGTTTGCCTGCACGTCTGCCTAATATCTTACTCAATGGCACCACCGGCATTGCCGTGGGTATGGCAACAGACATTCCGCCACACAATGCGCGTGAGGTTGCGAATGCACTGATTGCCATGTTGGATAAACCTGATCTATCGCTTGATGAGGCGATGGAATATGTCAAAGGGCCGGACTATCCAACAGAAGCTGAGATCATCACGTCAAAAGAAGATATCCGCAAGATCTACAAAAATGGCCGAGGTTCGGTGCGGATGCGGGCGGTTTGGTCGAAAGAAGAAGGTAACGTAGTTATCACCGCCTTGCCTCACCAGGTATCTGGCGCAAAGATATTAGAGCAAATTGCCAGCCAAATGCGGGCGAAAAAATTGCCGATGGTGGATGATCTGCGTGACGAGTCTGATCATGAAAATCCAACCCGTTTAGTGATTGTTCCGCGTACTAACCGCGTGGATGTTGAGCAGGTAATGAACCACCTGTTTGCAACCACCGATCTGGAAAAAAGCTATCGCATCAATCTCAACATGATCGGTTTGGATAATCGTCCTGCGGTTAAGGGATTGGTTGAGATCCTTAGTGAATGGCTGATTTTCCGTCGTGAAACCGTGCGTAATCGCTTGAATTATCGCCTGGAAAAAGTGCTTAAGCGTTTGCATATCCTGGAAGGTTTACTGGCGGCCTATCTTAATATTGATGAAGTCATCCACATTATTCGCAATGAAGATGAGCCGAAATCAGTATTGATGCAGCGTTTTGACTTAACCGAAACGCAGGCAGAAGCCATTCTTGAACTGAAATTGCGTCATTTGGCGAAACTGGAAGAAGTCAAAATCCGTGGCGAGCAGGATGAGCTGGCGAAAGAACGTGATAAACTTCAGGCGATTTTGGGTTCTGAGCGTAAGTTAAATACGTTACTGAAAAAAGAGATTATTGCCGATGCAGAAAGCTACGGTGATGACCGTCGTTCGCCACTGAAAGAGCGCACGGAAGCGAAGGCCATGAGTGATCATGACATCCTGCCATCTGAGCCGATTACCGTCATTATGTCAGAAATGGGCTGGGTACGTAGTGCGAAAGGGCACGAGATTGATCCGGCTGGCTTAAATTACAAATCTGGTGACAGCTTCCGCAGTGCGGTACGTGGCAAGAGTAACCAGCCCGTGGTCTTTATTGATACTACAGGGCGCAGTTATTCCGTTGATCCGTTGGATTTACCTTCAGCCAGAGGGCAGGGAGAACCGTTGACGGGCAAACTGGCGTTGCCGGCTGGGGCATCGGTTGAGCATCTTTTGATGGCGAAAGAAGATCAGAAATTCTTGATGGCATCTGATGCGGGATATGGTTTTATCTGTACTTTTAATGACCTGATTGCCAAGAATCGAGCAGGCAAGGCGATGATTACTTTGCCTGAAAATGCCAAGGTGATGCCGCCGTTGGAGATTAACAACGAACAGGAAGACATGTTACTGGCGATTACCAAAGCGGGCCGTATGTTGATGTTTCCAGTGACTGATTTGCCACAGCTTTCAAAGGGCAAGGGCAATAAGATTGTTTCTATTCCGGCGGCACAGGCTGCATCAGGCGAAGATATGTTGGCTTGGTTACTGGTATTGCCACCACAATCTTCCATCACGCTTTACTTTGGCAAACGCAAGTTACTGCTACGTTCTGAAGATTTACAGAAATTCAGGGCAGAGAGAGGGCGCAAGGGAGCACCTCTGCCTCGCGGGTTACAGCGTGTTGAGCGCGTTGAAGTGGTTTGTAATACAAACAATTAAGCTGCAAATTGCAGAGTGAAAGGTATAAATCGTAATTTTAGGCCAGTGTAATGAATACACTGGCCTTTCAACAAGAGGCCACTATGCTAGCAATCATTCGGGGAATTATTGTTATTCTGTTTGGAATACTGCTCTTTATTTTTGGGGGTATCTACTGTTTATTCAGCCCACGCAACCCACGTCATGTTATGACTTTTGGACATGCATTTGGCAAATTGCATAAAGTACTTGGTATTAAGCTACTAGAACGTATTCCAGAGGGAGCACAGGAATATGGGCCTAGCATTTATATCGGCAATCACCAGAATAATTACGACATGGTTACGATGTCGAATGCGGTGCAGCCACGTACAGTCACCGTGGGCAAAAAAAGCCTGGTTTTTATTCCCTTCTTTGGCCAGCTTTATTGGCTGACAGGTAATATTTTGATTGACAGAGATAATCGGACAAAAGCACATGGCACGATTTCACAGGTTGTCGAACAGATCAGAAAAAATCGGGTTTCGGTTTGGATGTTTCCAGAAGGAACGCGCAGTCGTGGTCGTGGGTTGATGCCTTTTAAAACAGGTGCTTTTCATGCCGCGATTGCAGCAGGTGCACCTATTATACCGGTTTGTGCTTCTACAACACACGATAAAATAAAACTAAATCGTTGGGATAATGGCACCGTCATTGTTGAAATGTTGCCCCCGATTGATACCACGAAATATACTAAAGATCAGGTTCGTGAATTGGCAGAATACTGCCGACAATTGATGAAAACAAAAATTGAAGAATTGGATAAAGAAGTCGAGATGCTTAATCAGCGTAGATCTAAATGATGATCAATTAGCCGGAATTCTCAAATATGTTTTTCCACATGTTGGACGGATTATCACTATAAGTTTTAGATAATTTTAGGAATTTTTTCCTATTCGCGATATGATTGCGTTTAATAAATTAACGTTTTTATTAAACGCAATCGATAGAATAATAAATCCTGATAGCCAGAATATCAGTGTATTCATCCCAGTCATTATTTGAATTAAGCCATCATTGGGAATTGCTATTCTTGCTGTGAAAATTATTTCTATCGTAGAGAGACTATTCCTTCTGTGGAGATCTTCTGTGGAGAAAGTATGTCACTGAGTCGGCGCCAATTTATTCAGGCTTCTGGTTTGGCAATGTGTTTAGGGGCACTTCCTTTTGTCGTTCGAGCCAACAAAAATCAACAAACAAAATTGCCACTCCCTCCTTTATTGGAGTCTCGCAGAGGGCAACCCCTGTTTTTAGCTATACAAAAAGCCACCTGGTCGTTTAATGGTCATAATAAGGCTCAAGTCTGGGGCATCAACGGACATTATTTAGGGCCAACTATTCGGGTTCACCGAGGGGATGATGTCAAACTGATCTATAGCAATCGGCTGTCTGAACCGGTTTCAATGACAGTTGGGGGATTATTGGTGCCAGGAACCTTGATGGGAGGCTCAGCGCGTTTGATGGCACCGGGGGAAAGTTGGTCGCCGGTTATCCCTATAGATCAAGTTGCAGCAACCTGTTGGTATCATGCTAATACCCCAAATCGAATGGCTCGGCATGTTTATGCTGGCCTTGCTGGTATGTGGTTGGTGGAAGACGAAAGCAGCCGCAGACTGCCTTTACCCAGACATTATGGTGTCGATGATTTTCCCGTTATCTTGCAAGATAAGCGATTGGATAATTTTGGTGTACCGCAATATAACCCGCCGGCTAATCAAGGGTTCCTTGGTGATACTCTGATGGTTAATGGTGTCGAAAATCCTTTTGTGGAAGTTGCCAGAGGTTGGGTTAGGTTGCGTTTCCTGAATGCATCTAATGCCCGTCGATATCAATTGCAGCTCAGTGATGGTCGTCCTTTCTACATGATTGCCACTGATCAAGGCTTGCTGCCTGCTCCCGTGGCAGTTCAGCTATTGTCTCTTGCACCAGGAGAGCGTCGTGAAGTTTTGGTTGATATGTCGAAAGTGGAGAGTATTACCGTTACTGCGGGAGAATCCGCTGGCATAATCGATCGTTTAAAAGGCTTTTTTGAGTCTTCAAATAAACTGCTGTCGACCACAGTATTAACCCTGAAAGCCAGCGGATTGCTCCCTCTGGTGACAGATCAACTACCGACTCAGCTTATTGTTGATAATCCACAAATTAACTCTTCCATTCAAAGTCGTCAGATTGATTTGGGAGATTATTCTCAAGGGATTAATGGTTCACTGCTGAATGCGCATCGAATCGATATCACAAGCCAACAAGAAGCATGGGAACGTTGGATAGTCACAACGTCAGTACCCCAGCCTTTCCATATTGAAGGGGTCAGGTTTAAAGTCATTAGCTTGAATGGTAACCGTCCAGAGCCACAGGATTATGGTTGGAAAGATACCGTTTGGATTGATAACCGGGCAGAGTTGCTGGTTAATATGATGCAGCCGTCTTATGAACATTTTCCTTTCATGTATTACAGCCAGATATTAGAGATGGCAGATAGTGGGGTTGCCGGCCAGTTACTTGTTGATCCTGCTGGTTTTTAAATGAAATTTTTGCTTTGGCTTTACTCATTTTCGGCGCTGTTTTAGATAGATGTTCTGTAAAATTGAATAAAATTGTTATTTTTTTGCCTTATTGTTAAGTAATAAGCTGTTAAACAGCGGCTTGTTTAACAATTAGCGGGTAAACTAACTATTTGTTTGTAATAAATTGTTAATCATATCGACTGAGAGTAACCCTTTCCGTATAGTGTCCCAAATTTTCATACTACTTGGCTGTAAGGTGATTTAATGATTATCAGCTTGATTGCTGCGATGGCTATGGATCGAGTTATCGGTATGGAAAATGCCATGCCATGGACTTTGCCGGGTGATTTAGCCTGGTTTAAACGCAATACACTTGGAAAGCCGGTTGTAATGGGGCGAGTGACTTATGAGTCGATTGGCCGTCCTTTGCCAGGGCGCCTGAATATCGTGATCAGCAGTCAACCTGCAAATGATGATCGGGTTACTTGGGTTAACTCTATTGAAGCTGCTTTAGCTGCCGCTGGCGATGTTAAAGAAGTGATGGTGATGGGAGGAGGAAAAATTTATGAACAATTTATTCCTCTGGCTCATCGTATGTATCTGACTCACATTGATGCAGAAGTGATTGGTGACACGCATTTCCCTGATTATGAGCCTGATGAATGGAATTCAACGTTTACCGAATATCACGATGCAGATGAAAACAATTCCCATGGCTATTGTTTTGAAATTCTGGAACGCCGAGATTGAGTTAATCTTACGTGTGGAGTGCCTTGGGGCACTCCAGTGTCATAGGCAGGTTTATTATTTATCAGACTTATGATTTGAGTAATGACTTTTGGCTGAAATATTGCTTATCTTCCCAACGAAGCAGGGTCAATTTACCTCCCCAACAACACCCCGTATCTAAGGCATAGATACCAGCAGGTGTCCCCTGGCCTTCCAGGGCTGCCCAGTGACCAAAGGCGACGGAATAGTCTTCAGGAATGCGGCGTGGTAATTCGAACCAAGGTCTTAGCGGGGCAGGCGCATTTTCCGGTTTTGCTTTGCAACTCATATCTAATTGACCATGTGGAAAACAATAACGCATCCGGGTCAACGCATTGGTACTGTAACGTAATCGAGCAAGTCCGCTTAACTCTGGTGTCCAATTATTCGGCATATCCCCATACATTTCATTGAGAAACAAGGGATAACTGTCACTGCGAAGAATGGCTTCCACTTCACGGGCACATATTTTGGCTGTTTCCAGATCCCATTGTGGGGTAATCCCTGCATGTGCCATGACGAGTTTCAGCCCTTCATCAACTTGCAGCATTGGCTGTTTTCTCAACCAATTTATTAATTCATCAACATCTGGTGCTGTGAGTAATTCATCTAACAAGTCTTTCGGTTTATTGCGGCTGATTTTAGCGTAAACCGCCAACAGATGCAGATCGTGATTGCCCAACACCAGTTTAACCGCGGAGCCAAGTTGCTTAATGTAGCGAAGTACTGCCAATGAGTCAGGACCACGGGCGACTAAATCGCCTGTTAACCATAAGGTGTCGTCACTGGGATTAAAATTGACTTGTTCTAACAAGGAACGAAATTCACGATAACAACCGTGAATATCGCCAATAAGGTATGTAGACATAATTAATTTATCAGTGTTGGAATAGCCAATCGGAACACGGGAATGGTGACACGGAACGGGCGGCCATCATGATCAATCATTTGATAATGGCCTTCCATTGTCCCCAGAGGTGTTTCCAAAATAGCGCCGCTGCTATAGCGATATTCTGTTCCCGGTGGGATCAAAGGTTGTTTTCCCACAACCCCTTCACCCTGAACTTCGGTTAGGTGACCATCACTGTTGGTAATGCGCCAGTAACGGCTGATAAGTTGCACAGGGGAATGCCCAAGATTACGAATTGATACGGTATAAGCAAACACAAAACGTCGTTGTTCCGGCTGTGATTGACTTTCTACGTAAGTACTTTGTACTTGGATATGAATTCTTGGTTCATTGAGCATAGGTGCCTCCTGTTGCTGCAACGTCTGTTTATTTGTTTAGGCAGTTTTCGGTTGAGATGATAACCAGTTCGCCATCTTACAGTATTGCTCGACAGAGATGTTTTCAGCCCTGGTACTTGGATCAACGCCCAATTCGGTTAACTGTTCAACAGAAAAAATGTTCCCAAGGCTATTGCGGAGCGTTTTTCTCCGTTGGTTAAATGCCTGGGTTGTGATCTGGGCTAATATGCGAATGTCCTGAACAGGATAAGGTATGTTCTTGTGTGGGATCAAACGCACAATAGCAGAATCCACTTTTGGCGCTGGTGTAAATGCCGTTGGTGGTACTTCAAGAATAGGGATTACCTGACAGTAATATTGTGCCATCACACTTAAGCGTCCGTAGGCTTTAGTGCCGGGTCCCGCGACAAGACGATTCACGACTTCTTTCTGCAGCATAAAGTTCATATCAGCAATGGCATTAGTATAGCTGAAAAGATGGAACATTAACGGCGTAGAGATGTTATAAGGCAAGTTACCAAATACACGCAGAGATTGCCCATATTCTTTGGCAATCTGACCAAAATCAACGGTCATTGCATCTTGTTGGATGATTGTCAGCTTATCTTTCAGTTTGGGGTGGACGTGCAAACGAGCCGCTAAATCACGGTCAAGCTCGACGACAGTCATTTTATCCATGCGTTCACCAACGGGTTCAGTCAGTGCTCCTAGACCTGGGCCGATTTCCACGATGGCTTGGCCGACCAGTGGGTTCATCGCATTGACAATGCTATCAATGATAAACTGATCGGTTAAAAAGTTTTGCCCGAAACGTTTACGGGCATGGTGCCCTTGATGGACTTTGTTATTCATTACTGTTTTGTATCATTTTAATTGCTAGATTCAATGCGGTGATAAAACTACCCACATCAGCTTGACCTGTCCCCGCCAGCTCCAGTGCTGTGCCATGATCGACAGAAGTTCGGATAAATGGCAGACCCAACGTAATATTCATGGCCCTGCCAAAACCCTGGTATTTTAACACGGGTAACCCTTGATCGTGATACATTGAAAGTACGGCATCAGCATGATCTAAATATTTGGGTTGGAACAGGGTATCCGCAGGCAATGGACCTTCCAGCCATATCCCTTCTGCTCTTAAACTGTCTAAGGCGGGAATGATAACGTCTATTTCTTCATGCCCCATATGCCCTCCTTCACCGGCGTGAGGATTTAGGCCACACACATAGATATGGGGACGAGGGATACCGAATTTGGTTTTTAAATCATGATTAAGGATAGTAATCACTTCCCGGAGGGAATCAAACGTAATCGCTTTGGGAACATCCAGAATCGGCAGGTGCGTTGTTGCCAACGCGACCCGTAGCTCTTCTGTTGCCAACATCATAACAACCCTTGAACATTGGCTGTGGTCAGCAAAAAACTCAGTATGTCCGGTAAAAGGTACACCGGCATCATTAATGACACCTTTATGTACAGGTCCTGTTACTAATGCTGAGAACTCCCCATTTAGGCAACCATCACAAGCTCTTGCTAAGGTTTCCGTGACGTAAGTACCATTTTTCCGGTTTAACTCCCCTGCAATCGCCGGGGAGTGAAGATAAACAGGCAGGATGGTTAGGGTTCCGGCTGCTTGTGATGAAGCAATGTGTTCTGGATAATAAGTTTGCAGTTGCAGCGGTAAATTCAGTTGTTTAGCTCGGGAGAGCAACAGCTCTGGATCGGCACAGACAACCAGTTGGATAGGCCACTCTTTTTGCGCCAAAGCGATGACTAAATCAGGGCCAACCCCGGCAGGTTCGCCGGGGGTAATGACGATGGGTTTATTATTGTACATTGCTGCCATCTAAAATTTTCACATAAGCAGAGGCGCGTAACTCCTGTATCCAGCTTTGTGCCTCTTCATTGAATTTACGGTTGAACAGTAAACGGTAAGCGCGATCTTTCTGCGCGGCATCTGTTCTGTCAACTTTACGGCTATCCAGCAATTGGATTAAGTGCCAGCCGAAAGAGGAATGGACAGGCTGGCTGATCTCACCCTTTTGCAGCTTCATCAACGCATCACGGAAAGCGGGATCGTAAGCACTTGGCAAATTCCAACCCAATTCTCCACCATGCATGGCTGAACCGGGATCTTCAGAATGCGCTTTTGCTGCTTCTTCGAATGAAGTTTTGCCACTTAAGATCCCTTCTCTGAGTTTCAGCAACTCATTGCGTGCTTGCTCGTCATTCATAATAGGTGATGTTTTTAGCAGAATATGGCGGGCATTCACTTCAGTGACGGCAATTGGCATCTGGCCACCACGGATATCATTCACTTTCAGAATGTGGAAACCAACACCGGAACGAATTGGGCCAATAATCTGTCCTTTATGGGCAGACTGGAGCTGTGCAGCGAATAAGGATGGCAATTCTTGCAGTTTGCTCCAACCCATATTTCCCCCTTTCAGGGCTTGGGTATCGCCGGAATAGGAGAGGGCTAATTTGCCGAAATCTACGCCATTCTGGAGTTCAGATAAGATTTTTTTGATCGTTGTTTCCGCTTTTTCTACCTGCTCCTGGTTTGGGTTCTCTGGCAGAGGGATCAAGATCTGGCTGAGGTTTACCTCAGAGTCCTGACTGTTTTGGTTGCTGATTTGGTTAGCCAGTGAATCAACTTCCTGTGGCAGGATAGTGATACGGCGGCGTACTTCATTGTTACGTACTTCCGCAATCATCATTTCCTTGCGGATTTGGTTACGGTAAGTATCAAAACTTATACCATCTGCGGCCAGATTTTGTTTTAACTGGGCGATATTCAAGTGGTTTTGAGCCGCAATATTCGTGATCGCAGAATCCAGGGCTTGATCAGGGATGGTTATTTGCATCCGGTTTGCCATTTGCAGAACAATATCATCCATAATCAGGCGCTCAAGGATTTGGTGACGCAATGTTTTCTCATCCGGTAATTGCTGGTCTGCATGTTTTGCATTGAGTTTAACGGATTGTAAAAGGCTGTTAACGTCACTTTCCAGTACGACATCATTGTTAACAACGGCAGCTACCTTATTCAGCTCTTGTGGAGCAGCCATTGCGACGGAGTTTACTGAAAACATCAATCCGAAAATGAGCGATCTCCAGTTCTTCATACATTTCCCATCATATCAATCCCGCCTTGGCGGGGTTATTTTGTTTACATTGCGTTTATCGGTATCAGAATGCACGTTGGTATGGAAGAATACCTTGCTGTAACATTTTTTGACTACCTAAACTATGATTGTTACTTAAGCCACGAAGTTCAACATTAAATGACCATTTATTGTCATATTGACTACTGTCGAAGCGCCAGTCGGTGATCTTACGTTCATAACCCACACTGACTGCCCAGCAGCAGGTGTTGTATTGCAAACCTACCATTTGGTTTGCAGGCTGTTTCTCTTTGGTATCGTAGTAGTAAGCACCGACGAACGCCCAATGATCTGACAATGGCCAACTTGCCACCATACCAATCTGAGAAATTCCTTGCTGGTAAGCGGGTGCGCCTCCCTTGAGTGTGGCTTGAATATAATCGCGGTCAACAAAACGATAGCTGAGCTGTAATATGCGGTCAGCATCATGACGGTACTCCATTACGGCATTACCCATAGTGAAGCTGTCTAGACGATTGTCATATTGCAGCCCGCCTTTGATGCCCCAGGAGTCATTGATTCTCCAGTGTACATCTCCAGCCCAAGTTGTCGCCCCCGTTCCTTTTTTGTTTCCTATGATATTCTTACTACTTGAGACAGACTCAGTATCTTCGGTACGTGGACGCTCAAAATGATAAATTTGACCTACGGACAGGCTAAAACGTTCAACTAAATTTTCATCATAAATACGGGTAGTCACACCAGTGGTAAATTGATTGGCAGATGAAACACGGTCTAAGCCACTGTAGAAGCGATCTCGGAACAATCCGGTATAGTCCGATTGTAGCAAAGAAGAATCAAAGTTATTGATGTTGTTTTGATTCTTATAAGGCACATAGAGATATTGAACGCGCGGTTCCAGCGTCTGGGTGTAGTCTTGGTTAAAATACATGGTGCGTTCAAACACCATCTTCGCATCTGATTTAAACACCGGCATAATACGGTTGACCGATCTTTCCAATGCAGGTATCTCAGAGTTAGATTTAGTTGTTTCAGTAAGATCCTGTTGATAATGGGTTGCCATCAACTTAAATTCATTATTGATGCTCGCCCACCCATTGGAAAGTGGTAAGTTAATGGAAGGCTCCAGGTGCCAGCGCGTTCCATCTGGCCATTGGTTACCAACACTGGTAAATTTGGCCACCTGGGCATAAGTCCGAAAATCAAATGGTCCCAAATCATTTTTATAGTAGTTGAGATCCAACTGAGGCTCCGTTCGGTAAGATTTTCCTCTATCACTTGGGGTAAATATTTGGAACTGTTTGGTTGTGAGTGTGGCATTCCAGTTTTGCTGGGCATAGCCAATACTGAATTTCTGGGTGGCATAACCATCGGTACTGGAACCGTATTGTGAGCTGAAATCATTGAAATATTTAGGATCACTGACTTTGGTATAATCAGCACTGAAACGCCAAGCTTGATTCAGGACACCACTGTGTTTCCAGTAGAACAACCAGCGGCTGTTGCTATCTCTCTCAGGCCTGATATTGAGTCTTTTATCCTCTCTATACAGACGATCCTGGCCAATCCAATCCAGCGCAACTGTACCTGCACCCGCCTTGGTTAAGTAACGAAATTCATTATCCAGCTTCAAACCTCGCATCGTGATGAGATGCGGGGTAATCGTGGCATCATAGTTGGGTGCAATGTTCCAATAATAGGGTAGCAGGAATTGGATGCCTTCTTTATTGGAAAAACTGGCATTCGGGATTAAGAAACCAGACCGGCGTTTATCCCCAATGGGTAATTGTAAATAGGGAGTGTAAAATACCGGCACATTGGCAACGCGAAAACGGGCATTCCAGACTTCAGCGACTTCTTCTTCGCGGTCAAGGATGACCTCAGAACCCACGACACTCCAGCTATCATTACCGGGCAGACAAGAAGTGAATATGCCATTATTCATGATAGTATAGCGGTTTTTACCACGCATCATCATCTTGTCTGCGCTACCACGTCCTTGACGGCCAACCATCTGGTACTTGCCTTGTTCCACGTCGGTATCTTTATTGTTCAGATTTGCCCACGCGCGTGGTCCCTTCAAAATGATCTGGGGGTCATCATAGCTGACATTACCCACAGCGGTAACCGTGCGTATAGGTTCTTTATCTTGTGTCTGTTCGAGCCGGACTTTATCGGCTGTCAGTGTCTTGTTTCCCTGTTGGATACTAACATTACCAATGAACTCGACCATATTAGGATATTCACCGCGAGTATCATCGGATTGAATGTAAACTGGCAGTTCATTAGGATCGCCTGTGATAATTGGCTTATCGTAGACAGGTACACCCAACATACATTGTGCTGCAAGGTCAGCATGAGCTTGCTGACTATAAAGTGCTGCCCATACCATTGTGGCCAGCAGAGTAGGATAACATTTATTCATAGATGTTTATGCGGTTCCGTCATCAGTGGCATCATGCCAGCAAACGCTCAGAGACTAACGTAGTTGATAGATATGCACCAGAGTAATTAACTTTGCTAATCTTGTTGTTAGGCACAGAGCTTAATGGATAGTATGATAATGCAAAATTGCGCTCAGGGCATTGGGGAATTAAAGACTATATGCAGTATTGGGGAAAATTATTCGGATTGATATTTGGAATTGCATCTGGTGCTGGTTTTTGGGGGATAGTGATTGGCCTAGTGCTTGGTCACATCCTTGACAAAATCAGGATGCAAAAATTGGGGAAAACGACGAAAGGCCCAACCCGACAGGCACTGTTTTTCCGCAGTACTTTTCAAGTATTAGGGCATTTAACCAAAGCAAAAGGTCGGGTAACAGAAACGGATATCCAGCTCGCCACCCAATTGATGAACAGAATGCAACTGCATGGTGAGGCACGGCTTTCCGCGCAGCAGGCGTTTCGTGAAGGCAAACAACCTGAATTTCCTTTGCGTAAAACAATGCAACAATTACGCCGTGCTTGCTTTGGCCGTTCTGATCTGATCCGCATGTTTCTGGAAATTCAACTACAAGCAGCATTTGCGGATGGCGAACTGCATCCCAATGAAAGAAAAGTTCTGTTTGTCATTGCTGAAGAGTTAGGCATTTCCCATATTCAATTTGAACGATTCCTTGCCATGATGGAAGGTGGCCGCCATTTCAATGGACAGCACCAGCATTATGGGCGCTATCAAGGTCATGGACAGCAGCGCGCGACATTGGAAGATGCTTGTAAGGTATTAGGTGTCAATAAACAGGATGATGCGACCACCATTAAGCGGGCTTATCGAAAACTGATGAGCGAGCATCATCCCGATAAACTGGTGGCAAAAGGTTTACCACCAGAAATGATGGAACTGGCGAAACAAAAGACGCAGTCCATCCAGTCGGCTTACGATTTGATTAAAAAGGAGAGGGGCTTTAAATAGCGCTCGTTAAAATTCGGCTTTACACTCAAAATGCATGGGGGTGCCATAAGCCGGATGAGTAATAAAGAGTTCTTGGGCATGTAATTGTAGGCGAGGTGCCATTTCCCTTGCCTGCGTATGAGCATAGAACTTATCTCCCAGAATGGGATTACCCAGTGCCAGCATATGTACCCGAAGCTGATGAGAGCGTCCAGTGATTGGCGCGAGTCTGACGCGCGTTGCCTGGCTCTCATATTCCAGTACCTGATACTCAGTTTGTGCGGATTTGCCCGTTTCAAAACAGACTTTTTGTTTTGGGCGATTTGGCCAATCACAGATTAGGGGCAGATCTACCAAGCCTTTTTCCGGCTCCAGCTTTCCCCATACCCGCGCGATATAGATTTTTTTCGGTTCACGCTCACGAAACTGGCGTTTCAACTCACGCTCGGCGGCTTTCGTCAGCGCCACGACCATAATACCACTGGTGGCCATATCCAATCGATGGACTGATTCGGCGGTAGGAAATTCAGCTTGTATCCGCGTCATGATACTGTCCTTGTGCTCTTCCGCTTTACCCGGCACAGAGAGCAATCCACTGGGTTTGTTGACAACCATAATGTGCTCGTCCTGATACAGCACATATAACCAAGGATCTGTCGGGGGATTATAAGACTCCAGCATAGTGGCTCCAATGGGTCGGAAAAAATTGGCTTCCCAGGGGCATCTTGCGAAAACACCCCTGAGTTTACCGAATGACAGGTTATTGATGTCTGCTTATTGGTGAGAAATAACCACCAAACGAATCGCATCCAGACGCCAGTTGGCTTGATCAAGATTGAGCAGCAGATGCTTATGCTCGGAGCTAATCGCTTCCAGCTCATCATCACGGATATTCGGGTTAACCGCTTTCAGCGCTTCCAGACGTGACAACTCAGCCGACAGCGCTTCATCTGCTTCTTTCTTCGCTTTCTCAATTAACGCCCGTGCTTGCTCTTCGATCAGAGGCTCCGATTGTTGCAAGATAGCATGAACCTCTTTCTGTACCGCATTAACCAGCTTGCTGGCGTTATGGCGGTTAATCGCATTTAGCTGACGGTTGAAGCTTTCAAATTCAACCTGAGGTGCCAGATTAGTGCCTTTCAGATCCAACAAAAGGCGCACTGGCGTTGGTGGCAAGAAACGGGTCAATTGCAGGTGTTTTGGCGCCTGGGCTTCAACAACGTAAATCAACTCAACCAACAGCGTACCGACTGGCAACGCTTTGTTTTTCAGGATGGAAACGGCACAGCTTCCCGTATCTCCCGACAGGATTAAATCCAGGCCATTGCGAATGATTGGGTGTTCCCAGCTCAGGAACTGAGTATCTTCGCGGGAGAGGGCTTTTTCACGGTCAAACGTAATCGAGCAGCCATCCTTGGGTAATCCAGGGAAATCAGGTACCAGCATATGATCGGATGGATGCAGGGCAATAATATTGTCGCAGCGATCTTCCTGATTGATCCCAATGATATCAAACAAATTCAGGGCAAAATTCACCAGATCCGTGTCGTTATCTTGCGCCGCAATCTTTTCTGCCAGCTTCTGGCCTTGCTCGCCACCGTTGGAATTCATCTCCAGCAGACGGTCACGTCCTTGTTCCAATTGCTGTTTAAGCTTCTCATGATGCCCGCGACATTCGGTAATAAACTCACTGAAGCCAGTTTGTTCATTAGGTTTAGCCAGGAAATTGAGCAGGTTTTCATAATACTTGTCATAGATGGCGCGGCCTGTTGGACAAGTATGCTCAAAGGCATCCAGCCCTTCGTGATACCAGCGCAGGAGAATGGATTGCGCCGTATTTTCCAGATAAGGCACACTGATTTTGATATTACGGTTTTGTCCGATACGATCTAAACGACCGATACGCTGTTCCAGCAAATCAGGGTTGAATGGCAAATCAAACATGACAAGCTGGTTGGCAAACTGGAAGTTACGTCCTTCTGAGCCAATTTCAGAACAAAGCAGCACTTGTGCGCCTTCTTCCTCAGAAGCGAAGTAAGCGGCGGCACGGTCACGCTCCAGCAAAGACAAACCTTCGTGGAACACAGCACTGCGGATGCCTTCGCGTTCACGCAAAACTTGTTCCAGTTGCAGTGCCGTTTCTGCTTTGGCACAGATCACCAGCACTTTCTCATCGCGGTTTGCCATCAAGAAACCCATCAGCCATTCTACGCGGGGATCGAAATTCCACCATGTGGCATTTTCCCCTTCGAATTCCTGATAAATCCGTTCAGGATAGAGCATATCTTTGGCGCGAGACTCCACTGTCTTTTTGGCACCCATGATTTCAGAAACCTTGATTGCCGTCTGGTATTGGGACGGCAATGGTAACTTGATCTCGTGCAATTCACGATGCGGGAAGCCTTTCACACCACCACGGGTGTTACGGAAAAGCAGGCGGCTGGTGCCGTGACGATCCATCAACATAGTGATCAGTTCGCGGCGCGCATCTTCGCTCTCCCCATCCTGATTGCTGTTTGCGGCTTTCAGCAGAGGCTCGATATCCTGTTCGCTGATCAGTTCGACAATGGCATTTTGCTGGTCATTGTTCAGGGTGTCACCGGATAACAGCAACGTCACAGCATCTGCGACAGGACGGTAT
The DNA here is from genome assembly GCF_037260955.1 of Xenorhabdus sp. TH1. Classification (NCBI taxonomy): domain Bacteria; kingdom Pseudomonadati; phylum Pseudomonadota; class Gammaproteobacteria; order Enterobacterales; family Morganellaceae; genus Xenorhabdus; species Xenorhabdus sp. TH1. Next base: position 528,106 of record NZ_CP147734.1, read on the forward strand.
TGCTGTTGTTCATCAATAAAAGCCTGATAATCGTGGAAACGATTTGGATCCAGCAGGCGCAGGCGGGCAAAGTGACTTTCTTGCCCCAACTGCTCTGGTGTCGCCGTTAACAATAGGACGGACGGGATTTGTTCTGCCAATTGTTCGATAACTTGATATTCGCGGCTTGGCGATTTCTCACTCCACGCCAGATGGTGAGCTTCATCCACCACCATCAAATCCCAGCTTGCTTCCAGCAGAAGCTCAAAACGTTGCTTATTGCGGCGAACAAAATCTAAGGAACAGATAATCAACTGTTCGGTTTCGAATGGATTATCGCTGTCATGCAGTGCTTCGCTATAGCGGTCATCATCAAACAGCGAAAAACGCAAATTGAAACGGCGCAGCATTTCCACCAACCATTGGTGTTGCAGGCTATCTGGCACAATAACTAACACACGTTCAGCCCGTCCAGCCATTAATTGCTGGTGGATAATCATCCCGGCTTCAATGGTTTTCCCCAGGCCGACTTCATCCGCCAGTAACACACGTGGTGCGTGGCGTTTGCCTACTTCATTGGCGATGTGTAACTGGTGAGGGATCAAACTGGCACGGATGCCACGCAGCCCACTTTCTGCCAAACGGAACTGTTCGCTTTGGTGCTTACGGGCGCGAAAACGCAACGCAAAGCGATCCATGCGGTCAATTTGACCTGCAAACAAGCGATCCTGTGGTTTGTTAAACGTCAGCTTGCTATCCAGAAAAACTTCCCGCAAGCAGATATTTTCTTCTTCCGTATCCAGACGTGTACCAACATAGATCAGCAGGCCATTATCTTGTTGGACATCATTAATCTTGAGTTTCCAGCCTTCGTGACTGGTTACGGTATCGTCCACATTAAACATAACGCGGGTGATGGGGGAATCATTGCGTGCGTAAAGGCGGTTTTCTCCGCTGGCAGGGAAGAGTAACGTTACCATGCGCGCATCAAGCGCCACGACTGTTCCTAATCCAAGTTCGCTTTCTGTATCGCTTATCCAGCGTTGACCAAGAGTAAATGGCATAAATTTTGGCTCAGTTTTCTGTTAGACAATATTATTTATGGTTGCAGGATGGCTGCTTTTGTTGGATATCGATCATTATTGATTATCGATAGGGATAGTTTTCAATTGCATTTTACAACCCTGTTTTTTGATAAAAGGATCGTAAAAGTACAATGGCCCATTAGAGGGGCGATATGTTAATTGAAGCCGAGCAAGCCGTCACCTGCAAAAATATCCATTATTCGAAAGAGATGCTCATTTGCCCTGTCAGCAGAGGCATAAAGTCATCTTGAACAAATGGCAAGATAGCGTCAGCAATCGGCTTCAATTGCTTATTGAGATAGTGTTCATAATCGGGGGGAGAGGTTTGGTTCTCTAGTGGATCGTGATTCTCATGCTGCGGATACACAGAGGGACGTACCACCCAAAAGCAGCCAGAATCATAGAGATCCTGAAGTGAATGTCATGGGGGTACCTTATTGATAAAAGAAAACACGCTATGACAAAAGAGGGAACAGTCGGGTATTGGGGTTAATTAGTCGGTTACGTCGAAACCACCAGCAGTCGTACCCGTCTCAATATTCTGGGTGCCCTCAATTTATAACGAATTGAAAACACCGTGATTCGTGAATATCCGAGCATCAATGTTGAAAATATCGCGTATTTCTTCGGGGCGCTCCGGGAAATTTACCCGCTTTCGCAAAAAATCCATATCATTCTGGGTGAGGCGGGTTACCACCGAGCAGAGTTGGTGAAAGATATTGCATATGTCCTCAATATAGAATTGCATTACCAACCGCCTTACAGCCTAACCTCAATCCGATAGAGCGATTGTAGAAATATATGGATGAGCAAGTGCGTAACAATGTCTATTTTCCGAATGCGAAGACATTCCGTGAACCCCCCCGTCACTTTGCCAGAAAAAGCGCAAGAACTGACGACTCGACTGACTGACAATTTTCAGATTTTAAAACCGGCATCTTGAAGTTAGATTGATATAGATAATTATGAACCAATTTTTGAAGTCTTTTTATTGGTATCGGTGAGCCAATCGATGAATTCCTCATTTTTCAGTGATTCTTGAACTGCATAATAGACCATACGAATATGTCTTTGATCATCAACAATCAAAGAATAGTGTTCGAATTTTGTATGGCCTATTCCTTCAATATAAAAATCTCTTATTCCGTTGCACGGGCCATGAACATTATGATCTTGCCAAAGTTGACGAAAAAGGAGGGAGTCTTTTTCCAGACGATGAATCAAAGTGTTAATAGCATCATCATATGGTGCTTTGGCATAGTCACGTCGAAAACTATTTACCATCTGAATCAGCTGATCTGTAAAAGGCTGCATTAAATCTTTATATAGTTTATCGCTGAAAAGTAACCATAGAAAATTACGATCTTCTTCCTGGTGCTTGGAGAAGTGAAATACTGCCTCTGCTGCATTGTTCCATGCAAGAATATCCCAACGTAAGTTGAGAATATATGTAGGCCTATATGTCAGATCTTGTAGCAAGCGAACAATTAATGGTGACACTACAGTTGAGGTTTTTCCTAATTCAGCAGGTAGTCTCTGCTGAGCTAAAAGATATAAGTAATTTCTTTCTGTATTATCAAGTTTTAATACTCTGGACAGATTATCAAGGAATATTGTTGATACGTTGATATTCCTTCCTTGTTCAAGCCAAGTATACCAAACCACTCCGACACCTGCTAATGCCGCTACTTCTTCGCGTCGTAATCCTGGCGTTCGACGTCGCTTACTTGTTGTCAATCCTACTTCTTCAGGCGTAATAGCCGCTCTTTTCAGGCGAAGAAACTCCCCGAGCTTGGGGCGAGTACGCTGTGGGGTATTGCCAATCTCCATAATAATACCTTTAGTAATAGCATAACTGGTTAGATTGTATCACTTCTACTTATATATAAAATAGATTACGCAAACAAGATGTTGTTATTTTTTTTTGTTTGTTATTTGCAAAACAAATTATTAACTAAGAATATTAATTCAGGGATTAAAATTTATGTATCAAAGTAAATTGCTAGAAAAGCTAAATAAACTTAAGCTTGATGGTCAATATCGCACTTTCACTTACCTTAATCGCAGATGTGGAGATTACCCATTAGCAACGCTTGGTGATAATAATGAGAACAGTGTTGTTGTATGGTGCAGTAATGATTATCTTGGTATGTCAGAGAATATGTTTGTCCGGCAAGCGATGCATGATGCTATTGAGAGTCACGGTGCTGGCTCAGGAGGTTCACGTAATATCGGTGGTTCTCATGAAATATATCAACATCTGGAAGCAGAATTAGCTGGTTGGCATTATAAGGAGGCAGCTTTAGTTTTCCCTACTGGATTTGGATCTAACGATGCAACGATACAATGTCTATTGCGCTTATTCCCAGATTTGGTGGTGATTAGTGATGAGCTTAATCATGCCTCCATTGTCAATGGTATCCGAGCTACCAAAAACCAACGGGAAGTATTTAAGCATAATGATACAGAAGATCTCGAACATATCCTGCAACAATATCCTAATGAGCGTCCAAAACTCATTATTTTCGAATCAATTTACTCTATGGATGGTGATATAGCACCTTTAGAGGAAATTGTAGCTTTAGCAAAGAAATATAATGCTATGACATTTCTTGATGAAGTACATGCAATAGGTATGTATGGCCCAAAAGGAGCAGGTATTGCCGCTAAAAAAAATATCAGCCATAAAATTGACATTATTCAAGGAACTATGGCTAAAGCTATTGGAATTATTGGTGGATATATTGCAGCCAATTCAATTATTATTGATTCCATTCGCTCATTTGCGACAGGATTTATTTTCACTACATCTTTGCCTCCTTGTATTGCTGCTGGAAGCCTAGTCAGTATTAAATATATTAAAGAAAACGATATCCTACGAGAGCAACTGCATAGTAATACTCGTTTGATTAGAGAGTTGTTTGCAGAAAAAGGTATTCCAGTTATGCCTTGCTCGGAGACTCATATTTTACCTGTGTTAATTGGTGATGCAGTAAAATGTAAAGCCGCTGCTGAAAGGCTATTAAAATGTCACGGTATTTACATACAGCCAATTAATTATCCTTCTGTTCCTATTGGTACTGAACGCTTCCGAATCAACGCAACACCAAAACATACTAAAGAACACATCATTCAATTGGCTGATGCCATTACTGAAGTATTTAATTACTTATCACTTCCTCTCTTTAGTAAACATGAGAAAATGAAGGCAAGCTAATATGGAAAAAGAGGTTGTTAGGATCTGCAAAGCTACTCTGGCTGACATTGATAGCCTTATTAGGTTACGCAGTTATCTGCTGGATAATGCGATAGAAATATATGGAAGCAAAATACCTGAAGACCAGAAAAGGTGGAAAGAAGCTTATAAATCTTGGCTTACTGATTATCTTAATTCCGATTGTGATGTGGTTATTTTTGTTGCAGTCAGGGAAAAGGATAATCAGCTAGTTGGTTGTGTGACAGGTGTAATTGATAAGCGTGCGCCCACCATCGACTGTATTAATGGATTATGTGGCTGGATTCAATCAATGATTGTTCAGGAGGATATGAAGCAAAAAGGGGTTGCCACACGTTTAATGAACCGGCTGAATCAATGGTTCAGCGAGCATGGGGTAACAAAACTAACGTTGCAATCTACCTGTGATGCCGAGGTTTTTTATCAGAAGTTAGGTTTTCATCTTAGCAATGAAAAAACATTCTTTCTACTGAGTAAATGATATGAATATCCTTATTATCGGTCTGGGCTATGCAGGAAAAAGATATCAGAGAGCATTTGAATATTTAAGAAAAAATTATTCAGCCATTAATTTAAATATTTCTTATGTTGGTCGTGTAAAAAAGGATGTTGCATTACCTTACTATGCATCAATAGATGAAGCATTACACGATTTTAATCCTGATATAGTCGTTGTTAGTGTAAACGATAAGTATCATGCTAATGTTTTATACGCGCTAGAAGGTTATCAGGGGTTTGTTATTTGCGAAAAACCTCTAGTAACTCAATATGATGAAATAGAAAAAGCAATTGTTGGACTGAAAAACGTTAAAGGATTTGCTTTGGATCTTGTCGAACGTTATTCGGAAGCAACGCGTAAGCTTAGAGATTTTATCGTACAGAATAACTGTAATTTAGTAAGAGCACATTTTTACTGGGGAAAAGATAGGATCAACGATTATCGCCCTACTTGCGGTGTAATTAGTGAAATTATCCATGCATTCGATTTAGTGGAATGGATTTATTCGCAACAGGGCCAAATAATACTCTCTTCAATTTCTGGCATTAATTCAGACTTTTCCATTTCTGGTGACAGTGTCATGGATAGTGCTTTTATAACTGCTTCATTAGGCAACGGGATTGTTACTGGCTATAGCAGTTTTGTTAATATAGTACGCCAAAGAACCGTTGATTTTTCCTTTATTGATAAAAATGGGCGTTTACTACATGCCCGCATTACTTACGATACTCCTTATTGGGACTGCGACCATTTGCAAATTTGGACAAGGAATCATCTTGGTCGTCAGGAAATTATTGTTGATTACCGAACAGATCTAGAAGTATTTCCAGCAGGTTTGGAAACTATTTATAAATTAAGTGCGCTATGTGACGACGTATTGAATTTTTGTGCATTCAATACACTACCTGTTCACCCTTTTGCTGATATTGAAACTTCAAGAAGATTGCAGTTAAGGCTTAACGATATAGCCAGCCAATCTGATTATTGTCTAAACGCGAAATATTTCCATGGTGGCGAACGTATTTTTCAGTCGGAAGATAGCGAATTAGAAACTCTAGGTTAATATTTTATTATTAGGAGAATAAGTATGTGTGGTATTGCTGGCTGGTTGTCTTGGGAAAGAAATCTCATTGAATCACAATCTGTTTTGCAGAAAATGACTGATACCATGGCAAAGCGTGGCCCAGATGCAGAAGGATTATGGTTTGATGGTCCAATTGGCCTGGGTCATCGTCGCCTTGCAATTATTGATCTTGAGGGTGGGCTACAACCGATGGTTGCAGGACACAACAATGGTAGAGCGCGAGCCACTATCACTTATAGCGGTGAGGTTTATAACTTCAGTGAACTACGACAAGAATTGTTGCAACGAGGACATAATTTTGACACGCACAGTGATACGGAAGTTGTGTTGCACGCCTATTTGGAATGGGGGCTCAGTTTCGCTGATAAATTAAACGGTATTTATGCTTTTGCTATCTGGGATATTAATGAGCAATCCTTGACCCTGATCCGTGATAGAATGGGTGTGAAGCCTCTTTACTATTATCCGACGCAAGACGGCGTTATTTTTGGCTCTGAGCCAAAGGCGCTGTTGGCCAATCCACTGGTTCCTGCAAAAGTTTCTGCTGATGGCCTACGTGAAATTTTAGAAATGGTTAAAACACCAGGTCATGCGGTTTTTGATGGTATGTATGAAGTTTTGCCTGGTGAAGTGATCAAGTTTACCCGTACAGGTAGCAGCAAGCATCGTTACTGGCGGCTAGAAGCTCAGGAACACTCTGATTCTCTCGAGCAAACAATTCAGCATACACGTGACCTGCTTGAGGATATTGTTGAAAGACAGATTGTTGCAGATGTTCCCCTATGTAGTTTACTGTCAGGTGGTTTGGATTCATCTATAATTACTGCTTTGGCTTCAAAGAAACTACTAGAAGCTGGTAAAGAAAATATTCGTTCATTTTCGCTTGATTTTGCGGACCATGGTACGGGGTTTGTAGGTGATGCTGTTCGTGGCACACCGGATGCACCATTTGTGAAAGACTTGGTCAGCATGATTAAATCTTCACATGGAGAAATTATTCTTGATAGCAGGGAAATGGCTGATCCGGAACTACGTCACAAAGTTATCAGAGCACTGGATTTACCTCCTGCCTTTTGGGGAGACATGTGGCCTTCAATTTACCGCTTATTTGAGGAGATCAAAAAACACTCTACTGTGGCGTTATCTGGAGAATCTGCAGATGAGGTATTTGGCGGTTATCGCTGGTTTCATGACCCTGAAGCAATTAAAGCGGAAACCTACCCTTGGCTGACATCCGTGACAGGGAAATACTTTGATGGCAAGACGTTGTTTAACGATGCTTTTCTGTCTACCTTGAACATGGACGAATTTTTGAAAGATAGCTACTCACAAGCAATAGCTGAAACACCCACTTTGCCAGGTGAAAGCCCGCTTGATCAGCGTATGCGGCAGATGAGTTATGTCAATTTGACCCGTTTTGTGCAAACTTTGTTAGATCGTAAAGATAGAATGAGTATGGCTGTTGGTCTGGAAGTACGTGTACCCTTCTGTGATCACCGTCTGGTTCAATACGCTTTCAATATACCTTGGGAAATGAAATCGTTTGATGGCAGGGAAAAGAGCATCCTACGTGCTGCTACACGGGATCTACTTCCTGAATCTATTTCACTCCGCGTTAAAAGCCCCTATCCGTCCACTCAGGATCCGGACTACGAAAAAGCACTACGTAGCGCAGTTTCTAATATAATGGCAGATAAAGCATCACCTATCTTGCCACTATTAGATCATCGTCGCGTGTCGGACAAGCTGGCAATCTCATTGGGTTCCAATTCACCTATGTATGATCGTATGGGAATGGAGCTTGCTATAGGGCTGAATTCTTGGATGAAGGAATATAGTGTCGAACTGAATCTGTAATTCTGTAGGTGCCAGCACTTCTTCTGAGGTGCTGGTTGGCTAATCCATTCTCCTACTTGTTAAGAGATGTCTATGCAAAAGAATACTCAATTTCCAATTTATCTTATTGCAATAGGAGCCTTTGCGTTAGGCATGGCTTCCTATGTTACTGCTGGATTGATTCCAATGATTGAGTCGTCCTTTTCTGTCTCCATCAGTATGGCTGCTCAATTAGTGACTGCTTTTACACTTGCCTATGGTTTGGGATCACCTGTCTTTGTGGCTCTTATGCCTGCAGAAAAACAAAAAATGGGTTTACTAATTGCGTTGGGACTGTTTTTCTTGGCAAATGCTTGCAGTGCACTAGTTACTAACTTTACATGGCTGATCGTTTTTCGTGCCCTTGCCGGTATTGGTGCTGGTGTTTATCTGGCTATGGGCATTGCTGCTTCTGCATCCATTTCTGGTCCTGGTAATCAGGGACGCACCATTGCTGTCATTATGGGAGGTATGGCTAGTGGAGTAGTGCTGGGAGTACCGTTAGGCCTTTTACTTGCTCAACATTTTGGTTGGCAGTCTACGTTTTGGCTAATAAGCCTGCTAGGTGCGGTATCTTTTATTGGTTTAGCACTTAAGTTACCTACTTTGCCTGCTGGACAGGTTAGTTCTTTAGCTGAAAAAATAGCTATTCTGGGCGATACACATGTACTGACAATACTTATCGTATCGTTACTGGCTGCTATTTCCAGTCTGGGAATGTACACCTTTATTGCACCGTTAGTTACCTCCCCGGATTTTTCTATTAATATTAGCTTGACTTCTTATCTGTGGTCTTGGGGTATTGGCGGAGTAGTAGGCAGCTTTCTAATTGGGCCTATTGTTGACCGTATTAAAGGTTCGTGGCTGACGTTGTGTATCATGGTGCTACTTGCTGTCTCTCTGCTGTCTCTTCCTTGGCTAGCAAATATTAACCAATGGCTGCTAATAGTGCCGATTGTCTTATGGGGAGCGGTCGGTTGGGCTTTACAAGTACCGCAAAATAATGAATTGATCAGTGCTAGACAGAAAAAAGGTGACGGTAATTTGGCTGTTGCGTTAAATGAATCTGCCCTTTATTTAGGAAGTGCCATCGGGGCTGCAGCGGGAGGAATAATGCTGTCTTTTGAGTTTCCTATTTGGATGTTAGCCACTGTTGCTGGTTTAGTAGCAGTATTAGGCTGTATTGTCCAATTGTTGAATATTAATCGGGTGTCTCACAACGATTAATCAGGGGGCTGCTCACTAAACAGAAAAAATAAGACGTTAAGTAGGATTGCACAAACGATAGTTTGTGCAATTGCTCCTAGCCTCGACATCACACTGAAACAGTGTACAGCAGAATATTATAGTAGCATTGGCTTATTAGGGCGTGTTGACGTTTCGTGGAGGTAAGTTTGAACAGCATGATGATCTGGTATCATTGTCTTCGCGAAAAAACCATTACCCCAGCTCATCATGCCAAGAACAATGTTATTAAAATCTTTATGGAATACGCTAGCTGTATTAATGCAACAACATGGATGTATTTACCACAAAGACACGCATTACCTGACTTTCGAAGGGATCCTTTATCGAATGAGAACGGGATGTCCGTGGCGGATTTACCCGATGAATTTGGCAAATGGAATACGCTTTTTAAGCGCTTTAACGCCTGGTCAAAGAAAGGTGTTTTTGAATTATTATTCAAATTGTTATCTGAAAATACAGACACCGAATGGTTATTCATTGATGGGAGTATTGTCCGCGTTCATCAACATAGCTCAGGGGCCGCTTCAACAGAAGATGAAGCCATCGGGAAAAGTCGAGGTGGACGTTCGACTAAAATTCATTTGGCCGTAGACAGTTATGGTTTGCCTGTCCATTTTGAGCTGTCAGGGGGTCAAACGCACGACATTGTACATGCAGAAAGTTTGGTCACCCATTCACCCGCATCCGATTTTGTGATCGCGGATAAAGGTTACGATAGCGGTACTTTCAGAGATTTCGTTGAAAAACAAGGTTCAAAAACGGTCATTGCCTATCGAAAAAATAGCCGAAGACCCGATAAAAGTATTGATGAAGTTTTATACTGTTATCGGCATTTGGTCGAAAATGCGTTTGCCAGAATAAAACATTTTCGAGCTATTGCAACAAGATACGATAAATTGGCGCGAAATTACGCCAGTATGTTGGCACTGGCGTTTGTCATTATATGGTTACCGATGTGGGTTGAGTAAATGATGAACTCAAAACGTCAACAGCCCCTAATATATAGGCTTGCATCCACGCATTTTTAACGTCTTTTACAACCACGCCACTTCGTAGACCTTGGCTATTGTGAGAAAATTTTTCTTTATATTTTTTGGGCCCTGATTTGTTAGATTGCTGCCTGTTTTTTTCAGTTTTCTAACGGGTCGTTGGTCAGATAACCATCCAGTAAAACTTGCTCCAATCGATAATTCTATTGGGATAGCCCTATTATTTTATTGAGTAATAAATCCATAAAAATATTATTTATATTAAATTAATGTTTTCTATGTAAATATTAACATTATTATATAATAATAAATGTAAATTTTTTTCGTATTTCATTCACTTTTGTTGTTATTATTAATTGGGTAATATCTAATCTATTCTTTTTTACTGATAATATGAAACATTAATTGAATCTGGTAAATATTGATGAATAATCCCAATAAATTGACTCAAACAGATATCAAAGCCTTACTATTATTTATTGCTTTTACTCTGCTGTATTTGTTGCCGGGTGTTTATGGACATACACCCTGGAAACAAGATGAAAATTACAGTTTTGGCATTATTCATACCATGTATGAAACGGGAAATTGGTTGGTAACCATAAATGCCGGGCAACCTTTTATGGAAAAGCCTCCCTTATATTATTGGACAGCCACTTCATTTATGCATTTGTTATCCCATTGGCTTCCGATGCATGATGCAGCTAGAACCGCCTCTTTATTCTTTTCAGTGATCAATTTTTCCTTTTTTATTCTGTTGGCGCGTCGTGTATTTGATGTCAAAAATTTCACTGACAGTCGAATATGGATAGCTTTTGCTTTGTATGCAAGTGCACCTGGATTAGTTCGCCACAGCCACGATATGTTTACTGATACTTCATTAGTAACAGGAACAACTATCGGATTATATGGCTTACTGGGATTAATCAAAAATGAAAAAACAAATTACTCCTGTTTATGGTTGATTATCGGTACGGCTGTAACACTTTTATCAAAAGGAGTATTTATTCCGGGATTATTATGGATTTGTCTTGTTTTAGCTCCCGTGTTCCTTAAACATTGCCGAACCAGACAATATTGGCTAAGGGCTTTTTTGTCAGGCATCATTGCACTGGTTTTAATCTTGCCGTGGCCGATTATGTTGCTTATTGAACATCCTGATTTATTTAAGATCTGGATTTGGGATAACAATATTGGTCGCTTTTTAGGTTTTTCTGTTGAAGATCTTGGTGCAAGAGGGAATTTGACCATGATCCCTGAAGCGGTGCTGTTGTTTGCCTTGCCATCAGGAATATTGGCTTTTCTCTTTATATTAACCAATCCAATTAAGATTTTGTCGGATAAACATTATTTCTTGTGTGCTGCCTTTGTTGTATTAGGGGTTGTTCTATTACAAATATCAGCTTCTGGTCGAGCATTATATTTGCTGCCTTTTATTGCACCCATGGCGATCCTGGCTACAGGGATTTTTATTAAAATACCGCAAATAATCTATAAATATTTAACTCTATTTTCCTCCTTATTTTGGTCTGTCCTGATTATATTTTTATGGTCTTGTTATTTTTTATCCCTTTCCACTGATTACAAACATTGGTTAATGCCATTTAGCCGATGGCTGCCAATGAGTTATCAAATGCATTTTTCGGGATTTATCGTTGTTGCCGCTGCTTTGATCACTGCGATATGGATAGCTAAAAATAGGTTCCTCTCTAAATCACCAGACTTGCGTTCTGCCCAAAATTGGGTTTTAGGTATTGCTACGGTTTGGGGATTAGTATTTACATTATTTGTTGGCTGGATTGATTACACTAAGGGATATAAAGAGGCGTTTCTTGACCTAAAACAGAAGTTGACGGGGGTGTATAAAGATCATGATTGTATGGCGTCGTATTATATTGGAGAATCTGAAGCGCCAATGCTTTATTACTTTGCCCATGTTTTGCATCAACAACAGCGTAAATTTGAGACTCCTGAAAAATGTGATTGGTTGATTGTATTATCCGAAGAGATAGAACCGGCTCCCAAGGGAATGGCGCTATTTTGGCATGGTCATAGGCCAAATAGCGATAGAGAGAATTTAGTTGTTTATAAGAAAGTGGCGTTAGATGACATAAAAAATAATCAATAGCATATTAGATTAGTGGCTGTTTAAGCAGCCACTTCAGCTTATTGGTAAGCTCATAACGATATATACGCATTAAACTTTAAGTTGCAATTTATCAGGTGCGCCGTAAAACCCCGTCCTTCAGGGCGGGATATAAGGCGCGGTTTTCCGACTAACCTGGTGTTTTCTGCTGCTCGATGTATTGCCGGATGATCGAGATCGGCGCACCTCCGCAACTGCTTGCAAAATAGCTCGGTGTCCACAGAACGCCTTTGTAGTAATAGCGTAGAGCAATATCTGGACGGTCACGCCGAAGCAGCCTGCTGGAAACGCCTTTAAGACTGTTGACCAGATTCGATACTGCGAGCTTTGGCGGGTAGTTGATCAGCAAATGCACGTGGTCGTATTCGCCGTCCATTTCAACCAGTTCAACCCCAAAATCAGCACATACGCTGCTAAAGTAGCTGCGTAGCTTTTCGATGGCATCAAGATCGAATATCTTTCGTCGATACTTGGCGACGAATACCAAGTGGACGTGCATCAGGAAAACACCGTGTTTTCCGCGTCGACTATCAGTTTCTTTTGTCATAGACCAAAGTATAATGATAGTCATGAAACGACTTCAAGCCTTCAAATTCCAGTTAAGACCAAATGGTCAGCAGGAGCGCGATATGCGACGCTTCGCAGGGGCTTGTCGCTTCGTTTTTAACCGTGCACTGGCACTCCAGAATGAGAACCCTGCAGCAGGGAATAAATATCTCCCCTACACCAAAATGGCTTCATGGTTGATTGAGTGGAAATCCGTACCTGAAACACAATGGCTGAAAGAATCTCCCTCGCAACCGTTGCAGCAGTCACTGAAAGATCTGGAGCGCGGCTACAAAAATTTCTTCCAGAAGCGTGCTGCATTCCCCCGCTTCAAAAAACGTAGTCAACATGACTCATTCCGCTACCCGCAGGGCGTGAAGCTCGATCAGCCCAACAGTCGAATCTCGTTGCCAAAGTTAGGGTGGATACGCTATCGCAACAGCCGTGAAGTCATTGGCGAAGTGAAAAACGTCACGGTCAGCCAGTCATGCGGCAAATGGTACGTCAGTATCCAGACTGAATACGAAGTGACTGACCCTGCTCACAATGCAGAATCAATGGTCGGACTGGATGCCGGAGTAACAAAACTTGCCACGCTTTCAGATGGCACGGTATATCAGCCAGTAAGCAGCTTCAAAGCAAACCAACGTAAGCTGGCAACACTCCAGCGGCAGTTGAGTCGCAAAGTAAAATTCAGCGCAAACTGGCAGAAACAAAAACGGAAAATCCAGTGTTTGCACTCGCACATTGCCAATATCCGGCGCGACTACCTTCACAAAGTCACCAGTGAAATCAGCAAAAACCACGCGATGATCGTCATTGAAGACTTGAAGGTCAGTAACATGTCGAAATCGGCAAAAGGCACGGCAGAGAAGCACGGAAGAAACGTCAGAGGCAAATCAGGCTTGAACCGCTCGATACGGGATCAAGGCTGGCATGAAATGCGCCGTCAGCTTGAGTACAAGCAGCTCTGGCGCGGTGGTCAGGTAGTGGCGATACCTCCGGCATACACCAGCCAGCGGTGTGCCTGCTGTGGTCATACGGCGAAAGAAAACCGTCAGACGCAAAGTCAATTCGTGTGTCAGGTATGCGGCTACACCGCGAACGCGGATGTAAACGCCGCACGTAATATTTTAGCGGCAGGACATGCCGTGCTTGCCTGTGGAGGGATGGTGCAGTCAGACCGCCCGTTGAAGCAGGAACCCACCGAGGTGAGTCAGGCTTCGGTCTGAACGCTGTAGGAATCCCCGTCCTTTAGGGCGGGGAGGATGTCAATAGTTCCAGTCTAAATACCGCAATTAACGGTGGCAGCTTTAAAGATAATTTCGCTACAGCATTGCTTGCCAATGCCGGTAATCAAATTAATGCGGAAGGGGCAAACCTTGTCGGGAATAATGGACAAATATTAGGCGTTCCTGGGAAAGCGATTAGCCATGCAGCAGTATCCGCTCTTGCAGCAGAAATTGGCGGCGGAAATGCGAAAGGTGCTGCGGCTGGAGCCTTAGCAGCTTCTCTTGCCGCTATAGTTTTACAGGAAACATTTAGTGATTCAGCTAAAATTCAAGCTGGTGGTAAAATCATTGGTGGTATTGCTGGTGCGTTTGCTACAAATAATGCGAAAGGTGCTAATAGTGGAGCTAATTCTGGGGAAATTACGATTGTATATAACCAATTAGCCCATGCTTTATCAATGATGGAGAAAGAAGTACCAGGTACGATAAAAGCCCATGAAGAGAGTCGGAAAAGACTCTGTGCGCAGTCTCCTAATGTATGTAAAATGGCTGCAAATACACTGAGTTTCGGCGCAGATTTTCTTCCGGTTTTTGGCGTTATTAAGAGTTTTAAAGAAGCAGAAACAGCTATCGATTACCTGGCCGCAACTGCTGGTCTTCTTCCAGGAGCCGGTCCTGCTGCTGGTAAGATGATAAAATCAGCTAATACTGCATTAAAGCACGGTGATCTTGAGACTGCTAACAAGTTGATTCAGCAAACTAGGAATGAACTAGCTGTGCTACAAAAAAATGGAGTGACCTCTAGCACGTCTAAAAATGCTCAAGAAATGGCAGAGGAGTTAGCTAATCAACTTAATAAAAATACAGTGACATTCTCAACTCCAGCGACTATGGGGCATATAGATTTAAGAGGTAGAGCGCATTTTGATAAAATAACCCAAACGGATATACCAACTCCACATGTTCAAACTTCACCAATAAATATAGCTCCTAATGGAAAACGTTTTCCTTTGAAAAAGCAGGAAGTAGCCAGACCTGCTACTAAGCAAGATATACGTACAGCTAGAGAACTAGCTAAAAAACAAGGGATATTAAAATGAATGATAATATCATTGAACACCTTCAAAACTGGTATCAATCTAAATGCGATGGAATGTGGGAACATGAATATGGCTTTGATATCAGTACATTAGATAATCCTGGTTGGAAGGTTAATATATCAGGAGAAAATGGGAAAAACCCATTAAATATTATTGTAAATAACACTGATGCCGATTGGGTAAATATAAAGGCAAGTGAAAGAGAATTTAAAGGATATGGAGGTGTTGCAAATTTAGAGACAATACTGAAATATGCAGCACAATGGCTTGATAAAGTGTAGAAATATAATTAATTAAAGCCGGAAAGATCTTTCGAGATCTTCCGGCCTTCTGAGATCTACCGTGGCGCATACCCACGGTAAGCCAGAGCGGATTGGAGCTTAGCGATCGCATCCTTAATCTGATACGCCTCCTCGTCATTCACGGCACAGGCGCGTATCTCCGCCCAGTTCAGCCGCTTAACCAGTTGGGCTAAGGCCAGCGCTTCAATGTGAGTTAATTGAATATCCTGCAAATGTTCAATCACTATCGTCATCTCATGCTCTCCCCTTAACCCACAAAACCGGTTATCAACGCTCGCATCTGCTGCTTAATCTCCCGCAGTTGAGCCTGTTGCCGCTGGTATACGTGTTGCAGGGCAATCATTTTAGATTGCTAAATGACGATAAACTTTTTTTTATCAATGGCCATTCATCGAGAATTTTTAAATGATAGTGAAACAGTATCTAATGCAACAATGTATGTATTTAAAGAAAGTGGCAATATAACAATTCAAGAGAAAAAGATCGGACAACATTCTCTTCAAGAAAGAGAAAGTTTTACTGATGTAACTGGGAATTATGATAAATTCCCAGAATTTGGTAAGTATGAATCAATAATCCGTGTAGAAAGATAATAGAATATCCCAGCTTATAGTCCATAGGCTGGGATCCTCCTTTAACGACTTGCTCTTCTTTAACTAACCAAATAATCAATCAATTACGCGTGTTATCTAATTTCAACCACCTGCGAAATAGCCATTTTCCTGGCCACCAAAACAGTCGCTTCCATGGTGTTCCCACATTAACGCCAGACTTTCTGCCTTCGGTATAACAACGGGGTAATTTATTGGCGAAGAGCAATACGGCTTTTGCTCTTCCGCCAGTTTCAGTAGAAACTGAGCTAAAGAGAAAAAACACAAATAGGATATAAATTATGCTATCTGATAAAGTTAAAAAATATATTAACGATCAAGGGTGGTGGGATGATTCTATCCACCCAGAATATCTGAATGCTTTAATTGGGTTAAATGTCGATTTAGAGTCTGATTTTGCTCAGTTTTATCTACATGCTGAGGATGGCCCGACATTTTTTAGTAGATACCGTGAAATTTACCAAATCTGCTGGTTTATAATTAATTCTAATTATGAATTGAGTATCAAAAGTACGCATAAGGCTCTTCGTTTTCCAGAAGAATATATTCCTTTAGATAGTTTCGAAGGAGAATATGGATTTTTCTATAATAGAAAAACGGGAGAGGTGCTAAAAATAGGGTTAGGACAAGAGATGCTCGATTTTTACGAAGGAAAATTCAAACCTCAATGGAAAGATTTTAACTCCTTCATTGAATGGTATTTTGAACTAACTGATTAGTCATACCCATAATAAGGCAGACAGATTATCATGATCTTTTCGCCTTCATTAAATCAAGAATATTATACTATTAATCAATAGGATAATACGAAGATTGACTAAAAGAAGATCCCAGCCATTGTGCTGGGATTTTTTCTTTAACCATAAGCCATATTCATTATTTTTCGGAGGAGGATAGTTTATACATCAACCTATCCCCAAAACCACCGCCTCAGCAGCTTCTCCACTCACCAATTTCTCCGTCGCCCCATCGTAATGAATTTTGCCATCCACAATCAGCAAAGAACGTGGAGCGGTTTTGGCTGCATCATCAAGATTATGGGACACCATGAGTAAAGCCATTTGTCGTTCACTGCATATTTGATCCAGTAATTCCAGCATTTCATTGCGTAAAGCCGGATCAAGTGCCGAAAAGGGTTCATCCAGCAATAAAATCGGTTGATGGCGGACTAAACAACGTGCCAATGCTGCCCGCTGGCGTTGTCCGCCAGAAAGTTGAGCGGGCAGGCGCGATAAACACTCCTCCAGTGACACTTGAGAGGCAATCTGTTGCAGTATTTGCTTTTGTTCAGCACTTAACCGTAATCCCGGATGCAATCCCAAACCAATATTTTGCTCAATGGTTAAATGGGAAAACAGGTTATTTTCCTGAAACAACATCGAAACAGGCCGTCTGGAAGGTGAAGTGTTTGTATGGTTTTCGCCATCTAGCCAGATAGTCCCCTGTGCTGGAAACTGAAACCCCGCGATTAAACTTAACAGTGTACTTTTACCCGCCCCGCTAGGGCCAAGGATCGCAATGCGTTCCCCAGCTTTTACGCTCACATTAAAATGCATGGCAAAGTGTTCATAAGTATAAATGACATTTTCAAGTTTAATCATGGTGTCGGCTCGGTAAGCGTTCAATCACAGTGAATAAAACAAAACACAGTAGGAGCAACAGAAATGAGGTCACGGCACCATCCTGACTGCGATATGCCCCAATTTGTTGGGAAAGGTAATAAGGCAAAGTACGGAAATCTTCATTGCCGAATAAGGCAATCACACCAAAATCGCCAATGGATAATACACAGGCGAAAGCCAATGCTTGTGCCAATGGAATTTTTAATGCCTTAAGCTCGATCCAATACAGGCGGTGCATTCCCTGAATATTGAGGGAGCGGCATAGGGGATTGTAACGCTCTGCCAGATCGCGCATTGGGTTTTCCAATACTTTTAGCGCGTAGGGGATCGCCATCAATGCGTTGGTCAAGATAACCAATCCGTAAGGTGATTGAGGTATACCTATGGTTGTGTTCAGCAAGAGAAAAAAGCCCGTGGCGAGGACGATCCCCGGCATAGCAAGGATCAACAACCCGCTGGTTTCCATTGCCTGTCCCCAACGCGGGGAATGGCGTAAGCGTAATTCGCGGCTGCTCCATAGCAACATCATGGTGAAAATAACACACAGCAATCCTGCACCTACTGCAATAATGATGGATGTCTTAAGGGCTTGCCATAAAGCGGGCTGGCTTAAGACAGCAAAAATATCACGGTTCAGGCCATCCACGATGACTGCTAATAAAGGGGGAAGTAACAGCAGTAATGCGATGCTAATCAGTAAACCATCAGATAATCTTTGTAGCCATGAATCCTGTGGATTACGCCATTGTTGTTGATGTCCATAACCAATAGCAAGTGCGCCTTTCAATTTTTGGCTAAGGAGCACCAAACCGAGGCAACAAAAAAGTTGTATCAAGGCAAGCAGGGCGGCATGACCAAGATCGTAGTCGTAACTAAGCGCCTGATAAATGGCAAGTTCAATGGTCGTTGCGGCTGGGCCACCGCCGAGGGCAAGAACCGTTGCGAAGCTGGCAAAGCACAGCATGAAAATCAGCGCACCCGTCGGTAAAATTTGGCGGCGCAAATAAGGCCACTCAATAAAACGAAAATGTTGCCATTCATTCATACCGAGCTGGGCGGCAAGCTGGCGCTGTTCAATAGCAATACTCTCCAGAGATTGCAGCAATAACCGTGTTGCCATTGGCATATTAAAGAAAATATGTGCCAGCAAAATCCCTTGTAGTCCATATGGTGTAAAACGATATTCAACGCCTATCCATTGGGAAATATTAGCCAGCCAGCCGGTCTGACCATAAACGGTGAGAATGCCAAATAGAGCAACCAAAACAGGAAGAATCAATGTCATGGCGCATAAGCGCAGAAAGAGTGTTTTTCCGGGAAAACGGCGCCGATAAAGTGCCCGAGCCAGAAAAATAGCGGGGATTACCGATAAGACGGCAGAGAGAAATGCCTGCCAGAAGGTGAATCGAATGACATGCCAGAGATAACTGTCATGCAAGAATTCCTGCCAATGGCTTTCAGGTGCATTGAACCACAGCGTCCCGAATGCTGACAGGGCAACTATAATTAACAGGCCGGAGGCAATAACCCCCGGCAATAACCAACCCGCGATTAACGGCTGACTGCGCTTTGCCATGTACGTATCCATTTTGTACGGTGTTTTGCCACATCATCTGCGTTGAATAGCAGGGATTTCTCAGGAACAGGAAGTTGTTTGAAAACGTCGGGTAAAGGGATATCAATGACAGGATACATCCATTGGGTTGTTGGAATGACTTGTTGAAATGCCGGAGAGAGCATGAAATTCATAAACTTCTGTGCCAGTTCTGGTTGTTTGCTTGAGGCCAACTGAGCGGCCACTTCAATTTGCAAGTAGTGCCCCTCCTTGAAGATAGCGGCGGCGTAGTTATCTTTTTTCTCTGACATAATGTGATAGCCAGGTGATGTGGTATAGCTCAGCACCATATCACCTTCACCTTTCAGAAACAGGCCATAGGCTTCACTCCAGCCTTTAGTGACGGTGAGTGTCTTTTGGGCCACTTTTTGCCACTCCTGAGCGGCGTTGTCGCCATAGAGTTTCTGTATCCAGAGCAGTAACCCTAAACCTGGTGTGCTGGTACGTGGATCTTGGTAAATAATCTTCCAATTCTGGTGGCTATTGATTAATTCGTCCATACTTTTGGGGGGATGAGGCAGAGTATTTTTGTTGTAAATAAAGGCAAAATAACCGTAATCGTAAGGAATAAACGTCGTGTTGTGCCATGCAATGGGTAATTTCAGTTTTGAGGTATCGACGTGACTTGGTGTGAATAATCCGGTTTGCTGAGCGGCTTGGATCAGGTTGTTATCTAACCCCAATACAATATCTGCGGGTGTTTTTTTGCCTTCCATTCTCAAACGGTTCAGCAAGGAGACGCCATCTTCCAACGCAACCAGTTTCAGTTCACAGTCACATTCTGCCTCAAAGGCTTTTTTGATAGCAGGTCCTGGTCCCCATTCAGAGGCAAATGAATCATAAGTATAAACTGTCAGGGTAGGTTTTGCCTGGCCTGCCTGAGAAAAAACACTGGCAGAAACAGACAGCAGGCTGATAGCCATAAAGCGGGAAAATAATTTAGTAAACACTTTGCTCTCCTGTAGTTGCATATATCAATAGTTAAAAATATTGATAGTTGTATACCAATTGCCTTTCAAGATGCGTCTTTGATTTGCAAACTACAACTTGAAGTTGGATTGGTATATATATCAGTTACTTAATATTTGTTATTAGCAGACAGCAAAGGATCTGAGAAGGTGCTAAATGAAAATGACATCTATTATATCAATGAGTAGCGTCTCAAATCCCTACGACGGTACTAACCGGTTCAGGTTCGACGGGTTTGTTCTCAGCAACACTGTTTTGCGACAGCCGCACCCCGTTGAGATAGCGGTATTGTAGAGACTTCGGCTACGTCTGCAAAGTCTCATCATAGAGGTTTACCGCTTGAGATGAGTGTGAAACAATTAGCTATCTTTTTAAATTTGTTATATCGAGAGGTAGTCTGGTGATCGATGATGATGGCTACCGCCCGAATGTAGGAATTGTAATTTGTAATCGCCAAGGGCAGGTTCTGTGGGCCCGCCGTTATGGGCAGCATTCCTGGCAGTTTCCTCAAGGGGGTATCAATCCAGGGGAATCACCAGAGCAAGCGATGTATCGCGAGTTGTTCGAAGAAGTTGGTTTAAGTCGCAAAGATGTACGGGTTCTTGCCTCAACCCGGAGTTGGTTGCGTTACAAATTACCCAAGCGTTTGGTGCGTTGGGATACAAAGCCTGTTTGTATTGGGCAAAAGCAACGTTGGTTTTTATTGCAGTTATTGTGTAATGAAGCGGATATTAATGTGCAGCGCAGTAAAACTCCGGAGTTTGATGGTTGGCGTTGGGTGAGTTATTGGTATCCTGTCCGGCAGGTTGTTTCTTTTAAACGAGATGTCTATCGACGCGTGATGAAAGAATTCTCTTCTATTGTAATGTCAACGCAGGAGCCAGCTTCATTATTCCATTCACCTTATTTACATCGTCGTAGAAAAAGTTAGGTCATTGCCATGCTCATGCGCTTACGGGAAATTGTCGAAAAGGTTGCAATGGCCGTTAATTTATCTGAAGCGCTTGAGTTATTGGTCAATGAAACGTGCCTGGCAATGAACACGGATGTTTGTTCTATTTATTTGGTGGATCATCAGCGGCAATGTTATTACCTGATGGCAACCAAAGGGTTGAGAAAACCCAGGGGGCAAGCAATTAGTCTCTCCTTTGATGAAGGCGTTGTGGGGCAAGTTGGGCGTCTGTCCGAATTAATTAATCTCGCTGATGTCCGTGAACATCCCAGTTTTAAATATATTCCCCAAGTAAGAGAAGAAAGTTTGCGGGCTTTTTTAGGTGTACCGATTATTTATCGTCGCCAATTGCAGGGAATACTCGTTGTCCAGCAATATGAACGACGGTTATTTAATGAAAGTGAAGAATCTTTCATGGTGACACTGGCGATGCAGCTTGCTGCCGTTCTCGCTCAGGCGCAAACCAAAGGGCTATTCGGTCGATATCGACAAACTCGTATTAAGGCGCTTGCCATTTCTAACGGCATTGTGATGGCGCAGGGATGGCAAGATCGCTCCCAACCTCTGTTGGAACAAGTGACTGAAGCATTGACGCTGGATTGTCAGGCTGAACGTTCCAGGCTAACTTTGGCTCTTGAAGAAACAACCGCTGAATGTCGTCGTATCAGCAAACGCTTTACTGCCAATTCACAGAAAGAAAGCGCCGCTATTTTTGATCTCTATTCCCATCTATTAAATGATCCTCAGCTTAAGCGGGATCTGTTTTGTGCCGTTGATAACGGTTTTGTGGCGGAATGGGCAATTAAAACGGTGATTGAAAAATATGCTGAACAATTTGCCCGCTTGCAAGATCTTTATATGCGCGAGAGGGCATCTGATCTGCGCGCGCTCGGTCAGCGGGTGCTGTTTCATCTGATTGGTTCTTCCACTGAGAGCAGGCAGTGGCCGGAGCGCTTTATACTGGTTGCTGATGAGCTTAGTGCCAATTTGTTGGCTGAGTTGCCACAAGATCAATTGGTTGGTGTGATTGTACGAGATGGCGCGACTCATTCTCATTCTGCAATATTGGTTCGTGCGATGGGAATTCCCGCGATCATGGGGGCGGATATCCAGCCTGAGTTATTACACAATCGGACACTCATCCTGGATGGTTATCGTGGAGAAATTTTTATTGAGCCAGAGCCTCTGATTACCCAGGAATACCAACAAATCATCGAGGAGGAACAGGTTCTCAGCAAGCTGGCTGAATATGAACAGCAGAAGCAAGCGCGGTTAAAAAGCGGAGAACGGGTTCTGGTGCAGCTCAACGCGGGCTTGAGTTTGAAACATGAACGGCAGATAGAAGACAATATTGATGGCATCGGGCTGTACCGCACAGAAATTCCTTTTATGTTGCATAGTGGTTTTCCATCAGAAGATGAGCAGAAAAATCGCTATCAAGAGATACTGGAACTTTTTCCTGATAAGCCAGTGGTATTGAGAACACTGGATATTGGCGCTGATAAACAACTTCCCTATATGCCCATCAATGAAGAAAACCCTTGTCTGGGGTGGCGGGGAATTCGTATCACGCTGGATCAACCGGAAATATTCCTGATTCAGCTTCGTGCGATGCTAAAAGCCAATGCACAGACGGGCAATTTAAAAATACTCTTGCCGATGGTAACCAGTATTGAAGAGATTGATGAAGCCCGAAAACTGATTGAGAGAGCGAAAATTGAAGTAGAGCTGACGTTAGCTGAGACAATCACAATGCCTCAGATTGGTATTATGCTTGAAGTTCCTTCTACCCTTTTTTTGCTGCCCCAATTAAAGCAACGGATTGATTTTGTTTCCATTGGCACGAATGATTTAACCCAGTATTTACTTGCGGTGGATCGCAATAATACACACGTTGCTTCGCTATATGATAATTTGCATCCTGCGGTGATTAGGGCTTTGAAACTTGCCTTTGATGAATGTCAGCGTCTTAATCTCCCGATTAGCATATGCGGAGAAATGGCAGGCTTACCAATGGGGGCACTCATATTGCTTGGCTTAGGTTACCGTAGCCTGAGCATGAGTGGTCACAGTATTCCGCGTATTAAGTATTTATTGCGCCATTTGGATGCCAAAGAACTTGAGCGTTTTATTGGGTTGGCATTGCAAGTTGAAACCAGCCATGAAGTAAAAGCATTGTCAGCCGAATTTATGGAATCACGAGGTTTGGGGGGCTTGATTCGAGGAGGGATTTAGAGAAGTTATACAAAAAAAGGGACTTAATTATGCCTAAGATTCCAGTAGAAACTAATGATCGTATGTCTTTACGAATTTCTTCAGACGACAAATTGTTGTTGATGCGTGCGGCCGCCTTGCAACACATCAACTTAACCGGGTTTGTAGTCTCTACCAAGGTTCATAAGAAGTGCCACGACAATCACTTTTGGTCTAATGGTGGGAGCAAATCACTTGCCTGTGTTATTATCTGCGATTATTTGTCTTAACCCGTTCAAGTCATATAATTTATTCGCACAAGATCATTCATTCACACAACATATTTTTAGTGGGGAACGATGAGCACTAGCTATCTGGCATTTCCTAATATTGACCCAGTCATATTTTCAATCGGGCCTGTATCCCTCCACTGGTACGGTTTTATGTATCTGGTTGGCTTTGTTTTTGCCATGTGGCTGGCAAATCGCCGTGCGGCAAAGCCAAACAGTGGCTGGAACAAAACCGAAGTTGAGAACCTATTGTATGCAGGGTTTGTCGGGGTTTTCGTCGGTGGGCGCCTCGGTTATGTCCTGTTTTATAATCTCCCAATGTTCCTTGATAACCCGCTTTATCTGTTTAAAGTTTGGGATGGCGGAATGTCTTTCCACGGTGGATTGATAGGCGTTATCTGCGCCATGTGGTGGTTTGCGCGCCGCACTAAGCGTCACTTCTTGCAAGTCGCCGATTTCATTGCGCCATTAGTTCCCTTTGGTTTGGGAATGGGGCGCATCGGTAACTTTATCAATGGAGAATTGTGGGGGCGTGTTACGCTTGATACACCATGGGCGATGTTATTCCCAGGTTCTCGCAGTGAAGATATCGCAATGGCTACCACCAACCCTTCGCTATGGCCAATTCTGGAAAAATATGGTGTTTTGCCCCGCCATCCATCACAGCTTTATGAAATGGTGTTGGAAGGCATCGTATTATTTATCATCCTCAATTTATTTATCCGTAAACCGCGCCCAATGGGGAGTGTTTCAGGTTTATTCCTGATTGGTTACGGTGCATTTCGCATAATAGTCGAATTTTTCCGCCAGCCTGACGCACAGCTTGGGCTGTTTGAAGGGATAAGTATGGGGCAAATCCTTTCTGTCCCCATGATTTTCGCGGGAATACTTTTGATGATATGGGCGTATAAATGCCCTGGCAATAAAACTCGTAATAACAAGGTACAAGAGGCAAAATGAAACAGTATCTGGATTTAATGAAAAAAGTACTGGAAGAGGGCACGGCAAAAGACGACCGCACGGGGACGGGAACCCTGTCTATCTTTGGTCATCAGATGCGTTTCAATTTGCAAGACGGTTTTCCGTTGGTAACAACCAAGCGTTGCCACATTCGTTCTATTATCCATGAGTTGCTGTGGTTCTTGAATGGCGACACCAATATTAAATACCTGCATGATAACGGTGTGTCTATTTGGGATGAATGGGCTGACGAAAATGGTGATTTGGGGCCTGTTTATGGTAAACAATGGCGAGCCTGGGGTTCTGCGGATGGTCGTCAAATCGATCAATTAACCCAGGTTATTGAGCAGTTGAAAAGTGATCCTGATTCACGTCGGATCATCGTTTCTGCATGGAACGTTGGGGAGTTGGATAAAATGGCGTTGGCGCCATGCCATGCTTTTTTCCAGTTCTACGTGGCGGACGGTAAACTTTCCTGCCAGCTTTACCAGCGCTCTTGTGACGTGTTCTTAGGGTTGCCATTCAACATCGCCAGCTATGCTTTATTGGTACATATGATGGCTCAACAATGTGATCTTGAAGTTGGTGATTTTGTTTGGACGGGGGGAGATACTCACCTTTACAGCAACCATTTGGAACAGACCAAACTGCAATTAAGCCGTGAGCCACGTGCGTTACCCAAATTAGTTATTAAGCGCAAGCCAGACTCATTGTTTGATTATCAATTCGAAGACTTTGAAATTGTAGATTACGATCCGCATCCCGGTATTAAAGCCCCCGTTGCCATTTAATCCTCTTTTTCCATCCTCAAGTCTGGGGATGGAAAACTTATTTACCAACATCAATTATTCATTCGATTAATCATATTTCGAACTGCGAATTCATATCATAGAAACCTTGACATTTTTTGATCAATTAGTAGATTGATTGTTTATAACATCAACAATAGGCGAAATTGATATGTTAAATAATGAAGTAATTGAATCATCCTTTATGACTGGGCAATTAAGTTTGAATGCAATTGTCATAGACGTATTTAAATATGATGATGGATATATCGTTATTACAAATAATAGCCCTTTTTATCCTCAAAATTATAAGTGGGGTGACCAAAAGAGTGATATCGGGGTTATCGCCTTTAATAACCATACATTAAATATTGTAAAGACTTATACCGCGGTTATCATTGACGGTAAGATTTGTATTGGTCATGATATCCCTGATAAATTAAATTCAGAAGATAAACTTATTCCAGCACACTATTTAGAGTCGCTAAACGGCCTAGAATGTCAATCTATGGTAGGTGAAAAAGTTAAATTATCGGTTGATGCTGAAGCCAGATATAAAATTAGTGCAGCACATAGCATGACTCATTTTATGTCTTTAGCCTTAAATAAGGTGGCTAATAAATATTGGAATAAAGATTATGATACGGATAGTCTGGGTAACTACAATTTAGATAAAGCAGCAATATTTAAGTCATCAATTTCTGAATTAAAATCCGTAGATACATATCGGTTTGGTAAGTCGTTAAAGAAAAAGGGGTTTGATAAAGCATCATTTTTGGCAAATATTGTGAGTATCAATGAAGAAATGAATTTAATCCTAAAAAATTGGCTTTCAACAGGGAGTGAAATACAGGTTGAATATACATCAAAAAATATTGAAGATTTTCGCTTATGGAAAAGTACGGTAGAAAATCGTCCGGTTGTTATTCCATGTGGTGGAACTCATATAAAAAACACAGAAGAAATACAAGATGTTAAGGTAGAGATAAAGCCAGAAGAAAATGATGAATATATTGTGATTACGACACACTGTAAATTGAGATAATAAAATATGATCAGCTTTGAATTGTTATCTATATTTATTCTATTGGCATTACTCTCTTATTTGACCCCTGGACCTGATTGGGCTGTTATCAGTAAAGGGGTATTTAAGGGGAAGAGAGAAGGAATGATCACTGCATTTGGTGTACAGTCGGGGCTATTTTTTCATCTTGTGTTAGGATCATTAGGCGCTACAGTTATTCTGGCAACATCGAAAACGGCATTCAATATATTACAAATAATCGGTGCCGTTTATCTTGTTTATCTCGGAAGTTCGGGATTAAGAGAAATTTATCGCAATAAAAAACAACAACAGTCGATGACTGATTCACAAGAAATCATTCGGCAGAAAAGAAATCCTTTTTTAATCGGGTTATTGGCTAATGTATTTAACCCTAAAGTAGCCATATTTTTTATCAGTATTCTACCTCAATTTATTAATCCGGCACTACCTCCTCTTAGGCAGGTTATCATACTTGGGATGATTGATATTGTCATTGGGATCTTATGGTGGGTAATATTTGTCCATGCACTTTCTTATATTCAGAATGTATTTTTGAAAGGAAATTCCCAGGTTATTATAGAATCTGTAACTAATATTTTTTTGCTGTTGTTTGGGTTTATTATGTTAGTCGGTGCCATTTTTATGTAATTGATTTATTACCGTAGAGTGTTATTTTGTCCGAATTTATCTATAGCGTCATAGGTGCATCAATGTAAGATGAATTGATGCCATTATTATTTTAAATATATGAGGTTAGGTAATGAAAGATAGAAGACTTTGTGTTGTTTATGATGATTCTTTTTATAATAAATTAGGTGTAAATAATATTGCAAAAAATGCATTTTTTAATGTGGTTTGTTTTTTTAAATATTATAATTTTGATGTCTATAACATGCATGATTATATATCAAAAGAAAATAGTTTAAGTAATGTTGATATCTTGCTTACAACTTATGATGTTTCGCAATCTAATTTAGAAAATCAACCCAGATTATCCATTATATTTTCTTTGTCAGATATATACTCTCATGCTGAAAATAATACTTTTAATAAAGGTGTTGTTACCAAGGTCATAGAGTTTAAACATAAAAAACATAATTATTTAAGTCAACTCGATGGAGAAATGAAAATAATTTATGAAGGGGATGAATTTCATTTGCATGGTAATTATGTCAGGCATTTTATTGATTATGATGGATGGCAAGATTTTATAAGTTATAACGATTTTGTCATTGGAGTGAAAAAAGAGATAAATAACAAAAAGTTCTATTGCTTGGGGTTGTTGAATACTTACTCTTCTTTCTATTTTGCAAGATGTGAAAATGAGATTTTTTTAAAGAAAATGATTTTTGACATTATCGATGACGATCAAAAAGAGTTTTATTTTCAATCGGGGATAAGTTTTTCGAATAGTATTATTGAATATAGAGAGCCAGATGCTACTCGTAATTTATCTGAAATTAGAGGTGACCATATTATTTATATAGATAATCATGAATTACTTAGAAAAGGATTCTATGGTGATGAGTTACATAGCCCTTATAACAACTTAGATAAATTTCTTTCTGAAAGCTTTAAACGTATAATTTTCCTTAACCAAGAAATCATAGAAAGTTTATATAATTTTAAAAATTATGGTAATGATTATGGTGTATTATTATTAAAGGGTTTAAACTTTGATGATGTTTTGCCACCCACTCCATTACATGCATTGCATTATCCCGATAGAAGTAATTTTTATGGTGAATTGTGGTTAGCCATGATTTCAGAATTTCTTGGTTATGCTGTTGGGTATTCACAGGAAAAAAATGGTAATATATTCCAAAATTTGGTTCCTGATGTAAAAAAAGAGTTTCTATTATCATCAGAAAGTTCAAAAAAGGAACTTGATTTTCATACGGAAATTGCTTTTCATCCATTAATGTGTGATTACGTTCTGCTTTATTGTTTACGTCAAGATCATGAAAAAAGTGCCAGGACCTTTATAGCAAGCGCCAAGATGATGCTCCGTGACTTATCTTTTAGGGAAATTCGAATATTGTTTGAGCCACTTTTTATAACCGGAATAGATTACTCTTATGGTAGTCCTAATGGTGTAAAAGGTAATGGCCCGACAACTTCAATTCTTTATGGAAATCCTAATGACCCTTATATGATCTACGATTTAGATTTAATGCAAGGAATTAATGCTGAGGCAGAATTCGTTCTCGATAAACTCAAAAAGATTGCTAACAAACATAAATATTGGGTTGCTCTTGAAGCAGGAGACTTACTTATCATTGATAATAATCGATGCGTGCATGGCCGTTCTGAATTTATACCGCGTTATGATGGCTGTGATAGATGGTTATTGCGTACCTGCGTATTAACTAATATTAAACAGGCAATTCCTGATGTACTTGAAGAATCCAGAATTATTAATACACGTTTTTTTATTTAAGTTCTTCTTTGATAATAAATTTCTATTTGTAAAATAATATTTTAATGATTTTATTTGTTACTATTTGGATTTTTGTTAAATATACCAGAAAAAATAGCATGATATTAATTTATTTTGAATTGAAAGGGGGGTTGGATTGAACAAATAAAGGTAGTGAATTAATTAAAATAGAATAATTAAAGAGTGGATTTTATTCTGCTCTTTTTTATTTTCACGGTGAAGATATTGATTTAACTTTGTGAACCATCACGCAATAAAAATGTAAAAAAATAAAATTTCCATTTTCTCTTCAAATCTCTTCGCAGAATTAAACAGTGGTACTGTTCATTTAGCTTCTAATAGTCGATATTTCCCTTGACCAGATTGAACCGAAGATCAACGTCAGAAAATAATGGAATATAAATACATTAACAATCATAATGGGTTTACTTTATTGGAGTTAATGATAGCAATGCTCATCATTTCGATGAGTTTGTCCTGGGGATTATATCATTGGGGGAAATATCAAAGCCGCCAGAATTTGCAATCAGCAGTGCATAATGTGTTGTCTTTTATGGAAAGGCAGCAAGCTTTAGCCAATTATTCAAATAAAGATCGTATCTTATGGTTAGTGACAGGGCAGCCTTGGTGTTTGATATCGTCTGTCACCAAAATAGCTGATTGTGATGAAGGTGATGGGGAGCGCGTTGATTCTCCTCATGAAGATGTGTTTTTATCATTTTCCACAACTGATCGCATTGATTTTTATGGGATCAGAAATACAGCAATGCCTGCCAGTTTCACTCTGGAAAACTCAGCAGGTAAAATTAGGGTTATCGTTTCTGGACGTGGGAGAATTAGAACATGCAGCAATACAATTAACTCATTTCCCAATTGTGAGGGAATAAAACCCCATGATTCTGACTAACTTTTGCCACAAAAAAACACAAGCAGGATTTTCTTTATTAGAAATAATGGTAGCTCTGCTAATCAGTAGCGTAATTTTTGTTGCCATGACAAAAACGTATCCGGTTTTAACCGGCCAAATTTTCGATCTCTATCGTAAATATAGATTACATTATTTGGTGAACAGAACAGCTTATTTGATTGAGAAAGATATTCGGCGGGCAGGGTATTGTCGGGATAGAGAGCAGTGCAAAGGTGATCCATTGATAATTAACAGTAAAAATACGGAAACCGCCAATTCCTGTCTTATTGTTGCTTTTGATCTCAATTTAAATAATCAATGGGAAAAAGCAGGTCATAGAGAGTCTGAATTTTTTGGTTATCGTTTAAATAATCGCGCTCTTGAGTGGGAGAGAGGAGTAGACGATTGTCAGGAAAGTGGTTGGGAAAGGTTATTTGATCCAAAAGAGATTGTCATTGATACCTTTCATCTTGAGAAATCACAAGCAAAAAGTGGGGAAATTTTTGTCACTTTGTCTATTGATGCCCATTGGTTGCAATCCCCGTCCATTGTGTACCGCCACCAAGCCACAATCCGGCTGCGTAATATCCGAAAATAAAGATATTGGGAAAATAAAATAGATGGCAGATAAACAACAGGGAAATATTCTGCTGATATCGATAATGATGCTTCTGGCGCTGAGTTTGATGATGTTGAAAGCGCTCCATTACCAACAGGAAAATGCGATGCTTATGATGATGGATGAACAAAATTATTTGCAGGCTTTTTGGCGTGCTGAATCATCATTGATATGGGGAAAGGCGCAATCATGGCAGATCAATCAGCCAGAAACGAGCGCTTGGGTTTGTCTACAACATACTGAATTTCATTTGCAAAGTTGTCTGAAACACTATTCAAACAATCTTTTTTTATTAAAAGGGGTTGCTCAATTTGCATCAGGAGAAAAGCTCGAACTTTATCAATGGATGAAACAGGTGAAACCGTTAAATCAAGAGACACTTATTCCTATTGAAAGCGGTTGGTTGGATTTTTGCCCTGTTGCTCAAGCTGAGTTTTGTTTATGAAAACCAAACGACAAGAGGGGATGAGTTTACCGGAAGTCATGATTGCGTCAGCCGTATTTGCGATCTCTTTATTGGGTTTAGTGCGTTACCATCAAGTACTGTCAACCAACTTTCAGCAATATTGGGGGCAGCTTAAGGCAGTACGATATGCCCATAATCAATTGGAACAGTATGAACGTTTGTCAGGCCAGATTGATTTGCAGAAAGAAGAGGAGACAGCTATACAGCGGGGATGGAAAGTGGAAGTTCAGCGAGAATTTCGTTCTTGGGGGTGCTATCAGGTAACGATTAAGCTGACAGTACATTACAATAAACTAAGTAAATTGGAACGCTGGTTTTGTGCAAGTGGGAGGCATAAGATTGAAATCTAATATGGTCTACTAAGGTAAATTATTTATATGCATTAAACTTCAAGTTGCAATTTACAACACGATATGAAACCTGATTTCTCCCCGCTTTGCGGGGAGAAATCACATGCATCTTGAAGTTAGATTGGTATAAATAAAAATTAATTATATTGTTTTAATTTTATTGTGGTCTACTGCTGTCTTTCTGAATATCTGCAATTTATTGTATAAAATTTCCCTACATAACTTACCTATACAAGGTTAGTGATTTATGAATCTGACAGATTTGGCAATCAAGTGAGACAAACGATAATTGGCGTTAGCCCCAGTGAATTGCGTAACGTTGAATGGTCAGAAATTGATTTTGATAAAGTCCAATAGTAAATACCAACAGAAAAAAATAAAAATGTACTATCCTCATAAGCTCTCCACTTGACCAGACTAATACATTAACCCGATCAAGCGGAGAAGATAAGCGTAACTCATCAGTATTGTACTACGTGTTACTCTCTTATATTTATAACTTTAATTTCTTAAGATAATCTATTAATAGTCGTTGGCGTAGGGAATAACGATGAGCATAAGGCCATATCACATAAATAGGTGTGCTTGCATCAATAATATATTCATCAAGTACAGTACAAAGTTCTCCTGAGTCAATATAATTTTTAATTGACACGTGAGGTAAGTATGCTATCCCAACTCCACTTAGAACTAATTTTATTCGTGTGTCAATATCATTGCATATAATCGTTTTAGGTAGGTGTAAAGATTTTATGTTTTGCAAAGGCCATTGCTGAATTATTCCTGTATTTTTTGATCGGTAATGAATTAATGAGTGAGATAAAAGATCTTCTACTTTTTTGGGATGACCGTAACTCTTTAAATAGTTAGGGCTTGCTACAATAATACTATCAATATCTCCTATGTAGTGAGAACGTAAATTACCATCGGGATCATTACCAACTCGCAACGCGGCATCATAATTTCCCCCAACTAAATCAACAAATTGTTCTGTGAAGTCAAATTCAATTTCAATTTCTCTATGTTCCTTCAAAAAATCATTGAATTTTTCACTAAAAAGATTAGGGATTGGAGCTATACTAATTTTTAGTTTTCCAACTGGATTTTCAGTGGAAGAAAGTATTTCTTTTTGAATGTTATCTACTTCTTCAAGTATGTATACTGCATGATTCAAAAAGAGTTCCCCTTCATATGTAAGAGAAATCCTACGAGTATTTCGCTGCAAGAGTCGTGCTCCTACGCTGTTTTCTAGGCTAGTTACACGTTTACCGACTGCAGATGCACTAAGTCCCAAAGCACGTCCTGCAGAAACAAAGCTTCTTACCTGCGCCACCTTGACAAATACAGAAATTGCAGAGAGCGAATCTATCATGTCTTACCCTTCAGATTATGGATTGCCGCCGAATCTGGCAGCATAGTCTGGAATGAATACTGGGTTATTCTATATCATAAATTGTTGTAAAGTTATTGGTGTGCTAAAAAGTGTTACTTCTAAGGGTATAACTAATAGATTTAATCAGTTATCTCACTAGTTATACGGATTACATAAACAATAGTTAGATACATATAAAAGGGAAAAGTATGAGTTTTTCTTATTCATTATCGAGCTTGCCTTATTATCGTTCACCTTTAGCTAAAAACACAGTTCTAACTTGGAATATGCATGCGACTCAAGATATTGATTATCATGTATCTGTAGTTAAAGATATACTTAACTCCAATAATCCGGCTTTGGCTCGTACATGTACATCTGCGAGGAGAACTAACATATCCAATGCGGCTACCGTGAGTTTATTAACCAGTAGTGGGGAGATTGCTGTTTTGGATACTCTTGCCGAATTAAGTAGGAGAAATATTGCTCTTGATGCGTTAGTGCTAGAGAACGACTATCGCGATGGTATATTAGAGCGTGCTCAGTACGATATAAATAAGCTTTCAAAATAGTAGATCACTTGAAGGGAACTCAGTCCAATTTTTGCGATCTGATTAATCGCCAAATCAAAAAAATCCCAAAATGGACTGAGTGATGCGAATCATAGCACCAATACCCCGAAATGAACGACGTCAGATGAAAAAATTTATTCATAAAACCCGGGATAAAGATTACGCCCGCCGACTCATGGCACTCTTGATGTTACATGAAGGTCAGACCGTTTCTTACATCGCCAGAACCCTTCATTGTTCACGTTCTTCCGTCCATCGTTGGATAAATTGGTTAACGTTATATGGGCTGGAAGGATTAAAAAGCTTACCGAGAGGAAGGCCTACTCGATGGAATTTAGCCCCGATTTTTAGCTTGTTGTCGTTCTTATTATCACACTCCCCGCAGGATTTTGACTGTTTGCGTTCACGCTGGAGTATTGAACTTATCACTCAGATAATCAATGAATTATTAGGGGTATCACTGTCGAAAAGTACGCTTTATCGTTACTTTTGTCAGGTGGGTATTGTCTGGCGAAGAGCGGCGCCTACTGTCAAAAAGCCTGATCCGGAGTATGACGAAAAAATGGCAAAAATCACCGAAGCCTTAGCCAACGCATCAGAGCAACATCTTGTTTTTTATGAAGATGAAGTCGATATCGATCTGAATCCTAAAATCGGGGCAGACTGGTGTCTAAAAGGACAACAAAAACGCGTGATGACACCGGGGAAAAACCAAAAGCACTACCTTGCAGGCTGCCTTGATGTCCGAACAGGTCAAGTGACTTATGTCGGTGGTATAAAGAAAAACGCTGATTTATTTATCAATATGTTAGAGAAAATTAATCGTCAGTATCGTCAAGCCAAAAGTATCACGTTGATTTTGGATAATTATGGTATTCACAAAAGCCATAAGGTCAGGGAATGGCTAAAACAAAATCCTCAATTTAACCTGTTATTTTTACCGGTCTATTCGCCATGGCTAAATAAGATTGAACGCTTGTGGCAATCCTTGCATGAAACCGTCACCCGAAATCATTGCTGTCAGTATATGTGGCAACTCTTAGCGTGCGTTGAAGAATTTATGATTGCATTTTCATTCGGGCAACAACCGGGAATGAAAAAAATGAGTGTATCGTTATTATGAAAGTTTATTTATATTGGCTAAGAAACTATATTTCTAATCTAGAAATGATACCTATTTGACAGACGATTAAATAAAATCAGAATTTATATTTTTTAGTAAAGTATTTGAGGGTATACATTTTTATTATACCAAGAATAAATAAAGGAAGTATATATACTCAATAATGATGATTAATTGCGAAAGTTGTTTTTGCCAATTGGCGATTGCGAAATCTACTAAACCTGTTTTTATTCTTATATATGAAGAATAAATCCACTGATTTTAGTTGGTGATTGTTGAGTGTTCAGTAATCGTTTTAATTCGTTAAATAACGTGATACTTAATTAATTTTAAGTTACCAGTAGTTCCGTTCAGCATTTGCTGGTTCGCACTACAGGAGTGTAGAAGAAAATATTACATTTGATATATCACGTGTATAAATTTATTCAACTCAACATACTTACTGTATTAAGGAATTCCTTATGCCCATAATTCTTTTCGCACTAATGTTAGGTGTTTTTTGTCTGGGAACAGCAGAAATTATCATTTCTGGACTATTGCCGATTGTAGCATCAGATCTCTCCGTCTCGCTACCAGATGCAGGTCTATTGGTTACTGGATATGCTCTGGGTGTAACAATTATTGGACCGTTCGTTACCCTGCTGACCACGCGCGTACCACGCAAAACTCTGGTTCTGGGACTGATGCTTCCGTTCATTTTAGGCAATGTTTGGGCTGTATTAGCCTCTGATTATCAAATGCTAATGGTTGCGCGAATTTTAACATCGATCAGCCATGGAACATTCGTTGCTGTAGCATTCAGTCTTGCAGTAACTTTATCTCCAGTTAACAAGCAAGGTTCCGCAATGGCTAAAATCGCCTTAGGTTTTAATTTAGCTAATGCATTAGGTAGTCCACTTGGAACGTTTATTGGGCAGAACTTTGGATGGCGAGCAACATTTGTGGTGATTGTCATCATTGCAATCATTTCTGTAGTGTTGATGGCAGCATTTATGCCTTCAAATTTGCCTCAAGCTGAACAATCAAAACCCGGAGCTATGCGTCGGGAATTAAGTGCTTTAAATAACCCCTCGCTTGTTTTTGCGGTAATCACTACGGTGCTAGCACAAGGTGCGGTATTTACAGCTTCAACCTATGTAGTACCCCTGCTAATGGATATAAGTCACTTCGGTCCCTCTGCAATTTCTGCTCTTCTAGTAGTTTTTGGCATTGGAGCTATCATTGGCAACTTCGTAGGTGGTCGCTTAGCGGATAAACATGTCTTGCGTGGAGTCACTACGGTATTAAGTAGTTTAGTCATTGTACTTATTGTGTTCTGGATGACAAGCCCTGTACCTATTCTCTCAGCTATTACGTTGTTTATATTTGGCGCCATTGGGTTTTCAATCATTCCGTCGCTTCAGGCCCGGATTCAATCGTTAGCAATGGCCGCTCCTACGTTGGCACTGTCAGTTAACGTGTCTGCATTTAACCTAGGAAATGGTCTAGGCGCTTGGATGGGAGGTACAGTGCTTGGGCTAGGATTTGGAATACGTGCTGTACCATTGGCGGGAGCAGTACTGGCTGCTATCAGTTTGGTTATAACCATTATGGCTTGGTATCTTAGTCGTCAAAAAACGGCTCAGGTTTTGGAATAAAAAAGATAAATACCTCATTGATGCCTATTCCAGTAAGCGTTATTCCCGTGACTATTAAACCATCGAAACAATATGGGATTGATGCAGTTTCGGTGGGTATTTAATAAATAAAATAACTTTTATGAATAGGCTCTTATGGCTCTCCGGTTATAGCTTTAACCATTTGTTTATAGGTAAGATTTATTATACTTAAAATACTAGCATATAGGCCTAGGCTGGATGAATCAATAAATTGAAATTTAAGGAACTAGTATATCGTATTTGCCATCTATACCAATCGCCTTTCAAGATGCGTCTTATATGTCCCCGCGTAGCGGGGAGATATAAACAATCACATTGACTTGCAAGCTACAATTTGAAGTTGGATTGGTATATTTATAAAATGGTTGAGCTCTCAAATGGTACAGTTAAATGCATCACAAAAAATTTTCCTCGACAAATTCTCAGTGATGATACTCTCGTGATTAGGCTTGATTATATGGGAGTTTGCCGTATCTTTATTAAAGAAATTATTGGTTCCCGGGATATTCTAATAGATCGTGGTTCTCTTTTTGGCCATGAATTTGTAGGAATTATGTTTTTTGCAGGCATTAGTACTGGATATCAGGAGGGTGAGCCAGTAACTTTTAATCCTAATATTACTCCTAATCGAACTGCTGGTTTCGTTGAGTATGTTTTCGTTCACGGGTTGGAGGATGTGCTAGAGCAAGCCATCATCCGAGTAACCGAAATATAACATTCTGCACAGAATTTGGATGCCAGAACCAATGGCTTGTCTTGGTCATGCTACGAAAAAGTTAATGGAACTTGCAGAATTACCCAATTTGGAGGGAAAAAAGTAGGAATTATTGGTGCAGTCTGTTCAGGTATTATGTTCTCGATGTATGCGAAACATCTATTAGCAGAAGTGCATATATTTAACCGTGGTGAAATGCGGCGTAATTTCGTATTAGACAGGAAGTTATTGGAAGAATATGAAGTTAGCGCTCTTACTGAAGTGGAAAATTATCGAAATATTTTTGAGATCGTAATGCTAGTTGTATTGAAGCAACAAAGTGAATGAATTGACCACAAAGAAGTGCATTACCTGACTTTCTAAGGGAACCTTTATTGAATGAGAACGGGATGCCCGTTGTGGGATTTACCTGATGAATTTAAAAAATGGAATATCCTCTTTAAACGTTTTAATGAATGGTTAAAGAAAAGGTATTTTGAAATTATTATTCAAATTATTATCTGAAAATACGGATGCTGAGTGGTTATTCAGTGATAGCAGTATTGTCCGTACTCATCAACACAGTTCAGGCGCGATTTCTACAGAAGATGAATCTATCGGTAAGAGCCGAGGCAGATGCTCGACTAAACTTCATTTAGCCGCCAACAGTTACGGTTTGCTTGTATATTTTGAGTTATCTGGCGGTTAAACGAATGATATTGTGCATGTGGAAGGTTTGGTCAAATATTCACCGGCATCAGACTATGTGATTGCTGATAAAGGTTATGATAGCGGCGATTTTAGAAGTTTCGTTGAAAAAAGGTGAGAAAACGGTTATTCCTTTATCGAAAAAATAGCCGAAAATCAGATAAGAATATTAATAGTTTTTTATACCGTTATCGACATTTGTCGAAAATGCGTTTGCCATTATATGGCTACCGATGTGGGTTGAGTGAATGATGAACAATAAACGTTAACACGCCCTAGCAGCAATTTTATTTGTATAGAATCCTGTATACATTTTATAATGATATTAAATAAATTATTTAATATCAATACGTTAAGTGATTTTTATATTCCGGTGGAGCATTGATGTTTAGCGTTTATCATTCGAATCAGCTCGATATTCTCAAGGAATTGATGGCGATATTGATTGGGGAAGATCCCCTTTCTGACCCATTTGGCAAAGAAGTGATTTTGGTTCAAAGCCCAGGAATGTCACAGTGGTTGCAAATTCAGCTGGCAGAAAAACTGGGTATTGCTGCGAACATGGAGTTCCCACTGCCTGCAACCTTTATCTGGCAGATGTTTACCCGAGTGTTGCCTGATATTCCCAAAGACAGTCATTTCAGTAAGGATGCTATGAAGTGGAAATTGATGACTTTACTGCCCGATTTGTTGACAGAGCCAGAATTTTCAGCGCTCAGGCATTATCTTGATCAAGATATTGATAAACGTAAAATTCACCAG
Organism: Xenorhabdus sp. TH1; assembly: GCF_037260955.1. Classification (NCBI taxonomy): domain Bacteria; kingdom Pseudomonadati; phylum Pseudomonadota; class Gammaproteobacteria; order Enterobacterales; family Morganellaceae; genus Xenorhabdus; species Xenorhabdus sp. TH1. The sequence continues at coordinate 566,142 of NZ_CP147734.1, forward strand.
TTGGCTGGCAGAATTGCCGATCTGTTTGACCAATATTTGGTTTATCGTCCACATTGGTTAGAAAGCTGGGAAGAGGGTCAATTAATTGACGGCTTGGGTAGTAACCAGTTATGGCAAAAAAGGCTATGGTTTGAACTGACAGCATATACCCGCCAGTTACAACAACCTTTGTGGCACCGCGCCAATTTATATCAACGATTTATATCGACATTGGAGGAAGGGAGCTTTCCATTAGGGGCTCTTCCCTCGCGTATTTTTATCTGCGGTATATCTGTATTGCCTCCCGCTTACCTGCAAGTATTGAAGGCATTGGGTAAACATATTGATATTCATCTTATGTTCACGAATCCATGCCAATATTATTGGGGTGATATCCAGAGTTATGCTTTTCTTGCCAGATTAAATAGCCGTAAGCCAAAACATTATAAGAGCAGGCAATTGCTGGAAAGATTCAAAAATCCCGAAGAGGCGCCATCGCTGTTTAATGCTGAAGGGGAACAGGAGTTGAATAATCCATTGCTGGCATCTTGGGGAAAATTGGGAAGGGATAACCTCTACCTGTTGTCACAATTGGAGCCAGATTCCGATATTCATGCCTTTGTTGAATCAAAACCAGATTCTGTCTTGCACCAAATTCAACAAGATATCCTTAATCTTGAAGATCATGCCCAGATTGGTTCTACCGAAAATTCCTTCAAAAACAGCCTGAAAAAGCGCCCATTTAATGGTACTGATCGCTCATTGACTTTTCATTCATGCCATAGCCCACAGAGGGAAGTCGAAGTATTGCAGGATCAAATCCTGCATTTATTGGATGATGACCCTTCACTGACACCGAGGGACATCATTGTGATGATGGCGGATATCGATAGCTATACTCCCTATATTCAAGCTGTTTTTGGCAATGCGCCTGATGATCGTTATATCCCTTTTGCTATCTCTGATCGTAAAGCTCGTCAGGCACATCCTGTCTTGCAGGCATTCATTACTCTGTTGGATCTGCCGCAGAGTCGGTTTACGGCAGAACAGGTGTTGGCATTATTGGAAGTTCCTGCTTTAGCTAATAAATTCGCGATTCAGGAGGAAGGATTGCGTTTATTGCGACGCTGGGTAAAAGAATCGGGAATTTGCTGGGGGTTGGATGATGACAATATTGAAGCATTATCGTTGCCTGCCACAGGGCAGAATACCTGGCACTTTGGCCTGACGCGTATGCTATTGGGTTATGCGATGGATAGCCATGCCGGGCCGTGGAACGATGTTTTGCCTTATGATGAATCCAGTGGGCTTGCTGCTGAACTGGCAGGGCAATTAGCTGAGTTTTTAATGGCATTGAATCGCTGGCGTAAAATTTTGGGTGAAGCACAGCGATTGACGGATTGGTTGGTTATATGCCCGCAACTGCTGGAAACTTTTTTCGAGATGGATGATGAAATTGAACTGGTTCTGGCACTTATTACTCAGCAATGGCAAAAAGTGATTGATGATGGCCTGAATGCCCATTACGAAGGACGTATTCCTTTGGTGTTGTTGCGTGATGAGTTGGCGCTTCGTTTTGATGATGAAAAGATCAGCCAGCGTTTCCTCGCCGGAGCACTCAATTTTTGCACTCTGATGCCTATGCGCTCCATTCCTTTTAAAGTGGTTTGCTTGTTGGGAATGAACGATGGCGTTTATCCACGTACTATCCCGCCACTTGGGTTTGATCTGATGGCAGAAAAGACTCAGCGAGGAGATAGGAAACGGCGCGACGATGACCGTTATCTCTTTCTGGAAGCGTTGGTTTCGGCGGAACAATTTCTCTACATTAGCTATATTGGTAAATCGATTCGCGATGATACTGAGTGCAATCCCTCCGTATTGGTCAACGAATTATTGGATTATATTTGTCAGAGTTTTTGCTTAGCCGGCGATGAAATGTTGAATGTTGATGACAGCGCCAGAAATGTCAGAAAACATCTGCTATCACAGCATACCCGTGTGCCTTTTGCGAAAGAGAATTTCTTACCTGACCATCACTTACAAAGTTATGCTACAGAATGGTTGCCAGCTGCGACACAACAGGGGGTTTCAGCAACTGATTTTTGTCAGCCGATTGCTTTTGATCGCAGTGGGGTAAAAGAAATTGCATTAGATGAGTTGATCCGCTTTTATCGACACCCTGTCCGGGCATTCTTTCAGCGACGACTGAAGGTACATTTTGTCATTGAAGAGATGGAGTTACCCGAAGAAGAACCTTTTGTGCTGGATAACCTGCAACGTTACCAATTTAACCAACTACTGCTAAGCATCTTGATTGAACAGGGGGCACCTGAATCTCTGTTTTACCACCTCCGTGCGTCGGGAGGGTTGCCCTATGGTTCCTTTGGTGAAGTTTATTGGATGGAGCAACTGGAATCCATGCAGCCTTTGGCCGCCAGGGTGCGTGAAGAGAGAACGACCTCTTCTTCTATTGACCTATATGAGCCATTAGACACGGTGGTATTGACTGGCAGCATCAGTCAGGTACAGCCTGATGGAATTTTACGTTGGCGACCAGCGAACTTAACGGCCAATGATGGTATCCAATTATGGATTGAACACCTTGCCTATTGTCTTTCAGGTGGAAGTAGTGAAAGCCGCATATATGGAACAGGTAAAAAGGGCAAAAAAGAGAAGGAAGATAAGAAGGTGTCAGAATATCGATTCTTAGCGTTAAAACCGGAGGAGGCGAAGCACTATTTGAACCAGATGATAGAGGGGTATTTTCAAGGTATGTCTGAACCTCTTCCTTTGTTTTGCCGAAGCGGCTGGGCATGGTTAGTTGACTGTTTTGATAAGGAAACGGGTGAAATTGATTTTCGCGAAGAAGTTCAACAAAGCGCTGAAAATAAATTAATGGAACACTGGTTAGGAACACATGACAGGAAAGGAGAAAGCGCTGATCACTACGTACAACGGGCTTTCCGGCAAGTTGATCAATCACTTTTGGAGCGAATGAAGCGTGAAACTAAGCACTATTTACTGCCGATGGCACGCTATTCCAATGGATCATTATTTAAATAATTAGGGAGAATATTAGGTTATGCCTAAATGTCTTATCCGCATCATGACGGTGCTCTTTCTGCTATTTTTTGGGGTTACTGTATATGCACAATCGCCCTGGCAGCCATTGCCAGATACGATCCACAAAAGTGATCGCGATCCTCGTCAATATAAAGCGATTAAATTGCAAAATGGCATGACCGTTTTGCTGGTTTCTGATGAAAACGCGATTAAATCATTGGCTGCCGTCTCTCTTCCGGTTGGCCATATGGAAAACCCAGATAATCAGCTTGGTCTGGCTCATTATCTTGAGCATATGGTATTGATGGGTTCCAAGCGTTACCCACAACCCGGCGGATTTGCTGAATTCTTGCAAAAACATGGAGGAAGCCGTAACGCCAGTACCAATGCCAACCGTACGGCATTCTACCTGGAAGTTGAAAATGGCGCCTTAACAGGAGCGGTTGATCGCCTGGCGGATGCGCTGGCTGAACCTTTGCTGGAGCCAGTCAATGCGGATCGTGAACGCCATGCCGTTGATAATGAAATGACCATCGCTCGTGCGGGTGAAGGGCATCGCTTATGGCAAATTCGTTCCGAAACCCTCAATCCAGCTCACCCTAACGCTCGCTTTGCGGGTGGAAATCTAGAAACACTGAAAGATAAACCTGACAGCAAATTACAGACGGCCCTGATTGATTTTTACCAACGCTATTACTCCGCTAATCTGATGAAAGGGGTTATGTATGGCAATCAATCCATCGATAAATTGGCTCAGATTGCGGCAGAAACCTTTGGCCGTATTCCGAACCGACATGCTTCGGTGCCTGCCATTACTGTACCGGCAATGACAGATAAAGAAAAAGGCATCATTATCCATTATGTGCCCGCACAACCTTACAAAGCGTTGAGACTGGAGTTCAGCATTGCTGACAACAGTGCAGATTTTCGTAGTAAGACTGACGCTTATGTCGGGTATTTGATTGGCAATCGCAGCCAAAATACCTTGTCTGATTGGTTACAAAAGCAGGGGTTAATCGAAAGTATCGATGCCGGGGCACATCCCAAAACTGATGGTAATTCCGGGACGTTTAATATTTATGTTTCACTCACGGATAAGGGGCTTGAACAGCGTGATCAAGTTATCGCAGCCATCTTTTCCTACATTAATCTGCTAAAACAGCAGGGGATCAACAAGAGTTATTTCGATGAAATGGCTAAGGTCCTGAATTTGTCGTTCCAGTATGCGTCAATTGTACGCAATATGAACTACATTGAATGGCTGTCCGATGCCATGCTGGTATTGCCTATATCCCATGTGCTGGATGCGAGTTATGTTACAGATGAGTTTAATCCAAAAGCAATAGCGAGCCGCCTGGACGAATTAACGCCGGAAAATGCACGTATCTGGTTTATCAGCCCAACAGAGCCACATAATAAAGAAGCCTACTTTGTGCAGGCCCCGTATCAAGTCAATAAAATGACGTCAAGCCAGTTGGCGGAATGGAAAAAACTCGAACAAGAAGACTTATTTTCTTTGCCTGAGTTGAATCCTTATATTCCTGATGATTTGCCTTTGATAAAAACATCGGGTAGCCAAGAACATCCTAAAATGATTTTGGAAAAACCCAATGTCCGTTTGCTGTATATGCCGAGCCAATATTTTGCCGATGAACCTAAAGGCAGTATTGCACTGGAGATGCGTAATCCAAATGGATTACAAAACATCAAAGATCAGGTTTCAGATACCTTATTAAACTATTTGTCTGGGCTTGCACTTGATCAACTGAGTTATCAGGCATCGGTTGGGGGAATGGGCGTTAATACCGGTTATGTTGATGGTTTGAAAATCAGCGTCAATGGTTATACACAGCATTTACCAGCGTTGTTAACTTCCGTAATTGATCAATATATTTCGTTTACACCGACTCAAGAAGAACTGGATCAGGCGAAATCGTGGTATCGGGAACAAATGGAAGTCGCCAATAATGGCAAGGCTTTTCAAATGGCGCAGCAACCTATTTCCCGCCTCTCTGGTGTGCCTTATTTTGAACAGGCTGAAAAATTGAAAGTGTTGGATACCATCACGGTTGACGATATTGTCAACTACCGTCGAAGCATGATCCAACACTCGGCATTACAGGCTTTGGTTTTCGGTAATTTCACTGAACAGCAGAGTATTAACATCGTTCAGTCAGCACAGAAGCAGCTCGCTAACCAGGGAACGGTATGGTGGACTGGCAAGAGCATTGTGATTGATCGTAATTATGCGGTTAATTTCAATGGAACGGCAAATAGCACGGATAATGCTCTGGAAGAGATCTTTATTCCAACGGGGTATGACCGTATCCAGGGATCGGTTTATTCCAATTTGCTGAGTAGCATTTTGTCGCCATGGTTCTATGATCAATTGAGAACGAAAGAACAGCTTGGTTATGCCGTTTTTGCTTTCAACGAAAATATAGGTAAACAGTGGGGATTGGGTTTCTTGCTGCAAAGTAACAGTAAGCAACCGGATTACCTGCATCAACGCTATCAGAGCTTTTATCAACAGGCTGATAAAAAACTGAAAGCGATGTCTGATGCTGAGTTCGAACAGTATAAAAAATCGCTGCTAACAGAGATGCGTGAGCCGCCACAGACTTTCTATTTAGAAGTGGCTCGCTTTGATGCAGATTTTGGGCGCAATAATTTCAAATTTGATACCCGTGAGAAAATCATTGCAACGATGGAAAAAGCCACCAAAGCGCAGATGATTGCGTTTTATGAAAAAGCCGTGCTTAAACGTCAGGGATTGGCACTGGTTTCCCAAATTACCGGGAAAAAAGGTACGGCTCATCAATATGCCGAATTGAAAGGCTGGAAAACTTACGACTATGTGTCAGATTTCCAGAAACAATTACCGGTTAAGGTGAATGCTCAGTGAGCAAAGAAATACCCTCTCATAAGCTTAACCCGTTAACACTGCCGCTGTATGGTCAGCGGCTGATCGAAGCGTCAGCAGGAACGGGAAAGACTTACACGATAGGCTTGTTGTATCTCCGGCTGTTACTCGGATTAGGCGGCTCTGCCGCCTTTTCCCGTCCGCTGAATGTCGAAGAGATCCTGGTTGTGACCTTTACGCAAGCGGCGACGGATGAATTGCGTGGACGTATCCGTGAAAATATCCATCAGCTCCGTTTGGCTTGTATACGGCAAGAAACAGCGGCCAGCGATCCAGTCTATCAGCAATTACTGGCTGAAATTCCTGATAGGGAAAGTGCGGCCAGCTGGTTATTAGCCGCTGAACGCCAGATGGATGAGGCGGCGATTTATACCATCCACGGCTTTTGCCAGCGTATGTTAGTCCACAATGCGTTTGAGTCTGGTGTTCTGTTTGATCAAACCTTAATTCAGGATGAAAACCAGCTACGTAAACAAGGCTGCGCTGATTTTTGGCGCCGTCACTGTTATCCCCTGCCATTGCCAATCGCTGCGGAAGTCAGCCGGATATGGAGTGGGCCGGAAGCATTATTGAAAGATATTTCAGACTACTTGCACGGAGATATGCCGTATATCGTCAATGCCCCTGAGGGTGATGAAACGTTGTTTAGCCGTCATCAGAAAATCATTGAACAGATTGAGGCGATAAAGCAGCAGTGGAATAGCGCCGCTTCTGGGTTAGAGGAGCTGATTACTCATTCAGGTGTTGATAAGCGCAGTTACAGCAAAAAACATTTACCTAACTGGTTAAATAGTGTTTCTGAGTGGGCTAAATCACCTACCGAAGATTACCTGTTGCCCAAAGAGTTGGATAAATTTTGTCAGTCACGCTTGTTAGAAAAAACGAAAAAAGGGGAAGCTCCGCAACATGCGTTGTTTGCAGCAATTGATGGTTTATATCAGCACCCATTGACGTTGAAAGATATCCTCCTTTCTAAAGCAATTGTTGAAGTTCGCCAATCGGTTAATCAGGAGAAACTTAACCGTGGTTACATGGGATTTGATGATTTGCTGACCCGTCTGGACAGTGCCTTGCAACGTGCAGGAGGAGAACAGCTTGCAGCAACCATTCGGCAGCGTTATCCCGTTGCAATGATTGATGAATTTCAGGATACCGATCCACAACAATATCGCATTTTTCAGGCTATATATTGTCATCAATCAGAGAATGAACGGGCTGAAAACGAAACGGGTTTATTGTTTATTGGCGACCCCAAACAAGCGATTTATGCGTTTCGTGGGGCAGATATTTTTACCTACATTCGTGCGCGTTCTCACGTTAAGGCCCATTACACACTGGAAACGAATTGGCGTTCTTCCACACCAATGGTGCAGGCTGTCAATACACTGTTTTCCCGCCCAGAGCGCCCATTTTTGTTTGCACAAATCCCTTTTATTGACGTTAATGCCGCAGAGAAAAATCAGGGTTTGAGGTTTTCCTTGTATGGTGAAGATCAAACCGCTTTGCGCTTTTGGTTACAGTCGGGTGATGGTGTTTCCAAAGGGGAATATGAGCAAACCATGGCTCGACAATGTGCTGCCCAAATACGGGATTGGTTGCAGGCTGGTCAAGAAGGGAAAGCGCTTTTATATCGGGCAAAAAATCAACCAACAGAAACAAGCCGTCCGGTGATGGCAGCGGATATTACGGTGTTGGTGCGTGATCGCCGAGAAGCAGCATTGATCCGTAATGAATTGAACGCGCTAAAGATACCGTCGGTTTATCTTTCCAACCGAGAAAGTGTGTTTGATACGCCAGAAGCGAAAGATTTGCTGTGGTTGTTACAGGCAGTATTAGCACCGGAAAAAGCGCGCGAATTACGAAGTGCATTAGCCAGCAGTCTATTTGGCTTAAGTGCACAACAAATTGACCAGTTAAATAACGATGAAAGGGCGTGGGATCGTCTGGTTGATGAATTTGATGGCTATGCCCGTTTATGGCGTACTCGTGGCGTATTACCCATGTTGCGGGCAGTAATGGTGAAATACCGGATAGCCGAAAATCTGCTGGCAGGTGATGACGGTGAACGCCGGCTTACCGATATTATGCACATTGGTGAGCTGTTGCAGGAGGAATCTCAACAGCTAGATAGCGAACATGCCGTTGCCCGCTGGCTGGCACAACAGATCTCACGGCCTAATCCGCAATCAGAAAACCAGCAACTGAGACTGGAGAGTGATCGGCATCTGGTGCAGATCTGTACCATACATAAATCTAAGGGCTTGGAATATCCGTTGGTTTGCTTGCCTTTTGTTTGTGGTTACAGAAAGCAGAAGCAGGCGGTTTATCATGATCGCCATAACTTTGAGACTCATCTCAATATTTCTCATGATGATGAAGCGTTGAAAGAAGCGTTGGAGCTGGCTGATGAAGAACGCCTGGCTGAGGATCTACGCTTGCTCTACGTTGCATTAACACGTTCGGTTTATCACTGTAGCGTCGGGGTAGCCCCGTTGATTAAAGGAAATAGAGGCAAAGCAGGCGATACTGATCTGCATTTATCTGCCCTTGGGTACTTGCTGCAAAAGGGACAAAAAGGTGATGCAGAACTCTTGATTAATAGTTTGAATGAACTTCGTGATAACGGCATTGAGATAAGGCAAGTGGGAAATACCACTGACTTGCCGTGGTATCCACAAAGTGAAAATACTCTGTTGCTGGAAGCCAAAAAATTGCAACGTGCCGTTCGGGACGATTGGCGGGTAACAAGTTATTCGGGGTTACAATATTCTGCTTCCCATGCCATCTCTCCCACTTATGCGGGGGCACTTGGGGAATCAGTTGATGTGATTGTGCAATCCATTTCGCCTAAGCTGGATATTGAAGCGAGTGGTGAAAAGCAGGGAGAACAGTCGTTACAGATGACTCCGCATACTTTTCCACGTGGAGCGTCTGCGGGCACATTCCTGCACAGTATTTTAGAAGATCTGGATTTCGGCAATCCTCCGGATCAGGTGTGGTTGGTGGAAAAACTGACAGCATCAGGATTTGATGAAAATTGGGCACCGGTATTGCAACAGTGGATAGAGGATATTCTGGGCGCAGAACTGAATGAGCAGGGAATGAAACTTGCTGATGTACCTCGTCATCACCAACAAAGTGAAATGCAGTTTTACCTGCCAGTGGATAAGTTATTATATTCAAAGGAGATTAATGCATTGATTCGTCGTTATGATCCGCTGTCTGCGCAATGTGCTCCGTTATCCTTTCATCAAGTCAAAGGCATGTTAAAAGGTTTTATTGATTTGGTTTTTTGCTGGCAAGACAAGTTTTACGTTGTGGATTACAAATCAAACTGGTTAGGTGAGAACAGCCCGTCGTATACGCAAGAAGCAATGGCAAATGCCATGATAGAGCACCGTTACGATTTTCAGTATCAGCTTTATACCTTAGCGCTGCACCGTTATTTGCGTCATCGGTTAGCTCATTATGATTATCGCCGCCATTTTGGTGGCGTGATTTATCTGTTTTTGCGCGGTATTGATAAGGATAACCCAGGGCATGGTATTTACTCCTATCTGCCTCCCTTTGAATTTATTGACGAACTGGATACGCTTTTTAGTGCTGTCGGTGAGGAAAAAAGCGGATGAATTCCATGATGTCACTCTTGCAACAGGCGGTGAGCCAGAAGCTGCTGCGTCCTTTGGATGTGCAGTTTGCTTATGCGGTGATTGAGGCTGAAAATCCACTACTACTGTTGATTACGGCTCTGTTAAGTGCCGAATCAGGTGCGGGGCATGTCTGTTTGCCACTGGAGCGAATTTCGCCAAAATATTTTTTTGAAGGCAGGCAGCCGGAGTTAGCTGCATCGCTTTGGTCTTTGGCCGGAGAACCCGATCAACAGCAAATCCTGGCTGTTTTGCAGGCATGTCCGGCGGTCAGTATGGGGGAAACGCCGGCACCGATGATCCTTTCCTGTCAAAAAGAGCGTGATTATCGCCTGTATTTACAACGTATGTGGCAAAGTGAACGGCGGGTTGCGGATTTTTTTGCTGCTGTGGAGTTGACCGACACTTTTGCTCAACCTTCCCATGATCAAACGGCGCTTGATGAACTCCAGTTACGTCGCATTTTGGATGCGCTTTTTGGTGTCACTGCTGAAGGAGACATTGATAGGCAAAAAGTTGCCGCTGCCGTGGCGGTAACGAGCCGCATTTCGGTGATCTCTGGTGGGCCAGGAACCGGCAAAACCACGACAGTGGCTAAGTTGCTGGCCGCCTTGATCAAGTTGCATGAAGGGAAAAAATTAAGCATCCAATTGGCTGCACCAACCGGCAAGGCAGCGGCCAGATTAACTGAATCACTGAGGGAAGCGGTCGAAAAACTCGATTTGACGCCAGAACAGTGGCATAGCGTTCCAGAACAGGCACAAACTCTCCATCGTTTACTGGGGGCACAACCCGATAGCCAAAAACTGCGTTATAGGCGTGATAATCCGCTGACCCTTGATATTTTGATCGTTGATGAGGCTTCAATGGTGGATTTACCGATGATGGCTCACTTGGTCGATGCTTTGCCGCCGCGGGCGAAAGTGATTTTCTTGGGGGATAAAGACCAGCTTGCATCGGTTGAAGCCGGAGCGGTATTGGGAGATATTTGCCGTTTTGCTGAACAAGGTTATAGCGCCAAACGTACTGAGCAATTGGCGCGCTTGACGGGATGTCAGTTAACCTCTTATTCCACCTTACATTCCGATAAAAATATGCCTGCCGTGCGGGATAGCCTGTGTTTGCTGCGCAAAAGTTATCGCTTCAACTCGGCTTCCGGCATTGGGCGATTAGCATCAGCTGTGAATCAAGGGGATCGCAGAGGCGTCGCGGCAGTGCTGGATCAATCTTTTCCCGATGTTGATTTTTACCCGCTTGCAGCGGATGAAGATTATCAGCGTCTGTTGACGGAAACCGCGGCGGGTTATTCTCAATATTTAGCCATGGCAAATGAACGGATGGCGGAAGAAGCTATTTTGGCGACGTTTAATCGTTTTCGATTATTGTGCGCGTTAAGGGAAGGTCCTTTTGGTGTGACAGGGCTGAACCAACGAGTGGAACAACTACTGCACAGGAAAGGCGTCATTACCCTCCCCAAAAATGTGGAGAGCCGTGGTTATGTCGGGCGTCCTATCATGATATTGCGTAATGACAGCACGCTTGGGCTGTTTAACGGAGATATCGGCATTATGCTCAAAAATCAGGATAATGAGCTGAAAGCCTATTTCCAGCTATCTGATGGACAGATTAAAGGATTTCAGCCAAGCCGGTTGCCCCAACATGAAACGGCTTATGTGATGACAGTGCATAAATCTCAAGGATCTGAATTTGAGCATACGGCTTTGGTGTTGCCGACCCAACACTCACCCATAGTCAGTCGGGAATTAGTGTATACCGCCCTGACGCGGGCGAGGGAAAAATTGACGATTTATGCCAATAAGCCCGTTTTGGATAGAGCGGTGGCTACAGCAACACAGCGGCGGAGCGGGTTGGTAGATTGGTTCAACCCGCAATAAAAAGCGCTATGGTTAAGGATCATTGGGTTAGTCTGACGTCAGCAAGCCTGTAAATCCAGCAGCAAAATTTTGGAACGGCGCTGATAGTTATACAGCGCTTGTTTTTCCACAGGCAACATATCTATTTCTGCGGGCTTAAAGCCTTTCTCCTGAAACCAGTGAATACTGCGGGTTGTGAGTACGAAAAGTTTTTCCAACCCTTTTTGTTTCGCCTGACTGGAAATGGCGTCTAGCAGAATTTCACCTCTGGAAGAGTTTCGATAGTCTGGATGTACGGCAACACAGGCCATTTCCCCAATTTTTTCATTGGGATAAGAATATAGGGCAGCGCAGGCGATAGTGATATTATCGAGTTCAATTAAGGTGAAGTTATCAATTTCCATTTCCAGTTGTTCACGTGAACGGCGTACCAAAATACCTTGTTGCTCCAATGGGCGAATAAGCTCGAGAATGCCACCAATATCATTAATATTGGCGCGGCGTATCTGTTCGGAACGTTCCATAACAATTTGAGTGCCGATACCTTCGCGGGAAAATAGTTCCTGAACCAATGAGCCATTTTCTTGGTAACTGATCAAATGGCTGCGGCGAACACCACGGCGGCAAGCCTTAATCGCTCCCCTTAAGAAACGCACGGTGCCTGAATGATAGTCACCCGCGTTTTCCAGTTTGTGCAGGTGAATTTCTCCTTCATTAAGAAACATTTCTGATACAGTGTGGCCGTTAGCGTCAAGTGCGCCCTGGGATGAGCAAAATCCAATTAATTTTTCTGCTTTTAATTTGATCGCCAGTTGGGTTGCAATTTCTTCGGAAGTGAGGTTAAAACTTTCTCCTGTAACGGAAACGGCAACTGGCCCAATCAGCACAATAGCACCGTTATCCAGTTGCTGGTTAATTGCTTTCTCATCAATACGACGAACCCTACCACTATGGCAATAATCGACGCCGTCATCGATTCCTAGCGGTTGGGCGATAACGAAGTTTCCGCTGACGACACTAATATTAGCGCCTTGTAATGGGGTATTATTTAATCCCATGGAAAGACGTGCTGTGATTTCTAGCTGTAATAAGCCTGCTGCCTGTTTGACCAAATCCAGTGTTTTGGCATCGGTTACTCTGGTGTGTTTGTGGTAAACCGATTGGCAATGGTGTTCGGCAATGTTTTGTTCGATTTGTGGACGGGCGCCATAAACAACGATTAAACGAATGCCCAGATTATGCAGTAATCCAATATCGTTGACGATATTAGAAAAATTCTCATGGGCGATGGCTTCACCTCCCAGCATAATGACAAAGGTTTTACCTCGATGTGCATTGATATACGGAACTGAGTGACGTAAGACTTCAACCAATTCGGTACTGCGTTCGTTCATGAAACCCTCTCTGATTGAATTTTTATTCGTATTTTTTGTATTTTTATTCCTTTTGAAGGGAAATGGCAAGCGGAAATATGGATAAAAATAACGTTATTATTTATATTGGTATAAATAAATGAGAGGATCAGAAAATACGTTTTTTGATGACAGACGTTTGCTAATTAATTAGAGTTTCTGCCTAACTATTATGTTTGGTAAAGATTACTGCGTTTGGTTGTTTTTAAGCGGAATAAATAATGAGTCATTCAGACCATAATACTTCACGTCGTCGCCTGCTGAAAGGCGCAGCCGCTGTATGGTTATTAAGCATCAGCCCAATAGGTTATGCAGCGACTTCAAAAGTTATTGCTGTGCGTATTTGGCCTGCATCAAGTTATACCAGAGTAACGCTGGAGTCTAATATTCCACTTAAGTATCGCCAATTTTCGCTTACAAACCCTAATCGTATTGTTATTGATTTGCAGGGTATTCAACTTAATAGCATTTTGAGCAGCATGGGGGCACAGGTTCAGCGGCGTGATCCTTACTTAAAATTAGTGCGAGCAGGGCAATTTAATCCTAAAACGGTGCGTTTAGTCTTTGAAATCAAACAACCCGTCTCCCCGCATATTTTCACATTGCCACCAATTGCAAAGTTTAAACATCGTCTGGTGCTCGATCTGTATCCCAAAAAGGCGGTTGATGTGGCTAATGATCCTTTACTGGCCCTGCTTGAAGAGTACAACAGTGGGAACCTGGAACAGAATTTGCCTGCACAAACACGCAAACCTGGCAAAGCCGGCAAAGACAGACCGGTTGTGATTATGCTCGATCCTGGTCATGGTGGTGAAGATTCTGGGGCGATTGGGAAATATAAAACCCGTGAAAAAGATGTCGTGTTGCAAATTGCCCGTCGTTTACGGGCGCTCATCAAACGTGAGCCGGGCATGAAAGTTTATATGACGCGAAATGAAGATGTGTTTATTCCCTTGACGGTGAGGGTGGCAAAAGCCCGTAAGATGCGGGCGGATCTCTTTGTTTCTATTCATGCAGACGCCTTTACAAGTCGCTCTGCACGGGGATCATCCGTGTTTGCGTTGTCAACTAAGGGCGCTACCAGCAATACGGCGCGTTTTCTCGCCCAAACTCAGAACGAAGCAGACTTAATTGGTGGCGTCAGTAAAAGTGGCGATAAATATTTGGATCATACCATGTTGGATTTGGTGCAAACCGCGACTATCAATGATAGCTTGAAATTTGGTAATGAAGTGCTCAAGCGGATGGGAAAAATCAACAAGCTACATAAAAATAGTGTCGATCAGGCGGGATTTGCGGTATTGAAAGCGCCAGATATCCCTTCCATTTTAGTAGAAACTGCCTTTATCAGTAATCTGGAAGAAGAACGTAAACTTAAGACAGCAAAATTCCAACAACAAGTGGCAGAATCTATTTTTGCTGGCATTAAGGCGTATTTCAAGAATGGGGCTGAATTGGCACGGCGGTGAAATATCCGCTTAAAGCCTATGATGCCAAGGATGGTTATTTACTTTATGTTTATACCAATCTAACTTCAAGATGCTTTTGATTTATCTCTGCTAAACGGGGATAAATCAGGTTTCATAGCGTGTTGTAAATTGCAACTTGAAGTTTAATGCGTATTTAAATCGGATTTAAATATTCATTTTAAAATTAGTGGATATTAGGTGATCGAACCGTAATAAGGATCAGATGAAAATTGGAGGAAAAAATGAAAAGGAATATTTGGTTGCGGGGGCCGGATTTGAACCGACGACCTTCGGGTTATGAGCCCGACGAGCTACCAGGCTGCTCCACCCCGCGTCCGTCTGTCTGCAAATCTTGATGAGTAACCATGAATGCAAACACTGAGTAATGACATCATGTAGCGTTGGTTGCGGGGGCCGGATTTGAACCGACGACCTTCGGGTTATGAGCCCGACGAGCTACCAGGCTGCTCCACCCCGCGTCCGTCTATCTGCAAATCTTGATGAGTAACCACGAATGCAAATACTAAATGATGACATTTTTTACTGCCAAATTGTCTTTGCTACCAGAGCAAATCGACGCAACATCATACCGATATGATATGCAATCGAATTGGTTGCGGGGGCCGGATTTGAACCGACGACCTTCGGGTTATGAGCCCGACGAGCTACCAAGCTGCTCCACCCCGCGTCCGATGTCGGCACACTATACTCTGGAACGACACGGTTGCAAGTTTTTTTATTGATTTTTATTAAATTTGTTTGTTTTTTGCTTTAAAAGTAGCCTAATTGTTTTGTTTTTGCTCGATTGATTTGGCTAAAACGGTAAGCTGTTTTATCTAACTAACCCGAATTCTGGAACAGGTTTCTATCTGGAACACCTTTGGAAATATCACCACAACGATTTTCCCATCTTGTTCCAACCTTCTGTACCACCAAGGACAAAACAATGAGGCAAGCTATTCGCGATCTCGTCCTACCGTTTTAGACGGTTTGATTGCTTGCCACCTTAATGGAAAAAACCATCATTGAAAGTTTTCTATTTAGAAGACAATCTTCCCGTGATGGTTTAAACAGAATTTGGGTTAACTCCATTTCATTATTTATTACTGTTTGATATCGTTCGTGATCTGAATAAGTGATGGCTAGAGATAAGGCAGTAATATGAGAATTTGGGGCAAATATCTTTTATTTGGATTTTTCATTTCGTTATTATCGGGATGCCATTTTCGACCCACTGATCAGGCGCAGCAGTATAAAGATGGGCGAATTACCCGAAACCTTCAGTTGGTTAATATCCCTAATGCCGAAGGTTCTCCGGTTAATGCCAAGGATTTTGTTACCCAAGTTGAATATATCAGCAAATCTTCTCCTCGTCTGTATGACAATAACCGTGAATTATTTAATGCAATTGAGCACTGGATGCTGTCTGGTGGTGATACTCGTGATTTAAATGAATTTGGTTTACTGGCTTATCAGATGGAAGGTGAAGATAAATACGGCAACGTGAAGTTTACCGGCTATTACACACCTGTTTTACAAGCACGACATACTCAGCAAGGCGAGTTTAAATATCCACTATATCGTATGCCTGCTTACTCACGTTCCCGCTTGCCAAGTCGCGCTGAGATATACAGGGGGGTACTGAGCAAGAAATTTATTATCGGGTACAGTAACTCCCTGATGGATAATTTTATGATGGAAGTTCAGGGGAGTGGCTATGTCGATTTTGGCGATGGGCGTCCGTTGACCTTTTTTGGCTATGGGGGAAAGAATGGACATCCCTATCGCAGTATTGGCAAGGTGCTGATCGACCGTGGAGAAGTACCGAGCGAAAAAATGTCGATGAAAGCTATCCGGCAATGGGGAGAACAGCACAGTGAAGCCGAAGTGAGAGAAGTGTTGGAGCAGAATCCTTCATTCGTTTTCTTTAAGCCTGAATCCTATACACTTGTGAGGGGAGCCAGTGCCGTGCCTCTTATTGCAAAAGCGTCGGTAGCATCTGATAAATCATTAATCCCTCCCGGAACAGCTTTGCTGGCGGAAGTGCCTGTGCTGGATGAAAAGGGCAAATTTACCGGCCAGTATCGGATGCGCCTGATGGTAGCGTTGGATGTTGGTGGTGCCATCAAAGGAAATCATTTCGATATTTATCACGGTGTTGGGGAAAAAGCGGGTGAAATGGCGGGTTTTTATAATCACTATGGCCGTGTTTGGGTATTGAAGAAAGCATCATCTGGTTTTTTAGCTGCAAACCAGTAAGATCTCCCCAGTTTAAACGATCAATCGACAACCTACCTCAATAGAGATGGGTTTTATGCAGGATTTATTTAGCAATGCAAGTTTCTCTCTCTGATGCTTATCTTCAGCGTTTCGCTGGTACGGCGCGGTTATATGGCCAGAAAGCGCTTTCATTATTTGCCCGTTCCCATGTCTGTGTTGTCGGAATCGGTGGGGTGGGTTCATGGGCGGCAGAAGCGCTGGCGCGTACCGGTATTGGTGCAATTACGTTGATTGATATGGATGACGTCTGCATCACTAATACCAACCGTCAGTTGCACACGTTGGTACAGAATGTGGGCTTACCAAAAACGGAAGTCATCGCACAGCGGATACAAGCGATTAATCCTGAATGTCGGGTGACTTGCATTGATGATTTTGTCACCCCTGATAATATGGCTGAATTGATATCCACAGAGTTTAGTTATGTTATTGATGCCATTGATAGCGTACGGCCGAAAGCGGCGTTACTGGCCTATTGTCGCCGCTATAAGATCCCACTTGTGACAACGGGTGGAGCGGGTGGGCAACTTGATCCTACCCAGATCCAGGTGGTGGATTTAGCAAAAACGGTACAAGATCCATTAGCGGCGAAATTGAAGGAGCGCTTGAAGTCGGATTACCGCGTAGTGAAAAACGGCAAAGGTAAATTAGGTATTGACTGCGTTTTTTCAACGGAACAGTTAGTTTATCCGCAATCTGACGGTACAGTTTGCGCTGCCAAAAGCACTGCGGAGGGTTCCAAGCGAATGGATTGCGCTTCTGGTTTTGGTGCCGCAACGATGGTTACGGCGACTTTTGGCTTTGTTGCGGTATCCCACGCATTGAAAAAGATGGTGGCGAAAGCTGAACGGGAAAATAGGCTTTAAGCGAACCTAATGAATGTAAGTGCTTGCTATTTCCTGAACGGTATTTATCAGGGATTTCACGCCATTGAGTCTTGAGCCACTGAGTTGTTGTTCCAGGCCGAGTTGTTGGAATAGCTCGGCCAAAGGGATTTGTACAACCTGCTCTGGGGTTTTGCCTTCCACGGCAGTTAGCAGGATTGCCAATAACCCTTTGACGATACGGCCTTCGCTATCGCCATAAAAATGCAATCGGCCGTCTGCAAGTTGTTGATACCCCAACCAGACGCGATTTTCACAGCCGGATCTTTCGATATTTTGCTGTTTTAGTTCATCCGCTAAAGGAGGCAGTTTTTTAGCCAGGCCGATGAGCTGCCGGTAACGATCTTCCCACAATTTGCATTGCTGAAAGTTTTCAATAAGTTGCTGTTGCGTAATTTCTGTTCCGAATGGATGCGGAGCCAAGATGGTATCTGAGAGTTGTGTCATGGGTTATTTATCTTTACTTTTGGGAAAGAAAAAATGTGAATAAAATTAAATTACATCAATATTATATGAAGCGTTTTATCCTTCATTTAGTCTTTCATAGGCTGATGATACAGTTTTATATATCTAACCGATGATGGATATGCAAGTTTTGATATAAATTGGATTAAGAAATTTTGTAAATATTCAGCCCTTATGCTTTCTTCTATTTAGCGAAATCCTCCGTAAGCTCTTGTATCTTGAAATGCGACTTACTATAAGAAATGATTAAATTTGGTACGGTATATGCCGCCCGTTACCTCATAAAAAATATCGCTTAAGACAGTAGCTTGACAGGATGAGGGACAATCACATTTTTAATATACCAATCTAACTTCAAGATGTATGTGATTTCTCCCCGCGAAGCAGGGAGAAATCAGGTTGCATATCGTGTTGTAAATTACAACTTGAAGTTTAATGCGTATAGATATTATTCATTGATATTTATGAATATTTCCCAATGGAAATATTTGTCTATTATCATTATGTATAAGAATATTGTAAATATAATAAAATATTATTTGGTCTATTATAAATAATTCCCATATTATCTAACTGTATAGATGTATTATTTCATCATATACCAATCTAACTTCAAGATGCATGTGATTTCTCCCCGCTTCACGGGGAGAAATCAGGTTTCATAGCGTATTGTAAATTGCAACTTGAAGTTTAATGCGTATAAATAACGCTAACATATAGGCAGGTCTATTGTGATGAGTTATTAAATTAAATAATAAAATCATATATTTTATCTATTTTTTCTCCATTTCATGGAATATAAAAGAGGATAATGTTATGAACGAAATAGAACACAATGAAATAAAACTTAAAATCATTGAAGATTTTAAACGAGATGCAAAGGGTAAATTGGAGCCAGATATTATCGGTGAGGCCGTAAAAAAAATAGCTTCTCCAAAGAGCGAGAAATATTACGCTACAGGTGATGCACAAAGTTTCATCTTTTTCATCATGTTTAGCCTGGAAACAGATATTGATAAAAAGTCTTTTAGTGGGAAGGCTGGTGGGCTGACTTCTGCCGGTTTTGCTTGGATGGAAGGCTATATTTATACAGACGATTTGGGTAAACTTTATTCTGATACGGTAAGTTTCGAGTTTAATTCAACATTTGCATACCTTAGTTTACTTTTCTTTGACTCACACAGTCATCTGCTTGGTCACTTCCAAAGCGCCGCTATTTCCACTATATCAGGTATTGGTGGTGGATCAGGTTCATGGAGTTAATTCTTTACCATACATAATTTCAGTTAAGTCTAATGATTAGTGAAATGTTATGTCCTTGCTGTGTAATACCTTATACAGCAAGGACTATTATTATGGATTATTTAAAGGAGTAGCGATTTTTACTTTATTTCTAAATAAACTTTCATAATAACGATACACTCATTTTTTTCATTCCCGGTTGTTGCCCGAATGAAAATGCAATCATAAATTCTTCAACGCACGCTAAGAGTTGCCACATATACTGACAGCAATGATTTCGGGTGACGGTTTCATGCAAGGATTGCCACAAGCGTTCAATCTTATTTAGCCATGGCGAATAGACCGGTAAAAATAACAGGTTAAATTGAGGATTTTGTTTTAGCCATTCCCTGACCTTATGGCTTTTGTGAATACCATAATTATCCAAAATCAACGTGATACTTTTGGCTTGACGATACTGACGATTAATTTTCTCTAACATATTGATAAATAAATCAGCGTTTTTCTTTATACCACCGACATAAGTCACTTGACCTGTTCGGACATCAAGGCAGCCTGCAAGGTAGTGCTTTTGGTTTTTCCCCGGTGTCATCACGCGTTTTTGTTGTCCTTTTAGACACCAGTCTGCCCCGATTTTAGGATTCAGATCGATATCGACTTCATCTTCATAAAAAACAAGATGTTGCTCTGATGCGTTGGCTAAGGCTTCGGTGATTTTTGCCATTTTTTCGTCATACTCCGGATCAGGCTTTTTGACAGTAGGCGCCGCTCTTCGCCAGACAATACCCACCTGACAAAAGTAACGATAAAGCGTACTTTTCGACAGTGATACCCCTAATAATTCATTGATTATCTGAGTGATAAGTTCAATACTCCAGCGTGAACGCAAACAGTCAAAATCCTGCGGGGAGTGTGATAATAAGAACGACAACAAGCTAAAAATCGGGGCTAAATTCCATCGAGTAGGCCTTCCTCTCGGTAAGCTTTTTAATCCTTCCAGCCCATATAACGTTAACCAATTTATCCAACGATGGACGGAAGAACGTGAACAATGAAGGGTTCTGGCGATGTAAGAAACGGTCTGACCTTCATGTAACATCAAGAGTGCCATGAGTCGGCGGGCGTAATCTTTATCCCGGGTTTTATGAATAAATTTTTTCATCTGACGTCGTTCATTTCGGGGTATTGGTGCTATGATTCGCATCACTCAGTCCATTTTGGGATTTTTTTGATTTGGCGATTAATCAGATCGCAAAAATTGGACTGAGTTCCCTTCAAGTGATCTACTATTTTGAAAGCTTATTTAGATTAGTGATGGCGTATTTATTTGTATTAATCAGATTTATAAGATTAAAATAATTTAATTAAATATTGATCAGAAAAAAGGGGGTTTTAAAGTTTGATAGTGATCCGCCATTAAGCTGAAAACCTACCAAAATATATTTGATAGGCTTTTATACGAGGTATAACTAATAACAAGACAATATCAATCATCCATCAGCAACGCTAGCGCAAACTTTACGGCATTTATCAATCTATCCGCATCTTGCTGGTTATTATAAGGCATGAACGAAGCGCGCAGACAGCCGCTGATCCCAAAGGCATCCAGCAAGGGTTGGGCACAGTGTTGGCCTGAACGCAGAGAGATATTTTGTTCGGCAATCAGCGTTGCTAAATCATTGTGGTGTATTCCGGCGATATTGAACGCCAGTAAGCTGGAACCCGCTGCACGGTAACTGTTAAATCCTGCCAGCATACTCAGTTGCTGTTCGGTGTAATCCGTCAGGGCAATCGCATGGGATTCTGCGAGCTGGATATCAAGCGTTTTCAACCATTCCAGCGTCGTTGCAAACCCGACCACACCGGCAACATTGGGTGTCCCCGCTTCAAAACGATAAGGCACGGCTTCCGGTGTGAAACCATCGAACGAGACTTGAGTTAGCATTTTTCCGCCACCGTGCCACGGTGACATCGCATTCAACCATTCATTTTTGCCATACAACACACCCAATCCATTTGGGCCATACAGTTTATGTGCAGAGAAGGCATAAAAGTCGATATCCAGTTGTTGTACATTGATCGGTGCGTGAACGATACCCTGAGCACCATCGACCAGAACACGGCAATCATATTGATGGGCGAGTGCGGTGACTTGTGCCAAATCTACTGCGGCGCCGGTAACGTTAGACATCTGGCTGATGGCAACTAAGCGGCTTTTTTCATTCAAGAGTGCTGCCAGGGTATCGATTTCTGGTTGGCGTCGATTGCCAATCGGCCATTTAACGATTTTGGCACCGGTTTGTTCTGCCAGAATCAGCCACGGTAACAGGTTAGCATGGTGTTCCTGCTCGCTGACAATGATTTCATCACCCACATTCAGACGAGGGCGAAAGTAACTTTGGGCAACCAGATTGATGGACTCAGTAGTCCCTTTTGTCCAGATAATATTTTCAGGCAATGGCGCATTGATCAATTCCGCCACCAGTGAGCGAGCCTGCTCATAACGAGCAGTCATGGCCTGCGCAGTGGCATGTTGACTGCGGTGTACTGTTGCACTGTGGTTTTGGTAATAGTGCTCGGTCGCCTCAATCATACACGCCGGTTTTAATGCCGTGGCGGCACTGTCCAGAAATGTGGTGGATTGTTGCAGGGCAGGGAACTGCTGGCGGAATTTTTCTGAGTCAAAGGCTTTCATAAACGCTGCTAATTTAATCGTTGTGTGATAAAGAATAAGTTTTTCTTTAATCAAGGGACAGGGAATTTTACAGGAGAAAGCAGGGAAAAAAAGCACCGCAACTGCGGTGCAATAAAAAATCACTATGGACAGACAGGGTAAATGTACAGGAAGTGAAAAAAAACAGTAGCTTATGCTACAAAGCCTGGTTTCCCAGACAACTTGCAAACACAACATCACAACCACAAAGCCAAAAGTTTCAATGTATCGCGACAAAGAGACTTTTCGTTCCGGCTTAGGAAGTGCGCACACTATAGGGATTTGCTGGTATATCATCAATGGACAAATTATAATGCTTCGGATTACAAAAACTAATAACTGAATGAAAAGAGTTACCGGTATCGTCACCCCTATACAGGAAAAGAACATATAAGAAACGAACATGTCTAAACGTTTACCTCCACTCAATGCGTTACGCGTTTTTGATGCCGCGGCCCGTCATTTAAGTTTTACTAAAGCGGCAGAAGAATTATTTGTGACTCAGGCCGCTGTTAGCCATCAAATGAAAAGTCTGGAAGATTTCCTGGGATTAAAGCTCTTTCGTCGCCGCAATCGTTCGTTATTGTTGACGGAAGAGGGGCAGAGTTACTATCTCGATATCAAGGAGATTTTTACTGCTATCAATGACGCGACTCGCAAACTTCAGGCACGCAGTGCCAAGGGCGCGTTAACGGTTAGTTTATCCCCCAGTTTTGCGATTCAGTGGTTAGTACCTCGGCTTTCCGGTTTTAATCAGAGTTTTCCGGGGATTGATGTTCGCATTCAGGCAGTGGATCGGGAAGAAGATAAACTGGCTGATGATGTTGATGTCGCGATCTTTTATGGCAGAGGCAACTGGCCAGGGTTGCGCACCGATCGCCTTTATCCCGAATATCTGCTGCCTGTCTGTTCTCCTGCGCTGCTGACGGGGGATCGTCCATTGAAAACGCCCGCCGATCTTGCCAAGCATACGCTGTTGCATGATTCATCCCGCCGGGATTGGCAAGCCTATATTCGCCAGCTTGATATGCAGCAACAGATTAATGTCCAGCAAGGGCCAATATTCAGCCATAGTGCGATGGTGATCCAGGCGGCGGTGCATGGTCAAGGTGTTGCGCTAGCCAATAATGTGATGGCACAAAATGAAATTGATGCAGGGCGCCTTGTCTGCCCATTTAATGATGTTTTGGTCAGTAAGAATGCATTTTATTTGGTTTGCCACGATAATCAGGCAGAATTGGGCAAGATTGCGGCTTTCCGCAAATGGATACTAACCCAGGCAGCAACTGAGCAAGAAAGGTTAGGATTTATTACCCAATACACCTAATAACTGACAAACAGAGACAGGAGCCTGTGATGAGCAGTCGAACGATGCTTATTTTTGTTGGGATCAGTGGTTTTTTCTACGTGGCATTGGGCGCGATGGGCGCACATATGTTAGCGCCTATCCTGACACCACGTCAGATGGAATGGATCCATACCGGCCTGCAATATCAAGGATTACATACACTCGCCATGATGGTTCTGGCTGCTTTGTTGATGCGCCAGCCTGTAGCGCTGTTTGGTTGGAGTGGGATTTTTTTTACGGCGGGAATTGTGCTGTTTAGTGGCAGCCTTTATTGTCTGGCCTTTTTACCGCTAAAATTTCTGGTTTATTTGACACCAATCGGTGGGTTCAGTTTTCTCATTGGTTGGTTATGTGTATTAATTGGCGCTCTGCGTCTAAGGAAATCGGCGCTTAGCCATGAATAAAGTTGCTTTATATTGCCGCCCTGGTTTTGAAAAAGAGTGTGCGGCAGAGATTACCGATCAGGCGGGTAAAAGAGAAATTTACGGTTTTGCCCGTGTGAAAGAGAACAGTGGATATGTGCTGTTTGAGTGTTATCAGCCCGATGATGCGGATCGCCTGATCCGTGAAATACCGTTTGGTGAATTGGTTTTTGCTCGTCAAATGTTGGTTGTGGGCGAATTACTGAAAGATTTGCCGCAGGAAGATCGCATTACCCCGATTATTGGCATGTTGAGCGGTGTCATTGAGAGGGCGGGCGAGCTGCGTGTTGAGGTGCCGGATACCAATGAAGGCAAAGAGTTGATGAAGTTTTGCCGTAAGTTTACTGTTCCGTTGCGTAATGCGATGCGTCAGGAAAAACTTCTGTTGGTAAAGGAAAATTATAGTCGTCCTGTTATTCATGTCTTTTTCATCGCTTCGGGCTGCTGCTATGTCGGGTATTCCTATAGCAATAATAATTCCCGTTTTTATATGGGTATTCCTCGTCTTAAATTCCCTTCGGATGCACCAAGCCGTTCAACGCTGAAACTGGAAGAAGCCTTTCATATATTCATTCCTTATGACGAATGGGAAGAGCGCCTGGGTAGCGGCCTTCATGCCGTCGATCTCGGTGCTTGTCCGGGAGGATGGACTTACCAACTCGTCAAACGCAGTATGATAGTTCACGCGGTAGATAATGGGTCGATGGCTGATAGCTTAATGGAAACAGGCCAGGTAAAGCATCATCGTGTGGATGGTTTTAAATTTGAACCATCAGTGAAAAACATTTACTGGCTGGTTTGTGACATGGTTGAAAAACCTGCCAAAGTTGCCCAATTGATGACGGATTGGCTGGTAAAAAGCTGGTGCCGCGAGGCGATATTCAATCTTAAGTTGCCGATGAAAAAGCGTTATGAGGAAGTCGCTCATCTATTGCAAAAAATAGAACAGCAATTGAAAGAGAATGGTGTGAATGCGCAGATTCAGGCGAAGCACCTGTATCACGATCGTGAAGAGATCACTGTACACATCCGTCGTATTTGGTCTGTGTATGCCACTAATCGAGATTATTAATACAATTCTTTATTATAAATCAATGTGTGGTTTATATCTCCCCCGCGAAGCGGGGGAGATATAAGACGCATCTTGAAATTAGATTGGTATAGAATTAATTTCAGGTTGAATAAAAAACAACCAACGATTAAAAAGGCAGGGAAAAAACAGATAAAGAGATAATTCTTTCTTAATATCAATTTTCAGCAGATAAAAACAACATAATTTATGACTAAATTATGTTGTTTTTTTATTATCAAAAAAATTTCAGTGAGAAATTAATAATTAATTACATAAACTAAATTTGTTCAATATGTATTCTAAAAAAGTATATTAATTATTTTTACACAGACAGTAACTAACGCTATTTTATTCTAGAGTTTTATTTCTAAGTGGGGCTTAGAAAGAATTTAAAACTCTTACCTCCGTTATTATCAAAATTTCGGGTTTTTAGGATATTTGTCTTTTTTTACAGGAGATTGATATGGCCTCAAAGAAAAAGTATACCTATACGGGGTTATCTGATTCCAATTCCGTCCAGGAAGTTAATTCATTTCTTAAAGCCTATGTTCCAAATTACGACGCCTCTATTCGGGTTGCGCATGATCCATTAGGAGACAATGCACCTGATCAGCTTCTGCGTGGCCACTATAAGTGGTCCAATAAGTATGTTAATTCTTCTGGCACTTTGGAATTATCGTACCATTTTATGGAATCGACGCCGGCTATCATGCCGTTGTTTGAAATTTCTAGTTTCAGTGCTTTTAATGAAGAACAAAAAGAAGCAGCGAAACTTTCTTTACAATCCTGGTCTGATGTTGCCAATATTAAATTTACCGAAGTAGGTAGTGCTAGAAAAGCGAATATCACTTTTGGTTTCTTTGATTATAGTGACAACGATGATTATGCGTTTGCCACTCTGCCACAAGGACAAAGAACCGCTTTTACATGGTATGACGCTACAAGCCATACTTTTACAGACAATGATATTGATGTGAATGGTTATGCTCGCCAGACTTTCACCCATGAAATTGGCCATGCACTAGGATTGGAGCACCCTGCCGATTACGATGCTTCTGATAAAGTGCGTCCAGGTTATATCACTAAAGCCGAATATTTCGAAGATTCTCGTGCCTATACGGTCATGAGTTATTTCAGTGAAAAATATACAGGCCAAGATTTTAAATATGAATATTCATCGGCGCCTCTGTTGAATGATATCTCTGCCATTCAGGCGCTGTATGGTGCGAATATGGAAACCCGGACGGGAGACACCATATATGGTTTCAATTCCAATACTGACCGCGACTTCCTGACCGCAACTGATGCGAACAGCAAACTGGTGTTCAGTGTCTGGGATGCGGATGGTGAAGATACTTTTGATTTTTCGGGTTTTACTCAAAATCAGCGTATCAACCTGAATGAAGGTGCTTTCTCTGATGTTGGCGGCCTGAAAGGCAACGTTTCTATCGCCCGTGGTGTCGTTATTGAGAATGCGATTGGTGGCAGCGGCGACGATATTCTGGTCGGTAACAGCGCAGACAACATCCTGAAAGGTGGCGCAGGCGATGACATTATTTATGGCGGCCTGGGCGGTGATCATCTGTGGGGCGGTGAAGGTAACGATACCTTTGTTTACCTGGATGGCAAAGAATCTCTGAAAGACAATCCAGACTGGATCCACGATTTCGTCTCGGGTGAAGACAAAATCGATCTGTCTGAATTCAATTTCGGAGGTACTGGCGATATCAAATTTGTCGATTCGTTCTCAGGTAAGGCGGGCGAAGTGTTGTTCACTTATGACGAAGTGGATGAGGTCACTAATCTGGAAATCAGCCTGGGTGGTGATCTGGCTGGCAATGATTTTCTGGTGAAAGTTGTCGGTCAACCGTTAACTGAAGCGGATTTCATCGTCTAATTAATAAAATATTGCCGTATTCCCCACAGGATACGGCAGTATTATGGACATGATGGAAAGGTGGAAATGGTGAACTTCTTGTTTTGTGGCGGTCGGTTTTATAGATCGAAATTGCTCTTATCGATAATTTTCTCTCTCTTTTTGGCAGGAGGATGTATGGCGAGTAGTTTGAGGCTTCAAACCGCGGGTGAGTTGAAAGGATTATGGCAACTCTCCGATGGAAATAAGCTGTGCAATATTGAACTGACTGATACCCGTTTACCCGAAAGTTCGCTTTGGGCTTTGAAAGGGAATGCGTGTGTCACTGAGTTGATTGGGCAGCCTGTTGCAGGATGGTATCCATCTCCAGATGGCATCACATTGACCGATAATGATGGCAATAGTTTGGCCTTTTTCAGTCCTGAGTCAGAACAGTGGATTGCTTATTTTGTTGATGGCAGGGAACTGGTCATGACATTCAGTGGTGCATATAAATAACGATTTGTTTTGCTCCGTTAACGATGAAGGGATCGCAGTGAAATTACGTTTTCCGAAGGATGAAATCACGGAGGTTATCCGTGCACGCAGCAAGGTCTTCTGGACTATTGGACTATTTACGGCATTCATCAACTTGCTGATGCTGGTTCCCTCCATTTATATGCTTCAAGTCTATGATCGAGTATTGCCATCCAGTAATGAAATGACCTTGCTGATGCTGACGTTGATCACACTGGGCATGTTCGCCATGATGGGTGGACTAGAATATATCCGCAGTCAGGTAGTGATCCGTATCGGCAGTCAGTTTGATATGTGCCTGAATCAGCGGGTTTATACCGCTTCCTATGAATCTAACCTGAAAAATGGTTCCACCGATGCCGGGCAAATGCTGAATGATCTGGCGACCATCCGCCAGTTTCTGACCGGTAATGCCCTGTTTGCCTTTTTTGATGCACCTTGGTTCCCTGTCTATCTTGGCGTTATCTTTTTGTTCAGCCCCTATTTGGGATTGTTGGCGCTACTTGGGGCGATCATATTGATCATGCTGGCGGTATTGAACCAGTGGTTATCTCAAGCGCCATTGGCGGAAGCCAGTCATCTTTCTTTACGCTCAGCCAATTTAGCCAGCACCAACTTACGCAATGCCGAAGTGATCGAAGCGCTCGGTATGTTGCCCGCATTGCGCCGTCGTTGGTTTAGCTTGCATCAGCGTTTTCTCAATTTTCAGCGTATTGCCAGTGAACGTTCAGCCGCTATCACGGCACTGACTAAAACAGTACGTATGGCCTTGCAGTCGTTGATTCTTGGTTTGGGTGGCTGGTTGGCGATTGAAGGCAATATCACACCCGGGATGATGATTGCCGGTTCCATTTTGATGGGAAGAGCGTTGTCGCCGATTGAACAGTTGATACAGGCCTGGAAGAGCTGGAGTGCTGCCCGCTTGTCCTGGCAACGGCTGGACAAGTTACTGAAAGCACAACCGGAACGTAAAAGTGGTATGTCATTACCGCAGCCTAAAGGCGTGTTGCTAATGGAAAAAGTATCAGCAATGCCACCGCGTAAAACACGGGTACTTCAGGCTTCGCAAAACGGATCATCATTCAATAACCAATATGTTTTGCAGGATATCAATTTAGCCTTGAATGCCGGTGAAGTGCTGGGTGTGATTGGCCCCAGTGCATCGGGGAAATCGACATTAGCCCGTCTGCTGGTAGGGATATGGCCAGCGCAAGAAGGCGTTGTACGGCTTGATGATGCGGATATCTACCAATGGAATAAAGATGAGTTAGGGGCATCCATTGGTTATCTACCGCAGGATATTGAACTGTTTGGCGGCACGATTGCGGAGAATATCGCACGTTTTAATGACGTTGAACCGGAAAAAGTTATCGAAGCGGCGAAAAAAGCCGGTATCCATGAATTGGTACTCAATCTTGAGCAGGGTTATGACACGGTCATTGGCGCAGGTGGCATGGGGTTATCCGGTGGACAGAAACAACGAATAGGCTTGGCTCGTGCCTTGTATGGTAACCCATCGCTGGTGGTGTTGGATGAACCTAACTCGAATCTGGATGATATTGGCGAAAAAGCCTTAAGCCAGGCGATCGCCCAATTACGGGAACAAGGGAAAACGGTGGTCGTTATCACTCACCGGCCTTCATTGCTCTCGCAAACAACCAAAATTTTGCTGTTGGTACAAGGGAAAATGAAAATGTTTGGCCCTTCCCAACAAGTGATGGCGGCGCTGTCTCAATCTTCGTCACAGTTAAAAGCGGTCGAACGTGCCTCATAACATGATTCAGCCATATTTTAATCCTTGGGATATTTCGATCTGGGAGTAAAGATGTCTTATCAGACTAACGCAAAGGATGCCCAAAATGAGGTGTCGGAATTATTGCCGCTGGATGCAAATCGTTACCTGCGAATAGGTTGGTTGATTATTGGGCTTGGTATTGTGGGATTTTTTATCTGGTCAGCATTTGCGCCACTCGATAAGGGGGTGGCTTCTTCTGGTACTGTCGTCGTTGATGGTAATCGCAAAACGATACAGTCTCCGTTTAATGGCATTATCAGCCAAATTCAGGTGAAAGAGGGGGAACACGTAAAGGCTGGGCAGGTTTTGGTTCAGCTCAGTCAGGTGCAGGTTAATGCACAAATTGACTCCCTGAAGCAGCAGTTTTATACCACACTGGCAACAGAAGCCCGACTTTTGGCCGAGCAGCAAGGACAGGACGCTATTATTTTTCCGCCGATGTTATTGGATCAGCCGTCGGAGCCACGCATTAACGAGACTCTGGCCTTGCAAAGACAGCTTTTTTTATCACGTCGTGAAATGTTGCGCAGTGATTTGGCGGGAATGCAGCAAGCCGAAGAGGGACTGAATTTTCAAATCAAGGGGTTACGGGAAGCTTTGGTGAGTAAACAGCAGCAGCAAGTTTCGCTTAAGGAACAGGTGACGAATTTGCGGCCCTTGACGGAAGAGGGTTATTTCCCCCGCAACCGTTATCTGGAATTACTGCGTAGCCAAAGTGAATTAAGTGGCAGTATCGCGGAAATGACAGGAAAAGTTGGTCAGCTTGAAAAGCAGCGGCAGGAAACGCAGCAGCGGATTATCCAGCGTCAGGCAGATTATCAACGTGAAGTGCGCAGCCAATTGGCCGATGTACAG
The DNA here is from genome assembly GCF_037260955.1 of Xenorhabdus sp. TH1. Classification (NCBI taxonomy): domain Bacteria; kingdom Pseudomonadati; phylum Pseudomonadota; class Gammaproteobacteria; order Enterobacterales; family Morganellaceae; genus Xenorhabdus; species Xenorhabdus sp. TH1. Next base: position 595,980 of record NZ_CP147734.1, read on the forward strand.
GTTCTGGCGAATGAGCTGGGAAATAAGCTGGAAACGGCACAATTTGATCGGTCACATACTTCTATTATTGCGCCAGTGGATGGTTCAGTGGTTGGGTTAACCGTGTTTACCCAAGGTGGCGTCGTGGCGGCGGGTGAGAAATTAATGGAGATCTTGCCAACTCAGCGTGCGCTGGAAGTTGAGGCGCGTTTGATGGTGAACCTGATTGATAAAGTGACCGTGGGGCAAGATGTTGATTTGATGTTTACTGCGTTTAACCAGAACCGGACACCGAAAGTCACGGGCAAGGTGATGGTGGTTTCGGCTGACCGTTTGGTGGATGAGCGGACAAGAGAGCCTTACTATCAGATGCGATTGAAAGTCAGTCCTGAAGGCATGGAGAAACTGGCAGGATTGAATATCAAACCGGGGATGCCGGTTGAAGTATTCGTCAAAACAGGTTCGCGTTCGTTGTTGAGTTATCTGTTCAAACCATTAATGGACAGGGCGTCTACCTCACTGATTGAGGAGTAATAGGGAATGTTGATGTATCACAGTTTTACCAATAGACGGACTTCTTTATCCCCCCTATTTTTCAGGAAATTCTTGCCAGCATCAGTGTTGCTGATGTCGATATTGATATTTCCCCGTTTTGCCAGCGCGCTTTCCTTAACGGAGGCTTATGCGCTGGCATTGCAGCATGATCCAACGTTTCAGGCTGCGATTAAAGAGCAGGAAGCGGGACAGGAGGAGAAAAATCTTGGGCTGGCGGAATTGTTGCCCAAGTTATCTTTTAGTTACCAGAATGCGCCCAAAAATTGGCAGAGGATGGATTCGCAATCTTTAGACCAGCGGGGAAGAAGCATCAAAGAGAGCCGTGATCGACAGTATGACAGCTATAGTGGTGCGATTATTTTGACCCAACCTGTGATCGATTTCGAGGTATGGGCGCGTTATCGAACCCGTCAGGCTTATGCTTTGATGAGTGATAGTCGCTTTCGGGCGGATAGCCAGCAATTGGCGGTCAGGGTAGTGAACAGTTATGTGGCCGTAGCTTATACGCAGGATCGATTGGCACAGGTTGTGCAACAGCGGGCGGCTTATGAGGAGCAACTGGAACGCAACCAGAAATTGTTTGCTTCCGGTGAAGGCACCCGTACCGATGTAGCGGAAACCCAGGCGCGTTACAGTCAGGTCTTGGCTGATGAATTAGCGGTGCAAGATGAACTGGATGCTGCTATTCGTGGCTTGCAGTTATTAGTTGGTGTACCGTTGCCCGCAGATGTACCGGTTAAGCGTTTATCTAATTCCCCACGGTTTAAAACCATTAAATTGGATTTAGAACACTACGCTGATTGGGAACAACGGGCATTACGTCAGAATCCACAACTGGCTGCTGCCCGCCAGAAAGTAGATGTGGCGTACCATGATATTGAGCGTAACCGGGCGGGATATCTGCCGAAACTGGAACTCTATGCTTCCCATAGTGAAAATAAATCCAGTAGCGATAACAGTATCGACCAAAAATACCGGACGGATTCCATTGGCTTACGACTGTCCATGAATCTCTATAATGGCGGAGGCACTGCGGCAGCGGTGCGCCAATCAGCCGCAAATTATGGCAAGACTAAATTCGAAATGGATGCGCAGACGGGGGAAACCCTGAATGCACTGCGGCGCAACTATAACGCTTGTGTGAATGGTGAAAAACGGATACGCGCCTATGAAACGGCGGTGGAAGCGGCTGCATTACAAGTAAAAGCGACGCAAAAAAGTGTGGCGTTGGGGCAGCGGGTAAATGTCGATATATTGAATGCCGAGCAACAGCTTTATACCGCCCGTCGTGAACTCTCTCAGGCAAAATATGACTATATGAAAGCGTGGATTGGGTTATTAGATGAATCCGGCCAATTACAGGGTGAACATATTCAGTTAATTTCTGATTATTTTGGTTGAGTTATTTCATGTAAGACATCGTTATTAAATAACGCCGTGATAATTTGCTATTAAGTTATAGGGAAGAATAATCAGCATATCCTATTAGCGGGTTATGCTGGTTTTTTATATTTAAAATTTAATAACTAAAATTAATATTTTTGATGGTTCTGTCGTATTAACAGAGAAAATCTGAGTCAATGTGGGGTTGGTTGTATTTTATACCTCATCAGTTCCACCCTCACCATCTCCACCATCTCCACCATCTCCACCATTGCCTCCATTTACACCATTGCCACCATCTCCACCTCTTCCATTATTTTTACCAGTTACACCATTGCCGCCGTTACCTCCATTTTTACAATCAGGAGTACCATTCTTACCATTTTCACCTTTTTCCCCGTCAAGGACAGAGCAGTTAACAGTTTCATTTATTTGTGCTGAATAGCTTGATGTAGAAAATAGTAGAGGCATAGTTAAGCTAAACAAAAAAAACAAATTTTTATTAATCATGTAATTACCCTAAATTACTTTATATTAACAATCAGTTACTTAGTATCACTACTAGCCCCATTACCACCATTTGAACTATACAGTTTCATATCAAAATTTAAACTTGTCGTGGGCTGTAATGAAAGATATGGAAAAAAATCTAAATAATCGTTCACCTGTTGACTTTTGGCTGGATGAAAACTAATAAACTGGGTGCCTTTAATAAAAATATAGACTGAGTTTTGGTAGTATACGGTGTACTCTGCTCGGAGAGTTATCTAGCTTCGAAAAAAACATTTGTTGAGTATATTGTTAATCGAGCATTTTAAAAGAATATAGATTATAAGAACCTATTTATATCCCCAATCCCATAATGTATTCGTGATTGGGGGGTTATCTATTTATTGTATTAAGAATTCACCTATCTGGTATCAGTCAGTCTCAGTTGCTGCAAATTCCCCTGTAGAGACAAATCTGTTCTTAACGAAGCAATTTGGCGGCAGAGATAAGCCATTTCTTTATGAGACGCTAATTTTTTTCGCCATTTATCCGGCAGGGCATCCAGATTTTGGAATAGATTATCCAGCGAATCCGCTTGTTGCAGCAGTGTGGCGGCCGTTTTGGGGCCAATTCCCTGAATGCCAGGAATTTTACTGCTACTGATACCTGCAAGCCCCCAGTAATCGGGAAGTTGGCCAGGTTCAACGCCAAACTCGTGCAAGACAAAAGGCAGATCCAGCCAACGTTTTTGGAAATAATCACGAATTTGGATATTGGGTGAAAGGAGCTGGCAATAGCCTTTATCCGTTGAAACGATAGTGACATTATGCCCGCTATTGGCGACTTTGGTTGCCAGTGTTGCGGCTAAATCATCCGCTTCATGCCCTTCTGCGTGCCAGCAAGTTACCCCTAGCGCATTGAATGCCTGCTTAATTAAGGGCAATTCTTGCTGCAAGTTGTCCGGCATGGCAGGGCGACCTGCTTTGTAATCAGGGAAAAGATGGTGACGCCAGCTATGGTTGCGGCCATCTTCATCAAATACCGCAACCGCGTGGGTAGGTGATGCGTGGACGATTAACTGCTTTAACGCGTGTTCACAGGCAGGAACACAAGGGCTTCCTTGCACTGCATGGATGCGTCGAATCAGGTTTAAGGCGTCCACAATTAAAAGATGTATCATTTGAGAAAAAGTACCCGTGATTTATTTGATTATCTCATAACAGGGTTCATAAGCAGCGCCTCCGGGAAGTTTCATGCGATCTTGCTCGACAAAATCTTGCAGGAGGTTATCCATGCGATGCATGATATCTGCATCGCCGTGGATCTTGAATACCCCATGTTTCTCTATAGCGTGGATACCCACTTCTTTGACATTACCCGCCACAATACCAGAAAATGCGCGCCGTAGCGCTGAGGCAAGTTTTTCCGCTGGTTGGTTTGGGTATAAATTCAAGTCAGCCATGTTTTCATGGGTTGGTATGAATGGCGATTGTAGATCAGAGCTGATTTTCAGTGACCAGTTGAAGCTATAGGCATCTCCGGTTGCGCGGCGCTTTTCTTTGACTTTCGGCATGGCTTTTTTCATTATACGTGCGACTTCTGAAGGGGCATCGACAATAATGCGATAGTGATGGCGAGCCTGCTCCCCCAGGGTATTAACGATAAATTCATCCAGCACCTGGAAGTAATTGGCGCTCTCTTTGGGGCCAGTCAGAACCAGCGGCAGAACTTGATCTTTGTTTTCAGGATGCATCAGGATAGACAACAAATACAGCAATTCTTCTGCCGTTCCCACTCCGCCAGGGAAGATAATGATGCCATGGGCAATACGGACAAAGGCCTCCAGACGTTTTTCAATATCAGGCATGATAATGAGTTCATTCACCAGCGGATTAGGGGGTTCTGCCGCAATAATTGAAGGTTCTGTGATGCCGATAAAACGACTTTTTTTGTAATTCTGTTGGGCATGTCCCACTGCGGCGCCTTTCATCGGTGCTTCCATTGCACCAGGACCACAACCCGTACAGATATTCAGTTCACGTAATCCAAGCTCATTGCCCACCTTGCGTCCATACAAGTACTCTTTCTCATTAATGGAATGGCCGCCCCAACAAACAATCATATTAGGATCTTCTGAGATATGCAGTGCCTTGGCGTTGCGTAGGATGGAGAAAATGGTATTGGTAATGTGCATACCATTTCCCATGTCCAAATGATGTCTTTTTTGTGCATCGGTAATTTGCGCGTGGACAAACAAAATATCGCGCAGTACTGCAAAAAGATTGGCTTGCAGGGAACGGATGATTTTACCATCGACAAAGGCTTCTTCGGGGGGATTAATCAGTTTCAGTTTTACGCCACGCTCTCTGCGCAGTACGTTGATATCAAAATTTTGATATTTTGAGAGTAATTCCTTACTGTTATCTGTTTGACTACCTGAATTAAGAACCGCCAGTGAACAATTACGGAAAAGGCGGTATAAATCACTGCTTGCGGTACGCTTGAGCATATCTACTTCAAGCTGAGAGAGTAAATCCATTGATCCTAATGGATTGACATGTGTAATCAAGAATGACTCCTTTTACCCCTTGTGGGGATTCCTCAGTAATGATTTATACCCTATTGGGTATAACTGACTTTATCCACAGTTTAGCTAGCGGTCACTCATCCAAGTTATTTCGATTACTGACGGGCTAACCTTTCTCTTGCAGGAATAAACGCTTCGTTACTGCGCCACGGATTGATATCCAACCCTCCCCGACGGGTATAGCGTGCATAAACAGTGAGTTTTTCAGGTGCACATAATGTCATTAAGTCATTGAAAATACGCTCAACACATTGTTCGTGAAATTCATTGTGATGCCGGAAAGAAACTAAGTAGCGCAATAACTTTTCCTGATCGATTTTTGGGCCTTGATAGCGGATCATAACCGATCCCCAATCGGGTTGGTTGGTGATCAGGCAATTTGATTTTAGCAAATGGCTAACCAGGGTTTCTTCAACGACAGGGCCAGTGGCTGCGTTGTTAAGATAATCGCGACTGAATTGATAATCATCAATTTCAATGTCCTGATTATCGATGCAGTTTCCGGCAAATTCGGCAATTGGCTGTTGGCTGAAATCGTGCAGGGGATGCAGAACCACTTCAATATTGCCATTGGCGCAAGCAGATAAATCTTGTTGCAACGTTTTTTGTACCGTTTCCCAATCAGCAAAACGGGTTTGGTTAAAGCTGTTGAGATAAAGTTTAAAGCTTTTTGATTCGATAAGGTTTTCACTGGCCGCATCCAAGTTGACGTGACCGATGGCAACTTGAGGAACGCCACGTGCGTTGAGCCAGGAGAGTTCGTACATTGTCCAGATATCTGCACCATGAAAAGGGAGATTATCAGGAAACAGCCCAAGTGGTTCCCGGTTCATACTGCGGGGAACCGCTTGTAATAAAGTCGGATCGTAGTTATCGCGGTAAGGGGTTGGTTTACCCAATGTGAGTTGGGAAAGTGCATGATTATCTTGATATAAAGACATTAGAATTCCTTAAGGCTGAAAAATTTTATGATCGAGATGGTCTTTACAACAAAGAGCGTCTTGATGACTAAAATCATCTGTAGTGTATCAAGGAATCCAAATGGTTCGTATTTTTTTCCCCCAGAGTTATCGAACTAACATTATTGTTGATGTGATTAGCGTGATGGCTAGGCAAGCTGAATTAAATAGTAGATATATTGCTATATCTACTATTTATTAGGGGGCTATTAACCAGAAAGCAATTAATCGGACAGCAATGTATCCAATAATGGTGATCTAAATAAATGATGTGGATCGTACTTTTGTAATGCTGAAACTGCCGAAGCCCAGTTGTTATCAGCAGGCAAGCCATCAGTTAATGAAGTTGGGATTGTTTTGGTTAATATCTCTTTATCTTCCCATGCAGTTTTAGAACCATAAGCCCAGCCTTTACTCCATTCAACACGAGCAGAGGCATAAGAACCGTCAAATTCGTTGAATAGCCATTGTTCAAGTTGGCGAAAAAATTCAATAGCATCGGGGGTTTTTGGAAAAGTCAAAACGTCAATCCAAACAGCCACATCCCATTCTGGATGATCTAAACGGGGACGAATGGCGGATAAACTGGGAACCGTTGCTCCTGTTACCATGACTTCAGCAGGATCATCTAATCCCGTTACCCTCACTTCAAGAGGACTATTGATGGGATATTTTAGTTGTTCTTCATATTGTTGTATGAGTGCCCCCCATTGGGTATAAAATTTGTTCATTACAAGCTGGATGTGAGTACGTTGTGTCAATATCGCATAACCATTTGCTGTAACACGCAATGTGGTTGGCTTGACATATAACAACAGGTTCTTACTCCAACCCCAGATATCTTTTCCCCTATTTTGCAAAGAATCATGGACATGCTGATATTGTATTTGATTTATTAAAGGCGTTATAAATGGGAATGCAGTAACCGCATCCTCCACGATATCTGATAAAGTTAATGAAATATTGTCGGAAAATGGATAGTTATAAGGCGTTGTTACCTCGATGCTGGTGGCTGGTTTGGTTGGTGCCACACTCCAGACTTTTAGCCACGGCTTCTTGGTAAAGGGAAATAAAATGATTTCAGCCCGACCACTTTGATCCAGAAAATAACTAAACGTCCGTTTTTCTTTCGCGTTTTCTGGCAGGGAAAATAACTCATCTGCAGGGATATCGGTAAAACTTTGACACCGAAGGCGTTGATTTTTACCCGCCTGAAATTGCACTTCTAAAATTAGGGCGCAGCCAATATGCGTGAGTAGCGGTGCACAATCAGGTTCATTGCGTTCAAAACGTTTAACCGTATATTGCTGACTTTCTTTATCCCATACAACAGCAGACAGGGATAATATCGTGTTACTCAGAGAACCAAATGTGTGTCCAGGAAGTGGGATTTCGTCAACAGCTTTAATGGCAGTTCCATGCCCGTTTATTGCGAGAACCGCGCCGAGTGTTAAATCACCAGGAGCAGGTGTGGCAGTAAAGCCCAGGCCCTGTTCTTCCATTTGGGTCATCAACGTTTCCATCAGGATGCCCGTTTGTGCGGTCACCAGGCAAAATTGGGAGCGATGCTCGATATTGACATGGGTGAAATGAGCAGAAAGATCCATTAACATAATATTATCTTTGGGACTTTTTCCTGATCCCAATATGAGTGGAGACCAATTATGTGATTGCCCAATAGGCCTTAATTTATAATTTTCTTTCCATGCCCAATTGGCAACGGAAATGACTTCTTCAACCGTTTTTGGTATGCAGCATGGCATATTATTGGCACTAATTTCTCCAGACCAATTCTTAAAATTAATAGTTTTCCAGGTTACCTCTTTGGGAAAGTTGTATAAATTAAATTCTATTTCATTAATTATTGGTTTTTGTAAGTCAATATCTTCTTGTTTAATTGGTTCTTTGGATGACATATTCTATTTCCTTATTTTTCAATTTCTAGGAGATGATGTTTGAATATGAATTCAACGGTCAACCTACTTGTTATTAATTTTTTTTAAAGAAAATTATCATTTTAATAGCTAGTGGCTATTATGTATCAGTGGATGTGAAAATATGTCTGATATTTAATATATTATGGTTTTTATTTTTAGATGGATCTTATTTGTTATAGAATATAAAGCTATGATGAATCCAATAATTGATTGGAATATATTTAAGACTCTTGAAAAGAATTAGGCTATATCAACATTTTTTCATTAAGATGGTAACATCACTTTTATAAGCCTGAAAATAGGGATGATATAATAATATGACCTTTAATGTGACAGAGGCACTCTCTGACTTTACCCGACGTTATGTTGAATTATGGCAAGAGAAAACAGGGTTTCCGCCAGCCAGCAGTGAGTTGTATGGCATACCTTCACCTTGTATCGAGCGTACGGGAGATGGTGTGGTGTATTGGCTTCCACGGTCGTTTTCTGCCCAAGAAAAACTTAGTAAGGTAGAAACTGCACTGGAGATCCGTTTGCAGGATGCTATCCATGATTACTATGTGATGCAGTTTGCGGGTGATATGACTGCCAGTTTTGCCGGGCAAAATTTCAGCCTAATTCAGGTATGGAGTGAAGATGATTTCATTCGCTTGCAGGAAAATCTGATTGGTCATCTTGTGACACAGAAGCGGTTAAAGCTCTCACCTACCGTCTTTATTGGGACGACTGATTCCGATATGGGATTGATTTCTTTGTGTAATTTGACAGGGCAAGTGATTCTTGAACGGTTTGGCAGCCAGGAGCGGAAAGTTTTATCCGCAGATTTGACAAGTTTCCTTTCGGTTATCAATCCCGTTGTGTGCAATTGATTGCAGATATTGATTGGCTTTTTTGTAAGAGATATCTCACATTTTACGTGAGATATTTCTTCTAATCATGACGTGAATATTATTCATTGAAATTATTTTTATTCTATATCAATAACATGTGTAATTTTATCTCAATGTGAATTTTTCATATTGCTTACGATTCTGATTCAGTGGCTTGTTTCAAGAGGCTGGATCGTAGATCCTTTCACTGTTCCGCAAGGAACCATTGTAAAACAATAACCAGGGAATAAATCCATCGGGAAGATGGTGCAAGGATGATTAGGTACAAGCAGGAACGCTAAAAACCATTAGTATAATGATTGAATAAAGGATAACTGACAAGGATGTATTTTGTCAGGGAAATTAGCAGGAAGCACCCCATGTAGCAGGATTGCTATGACAGCCACTCAAGAGGAGAGAGAAAATCTCTCCTCTTAACTCCATTCTAACTATTTACTTTTAACTATTGCCGCCATTTTTCCTGTCGTAATTTTTCCGCTGAAATCGTATCAATGATACTCTTATGTCCCAATGACACGGTGGCAGTTTTTGTCATCTGAGCAATAGACAAGCATCAGACGAAACATCATGAGTATCGAGAAACAAATTCTACATAAATTGCAATTAATTGAAGCTACCATGAAAACGGTAGGCATATGGCAAAATTATCCGCCTAAGCCAGAAGCCTTTGAAAGTATCGAACCTTTTTCCATTGATACCATGTCAGCAGAAGAGTGGCTCCAGTGGGTATTAATTCCAAGGATGCGCGCCTTGATAGAACAAAAAGCCTGTTTACCAACGGCATTTACCATCGCCCCATATTTTGAAGAAGTGTATAAAGAAGAAGTAGAGCGTTTTTTCCCTTTACTTGAACACTTACGGGCATTGGACAACCTGTTTACGCAGGATGCCTGATATGCTGGAGATTATTTATCAGGATAAACATATTGTTGCAGTCAATAAGCCTGCCGGATGGTTGGTTCACCGGAGTTGGTTGGCGCGCCATGAAACTGTTTTTGTGATGCAAACATTGCGCGATCAAATTGGACAGCATGTTTTCCCTGTTCATCGTCTGGATCGGCCAACATCGGGTGTTTTATTGATGGCGCTTTCAAGCGAAGTAGCCAGGACACTTGCACAACAATTTGAATTCCATACTATACAAAAAACATATCACGCAGTTGTGCGGGGTTATGTTGAAGGTGATGATATTATCGACTATGCCCTAATGGAAGAGTTGGATAAAATTGCGGATAAATTTGCTGATACAGATAGAGCAGCACAACCCGCCGTTACTTATTATCGTTCGTTGGCAAAAGTAGAGTGTCCGGTTGAGATAGGGCGTTATCCAACATCTCGTTTCAGTCTGTTGGAGCTGATGCCAAAAACGGGACGTAAGCATCAATTGCGGCGGCATATGGCACATATTCGACACCCGATCATTGGGGATACCACGCACGGCGATTTGCGACAAAATCGAGGAGTTGCTAAATATTATCAGACTGGCAGGTTAATGCTGCATGCCAGCCACCTTCAACTCAAGCATCCCGTGACAGGAGAGAACCTTCTCCTCACTGCGCGTTGGGATCAATCATGGCAATATTTGCTTGAACAATTTGGTTGGCGGGGTATTGTGCCTGATCTGGAATGTTTCACTATTCATGAATGAACGCAGTATCAAACTGATTAAAGGGATCAATATCTATGGCAAAGATTGGTATTTTCGTTGGTACAGTTTATGGCAATGCGTTAGCGGTTGCAGAAGAAGCACAGCAGATACTTGAGCAGCAGGGGCATAAGGTTGTGGTTTTTGAAGATGCAACCTTAGAACAATGGCAAGAGTATTTGCAACACGTTGTCTTAGTGGTGACTTCGACAACAGGACAAGGTGATCTGCCTGATAATATCCAGCCACTCTATACAGAATTAAATGATAAGTTGGGCTATCAGCCCGATCTGAGTTACGGCGTGATTGCGTTAGGTGACAGCAGTTACGACACTTTCTGTGGTGGTGGCCGTACTTTTGATGAACTGTTACAGGAACAGGGAGCCAAACGAATCGGCGAGGTACTGTTGATTGATGCAATTGAGGTTGTTGAACCTGAAGTCTTTGCTCAGAACTGGATTGAAGAGTGGGGGGCTTTGTTGTAAGGAAATGAACGACTACACCGCTTATACCTTTATTGGGTTCGAGAATTGGGGAAAATAAGCGGTGTATAAGCAAGCTGACATAATTTATTTACGGGCCAGCTTTTCTAAATCTGCTTCAATTTCTGCAATCTTATTCGCAACGACATGTTCGAGATGGCGTAAGTCGTCGAGGATTTTGCGTTGCAAATCCACTTCTATTTGATCACGTTTGCAGATCTGATCCAACTCTTCAATGACATAACGTAGGTTGGTGTTTATCTCTTTGACTTCTTTATAACCCTGGCTAGAGTGGGCGTCAGAGATGGTCTTTAACTGGCGTGGATACTTAAATTTAACGCTTTTGGCGAAAAATTCGCCTTTGTCTTTGCGGAAATAAATCTTCAGAATGTCGTTATTCGCTTCCTGACGGAGGCTATAGCGATCAATATCTTCAGGATGTGTGATCCCCAAACTTTTCAAGTTATCGTACATAACGCGCCACCTAGTCATCTAAATGAAATGGAAAGGCTAAAAATAGTGGATTTATTATCCATTTCATAATCGTTAAAAGTCAAATGGTTAATGGGGATTGAGGAAATACTAATCGAAACAGGTTAGTTTTCAGTAGAAAAGTAGAACAACAAGAGGACAATAAAGTAACATGTTTTCTTATTGAACTTAAGATCTAATCAAACTAATATCATGTCAAGAGATATTTATCAATTTGGTAACTATACGCATTAAACTTCAAGTTGCAATTTACAACATGATATGAAATCACACGCATCTTGAAGTTAGATTGGTATATATTGTCTATATTGTCCATTTAGATAAGTAGAGCTGAGAGGAAGACATGCCAAAAAAATTGGTGGATCCTGAAAAGATTAATGCAGTCTTTGCTCATTTGAACGAAGGCTCAGATAATCATGCCCTCTATATTTCATTAATGGGCGGAACAGATATTACAAATCAGATAAGAGGGTTAGTATTTTCTCCTGGCTATCGTATGGTTCGTGTCGACGGCCGATTGGGGGAGTGGATTAGTCAGTCTCATTTTGAGCTAGCCTTGATTAATGATGTCTCTAAAGAAGTTGTTTATTATAACAGGGTAGTTATACAGCCGGATGTTGTATTAAATTGCCGCCCTGTAACACAAATTCTTGTGTGGCGAATTAGGACACCTCAACATCGAGCTGTCCTACGTGACTTAGCCGGTAAGGTATTCTTTGATTATTTAATTGAACGGTATGATGTCATTGTATCAGATATGAACCAGACAACTGACGGTATGGCTTTTTGGCAGGATCGGATGTATGACGCACTGGCATATAGTATGCATGTTTATTCTTATGACATGATTTCTGGTGAGTTGCACAAAATTCTGACCCAAAATGATGTTAGCAGTCAAGAAATTTGGTTATGGGGAGATCCTGAACACTACCAAAATAGATTGGCAATCATTTCTAAAAACGAGTTACCTATTCAATAGAATTGTTTCAGTAAGTTATCTTCTATAGACGAAAAATTGTTTTCTCCGGATCGATAGTGAAGCGGCTATACATTTATATAATATATAGCCGCTCGGTAATTCTGTGAACTTATTAACTTATTTATGAAATAGAAAGTTTATATCGTTAGTCAATATTTCTCAGCAGTTCATTAATACCCACTTTGCCACGGGTTTTGGCATCAACCTTTTTCACAATAACAGCACAATACAGGCTGTAACTGCCATCTTTTGATGGAAGATTACCGGATACAACGACAGAACCCGCTGGTACGCGGCCATAATGGATTTCGCCGGTTTCGCGATCATAGATTTTGGTGCTTTGGCCGATGTAAACACCCATTGAGATCACGGAGCCTTCTTCTACGATAACGCCTTCTACAATCTCAGAACGTGCACCGATAAAGCAGTTGTCTTCAATGATGGTTGGGTTGGCCTGTAATGGCTCCAGGACACCGCCAATGCCCACTCCGCCGGATAAGTGAACATTTTTACCGATCTGTGCACAGGAACCGACTGTTGCCCAGGTATCTACCATTGTGCCTTCATCCACGTAAGCACCGAGGTTGACGTAAGATGGCATCAGTACGGTATTGCGTGCAATATAAGCCCCTTGGCGGACAGCTGCAGGAGGTACGACACGGAATCCTTCTTTTTCGAAACGAGCCTGATCATAGTCAGCGAATTTCATCGGCACTTTGTCGAAATAGCGACTTTCAGCACCTTCCATCACCTGATTGTCATTAATGCGGAAGGAAAGCAATACCGCTTTTTTCAGCCATTGATGAGTGACCCACTCGCCGTCGATTTTTTCAGCGACACGCAGTTTGCCACTGTCCAGCATTTGAATAACCTGATTAATGGCATCGCGGGTTGTGCCATCAACGGTAGTTGGGGTGATATTAACGCGATCTTCAAATGCATTTTCGATAGTTGTTTGTAATTGCTGCATAAGTATGCGGTTCCTAATTTCTGTTAAGAGAATCTTGTTATAGTTTATCTCGTGTGTTGAGAGCCTCTGTCAACCTTTCTGATAGTTCATCCCTGATTTTTTTATGTAATGCGTTTTGATCTTTATCCGCTAATACAAAAAAGTCTTCCACACGTTCACCAATAGTCGTAATGCGGGCGCCATGTAAGGAAACACCCAATTCGGCGAAAATATTGCCTACCCGTGCCAATAATCCAGGCTGATCCAATGCAACTAATTCCATATAAGTACGGCGAGCATTTTTTGTTGGTAAAAAGTTAACTTTGGTTGGGACATTAAAATGGCGTAACTTGGCAGGCAAATTGCGTGCCTTTGGGACTTTAGGATGTGGATCGTTCATGACTTTCAATAAGGCACGGCGGATAGGTTCGTGACGATCAAACGCCAGTGGATGACCATTAGGATCTAAAACAACAAATGTATCCATCGCCATTTCATCACGATTAGTGAAGATTTGAGCATCATGGACACTTAAATTACGTTTGTCCAATTCCCCAACAACGGCCGCAAAAAGCGAAGGCCGGTCCTGGCACCAAATAAAAATTTCTGTACCACCGTGAGAAAAGGCGGTACTGATCAAAACCATGGGTTCCAAAGGGGAGTGATGGATTAAATGGCTAGCATGCCACGCTAATTGGTCGGGAGTATGGCGCAGGAAATAATCTGCATGGCAACGGCTCCAGATATTGTGTAAGCGCTGTTCGTCGATATTTTCCTGGCGTAGAAGGGCTAATGCTTGTAAGCGATTGTGACGGATTCGTTCCCGTAAATCAGGGGTATTTTGAATTCCCTGGCGCAATTGCGTTGCAGTGGCGAAATAGAGTTCACGTATCAGGCTTTGTTTCCAGCTGTTCCAGAGTTTAGCGTTGGTAGCACAAATATCAGCAACGGTCAGGCAGACTAAGTAATTAAGGCGGTTTTGGTTTTTAACCTGGCTGGCAAATTGCTGAATGATTTCTGGATCTTGAATATCCCGACGTTGTGCAGTCACTGACATCAGCAGATGATCGCGAACCAGCCATTCCACTAATCCAGCTTCGTGGTTTGTCAAACCATGCTGTCGCGCAAATGTGAAGGCATCTTTAGCGCCAAGCTCAGAATGATCGCCATTGCGTCCTTTAGCAATATCATGGAAAAAAGCGGCCAGCCGTAATAGCTCTGGTTGAGGAAGATGTGGGTAAAGTTCAACACACAGAGGGTGGATCACACGGTTATTTTCATCAGCAAAACTTTCCAGTTTTTGCAGTACGCGGATGGTGTGTTCGTCAACGGTATAAGCATGAAAAAGGTCAAATTGCATCTGGCCGACAATATTGCTCCAAAAAGGCATATAAGCCCCTAAGACACTATGAAGGTGCATTGGGAGTAATGCCCCTGTAACTGCATGGGGATGGCGCAGAATATCCATGAAAATTTTTCGTGCTTTAGGATATTCACACAACGGAGCGGTCAGATTTCTACGGGCATAACGCAGTTGGCGCAATGTGGTGGAATAGATCCCCTCAATTTCACGATGTTCAGCCATGTGATAAAACATTCTCAAGATTGAAGTAGGATCACGGCTAAATAGCGTTTCATCAATGAGATCGATAAGGTTTCCCCGCAATTGAAACTCAGTGTTCAGGAAACGTGGTTTTTCATTGGGCTGCAAGGCCAAAATGGCTTCATTAAACAGTTGCAGCAGCATGTTATTTAGCTCACTGACACGGCGAGTCATGCGATAGAAATCTTTCATCATTTGCTCGACCGGCTGATTTCTTTTCCCTTCATAGCCGAGCAGCTGGGCGACACTAAATTGGTGTTCGAACAGCAACCGGTTATCGTAACGGGTAACAACCAAATGGAGCGCAAAACGGATACGCCAGAGAAAATTCTGACACTCGTTCAATTCATTGCGTTCTTCCTGGGTCAGGAAACCAAAATTGACCATTTCATCTAAGGAGGTGGCACCAAAATGGCGATGAGCGACCCAAAGTAATGTGTGAATATCGCGTAGTCCACCTGGGCTGCTTTTGATATCAGGCTCCAGATTGTAACTGGTGCTGTGATAGCGTCGGTGACGTTTTCTTTGTTCAGTAATTTTAGCTGCAAAAAATTGAGTGGATGGCCAGAAATCATCGCTGAAAATATATCTCTGCATGCGCAGAAAGAGAGATAAATCTCCACAAATCAAACGGGATTCAATGAGGTTAGTCGCGATAGTGGGGTCGGAAAGCCCTTTTTGCTGGCATTCTTCGAATGTCCTGACACTGTGGCCGACTTCAAGACGAATATCCCAAAGCAGGGCAATTAACTGCCCAAGGCGAGTTGATTGCGTTTCAGTCAATGGCGATTGGCTCAAAATCAATAGATCAATGTCAGAGAGAGGATGTAATTCGCGGCGACCATAACCACCGACCGCAATCAAGGAAAAGGAATTGATCTGATCAAATCCCTGTTCCTGCCATAATCGTTTTAAAAGTTGATCAATATAGTCACTGCGGGTGTAAATCAGTGCATCCGCTGAGATCCCTGCCTTGAATGCGTGCTCAAGCCAGAGCTGGAATTCATCAATATGCTGTTTAAGCGCGGGGAATTGCAGGTCATCGTGGGAAAACTCCACAGGAGAAAGAGGCGGAACGGGGGCTTGCGTTAAGGAGATATCAACCGGCATATGCAGAAACCTATCGTGAGAAAACTCATGATGATCAGATTACTGAGAAAATAATAGGATGAACAGGGGTTATTGTCCTGTTTTGTCCCCATTCCCTCAGACAGTGTTTTCCAATCAGTTTCTGCTAAAGCGTCGATAATACCTTCCACAATAACCTATACCAATCGTCTTTCAAGATGCGTCTTATATCTCCCCGCTACGCGGGGAGATATAAACAATCACATTGATTTGCAAGCTGCAACTTGAAGTTGGATTGGCATATAAAGATAATTTTCATTAATTCTATATTAATCTATGAGGTAGTGGAATTGGCTTTATTTTAGAATCAATAAGTTTAAAGGATGGTGAATATTTTATTTCCAATATATTTTTGGTTTTATAATCCATAAATATTTCTTTGTGATTTAGGCCATATTGAAAATCAGCTAATAAATATAAAAATAGACCGTGTCACCTTTTATAAATAATTATTAACTGATTAATTAATTTAACTATGGCAATAAAAATATTCAACCAAATAAAAGTGGGGCTACTGGGCTGGGCGATGTTTGTCATACACATCGCACAAGCCGATGAACTTCCCTTTAATCATCAAGCGCAAGAACCGCATCTGGCATCCCCGCCAGCGATACTGGACAGTCAGCGTCAACAGCAAAAAATATTGCTGGATGATGCCCAGCAACAACGGGAAGATTTGCGGAAAAAATCGGTTATTCCCGAACAAATAATGGAGAGTGCGCCGACCATTGATACACAGTGCGTCAACATTAACGAAATCCTATTTCAAGGCGCAGAGTCCTTATCTACATCTATACAGTACACAGTGACCCAACCTTATGTGCATCGTTGCGTGACACTGACTGAGCTTAAGCAATTGGTGCGAGCAGTCACTAACGCCTATATCACAGAGGGCTATATCACTTCGCAAGCCTACCTGCCTGAACAAAGTCTCTCTGATGGCAAACTCCACATTACGGTAATAGAAGGCCGGGTTGATGCCATTGAAATTGACGGAAAACCGCCCCGTATGGCAAAGATGCTGTTTCCGGGGATAGTGGGAAAGATCCTAAATTTGCGCGATATTGAACAGGGACTGGAGCACCTTAATCGTCTGGCTTCGTCCCGTTTCACCATTGAGATCAAACCAGGTACACAACCCGGGTACTCTACAGTGCATATTCGGCAGCAAGCCCGTCGCTTTCCGGGCAGGGGATTGATCAGCGTCGATAACAGCGGTCAAAAAGGGATAGGCGAATATCAGGCAAGTGCCGGGTTGGTATTGGATGCCCCTTTGGGATTGGGTGAACAGTGGTCGTTCTCCTGGCTACAGGATACGGATTTTAGGCCGGCGGGACATAGCCGTAGTCTGGCGCTGTCAATGAGTGTTCCCTATGGCTATTGGACCGCACGTTACCACTATTTTTACCATACCTCGCGGCAAGAACTGGCTATCATGGGGGAAAATTATCCCTATGACAGTGAAAACCAGACACACCAGCTTGATATCACCCGCACACTTTATCGGGATGGAAAGCAAAAATTAGGTTTACAAGCCGGTGGACGTCATAAGGCAGTGAAAAACGCGATTGCCGATCAAAAACTCTTTTTAAGCAGTCCGGTGATAAAAACAGCCTATATCGGCGCCCAGTACAGTACCCTATTGGGAGGCGGTTATTTTACCTTCAGACCCGCCTTTGAGTATGGAAACGCGGTCACATCCCCTCCTCTCGCAACCCGAAATACTTTCCGTAAATTCAACTTAAGCAGCAGTTATTATTACCCTTTCTCCCCCAATACCGCGTATTTAACCTCATTTTATGGGCAATTGACTCCCGATGATTTGCCCTCCCCTGAACGGCTGTCTCTGGGGGGATTGTACTCGATACGGGGATATAAAACCCAATACCTGAGTGGTAACCAAGGGTTCTACTGGAGACAGGAGGTCACCCATCAACTTGACGTCGGTCAGATTGGTGTACTGACGTTTATGGGGGCATTGGATTATGGCCATCGGGTTGGACAGTCTCGCTATGGCGTGGCAAAGGCCCATTTATTAGGCAGTGCCCTTGGTGTCACGCTGACACAACAGGTGATGTCATCCCAGCTCATGATTGGTAAGCCACTGTATTACCCGCACACGCTAAAGCCTGATGCGTGGTCGTTTTATGCCAGCGTTTCACTCGAATTTTAAGTTAACCCTGATAAGAAAAGGTAACCCATGATGTCTCAACAAAACTCATCAAAAATGAAGTGCCTGATTTATCTGATTACTTATCTGACAGCGGTGTATCCACTGCATCCCGCGATAGGGCAAACCAATCCTGACGCTCGCAGGCTACAGGAAGGGGATGTTGAGAAGTACTATTACGAGGATCCGGTAACCGGCAGCCAAATGTATTCTCATGTTATGAATATCCCCAAACCGAATACGGCAGGTGTGAGCCATATTTATTACGGCAATTTTGGGGTGCATGGGGGCATGGGATTGATATTAAATAACGCGAACACGGACACACAAACCGAACTGGCCGGGAGAATTCGGGCAAATCCGAACCTGATTAACGGTAAAGGCGCAGACCTGATTATTAATGAGGTGATGGGTTCCGACCCTTCTAAGCTGGCAGGCCCTTTGGAAGTGGCGGGGCAAAAAGCCCGGGTTGTCATTGCTAACTGGAATGGTATTACCTGTGATGGTTGTCGTTTTATCAATACTGCCGGGGTGACATTAACGACCGGGGAGCCGATGGTTGATAAAAATGGGGCACTGGCGGCCATCGGCGTGAGACAAGGACACATTACTATTGGCGGGCGTGGATTGGATGCACAGTCAGCAGATTATGTTGATATTATCAGCCGTGCGACGACCCTTAACGGTGTAATAAAAGCCAAAAACTTGTCGTTGGTACAAGGGGCTAACCTGTTTGACTTTGAACATGGAAATTTTCCCGTTAAAGGCACAGGAACAGTCCCCAAGCTTGCCATTGATACACGGGCGATGGGGGGGATGTATGCCAATAAAATCAGCCTGGTGGGAACGGAAACCGGCGTTGGCGTTAACCTTGCCAATTTGACCACTCAGCAAGATGGTATCCGTTTGACGGTGGATGGCAAAATCACCCTTGGGAATGTCAACGCCAAAACCGATATTAATGTGAGTAGTAAAGACATTGACATAGTTAAAAACAGTCAGGTCAAAGCAGGGAAAGATATCACATTAGCGGCTAATACCCTGAGCAATGCAGGTAAGGTGCTTTCAGCCGGGGATATGCGTTTATTTGTTGATCGTTTGGATAATCAAGGGGGAGAGGTTAGCCTGATTCAGGCCAATCGCAACCTGTGGTTGCAAAAAGACTGGGTGGGCAATCCAGCGAGTAAGGTTAACAACAATAGAGGAACGCTGCAAACCCAATATGGCGATATCGTCATGCGTACAAAAGAATTCAGTAATATTGAGGGTGGCCTTCTCGCTTCAGGGGCGAATGCTTATATCAATGCCTCTAATCTCACCAACAAAAACACCAGTCAGTTAAGTGCACGTAATAATCTTATTCTAACGGGTAACAACTTTTTCACGGGTAACCATCGTGACTGGACGGAATACAAACAACTCACCTCACTCCAGGGCCATAATATTGTTGCCGATTTTAAAAACAGGGTCGATTTGTTATCGGGCATGACATCAATCATCGGGAGAAATATCCTGCTTCATGCCGGTGAAATAACAGGTCCCGGTTACCTTAAAGTGAAAGCGGACAATGAACTGTCAGTCATCGCTGACCGTAACATGGCTATTTCCCAGGGAATGATGCATGCGGATAATAATCTGGTATTGGTTGCCGGCGATAATATCAAGATGGACTCCTCAACACTGACAGGGAAGAACGATGTTGAACTTGTTGCGCGCGCTGGAAACATCACGGTGAAAAATGGTGTGACCGTGGCTGATAACAATTTACAGATATCAGCGGGTCACAATATCGAGGTCATTGGGCTTCGGTCAAATCAGGCAAATAATATTACGTTAAATGCGGGAATAGCCATTGAGGCACAAGACACCAAATGGGAAGCAAAGAACGATCTGACATTAATTACCGGTCAATACCTCAACACTAAAAACGTGGTATTGAAAGGGAACAATGTTGAATATGTCGTGCATGAAGGCGATATTACAATAGGCAACGGTGATGGCTCCTCCATTTCAGCCACTAACAATTTACGGGTGTCGGCGGGTAAAGATTTGTACTTCTACACGGCAACTCAGCCCAATGCGTCCTATGACCTGACATTAAGCGCCGGCCATAACTTGGATGTTAGCCCCACACTTCAGAATTGGAATGTGGGTCCATTGAGGACGACGGGCAGTATTAATTTGTTTGCGGGCAATGATATTAAGTTACTCAGAAGAGAGATCGACGCCGGACAACACATCACATTGGGCGCAGGGCGTGATATTGATATGCATGCACATGATGCCGAAGATGTGCCTTTAAATGAAGCCAGCGCCAGAATTTTGGCGGGTAGCGCCCGTATTACTGCCGGCGATCACCTGAAACTAAGTGCAAGCCGGGATATCGTTGGCCGGTTTGCTACATTAACCTCGAGCAGAGGGGATATCTCCGTTAATGCGGGGCAAGACATGGTCTTCCTGGCACAAAAATATTCGCCTGACCACACTGCAGATTATAAATCCTACGCTGCTGGCATTAGCACCCTTAATGCAGCCCAGAATCTTACCCTCTCTGCGGCAGGGAATTTATTAACCTATGGCTCAAGCCTGACATCCGGTCGTGATATGACGCTCTCCACGGGCGGAAATATCCGCTTCGAGTCGGTACAGGAACATATCGAAGACGGCAACAGTGAACGCTTCACACAACGTGTTAGCCAGCTTAAGAGTGGCGGTACATTAACGATGCATGCCCAGGGCAGTATTTTATTTCAGGCAACCGCGTTGATGGCTAAAGGGGCCATGGATATTGCTGCCAAAGGGGGCGTTCTCTATGCGCAAGCGATGGAAGAGTCATATAAATGGGAAGATAATGAAAGGAAATGTGGCGGTTTTTTCATCTTCAGGAGCTGTAAGGAAGCAACCCGGATAAAACATAACTCAACGAGCAAACCGGCTGAGTTTATTGCGGGGGGTGATATTACCCTGATGGCAAAAGACGATGTGACATTGGAAGCGAGCCGGATCGACACCAACGAAAACGCGAAAATTACCAGCCAAACAGGAAAAGTAAACTTCAGGGCGATGCCAAATACTGCGTTTGAACGAACTGTCTCCGTGTCAGAAGGTTTTTTTGTTACACACCGTGATAAAGGCAGTAGTGAGAAGGTATGGTCCATACCGTCAGTGCGTGTTGGTGGGACATTGACGGTGGAGTCAGGGCAAGGTGTCAGTGCGGATGTAAAAGTCAAAGAGGGGCAGTTACTTGAAGACGCGTTGGTGAGACTCGGCAATACCCCGGGGACGGAATGGCTGAAAGATCTGCGCAATCGTCATGACGTTCAGTGGAGTTTGGTTAAGGATGCTTACAGTAGTTGGGACAAGAAAAGCCAGAGCCTGAATCCGGTTGTGGGGGCTGTGATTGCGATTGCCGTCGCGGCGGTAACCGCAGGCTCTGGTATGGCTGCCTGGGCGGGAGAAGCTGCGGTGGGAGCGACCGGGGCAACAGGTGTTACGGCGAGTGCAGTTTATGGGGCGGCTTATAGTGGCATGATAGGGTTGACTTCGCAGGCAGCGGTTGCCTTAGTTGAAAATCAAGGCAATCTCTCCAAGACACTGACCGCTCTGGCAAAGCGTGATTCTGTAAAATCTCTCGTAACAAAAATGGCAATGGGGGGGACATTGGCTGGCCTGGATCACTCAATGGGATGGGGAAACATCGCAGGAGAGACCGGGGTTGTTGATCCTGCCAAAGCCCAGCTTCCTTTGGTGAATAGTGACTGGATTAAGGTAGCCCAGCGTGTTGCCGCGCATTCTGTTGTGAGTTCAACACTGGGGACGGCCATCAATGGCGGCAGTTTTACGGACAATTTGAAGACGGCATTTTTGAGCAATATTGGGGATCAAATTCAGGCGCAAGGGGCCAAACTGGTTGGTGATAACGGGGAAATTTTAGGGCATGCGGGCAAGACGCTCAGTCATGCTGTTGTCTCAGGGATCAGTGCGGAAATTGCAGGCGGGGATGCTAAAGGGGCTGTCGTCGGTGCTTTGGCGGCTGAATTTGCTGCAATCACAATGGAAAACAGGTTATTTGAACCTGAATTCAAAAATGAATCAACCCGTCAACTTAGTAAAATTCAGGATGCACTTATAGGAAATAAAATAAAACTTAATACGGCCAAATTTATTGCGGCATTGTCAGGGGCATTAATTAGCCGTACTCCTGAAGGAACTTATCAGGCAGCTAACACCTCAGAACTGGTTTATCGTAATAATTGGACTGAGCATATGTGGTCTTGGCTGGCGCTTGAAAACCAAAAGGACATGCTAGCGGCAGCAAAAGGGGATAAAGCCGCTGCTGAGCGCATCACAGCCCGACAAGATGCTGCGATTGCTGTGACGGCAGCGGCAGCGGGTGGCTATGCTGCCACTTTTGGCGGTACTCTACTGGTTGCTAGCTCTTCGCGAATGGTACAGGCAGGGATTGCAGCTCTTGAAGGCTGTAAACTAGGTTTGGCTTTGTGTTTGAATAAGGTAGGAATTTTTGTTGCAGATACTGTGGCGCCAGAAGCTGCTATAGGAACAGGCACGTTGACTGGCGTAAAAATATTAGGTAGTTCCCAAGACAGTGCGAAAAATCTGGCCGAAGGATTAGCTCATGCCTCAAAATCACTACTGAAAAAGGAAAAACCGAATACCAACTCCCTAACTAACTTGATAGAAAAAGAAAAGCAATATATTGAGGTACGTCCAAGTCATAAGCAGTCGGAAATTGACGTAGGAAAGGACTTGGGAAGCGGTTGGCGTGGTCAAGTGTCTTTCAAAGGTGGTAAAGAAGTCCCTTATGGTACTAAGGGCAGTGTACGCCCTGATTGGTGTTATAACAATGTTTGTAGTATCGAAGTGAAAAACTATAATATTAACGCAAACACAAATAATCTGATTAATAATGTTGTACAACAGGCCGTTGAAAGACAAAAAAATCTCCCGGCAGGTATGAAACAATGGATTGTTATTGATGTCCGAGGACAGGTTGTCTCTGCGGAAAAAGAACGTGAAATTGTTAACACAATTATTCAAAAATCAAACGGCGTTCTTGGAGGAGTCTCCATTAAATTTAAACGGTGATAATATATGAAACATATAGGATTTTATGGCGGTAGTTCTATAGTAGAACTTGGCTCAAGCGCTGATATGGCTGAATTTTTCAATTTGTTGAATCAATGTGTTGAGGATATAGAAGGGAAAAAACTATTATCTCAGTTTTATCTTCGTTATCTTCCTTTTGAAGATTTAAATAATATGCTGTCATTAATAAAAGATCAGGATAATTTTTCTGGAAATTTATTACAAAAGTTTCAAAAGTATTTTGAAGGGCTTGAGCATTGCATAATATCAGCTAAGGGGTTTTATGAAGATTTTGGCACTTATAGTCCAGTTAAGGTGATTGTGACAGATATTCCATATTGTATCACCGAGATAGACAGATCGCTTGAGGAATATGATTCTTTAGGGGAAAATGAACTCCCATTCTGGTTACGTTATGAAAATAAATCAGCCATATAAAGAGGGGAAATCATAGCAATTAACCTTTGTTGACTAAAAATTAGGTTATTCGCAACAAGATTCCCTATGTAATGTAAACAAAAGGCGTCAGTTTAGGGGGCTGACGCTCAGTGGAACGAAAACTCACGTTAAGCATTGTTTTCTTTCTCCGAGGCTTCTTTTAATGGCCTCAGATGCCCTTTGGTCACTAGTTCTGTCAGCGTGAAGGAATAATGGCCGAGCATAGCGATCAGGCGATACGCTGGTCGTGTGGAAACTTGACCGACTCGGGCGCGATTTGCGTTACTTAATCAATACAGTACACGATCTAAACGGTCGCGGTGTTGGTCTCACGGACGGTAACTACAGACAAGGCTACCCATATGAAGATTTTGTGGGGAAAGAGTTATTAAAATGGCCAGAAAGTGCCCGATTACCTTATGGTTCTGAGACATTTGATTATTTTAACCGAGCAACAGGGCAAGCAATTAGTGTAAAAACGTTAAATACGACGACCACTTCCAGACTACAAAAGCCTGAGCAAATAAGCCGTCAACTAAACGGATATATCAATGAGATGGCTAAATTTGAAAGAACAACTAAAGGGGCAGACGAATTAAGAATAACCAATAATATGATTCAGCAAAAAACGATGTATCTGTCCGTTCCTGATAGAACCACATCTACGCAATGGGCTGAAATCAACAAATCCATTAGTTATGCTGTCGATAAAAACATTGATATCAAAGTCACTGTTGTAAGGGGAGATGTTCCATGATTGATGACTTCGGACAAGGTTTAAATGCAGGTATCAGTTTTAATGAGGATTTTTATTATGTGAGAACATTGTCAGGTTATCGATTGTTGGTGGCAGACCACGAGGCAGACACTCTTTACTTGGCTAAAGACGTCTCTGATAAAGACTTAGGTTTTACTGTTCGACAGGCATTATCTAAAAGTCGATTGGTTAATCCTGAAGATGATGATTTTTTTCATCGTGATATGATTGAAGCGCGCTCTAAAAAATGGATTGCAGAGGTAATGGAAAAATGGGGATACAAGACTAAACGAGCACTGTTTAAGAAGATGAACAAGTGCTTTGTAAAGCAGTTAGAGGGTAAACTAACAATTACGCCAGAAGCTCATGAAAAACTTGATACGTGGGGAGCAAAAGGTATGTCTGCTGATTCTAATATCATTCTCCCGGATAATGTCACTGATGAAGAACTGGGCAAAGCAATAAAAAAAGCCTTTACCCGCTGTAAAAGTTTTGTTTATTTACCATAAGACATATAAATTTAATAAAGTGGTGCGGAAATTCACCACCTTTTTTATTTGTTATGTGAATGAATATTTAATTCAAAGGTCTGAAAAATACGGAAAGCCTGGTCAGTATCAAGGATGTCGTTCGTATTGAAAAAGACGGCAGTAAAACCCAGATGTCATGGACAGAAGGAAATTATAAACAAGGCTACCCATATGAAGATTTCGTGGGGAAAGAATTGTTAAAACTGCCAGAAAGTGCCCGCTTACCTTATGGTTTTGAAACATTCGATTATTTTTCACCAGCGAAGGAAGCGATCAGTGTAAAAACATTAAATACCATGACAAAATCAAGGATAGAAAATCCTAAGCAGATCAGTAACCAATTAAACGGTTAGCATTGGTGAATCCCATCTCCTGATTGTCGCCTTTTGTGCCTGCCATATCGGGGTGAATTTTAATATGGCTGGCATCAATCATTAACCACTGGAAATCGGGGTCATTAACTCATTGTTCGATCAGCTTTTCCCGTATCTCTTTATCTCTCCAGCGACAAAAACGACGGTGCGTATTTTTCCAGTCGCCATGATCTAGTGATTATTGAAAGAGATTAACGCTCCCTGTGGGTTGAGATAAGGGAGCGTATTGATGGCGTTAACGAGCAATTATGCGTTCACTAATACTGCTGAGATATGTGCTTCTTCTTCTTGGCGCCATGTCATGATTTCACAACCATTATCGGTAACGACAATAGTGTGTTCGTACTGTGCAGACCAACCGCGATCTTTGGTTTTAACTGTCCAGCCATCTTTCATGGAGCGAATACGAAAATCACCCGCGTTGACCATTGGCTCAATGGTGAATGCCATGCCTTTTTGCAATACCACGCCACCATCATCAGCATCATAATGCAGAACATGCGGTTCTTCGTGGAAGCCTCTGCCGATACCGTGACCGCAGTATTCGCGGACAACAGAATAATCGTGACTTTCGACAAACTGCTGAATTGCCTTGCCGATGGTACGCAGACGGATGCCGGGTTTAACCATTTTCAGGGCAAGGTACAAGCTTTCCTGCGTTACACGACACAGGCGCTCACCTTGAATGGTGGGCTTGCCGACAATAAACATTTTAGACGTATCACCGTGGAACTCATCTTTGATGACTGTCACGTCAATATTGACGATATCACCTTCTTTCAGTGTCTTATCATCGCTTGGAATGCCGTGGCAAACCACGTCATTGACGGAGATGCACACGGATTTAGGAAAGCCGTGGTAACCCAGACAAGCCGAGATGGCCTGTTGTTTTTCGGTAATGTGCTGGTGGCAGATACGATCAAGTTCACCTGTAGTGACGCCAGCCTTAACGTAAGGCTCAATCATTTCCAGAACTTCGGCAGCCAGGCGTCCGGCAACCCGCATTTTCTGAATGTCTTCTTCTGTTTTGATAGAAATAGCCATGAAATGGATCCATTTAAGTCGGAAAATTACCGACTACTTGATATTAATTAAGGAAAGTATTGTCGGTAATGGTATCAGCCCACCGAATGGATGCCAATATGACCCGCATTAGTCGCCGTAATAAACATAGCTGTAACAAACGTATTTGTAACAAATGTTGGAGTCTGGTGGTGGTTTATGGTATAAAGCGCGCCGGTATTCTGTGTAATTGTTTCTGATGTGATGCAATTTGTCGTGGATACTAAATAAACTCATTATGTGTAAATAACACACACGGATCGGCACATACACCGGGGTGCTCTTATGCGGTTAACTCATTGATATGAATCACCCGCAGTTAAGGAGTCGGTGTCATGGGATCTGTGGAGGCATAACCCCAATTAACTTTATAGAGGTCTAAAATGGCAACTGTTTCCATGCGCGATATGCTGCAAGCGGGCGTTCACTTCGGTCACCAGACTCGTTACTGGAACCCAAAAATGAAACCTTTCATCTTTGGTGCTCGTAACAAAGTTCATATCATCAACCTGGAAAAAACTGTTCCAATGTTCAACAATGCTTTGGCAGAGCTGAACAAAATCGCTTCCCGTAAAGGTAAAATTCTGTTTGTTGGCACCAAGCGTGCTGCCAGCGAAGCAGTAAAAGAAGCAGCACTGAGCTGTGACCAATACTTCGTTAACCACCGCTGGTTGGGTGGTATGCTGACTAACTGGAAAACTGTTCGTCAGTCAATCAAGCGTTTGAAAGATCTGGAAGTTCAGTCTCAGGACGGTACTTTTGACAAGCTGACTAAAAAAGAAGCGCTGATGCGTTCTCGTGAGCTTGGCAAACTGGAAAACAGCCTGGGTGGTATCAAAGACATGGGCGGCCTGCCTGATGCGCTGTTTGTTATCGACGCTGAACACGAACACATTGCTATCAAAGAAGCAAACAACCTGGGTATCCCTGTATTCGCTATCGTTGATACCAACTCTGATCCAGATGGCGTTGACTTCATCATCCCTGGTAACGACGACGCAATCCGTGCAGTTAAACTGTACCTGACTGCGGCTGCTACCGCTGTTCGTGAAGGTCGTTCTCAAGATCTGGCTGTTCAGGCTGAAGAAGGTCTTGTAGACGCTGAATAATAAGGCCTGCTCATTTTGTTTGAGCCCTTATTGACCAGGTATTGAAATATATTGGTTAGGGGGCCTGTTATGGCCCCCTTTACCTATCTGATATAGAACTATTATCTGATATAGAACTTTCCACGCGGAATATTATCTTCCCGCGAGACACATCGAGGAATAAAACAAATGGCTGACATTACCGCTGCTCTGGTAAAAGAACTGCGTGAGCGTACTGGCGCAGGCATGATGGAATGTAAAAAAGCACTGGTTGAAGCAAATGGTGATATCGAACTGGCGATCGATAACATGCGTAAATCAGGTCAGGCAAAAGCGGCTAAGAAAGCAGGCCGTGTTGCTGCTGAAGGTGTTATTCTGGTTGAAGTTGCGGCTGATGCTAAATTCGCAGCTATCGTTGAACTGAACTGTGAAACTGACTTCGTTGCTAAAGACTCTGGCTTCCTGGCATTCGGTAAAGAAGTTATCACTTCTGTTATGGCAGACAAAAACGCTGACATCGATGCACTGAAAGCGAAGTTCGAAGAACAGCGTACTGGCCTGGTTGCGAAAATTGGTGAAAACATCAACATTCGTCGCGTTGCTATTCTGGAAGGTGAAGCGGTAGGTTCTTACCTGCACGGTTCCCGTATCGGTGTTCTGGTGGCTGCGGAAGGCGCCAACGAAGAGCTGATCAAACACATCGCAATGCACGTTGCGGCAAGCAAGCCAGAATACGTGAACCCAACTGATGTTCCTGCTGACGTTGTTGAGCGTGAGCACCAGATCCAGTTGGAAATCGCAATGCAGTCTGGTAAGCCTCGCGAAATCGCAGAGAAAATGGTTTCTGGCCGTATGAACAAATTCACCGGCGAAATCTCTCTGACTGGCCAGAACTTCGTGATGGACCCAAGCAAATCTGTTGGCGATCTGCTGAAAGAAAACAATGCTAAGGTTATCAACTTCATCCGCTTCGAAGTTGGTGAAGGTATTGAGAAAGTTGAAGCTGATTTCGCAGCAGAAGTTGCTGCAATGAGCAAACAGTCTTAATTTTCTTGAACGGAGCCGCCGATTGGCGGTTCTGTTTTATCTTATGATGAATTTTTACATCTGGGCTTTATCGCGCGGATGTGTAGTAGTTGAGTAAATCTTAATAGATCCCCAATATCCTTATCTGCTTAGGACTGAACACCATGGCAACCAATGCAAAACCCGTATATCAGAAAATCCTGCTTAAGCTCAGTGGAGAAGCCCTGCAAGGCGCAGAAGGTTTTGGCATCGACGCCAGTGTCTTAGACCGTATGGCTCAGGAAATCAAAGAACTGGTTGAGCTGGGTATTCAGGTCGGTGTCGTTATTGGAGGCGGTAACCTGTTTCGTGGTGCCGGTTTGGCAGAGGCAGGAATGAACCGTGTAGTCGGTGACCACATGGGCATGTTGGCGACTGTGATGAATGGTCTGGCAATGCGTGATGCCTTGCACCGCGCCTATGTGAACGCTCGTCTGATGTCTGCCGTCCCACTGAATGGCGTATGTGATAATTATAGCTGGGCTGAAGCGATAAGCTTACTGCGTCACGGTCGTGTTGTTATTTTCTCTGCGGGTACTGGCAACCCGTTCTTTACAACAGATTCCGCTGCATGTCTGCGTGGCATTGAAATCGAAGCGGATGTTGTGTTAAAAGCAACCAAAGTTGATGGCGTTTATTCTGCTGATCCTGCAAAAGATCCTGAAGCCGTTCTCTACAATCAGCTCACTTATCAGGAAGTATTGGAGCGCGAATTGAAAGTGATGGATCTGGCAGCCTTTACGCTGGCTCGTGACCATAACCTGCCAATTCGTGTTTTTAATATGAACAAACCAGGCGCACTTCGTCGTGTTGTGATGGGAGAAAGTGAAGGTACGTTGATTTCTCACGGCTGATTTTTCACAGTTCGTGCTCAGAGACATTGGTGAAATTTGACGGTATGATCAGCGTCCTGATGCGCCAAATTTAATGACACAGGGTCACATATGTCGTAGCGTATTCGGTTCACTTATCTATAATTTACGCAGTGTGGCCTAAAAAATAACCATCTCCCAAGGGTTTGTAACGTGATTAATGAAATCAAGAAAGACGCACAAGACCGCATGGAAAAAAGCGTCGAAGCACTGAAAAATCAAATTAGCAAGGTTCGTACTGGCCGTGCTTCTCCTAGCCTGTTGGATGGCATCAGCGTTGAATATTATGGCGCTGCGACTCCACTGCGTCAGATTGCAAACGTTGTTGCAGAAGATGCCCGCACTTTGGCTATCACGGTATTTGATCGCTCTATGACCGCGGCAGTTGAAAAAGCCATTATGGCTTCTGATCTGGGTCTGAACCCCTCTTCTGCCGGAACCATTATTCGTGTTCCATTGCCACCATTGACAGAAGAGCGCCGTAAGGATCTCATCAAAGTTGTTCGTGGAGAAGCGGAACAAGGCCGTGTCTCCATTCGTAACATTCGCCGTGATGCGAACGATAAGGTCAAAACACTGCTGAAAGACAAAGAAATCAGTGAAGATGAAGAGCGTCGTTCACAAGATGAAATTCAGAAACTGACTGACAGCTTCATTAAGAAAATTGATGAAGCGCTGGCAAATAAAGAAACTGAGTTGATGGATTTCTAATTGCCGTTTCACGCATACAACGCCGCAGCTCTTGCGGCGTTGTTCTTATCCTGGATATTACACTTCATATCACATTTCTTTCTCAAGCGATGGACATAGCGATCTGCACCGCTCAAACTATGACAATTTTCTGTTGCGATTTTCCATTGCAATTTTATATCAGTAGCATACTTAGAGTATTAAAATGAAACGGTTAACTATTCTTGGCTCAACGGGTTCGATTGGGAAAAGTACGCTTTCTGTTGTCCGCAATAACCCGGATAAATTCAGTGTCATTGCACTGGTGGCTGGGAAAAATATTGAAGTCATGGCACAGCAATGTTTGGAATTCCACCCCCAATATGCAGCAATGGCAGATGAGCCGTCAGCAAAAGCTCTGCGTCAGTTATTACAGGCGCAGGGAAGCCAAACCGAAGTGCTGTTTGGTAAAGACGCGATTTGTGATTTAGCGGCATTGGAAGACGTCGATCAAGTCATGTCAGCTATTGTTGGCGTTGCAGGTTTATTGCCGACTTTGGCCGCTATCCGCAAGGGAAAACAAGTGCTACTGGCTAACAAAGAATCTTTGATTACCAGTGGCCGTCTGTTTATGGATGCGGTTGTCCAATACAAAGCGCAATTGCTGCCAATTGATAGCGAACATAATGCTATTTTCCAAAGTCTGCCGGAAGGGGTTCAGCATAATCTTGGCAAGGCAAATCTAAAAGAGTACGGTATTTCCAGCATTATCCTGACGGGATCGGGCGGGCCGTTCCGTAAAACGCCTTTGGGGAATTTGCCCACCGTGACTCCTGATGAAGCGTGTGCTCATCCTATCTGGTCAATGGGACGTAAAATTTCGGTGGATTCTGCTACCATGATGAACAAGGGCTTGGAATATATCGAAGCGCGTTACCTGTTCAATGCATCCGCAGATGAAATGGAAGTATTATTGCACCCCCAATCGGTTATTCATTCGATGGTTCGTTATCAGGATGGCAGCATTATCGCACAATTAGGAACACAGGACATGTGTACCCCTATTGCTTATGCGATGGCTTATCCTAATCGTATTCCATCTGGGGCAAAGCCATTGGATTTTACCGAATTGAGCATGCTCACTTTTGAATCCCTGGATTATCAACGTTATCCTTGTTTGAAACTGGCGATTGAGGCTTGTCATCAGGGGCAGGCGGCAACAACAGCGTTGAATGCTGCAAATGAAGAAACCGTTGATGTTTTTTTGCAAGGTGGGATCCGTTTCACCGATATTGCGACAATCAATCGGTTGGTCGTTGAAAAAGTAAATTTATCTGAACCCCAAAGTATCGAAGAGGTCTTAGAAATCGATAATATAGCCAGGGTCTTAGCGAGAGAAGCGATAAGCACCTTCGCCAAATAGCAAGTTTTATTAATAAGTATAGGTTTGCTTTTTGGCAAATGATATAGTTCGCGGGTAAATTACAGTTGCTATAATAATGGGTTCAATGATCTTATGCTTGCGTTTTAATCATAGCTGAGCGTAGGTATATCAGAGCCAAAGGCTTTTTCAGATTGTGCCAAAAATAGCCGTGGTATCCGTGGTAATTGTTGACACGTGACACGGCTTTTTTATGTTTGTAATTGATTGAGTTTACCAAAAAGTCAGCTTAGTTATTTAATTAAGGATTATTTTGAGTGATATCTCCCAGTGATAGTGACTCATTGCCAACGTTACCCAGACATGTCGCCATCATTATGGATGGTAATGGTCGCTGGGCAAAAAAACGGGGCAAATTAAGAGTCTTTGGCCATCGTGCGGGAATTAAAGCCGTACGAAATGCCGTGAGTTTTTCAGTGAAACATAATATTAATTCACTGACGCTATATGCTTTTAGCAGCGAAAACTGGAATCGCCCACAGCAGGAAGTCAGTTCATTGATGGAGTTGTTTGTCTTTGCTCTCGATAATGAAGTAAAGAGCTTGCATAAACACAATGTGAAATTGTCTGTGATTGGCGATATCAGCCGTTTTAGCTCGCGGTTGCAGGAACGTATCCGCCGTTCTGTTGAATTAACAGCGGGCAATACTGGATTGCAACTGAATATTGCTGCTAACTATGGCGGTCGTTGGGATCTGATTCAGAGTTTTAAACAAATTGCTGAAAAGATTAAAGCCAATGAATTATCTCCCGAAGAGATTACTGAAACTACAGTTAATAACTTCATCAATCTAAGTCAGCAGCCCGAAGTCGATCTGGTGATTAGGACGGGAGGCGAACATCGTATCAGTAACTTCTTGCTATGGCAGATCGCTTATGCAGAATTGTATTTTACCGATATACTTTGGCCTGATTTTGATGAAACTGTTTTTGAAGGTGCGATTAATGCCTTTGCCAAACGAGAACGCCGATTTGGCGGAACAACAGACGATGCCGAAGTGGGATCATAGGAGGAGAACTTGCTGAAGTACCGTCTTTTAACTACGTTAATATTGATTCCACTTGTTATTATAGCGCTGTTTTTTCTCCCCCCGGCAGGATTTGGGCTGGTTGTCATTGCTGTTTCAGCACTTGCTGCATGGGAATGGGGGCAATTTGCAGGTCTCTTCACTCAAGTTAAACGTATTACGCTAGCTGTGTTATTTGCTATAGGGCTATTGGCCTTGCAGTACTCTTTGTCGGATTTTTCTCGCCTTATTGAAAAACCACAAATTGAATACCTATTGTGGGCTGGTATGCTTTGGTGGGTGGCCGCCATTTTATTGGTGGTGAGTTATCCGGCTTCTGCTGTCATCTGGAAATCGTCGGTTGCCTTGCGCCTGATATTCGGGGTTATGACTATCGTGCCATTTTATTGTGGGATGATGGTACTGCGTACTCAGGGCTATGAAAATAATTCCTATGATGGTGCATGGTGGTTGCTGTACGTCATGCTATTGGTATGGGCTGCCGATTCAGGCGCTTATATTTTTGGCCGTACAATGGGTAAACATAAAATGGCCCCAAAAGTATCCCCGGGCAAAACGCTTGAGGGGTTGTTTGGTGGGTTATTAACGGCTGCACTGATTTCGTGGTTGTTCGGTAAATTTGCCCCTGTCCCCGCGATGCCAGAACATTTGTTGCTGATTTCTGCGGTGGTGGTCATTGCCTCGGTCTTTGGTGATTTGACAGAAAGTATGTTCAAGCGGGAATCTGGGATCAAAGACAGTAGTCAATTGATTCCGGGGCATGGCGGTGTCATGGATAGGGTTGATAGTCTAACTGCGGCAGTTCCAGTGTTTGCTGGGCTGGTTATGTTGATTTCTTCTGGATTTACTCTCTGAAGGTACGTAATGGATATTCTCTGGAATCTGGCTGCATTTATTGTTGCTTTGGGTATTCTCATCACAGTACATGAGTTTGGTCATTTTTGGGTTGCCAGACGATGCGGTATCTATGTTGAACGCTTTTCCATCGGATTTGGCAAGGTGCTTTGGCGTCGTACAGATAAACAGGGAACCGAATACGTTATCGCTCTTATCCCCCTTGGTGGATATGTCAAAATGCTCGACGAGCGGGTAGGAGAAGTTGCTGCCGAACGTCGTCATATGGCATTCAATAACAAAACTATTGGCCAGCGTGCGGCAGTTGTCAGCGCTGGGCCAATCGCAAACTTCATTCTGGCGGTGATCGCTTATTGGCTGGTCTTTGTGATTGGCGTACCATCTGTACGCCCGGTAGTGTTGGATGTTAAGCCAAACTCGATTGCTGCACAGGCAAATATTTTGCCTGGAATGGAACTAAAAGCCATTAATGGTATCGAAACTCCTGATTGGAATTCAGTACGTCTTGCCATGATAGGTAAAGTAGGGGCGACATCGGTCACTATGGATGTTTTGCCTATGAATGCGCTTGATAGTGTGCAAAAAACACTGGATTTGAGTAAATGGGTCTTTGATCCGTCCAAGCAGGATGTTTTGCTGTCTTTGGGTATTATGCCTGTTGTACCGCGGGTGAGTTCGCAAGTGGAAAAAGTTTATCCTGATTCAGCCGCTGAAAAAGCGGGTTTACAAAGTGGGGATAGGATCGTTAAAGTCAACGATCAAGATGTCGATGTATGGCACACTTTTTCATCTTTTGTCAGGAAGAATCCTAATATTCCTCTAAAATTGGACGTTGCGAGAGCTGGGGGAATGATCTCTTTGTCCCTGACTCCTGAAGCCAGAAAATTATCTAACGGCCGTGAGGAGGGGTTTGCTGGCGCCGAACTGAAAATCATTCCGTTGGCGGATGAATATAAGGTTAATCAGCAATATGGACCTTTTTCTGCCATTTATGAGGCAGGAGACAAAACTTGGCAATTAATGAAGCTGACAGTCAATATGATCGGCAAATTGATTGTGGGTGACTTGAAATTGAATAACCTGAGTGGCCCGATTTCTATTGCCAAAGGTGCCGGAGTATCGGCTGATTCTGGCTTGGTGTATTATTTAATGTTTTTGGCGCTGATTAGCGTCAATCTTGGGATCATTAATTTGTTCCCATTACCTGTACTAGATGGTGGACACTTGCTTTTCCTTGCTATCGAAAAGATTAAGGGAGGGCCAGTTTCCGAGCGTGTACAAGACTTCAGTTATCGCATTGGTGCTATGTTACTGGTGTTATTAATGGGGCTTGCACTTTTCAATGATTTCTCCCGCTTTTAAGGTGGGAGACCGGTTAGGAAAACGCATAACAACGATGGCGATGAAAAAGTTGCTCATAGCGTCGCTGCTGTTCGGCAGCGCCACTGCATACGGTTCAGACGGATTCGTGGTTCGGGACATTCACTTTGAGGGTCTTCAACGCGTCACCGTTGGTGCAGCATTACTGAACATGCCAGTTCGAGTGGGTGATTCGGTTAGTGATGAAGATATTAGCCGCACGATTCATTCATTGTTCGCAACTGGAAACTTTGAAGATGTTCGTGTCTTACGTGATGGCAATTCACTTGTTGTTCAGGTAAAAGAACGGCCAACCATCGCCAGCATTACTTTCACCGGCAACAAATCGGTGAAAGATGATATGCTCAAGCAAAATCTTGAGGCCTCTCGTGTTCGTGTTGGTGAAGCGCTCGACCGCACTATGCTGTCCAATATTGAGAAGGGGTTGGAGGATTTCTATTACAGTGTGGGTAAATACAACGCGACAGTAAAAGCCGTTGTCACGCCACTGCCCCGCAACCGTGTTGATTTGAAGCTCATTTTCTCTGAAGGGGTTTCTGCCAAGATCCAACAAATTAATATTGTTGGCAATAAGGCTTTCTCAACCGATGTGCTGCTTAACCAGTTTCAACTGAGGGATGATGTTCCCTGGTGGAACATGACAGCTGATCAGAAATACCAGAAACAAAAATTGGCAGGTGACCTTGAAACCTTGCGCAGTTTTTATCTTGATCGAGGCTATGCGCGTTTCAATATTGATTCGACTCAAGTTAACCTGACGCCAGATAAGAAAGGTATTTATATCACGGTCAATATCACCGAAGGCGATCAGTACAAAATTTCAGGTGTTGATTTGAATGGTAATTTAGCTAGTTACCAGTCCCAAATCGAAGAGCTGACTAAAATCGAACCAGGATCGTTGTATAACGGTGCAGAAGTGACCAAAATGGAAACCGCCATCAAAAACCTGCTTGGTCGTCACGGTTATGCCTATCCTCGCGTAATGACACAACCTGAAATCAACGACACTGATAAGACGGTTAAGTTGAATGTGAATGTTGATGCTGGCAATCGCTTCTATGTGCGTAAAATCCATTTTTCAGGTAACGATGTAAGTAAAGATTCCGTATTACGCCGTGAAATGCGTCAAATGGAAGGCTCATGGTTGGGCAGCGATTTGGTTGAACAGGGTAAAGAGCGCCTAAATCGATTAGGGTATTTTGATTCTGTTGATGTAGAAACGGAACGGGTGCCGGGTAGCCCAGATCAGGTTGACGTGGTTTACAAAGTCAAAGAACGTAATACGGGTTCTATGAACTTTGGTGTGAGTTTTGGTACAGAAAGTGGCGTGGGTTTCCAGGTTGGCCTCCAACAAGCCAACTGGTTGGGAACGGGGAACGCTGTGGGCATCAACGCCAGTAAAAATGATTATTCAACTTCGGCTGATTTATCAATGACTAACCCTTACTTCACTGTCGATGGTGTCAGTTTGGGGGGGCGTGTGTTCTATAACGATTTCCGCGCTGATGATGCTGATCTTTCGAATTATACCAATAAAGCATACGGTACTGAGGGAACGCTCGGTTTCCCATTGAATGAAAATAACGGCCTGTCGTTTAGATTGGGTTATATTCATAACTCTCTGTCTAATATGCGACCACAGCTCGCGATGTGGCGTTATTGGAATAAAATGGGTAAGCATCCAAATCTTAAAGACAAGGCGAACTTTGATACCAATGACTTCACCATCACAGTGGGATGGGTTTACAACAATCTTGATCGTGGTTTCTTCCCAACATCTGGCCTGAAATCCTCTCTGGATACGAAAGTGACAACTCCTGGCTCAGATAACCAGTTCTATAAAGTCACTTGGAACTTATCGGGTTATTACCCTCTGGATGATGATCGTTCATGGATACTGATGGGACGTACACGTCTGGGATATGGCGGCGGTTTTGGTGGCAAGGAAATGCCATTCTATGAAAACTTCTATGCCGGTGGTTCCAAAAATGTTCGTGGTTTCCGCTCGAATACTGTTGGTCCGAAAGCGGTTTATTTAGATGAAAAAAGTGGTAAACCAAATAGCCCATCTCGTGATGCCGTGGGTGGTAATGCGACCGCGGTTGCGAGTTTCGAATTGATTACCCCGACACCATTCCTGGATGCGAAATATGCCAACTCTCTGCGAACGTCGCTATTTGTAGATGCGGGAACGGTGTGGGATACCAACTGGGATAAGACTTACGCTGGGGTGCCAGACTACAGCAAGCCAAATAATATCCGCGTTTCAGCCGGTATTGCTCTGCAATGGATGTCACCATTAGGGCCATTGAGCTTCTCTTATGCGCAGCCAATTAAGAAGTACGCAGGTGATAGAGCAGAACAGTTCCAGTTCGATATTGGCGGGGTTTGGTAATTATTAATTATTTTTGGTAAAAATCGCCCTATTATTAATAGGTAGAAAATAGCGTAGGTCAAAGGAGTTTATAGTGAAGAAAATATTGTGTGCAGCAGGCTTGGGGATCGCATTAGCGTTTTCTGCGGGTGCGCAGGCGGCAGATAAAATTGCTTTAGTGAACATTGCTGAAGTTTTTCAACAGTTACCTGCCCGTGAAGCGGTGGCAAAACAGCTGGAAAACGAATTTAAAGGCCGAGCCACCGAATTACAGAATATGGAATCTGAGCTGCAAACTAAAAT
The DNA here is from genome assembly GCF_037260955.1 of Xenorhabdus sp. TH1. Classification (NCBI taxonomy): domain Bacteria; kingdom Pseudomonadati; phylum Pseudomonadota; class Gammaproteobacteria; order Enterobacterales; family Morganellaceae; genus Xenorhabdus; species Xenorhabdus sp. TH1. The sequence goes on from NZ_CP147734.1 coordinate 633,549, forward strand.
CCAAAAATTACAGCGTGATGGCTCAACCATGAAGGCCAGTGAACGCGAAAAATTAGAAAAAGAAGTGATGGCGAAACGTGATGACTTTGCTCAGAAAGCGCAAAGTTTTGAAAACGACAACCGCCGTCGTAATATGGAAGAACGCGGTAAGATTCTGAACCGTATTCAAGATGCAGTTAAAGTGGTTGCAGGCAAAGAAGGTTATGATCTGGTTCTGGATGCGAATACCGTGGTGTATTCTACCTCTGGTAAAGATATCACTGCAGAAGTACTGAAACAGGTTAAGTAAGTAGATGGTTTCAATTCGATTGGCTGATCTTGCTCAGCAGTTGAATGCGCAATTGCACGGTGATGGCGACATCGTCATCACCGGTATTGCGCCGATGTATTCAGCAAATAACGAGCAAATTACATTTTTATCCGACAGTCGTTATACTGACAAACTTGTTACCTGTCAGGCTGCGGCTGTTGTGCTACGTGAAGCAGACCTCCCTCACTGTAAGGTTGCCGCGTTGGTGGTTAATGATCCTTACCTTGCCTATGCACGCATGGCGCAAATTATGGATACGACACCGAAACCTGCACAGGATATCCACTCATCAGCCGTTATCTCCTCTGAGGCGGTACTGGGTAAAAATGTGGCGGTTGGTGCAAATGCGGTTATCGAATCCGGCGTTATGCTTGGTGATAATGTTATCGTTGGTGCAGGTTGTTTTATTGGAAAAAATGCGCGGATTGGCGCAGGAACCCGTCTTTGGGCCAATGTATCGATATACCATAATGTTGAAATTGGTGAGTCGTGTTTGATCCAGTCGGGAGCTGTCATCGGTTCTGATGGTTTTGGCTATGCTAATGATCGTGGAAATTGGGTTAAAATTCCGCAGTTAGGTACAGTGATCATTGGAGATCGCGTTGAAATCGGCGCTTGCACGACAATTGATCGCGGTGCATTGGATAACACTGTCATCGGTAATGGTGTTATCATAGACAATCAATGTCAGATTGCCCACAATGTGACGATTGGAGACAACACCGCAGTAGCGGGTGGCGTCATTATGGCGGGTAGTTTGAAAATTGGCCGTTACTGTATGATTGGTGGAGCCAGTGTCATCAATGGGCACATGGAAATCTGTGATAAAGTGACCGTGACGGGCATGAGCATGGTGATACGTCCAATTACAGAGCCTGGCGTATACTCGTCAGGATTCCCGTTACAACCGAACAAAGTTTGGCGTAAGACTGCCGCCTTAATCATGAACATTAATGAGATGAATAAGCGCTTGAAGTCAGTTGAACGCCAACTGGAAGGTGAAAACGAGTAATCATACCCGCATTTTGGATAGACATTTTTGATTAAACGTTTTTAATTAGCATTTTTGGTTGTGCTTTTGATTTTTGCGGCCTGCCTGATAACTCTGAATTTGGAGTTAACGCAGGCCGTGTCGTTAATATTATGATTCTTATATGACAGGAAGAGTATTTAGATGAGTGATAATCATACTCTGCAAATTGAAGAAATTTTAGATTTACTGCCTCACCGCTACCCATTTTTGTTGGTAGATCGTGTCTTAGATTTTGAGGAAGGTAAATTTCTGCGCGCAGTCAAGAATGTATCATTTAATGAACCATTCTTTCAGGGACATTTCCCTGGTAAACCGATTTTTCCTGGTGTCTTGATCCTTGAAGCAATGGCCCAGGCTACCGGCATTCTAGCGTTCAAAAGTATGGGATCATTGGAACCGGGAGAATTGTATTACTTTGCAGCGATTGATGGCGCGCGTTTCAAGCGTCCGGTTCTGCCAGGTGATCAAATGGTCATGGAAGTAGAATTTATTAAAGAACGTCGCGGTGTTGCGCGTTTCAGGGGCGTAGCGAAAGTCGATGGAGAAGTGGCTTGCGAAGCTGAAATGATGTGTGCTCGCCGTCGTGAGGCTTAATCCATGATTGATCAAACCGCTGTTATCCATCCCTCTTCCATTATTGAAGAGGGTGCTGTTATTGGTGCCAATGTTCGCATTGGCCCATTTTGTTATATCGGTGCCCAAGTTGAGATTGGTGAAGGGACTGAATTGAAATCCCATGTTGTGGTTAATGGGATAACTAAGATTGGTCGTGATAACCAGATTTATCAGTTTGCTTCTATCGGTGAAGTCAATCAGGATCTCAAATATCAGGGTGAACCAACCCGTGTTGAAATTGGTGACCGTAACCGCATCCGTGAAAGTGTTTCTATCCACAGAGGCACTGTGCAGGGTGGGGGCGTGACTAAAGTTGGCAGTGACAATCTGTTGATGATCAACGCCCATATCGCCCATGACTGTATCATTGGTGATCGTTGTATCATCGCGAACAATGGGACATTGGGCGGACATGTTATTCTGGGCGATTACGTCATTATTGGTGGAATGACGGCCGTGCATCAATTCTGTCAAATTGGTTCCCACGTGATGGTTGGTGGTTGTTCCGGCGTTGCTCAGGATATTCCTCCTTACATCATTGCACAGGGAAACCATGCAACCCCTTTCGGGTTGAATATCGAAGGTCTGAAACGCCGTGGGTTTGACAAAGAATCTCTGCATGCAATTCGTCATGCCTATAAGACGCTTTATCGCAGCGGAAAAACATTGGAAGAAGCTAGACAAGAGATTGATCTTCAGGCGGAAAACAATCCGCATGTGAAAGTATTCAGTGATTTTCTGGAACATTCCGCAAAATCCAGCCGTGGCATCATTCGTTAATAAGTAGATGAAGGATACTCCTTTGACTACCTTTTCTTCTGTTGATAATCAGCGCCCACTGATAATTGGTTTGGTCGCCGGAGAAACTTCCGGTGATATTCTTGGGGCAGGGCTGATTCGTGCATTGAAAGCAAAAATTCCACACGCCCACTTTGTGGGTGTTGCTGGCCCTCTTATGCAGGCAGAAGGTTGTGAAGCCTGGTATGAGATGGAAGAGCTGGCCGTGATGGGGATCGTTGAAGTTCTGGGACGTTTACCCCGGTTGCTGAAAATACGTAAAGACTTAACCGCACGTTTTACCGCGTTGCGGCCTGATGTGTTTATTGGCATTGATGCGCCTGACTTTAACCTTACTTTGGAAGGCAGGCTTAAACAGCAGGGAATTAAAACGATCCATTACGTTAGCCCATCGGTATGGGCATGGCGTCAGAAACGTGTGTTTAAAATTGGTCGGTCAACGGATTTGGTATTGGCGTTTTTACCTTTTGAAAAAGCCTTCTACGATCGATTTAACGTTCCATGTCGATTTATTGGGCACACAATGGCAGATGCGATGCCTTTGCAACCTGATAAAGCCGCCGCCAGAGAAATTCTGGGTATTCCATTGGCTGCGCACTGTTTGGCGATATTGCCTGGCAGTCGTCATGCTGAAGTAGAGATGCTCAGTGCTGACTTCTTAAAAACCGCACAATTATTGCGGGATAAATTTCCCGACTTGCATGTATTGGTTCCTTTAGTTAATGCCAAACGGCGTGAGCAGTTTCAGCGCATTAAAAATGAGATAGCACCGGATTTGTTGCTACATTTATTGGATGGTAAAGCGCGTGAAGCCATGATTGCCAGTGATGCGACTTTACTTGCATCCGGTACGGCAGCACTGGAATGCATGCTAGCCAAATGCCCAATGGTGGTGGGCTATAGAATGAAACCTTTTACATTCTGGCTGGCACAACGTCTAGTGAAGACGCCGTATGTTTCCTTGCCTAATCTGTTGGCAGGCAAACAATTAGTCAAAGAATTACTACAGGATGAATGCGAACCACATGCGTTGTCAGAGGCATTGTTACCTCTTGTGCAAGGTGGTGCAGATGTGGAAGCGTTGAAACAAACCTTCTTGCATTTGCATGAAAGCATTCGCTGTGATGCCGATGAACAGGCTGCGCAAGCCGTTCTGGAATTAGCGAGAAGATAATGGATTTTGTTTATCCACAGGCGAATTTGATTGCCGGTGTTGATGAAGTTGGGCGTGGCCCATTAGTAGGTGCTGTAGTAACTGCGGCGGTTATTCTTGATCCGGCTAAGCCCATTGCAGGCTTGATGGATTCGAAAAAACTGACGGAAAAACGCCGTGAAGCACTGTATTGGGAAATAAAAGAAAAGGCCTTATGTTGGAGCCTTGGCCGCGCAGAGCCGGAAGAGATCGATCAGCTTAATATCCTCCACGCCACCATGCTGGCTATGCAAAGAGCCGTTGAGGGGTTGGTACTCATACCGGATTATGTTCTGATTGATGGCAATCGCTGTCCGGCATTAGCCATGCCAGCTCAAGCCATCGTGAAGGGCGATAGCTTGGTTGCAGAAATTAGCGCCGCCTCTATTCTTGCCAAAGTAACACGTGACAGGGAAATGGCAGCGCTGGATAAGCAGTTCCCTGGTTACGGTTTTGCGAAACATAAAGGTTATCCAACCGCCCTGCATCTGGAAAAATTGGCTTCTTTGGGCGCTACGGAGCATCATCGTAAGAGTTTTGCGCCTGTTAAACGAGCGCTAGGTCTTAGATAAAATCTGGGCAGATTATGACAGAACCACGTTTTATACACTTACGTGTTCACAGTGATTATTCAATGATTGATGGCTTGGCTAAGATCGGCCCATTGGTGAAAAAAATCGCCAAATTGGGAATGCCAGCTTTTGCGATCACGGATTTTACCAACTTATGTGGATTGGTGAAATTCTATGGCAGCGCCCACGGTGCCGGCATCAAGCCAATTATTGGTGCAGATTTTTATGTGGAAAGTGATTTGTTGGGAGATGAATATGCTCACCTGACGATCCTTGCCCGCGATAATGAAGGTTACAAAAATCTGACTTTGCTGATCTCTCAAGCGTACCAAAAAGGTTATGGCGCGATTGGCCCGACTATCCAGCGGGAATGGCTGGTGAAATACAAAACAGGGTTGATTCTGCTATCGGGTGGGCGCATGGGGGATGTGGGTAAATTCCTGCTGCGTGGCAATCGTGCGATGGCGGAGCAATGCCTCGATTTTTATCAGGAACATTTTCCTGACAGCTATTACCTTGAGTTGATCCGTACCGGACGTCAGGATGAAGAAAGCTATCTTCATGCGGCTGTGGCACTAGCGTCAGAAAAAAATCTTCCTGTTGTGGCAACCAATGACGTTTGTTTTCTTGAAAGCGAAGACTTTGAAGCCCACGAGATTCGGGTTGCTATCCACGATGGGTATACGCTGTCTGATCCGAAACGTCCTAAAAATTACAGCCCTCAGCAATATCTACGCAGTGAACAGGAGATGTGTGAGCTTTTCTCAGACATTCCTGAAGCGCTACAAAATAGCGTAGAAATTGCTAAACGCTGTAATGTCACGATCCGTCTTGGTGAGTATTTCCTGCCGCAATTTCCGACGGGAGAAATGAGCACTGAAGATTTCCTCATTGAAAAATCCAGGCAAGGGTTGGAAGAGCGTCTGGAATTTCTCTACCCCGATCCGGAAGTCAGGGCGCAAAAACGGCCAGAATATGATGAACGTTTGGCTATTGAACTGAACGTTATCAACCAAATGGGATTCCCAGGTTACTTCCTGATCGTAATGGAATTTATCCAGTGGTCGAAAGACAACGGTGTTCCCGTTGGGCCAGGGCGAGGTTCTGGTGCCGGCTCCCTTGTGGCTTATGCGTTGAAAATTACCGACCTCGATCCGCTGGAATTCGATCTGCTGTTTGAACGTTTCCTCAACCCTGAACGTATTTCCATGCCAGATTTTGACATCGATTTCTGTATGGAAAAACGCGATCAGGTTATCGATCACGTTGCAGATATGTACGGACGAGATGCGGTATCGCAGATCATCACTTTTGGTACGATGGCGGCGAAAGCGGTTATCCGCGATGTTGGGCGTGTACTTGGACACCCTTATGGATTTGTGGATCGAATCTCGAAACTGGTGCCTTCTGATCCGGGGATGACGCTGGAAAAAGCGTTTGCCGCCGAGCCACAGCTACCTGAAATTTACGAAGCAGATGAAGAGGTTAAAGCGCTGATAGACATGGCGCGCAAACTGGAAGGTGTCACTCGTAACGCAGGTAAACATGCCGGTGGTGTTGTTATTGCACCAACTAAAATTACTGATTTTGCGCCGATTTACTGTGATCCAGAAGGGCAAAACCCGGTTACCCAGTTTGACAAAAACGATGTGGAATACGCAGGCCTGGTTAAGTTTGACTTCCTGGGCTTGAGAACCCTGACCATCATCAACTGGGCACTTGAGATGGTGAATGCTCGTCGTGCCAGGAAAGGGCTGGAGCCGATTGATATCGCAGCTATTCCGCTGGATGATCAGAAAAGTTTCGATATGCTGCAACGCTCTGAAACCACGGCCGTGTTCCAGCTTGAATCGCGCGGAATGAAGGACTTAATCAAACGCCTGCGCCCTGACTGTTTTGAAGACATGATCGCATTGGTGGCACTGTTCCGTCCCGGGCCGTTGCAATCAGGCATGGTAGATAACTTTATCGACCGTAAACATGGTCGGGAAGAGCTATCCTATCCTGATGTTGAATGGCAGCACGAATCCTTAAAACCTGTACTGGAACCAACTTACGGTATCATTCTGTATCAGGAACAGGTGATGCAGATTGCACAGGTTTTGGCCGGTTATACCTTGGGCGGCGCAGATATGTTGCGCCGTGCAATGGGTAAGAAAAAACCAGAGGAGATGGCTAAACAGCGGTCGGTATTTGAAGAGGGAGCGGTAAAACAGGGCGTTGATGGTACGCTCGCGATGAAAATCTTCGATTTGGTGGAGAAATTCGCGGGTTATGGCTTTAACAAATCTCACTCCGCAGCTTATGCACTGGTTTCTTACCAAACGTTGTGGTTGAAAGCGCACTATCCGGCAGAATTTATGGCTGCCGTGATGACAGCAGATATGGATAACACCGAAAAAGTCGTTGGGCTGGTGGACGAGTGCTGGCGTATGGGGTTGAAAGTTCTTCCTCCTGATATTAATAGCGGTTTGTATCATTTCCATGTCAATGATGATGGAGAAATTGTTTACGGCATTGGTGCGATTAAAGGTGTGGGTGAAGGACCGATTGAAGCGATGCTCGAAGCCCGACAGAAAGAAGGACATTTCAAAGAGCTATTTGACCTGTGCGCACGTGTTGATACCAAAAAAATAAACCGTCGGGTGATGGAAAAACTGATCATGTCCGGTGCGTTTGATCGGTTGGGACCACATCGTGCGGCATTGATGTCTTCCTTGGAAGGGGCACTGAAAGCAGCGGATCAACATGCCAAAGCCGAAGCCACGGGGCAAACCGATATGTTTGGCGTGTTGGCTGAAGAACCAGAACAAGTTGAGCGTTCCTATGCCAGTACCCCAAAATGGCCAGATCAGGTGGTATTGGATGGTGAGCGGGAAACGCTGGGACTGTACTTAACGGGACACCCAATTACAGGTTATTTGAAAGAGATTGAACGATATACCAATGGATTACGTCTAAAAGATGTGAACCCGACACCCCGTGGCCAAGTAACAACTGTGGTAGGTTTGGTATTAGTTTCCAAAATAGTGACGACCAAACGGGGAAACCGGATTGGTATCAGTACATTGGATGATCGTTCAGGACGTCTGGAGATCATGCTATTTTCTGATGCATTGGAAAGGTATCAGCATTTATTAGAGCAAGACAAGATTTTGATTGCCACCGGACAAGTCAGCTTTGATGACTTCAGCGGTGGGCTTAAAATGACCGTTCGTGAATTAATGGATATCAGTGAGGCACGTGAAAAATTTGCACGTGGGCTTGCTATCTCGTTATCGGACAGGCAAATTGATGAACAATTATTGAGCCGTCTTCGTGGGGTATTGGAACCACACCGTTCAGGTACGATACCGGTTCATCTTTATTACCAGCGGGTGGATGCCCGCGCCCGTTTACGATTCGGGGCGACATGGCGGGTAACGCCAACAGACACCCTTTTGACAGATCTGCGAACTCTGCTGGGTAATGAGCAGGTAGAATTAGAATTTGACTAGAATAGGAACATTATGAGTCTGAATTTTCTGGATTTTGAACAGCCGATTGCCGAGCTGGAAGCGAAAATTGATTCGCTTACCGCAGTTAGCCGTCAAGATGAAAAGCTAGATATCAATCTGGATGAAGAAATCCAGCGTTTGCGGGAAAAAAGCCTGGAGCTGACTCGCAAAATTTTCGCTGATTTAGGGGCATGGCAAATTTCCCAGCTGTCACGTCATCCACTGCGTCCTTATACACTGGATTATATTCAGCGCATCTTTACTGATTTTGAAGAGCTGGCGGGCGATCGTGCCTATGCGGATGATAAGGCCATTGTGGGCGGATTAGCGCGTATTGATGGCCGTCCTGTCATGGTAATAGGCCACCAGAAAGGGCGTGAAACCAAAGAGAAGATCCGCCGTAATTTTGGTATGCCATCACCGGAAGGTTATCGCAAGGCGTTGAGATTAATGGAGATGGCAGAGCGTTTCAAATTGCCAATTATTACTTTCATTGATACACCTGGTGCCTATCCTGGGGTCGGTGCAGAAGAGCGTGGTCAGTCAGAAGCCATTGCCCGTAACCTGCGTGAAATGTCCCATCTTTCTGTTCCTATCATCTGCACCGTGATTGGCGAAGGTGGCTCTGGTGGCGCATTGGCGCTTAGTGTTGGTGATAAAATCAACATGTTGCAATATAGCACCTTCTCTACCATCTCTCCTGAAGGTTGTGCATCCATTTTGTGGAAAAGCGCTGAAAAAGCACCATTGGCGGCGGAAGCCATGGGGAATACGGCTCCACGTCTGAAAGAACTGAATCTGATTGATACTGTGATTCCTGAGCCATTGGGTGGTGCGCACCGTAACTATGAAGAAATCGCTGAAACATTGAAAGCCCAATTGTTAGCTGATCTTTCTGAGTTGAGCGAACTGGACAGTGAAGAATTAGTTAACCGCCGTTATGAGCACTTAATGCAGTACGGTTATTGCTAAGGTCTAAAGTTTTTTACTCGCTAATATACCAATCTAACTTCAAGATGCGTGTGATTTCTCCCCGCTACGCGGGGAGAAACAATGAGTTATGTTGTCTTATAATGAGCAACTTAAAAGGTAACGCATATATAATCTAATATTATCATGCCTGATGGCATTGGGATGGAATAGGCGCCTCGTAGGCTGGGCTTTAAAATAATAAGTTGAGTTTTTCTATGGCCAAATATAAATATATTATTTATGCGTTTTCTTGTGTGTTTATCTGGAGTTTTATTCCTTCTATATCACGTTTTGGTCAGAAAGAGATGGATCACTTCCAATACTTATTCTGGTCAAATATTTTGTCTGTTTTGGCCGTATTTATCGTTGCCCTCATGATGGGCAGAAGTTGGAAGACGCTTTTATTTATCCCTTTGCCCGTTATGCTTAAGGTATTGATCTTAGGTGCTTTGGACTGTTTCTTTTATTTACTGCTTTACTATGGTTATTCCATTGAAAATGGTGTTGCTGTCTTGGTGATCCAATATAGCTGGCCGTTAATGATTATTGGATTGTCATTTTTCTTGTTTAAAGAAACATTGACGATCAAGCAGATGATTGGCATTGCAATGGGCTTTATGGCTGTTATGATCACTTTCACGAAAGGAAATATCACCGAGATTGCGGTGGAACATCCGCAGGCATTGTTGCTGGTATTTAGCGGATCGTTTTGTTTTGCATTAATGTCAGTATTATCGAGGCAGTATGCTATTGATCCCTATATTAGTACATTCTGGGTATTCCTCTGTTCTACCTTAGTTTCCGCGGTATTTATGTTTGCTTTTAGCCGAATTAACTTGCCTGTCGGTGATTCACTGATGCCAACATTACTTAACGGCATCATACTGAATGGAATCTCTTATATTATTTGGTTTAAGGCCATGAATGGCCCTGATTCCCATAAGGTTGCCTCAATTTTATTTTTATCCCCTGTCTTGTCGATGATGTGGATTATTTTGTTTTTTGGTGATGCGTTTGTCCCTGCCTATGTGATTGGGTTAGCGCTGGTTATCATTTCTGGATTACTCTGCATCAGTGCTAAGAGAAAAAATGCCAAACAAAATGAATTGATGGATGATCTGATTGAGGATTGAGCAGGAAAATGAAGAAAGGTTTGGTTCCATAATGGCAAATATGCATGATCTTTTGCTTATGACGTTGGCAGACCAAATTGGCCAGCATAAAAAGATTTTGGTTGGATTTAGCGGTGGATTGGACTCCAGCGTATTGTTGCATCTGCTTGTTCGTTTGCGAACCCAATCTCATCAATGGAGTAGCGAACCAATGGCGTTAAGGGCAATCCATATTCACCATGGCTTAAACTTAAAGGCGGATTTATGGGTCGAACATTGTCGCCAAGTTTGTGCCGATTGGCAGGTGGATTTCCGAACCGAAAAAGTCCAACTTGATACTCGCCTGAATGGGATTGAAGCTGCGGCTCGCAATGCGCGTTATCACGCTTTCCAACGTGAGTTACAGCAGGATGAAATTTTAATCACAGCACAACATCTTGATGATCAGGCAGAAACGTTCTTATTAGCATTGAAACGGGGCAGTGGTCCGGCAGGATTATCTTCCATGCCTGCCAGAATGCCATTTGCAGGAACGACATTAATTCGTCCATTGCTAAATGTAAGCCGTGCAGAATTGGAAGAATATGCACAGACACAAAAATTACAATGGGTAGAGGATGACAGTAATCAAGATGATCGTTATGACCGTAATTTCCTGCGCCTGAATATCATGCCATTACTCAATCAGCGTTGGCCTCATTTTTCCCAGGCAGTTTCCCGTAGTGCCAGTTTGTGTGGTGAGCAAGAACAATTACTGGATGAATTGCTGCAAGAATCTTTGGATTCATTGATTACTGCGGAAGGGGCGATATCCATTCCTCCTTTGGAAGGCAGTTCTGAAGCAAAACGAAATGCATTGTTGCGGCGATGGCTCAGTCAGTGTGGGGTAAAAATGCCGGCACGAGAGCAGCTTCAACGCATTTGGTCAGAAGTGGCACTCGCCAGACAAGATGCAGAACCGCGTTTTAGGTTAGGATCCTATGACATTCGTCGTTATCGGCAGCAACTTTGGCTACTTCCGCAATATCAAAATCTGGCGGGAACTATTCTTGCGTGGGATTTACAGCAGGCATTGACGTTACCAGATGGGTTGGGAATGCTGCTCTGCGCTAAAGAAAATGGCATGACAGTGAGAAAGCCAACCGGTAATGAGCAAGTGACAATTCGTTTTGGTGTTCAGGGGAATATTAGTATTGTGGGACGACAACATTCCCGCCACAGTAAAAAACTGTGGCAAGAATTTGGGGTTGCGCCTTGGCTCAGAGAGAGAACACCTTTGCTCTATTACAACGAAAAACTGATAGCCGCGTTGGGGGTTTTTATCACTAAAGAAGGGCAGAATTTGCCTGATGACGAAGGAATTTCAGTTCAGTGGAAGAAAATTACCCACCATATTTAATGGCAGGGTGAGTGACATAGCGTGGGCTATAGCGGATTACTCATTGATTTATAGATTTTTTTACATAAAAAGTCCTTATTAAGATAAGGACTTTTGGCAAAAGGTGCTAATCGTTATTCGCGATCAGATTTAAGAATGCTCGATAACAATCGTTCCAATTTCTGGATTGCTGAAACTAATAATGTAATCTAACCTTAATTCACGGGTTCCTTCATTTGAATCGACGAGAAGATATTCAATTTTTTTTCTTAAAATCAACTTATTAGCTTTTCCTTCAAGTGTTTCACCATCTCGCAATTGGAGATGCAAATGTAGCTGGCGTTGGCATGCTAGCTCAAGGTTATCGTAATCATCACAGTTAATTGGTTGATATTCTTCGTTATCTATAGACATATTTGCTCACCACTATGTTAGTGGCGGTTATCGTGCCGCCCGTGATTGACCAAAATCAAATGCAAAATGCTACTTACGACTATAGCACAGTAAGCTTCCCGTTATTACGAATAAGTCGGTGAGACTTTCGTGTAAACAAAAAGCAGATAAAACCGGTATCTTACCATTATGCAATAAAATAAAGTCATGCTATTCGATTGCTCTCTCCGTGCATTTTGGAACCCAGTAGAGTAATGTCAATTTTATCAGGCGCGGTTTTCCGACTAACCTGGTGTTTTCTGCTGCTCGATGTATTGCCGGATGATCGAGATCGGCGCACCTCCGCAACTGCTTGCAAAATAGCTCGGTGTCCACAGAACGCCTTTGTAGTAATAGCGTAGAGCAATATCTGGACGGTCACGCCGAAGCAGCCTGCTGGAAACGCCTTTAAGACTGTTGACCAGATTCGATACTGCGAGCTTTGGCGGGGAGTTGATCAGCAAATGCACGTGGTCGTATTCGCCGTCCATTTCAACCAGTTCAACCCCAAAATCAGCACATACGCTGCTAAAGTAGCTGCGTAGCTTTTCGATGGCATCAAGATCGAATATCTTTCGTCGATACTTGGCGACGAATACCAAGTGGACTTGCATCAGGAAAACACCGTGTCTTCCGCGTCGAATATCAGTTTCTTTTGTCATAGACCAAAGTATAATGATAGTCATGATACGACTTCAAGCCTTCAAATTCCAGTTAAGACCAAATGGTCAGCAGGAGCGCGATATGCGACGCTTCGCAGGGGCTTGTCGCTTCGTTTTTAACCGTGCACTGGCACTCCAGAATGAGAACCCTGCAGCAGGGAATAAATATCTCCCCTACACCAAAATGGCTTCATGGCTGATTGAGTGGAAATCCGTACCTGAAACACAATGGCTGAAAGAATCTCCCTCGCAACCGTTGCAGCAGTCACTGAAAGATCTGGAGCGCGGCTACAAAAATTTCTTCCAGAAGCGGGCTGCATTCCCCCGCTTCAAAAAACGTGGTCAACATGACTCATTCCGCTACCCGCAGGGCGTGAAGCTCGATCAGCCCAACAGTCGAATCTCGTTGCCAAAGTTAGGGTGGATACGCTATCGCAACAGCCGTGAAGTCATTGGCGAAGTGAAAAACGTCACGGTCAGCCAGTCATGCGGCAAATGGTACGTCAGTATCCAGACTGAATACGAAGTGACTGACCCTGCTCACAATGCAGAATCAATGGTCGGACTGGATGCCGGAGTAACAAAACTTGCCACGCTTTCAGATGGCACGGTATATCAGCCAGTAAGCAGCTTCAAAGCAAACCAACGTAAGCTGGCAACACTCCAGCGGCAGTTGAGTCGCAAAGTAAAATTCAGCGCAAACTGGCAGAAACAAAAACGGAAAATCCAGGGTTTGCACTCGCACATTGCCAATATCCGGCGCGACTACCTTCACAAAGTCACCAGTGAAATCAGCAAAAACCACGCGATGATCGTCATTGAAGACTTGAAGGTCAGTAACATGTCGAAATCGGCAAAAGGCACGGCAGAGAAGCACGGAAGAAACGTCAGAGGCAAATCAGGCTTGAACCGCTCGATACGGGATCAAGGCTGGCATGAAATGCGCCGTCAGCTTGAGTACAAGCAGCTCTGGCGCGGTGGTCAGGTAGTGGCGATACCTCCGGCATACACCAGCCAGCGGTGTGCCTGCTGTGGTCATACGGCGAAAGAAAACCGTCAGACGCAAAGTCAATTCGTGTGTCAGGTATGCGGCTACACCGCGAACGCGGATGTAAACGCCGCACGTAATATTTTAGCGGCAGGACATGCCGTGCTTGCCTGTGGAGGGATGGTGCAGTCAGACCGCCCGTTGAAGCAGGAACCCACCGAGGTGAGTCAGGCTTCGGTCTGAACGCTGTAGGAATCCCCGTCCTTTAGGGCGGGGAGGATGTCAATAGGTAAAGTTTATGCTTTGCTTGGAGGTCAGTAATTATCTTTTTGAATTTATTGGATCAAATGATGAATAAAAAAATATTGCTTGCATTGTTGGTTGCTGGTGTATTCACCGCTACAGGATGCCAGAATACCTCCGTAACCCAGGATAGCCCTGTATCTGAGGAAAAGTCTCCGCCAACCGAAAACGTGTTTAGTGGTGTTGTACCTTGTGCGGATTGTGCAGGTATCGAAACCACCTTACAACTTGCTAAAGATGGGACATATATATTGGGGCGAACCTATCTGGAAGCTAAACACGGGGAAAATACATTCTTTGAAACCGGTCATTGGGTGATGGATGGTAAAAAGATTGTCTTAAGTCAGCAAGATGGCCAAAAATCTTATTATCAGATGAAAGGCGAAAACCTGGTTATGCTGGATATCGACGGCGAGCCAATTCAATCAGATTTTAATTATGAATTAGATAAAGTCAAACCGAAAAAACTGGCCGGAGAGTACAGCTATTTTGCTGATTCCGCGCTCTTTACGGAATGTGGTACAGGAAGGCGTTATGATGCGGCGGAAAATATCGATTTAGAACGTGGCTATAGCGCCACGGGAGTCGAAGGTGGAACCCCTGTTTATGTAGAAATAGAGGGCTATTATACGGTTCGCCCTTCAATGGAAGATGGTTTGTTTGATAATGCCGTGGTCCAAACAGGTAAAATTCGTTTTGATAAGGCTTCTTCCTGCCATACTAAGAAATAACGTATAACAGCGACGCATAATCTTTTGAAAAACCTGCGTAATGAATACGCAGGTTCTCTTAATTAAAGCTGACAAACAAAATTAAGCTGGTTGAATATGGCCTTTCAGGTAATCAACGATATTTTCCAGTTTCAGCATCTGCTTATCACCAGTACGGCGGTATTTATATTCGATCTCACCGTTATCTAAATTACGATCACCGATAACCAGAGTATGTGGTACACCGATCAGTTCCATATCCGCAAACATAACACCAGGGCGTTCTTTACGATCATCGAAAATGACATCAATGCCGTTGGCACGTAAGTCGGCATATAATTTTTCAGCGACTTCTTTCACGCGGTAAGATTTGTGCATGTTCATTGGCAGGATGGCTACCTGGAATGGGGCAATAGCATCTGGCCAGATAATGCCACGATCATCGTGGTTCTGTTCAATGGCTGCTGCAACGATACGGGTGATACCAATCCCATAGCATCCCATAGTGATAACTTGATTGTGCCCATCTTCATTTTGTACAGTGGCTTTCAAAGCGTCAGAGTATTTGGTGCCTAATTGGAAGATGTGACCAACTTCAATACCACGCTTGATTAACAGCGTTCCTTTACCGTCTGGGCTGGTGTCACCTTCAACGACATTACGGATATCAGCCACTTCTGGTAATGCTAAATCACGCTCCCAGTTAATGCCGAAATAGTGTTTGTCATCAATATTGGCGCCAGCACCAAAATCACTCATGACAGATACGCTGCGGTCAATAATGACAGGCATCGGCAGGTTGACTGGTCCTAAAGAGCCTGGGCCAGCTTTCACGATGGCGCGGATTTCTTCTTCAGTCGCGAAAGTCAGTGGGCTGGCGACCAAAGACAGTTTTTCTGCCTTGATCTCATTCAGCTCATGATCACCGCGTACCAGCAAGGCAACTAATTTATGCCCGCTTTCTTCTGTAGCATGAACGAGCAGTGTCTTAACGGTTTTTTCAATTGGCAGATTAAATTGTTCTACCAGTTCAGCAATCGTTTTGGCGTTTGGTGTATCAACCAGGCGAATTTCTTCAGACGGAGCCGCACGCTCTTGAGAGGGCATCACTGCTTCAGCCAATTCAATATTAGCTGCATAGTTAGACTCGGTAGAGAAAACGATATCATCTTCACCACTGTCTGCCAGAACCTGGAATTCATGGGAAGCACTGCCACCGATTGAACCTGTATCAGCCAGAACTGCACGGAAATCTAAGCCGATGCGGGTAAAGATCTTGCTGTAGGCATCGTACATCTTATCGTAAGTTTCTTGCAGGGACTCTTGGCTGGTGTGGAAAGAGTATGCATCTTTCATGATAAATTCACGTGAACGCATAACACCAAAACGTGGACGAACTTCATCACGGAATTTGGTCTGGATCTGGAACAGGTTCAGTGGAAGCTGCTTATAGGAAGTGACTTCGTTACGAACCAGATCAGTGATAACTTCTTCATGGGTTGGTCCCAAAACGAAAGGGCGTTCACCGCGATCAACAAAACGCAGTAATTCTGGGCCATATTGTTCCCAACGGCCACTTTCCTGCCACAAATCTGCTGGCTGAACTACTGGCATGGAAACTTCAACCGCTCCTGCATTGTTCATCTCTTCGCGAACAATGTTTTCAACTTTTCTCAACGTGCGGACACCTGTCGGCATCCAGTTGTACAGCCCTGAAGCGAGTTTACGGATCATTCCAGCACGAAGCATCAGTTTATGACTGACGACTTCTGCATCAGCAGGTGTCTCTTTTAACGTAGAGAGCAGATATTGGCTAGTACGCATAGTAAGTTTCCATTGGATAGCGAAAAATAAAGACAAATCGCTAGTCTACCAGTGAGCTTGCGATGTCAAAAGGAGTTTTAGCGGTGTTCGATAGAAACCACTTCTGTTATGGCATTAAAAACGCGCCAGCGGACGTTAAAATCCAAGAGATGAACAGCGTATATGCGGTCTTCCTGCGTGTTTTTACGGTAGGCAGGACGAGGATCTTGCGCTAATACTTGGCTGATAAAGCGCTTCAAATGAGGATAATGGGCTTTGTGGGATAAAAGTTGGTATTCCGCCTCTGGTGAGAAATTCACTGCCATATCTGCCTCTGGTGCTGCCTGGGCAAAACCCGCCTTGGCTTCTGGTCGCGATTCGGCAAAAGGCAGGTAGGGCTTGATGTCGATAACCGGTGTCCCATCCACCAAATCCAAACTACCCAGTTCCAGAATGACGCGGTTGTTCTTGCACTGAATATCTCTCAATTCCACCAGTGACATGCCAATTGGGTTGGGGCGGAAGGTGGAACGGGTGGCAAAAACACCCATTTTGGCATTTCCGCCTAAACGGGGTGGGCGCACTAATGGATTCCAGCCACCCGCCATGGTTTGATGGAAGACAAAAATAATCCACAAATGACTGAACTGCTCCAACCCGCGTACTGCATCAACCTGATTGTAAGGCGCAAGTAACTCTAGCTGCCCTGTAC
The DNA here is from genome assembly GCF_037260955.1 of Xenorhabdus sp. TH1. NCBI lineage: Bacteria > Pseudomonadati > Pseudomonadota > Gammaproteobacteria > Enterobacterales > Morganellaceae > Xenorhabdus > Xenorhabdus sp. TH1. The sequence goes on from NZ_CP147734.1 coordinate 650,638, forward strand.
CATCTTCGACCAAACCCGGCTGGCGGGGAATGGCAAATTTCTCTTTGTAAGGAGAATGAATGGTCCCTATTTGCGTAAACTGAAAATCTGCCATAAGCGCTTTTTATTAATCACAATTATTTATTGGTTGTCAGTAAGGCAGTGCCTTCACAGATGGCAATTTGGTAACAACCCTGACCCGGTAAAATTGCACATTGATGAAGTAAAACTGCATTTGCGTTTAGATAAGATGCCCTTGTCAGCATATTTTGTCGTGCGGTTGCAATACTGGCGGGAGAGTCTTGCAACGTATTACGGCAGGATTCTCCGGCTACAATACCTAACTCTTTAAATGGAACACCTAAAAGCTCATCCGGCTTGGTATAGAGACGGACATAAGAGGGTGCCTTGCTTTTTTTGACTGACTGATGTTTCAACTTCGGATCTGACATACCAGATTTATTGAACTGGGTTGACGGTGAAGTACACCCAGCGATAAAGAGCGCCATGAAACAGACAGGTAACACACGCATCGAGTTGGATCCTCATTAAAATTAAAAATGGGTGGATATAAAAATATCCACCCAATGATTTTAATCTTGATTAACTGAATAGGAAAGGTTACCAGCCTTTTATTGCTCCACCCTTGAAGGCTTCATTGGCTTCTTTTGCTACTTCTGGAGATTGGTACGCTTTTACAAATTTTTGCACGTTCTCAGCGTCCTTATTGTCTTCGCGACTGACAATGAGATTTACGTAAGGTGAATCTTTATCTTCAACAAAGATGCCATCTTGCTCTGGTGTTAAACCAATTTGCCCTGCATAAGTGTTATTGATAATAGCGAAAACAATCTTTTGGTCGTCCAGTGAGCGTGGCAATTGTGGACCTTCCAACTGTACAATATCCAGGTGCTTAGGATTGCTGGTGATGTCCAAAATAGTTGGCAGCAGCCCCACACCCTCTTTCAGAGTGATAAGACCTTGTTTTTGTAATAACAGCAGAGCGCGGCCTTGGTTCGTTGGATCGTTAGGGATGGCAATTTGAGAACCCTCTTGCAATTCATCCAGTGACTTAATTTTTTTAGAGTATGCCGCCATTGGGAAAATGAAAGAGTTACCAACAATTGCTAATTTATAGTTACGTTCTTTCACTTGCTGATCTAAAAAAGGCTTATGCTGGAAAACATTCACATCAATATCGCCCTTGCTCAATGATTCATTTGGCAGAACGTAATCATTGAATGTTGTCAGTTCGACATCAAGGCCATATTTATCTTTAGCCACTTGTTTAGCCACTTCAGCAACTTTAAGTTCAGGTCCTGCAATAACGCCAACCTTGATATGGTTTGGATCACGTTGTTCCTGTCCGCAACCCGCAAGAATTAATGTACCTAATAATGCACTGATTGCTGCAATAGATTTCAATTTTACTGACATATTTTCACCCCTATTGAATACTGATTTATAACCTGTCTTATCAAGTTACTGCGTACTACTATATTGAGGCTCTTATTCCCTTCATCTTCCAAGTTGCTGCTTTGTCTGCGGCAACTTGAAATTTGTTGGGTATAGGTATAAGCCTTGCCACTTTGTTGAAAACAATTTATTTACGATTGACGGTTTTTGCTAAACGATCACCGCTGATCTGAATCAAGAACACTAAAACAACTAATAATGCTAATACGGTATTCATTATTGTTGCATCGTAGCCGATATAACCATATTGATAACCAATCTGGCCTAAACCACCGGCACCAACAGCGCCACCCATTGCGGAATAACCAACCAATGTAATTAAAGTTATGGTTGCGGCATTAATCAAACTTGGTAAGGCTTCCGGCAATAAAATCTTTTTGACAATCTGAAACGGCGTTGCTCCCATTGCACGTGCCGCTTCAATTAAGCCAGTCGGAATTTCTAACAATGCATTTTCCACCATGCGGGCAATAAACGGTGCAGCACCCACAGTCAGCGGAACAATGGCTGCCTGCAAACCGATTGATGTTCCTACAATCAGACGGGTAAATGGGATCATCCATACCAATAAAATAATAAAAGGTATTGAACGCGTAATATTTACCAATGCAGAAAGTATGCGATAAAGCGTACCATTTTCAATTATCTGCCCAGGACGGGTAACATATAGAAGTACACCCGCTGGCAATCCAATAACAAAGCCAAAGAAACCAGAGACGAAAGTCATAACGAGGGTTTCCCAGACTCCTTTAGCTAATAATAAAATCATTCCTTCAGACATAACCGAGAACCTCTACTTTCACATGATGCTCTTCTAAAAATGCAATTGTTGATTTAATGCTATCGCTTTCCCCATCTAATTCAGCCAGCATGACCCCAAATTTCACCCCGCCGGCGTAGTCAATTTGGGAACTTAATATGCTGATGTCGATATTAAAGCGGCGCACGGCTATCGAGATTACAGGTGCATCAACGGATTTACCTGTGAACTCCAGCTTCAATAATGGACTGCGATCAGGCGCGTATTCCGGTTGCAATTTCTGCAAGTAATCTTCTGGAATATCCAAATGCAACGTAGATTTGATAAATTCCTGAGCAACCGGCGTTTTGGGATGCGAAAATATCTCGCTCACAACATCTTGTTCGATCAATTGTCCACCACTGATGACAGCAACTTGATCACAAATACGTTTAACGACATCCATTTCATGGGTAATAAGAAGAATGGTCAAACCCAGTCGACGGTTAATGTCTTTTAATAATTCCAGAATAGAACGTGTTGTTGCTGGATCCAGCGCGCTGGTGGCTTCGTCGCACAAAAGCACTTTGGGCGAGTTTGCCAGGGCTCGTGCAATAGCAACACGCTGCTTTTGACCACCTGATAAATTGGCAGGATAAGAATCATGTTTTTCAGCAAGGCCAACTAACTCTAGCAATTCGTTAACTTTAGCCTTTATTTCGGCTTTAGGTGTGTTATTAAGTTCCAAAGGTAACGCAACATTGCCAAACACGGTTCTGGATGACAACAAATTAAAGTGCTGGAAAATCATGCCAATATGGCGACGCGCATGCGTTAGCTCACGTTCTGAAAGGGAAGTAAGATCCTGCCCTGCCACTAATACCTGACCAGAAGTCGGCCGTTCAAGCATATTTACACAGCGAATTAAGGTACTTTTGCCCGCACCGGAAGAACCAATAACGCCATATATTTGTCCCTGTGGGACATGTAGGTTGATATCTGAAAGCGCTTTTATCGTGCGCGTCCCTTGTTGAAATATCTTATTTATCTGAGTCAGTCTTATCATTTTTTTCTTATTAGATGTAAAAAAGATGAATGACTTGAGAACATTTCAACAAGTCATGAATTAAAGTGGATGTTAAGGCGTCTAGACGTCTAAGTCAACTAGGAATAAATTAAATGCTGCATTCTCAATCAGTAATAAATCATGCGATACTGTCCACTTGATACATTCTTGGAGTAATCAGGTGACTCAAGGTATTCCCGCCGTATTTTTAGATCGTGACGGCACAATTAACATCGATCATGGTTATGTACATGAGATAGATAATTTTCAATTTATTGATGGTGCTATTGAAGCCATGCTTGAATTGAAAAAAATGGGCTATGCTCTGGTTTTAGTGACCAATCAGTCAGGTATTGCACGTAAGATTTTTACTGAAGATCAGTTTATGCAATTAACAGAATGGATGGATTGGTCATTGGCGGATAGAGGTGTTGATCTTGATGGTATCTATTATTGTCCGCATCATCCAGAAGCAGAAGATGAAGGATATAAGAAGAACTGCGACTGTCGTAAACCACAACCAGGTATGTTGTTAGATGCGCAGAAAACATTACATATCGATATGTCCTCTTCTTATATGGTAGGGGATAAAATAGAAGATATGTTGGCAGCTAAGGCGGCAAAAGTTGGAACCAGAGTTCTCGTTCGTACAGGAAAACCGATAACAGAAGAAGCAGAACAAACTGCGGATTTGGTCGTTAATAGCTTGTCAGATTTACCAAATGTAATAAAAAATAGGCAAAAATGACCTTTTGGGCTAAATTGTGAACGTTTAAATAAAAAATCACAAAAAAGACTTGCCTAAATTAGAAGGCTCCCTATAATGCGCTTCCGTTGTCACGACAAACATACAAACCGGTCGGGATGACAACGTGAAAAGCCCTGGGAAATAAGGCTTGACACGGTAAGAGGAAAGCGTAAGATACGCAGCCTCGCAACCCGGAAGACGCTTCCGGTTGCCAACGCTCTTTAACAAGTTAATCAGACAATCTGTGTGGGCACTCGCAAGAGACTATCGAATTGCCGCAAGGCAAAAAAGATTAAAGTCTTAAAGAGTGACTAAGCAGTTAATTCATTATGAACTAACAGTGAAATTCTTTGAGCATCAAACTTTTAATTGAAGAGTTTGATCATGGCTCAGATTGAACGCTGGCGGCAGGCCTAACACATGCAAGTCGAGCGGCAGCGGGGGAGAGCTTGCTTTCCTGCCGGCGAGCGGCGGACGGGTGAGTAATGTCTGGGGATCTGCCCGAGGGCGGGGGATAACCACTGGAAACGGTGGCTAATACCGCATAATCTCTAAGGAGCAAAGTGGGGGACCTTCGGGCCTCACGCCTTCGGATGAACCCAGATGGGATTAGCTAGTAGGTGGGGTAATGGCCCACCTAGGCGACGATCCCTAGCTGGTCTGAGAGGATGACCAGCCACACTGGGACTGAGACACGGCCCAGACTCCTACGGGAGGCAGCAGTGGGGAATATTGCACAATGGGCGCAAGCCTGATGCAGCCATGCCGCGTGTATGAAGAAGGCCTTCGGGTTGTAAAGTACTTTCAGTGGGGAGGAAGGCACAGGGTCGAATACACCTTGTGATTGACGTTACCCACAGAAGAAGCACCGGCTAACTCCGTGCCAGCAGCCGCGGTAATACGGAGGGTGCAAGCGTTAATCGGAATTACTGGGCGTAAAGCGCACGCAGGCGGCCAATTAAGTTAGATGTGAAATCCCCGGGCTTAACCTGGGAATGGCATCTAAGACTGGTTGGCTAGAGTCTCGTAGAGGGGGGTAGAATTCCACGTGTAGCGGTGAAATGCGTAGAGATGTGGAGGAATACCGGTGGCGAAGGCGGCCCCCTGGACGAAGACTGACGCTCAGGTGCGAAAGCGTGGGGAGCAAACAGGATTAGATACCCTGGTAGTCCACGCTGTAAACGATGTCGATTTGGAGGTTGTGGCCTTGAGCTGTGGCTTCCGGAGCTAACGCGTTAAATCGACCGCCTGGGGAGTACGGTCGCAAGATTAAAACTCAAATGAATTGACGGGGGCCCGCACAAGCGGTGGAGCATGTGGTTTAATTCGATGCAACGCGAAGAACCTTACCTACTCTTGACATCCACGGAATTCTGCAGAGATGCGGGAGTGCCTTCGGGCACCGTGAGACAGGTGCTGCATGGCTGTCGTCAGCTCGTGTTGTGAAATGTTGGGTTAAGTCCCGCAACGAGCGCAACCCTTATCCTTTGTTGCCAGCACTTCGGGTGGGAACTCAAGGGAGACTGCCGGTGATAAACCGGAGGAAGGTGGGGATGACGTCAAGTCATCATGGCCCTTACGAGTAGGGCTACACACGTGCTACAATGGCAGATACAAAGAGAAGCGACCTCGCGAGAGCAAGCGGACCTCATAAAGTCTGTCGTAGTCCGGATTGGAGTCTGCAACTCGACTCCATGAAGTCGGAATCGCTAGTAATCGCAGATCAGCATGCTGCGGTGAATACGTTCCCGGGCCTTGTACACACCGCCCGTCACACCATGGGAGTGGGTTGCAAAAGAAGCAGGTAGCTTAACCTTTTGGAGGGCGCTTGCCACTTTGTGATTCATGACTGGGGTGAAGTCGTAACAAGGTAACCGTAGGGGAACCTGCGGTTGGATCACCTCCTTACCAAACGATAGTGATTGTGCAGTGCCCACACAGATTGTCTGATAAAAGAAGAGACGGAAACGAAATAGGCTTGTAGCTCAGGTGGTTAGAGCGCACCCCTGATAAGGGTGAGGTCGGTGGTTCAAGTCCACTCAGGCCTACCAATTTTGCTGTCCGGTGACATGGGGCTATAGCTCAGCTGGGAGAGCGCCTGCCTTGCACGCAGGAGGTCAGCGGTTCGATCCCGCTTAGCTCCACCATGACTCTTCTTCATTTTAATGATTTCAGAACGCATCAAACGCGGTGTGTTGTGAAATCATTGCTCTTTAACAATCTGGAACAAGCTGAAAATTTGAAACCGTCAGTGTTATGGAATGATAACATTGGTGAAACTCTCAACACTCCGACCGGAAGACTTCTTCGGGTTGTGAGGTTAAGCGACTAAGCGTACACGGTGGATGCCTAGGCAGTCAGAGGCGATGAAGGACGTGCTAATCTGCGAAAAGCGCCGGTGAGCTGATATGAAGCGCTATCAGCCGGCGATGTCCGAATGGGGAAACCCGGTGCAATCCGTTGCACCATCATTAACTGAATCCATAGGTTAATGAGGCGAACCGGGGGAACTGAAACATCTCAGTACCCCGAGGAAAAGAAATCAACCGAGATTCCCCCAGTAGCGGCGAGCGAACGGGGAGGAGCCCAGAACCAGCATCAGTGTGTGTGTCAGTGGAAGCGCCTGGAAAGGCGCACAGTAAAGGGTGATAGTCCCGTACACGAAGAGACACAGGCTGTGAGTTCGATGAGTAGGGCGGGACACGTGTTATCCTGTCTGAATATGGGGGGACCATCCTCCAAGGCTAAATACTCCTGACTGACCGATAGTGAACCAGTACCGTGAGGGAAAGGCGAAAAGAACCCCGGCGAGGGGAGTGAAAAAGAACCTGAAACCGTGTACGTACAAGCAGTGGGAGCCTTGATTTATCAGGGTGACTGCGTACCTTTTGTATAATGGGTCAGCGACTTATATTCTGTAGCAAGGTTAACCGCATAGGGGAGCCGCAGGGAAACCGAGTCTTAACGGGGCGTTAAGTTGCAGGGTATAGACCCGAAACCCGGTGATCTAGCCATGGGCAGGTTGAAGGTTGGGTAACACTAACTGGAGGACCGAACCGACTAATGTTGAAAAATTAGCGGATGACTTGTGGCTGGGGGTGAAAGGCCAATCAAACCGGGAGATAGCTGGTTCTCCCCGAAAGCTATTTAGGTAGCGCCTCGTGAATTCATCTTCGGGGGTAGAGCACTGTTTCGGCTAGGGGGTCATCCCGACTTACCAACCCGATGCAAACTGCGAATACCGAAGAATGTTATCACGGGAGACACACGGCGGGTGCTAACGTCCGTCGTGAAGAGGGAAACAACCCAGACCGCCAGCTAAGGTCCCCAAGTCATGGTTAAGTGGGAAACGAAGTGGGAAGGCTCAGACAGCCAGGATGTTGGCTTAGAAGCAGCCATCATTTAAAGAAAGCGTAATAGCTCACTGGTCGAGTCGGCCTGCGCGGAAGATGTAACGGGGCTAAACCATGCACCGAAGCTGCGGCAGCGACATGTAAGTGTCGTTGGGTAGGGGAGCGTTCTGTAAGCCGTTGAAGGTCCACTGTGAGGTGGGCTGGAGGTATCAGAAGTGCGAATGCTGACATAAGTAACGATAAAGCGGGTGAAAAACCCGCTCGCCGGAAGACCAAGGGTTCCTGTCCAACGTTAATCGGGGCAGGGTGAGTCGACCCCTAAGGCGAGGCTGAAAAGCGTAGTCGATGGGAAACAGGTTAATATTCCTGTACGGGCCCGAATTGCGATGGGGGGACGGAGAAGGCTAGGCAAGCCGGGCGACGGTCGTCCCGGTTTAAGTGTGTAGGTGGGCTAACTTGGCAAATCCGGTTAGCCACAACACTGAGGCACGATGACGAGGCACCACGGTGCTGAAGTTGCTGATGCCCCGCTTCCAGGAAAAGCCCCTAAGCTCCAGATTCGGGTCCATCGTACCCCAAACCGACACAGGTGGTCAGGTAGAGAATACTCAGGCGCTTGAGAGAACTCGGGTGAAGGAACTAGGCAAAATGGTGCCGTAACTTCGGGAGAAGGCACGCTGGCGTTAGGTGAAGGAACCTGCTTCCGGAGCCGAGGCCAGTCGCAGATACCAGCTGGCTGCAACTGTTTAATAAAAACACAGCACTGTGCAAACACGAAAGTGGACGTATACGGTGTGACGCCTGCCCGGTGCTGGAAGGTTAATTGATGGGGTTATCGCCTCGGCGAGAAGCTCTTGATCGAAGCCCCAGTAAACGGCGGCCGTAACTATAACGGTCCTAAGGTAGCGAAATTCCTTGTCGGGTAAGTTCCGACCTGCACGAATGGCGTAATGATGGCCAGGCTGTCTCCACCCGAGACTCAGTGAAATTGAACTCGCTGTGAAGATGCAGTGTACCCGCGGCAAGACGGAAAGACCCCGTGAACCTTTACTATAGCTTGACACTGAACATGGAGCCTTGATGTGTAGGATAGGTGGGAGGCTTGGAAGTGTGGACGCCAGTCTGCATGGAGCCATCCTTGAAATACCACCCTTGAATGTTTGATGTTCTAACGCCGGCCCGTTATCCGGGTTGCGGACAGTGTCTGGTGGGTAGTTTGACTGGGGCGGTCTCCTCCCAAAGTGTAACGGAGGAGCACGAAGGTTAGCTAATCACGGTCGGACATCGTGAGGTTAGTGCAAAGGCATAAGCTAGCTTGACTGCGAGAGTGACGGCTCGAGCAGGTACGAAAGTAGGTCTTAGTGATCCGGTGGTTCTGCATGGAAGGGCCATCGCTCAACGGATAAAAGGTACTCCGGGGATAACAGGCTGATACCGCCCAAGAGTTCATATCGACGGCGGTGTTTGGCACCTCGATGTCGGCTCATCACATCCTGGGGCTGAAGTAGGTCCCAAGGGTATGGCTGTTCGCCATTTAAAGTGGTACGCGAGCTGGGTTTAGAACGTCGTGAGACAGTTCGGTCCCTATCTGCCGTGGGCGTTGGAAGATTGCAAGGGGCTGCTCCTAGTACGAGAGGACCGGAGTGGACGCACCACTGGTGTTCGGGTTGTCATGCCAATGGCACTGCCCGGTAGCTAAGTGCGGAAGAGATAACCGCTGAAAGCATCTAAGCGGGAAACTTGCCTTAAGATGAGTCTTCCCTTACCCCTAGAGGGTACTGAAGGAACGTTCGAGACGAGGACGTGGATAGGCCGGGTGTGTAAGCGTTGCGAGACGTTGAGCTAACCGGTACTAATGAACCGTGCGGCTTAACCTGACAACACCGAAGGGGTTTTCGGGAGTGGAAAGAGAGAGACGGGTTTCAGCGTAGAAAAGCAGCTTGTTCGGGATTGAAAACAGGATTTGTCTGGCGGCAATAGCGCGGTGGTCCCACCTGACCCCATGCCGAACTCAGCAGTGAAACGCCGTAGCGCCGATGGTAGTGTGGGGTCTCCCCATGTGAGAGTAGGGCACTGCCAGACATCAATTAGCCAGAGAAGCCATCCGTCATCGGATGGCTTTTTTGCGTTTGGGTGTTTGGAAAAATCAATTTTGACCTCATCAATGAACTCTATAACACGGCTTTTCCTTTACATGAGCAGAGAAGTCATCAGGGCCGTTTGTCTTAAGCTACCCTGAGCAGCTAAGCAAACAGAGTTATCAGGCGTTTAAAGATTGTTTGAACCTCCAAGTTATGAACTCTGCCTATCTTTAATTTTATTAATGAAAGGTTGATATTGGTTACATCGTATTATGACTAATATCACCTTAACTTTTCTCCCTTATTCTGATAACTATTTTCCATATAATAAAATGAAATAATTTCAATTTGAGTACAATAACTCGACATTTTCCTTCCGTTTGGGGTAAATTTGGCTATCTAGAAGTCTAAAGGTAAAAACTAAATAGTCGAGGTTTTAAGCAATGCCAATTCGTGTACCAGATGAATTACCTGCGGTGAATGCTCTTCGCAATGAAAACATCTTTGTTATGACGTCAACACGGGCCAATATTCAGAATATTCGTCCATTGAAGGTATTGCTGCTCAACTTAATGCCAAAGAAGATAGAAACAGAAAACCAGTTTATTCGCTTATTGTCTAACACACCGCTTCAAATCGATATTCAATTGCTGCGCATTGATAGTCGTCAATGTAAGAATACCCCTGCTGAACACCTGGATACTTTTTATTGTGATTTTGATTCAATAAAAGATCAAAATTTTGATGGATTGATTGTCACAGGCGCCCCGTTAGGACTTATTGAATTTGAAGATGTGGTGTATTGGAGTGAAGTTGAAAAAATAGTGACTTGGGCAAAAGAACATGTTACTTCGACACTTTTTGTTTGTTGGGCGGTTCAAGCTGCATTAAAAGTTCTTTATCAACTTCCCAAGCATACCCGAAAAACTAAACTCTCTGGTGTTTATTCTCATTCAACTTTAAATCCTCTGGCATTGTTAACCCGTGGATTTGACGAAACATTTTTTGCTCCTCACTCGCGTTTTGCTGATTTTCCTGAATCTCTTATTCGTGAACATACGGATTTAGATATTTTAGCCCGTTCAGAAGAGGCTGGAGCCTATTTATTTGCCAGTAAAGATAAGAGATTAGTATTTGTAACAGGGCATCCTGAATATGATGTAGGGACATTAGCTGCGGAATATTGGCGTGATCGTAATGCAGGTTTGGAACCAAAGTTGCCGGTCAATTACTTCCCGGATAACGATCCTGCAAATAAACCTGTTGCATCTTGGCGTAGTCACGGCCATTTACTATTTTTAAATTGGTTGAATTACTATGTCTACCAAATTACGCCATACGATCTTGCTTTTATGAACCCTACCTTAGATTAAACCCAATTTAAATTTTAAATAAAAATGAGGGGTTGCTGAAGCGAGACACTTCTCATTTTGTTAATTTTCCTTCCGTTGCTGTCGTTCAATCATCAACCGTGATTTTTCATGCATAACAAAAACTTAACATTGTTGAGTGGAATTTTTCGGAATTTATTTCCTTACTTTTTTTATCTTTAACTTGTCTTAATTTATTGATTATATTTAATTAATTTTAATTATTAAAAATAATGGAAACTGTTTTTGATTTATTTTTTTAATTGATTATTCTTAAGCAGATGAGTGCTTAAATGTGAGAAGTGGGGAAATTATGCAGCAGGCATTAGCAACAAAATTAACCTTTATTAAACCTTTTGGAGAGGCGGAGAAACAGGTGTTATCACCTGAATCTATTCGCTTTTTAGAAGAATTAATTATCGAATTTTCTGACAGACGTACAAAATTATTGAATGAACGTGTACGTTGGCAGGAAAATATAGATAATGGTTCATTACCTGACTTTATTTCGGAAACAGCTTCCATTAGAAATGGGAATTGGAAAATTCAGGGAATACCCGATGATCTCAAAGATCGTCGAGTTGAAATAACCGGTCCTGTAGAGCGCAAGATGGTCATCAATGCCTTAAATGCCAATGTAAAAGTATTTATGGCCGATTTTGAGGATTCATTGGCACCTGAATGGGATAAGGTTATCAATGGACAGATTAACTTAAGGGATGCTGTCAATGGGACTATCTCATATACCAATGAGCAGGGTAAGCGTTATGAGTTGAAAGCAGATCCTGCAGTATTGATTGCCCGGGTTAGGGGATTACATCTATCAGAAAAACATATCCTCTACAAGAACGAACCGATTTCTGGTGGGTTGTTTGATTTTGCTCTCTATTTCTACTTGAATCATAAGAAATTACTGCAAAAAGGCAGTGGTCCTTATTTTTATCTACCTAAAATACAGAGCTACCATGAAGCACAATGGTGGAGTGATGTTTTCAGTTTTACAGAATCACGTTTCAATTTGCCAATAGGTACGATTAAGGCAACGGTTTTGATTGAAACCTTGCCAGCCGTATTCCAGATGGATGAAATTTTGTATCACTTGCGTCATCACATCGTTGGCCTGAATTGTGGGCGCTGGGATTATATTTTCAGTTATATCAAGACACTGAAAAATCATGCTGACCGCGTTTTGCCGGATCGTCAATCCGTGACGATGACACAACCTTTCTTGAGTGCTTACTCTCGCTTGCTGATTAAAACCTGTCATAAACGTGGCGCATTTGCAATGGGCGGGATGTCGGCATTTATTCCTAGTAAAGATCCTGTGCAAAATCAGCAGGTTTTGGACAAAGTCAGAGCGGATAAAGAGCTGGAAGCCAATAACGGTCATGATGGTACATGGGTGGCGCATCCAGGGCTTGCAGATATTGTCATGGAGGTTTTTGACACAAAGCTGGGAGAACGTCACAACCAATTAACCGTTTTACGTGAAGAAGATGAGGCGATTACGGCTGAACAATTACTTGCGCCTTGTTTGGGAGAAAGAACAGAAGAGGGAATGCGCGCAAATATTCGAGTTGCCGTTCAGTACATAGAAGCCTGGATTTCGGGGAATGGCTGTGTACCGATTTACGGTTTAATGGAAGATGCTGCTACAGCAGAGATTTCCCGAACTTCGATTTGGCAATGGATCCGCCATGAAAAATCACTCTCTAACGGTAAAAAAGTGACAAAGGAACTGTTCAGAGAAATGTTAAAAGAAGAACTCGATGTTATTAAACAGGAAGTTGGGGAGCTGCGTTTTAATCAAGGACGGTTTATGGAAGCTTCTGATTTAATGGAAAGAATTACCACTCAGGACAACTTAATTGATTTCCTAACATTACCTGGTTATCAGTTATTAGACTAGCTTAAAGACAATAATGGCAAAAATATCCGATTAATTAAAAATAGGAAGTAGAACATCATGACCATATCCCGGAAACAACAAATCGCTCAGTTGGAACAAGAGTGGCAACAACCGCGTTGGAAAGGTGTCACTCGACCATATAGTGCTGAAGACGTCGTCAAATTGCGTGGTTCGATTAATCCTGAACATACTTTAGCGCAAATGGGGGCGAAAAAATTATGGAACTTGTTGAATGGTAAAGCAAAAAAAGGCTATGTGAATGCGCTTGGGGCGCTGACAGGCGGCCAGGCACTTCAACAAGCTAAAGCAGGTATTGAGGCGGTTTATCTTTCCGGCTGGCAAGTGGCGGCAGATGCGAACACCGCAGCGAGCATGTATCCTGATCAATCATTGTATCCTGTTGATTCTGTTCCTAATGTAATCAAACGTATTAATAATAGCTTCCGTCGTGCAGATCAGATCCAATGGTCAAGTGGTATCGAGCCAGATAGTCAAGAGTATATTGACTATTTCCTGCCGATTGTCGCTGATGCAGAAGCGGGGTTTGGTGGGGTATTGAACGCATTTGAACTGATGAAAGCGATGATCGAGGCTGGTGCCGCGGCAGTGCATTTTGAAGATCAACTGGCGGCAGTGAAAAAATGTGGACACATGGGTGGGAAAGTCTTGGTTCCGACTCAAGAGGCTATTCAGAAGTTGGTCGCTGCACGATTAGCGGCTGATGTCTCTGGTGTACCCACCTTGCTAATCGCTCGCACTGACGCAGATGCAGCAGATTTACTGACTTCAGATTGTGATCCTTATGACAAAACGTTCATTACTGGCAAACGAACCTGTGAAGGTTTCTATTGCACCCGTGCTGGTATTGAACAAGCTATCAGTCGTGGATTGGCTTATGCGCCTTACGCCGATGTTGTCTGGTGCGAAACCTCGACACCGGATATTGAAGCTGCTCGTTGTTTTGCTGAAGCCATCCATGCTAAATATCCTGGCAAGTTGTTAGCTTATAACTGTTCGCCTTCTTTCAACTGGAAAAAGCATCTGGATGATAAAACGATCTCCAGTTTCCAGGATCAGTTATTTGCGATGGGATATAAATTCCAGTTCATCACACTCGCGGGTATACATAGCATGTGGTTCAACATGTTTGATTTGGCCTACGATTACGCACGTGGTGAAGGAATGAAACATTATGTTGAAAAAGTTCAGGAACAAGAATTTGCTGCCCTTGACCATGGTTATACATTCTCCTCACATCAGCAGGAAGTTGGTACGGGATATTTTGATAAGGTGACCACGATTATTCAGGGAGAGGGTTCTTCTGTGACTGCATTAACCGGATCAACTGAAGAACAGCAATTCTAAGTTCATTATCCTGATTGAGGTAGCAAATTGTGGGGGAATTCCAATAAAGGGATACCCCTTTACGTGTCGGGTAAAGGTGGCTAAATATGGAAATAGATCTCGCACATTTAATTGCACAAACCATTTTACAGGGATTTGATGCGCAATATGGTCGGTTTCTGGAAGTCACTTCTGGGGCGCAGCAACGTTTTGAACAGGCTGACTGGCCGGCTGTACAACAGGCGATGAAAAAGCGGATTAACTTGTATGATCATCATGTTGGATTGGTGGTGGAGCAATTGAAACGCATTCACACTCCGTTACAATATGATGAAGATTACATTGCCGAAGTTAAAGCGGTTTATACCTGTTTACTGCCTGATTATCCGCGTTTTGAAATTGCAGAAAGTTTTTTTAATTCAGTTTACTGTCGATTTTTCAAACATCGTAACTTGAAACCAGAAAACCTCTATATCTTTTCTTCTCAACCTTCTTCCCGTTTTCGCCATATTTCTCGCCCATTATCACGGGATTTTTTCCCTGATGGGGATCTTGCATCAATGCTGCGAACCATTTTAAATGATTTGCCATTACGCCTTAAATGGGAGGATTTAGATCGAGATATTGGTTATATCACGCAATATTTACAGAATACATTCTCCCAATGTGATTTATTACACTCCACATTCCAAATTGCTAATGAACTATTTTACCGTAATAAGGCAGCCTGGTTAGTAGGAAAAATTAGAATGGGGGCGATTGTGTATCCCTTTTTGTTACCGATTCATCACAATGAATCGGGGGGAATTTTTGTCGATACCTGTCTGACCAATTACGATGATGCCAGCATTGTTTTTGGTTTTGCCCGTTCCTATTTTATGGTTTACGCGCCCTTGCCCGCAGCGTTAGTTGAGTGGTTGCGTGAAATTCTTCCTACGAAATCCACGGCAGAGCTATACATGGCGATAGGCTGTCAGAAACACGGTAAAACAGAATACTACCGTGAATACCTGACATTCCTTAATGCCACTCAGGAACAGTTTACAATTGCACCAGGTGTGAAGGGCATGGTCATGCTGGTTTTCACTTTCCCGTCATTTGATCGTGTATTTAAAGTGATTAAAGACAAATTTGCACCACAGAAAGAGGTTTCTCAAGAACGTGTTCAGGAGTGCTATCGACTGGTAAAAGAGCATGATCGTGTTGGAAGAATGGCAGATACTCAGGAATTCGAAAACTTTGTGATTGATAAACGCCATATTAGTCCTGAGTTAATGGATGAATTGCAAAAAGAGATACCCGAAAAGTTAGAAGATTTTGGAGATAAACTTTTGATAAAGCATCTTTATATGGAACGTAAAATGATACCGTTAAATATTTATATGGAACAGATCAATGAGGTGCAATTAAAGGATGTGATTGAAGAATACGGAAACGCCATTAAACAACTGGCTGCTGCAAATATTTTCCCTGGTGATATGTTGTTTAAAAACTTTGGTGTGACACGTCATGGGAGGGTGATTTTCTACGATTATGATGAAATTTGTTACATGACCGAAGTGAACTTTCGGGATATTCCTCCACCACGTTATCCTGAAGATGAATTGGCGAGTGAACCTTGGTATAGCGTTGCTGCTAACGATGTTTTTCCAGAAGAGTTTCGGCATTTTTTATGCACTGACAAACGTATTCGGTGTTATTTTGAAGAAAGTCACAGTGATCTATTTAAGGCAGATTATTGGCGGACTTTGCAAGAGCGGATTAAAAAAGGATATATAGAAGATGTTTTTGCTTATCGCCGTAGACAGCGGTTCAGTCAGCGTACTGAAATCAACCAAATAAAACGTATCATCAGTGGTATTACCATGTCCACATATAAAGATAATGAATTATTACATGATAAAGAATAGCGTAATGCCTTAACACCGCCATCCTTTTCTTCTGGGAAGAATTTAAAACAGTTCAGGCCATAACTCATCCCCAGCATTAATTCAGAAACAGTGTGGCAGAGGGATTGAGTCTGTATTTGCGGCTTTTAACAGTTCATCAGTCAATCCTGGGCTAATGGCAAATTGAACACCGCGGCAGACAATTATTCAGGATTAATGACAGAGCCTGCACTGATAATAGCTTGAGGCACTTCTTTGGCGATAAAACGAATGGTTTCCAGTGCACATTCAGTTCCTAATGTCACTTCCAGAGTACGAATTCTACCGGCAACCAATGCCCTCGCCAAAGGAATAGCATGTTCAATTTCATTGATAACAATGACAGGGCTATCGGTCAGGATATTTTCTGCGGTTGTTTTCCAAAGCCGTTTCTCCCGTTGATTAAAAGTAATGCAATATGTGCAATTCCGGCATTACAGTAGCTTGTGGGCATTGATAATGGACAACGACAGCACAGTCACGATTTAGCTTGCCAGTCTAAAATTACTTAATTCCACCATATTCTCGGCTAATTGCTTTTGCAGCCCGCATAACAAGAGCGCCAAGCTCAGTCACTCGATCATCAGAAATGCGTGATACTGGGCCGGAGATGGAAATAGCGGCAAAAGCCTCATGATGCTCATCATAGATACAGGCAGCAATACAGCGTAATCCTAATGCATGTTCTTCATCATCAAATGAAAAACCTTGTTTGCGGATCTGCTCGAGATTTTCTGTTAATGCTGCGGCGGTGGTACAGGTATGTTGGGTATAAGCGTGCATCCCTTTTTTATGCAGCAATTGGAGGCGTTTTTGTTCAGATAGGGTAGACAGCAGGGCTTTTCCAGCACCGGAAGCGTGCATTGGTAGTTTACCACCAATGGGGGCGGACA
This sequence comes from Xenorhabdus sp. TH1, assembly GCF_037260955.1. NCBI lineage: Bacteria > Pseudomonadati > Pseudomonadota > Gammaproteobacteria > Enterobacterales > Morganellaceae > Xenorhabdus > Xenorhabdus sp. TH1. The sequence continues at coordinate 667,524 of NZ_CP147734.1, forward strand.
TTCTCATCAGCGCGTTACATTGCACTTGATCGACAATCACGGCTTCATATTCATCCAGATTAAGGATGGCAAGGTTGACGGTTTCACCGGAATCTTCCATTAACTGACGCAATATCGGGTGAACCAGCACCATCAGATTACGGCTTTGTAGAAAACTACTGCCAACGACAAAAGCATGGGAAGCGATCACCCACAATCCTAGATCACCTATCTGGCGAACAAAACCATGCTGTTGCAAGGTGGTTAAAAGGCGGTGGGTAGTGGAGTTGGGCAAACCAGCTTGTATCGCCAGATCAGTCAGGGCGACACCAATAGATGAATCGGAAATATATTCCAAAAGTGTTAGCCCTCGACTTAAAGATTGAACCTGACCGCTTGCAGCGGCACTGTTTGTCATCGTTTTCGTTTTTTTTGTGCGTTTGCTGGCAATGGCTGTGCTCATAAGATTCCCTCTGAATAATCGTCTGCTTGCAGCAACGATAGCTGCGATGGACACAAAATGGAATTTATTTTCGTTTTCTTATTATGGATGATAACGAGGGGAAAAACACATCCGATGTGTTGTGGTTTTTTCTTTGCAAGATCAAAAAACCCGCTTTTTATGCGGGTTTTCTGGCAAGATATTTGACTTTATTTTTTCAGCCTTCAAACAAACTCTGATGCAATGTCTGAATGACCTGTTCCGCATCGTTACCAGGAACAAGCAGACAGACATTATGGCTGCTTGCACCACAGCTAATCATGCGAATATTAAATGGCTCCAACACACCAAAAATTCCTTTTCCCAATCCTTTTGCCTGTGAAAGTTCATTACCGATAATCGCCACTAATGCCATATCTTCTTCGACTTCCACACGGCACAATTTAGAAAGTTCAGTTAACAATGCATTGGTTAGCAGGTTGCCATTAGTGCTGGTGGAACCTTTGGTATCCAGCGTCAGGGCGATGCTGACTTCTGATGTAGTAATCAAATCTACCGAAATATTATGGCGTGACAGTAAGGTAAAAACTTCAGCCAAAAAGCCCCTGGCATGTAGCATTTTCAGGCTATGTAATGTCAGTAAAGTTTGTTTACGGCGCAAGGCCAATGCACGAAACAGCGGAGGATTTTCTGTTTTATCACAAACCACCGTACCGCCTGCTTGTGGATCTTTGCTGGAGCCGACAAATACCGGAATGCCACAGCGAACAGCGGGTAGCAGAGTAGCAGGATGGAGGATTTTGGCACCAAATGTTGCCATTTCTGCCGCTTCATCAAAGGCAATTTTATTGATGCGTTTAGCTGTAGGAACAATACGGGGATCGGTAGTGTAGATGCCTGGAACATCTGTCCAGATATCAACACGCTGTAAACCAAGCGCTTCACCCAGTAAGGCGGCGGTATAATCACTGCCACCTCGCCCCAGCGTAGTTGTACGCCCTTTTTCTTCTCTGCCAATAAACCCTTGAGTAATGACGATGGTATCGTTCAGGCGAGGATGAAGAGATTCCATTGCCAAAGTATGGAGCTGGAGTATATCTGGCTCTGCCTGCCCAAAGTTATCATTGGTTCGCATGATCCGCCGGATATCAAACCATTCGGCATCCATATTGCGTTGACGCAGCAACTCTACAAACAATAAGGTGGACATAACTTCACCGTGGCTAACCAATTCATCTATCAATGCTTCTGAAGTAGCAAGCGATGCTGCTTCTGACAGCATTTCAATATTTTCCAGCAGACGATTTATTTCCTCACGGATCACACCAGCGTCATTCAATCGGTCAATAATGGCGTATTGAATGTCACGGATCTGTTTCAGGTAGTTCTCCCGTTTGTCACTCTCGCAGCCAGCGGCTAATGCAACCAGCAAATTGGTTACGCCAGCGGAAGCTGACAGAACGATCACACGGATATTGGTGTCCGCCAAGATAATGTCGGCGCAATGATTCATGGCATCAAAGTCTGCCACACTAGTACCACCAAATTTTGCTACTACATACTGTGAGTTAGGAGATGAAACAGCACACATGAATGATAACCTTTTGTTCGGAGGATAGTTCAGAGAGTAGGCTTTTAGAAATATCGGGTTAGGCGTATGGAGTCAATATTTGATGATGAAGCATAAATAATTTTCATGATGGAAAAGCAATTATCGTTTTTGCCTATCTCAACAATTAAGACTGGAAATCATGGGCTATTTTGACCAATATCAGTGATTACAAGGAAAAGGAGATTAATCACAGAATTAAACCGTTACAATCTGTGCATTCCTATTGTTATTGACAGTTGATAGAGAGCATTATTCATGAAAAGCATCAACCCTAGCCAGACCGAAGCCTGGAAAGCATTGCAGCAGCATTTTGAGCAAATGAAAAATGTGCATTTGCGGGATCTGTTTGAACAGGATAAAAAACGATTTACGACATTTTCTGCGACGTTTGATCAGCAGATTCTGGTGGATTACGCTAAAAACCGTATCACCGCGGAAACACTGGAGAAATTACAAGCATTGGCGCAAGAAACCGATTTAGCCAGCGCAATTCGCAGCATGTTCTCTGGTGAGAAAATCAATCGTACTGAAGATCGTGCGGTGCTGCATATTGCCCTACGTAACCGTAGTAATACTCCGATTATGGTGGATGGCGAAGATGTGATGCCGCAAGTCAATGCGGTGTTGGCGAAAATGAAATCATTCAGTGAGCGCATCATTAGTGGCGAGTGGAAAGGCTATACAGGCAAAGCTATTACAGATGTCGTCAATATTGGCATTGGTGGCTCTGATCTTGGTCCTTATATGGTGACTGAAGCACTGAAAGCGTATAAAAATCACCTGAATATGCATTTTGTTTCCAATGTTGATGGAACCCACATTGTCGAAACACTAAAAAACTTAGATCCAGAAACCACTTTATTTTTGGTTGCCTCCAAGACGTTTACCACGCAAGAAACGATGACCAATGCACATTCTGCCCGCCATTGGTTCCTGCAAAGTGCTGTTGATGAAACGTATATTGCGAAACATTTTGCGGCATTATCCACCAATGAACAAGAAGTGAGAAAATTCGGCATCGATCCCCAAAACATGTTTGAGTTCTGGGATTGGGTAGGGGGACGCTATTCGCTTTGGTCTGCAATTGGTTTATCTATTGCGCTTTCCATTGGTTATGAAAATTTCGAACAGCTGCTAAGTGGCGCCCATGCCATGGATAAACACTTTGAGCAAACGGCCTTCGAGCAGAACATTCCTGTTTTGCTGGCACTGATCGGCATCTGGTACAACAATTTCTTTGGTGCGGAAACTGAAGCGATTCTGCCTTACGATCAATACTTGCACCGTTTTGCTGCCTATTTCCAACAAGGCAATATGGAATCAAATGGTAAGTATGTCGATCGTAATGGCAATCCGGTGAATTACCAGACAGGGCCGATTATCTGGGGCGAGCCTGGCACTAATGGTCAACATGCGTTCTATCAGCTTATCCACCAGGGAACTAAATTGATCCCGTGTGATTTTATTGCGCCAGCAATCAGCCATAATCCAGTGAGTGATCACCACAGTAAACTGCTCTCTAACTTCTTTGCACAAACTGAAGCATTGGCATTTGGTAAAACACAGGCTCAGGTGGAAGCTGAATTTGCGCAAGCAGGAAAAAATGCTGAAGACGTGGCAAATGTTGTGCCATTCAAAGTGTTTGAAGGTAACCGTCCGACCAACTCTATTTTATTACGTGAAATTACCCCATTCAGTTTGGGCGCATTGATTGCTATGTATGAACATAAGATCTTTGTTCAAGGTGCCATTCTGAATATCTTCTCATTTGACCAATGGGGCGTAGAATTGGGCAAACAATTGGCGAACCGTATTTTGCCTGAGCTGCACGATGCAGAAGCTGTAACTAGCCATGACAGCTCTACAAATGGGCTGATTAACCAATTCAAAACATGGCGTTAATCTGAACTGCCGTATTATCTATACGCATTAAATTTCAAGTTGCAATTTACAACACGATGAAACCTGATTTCTCCCCGCGAAGCGGGGAGAAGTTAGATTGGTAAATCTCTTCTCACCTTAATAACGGTTATTAAGGTGAGTTTTTTTGTGAATTACATAATTTGTTATCAACTTTTAATTTTATTGGTTTGCAACATGATATCCTCACTCCCCATCGTTGTGCTGTCGGGGAAATGGCTATTCCCCGCAATGGGAAAATAACATGGTAGATGACACAATATTAACTTCACCCTCCATTCACTGGTTATCGTCAGATAAGACTGACTATATTCCTGAATCTGTTTTCGATTGGCTGATGGAAGCCGGCTCAATGACACGTCGTTTTGAACAACATTGTCAGAATGTATCGGTGATGCCTTTCCGGGAGGGCTTTATCACTCCGGAAGCGTTAAGTAGTGAAAGTGAGCACTTACCTGTAAGTGAAAAATACTGGTTGCGTGAAACGGTCTTGTATGGGGATAACATCCCGTGGCTTTTAGGACGTACTATTATTCCAGTGGAAACACTCACAGGCCCAGATAAGAAATTGGTTGATATCGGAACTGTGCCACTTGGACGTTATCTTTTTAGTGGTAATAATCTAACACGGGATTATATTCAAATAGGCCAGCAGGGGGATCATTGGGTACGCCGTTCCTTATTGAGGCTGTCAGGCAAACCGCTGTTGCTCACAGAGACTTTTTTACCGAATTCACCTGTATATAAATAGAATTAAGATCAACAGAACTGAAGGGGAGAAATAGATTGAAGGTCAGTATGACGCGAGATAAATGGCGTGCTTATTGCCGTTTAATGCGTATTGATAAACCTATTGGCGCATTATTACTATTATGGCCAACCTATTGGGCATTGTGGATCGCCGCAAAAGGCATACCAGATTGGCACATAGGATTAGTATTTACTCTTGGTGTGTTTTTTATGCGTGCGGCGGGATGTTGCATTAATGACTTCGCAGACAGAAAATTTGATGGGTATGTAGAACGGACAAAATCTCGTCCTCTCCCTAGTGGCGCTATTACCGAAAAAGAAAGCAAAATCTTGTTTGCCACACTGGTACTCATTTCTTTCGCACTGGTTTTGACACTGAATAAAATGACGATTGCATTGTCGGTCGTTGGTCTGGCATTGGCGTGTGTTTACCCTTTTGTCAAGCGTGTTAGTCACTTGCCACAAGTTGTGTTAGGTGCGGCTTACGGCTGGTCAATTCCGATGGCCTTTGCCGCAGTTAGTGAATCCTTACCCTTGGAATGCTGGCTGTTATTTTTAGCTAATATCATTTGGTCTGTAATTTACGATACGCAGTATGCCATGGTTGATCGTGACGATGACCTGAAAATCGGCGTGAAATCGACCGCCGTACTTTTCGGACGCTTTGATAAACTGATCATTGGCATTCTGCAATTCATCATGCTGGGCATTTTGGTCTTCGTTGGCGGGATGGTGAATCTGGGCGGGATCTATTATTGGACGGTATTGCTGGTAACAGCATTATTCATTTATCAGCAAAAATTGATCACAAATCGGGAAAGGTCTGCCTGTTTTCACGCTTTTATGAACAATAACTACGTTGGTTTAGTTCTGTTCCTCGGCATCTTTTTTAGCTATGTCTAATAGGGTGTAGCGTTTAGATAACGGGCGGATTACCACCCGTTATCTTCTGACCAGCGTGGTGTCGTTATTGCTGATCTTGTGTTACCTGTAAAGGTTCATTTTGTTCTGGTGGCATACTGACACTTTCAATCGTCAAACGAATTTCAGGTGACATCAGCTCACTCAATACATGATAGAGTTCCTGGGCACTGGTGGTAATCATATCGCCGCTGTCTTGAATATAACCTTCTTCACGTAACGTATTGACCGAGGAAACAAAAACGGCCTTGTCAAAGAACTCCGGCGCATTGATGCCATGCAGCACTGACAGACGTTGTGCCAGCATCCGGCTCTCTTTTTCCAGTACACCACGGCTGATTTCAGGTGTGGCATTCAACAAAGAGAGCGTAATGGCATAACGTTGCAGCGTTTCCCTGATGCCGGCTGCCAGCAATTGCAGCGGGCGAATACGCGCAGGATTTAGCACCAGCATTCCTTGCTCTTTGTTGCAGACAAGGCATTGGCGTGCCAGCTCATCAATCAAGGTATTGACAACCTCCGGGAGCGTTTCCTTGCTGTAACGCATGAAAAGTTCCTGCTTGATCAGCGGATAAATCAGCGCTACTTGTCTGAGCAATTCACTGCGACTAATGCGGCGGTGATGCATAATAATACTGGTAATCAGGGATGGTAGGATCAATAAGTGCTGGATATTATTACGATAATAAGTCATCAATACCGCGCTTTCACGTGGCAGGATAATAATATCTCCCAGACTATCTTTCTCGACCTCAAACTTATCCATCATAAGAGCGTGATCTAGCAACTCTTCTGCGGTTTGGTTTGGCACCGTGATATTGTCAGTGTAAGGCACATTACGCAGTAATTGCAGATAGCAATCCAACTGCTCAATAAGCTGTTCACGGGTCAGTGCTCGCTGGCGTGATGACAATAATGCCGTAGTGCATAAATTAATAGCATTGGCAGCGGCAGCATTATTGATATTGACCATAATATTGTTAGCCAGTTTACTGACTGTTGGCGTCAGCCATGTTGGACGTTGCGATTCGATTGGATCAATGGAATCACGCCACTCTGGGACATGTTGATTCAGGTATTGTGTCAACGGGATAGGTTCACCAAAATTCACGTAACCTTGTCCCAGATTACGTAATTTACGCAACCCGCGCACCATCTGGAAAAAGCTCTCTTTTTCCTTGGTTGCACCGCGCAGCTCTTTGGCATACGTTGCCACTTCCATCACATGCTCATAACCGATATAGATCGGCACAATCGTGATGGGACGAGATTCCCCTCGCAGCATGGCTTGCAAGGTCATGGAGAGCGTTCCAGTTTTGGGATCAAGCAAACGACCAGTCCGGGAGCGTCCTCCTTCGACAAAGTATTCAACTGAATAACCACGGGTAAACAACTCGCCGAGATATTCACGAAAGAGGGTTGAATAGAGCTTATTACCTTTAAATGTACGGCGGATAAAGAATGCACCGAGACGACGGAATATCGGGCCGGCAGGCCAGAAATTCAGGTTAATGCCCGCAGCAATATGAGGTGGAACCAGCCCTTGGTGATAGAGCACATAAGAGAGCAAAAGGTAGTCCATATGGCTGCGATGGCATGGAACATAAACCAGTTCATGGCCATCCTGCGCCAACTTGCGAACCCGTTCGGCGTTATGAACATTGATGCCTTGATACAAACGGTTCCAGGTCCAGCTTAAAACCCGATCGGTCAAGCGTACGGTTTCATAGGAGAAATCCGCGGCAATCTCTTCCAACATATTGATGGCGTTCTGCTTTGCTTTTTCGGGAGAGATTTTCTTACTACGGGCTTCATCAGCAATCGCTTTTTCTATTGCTTTTGATGTCAGCAACTTGTTGAACAGATCCTGCCTGGCAGGCAAACGCGGCCCAACTGCCGCAAGACGCTGGCGAGAATAGTGCATCCGAGCCACACGGGCGAGTTTATTGGCGATGATATTATCTGCACCATGCTCGTCAGCCATACGGCGTAAAGACACCGGTGTGGAGAAACGGACAAAACTATCCCGTCCAAGCCATAAGATGGCAAATAATTTTTGTACACCGTTTAGCAAACGTAATTGTGGGGTTGTATGTCCTTCTTGCCCTTCGCGTCCTGGGGAGCGGCCAAACATGACGGAAACGGGCACCATCTGGATATCTAGATCAGGATTATTGTGATGTAAGTCCAGATAAGAGTGAAAAATTTTCACAGATTCATGTTTTGGAGCATAACAACGGAACACACGTGGACCGTTATCGATAAAAACACAACTGGGAAGCTGTATATCACTAATTTCCAAAGGATCCAAAGGATCTGGTAAATCTTGCGCCAGACATTGTTGACGCAGAGTCAATAAGTCTGTTTTTGAGTGATACGGCAGTATATACAAAATAGGCCGAGTCGTATCAAGACGCAGCTCCGCAATAGGATCCGTAGGGATTAATTTACTTTTTACTAATAATTTTAGTGGTAAATTCAATAACTTATAATATATTTTACGCCAACCTGACATAACTGCTTTAAGCCTCTTGTTAGCAACGCATCGCAAGGATACCAGAAACAGATTTTGAGATCTGTGGAAATAAGACAATAATAAGAGCGAAAAGTTATATATCCATATCATCATTGAGTTCATTTAAAGAAATTTTATGGCAAATCAATCAACAGGTTTAAGTCGTATCATTAAAGCTGCTGGGTATTCGGTGAAAGGAATTAAGGCTGCATGGCAAAATGAAGCGGCATTTCGGCAGGAAGTAATTGCTGCCATACTTGCGATCATCATAGCATTTTCTTTAGATTTTAGCTTACTTGAGAGACTCTTCCTGATTGGCTCTATTATGCTGGTGGTCATTGTTGAAATTCTCAATAGTGCCATAGAAGCCGTCGTGGATCGCATTGGTAGTGAATATCATGAATTATCAGGTCGAGCGAAAGATATGGGATCTGCGGCGGTATTGCTCACCCTACTTTTGGCGTTATTTATTTGGGGAATGATCTTTTGGTCACATTTTATGGGCTGAGAAGTAGCGTGTTTTTTCATCAAATACGTTATTTAGTTGCTTTTACATGCCGACTGGTTCCCAATTCGGCTTTACCTGTATATACTCACAGTCTGACTGTATAAACAAACAGGGGGCGAAATGAAAGCGTTAACTGCCAGGCAGCAGCAAGTCTATGACTTGGTGCGTGACCATATTTCGCAAACGGGTATGCCACCAACACGTGCTGAAATTGCAGCGCAGCTTGGTTTTCGTTCACCTAACGCAGCAGAAGAGCATTTAAAGGCACTTGCGCGTAAAGGGGTGATAGAGATTATATCTGGTGCATCCAGAGGTATCCGTTTGCTGCTTGAAGAAAATGAAGGGGCAGGATTGCCGTTGATCGGTCGTGTTGCTGCCGGGGAACCACTGCTGGCTCAGGAACACATCGAAAGTCACTATAAGGTTGATCCTGAATTATTCAAACCAAGCGCTGATTTTTTATTACGTGTCAGTGGGATGTCCATGAAAGACATTGGGATTATGGATGGAGATTTACTGGCTGTACATAAAACACAGGATGTTCATAATGGGCAAGTTATTGTGGCGCGTATTGAAGATGAAGTCACAGTAAAACGCTTCAAACAAACAGGAAGCAAGATTGAACTGATTGCTGAGAATCCGGAATTTAAGCCTATTGTTGTTGATTTAAGTGAGCAAAATTTCACTGTTGAAGGATTGGCAGTCGGCATTATTCGTAATGGGGACTGGTTCTGATTGTAAAGGCGATAATTGCAGTTTGCCATCCTGGGGCGGTCATTTTTCCCAGAACCCGTTAAACTTAAGTTTAACAGGAGCTTGAAAAATATATGATTATATCAGTTATGACCGCCTCATTGTTCAATTTATCTTCAAGCGTTTTTTATTTCTTTCTATTTTCTTCAGCCGAATGATTGTGCTGGCATGTATCGCGCTCCGTGCAGGATTCAATTTCATGGCAGGAGGAACACATACCATGAACTTCTATCACACTATTTCGCAAATGAAATCCTGTACCTTGTGCCAACTGCTGAATAGCTGATGCTATATCCTTTGCATCCTTTTCGGTTACTAAACCACAAAATTCACAAATAAACATTGCCGAAGTGTGACTGGGCTCTTCAAAATGATGGCAAAGTACATAGCTGTTTGTGGATTCTATTTTGTGAATAAAACCTTGTTCCAGCAGAAACTCCAATCCACGATAAACTGTTGGAGGCTTAGCTTGTGGCTCAACTTCACGTAATAAATCCAGCAAATCATAAGCGCTTATTGCGCCAGGTTGTTCAGTGATTAAACGAAGAATTTCAAGGCGTTGAGGCGTCAAACGAACCCCTCTTGACAGGCATATTGTTTCAGCCTGTGCCAGTAACTTTTTTTGATTGATAGTTTTCATTACACCTCTCACACCTACACGATGCTAATGACTTTAATGTTATCATGTTTTTTAACCTGAGAGTGGGATCGATATGATGTTCAGTTCTCTTCTGATGTGCAATATGCCTGTGAAGAAAAGGGGTTAACTTGTCATGATGAGATACTTGAAAATAAAATTAATCCGTGGATAAGAACAATAAAATGGGTCAAATAACGAAGGAAACTTATTTAGATAATTATATTGGAAATTAAAATTATATTCTGTTTAAATATAGTCTTCTTTATTATTAACACTAAAAATAGTATTTTACATTACTAATATTAGAGATGGTCAACAATGATTAATGAAAAAGCTGTTTATTCTAGTAGTTCCACTTAGGAAGGAAAAAGATTTAAACATTAAAAATATTCTAAATACATCTTACTTAATGGATTAAAAATGAAAGAATTATTACAAAACCACCCGAATAATAGAAGATTTCCTGTTAATGGTTTTAGGATAATCAAAAATATCCTCAAGGAAAGAAAAGGCGTGGTATTTCTCAGACCTATTCAGATCGTGGGTTTAAGTGTTCTTTGGATTGCGACCTTTTTTCTGGTTGTATTCTCGGTTGGAGTAACGATCCTGATCTTTGCTTCTAATAACGTACCTTCAAAGGAATATATACTTTGGGCTAGCATGATTGGCTTGAGCTTACTTGGTATATATCTCTCCACATATAGTTTCCAACGCGTCAAAAATCTCCCTATTACCGAACAAAAACGTTATTACTTACAGGCAAAATATTCTGTTTTACCGGAAGAAAAACGTCAGGCATTGCGTTTGGATATCGTTAACTCTTATTACGAGGGTTTTTGGACAGAAACATTAGAACATTACCCTTTAAAAAGCCGAGTTTCTCGCGATAATTACCAATACCGTATCTTGCCCTTATCTGATGCAGAACCTCATCAGTCCCAAGTCTATACAAATTGGGGAATACTTGATGAAAAAGATTATTGGAAAGTATTGCATGATTTATGGGCAGGAATGCACTCAGAGCGTTTTGCGGTTGATGCAGTTTTTACCGATGGAGAAATGTTTAAGATACTTGGCAGTTTAATTGAAGAGCCAGAGGAATATATACAGCAATGTTCTCGCTCAATTAATGGACGCCCACCCGCTTTACTTTGGGGATTTGATCTCTGGCGAGCGATTGTTTTGAGCCGAAATTGTTTTGCGGCGGGCTATATTAGTGAAGAAACGGCGTGGAAAAATATATTAAAAACAGCCGATTATATTTATGAAATTTTTGGCAGCTTCGATGAATTCTATACGAATTATCGGTTAGGTAATGCCTATTGGAGTCGAGATTTTGACACAGTGAAAGGACGCCTAAAAGCGTTTTTGTTTTACAAGGAATATTGTGACTGGCCGATAGCTCAATTACCTTGGCCAAACCCGAAAGGTATCTTTATGGAACAATATATGAAAGAGGGTTTTGCTGATGTGGTCAATTCCATGTTGAAGGATCAAATGGAAGATTCACTTTATGATGAGATAATGGATGAAGATAGTAGTCATACTGAAATTCGCGTTTTGCACTAATAACCAACGGGAATAATTTCTTATTGCATTACATAGTAGCTCTCTAAAAAGAGCTACTATACTATCACTTGCCCTCTATTTTGAATAATGAAATTCTTTGGTTTCATGTTTATGCATATAAAACCATATTGCCAAATTTATTATGAAAATAATTAAGCCGGAAATAACAACACCAAACCAACCATGAGATTTATAAGTATAAATAGAAATAATAGAACCTAATGCCGTACCTGAACAACAACTTGTCATATAAGCTGATGTTAATCGGTTTTGCGCTTCTGGCAATATTTTATAGATTGTACTTTGGTTAATAACATTCAATCCTTGAACAGCGAGATCTAATAAAATAATCCCAACAATTAACCCATAGATAGAGTATTGTACATATGCCATAGGTAACCAAGAAAATAATAAGAGAGTTAAACCGACTTTCGTTACCGATTTTGCCTGACCTTTATCAACATAATGGCCAACATTGGTTGCTATTAGAGCACCTGCAATCCCTGCTAGCCCAAATAAACCGATTACACCTTCTGGCGCGGGAACTCCGTTTTGTTCTAGCTCAGTGCCCCCGTGTCTTGGCGTGGGACTGTCTTCCGAATATACGGTTCTCTCTATAGATATATTTACCACCAGACTTAACACCAATAGTGCAACGATAGCGGGCAGTGCCGTCTGCGCGCGGGCGTTTTTCTATGCTATAGTAGACCATCTTTAATACTCTCCTTTTCAGGTCCCCAAATTAATGGGGTTCTGCTTGGGGTGCTGATAATTCAAAAATAACCTGAAATGCACGAAAATATACAGATACAAAAACCTAATAAATTCACTGTAATATCAACGGATGCGAGAAGATTCAAACCTTCCCGCTTTTCCGTTGCGCCCATGTTAGACTGGACAGATCGCCATTGCCGTTACTTTCATCGTTTATTAAGCAAGGAAGCATTGCTTTACACGGAAATGGTTACAACGGGAGCGATTATTCATGGTAAAGGGGATTATCTGGCCTATAACGAGCAAGAACATCCAGTAGCACTGCAATTGGGGGGGAGTGATCCACAGGCATTAGCGCAGTGTGCCAGGATCGCACAGGAAAGAGGTTACGATGAGATCAATCTGAATGTGGGTTGTCCTTCTGATCGTGTGCAGAATGGTCGTTTTGGGGCTTGCCTGATGGGAGAATCCGCGCTAGTTGCTGATTGTATTAAGGCAATGCAGGATGTCGTGGATATTCCTGTTACGGTTAAAACCCGCATTGGAATTGATGAACAGGATAGCTACGAGTTTTTGTGTGATTTTATTGATATTGTTGTGAAAAACAGCGATTGCGATAATTTTATTATCCATGCACGTAAAGCATGGCTGTCGGGTTTAAGCCCGAAAGAAAACCGCGAAATTCCGCCTTTGGACTATCCGCGAGTCTATCAATTGAAACAAGATTTCCCCTACCTGACGCTTTCAATTAATGGTGGCATTAAATCGCTGGAAGAAGCCAAACAGCATTTGCAGTATATGGATGGCGTAATGGTTGGACGAGAAGCCTACCAAAACCCATCCATTCTGGCACATGTGGATCGTGAATTGTTTGATCAAACAGTTCCAGTGACCAATACGGTTGAGGCCGTTAAAGCGCTTTATCCTTATATCGAACAAGAGCTGTCTAAAGGCACTTATTTAGGGCATATCACCCGCCATATTCTAGGCATTTTCCAGGGGATCCCTGGGGCACGTCAGTGGCGTCGTCATTTAAGTGAAAACGCCCATAAGTCGGGCGCTGATATTATGGTTGTTGAAAAAGCGTTGGAAATGGTGACAGAGCGGATGTAAATCCGTTCAGAAATTATGGAATCAATAAGCTGGAACCGTGGGTTGCACGGTTTTCCAGCGTCTGGTGTGCTCTTACTGCTTCTCTCAGTGGAAATTTCTGGTTTTCTGGTACATCCACATTAATTTTGCCGCTGGCAATTAAAGCAAATAATGTCTTGCTGGCTTCAGCTAACTCTTCGCGAGTAGTGATATAGCCATTAAGGGAAGGGCGGGTGAGAAACAGTGAACCTTTCTGATTGAGGATACCCAAATTCACGCCGGTTACGGGGCCTGAAGCGTTACCGAAACTGACCATCAAACCTTGTCGTTTCAGGCAATCCAGCGAATCCAGCCAAGTCTCTTTGCCGACAGAATCGTATACGACACCGACTTTTTCCCCGCCAGTAATAGCCAAGACACGTTCTGCAATATTTTCGCGACGATAGTTGATGGTTTGCCATGCCCCTGCTGCCTTGGCGAGTGCCGCTTTTTCGTCTGAACCTACTGTGCCAATCAATTTCGCACCCAATGCTTTTGCCCATTGGCAGGCAATCAAACCAACACCACCAGCGGCAGCATGAAATAGAATTGTTTCGCCTGTCTGGAGCTTATGAGTCAAATTGAACAGATAGTAAACCGTCAGCCCTTTTAAAAATGACGCAGCCGCTTGTTCGAACGAGATCTCATCCGGCAACAGCGCGACTTTGCTTTCAGGAACGTTGTGTATTTCACTGTAAGCACCTAAAGTTGACTGAGCATAAACCACACGATCACCGACTTTAATTGATGTCACATTGGAACCAACTTTAGTAACAATGCCTGCGGCTTCCGTTCCCAGGCCACAGGGCAGGCTGGCTGGTGGATATAACCCACTGCGCATGTAGGTATCAATATAATTAATGCCGATAGCTTTGTTTTCGACTTGTACTTCATCGGGAGCAAGGTCAGCGGGTATAAATTCACAATATCGGAGTACTTCTGGGCCGCCAGTAGCGGATAATTCGATGTGTTTTGCCATGGTAACGCTCTCATTATATTAGAAATACTGGGAACAGCTTCGCATGTTTGCAATGAAATAGCTGCAAATAACGTTAATGTATTTGAAATCATTACAGACTATACGCATTAAACTTCAAGTTGCAATTGACAGCACGATATGAAACCTGATTTCTTCGCGGGGAGAAATCACACGCATCTTGAAATTAGATCGGTATATATATAATTACTCAAGGCTGTTTTCATGGCGTATACTGATACCCTATTTCGTTTTTTGTTTCGTGGATTGATGCGGTATACATGGCTGGAAAAAAACCAACTAACAACAGTATGGCTGAACCAAAAGATCGCCAAGTGGAAGGGCTGAAACTTCCACCACACTCTTTGGAAGCAGAGCAATCCGTGTTAGGCGGTTTGATGCTGGATAATGAACGTTGGGATAGTGTATCCGAACGGGTTACTAGCAATGACTTTTTTAGCCGACCACACAGGCGTATTTTTGCTGAAATGCAGCGTTTGCTCGAAACGGGCAAACCTATCGACCTGATCACATTAGCGGAATCTCTTGAACAGAATGGTGAACTCGATAATGTCGGAGGGTTTGCCTATCTTGCTGAATTGTCGAAAAATACCCCAAGCGCGGCGAACATCAATGCTTATGCCGATATTGTCCGCGAACGTGCAGTAGTACGCGAGATGATTGCGGTAGCCAATGAAATTGCCGATGCAGGCTATGATCCGCAAGGGCGAACCAGCGAAGAACTGTTGGATTTGGCTGAATCACGAGTATTCCAGATCGCAGAAAATCGGGCAAATAAAGATGGAGGTCCAAAAGGCATTGAACAGATCCTAGAAGAAACTGTTGAACGAATTGAACAGCTCTATCAGCGCCCGCATGATGGTGTAACAGGCGTTTCTACCGGCTATCAAGATCTGGATAAGAAAACCGCAGGATTGCAAAAGTCAGATTTAATCATCGTGGCGGCGCGTCCTTCAATGGGTAAAACGACTTTTGCGATGAACTTGTGTGAAAACGCGGCCATGATGCAGGATAAACCTGTTTTGATTTTCAGCCTTGAGATGCCCGGCAACCAGATCATGATGCGTATGCTAGCGTCTCTGTCCCGCGTAGACCAAACACGTATTCGTACCGGTCAACTTGATGATGAGGATTGGGCACGCATTTCCAGTACGATGGGGATCTTGCTGGAAAAACGCAATATGTATATCGATGACTCATCTGGTTTGACGCCAACAGAAGTACGTTCCCGTGCGAGACGCATTTTCCGCGAACACGGTGGGCTCAGTTTGATTATGATCGACTACCTGCAATTGATGCGAGTACCTTCTCTATCTGACAACCGAACACTGGAAATTGCGGAAATATCCCGCTCATTAAAAGCATTGGCAAAAGAACTTCAAGTGCCGGTCGTCGCACTCTCCCAACTTAACCGTAGCTTGGAACAGCGAGCCGATAAGCGTCCGGTTAACTCCGATCTGCGTGAATCAGGCTCTATCGAACAGGATGCTGACTTGATCATGTTTATCTATCGTGACGAGGTTTATCACGATAACAGTGAACTGAAAGGTGTGGCAGAAATTATTCTTGGTAAACAGCGTAACGGCCCTATCGGCACGGTAAGGCTGACATTTAATGGCCAATGGTCACGGTTCGATAATTATGCTGGACCAAGTTACAGTGACGAATAAATCCAAGTGCCTATCGTTCGTGTTCAAATAGCGTCAATAATCAATATCGAAGATAGGCTGTTATTATCAAACCTGACTGAAAAATGATAAAAAGGGGATGGAATGAAAGCGGCAACTGCTGTTATCGACCGCCGCGCTCTGCGACACAATCTGCAACAGGTGAGAGTACAAGCGCCTGACAGTAAGTTAATTGCAGTTGTGAAAGCAAACGCCTATGGACATGGTTTATTAGAAACTGCTTACACAATGGAAGATGCTGATTGCTTCGGTGTTGCTCGCATTGGGGAAGCGCTGGCCTTGCGCAGTGGTGGGATCGCCAAGCCAATCTTGCTATTAGAAGGTTTTTTTGAAGCGGCAGATCTCCCCGTTTTAGTCGTCAATCATATTGAAACCGTAGTGCATAGCATTGAACAGCTTGAGGCATTGGAACAGGCGGATTTATCCCATCCCATTAAAGTGTGGATGAAACTCGATACAGGTATGCATCGTCTGGGAGTCCGGATCGATGAAGCAGACGCATTTTATCAACGTCTCAGCCGCTGTCGTCATGTTGAGCAACCCGTTAATATCATCAGCCATTTTAGCCGTGCAGATGAACCCACAGTTGAAACGACCCAGCAACAAATGGAGCGTTTTATGGCATTTATCGTGGATAAATCTGGCGAAAAATCTATTTCTGCATCAGGGGGGATCTTATTATGGCCAAAGGCGCATTTGGACTGGGTTCGTCCCGGCATCATGATGTATGGTGCTTCGCCGATGGCAGATAAGACTGCTGCCGATTTTAATTTACTCCCTGCCATGACACTCAAATCCAGCTTAATCGCCGTTCGTAAACACAAAGCGGGTGAAGCAGTAGGATATGGTGGTACGTGGAGCAGTGAACAGGACACCTATCTTGGCGTTGTGGCAATGGGATATGGTGATGGCTATCCCCGCAGTGCACCTGCCGGTACGCCAGTATTTATTAATGGTCGGGAAGTGCCACTTGTTGGCCGTGTATCTATGGATATGATTACTGTGGATCTGGGACCAACATGCCAGGATAAAGTTGGAGATGAAGTTATCCTTTGGGGGAATGCCCTGCCAGTTGAAAAAATTGCAGCGCATTCGGGGATCAGCGTTTATGAGCTAATTACGAAACTGACTTCACGTGTTGCGATGGAATATCTAGACGAATAATCCGGGTAAGTTATATTGTCTGTTATTGCACTTTTAATAAATAATTCAATAGCAGGGAGTATAACGTAATGTTCCAGAATGTTGATGCGTATGCGGGCGATCCTATCCTGTCGTTAATGGAAGAGTTCAAAAATGATCCCCGCGCAGAAAAAATAAATCTGAGCATCGGGCTGTATTACGATGAAGAGGGTATAACGCCAAAATTACAGGCTGTTGCAACTGCTGAAAAACAAATAAACGCCTTGCCACAGTCTGCTTCCCTTTACCTGCCAATGGAAGGTTTGTTTGCCTATCGCACAGCAATTCAGGCATTACTGTTTGGCAAAGATCACCCACTATTAAACCAACAACGTATTGCTACGATCCAAACATTGGGTGGTTCAGGCGCATTAAAAGTAGGGGCTGATTTTTTACATCGTTATTTTCCTGATTCTGAAGTATGGTGCAGTGATCCGACGTGGGAAAACCATGCCACTATTTTTGCCGGAGCAGGCATCAAAGTGAACTATTACCCTTATTTTGATGATAAAACCAAAGGGGTAAAGTTTGACGAAATGCTGGCAACATTCAAGCAATTGCCGGCAAAAAGTATTATTTTGATGCATCCTTGTTGCCATAACCCAACAGGTTCCGATCTTACCAATGACCAATGGGATCAGGTGGTTCAGGTGACTAAAGAGCGGGGATTGCTGCCTTTCCTTGATATCGCTTATCAGGGGTTTGCCGATGGTATGGAAGAAGATGCTTACGCTATCCGCGCAATGGCCAATGCGGGGTTGCCTTGCCTGGTCAGCAATTCATTTTCGAAAATTTTCTCATTGTATGGTGAGCGTGTTGGTGGATTATCAGTTATCTGTGACGATGTAAAAGCGGCTGAACATGTCTTGGGACAATTGAAAGCGACGGTGCGCCGTATTTACTCCAGCCCACCAAATTTTGGTGCGCAGATTGTAGCCAGAGTATTGAGTAATCCTGAATTAAAAAACCAGTGGTTGGACGAAGTTGAACGGATGCGTTTGCGTATTCTGGAAATGCGGACAGTATTGGTCAATGCCCTGCAACAAGCACTACCAGAAAAAAACTTTGACCATTTACTGCAACAGCGTGGAATGTTCAGTTATACCGGATTCAGTCAGACACAAGTGGATAGATTACGTGAAGAATTTGGCGTCTATCTGGTCGGTTCTGGCCGCGTTTGTATGGCTGGCGTGAATCATCATAACGTGCAACGCATTGCAGAAGCGTTTGCGGCGGTGAGTTAATGATTTTTATTGTTTGCGAGTGTTGACCAAATAGCCATGCTTGTCTACATCTGTAGACGGCGTGGTGTGATATCTAATCACGCCAAGAAAATTAGTGATTTGTTGGTGAAAAAACCGGCTTAAAAAAACAGAAGGTTGCTGGAATTATGCAGCCTTCTGTTTTAATAGTTTCAATATAAATAAAGATTACTTTTGCAATAACTGATAGAACGTTGGGTTGTCATCACATTGTCCACCACCACACTCTAATAGGGTAGAAACTAGATTGGCTGCAATCAGAAATGCGAACAAGCCCATGACAATTTTGCCTGAAGTTGGAGGTGTGTATCTTGTTGAATCAACATTGTCTGTTTTCAGGGGCATGATAGCGGCGATGGCAATAATAGTCAGAATAGATAGAATGGCAGCCCAGGTATAAAAATGCAGGCCGAAGAAAGTTGAACCATATCCCGTATCGCCCGGCATGATATGAAGAGAAACCTGCCGCATGGCAATGAAACCAGTTATAATGCAGCCGAGCAGTGAAAGACTATAATGGGCATTTTTTATGCCAAAATAAATATTAAACAAAAAGCCAAAACCAATCATGATAATGCCTGCTCGCTGCAATAAACATAATGGGCAGGGAAGTTCAAAGCGGGCTAATTGATAATAAAACGCGATTATCAAAACCACACTAATACCGAACAGACCCAGAATATTTAAGGCCATTGCAAGGTTAGCATTACGCGGAGCTGACATTGTATTATTCATTATTGCCTCCGATTAGAAAGAAAGGTTCAATGCATCAGTTGCATGATATTTAAACCAAAATACCGTGATAACGAATAAAGCAAACCACAGGGTATATGTGAGCTTTTTCTTATCGGTAACAACTGTGACGATGATAATTAGCGCAATTAAGAATGGTAAAAACATATACATGTTTAATCTCCATTATAAATTTAAAGAATATGTTATGCCATTATGGCACTAATACTTCGGTGATGTGAGTATTAATAGTATTAGATCAACAATACAATACTAATTCACGAAAGGTTGTTTCACCTGAATTGACTGTAAGAAAAGGCTTAACTGTCCGTAGTAAATTGAATTTGATAAATAATTGTCTATAAAATAAATAAAAAACTCCCCACGATGTGAGGAGGATTATAAATAGTTTTTTTAAAATTAATCTCGCTCAAGTATTGGCTTCAAAAAACGAGCAGTGTGAGATTTTTCACATTGAATGACTTCTTCGGGTGTTCCTGAAACCAATATTTCACCACCGCCGCTACCACCTTCAGGGCCAAGATCGACAATCCAGTCAGCCGTTTTGATCACATCCAGATTATGTTCGATGACGACAATAGTATTTCCTTGATCTCGCAATTGATGCAGAACGGATAATAGTTGCTGAATATCCGCAAAATGCAGGCCGGTTGTTGGTTCATCAAGGATATATAGTGTCTGGCCTGTACCCCGTTTAGACAATTCCCGCGCCAGTTTTACCCGCTGCGCTTCCCCGCCAGAAAGTGTCGTTGCGGATTGCCCCAGGCGAATATAGGAAAGGCCGACATCTATCAAAGTTTGCAACTTACGGGAAAGCGCAGGAACTGCGTCAAAAAACTCACGAGCCTCTTCGATGGTCATATTCAGCACTTCATTAATATTCTTGCCCTTATATTTGATTTCCAGCGTTTCTCGATTGTAACGCTTACCCTTACATTGATCGCAAGGCACATAAACATCAGGTAAGAAATGCATCTCAACTTTAATTACGCCATCACCTTGACAGGCTTCACAACGTCCGCCTTTAACGTTGAAACTGAAACGCCCCGGTGTATAGCCACGGGTACGGGATTCAGGAACGCCTGAGAATAACTCTCTGACAGGCGTAAATATACCCGTATAAGTGGCAGGATTTGAACGTGGGGTTCTGCCAATCGGGCTTTGGTCGATATCGATTACCTTATCAAAATGCTCAAGACCCTGGATATCAATATAAGGGGCAGGACTAATATTTGTTGCTCCATTTAACTGACGCTGTGCAATAGGAAATAACGTATCGTTGATCAACGTTGATTTACCGGAACCAGAAACACCTGTGATACAAGTGAACAGGCCGACGGGGAGATTTAATGTCACCTTTTTCAGGTTATTGCCTTTTGCGCCAATCAATTTCAGCATCTTATCTGGATTAACAGACACGCGCTGCTCTGGAATAGCAATTTGACGCTCACCACTGAGGAATTTTCCTGTGAGTGATTTTGGGCTTTCCATGATAGCGGTAATCGTTCCTTCGGCAACAATCTCGCCGCCATGTACACCTGCGCCCGGTCCAATGTCAATAATATGGTCAGCCGCACGGATGGCATCTTCGTCATGTTCGACAACGATAACCGTGTTACCCAAATTGCGCAGGTGCAGTAAGGTTTCCAGCAAACGCTCATTATCCCTCTGATGCAGGCCAATGGAAGGTTCATCCAATACATACATCACACCGACGAGTCCTGCACCAATCTGGCTCGCCAAACGGATACGCTGGGCTTCCCCACCGGAAAGCGTTTCTGCTGAACGGGAGAGCGTCAGGTAATTTAATCCAACATTAACCAAGAATTTCAGGCGATCACGGATCTCTTTCAGGACTTTTTCGGCAATTTGGGCGCGTTGTCCACTCAGCTTGATATTTTGGAAAAACGCCATCGCATGACCGATGCTGAAATCCGAAATTTGTGGCAGCGTAGTATCTTCGATAAAGACATAACGCGCCTCCTTACGCAGTCGCGTTCCATCGCAGGAAACGCAAGATCGATTGCTGATATATTTTGCTAACTCTTCCCGTACGGCGGTGGATTCCGTCTCTTTATAGCGGCGTTCCATATTGTGCAGCACACCTTCGAACGGATGGTGGCGAACAGTCACATCACCACGATCATTGGTGTATTTAAATTCGATGGATTCTTTACCTGAGCCGTATAAAACTACTTTCTGAATGGTTGGGCTTAACTGATTAAACGGTGTTTCGATATCGAATTTGTAGTGTTCTGCCAGTGATCTTAGCATCTGAAAGTAATAGAAGTTACGGCGATCCCAACCACGGATCGCACCTCCGGCAAGGGAGATACCTTCATTTTGGACAACGCGTTCGGGATCAAAAAATTGCTGAACCCCTAATCCATCACAAGTAGGGCAAGCCCCTGCGGGATTGTTGAAGGAAAACAAGCGAGGTTCTAACTCGCTCATACTATAGCCACAGATTGGACAAGCAAAATTGGCGGAGAAGATCAGTTCTTCGGCCTGTGTATCCTCCATATTGGCAATGACGGCAGTACCACCGGAAAGTTCTAATGCAGTTTCGAATGATTCCGCTAATCGCTGGGCGAGATCAGCACGCACTTTAAAGCGGTCGATGACGACTTCAATGGTATGTTTTTTCTGTAATTCGAGTTTTGGTGGATCGGAAAGGTCACACACTTCACCATCAATACGGGCGCGAATATAGCCTTGTGCAGCGAGATTATCCAGCAGCTTGGTATGTTCACCTTTACGCTCTTTGACGACAGGAGCCAGTAACATCAGGCGTTGGTTTTCTGGTAGAGCCAAGACGTTATCTACCATCTGGCTGATTGTTTGTGCCGCCAGAGTGATATCATGCTCAGGACAACGTGGTTCACCCACTCGCGCAAATAGCAGACGGAGATAATCGTGAATTTCAGTTATCGTGCCGACCGTAGAACGTGGGTTATGGGAAGTAGACTTTTGCTCAATGGAAATGGCCGGGGATAGCCCCTCAATATGATCGACATCCGGTTTTTCCATCAGTGACAAAAACTGGCGTGCATATGCAGAGAGGGATTCAACATAGCGACGTTGCCCTTCCGCATACAGGGTATCGAAAGCCAAAGATGACTTACCGGAACCCGATAGCCCAGTAATGACTATCAGCTTGTCACGGGGAATTATTAAATTGATATTCTTAAGATTATGGGTGCGGGCGCCCCGAACTTCGATGTTATCCATATACCACTTCCCAGATGATTGATAGAGCAAAACTCATAAACGCGTTATTATTGCACAAACATTGCTGAATGGATATACAGTATTTAACGGACAATCGTGCTGTCACCATGACAATGTAAAGTACGATGCGCTTCGCAAAGTATAATATAACGGCTCTCTGTTTAAACTTATCTCTCGCATGGTAAACTACATTGCTTATAATTAGATAAATCCGTTTTTAGCAAAATTCATTTCATCAGGAGTATTCCCAATGGCCAGCAGAGGCATAAACAAAGTTATTTTAGTGGGTAATTTGGGACAGGACCCAGAAGTTCGCTATATGCCGAATGGCGGTGCAGTGACCAACATTACTCTGGCAACGTCTGAGAGCTGGCGTGATAAACAAACCGGTGAGATGAGAGAGAAAACCGAATGGCATCGTGTCGTGTTTTTCGGCAAATTGGCAGAAGTCGCCGGTGAATACCTGCGCAAAGGTTCTCAGGTTTATATTGAAGGTTCTTTGCAGACCCGTAAATGGCAGGATCAGAACGGCCAAGACCGTTATACCACGGAAATTGTCGTCAATCCTGTCGGTGGGGTAATGCAGATGCTGGGTAGCCGTAGTGGTGCAGCACAGGATGCGCCAGCGCAAGGCGGTTGGGGGCAACCACAACAGCCACAAGCCTCTCAGCAATTCAGTGGCGGTGCTCCATCTCGTCCAGCGCAGTCGCCTATGCCACAGAGCAATGAGCCGCCGATAGATTTCGATGATGATATTCCTTTCTGAGTGAACTAAAAAAGCAGCTTGATTCTGGTCAGGACCAGTCACAGATTTTGCGATCTGTAGTCGTTTAACTTTGATCTGGCAATTGTTTTTGTTTCGATAATTGTCAGATCAAGTCTTAAGTTTCACACATAGATTTGTTAGCACACAATCGTGCAGCGAACTTACCGTAATTTGAAGTTCTTGCTGGCGATTTTGCCAATCTTCTTCATGCCCTTTCAAATAGGTTTCCCGCGCATCGGCTAAGACTGCGGCCTGTGTGGCTGGAAGACGCTCAGCCGCCCAATCGGCAGCAACATCCTTAGAAACAAACTCTCCCGTCACTAATGTCCGCCACATTCGAGCCAGCGTTAGAAGGACATTACGTTCATCTCCCTGTAGCGTCTCAATTAAATTCGGCAGGACATCCTTAATAGCTCGATGAATATCCGAACTTGGAATAGCGGGTAGGAGATTGCTTGTGTTCGAGCCGAGCAGTGGTATTGCTTCCTGCCGTGCTTGAGCCAGCACCAAGGTAAGCTCTGGATCATAAACTGGCTTGGGAATTTCTCCCACCTCATATTTATGGCGTAGCCACTCACCATAAATAAATTCACTTCGGGCAGGATAAAGCGATGCGATGAGATTGGTGCGCAAGAAAACAATCAGTTCAATCGGGCGATGCCCATCAGGATCAAAAGGATATCGGCCTGATACCATCATTAAATCGGCAGCGAGAGATGCCCGAACCTCAGATGTCATCGGTTGGTCAATAACCACGAGCAAATCTACATCGCTGCGGGGGCGAAGACCACCAACCGCAGCCGAACCATGAAGGTAGACCGCGACCAGCGATTCGGCTAATCGCTTCTGGACGATCAACAATACTTGCTTTGCTTCAGAAGGAATAGTCACTCAATAGATCACTCATAAAATATTTATGCTAAATATTGCTCAAAATTATCACCAGCAAAGCAAACAAATAGCATGAGCATATACCAATCTCATTTCAAGATGCGTGTGATTTCTCCCTGTGAAGCGGGGGAGAAATCACGTTTCATAGCGTGTTGTAAATTGCAACTTGAAGTTTAATGCGTATATATAAATATCTTGGTTCTATTTAACCAATCGCTTTACCCAGTAATTGGCGAATATAAGATCCTGCACCCAATAACCCTGGGTTGTCATGAGTAATCAGATATACAGGAATATCTTTTAAATAGTCTGTAAATCTGCCTTTGTTTTCAAACCCTTGCCGGAAACCTGATTTTTGGAAGAAATCAAAGAAACGAGGGACGATCCCACCTGCAATGTAAACACCGCCAAATGCACCCATATTCAGCGCTAAATTTCCACCAAAACGTCCTAACGCGGTACAGAAGAGTTCTAACGCTTGTTTGCAGATAGAGCAATTTCCATTCAGTGCACGGTCAGAAACATCGCGAGGGGTAAGATCTTCGGCGACTTGCCCGTTGAGTTTCATCAGGGAACGATAAATATTCACTAATCCAGGGCCGGAAAGGACTCGTTCAGCGGAGACATGTCCATATTCTTCGCGCAGTACGCGCAACATATGATCTTCTTCCGCACTATCTGGCGCGAACTCTACGTGACCACCTTCACCAGGTAAGCTCATCCATTGGCTGCCAGTGTGAACAAGATGCGCGACTCCTAACCCAGTCCCTGCACCATAAACCGCAATAGGGCGTTTAGTTTGAGGTTGCTTTCCACCAATCTGAATGACGTCACCTGCTCCCAGAACCGGAATGGCGAGGGAAACGGCGGTAAAATCGTTAATCACCTCAAAACGTTCCCACCCCAAAGAGGCTTTCATTTGGCTAACAGAAAAACGCCAACTGTGGTTAGTCATGCTGATTACATCGTCCGTCACCGGACAGGCAATAGCGATACTGCCATATTTGACTGCACAATTCTGCTGTTTCAAATATTGGCGGATAACAATTTCAAGCGATTCATAATGCGCACAGGGATAGAATTCGACCGCGCTCAATTGCCCAGTATCTACATCACATAATGCCAGACGTGCATTTGTACCGCCGATATCACCTACCAGGGCATAAGTTGTCATGGTTTATCTCCTTAATTCTTACAGAAATCCTAATGAATCAGTCAAAAGTCGAATTGAGGGGATTTTACACAAGGTCAGGCTTAAAGGCCGCATAAAAATGTGTCGATAGGGTGTGGGTATCAGATAATATCTTGATTATTATAGGTTATAAGACCCATTTCATCAGCCAGA
This sequence comes from Xenorhabdus sp. TH1, assembly GCF_037260955.1. Lineage (NCBI taxonomy): Bacteria > Pseudomonadati > Pseudomonadota > Gammaproteobacteria > Enterobacterales > Morganellaceae > Xenorhabdus > Xenorhabdus sp. TH1. Next base: position 693,093 of record NZ_CP147734.1, read on the forward strand.
AAATCTACGGCTTTGATAACTGAGTTAGAAGACCAGAGTGGTTGTGATTCAATAGAGACTGTCAGTTGATTTTCTTTAAGCCGATCACCGAATAGCATTATCGCCTTATCGCCATGTTGTTTTGATGCCCACGTTATTGCTTGGGCAGATGGATTATCACGGTAAATTTGGCCTGCGATTCGGCTTCGGAAAGCAAAGCATCTTTGTTAACCAATACCCCTGTAAATATACAGAATACCGAGTATGAGTTTTATCATCTTTGATGTGATTATTGCTTGATTCTTATCCCTGATTCACTGGATAATCGTCGGCTTCAAATTTTCTCACTTTTTCTTTACCCTGAAAGCCAAACGATTGCGCAAACGAATGGTTGAGCCAATGAATGCAGCACTGATTTTTATTATCTTGTGGCGTAATCGTTTTCGTTTGAAGAGGTGAAGAAATAGGGAGAGAACTTTTAAAGCGATATAGTTAACAGAAGCAGGGGAAAAACATGTCTGGTATGCAGGCACCAACTCAATGCAAACTCGATAGGTATTTTAAGATTACTGAACGCGGATCGACAATACGTCAGGAAGTTCTCGCTGGATTAACGACATTTTTGGCGATGGTCTATTCCGTTATTGTGGTGCCAGGGATGCTTGGGCAAGCCGGATTTCCTCATACTGCCGTGTTTATTTCTGTTTGTTTGGTGACCGGTATCGGTTCGTTATTGATGGGGTTGTGGGTTAATTTGCCAATGGCGATTGGCTGTGCGATCTCGTTGACAACATTTACCGCATTTAGCCTGGTATTAGGGCAACAGGTCAGCATTTCCGTGGCTCTCGGTGCGGTTTTCCTGATGGGATGTTTGTTTACGTTAATTTCAATAACGGGCGTGCGAGCGTGGATTTTGCGTAATATGCCAATGGGTATTGCACATGGAACGGGTATTGGCATCGGTTTGTTTTTATTGTTGATTGCAGCCAATGGCGTAGGTCTGGTGGTAAAGAACCCAAACGCTGGCTTGCCTGTGTCTTTTGGTTCATTGACGTCATTTCCTGTGGTGATGACGTTATTGGGGCTGGCGGGCATTATCGGTCTGGAACGTAAGAAGGTGCCGGGTGGTATCTTGCTGATGATTATCGCAATTTCTATTATCGGCTTGATTTTTGATCCAGCCGTTAAATATCAAGGATTCTTTAAATTTCCTACATTGGGGGAAGATGGTTTGTCCCTGATGTTCAGTATGGATGTTATGGGCGCTTTACAGCCTGTTGTATTACCCAGTGTTTTGGCTCTGGTAATGACAGCTATATTTGACGCAACGGGTACAATCCGGGCTGTGGCGGGGCAAGCTAATTTATTGGATAAGAGAGGCCAGATTATCAATGGCGGCAAGGCACTGACAGCCGATTCTGTCAGTAGTATTTTTGCTGGAATGATCGGTTCTTCTCCCGCAGCGGTTTATATTGAGTCTGCTGCAGGAACCGCTGCTGGAGGCAAAACGGGTTTAACTGCTTCCGTTGTCGGTATTTTATTCCTGTTGATTGTATTCCTATCCCCGCTGTCGTATTTAGTGCCTGGCTATGCTACGGCTCCTGCCTTGATGTATGTCGGATTACTGATGCTGAGCAATGTGCGAAAGCTGAATTTTGATGATTTTGTTGATGCAATGTCAGGTTTACTGTGTGCGGTATTTATTGTGCTGACTTGTAATATCGTCACAGGCATTATGCTGGGTTTCAGTGTCCTGGTTGTTGGGCGTATTTTTTCGGGTGAATGGCGTAAATTGAATATTGGCACGGTTATACTTGCTATTATATTAGTGGTATTTTATGCCGGCAATTGGGCTATCTAATTAAAATAGGATGTGTAAACAATTGGCGTTTGCACATCCCTTCCATACCCCTCTGTTTCATTATTAGCCATATTGTGATTGCCAAGTATGTTCTAAAATGTGCTAATTTTTCAACATACTCAAGTTGGTAAGCATAAAATAGAAAAATGAAGCAATGCTTATTGATTCACAATGTGATTGCTTTTTGATTTTCTTTAGTAACTGTAATATTTATGGTTATTAGCGCTATTATTAACAGTAAAAAACAGTCACAATCTTTCCACTGACGGATTTTTGGCAATTTGTAAGGGTAACATGGAAATATTCTTTACTATCTTGATCTTGATTTTGGTGGTGTCAGTTTCTGGTGTTCTTACTAAAATGATTCCGTTCCGTATCCCCTTGCCGATAGTGCAAATAGCAATGGGAGCGTTGCTGGCTTGGCCTCATTTTGGTTTACACGTTACTTTCGATCCTGAACTTTTCCTCGTATTACTTATCCCCCCTTTGTTATTTGTTGATGGTTGGAAAACACCAACCAGAGAGTTTTTCCAGCATGGGCGTGAAATCGTCATTTTAGTTTTAGTATTGGTACTGGTGACGGTTATTGGCATTGGTTATTTGATCTATTGGTTATTGCCAAGTATCCCTCTTATTGCTGCCTTTGCACTGGCGGCGGTATTGTCCCCAACAGATGCGGTGGCGTTGTCATCAATTGTTGGAAAAGGACGTATTCCTAAAAATATGATGAGCGTGCTGGAAGGGGAAGCATTAATGAATGATGCTTCCGGTCTGGTGGCTCTGAAATTTGCGGTGGCGATTGCCATGGGCACGATGGTATTTACTGTCACTGGCGCAACGGTGGAGTTTTTCAAGGTTGCGATTGGTGGTTTGTTGTCGGGCATCGCCATCACATGGTTATACAGCAAATCACTGCGCTTAATGAGTCGTTGGAGCGGGGATGATCCTGCAACTCAAATCATGTTTATGATGTTGTTGCCGTTCGCTTCCTATATGATTGCTGAGCATATCGGTGTATCAGGGATTTTGGCTGCGGTTTCCGCAGGTATGACTATCAGTAAGGCAGGAGTGATCCGTAACGCACCACTGGATATGCGTCTGCGTGCCGATAATGTATGGGGAATGCTGGCCTTTGTCTTCAATGGCCTGGTGTTTATCATGCTAGGTCTGCAATTGCCGGGCATTTGGGAAACATCGGTAGATCAGGCTGAGCTTGATCCAAATGTTGAAACCTGGATGCTGTTTGCTGCCGTTGGCATCATTTACGTTGCGCTGGTATTACTGCGATTCAGTTGGTTATGGCTGATGAAAAATATCAGCAAGATGCTGATAAAGAAAAAACCGCTTCAGTTTGCCTCCTATACGACCCGTGAATTATGGTTGGCTTCTTTTGCGGGTGTCCGTGGGGCAATTACACTGGCAGGTGCACTGTCTGTGCCACTGTTCCTGCCGGATGGCGACCCATTTCCGGCTCGTTATCAGTTAATTTTCATTGCGGCGGGCGTGATTTTGTTCTCCCTCTTTGTCGGGGTTATCGGTTTACCTTTGCTGCTACGTGGCATGAAAGTTGGCGATAAGCAAGCAGATCTCGATGAAATCAGAATGGCAAAATCGGCAATGGCTGAAGTTGCTATTGTCAGTATGAATAAGATGGAAGAGCGTCTGTCGGCCAGCACTGAAGAAAAATTGGATGCAGAAGTCATTAATGAGGTTGCATCTCGCGTTACCGGTTATTTGCGGCGCCGTACCGCGGGAACGGATGAAATCGAGCATAATCTGATGGTTGAAGATTTGGAGCGTCGTTTCCGTTTGACGGCATTAAGGGCTGAACGCGGGGAGTTATATCACTTGCGTGCAACCCGTAAGATTAGTAATGAAACACTACAAACGTTGCTACATGATCTTGATTTGTTAGAAGCGCTTTTAGTGGAGAAAGATCAATAAAAGGTGAAAGACCAATAAATTATGTGGCTGTTAACGATCACAACATTTTTGTGGGCCGCCTCATTTAGCCTGATTGGCGCTTATCTCGCTGGTCAGGTTGATAGCTGGTTTTCGGTTCTTGTCAGGGTAATGTTAGCAGCAATGGTATTTTTACCATTTTTGCGCTGGCGTGGGTTATCTCTGAAAGTTATTTCACTGTATATGGCTGTTGGTGCCTGTCAGCTTGGTGTGATGTATTTGTTTGTTTTTCATGCCTATCATTATCTGACTGTGGCTGAGTTTTTGCTGTTTACCATTATGACGCCACTTTATGTCACATTAATTTATGATCTGATGGGGCGTCAGAGATTGCGCTGGGGTTATGCCTTGAGTTCTTTATTGGCAGTGGCTGGTGCAGCGATTATTCGTTATGACCGATTGAGTGAATCTTTCTGGATTGGCTTGCTGTTAGTGCAATTGGCAAATATTTTCTTTGCGATTGGTCAGGTCGGTTATAAGCGCTTGATGGAGATCCATCCCATTCCACAACGAGTGGCATTTTCATGGTTCTATCTGGGCGCTTGTACCGTCGCCATCATCGGCTGGCTAATGTTTGGTGATCCGCAAAAATTGCCCACAACTCAGCTTCAGTGGGGTGTTTTGGTTTGGCTGGGTGTTGGGGCATCGGGGATTGGCTACTTTATGTGGAACTATGGTGCCACCCAAGTGGATGCCGGAACACTGGCAATTATGAATAATATGTTGGTTCCGGCGGGGTTATTGGTCAATTTTGCAATTTGGCAGCAGCATCCTAACTGGCTGAACTTTACCATTGGAGGCAGCCTGATTGTTGCGTCACTTTGGGTGCATCACCGTTGGATACTGAAACCCGTTTTACCAACGGCAAATTGTCCACCGCGTGCCGGCGTGCAGAACGAATAAAGGTATCGATCGCGGGTTGGCGCTGCTCTCCTTCTCGGCTGGCAGCGTACAATCTGCTCCATAATCCCTCTCCTAATGTTTTGGTTACAACCAACCCTTGTCTTTCGAATGTTTCTACAGCCCAGTGTGGTAATGCGGCAATACCCAATCGGGCGGCAACCATCTGAATGAGCAATAACGTATTGTCGACCGTTTTTAATGTCGGCGTAATTTCCGCGGGTTGGAGAAAGCGTCGCCAGATATCAAGCCGTTGGCGCTGAACGGGATAAATCAGCAAAGTTTCAGCGGCGAGATCTTGTGGGCGAATATCGCGTGTGTTTGCCAGTGGATGATCTGGTGCGATCACTAGCTTCACTTCATAATCAAACAGCGGTGTATAGTGCAGGTTACTGTCTGCAATAATGTCAGATGTCAGGACAATATCCAGCTCGCGTTTTTGCAGGGCAGGTTGAGGATCAAATGTCACACCAGATTTAAAGTCCACATTAACCTGTGGCCAGCTTTCACGAAAACGCTTAAGCGCAGGTGTCAGCCATTGAATACAGCTATGGCACTCAATGGCAATGCGTAAGTTTGTCTCTTGTGGTTCATGGCATTGACGCAAGGAAGCTGTCACTAAGGGCAAGACTTGCTCTGCTAATTTTAATAGCACTTCTCCTTGAGGCGTTAACTTCAGGGGTTGGCTTTTACGAATGAATAACTTAAATCCCAGCCGATGTTCTAATTCACTGAACTGATGAGAGAGCGCAGATTGCGTTTGATGCAAATAATTTGCTGCTGCTGCGAGTGAGCCACAATGGTTCAGTGCTTGTAGTGTTTTTAAGTGTTTTAGTTCGATCATGAAAAACCTTCAAGATGATAATGAATAATTTGCGCTTGTGGTTTATACATTACCTGTTGATTATAGAAGTGTAAACATCTAGACGGCTAAAAATTACGGGTGACGACATGACGGTTTTGAATCATACATTAGGTTTTCCACGTATCGGATTGAAAAGAGAGCTAAAAAAGGCGCAAGAAAACTATTGGGCGGGCAAAATTTCTCAACAGGAATTGCTGGAGACAGGTCGTGAATTACGTGCACGTCACTGGCAACAACAAAAAGAAGCGGGCGTTGATTTAGTCCCCGTTGGTGATTTTGCCTGGTATGACCAAGTATTGACCACAAGCCTGTTATTGGGCAATGTTCCGCCACGTCATCAAAATGAAGATGGCAATATTGATCTGGATACACTGTTCCGTATTGCCCGTGGCCGAGCACCAACAGGTACACCTGCGGCTGCTTCGGAAATGACTAAATGGTTTAATACAAATTATCATTATATCGTGCCTGAATTTCAAGAGGGGCAGGCATTTAAGCTGGGTTGGACTCAGTTGTTGGACGAAGTTGATGAAGCTCTGGCACTGGGGCACAACGTAAAACCTGTACTTTTGGGACCAGTGACCTATTTATGGCTCGGTAAGGTAAAAGGCAAAGTTTTTGATCGCTTGTCTCTATTGAAAGATATCCTGCCGGTATACCAGCAAGTGCTGGCAGAACTGGCAAAACGTGGCATTGAATGGGTACAGATTGATGAACCAGCTCTGGTACTGGAATTACCAGAAACATGGCTGACGGCATTCTCAACGGCTTATCAAGCACTTGAGGGGCAGGTGAAATTGTTGCTGACGACCTATTTCGATAGCATTGGTCACAATCTGGAGACGATCAAATCGTTGCCAGTGCAGGGATTGCATGTTGATTTGGTTGCGGGAAGGGATTCACTTGAGAATTTGGATACATCTCTGCCGAAAGATTGGTTGCTTTCATTGGGAGTGATTAACGGCCGTAATGTTTGGCGAGCCGATTTGAGTGAGAAATATCAGCTTGTTGCACCATGGGTTGGTAAGAGAAATGTGTGGATTGGCACTTCCTGTTCACTGCTGCATAGCCCTATTGACCTGAATGATGAAACTGGGTTGGATGAAGAAGTGAAAAGCTGGTTTGCCTTTGCATTACAAAAATGTGCGGAACTTTCTTTGTTGTCGCAAGCATTGAATGTGCCAGAAGGCAATAAACAAGCCGAGCTGGATGCCTATAGTGCTCCCATTCGCGCCCGTCGCAGTTCTACAAGAGTGAATAATCCCGCGGTTGCTGGGCGTATTGCAGCAATTAAGCCACAGGACAGTGAACGTCAGCAGGTATATCCTGAACGTGCTAAGCTCCAGCGTCAACGTTACAATTTACCGTTGTGGCCAACAACAACCATAGGTTCATTCCCACAAACGACGGAAATTCGCAGCCTACGTCTCGATTTCAAAAAAGGTCGGGTGGATAGTACGCACTACCGAACCAATATCAATGAACATATTAAACAGGCGATCCAAGAGCAGGAGCGTTTGGGGTTGGATGTCTTGGTACACGGTGAAGCTGAACGTAACGACATGGTGGAATATTTCGGCGAACACTTTGACGGTTATGTCTTTACCCAAAATGGTTGGGTGCAGAGTTATGGCTCCCGTTGCGTGAAACCACCGGTCATTATTGGCGATATTAGCCGTCCAGAGGCGATAACAGTAAACTGGGCGACCTATGCGCAATCCTTGACTGAGAAGCCAGTCAAAGGCATGTTGACCGGGCCTGTGACCATTCTCTGCTGGTCATTCCCAAGGGAAGATATTAGTCGTGAAACCATTGCTAAACAGATCGCACTGGCTTTGCGTGATGAAGTTGATGATTTGCAGAAGGCAGGCATTGGCATTATCCAGATTGATGAACCGGCATTGCGTGAAGGCTTGCCACTGCGCAGAGAAGAGTGGCAGGAATATCTGGAGTGGGCAGTGGATGCTTTCAAACTGAGCGCAGCCATTGCGAAAGATGATACCCAAATCCACACTCATATGTGTTATTGCGAGTTCAATGACATCATGCCGTCGATTGCAGCGCTGGATGCGGATGTGATCACCATTGAAACCTCGCGCTCGGATATGGAATTGCTGGATTCATTCGAAGATTTCTCTTATCCGAATGAGATAGGGCCTGGTGTGTATGATATTCACTCACCAAACGTCCCAAGCGTTGAATGGATTGAGGCATTGTTACGCAAAGCGGCTGATCGTATTCCAGTCGAGCGTTTGTGGGTGAACCCAGACTGCGGATTGAAAACGCGTGGTTGGACAGAAACCAGACAAGCGTTGGCAAACATGGTTGAAGCGGCAAAACGCTTGCGCTCTTCATTAAATAGTTAACTGATACCAATCTGATTTTTCCCTGCGAAGTGGGAAAAATCAGGTTTTATATCTTGTTGTCAATTGCAACTTAAAGTTTAATGCGTATAGCGTTTATTTGTTTAATTTAAACTTAATCAGTAATAAAACTGCCCGCTACAATTAGTGCAATGTGGCGGGTAGAAAAGTTGGTCATGTATTGGATAGTTAGATAATTGCCAGACTTTTTTTCAAACAATCTCCTTTTTTTCAATTGCGATTTTCACTCCTTATCACTGAGTTTTTCAACTACCAAATCGATTTCTGATAGCGAAAAGCATAACAAATATGGCATGTTCCAGTTTGTCCATTTTTGATGAGGTTTGGTGATGGAGTTTTACATTCCAATTATTGGGTTGGGAGTGGCGGTATTTACGCTGGTTTTTCTGGTGTTGCGGACTCGTGTTCATGTCCTGATTGCTATGCTAATTGCAGCGATAATCGCTGGAATATCAGGCGGTTTGACTATAAATAATGTCGTTGATGTGATCGCTAAAGGATTTGGTTCGACATTAGGCAACATCGGTATTGTGATTGGATTGGGATGCATGATGGGGCGAATATTGGAAGTATCAGGTGCAACAGAGCAAATCGCTTATAGCTTGATAAAATGGTTGGGCAAAAGGCGTGAAGAGTGGGCTTTGGCGATTACCGGTTATATTGTCAGTATCCCCATATTTGTGAATTCAGCTTTTGTGATCCTCTATCCGCTGGTGAAGGCATTGGCGAAGAAAGGTAAACGCAATGTACTGTCCCTTGGGGTTGCTCTGGCGGGAGGGTTAGTGGTGACTCACCATATCGTTCCACCAACGCCAGGGCCGCTTGGTGTCGCCGGAATATTTGGGGTGAGTATCGGCAAAATGATGCTGGCAGGTATGGTATTGGCGGTACCCTGTGTTATTGGTATTACCTGCTATGCAAAGTGGCTGGAGACTAAATATCCTGAATATCAACTTGGTGATACAGAAGAAAGAGCAGAAAACTTATCACAAGTTCATCAGTGTTATCTGGAAGAGAAAGAGCAAAAATCACTTCCAAGCCTATTTCTTTCTCTTTTACCCATCGTCGTGCCAATTATTCTGATTTTTATTGGTGTAATTAATGGAATGATACTGAGAACTGATGAGTTTGCTGGTAAAGAGGACACTTTCTATTTTCAGGTTTTTGATTTTCTAGGATCACCCATTATTGCGCTAGCAATCAGTGTATTACTGGCGGTTTATACCTTAATGCCAAACGTCAGTAAGCATGAAGTAATTGAACATCTGGAAACAGGGTTAAAAACTGTGGGCATTATTTTGTTGGTGTCAGGAGCGGGAGGAGCATTAGGCGCAGTATTGAACGAAGGCGCGACAGGGACGATATTGGCGCATTATATTGCCAGCCTGCCCATAACACCTGTTTTGATCCCATTTATCATTGCAACGCTTATACGCATAATTCAAGGCTCTGGCACAGTGGCAATGATAACTGCGGCGTCTATTTCTGCACCTGTTATCAAACAAATACCGGATGTTAATATGCTGGTGGCGGCTCAAGCTGCGATGATGGGTACACTATTTTTCAGTTATTTCAATGACTGTTTTTTCTGGGTGGTTAACCGGATGATGGGCATTAAAAATACGAAGCAACAGATTATCATTTGGTCGATTCCCACCACAATTGCATGGGGGATCGGATTATGCGGTGTGCTGCTTCTTAATCTCGTCATGTAACTTTTTATGTGAACGGTTTATGTGAATGATTTATGTGAATAGTGATAGTGCTCTGTAGGGGGCACTACCTTTCAAATGTGATATTAATCACAAATTTATGTATGTGTTTCTTTTTTATATTAATTAAAGATGATTTCAATTACTAAAAAATGTCAGAGTATTGATTAAATTTAGGTATTCATATTTTGAATCATGCCTGTTGAGGAGTCTGATATGTCTGATGTGTTTCACTTAGGTATTACCAAAAGCGACCTGCAAGGCGCAACTCTGGCGATTGTACCCGGCGATCCTAACCGTGTTGAGAAAATTGCGCGATTAATGGATAACCCAGTACATTTAGCTTCCCACCGTGAATTTACGACCTGGCGTGCAGAAATTGATGGAAAAGCAGTAGTTGTCTGCTCTACAGGCATTGGTGGCCCCTCAACGTCAATCGCTGTAGAAGAATTGGCACAGTTGGGAGTACGTACTTTCCTGCGTATCGGAACAACGGGAGCAATCCAGCCACATATCAATGTAGGGGATGTATTGGTGACGACTGCGGCGGTTCGTTTGGACGGCGCCAGCTTGCATTTTGCCCCAATGGAGTTCCCGGCAGTTGCTGATTTTGAATGTACAAATGCCTTGTATGAAGCAGCAAAAGTCTCTGGTTCTGCGACCCATGTTGGTATTACGGCATCTTCCGATACCTTCTATCCCGGCCAGGAGCGTTACGATACCTATTCTGGCCGTGTCGTTCGTCGTTTCCAGGGTTCAATGAAAGAATGGCAAGAAATGGGCGTAATGAACTTTGAGATGGAATCAGCAACATTGTTGACCATGTGTGCAAGTCAAGGACTGCGTGCCGGTATGGTCGCTGGTGTGATTGTTAACCGTACCCAACAGGAAATCCCAGATGTTGAGTTGCTGAAGAAAACAGAAAGCAATGCGCTGGGGATAGTTGTGGAGGCAGCTCGTCGTCTGCTGTAATGCCTTTTATCAAGGGTCAGATGATTCTGGCCCTATCGTTTGTGTGATCTTCTCTTCCTTTCATTTCAAAATTTGATAATGTCATAGCACTTTGTACTAATAGATAGTTTGTTCTATTAACTATTTTTAATCTCAGCAAGAGTGACTATGACCATAACATTTCTATCCCATCCTTCACTACTTCCTTTAAATGGCGGCATTAATTTTCGTGATTTAGGTAATAAGACACTGGGCAATGGCGCCAGGATTAAATCAGGCATGTTATTTCGTTCCGGTTCATTGGACAGGCTGACAGAAAACGATCAGGCTTTTTTAGTGGATCAAAACCTTTTGCAGATCATTGATTATCGTGATAGCAGCGAAATTATGGATAAACCAGATCGAGTATGGAATGGGGCGCATTATCATCATGCTCCTGCCAACCCTCTTTCCAAAGAAGTGGATGCTAATCTGGATAAGTTAGACATGAAAATATTGGAACAATTCGACGCGAAAACATTTATGTCTCGCTTATATGAATTGTTACCCATTAACAATCCAGCGTATAAGACGTTAGCGACATTATTGCTGCAACCAGAGAAAGGCGGCATTGTGCAACACTGCGCGGTTGGTAAAGACAGGACAGGAGTGGGCTCTGCACTGGTTTTATTCGCGTTGGGTGCTGATCTGGATACGGTAATGGAAGATTATTTATTGACCAATGTCACATTGGCTCCATACCGTGACTATTTATTGAATGAACACGCAAAAATTATGAGCGAAAGTGTAGTCGAAAAATTTGCCTATGTTTATTCAGTAAGGGAAGAGTTTTTACTGACCGCACTTAATAGCATCAACCAGCATTATGGCAGCATAGATATTTGGCTGGAAAAAGATATTGGACTTAATATCGCTGCGCGTGAAAAACTACAAACTTATTTTCTTGAATAAAAATATTAGGTTAGCATTGGGCGGATTGTTCAGGGCTGACCTTATCACCTCCCACTGATAATACAGGAAAGATTAATGTGAGCCTGCATGAAATTATCGAATTGGTCACAAACTTCGTAAAAGCCCATGAAGTTTGGGCAATTCCCATCATTTTCCTACTGGCATTTGGTGAATCGTTGGCATTTATTTCCCTATTGTTACCAGCAACGATCATTTTGTTAGGGTTAGGAGCGTTAATTGGTGAAAGTGGGTTAACTTTCTGGCCAATATGGATAGCCGCAGCCGCTGGTGCTTTCTTTGGTGATTGGGTTTCTTACTGGTTTGGTTGCCATTACAAAGAAGATGTTGGCAAGATGTGGCCGCTTTCTCGCCATCCTCAAACTTTGGTTCGCGGACATCGTTTTTTTGAACGATGGGGTGTATGGGGCGTTTTCATTGGGCGTTTTTTTGGTCCCTTGAGAGCTGTTGTACCGCTGGTAGCCGGAATCTGTGCTATGCCAAAACGCCATTTTCAGCTTGCTAACCTAGCTTCTGCATTGATTTGGGCATTCGGTATCTTAGCACCAGGGGCATTTGGCTTGCGTTGGTTGGCAGAGTGGATGGGATAATTGCGAGCTGCTTTGCAAACTGAAAGAAAGCCATTGAATACTCTGGACATCTATACAGCCTCTATTTAACTTACATTGGGGCTAATGACTCACAAAAGTTGTCTGAAATTTATCGGTAATCGTGCCAATAAAAAATAATAGAGTTAGCGAGGGTGTATAGGTGGATATCCAGTGGTTATACATGCTGATCGGTGGCTTGGGTGGATTGCTGGGCGGAGGGATCTTCGTCTGGCTTTCTGTTCAGCAGAGGCTCCAGCAAAAAGAGCAGGAGCTGCGTGAATTATATAGCCAACTGGCTGTCAGCCATGAAAAACGGGAGCAAGCCCACTATTGGCGTACTGAATGCGATCAATTAAACCAAGAGTTACTGGCGCAACGTGAAATTAACAGTGTGCAGGAAGCTGAATTGCGCGAATTGGGCATTCGGCTTGAAGAAACCAGACTAGCTGCGGAGGAAAAGCAGCGTTTATTGATCAGCAGTGAGCAGCGATTAAGTACCCAATTTGAAAATCTGGCCAATCGCATCTTTGAGCAGAACCGACTCCGTACCGATGAATATCATCGCCAAAATCTCAATCATCTTCTGATGCCATTTCGTGAACAACTTGAGGGATTTCGCCGTCAGGTACAAGACAGTTTTGGGCTAGAAGCCCGTGAGCGCCATACCTTGACTCATGAAATCCGCAATCTTCAGCAACTTAATGCACAGATGGCAAAAGAAGCTATTAATCTTACAAAGGCCCTGAAAGGAGACAATAAAATACAGGGAAATTGGGGAGAGATGGTATTGGCTCGAATTTTGGAAGCCTCTGGCTTGCGTGAGGGATATGAATTCGATACACAGGTTAATATTAAGGCTGAAAACAATGAACGTTTTCAACCTGATGTGATCGTGCATCTGCCGCAGGGAAAAGATGTCATTATTGATGCCAAAATGTCCTTGGTCGCCTATGAACGTTATTTCAACAGTGATAGCGAAGAACAACAGGCGCCAGCCTTACAGGAACATATCAATTCTATCAGAGGACATATCCGTGGCCTGAGCCGAAAAGATTATCAACAATTACCCGGATTGCGATCACTGGACTATGTTTTGATGTTTATTCCTGTGGAACCCGCTTATTTGGTTGCACTCAACCAGGCGCCAGAATTACTTGATGAAGCATGGAAACATAATATTATGCTGGTTAGCCCATCAACTTTGCTGGTTGCCGTTCGTACTATCAATAACTTGTGGCGTTATGAATATCAAAGTCAAAACGCCCGTTTGATTGCTGATAAAGCCGCCAGAATGTATGACAAAATGCGATTGTTTGTGGATGATATGCAAGGATTAGGGCAAAGCCTTAACAAAGCACAGACGAGTTACCATTTCGCAATGAAAAAGCTTGTTGAGGGCAGAGGTAATTTAATTAGTCAGGCCGAAGGATTTCGTGATTTAGGCGTGGATGTGAAGTGTCCTATTGATTCACAGTTGATTGATAAATCTTTCCAATCGTTGCAGGTAAATGAGTGAAGTCTGGAATAGGGTTTTGTTGGAAAGGCTGATACACTGACTATAAATTTTTTTGAATAAAAAGCGGACAAATAATATGGCAGATCAATCAAAAGAAACCACTGATTTTGGTTTCCGCACTGTAGCCAAAGAACAAAAAAAAGAGATGGTGGCAGAGGTATTTCACTCTGTGGCTTCGAAATATGACTTAATGAATGACTTGATGTCATTGGGCATTCACCGTATCTGGAAACGTTTCACAATTGAGTCAAGTGGTGTCCGCCGTGGTCATAAGGTGCTTGATCTTGCTGGTGGGACAGGCGATCTAACCGCAAAATTCTCCCGAATTGTGGGGGAAAAAGGGCAGGTTGTTTTGGCGGATATCAACGACTCAATGTTGAAAGTTGGCCGCGAAAAATTACGCGATATCGGTATCGTAGGCAACGTCAGTTATGTTCAAGCCAATGCTGAAGAACTGCCTTTCCCGGATAACTATTTTGACTGTATTACCATTTCTTTTGGCTTGCGTAATGTTACGGACAAAGAAAAAGCGCTACGCTCCATGTATCGGGTACTTAAGCCTGGTGGCCGCTTGTTGGTGCTGGAGTTTTCCAAACCTGTACTGGCACCGTTAAGTAAGATTTATGATGTTTATTCATTCCACGTTCTGCCCCGAATCGGTCAGATCGTTGTGAATGATGCGGACAGTTACCGCTATTTGACAGAATCCATCCGTATGCATCCTGATCAGGAAACCTTGAAAGGTATGATGGAAGAAGCGGGCTTTGACCAGGTTTACTACACCAATATGACTGGTGGCGTTGTTGCATTGCACAAAGGGTTCAAATTCTGAGATGGAAATACCCTCATCAAGCCATAATATGGCTTTTGCGATCTCAAATGAAAAAGTGTTGTTTCCGGTAGTAACGGCCTTTCTGGAAACAACCTTGAATCGTCTTTTATATCGAGAAGCTGTATTAAAACCTGCCCGCTTGAGACTAGCAGGTAAGATACTGTCCATTAAACTGAAAGAAATCGAAACTCCCTTGATACTGATATTCAGTGAGAAACAAGTGGATGTTTTGAGCCAATGGTCGGAACCTGTGGATTGCTCGATGAAAGCAACGCTCCCTGCATTACTCAAGCTACGGGATCGCCAGTGCCTTTCAGCCTTGATTAACCGTGGTGAAATTGTCATTGAAGGGGATATGCAGGTGATTCAACAATGGTCTGCTTTGCTGGATATGTCAGAGTGGGATCCTGCGCATTACCTCTCCCCTTATGTTGGTGATATTGTCGCAGAAGGCATCACCCGGATGGTGAAGAAAAGTTTTGAATTTGCCAGCAATACCATTGCAAAGAAGAAAACGCATTTCACCGAATCATTGACGGAAGAATGGGAAATGGTTCCCAGTGCGCTGGAAGTGGCCTATTTCAGTGAGGAAGTTAATGCCGTTGCCAATCAGATAAACCAATTCGAAAAACGGTTGGCGGCACTGGAGGAAAAACATGACACCCAGTGAAATTAGACGACTTTACTTTATCATCCGGGTCTTTCTTTCTTACGGGTTGGATGAACTCATCCCGAATATTCGTTTGACATGGCCGTTGCGTTTTGGGCGTTATTTCCTGTTTTGGATACCTAATAAGCATAAGGATAAACCTCTCGGCGAACGTTTGCGTTTAGCATTACAAGAACTCGGCCCAGTGTGGATCAAATTTGGCCAGATGCTCTCCACACGTCGTGACTTGTTTCCACCTGCCATCGCAGATCAACTTTCGATGTTACAAGATCGGGTAGTTCCCTTTGATGGTGCGGTGGCACGAAAATCGATTGAAACGGCTTTAGAGGGAGCACTGGAAACGTGGTTTGAGGATTTTGATCCACAACCGCTGGCTTCCGCGTCTATTGCTCAGGTACATACTGCCCGACTGAAGGAAAATGGCAAAGAGGTTGTCCTCAAGGTGATCCGCCCGGATATTCTGCCTGTAATTAAAGCTGACGTGCGGTTAATGTATCGTCTGGCAAATTTGGTTCCTCTTTTACCTGATGGTCGTCGTCTTCGTCCGCGTGAAGTTGTCAGAGAATATGAAAAAACCCTGCTTGATGAGCTGAATTTATTGCGTGAAACTGCAAACGCGATTCAATTGCGGCGCAATTTTGAAGATAGTCCTATGCTCTATGTGCCAGAGGTCTATCCTAACTATTGCCGAGAAAATGTTTTGGTGATGGAGCGCATTTATGGCATTCCTGTGTCAGACATTGCGGCGTTAGAGGCACAGAACACCAATATGAAATTGTTGGCTGAGCGTGGCGTTCAGGTGTTTTTCACCCAGGTATTTCGTGACAGTTTTTTCCATGCGGATATGCATCCCGGTAATATTTTCGTCAGTTATGACAAACCAGAAGATCCTACTTATATCGGTATCGATTACGGTATTGTTGGCTCTTTGAATAAAGATGATAAACGCTACTTGGCAGAAAATTTCATTGCCTTTTTTAATCGTGATTATCGTCGGGTTGCTGAACTGCATGTCGATTCTGGTTGGGTGCCGGCAGATACCAATGTGGAAGATTTCGAATTTGCTATCCGTACCGTCTGTGAACCCATTTTTGAAAAACCACTGGCTGAAATCTCATTTGGGCATGTTCTGCTAAACCTTTTCAATACCGCCCGCCGTTTTAATATGACAGTTCAGCCCCAGTTGGTTCTGCTGCAAAAAACGTTGTTGTATGTTGAAGGCTTGGGGCGCCAACTTTATCCTCAGCTTGATCTGTGGAAAACAGCAAAACCTTTTCTGGAAGATTGGTTGCATAACCAGGTTGGGCTTCCCGCTATTGTGCGTGCCTTTAAAGAAAAAGCGCCTTATTGGGCGGAAAAGTTACCAGAGCTTCCCGAACTGGTATATGGCTCGCTTCAGCAGCACCGACGTTTGCAGAGCAGCATTGATCAGATATCGCAACAATTCAGGCAACAACAGCTCAAACAACGCAAGTCTCTTTATTTATTGGGGATTGGTGCAACTCTCTTTATCTGTGGTAGTTTGTTTTTCATTATAGATCAGAAACACCTGGCATGGGGAATGATAGGGGTCGGCATTGCATCATGGGGATTGGGCTGGCGTCATTTAAGTAAACTTCAATAATTCAGTAATGATGAATATTAAATGAAGGTAATTTTGCCACGAACCTTGATATGATTGCATTATTTTTGAACATCAAGTTCGTCGTTTATAATTAAATCACGAGTCATATTCTGATGAATAGAGGTAGGTCAGTATGGGTGGTATAAGTATTTGGCAATTGCTCATCATTGCCGTCATTGTCGTACTGTTGTTTGGTACTAATAAACTTCGTACCTTGGGTTCGGACTTGGGTGAATCCATAAAGGGCTTTAAAAAGGCAATGAGTGATGATGAAAAGTCACAGCAGCCGGAGAAAATGAGTCAGGATGCCGAGTTTGAAACTAAAAACCTGACTGAAAAGTCCACGGTTGCGCAATCTGAAAAATCAGAGAGTAAAAGTAAAGACAAAGAGCAGGTATAAACCGTGTTTGACATTGGTTTTAGTGAGCTACTGTTAGTGATGATCATTGGCTTGGTTGTTTTGGGGCCGGAGCGTTTGCCTATCGCGGTCAAAACAGTGGCTGGATGGATTCGCGTATTGCGCTCGCTGGCAGCTAACGTTCAGAATGAACTTGCTCAAGAACTAAAATTGCAAGAGCTTCAGGACACACTGAAAAAAATGGAAGAAAAAGCTGACCTGCAATCACTTTCGCCAGAACTGAAAGCCTCAATGGAGGAGTTGAAGGAAGCGGCTGAATCATTGAAAAATACCTATCAGTTGAAACCGGATGAAATGAGGGAGTTGGAGGAAGACGAAACGCATTTTCATTCTTCTGGGTCCCAATCGAGCACAATACCAGAGCAGCAGAAAAGAAAACTTCCTGAACAAGCAAATGGCGAACACTGAAACATGTCTGTGGATAATACCCAACCTCTTATCAGTCATCTGATTGAACTGCGTAAGCGGATTTTAAATAGTCTAATTACCGTGCTGGTAGTATTTCTGGCATTAGTTTATTTTTCCAATGACATTTATCGGCTTATTGCAGCGCCTTTAATGGAGCAATTACCTAAAGGCGCCAATATGATTGCAACGGATGTTGCATCACCTTTCTTTACCCCAATTAAACTGACCATTATGGTGTCTATCTTTGTTTCGGCACCGATGATCCTTTATCAAGTATGGGCATTTATTGCACCGGCATTGTATAAACACGAACGCCGTTTGATTATGCCCCTGCTGTTTTCCAGTAGCATATTATTTTATCTGGGAATGGCATTCGCCTATTTTGTCGTTTTTCCCATAGCATTTGGTTTCTTTATCAATACGGTGCCAGCTGGGGTCGTAATATCGACGGATATCAGCAATTATTTAAGCTTTGTCATGGCGCTATTTATGGCTTTTGGGGTTTCATTCGAAATCCCTATTGCCATTATTTTGCTGTGTTGGAGTGGGGTTGTGACGCCAGAATCACTAAAGAGAAAACGTCCTTATATTTTAGTTGGGGCGTTTGTGGTTGGGATGTTGTTAACACCACCTGATGTTTTCTCCCAGACTCTGCTGGCTGTTCCCATGTATTTGCTATTTGAACTGGGAATTGTACTTTCGCAGTTCTATGTTGGTAAATGGGGACGGCGTAATTTTATCAACCCAGAAGATAAAGCAGACAGTGATATTGGTGACAATTTTAAAAAATAATCTGATACCAGACATTCATAATTATCGTGAACTGATTGATGGTGTTAATATCATTATCATGAAACGATGACGACTAACCCAGCGCTTTGTCGCTGGGTTTTACATTAGGAGAACCATATGAGCTATGTATTTCCGGGGGTATTTCCCGGTCGTCGTATGCGCCGTGTGCGCCGTCATGATTTTTCCCGCCGCTTAGTTGCTGAAAATCAACTTACTGTTAATGATCTGATTTATCCTGTATTTGTTATGGAAGGAACAAATCAGCGTCAGGAAGTGCCTTCAATGCCAGGAGTGTATCGTCTGACAATCGATCTTTTGCTGAAAGAAGCAGAAGAGATTGCCCGACTGGGTATTCCTGTTTTGTCCCTGTTTCCAGCCATTGAAGCGGATAAGAAATCGCTGGATGCGAAAGAAGCTTATAATCCAGATGGCTTGATCCAGCGTGCTGTTCGTGCCCTGAAAGATGCTGTTCCTGAATTGGGGCTGTTGACGGATGTAGCGCTCGATCCATTTACTACCCATGGTCAAGATGGTGTTATTGATCAGGATGGCTATGTTATCAATGATGTGACCAAAGATATTCTGGTGAAGCAAGCATTATCCCATGCTGAAGCTGGGGCTGAGATTGTCGCACCAAGTGATATGATGGATGGCCGTATTGGTGCTATTCGCGATCAGCTTGAGATGGGGGGGTATGTGAATACCCAAATCATGGCTTATTCTGCCAAATATGCCTCTTGTTACTATGGGCCATTTAGAGATGCGATTGGTACCAGCGGTAACTTGAAAGGTGGCAATAAGATGACCTATCAAATGGATCCTGCAAACAGTGATGAAGCCTTGCAGGAAATTGCACAGGATTTACAGGAAGGTGCAGATAGCGTTATGGTTAAACCTGGTATGCCATATTTGGATGTGATTCGCCGGGTAAAAGATACTTTCGGTGTGCCAACATTTGCCTATCAGGTTTCGGGTGAATATGCCATGCATATGGCGGCCATTCAAAATGGTTGGTTGAAAGAGCAGCCCGTGATTATGGAATCATTATTATGCTTCAAACGAGCGGGAGCAGATGGCGTTCTGACCTATTTTGCCAAGCGTGTAGCGCAGTGGTTACATGAACAAAAATATTGATTATTGTAATAGCCAGGGGATATTAAAGACGGGCAATTTTGCCCGTTTATTGATTAAATTTTGATGAAATATTTATTATCTAAAACTTTAGAAACTTCTTTGTTGAGAATATTTAGCAAGAGAATGGAACGGGCTTCCCCATCCGGTTCGTTGTAAATTGCCTGAATTCCTTCGAAAATTCCCTCGGTGATCAGGACAGTATCACCCGTATTTGGGGTTTCTGGTGCAATATATTCTTGCTCAGTAACAGACATTAATTCATCAATTAATGTTTGTGGAATAATGGTAGGGTAAGTGCTGAATCGAACGAAATGATTTACACCACGTGTTGAGTTAACTGTCGTAGTATGAATAACTTCAGGATCAAAATGAACAAACAGGTAATTGGGAAACAGTGGTTCAGTAACGGTGGTTCGTTTACCTCGGATGATTTTTTCAATTTTGGCTGTAGGTGTTAAGCAAGTTACGTTTTGTCGCTCTAAATTCTCTATTGCTCGAGAGATTTGCCCACGTTTACAGTAAAGAAGATACCAATTTCCCATAATATTTAGACTCCATTGCGTAGAATGTCTAGCATAACAAAACCAGTACTATAGGGTCATCAGTAAAAATACACGTTACTTAAAGTGTAAGCCGTATTTTTTTATATTCTATTGTGCCTATTTCTAGCAAAAATTTATGTATTAATTATTACACTAAATTCATTGTGTTTTAGCAGGTTATGAGTTTTCCTTGTAACCCTCATGGGAGGGATTATAATGGCTTTCCCTCCTTGAAAATCGGCATGAATGAACACTATGAAATATCGCGATCTAAGAGACTTTCTTTCCTTGTTAGAACAATCAGGTGAATTAAAACGAATTCGTATGGAAGTTGATCCATACCTGGAAATGACTGAAATCGCAGATCGTACTCTTCGTGCCGGTGGTCCCGCCTTATTATTTGAAAACCCTAAGGGATATTCGATGCCTGTCTTGTGCAACTTATTTGGCACACCTAAGCGTGTTGCCATGGGTATGGGGCAGGATGATGTTAAGGCACTGCATGATGTTGGGAAGCTATTAGCTTTCCTTAAAGAGCCTGAGCCGCCAAAAGGCTTTCGTGATTTGGTCGATAAACTGCCTAAGTTCAAACAGGTCTTGAATATGCCAACTAAACGCCTCAGCTCTGCGCCGTGTCAGGAACAAATTTGGGCAGGAGATGAGGTGGATCTCACCCGTATTCCAGTTATGCATTGTTGGCCAGAAGATGTCGCCCCTTTGATTACCTGGGGGTTGACGGTGACTAAGGGGCCTAATAAAGAGCGCCAGAACTTGGGGATCTACCGCCAACAGGTATTGGGAAAAAACAAACTGATTATGCGCTGGTTATCACATCGTGGCGGTGCGCTTGATTTTCAGGAGTGGTGTCAGGCACATCCAGGAGAACGTTTTCCCGTGTCCGTTGCATTGGGCGCCGATCCTGCCACGATATTGGGAGCGGTTACCCCAATTCCTGATACCTTGTCTGAATATGCGTTTGCTGGATTATTACGGGGACATAAAACGGAAGTTGTTAAATGTATATCTAATGATCTGGAAGTACCGGCCAGTGCTGAAATTATCCTTGAAGGCTATATTGAACCCGGCGAAATGGCTCCAGAAGGTCCATATGGTGATCATACCGGCTATTACAATGAAGTAGATACGTTCCCAGTATTTACGGTAACCCATATTACCCAACGTAGTGATGCTATCTATCATTCTACTTACACTGGGCGTCCACCGGACGAACCTGCGGTGTTAGGGGTTGCGTTGAATGAAGTCTTGGTGCCAATATTGCAAAAACAATTTCCTGAAATTGTGGATTTTTACTTGCCGCCAGAGGGCTGCTCTTATCGACTCGCTATCGTTACAATCAAAAAACAGTATGCAGGCCATGCCAAGCGAGTAATGATGGGAGTTTGGTCATATCTGAGACAATTTATGTACACAAAATTTGTTATCGTTTGTGATGATGATATCAATGCGCGAGATTGGAATGATGTCATCTGGGCGATAACAACGCGAATGGATCCGCAGAGAGATACTGTCTTAATGGAAAATACACCCATTGACTATCTCGATTTTGCATCCCCTATTTCTGGGTTAGGTTCAAAAATGGGATTGGATGCAACGAATAAATGGCCAGGAGAGACACAAAGGGAATGGGGGCGTCCGATAGTGATGAGCGATGAGATTCGGGCCCGTGTCGATGAAGTTTGGGATCAATTAGATATTTTGAAGCGATAAGAGGGAACGCATGACAATATTAAGCTGTAAAGTAACATCGGTTGACTCCATTACAGATACAGTTTATCGGGTTCGTTTATTACCTGATTCGCCTTTTTCTTTCCGTGCGGGGCAATATTTAATGGTGATTATGGATGATAGGGATAAGCGTCCTTTCTCCATGGCATCACCACCATCAGAAAAACAGATCATTGAGTTGCATATTGGTACTTCTGAGCTAAATCTCTATGCGATGGCGGTTATGGATAGAATTCTGGATCAGAAAGTCATTGATATTGATATTCCACATGGCCAGGCCTGGTTTCGTGAAGACAGCAAAAATCCGATGTTATTGATTGCTGGTGGAACAGGATTCTCATATACACGCTCTATCTTATTGTCTGCATTGGAACAAAATCCTAATCGCGAAATTTCCATTTACTGGGGAGGACGAGAGCTGCAACATTTGTATGATTTGGGGGAATTGCAATCATTAAGTGAGCACTATCCTAATTTGACCATTGTACCGGTGGTTGAACAAGTTGATGAACATTGGCGCGGAAGAACGGGCACAGTTCTGAGTGCAGTTTTGGAAGATTTTGGCAGTTTGGCAAACCATGATATCTACATTGCTGGTCGCTTTGAGATGGCTAAAATTGCCCGTGAACGGTTCTGTAGTGAGCGTGATGCATCTATCGAACGCATGTATGGGGATGCATTTGAGTTTATTTGAGCCATTTGCCGATAAAAAATAAGACGCAAAAATAA
The DNA here is from genome assembly GCF_037260955.1 of Xenorhabdus sp. TH1. Classification (NCBI taxonomy): domain Bacteria; kingdom Pseudomonadati; phylum Pseudomonadota; class Gammaproteobacteria; order Enterobacterales; family Morganellaceae; genus Xenorhabdus; species Xenorhabdus sp. TH1. Next base: position 715,677 of record NZ_CP147734.1, read on the forward strand.
AAAAACCCGCCCCTGACAGGCGGGAAACTATGGCAACAACTTACTAGAGTGATGCAATAGATAAGACAGACAAGGGAAAAACGTTAATTTTTAAAAGTCATCAATGTTAATCATCAGCTATGCTTTATAGCCAAATTTTCATGACTATACTCTTTCAATAATCGTGGCTATACCCTGGCCTAACCCGATGCACATGGTTGATAGCCCGAACTGAACATCTTTACTTTCCATCAAGTTAAGCAAGGTGGTTGTAATGCGAGTACCAGAGCATCCCAATGGGTGACCAAGAGCAATAGCGCCACCGTTCAGGTTGATTCTGTCATCCATACTATCCAGCAGATTCAACCCCTTTACGCAGGCCAAGGATTGTGCAGCAAATGCTTCGTTCAATTCCATGACGCCAATATCCGTCAGGCTTAAGCCGGCTTTTTTCAAGGCCATTTGTGTGGCCGGCACCGGGCCATAACCCATGATCGAAGGATCACAACCAACCACCGCCATTGAGCGAATACGGGCGCGAGGTTTTAATCCTAACGCTTTAGCTTTGCTTTCGCTCATGATCAGCATGGCAGAGGCGCCATCGGAAAGCGCGGAGGAGTTACCCGCAGTCACACTGCCAGTGACAGGATCAAAAACGGGACGCAGTGCAGCCAACCCTTTGAGATTAGCATCTGTGCGGATCACCTCATCAAAATCGACGAGTTTCATATTCCCATCAGCATCATGTCCATATATAGGAACGATTTCGTTAGCGAAAGCCTTGGATTCAGTCGCTTGTGCTGCCCGTTGATGAGAACGCAGGGCAAACTCATCTTGCATTTCACGACTAATATTGTGCATTTTAGCCAGCATTTCTGCCGTCAATCCCATCACACCTGCTGCCTTAGCAACGTTACGGCTTAATTTGGAATGAAAGTCGACACCGTGTGTCATGGGAACATGTCCCATATGTTCAACACCGCCGACCATAACAACACTGGCATCACCGGTCATGATCATGCGGGCACCGTCGTGCAATGATTGCATTGAAGAACCACAGAGGCGGTTAACGGTTACCGCGGGGACTGAGTGAGGAATGCCCGCCAGTAAAGCAGAATTGCGGGCAATATTGAACCCTTGTTCCAGTGTTTGTTGTACGCATCCCCAAGAGATATCATCAATATCTTCAGGCCTAACGGCAGGATTGCGCTTGAGTATTGACTTCATCAGATGTGCGGAGAGATCTTCGGCACGGACCTGACGGAATACACCACCTTTTGAGCGCCCCATTGGGGTACGGATACCATCAATAATAACTACGTTTTCCATGTTTTCAGACCTCACGCTTTTTCACCTGGATTAATAGCAAGTTCTGCCGGTGCAGGGTAGTAACTTTCATTGCTTTCGGATTTTGCTTTCAGGCCAGCGGGTATGTGATAGAGTGCGCCTAAATCAGCATAACTTTCTGCCATCTTCACATAGGCTGCGGTTCCCATGGTATCCAGGTAACGGAAAACGCCACCATGGAATGGAGGGAAGCCTAAACCATATACCAGTGCCATGTCTGCTTCTGCTGGGCTGGCAATGACACCTTCTTCTAAGCAGCGAACAACTTCGTTAATCATTGGGATCATGGTTCGGGCAATGATCTCTTCACCAGAGAAAGTATGTTTCGGTTTGCTGATGCTTGCCAGTAACTGATCGGTAGTCTCATCCAGCTCTTTTTTTGGTTTACCTTTTTTATCTTGGGTATATTTATAGAAACCAACGCCATTTTTCTGACCATAACGCTGATTTTCAAATAGTACATCAATGGCATCCCGATAATCGCGGCTCATGCGGTCTGGGAAACCTTGAGCCATAACAGCTTGTGCATGGTGAGCAGTATCAATACCGACAACATCGATGAGATATGCAGGACCCATTGGCCAGCCAAATTCTTTTTCCATGATTTTGTCGATTTGGCGGAAATCGCCCCCATCCCGTAGCAACATGCCAAAACCAGCCAGATAAGGGAACAACACGCGGTTTACAAAGAAGCCAGGGCAGTCATTAACAACGATCGGTGTTTTACCCATTTTACTGGCATAGGCGACAACGCTTGCAATAGTCTTCTCTGAAGTTTTTTCTCCACGGATGACTTCAACCAATGGCATACGATGTACTGGGTTGAAGAAATGCATACCACAGAAGTTTTCCGGGCGTTTTAGCGATTTTGCTAATTCAGTGATTGGGATAGTGGAGGTATTGGAAGTCAGAATGCAGTCATCGCTGATATGTGATTCTGTTTCTGCCAAAACCGCAGCTTTAATCTTAGGATTTTCAACTACAGCTTCAACAACAACTTGGGATTGTTCAATACCCGCATAATTCAGGGTTGGTTGGATGGATGCCAGAATTTTGGCCATCTTCATGGCATCTAAACGTCCCCGTTCAAACTGTTTATTCAGCAACTTGGCCGCTTCATTGATACCTAAATCCAGCGCTTTTTGATTAATATCTTTCATCAAGACAGGAATACCCTTGCGCGCTGATTGATAGGCAATCCCTCCCCCCATGATACCAGCACCCAGTACAGTCGCATGTTCAGGGGTTGTAACGGTTTGTAGGTGTTTCTTCGCTAGCCCTTTAACATACTGTTCATTCAGGAAGATGCCGACTGACGCACGAGCGACAGAGGTGTGCGCTAATGATACAAAACTGGCTGATTCCAGTTTTAAGGCTTCATCGCGACCGAGTGTAGCGGCTTTTTCAATGGTTTTTACCGCTGTGATTGGTGCTGGATAATGCGGGCCAGCAACCTTCATTACCATACCTTTTGCTACGGTGAAACTCATGGTACGTTCGATCTCATTGAGAGTCAGAGGCAACAATTTAGGCTGACGGGCGGCTTGCCAATCTAAATCTCCTCGAATGGCTTGTTCCAGAACTGAAACGGCAGAATCAACCAGTTTTTCAGCAGAAACGACGGCATCGACCAAGCCATTTTTCAGCGCTTCTTCAGCACCAATATCTTTTCCTGCGGAGATGATTTCGAGAGCATTATCTGTGCCAATCAAGCGTGGCAGGCGAACAGAACCCCCAAATCCCGGCATAATGCCCAATTTAGTTTCTGGTAATCCAATGCGAAGATCGGGGGATGCGATACGAAAATCTGTTGAAAGTACCAATTCACAGCCACCGCCAAGGGTATAGCCATTGATAGCAGAGATAGTCGGAACCGGAAGATCTTCTATACGGTTAAAGATATTGTTAGCGAGATTCAGTAATTCGTGCAGTTTTTCTGCTGGTGCATTGAATAGCGATAAAAATTCTGTGATATCAGCACCAACAATAAAAGCTTGTTTTTCAGAGCGTAGCAGTAACCCTTTTAGTTTAGTCTCTTGCTCAAGGGTTGCAACGGCTTTATCCAGTGAAGTGACCGTTTTTGTGTCTAATTTATTAATTGCAGCCGGTGCATTGAAAATGAGTTCAGCAATGCCATCTTTTAGCCATTTTACTTGAATAGTTTCACTTAGGTAGAGCATGTCATTCTCCTCAATGAGTGCATACCATCTGGTATGACCAGATGTGGTTGATTGTGATTACTGTGTTAATTTAATGCAAACTGATGATTAATTTTTTGTAGGGCGGATCACAGGTAAGATTTATGGCAGAGAACAATGTATTTTGTTAATGCTTTGAAAAATATAACTATATTAGTTTAGTTGTAGAGAATGCGTTTTTTGCGTGATAGCTCCGACGATAATGAATTGTGGTAATATTTAAGCTCCTGCCAAAAAATCAAAAGGCTAATTAAGATGGAAAAGTTGGCATCTCTGTACCAAGAACATATTAAAACCTTACAAAAACGTGCCCGAGAAATCTTAGAACGAACTCAGTTTGACGCCTTGCTTATTCATTCAGGCGAATCATTACGGGTTTTTCTGGATGACAGCCATTATCCGTTTAAGGTAAATGCACACTTTAAGGCTTGGGTACCTGTGACCAAAGTGCCTAATTGCTGGTTGTGGATTGATGGTGTCAATAAACCTAAGCTCTGGTTTTATTCACCAGTAGACTACTGGCACAGCGTAGAGCCACTACCTAGTGGCTATTGGACTGAAGTCATAGAAATGATTCATTTGGCAAAAGCTGAAGATATCAGTATTAAACTGAATGGATTATCAAAACAGAACACTGCTTATATTGGTGAACAAACGGAGCGTGCTAAATCCTTGGGTATTCTTGAGCACAATATCAACCCAAAAGCTGTCTTGGACTACTTGCATTATCACCGTTCATATAAAACAGATTATGAATTGGCTTGTATGCGTGAGGCCCAGAAAACCGCCGTTAATGGTCATCTGGCAGCCTATGATGCATTTTTGTCTGGTGTGAGCGAATTTGAAATCAATATGTTCTATCTGATGGCAACAGGGCACCGTGATACCGATGTTCCTTATGATAATATTGTTGCCCTGAATGAAAATACGGCTGTTTTGCACTACAACAAATTACAGCAGAGGGTTCCTGCGGAAATACGCAGTTTCTTGATTGATGCGGGAGCGGAATATCATGGTTATGCCGCGGATATCACCAGAACCTATGCAGCAAAACCTCATAACGATTTCGCTTCACTGATAAAGGATTTGAATGAAGAACAACAGGCGCTCATTGGCACAATTAAAACGGGAGTTCGATATACCGACTACCATATTAATATGCATCAACGTATAGCCAGGATACTGAAAAAACATGATATTGTTCATGGGATCAGTGAAGAAGGTATGGTTGAGACAGGATTGACGACGCCATTTTTCCCACATGGACTCGGCCATCCTTTAGGTTTGCAAGTGCATGATGCGGCTGGGTTTATGCAAGATGATGGCGGAACTCATCTGGCAGCACCGGAGAAGCATCCTTATTTGCGCTGCACCCGTATTCTGGAGCCAAGAATGGTTTTGACCATTGAGCCTGGGATCTATTTCATTGAAACATTATTAGCGCAGTGGCGTGAAAGCGAATATCGTCAACATTTTGATTGGAAAAAAATTGAAATGTTGAAACTTTATGGTGGTATTCGTATTGAAGATAACATCGTTATTCACGATGGAAAAATTGAAAATATGACCAGAGAATTACAATTATCGTAATGAAGCCTTATTTAATTCCTGCGGCTTCAGTCAGCTTTACTGAAGAAATAAAAAAGAGTCGTTTCATTACCCTGCTGGAGCATACCAGCGGGGTGGATGAGGCTAAGTTATTTATCCAAAGCATTAAAGAGCAATATCCTGATGCTCGGCATCATTGTTGGGCTTTTGTGGCAGGAGCGCCGGATGATTCCCAACAGTTAGGGTTTTCTGATGATGGCGAACCTACCGGAACCGCTGGCAAGCCGATGATTGCCCAGTTAATCGGAAGTGGTCTGGGGGAAATTACCGCTGTATCTGTTCGCTATTTTGGTGGCATAAAACTTGGTACGGGTGGTTTGGTCAAAGCTTACGGCAATGGGGTACAACAAGCTCTGAAGTTGTTGCAAACCGAATACAAAGTACCGCAGAAGTTATACCAGTTACAGTGTGAATATTCGCATATTTCAATGGTAGAACAGTTGCTCCACCAATTTTCTGGGCAGGTGCTCGCCAGTGATTATGCTGAAAATGTCACGTTGCAAGTCTCGCTGCCAGCTACCCTTGTTGGTGAGATAGGTGATAAATTACGGGACTTGAGCCGTGGTGCTTTGTTTTTAACACCAAAATCATAACTATTCTTCATATCGGATTTCTAAGGAACCAGCCGAATGCATTTTCGCGCCATAACCCGTATTGTTGGACTACTTGTCATTCTTTTTTCTGTCACAATGATTATTCCGGGGCTGGTCGCATTGATCTATCGCGATGGCGCAGGCAGGGCATTTAGCCAGACATTCATCTTTGCTCTCGTCATTGGTTTAATATTGTGGGTACCTAATCGCGAACAAAAATCTGAGCTTAAGCCGAAAGAGGGCTTTTTGATTGTTGTCCTATTTTGGACTGTGTTGGGAAGTGTGGGTGCATTGCCATTCATTTTCTCTGAAAAACCCAATCTTTCAGTCACAGATGCCTTTTTTGAATCATTTTCTGGCTTAACGACCACTGGCGCGACGACACTTGTTGGTCTCGACTCCCTTCCCAAAGCTATTTTGTTCTACCGACAAATGTTGCAATGGTTGGGGGGGATGGGGATTATCGTTTTGGCTGTGGCGATCTTACCTCTGCTTGGTGTGGGGGGAATGCAGCTTTATCGTGCAGAAATGCCAGGGCCGTTAAAAGACAATAAAATGCGTCCTCGTATTGCAGAAACGGCAAAAACGCTTTGGCTGATTTATGTCTTGTTGACCATTGCCTGTGCCCTGGCATTGTGGGCTGCGGGGATGCCGGTGTTCGATGCGATTTCTCATAGCTTTTCTACCATCGCTATTGGTGGATTTTCTACCCATGATGCCAGTATCGGTTTTTTCAATAGCCCAGCCATCAACACGATTATTGCCATTTTCTTATTGATTTCGGGCTGTAATTTTGGTTTGCATTTCGCGGTTCTTTCTGGACGAAGCTTGAACGTGTATTGGCGTGATCCAGAGTTTCGGATGTTCATTACTATCCAGTTGGCACTATTGGCAATCTGTATGCTGATATTATGGCAACATTCCGTTTATGAATCAGTATGGGAAGCGTTGAATCACGCTTTTTTTCAAGTTGTCTCCATGGCGACAACAGCCGGATTTACAACGGACTCTTTTGCCAATTGGCCTCTTTTTCTGCCTTTTCTGCTGCTATGTTCTGCATTTATAGGGGGATGTGCGGGTTCAACGGGAGGCGGTCTCA
>NZ_CP147734.1:727500-2665000 GCF_037260955.1 Xenorhabdus sp. TH1
CTAGGCAAAATGGTGCCGTAACTTCGGGAGAAGGCACGCTGGCGTTAGGTGAAGGAACCTGCTTCCGGAGCCGAGGCCAGTCGCAGATACCAGCTGGCTGCAACTGTTTAATAAAAACACAGCACTGTGCAAACACGAAAGTGGACGTATACGGTGTGACGCCTGCCCGGTGCTGGAAGGTTAATTGATGGGGTTATCGCCTCGGCGAGAAGCTCTTGATCGAAGCCCCAGTAAACGGCGGCCGTAACTATAACGGTCCTAAGGTAGCGAAATTCCTTGTCGGGTAAGTTCCGACCTGCACGAATGGCGTAATGATGGCCAGGCTGTCTCCACCCGAGACTCAGTGAAATTGAACTCGCTGTGAAGATGCAGTGTACCCGCGGCAAGACGGAAAGACCCCGTGAACCTTTACTATAGCTTGACACTGAACATGGAGCCTTGATGTGTAGGATAGGTGGGAGGCTTGGAAGTGTGGACGCCAGTCTGCATGGAGCCATCCTTGAAATACCACCCTTGAATGTTTGATGTTCTAACGCCGGCCCGTTATCCGGGTTGCGGACAGTGTCTGGTGGGTAGTTTGACTGGGGCGGTCTCCTCCCAAAGTGTAACGGAGGAGCACGAAGGTTAGCTAATCACGGTCGGACATCGTGAGGTTAGTGCAAAGGCATAAGCTAGCTTGACTGCGAGAGTGACGGCTCGAGCAGGTACGAAAGTAGGTCTTAGTGATCCGGTGGTTCTGCATGGAAGGGCCATCGCTCAACGGATAAAAGGTACTCCGGGGATAACAGGCTGATACCGCCCAAGAGTTCATATCGACGGCGGTGTTTGGCACCTCGATGTCGGCTCATCACATCCTGGGGCTGAAGTAGGTCCCAAGGGTATGGCTGTTCGCCATTTAAAGTGGTACGCGAGCTGGGTTTAGAACGTCGTGAGACAGTTCGGTCCCTATCTGCCGTGGGCGTTGGAAGATTGCAAGGGGCTGCTCCTAGTACGAGAGGACCGGAGTGGACGCACCACTGGTGTTCGGGTTGTCATGCCAATGGCACTGCCCGGTAGCTAAGTGCGGAAGAGATAACCGCTGAAAGCATCTAAGCGGGAAACTTGCCTTAAGATGAGTCTTCCCTTACCCCTAGAGGGTACTGAAGGAACGTTCGAGACGAGGACGTGGATAGGCCGGGTGTGTAAGCGTTGCGAGACGTTGAGCTAACCGGTACTAATGAACCGTGCGGCTTAACCTGACAACACCGAAGGGGTTTTCGGGAGTGGAAAGAGAGAGACGGGTTTCAGCGTAGAAAAGCAGCTTGTTCGGGATTGAAAACAGGATTTGTCTGGCGGCAATAGCGCGGTGGTCCCACCTGACCCCATGCCGAACTCAGCAGTGAAACGCCGTAGCGCCGATGGTAGTGTGGGGTCTCCCCATGTGAGAGTAGGGCACTGCCAGACATCAATTTATAAGTGTTGCCGGCACAAAAGGCAGCAAGAAAAAAGAAATTCGGTGGTGCGGTAGTTCAGTTGGTTAGAATACCGGCCTGTCACGCCGGGGGTCGCGGGTTCGAGTCCCGTCCGCACCGCCACCGTATTTAGAAAAAGCCCTGAAAGATATCTTTCAGGGCTTTTTCTATTGTCTAATCTATAACTTATTTTATTGCTTATATCCTTATCAATGTATTTTATTCCATTAAGGCAATGAGATTTTAATGTCTAGTGGAATAATAACGGCTCCTATAAATTAATTAACGTTATCAAAAATAATGTTAATTAATAATATCCTCACATACCTTTAACTAAGACAGATTTATTTCTTAAATGTAATATTTTTTGATACTTATCAAAAATATTAATATTTATTTTTTTAATATTAAGTAAATCACGCTACTAATTCTAATGAATAATTGTTTTACCAATATGTTGTGTTGTTATTATATCGTTACACAATCATGCTGATTTTTTAAGCGTTGGCGATTGAAATCAATGACTAAGATGCCATATTAGTGGAAGTAAAGGTGTCGAGGTAAGTTGGGGGAAACTTGATCAGGAATAGTTATTTAAGAAAAAGCTGGGCGAGAAAAAATTACGCTCAAAAAAATTTTGCCATGAGATATGTTGCTGGGCAGCCTGTGGAACGCGTTTTTCCCACTTCTAAGCAATTACTTGAGAATGCGTCGTTACCACGAGGAGAACCGCTTCTTGAGCATAATCATGAGCTTTCTGTTGCCATCTGGAATATCTACAAACAACAACGGCCATCATGGCAACATGTTTTGGCTTCTTTGATTGAGAAAAGTGATCTTGTCTTACTGCAAGAAGCACAAACGACGCCAGCCTTATTGAGATTTATTACAGACAGTGGCTTGGTCGCGGATCAGGTTCCTGCATTTGCTATTCCTCAACATCCATCAGGAGTGATGACATTAGCATCGTCTTCACCAGTTTATTGTTGCCCGCTACGTGAAAAAGAACCGATACTTAGATTATCTAAATCGTCATTAATTACAATTTATCCATTGCCAGATCAACGTCAGTTAATGGTGATAAACGTGCATGCTATTAATTTTAGCCTTGGTGTTGATGTTTATAGTCGACAACTCAATAACATTGGTATGCATATCAGCTTACATAATGGCCCTGTTATTTTTGCTGGGGATTTTAATGCATGGAGTCGGCAGAGATTAAAAATATTGGAACGTTTTGCTCGCCGTATGCAATTGAAAGAAGTACATTTTAATGACGATCATAGGACAATTGTTTTTGGCAAGCCGTTAGATTTTGTCTTTTATCGCGAACTAAAAGTTTCCTATGCAGCAGTTATCATGACGGGTGCGTCTGATCATAACCCGTTGATAGTGAAATTTTCTTTGTGATGATAATTGATGGGATAAAGGGATTTACTGTTCTTGCAGGAGAAGAATATAAAAAGCGTCGATGCTTACCGACGCTTTTTGAGACAGACTTTCATCGCTTACTGATTAGCAGAACGTTTTTTCTTTACGCCGAAGAAATAGGCTAGAGTCAAAATAAATACCCAACCTAGACCAACATATAGCGCGTCTCTTGTTTGCTCAAAATAGCCCAGCAATACGATGATACTGACCATGAAGACGAGTGTGATTGCAGGAGCGACAGGCCACATCGGGATTGGAAATTTCAGTGTCTTGACTTCTTCTGTACTCATTTGGCGACGCATGGCAATCTGCGAGATTAAAATCATCAACCATACCCAGACAGTTGCAAATGTAGCGACAGAAGCGATAAGAATGAAGATCTCGTCAGGGATCAGATAATTTAGCACTACGCCAAGTAATAGAACTGCAGTCATGACAAGAACCGTCATCCATGGCACGCCATTACGAGTTAATTTTTTGAATGATTTAGGGGCTTGTCCTTCCTGTGCCATACCATACATCATTCTGCCAGCACCAAAAATATCACTATTGATAGCGGAAATAGCCGCGGTAATCACGACCACATTCAGAATATTTGCCGCTGAATTGATTCCCAAATTAGAAAAAATCTGTACAAATGGGCTGCCATCCTGACCAATTTGATTCCATGGATAGATGCTCATCAGGATACATAGAGTCAAGACATAGAAGATCAAGATACGAAATGGAACCGCATTAATTGCTTGAGGGATCGTTTTTTCTGGATTTTTCGCTTCACTGGCCGTGATACCAATGACTTCGATGCCACCAAAAGCGAACATAACAATGGCGAATGAAGCTATCACGCCACTGATACCATTTGGCATAAAACCGCCATTTTCCCATAAATTGGACAGGCCAGTTGCGTGCTCAGTTGCTTGTCCGAAGCCGTAAAACATAATGGCAAGGCCACCGATAATCATGGCAATAATGGCAGTGACTTTAATGATTGAAAGCCAGAATTCCATTTCACCAAAGATTTTTACGTGACACAGATTTAAGGCACCAATAAAACAGACAATCCCTAAAACCCAAATCCACTGTTCAACATGCGGGAACCAGAGCTTCATATATGTGCCGAATGCGGTAATATCAGCCAGGCAAACAAATAGCATTTCAAGAATGTAGATCCAGCCAGTTAAAAAACCGGCCAAAGGCCCCAAATAATGGCTGGCATATTGCGAAAAAGAACCAGAAACAGGATGGTGGACGGCCATTTCGCCCAGTGCTCTCATCACGATAAATACGGCAGCACCGCCGAGTAAATAGGCTAGCAATACAGCGGGGCCAGCTTGCTGTATCGCTGCTGCTGAGCCATAAAACAGCCCCGTACCTATTGCAGAGCCTAAAGCCATAAAGCGGATGTGCCGCACGCTTAGACCCTGTTTAAGCTGATTTTCATTATTTTGCATTCGTTATTCCCATCTATCCTTTCAGCCTGAGAGTATTTAGGCATACGATGCTCTGTCTGGCGTGAGATGCCAGCAAAAGCAACCAGGTACAATACCATAAAGATGGATGTTCGCGGGATAGATATCTGTAATAATAACGGGCAGTTTATTAAAACCAGAGTTTTTTTATGATTTACCCAATAAATGAAATCTTCCAAACTTTACAGGGAGAAGGCGTGTTTACCGGTGTACCTTCGGTTTTCGTTCGATTACAAGGATGTCCTGTAGGGTGCAGTTGGTGCGATACCAAACATACATGGGAAAAAGAGGCTGATAAACAGCAGCCGATGGAAAATATCTTACTGAAATCGCAAGAGAGCGATTTGTGGGGCGCTGCCAGTGCAAAACAATTACTGAGCATATTCACTCGTCAAGGTTACAGTGCGAAGCATATTGTCATTACCGGGGGAGAACCGTGCTTATATGACTTGCGTCCTTTGACTGAAACACTGGAAAGTGAAGGCTATCAATGTCAGATAGAGACGAGTGGTACACATGCTATTAAGTGTTCTGACAAAACGTGGGTGACGGTTTCTCCGAAAGTGAAAATGCGCGGAGGCTATCGGGTTTTACCTGATGCGATTAAACGCGCTGATGAAATTAAGCACCCTGTCGGGCGGCAGCGCGATATTGAAGCATTAGATGAATTATTGACTATGCTTGATGGAAATCCTACTCCGCTTATTGCCTTACAGCCGATCAGCCAGAAAGAAGATGCTACTCGCCTGTGCATCGAAACGTGTATTGCCCGTAATTGGCGTTTTTCGATGCAAACCCATAAATACTTAAATATCGCCTAAATCTCATTCAGCACCAGGCTCTGGTGCTGAATCCTTATTCTCCCCGATAGATACAACCTGCGCTACAAGTCTCTTTAACCATAACAGCACTGAGTTGAGGCAACGTCGGTTTTAACTTCTCCCAGATCCATTTGGCCAACACTTCGCTGGTTGGATTTTCAAGCCCAGGAATCTCATTGAGATAATGGTGATCGAGTTGTTCCCAGACAGGTTTAAAGGCAGCTTTGACATCGGCAAAATCCATGAGCCAGCCACTAAGTGGATTAACTTCTCCGGTGACCTCCAGACGTACCATAAATGAATGCCCATGCAAACGCCCACATTTGTGCCCTTCCGGTACGTGTGGAAGGTGATGTGCTGCTTCGAATTGAAAATCTTTAAAGATGGTTGTACTCATTGTGCTTTCCCCTGACTTCAAAAGGTCGGCTATTCTACCTGAACTTTGCGAGCTTAACGTGATTTTTCTGGAAGTAAAAAGCACAACGCTTAACGACTTTATTGATATATTAAATCTGTAAATAAAGTTAGGCATTTTGGTTATGAGATATTGCAATCCTTTCTTTAAATACAGCCCCCATTTTGGGATAACCTTAATCAATTCATGTTCATGACTGGATTGATTTTTGTATCTTTTACAACATGGATACTGGCTATAGCAAAAGGCACTGGGACAATGACCGCAAAACCACCTTCAATCGCATTACTACCTGTTTCTCCAGAACAATTATCACGCTTGCAGTCTGCAATTAGCGATTTTTCTCCCCATCAATTAGCTTGGTTGTCTGGCTACTTTTGGGGAATGGTGAATCATCAGCCACAAATTGGGGCAGAGACACCTGTCGTTTCTGCACAAGAAACAGTGACTTTGCTTTCCGCATCGCAAACAGGCAATGCCCGTCATCTGGCTGAACAACTAAGAGATTCACTATTAGCTGAAAATATCAATGTAAACTTAATTAATGCGGGTGACTATAAATTTAAGCAAATTTCCCAGGAGCGTGTATTGATTATTATTGCTTCAACGCAAGGTGAAGGTGAACCTGCCGAGGAAGCCGTAGCACTTCATAAGTATCTCTATTCCAAAAAAGCACCCTCAATGAAAGAGACGGTATATGCCGTATTTGCCCTTGGGGATACGTCGTATGAAAAATTCTGTCAGGCGGGGAAAGATTTTGACAGTCGTTTGCATGAACTGGGTGCTCAGCGCCTATTGGCTCGTGTTGATGTTGATGTGGAATACCAAGAACAGGCGGCTCAATGGCGTCAACAAATTACGGATATTTTGAAGCAACGTTTGTCAGTACAAGCAAAGACTGACGCTCCGATTATCACGCCATCTACTGTTTCTACGCATGTTAAAGAAGCCCAAACATATACTAAAGAAAACCCTCTAACGGCCTCTCTGTTGACTAACTGGAAAATAACGGGACGTGGTTCTGACAAAGATGTTCGCCATGTTGAAATTGATTTAGGGGACTCAGGGCTGCGTTATCAACCAGGAGATGCCCTGGGAGTCTGGTTTGAAAACGATCCGGCTTTAGTGGATGAATTAATAGCGCTACTTTGGCTGGAAGGTTCAGAGCAGGTCAATGTGCATGGAAAATCACTCCCACTGCGTGAGGCGTTGATTAGCCATGTAGAGTTGACTCAAAATACCAGTGTAATTGTTGGGAAATATGCAGCGTTGGCGAAAGATGAAAAACTGTTATCGTTAGTCGCTAACAAACAAGCCTTGCAGCAATATGCCCAGACAACGCCTATTGTCGATATGGTCAGGGCTGCTGCTTCACAGCCAGAAGCCCAACAATTTATTGATTTATTGCGCCCACTGACACCACGTCTCTATTCCATCTCCTCTTCACAATCTGAGGTGGAAAACGAAGTTCATATTACTGTTGGCGTTGTTCGTTATGACATTGAAGGGCGTGCCCGTACAGGTGGCGCGTCAGGTTATCTGGCGGATCGCTTGCAAGAAGATGACAGCATCCGCGTGTTTATCGAACAGAACGACAATTTCCGTTTACCGGCCGATCCGAATACACCAATCATCATGATTGGGCCAGGAACAGGGGTTGCTCCATTTAGGGCATTTTTGCAGCACCGAGACAACCAGGAAGCGGCAGGTAAAAACTGGCTGTTTTTTGGTAACCCCCATTTTGTGGAAGATTTTCTTTATCAGGTTGAATTCCAGCGTTATGTGAAAGAGGGCTTATTGACTCGCATTGATTTGGCATGGTCAAGGGATCAGCAGCATAAAGTGTATGTACAAGACAAACTGCGTGAACAGGGAGAAGAAGTCTGGCGCTGGATCCAGGATGGCGCCCATCTGTATGTCTGTGGCGATGCGAATCGCATGGCAAAAGATGTAGAACAGGCCCTATTGGACATCATTTCACAACATGGTGGTATGGATGCTGAACAGGCTGATGAATTCTTGAGTGAATTGCGCCTTGAGCGCCGTTATCAGAGAGATGTTTACTAATATGAGCAATGTGAGCAAAGAAAAAACAGATACCCTAATCGTTGAAGGAAAACTTGCAGACAGTGAACGCATGAAGTTGGACAGTAATTATTTGCGAGGAACGATCAGCGAAGATTTAAAAAATGGGCTGACAGGTGGATTTGAGGGGGATAATTTTCTCCTTATCCGCTTTCACGGCATGTATCAGCAAGATGACCGTGATATTCGGGCCGAGCGTATAGAACAAAAACTCGAACCACGCCATGCCATGATGTTGCGTTGTCGCTTACCGGGGGGGATTATTACGCCAAGACAGTGGTTGGGCATTGATCGGTTTGCGACAGAAAATACACTATATGGCAGTATTAGATTGACTAACCGCCAGACATTCCAGTTTCATGGGATCTTAAAAAACAATCTCAAACCAGCCCATCAATTATTAGCACATATGGGCTTGGATTCACTGGCTACTGCTAATGACGTCAATCGTAACGTGCTGTGTACGTCCAATCCGGTGCAGTCTGCTTTACACCAACAGGCCTATGAGTGGGCGAAAAAGATATCGGAACATCTGCTCCCCCGTACCAATGCGTATGCTGAAATCTGGTTAGATAAAGAAAAAGTTGCAACAACCGATGAAGAGCCGATTCTTGGCACCACTTATCTGCCCCGTAAATTCAAAACATCGGTAGTGATCCCGCCACAAAATGATGTGGATCTGCATGCCAACGATATGAACTTTGTTGCCATTGCGGAAAATGATCAATTAATTGGCTTTAACGTATTGGTGGGTGGGGGATTGGCCATGACCCACGGCGACAAAAAAACCTTCCCACGACTGGCGAGTGAATTTGGTTTTATTGCACAGGAACACACACTGGCTATTGCAGAGGCGATAGTGACCACCCAACGTGATTGGGGTAACCGGACTGACCGTAAAAATGCGAAAACCAAATATACCCTTGAACGTGTGGGTATTGAAACCTTCAAACAAGAGGTTGAAAAACGTGCTGGTGTGAAATTTGAAGCTATTCGGCCATATCAATTCACTGGTCGGGGCGATCAAATTGGTTGGTTAAAAGGCATTGATGATCAATGGCACCTGACCTTATTTATTGAAAATGGCCGTTTGTTGGATTATCCCAACAAGCCATTAAAAACAGGGATTGCAGAAATTGCGAAAATCCATAAAGGCGATTTTCGTCTGACTGCCAACCAAAACCTGATTGTGGCAGGAGTGCCGGAGAGTGAAAAAACGCGGATTGAAGACATTGCCCGTGCTCATGGCTTAATTGACGATAGCGTGACTACTTTGCGTCACCACGCTATGGCCTGTGTTTCATTTCCTACCTGCCCATTAGCGATGGCTGAAGCAGAACGTTTCCTGCCGACTTTTGTCGATTATGTTGATGCGTTAATGGAAAAACATGGTGTGGGTGATGAAGAGATCATACTGCGTGTTACAGGCTGTCCGAATGGGTGTGGCAGGGCGATGCTGGCAGAAATTGGGCTGGTGGGTAAAGCACTTGATCGTTACAACCTGCATCTTGGTGGAAATCGCATCGGTGATCGCATTCCCCGCATGTACAAGGAAAATATTACATCAGCAGAGATCCTTGAGATACTGGATGAATTAATTGGTCGTTGGGCATCGGAACGTCATGCCAATGAATGTTTTGGTGATTTTCTGATCCGCACCGATATCATCAAGCCAGTATTGAATTCAGCCGTCGATTTTTATGATTGGCAGGAGGCAGTGTGAGCCGACTGAATTTATCGGAGCTGGTGGCACTGGCTCCAGAGCAGCAAATCACGTCATTGGCAGACATCAATCAACAACTGGAGATACTGGATGCTTGTGAACGTGTGAGATGGGCATTGGAGCATCTATCTGGCGAATTTGTGCTTTCCTCTAGTTTTGGTATTCAGGCGGCTGTCTGTTTGCATCTTGTGACACGGGAGTATCCTGATATTCCCGTGATTCTTACCGATACGGGATACTTATTTCCTGAAACTTATCAATTTATTGATAAACTGACTGAAAAACTCAACCTGAACTTGAAGATTTTTCGTGCAGAACATTCTCCCGCCTGGCAAGAAGCACGTTATGGCAAATTATGGGAACAGGGAATAGAAGGGATAGAACGTTATAACCAAATCAATAAAGTTGCGCCGATGAATCGTGCATTAGTAGCTCTGCAAGCACAAAGCTGGTTTGCTGGGTTGCGTCGCCAGCAATCAGAAAGCCGAACTAACTTACCTGTGCTGGCAGTTCAACGGGGAGTTTTTAAAATCTTGCCTATAATTGATTGGGATAATAGGCAGGTTCACCAATACTTGACCAAGCATAGCCTTGAATACCATCCATTATGGGAACAGGGCTACCTTTCTGTCGGGGATACGCATACCACCCAAAAATGGGAACCCGGTATGAGTGAAGAACAAACGCGTTTTTTTGGCTTGAAACGTGAGTGTGGTTTGCACGAAAGTTGAATTGATATTACAAATCTACTAGGCAGCGCTTCTCTCAAAAAGAGGCGCTGTTTTTTTATGCTGCATATCTTGCTTAATTGGCTCTATAACTTGCGAAAGAATTACCTTATGCGATTCAGGAACAAATAATTACTTTTTGTCATTTCATAACCTGATCACGGCCTCATATATTCATTCCTTGGTCATCATAATAATTAAGAGCTATATCCTTTGTGACCTGAAATCCATAGGGTAGAACATGAACAGGCTCTAACGCGGGATGGTATCGTGGATTATTTACCTTTATTTATTGAGCTTAAAGCCCGATCTGTATTGCTGATAGGGGGCGGAGAAATCGCCTCTCGCAAAGCAGACTTATTACTTCGTACTGGTGCAGTGTTAACGGTTGTTGCTCCTGAGCTACATGTAGAACTGCAACAACGCTATCAAAAAGGGGAAGTTGAGTGGTTACAGGGAACGTTTAAAACAGAATATCTTGATGGTGTATTTTTAGTGATTGCCGCCACCGATGATCACGACCTAAATCAGCATATTTTTACTGAAGCCAATAAGCGCGCTATTTTGACCAACGTTGTGGATAACCAACCGCTCTGTTCGGCCATTTTCCCCTCAATTATTGATCGCTCCCCGGTTATTGTGGCGATCTCATCGGCTGGAAAATCTCCGGTATTGACAAGATTATTGCGGGAAAAGCTGGAGTCTTTGCTCCCATTTAGCTTGGGTACGATGGCAAATATCGCGGGGCGCTGGCGCGAACGCGTGAAACAACGTTTTACTTCCATACGTCAACGGCGCCACTTTTGGGAAAAAGCGTTTAATGGGCGTTTTGCCACACTCATCGCCAATGGGCAATTACAGCAAGCAGAAGAGCAACTTGAACAGCAGTTGACACAAGGTGACTCTCATTCCCAAGGAGAACTTGCTCTGGTAGGCGCTGGACCAGGTGATCCAGGATTATTGACTTTAAAAGGCTTGCAAGTGATCCAACAGGCTGACGTCATTCTTTATGACCATTTAGTGAGCGCAGAAATTCTGGAGTTAGTTCGCCGTGATGCAGACAAAATCTGTGTTGGAAAAAGAGCGGGTAATCATTCCGTAGTGCAGGAAGAAACCAACCGACTTATCATCAAATTAGCGAACCAGGGGAAAAGAGTGGTTCGCTTAAAAGGGGGCGATCCCTTTATTTTCGGCCGTGGTGGAGAAGAATTACAGATTGCGGCAGCAGCGGGAATTCCTTTTCAAGTTGTGCCTGGCATTACGGCAGCGGTAGGCGCTTCTGCTTACGCAGGCATTCCATTGACTCACAGAGAACACGCGCAAAGTGTCACCTTTATTACCGGACATTGCCGTGAAAATGGCAATGAATTGGATTGGCCAGCACTCGCGCGGGGCAATCAAACATTAGCCATTTATATGGGGATTATGAAAGCAGCCTTGATCAGCCAAAAGTTGATCTCACACGGTCGGGACAGCCACACCCCCGTTGCCGTGATTGGTTGTGGCACTCGTCCAGAACAACAAGTATTGACCGGAACCTTATCCGAATTGGAACGATTGGCACAAGAAGTCCCCTCACCTGCCTTACTGGTAATAGGAGAGGTGGCTCAACTCCACCATCAAATAGGATGGTTTGAAAGCGAAAACGCGGCTGATCAAGTAAATCCCCCTGCTGTGATTGATTTAGTATAAGGAGTGCCCAATGGACGAAAAAAGACTAACACACTTACAGCAACTTGAAGCTGAAAGTATCCATATTATTCGGGAAGTGGCTGCTGAATTTGCCAACCCCGTCATGCTCTATTCGATTGGTAAAGATTCTTCTGTAATGCTGCATCTTGCACGTAAAGCATTTTATCCGGGAAAACTGCCTTTTCCTTTATTACATGTAGATACAGGCTGGAAATTTCAGGACATGTATGACTTCCGTGATCGTACAGCGGAAAAATATGGTTTTGAGTTACTGGTTTACCGCAATCCACAAGGCGAGATGCTGGGAATCAATCCTTTTATTCATGGCAGTGCCAAACATACCGATATCATGAAAACAGAAGGATTGAAGCAAGCACTGGATAAATACGGCTTTGATGCAGCATTTGGCGGGGCGCGGCGTGATGAAGAAAAATCGCGAGCCAAAGAACGAATTTACTCATTCCGTGACCGTTCCCATCGTTGGGATCCTAAAAACCAGCGCCCTGAACTTTGGCGCAATTATAACGGCCAGATTAACAAAGGGGAAAGTATCCGCGTCTTCCCATTATCCAACTGGACCGAGTTGGATATCTGGCAATACATCTATTTGGAGCAGATCGATATCGTCCCCCTTTATTTTGCTAAACCTCGTCCGGTTGTTCAGCGTGAGGGGACATTAATTATGGTTGACGATGATCGAATTGACCTGAAAGCAGGGGAAGTCATTAGCCAGCGTAAAGTGCGCTTTAGGACACTTGGCTGCTGGCCGCTGACAGGCGCGGTGGAATCAGAAGCAGAAACGTTGCCGGAAATCATCGAAGAAATGTTGATATCGACCACTAGCGAACGGCAAGGGCGGCTGATTGACAGTGATCAGTCAGGTTCTATGGAGCTGAAAAAGCGCCAGGGTTATTTTTAAGGAGTCCAGATATGCCAGCACTTGCATATAATGAAACTATTGCTAGTCAGATCAAGCAACAAGGTGGAGTTGAAGCCTATCTTCGAATGCAGCAGGAAAAAGGATTACTGCGTTTTTTAACTTGTGGTAGCGTGGATGATGGTAAAAGTACCCTAATTGGACGTTTGCTGCATGACACCCGTCAAATCTATGAGGATCAGCTGGCAACTTTACAAAGCGATAGCAAGCGAATTGGGACTCAGGGAGAAAAGCTCGATCTGGCTTTATTAGTTGATGGATTGGCGGCGGAACGGGAACAGGGCATCACCATTGACGTAGCATACCGCTATTTTTCTACGGAAAAGCGTAAATTCATTATTGCGGACACACCCGGGCATGAGCAATATACCCGCAATATGGCGACAGGCGCCTCAACCAGTAATCTTTCTATTTTATTGATCGATGCACGCAAAGGTGTTCAGGAACAAACGCGCCGCCACAGTTTTATCAGTACCTTGCTGGGTATTCGTCACTTGGTGGTGGCAGTCAATAAAATGGATTTGGTTGGATATCAGCAAGAGATATTTGAACAGATCAAGCAAGATTATTTGAATTTCGCAGCACAATTACCTACTGATCTCACCCTCTATTTCGTCCCAATTTCGGCGTTGGAAGGGGATAACATCGTCACCCGCAGTGAAAAAATGGCGTGGCATACGGGAAAAACGCTACTGGATATCCTGGAATCCGTGGACGTAAAAACAAAAGCGACAGAACAGCCCTTGCGTTTCCCCGTACAGTATGTCAACCGCCCTGATCTTGATTTTCGTGGATATAGCGGCACATTGTCATCAGGGATCTTATGGCAAGGCCAGCAAATAAAAGTGATGCCATCTGGTGTGATTTCTACGGTAGAAAGGATCGTCACGTTTAATGGTGATCTCACATTTGCCGTACCTGGAGAGGCTATTACCCTCGTATTAAAAGATGAAATAGATATTAGCCGTGGTGACTTATTGATTGCTGTTGACGCTCAAATGAGCGCAACCCGCCACGCTTTGGTTGATGTCGTCTGGATGTCAGAACAGCCACTGATTCAAGGGCAAAGTTTGGATATCAAAGTCGCGGGTAAAAAAAGCCGTGGCAAAGTCGAGAATGTTCAATATCAAGTGGATATTAACAACCTGACACAGAAAGTTGCGATTGAATTACCCCTCAATGCCATTGGGCGGGTGGAATTTTCATTTGATGAACCTTTATTGCTCGACTGCTATGCGCAAAATGCAGATACCGGTGGCATTATCCTGATTGATCGTCTGACCAATGTGACCGTAGGAGCGGGATTGGTGCGTGAAATCCAGGCAGATGTTTATGAAGAGCCGAAAGAATACAGTGAGTTTGAGCTGGAGCTTAACCAATTAGTTCGTCGCCACTTCCCGCACTGGGGAGTACGTGATCTATTGGGAGGAAAATAAGTGGATCAGAATAATATCGTCTGGCATTCACATGTTTTGGACAGGTCACAGCGGGAAAGTGCAAATGGGCATCCTGCACGGGTGATTTGGTTCACAGGGCTGTCTGGTTCAGGAAAATCCACCCTTGCAGGAGCATTGGAGCAGGCATTATTTGCACAGGGAATCAAAACGTACTTACTGGATGGGGATAATGTCCGTCATGGCCTGTGCAGTGATTTGGGCTTTTCTGAAATAGATCGGCAGGAAAATATCCGGCGCGTCGGTGAAGTTGCAAAATTGATGGTTGATGCGGGATTGGTTGTCCTGACAGCATTTATTTCCCCCCATAGGGCAGAACGGCAAAAAATACGCGAACTCATGGAAGAGGGGCGCTTTATTGAAGTGTATGTCGATACGCCATTGGAGATCTGTGAGGCTCGTGATCCCAAGGGACTATATAAAAAAGCACGAGCGGGAGAATTACGTAATTTCACCGGAATTGATGCAGCCTATGAAGCTCCCGAACAGCCAGAAGTCTATTTAGAGGGTTCACAGTCTGTAGAATCTTCGATTGAAAAACTGCTGTTTGCCTTGAAAAATAATAATATCCTGCCAACTTAACGACCAAACCCAACAAACTGTTATGAAACACATTATTATTGTTAGTGAAATAATGTGTTTCTACACTCATTTAATGCAATGCATTTCTACTATGTCGTGCAATCCTGTTTTGCAAGAGGCTTTTTTTGCGAATGGTTTTGTAAATGGTTTTGTGAGAGTCAGTGGCGTCATGCTTTCAGTTGTGGGATGATTAGCAGGTTTTCAGGGGGGGAGATGGGCAAACTAACGCTACTATTATTGGTTCTGCTGGGGTGGTTACAGTATTCACTGTGGTTCGGCAAAAACGGTATTCATGATTATGTGCGGGTTAAGGCTGAAGTTGATAAACAAGAGGTTGATAACTTAAAACTAAAAGCACGTAATGACCAGTTGTTTGCTGAAATTAAGGATCTTAAAGGGGGGCAGGAAGCGATTGAAGAACGCGCTCGTAATGAATTGGGCATGATTAAACCGGGAGAATCTTTTTATCGTATGGTGCCTGATACCTCAAAGCATAATGCGCAATAACCGTTAAATCAAAACAGTAAATAATAATCGAAATGAATAAGTCACAACTTCATTCCCCTGCTGAAATTATCGCCCTGATCCCTGCTGCGGGTATTGGTAGCAGGATGAAATCAGATTGCCCAAAACAGTATCTGAAAGTTGCCGGAAAAACAATTCTTGAACATACCTTAGCAGCATTGTTTGAGCATCCTTGTATACAACGCGTCATTATTGCGCTGAATCCAGCTGATACCCAATTTGCGCAATTGCCTGTCGCTTCTGATCCAAGAATTACGACAGTTATTGGCGGTGAAGAGCGAGCTGATTCGGTTCTGGCTGGGTTGGATTATCTGGCTAGTTTGCCCACAGGCACAGACAGGACAAGCTGGGTTTTAGTGCATGATGCAGCCCGTCCTTGTCTCCATCGAAATGATCTCGATAGCCTGTTGCGGATTATTGATCACAATGCAGTCTCTCCTGACATATGTGGTGGATTATTGGCATCACCGGTGAAAGATACGATGAAACGCATGGTATCGCTACCAGTCACAGAGTCACCCACAATTGACCACACATTGATTGCGCATACCGTTGACCGTAACGGACTGTGGCATGCTCTGACGCCACAATTATTCCCTTTGCAGTTATTGCGTGATTGTTTGATCAAGGCCCTTGCAGATCAAGCCTGTATCACCGATGAATCTTCGGCACTTGAGCATTGTGGTTATCGTCCTGTGCTGATTAATGGACGGGCGGATAATATAAAAGTGACCCAACCTGAAGATTTGGCATTGGCTGAATTTTACCTATCCCAAAAAGCTAAGGAATCGAACGTATGAGAATTGGACATGGTTTTGATGTGCATAAATTTGGCGGAGAAGGGCCATTGATCATTGGCGGTGTCCGCATTCCTTATGAACAGGGATTAATTGCTCATTCCGATGGGGATGTCGCCTTACACGCTGCTACAGATGCTCTATTGGGCGCGGCAGCATTGGGAGATATTGGTAAATTATTTCCCGATACCGATCCTGCCTTCAAGGGGGCGGATAGTCGTGAATTACTGAAAGAAGCCTATCGCCGTATCCGTGCGAAGGGCTATCGGTTAGGCAACCTGGATATCACCATTATCGCACAGGCACCAAAAATGTTACCGCATATTCCCCAGATGCGGGTTAACCTGGCGGAAGATCTTGAATGCCATATGGATGATATTAACGTTAAAGCGACAACAACAGAAAAACTGGGATTTGTTGGTCGTAAAGAGGGTATTGCCTGCGAAGCGGTTGCTTTGTTGGTAAAAGAATAAGCGGGTAAAAGAAATAAATATGACATTGAGTGAATTACATTGGCTTTATGGCCGGCCGGAAGCGACCGGTATTGTGAAAGCCACACCAGAAGACTTTATTGTTCGCGAAGATTTGGGATTTTCTCCTGATGGCGAAGGCGAACACTTAATGGTACATATCCGTAAAACAGGATGTAACACCCAATTTGTCGCGGATCATCTTGCCCGTTTTGCCAAAATACCGGCACGCTCTGTCAGCTATGCGGGGTTGAAAGATCGCAGTGCAGTGACAGAACAGTGGTTCTGTTTGCATATACCGGGGAAACAAGATCCAGATTTCACGGCATTTCAACTTGAGGGTTGTGAAGTGCTGGCAACTTCCCGCCAGAAACGCAAGCTACGAATTGGCGCATTGAAAGGCAATGACTTCACACTGGTATTAAGGGACATTTCTGACCGGCAATCAGTGGAAAAGCGTTTGCAGCAGATAGCGCAAACTGGTGTGCCGAATTACTTTGGTGAACAACGTTTCGGGCGGGATGGACAAAATTTAGTCCAGGCTCAACGCTGGGCAGCTAATGAAATCCAAGTCAAAGAACGTAACCGGCGTAGCTTTTATCTTTCTGCTTGTCGCAGCGCGATGTTTAATACTGTTGCCAGCAAACGTATTGCCCAAAATGGACACCAAAAGGTAAAAAATGGCGATGCATTACAATTAACGGGGCGCGGTAGTTGGTTTGTGGCTGATGAATCTGAATTATCGGTATTGCAGCAGCGAGTTGTGGATGGAGAGTTACAGATAACAGCACCTTTACCGGGTGACAAAGCATTAGGAACACAATCTCAGGCCCTGGATTTCGAACAACAATGTTTATTGGATTACGAAGCACTTTGGGCGTTAGTTAAACGTGAGCGTGTGGAGAGCGCCCGTCGGGCAATATTGGTGAAACCGCTTAACCTGCGTTGGGAATGGCAAAATGACCAAACTGTCATTCTGCATTTCTCTTTGCCATCTGGTAGTTTTGCAACCAGTGTTGTTAGGGAATTGATCAATCAGGATCTTGGTTCTTCCCTTGATGTGGCTTGAATGCAAAGCACTCTACAAAACTGTTAACGTCATGCTAAGATCAAACACACGCAGGGTAAATCACCCTATTAAATTATTTTATTTTTATTAAAATCAATGAGATATATCAATGTTACGGATATTGCTGAGCAACGATGATGGTGTCACCGCACCGGGTATTCAAACCTTAGCGGCTACATTGCGGAAACACTACCATGTGCAGGTAGTTGCACCTGACCGTAACCGTAGTGGTGCGTCAAATGCCTTAACGCTGGATCGTCCTTTGCGCATCAACACACTGAACAATGGTGATATTTCTGTTCAGGAAGGTACACCGACGGATTGTGTCTATTTGGGTGTGAATAATCTGGTACGTCCTCGTCCTGACATTGTTGTTTCTGGTATCAACTGTGGTCCTAACCTTGGTGATGATGTGATTTACTCTGGCACGGTCGCGGCTGCAATGGAAGGACGCCACTTAGGTTTACCCGCATTGGCGGTATCACTCAATGGTGACCAACATTATGAAACAGCGGCAGAAGTGACCGTGCGTTTATTAGCTTTGCTGCAAAAATCCCCATTGAGAACGGGCAATATTTTGAACGTTAATGTCCCTGATATTCCCATTGAACAAATCAAGGGGTTTCGGGTGACCCGATGCGGTTGCCGTCATGCTGCTGAGCAAGTCTATGCCATGGAAGATCCCAAAGGTAATATGCTTTATTGGCTAGGCCCTCCGGGAGAAAAAAGTGATTTTGGGCCAGAAACAGATTTTGCTGCGGTAGAAGAAGGATTTGTCTCCATTACCCCTTTGCAAGTAGACTTAACAGCTTATAAAACCCAAGAGCTGATAAATGATTGGTTGGCAAAAGTCGGGGATATTGGGGAATGTTAAACCGATCAATAAAAAATTTTCTGGCGCAATTGCGTCAGCAAGGAATTCACAATGAACACCTGTTGGAGGTTATTGGCAAAGTACCTCGAGAATGTTTTGTTGATGAAGCTCTCGCCCATAAGGCATATGAAAATACCGCACTGCCTATTGGTCATGGGCAAACGATATCCCAACCTTATATTGTCGCTCGCATGACAGAGTTGCTGAATTTGACCCCTGAATCCAATGTATTGGAAATTGGGACAGGATCAGGTTATCAAACAGCAATACTTGCTCACTTAGCCAGACGTGTTTTTTCCGTGGAGCGGATTAAAGGATTACAGTGGCAGGCTAAGCGCAGATTGAAGCAACTCGACCTACATAATATCTCAACCCGCCACGGTGATGGCTGGGAGGGATGGCCATCAAAAGGGCCCTTTGATGCTATCATTGTCACAGCCGCGCCACCAGAAATTCCACAGGCATTACTCCATCAACTTGCCGATGGAGGCGTGATGGTTTTGCCTGTGGGCGAGCGTACTCAGTTACTGAAAGTGGTACATCGTTATGGTAATGATTTTCATGGCGACGTTATCGAACCAGTCCGTTTTGTACCCCTAATTCAAGGCGAGCTAGCATAATCAGCTAATTTATTTGAGGGGGTCAAATTAGCTGTTATTTTTTCTGAAATTAAGCAAAATGTTTCGCTTTAAGTCTTTTTTAACCCTAAATTTTTGATAAATCATCATCATTATTTGCACTTATATTTGCCTTTATGGGGGAATAAAGTATGAATCTAAAAAACTCAGTGAAAAAAATAAAATGGATAATTGCCAGTACTGTTGTGGGAATTGTACTGGTAGGTTGTAGCAATACATCAAATCGCCCAGCCCCAATAGTGAATATCGATACAAATCGTGTATCAGATGATCATGCTATTAAGAACCGTCAACTAGTGAATAATGCTGCCAATAGCAATTCGTCTCAAGGAAGAATTATTTATAACCGTAACTACGAAAATATTCCCAAAGGAAGCTACAACAAGAGCACTTATACGGTTAAACATGGTGATACTTTGTTTTATATAGCTTGGATTACAGGCAATGATTTCCGTGATCTGGCTCTCAGAAATAATATTTCAGAGCCTTATAGCTTAAATGTTGGTCAAGTATTGAGAATAGGTAATCCAACCTCCAAAAATAGCGTATTATTAGCATCAAATATCACGAGATCTAAAATTGGTCAGGTTGATTTTCAAAAAATTAATGCGTATCCTGCAAATATTGATAGATCAAGTTCAGGGAAAATGTTGCCTAAGACTAAGGCAACTGTTTCTGATGGAAACAATACCAATTCGAAAGTGTTTGCAGCAACAGATGCAGGGGCAAATAACGTTATTAATGGTATTGATGCAATTAATAATTGGAGGTGGCCGGCAGAAGGAAAAATTCTTGAAGGCTTCTCTGATTCTCAGGGAGGAAATAAAGGCATTGATATTGCGGGGAGCCGTGGCCAACCCGTATTTGCTACTTCCAGTGGGAAAGTGGTTTATGCCGGAAACGCATTACGTGGCTATGGAAATCTAATAATAATAAAACATAACGATGACTACCTAAGCGCTTATGCGCACAACGACACAATGTTGGTACGAGAACAACAAGATGTTCAAGCGGGGCAAAAAATTGCCACCATAGGTAGCACCGGAACGAGTTCGGTAAGATTGCATTTTGAAATTCGCTATAAGGGAAAATCCGTAAACCCGCTGCGTTATCTTCCGCAGCGATAAACCGGGGCAGGGATCTAAAATTCCTGCCCGCATTATCATGGGTAGGAGCAGCTGATGAGCCAAAGTACGCTTAAAGTTAATGAGTTGTATGATGAGGCGGATTTAGACGAAAATAGCATGGAAGCTGATGACTTTGATGAAGCGTTGCTGAAAGATGAGGATGATATAACTGGTCTTGATGAAGATTTTGATTTGTTGCAAGGAGTCAACCAACGGGTGCTGGATGCAACACAGCTTTATCTTGGAGAGATTGGTTTCTCACCTCTGCTGACAGCAGAGGAAGAGGTTCTCTTTGCTAGACGAGCATTGCGAGGGGATGTAGCTGCACGCCAACGCATGATTGAAAGTAATTTGCGATTGGTTGTAAAAATATCCCGCCGATATAGCAATCGTGGATTAGCTCTGCTAGATCTGATTGAAGAAGGTAACCTTGGGCTTATTCGTGCGGTGGAAAAATTTGATCCTGAAAGAGGTTTTCGTTTTTCCACTTATGCGACATGGTGGATCCGTCAAACAATTGAACGTGCCATTATGAATCAAACTCGCACAATTCGTTTGCCTATTCATATAGTCAAAGAATTGAACGTCTATTTACGTACTGCAAGAGAACTGGCACATAAATTGGATCATGAACCTAGTATCGAAGAAATTGCGGAAAAACTGGATAAGCCTGTTGAAGACGTAAGTCGTATGATGCGGCTGAACGAACGCATTACTTCTGTCGATACACCAATTGGTGGTGATTCAGATAAGGCATTATTGGATATAATATCTGATGAAAATGATTCGGGGCCAGAAACGACCATTCAAGATGATGATATGAAACAGAGTATCGTTAAATGGTTGTTTGAACTGAATGCAAAACAGCGCGAAGTTTTAGCTCGCCGTTTCGGTTTGCTTGGATACGAAGCGGAAACATTGGAAGATGTTGGGCGAGAAATTGGTTTAACAAGAGAAAGAGTTCGTCAGATTCAAGTTGAGGGGTTGCGCCGTCTTAAAGATATATTGCATACCCAAGGCTTGAATATAGAATCATTATTCCGTACTTAATTCTTTATACCTGAGAACGTATACCTAAGAAACTTCAAATTATAGCGTCGTGGAAAATAGATAAATTCCAGAAGCAAAGATAATTAGACAACTTTGTGATGGCAAGGGTAGAAGTAATTCCCGAAGTGGCAATTGAAAATATAGAGGTATATATGCCAATCCCACTTCAAGTTGCAGCTTGCAAATCAATGTGATTGTTTATATCTCCCCGCTACGCGGGGAGATATAAGACGCGTATTGAAGGGCGATTTGGTATAGATAGTAATCCTAAGGTGGGCTAAATAAGCCCGCCTTTTATTTACTCATTTATATTTCCATTACCATTTTGTGTTTCATTTATCAATGTTAGATAATCGGAACACCACTATGAAATTTAAAATCCTGATCGGGAGTTTGAATAAGCTCTGCTTCAATCTGGCCAAAATAATTTACTCTTTCTGTAATATCTTCTTTAGATATTGACTGGGCGAGCGTCAAATAGTCTTGGTAATGGCGAGCTTCTGAACGTAGCAGAGAAATATAAAACTTACCTAATTCCTCATCCAGATGAGGGGCCAGTTTTGCGAAACGTTCGCATGAGCGTGCTTCAATATAAGCACCAATAATCAGTTTATCGACCAACGTATAAGGCTCATGGTTGGTGACATGCTGAAATAGGGATTTGGCATAGCGGCCAGCGCTGATACTGTCATAGCTTATTCCTCTGGCATCCATGATTTCCAATACTTGATAAAAATGATGTAACTCTTCTTTAATTAATAACACCATTTTGTCAATGAGATCTTGACTATAAAGTGATTTTGCCCGGGCAGTAATTTGCTTGGTGGCCTGATTTTTTCCTTTTAATGAATGAATATCGCCAATTTTTTTGTAGGCAAAGTTCTCATAAGGCTGAAACCAAGTCAGTAGGGTGTCAGCACTTTCAGGATCAACGGCATATTTACGAATTAAGAACATAGCACTTTGTGCTGCTTTCAATTCACAGAGTAGATGATCGCGCAACAAAATTGGCAGATTCTCAGGCTGCCGCGCCTTTTCTACCCATTGGTCGGGAGTTTCACACTGTAAAAATTGATAAATGGGTACTAACAAATGGGTATCAAACTTCATTGTTGTTCCATTCATGGCTATTTTATTCATTGTTAAACCATATCCTTTAGACGATAAATCCACTCCAATGCCTGACGTGGCGTCAAGCTATCTGGATTAAGGTTTTCCAATGCTTCAACTGCTGGAGAAGTTTCTTCTGTCAGCAGGGTTAACTGTGGTGTATCGACATGGCCTGCGGTTGCACTATTGGAGAGTGATTCCAGCTCTTTCAATTTCTGGCGAGCACGTTTAATGACATCGCGTGGAACACCTGCCAGCGATGCAACAGCTAATCCATAACTCTTACTTGCCGCCCCTTCTTGTACACTGTGCATGAAAGCAATGGTGTCGCCATGCTCGACTGCATCAAGATGAATATTGACAACACCTTCCAGTTTTTCAGGCAGTGTTGTCAGTTCAAAATAGTGAGTCGCAAACAGGGTCATTGCTTTGATACGGTTAGCTAAATTTTCAGCACAAGCCCACGCCAGGGATAAACCATCATAGGTTGATGTACCACGGCCGATCTCATCCATCAAAACCAGACTGTGCTCAGTCGCGTTATGCAATATATTGGCAGTTTCGGTCATCTCCACCATAAAGGTAGAACGTCCTGATGCCAGGTCATCGGATGCACCGACACGAGTAAAGATACGATCTACCGGCCCAATAACTGCTTTTTCGGCAGGAACAAAACTGCCAATATAAGCCATCAACGTCATCAAGGCTGTCTGGCGCATATAGGTACTTTTCCCCCCCATATTCGGCCCTGTAATAATCAGCAAACGGCGCTGTGACGAGAGCGTTAATGGGTTAGAAATAAATGGTTCGCTTAATACTTGTTCGACAACCGGATGCCGGCCGCCAGTGATCTGAATACCAACTTTATCGGCTAGTATCGGGCAGGTGTAATTTAGGGTTTCAGCACGTTCGGCAAGGTTTGCCAGGACATCCAGCTCTGACAGCGCTTCGGCACAAGTTTGCAAATCGGCCAGATGAGGCAGTAACAGATCGAATAACTCTTCGTACAAGGCTTTTTCGATGGCAAGTGCTTTGCCTTTGGAAGTCAGCACCTTGTCTTCATATTCCTTTAATTCTGGAATGATATAGCGTTCTGCGTTTTTCAGCGTTTGACGACGAACGTAATGGATAGGGACTAGATGGCTTTGTCCACGGCTAACCTGAATATAGTAACCATGCACTGCATTAAAGCCCACTTTCAGGGTATCAATGCCGAGTTTCTCGCGTTCGCGGATCTCCAGTTTATCCAGATAATCACTGGCCCCATCAGCCAACGCTCGCCACTCATCCAATTCAGCATTATAGCCCGTGGCAATGACGCCACCGTCACGCACCAGAACAGGAGGTGTGTCGACAACCGCATTCTCTAGCAGAGTTTGTAATTCATCAAAATGTCCCACACGCTGCTGTAGCGTTTGGATATAAGGAGCCTCTGAGGATGTCAGGATCTGATGGATATCAGGCAATTGTTGGAAAGCATGGCGCATTCTGGCCAGATCACGGGGACGGGCAGAGCGGAGAGCAAGACGGGCAAGCACACGTTCTAAGTCACCGATCTGACGCAAAAATGGTCGTAATTCATAACCGATTTCTTGTAAGGCGGAAATAGCTTGATGGCGATTTTCCAGCACGTCTATATTGCGGGTTGGTGCATGTAGCCAGCGCTTTAACATCCGGCTACCCATCGGTGTTACACATTGATCGAGTACTGATGCCAGCGTATTCTCAGTACCACCGGATAAATTTTGTGTAATCTCCAGATTGCGACGGGTAGCGGCATCCATAATGACCGTTTCTTGTAGGCGCTCCATCGTAATGCTGCGAATATGGGGTAAAGTGGTGCGTTGTGTATCTTTGACATATTGCAGTAAACAGCCTGCTGCACGCAGGGCGAGCGTCGCTTTTTCCACACCGAAGCCAATCAGGTCACGGGTGCCAAATTGCAAATTAAGTTGCTGTCTTGCTGTATCCAGTTCAAATTCCCACATTGGGCGTCGGCGTAGACCGTGGCAACGTTCAATCAATGCCATATGCTCAAATGTTTCAGGATAGAGTAATTCCGCAGGGCGGGTTCGTTGCAATTCTGCGGCAATACTATCTTCGTCGGACATTTCAGAAACGCGGAAACGGCCAGAAGTGATATCCAGCGTCGCGTAACCAAATCCTTGGTTATCCTGCCAGATAGCGGCGAGCAGATTATCTTGACGTTCTTGTAGTAAAGCTTCATCAGTGACAGTGCCAGGAGTCACAATGCGCACAACTTTGCGTTCAACAGGACCTTTACTGGTTGCAGGATCACCAACTTGTTCGCAGATCGCCGCAGATTCACCGAGTTGTACCAGTTTTGCCAGATAGTTTTCGATTGCGTGATAAGGGACACCTGCCATCGGAATAGGCTGACCAGCCGATTGCCCGCGCTTGGTTAGGGAGATATCCAGTAACTTCGCCGCCTTTTTGGCATCGTCATAGAACAACTCGTAAAAATCCCCCATTCTATACAGCAACATAATATCGGGGTGCTGCGCTTTCAGACGCAGATACTGTTGCATCATGGGAGTATGGCTATCTATACCCTTTGCTGGAGATTCTTTCATATTGACTTGATTCAATTTTACTATTCCTGTTGACTCAGTTGGGTCATCGACGCTCAGTCAACCCATCTAAATGACAAAACCTAAATATAATCAGCTAAGGATGGAACGTTAATAGCCTCATCCTGGGCGAAAACGCTATCTTATCACTGATAATCTGTGTGATTCATCTGTAGGTGCGGTTAGAAGACTTGAACGGTAGGTTAGCAGGATTATTTGCAGGAATGTATCAGATTTTTTGACAATTCAGCAGGATTGCGAAGCGGCTCGATTGTTGTTTGGCTTAAGCCATGCTATCAAATAATAAGAAAGCAGATGACATAAAGCACTTGAATGCTATAAGAGATATCAAGAATTGACGGACTTAGAGGAAATTATCGTGGCTATTTACCAACCCCCATACACTATTACCCCAGATATACTTAATCGAGTAGTAGAAATTGGTGAGTTATTAGGGCGTTGGTCAATGCAAGCGGAAACTTCTTCGCCTGTATTACGTAAAGAAAATCGCATTCGTACCATACAGGCATCATTGGCAATTGAACATAATAGTTTATCTACGGAACAGGTGACGGCAATTATTAATGGAAAGCGTGTGTTGGCACCAGCAAGGGATATTCAGGAAGTGCGCAATGCCATATTGACCTATGAAAAATTATCGGACTGGCATAGCTCCCGTGTAACGGATTTATTGGCTGCACATCGGCTACTGATGACTGGATTGGTTGATCGCCCAGGGCAATTACGTGGAGGAGATGTGGGAATTTATCAAGAAAAACAGTTAATCCATATGGCTCCTCCTGCTAGTCAAGTACCACGGTTAGTGGACGAATTGCTGACATGGTTGAAACAGACGGATATTCACCCATTGATCGCCAGTTCAATATTTCATTATGAGTTTGAATTTATTCATCCATTTACTGATGGTAATGGTCGAATGGGGCGCTTGTGGCAAACATTGATTTTGAGCGAATGGCGTCCTGAATTAGCTTGGTTACCGGTAGAAACGTTAATTCATTATCAACAACAGGACTATTATCAGGTGCTTAGGGAGTGTGATCGTACTAGCGACTGTACGCTATTTATTAATTTTATGCTGGAAAAATTAGCCGAAACGCTTAGAGAAAACCTGGATCTGCAAAAACAGAAATCTGTCGCAATGTCGGTAGAAATGTCGGTAGAAATGTCGGTAGAAAATCCACAACCACTAAAGGCTACTGCACAAAAAATCTTATCGGTTATTACTGCTCATCCTGCCATCACAATAATCCAATTAGCGGATGAATTGGGAGTAAGTCGACGCACAATAGAACGAAATATTAAGATATTACAGGATAGTGGGTATTTGATCCGTATTGGGGCGAAGAAAGGAGGCTATTGGCGTATTGGATAGTTCAGTAAATTTTAGATCAATGTTAGCTTGAATTATTCACTATTGCGGATGCATGATTAAAAAGGAACCTACAAACTTGTATTAAGAGAAAAAATAATATGACGAGAAGCAGCGGAATATTAATAAAAAATAAGGACGAAATAGAGAAGATGGAAATAGCGGGGCGCTTGACTGGTCAAGTACTTGAAGCTGTCCGTCCTATTATTGTGCCTGGTGTTACGACTCTTGAAATTGATTCATTTTGCCATGATTACATTATCAATACCCTTGATGCGATACCGGGTAGTTTGGGGCAATATGGTTTTCCTTATACAGTCAATACCTCAGTTAATCATGTTGTTTGTCATGGTTGGCCTTCGGAAAAGAAGCTGAAAAATGGGGATATTGTTAATGTGGATGTTACTGTCAAAAAAGAGGGATATTACGGCGATAGCAGTATCACATTTTGTGTCGGGGATGTACCCTCTCATGCCAAACGTTTGGTTAATGTGACTCAAGAATGCTTATATAAGGCAATTAAGATAGTCAAACCTGGTATCACTCTGGGAGATATTGGTCATACGATACAACAACATGCCGAGGCAAATAATTACACGGTGGTACGTGAATATTGCGGGCACGGTATTGGCTGTAATATGCATGAGGAACCGCAAGTTCTGCATTATGGCGAGGCGGGAGAAGGTATTATCTTGGAAGAGGGAATGACTTTCACCATTGAACCTATGATCAACCAAGGCAAAAAGGATATAAAACTGCATAAAGATGGTTGGACAGTAACAACTAAAGATCGTCGGTTATCGGCTCAGTTTGAGCATACGATCTTGGTAACTCGTGATGGTTTTAACGTGTTGACTCTGCGGGATGAAGAACGTGAAGTTTTCGAACGTTACTTGTCAATCACTCGATAATTTACAATTTATTATATAATAATTTTCCCAATACTGTGTTGTACAGGATTGGGTTTTATTTTGATTGGCATTTAATTAACTGTTGGGCAAGATCCTTCCACTTTCTCAGAGAGAGTTTTATAGCATAGTGCAGTGTGGCGACGGGTATATACCTTTCATGGGGATATATGCCTGTTGGCTGTATAGGGTTGGTTTATGGAAAAGGAAGTAAAAAATTAAATAATGGTTTGCTGTTCGT
Organism: Xenorhabdus sp. TH1; assembly: GCF_037260955.1. NCBI lineage: Bacteria > Pseudomonadati > Pseudomonadota > Gammaproteobacteria > Enterobacterales > Morganellaceae > Xenorhabdus > Xenorhabdus sp. TH1. The sequence continues at coordinate 755,079 of NZ_CP147734.1, forward strand.
CTTACTGTGGAAAAGGATTCTTATGAACAATAATAAATTTTTAAAACATATCCCTTGGATGATATTGGGGATAATTGGCGCATTCTGTCTTGGAGTCGTTGCGCTGCGTCGGGGAGAGCACGTGAGTGCTTTGTGGATCATTGTCGCTTCCGTAGCCGTTTACTTGGTTGCTTATCGGTATTACAGCCTGTATATCGCCACGAAGGTGATGAAATTGGATGCCACGCGTGCAACCCCTGCTGTTGTCAATAATGATGGTTTGAACTATGTTCCCACCAACAAAAATGTCTTGTTTGGACACCATTTTGCCGCCATTGCGGGAGCAGGACCGTTAGTGGGGCCAGTATTGGCGGCACAGGTTGGTTATCTGCCAGGAACATTGTGGTTGTTGGCGGGGGTAGTGCTTGCTGGCGCGGTGCAAGACTTTATAGTGTTGTTTATCTCCTCCCGTCGTAATGGGGCATCACTGGGTGAGATTGTCAAAGAAGAGATGGGGCGTGTGCCAGGCACAATAGCTCTGTTTGGTTGCTTCTTAATCATGATCATCATTCTCGCGGTGCTGGCGTTAATCGTCGTGAAAGCCTTGGCAGAAAGCCCATGGGGTGTATTTACTGTTTGTTCGACAGTGCCCATTGCGCTTTTCATGGGGATCTATATGCGATATATCCGTCCGGGGCGTGTGGGTGAAGTCTCTGTGATCGGTATTCTCCTGCTGGTTGCCGCTATTTGGTTTGGTGGTGTTGTTGCCGCAGATCCTTACTGGGGGCCTGCGCTGACTTTCAAAGATACCACCATCACTTATGCACTGATCGGGTATGCATTTATCTCTGCATTATTGCCAGTTTGGCTTATTTTGGCGCCGCGTGACTATCTGGCAACTTTCCTGAAAATTGGGGTTATTGTTGGCCTTGCGATTGGGATTATCATCCTGAACCCTGAACTGAAAATGCCAGCCGTCACACAATATATTGACGGTACTGGGCCAGTTTGGAAAGGAACGCTATTCCCATTCTTGTTCATTACTATTGCTTGTGGTGCGGTGTCTGGTTTCCATGCTCTGATCTCGTCAGGGACGACACCTAAGCTGTTGGCAAATGAAAAAGATGCACGTTTCATTGGTTATGGTGCGATGTTGATGGAATCGTTTGTGGCGATCATGGCATTGGTTGCTGCATCCATCATTGAGCCGGGACTGTATTTTGCCATGAATACCCCTCCGGCAGCGTTGGGCATTACCATGCCTGACCTGCATAACTTGGGTACTGCCGAAGCACCAATGATTATGGCCTCTTTAAAAGAAGTAACGAGCCATGCGGCAGCGACTGTCAGTTCTTGGGGTTTTGTTATTTCACCCGATCAAATTTTGCAAACAGCAAAAGACATTGGTGAGCCATCCGTTCTGAACCGTGCCGGGGGCGCACCAACCTTGGCTGTGGGTATTGCTCATGTATTCCATCAGATCATCCCTGCGGCAGACATGGGCTTCTGGTATCACTTTGGTATTCTGTTTGAAGCTCTGTTTATCCTGACGGCGCTGGATGCCGGTACACGCTCTGGCCGTTTCATGTTGCAGGATCTTTTGGGTAACTTTGTGCCATTCCTGAAAAAAACGGACTCTCTGATTGCGGGCATCATTGGTACAGCGGGTTGTGTTGGCTTATGGGGCTATTTGCTGTATCAAGGTGTGGTTGATCCATTAGGCGGCGTCAAGAGCTTGTGGCCGTTATTTGGTATCTCTAACCAGATGTTGGCTGCCGTTGCATTGGTATTGGGTACGGTTGTTCTGATCAAGATGAAACGCACCCGATATATCTGGGTAACGGTGATCCCTGCGGTTTGGTTGTTGATTTGTACCACATGGGCGCTGGGGCTGAAATTATTCAGTGATAACCCACGGCTTGAAGGCTTTTTCTTCCTGGCGAAAGAATATAAGCAGAAGATTGCCGAAGGGGGTGCAGAATTGACGGCTGGGCAAATCAGTAACATGAATCACATAGTTGTGAACAACTACACCAATGCGGGCTTAAGCATCCTGTTCCTGATAGTGGTATACAGCATCATTATCTATGGTATCAAAACTGCGATCAAAGCCAGCAAAAATCCAGAGCGTACCGATAATGAAACGCCTTATGTTCCGGTTCCTGAAGGTGGGGTGAAAGTCTCTTCTACGCACTGATGCGATACTAAAACTGATACCAGCCAAATCATTGTGTATCAGTAACCGCTATACCCCACATAATTGGCTTTGTATTATGTGGGGTATTTTTATAGAACAAGCCTTGGAGAACCATTTATGTTTGGTAATCTTGGTCGGGCAGGCAAGTATTTGGGGCAGGCTGCCCGAATGTTGGTGGGGGTTCCTGACTATGACACATATGTACAGCACATGAAGGAAAATCACCCTGATAAGCCTTATATGTCTTATGAAGAATTTTTTCGCGAACGTCAGAATGCTCGCTATGGTGGCGATGGCAAAGGCGGAATGCGCTGCTGTTAGTAAAAAAATCGGGAAACAAAAATGCAACCAATATCAGTCACGATCCTGACCGGTTTCTTGGGATCAGGCAAAACGACGCTGTTGCGTCATATTCTTAATGCTAATCATGGTCATAAAATAGCTGTCATTGAAAATGAATTTGGTGAAGTCCCCATTGATGATGAATTGATTGGTGATCGCGCAACTCAGATTAAGACATTAAGCAACGGATGTATCTGTTGTAGTCGTTCGAATGAGCTGGAAGATGCATTATTGGACTTGCTGGATAGCTTGGATCAAGGGGTGATCAACTTTAACCGCCTGATTATCGAATGTACAGGCATGGCTGATCCCGGCCCAATCACACAAACTTTCTTTTCCCATGAAATCTTGTGCCAGCGTTTTTTGCTTGATGGCATTATCACGCTAGTGGATGCGGTTCATGCGGAACAACAGTTAGATCGTTTTTCCATTGCACAGGCGCAGGTGGGATATGCAGACAGAATTCTTTTAACCAAAACAGATGTTGCTCCAGTTCATGATGTTTTAGTTGAACGTTTGCAGAGAATGAATGCCAGAGCGCCTATTCATAAGGTTATTCAAGGTGAAGCAGATTTAGGCTTATTGTTCGATATCGAAGGATTTATGTTGAATGATAAACTGACGGTGTCGACACCTGTTTTTCGATTTGTACCCAAGCCACAAAACTCGGTTCAATCGATAGTTATTAACTTAGCGTACCCAGTTGAACTGCCAGAAGTTTCTAACTTGATGGAGGAATTATTGCTGAGTTTCGCGGATAATCTTCTGCGTTACAAGGGAATTCTTGCTATCAAAAAAGAACCACGTCGGTTACTGTTTCAAGGGGTTCAGCGTCTGTATAGCGCAGATTGGGATCGGGAATGGCGCGATGACGAATTACGTGAAAGTGTGTTGGTTTTTATTGGCATAGATCTGCCTGAACAGCAAATCCGTGAAAAATTTGCGGAATTGTTTGAAGAATAATTGATTGAGTAATAAATTTTTGTGGAATTTTAATTGTTAATTTTTATTTCTTATTGAGCAGTGACGTTGTTCATATAAATTCGCTGCTCAAGTTTAAATAAAAATTTATATATTGGCTTATTTGACTTAAGTTTTTTTAAAGAATAAACTTAGGTTATTTAACAGGTATAAAACAATAAAAATAAAATTTATTTACAAGTCAGGCTTGTCATACGTATAAAATAGTCATTTATCTTAGATGTTCATAGTATCGTCTATTTTATCTGTCGGCAATCTCCACAAATTAATTAGTGGAGATTGTTACAATAACAAGTCATGTTAGTGAAAACAGTGGGAATAATAACACCATTATTTAGAGCGGGACTCCCAAATTCTAGAAAAACGTTTCACATTACTGGCAGTGTAAATTACAGTATGTGAAATATTACGGTGTCCGAGATAGTCTTGAATCAAGCGGGTATCGCGACCGAGATCAGCTAATGCATAACCACAAGCGTGCCTTAACATATGTGGGTGTGGAGAAACACTGACAGATGCCTGCTTCCCATAACGTTTTAATAAACCATAAACTTGTTGCCGTGAAACAGGGCCTGATTTTTGGGAGAGAAATACCCATGGAGAATCGGCCTCCCGCCATTTTTGACGAATATCTAGCCATTTATTTAACGCTTCAATTTCCTCTGGAATTAAAGGATGTGTGGTTGAAAGCCCACCTTTTAATCGTCTAATGTGAATGATCGCTGAATGTAAATCGAGATCAGACAGGCGTAGATTACATAGTTCACTTACCCTAAAACCATGAATAAAACACATTAACAGCATGCAATAATCCCGCTCTGCGTGGCGTCCTTGCTTTGTTGCTGCCAAAATTGCGTCTATTTCGTATCGGGTTAAAAACTTACGTTGCTTCATGAAAATGTCATTCCTATGAAATCAGAAAGATAAATTGTGAATAGCAAGGTATTTAAGTTAATCGAATACAACAAAACATTAGTGTTTTTTAAACATGATTAGCCAAATACCAGATTGAATTAATTGGAATACTGCAAATAAAAAATTTGCTGCTTATTTTTAATGAAAATGCTAATTGAAATCGTATAAATACGTGCTATGTGATTCTGATACACAGAATGAGGTAATCATAAATAGAATTCCATACATAAAAACAACTCTATTGAACTTTATAACTAATCATTTGGCTTGGTTTATTTTTTAGTTTTTTATTCTTTTAAAATCCCTTTTTGGTGTATTGGGTTTGTATTTTTACTGCATTTAGTGGAAAAAGTAAATGATTTATCTAATCTGTTTAGATAACGCCTTATTATTGATTGAAAATTAACTTTTATTTGGTGTTTTTGAAATAATATTTTTATTTTTTGCTTGCTGTTGGTTTTTTATTCTAAATAATTAGAGTTTTTAGATAAAAATGACAAATTATTAGTTATATCAATAGGTTAATGTTTGGGGTAACTTTAAGTTAAAGGAAAGGTTTTAGTTAATTTGATAACTTAGGTTATAGTTTCAATTAGTTATCATCATTGTGATTTGGATTTAGTTTTGCGGTTGTTTTTTTATTCAATTTGTAAAGTTTAATTAAATAGATATTTTTTATGATTAATTAAATATAGAGTTATCATTAAAATAATTATTTAATAAATGAGTGTAGTAGATTCTATAGGGTATTGGTTAGTTCAATGCGCCTTATATCCCTGAGCAGAACTGGCAAGGATTTATGGCGCATCAGGTAAATCTTAATAATAAGATTGATCGTAATTGATTTTCTTACGCATTGGTCTTTTTAAATAAGTGCCCATATCAGGAGAAGGCCAAGAAAGGGGAAACACATAGCAAAATTCCAGTAAATATGATCAAGATAAGCGATATTCCTTTGTAATGGCGCAGGCCAGGGACTTTGTAGACCAAATAAGCCGGAATAAGGCAGCCAACGATGCCAAATATTGGGCTACAAATAGAAGTAAAACTTAATACTGGGGCATTCAGAAGGATCGCGCCCCATGCCAATAAGATGGCAAAAAGCATGATACCTTTTTGTATCCACTTTTCGTTGATCTTTTCAGCAGGCATCAGGCGACTAAGAATATTCATGGCAATACCTTGGCTGGCTTCGCGAAACCCAAGGTAAACACCAAAAAACGCAGTCATCACGGCAAAAACATTAAGCATGATACTAACGGCAATAACCCAACCGCCGGGAAAAAATTGGGCGGCAATGGCTAATGCTGAAATATTCTGTTCATAGGCTTTGAGTGCTTCGTCATGTCCCATTGCCAACGTAAAAGAGATGGCATAGAAAAATACCGTACAAAACAGGATACCAAAGGCAATGTTCATAGCCCTCAGTGCTTTATGACGGGCAACTTCACGGTTTTTTTCCCGATTGCGATAAGAAATCACCATTGGACTAAGTGTTTGGATAAACAGGATGGAGGTGAGCGTAAAAGGTAACGTGATGATGGCTTTTTTGATCAATAGACCCAGGGGAGGTAATACCCCGATATTGTAAAGATGCCACATACCGATCATGGAAAATCCTAATGCCGCGATAACAAATAATTTGGTTATGACCATTAGGCTAGATATTTTGAACAGTAATTTTTCCCCACGGGAAGAGATAGCGACTAATACACAGATTAAGACCAATCCATAAAGTGGGTTTTTCGACATTAATTCATCGGTGACCCCAAATGTTTGCAGGTAAGAAGCACTATCATTGGTTATCGCGGTGGAATAAACAAACATCCAGATCACCAGCATAATGAAGTAGAGTACACCTAACAGGATGCCCCAATTTTTACCAAGATAACCACTGATAATACTAGGATAATCTTTGCATTCTGGTGACTCGGCAAGGGTATTGATGAAGAGTCTCTGAAAGAGATACATGGCGGGATAACCAATAATAGAAGATAGCAGGAAAACCCACAATCCCATCAATCCAACCTGAACAGGCAAGAAAACAATTCCTGCTCCGATTGCCATGCCGATACTCATAATGATCCAGCCCGTGTCGGTATGGTCGAATCTTATTGCTTTCTTCCACTCTTCCTCCGTCATATTGGCGCGTTTGGCTGATGGAGATAACTGTGGCGTGACATCATTGTTTTTTGTTGCTGTTTTCATATCTTTTAGTAAGTGAATTATCGTGTGCTGATAGTCAATGATTTCAAGGAGAACAATTTTTTCATGAAGAAGAAATTGCAAAGGGAAACTGCGCAAAAAAGAAAATTGCCGAAAACAGTTTGTCAGGATTAAATCCTTTTTATCGTTAATATTATGCTGTAATTCAGGGGATTAATCTAGAATTTTTTACTGGTGAAAGGCGCTGATACACAGTTTAATCCTGTTTCTTGATGAAAAAGAAAGTAAAGTCAATATCTAATTGGTAAGCCTTATTTCACTATGGTTTTGAGGTTAATAAAAAAGAATAGAATCGTGTCATTGATAATATAAAATGGAAATAGCCTAAGTTTTTTATTTTTATTTCGTCACAGTCCTGAAATTAAATTATCAGATAAATACTTGGTAAATTCTTAATAAGAAAATCGTTTAAGTTACCATTGTACTTATTATTCAATATCCACCTTTGATTGAAATTAAAATGCCGCAAATAGACTTGCGGCATTTTTTGCACTTATTTTTGCTGTTGTTTTGTTTTTTTAACTAGACATCCAATCGCTTGGTTTGCCATCTTTTAGACTTCCAACGCCAGGCGTTCACTAACCCGCGTATCCACTCGTCGCAGAAGAATCCTATCCAGATCCCCAAGATCCCCATGCCCATAGTGATCCCCAAAAAATAACCGATTGGAATAGATATTCCCCACATACAAATCAACGCGGTATAGAGAGGAAAACGGGCATCACCAGAAGCACGCAGGGCATTGACCATCACAATGTTGAAAGTGCGTCCTGGTTCTAAAAAGACTGAGAGCAGGAACAACGGCAGCAGAAGTTCCACAATTTTCTGATCTTCTGTCATGACATAGAGAAGCGGTTCCCTGAAAATCCAGAACATTAAGACGATGCCTACTGTAACAATCACACCAATTTTCAGGCTCTTCAGTCCTCGAAGATAGGCATCTTCAAAACGCTTTGCCCCAACCAGGTGACCAACCATAATCTCATTGCCAATACTGATAGAGATACCAAACAACATAATGAACAGAGATAGCTGGAAGTACAGCGTTTGCGCGGCCAGAGACATTTCACCCATCAGGCCGATAAACGCCTGTGCAGTCATATATTGCAGGACCCACACCAAATTTTCACCCGCGGCAGGTAAGCCGATGTGCAGAATTTTGCTCAACATATTCTTAGACCAGTTCACAAGCAATGTAGGCTCGAACTTGATCTTCAAGCCAAAAAACAGCAATCCGCAGAGCAAAATAACAGCGACAGTACGACCAAATACTGTAGACCACGCTACGCCTTCGAGTCCATATTGAGGCAATCCAAAGAACCCATACAGTACGATCATATTGCCGACAATGGTAAGCAGGTTAGCAATCAGCGTGACATACATGGCCGATTTTGATTTTCCATAAACCCGCATACAAGCCGCCAGAATAATCGAAATCGCTTCAGGTATCAGGCAGATGCCAAGAACATGCAGATAAGCAAATCCATCTTCCATCAGATTTTCTGGCAGGTTCATGATATACAGGATCTTATAACCGAAGAACACGGTGATCAGCGCACAACCGAAGCCCAGTACAAAATTAAAGGCGATGGAAATATGAATCGCTTGACTCGCTTTATCACGTTTTCCTGATCCCAGATATTGTGCAATGACAACACTGCAACCTACGCTGATGAAGTTAAAAATTGTAATAAAGAGATCAAAAACATGATTACCCACTCCCATTGCAGCAAGATAAGAAGAAGAAATATGGCTGACCATGTACGTATTAATTAATAACGTCGCCATATGCAGAAAGATATCAATGAAAATCGGCCAACTTAACGAAAAAAGAGAGCGATCAACAACATCAGACTGTTGCATTAGTAAAACCTATTTATTAGAAATGGAATGAGTGATATTTTGCGGTGTGACATACCTAGAAAGCGTAGATGATTTTACAGAGTTTATTGATGATTTGATAGACGGAATGGGTGATTTATGTCTTTGGTTTGTTGAAGAATTTGATTGGATAATAAATCGCCTACGGTAATCGCCAAAGGAGTCTGGTGTTGTGGTGGCATTCTCCAGGCTGCAAGCACAGCCTGCAAGAATTCAGAAGTAAACAGGCTTTCATCTGGCTCATCAGGGTCGGTATCAGTCGGAAAAACTTCACGCAGCATCCCGCTATCACCACCGCCTTCTTGCGATATGTTTTAGCATTCCTTTATTGTGATATTTGTCGGCATTGGATGCGCAGATATTGAGTGCACATAGTAGCCCAGCAACTCACAGTATTATCACTTAGTTTCAACATGAAATTACCTGAGCGATAAGCAAAGAAATTATTTTATATAGGAGAGCAAACTGAGGGAGTTCCTCGCAAGAGAACGACATTTAACCTCATGAGATAGATTGATTCCCTTTAAGTCGTTGTAACCTAATTGGTTTAATTCTTCCATTAATTCACTATCATAGTTACTGAGATCCCACTTGTTGCGTTGGGCAAAATAGATAATTGTGCGCTTAATTTGAAAATCTGGGATTTGGCTATAGCCACAGTCATGTTTTAGATAGATATAGACAGCCGTCAGATCTGCGAGATCTTCAGCTTCATTTTCAGACAGCGCTTTTGCCGGTTGAGCAAAACTGAACAGAACAAGAATGTACGCGAATAAGGCAATTTTTTGCATAATTTCTATTATACTGATTTTCTACCATTTTAATTAAATTAACATATTAATATCTTTGTTAGCCAAACTTTATTTACTTAATTTTGATAAAACTACCGTTTTTTCGCCAGTGAGAAAATTGGGTTATACGTTAACGATCGGTTTGTTCTGATAGCAGAGAATGTTATTTTATGCACTCGGTGGGCTTATGCTATTGAGTGCTATATAAATAGTCACATTCATTTTCACGTTTGACTTGTGATTATTTAAAATAAAATCAATTGGTTATATTAATGAAGAAACATATTGTAGAAGCATAAAACTTTGTGTTTTTCTGCTATCAGACGCTTTCAATTTTCTCCTTTTTTATCCTTCCATATCAAAAAGATAGACTCATTTTGTGTTTTAGTGTTAATGTCTTTTTTTTGATTGTTACAGTGAACGGTGTATCACTCGGTGTATCACTCAGACAGAGACACTATGGTGAGGTAACGAATGGCAGGGACCAACAAACTCAGTGACAAAAAACTAAAAGCATTGCTGGGCGTTAAAAGGGATTCTCCGGCTATGATTGCTGATGGTGAAGGATTGAGCATTAAGGCTTTCAAAAGTGGACAGTTAAGTTGGGTGTTTGTGTATCGCCTGGGTGGGCGTGGTAGTCGCTTGGAGCGCCTCACTTTAGGCCGTTACCCTGATATGTCCCTCAAAGTGGCAAGAGAAAAACGTGAACAGTGCAGAAGGTGGCTGGCTGAAGGTTTTGATCCCAGGATGGAGTTGGAACTGAGCACAGAAGAAACTTTAAAACCTGTGACTGTCAAAGATGCTCTGGAATATTGGTTAATGCACTATGCGCGCACAAAAAGAACAGATGAAGAACTCGCAAGAGCGCAGCTAAGAAAACATATTTATCCCCGATTGGGTCATTATCCTCTCGCACGATGTGAAACCCGCCACTGGGTAGCCTGTTTTGACGAAATAAATAAAACGCAACCTATGACAGCCGGGCGGATGTTTCAGATTTCAAAGCAAGCTCTCAGGTTTTGTAAGGTACGTCGTTATGCCACCAGTGATGCTTTAGCTATTCTTACTATTCAGGATGTAGGGCAGCCAGCAGGACAACGCGACCGCGTTCTGTCTGATTCTGAATTAGCGGATGTTTGGCGCTGTACTTACAGTAATGACCAGCAGCCTTATTATTCAAGGCTATTAAAAATATTGGTTTTGTTTGGTGCTCGTACGATTGAAGCGCGACTTTCTCACTGGTCTGAATGGGATTTTGAGTCATGGATATGGACAGTACCTAAAGAACACAGCAAAACCCGTGAAAAAATAGTGCGCTCAATTCCTGAGGGAATTCGCCCTTGGTTGACCGAGTTAAAAAAAGAAACGGGTAAATCAGGATTATTGTTAGGAGAAGATCGTACCCGTGCGTCAGTATCATTAAAAGGGCGTAGGTTGTACAAGGAGCTTAATCACGCAAAACCTTGGACATTGCACGATTTGCGCCGAACTTTCTCGACAGGGCTAAATAACATTGGCATAGCGCCTCACATTGTTGAGTTACTACTGGGACACTCCTTGCCGGGAGTAATGGCTATCTACAATAAAAGTCAATCCCTACCAGAGAAGTTAGACGCTTTGAATAAGTGGTACGATCGATTGGATGTATTGGTGGGTAATTATGAAAATGTGGTTATATTAAGAGCAAAATAATAAAGGCATCTTATGGCTGAGATAAAAATACCATTTAAATATTGTAGGATTGAACGGGCGGCTAACCTCCTGAACTGTGAAGTATCAGATCTGATTAACGCTGGTGTGAATGGGAAGTTATCATTATGTCTAAAATTGAATAACGTGCAAGGGATGTTATTGGCATCATCTCCATATGAAAAAATGAATAAGTGGGTTGATTTGTTATCTTTTGGAGGGACAATTGCCAATAATCTTGTAAAAAACTTAACACCTTACTCTTTTTATAAAATCGATAATTTTCGCATTAAAGATAATGGTGAAATTGTCGTTTATAACTACTTTAGTGAAGCTGATAGTAATAGTGATGTAATAAAAACACATTCATATGCAATCGGAAGAGCTTATGGTTTATGGAGAATAAACAGATCGTTAGAAGATATTGAGAATAATGGCATTGCTTATATTGATGGAACAGAGTTTACACCTTGTTCACCGACAAAAGATATGCCAAATATGCAATTTGTCATGGATGAAAATCTCTCTACTAAGGTTTACGCATTAGAGGATAATGATGATTTTGATGGGATTATAGATCGTGATAATTTTGAAAAAATTGCAATTACTCATGAAGATTTATGGATCACAGATATTGATATAAAGCGAATTCTTGAAAAAGAATATGATTTTAATTCCCTCGATATCGTACAACATTATGACGTTCTTATTGATAAAAAAGACAAAGATAAAATTAAAAAACCACATCATACAGCAGAAAGACACGCTAAGAATAGAGAACAAGTATTAATGGCTGCAATGCGGTTTCGAGAAGAATCTCCAAACGTATTCGATGCAGAATGCCGAAAAGCGGATCGTTCAATAAATTTTGCTGCGTGGGCGAGAGAAATTATCAGCAGACCATTTTTATTTCCCAATCACGAATTGACAATCAAGACCGAAGATAAAATTGCGGAAATCCTGAGTAACGCACATAAAGCTCCCAATGACAGGAAGTGACCTGTTGTAATCCATACAAAGGGTTGTGTAACCATACAGCCCCCTTTCTATATTAATTCATCCCGCTATAAGCCTTACAACGGGATGAATGTCTCTGATTGAAACTCTAGAATACTTCTGACAACACAAGTAAAGGAGGATCTGGATGTCAAATCAATATCACACACCTACATCAGAAGAACGCCGTACTATCTTGATGGAATATGGGGAACAATACGATCGCCTTGTTCGGGAAAAAGAACGCCAACATATTACATCTATCTCTCGAACGACTGCATGGTGTTTGGAAAAAGAAGGGCGTTTTCCTGCCCGTAAACCTTTAGGACGTAATTCTTGTGCCTGGCTTCTGAGTGATTTGTTGTATTGGATTCATAACCTGCCGACAGTAGATAATGTCAATAATCCATATAGCAGGAAATCGGCTTAGCATGATTAATCTCAAATGCACGCAAATGATCTCGTTTTATAAAAATATTCTCGGTGAATTCTGTTTTGCGTGTGTTTGCGCAAGATGTTGTGCAGACTAAAAACGTTGTCGCAACGGATTACTATTAAATTTAAATAAACAGGAAAAAATAATAATGAAATCAAACATGGTTAATAACCGTGGCGGGCACTCTTACGCCAAAAATCAGGAAATTAAACAATTCTCAGAAATGCTTCCCGTATCGATTAATAATATTGGTGGCAAGGAAATCCAAGCGATTAGCGCGAAAAAACTCTATGAATATCTGAAAGTCAAGCGAGACTTTACAACGTGGCTCAAAGATAGGATTAAGAAATATGGTTTTGTAGAAGGTACTGATTATATCCTTCTTGAAGGATTGAGCACACCAAAACAAGGAAGTGTTAATAGTATGCAGTTTTCCCCAAAACAGGGGAAAACCTCCAAAGGCGGTCGCCCTGGATCAGATTATATTATTAGCCTGAATATGGCTAAAGAATTGTCGATGGTTGAACGTAATGAACAGGGAAAAGCGGCACGGCTTTATTTTATTGAGTGCGAACAAGCCCTACAGCGTATCGCCCCCAAGGTAACGCAACAACTAAGGAACAAATTGCAAGCACGTATCAAAGCAGCCAATTATCATAAACCAATGTGTGCTGCATTGGAGCTGGCAAGGGCTGAACAAGGAAAAAAAACAGATAACCGACATTACAGCACAGAAAGCAATATGTTGAATCGTATGGTTTTAGGGGGAGTGACTGCTAAACAGTGGGCTAAGGCAAATAATATTGTTGGTCAACCGCGTGACAGCATGAATCAGTTGCAACTTGAACACCTTTCATATCTTGAACAATCAAATATCACGTTGATCGAGTTAGGACTTAGCTATCACGAACGGAAAGCCAAATTAACGGAGTTCTCTCAACGTTGGCTGGCTAAACGTATGGACGCCAAATAACGGTCTGAATAGTGCGAATTGCCGATAGGGGTAATTCGCCCCTGATATAAAACAGGCAGTGTGAAGAAGACGACCTTCTGTGATGACTCATATCTTATTTACATTATGAATCAAATAATTAATGGAATAATTCAACCTTTTGGCTCAATACCTAACTTACGCAATCTTTCCCGGCAGGCATCTTTAACCCAGGCACTGAAATTACCACTACCTGCAACGGATTCGATTTGTACAAGTAGCTCATCTTCAAAACGAATATTCTTTTTTGTGCTGCCTGATCTCTCGAATGGTTTTTTAGTCTTATTGTCTTGCATTGGTATGTACCAGGGTGTTAGGGTGAATAGTGTCGGTACGTACCAATATAAAGTAATTAAGTACGTATATCTACAAAAAGCAACGCCTCGAAGTGCGGCAAACACTGTCGAGGCGTCTAACCAACAACCGTTAATTCAGGTAACGATGATGGCTGACATACAGCATACCCAAACTCGCCTTAAATTTACATGCCTTGATGTATTTGTTGTCTCCGAAACTTGCTTTCAGGAGGTGCATTATGCGTAATCAGCCTGTTTCGCTGGCTCAAGCTATGCACCAATCTGGTCTGGCTACCTCTTTATTTTACGTCATTCTCGAAAAAGCCAAAGATGAGTGTTCAATCGACTTAAATAACCTGATTGCGCTGGCATGTGATATCAATCAGGAAATTTATCATGCGCTTCAGGCGGCGGTTTATAAGGAATGAATCATGAGTCACACATCTTTATATGGATTTAACATCCGTCAAAAATCGCTCGATCTTATCCAGACTGTGAAAAAATCGGCGATGTATTATTGGGAAAGTTTGCTGCCTGCCTGTGGCATTGATATTCCGGCAAAGGGTAAACATGGTGCTTGCCCTATCTGTGGAGGTACTGACCGCTTCCACTTTATTGATGATCACCATAACGGCAACTGGTATTGCCGCCAATGTGACGAGCCAAAATATGGTGATGGGCTGGATTTAGTAGCAAGAACTAAAGGAATCTCCATCACTGAGGCGGCAAAAGTTATTGCTGACGTGCTGGCGTTGCCTTTGCCAGAACCCAAGCCAGCCAAAGAAACCATTTACACAACACAGCCGATTGCTGAAAAAGTGGCAGCATTGATGGCTAAATCTGTCACAGGACATTCCCAATATCTGACCACAAAGGGGCTGCAATGCTCTAATCAGCGATTGCTTGAAGACGGTTCTTTGCTACTGATTTTGCAAAGTACCGAAGGCGAAGTTACCGGAGCGCAGCTTATCAGGCCGGATGGCGAGAAAAAATTGCTATTCGGCAGCCAAAAGAAGGGGTCGTTTATTCCTCTGTCAGCACTGGAAGAGCAACCGGACACGGTGTTGATTACAGAGGGCTACGCCACGGCGCTGACGATCAGTCAGTTATATAACGGTCTGGTTCTGGCCGCACTGGATGAGGGAAATTTATTTCCTGTTGCAAAAGCCGTTCGGGAACGTTGGCCGGACGTAAAAATCATCATTGCAGCAGATAAAGACTGGTACGAACCGGGCGAGCTGGGTAAAGACGGCAAACCCAAAAAGAATGTCGGCAAGATCTCGGCAGAAAGAGCCGCCCTTGCGGTGGATGGTTGGGTCACATTACCACCGGGTAATATCAAAGCTGACTGGGACGATTATCGCCAACAAAACGGTGTAGACATGGCAAAACAGGCGTTTTATCAAGGGCTTTATCAGCCGGAGTCAGTGAAAGAAAAACCAATAAATAAACCGAAAAATGAGAAATCCGTTAAGCCAACATTATGCCAGATGGGAGCCAGCCAACGTGGAGAAGTCTTACTTGAACGCTATGATGGTGATTTGGCATTGGACGGTACTTCGGAAATGGTTCATCACTATGACGGTATTGTTTGGCAGCCGGTCAGTGATCGCGACTTACAGCGGGAAATGGTCGCTGCTTTTATTGAGGCAAAAGCGCCCTATTCTCCCAATGGGATTCGTTCGGCTGTGGATGCCCTGAAATTACAGCTTCCCATGATGCTACCGCCAGAACGTCATTTAATCGGGTTCAGTAATGGGGTGTTTGACCTGAAAACGTGCCAGTTCCGGCCTCATAGCAAAAATGACTGGTTGCTGCTTGCCAGTGATGTGGTGTTCAAAACCTCTGTTTCGGGGCGAAACATGAAAGATCATGCTCCGTATTTTTGGCGTTGGCTCAATCGAGCAGTAGCCAATTGTGAGAACAAGTCAGATCGGGTATTGGCAGCGCTGTTCATGGTTCTGGCGAACCGCTACGACTGGCAGCTTTTTCTGGAAGTGACTGGAGCCGGAGGCAGTGGCAAAAGTATCTTTGCTGAAATCTGTACTATGCTGGCAGGCAAAGGGAATACTGTATCAGCAAACATGTCTGCACTGGAAAACGCACGGGACAGGGCACTGATTGTGGGCTACTCACTCATCATTTTGCCTGATCAAACTCGCTATGTAGGTGATGGTTCAGGCATTAAAGCAATTACGGGCGGGGATGAAGTTTCCATCGACCCTAAGCATAAGCAGCCCTATTCAACTCGTATTCCTGCTGTGGTGCTGGCAGTGAACAATAACGCCATGAGTTTCAGTGATCGCAGTGGTGGAGTATCGCGGCGTCGGGTGATTTTCAAATTTTCTGAAGTCGTGCCGGAACATGAACGCGATCCCTTTCTGCGAGACAAAATAGCGGCGGAATTACCCGTAATTATCCAGCACTTATTTCATCGATTTGCTGACCCGAAAGAAGCAAAGCGTTTACTGGCAGAGCAACAAAAATCCGAAGAAGCGCTAGATATCAAACGTGGCACAGATTCCTTAGTGGATTTTTGCGGTTATCTGATGGCTTCCAGTGAAGCCGACGGCATGTTAATCGGCAATGCGGAAATTCTGCCGTTCAATCCCCGCAAATACCTCTATCACTCCTACCTTGCTTATATGAAAGGCAACAACCTGAATAAACCTGTTTCCGTGACTCGGTTCGGTATGGATATGCCGGGCGCACTGGCCGAATACAGCCAGCATTACCTACGCAAGAAAAGTAAACAGGGCATTCGCAGCAATCTCAGTTTGAATATCGAAGACGCCAATGAATGGCTGCCAAAATTGACAAGGGATAACCTGCCAGAAGAATAATTTTTTTCATCTTGGTAAATATAAAAAAAACATAAAAAAGTGTTCACCACTGTTCATCCTGTCATTAAAACCATAAATATCAATCTATTGAATGGTGAATAGTTATTTTTTAACTATTCACAAGTATTCATACTGTTCACTTTTTTCTTGTTTTTGGTGAAGGATTGAGTGAACAGGGATGATGAGTCTGATTTCAAGTTATCACCCTTTAACCTAATGTATTTAAAAGAGAATATGGCAAGGTGAACAGGGTGAACAGTTTTACCCATAATTCTGTAATAGGGAGGGGGGTAAATAAACAGGGTTTTCTTGGCTGGTTTGGTGTTTTTTTAGGCTCTCCATGTTACCGGGTTAATGTATTAGCCCGGTAACATGGAGAAGACAAGCGCAGCGCGTCAGTGTGTTTTTAATCTGTTGCATTACGTGAAATTCAAGTGAGGTAATCATTTGATTTTATTAACACTTGGCATACGTTACACATTAAACATTCTCTTGTATCTTTGCTGAAGAGCGATTTCGCCCCCTTCCATGATTTCGCAAACATTTTTCCTGACACTTACTTCTTGTAACGCACCAGAAGCCACGGCGTTAATTTGACCTAGATCTTCTAATGCGACCACATACTCTGAGTCACCATTTACAACAATATTCGGGTTATGAGTTACGACAATTATCTGCCTATCTGCTTTGTTTTCGTGTAGCTTTGATACTATTAGGCTAGTAATGAGGCCATTATCCAGGTCATCTTCGGGCTGATCCAAAACGAGGGGATCTGTTCCATAAGACAAAAGAAACGACAGGATTGCTGAAGCTTTTTGTCCAGCAGAACCCTGAGAAACATCCTTAAACCTATTTCCGTCATTAAACTTAATTGCCAACTTATCATCCGGAAACCAAGTCGTTAGAGCATCAAAGCTTTGAGGCTGGAGTTTTTCCATATAGTCAATAAACCTTTTACCCAGCCTTGTACCCCTTACTTCTCCAGACCTAAAATTAAATAGTTCCTGTTTGAAATTGTGAATTTGAGATAGCCATGGTTCTAGGTTACTGGAATCAGACGATCTTGGTGTAGATAACAACTCTGCATTAAGATTGAATAGGAAGCCGCATCCACGATCCAAATCAAACAACTCAGCAGAGTAAACACCATCAGACCGACCTATGATGCTTCTGAACGAAGCATCTAATTTATCCACATCAGAAAACGGCGTTACTTCAACTTGGATTGAAGAGTTCCCTGAAAGATACTGCTCTAAGAACTTAATACGGTTTACAGTTAACTGTTTTCTGCATCCTATTATTTCCTGATATGCAGAATTTATCGAGGAATCTAATTCGCTGACCTGACGACCAATTGGTTCCATTTCTTTTAATGATTGATTAATTGTTTCCCTTTCGCCTATCAGCTTGGCATAATCAGTAGGGCTGCCAATCCCTTCATAATGAAAGCGTTGGACTAGTTTATCATATTGTTCATCAACAGCAATATGAGCTTTGTTGAATTCTGAATTGGCATACCACTCTCTAAATTGAGAAAGCTGCCCCTCAATATCTTCTAGAGATTTGCTGAGACTATTTTTAAAAGATATAGCTGATTTATTCAATTCCTGTAACTTGTCAAATAACTCTGCTTCGCTCGTAACTTGTGCATCGAATGTATCCATGTTGATCGTTGGTGTAGGAACCGAGCTAATTAAAGACCCAGTTTGGATCTTGATATTTTCGATATCTGCTTCGCATTGTAAAACGCTAGATTTTTTTGCTCTAATGACCTGATAGCTATTTAGAATTTCTTTATGGTCAGATTGTTCTAATGTTTTAATCTTTTGCTCTACATCAGATAGTTGCCCTAACAAAATATTTTTATTTGATAGTCTAGATTGAAGCTCTCGTCTCTGGCTGCATAGTGTTTGGAAGTGACTGTTTTTTTCTGCCCATTCCATCTTCCATTGCTGGAAACCAACAGTTGAAGACTCATCTATCAATCGGAGAAGAGCATTAGGGTTTTTAGCCAGGTCGAAAATTTGCTTCTGACTAAATATCTTTATTGGAAAACGAGAGTGAGCCTCTCCTTCTTCAGGAACCCAATTTTCACCATCATAGCGACAAATCGAAACTTCGTTACTTTTTCTTTTCCAAGTTAGAAGGTAATGAACATCATCTCTTGTATAAACACAACTAACTTTTGTATCCGCTAGCATGACTCCTTCGGAGTCTCTGGAAGTAGATATTTTTATGAAGCTTTCGAAGGAGCGGCGAATTTCATTTTCGCTACTTAACCCACATATGTCTCTAGCTCTATCCATACCTAAACGTATAAATTCAAGGACAGAAGACTTGCCACTTCCTCGACCACCAATAATTGAATTTAGCCAAGGATTGAATTCGATTGTTAAAGGGGAAGACCGACCCGCATATTTAGCATTTTCAACAGTTACAGATCGCAACAAGGTATTTGAAGCACGATTTGGATCGGTAGTTTCGTTATCTGATCGAATTAGGGAAGAAGAACCATCAACCAAGGCTAGCTTAAGCCCTTCAATAGAAGGAGATGACATTTTGACCCATGTATACGCTCTCCCAATATCTTTCGGATGATGAGCATCGGAGCCAATTATTGATGGTAGTTCAAGATTTAGATTAGTGTACCTTGATAAAGGAGCATCGGGTCTTATCTGATCAGGAAATATTATCTCAATTGCGTTTGCACGCTCGCAGACTTGCCTGATGGTGTGTGAAGAAGTTTGCTGACAAAGCCCCGCCTTCATATCAATATGAGCTGGTATTGCTACGCCCCCAGCGGAAACTATTTCTTTTATTACGTTTTCAGCACTCTCTTCAGCTACCGAGTTACTATCACCTTTTGTGCCTCGGAATTTTGAAACACCGACAATAGCATTAATATCTGCTGAAGTAGCACTTGGATCGAAAATCCCCAAAACATGTATGTTTGAGTTAGCCGTTATTTCTACACCAGGAAAAATGTAAATTGAATAACCTTCAGCTCTTAAGTTCTCTGCTGCATCTTTAAGTCCATCAATCCACTCACCAGTGTTATGATCTGTGACTGCAACACACTCAATACCTTTAGCTATATAATCTAATAGCCAATCTTTTGGGGTTTTTGAGGTTTTTAAATTGCTATCCGCTTTTCCATAGTCAAAAGAAGCTGGCGTATGTGTATGAAAATCGAACTTCCACCATCTTGCTCCAACAAAACTCATTTTTACATCCTTAAGTTGGCTTTGTTTCCTAAAAGAATGATCCACTGCTGCTTGTGCTTTGCCAGCCACTTTCCCAGCTTGAATTTCTTGCTCCGCTGTGTGTTCAAAAGAAACAAAAAGATTTTAATCCTATTTGAGTACCTAAAAACAAGTCAGATTCACTATTAGGAAACAAAGCCCCTTATGTTCGATTTACTTAATAGAGTGCTAACATTTTGATAGTGTGCATGCGCAGTTATCACTTTTGTCTCTGGAAAAATGGGACTACGTTTTTCGTGTAAACTCAGTTAGTTATCTGGATTTGTACTGATAACTTTACGGGCAACATGTGCATGCACAATATCCTCATCAGCAAGTCGCACTTAGTTCGTCTGATGGAGCATTCAACATACTGAAAAATAACGATATTTTTTAATATAACCGACGAAAATGTGCATTGTATACGGACGAAGTGTGTACAATGACTTCTCATGAATCGAATTACCTGTATCTCGATTCATAGGACGGCTAACTCACTTTGGGGTAAAAACGAGTTAGTCATCACTCAAACTAATAGTTGCTTTTGTACAAAGCAATCCGTCAAATCTGACTATACACTATAATCTTTAATTTATAGATTACAAATCCTTATAAGGGAAGGACGCTGCTTTGATTAGGATAATAATATAAGTGTGTGGATCACAGAGATAAAAGATTTATTCCATGTGTCTATAAAAATCTCCCTCTCACTTGCCACTATCAAAAAGATTCGTTAACCTAAGTTCGTTCAATCACCATCACCGATGGTCACCAATGCTTCCTATAGTCTGAAAGGAAGCGCTTTCGAGCGACTAGGAAAACTCCCGTAGCCTGGAAGGGAGAGCGAACCTTGCGGTACATCTGCGCACTTTTGGAAGCAGATATCGCCGGACACATAACCCACCGTCCGGCGATGAAGGTTTTTTTAACTAATAGAGTACCAACGGTACTTAGGCGCGTTAGGTTGTGATTTTCATTACCTTTCGTAGCTGGCTTCAGGGTGGGGAAGATCCACTCTTAGGTAAGCAAGAATATTTGCTTACTTTTCACATTAGCGTCAGGTGATAAAACCCATCAGCCTTACGCACTATGGGGTTGAGTTACGTCTCGATCTCATTTCACCTCAATGAGCAGGATTGCTTTCGCGCATCTCGCTCATGCTTAGCTATGTCTGCTTGAAATATTTAGCGGGCGGCTTCTCTACACCTAAACAATTGCTTATTGCTACCGTTTGAGCCTTAACCTTGCGGCGTTTTGCTGTGCCTATTGGCATTTCAACGCTCGCACCACTTTTGCTGACTGTTTGCGGACTTAAGGCGTCACTTTTTGCGGATTTATCGCTGAAAGTGACGCCGCAGCAAAAGGACAACATGACGATAACAGGCTCATGCCTGCTTAACAGCGCAGTGAATCTGACACTGCATTTTATAGATTGAAAAAGCATCAAAAGGAGAACTTGACGATATCGAGGCTGGTTTTTTTGCCAGTGGGGATGACCTGTTTATACAGGCGGCAGTACTGAGTACTCAACCGATACCCCGCAATACCTCAACCCGCGTTCACTCTGGCGCACAGATATCCGTCAAGGACAAAGCAGGCATTTCCTGTTTTGTCAGCACTGTCGCGCGCCAGAGATTGCATGTTGAAAGGTTAAGTAGGGGAATCAGATGAGCCGATTGATTAAGGAATTAAAATTTTTTGCCCGGCAGGGTGGCGGCAGCCATAAAACCTGCCATGACCGCACTCGGATTGCGGGGCGTTTGGGCGCGTTGTTATTGAGCCTGAATATTCAGGTTAAAAGTCTCGGACACTTGAAAGCCAAGCATGTAGAACATTACGTTGATGCCCGTTTATCTCAGGGCATTGCTAAACGAACAGTACAGAATGAAATGTCTGCGCTGCGTAATATTTTCCGCATGGCAGGCCGGAAGAAACTGGAAACTTCTCCGCGTTTGAGCAATAAGGCGTTGGGATTAAATGGAGCCAGCCGCGCCGGAACGAAACAGGCGATCCCTGATGCCACGTTTCAGGTTGTTTATCAGAAGGCACTTGAGCGTGATGCCGGATTTGCAGTCACACTGAAACTTGCCCGCTTGATGGGACTGCGTTCTCAGGAAGCAGTGCAATGTAGTGCTTCACTGAAAAGTTGGCGGAAGCAGTTAGAACAACCAGAACCGAAACTTCATGTTGTTTTCGGTACAAAAGGCGGCCGGCCAAGACAAACTCGCGTACTGGATGTTGCTGCGGTGAAAGAAGCTGTAGAGCAGGCCATTGCTATTGCAGAACAACGCGGTGGCAGGTTGATTGATAAACCGGATCTCAAACAGGCCATGAACTATTGGCGAACCCATACCACAAGGATTGGTTTAAAGGGCTGCCATTCTCCCCACAGTTTGCGTTATGCATGGGCACAGGATGCACTGGCGTTTTACCAACAAAATGGCTTTAGCCGCCAAGAAGCACGAGCATTGGTCTCAATGGATTTAGGGCATGGGGATGGTCGTGGGCGTTATGTGGAACGAGTTTACAGTCAGGGAGGGCAGGAATGATGGAAACTCTGACTTTCATTCGTCTGGACTATGTGATGAAAAAGACCGGATTGGAAAAATCACAAATCGATCATTTGATTCGGCAGGGAAGTTTTCCTAAACCTCGCAGGCTGGGTATCCGTTCTATGCTATGGATGGCAAAAGAAGTTGATGAATGGGCGGCAAATAAAGCCAGTAAGGTTCCTAACCTATTGAATTGAGACTGAGTTAGTGATTGGTATTAGTGATTCAGTTATTGAGTCAGATAAAACAATCAGTTAAAGTAATCCCGCCATTGGCAAAATCCGATGGTCAAGGTTTAGCAGCCTTGTGTACCCAAACACTGGTAGGATATTTCTGCCAGTGCGCTTGCTATCACCCTTTCAATGGTGGTTCAGGTGGGGGAGGCTTCGGCCTCGCCGGTGGGTACTCCGGTCTGCTAACCCTGCTTGAATCACCACCATCAATGATTAATTAATGGAAGGGGTAGCAGGAATGAATAACGTTAGAAATGACTGGCATCAAGCCGATATTATTGCTGCATTACGTAAACGTGGTACAACCTTGGCGGCTGTCTCCCGTGAAGCGGGACTCAGTTCATCGACATTAGCAAACGCATTAAGCCGCCCGTGGCCTAAAGGCGAATGGATTATTGCTAATTATCTCAACATTCACCCATCTGAAATCTGGCCTAGCCGTTATTTTGATATGAACGGTAATCTTATCGAACGCAAAATTCGCGAGAAATTAGCAGGATAATTATTTTAATACTGCAAAACATCAGGGAAATAGTCACCTCATCTCATGACCTACTGTGTTGTTTGCTTTGATGAGGTGGCACAATGGGTTATCCGTCACCGAAATCTTTAATACCTTCCGATGAAATGCGCTGCAACCTCCTGTCACAAGGTCAGAACGTTTAGTGTACTGAACTACTCACTGGCAACGAGTCATAAATTCAACCCTTCTTTTACTGTAGGCAGTGAATTCTGATATGCTCTGCAAAATATTTTGTTCTCATGTTTTCTTGTGTCTGCGTCTTTGTGTGGTGAACGGTATATCAATCGGTGTATCACTTTTCGTAAAAAGATACCTGATTTTATTTTAATTCTTATTTAAAAATATATAGTTATGAATGAACTAAAACATATTGTAGAAGTGATGATCTCCGAGCAGGAGGTTAAGCAACGTATTGCTGAGCTGGGGCAACAGATTACAGAGCACTATCGTAATAGTGATTGTGAATTAGTGCTGGTTGGCCTGTTGAGAGGATCGTTTATCTTTATGGCAGATTTATGCCGTGAAGTTCAGGTTCCCCACGAAGTGGATTTTATGACAGCATCCAGCTATGGCAATGAAATGAGTTCTACCCGCGATGTGAAAATCCTTAAGGATTTGGATGAGGACATTCGTGGTAAAGATGTGTTGATCGTTGAAGATATTATCGACTCAGGCAATACATTAAACAAAATCCGTGAGATTCTGGCGTTGCGTGAACCTAATTCACTGGCAATTTGTACTTTGTTGAACAAACCATCTCGCCGTGAAGTCGATGTTCCAGTTGAGTGGATTGGTTATTCCATTGAAGATAAATTTGTTGTCGGTTACGGCATTGACTATGCACAGCATTATCGCCATCTGCCTTATATCGGGCATGTCACCTTGCTGGAAGATTAATATTTTCGATAAGCAGAAATAATCAATACGGTATAAGTAAATGGCAGCTTTTTTGCTGCCATTTATTTTTCTAATTAATAGGTTGTCTTTCGAACGATTATTTTGTTTGGGATAATTTGGAAATAGCCTGACGGTAATTGAGCTCCAATTTTTCACGGCTGTCAGCTGTAATATCCAGATCATGTAACTCACCATCCTTTAAGCCATACACCCAACCATGGAGCATCACTTTCTGCCCGCGTTTCCATGCGGATTGCATAATGGTTGAATGGCCGAGATTGTAAACCTGTTCAATGACATTCAATTCACACAAGCGATTTAGCCTATCATTAGGAGGTAACTCACCAAGCATGGAACTGTGTTTGTACCATAAATCACGGACATGGAGCAGCCAGTTATTGATTAACCCTAACTCAGTGCCGTCCACCGCAGCTTCAATACCACCACAACCGTAGTGACCACAGATAATGATGTGTTCAACCTGTAAAACATCAACGGCATATTGTACAACAGATAAACAGTTTAAATCGGTATGGATAACGAGATTAGCGACGTTGCGATGAACAAAAAGATCGCCTGGTGCTGCGTCAATCAATTTTTCGGCAGGTACTCGGCTATCAGAACAGCCTATCCACAGAAAATGAGGTTTTTGCGCTTTTGATAATTCTTTGAAAAAAAGTGGGTTTTCTTCATTTACGGACTTTGACCACTGCTTGTTCCTCGCAAACAGCTCTTCAATTTTTCTCATCATAACAAATAGCCTGGTAACGTTTTTGAGATAGAATCATATACAACATTAATTGAGAATTTAATATTTAATTGAGGAATGTTTTTTATTTACCCCCTACCATTGCTAAGAAATAGGGAAAAAATAATGGCATAATTTCTATCTTGCAGCAGTCAGGAATAGCAAATAATAAAGGTATTTTTTACTTATGGTTTATGCATTGGAATTGACGCAGCTCACGAAAGTCTATGAGAGTGGAGTGAAAGCGCTGCGAGGAATTGATTTGTGTGTAGAAGCCGGTGATTTCTACGCCCTTTTAGGGCCAAATGGCGCGGGGAAATCCACCACTATAGGTATTATTAGTTCCTTGGTGAATAAAAGTGGGGGTAAGGTCAAGGTCTTTGGTTACGATATTGATACGGCTCTCGTTAATGCTAAACGGCAACTCGGCCTTGTTCCACAGGAATTTAATTTCAACCCATTCGAGACGGTGATCCAAATTGTATTAAACCAAGCGGGATATTATGGTGTCCCGCGGAATGTGGCATTGGAGAGAGCAGAAACCTATCTTACTCAGTTGGATCTATGGGAAAAACGTAACGAACGGGCAATTCGTTTGTCTGGCGGCATGAAACGGCGTTTAATGATTGCCCGTGCTCTAATGCACCAGCCAAAATTGTTGATCCTTGATGAACCCACGGCAGGGGTGGATATCGAACTACGCCGATCTATGTGGGACTTTTTGAGAGAATTGAATGCGCAAGGAACGACTATCATTCTGACGACTCATTACCTTGAAGAGGCTGAGATGCTGTGCCGAAACATCGGCATTATCCAACATGGCGAGCTAGTGGAAAACACAAGCATGAAGAACCTGCTTAGCCAACTTGAAAGCGAAACATTCTTGCTCGACTTATCAGTGAAAGGGGAAAAGCCGGTTGTTGAGGGTTACGATTACCGTCTGATTGATGCAGTAACGCTGGAAGTAGATGTAAAACGTGGGCAGGGATTAAATGATGTTTTCTCCCAGCTAAGTAAGCAGGGTATACAAATCAGCAGCATGCGTAACAAAGCTAATCGTCTTGAAGAGCTGTTTGTCGGATTAACCAATAATAAAGGGGAGAGGTAATGATCCAACTGTATTGGGTGGCTCTGAAAACTATTTGGATTAAAGAAGTCACCCGTTTTGGTCGTATTTGGGTGCAGACATTACTACCGCCAGTGATCACTATGTCCCTTTATTTCGTTATTTTCGGCAATCTGGTCGGTTCCCGCATTGGCGAAATGGGGGGCGTTGGTTATATGCAGTTTATTGTACCTGGGTTGATCATGATGTCAGTGATCACCAACTCTTACGCTAACGTTTCTTCATCTTTCTTTGGCGCTAAGTTCCAGCATAGCATTGAAGAAGTACTGGTTGCTCCGGTTCCAACCCATGTCATCATTGCTGGATTTGTGGGGGGCGGGGTAGCCCGTGGGGTATGTGTTGGCATTCTGGTGACATTGGTTTCACTATTGTTCGTACCATTGCAGATACATTCATGGGGAATGGTGGTGATCACTTTGCTGGCAACGTCGATTCTATTTTCGTTGGCGGGGCTATTGAATGCCATTTTTGCGAAAACATTCGATGATATTAGTATCATTCCAACATTTGTTCTGACTCCGTTGACCTATCTGGGGGGCGTATTCTACTCCCTTACCCTGTTGCCTACTTTTTGGCAGATAGTGTCAAAGCTAAACCCCATCGTCTATATGGTCAGTGGCTTCCGTTATGGATTTCTCGGTATTATGGATGTTTCTCTGGCGATGACATTAGGTATGTTAGGGATCTTTATTGCTGGATTCTATGGATTAGCCTGGTATCTCATTGAATCAGGGAGAGGGCTCAGAACTTAAGCTAAAATTTAATACTCCGCCGTTGATGGCGGCGGAGTGGCGATACACACGCATCTACAATTAAAATCAGGCAGCTAAAATAACCTGCTGATTATCAATCAGTCGTGTTTGTCCCAACCATGCCGCCATCAGGATCACGGCTTTTTTACTTTGTGCCGTTAATGGCAGCAGGTTTTCTGCATCACGGATAAATAACTCATCCGGCATAAAGCCTTCTTCCCGCAAATGGGCAGATGCCAGTTCAATGAGTCGCTCAGTATCGTGTTCGCCATTTTTCAGCCTTTCTGCCATACATTGCATAATCTTATTCAGCAAGGGCGCAATTTTTTTCTCTTCAGCGGACAGAAGGTTATTACGTGAGCTTAGCGCCAATCCATTTTTATCACGGACAATCGGCACAGAAACCAATGTAATATCGTAAGCCATATCTGCAATCATCTTGCGGATAATCTGTAATTGCTGGAAATCTTTTTCGCCGAAATAAACCAGATCGGGCTGGATCAGGTTAAACAATTTGCTGACAACGGTTGTGACGCCCCGGAAATGTCCTGGTCGGCTGGCACCTTCAAGGATATAAGAAAGTTCGGGTACTTCGACAAAAGTTTGGTTGCCGTTTAAACCATGTGGGTACATTTCGTTAGCATTAGGGGCGAATACCAACTCGACATTGCGACGGCTCAGTTTTTCGCAATCTTCCTGCAAGGTGCGAGGATAATTGACCAGATCGTCTTCTCGATCAAATTGCATCGGGTTGACGAAAATGCTGACGATCACAACGTCAGCCTGTGCTTTGGCGGTATCAACTAACGCCATATGACCATCATGCAGGTTTCCCATCGTAGGGACGAAGGCAATACGTTTGCCTGCCTGGCGCCAGCGACGGATTTCTCGGCGTAAAATGGGGATCGTTTCTATAATCAGCATTGCTGTACTCCCTTAATTAGTCGTCATGCTGGAGAATAATCAGTTGAATGAGTGTGCCTGGTCAGGATAGGCGCCGCTTTCTACGTGTTCAATATACAGGCGGATAGCATCCCTTATATTGCCAGTTTCTGCGAGGAAGTTTTTGGCAAATTTTGGAGGTCTTGCTGTGATACCCAGGGCATCATGCATAACCAGAATTTGACCGTCAGTCATATTACCTGCCCCAATGCCAATAACCGGAATTTCCAGTGCTTCAGTGATACGCTGCGCTAGTGCCGTCGGAACACATTCTAACACCAGGAGTTGCATGCCTGCTTTTTCCAAAGCAATCGCATCGTCAAATAACTTTTGAGCCGAGGTGTCATCGCGTCCCTGAACTTTATAGCCTCCAAGTACATTGACTGATTGTGGCGTCAGGCCTAAATGACCGCAAACAGGGACGGCTCGCTCGGTCAGCATTTTGACGGTCTCACATAGCCAATCTCCACCTTCAATTTTGACCATATTGGCACCAGAGCGCATTAGTGCAGCCGCATTGTTAAAACTTTGTTCGGGGGTTGCGTAGCTCATGAAAGGCATATCCGCGATGAGAAAAGCATGGGAGGCGCCAGCGCGAACACTTCGGGTGTGGTAAGAAATATCGTCAACAGTGACAGGTAGGGTAGAATCAAATCCCTGTATGGTCATGCCGAGTGAGTCACCAATGAGCATGACATTAATGCCTTGTTCGGCGAAAAGGTGGGCGAAACTGGCATCGTAGGCGGTGATGGTTGCAAATTTGCGCTTGTCTTTTTTTAACTGATTTAGATCAGCCAGAGTTGTTGGCTTCATCATTCTCTCCTGAATAGTTAGTTATACCCTCTGTTTTTCCGTTGCCCCTCTACAACAAACTATAACCAAAGCGTCAGGCCATTTTCCGGTACTTTTTTTAATTGCTCTGCCAGCGTTTCTCCATCGGGAAACACAAGGTCTGGGGCAATTTCTGCAAGTGGATAAAGCATAAATTCACGCTGTTTTAACCCATAGTGGGGAACCGTCAAGCGTTCGGTGTTGATGATGTGATTACCAAACAGCATGATGTCCAAATCGAGCGTTCTCGGCCCCCAGCGTTCGCCTTTACGAACGCGTCCTTGTTCCAGTTCGATCGCTTGGGTGTGATCAAGCAATGTTTCTGGGGATAATTGGGTTTCCAATACAACGGCAAGGTTGAGGTAATCGGGTTGATCCTGTGGCCCCATTGGTTTGGTTCGGTAAAAAGATGAGCGAACAATAAAAGTGGTATCAGGGATCTTTTTCAGGGCAGCAAGTGCATTATTGACTTGCTGCAAAGGGTTAGCCAGATTACTGCCAATGGCGATATAGGCTCGAGTCATATTAATAACCGTTGTTCCTGTTCTGGCGAATGCGTCCACCACGGCGGGGGCGTGTCCTGCGGCGAATGGGTTCGCTACCCAGATCAGATATCATTTCGCGCTGTTGTGAGGATGTTGACTGTTGGAAATCAGCCCACCACTGTACCAACTCTCTCAATTCATGGCGTGGTTCAATGCTGGCGCGCAATTCCAGTAAATCATATGCAGCACGGAACTTCGGATGTTCCATTAATTTATTTGCTCGTTTTCCTTGACGACGCGGTAAGCGCAGCTGGAGCAACCAGATATCGCGCATGGTGGTGGTATGGCGTTTCGGGATAGCAATGGAGCGGCACTGCTCATCAAGAATATCATTCATTGCTAATGCAAAAGCCTCGTAATACTGTAATCCGCCTTCCTGTGTCAGTTTTTCCGCATGTTCAATCAAGGGATACCATAGCATGGCCGCAAATAAGAACGCGGGATTCACTCTTTTATCACTTTGTAAGCGAAAATCGGTATTTTTCAATACCTGTACTAACAGCTTTTCCATTGACGAATCACCACGCTGGGTGAAACCCGGTTGAATAAGCGGAAACAATGGCTGGAACAGATGATATTCGCGCAGCAGTTTATAAGTCTTGTAACCCTGCCCTGTCTGTAACAATTTCAGGGATTCTTCGAACAGACGTGCCGCTGGAATATCTTTCAATAGAAATGCCAGGCGTGGGATAGGCTCAGCGGTAGCTGGCTCGATAGTCATATCCAGTTTGCTGGCGAAACGAACCGCCCGCAGCATCCGCACGGGGTCTTCCCGATAGCGTGTTTCTGGATCACCAATCAGGCGAATGATACCTGCGTTCAGATCGGCCATGCCACCTATGTAATCCCGCAGCGCGAAATCTTCAATGCCGTAATAGAGGCTATTGATCGTGAAATCACGACGAACCGCATCTTCTTCTACTGAACCAAAAATATTATCCCGCAGTAACATGCCGCTTTGGGCTTTATGTGACTGGTTCCGGTCATTGTTTTCAATTTGCTCATGCGGACCGCGGAAGGTGGCAACTTCAATCACATCAGGGCCAAACATGATATGGGCAAGACGAAAACGACGTCCGACAAGGCGACAGTTACGGAACAGTTGACGAACTTGTTCCGGTGTAGCGTTGGTTGCTATATCAAAATCTTTGGGTTTTTTGTGCAGCAGTAGATCACGAACCCCGCCTCCGACCAGGTAAGCTTCAAAACCTGATTTATTTAGGCGATATAGAACCTTTAAGGCATTATCACTGATGTCCTTGCGTGAAATAGGATGCTGTTCGCGTGGGATCACCGTGATCGGGGAGTCCGAAGGCATTGTCCTTACAGATTTTTTCTTCATTTTGTCGTTTTCGGCATGTGATGAAGATGAATAATTCCCTCTGCTACGTTTACGCGGAGGACTGCTCTCTGTTTGAGCAGAATGGTCAGATACGGTGACTGGCCTTTCACTGACTGCCGGTGTGTCGCGCTGTGTTTTGTGATCGCGGATTAATAAATTACGACAGAAAGTTGCTACTCGGTTAAAAATGGTACACCTCGGTAGTGACTGATCAATTAAAACAAAAAACAGCCGCCAATCATAACTTACTGGACATTTTTTGAGAATGCTTACAGTACCAATAGAAAGACTTTATTTAACTTAGTCTATTAGTTAGGTTTTTTGGCGGAACCGCGTTTATATTCCAACCGACGATAGCTTGCTGTAGCAGTTGATCTGTCGTGAGATCCTGCCAGCCTGCGATAGTGGGCTGATTTAAAAATGATAACGCATCAATAAGCAATGGTCTTGGGTCGCCCAATGGGAGCGGTTGGGCATGATTTTGCTTAGAAAGTTTATTTCCCTCTTTATTTAGCACGAGAGGTAAATGCACATAATCTGGTGTTGCAAAATTCAAATGCTGATACAGAGACAACTGGCGAACCGTGGGTTCAATTAAATCAGCTCCTCTGACAATTTCAGTGACACCTTGATAGTTATCATCAATAACAACGACAAGATTATAGGCAAATAAACCGTCTTTGCGATAAATAATGAAATCTTCCTCAGCCATTTTTGTAGGCACGGTGATATAGCCTTGCAATTTATCGTAAAAACGATAAATCGGATGGTGCTGTTTTAGACGAATTGCAGCGTTGTGAGCTGGCAGAGGTAAATGTCGGCAGTGGCCATTATAAAAGCCGCCCAGTTGTTGGATGCGTTGGCGGGTGCAGGTGCAGTAATAGCTGTCTCCTTGCTGTTTTAATTGATCGAGGATGGCACGGTAAGCGTCATGACGCTGGGATTGATAGAGAACTTCTCCATCCCAGTAAAGCCCATAATGCTCAAGAGCTTGCAATATCCGTTTGTCTGCTCCGGGAATTTCCCGTGGAGGATCAATATCGTCAATACGCATCAGCCATTTTCCATGACAGGCACGGGCTTGCAGATAACTACCTAGTGCAGTTACCAGAGAGCCAAAATGGAGATCGCCGGAAGGAGATGGAGCAAAGCGCCCAATATATAACGAGGAATGTCTGGATTGAGTCATAGTCGATTCAAGCATAGGGGCATACGGCGCTAAATGCGCCGTACTTAGCCCTATTGGTTAGCCAGCCATTTGTTTTTCACGAATTTCGGCCAACGTCTTACAGTCAATACATAAATCGGCTGTTGGACGAGCCTCTAAACGGCGGATGCCGATTTCAATCCCACAGGCTTCACAATAGCCAAAGTCTTCTTCTTCGACCTTTTTCAGCGTTTTTTCGATCTTTTTGATCAACTTACGCTCACGATCCCGATTACGTAATTCAAGACTGAACTCTTCTTCTTGCGCCGCACGGTCAACTGGATCAGGGAAGTTTGCTGCCTCATCTTGCATATGAGATACAGTACGGTCTACTTCATCCCTGAGTTGATTGCGCCATGCTTCCAGAATCAGCTTGAAATGCTTTAACTGGGCATCGTTCATGTATTCTTCGCCTGGCCTTTCCTGGTAAGGTTCTACCCCAGCGATGGCGAGAATGCTCAAGGACGAGGTTTTACGTTTTTGCCCTTCTTGCATAATGCTTCTCCTTACACACGCACTATCAAACGACCCCCCGACAAGAGGGGGAAAAAAATAGGCCGCTATAAATAACAGATGACTGCGAGGTTGGCAATTGTTCCTGTCATTAGTTTTGCAATGGTGTGAAGGCAGGCATGTTTACTGCCTAAATATGTTGCAAAACCCCTCTCGTCAGTATGATTTGTTTACAAATTATCCCATTGATACAAAAGGTAATTTGTCACTTATAACCATCCCGTTTTCTGTCATACTGGCCTTATAACAGATTACTTCGACCCCGGATTGACATGCTTGTTCCAAAAGAAAAGCATAATCATGGTCGATATGTTTTGCTGCTGCAACCTGACTGATCCCAGAATGTAAAACAGCAAATAATAAAACAGCCCGCTGGCCTTGTTGTGCTATCAATGATAGCTCACGTAAATGTTTTTGCCCTCGAATTGTGACCGCATCAGGAAAATAACCATAATTTTCCTGTAACAATGTGACTGATTTGACTTCAATATAGCAGTTAACTTTTTGTTTTGATTGTAACAATAAATCTATCCGACTTTTTTCTTTGCCATAGCTAACCTCACGGCTAATGTGCTCATATCCAGATAATTCCGAGATAATATTTTTTTCAATAGCTTGGCAGACCAGATCATTGGCTCTGAGGGTATTGACACAAATCCAGTGACCATCCTGGGTTTGTGTGAGTTCCCAGCTATTGGGATACTTGCGTTTGGGATTATCGGATGTGGAATACCACACGGTATCCCCTGGCGTGGCACATCCTGTCATGGCTCCCGTATTGGCACAGTGAATGGTGAGTGTTTCTCCTTCTGGCGTAAGGACATCCGCAAGAAAGCGTTTATAACGGCGGATTAGGGTAGCAGGCTTCAGGGGAGGTGAAAATTCCATAAACTTTCCTTCATGACCAATGGGCGGATGAAACCAAAGACGCTAATGCTACAATGGCAACCATTGAAAGTTAATTCATTATGGTGATCCTTTTGTCATTGCCCATTTGTGACTTATTACCTATTTATGACGTGGTGGGATCCGTTATTGCGGCACTGCAAACGTCGCAGCAAGTGTTACTACATGCACCAACGGGAGCTGGAAAATCGACCGGATTGCCATTGGCGATTTTACAGCAGGCACCATTGTCAGGGCGCATCATTATGCTGGAACCGCGACGGATTGCTGCACGGAGTGTGGCTGAACGTCTCGCCGAACAACTCAATGAACCTGTTGGTATGACCATCGGCTACCGGATGCGCTCGGAAACCAAAGTCAGTGATGCAACTCGGCTTGAGGTTGTGACCGAAGGGATCCTGACGCGTATGCTGCAACAAGATCCTGAATTGAACGGCGTCTCTCTTGTCATCCTTGATGAATTTCATGAACGTAGTTTACAGGCCGATCTCGCATTGGCATTGTTGCTGGATGTGCAGGAAGGGTTGCGCGATGACTTGCGTATTCTGGTGATGTCGGCAACATTGGATAACCAGCGCCTTTCTGCTTTATTACCTGATGCCCCTGTGATTGTGTCAGAAGGACGCAGTTATCCGGTAACGAGGTCATATCATCCACTTCCTACTTATCAACCTTTTGAACAATCAGTTGCATCGGCGGTATTGCGGTTATTGCAGCAAGAAACGGGATCGTTGTTGCTGTTTCTGCCCGGCGTCGGTGAGATTCAGCGGGTAATGTTGCAATTGGAAGATAAGATCAATGGCGATACGCTGTTGTGTCCATTGTATGGGGCATTGTCGTTGGCAGAACAACGCAAAGCAATAACACCAGCACCAGTGGGAATGCGCAAAGTCGTGCTTGCCACCAATATTGCAGAAACCAGTCTGACGATTGAAGGTATTCGGTTAGTGGTAGACAGTGGGCTGGAGCGCTCCGGTCGATTTGAACCGAAGAGTGGCCTGACACGTTTAATTACCCAACGCATCAGCCAGGCATCGATGGTGCAGCGGGCAGGGCGGGCTGGGCGATTAGAGGCCGGTGTTTGTTGGCATTTATTTAGTCAGGAGCAGGCAGAAAGAGCCAGAGAACACAACGAGCCGGAGATCTTGCATTCAGATTTAAGCGGCCTACTGCTCTCTTTATTGCAGTGGGGATGTCGTGACAGTTCCCAGCTTCATTGGTTGGATAATCCGCCACAACCCGCATTGGCGGTTGCAGAATCCCTGTTGCTGCGCTTAGGGGCGTTGGATGACAACCAGCAATTGACTTCCCGTGGTTGGCAGATGGTGGAATTCGGCAGCGAACCGCGTTTGGCGGCGATACTGTGTTCAGCTCAGGAAAGCGATGATAAAGAAGGCAAAAGCCGTGCAGCATTGGTAACGGCAGCGAAATTGGTGGCTATTTTGGAAGAACCACCGCGTCGTGGACAGCCTGACCTGCTCTATTGGCTGACAGCAAATCAGCGTCATTGGCAGCAACGCGCCAATCAGCTCATCAGGAATTTTACAAATCAACTGGCGGATAAAACAAGCCATGCTGGAAGCCTCAGATTGGATCTTGTGCCTGAACTCTTGGTTCAGGGGTTTCCAGATCGGATCGCTAAAAACCGCGATAATCTTGGCCGTTTTCAATTAGCTAATGGTTTGGGGGTCGCGCTGGAACGTGAAGAGCCGCTGTCGGGCGAGGCTTGGTTAGTGACTCCTTCGTTACAGCAGGGAAACCGCCATCCTGATGCACAGGTTTTGCTTGCCTGCCCGTTGGCGATTGAACAGACCATAAAGCAATACCCTCATCTGTTTACTGAGCATACAACCGTAGAGTGGGATGATAATAAAGGCTCATTACGGGCGTGGAAGCGTTTGCAATGTGGGCGATTAATTGTCAAAGCCCAACCATTGGCAAAACCTTCGGCAGCGGAATTACAGGAAGCCTTGTTGAATTGGGTAAGACAGGAAGGGGTATCGGCATTAAATTGGTCACAGGAGGCGTTGCAGTTGCGTATTCGCCTGCAAAGAGCAACAGAATGGCTACCGGAAGTGAACTGGCCTGGGGTTGATGACGAAGCATTATTGGACTCCCTTGAACAGTGGTTGCTGCCTGCCCTGGATGGTGTTGATAATTTAAAAGGCCTGCGCCAGATTGAGCTATCCTCCTGCCTGATGGAATTGCTTGATTGGCAACAACGGCAAATACTGGATAATGAATTGCCTACTAATTACACTGTGCCAACGGGGAGCAGGATCACCATCCAGTATTTCCATGATAAACCTCCGGTATTGTCAGTGAGGATGCAGGAAATGTACGGAGAGCAGCAAAATCCAGTATTGGCGAAAGGACGAGTTCCGGTTGTCATTGAGTTGTTATCTCCTGCCCATCGTCCATTACAGATCACACAAGATCTTGCTGCGTTTTGGCAGGGAACTTATCGTGAGGTGCAAAAAGAGATGAAAGGGCGTTACCCCAAACATTTGTGGCCAGATGATCCTGCCAACACAGCACCAACTAGGCGCGTGAAGAAGCAGATGTAATAGTTTGCATTTACTTGCCGGTAGTTAATAAACATTTGGAGAATTCGGTATGTCTGATGATGATCGTCAGCCAATCGGACGCAAGGGTAAAAAATCAGGACTTCGTCGTGGGCGAACATCTAACAAACGCAATCGGCGGGATGATTATGAAAATGATAACTTTGACGACAACGATGAGGATGAAGTCATGACTAAAAAAGGGAAGAACGCCCGCAGTGCGAATTCCCGCCCGCCTAAAAAAGGCGGGCACTGGTTTTTGTGGTTGCTGCTAAAAATCTTTATTGTGCTGGCGATCCTCATTGTTATTTATGGTTTCTATCTGGATAACAAAATTCGCGAGCGTATTGACGGAAAAGTTTGGGATTTACCGGCAGCGGTGTACGGACGGATGGTCAATCTTGAACCTGGCATGAATTACAGCAAGGACGAAATGATCCATCTGCTGGAGGGGATGCAATATCGAAGAGTAACAAAAATCACCCGTGCCGGTGAATTTGTCGTCAGGGGGAATAACATAGAAATGTTACGCCGCCCATTTGATTTCCCTGATGGTAAAGAAGAGCAAATTCAGGCGCGGTTGACCTTTGATAATAATCATCTTGCCAGCATTGAAAACATGGAAAACCATCGTCAGTTTGGTTTTTTCCGTCTTGATCCCAAATTGATCACCATGATGCAATCACCCAATGGTGAGCAGCGTCTGTTTGTCCCACGTTCCGGCTTTCCTGATTTGTTGGTTCAGACTTTACTGGAAACGGAAGATCGTTACTTTTATGAACATGATGGCGTCAGGCCGCTTTCCATTGCCCGTGCATTTTTAGCTAACTTGATCGCGGGACGTACAATTCAGGGTGGCAGTACCCTGACGCAGCAATTGGTGAAAAATTTGTTTCTCTCCAATGAACGTACTTTGATCCGTAAAGCGAATGAAGCGTACATGGCGTTGCTAATGGATGCGCGTTATAGCAAGGATCGCATTCTGGAATTGTACTTGAACGAAGTTTTTTTAGGACAAAGTGGTAATGAGCAGATCCATGGTTTTCCATTGGCAAGTCTGTACTATTTTGGTCGCCCGATTGATGAATTGAGTTTGGATCAACAAGCGCTGCTGGTGGGAATGGTCAAAGGGGCTTCGTGGTATAACCCATGGCGTCATCCTAAAACTGCGCTGGAGCGGCGCAATGTTGTTTTGAAAATCCTCCAGAACCGAAAAATCATCGATCAGGAGCTGTATGATCTACTTAGTGCTCGTCCGTTAGGGGTAAAACCGAAAAGCGGGGTGATTACGCCACAGCCAGCCTTTATGCAATTGGTTCGTCAGGAATTGCAAGAAAAGCTGGGCGATAAAGTCAATGATTTGTCAGGGGTAAAGATCTTTACTACCCTCGATCCGGTTTCGCAGGATGCGGCAGAAAAATCCGTTGAAGAGGGCGTTGCTGCCCTGCGAAAAGCCCGCAAGGTTGATGATCTGGAAGGGGCGATGGTTGTTGTTGACCGTTTCAGCGGTGAGGTTAGAGCTATGGTTGGCGGTTCCCAGCCGCAATATGCCGGATTTAACCGGGCGTTAAACGCCCGTCGTTTGATTGGCTCACTTGCTAAACCAGCCACGTATCTGACGGCATTGAGCCAGCCGGATAAATATCGTCTGAATACCTGGCTGGCGGATGAACCTCTCTCTATTCCTCAAGCAGGTGGAAAGCCTTGGGAACCGAAGAACTTTAGCCGTACTTTCAGTGGGCGTGTCATGCTAATTGACGCGTTAGCGCGTTCGATGAATGTGCCGACCGTGAATTTAGGGCTGGATGTTGGGTTAGACCGCATCTCCAGCACGTTGGTTGCGCTTGGTATTCCTGCGAAAGAGATCCAACAAATCCCTGCGATGTTATTAGGCGCGATTAACCTCACGCCAATGGAAATGGCACAAGAATTCCAGACGATTGCCAGCGGGGGGAATCGGGCGAAACTTTCTGCGTTGCGCTCCATCATTGCTGAAGATGGTACGGTGATTTACCAGAGCTACCCACAGGCAGAGCGTGTTGTGCCGCCACAGGCCGCTTATCTGACGCTATATGGTATGCAGCAGGTAGTGGAGAGAGGTACAGGGCGCTCACTGACAGGGAAATATGGCAAATATCACCTGGCAGGCAAAACCGGAACAACCAATGATCTGCGTGACAGTTGGTTTACCGGCATTGATGGCAAAGAAGTCGCGATTGTCTGGACTGGACGTGATAACAATGGCCCAACTAACCTAACCGGAGCGACGGGTGCACTGACGATTTATCGTCGTTATCTGGATAATGAAACGCCACTGGAACTGAATAACCGTCCACCAGAAGGTATCGTGGATATGTCAGTCAATGAAGATGGCAGTTTCAACTGCGAAGGAAGCGGTATCAGAGTATTACCGGTTTGGACTGATGATCCACAGAAGTTGTGCCAGCAATCGGTACAACAGCCTATCGAGGAAAATGAAGAAGAAGCGCCTGGCTGGTTACGTGAGATGTTTGGACAGTGATAATTTATTGGCAAATCATACACCAAAACCACGGATGAAGCCTGTGACGATTATCTCTGTAAAACATCAATATTCTTCTGAGTATCCGCTAAATACGTAGCGGGCAATTCTTGTATACGCATCAAACTTCAAGCTGCTATTTACAATACTGTATGAAGCCTGATTTCTCCCCGCTAAGCGGGGAGAAATCACACGCATCTTGAAATTAAATTGGTATATAAAAAAGTGTTCACCACTGTTCACTCTATAATTTAAATGATATATATCAATATATTATAGGGATAATGAACTTGTGGAG
This sequence comes from Xenorhabdus sp. TH1, assembly GCF_037260955.1. NCBI lineage: Bacteria > Pseudomonadati > Pseudomonadota > Gammaproteobacteria > Enterobacterales > Morganellaceae > Xenorhabdus > Xenorhabdus sp. TH1. The sequence continues at coordinate 793,384 of NZ_CP147734.1, forward strand.
ATTCAAAATGATTAGAGTGTCTTTACTCGTTATAATACCGGCCTGATTATAGGCCGAATGGCTATTTAAACGTATTGATAGTGGAGTTTCACAATGACAAGTACCCAACAACGCGCAGAACTACAGCGTCAAATCTGGCAAATCGCCAACGATGTGAGAGGTTCAGTTGATGGCTGGGATTTCAAACAGTATGTACTAGGTACGCTGTTTTATCGCTTTATAAGTGAAAACTTTGCAAACTACATTGAAGGCGGTGATGCGAATATCAACTATGCCGAGCTTTCAGATGAAATCATCACTGACGATATTAAAGATGATGCTATTAAAACCAAAGGTTATTTTATTTACCCAAGCCAGTTGTTTGCTAATATCGCTGCGAGTGCTAATAAAAATGATAACTTAAACAAGGACTTAAATAGCATCTTCGTCGCTATTGAAAGCTCAGCCAGCGGCTACCCATCTGAAGCAGAGATCAAAGGGCTTTTTGCCGATTTCGACACTACCAGTAATCGTTTAGGAAATACCGTTAAAGATAAAAACGCCCGTTTAGCTGCTGTATTAAAAGGCGTGGCAGGACTCAAATTTGGCCAGTTTGAAAATAATCAAATCGACCTGTTTGGTGACGCTTACGAGTTTTTAATCTCTAACTACGCGGCTAATGCTGGTAAATCAGGCGGTGAATTTTTCACTCCACAACACGTTTCTAGGCTAATCGCTCAGCTTGCCATGCATGGGCAGACAAGCGTGAATAAAATATATGATCCCGCCGCAGGTTCTGGCTCATTGCTATTACAAGCCAAAAAACACTTCGATGACCACATTATTGAAGAAGGTTTCTTTGGTCAGGAGATTAACCATACCACCTATAACCTTGCGCGTATGAATATGTTTTTACACAATATTAACTACGACAAGTTCAATATCGCATTAGGTAACACTCTGTTAGATCCGCATTTCGGTGATGACAAGCCCTTCGATGCTATCGTTTCTAATCCACCGTATTCGGTAAAATGGATTGGCAGTGATGATCCAACACTTATCAACGATGACCGCTTTGCTCCCGCTGGTGTATTAGCGCCGAAGTCTAAAGCCGACTTTGCCTTTGTATTGCACGCACTGAGTTATTTATCCAGCAAAGGCCGCGCGGCAATTGTTTGCTTCCCAGGTATTTTTTACCGTGGTGGAGCTGAGCAAAAGATCCGCCAATATCTGGTAGATAACAACTATGTTGAAACCGTGATCTCATTGGCGCCTAACCTGTTTTTTGGCACGACCATTGCTGTCAACATTCTGGTGCTGTCTAAACACAAAACAGACACCACCACTCAATTTATTGATGCAAGCTCTCTATTTAAAAAAGAAACTAATAACAACATACTTACAGATAGCCATATCGAACAAATCATGCAGGTCTTCGACAGTAAAGATGATGTTGAACACTTTGCAAAATCAGTTAGTTTTGAAGCCATCGCTGCTAACAATTACAACCTGTCGGTGAGTAGTTATGTCGAAGTTAAAGATAACCGCGAAGTAATTGATATTACAAAACTCAATGCCGAATTAAAGACCACCGTTAAAAAAATCGACCAACTGCGGGCGGATATTGATGCCATTATTGCTGAGATTGAAGGCACGGAGAATAAGGCATGAGCAATATGAGTTTTATGGAAAAACTGCTTCAAGGGGTTGAGGTGGAATGGATGGCCTTGGGAGAAATTGGTGAGTTAGTTCGTGGTAATGGATTACAAAAAAAAGATTTTGCCGAAACCGGTGTGCCTGCAATTCACTATGGACAAATTTATACTTATTACGGTTTGTCTACGACAAAAACTAAATCATTTGTTTCGCCTGAGCTAGCCAAAAAATTAAGGAAGGTTAATACAGGTGATGTTGTAATCACAAACACAAGTGAAAACCTCGAAGACGTTGGTAAGGCTCTGGTTTATCTGGGTGAGCAACAAGCAGTTACCGGTGGACACGCCACAATTTTCAAACCAAGCCCAATTATCTTAGGGAAATATTTTGCTTATTTCACTCAAACAACCGAATTTGCAAATGAAAAAAGGAAATATGCAAAAGGAGCAAAAGTTATTGATGTTTCTGCATCTGATATGGCGAAAATCCAAATCCCTATTCCATATCCTGAAAAACTAGAAAAATCGCTTGCATTCCAAACCGAAATCGTCCGCATTTTGGACACCTTTACTGAGCTTACAGCTGAGCTTACAGCTGAGCTTAGCGCACGCAAAAAGCAGTACAACTATTATCGCGACCAGTTGTTAAGTTTTGAAGAAGGTGAGGTGGAGTGGAAGACTTTGGGGGAGCTTACAGAGTATTCAAAAACTCGTATTTGCTTTGACAAACTTGATAAATCGAATTACGTGGGAGTTGATAATCTCTTACAAAATTGGGCAGGAAAAAAAGAGTCTAATTATGTGCCAACCGAAGGTAACTTAATAGAGTATCAAAGTGGTGATATTTTAATCGGCAATATTCGCCCCTACTTGAAGAAAATATGGCACGCTGATCGTATCGGTGGCACAAATGGCGATGTACTGGTTATACATCTGACTGATGAAACGATAACACCTAGGTATCTATATCAAATTTTAGCGGATGATAAGTTTTTCGACTATAACATGCGGCATTCTAAAGGGGCCAAAATGCCACGCGGTAATAAAATGAAAATAATGGAATATCCAATTCCTATTCCCTCACTTGCCGAACAAGATCGCATTGTGACCATCCTAGACAAATTCGACATTTTAACTAGCTCCATTAGTGAAGGTCTACCACGAGAAATTGAACTACGTCAAAAGCAATACGAATATTATCGCGATCTGCTATTGAGTTTTCCCAAACCAGAGGTAGGGGCATGATATGAGCAAAACGCTAACGGAAATAGCACAGCAGCTAAAAGATGCCAACAAGAAAGTGCAGTTGATCTATGCTTTTAATGGTACGGGTAAGACTCGGCTTTCGAAGGAATTTAAACAGCTGATTGCGCCAAAAATTGATAATGATGAAAGTACCAACAATAAAGAACTATCATTAACGCGTACTAATTTTTTGTATTACAACGCCTTTACCGAAGATTTGTTTTACTGGGATAACGACTTATCTGAGAATACCGAGCCTAAACTCAAAATCCAGCCGAATTCATTTACAGATTGGGTGCTAAAAGATCAGGGGCAAGACCGAAATATCATTGCTAACTTTCAACGCTATACGGATGACAAATTAACTCCACATTTTAGTGAAAATGGTTCGGAGGTCATGTTTTCTTTCGAACGTGGCAATGAAGCACGAACTGAAAATGTCAAAATATCAAAAGGCGAAGAAAGCAACTTTATCTGGAGCATGTTTTACACACTGATTGAACAAGTAATAAGCGTGTTGAATGTTGCTGAACCCAGTGAGCGAGAAACAGATCAGTTTAATCAATTGCAATACATCTTTATTGATGATCCTGTGAGCTCTTTAGATGAAAACCATTTGATTGAGTTGGCAGTACATCTTGCTCAACTAATTAAATCTAACGAATCTAGTGTTAAATTCATCATCACGACGCATAACCCTCTTTTCTATAATGTGCTACACAATGAGCTAAATAGTGATGATAAAAGTTATAAAAAGAAATGGTTTGAGAAATACAGGCTGACAAAGCATGAAGATGGCACATATCAGCTGGTAATCCAACCCAATGATTCACCATTTTCATATCATCTTTATCTAAAGTCAGAACTCGAAAAAGCCATTGAAAACGGTCAGTTGAGCAAGTATCACTTCAACTTTTTAAGAAATATATTAGAAAAAACCTCTACTTTTCTTGGCTATAAAAAGTGGGGTGATTTATTGCCAAAAACTGATGATGGCAGGCCCAATCCTTATGAAGCCAGGATTATTAATATCTCTAGTCATTCAAAACATGCAGGTGAAGAGGTCGCTGAGCTTACGGAAGATGATAAGCGTGTTTTGCGCTATTTGGTTAATGAAATTAACACTATGTACCGCTTCCAACAGGCAGAAGACTAGAGTGAATCAAATTTATAGGTGAAGTATGCACGAATACAAAACTGTTGCTGAATCAAATAACTTTATCGTACTGGATAAATACACTAAAGAATTGCAGCTAAATGAAACTTACCAAAGCGAAGGTGATTTAGAACGGGAATTGATCAACGATTTAATCAGCCAAGGCTATGAATATGTTACTGGCTTAAACACGCCCCAAAACATGCTGGCTAATGTGCGGGAGCAATTACAAGTACTGAATAATGTTAATTTTTCAGAAAGTGAGTGGCAGCGCTTTGTTGAACAGTACCTGGATAATCCTAACGATAACAGCATAGATAAAACCCGTAAGATTCATAACGATTATATCTATGACTTTGTTTTTGACGATGGGCATATCGAGAACATCTATCTCGTGGATAAGAAAAACATTGCTCATAATAAAGTACAAGTTATTAAGCAATTCAAGCAAACAGGGGCGCAAGCGAATCGATACGACGTAACAATTTTGGTTAATGGCCTGCCATTGGTACAAATTGAGCTCAAAAAGCGCGGAGTTGCTATCCGTGAAGCCTTTAACCAAGTGCACCGTTATAGTAAAGAAAGCTTTAATACAGAAAACTCACTGTTTAAATACTTACAGCTTTTTGTGATTTCAAACGGTACAAACACTCGCTATTTTGCCAATACTACCAAGCGTGATAAAAACAGTTTTGATTTCACCATGAATTGGGCCAAATCTGATAATACGCTGATTAAAGACCTAAAAGATTTCACGGCCACATTTTTTCAGAAAAATACCTTGCTGAATGTGTTAATCCATTTTTCCGTATTTGATGTTAGCAATACTTTGTTAGTGATGCGCCCCTATCAAATAGCGGCTACTGAACGTATTTTGTGGAAAATTAAAAGTGCGTATCAGGCTAAAAATTGGAGTAATACTGAAAGTGGTGGCTATATTTGGCATACCACGGGGTCGGGAAAGACCTTAACCAGTTTCAAAGCGGCGCGTTTGGCCACTGAGCTGGATTTTATCGATAAGGTATTTTTTGTGGTCGATCGTAAGGATCTGGATTACCAGACTATGAAAGAATATCAACGTTTTTCGCCTGACAGCGTTAATGGTTCGGAAAGTACTGCAGGGTTAAAACGGAATCTTGAAAAAGATGACAATAAAATTATTGTGACGACCATTCAAAAACTGAATAACTTAATAAAAAGTGAAAGTGATTTACCTATTTACACTAAACAAGTGGTGTTTATTTTTGATGAAGCACACCGCAGCCAGTTTGGTGAAGCACAAAAAAACTTAAAGAAAAAATTCAAAAAATATTATCAATTTGGTTTTACGGGCACACCAATTTTCCCGCAAAACGCTTTAGGTGCAGACACCACCAGTAGTGTATTTGGCCGAGAATTACATTCGTATGTGATTACCGATGCCATTCGTGATGAAAAAGTATTGAAGTTTAAAGTTGATTATAACGATGTAAGACCACAATTTAAGTCGATTGAAACCGAACAAGACGAGAAAAAGTTAACAGCAGCAGAAAATAAGCAAGCTTTTTTACATCCTGTTCGTATCCGTGAAATTTCTCGGTATGTTTTAAATAACTTCAGACAAAAAACGCATCGTCTCCAAGCGGGTGGCAAAGGCTTTAATGCCATGTTTGCGGTCAGCAGTGTGGATGCTGCCAAAGCTTATTATGAAGCGTTCAAGCAGCTACAAAAAGAGATTGAAGAGAATAAAGCAAATAAAAAACCGCTTAATATCGCCACTATCTTTTCTTTCGCTGCTAATGAAGAGCAAGATGCTATTGGTGAGATTATTGATGAAAGTTTTGAACTCACCACAATGGATAGCAGTGCCAAAGAATTTTTAAGTGCAGCCATTGATGATTATAATGCAGCGTTCAAAATGAATTTTGGTGTAGATAGTAAAAGTTTCCAAAACTACTATAAAGATCTTGCTCAGCGAGTGAAAAATCAAGAAGTAGATTTACTGATTGTTGTTGGCATGTTCTTAACAGGATTTGATGCGCCGACATTGAATACTTTATTTGTCGATAAAAATCTGCGTTACCACGGCCTAATGCAAGCTTTTTCACGCACTAACCGTATTTATGACGCCACGAAGACCTTTGGCAATATCGTCACCTTCCGTGATTTAGAACAGGCTACAGTTGAAGCCATCACTTTGTTTGGTGATAAGAACACCAAAAACGTGGTGCTGGAAAAAAGCTACAAAGAATACATGGAAGGTTTTACTGATTTAGTCACTGGCGAAGCACGTCGTGGTTTTTTGGATGTAGTGATTGAATTACAAAAACGCTTCCCCAACCCTGATGATATTGTTAAGGAGCAAGATAAAAAGGACTTTGTCAAACTATTTGGTGAATATTTGCGTGCGGAGAATGTGCTGCAAAACTATGATGAATTTGCAGGATTAAAGGCTCTACAGCATGTAGATATGAGTAATCCGGAAGCTGTCGAGGCATTTAAAGCTAAATACTACCTGGACAATGAAGATATCGCAGCTATGCAAGCGATTGAGATGCCGACTGAGCGTGCTATTCAAGATTATCGCTCAACCTATAATGATACGCGTGATTGGTTACGCCGTGAAAAATCATCTAATGAGAAAGATAAATCGACTATTGACTGGGATGATGTTGTTTTTGAAATAGATTTGCTCAAATCACAGGAAATTAATCTGGATTATATTCTTGAATTGATTTTTGAAAATAATAAAAAGAATAAAAATAAGGCGGAATTAATTGATGAAGTTCGCCGTTTAATTCGTTCCAGCCTTGGAAATCGAGCAAAAGAAAGTCTAATTGTTGATTTCATTAATCAAACTAATTTGGACGAAATTATTGACAAAGCCAGTATTATTGATGAGTTTTTCAAATTTGCTCAAGCTGAACAAAAGCGTGAAGCAGAGGAGTTAATCAGCTCTGAGAAATTAAATGAAGAGGCGGCTAAGCGCTATATCACAGCATCATTAAAACGAGAATATGCAAGTGAAAACGGTACAGAGCTAAATTCAACGCTACCAAAGTTAAGTCCACTTAACCCAGAATATAGAACGAAAAAGCAGATCGTTTTCCAGAAAATTGCTGCCTTTGTTGAGAAGTTTAAAGGTGTAGGTGGGCAAATATAGATGTAAGCTAATATACCAATCTAACTTCAAGATGCGTGTGATTTCTCCCCGCTTTGCGGGGAGAAATCAGGCTTCTATATCTACACCCACTTGAATTAAATTGGTATCCATATATCGGGTTAAATTAAGTTAATCTGTTTTTTCTTTTACGATATACTAAACGCAAAAATTCAATGAAACATCTTGCATCAGAGAACATAACACCTTGAATATTTTTATCTTATCCTTACTCTTTATTACTGCTGCATTATTGCATGGTATCAGCGGGATTGGTTTTCCGATAGCCAGTACGACAGCGTTAAGCCTATTTATGCCATTAAAAGAGGCGGTGGTATTAGCTTTATGGCCGACTTTATTGGTGAATATCTTAAGCGTTATTTCAGGTGGAAAGATTAGTGAGATATTCTATAAATATGGCTTATTGGCATTTTTCTCATTAACTGGCAGTGTTATTGGCGCGAAACTTTTATTCTTAATTAATCCTGCCTACTTGCAATTATTATTGAGTGGTGTCATTGCATTTTATATTGTCAGCAGCACTCGTCGCAGTCATTTTCATTTACCGGAAAATCCTGTCATTTTGTCGCTGTTTGGTTTAGCCGCTGGGATTATTGGCGGGGCAACCAATGCGATGTCTCCTATCCTGATTATGTGCCTATTAGCAATGAGCAGCGATCGCCATGAAATTGCACGGGCCGCCAATTTGTGCTTTTTACTTGGCAAGATCAGTCAGTTAGTGGTGTTACGCCAGGAAGCGTTCGAATTGTTTTCTTCGACGTATTTATGGCCGATACTCATATTAACGGCCTTATCTCTGCTTTCTCTCTTTATTGGTACACGCCTAAGATCGCGTATCAGCCAACACCATTTTCGCTGGTTAATGCTGATATTACTTGGTGTGTTGGCGGTAATGTCAGCGATTCAGGCAATACGGGCTTTGGTGTGAAGACGCCACTGATAATAGAGAATAGTGACGTCTGAGGTTTGGAAAAGCAGAATATTTTATTGTAGTTTTGCAAAACAACGTGCTGCTGCATCAACAGTGCGTTGAATATCTTCATCTGAATGGGCGATGGACATAAAGCCGGCTTCAAACGCTGAAGGAGCCAGATAGATACCTTCATCCAGCATCAAGTGGAAAAATTGCTTGAAACGTTCTACATCGCACTTCATGACATCCTGATAACAGGTAACGCTTTTCGCATCGGTAAAGAAAATACCGAACATACCGCCAACGTGGTTAACAACCAAAGGGATGCCGGCTGCTGATGCGGCATGTTTTAAACCCGCCGCCAGTTTGTCGGTCAGTTCCCCTAAACGCTGATGAACACCAACCTGGGCTACTTCTTTCAGGCAAGCAAGACCGGCAGCCATTGCGATTGGATTACCAGAAAGGGTGCCCGCCTGATAAACAGGGCCAGTTGGTGCTAATTTTTCCATGATTTCCAGACGGCCACCAAAAGCCCCTACAGGCATACCGCCACCGATGATTTTTCCAAGGGATGTCAAATCTGGCTTAACATCGTAATATTCTTGTGCGCCACCCAGTGCAACACGAAAACCAGTCATCACTTCGTCAATAATGAGCAGGGCGCCAAATTCATCACACAGCTTACGCAGGCCCGGCAGGAATTCTGGTAGCGGTGGAATGCAGTTCATATTGCCCGCGACGGGTTCGACAATAATACAGGCGATTTCTGTTGGATATTTTTCGAAGGCTTCACGGACAGAATTTAGGTCATTGTAAACACAAGTCAGGGTGTGTTTAGCGAAGTCAGTGGGCACACCTGGAGAGTTGGGCTGACCAATCGTCAGGGCACCTGAGCCGGCTTTTACCAGCAAGCAATCAGCATGGCCGTGGTAGCAACCTTCGAATTTGATGATTTTGTCACGTTGGGTATAACCACGAGCCAGACGAATGGCACTCATAGTGGCTTCTGTTCCGGAGTTCACCATACGCACCATATCCATAGAAGGCACCAGTTCAGTGACTCGTTTTGCCATTTCCACTTCGGCCGCGGTTGGAGCGCCAAAACTCAAACCACGTTCTGCGGCCTCAATGACGGCATTGCGGATAGCAGGGTGGTTATGCCCAAGAACCATTGGTCCCCATGAACCGACATAATCAATATAGGCATTACCATCAACATCATAAAGGTAAGCCCCATTCGCACGTTGAATAAAGACGGGTGTCCCACCAACACCGTTAAAAGCGCGTACTGGTGAATTGACTCCACCGGGGATCACCTGTTTTGCCTGAGAGTAAAGCGTTTCGGACTGGCTCATCAATAAAAGCTCCTGAAAGATAACGGAATATGAGAATGTCATTTTAAAGTACCCCAATAGGGAAGCCAAATCATCATATGCCCTTCATCGTTCGGTTTATTGCATTCATGTGGCAAAACTTGAACGAATCAGTCAGGTATTGGATAATCTCGGCAACTGATCAGAAAGCATAAAATAACTTTCCGAGAATTTTTACCGGAAAACCGGACTGGAGTAAAAATATGAGCGATGATGCTGCATTGCCTTTGCAGTTTACTGATGCCGCAGCCAACAAAGTCAAAGTGCTGGTTGCTGATGAAGATAACCCGAACCTGCGCCTGCGGGTTTACATTACAGGTGGTGGTTGTAGCGGTTTCCAGTATGGGTTCACTTTCGATGACCAAATTAACGAAGGTGATATGACGATTCAGAAGCAAGGGGTTGAATTGGTTGTTGACCCCATGAGTCTGCAATATCTGATAGGCGCTTGTGTGGATTATACCGAAGGGTTGGAAGGTTCCCGTTTTATTGTTGCCAATCCGAATGCAAAAACTACTTGTGGTTGCGGTTCTTCTTTCAGTGTCTAATGGGAAAATTCCCTATTGCAAAATGGCCTCTTATTCAGGAGGCCATTTTGCAAGATACCTGCTTCTTTCCTGCGAAATAAGTTAACACATCGATAGTGCAATTAAGCATAGTAGCCGTTAGTGCATAGAATTCATCTCGTTGATAAAAAATTCATTCATATCCTGAAGTTATCCAAATTAAAAAATAACAGATTAATTTTAATGGGACATTATTAAAATTACAATAATATTATAAGATCGTAAATTATAAGTATCCTCACCAGCTTTATAATTATATTTATTATAAATAAATTATTTTTATAACCATATTAATTTCATGATTAATAATGTGATTCACATCTTATATTTCAACATTAATGTTTAAAAAAAATTGTCATTCCTTATGTTTTTTAATAGTGTTGTCAGTGTTAAAAAACGATAACACAAAAAACATATTAAATAAATTAATGTTACTGTTGCATTTATTATGATATTACGTTTACATTTTTATCAGTGATTATAACAAATTTTATAATAATACTATGATGATGTTATAGCACCTTAATTTATCCTAGATAAGGTTTTAAAGGGGTATTTATGTTTTTTAATATAGTTGATTTTGTTAGTAATAAGAAAATTTAGCTATAACTTTTATCTTATGATAAATATTTAAATTTAACTTTTACTTTTTTATTAAGATATGGAAATAAAATGATATTAAATAAAGAACAGAGAAGGACACAAATATCCAGTTCTCATCGCCTTATTGAGATGACAAAAAAGATCAGGCATAGACTGAGTATAGAAGAAGTGCATGGAAAAGATTTTGAGTATATTGATCGTGATTATTTTTGTAATTGGATAATTCCAGAATTGCAGTATAAGTTTAATACTAGTATATCAAAGCGACAAACAGCGTTACTAAGAAGAATAAGAGATAAAAAATCTAATTATGGAGTTAATAGGTTAACAGCCTATGAATATGCAGCAGAAGCTTTATTCGATAGCCATTTCTTTAAGAATAATAATAAATATGTTACTCCAGAATATACTGTTGATTTAATTAAAAAATCTATTGAACATAAAGATAAAATTTATCTAGTAATGCCAATTTTATCTAGAAAGCCTATTTCACCAATAAAAAATAAAGGATATTTCCCAGATTTAGGAGAAATAAATACTTTATTAAGATTTGCAAAAATAGCTAAAATAATAAGTAATATTTCTAATTTTGAATGCGAATTTTTAGTTTTAGCTGATGGTAATAAGTACAATAGAGCATGCGGAACGCCAAAAAATATAGTTGATAATTATCAAATGTCACTCAATTATTGGATAAATGCTTTAAATATTTCAGATATAGTGAAAATATGTGATTATGAAGAATGGGTATTAGAAAATAAAGAAAATAATTTTATTGATAAAAGGGAATCAATGTATATTAGTATATATAATTCTTTATCAAGAAAATTTGATTCTATGTTTTGTTGTAATGATTTGAATAGTACATTAGGGAAAATAAATCAGGTTAGTGATTTAGGTAATCAGATTAATTACACGTATTGGTCTATTTTGACATCTGTTCATTATGATTCTCTTTATGGTAAAATAAATTATAAAGATATTTATCATAATAGAGAAATTCAAAACTTATATATATCATTCATTTCTTCTCTTTCGGAACCAATTAGCAGAATAAGAAGTTCTCATCTTTTTTCTTATGAAAATATTGGAGAAAAAGCATCATATGCATCCTCGTTAGTTAAGGAGATGCGTTTTGAGGCATGGCAGGCGGCTAAGAAATATGTAGCAATTTCTTTAACGGATAGAAAGTTAAATACTATTTATGCTAAATTACCTGCAGCACTTAAATTAACTATACATGGTAAAAAAAATGAATTTAATTTTATTTCATCAACTCAGAAGGATTTTTCCAGGACGGCACAACATACTGTAGGTGGTATTAGAAAAATAAAAGGAGATATTTGTATTGATTATAAATATAGATTGGAGAGGGAGTGTGGAAATGAAAAGAAAGTATATATCAGTCCCTCATATATAAAGAAAGATGATAATTTTGATCCCCTGCATGAAATGTCTTTATTGAGACAGCCAATTTATTATTTATCTAATGAATAGGAGATTTTTTATGTCTAATTTTTTATCTGATAGAGTTTTTGTAAGTGAAACAGATTTACCCAATGAAATAATAAAAAACTGGAGTGAGGAGAAGATAATAATTGATAGTGATACTTTACAATTAGATGATTTTAGACACTTTCTTAGTTCTCTTAAAAATAAAGTTAAAAAAGAATCAGTTGCTCTTGTGAAAAATATAAAAGGAAATATTGAAGGATTGACAAATGGAATAATGTACTCAAATCTGGATGATAACAAATGGTTACAGGCAGCCTGTATTACAGAAATTTTTAGGCATTCTGGTATATCAAAAAATTCAGGTTCTATTGATACATTTAATTTGCAAAATAAAATTTATTCATGTCTAGATAAAGAAAATTTTAAATTTGTTTTGGGTTGGGGGCAAGCTAAAAGATCTTGTGGAGGGTTGAAAACTGAAGGGTATTCCGCTGATTTATCTGAACTCTATGCCATAATGATGCTTCAGTTAATAGCTAGTAGTGTACATATTATTAGTGGAAAAAAAGTTAATATATTGGTTTTAACTGGAGGAAATAGATTTCATGATGCATTGTTCACGAATGAACAAAAAATAGAAGATTATGATAATCAAAGGACTATGATAGCGGATTTTTTCTCTGACAATTCAGCTTTCATTACATTTATTCCATATAAAAATCAACGAATAGGAAAAAATATATTAATATCCGATTGTGAAAAAATAGATAGTCAGGATATTAATAAACATTTTAAAACAATTTTAGTTAATATTGATTGGGATAATATTTTATCAAATTACCATTTTCTTTATCATAATATAATTATGCCTAGTAGTCTTCAGGAATATCTTAATAATGGAGGAGATAAAAATCTTATAATAACAATGGCAATTGTTAGTATACTTCGAAATGATACCCATAATTATTGGATTGATAAGGTGGGTAGCATGAAATTATTCGATGATACAATAGATTATTTTAGAGAAATAACAACACAGTCCACAATAAAATACTTATCAATACATTTAACTAATGGTGTTGAAAAAATATTAAAAGATGAGTCTTATAGTGATTGTATAAGACTAACAGTTCATGTAAAACATGATAGAAGTGATATACCTGCCATCTATACTTTAGGAAAAACAGGAGGAAACAAACTCTCTCAACATGTTTGTATGTCAGTTATTGATGGTGTTATAAATTTTTCAACGGTATTGGAATTATATAAAAACAAAGGAATAAAAAAATATTTCCCTCCAATTGATGGAAAAGAATTATTTAATTGGCTAAATAGTGAAAATCAACCTCTTTTATATTCTAATGAAAATGTAAATCATGTATTTTCAAATATTTTATCTATACCTTTAATTAAAATGTGAAAGTGGTAAAAATGAATAAAAGATATGTAAATTTAATACTTCTTTTCATATGTCAGGGACTTAATGGTTCAATTATTTCCCTGCTAACATTAACATCAACATTAGTTGGTAATACATTATCTCCCATTGATTATTTATCTACATTACCAATAACTGCAACAGTTTGTGGTGCTGCTTTAATGGTTTATTATGCTTCCATGCTAATGGAAATGTATGGAAGAAAAGTTGCTTTTATTATAGGTAATATAATAGGGTTAATTGGTAGTGGATTAGCGGGTATATCTATTATTTACCAATCATTTATTCTTTTTATACTGGGTGTATTCATATTAGGGTGCTCAACTGTATTTAATCAATATTACAGATTTGCTTCAGCTGAAATATTTGATGACGAATTAAATAAAAAAAGAGCTACGTCGATTATTATTGGTGGTGGTATTTTGGGAGGAGTATTGGGTCCTTTTTTAGCTATGAAAGGTGAATATATATTTCCTGATTACCATTTTTTGGGAACATTCTTATTAACATCTATAGTATGTATTGTTGTAATTGTTATTCAATTATTTGTATATGTACCTGTGGAATTTAAAAAAGAAATAATTGATACACATCATAACACTAATGATAAAAATGAAGACCTCACTGATTTATTAAAATCAAGATTGTTTTTTTTGGCAACAAGTAGCTGTGCTATAGGATTTTCCTTGATGACGTTATTGATGAATTCTACGCCTTTAGCTATGTTACATGCTGAATTTGCCGTAGAAGATAGTGCATTTGTTTTACAGTGGCATTTCTTCGCTATGTATGCTCCAGCATTAATACTTCCATTTCTTGTCAGTAGGCTAAAAACAACAAGTATAATCTTATTTGGATCTTTGTTTTTTATAATTGGAATGTTTATAGCTATTTTTGTAGATGGATTTCATGGTTTTCTATTTTCATTGTTTTTTGTTGGGTTAGGATGGGCATTTATGTTTAATGGTGGAACATTTCTGCTTAATGGATTTGTAAACAGTAAATTTAAACATAAATTACAGGGGATGAACTCATTAATAGTTTACCTATCTAATATGATTTCATCATTATCTGTAGGGATCGCGATGAGTTATTCAGGTGGATGGAATATTTTAAATTATATTGGTATTATATTGATTTTTATATACACAATTGTTTTTTTCATAAAAAGTCAAAAATTATCGAATGAGTAAATATCCAATATTAAAATATAATACATAAATATAGCCCTGTAGCAATAAACAGGGCGTAAACTATTTCAATTATACCGCATGTCGCGCCGGTATCTATTAGAAAATCGTCGATATGGCGATGAATGATCTGGGATGTCAGGTAATAACACGTATTATGGGGATTGTAACGTGCCCAGTATAAAGCACGTTTCTCTATCTGATAGTTAAATCCGTATGTCAGTACAGTAGCTCATTGTGAAAATAATTAAGGGGTTGATAATATTTTATTATGGGGGTAGTGAATAAGGTTATGGATGACAACCAGGTTATCACTTGAGTTAGCATAAGCATGGTGACAATCGGCATGAAAACGCATGGATTCACCTGCTGAAATTTTATGCCAAGTGTCATTAAGACGCAGATCGAGTTCCCCACTAAGTACGATAACATGCTCTATTACCCCAAATTCATGCGGAGAAGATTCACTTGAAGCACCCGGTACTAATTCTATTTTGAATAAATCAATGAAGAGTTCGTCATCAAAAGGGATGAGTGGTGTGACACGCATACCTGAGTTGTTTTGTTCAAAAATCGGTAAGTCATTAAATCGATGTAATACAGGCTGAGATTGGGGTGCTGCGCCTTCTAAAAAAGTCGAGAAAGCAATATTAAAACCTGTTGCGATTTTCCACAGTGTCGAAATCGTTGGGCTTGATTGGCCGCGTTCGATTTGACCAAGCATCGCCTTACTGACTCCCGTCAATTTAGCCGCCTGGCTGAGGCTTAACCCGCGGGAAGCTCTTAATGATTTAAATTTTTCAGCAATTTTCGATGTGATATCACTCATTGGCGCCTGCTCAAAAAATGGATACATAATTGAACGTTATAACGGACGATGTTATTCTCATCATCGTCCGTTATAACGTCCGGTTAGGTAATATCTATGTCTAAGTTATCATTTTTCAGGGATTTTTCACCAGCAACACTTGTCACAGGGTTTGTTGCGGTGTTAGTGGGTTATGCTAGTTCAGTGGCAATAATTCTCCAAGCGGTGACGGCAATCGGCGTTGAGCCATCACAAATAGGTGCTTGGCTCAGTATGCTCGGCGTGGGAATGGGGATCACGACAATTGGGCTGTCCCTCTATTATCGTACTCCCATTTTAACGGCCTGGTCGACACCGGGAATCGCATTACTGGCGACAAATTTGCCGGACACATCTGTTAACGAAGCCATCGGTATTTTTATCTTCGCTTCGGCATTAATGTTGATATGCGGTATTACCGGACTATTTGCCAAATTAATGACCTACATCCCGCATACCATCGCGGCGGCAATGCTTGCCGGCATATTGCTTCGCTTCGGTTTAGAGGCATTTGCAATGTTACAAGTCAACGTTTGGCTTTGTGGCGCTATGTTACTTGTTTACTTAATTGTCCGCCGCTATTTTCCGTTATACGCAATAATTTCGACGCTGGCAGCTGGATTGATTATTTCTATTCTCAGCGGTGAGTTAACGTTAGCGGGTGAAAACATGATGTTTTCCATGCCTGAATTTGTTATGCCACAATTTAACGTAACTACGCTTATTGGCGTGGGTATTCCATTTTTTATCGTTACGATGGCTTCACAAAATGCACCAGGAATCGCCACTTTACAGGCAGCAGGATATCCTCCCCGTGCATCCAGGTTACTTAGCTGGACATCATTGGTGGCAATTATTCTGGCTCCTTTTGGGGGATTTAGTATTTGTATTGCTGCAATTACGGCTGCCATTTGTATGGGAAGCGATGTCCATCCCGATCCTAAGAAACGCTATGTTGCGGCAGTCAGTGCCGGTTTTTTCTATTTGTTGGCTGGCCTTTTGGGCGGGGCAATTTTCTATCTGTTTAGCGCGTTTCCAGCCCCATTAATAAAAATTCTGGCTGGATTGGCATTGCTTGGCACCTTTACAAATAGCCTAAATCAAGCGATTAAGGACGATTACACAAGAGATGCTGCAATTATCTGCTTCCTTGTCACTGCATCAGGCGCTAATTTACTGGGTATCAGTTCAGCATTTTGGGGATTGATTGGCGGGATCATTGCTCACAGCGTGCTAAAAAAACGCACCAAGATAAAAAAATAGGTTATTCAATTGGGGCGATTTAACTGCTGACAAAGTTGTTCTGCCGCCCAAATAATCCTTGGCCCCGCACGGCTAAACCAGTCATCATTCAGGGCGATAATAGTCACGTTCATTTGTGGTCGCCAAAAATCGGCCACCTGCTGTTTTTGCCCTTCCGTTCCACCGATGACAATCACTTCCGGTTTGCGGGTAAGCACTTGCTCACGGTTAACCTGTGGCCACGGAACAGGGCTATCAGAGAAAATATTTTTACCGCCACATATGGAGACAATTTCGCTTTGGATAGTATGATTTGAGGAAGTAAAAATCGGCTGCATACCAAACTGCAAGAACACAGGCTTAGGGTTCAGGTTGGCATACTTTTGTTTTAATTGGTTGAACTTATCACGAAGATCTGTGGCTGATTGCTTAGTTATATCAGGATGTGGGCTATAGGCAGCCAGCCGTTCCAGTTCTGATGCAACATCTTCTACTTTTTTCACATCCGAATAGAAAATGGGGATACCTAAAGCAGCGAGTTGTTCCAGAGGACGTTGGGGATTACCGCCACGCCATGCCAGAATCAGATCAGGTTTCAGGGCGATGATCCGTTCAATATTGATGCCTTGCCAATCAGCAACTTGTTCTAATTTTTTAGCGGCTTCGGGGTAATCTGAGTAAGCACTAACTGCGACAAGCTGGTCGCCCAGCCCCGCAGCATATGCCAGCTCTGTTGTTGATGGGGCAAGGCTAATAACCCGGGAAGCGGCCGCATAAAGTGGAGCACTGAAACCAGACCAAAAGCTATACAAAAGGCATAAGAATGCCAGCCAAATGGATCGATGGGAAATCAGTGATTTCATGATTTATGCTCCACTGTAAATGACGGTTTACTGTTTACTGAGTTCGGTCAGCATGGCATTGACCATCCGTGTCGATTCACGTGCCGCAACAACTAAAAATTCATCAAAACTGATATGGGATTCTTGATCGGCAACGTCAGAAATAGCACGAACGACAACAAAAGGAATGTGATATTGATGGCAGACATGACCAATGGCCGCCGCCTCCATTTCAACCGCAGCAACTTTCGGGAAGGTGGTTCGAATGCGTGCCAATGGCTCTGACCCATTGATAAAGGCATCACCACTGCAAACCAGGCCACGAACGGCATTCAGGTTGAGGGACTGGATACATTTTTCTGCCAAGGCAATTAACTTATCGTCAGCGATAAATGCCGCCGGGCATTGCGCCATTTGTCCCGGTTCATAGCCGAAAGCGGTAAGATCGGCGTCATGATAGCGAACTTCTTCGGAAACCACGATATCACCCACTTTCAGGTTAGGATCAAGGCCACCGGCGGAACCCGTGTTAATCACGATATCTGGTTGGCAATGCTCAATCAACAGGGTGGTTCCAAGTGCGGAGGAGACTTTACCAATACCCGATTTCAACAAGGCGATATCAACGCCATTCAGTTTGCCGGTATAAATTTCGCATCCACCTCGTGACAATGTTTGCAGACCTTCAATCTGGTCACGCAATAAAGTCACTTCTTGTTCCATCGCCCCTATTACGCCTATTTTCATTGTGTCATACTCGCTTGTTATTAATGGATTGGTGCCTAATTAACAGGCAGATTTAACTGGCAAGTGTATCATTGAATGGCTATTTACCGCAGATTCCAATTCTAAATAATTGTTATATTTGGCATGGGGGGATTAATGTCTAAGATTGATTTCAAGCAGAAGTTGAATTACCAACGTAAATTCAGTAAATCTTCCATTCATCCCGATGATGAAGAGCAAGTGATTCGCCAATTTGAAAGTGATCGTGGGCGGATCATCAACTCAGCCGCTATTCGGCGGTTACAACAGAAAACACAGGTATTTCCACTGGAACGTAATGCGGCGGTACGTAGCCGGCTGACACATTCGCTCGAAGTGCAGCAAATAGGGCGCTATATCTCAAAAACGATTATTGCCGAGTTAGCAAAGCAGGGTTTATTGGAAAAGTATGGGCTAAGTGAGCGCTTGCTTGCTTTTGAAAGCCTGGTTGAGATGGCGTGTTTGATGCATGATATTGGCAATCCCCCATTTGGTCATTTTGGCGAGGCTGCCATTAAAGATTGGTTCTCCCGCCGATTAGATCCTGACTATTCTCCCCATTTGCTGCAAACGGCAGATCGGCAGGATGCCTGTCAGGTCGCGGCATTACGCCTGACGGGGGAAGAAAAGAAAGATCTATTCCGTCGGCAATTGCGCAGAGATTTATGCCAGTTTGAAGGTAATGCCCAGGCTATCCGTCTGGCCCATAATCTGTTGCGTTTAAATCTCACTTATGCCCAGATTGGCTGCATATTGAAATATACCTGTCCGGCCTATCGTCTGGAAGAGATACCGACTGAATTCAGTTACCTGATGAAGAAAATAGGTTATTACTGGTCAGAAGAGAGCTTTATCTGTGAATTGCGAAAAGAACTGCAAATGGGGACGTTTTGTCGTTTTCCGCTGACATACATTATGGAAGCCGCAGATGATATCTCATATTGCATTGCAGATTTGGATGATGCGGTGGAAAAGGGCATTTTTAATGTTGAACAATTGGTAGAATGCCTGAAAAAAGAGTGGGAAGAGAACGGCGGACACAGGAAAGGTGATTTGTTCGAATCTACGGTGAAACAAGCCTATCAGAAAACCACCAATAACGAAGCCCGTCGTAATATCCATGAACAATTTTTCATGTACTTACGGGTATTTATTACCGGAAAATTGGTGCCTTATACCGCCAAATTGTTTATTGAACATCTGCCTGAAATCTATGCAGGTACATTTAATCATGCCCTGTTGGAAGGAAATGGGGAAGAACATCGTTTATTGAAGACGTTGAAAAACGTCACCCGTAATCGGGTTTTCAATCATCCTGAAGTGGAAGAACTGGAGTTACAGGGATACCAAATTATTACCGGATTGCTGGATGTATATAGTCCTTTGCTGGCATTATCCCGCCAGGATTTCATGGAACTGAACCAAAATAATTTCCACAAAAAATATTTTATTGAAACGCGCTTGCTGCACAAACTGTCGACCAAACATCGTTTGGCTTATGGTGAAGCCGTGGAGGGAATTGTTGCCACTGATGAGGCTGAAAAAGATGTGATCGAGTTTTATTATCGAGCACGTCTTATTCAGGATTATATCAGTGGCATGACGGATAATTACGCTTACGAAGAATATCGTAAGTTTATGGTCACAAAGTAACGGGTTCGAGTGGCATGGGCGCCTCAAGTATATCAGGAGCGGCTGCCATGACATGATTGATCTCGTCCATGAATTCCAGCAATTCTGGTTCCAGATCAGTCAGGGCAACCCCTTGTTGCAGCTGTTTTTCAACCAATTCGCAAATTGCTTTCAGTTTAGGGACGCCGTTATAGCAGCAACTGCCGTGTAATTGGTGGACATGATGCTGAAAGTGTTTGCGGATCGCTTCACCATCGGCGGTTAAAGCTTGTTTAATCATGCCCTTCATGTCAGGCAATGATTTTACCAGCATTTCTAGCATCTCCCGTGCCAATGATTCTTTGCCGGCGGTTCGCTTCAATGCTACCTCCCAGTCAATGGCTTGTGGTTTTTTCTGCCGGCAGTATTGGTTTAGTAATGTTTTCAGGCAGTTTTCATCCAGTGGCTTGGAAAGACAGCCAATAAACGGTGCATTCTTTGCTTCATGGCAGGCAAAGGCCGTAACAGCCACAATCGGTGTCTCTTTATGTTGGGGTAATTGTTGGATTTGCTCAGATGTCTGGATGCCATCCATATCCGCCATTTGGATATCCATCAAAATCAGATCCAGCGCATGTTGTTTCGCTATTTCCAGCGCCTCGATGCCATTACTGCACAGAAAGGTATTTTCAACCAGTTCATGCAGCAGTGTGCCGATCAATTTCAGGTTAGCGGGATTATCGTCCACTGCCATAACGGTCATGGGTAAACGCGATGATGCCGAACAGATTGGTGGATATTCTGGCAGTGATCCGAATGGATATTCCTCTTTTTCCAGCCAGATATCAAAGTAAAATACCGTCCCTTTAGCGACTTCACTGGTAAAGTCAATGTCTCCTTTCATTTCACTCACCAGTCGCTTAGTGATACTTAATCCCAGTCCGGTTCCCCCGTAATGGCGGGTAATACTGGCATCTGCTTGATTGAAGGCCTGGAATAGAATTGGACGGTATTCGGGTTTAATACCGATACCCGTATCAGTCACGGTAAAATCGATTTGTACAAGATGGTGTTTTTGCTGGCGTAATTTGATATCCAGCGTCACATCGCCTTTATCTGTGAATTTAATGGCATTACCAATCAGATTAGTCAGTATTTGCTGTAAGCGAATAGGATCGCCAATCATCAAATTAGGTAACTTCTCATCAATATGGTGATGCAGGGGAAGATTTTTCGCGTTGGCCGCTGGCGTCAGCAGTTCAATAACTTCATTGACGGTATCCCTTAGCAGAAAAGGTACTTGATCCAATACCAGTTTATTGGACTCCAGCCGTGAGAAGTCCAGAATATCATTGATGATTTTCAGCAGGTTATTGGCCGATCTGTCAATGACATACAGATATTCCATCTGTTGTGGCGTAATGGGGGTTTTTAACATCTGGCGAGTAAAGCCAATGACACCATTAAGCGGCGTGCGTAGTTCGTGGGACATATTGGCCAGAAATTCTGTTTTGATCCTGACCGCCTCTTGGGCGCGTTTTTTGGCGATAGTCAGTTCAACATTCTGAATTTCTAACTGTTCCATCGTAATTTGCAGGTCGGAAGTGGCTTGATCGATATGAAGCTGCATCTCATCTTTGTATTTCGAAAGTGATTCTGCCACGGTGTTGATACCATTCTGGAGCGCGGATAACTCTCCAGGCATAGCGCCTGTCACGCGGCTGTTCAGTTGTCCCTGACGGATACGATCAACGGCTTTAACCATGCAGTTCAAGGGTTGGGTGACTTTGCGTACCAGCACATGGGCAAACAGGGCTGTTCCGCCAAGGCACAAAATCAGCAGAACGATGGAGGTGGCAATCTCCTTGTATTGTTGGAGCTGAGCCGCGCGTAAGTCCAAATCAATCGCGATATAGCCAACCGGCAGCGCATCGCTGGTGGAAGTGTTCCAGGGATTAGGAGAAGAGGTTTCTGAGATAATTGGCATCTTCAGGATGATACTGTTGCCGTATTCCGTTTTCGACAAGGTTTTGGGCATGGCTTCGTTGGCCGCGAGCCTCAAGCGATTGACATCATACTTGTCATTCGAAATATCGAATAACTTGTTATCCTTATCAAAGATCGCAATTGCCCTGACAATCTCAGAGTTTCGGCGATGCAAGCTGTTTATCAATGAGTCAACTTGCTGGCAGTTGTCCAGATTAATGCCAACCTCGCTGGCGATGGATAAGGGTTCAATAATGCTGATCCCACTGCGGACTATCAGGCTCTTCAACTCGTAATAGCGGTATGAGATAAATGATATACTCACAAGCGTTCCGACCAGTAAAACAGGAACCAATATCAGGCTCATCATACGGGTGCGTAGGCTATATTTGGTCATAGGCGTCCATTGTGGGAAAATCAGAACTCAATTTTTCAAAGTCAGTCAGAATCATGGTGCAATTTTACTCCCCAAACCGTCGCTCCGTAAACCGAGGCATTATTTCCGTTACCGCAGATAACCTTGATGCACAAGGGCAAGGCATTGCTCGTCATCAGGGAAAAACGATCTTTATCGCAGGATTATTGCCGGGTGAGCAGGCACAAATCCAACTGACAGAAGAAAAACGCCAATTTGCTAAAGCTAAAGTCGTGAAAAGGCTATCAGACAGCCTGCATCGCGTAGCACCTCGCTGCCCACATTTTAAAGTGTGTGGCGGATGCCAACAGCAGCATGTTGCCGCTGAACTGCAAGTTAAAACGAAGGCCAGCGTACTGGAACACCTGATCCAGCGGGAAACAGGCGTTAACATCAGTGCACATCCCGTCATTCGCAGTCCAGAATATGGCTATCGGCGCCGGGCCAGACTTGGTCTGCAATATCACGCCAAACAACGCACATTATTGATGGGGTTTCGCCAGAGCCAGACCAACGATTTGGTGAATATTCAGCACTGTCCTGTTATGCGCCCTGAATTGGAACAATTATTGCAGCCGTTGCATCAGTGTCTGAATAGCCTGCACGCAGTAAAACGATTAGGGCACGTGGAATTGGTATTGGCTGAGAGTGGGCCATTAGTTGTGTTGCGTCATCTTGATCCACTTAAGCAGGCAGATAAGGAAATACTGCGCATTTTTTCGGTGCAGTACAATGTTGCGATTTATCTGTTGGGTGAAGAAAAATCCCTTGAACCATTGATTGAAGAGCAAACAGCACCGTGGTATCAGGTGAATGGATTGAAATTGGTGTTCAGCCCACAAGATTTTATTCAGGTGAACGATGTCGTTAACCAACAAATGGTTGCACAGGCGTTGGCGTGGCTGGATTTGCAACCAACAGACAGAGTATTGGATCTGTTTTGTGGCATGGGAAATTTTACCCTGCCGATTGCCACGCAAGTACAGGCAACCGTGGGTGTGGAAGGGGTTGCTGAGCTGGTGGCAAGCGGGCAATATAACGCTCAGCTCAATAAACTTAATAACGTCGATTTTTTTCATGAAAATCTGGAATCGGAGATTCACCAACAGCCTTGGGCTGCCCAAGGGTTCAATAAAGTGCTGTTGGATCCCGCCCGCGCTGGTGCAGCGGGCGTTATGGCACATATTGTAAAATTGGCCCCCGAAAAAGTGGTTTACGTTTCCTGTAATCCCACAACACTTGCACGTGACAGCAAGGTCTTGTTGGCGGCGGGTTATCATCTTGTCAGTGTGCGGATGCTGGATATGTTTCCACACACAGGCCATCTAGAATCTATGGCGCTGTTTAGCAGTGAGCCAATGGATATCGAGTAGGGAGAAATTATGGTTGCGGTAAGAAGTGCGCATCTCACACCGGCAGGTGAATTTGCGGTCGATAAGTGGATCGCGAGTTTAAACATTACTAACCCACAATCCAGTGAAAAGTTGGTTGAAACCTGGCGATATTGTCACGAAAAAGTCCAAGGCCACCCCAATGCGGAACTGTTGCTATGGCGCGGTGTGGAAATGGTGGAGATCTTGTCCACATTGAGCATGGATAATGACAGTATGCGTGCTGCGCTACTTTTTCCCATCCTTAATGCCAGGCTACTCGATAGCGAAACCGTGACAGAAACATTTGGCAAGGCCATCACGAATCTGGTGCATGGTGTAATGGAAATGGATGCCATTCGCCAACTGAAAGCCACTCATACCGATGCGACTTGCTCGGTACAGGTCGATAATGTTCGTCGGATGCTGCTGGCGATGGTGGAAGATTTTCGCTGTGTCATTATCAAACTGGCAGAACGCATTGCCCATTTGCGGGAAGTGAAAGATGCCAGTGAAGATGAGCGGGTGCTGGCGGCTAAAGAGTGTTCCAATATCTATGCGCCTCTCGCTAACCGGCTGGGTATCGGGCAGCTAAAATGGGAGCTGGAAGATTTCTGTTTCCGCTACTTGCATCCCGATGAATATAAGAAAATTGCCAGGTTACTGCATGAGCGCCGAATTGATCGTGAACAGTATATCGAGAAATTTGTGGCGACTTTGCGTAAATATATGCTGAAAGAGGGCGTTCGCGCTGAAATATACGGGCGTCCGAAGCATATTTACAGCATTTGGCGCAAAATGCAGAAAAAATCCCTCGCTTTTGATGAATTATTTGATGTGCGTGCTGTGCGGATTGTTGTCGAGCGTTTGCAGGATTGTTATGCAGCGCTGGGGATAGTGCATACTCACTATCGTCATTTGCCAGATGAATTCGACGATTACGTTGCCAACCCGAAACCGAATGGTTACCAATCGATTCATACCGTTGTTTTGGGGCCGAATGGCAAAACGCTTGAGATCCAGATCCGTACCCGCCAGATGCATGATGATGCGGAACTTGGCGTTGCAGCGCATTGGAAATACAAAGAAGGCACTGCGCTTGGTGGTGGTAAGTCCGGCAGTTATGAAAGCCGTATTGCCTGGCTGCGGAAGTTGATCGCATGGCAGGAGGAAATGGCGGATAGCGGCGAAATGCTGGATGAAGTACGTAGTCAGGTGTTTGACGATCGCGTTTATGTCTTTACGCCAAAAGGGGATGTGATTGATTTGCCAATCGGCTCCACGCCGTTGGATTTTGCTTATCATATTCACAGTGATGTCGGCCATCGTTGTATTGGGGCAAAAATTGGCGGACGCATCGTACCATTCAGCTATCAACTTCAAATGGGCGATCAGATTGAAATCATTACCCAGAAACAGCCTAATCCAAGCCGTGACTGGTTGAATCCTAACCTTGGCTATGTGACGACCAGCCGTGGGCGGGCAAAAATCCACAACTGGTTCCGTAAACAAGATCGTGACAAGAACATCATTGCCGGCCGCCAGATGCTGGACAATGAGTTGACACACTTAGGGATCACTATCAAGGAAGCAGAGAAAGAGCTGATTGCTCGTTATAACGTCCACACGTTGGAAGAAGTGTTGGCAGGCATTGGCGTTGGTGATATCCGCATTCACCAGTTAGTGAATTTCCTGCAAAGCAAATTCAATAAAATTACCGCGGAAGAAGAAGATCGCGAAGCGCTTCGCAACCTGGAGAATAAAACCTATACGCCACGTAATACCAGCAAAGATAATGGCCGTATTGTCGTGGAAGGGGTAGGCAACTTGATGCACCACATTGCCCGTTGTTGCCAGCCTATCCCTGGTGATGAAATTATTGGATTTATTACACGTGGGCGAGGGATTTCCATCCACCGAGCAGACTGTGATCAGTTGGCAGAACTCGAAGCCAGCTCACCGGAAAGGATAGTCGATGCAGTGTGGGGGGAGAGTTATTCCAGCGGCTATTCACTGGTGGTGCGCGTTGTTGCCAATGATCGCAGTGGATTATTGCGTGACATCACGACCATCCTCGCTAATGAGAAAATTAATGTGTTGGGCGTCAGCAGCCGCAGTGATGTTAAGCAGCAGCTTGCCACCATTGATATGAACATTGAGATTTATAACTTGCAAGTGCTTGGGCGGGTATTGGCGAAACTCAACCAGTTGTCTGATGTGATTGAAGCCAGACGCTTGCATGGTAATTGATTGAAAATGGATTAAGATGAAACAGAACGCTATTGAACGACTAAAGGGAATCATGGCGCAGTTGCGCCATCCCCAGGATGGCTGTCCTTGGGATAAAGTGCAAACTTCCGCTACGATTGCCCCTTATACCCTGGAAGAAACCTATGAAGTGCTTGATGCGATTGAGCGCAATGATATCAACGCCCTAAAAGAAGAACTGGGGGATTTGCTGTTTCATATTGTATTTTATGCGCAGATGGCTCAAGAGCAGCAACAGTTTGATTTTAATGATATCTGTGAGGCGGTGTGTGACAAACTGGAGCGTCGCCATCCCCATATCTTCAATCAACAAGCGGGTATCAGCGGCGAAGAGGCAATCAGCAGTTGGGAACAACGCAAGGCCGCAGAACGAGCTGAGAAAGATCAGCATTCGGTACTGGATGATATTCCCGCCAGTTTACCGGCCTTGATGAAGGCGTATAAGATCCAGAAACGCTGCGCTTCGGTCGGTTTTGATTGGGATACCATTGGCCCTGTGCTGGACAAAGTCTATGAAGAAATTGATGAAGTCATGGATGAAGCCAAGCAGGCGGTACTTGATAAAGATCGACTGGAAGAAGAATTGGGGGATTTACTGTTTTCGGTGGTTAATTTATCCCGCCATTTGGGGCATAAGCCAGAGATCGCACTACAAAAAGCCTGCCAGAAATTCGAGAATCGTTTCCGTCATGTCGAAAAGTTGATCCTCGACAAAGGCATGTCACTGGAAACGGCTACATTAGATGAAATGGAAGCGATGTGGCAGCGCGTGAAAAGTCAAAAGGCATAGAGAGCAATCACAAAAAAGATGGAAATAGCGAAAAGGATGTCGCGTAAACGGCTGAATAACCTGCGGCGGGTGAAAAAATTTCACACCAATAACTTAATGAATTTAAAGAGAAAGAAGGGTATTTGTTTCGCAATGTTACTGTTTATGTGGCACCTTACCCCATTGAGATGGTTTGTAGCGAAATTAAGGTTAGGGTATACTGCTTTCCCGTCCTGTTATATTCATCATCCTTTTAAACCTAAACTTTCAGGTTCAGCATGAAAACTAATTATATTTTTGTGACCGGCGGGGTCGTATCCTCTCTGGGTAAAGGCATTGCCGCAGCCTCTTTGGCGGCTATACTCGAAGCCCGTGGACTCAATGTCACCATTATGAAACTGGACCCGTATATCAACGTCGATCCAGGCACAATGAGCCCAACCCAACACGGGGAAGTTTTCGTTACCGAAGATGGCGCTGAAACTGATCTTGATTTAGGTCATTACGAACGTTTCATCCGAACCAAAATGACACGCCGCAATAATTTCACAACCGGCCGTGTCTATTCAGAAGTGCTGCGCAAAGAACGCCGCGGCGATTATTTGGGGGCAACCATTCAGGTTATCCCTCACATCACCAATGAAATCAAAGACCGCATTATCCGTGGGGCAGAAGGCCATGATGTTGTGTTGGTGGAAATCGGTGGCACGGTCGGTGATATCGAATCCCTGCCATTCCTTGAAGCCATTCGTCAGATGGCAGTGGAAGTTGGCCGTGAAAACACGCTGTTCATGCATCTGACTCTGGTGCCATATATGGCCGCAGCGGGCGAAGTGAAAACGAAACCCACCCAGCATTCCGTGAAAGAATTACTGTCCATTGGTATTCAGCCGGACGTATTGATCTGCCGTTCAGATCGTATTATTCCTGCCAATGAGCGTGCAAAAATTGCGCTTTTCTGTAACGTACCAGAGAAAGCGGTTATCTCTTTAAAAGATGTTGATTCCATTTATAAAATTCCAGCCCTCTTGAAATCTCAGGGCTTAGATGATTATATTTGTAAACGATTCAGCATCGAATGCCCGGAAGCGGATCTGTCTGAATGGGAACAGGTCATTTATGAAGAAGCCAACCCATCGGGTGAAGTGACTATTGGGATGGTGGGTAAATACGTTGAACTGCCAGATGCGTATAAGTCAGTGATTGAAGCACTGAAACATGGCGGGCTGAAAAATCGTCTGACTGTTAACATCAAGCTAATCGATTCACAGGATGTTGAAACGCGTGGTGTTGACGTATTGAAAGGTCTGGATGCGATTTTAGTACCTGGTGGCTTCGGTGGCCGTGGTATCGAAGGTAAGATCATGACCGCACGTTATGCCCGTGAAAACAAGATCCCCTATTTAGGCATTTGTTTGGGTATGCAAGTGGCTCTGATTGAATTCGCTCGCAATGTTGCGGGAATGGTAGAGGCTAACTCCACTGAATTCGATCCTGAATGTAAGTTACCGGTTGTTGCTCTGATCACCGAATGGCGTGATGAGAACGGCAACGTAGAAGTACGTAGCGAAGAGAGCGATCTCGGTGGGACGATGCGCGTTGGGGGCCAATTGTGCCATCTGACTGAAAACAGTCTGGTACATAAACTTTATGGCCAGAGTGACATCGTTGAGCGTCATCGCCATCGTTATGAAGTGAATAATTTACTGTTGAAACGCATTGAAGATGCCGGCTTGCGCATTGCTGGCCGTTCAATCGACAATAAACTGGTGGAAATCATCGAGAACCCAGCGCATCCGTGGTTCGTGGCGTGTCAGTTCCATCCAGAATTCACTTCAACGCCTCGCGATGGTCATCCGCTGTTTGCTGGCTTTGTCGAAGCTGCTGGCAAATATCAGAAAGGCCAGTTGAAATAAGATATGGGGCAATGGATTGAAATTAAGCTAATTGGCTTTTAAGGTCATTTCTGTTTAAGAAAAATAGTTTTAGTTTCAATTGGTTGCCCGTAATTTAACTTGTACTGAGGAAAACCTAATGTCCAAAATCGTTAAAGTGCTTGGCCGTGAAATCATCGACTCCCGTGGTAACCCAACGGTAGAAGCAGAAGTACACCTGGAAGGGGGCTTTGTTGGTCTGGCTGCTGCGCCATCAGGTGCATCAACCGGTTCGCGCGAAGCGCTGGAACTGCGTGATGGCGATAAGTCTCGTTTCATGGGGAAAGGTGTACTGAAAGCCGTTTCTGCGGTTAACGGCCCAATTGCACAGGCTCTGGTTGGCCAGGATGCGAAAGATCAGGCTAACATCGACAAGATCATGATCGAGCTGGATGGTACTGAAAACAAATCTAACTTCGGTGCTAACGCGATTTTGGCTGTTTCTCTCGCGAACGCCAAAGCAGCCGCCGCAGCGAAAGGTATGCCTCTATACGAGCACATCGCTGAGTTGAACGGGACTCCGGGTAAATTCTCTATGCCTCTGCCAATGATGAACATCATCAACGGTGGTGAACATGCAGATAACAACGTAGATATTCAAGAATTCATGATCCAGCCAGTTGGCGCAAGCACACTGAAAGAAGCTGTACGCATGGGTTCCGAAGTATTCCACAATCTGGCGAAAGTGTTGAAAGCCAAAGGCATGAACACGGCGGTGGGTGATGAAGGTGGCTATGCACCAAACCTGGAATCTAACGCAGCGGCGCTGGCAGCCATCAAAGAAGCAGTTGAGAAAGCGGGTTACGTGCTGGGTAAAGACATTACTTTGGCGATGGACTGTGCAGCTTCCGAATTCTATAACGAAGAGACTGGCAATTATGAACTGAAAGGCGAAGGCAAGACTTTCACCTCTCAGGAATTTACCCACTATCTGGAAGGATTAACCAAAGAATACCCAATTGTTTCCATCGAAGATGGTCTGAACGAATCTGATTGGGACGGCTTTGCTTACCAGACTAAAGTGTTGGGTGACAAAATCCAGTTGGTTGGTGACGATTTGTTCGTAACTAACACCAAGATTCTGAAAGAAGGTATCGAAAAAGGCATCGCAAACTCTATCTTGATCAAGTTCAACCAGATCGGTTCTTTGACTGAAACTCTGGCTGCAATCAAGATGGCAAAAGATGCCGGTTACACCGCGGTCATCTCTCACCGTTCTGGTGAAACTGAGGATGCAACTATTGCTGATCTAGCTGTTGGTACTGCTGCGGGCCAAATCAAAACGGGTTCGATGAGCCGTTCTGACCGTGTTGCTAAATACAACCAGCTGATCCGTATCGAAGAAGCTCTGGGTAATCGTGCTCCTTTCAACGGTCTGAAAGAAGTGAAAGGCCAGGCATAACTGTCGGTTTTTTGCTCCAAAAAATAAATATTATTTATGTTTTGGCGAAAGAGCGTAGGTTCTTTCGCCTTTTTATCGAAAGAAAATTTCATTTTTCATGTTGATGACGTATCTTGTTGCAGGATAATAATGTGATATAACAACAGAAAATTAGTTCTTTTTTTGAACGATAATTCAGTGGCCAGACAAATCCCGCGTAGCAGATCCCAAAATCATACAACTCGTATTTTATTCCTTGTTAATACTCCTTATCATTTCACATGTAATGTAATTCTTTAACATTTGTGGCAATGATTCATCAATTATCTTCTTACATTACAGAGTCATGTTTCATTGTTTTATGGAGTCTTCATGGACGCTTCTGAATCTTTAACCCCAGCGATTGGGCCTACACTCTCAAATAAAAGAGGCTTAATCATTCTCGCGCTGGACATCATTTTGCTTGTGACATTGCTTAAGTTTCTGCCCTATGGGGAAAAAGCAAATGCGGGTCTGGCATTAATGGCATTTGTTGGCGTGTTATGGTTAACGGAAGCCATTCATGTCACCATTACTGCGCTGTGTATTCCTATTCTGGCGGTTGGCATGGGATTGATGAATACCGGTGATGCACTGAAATCTTTTGCCAACCCAATAATCTTTTTGTTCTTCGGGGGCTTTGCATTGGCAACAGCGCTGCATATCCAAGGGTTGGACAGATTGATCGCCAACCGTCTGCTGATGATTGCCCGTGGGCGTTTGTCTGTGGCGGTATTGCTGATATTTGGTATTACTGCCTTGCTTTCTATGTGGATAAGCAACACGGCAACTGCTGCCATGATGTTGCCACTGATCCTCGGTGTTCTGGCGAATCTGGATGTACGCACTGAGCGCAATACCTTTGTTTTTGTGCTGCTTGGTGTTGCATATAGCGCCAGTATTGGTGGCTTGGGGACGTTGGTGGGTAGCCCACCCAATGCTATCGCTGCCGCACAATTAGGTATGGATTTCTTTACATGGATGAAATACGGCGTGCCAATGGTTATTGTTCTCATGCCAGTGATGGTGGGAGTGATGTACCTCATGTTGCGCCCAAATTTGAATCATAAATTTGATCTGGAATTGGAGCACCTGGAGTGGAATGGTAAGCGTGTTATTACCATGGGTATTTTCCTGCTAACTGTGGTGTGCTGGATTTTTAGTTCATTCATTAGTGATGCACTCGGTGGTGTCAAAGATCTGGATACGATTATTGCAGTGAGCGCCGCTACCCTGATTGGTATCACTGGTGTATCAACATGGTCACAGATTCAAAATAACACTGAATGGGGCGTATTGATGCTATTCGGTGGCGGCCTGACATTAAGCGCTGTTTTAAAAAATTCCGGTGCCAGTGAGGTTATGGCGAATGGTATGGCGGCGACTTTTGGTGTTAGCCCTTGGTTTGTGATCATCGTTGCGATTGCTGCGTTTATTATCTTCCTG
Source organism: Xenorhabdus sp. TH1 (assembly GCF_037260955.1). Taxonomy (NCBI): domain Bacteria; kingdom Pseudomonadati; phylum Pseudomonadota; class Gammaproteobacteria; order Enterobacterales; family Morganellaceae; genus Xenorhabdus; species Xenorhabdus sp. TH1. The sequence continues at coordinate 825,032 of NZ_CP147734.1, forward strand.
ACAGAATTTACCAGTAATACTGCGAGCGCAGCACTGCTTGTACCTATTTTTGCCACGGTTGCAGAAGCGCTCGGAATGCCGATTGTGGTTTTGACCATGATAATTGGCATTGGGGCATCCTGTGCATTTATGCTACCTGTAGCAACACCTCCTAACGCGATTGTTTATGGCACCGGCTATATCAAACAAGCTGAAATGGTCAGAGTAGGTATAGTGCTGAATTTGGTATGTATTGCCATTATTTCTGCGATTGCCTGGTTTTTCTGGCTGTAATTCCTTCTGGCTCTTAATGCTCAAAATCGCCACCCTTGCAGGTGGCGATTGTGTTACTCTTCTTTAGTGCTGATATAGATATTTTTCACTTCTGTATAAGCATCCAACATCATTTTGTGGGTTTCACGCCCAAGTCCTGATTTCTTATAGCCACCGAAAGGAGCATGGGCGGGCAATTCGTGATAGGTATTAATCCACATACGGCCTGTCTTGATTGCTTTGGCGATCCGCAGAGCACGGTTAATATCCTGTGTCCATACGGCACCTGCCAGACCATATTCGGAATCATTGGCCATTTCAATAACGTCTTCTTCGTTGTCAAATGGAATGACACATAGCACAGGCCCGAAAATTTCTTCCTGTGCCACCCGCATTTTATTGGTGACATTGGTCAGGATCGTCGGCTGGATAAAGAAGCCATCATCATATCCTGCCCCTGTTATGCGCTTTCCTCCTGTCAGAATGGTTGCACCTTCCTGTCTTGCAAGGTCGATGTAACCTAAAATGGTATTCATTTGATCTTCGCTGACTTGGCTGCCCATTTCAGTTTCTGCCAGCATCGGATCGCCCACTTTGATCGATTCAAACACGGTTTTCAGTGACTTCAGGAATTCATCATGAATATCTTTATGCAGGAACAGGCGCGCACCGGATTCACAGGCTTGCCCCTGATTTAACAAAATTGCATTGGCTGCATATTTGATTGCCTTTTTCATGTTGGCATCAGGGAAGACAATGTTGGCCGATTTACCCCCCAATTCCAGTGTTGCCGGAATGAGTCTTTTTGCCGCTGCGGCGGCAACGTTGTAACCGACTTCTGTTGATCCGGTAAAGGCTACTTTGTCAATGCCGTTATGATCGAGGATTGCCTGGCCTACAACTGAGCCACGTCCCGTAACAATATTGACAACACCCGCTGGCAGAACTTGATTCATGATACGCCCCAATTCAAGCAGAGTTATTGGGGTCAGGCTGGCAGGATTGATAACAATAGTATTACCGGCAGCAAGGGCAGGAGCGAGTTTCCAGGCAGCCATTAATAACGGGAAATTCCACGGAATAATCTGCCCGACTACGCCAATGGGTTCTCTGATGACTAAGCTCAGTGTGTCATTATCGATGACATCAGTAGTATCAGAATGAGCACGGATAACGCCAGCAAAGTAGCGGAAATGATCAACAGAGAAAGGAATATCGAAATGACGGCATAGAGTCTGGGTTTTACCGCCATCCAATGTTTCAAGGACAATAAAACGTTCGGTTTCGGCTTCCAATAAGTCGGCAATTTTCAGTAATAAAGATTGCCTCTCCGCCGCGGATGTTTTGCTCCAGGCTGGTAGGGCTTTTTGGGCAGCCTTGACGGCAAGTTCAACATCTTCGGCATTCCCAGCTGCATACTCTGTCAGCAACTCACCTGTTGAAGGGCTGTAGCTTTGCAGAGTATTTTTTGAAATACTATCAACCCACTCACCATTAATCAGCATCTTATAAGATTTACAAGGCAACAATTCTTTTGCGATATCATGTCGTTTTTTCATTATATTCTCCGGGTACTTTGGTTTTTGGTATGCCAGAACATATATTTCTAAGTTATTATTAGACTAATTTTTAATTTTTATCAAAATTGAGTTGAAACATAAAAGATCTCCATCAATAAATATAAATATTAATGGTTAAGATAATGGGGTGGTAAATTGCTTTGTTGCATATGATTTCTTTTTCCAATGGGATATCTGTCCTGAAATCAATAACGATGTGTTATATGTTTTTATGAGAAATTTCCCTATTGTTTTTTATTCTTGTGGAATATTTATTGTGGATTGTTTTTTATTTTTTTTGCGTTTTTGAATGAATATATCCCAATCCAATTTCAAGTTTTAGCTTGCAAATCAATATGTGTCTTATATCTCCCCCCATTTATAACAGGGGGATATGAATTTTATTATTTATCGTAGGTAATATACTTTATTTATTCAGTGTTTTTTCTACCGAATTTTGCATGTTACCGTTTAATATTTGATGCATCTTTTCTTTATCTAAAGCATTTTCCCAGCGAGCTATAACAATGCTGGCACAAGCATTGCCAACTATATTTGTCAATGCACGGCACTCAGACATAAATCTGTCAATGCCCAAGATAAGCGCCATGCCTGCTACGGGTACGCTGGGTACAACAGATAAGGTTGCAGCCAGCGTAATGAAACCGGCCCCTGTTACACCTGCCGCACCTTTTGAACTTATCATAGCAACGAATAATAAAGAAATTTGCTCATATAGACTAAGTTCAATGTTGGTTGCCTGGGCAATAAATAATGCTGCCATCGTCATGTAAATATTAGTACCATCAAGGTTAAATGAGTAACCAGTTGGAATAACTAAACCAACAACTGATTTCTCACAACCCAGGTTTTCCATTTTCTTCATTAGGCCAGGCAATGCAGCCTCAGAGGATGAGGTTCCCAAAACTAACAGTAGTTCATCTTTAATATATTTTATTAATTGAATGATAGAGAACCCATTATATTTAGCAACTGCGCCCAGTATGATAAGAACAAAAAGCAATGATGTAATGTAAAAAGTGACAATTAACATCATTAAATTTCCGATCGATGAAATACCATATTTACCTATGGTAAAGGCCATTGCTCCAAATGCACCAATTGGTGCTAATTTCATTAAAATTCCTACCATTTTAAAGATAGGTTCTGAAAGATGTTGAAAAAATTCTAAAACAGGTTCCCCTTTTTTTCCTGTAGCGGCTAAAGCGATACCAAAAATAACTGAAATAAACAGAACCTGGAGAATATTGCCATTCACAAGCGGGCTGACAACAGTATCGGGTATGATATTCATAAGAAAGCCAACAATGGATGATTCATGGGCTTTCTCCACATAACTGATCACTCTGCTGCTGTCTAACGAATCAGGAGAGATATTTAAGCCATCGCCAGGGCGGATAATATTGGCGATAATTAACCCAATAACTAATGCAAGCGTTGAAAATGTTAAAAAATATAACATCGATTTTGCTGCAACATTCCCAACCTTTTTTATGTTATTCATTCCAGCTATCCCTGTGACTACTGTCAGAAAGATAACAGGCGCGATGATCATTTTCACAATTTTAATGAATGCATCACCTAATGGTTTTAACGATGTTCCAATATCAGGATAAAAATGACCAAGGGCGATACCCAATAAAATGGCAAATATAACTTGAACATAGAGTATCTGGTATAAAGGTTTATTTTTTAGAATTGTAGACATAGGATTCCTGTTTTTATCCATGGTGTTAATATTGATATTGGCTATTTATTTTTTTATTAATTAATTTAACGTTTCTCTTTGATTAGAAAGTAGTAACGTCTTCCATAATAATGAGATAAATTCTCATTATTATGGAAGGTATTATTGGGACAATAAATCTGATGTTAAAATTACTCTGAATTTTTGTTGTTAACAAGTATCAAGATCGTAAAGCCAAGAGTTGTTTATTAAATAAATAGAAATGCATTATATAATAAATAAGTATAAAACTGTATTTTTTTATAAACTTATAATAGTAAGAAGTTCCCACTCGAAGGTGAGTGGGGTTGATTTAGAAGAGGGGTTATTTTGTGGTTATCCAGAAAACACCACTGCCATCTAATGCAGTAAAGGTTTGATGAACATAAGTATTATCTGCATTAGGATCAATATCTTTGAAAAGATCAGGATGTAACCATTTTGCAATGGCTTCTACAGCAATAATATTGAATGGAGTATCATAGTATTGATGATAAATCGCCATCACACGTTTTTCACGATACGATTTTAGAATTTTTAATTTGGGGCGAGAGAGTAATTTTTGAAAACGTTTCTCCGATGTTGCCAGCTCTCCAGTATAACCTAATGGGACAGATTGGCTGTTTGAATGAACTGTATCCCAATCTGCCACTGTCATCAGATAATAGTCGGGATTGGTAGCCAATAGTTGTTCTTCATTAATTTTGCCTCCCATACCAGAAAACCATTTACTCCCCATATTATTGCCACCCGCGGCAGTAACAAACTCTCCGAAGCTATTAGTGGCAAAGGTATTGCAACAATCTTCAGTACCTAACATACCTGCATGGCGCTCAATAAAGACGCGAGGAATTTGTTTAGGAGATAGTGCAGCAATACGTTTATTAATTATAGACAGGCGACTTTCATAAAATTGAATGAATTTATTGGCATTTTCTTCCTGTTTAAAAACCTTCCCTAATAATCTCATGCTGGGAACCGTATTGGATAGAGGATGTTGGCGAAAGTCGATGAAAATGACAGGAACACCTATTTTTTCCAATAAGTTAATTGTATTACTGTTATCCAGTTTGGATTTTAACCCAATATCGAAAATAACCAGATCGGGTTTATACATCATGGCTTTTTCAACATTGAAATCACTGGTGTAGGGATTAGGAAAGACTGGAATTTTGCTTAGTTGAGGGAATCTCTTTTCATAAGCTGTTGCAAGATCAGGTGATTTTTTCTCCAATGCGTTATCCCAGGCGGCAATGCCTTTCAATGGTTCAGAGGGATGCAGGATATTCAGGGCAATGACCATTCGGCTATCTGCCAACATAGCGCGTTTAACCGGTGTATTGACTGTAACTTCACGCCCTACGATATCTTCGACGGTAATTTTTTCTGCTTGTGCATATATGGGCAGTAATATGAATAACGCGGACAGAAAATATTTTATGGGGTAATCAATGTTAAGCATTTTTTCTCCTTGCATTAGAGTTTATATAAGAGATGTAAATATATAGGCATGGTTAAGCTATTTATCATCAATTCTTGAAATGGGAACGTTGATGTGTCGTCATTGTTTCAGTGTAAAACAGATGATAATGGTTGTTATTTGATCAAATCAACAGATTTTACATTTTCACTGTTATGAAAGCATTTAATTATAAGTTTTTACTGTAATAACAATTCATTATTTCAAGGTTACCTTTTGACAATGTGGGGAAAATACATTTAAAAATGACAAAGAAGAATGAATAATAGAATTGGAAATTTCTACTAAAATATTTCAGTAATGCAAAAAATGAATTTGATAATACGTTGATTATTAAAAGCCATAGCCATTAATAATCTAGGTTAGAAAATGATCAAGTTAGAAATATTTTTAATTTAATAATAAAAATTTTCTTTAATATGATTTATATGTTCTCATTCTTGCTATTATTACTTTATCGGTAATAAGTGGGGGTTGATCATGAAAAAATTGTTAACTATTTGTTTTTTGGGTTTTGCATTGGCTGGATGTGATAATCAACTCAAAATTGATGGAACAAATGAAATCGCTGTAAAAACATCCATTGAGAAAATCAGAGATACTTTACCAGAAGATAAAAGATTACAATTTGATGACTCATTAAATGTTGCCATGATCAATAGTATCGACTTTGATGATCTGTTTAAGGATAACAAGAATGGGAATATCAAACATGCAGATATACAAAAGTTGGAGCAGAAGTTTTTTCAATCCTTGCATGGGAAAACAGTCGATCAAGTTATTGAAGAAGCAGAGAAAATTAAAGCGGCAGGTATGAATAAAAAATGAGGATATATCCTATTAAGTTGACTCCAATAGAGTTAGTTTTTCGCCACATTGGCGGCAAACATAGCAATTTTTTCTTCTGAGGACTTTGTTATGTTGCCTTAGCGTGAGTTCATGTTGCTGACAACGACAATAATAAGTGAATGTCTTACTGCGCACAGAATGTACCGGGAACTGATGTGTTCGGTTTACAGGTATTTCAAATATCGTTTCCATGATAAAACGCCACTCTTTTCCGTGTGGGGCAACGTGTCCAAATTGATGATAAGCCAACAGATGAGCCAGTTCATGCGGAATAACTTCATCTATGAATACCTGCTGATTTTCGATTAACAAAACAGGATTCAGGCGGATTTCCCAATCTTGCAGTCTGGCACTACCTGCAATTGTTCCCCGTTGCTGATAGGTTATATAGGGTTCGGGAAACCTTTGCTGTAGAAAATGACTCGCCTGAGTTAATTTCTGTCGCAGGGTACGTATAACCGCTTGTTGTAGGGAAAGAGGAACTCTAACGGGTTTCATTATGGCTGAATATTGTATTTTGGTCATAAAAAAACCCGCAATATTTGCGGGCCTTATAGTCTAGCAAAGCATTTATTTCAATCCTGCCGCAGAGCGCAGAATTTCAGCTTTATCTGTTGCTTCCCACGGGAATTGTTCACGACCGAAATGACCGTAAGCTGCGGTATCGCGATAAATGGGTTGTAACAGATTCAGCATCTTAATCAGGCCGTAAGGACGCAGATCAAAAAATTCACGTACTAATTGAATCAGTGTGGAAGTTGGAACTTTCTCTGTACCGAACGTCTCTACCATGATAGAGGTTGGCTCTGCAACACCGATGGCATAAGAAACCTGGATTTCACAGCGATCCGCCAGGCCTGCTGCAACGATGTTTTTGGCAACGTAACGTGCCGCATAGGCTGCTGAACGGTCAACTTTGGAGGGATCTTTACCAGAAAATGCGCCACCACCGTGACGAGCCATACCACCATAGGTATCAACAATGATCTTACGACCAGTCAGACCACAGTCACCCATTGGTCCGCCGATCACAAAGCGACCTGTTGGGTTGATGAAATATTTGGTCATCGGAGTAAGCCATTCAGTAGGCAATACCGGTTTGATGATCTCATCCATCACGGCTTCATGCAGGGCTGTTTGATCGATATCTTCGCTGTGCTGGGTTGAAAGGACAACTGCATCAATCCCAACAATCTTGCCGTTCTCATACTGGAAAGTGACCTGACTTTTTGCATCAGGGCGCAACCACGGCAGGGTGCCGTTTTTACGAACTTCGGCCTGACGCTCAACCAAGCGGTGTGCATAAGTGATAGGTGCTGGCATGAGAACATCAGTTTCATTGGTCGCATAACCAAACATCAAACCCTGATCTCCGGCACCTTGCTCCAGAGGATCTGTACGATCAACACCTTGGTTGATATCAGGGGATTGTTTACCAATGGCACTGATAACTGCACATGAGTTGGCATCAAACCCCATATCTGAGCTGGTATAGCCGATTTCACGTACTGTACTGCGAGTAATTTCTTCTATATCAACCCAAGCGCTGGTAGTGATTTCACCACCAACCATGACCATGCCTGTTTTAACATAAGTTTCGCAGGCTACGCGAGCTTTAGGATCCTGTTTTAAAATTGCATCAAGGACGGCATCGGAAATTTGATCGGCAATTTTGTCTGGATGTCCTTCTGAGACGGACTCAGAAGTAAAAAGATGTGTAGTCATTATATTTTATTACCTTAAATATAATCTTGGTTTAAGGGCGGATGGGATGTATTACCGTCTAGATGGCTATTCTAAGTCACTCTTCCCAAGGTTACCAGTTTTTTTAATTTTAATTACACTTTCAGTGTGTGATATTTTGGTTTCCCCATCTAAAAAGTATGGGGTGTTTTCAGCCCCTGCTAGATAAATTTCATTTTGCAATTTTGCTGGATTAAAGGTATAAACTGCGCGCGTAGCACAAGTCATTTTTGCACTTAGAGTTACAGGTATTTGCAGGAGATGTACGCATATCCTGCTTCTCAATTGAGAAACGGCTTGCCGTAGGTAAGTCATGTGGGGGTGAATGGGGTTATGGACCATTATCTGCTGAATGTTAACGGCCAACAGCCACATTATGTCATTGATGTATCCACATCTTGTTGTTCCTTCCTTTTAAATATGCAGTCATTTCGATGTTACCCGCAGCTAAGTCGCAGATAAGTTGGGTTGACATCATTATATAGTCACGCTGTAACTCATTGTTTAGTACTCTCTAAACGTTCCTATAATCTAAGAGCATGCTGTTCCCTGACATTTTTTAATGCGCAAGATACGCACGATAAAATAGTGTCTTGGGTTATTGACTTTAACAGGCGAAGGCAAACCTCGACTCCATGAAGGAGACTGCCATGAATGATAATATCGCTCGCAAAATGCGACAAACCTACAACATCGCATACTGGGGTGGCGGCTATTACTATGTCAATGATCTGGGTAATGTCAGTGTTTGCCCAAACCCTGATTTACCGGGAGCTCAAATTGAACTCGCCGATTTGGTGAAGAAAGTTCAGGAAGAAAAAGAACAATTGCGTTTGCCGGCATTGTTTTGTTTTCCCCAGATTTTGCAACATCGCTTGCGTTCGATAAATGCAGCGTTTAAACGTGCACGTGAATCTTATGGGTATAAAGGAGATTACTTTCTGGTTTATCCGATTAAGGTTAATCAGCATCGCCGCGTTATTGAGACATTGGCAAATGCTGATGAACCCATCGGATTAGAGGCAGGCTCCAAAGCGGAATTAATGGCAGTGCTGGCTCATGCAGGCATGACAGGTACGGTGATTGTTTGTAATGGTTATAAGGATCGCGAATACGTCCGTCTGGCATTGATCGGTGAAAAACTGGGACACAAGGTGTATCTGGTTATCGAGAAAATGTCTGAAATTGAGATGGTACTGGAAGAAGCCAAGCGCCTGAATGTTATTCCACGTTTGGGCGTTCGGGCCCGTTTGGCATCCCAGGGTTCTGGCAAATGGCAAGCCAGTGGCGGTGAAAAATCTAAGTTTGGATTGGCTGCCGCGCAGGTATTGCAATTGGTTGAAAGGTTACGTGCAGCAGGGCGGTTGGATAGTTTGCAATTGCTGCATTTCCACTTAGGTTCCCAATTGGCGAATATCCGCGATGTGGCAACGGGAGTGCGTGAATCTGCCCGTTTTTATGTCGAGTTGTCCAAACTAGGCGTCAAGATCCAGTGCTTTGATGTTGGTGGGGGTTTAGGTGTCGATTATGAAGGAACACGCTCCCAGTCAGAATGCTCAGTTAACTACGGTTTGAATGAATACGCCAATAACGTTATTTGGGGCATTGGTGATGCGTGTGAAGAACACGGTTTGCCTCATCCTACTGTGATCACGGAGTCTGGCCGTGCGTTGACCGCCCATCATACCGTTTTGGTCTCCAATGTGATTGGAGTAGAGCGCAATGAATTTACTCAGACAACGCCGCCGGCAGAAGGTGCGACGCGTCCCCTGACTAGTTTGTGGGAAACCTGGGAGGAGATGCAATCTGACAGTAGCCGTCGTTCCCTGCGTGAATGGTTGCATGACAGCCAGTTTGATCTGCACGACGTTCATACCCAATATGCACATGGTATGTTGGATCTGTCAGAACGTGCATGGGCAGAAGAACTGTATTTAAATATTTGTCGCCATATTCAGCAAGATCTTGATCCAAGTAACCGCGCCCATCGTCCGATTATTGATGAATTACAGGAACGCATGGCAGATAAATTCTACGTGAATTTCTCGTTGTTCCAATCAATGCCAGATGCGTGGGGGATTGATCAACTTTTCCCTGTCTTACCGATTGAAGGTCTGGATAAGCCACTGGATCGTCGTGCTGTTTTGTTGGACATTACCTGTGATTCTGACGGTACGATTGATCACTATATTGATGGTGATGGTGTGGCAACAACGATGCCAATGCCAGCTTATGATCCAGAAACTCCGCCATTGATTGGTTTCTTTATGGTCGGAGCTTATCAGGAAATTTTGGGTAACATGCATAACTTGTTTGGTGATACAGCAGCCATTGATGTTTATGTTGCAGAAAATGGCACAGTAACTTATAAGCAAAGCGAGGAAGGTGATTCTGTTGCCAATATGCTTCAATATGTCAAACTGGAACCACAGGTATTATTGACCCGTTTCCGTGATCAAGTGAAATCGACTGATTTGGATGACAATTTACAGGAACAATTCTTACAGGAGTTTGAAAGTGGTCTGTATGGCTACACCTATTTGGAAGATGAGTAATCCTGATTAATTAATCTGTATTAATAGTCATTCTTGGTCATGTGTTTTTATAATAATTTGATTTTGAATGACTATTTTTCTGTTACTTATCCTGATACCACTCCGCGTTTTTTACAATAATAATATATTTTTTACCCAATATTTAACAAAATATTCACTTTATTAATTACATGTCGGTATAGTTATTATTGTGGATTATAACTTCCGGTTGTCCATATTGATGAATAGCTTTGTTGAAAAAGCCTCCCAGATTACGCAAGTTCAGTTCGCAGTCCCAGATACCAGCGAACATATTGGGCAGTGATATGGCGGGATATATGAGCCGTATCTTGTTCTTTCATCCCGATTTTTGATAGCCGAATATTGTTTTGCAACTTATTAGCAAACGGAAACAAGTGGCTTTGGACGCTGGCATTGTTCCTACTGGCATTGTTCCTATCAGTTAATTTTTCGAGGTTATTATGAACTGCGCAACAGAAATTGCATTGGATAATAATACGCAACAGGCACTCTTTCGAGAGGAAATAACATCAATTGCCAATGAAGTATATAAGAGCCGTGCTCTCGATAATAACTTTTATAAACTTTGGATGTCACAAAAACTCAACGCAAAACAACTCGAAGTTTTTGCCGATAACTACTATCACTGGATATCACCAACAGTAACGAGGCTCGCAAAGACCTTCGTTGTCACAGACGATCTTGTTTCTCGCCTGGAAATATTACACAACATTCGTGATGAACTGGGAGGCGGAAATTTAGAAGATGTTCATATCTTTGTACTTCGTAGATGGCTTGATGGGTTACTCGAAAAACACACCGGACATCCATTTCAAAACTTGGATTCTTCGTCAACTGAATTGTTACCCACAACCCTTGCGCTGACTGAACAAAGTTTGAACTTATGCTCACGAAACGCAGCTTGTGCAAATGGGGCTATTTTAGCTCAGGAATGGCATGCATATACACAATTTGTCAAGTTGTATGAAGGATTTAGGCATTATATGGATGCGTATGAATTAGACGAGTTTCATGACATTTGTGAATATCTGTATATCCACATTGGATGGGCTGAGAAAGAACATAAAATACAAAGCATTATTACTGCTGCTCGTTCTTGCAAAAATGCTGATGACTTTGCAGAGCTAAAATATGGATTCAACGGGTTCATCAATCTTCTTGGGGATTTTTGGGATGAACTCTATACAGAGATTATAAAGCATTAGCGTTTCAGAATAACCGCCACAATAATGACTAGTAAATTAAATATACCGGCAATTGTTGCTACCAGTTCTGCGTTTGTTCTTATCCAGCTCGACAACTCGGTTATGAATGTCAGCATTGTCATGATCGCAAGGCAACTTGGTGCTTCCCTTCTAATATCCCAATGGGTTTTAACCAGCTATACGTTGTTTTTTGCAGCATGCCTCATCTTCTTGGGAACATTATCCGATAGGATTGGCAGCACAACTGCATTTGTTATCGGGACTTGCCTGTTTGCTTTAGCCTCCGTTGCCTGTTCGCTTGCACCGTCGATAGAGGCGTTAATTGCCGCCCGGTGTCTTCAAGGTATTGCTGCTGCACTGCTGCTTCCTAGTGCGTTATCACTGTTAAATGCTTCTTGTGAGGGCGATGAATCATTGCAGGTAAAAGCCTTGGGGTGGTGGATGGCTTTTGGTGGCGCAGCGCTCGCAATAGGGCCGCTTGTTGGAGGGGCGCTTGCTCAGTATGCAAGCTGGCGATACGCCTTTGTAGTAAATGTGCCCATTGGTATTGCTGGCGTTGTCTTGCTGTTCAGAGCGCGTTTACCCGTTATGTTGACGCCCAATTTAAAGTCGATACGAATACCCATTATTTCCCCCATTGCCCTAGGATTGGCGATCGCATCTGGTGTGCTAATCACAACACCGGGAGTATCCGTTCCATCAGAATATCGCTGGGTAAGTGGAGTCGTTCTCACTGCAAGCATTAGCGCCTTGTTCTGGCACGGCCGACGTAACTGTATGTCTATTTCTGTAATTCACCAAGTTTCACGTCGCTACATCTTTGGCCTTGCACTCGGATTTTGGATTAACACATGCATATATGGGTTACTCGTCGGTATTTCTTTGTATGCACAAGAAAGTCTGGCTTTAACACCGTTGCTTTCAGGTGTCTTGCTTGTGCCTTATGCGGTTTTTGTCTCAATTGCTAATGTCATAGGCGGGACAATGGCCGCGAAATATAACACAGAACGGATCCTTTGCGGTGGTTTGATAACAGCGTCGGCTGGTTATATTGTTTTGACTTGCTTCCCAGTTAACAAAGCTGCGATTTTCCTCGTCGGTAGTTCTATTATTGTCAGCATAGGCATGGGGGTTGTGGTCACCGCACTGACATCGTATTTTATGACTTCTTTGGCTGCGACCGATGTTGGCCGCGGAATAGGGACTCTCAATGCATCCCGGCAATTAGGCGGCGCTGTGGGCGTCGGTTCGGTGGCAACGATCTGGTCCGTAGGGGCTTTGTCAGGTCTGCGGTTAATCATGGCCATCTTTGCTATTTTGCTTTTTGCCTCTGGTGTCGGCTTTCTACTGCTATCAACAAAAAAGAACAGTAACATGCCTGCGGAGTGAGCATCGTAGCATATATTTCCTTTAGGGTCATAAATCCAATAATTGTTGTCATTGGTCATACTCTTCTTCAAATTATCTTTTACAGTACGGTAAGTTGTAGCAAGCAGAAAACATGTCTAATACTATATGCCTATATATGCTCATTCTGGATTGGTCTATGAACTTGGATGTTAGGCGCCTTTCTGGTTTGTATGTGAGTGTGTACGCATTCGTTTCTTTAGTTTTGAATTGATTGCTAACATTTTTTTATTTTAATTTTAAATAATCGTGTATTTGGAAGATTAATTTTCTAGTGTAAATAAGCCTCTATGTTACTTGTTACTGCCAGCATTGGAGACGAGTAATAAGCCAGCATGGGACTTTTGAGGATATATCATGAGTATTAGCTCTTTAGGAAACCAAATTGATAACTCTTTGGTTTCAAATGCCTTCGGTTTCCTGCGTTTTCCATTGAATTTTCAGCCCTATTCCAGTGATGCAGAATGGGTAATTACTGGCGTTCCTTTTGATATGGCTACATCGGGACGTGCAGGAAGCCGCCATGGGCCAGCTGCTATCCGTCAGGTATCGACTAATCTGGCGTGGGAAAGCTGTCGTTGGCCGTGGAACTTTAGCTTACGCAAGCGCCTGAATGTGGTGGATTGCGGGGATCTGGTATTTAATTTTGGTGATGCCCAGGATATGAGTAATAAGTTGCAGGCACATGCTGAAAAGGTGCTGGCATCGGGTAAGCGTATGTTGTCATTTGGTGGTGATCATTTTGTTACTTTGCCACTGTTACGTGCCCATGCAAAACACTTTGGTAAAATGGCGCTGATCCATTTTGATGCCCATACAGATACTTATGCCAATGGCAGTCAATTTGATCATGGTACGATGTTTTACCATGCGCCAAATGAAGGGCTGATAGATCCTCACCACTCAGTACAAATAGGTATTCGCACTGAACACGATACGAATAATGGTTTCACTGTATTAGATGCTGGTCAGGTTAATGATCGCGGTGTTGATGATATTGTTGAGCAGATTAAAACGGTGGTTGGTGACTTGCCGATTTACCTGACGTTCGATATTGATTGCCTTGATCCGGCATTTGCACCAGGTACAGGAACGCCGGTAATTGGTGGGCTGACGTCAGATCGAGCATTGAAAATAGTGCGCGCTTTGCAACCATTGAATATTGTTGGAATGGATGTGGTGGAAGTGGCACCGGCTTATGACCAATCTGAAATTACGGCATTAGCGGCTGCAACGATTGGATTGGAGTTACTGTATTTGCAGGCATCAAAGAAAGATCTTTAATGCATTTATCTTATATACCAATCTAACTTCAAGATGCGTGTGATTGCTCCCTGCGAAGCGGGGGAGTAATCACGTTTCATAGCGTGTTGTAAATTGCAACTTGAAGTTTAATGCATATAAGTTGTTTTTAAAGGCTCATCTAAAAGTGAGCCTTTAATTTGAGTGTGTCTCTAAATAGGTTTTCATAATACTGAGCATATCAGATGTTGGAGTTCCTTACCCCGCGCGGGGTAAGGAATATTCCTATCATTTTGAAACGCTATTTAGAAATACAGTTTTTTCTCAGTCTGAACCCATAAAGGTTTCAACAGGAACGTTAAAGAATTTGGCAAAGCCTTTTACTTGCCCAATGTTCATAGAACGTTTTCCATGCAGTATCTCTGATATGACGCTCTGGTTTGCAATGTCACGCAGATCAAGCTGCCTAATGCCTCTTTCTTTCATCAAGTAACTCAATGCTTCACGTGGAGTAACATTGGGGACTTGGCGATTTTTAGCTTCGTACTCATAGACACGATCGGTGATAAAATCAGCGAACTTTGCTGCAGCATGTTCGGTATTTTCAGCATATGAGTATAACTCATCAATCAGTGCCATGCGGGCACTCAGATCGTCATCGTTTTCTACAGGTTCAATACATGCTGAGAACAAAAGTGCCAACGGGCTGATTTGCTCAGATATTGACTGCATCATTTGGGGTAAAATTTCGATGAGTCCATCAATCCTTTTATCAGTAACGAGTGATGTTTTTCTCATGCTTCACCTTTTTGAGCGTTTTGATTTAGTCTGTTTACGCCACCATTTATCATATTCAGTATGGGGGCAAACATCTTTAATATAAAAAGTGCCTGATTTGGGATTAAGCCATGTGATAATGCGGCATTTATTTTTATGTATATCAAATATATAAATATCTAATGGCCCTTTTTTGCTTCCTGCCTCCAGTAATTCGTGGGGTATACGATCAACATTCCATGTCGATGTTTTAAGCCATAGCTCACGGATTTGAGCATAAGATTCAAACCGTAAAGACACTTTATCAAAAACATCCAACCAGAGTTTTAGGCCTACCTTCCATTGAGCATGTTTTTGCATTGCTTCAATGATGACTTTTGCTGTGATAACTCGCATATCACTTCCTTATGATATCGCAATTTGCGATATTTACAATGTTTGAAAAAATTTAGGGGGCTCTTTTTTTCAAACCAAGCATATCACTGGACAATATACGTCAACACTTGCTGCTGCGGCATTAAGGCAAAATTTCCGTGGAATTGCGAACCAGCTCGATACTCATCAGATAATGTTTGCAGTAGTTTGATGCTTATAGCGTCATTTCTGTAATCAATTGACGTAATTTCAGCGGCATGGAAATCAAAGAAGCGTTTTACATGGGGATAAAGTGCCTTAAACAGACTCTCCTTGAGGGAGAACGCAAGAGTGAATACCTGTGCAAAAGGTAATGGACATTCTGTCAGTAATTTCACTTCATTGTCATTGATGATGCTGGGTGAAATACTTTTGATGGTATCAGGTTTAATCTCCTGCTCGATATCTACACCTATCATTCGATAGTTATTGCAAGAAGCTGCAAAGACGATAGCACAGTTGGCTGAATGAGAAATCGAACCACAAATATTGTCAGGCCAGATTGGGGAGCGATCTTGGGCATTGGTAACCTGAAAATCAGGGTAATCTAAACGGGTTAAAACTTGTTGAATGCAATAACGGGCAGCCAGATATTCCGCACGTCGTTTATTAACGGCATTTTGTAATTGGCTTGGGTAGGTAATGTCATATTCTTCAAATAGTGCATCCCGATAGCAAGACTGATCAAAATAAGTTTTTATGATTTGAAGATCGGGATGTTCTGACAGTGTACCTGCTTGTATGTCTGTAAAAAAAGGATCATTTATGGCAGTAGTGTGAACAGAGGTAAGGATAGAAGTAAAAGTTATTTTTTTCATCATGGTTTTTTTATTATCGGTTGCGATTATTAGATAAATTGCTAATTAAGCTAAGGAAACGATATGGAAAATATTCTTAGTGACAGTGGCTATTAAGTAAACGCGTCTTTATTTATGGGATAGGTTAATGTGTTATAAATTCACAATTCATTGCACTATACGCTCAGTGGCTGACTTGTAAATTTTTGATTTTTAAAGTTTACCAACAGCTATTACCCATATCACAATTTCTTTTTAAACTGCTCACGGATGCTTTTATCTAGTTTTTGCCATTCCTTTAATGCACGCTCGTCGAAATCTATACTAAATTTCATCAAGATTTACCCGAATTCGTTTAGCGGGATCCTTTAAACGTTCACGTACCACTTCCAGAATATCTTCATCTTCATCGTGCTCTGAGACCATTACGGATATTTCTGTAAATGGTAGTTTTTCATTTTCCGCCACATAACGTAGAAAGAGCCGCATAGCGTCGGAAGGGGAAAGATTCAATTTATCAAATGCACGGTATGCATTCTTTTTCAATTCTTCATCCACTCTTATCTGAATTGTGCTCATAGTATCACCATGTGTAATTACATTTGTATTGCATTGTACGTTATTTCCTCTATGGCGCAATGGTTTTTACTGGATTCATGGTTTGTCCCCGTATGCACGGGAGTATGAAACATTAGGCGGTGTAATCAGCAAGTATACTCGCGCTTTAATGTGCTCCGTGCCTGATGAATCGCACAACCAGGTAGGTAACAGCGACTTTAATAAATACTGGAATAATATATAGTTAAATAAAACTTTAATTATTTGATTTTTATATAAAAATAATAATTATAAGTAAACGCTAAAACATAAAATTAGTTCACTAACGCGGTGACTCTTTTTATACTCCTCGTTGTTACCATTTTTGAAAAGAGGTTGTTGTGGAAATATTAGTAACAGGCGGGATGGGATATATCGGTAGCCATACTTGTGTTCAAATGATTGAAGCCGGAATGACGCCGATCATCGTCGATAATTTGTGTAATGCCAATCGTGAAGTTTTGGCTCGCATTGAGGCATTGACGGGTGTGCAGCCATTGTTTTATGAAGGGGATATTCGTGATGAATCATTCCTTGATGCTATTTTCTCCCGTCACCAAATTCATGCAGTTATTCATTTTGCAGGTTTGAAAGCGGTTGGCGAGTCAGTCGCCAAGCCTATCGAATATTATGACAATAATGTCAATGGAACGCTGGTGCTGGTGCGTAGCATGCGCAAAGCGGGGGTAAAAAGCATTATCTTTAGCTCATCTGCGACGGTATATGGTGATCCGGAGGTTGTTCCTATTACTGAACAGTCTGCGGTAGGTAATACCACTAACCCTTATGGCACCAGTAAATATATGGTTGAACGCTGCCTGTCTGATCTCCATCATGCAGAAAACGATTGGTCTGTAGTGTTGTTACGCTACTTCAATCCAGTTGGTGCTCATCCTTCTGGCACGATGGGGGAAGATCCTCAGGGGATCCCCAATAATTTGATGCCTTATATTGCCCAGGTTGCGGTAGGCCGTCGGGAGAAACTGTCCGTGTATGGCAATGACTATCCAACAGCCGATGGCACTGGCGTTCGCGATTATATCCATGTGATGGATTTGGCTGACGGGCATATCGCGGCTCTCAATGCTGTTGGTAAAAAAGCGGGATTGCATATCTACAATTTGGGGACTGGAAAAGGTACCAGCGTACTGGAAATGGTAGAAGCTTTCAGTAATGCTTGCGGCAAGCCAGTTCCTTATGAAATTTGTCCACGTCGTCCGGGAGATATTGCCGAATGTTGGTCAAGCCCGGAGAAAGCCGAGCGAGAGCTGGGCTGGAAAGCAAATCGCACTATCGTGGAAATGACTGCGGATGCCTGGCGTTGGCAATCTCAAAATCCCAATGGCTATAAAGCGAAGTAAGCAACAACAAACGTTTGGCTTTCTGTAAGGTTTGTGTGGTGAAAGTAAGGGGTATCCAATATGCAAAAGATACGATTCAATACTGTTGATTGTCCACATAGGCGATACAATCCTTTGACGGATAAATGGATTATTGTTTCACCACACCGAACAGAACGACCGTGGAGCGGAATTGATGAAAAACCTCTCCACGTCGCCTTGCCAAGTTACGATGAACACTGTTTTTTATGTCCGAACAATACCCGCGCTTCAGGTAATATCAATCCAGATTATCAGGACATCTATCTATTCCAGAATGATTATTCTGCCTTGTTACCGGAACGCTTTGATATTCATCCTACCGATAACCCATTATTTAAAATTGAGCCAGTAAGAGGTGTTTGTCGGGTACTCTGTTTTTCTCCTGATCACAGCAAGACATTGTCAGAGCTACCATTGGAGCAAATCCGCCGTGTCATTGATGCATGGAATGCGCAGATTGAAGAATTGAGCCAGCGTTATATTTGGATTCAGGTTTTTGAGAATAAAGGCGAAATGATGGGGTGTTCCCAGCCTCATCCTCATGGGCAGATTTGGGCCAGTGATTTCCTGCCTGATGAGCTTGCTCGTAAAGATGAACGGTTGCGGCAATATTATTGCCAGCATGGAACTAACTTATTGATGGATTATATCGATGCTGAGTGCAAAGATGGTGCACGTACGGTCGTGGAAACCGAATATTGGCTTGCGGTTGTACCTTATTGGGCGGTATGGCCATTTGAAACTATGCTGTTGCCGAAAAGTCATATCCGTCGCATGAATGAACTGACAGAAGCACAACGTGATGACCTGGCGGTGGCGATTAAAAAATTGACCAGTCGCTATGATAATCTGTTTCAATGCGCTTTTCCCTATTCAATGGGCTGGCATTTTGCGCCCTTCTTCGAGCATCAACGTGATACCAATCTTAAATCACAAAAACACAATATTGATCACTGGCAATTACATGCACTGTTTTATCCGCCGTTATTACGGTCATCCAGCGTCCGTAAGTTTATGGTGGGTTATGAAATGTTGGCGGAAGCTCAGCGTGATTTGACGCCAGAACAGGCCGCCCAGCGGTTACGGAATGTCAGCGACATTCATTTTAAGGTACGCTGATTTCCGTTAAGAAACGTTTCTGGGGGAAAAGAGATGAAAACGTTAATCCAAAACGTCACTGAATCTTTTAATGCGTACTTTAACTCTTCGCCAACGCACTTTTTTCAGGCACCGGGGCGTGTGAATCTTATCGGGGAGCATACGGATTACAACGGTGGTTTAGTTTTGCCTTGCGCAATTAATTTTCAGACAGTGGTTGCCGCCGCGAAGCGTGGAGATAGGCGTGTCAGGGTGATAGCGGTTGATTATCATAATCAGTGTGATGAATTTGATCTTGGCCAGCCAATTCTCTTTCTGCCAGAAAAAATGTGGGCAAATTACATCCGTGGTGTGATGAATGCTCTGGTGGCGAGTGGTTATGCATTTGGAGGAATGGATCTTGCTATCAGTGGCAATATTCCACAAGGTGCGGGTTTGAGTTCATCTGCGGCATTGGAAGTCGTGGTTGGACAAGCCATTAAATCGCTTTATCAGCTTGATATTAATCCCAAAAAGATTGCATTGAGTGGGCAGCAAGCAGAAAACCAATTTGTTGGTTGCAATTCTGGCATCATGGATCAGTTAATCTCTGCTTGTGGGAAAGAAAATCACGCCTTGTTGATCGACTGCTTCACGTTGGCTACGCAATCTGTACGTATGCCTGATAAAGCGGTTGTGATGATCATCAATTCCAATAAACCACGGGGGTTGGTGGATAGCGAATACAATATGCGCAGGCAGCAATGTGAAGAAGCCGCTCATTTGTTGGGCGTGAATATGTTGTGTGATATCACGCTTGAGCAGTTCAATGCTAAACAAGTGTTGCTCGATACATTGCTCGTCAAACGAGCCCGCCATGTGATCAGCGAAAATTTGCGGACTAAATTGGCGGCTGATGCTTTGAGTGCTGGTGATTTGTTTCGTCTTGGTCAGCTGATGGCTGCATCGCATATTTCCATGCGTGATGATTTTGAAATTACTGTCCGTGAAATAGATGTGCTGGTGGAAATAGTCAAAGACGTGATTGGCGATCATGGTGGTGTCCGTATGACGGGAGGCGGTTTTGGCGGTTGTGTGGTGGCGTTGGTTCCCCCTGATTTGGTGAAAAATGTGGAAAAGGCGATTGAGCAACAATACGAAACTAAAACAGGTTTAAAAGCGGATATTTATCTTTGTCAGGCCACAAAAGGTGCCAGCCAATTGGAATAAGTAAAAGAAGGCGCGTCGAAAACATTTTTTCTAAATGATATGCTCATCCAATACCTAACCTTAACAATGAAAGGAGTATGATCATGAGTTCCGATGTACAGCTAGCAGCACTCCAGCAACAGTGGACAGAAGTTGACGACTACCTTAAACAAACCCTGTTACCCCAATCCTCACACCTTGAACAAACACTTGAACATATGTCCGATCAAGGATTGCCAGCTATTAATGTTTCTGCGCTGCAAGGGCAATTTTTGATGATGATGGTACAAATCAGTGGTGCAAGACGTATTCTCGAAATTGGCACATTGGGAGGATATAGCGCCCAATACATGGCAAAAGGATTGCCTGATGATGGATTACTGTTCACGTTGGAAAAAGATCCCCATGTAGCCGAGGTGGCTCAGCACAATATCGAAAGCGCACAGCTTGCCGACAAAATCAAAATTATTGTGGGCGAGGCCAGTGAAACCTTACAGACGCTAAGTTCTGAAGCGCCCTTTGATTTGATTTTTATTGATGCCGATAAACAAAGTAGTCCGTTGTACTTGGATTGGGCTGTCAAATTGGGGCGTCCGGGAAGCATTATCATCATGGACAATGCCATCCGCGAAGGTGCAATTATACATGAGCATCGGAGTGACGCTGTCGAAGGTGTGCGTCAGGCACTGGATAGAATGTCCAACTATCCTGAACTGACGGTAACGGCTTTACAGACTGTGGGGGAAAAAGGTTGGGACGGGTTTGCATTATTACGGATCAATACGGATAGAGAAATTTCACGATAGTTTTTTATCACCCCCGTTGAGTTGCTGGTTGATTGGTAGAGATTGGTGTTCGGGCTGACTGACAAGCTTTGCGTTCACTGGATTCGCGCTCTTGAATAATTTTGGCTGTTTCATCTATGGCAGGGAGAGGAAAGCCCATATCGTCATAGGCACCAAAACCAATTAAACGATAACTGCTTAGCGGGGTATTTATTGGAACGCGAAATTCCTTCTTCTCCCCCGATGCCAATGGTTCAAATGGGTATACGGTTAGTGTACCTGGCTCACATTTTGCGTTAAGGGGTAAAATAGCCAGATAACCTCCCGCCACAGGTTGGTCGCCTTTATTTTGCAGTGTACCACCTACAAAAAATTGACCATTGGCTCCCAGCCCCATGTGGAATAACAAGTGAGCCTCCCCTTTTGACCATAATGCAGGGGAAAACAGGCTACTTACCATTAACACTGCACTGTATGTATAACCACGCCATTTCATCTTTATGCTCCTGTTTGTTGATAAGTTCCTAACTATAAATTAATACAAGAATCGATATCACCGTATTTTGTCACTCTTTTGAATACGTCCAAATCTAATCTGGCAATGTAGTTGATTAAATAGTGGCTACATAACGGACCAGCTGAAATAGCTAAATTGGTTTGAGGTGTAAACTCGTTGATAGAGTCCAATGAGGCATATCCCAGGATTTTAGGGGGCAGATGTGGTATGACGTCATCGATATAGTTGAACACCGCAAAATTGCTAAAGTTTTGGGTAACGAGTCTGGAGAATTCTTGGTTTCCAGGCCTTGGGCAGGCAAATAAACAGGCTGAGTGATTGGGGGCCAGAGGGCCAATTTCATACATCAGATAGGATGCAATTGCGGCTCCGAGGCTGTGACCGGTTATAGTGAATTGACTATTTACCCCTATAAGTTGGGTAATTGCTTCAGCGAAGTTGAGGTTGCTGTAATCACGGTGAAATTCAGGCTCAATGATAATTAGCTTCATTGAGTCATAGACACTAAAAAAACCCTGGCTGACTTCTATCTTGGGAAAACGGGTCCACGGTGATGTAAAATCAATCAGCCCATCATGGACATCTTCCAGCAAAATTGTGGGATCGGTTCCACGTATGGCAATAATATATCTCTCTGGAGAATTATTTTTTTCGGCCACTTTCTTTGCTACATAACCATAACAGACATGATCAGGCCATTCACCTTTTCTGGAGGTGACTGAGAAAGACAGATCATTTGCCAAGATATACGCTATAACTTTCCATCCATCTTCTTCAATTCGAGGATCGGCTGGGGGCGTTGGATTATTGTAGTATTGTTCATTCATCTTCGCAGCATATAACACGAATGCCGCAAAATTGGCCGCCTCTTTGTATGTAAACATAGGTGCCTCTTTTGTTTGTTCATTGTTGTTGAGGAGATTAGTTATGAGATGGTTGTCTTATTTCATTCGAGTGTCTGCCATTTTACCGAATTTTCTGAGTTAAGGAATATACGTATTAAACTTCAAGTGACAATTTACAACACGCTATGAAACCTGATTTCTCCTTCGTTTCTTGGGGGAGAAAACACACGCATCTTGAAGTTAGATTGGTATATACAGGTTGATTGATGTCTTGTTGAGATTGTAATGAAGTGATTATTGTGAGGTGCATTTTCATAAAGTTCCTATTATTAGGATTTATTTATTATTAAATGATAAAAAATAATGAATTGTAGAGGTTTTTTAATTTATCAATATCGAATTAATTAATTCACTTTTGTTATATGTAGTTTTCATTTGTTCTTTCAAATTGATTACCATGCAGCGTTATTCTTTCCCAATCTGAAAGTTTTATTTGCAAATTTTACCGATTAGCAAGAGGCAAATATGGCAGCACCACGTTCTGTTCTTGAACTTATAGGGAATACACCGCTATTGGAATTGACTCATCTGGATACAGGCCCATGCCAGCTATTCATTAAGTTAGAGAATCAGAATCCTGGCGGTTCGATTAAAGATCGTGTTGCACTTTCAATGATTGAGCAGGCGGAAAAACAGGGATTGTTGCAGCCAGGGGGCACAATCATTGAAGCCACGGCAGGTAATACGGGGATTGGGTTGGCATTGGTTGCCGCCATGAAGGGCTATAAACTGATTTTAGTTGTCCCTGATAAGATGAGCCGCGAAAAAATTTATCACCTGCGGGCGCTGGGAACGGATGTTCGCCTGACACGTTCTGATGTCGGAAAAGGACATCCAGAATATTATCAGGATTACGCCTTGCGTCTGTCGAAAGAAATCAGCGGAGCTTATTATATTGATCAATTCAATAATCCTGCGAACTCAGCCGCGCATCTTGCGACCACAGGGCCAGAGATTTGGCAGCAGATGGAGCAGAATGTTGATGCTGTGGTCGTTGGTGTCGGTTCTGGCGGGACTTTGGGGGGCTTAAGCCAGTATTTTAAGGAAACTTCCCCTCATACGGAATTTATCCTCGCAGATCCCAAAGGTTCCATTCTTGCCGATTATGTTGAGCATGGTCACTATGACGAAGCGGGAAGTTGGTTCGTGGAAGGTATTGGAGAAGATTTTGTCCCACCTCTTGGGGATTTTTCTCAGGTTCACCATGCTTATCGCATTACTGATGCAGAAGCGTTTGCCTGCGCACGCGATTTACTATTAACAGAGGGGATCCTCGCAGGCTCTTCTTCAGGCACATTGTTAGCGGCGGCGTTACGTTATTGCCGTGCACAGACAACGCCGAAACGCGTCGTGACGTTAGCTTGTGACAGCGGTAACAAATATCTGTCGAAGATGTTTAATGATTACTGGTTATTGGAACAAGGGCTGCGTTCACAACCACAAGAAAATAATTTGAGTGATTATATTACCTATCGTTATCAGGATGGCGCGACGATTTCAGTTTCCCCGCACGATACCTTGCAGATCGCTTATAACCGAATGCGTCTGTATGACATTTCACAGTTACCTGTGATCGAAAACGATCAAATTGTTGGGCTTATTGATGAGTGGGATCTCATGCATGCCATTCAGGCTAATTCACATCATTTCTCGCTGCCTGTTATTGAAGCGATGACCAATCAGATTCATACGCTCAATAAAAAAGCGTCATTGACGCAGTTAATTGCTACCTTTGATGCTGGTCATGTGGCCCTGATTGTTGATGATGACAATCATTTCCTGGGGCTTGTTACTCGTACCGATGTATTGAACGCATGGCGTCAACAACTCAATTGATCTCTTTTCAGGAATAAATTAATGGCTAAGTTTGCTAAGATTAAATTTGATACACAAAGCGTTCATGCAGGTTATATACCTGATCACACGGGGGCAGTCATGCCTGCAATCTATGCCACATCAACTTATGCTCAGCCAGCACCTGGTCAGCATACGGGATATGAATATTCCCGTAGTGGGAACCCGACACGTGATGCCTTAGAGCGTGCGATTGCTGAATTGGAGAATGGTACACGTGGCTATGCTTTCGGTTCTGGTCTGGCAGCCAGTTCGACCATTCTGGAGCTACTTGATAAAGACAGCCACATCATTGCGGTAGACGATCTCTATGGCGGGACTTACCGCTTGTTGGAAAAAGTGCGCCGCCGGACGGCAGGTCTGAGAGTGACTTATATTGAGGCAGGGGATACTGCGGCATTGGAAGCGGCAATTCAGTCCGACACTAAAATGATTTGGGTGGAGACGCCTACCAATCCACTCTTGAAATTGGCTGATTTAGCGGCGATTGCACAGATTGCCAAGCGGCATAATATTATCAGTGTGGCAGATAACACTTTTGCTTCCCCTTATATTCAGCGTCCGCTTGATTTGGGTTTTGATATTGTTGTGCATTCTGCAACTAAGTATCTGAATGGTCATTCTGATGTTGTCGCTGGTCTTGCGGTGGTGGGAAATAATACAGAGTTGGCCGAGCAAGTTGCCTTCTTGCAAAATTCCATCGGCGGCATTCTTGATCCGTTCAGCAGTTTCCTTGTCCTGCGTGGTATTCGGACACTGGCACTGCGCATGGAGCGCCATATTGACAGCGCAGGGAAGATTGCACATTGGCTTGAACAACAGCCACAAGTTGAGAAAGTCTATTATCCTGGCCTTGCTTCTCATCCTCAGCATGAATTGGCAAAACGTCAGATGAGAGGTTTTGGTGGCATGATCTCCATCGTGCTGAAAGGGGATGAAGATTATGCGCGTCGAGTCATTAAAGCGCTGCACCTGTTTACATTGGCGGAAAGTTTAGGTGGCGTGGAGAGCTTGATTGGTCAGCCATTTTCCATGACCCATGCTTCCATTCCGTTGGAGAAGCGTCTGGCTGCCGGAATTACCCCACAATTGATCCGGATTTCTGTCGGTATTGAAAATGCAGATGATTTGATAACGGATTTGTCTCAGGCATTTGAACATGCGAGTTTGTAATAAGAAAATAAAACAAGAACACTAGTTTAATAAAAAAATTAAGATAACTAAAGAATGATGCCAGGCGATATTTTCGTTTGGCATTTTTATTAATATTATTTTTTGGTTTATTTTCTCATTTTACAATGAGAATCTATACACGTTACCTTGCAAGTTGCTCATTATAAGACAACATAACTCATTATTTCTCCCCGCGAAGCGGGGAGAAATAATATGCATCTTGAAGTGAGATGGGTATATGCAGTAGATTTTAAGGTGCAATGCAATTAATACAGTAGCAATTTAAGAAATAAAAAGGTATATATACCAATCGTCTTTCAAGATACGTCTTATATCTTCCCGCGTAACGGGAGATATAAACAGTCACGTTGATTTGTAAGCTGCAACTTGAAGTTGGATTGGTATAGTTAAAAATAGTAATAATGGTAAAAGTCACAACAAAGGAAATACATTATGGCAATTCTAGATATCCTCACAATTCCAGATGAAAGATTGAGACAAAAATGTGTTGATGTCACTGATTTTGATAAAGTTCAAACGCTAATTGATGACATGCTGGAGACAATGTACAGCGCAGGCATTGGCTTGGCAGCTGCACAGGTTGGCCGGAGAGAAGCGATTGCGGTCATTGATATTTCTTCAAATCGTGATCAGCCGATGGTTTTGGTTAACCCGAAGATCGTTGAAAAAGAGCGTCGCGTGGTGAATCAGGAAGGTTGTCTGTCGATACCTGGGTATTACGCAGATGTTGAACGGTTTGAAAAAATAAAGGTAGAAGCATTTGATCGGTTTGGTAAGCCAATTACGATAGAAAGTGAAGAGTTTTTATCAATTGTTATGCAGCATGAAATTGACCATTTACATGGCATTGTTTTTACCGATTATCTGTCCCCATTGGAAAGGGAAATGGCATTGAAGAAAGTGAAAAATAAGTTAAGTAATAAGGAAAATGAGATATTGGGTAAATAAAGATATTATAAATTATTTTTTAATATTGTAGTTTTATATATTACTTGGATTCACTTAATAATTGAATATAAAAAAACTTAAAATTATGCTATATCAAAATGATAGCTGGCCGCTATTCATGCTATTTGAGAAACATAAGTTTTCTTTTTAAAGTTTGAAAGATAAAAAACATATTTAATGATACTAGAAGTGGGGGAGTGAGAGATGAAAAAATTCCTTTAGTGAAAATATTCCCTGAGCCTCAATGAGGTATGAATGTCGATAGAGGGTTACCAGAAAAAATGGCGAGCCAATAACGGTGCTGTAAAGTTTTTTTTCAAATAAAAACCTCTGGGTAACGTCATAATTGGCTGGCCATATTCTCCTATCGCTTCGGTCAATGCGCGGCTATTGGCAGCTTTGGGGCGCAACTGCAGTACTTCACCATGACGGGCAGTAATGCTTTCGACTTTTCCTAATACAATAAGATCCATCAGTTCTTCCCAATCGCGTCGCAACAACTCTTCTTCAATCACATTCGGGCTCCAAAGTAACGGAGAGCCTACACGGCGTTCAGATAATGGAATATTTCTTTCTCCCTCAACGGGTATCCACAGGACGCGGGATAACTTACGCCTGACGTGGCAGTTTTCCCAGGTAATGCCGCTATTACCTGTTAAAGGAGCAACACAGACAAAGGTTGTTTCTAATGGATAACCTTTGCTATCCACAGGGATAGTTTTCAACTCGACACCAATATGTTCAAAATCCTGCTCAGGTTTACTGCCCGCATTTGCGCCTAAATAGTATTCAAGCAACATACCGACCCAACCTTTATCACGTTTTAAATTGGGGGGAATGGAGAGCCTGGCTTGCGCAGCCAGTTCACCCATAGATAAGCCAGCCAGAGAATAGGCACGATTGAAGAGTTGTTGTTCGTTTTCAGGCGGTGTTGGGGGCGTAAAGTACATGTTATAGAATATATTTTTTTCTGGTTAAAAAATGTTCATGTGAATTTTGGGGAATCATTATGAATTTATCGTTAACAAGATCACTTTGATAATAGCATGATATACAAGATCTTTTCATCGCTGTTTGCTGCATTAAAAATAGACTCATTATGATTGTTCACCTATTCCCAGTGATAATAAACAGGATCTTACACCATGTTATCCACAGATTTATGGGATAAGTGATAAAAAGTGAGATCACTGGTTTGATTTACAGCGCTAATGAATGATGTTTTCTACAAAAATAGGCGATTTTTGTTTAACTAAAAGGCATATCCTGTGGATAAATTCATCGATGGCTAATATTTGCTCAGAGCAAGGAAGGGCAAAAATTTTCATCAGTGATATGTAACGTTAAAAGGGGTATAAAATGTATTAACATGATGAAAAACAATAGATATTTATTTGCGCTTATAGCGAGTGTAAAAATATGTAATAAAAGTATACCCGTTTTACCCCGTTCTTTTTCACATACATATCCACAGAAAAAGTGAATAAAATGGTTCTGGCCAGACAATAAATGTTTATAACTTTAGCTTTTCCTGTGAATTAACCCTCTGGAGGCGTAATCCACGCAGATTTAAAATCAAACCAGACAAAAGTGTTCATTTTTATTCCACTTATGCTCATTTACCTCTGATTTTTTCGAGTCATGGTATTTTTACCAGCCAGTAAGCTATCTTACTGGCCTTTTTTAATGCCTGTATTTCTCTTTGGTTAGGTTTTCCTAAACTTCTTCGGTGATATAGCGTGCAATGATATCGCCCATTGCATCGGTGCTGACCGCTTTGTCATTGCCCGCCAGATCTGCGGTACGATAACCTTGTTCCAAAGCATGGTTGATTGCCCGTTCAATAGCATCAGCGGCATCAAAGTGGCCAATGCTGTAACGCAGCAACAGTGCTGTGGATAATATTTGGGCAATTGGGTTGGCGATATTTTTACCCGCAATGTCAGGAGCTGAACCGCCAGCAGGTTCATATAAGCCAAAACCTTTTTCATTCAGGCTGGCAGAAGGCAGCATTCCCATTGAACCTGTGATCATAGCGCACTCATCGGATAAAATATCGCCAAAAATATTAGAGCATAATAGAACGTCAAATTGAGCGGGATTTTTAATCAACTGCATAGTGGCGTTATCAATATACATATGCTCAATTGTCACGTCAGGATAATCTTTGGCGATTTTGCTAACAACTTCACGCCATAACACGGAACTTTGCAAAACATTCGCTTTATCAATTGAAGTGACTTTATGGCGGCGTTTGCGCGCAGATTCAAATGCAATACGCGCTATCCGTTCTATTTCGAAACGATGATAAACCTCAGTATCAAAAGCACGCTCATATTTTCCTTCACCTTCGCGTCCCTTGGGTTGTCCAAAATAAATTCCACCTGTCAGCTCACGGACACATAAAATATCAAAGCCTTTGGCGGCGATATCATGGCGAAGGGGACAGAATGCTTCTAAGCCTGCATATAAGCGCGCCGGACGTAAGTTGCTAAATAATTTAAAATATTTTCGCAATGGCAATAATGCCCCTCGTTCGGGTTGTTCGGCGGGTGGCAGATGTTCCCATTTTGGGCCACCTACGGAGCCAAATAGGATCGCGTCAGCTTTTTCACAACCAGTCATCGTTTCTTGAGGCAAAGGCGTGCCATGACGATCAATGGCAATGCCCCCCACATCATATTCGCTGGTTGTGATACGGATATTAAAACGATGACGGATGGCATCCAATACTTTGTAGGCTTGCTTCATAACTTCAGTACCAATGCCATCACCAGGTAAAACAGCAATGTGGAAATGCTTAGTTTCTTGCTTGCCTGGAGTCGCGTCATTTGAAATAGATTGGCTGGAAGTCATGATTATGCAGTTTCCTTTTTGTTGCTCTGGTGATTGTTTTGGACATTGCTGCCTTGGTTACTGTTTTGGGAGATGCGTTGTTTCTCTTTTTCTACTTGTTCTGCCTGCCAGATATTGTTCAGAACATGGACCATCGCTTTGGCAGAGGATTCAATAATGTCAGTTTCCAAACCCATTCCGTGGAAACGGCGGCCAAAACATTCCACGATAATATCAACCTGACCGAGTGCATCTTTACCATGACCTTTGCCGGATAATTGATAGGAAATTAATTCCAGAGGGTAACCCGTAATGCGGTTAATGGCCTGGTAGATGGCATCAACCGTACCATTGCCCGTCGAGGCTTCAGATTTGATTTCATCTCCGCAGGTCAGGCTAACGGTTGCAGTAGGTATGACATTGGAGCCTGACTGGATACTGAAATAGTCCAGACGGAAATGTTCATGTTCTTGCTGTTGTTGATTGATAAACACCAAGGCTTCCAAATCGTAATCAAACACCTGCCCTTTTTTATCTGCCAGTTTCAAGAATGCTTGATACAGTGCATCTAGATTGTAGTCACTCTCTTGATAGCCCATTTCTGTCATGCGATGTTTCACTGCGGCACGTCCGGAACGTGAAGTCAGGTTCAACTGAGTATCTTTCAGGCCGATGGATTCTGGTGTCATGATTTCGTAAGTTTCACGATTTTTCAACACACCATCCTGATGAATGCCGGATGAATGGGAAAACGCATTACTGCCAACAACAGCTTTATGAGCGGGGATCGGTGTACTGCTAATTTGGCTCACTAACTGACTGGTACGGTAAATTTCTTGATGGTTGATATTGGTATGTACTCCCAACATTTGCTGGCGCGTTTTGATCGTCATAATCACTTCTTCCAGCGAGCAGTTACCTGCACGCTCTCCTAATCCATTAATCGTGCCTTCGATTTGACGGGCACCTTCCTGGATAGCTGTAATGGAGTTAGCGACGGACATGCCTAAATCGTCGTGACAGTGGACTGAAATAATCGCTTTATCAATATTGGGTACGCGGTTAAATAATGTGCGTATAATACCGCCAAATTGGTAAGGGGTTGTGTAACCCACCGTGTCTGGAATGTTGACGGTGGTTGCACCTGCTTTGATGGCTTGCTCGACAATTTTGCACAAATTATCAATATCTGTACGGCCTGCATCTTCGCAGGAAAATTCAACATCATCGGTGTAGTTGCGTGCCCGTTTGATGGAGCGAACCGCCATTTCCACAACATCATCAAAGGTTCTTTTTAATTTATGTTCGACGTGCAGATTTGAGGTAGCGAGTACCATATGCAGGCGGAAGGCTTCAGCGACTTTCAGGGCTTCAGCGGCGACATCGATATCTTTGTCAACACAGCGGGATAAGGCACAGATACGGCTATTCTTGATTTCACGGGCGATGGTTTGAACTGATTCAAAATCTCCTGGAGAAGAAACTGGAAAACCAGCTTCAATAACATCAACTCCCAATCTTTCCAGTGCATAAGCGATTTGCAGTTTCTCTTTCACACTCAGGCTAGCTTGTAATGCCTGTTCTCCATCACGTAACGTCGTATCGAAAATAATAACTTGCTGGCTCATGTTGTGCTCCTGTTAAATAGATTAACCATTTGGTTAGGTAACTTAGTTTGGTAATTGGGTCTTATTTTTGAGCGCTGGCAGGTAAAAAAAACCCGCGCTATGCGCGGGTTTTTTTGTCTGGTAGAGGTTAACTTATCCCTGTTTTTCACCCACCAACACACCACGCGCATTAAAGGCGAAAATGAGTAGGCTTAGTAGAAGAACAGGGTGAATCATATTAGCTAACCTTTTATAAAATTGTTAATTTAGTTTTAATTGTAAACGTGTTTTATAGATACTTTATCTAAAAAATAATGTCAAGCAGTATAAATATGAATTTAGTGTGAATTACACACATTTATGGTTGTTTATTGAACATCTGTTGAGCTTAGTGACTATTTTTTACATTTTTAGCGATGTTTTTATCTATTTTTTGTATCAATATATGGAGTAAGATCCTGTTCTGATGGATAATAAATGGGATGCCTGTTATTTTATACAGTTAATTATGTTTCTAAGGAACAAGGAATAGAGGGATGTTAACCACAGAGTTTTAGGTTAAGAAGTTATAACCATATAGAATATTAATAAATTTTACTTCTATAGATTGGAATTTCATTATTGGCTAATTGTTTGTGATACAAGTCATTAGTGCAAATTGAGTTAGTGCCATTCATATATAACATATTAATATTCATACCTATAAAAATATACGGTTACGTAGACAAAAATGTATTGGTTATACATATTTTATTTTTTTACAAGAATGAATCTCAATGTGTTTTCTAATAAATTGGGATAATTGATCTTATTAATTTTCATATTTAATGAGAACACAGCTATACGCGTTAAACTTCAAGTTGCAGTTTACAACACTCTATGAAACCTGATTTCTCCCCGCGAAGCGGGGAGAAATCACAAGCATCTTGAAGTTAGATTGGTATATAAGTTTACTGGGGTGAAATAATGACAGAATACAACTCAATAAAAACAGAAAAAAAAGAATCATGCGATATTCAATTGCGAGGTGTCGATCTCAATTTGCTGACGGTTTTTGATGCTGTAATGCAAATGCAGAATATTACACGCGCAGCTCAGGTATTGGGAATGTCACAACCAGCTGTCAGTAATGCAGTTGCACGCTTGAAAACGATGTTCGGTGATGAATTATTTGTTCGTTATGGCCGAGGTATTCAGCCAACAGTAAGGGCAAAACAGCTTTTTGGACCGCTTAGACAGGCACTGCAAATTGTTCATAATGAACTGCCTGGAGTGGGATTTGAGCCTAATAAGAGTACAAGAATATTTAACCTTTCTATTTGTAGTCCCCTTGATATTCGTTTAGCTGCTCAAATTGTTGGGCAGATAAAAAAACATGCTCCGAATATCGAAGTTGTCATTAAAACAAAAATTAATGATAATATTGAGAAGCAATTAAAATATCAGGAAATAGAATTTGTTATCAGTTATAATCAATTAGAATGTCCTAGTTTCCATAATTACTCACTGTATAATGATGAATTAGTACTGGCTGTTTCTAAACATCATCCTAGAATTAGTAATCGAATTACTCAACAACAATTGCAGGAAGAAAGACATGCTATCGTTGCGTTAGATAACATAGATTCATTTAGTAAACTTTACTATGAGAATAAAGAATTATTGAATTCTGTTTCTTATCAGGGAACGGATTTAAATAGCGTTCTTAATATTGTCTCCCAGACTTATTTAGTTGCCATCGTACCAAAATGGATGGTTGAACACTATTCCGAACAGTTAAATATCCATTCAGTCTCTTTGCCCAATGGTCCGGTTTTTCGCCCTTGCTATTTGATATGGCATAGTTCAACAGATCGGGATAAAGGCCATCAGTGGATGAAATCACTACTAAGCCATCTTGGTGAACAAAAATAGCTCAATAAAACAAACCATATGAAATAGAGCCTATCCCTATATTGCATACAGGAATAGCGCTCTATCAAAAACGGGCTTCCCCCTTTTACCAGTAATAGGTAGACTGCGCGCAAATAGCTAACATCTGTAAGCTGAAAAGTAGGTAATACACTTACTAAAGACGCTGAATGAAATATTTATACAGGAATATATTGTGATAACAGATCCTCTGCACGCCTATCACTTGGTTAACCAATTACAGCAACAATTCAATGAATATCCAGAAAAAATTGCCTTTCGGCAATGGTCACCATCAGAACAGTTGGAAATGAATTGGCGACAGGTTGAATGCACAACGCGATCCATGGCAAAGGCATTATTGTCATTAGGCATAGACGTGCAGGGGAAAGTGGGTATTTTTGCGCAGAATTGTATGGCATGGTCATTGGCTGACTTAGCTATTCTTCAGCTTCGGGCTGTGACAGTGCCATTGTACGCGACCAATACAGGTGATCAGGCAGCATTTATTCTTAATGATGCAGGAGTACAAGTATTATTTGTTGGCGGGCAGGAGCAATATGACATTGCCATAACATTGTTAGAACTGTGTCCTAGGCTTGCTCATCTTATTGTTATGGATGAATCTGTCAACTTGAAAGGATGCCCGCAAGCATTGTATTTATCCACTTTTATTGACAATGATTATTCGCAATATCAGGCAGAACTTCATCGCCGTATTGCGGATCAGGATTTGAATGACCTTTTCACGTTAATCTATACCTCTGGTACAACGGGAGAGCCAAAGGGAGTGATGCTGGATTACCGAAATATGGCGGCACAGCTCTATCTGCATGACCAGAGATTAACATTGACCAACCAGGATGTATCGCTCTGCTTTCTGCCGCTATCCCATATTTTTGAGCGGGCGTGGAGTTATTATGTCATGCACAAAGGTGCTTTGAACGTCTATTTAACAGATACGAATCTTGTGCGTGAAGCCATGTCTGATGTGCGTCCGACGGTAATGTGTTCCGTTCCCCGTTTTTATGAAAAAGTGCATAGCGCGATCTTAGAAAAAGTTTCCCGTGCGCCTTTTTGGCGTAGGATGATTTTTAATTGGGCCTTGAAACGGGGAGAAGAGCATTGGATGCGTCGGCAGAAGAATAAAAAAGGTTGTCCATTCACGCGCGGTAGTTATCAATTGGCAGACAAATTGGTGTTAAATAAGCTCCGTGGTCTTTTAGGGGGACGAGTACGTTTCTTGCCTGTGGCGGGAGCACGCCTCGACGATGCCATTACCCATTTTTTTCTCTCCATCGGTCTGGATATCAAATATGGGTACGGCATGACAGAAACTTGTGCCACGGTGTCTTGCTGGGAAGAAAAAAATTATCTGTTAGGCTCAATTGGTACGCCATTGCCTGATGTTGATGTTCGCATTAGTGCGGAAGGAGAGATCCAAGTGCGTGGCCCTATTGTCATGAAAGGGTACTTCAATCGCCCGGAGGAAACTGTCCATGCCTTTACCGAAGATGGCTGGTTGCGGACAGGTGATGCCGGAAAGCTGGATGATAGTGGTAACCTGTTTATTACCGAGCGCCTGAAAGATTTAATGAAAACGTCAACAGGCAAATATATTGCGCCGCAAATGATTGAAGGGGTGTTAGGGCAGGATCGTTTTATTGAACATATTGCCGTTATTGCTGATGCCCGCCAATTCGTTTCTGCGCTGATCGTTCCCAGTTATGAAGCCCTGGAAGAATACGCGAAATCCATCAATCTCCATTATCATGATCGCCTTGAGTTGCTGCGTAATCATCAGGTTATCGAGCTGTTTGAACGGCGCTTAAAGGAAATGCAAAAGAATATTGTTAAATTTCATCAAGTGAAACGATTTATTCTTCTGCCGGAAACTTTTTCAATGGAAAAAGGTGAATTAACACCGACATTGAAATTACGCCGTAAAGTTATTGCGCAGCGCTATCAGCGCGAAATTGAATCTATGTATCAGGATTAAAAATAGGCAAAAGTTCGGCTCTTCTTCAACGAATATTTTCAATATGTAAATTGTTGTTTGCTAACACGTGTATCTAACGTTATGTTAGTTAACTTAGCGTTATGGAATAAATAAGAAATGGAATAAATAAGGTAACTTTTTCGTTACCTTATGAAATTCCGACGATTAACTTGCAAACAGAGCCTGGAGGCAAACTCGATGGAGATGTTGTCAGGAGCCGAAATGGTTGTCAGATCGCTGATCGATCAGGGCGTTGAACACGTGTTCGGTTATCCGGGCGGGGCAGTTCTGGATATTTATGATGCCCTGCATACGATTGGGGGAATCGAACATATTTTAGTGCGTCATGAACAGGGTGCTGTTCATATGGCGGATGGTTATGCGCGTTGTACCGGAAACGTTGGGGTTGTTTTAGTCACCTCCGGACCAGGGGCAACCAATGCTGTGACGGGCATTGCAACGGCGTACATGGATTCAATTCCTATGGTCGTGTTATCTGGTCAGGTTGCCAGTTCCCTGATAGGTAATGATGCTTTTCAGGAGTGCGATATGGTGGGAATTTCCCGCCCCATCGTGAAACACAGTTTTCTGGTAAAAAAAGCAGAAGATATCCCGGATACCATTAAAAAAGCTTTTTACTTGGCCGCAAGCGGTCGGCCAGGGCCTGTTGTTATCGATTTTCCCAAAGATACCGTTAATCCTGCATTGAAATTCCCGTATGTGTATCCTGAAAAAATTAACATGCGTTCTTATAACCCTACTGTTCAGGGACACAAAGGGCAAATTAAACGTGCATTGAAGACGTTGGCGGCAGCAAAAAAACCGGTGATTTATGTCGGGGGTGGTGCCATAAATTCAGCCTGTACCACTGAACTGCTGAAGTTAGCTGAACATTTTCATATTCCGGTCGTCAGTACGTTGATGGGATTGGGCGCATTTCCTGCAACGCATCGCCAAAGTCTGGGAATGCTGGGAATGCACGGGACTTTTGAAGCGAATAAAGCGATGCACAACTCTGATGTCATTTTTGCCGTAGGTGTGCGTTTTGATGATAGAACAACCAATAATTTGGAAAAATATTGCCCGGAAGCAACCGTATTACACATTGATATCGATCCAACCTCAATTTCTAAAACGGTAACGGCGGATATCCCTATTGTTGGCGATGCTAAACAGGTACTTGGCCAGATGCTGGAATTATTGGATTCCATAGAAGATACCCAAGATCCTGATGCCCTGAAAGATTGGTGGCTTTCCATTGAACAGTGGCGCAGCCGCAAGTGCCTTGATTACGATCACACGACAGTAAAAATCAAGCCACAGGCTGTTATTGAAACCCTTTATCGTCTCACCAAAGGGGAAGCCTATATTGCGTCAGATGTTGGTCAGCATCAGATGTTTGCGGCTTTGCATTATCCATTTGATAAACCGAGACACTGGATCAATTCCGGTGGTTTAGGAACGATGGGATTTGGTTTGCCTGCTGCGCTTGGGGTGAAGTTGGCAAAACCTGAAGCTACAGTCGTGTGTGTGACAGGGGATGGCAGTATTCAGATGAATATTCAAGAATTGTCTACTGCCCTGCAATATGGTTTGCCTGTTCTGGTACTGAATCTGAATAACCGTTTTTTGGGTATGGTGAAACAATGGCAGGATATGATATACGCGGGGCGTCATTCTCAATCCTACATGGAATCCCTGCCTGATTTCGTCAAATTGGCCGAGTCTTATGGACATATTGGTATCCCCATCCAAACTTACGATGAGTTGGAGGCGAAACTTACCCAGGCACTGCATGAAGTGACTGAAAATCAACGCCTGGTTTTCGTGGATGTTACCGTTGATGAGACAGAGCATGTTTATCCAATGCAGATCCGAGGCGGAGCAATGGATGAAATGTGGTTAAGCAAAACAGAGAGGACCTGATCATGCGCCGGATTTTGTCTGTATTACTTGAAAACGAATCGGGAGCATTATCCCGCGTGGTTGGTTTGTTTTCCCAACGAGGTTATAACATCGAAAGTTTGACTGTTGCTCCGACTGATGATCCCACATTGTCACGCATGACGATTCAAACCAAAGGGGATGCCAAGGTATTGGAGCAAATTGAAAAGCAATTGCATAAGTTGGTGGATGTATTGCGAGTCAACGAATTAACAGCAGGGCCTCATGTTGAGCGTGAAATCATGCTGGTTAAATTACAAGCCAGCGGATATGGACGGGAAGAGATTAAGCGCAGCACAGATATTTTTCGCGGGCAGATCGTTGATGTGACTTCAACACTCTATACTGTTCAATTAGTGGGAACGAGTGAAAAACTGGACGCTTTTCTTGATTCAGTCAGAGACGTGGCAGAAATTGTTGAAGTCGCGCGCTCGGGTATAGTTGGTGTCTCGCGCGGAGATAAAATTATGCGATGAAAAATCGTAATCTGCGGGTTAAAATACAGATATTCATTGAGCCCTACTGTAAAGTAGGGCTTTTTCATAATCTTACTAAGGGGTTAATGTGAAACTGGATGAGATCGCCCGCTTAGCAGGTGTTTCACGTACTACGGCCAGTTATGTCATCAATGGTAAAGCCAAGCAGTATCGGGTCAGTGATAAGACAGTAGAAAAAGTGATGGCAGTGGTCAGGGAGCATAATTATCATCCCAATGCTGTCGCTGCTGGCCTTCGGGCGGGGCGAACCCGTTCAATCGGTTTAGTCATACCTGACTTGGAAAATACCAGCTACACACGTATTGCCAATTATCTTGAACGTCAGGCACGGCAGCGTGGCTACCAGTTATTGATCGCCTGTTCTGAAGATCAACCTGATAATGAAATACGCTGTGTTGAACATCTTTTGCAACGTCAAGTCGATGCGATCATTGTTTCCACTGCTTTACCGCCTGAGCATCCTTTCTACCAGCGCTGGGCAAACCGCACATTGCCAATTATCGCACTTGACCGTGCTCTGGACAGCGAACACTTTGTCAGTGTGGTTGGCGATGATCTCGAAGATGCGAAGATGTTGGCACAGGAGTTGCGTCAATTTCCGGCTGAATCTGTCCTTTATTTGGGGGCATTGCCTGAATTATCGGTTAGTTTTTTGCGTGAACAAGGATTCCGCGAAGCATGGGAGCATGATCCACGGGAAGTAAACTATCTTTATGCCAATAGCTATGAACGTGAAGCGGCGGCTGAAGTATTTGCGTCATGGTTGGAAGCAAACCCTGTTCCTCAGGCTTTGTATACCACTTCATTTGCGTTACTTCAGGGCGTCATGGATACACTCCTCAAACGTAGTGGTCGTTTACCAAGTCAATTAGTTATTGCCACATTTGGTGATCATGAGTTGCTTGATTTCCTTGAATGTCCGGTATTGTCGGTAGCACAACGTCATCGTGATGTCGCTGAACGTGCCCTTGAACTGGTATTAGCCAGTTTGAATGAAAAGCAACGTCCAACCCCCGGAATAACCCGAATGCGTCGCCATCTCTGCCGTCGTGGTAAGTTAAGCCGAAAAGCCTAATTGAGTACCCTCATTAAAGATGAGGGTGCTGTTTGTCTGCCGAAAATCATCAAAATATGCTTGTTGAGGTAATTTTGAGACTTTTCTTACTAAAATTCTTCTAAACAGCTTTTTATGACCGTGAAAATCGATAATATGTTATTTAAATTCACAAGATGGATAATTTTGTAATGAAGCGTTATTATTTTTGTTTGTTATTTGTTGTGTATGTGTTTTTTCTTTAATTGGTTGATTTATTACCATTTTATCTTTTCAGATAAATGCAAGATTTCAAAATGTTATTATTTTTTATACTATTGTAACTTAAATATATAGTTATTATTGATAAGATCATGGCGGTTAACAATTGCTCAACAATGAGATATGAGTTGCATAAATTAATTTAAGTGGTAATTAATTGGCTAAATTCCATTCTAAATCAGTCTCGCTACAGATTTATTAAATTATTCAAAATTATCATAGTGTTATCTATTATTAATATAGCCAAAACTAAAA
The DNA here is from genome assembly GCF_037260955.1 of Xenorhabdus sp. TH1. Lineage (NCBI taxonomy): Bacteria > Pseudomonadati > Pseudomonadota > Gammaproteobacteria > Enterobacterales > Morganellaceae > Xenorhabdus > Xenorhabdus sp. TH1. Next base: position 863,911 of record NZ_CP147734.1, read on the forward strand.
AATCCTTCTTTTTCTCTTCTGGATCTTTCTGTAAATCTAGCTAAAGCGCACTGGCTCTGGCTTGACAAGGTTTTCATACCATCCGTAAACTCTTAATTGTGGTGATTTGTGGGATAATGTGGAGATTTGGGCCATCAAGGGGTAACCTGAGTATGTTTCGTGGAGCAACACTGGTTAATCTCGATAGCAAAGGGCGGCTCACTGTACCAGCCCGATATAGAGAAATGCTGAATGAAGTATCAACAGGCCAAATGGTTTGTACTATTGATCTCCATCAGCCGTGCTTGTTGCTTTATACATTACCCGAATGGGAAATCATCGAAAAAAAATTATCTCGCTTATCCAGCATGAATCCAGCCGAACGTCGTGTTCAACGTTTGTTATTGGGACACGCCAGTGAATGTCAAATGGACAGTGCAGGACGTCTTTTATTAGCCAGCACACTGCGTCAGCACGCAGGGCTAACAAAAGAGGTCATGCTGGTTGGGCAATTTAATAAATTTGAATTGTGGGATGAGCAAGTTTGGTATCAACAGGTACAGGATGATATTGCGGCTGAACAATCTACACAAGAACCTCTATCAGCAAGGCTACAGGATTTATCACTATAAACATGGCAAATAGTCATTTTCAACATACCAGTGTACTGCTGGATGAAGCTGTCAATGGACTGAATATTCAAGAAGATGGAATTTATATTGATGGCACATTTGGGCGAGGGGGACATTCTCGTCTGATTTTATCAAAATTGGGCCCTAATGGACGTTTGATGGCGATCGATCGTGACCCACAAGCTATTGAAGCGTCAAAGGCTATTACTGACAAGCGTTTTTCTATTACTCATGGGCCATTTTCTGAATTGGTAACTTATGTTGAAGACGCTGGTCTGGTTGGAAAAATTAATGGCGTATTACTGGATTTAGGGGTTTCTTCCCCACAGCTGGATGATCCTGAACGTGGTTTTTCATTCATGCGTGATGGGCCATTGGATATGCGTATGGATACCACACGTGGGCAGTCCGCCGCAGAGTGGTTGATGAAGGCTGAAGCAGATGACATCGCATGGGTGTTGAAAACATTTGGCGAAGAACGTTTTGCCAAACGCATCGCGAAGGCCATTGTAGCACGCAACCAGGAACAGCCTCTTACGCGTACCCGTGAGCTGGCAGAGTTAATTGCTCAGGCAAGCCCGGTGAAAGAAAAGCATAAGCATCCGGCAACACGCAGCTTTCAGGCTATCAGGATTTACATTAACAGTGAACTGGAAGAGATAGAACGTGCATTAGATGGCGCACTGCGCGTTCTGGCACCACAAGGGCGATTATCTGTCATCAGTTTCCATTCGTTGGAAGATCGCATAGTGAAACGCTTTATCCGACAACACAGTCAAGGGCCACAGGTTCCAGTCGGCTTGCCTCTCACGGAAGCGCAGTTAAAAACGCTGGGGGGAAGAAGTCTGAAATCCATTGGCAAAATGAAACCCTCAGAGGGTGAAGTCGCCACAAACCCAAGAGCGCGAAGCTCGGTGTTGCGGTTTGCTGAAAAGGCGGGTGAATAATGGCTGGTGAACGTCATGGGTTAGTTGGAGTGATTGGTAATGATCTAATTCGTAATGCCAAACTCCCACTGATTTTGCTGATAGCCGTTGTCGTTTCAGCTATCAGTGTTGTGACGGTCACCCATCAAACCCGCTTATTGACTGCGGAAAAAGAGCGTCAAGTGATCCAGCTTGATGCTCAGGATATTGAGTGGCGTAACCTGCTCCTTGAAGAGAACGCATTGGGTGATCACAGTCGGGTTGAACGGATTGCGACTGAAAAATTGCAGATGCAACACGTTGATCCAGGTAAAGAGAATATTGTGATCACTCAATGAGTCCAGTTGACAACCAAAAGGTGGGCGATGAAAGCTGCACGCTCTTTAAAGTTGAAAAAGCAAGAAGATAAAGCAAGTTTTGTAAGCTGGCGCTTTGCCTTGCTGTGTGGAGGCATTGGGATAGCTTTAATCGGGCTTTTGATTCGTGTTGCCTATTTGCAGATCATCAACCCTGATCGTTTGGTAAAAGAAGGTGATTCACGTTCCCTGCGCATCCAATCTGTTCCAACCGCCCGTGGCATGATCAATGATCGCAATGGGCGTCCGCTGGCGGTGAGTGTACCTGTTGATGCGGTTTGGGCAGATCCCAAAGAAGTGTTTGAAAAAGGCGGTATCACAAATGACACCCGTTGGCAGGCTTTGGCTGATGCCCTTTCTATCCCTTTTGAACAATTAACCAGTAAAATTAACGAATACCCCAAGGGGCGTTTTGTTTACCTGGCTCGTCAGGTGAACACTTCTATTGGCGATTATGTCGAAAAATTGAAGTTACCCGGTATCTATTTGCGTCAGGAATCCCGTCGTTATTATCCGGCAGGGCAGGTGACAGCACATATTATTGGGGTGACTAACATTGATGGCAAAGGTATTGAGGGTGTTGAAAAGAGCTTTGACAACTGGCTGACAGGTATGCCGGGAAGCCGAACTGTTCGTAAAGATCGTACAGGGCGTGTTATTGAGGATATTTCATCTACCGATAGCAGAGCAGCCCACGATTTGACACTCAGCATAGATGAACGTCTTCAGACGTTGGTGTATCGCGAATTGACGAAAGCGGTTGCACTGAACAAAGCCGAATCAGGTACAGCCGTATTGGTTGATGTTAATACCGGCGAAGTTTTGGCGATGGCAAACAGCCCATCTTATAACCCCAATAATTTGGCTGGAACGCCGAAAGATGCGATGCGTAACCGTGCCATCACCGATATTTTTGAGCCTGGCTCCACGGTGAAACCGCTGGTGGTGATGAGTGCACTGAATAGTGGCATTGTCAAAGAAAATACGGTGTTAGATACCAGACCATACCGATTAACGTATGGTTCGCGTGGTCATGAAATCAGAGACGTGGCACCACGTCCTGAGTTAACGATCACTGGGATCTTACAGAAGTCGAGTAACGTTGGTGTTTCCAAGCTGGCGTTAGCGATGCCCGCCTCAGAGGTGGTAAATGTTTACTCACGCTTTGGGATGGGAAAACCGACCAATTTGGGGTTGGTCGGAGAAAGTAGTGGCTTATTTCCAACTAATAAACAACGGTGGTCAGATCTTGATAGGGCCACCTTTTCTTTCGGCTACGGGCTAATGGTAACGCCGTTACAGTTAGCGCGTGTCTATGCAACGATAGGCAGCTTGGGCATTTATCGCCCCCTGTCAATTACCAAAGTTGATCCCCCTGTACCGGGTACGCGGGTATTTCCTGAGCACATTATGCGAACAGTAGTGCACATGATGGAGAGCGTTGCATTACCAGGTGGTGGCGGTGTACGGGCAGCAATAAAGGGTTATCGTATTGCGATTAAAACGGGTACGGCAAGAAAAGTCGGGTCGGATGGCAAGTACCTCAATGATAAGCATATTTCTTATACCGCTGGGGTTGCACCTGTGAGTAATCCACGGTTTTCATTGGTTGTGATCATCAATGATCCACAGGCAGGTAAATACTATGGTGGTGCGGTTGCAGCGCCTGTCTTCGGCGCCATCATGAGTGGTGTTTTGCGTACCATGAATGTTGAACCAGATGCATTGCCTGTAGGCGATAAAAACGAATTTGTGATTAATAAATAAAGAGGATAAAAGTGGCAGATCGTAATTTGCGCGATTTATTGGCTCCTTGGGGTGTTGATACACCGGAGCTTCCGCTGCGTGAAATGACATTAGATAGCCGTAAGGCGGCTGCCGGAGATCTGTTTGTTGCGGTTCAAGGGCATCAGACTGACGGTCGAAAATATATTCCTCAAGCCATCGCTCAAGGTGTCGCTGCGGTGATTGCAGAAGCGAAGGGAAAAACGGATAACGGCACGATGCAGAAAATGCACGGTGTGCCTGTTATCTATCTGGACGATTTAAATAATAAATTATCCAAGCTGGCGGGTGAGTTTTACCAACATCCCGGCAATCAACTGAAATTGGTTGGGGTGACTGGCACCAACGGAAAAACAACAACAACCCAATTATTGGCGCAATGGAGCCAGGGGCTTGGCGAAACCAGTGCCGTGATGGGAACAGTAGGAAATGGTTTGTTGGGTATGGTCGTACCCAGCGAAAATACGACTGGCTCTGCGGTTGATATTCAGCTTGAGTTACAGCAGCTTGCTCATCAAAATGCCACTTTTGTGGCGATGGAAGTCTCTTCGCATGGTTTGGTTCAGGGACGCGTGGCCGCATTGCCATTTCAAGCGGCTATTTTTACTAATTTAAGCCGTGATCACCTTGATTATCATGGTGATATGGAAAGTTACGAAGAAGCCAAATGGCGACTGTTTAGTAGCCATAATGTGAAGCAGAAAATCATCAATGCTGATGATGCAGTTGGGCAGAAGTGGTTGTCCCGTCTGCCAGACGCAGTTGCTGTTTCAATGGAAAATAACGTGCCAGAAAATTGGCAAGGGCGTTGGTTATCAGCCAATGAAGTGCATTATCACGATAAAGGTGCATCCATCACATTTACTTCCAGTTGGGGAAATGGAACGCTCAATAGCCCTTTGATGGGCGCATTCAATGTCAGCAACTTACTCCTGGCGTTGACCACTTTGTTGTCTCTGGATTATCCCTTGGCGGAATTGCTATCGACAGCGTCTTGTCTGAGACCTGTTTGTGGGCGTATGGAAGTTTTTTCCGCCGCTGGTCGTCCGACAATTGTGGTTGATTATGCTCACACGCCTGATGCTTTGGAAAAAGCCTTGTCTGCGGCTCGTCTGCACTGTAAGGGGCAACTTTGGTGCGTATTCGGTTGTGGGGGTGATCGCGACAAAGGTAAACGGCCATTAATGGGAGGGGTGGCAGAGCAGGATGCTGATCGTGTGATTGTCACTGATGATAACCCTCGCAGTGAAGAGCCTCAAGCAATTGTGGCTGATATTCTGCAAGGATTCATCGACCCAGGGCAGGCAATCGTGATTCATGGGCGTGTTGAGGCTGTCACCAGTGCCATTATGCAAGCAAGCGAAGAAGATGTTGTTTTGGTGGCAGGTAAAGGCCATGAAGATTACCAACTGGTTGGCAACCGTCGTCTGGACTACTCAGATCGCCTGACCGTTGCGCGTTTATTGGGGGTAATTGCATGATCCCTCTGACGCTACAGCAATTGGCACAGTTGACGAACGGCTTGTTATATCGCGTTACCGAGCAGCAAGCTGAAACTGTGCCAATTCATACTGTGGAAACTGATAGCCGTAAGATTGGGTGTGGCGGGTTGTTTATTGCCTTAAAAGGGGAAAAATTTGACGCCCACGATTTCGCCGCTGACGTCGTGAGGCAGGGTGCTGGTGCTTTATTGGTTAGCCGTCGTCTGGATATTGATTGTCCACAAGTTGTGGTTGAAGACACACGTTTGGCGATGGGGAAACTGGCGGGCTGGGTTCGTCAGCAAAGTAAAGCACGCATTGTGGCTTTAACTGGCTCGTCGGGTAAAACATCCGTAAAAGAGATGACCGCCGCGATCTTGCGTCAATGTGGAAATACCCTTTATACCGCAGGCAACTTTAACAATGACATTGGAGTGCCATTGACCTTGTTCAGACTGACTGATGAACACCAGTTTGCTGTGATTGAACTAGGGGCGAACCATATTGGTGAAATTGCTTACACCACGGAAATGACGCGTCCTGAAAGCGCATTGGTCAATAACCTTTTCTCTGCTCATTTGGCAGGATTTGGTTCTTTGGCTGGAGTGGCAAAGGCTAAAGGTGAAATCTTTGCCGGCCTTGCTCCGACCGGAACCGCCATTATCAATCTGGATAGCAATGATTGGGAAAATTGGCAGCACAGCATTAGCGAGCAGCAAACAGTATGGCGCTTTTCCGCATCATCAACAACGGGGGCGGATTTTTACGCAACAGACATTTTAGAACAACCGTTGGCAACGCATTTTTGTCTCCATAGCCCAATTGGAAGTGTTGAACTGACCTTACCATTGCCGGGCAAACACAATGTTGCTAATGCGTTAGCCGCCAGTGCGCTGGCAATTTCTGTGGGTGCATCGTTGGATAATATTCGCACCGGCTTATCGGGATTGAAAGCGGTTGCAGGACGTTTATTTCCTATCCCTCTGGCGGAGGGAAAAGTGCTATTGGACGACACTTATAACGCGAATCCAGGCTCCATGATTGCTGCGGCGAATGTGTTAGCGCAGATGTCCGGTTATCGGGTTATGGTTGTTGGTGATATGGGAGAATTGGGGACGCAGGTGATTGAATGCCATCGTGAGGTGGGCGAAGCCGTGGCATCCACAAATATAGATAAGGTACTCAGCGTTGGAGTTTTCAGTGCTCATATTAGCGACGCGAGTGGTCGGGGGCAGCATTTTGCGAACAAGGCTGAATTAGTTGCAGCGCTGCTTCCTTTATTGGAACAACACGAAATGATTTCCATTTTAATTAAAGGTTCACGCAGTGCCGCGATGGAAGAGGTAGTGAACGTACTGAAGGAGAACTTCCAATGTTAGTTTGGCTAGCCGAATATTTGGTTAAGTATCACACAGGCTTTAACGTCTTCTCTTATTTGACGTTCAGAGCCATCGTCGGCTTGCTGACTGCATTGGTTATCGCGCTATGGATGGGGCCAACTTTGATCGCTTATCTGCAAAAATTGCAAATAGGCCAAGTTGTACGTGACAACGGTCCTGAGTCCCATTTTAGCAAGCGTGGGACACCGACAATGGGAGGATTGTTGATTCTATTCTCCATTACAATCTCTGTGTTGCTGTGGGCTCGTCTGGATAATCCCTATGTCTGGTGTGTCTTGCTTGTTTTAGTCGGTTATGGCGTTGTGGGTTTTGTGGATGATTATCGCAAAGTGGTGCGTAAGGATACTAAGGGGTTAATTGCTCGTTGGAAATATTTCTGGCAATCCGTTATTGCCTTGGGTGTTGCGTTTGCTATGTACAGCATCGGCAAAGATACCTCTGCAACACAATTAGTCGTGCCATTCTTCAAAGAGGTTATGCCGCAACTGGGCTTGCTTTACATTCTGCTGACTTATTTTGTGATTGTAGGAACCAGTAACGCGGTGAACCTGACTGATGGTTTAGATGGCCTCGCCATTATGCCGACAGTACTTGTTGCAGCCGGTTTTGCTTTAGTGGCATGGGCAACAGGTAACGTGAATTTTGCGAACTACCTGCATATCCCTTATTTGAGCCATGCGGGTGAACTGGTGATTGTCTGTACTGCGATTGTCGGTGCAGGGCTGGGTTTCTTGTGGTTTAACACTTATCCGGCGCAAGTGTTTATGGGCGATGTTGGTTCATTGGCTCTGGGTGGGGCATTGGGCACCATTGCCGTATTACTGCGCCAGGAGTTTTTGCTGATCATCATGGGCGGCGTTTTTGTGGTGGAGACTTTGTCTGTCATCTTGCAGGTTGGCTCATTCAAACTGCGTGGACAGCGCATTTTCCGTATGGCACCGATTCACCATCACTATGAATTGAAAGGTTGGCCAGAGCCACGCGTTATCGTGCGCTTTTGGATTATTTCCTTGATGCTGGTGTTGATTGGTCTAGCAACGTTGAAGGTACGTTAATCATGGCTGAGCGTCTTATGACGGAATACAAGGGTAAAAAGGTTGTCATCGTTGGGTTAGGGATGACAGGTCTCTCCTGCGTTGACTTTTTTATGACGCGTGGTGTGCTCCCACGAGTGATGGATACCCGTATTGTGCCACCCGGCAGCGATAAGCTGCCTGATAACGTCGAATGCCACACCGGCAGCCTGAACCAACAATGGTTGTTGGATGCCGATTTAATCGTTGCCAGCCCGGGTATTGCACTGGCAACACCTGAGTTGCAAGCGGCGGCTGATGCGGGTGTTGACATTATCGGCGACATTGAGTTGTTTTGCCGCGAAGCGACTGCGCCAATCGCTGCCATTACGGGTTCAAATGGCAAAAGCACCGTAACTACTCTACTTGGCGAAATGGCGAAGGCAGCGGGGTGGCAAGTGGGAGTGGGGGGCAACATTGGTGTACCGGCACTGGAATTGCTGAAACAGCCCTGTCAGCTCTATGTACTGGAACTGTCCAGTTTCCAACTTGAAACCACTTATAGCTTGAAAGCAGCGGCCGCGACGGTACTGAATGTAACCGAAGATCACATGGTTCGTTATCCCAAAGGGTTGGCACAGTATCGGGCAGCGAAGTTGCACATTTACAATCGGGCAAAAACTTGTGTAGTCAATGAACAGGATGCGCTGACATTACCAGAAACAGGCAAAGATAGCCGTTGTATCAGCTTTGGTGTGGATAGTGGTGATTATCAGCTTGATAGTGAACACCAACAACTGGTAGTCAATCAACATCCGGTGCTGGCAACGCGCGAAATGCAGTTGGCCGGTCAGCATAACTATACCAATGGCTTGGCAGCATTAGCGCTGGCAGATGCTGTAGGCATTCCTCGTGCCGCCAGCCTTCAGGCTTTACGTACCTGCGCCGGACTAGAACACCGTTTTCAGGTCATTCATATGAGAAATGGTGTTCGTTGGGTGAATGATTCTAAGGCAACCAATGTTGGCAGTACCCAAGCGGCACTGAATGGATTGAAACTGGAAGGGACACTCTATCTTTTATTGGGGGGAGATGGAAAAGCGGCAGATTTTACCCCACTGAAACCCTATATATCGGGGGAACATATTCGTCTTTACTGTTTTGGTCGTGATGGCGGGCAATTCGCACAACTGCGTCCGGAAATTGCAACACTGACGGAAACAATGGAACAGGCGATGAGAGAAATTGCACCCAAGCTGGTTTCTGGCGACATGGTATTGCTGTCACCCGCTTGTGCGAGCTTCGATCAGTTCAACAGCTTTGAACATCGTGGTCATGAATTTGCTCGTTTGGCAGAGGAGTTAGGCTGATGACCATTCCAGGCCTTGGTAAATTTAAAACTTGGTTGGCGGGAAATGTGGAGGCAGATACCACAGATACCGTTATGTATGATCGTACCCTGGTCTGGATGATATTAGGGTTGGTTGTGATTGGCTTTGTCATGGTAACGTCGGCATCCATGCCCGTTGGACAGCGCCTTGCTCAAGATCCCTTTATTTTTGCACGACGCGATGCCATTTATTTGTCACTGTGCTTTTTCTTGTCCCTTATTACGCTGCGCATTCCAATGGACTTCTGGCTGCGTTACAGCAATGTCATGTTATTAGTGACGATCATGATGCTAGTTGTGGTGCTGTTTGTCGGGAGTTCAGTCAATGGGGCATCACGTTGGGTGGCGATTGGCCCATTACGTATTCAACCAGCGGAATTGTCGAAACTCTCACTCTTTTGTTATCTCTCCAGCTACTTGGTTAGAAAAGTGGAGGAAGTAAGAAACAACTTCTGGGGATTTTTCAAACCGATGGGTGTCATGGTTGCATTAGCAATATTGTTGCTGGCGCAGCCTGACTTGGGGACAGTGGTGGTGTTATTTGTCACAACATTGGCACTGCTGTTCTTGGCGGGCGCGAAATTGTGGCAGTTTCTGGCCATTATTGGCTGCGGAATATTTGCCGTGTGCGTACTGATCGTTGCTGAACCTTATCGTATACGCAGGGTGACCTCTTTCCTGAATCCATGGGAAGATCCTTTCGGCAGCGGTTATCAGTTAACCCAATCGTTAATGGCATTTGGTCGTGGCGACTTCTTTGGGCAAGGACTGGGAAATTCAGTGCAAAAACTTGAATATCTGCCGGAAGCCCATACTGACTTTATTTTTTCCATTCTGGCCGAAGAATTGGGTTATTTCGGTGTGGTTTTAGTGCTGGCAATGGTATTCTTCGTCGCTTTCCGCGCAATGATGATTGGCCGTCGGGCATTGCAGCTTAATCAACGGTTTTCTGGTTTTTTGGCTTGTGCCATCGGCATATGGTTTAGCTTTCAGGCGTTCATTAACGTTGGCGCGGCGGCAGGTATGCTGCCAACCAAAGGATTAACATTACCTTTAGTCAGTTACGGTGGCTCTAGTTTGATAGTGATGTCAACGGCCATCGTCTTGTTGTTGCGAATTGATTATGAAGTACGTCTGGCAAAAGCACAGGCGTTTGTAAGGAGCCCTAAATGAGTGGCAAAAACCGGCGTTTGATGGTGATGGCTGGTGGTACGGGAGGACACGTGTTCCCGGGGCTGGCTGTTGCCCACCATTTAAAAGAGCAGGGGTGGGATATTCGCTGGTTGGGAACCGCGGATCGCATGGAAGCTGATTTAGTGCCAAAACATGGTATTGATATCGAATTTATTCAGATTTCAGGCTTGCGGGGCAAGGGGCTCAAGGCATTGCTTACTGCCCCAATTAGAATTTTTAAGGCTATTCGACAGGCAAAAGCCATTATGCGTCGTTATCAGCCAGATGTTGTGCTGGGTATGGGAGGGTATGTCTCTGGGCCTGGTGGAATAGCCGCATGGTTGTGTGGCATTCCGGTTGTACTGCATGAGCAGAATGGTATTGCAGGGCTCACTAATCGTTGGTTAGCCAAAATTGCCAAAACAGTTTTACAAGCATTTCCGGGCGCATTCTCCGATGCGCCGGTTGTTGGTAACCCCGTAAGGGAGGATGTATTGGCACTGCCAGAACCAATGCAGCGTTTGACTGGGCGTGAAGGCGCTGTTCGGGTGCTGGTTGTTGGCGGTAGTCAGGGAGCAAGAGTGCTGAACCAAACTATGCCGGAAGTGGCGGCTCGCTTGGGCGATAAAATCACTTTATGGCATCAGGCGGGCAAGGGCGCCAGGGAAGAGACGCAGAAACACTATGAAAATTCGGTCACATCTGAATTCAAGATAACTGAATTTATTGATGATATGGCGCAGGCTTATGCGTGGGCTGATATTGTCGTATGCCGTTCTGGTGCACTGACGGTCAGTGAGGTTTCCGCCGCAGGTTTACCGGCGATTTTTGTTCCTTTCCAGCATAAAGATCGCCAGCAATATTGGAATGCCTTGCCTTTGGAAAAAGCGGGAGCCGCAAAGATACTCGAACAGCCCGAATTTACAGTTGATGCTGTCGTAGATCTATTAACTCAGTGGCAACGTCCACAATTGCTGGAAATGGCAGAAAAAGCACGTTCAGTAGCCATCATTAATGCCACTGAGCGTGTAGCAGCAGCGTTGAACGATGCTGTAGAGAATCATTCAGGCCGTTCCAGGTAGAACGGTGATGTAAACATAACGAGTGAAGATTAAAACGTGAATACACAACAGTTGGCGAAATTAAGAGCTTCAGTGCCTGAAATGAGAAAAGTCAGGCATATCCACTTTGTTGGCATTGGTGGTGCTGGCATGGGTGGTATCGCCGAGGTGTTGGCTAATGAAGGTTATCAGATAAGTGGTTCTGATCTGGCACCCAATCCTGTCACACAGCAATTGATCGCACTGGGTGCAACTATTTATTTTAATCACCGTCCAGAAAATGTGCGGGACGCTAGTGTCGTTGTGGCATCCACAGCGATTTCAGCGGAAAACCCAGAAATTGTGGCTGCGCGTGAAGCGAGAATCCCAGTGATCCGCCGTGCGGAAATGCTGGCAGAACTTATGCGTTATCGCCATGGTATCGCGATTGCAGGAACGCATGGAAAAACCACGACGACGGCAATGATTGCGGGTATTTATGCTCAAGCCGGTCTTGATCCTACCTTTGTGAATGGTGGATTGGTCAAAGCGGCAGGCACACATGCTCGATTAGGTAGCAGCCGCTATTTGATTGCAGAAGCAGATGAAAGTGATGCTTCATTCTTGCATTTGCAGCCCATGATGGCGGTTGTCACCAATATTGAAGCTGATCACATGGATACCTACCAGGGTGATTTCGAAAACTTAAAACAAACGTTCGTTAACTTCCTGCATAACCTGCCATTTTATGGGCGTGCGGTTATGTGCATTGACGACCCTGTCGTGAAAGAACTGATCCCCCGAATTGGCCGTTATATCACGACCTACGGTTTCAGTGAGGAAGCAGACGTTCGTATTACCCATTATGAGCAGAAAGGGGCTCAGGGATTTTTCACCATCAGCCGATCTGACTTGCCGGATTTGCATGTGGTGTTAAATGCTCCAGGACGCCACAATGCGCTGAATGCCACTGCCGCTGTTGCAGTGGCAACAGAAGAAGGCATTGATGATACCGCTATTCTGGCGTCTCTGGCTGAGTTTCAGGGAACTGGACGCCGTTTTGATTTTCTGGGGGATTTTCCTCTTAAACATATCAATGGCAAAGAAGGTAGCGTGATGCTGGTTGATGATTATGGTCATCACCCAACAGAAGTTGATGCCACGATTAAAGCGGCACGAGCGGGTTGGAGGGATAAGCGTATTGTCATGGTATTCCAGCCACACCGTTATACAAGAACACGTGATTTATATGATGATTTCGCCAATGTTCTAAGTCAGGTTGATGTTCTATTAATGTTGGATGTGTATGCCGCAGGTGAAACGCCGATCCCCGGTGCGGATAGCCGTTCTTTATGCCGTACTATCCGCAGTCGTGGCAAATTGGATCCGATTTTTGTATCAGAACCTGAGCAAGTTTCAACCGTCCTGTCACAGGTGGTAGAAAACAATGACTTAGTATTAGTACAGGGTGCCGGTAATATCGGTAAGATAGCGCGCAATTTGGCTGAAACAAAGTTGCAGCCATCTTTTTATGAGGGAGGACATCATGGTTGATAAAGTTGCTGTTCTGTTGGGCGGAACTTCCGCTGAACGCGAAGTTTCATTGCAATCAGGACACGCGGTTGTGGCAGGGCTGAAAGAGGCGGGCATTAATGCTTATTCAGTTGATACAAAAGACTTTGATGTGACTAAACTCAAAGAGGAAGGGTTCAATAAAGTTTTTATCGCACTGCATGGTCGCGGTGGTGAAGATGGGACATTGCAAGGTTTGTTGGAATTTTTGCAAATTCCTTATACCGGCAGCGGAGTGATGGCCTCTGCCTTGTCAATGGACAAATTGCGCACAAAACAACTCTGGCAGGGGGCAGAACTGCCTATTTCACCTTATGTCGTTATTGATTCCTTAAAATTTGAACAACTTAATGATTTTCAACTCAAAGAGTATGTTCAAGAATTAGGTCTACCATTAATGATTAAACCGAATCTGGAAGGCTCCAGCGTAGGGATGACCAAGGTGAATGAATATGCCGAATTGCGTGGCGCCCTGGCGCTGGCATTTAAATACGATACGGATGTGTTGGTTGAAAAATGGCTGTTTGGCCCTGAATATACCGTCGGATTTTTGGGCGATGAAGCTCTTCCTTCTATCCGTATTCAGGCTTCAAACACATTCTATGATTATGATGCGAAATATATTTCCAACCAAACACAATATTTTTGTCCAAGCGGCTTGAGTGCAGAAAAAGAGCAAGAGCTATTAGATATCGCCTCAAAGGCGTATAAAGCGCTGGGATGTCGTGGTTGGGGGCGAGTCGATATCATGGACGATGGGAAGGGTAATTTCTACCTGTTGGAAGCGAATACTTCCCCTGGCATGACCAGCCATAGCCTTGTGCCAACTGCTGCGCGTCAGGCGGGATTAAGTTTTTCTCAACTCGTAGTGAGAATTTTGGAGTTGGCTGATTAATATGTCGCAGGCAGCCCGGAATAGCCGGGAGTGGGAGGGTGAAGCGCAGAGATCTCGTCCAAGTAATGGTTACTATCTGGCAGGGATTGCCTTCTTCTTGATGGTAGTGGGCACTATTATATGGGGAGGATGGATGACACTGGACTGGATGAAAGATCCTAGCAGATTACCACTCTCGAAGCTGGTATTGACTGGTGAACGTCATTACACCACGAAAGATGATGTAAGGCAGGCCATTTTGTCCCTGGGATCTCCCGGAACATTTATGACTCAGGATGTCAACGTCATTCAAGAAAAGATTAAACAGCTGCCATGGATTCGGCAAGTCACTGTTCGGAAACAATGGCCTGATGAACTTAAAATACATCTGGTAGAATACGTACCTTATGCGCGTTGGAATGATACCCAACTATTGGATGCCGAAGGCCGGGTATTTAGCTTACCTGTAGAGCGCAGCGCAAATGGTCAGTATCCGATGCTGTATGGGCCAGAAGGTAAAGAAAAAGACGCGTTGAATGAATACCATACAATGGCGACTTTTCTGGAAAAACACCAGATGAAACTGAAAGCAGTGATCATGACAGCGCGTAACTCCTGGCAACTGATATTGGATAACGATATCCGTTTAGAGCTAGGAAATCGAGATAAAATGGAACGAATGAAACGTTTTGTTGAACTTTATCCTGTGTTGTTGAGAAACACTGAAAAACGTGTGGATTATGTTGACTTACGTTATGACAGTGGTGCTGCGGTAGGTTGGGCTCCTTTATTAACTGATATGCCGGTTCCAATGAACGGGCAAGAAAACAAACAGTGACTGGTAATAATACAGAGACAGGCAGAATAACGATGATCAAATCAACGGACAGAAAATTGGTAGTTGGCCTTGAAATCGGTACAGCAAAGGTATCTGCCCTGGTTGGTGAAATTCTGCCCGATGGTATGGTTAATATTATCGGAGTAGGAAATTGCCCATCCCGCGGCATGGACAAAGGCGGTGTCAACGATCTTGAATCGGTCGTCAAGTGCGTACAGCGTGCCATTGATCAGGCTGAACTCATGGCGGATTGCCAGATATCTTCAGTCTATCTGGCGCTTTCCGGTAAGCATATTAGTTGCCAGAACGAAATTGGCATGGTGCCGGTTTCAGAAGAAGAAGTTACACAAGATGATGTGGACAGTGTTGTCCATACAGCTAAGTCAGTTCGTGTTCGTGATGAGCACCGTATTTTGCATGTGATCCCACAGGAATACGCGATTGACTATCAGGAAGGGATCAAAAATCCAGTTGGGCTCTCTGGTGTGCGTATGCAGGCAAAAGTCCACTTGATTACCTGTCATAACGACATGGCGAAAAATATCGTAAAAGCTGTTGAACGTTGTGGTTTGAAAGTTGATCAACTTATTTTTGCAGGACTGGCAGCAAGTTATGCCGTGTTGACCGAAGATGAACGTGAACTGGGGGTCTGTGTCGTTGACATCGGCGGCGGGACGATGGATATCGCTGTATATACTGGCGGTGCATTACGTCATACCAAGGTTATTCCTTACGCAGGCAATGTAGTGACCAGTGATATCGCCTATGCGTTTGGTACTCCTCCCAGTGATGCTGAAACCATCAAAGTTCGTCATGGCTGCGCATTGGGTTCGATAGTTAGCAAGGATGAGAGTGTAGAAGTCCCAAGTGTGGGAGGACGCCCTCCTCGTAGCTTACAGCGTCAAACATTGGCTGAAGTGATCGAACCCCGTTATACCGAACTGCTGAACTTAGTGAACGATGAAATTTTGCGATTGCAGGAGCAATTGCGGCAGCAGGGAGTAAAACACCACCTGGCGGCAGGGATTGTCCTGACAGGAGGAGGCGCCCAGATTGATGGTCTGGCCGAGTGTGCCCAGCGGGTATTCCATACCCAGGTTCGCATTGGCCGTCCCCTGAACATCACTGGATTGACAGATTATGTGCAGGAGCCTTGCTACTCAACAGCGGTTGGACTTCTGCATTATGGCAAAGAATCCCACCTTGGCGGAGATTCCGATGCCGATAAAAGAACGTCAGTAAGTGGCTGGTTTAAGAAAGTCAGCAACTGGCTGAAAAAAGAATTTTGATTTTTTATACAGAGGCCATGACAATGTCGCCGGCCTCGATATAAAGGCACAAAACGGAGAGAAATTATGTTTGAACCACTGGAATTAACCAACGACGCGGTGATTAAAGTCATCGGCGTCGGCGGCGGCGGCGGAAATGCTGTGGAGCACATGGTGCGTGAGCGTATTGAAGGCGTTGACTTCTTTGCGGTTAACACGGACGCTCAGGCACTGCGTAAGACGGCTGTTGGTCAGACTATCCAGATTGGCAACGGCATTACGAAAGGATTAGGCGCTGGTGCGAACCCTGAAGTGGGTCGCACTGCTGCGGAAGAAGACCGCGAATCACTGCGTACTGCACTGGAAGGTGCAGATATGGTGTTTATTGCCGCTGGTATGGGGGGTGGTACGGGAACAGGTGCCGCACCTGTTGTGGCTGAAATTGCCAAAGAGCTTGGCATTTTGACCGTCGCTGTTGTCACTAAACCATTTAATTTTGAAGGCAAAAAACGGATGGCCTTCGCGGAACAAGGGATCACTGAATTGTCCAAGCATGTGGATTCATTGATCACTATTCCAAATGACAAATTATTGAAAGTCCTGGGACGAGGCATTTCCCTGTTGGATGCATTCGGTGCAGCGAATGATGTTCTGAAAGGTGCGGTTCAGGGTATTGCCGAACTGATTACTCGCCCAGGTCTGATGAACGTTGACTTCGCTGACGTTCGTACCGTGATGTCAGAAATGGGTTACGCCATGATGGGATCAGGTATTGCACAAGGTGAAGATCGTGCGGAAGAAGCTGCAGAGATGGCTATCTCCAGCCCATTGCTGGAAGATATTGATCTTTCTGGCGCACGTGGCGTTTTGGTTAACATCACAGCGGGCTTTGACCTGCGTTTGGATGAGTTTGAAACTGTTGGTAACACAATCCGTGCATTCGCTTCTGATAATGCAACGGTGGTTATCGGTACGTCACTGGATCCAGATATGAATGATGAGTTGCGTGTAACCGTTGTGGCAACAGGCATTGGCATGGACAAACGTCCAGAAATCACCCTGGTGACCAATAACAAGGCTCCTCAGACAAACCCGATGGAGCGTCGTTACCAGCAGATATCTGGCGGAATCTCTTCACTGTCTGATGAGAACAAAACGGTAGCAAAAGTCGTCAATGACCAAAATGCACATACAAGCAAAGAGCCTGATTATCTGGACATTCCTGCATTTTTGCGTAAGCAGGCTGATTAATTGCTAAAAAATTGGCTTCTCCGCTTTTTGTGTTAAACTATCCTGCCAGTCATACATTATAGTGATTGGCGGGATAAGTAACATTGCGAGATATAAACGATGATCAAACAAAGGACACTAAAACGTATTGTTCAAGCGACCGGCGTCGGTTTGCACACCGGTAAAAAAGTCACGCTGACAATGCGTCCAGCGCCGGCTAATACCGGGGTCATCTATCGTCGTACTGACTTGAATCCTCCGGTCGATTTTCCGGCAGATGCCAAATCTGTGCGTGATACTATGCTCTGTACTTGTCTGGTGAATGAGCATAATGTGCGTATTTCAACGGTTGAACATTTGAATGCAGCGCTGGCAGGTTTAGGGATCGACAATATTGTTATTGAAGTCGATGCACCTGAGATCCCGATTATGGATGGCAGCGCTAGCCCGTTTGTTTTCCTGTTATTGGATGCGGGTATTGAAGAGCTGAATGTAGCAAAGAAATTCGTGCGAATGAAAGAAAGCGTTCGTGTGGAAGACGGTGATAAATGGGCAGAATTAGCACCTTATCATGGTTTCAGTTTGGATTTTACCATCGACTTTAATCATCCGGCGATTGATGCGAGTACACAGCGCTATGGCCTGGAGTTCTCTGCGGATTCATTTGTTCGCCAGATTAGTCGTGCGCGTACTTTCGGATTTATGCGCGATATTGAGTATTTACAATCTAAAGGCTTATGCCTTGGTGGCAGCTTTGATTGTGCGATTGTCGTTGATGACTACCGCGTACTCAATGAAGATGGTTTGCGTTTTGAAGATGAATTCGTCCGTCATAAAATGTTGGACGCCATCGGCGATCTATTCATGTGTGGGTATAATATCATTGGTGCCTTTACTGCGTTTAAATCAGGCCATGCACTAAACAACAAGTTACTGCAAACTGTTTTAGCACAGGAAAGCGCTTGGGAATTTGTCACATTTGAAGATGAAGCAGAAATGCCATTGGCTTTCCGCGCCCCATCGCTAGTGTTGGCATAATGGCTGACATGTGTATAGATAAAGAATGTTGAGAACATTCCTATGATGCACCAATGGGTTATGTTATCTATTACGCTGCTTTCGCTGATGTTTTTTATTCGGCGCTAACGCATCTTTTTGGCTGTACTGGTACCCTCTCCGGCCAGCGCAGCCAACCGCTCTAGTTTCTTTTTCAATTTTTCAGGGCTATTTTCAGCTAACATCATTAATGTTTTTGCACTTTCATGACTGAGCTGGCGCTTTGGTAATTCCTGATTATCATTACTGTGTGTTGTTTTGGTTGATAATTTTGAGAATCTTTGTTCGTTATTCTCATGCTTAACCATTAATGATGGGTTAATCCTGATGTCGATTGAGGATAAAGATGGTAGAATTTCGCTTCTCAATGTAGACAGTAAGACAGGAATTTCATAACGCAGCCGGGTCATCCAACTGGCATTTCCTGCTTCCAGTACCAGAATTTGTTTGCGATAATTGGCAACCCTGCACCACGGGTGCAATTGTGCAGGAAGCAAACTGAGAACGGCACGGTTGAGTTTCAATAATGCGATGGCATGTTGTTGGATGATTTGAAGTGGGCTTTTTCCGACAGTTGCCGCATCTTCAAACAGCTTATCCAGTGATTGTGGGCGGCTATCTCGCATAATAAGGGCAGTTCCAGTATTTATTAATGAAGGATTAATGAGTATTTTAAATCTTTGGCGACAATTTGGTAGGCGTTATTTTTGGTCTCATCTTTTACTGGGCATGGTTGCTACAGGAATTGGTGTTCCTACTGTTTTCGCTGGAGTGGCAGAAAGCCTGCATCACGCAAGCCCTTCTTCTGCTCAAGGAAGCCGCTATCAGGCATTTTCCTCTTTTGAACACTTATTTAAATTACATTTACTCCAATTAAAAAGTGTCCAACGCCAACCCGCTAACTATTTAAATTATTGGCAGCAACACGCTGTTCGTAATGTGATCCGTCAACTTTCTTTTGCTTTTTCGGTTGCAGAACCTGTTAATTACGAAAGTGCAAAAGAAAGTACCCGGATTTCTTCTCCCTCCATGCAACGACTTATGCTGGATACATTGTATGCCATGCTGACACAAGCACCAGCGCCATTTGAAGAAATTGTCTCAGATGTTGCGATGGCTCCTGCTACTCATACTCCAGCTCTCTGGGTCGCTAAAGTTCAGGGAATTAGGGCAGGGCCAACGCTCAATCATCTATTTTTGCTTTAATCGTGCTGTCTTATTTAAGTTTAATAAGGCAATTTTTAAGGAATGATTGATTGGCTACAACAATAGCCCTATCTGAGATGTACTAATTATGCTGACTAAATTACTGACAAAAATTTTTGGTAGCCGCAATGACCGTACTTTGCGTCGTTTGCGCAAAGTGGTTGATGAAATCAACCGTATGGAACCGGACTTTGAAAAACTCTCTGATGAAGAATTGAAAGCGAAAACGGAGCAATTTCGCACCCGTTTAAAAGAGGGAGAATCACTGGATAAAATTCTGCCAGCAGCGTTTGCTACTGTGCGTGAAGCCAGTAAACGTGTATTCGGTATGCGTCACTTTGATGTGCAATTATTGGGCGGGATGGTCTTGAATGAACGCTGCATAGCAGAAATGCGCACGGGTGAAGGTAAAACACTGACCGCAACATTGCCAGCTTATCTTAATGCTCTCAGTGGCAAAGGTGTCCACATTGTTACCGTGAATGATTACCTGGCACAGCGCGATGCTGAAAATAACCGCCCACTATTTGAATTCCTTGGCTTAAGTGTCGGCATTAACTTACCGGGTATGCCAGCACCGGCAAAACGTGAATCTTATGCTGCGGATATCACTTACGGTACTAACAATGAGTTTGGCTTTGACTATTTGCGCGATAATATGGCATTTAGTCCAGAAGAGCGAGTTCAACGCAAATTACACTATGCGTTGGTGGATGAAGTTGACTCAATTTTGATCGACGAAGCTCGTACTCCACTAATTATTTCAGGGCCTGCGGAAGACAGCTCTGAGCTTTATATCAAAGTAGACAAGCTAATCCCGAAACTGGTTCGTCAGGAAAAAGAGGACTCAGATACTTTCCAAGGAGAAGGACATTTCTCTGTTGATGAAAAAACACGTCAAGTCAACCTGACAGAGCGTGGTCTGGTATTGATTGAAGAGTTATTGGTGGATGCTAAATTGATGGATGAAG
Organism: Xenorhabdus sp. TH1; assembly: GCF_037260955.1. Taxonomy (NCBI): domain Bacteria; kingdom Pseudomonadati; phylum Pseudomonadota; class Gammaproteobacteria; order Enterobacterales; family Morganellaceae; genus Xenorhabdus; species Xenorhabdus sp. TH1. The sequence continues at coordinate 884,101 of NZ_CP147734.1, forward strand.
GTGAATCTTTGTATTCACCAACCAATATCATGCTGATGCACCATGTGACAGCCGCTCTGCGCGCCCACGCCTTGTTTACCCGCGATGTTGATTACATCGTGAAAGAGGGTGAGGTTATCATCGTTGATGAACATACCGGGCGTACCATGCAAGGGCGTCGTTGGTCTGATGGTTTGCACCAGGCTGTGGAAGCGAAAGAAGGTGTTGAGATTCAAAATGAAAACCAGACGCTGGCTTCAATTACATTCCAGAACTATTTCCGTATATACGAAAAACTGGCAGGGATGACAGGAACAGCCGATACGGAAGCCTTCGAATTTAGCTCCATTTATAAATTAGATACCATTGTTATTCCAACCAATCGCCCAATGATCCGTCAGGATTTATCGGATCTGGTCTATATGACAGAAGCGGAAAAAATTGAGGCGATCATTGAAGACATCAAAGCGCGGACAAACAATGGTCAGCCTGTTTTGGTGGGGACAATCTCGATTGAGAAATCGGAACTTGTGTCTAACGCATTAACGAAAGCGGGTATTGCACATAATGTCCTGAACGCAAAATTCCACGCATTGGAAGCCGATATCATTGCGCAGGCTGGTCAGGCTGGCACAGTGACTATTGCAACCAACATGGCAGGACGTGGTACAGATATCATGTTAGGGGGCAGTTGGCAGGCGGAAATTGCTAAATTGGAAGAACCAACTGAAGCACAGATTGATAAAATCAAGGCAGAATGGCAAGAGCGTCATGATGCAGTATTGGCAGCAGGTGGCCTGCATATTATTGGTACGGAACGTCATGAATCACGCCGCATAGACAACCAGTTACGTGGTCGTGCGGGCCGTCAGGGGGATGCGGGTTCTTCACGTTTCTACCTCTCAATGGAAGATTCCTTGATGCGCATTTTTGCTTCCGATCGTGTGACCGGTATGATGCGTAAACTTGGTATGCAGCCAGGAGAAGCAATCGAACACCCATGGGTGACTAAAGCGATTGCAAATGCTCAGCGTAAAGTTGAGAGCCGTAACTTTGATATCCGTAAACAATTGCTGGAATATGATGATGTTGCGAACGATCAGCGTCGGGCAATTTATGCTCAACGTAACGACTTGCTCGATGTGAGTGATGTCAGCGAAACCATCACCAGCATCCGTGAGGATGTCTTCAAAGTCACTATTGATGCTCATATTCCACCGCAATCACTGGAAGAAATGTGGGATATTGAAGGATTACAAGAACGTTTAATTAATGATTTCGATTTGAACTTGCCACTCAAAGAGTGGTTGGATAAAGAACCTGAATTGCACGAAGAAACATTGCGTGAACGTATTCTTGAAAAAGCGATCGAAATTTATAAGCAAAAAGAAGAAATTGTCGGTGTAGAAATGATGCGTAATTTTGAAAAAGGCATCATGTTGCAAACTCTGGACACATTGTGGAAAGAGCATTTGGCAGCGATGGATTACCTACGTCAGGGTATTCACTTGCGTGGTTACGCTCAAAAAGATCCAAAACAGGAGTATAAACGCGAATCTTTTGCCATGTTTGCCAATATGCTGGAATCACTGAAATATGAAGTGATCAGTACCTTGAGCAAAGTTCAGGTTAGAATGCCGGAAGAAGTTGAAGCGCTTGAGCAGCAGCGTCGTGAAGAAGCTGAGCGTTTGGCAAAACAACAACATTTGAGCCATGAAGTTGAACAGGGTGCGTTGATGTCAAAAGCCGAAGCTCAAATGGCGACGGGAGAGCGTAAAGTTGGACGCAATGATCCTTGCCCATGTGGTTCTGGCAAAAAATATAAGCATTGCCACGGTCGTTTATAAGTAGAGTGAGTTTCAGCAAGAAATCCGTGCCAATGGCGAATTGGCACGGGTTAATTTATCGAAAACCCTTAGATCTTATTCTGCAATGAAATTTGCTTAAGCAATAGATTTGAGGGTTTTTTCATAAGACTAGTTCCTGCATATTACCTACATTTTCAATGAACTTATTGTCGTGAGAAATAAGTACCATTGCTCCTGTATAATCATGTAGCGCTTTTTGCAGTAGCTCACGTGATTCAATATCCAGATGATTATCTGGTTCATCCAATAACAGCAGGGCAGGTGCATATGGCCCGCAAAACAGGCAAGCTAGCGCGACTTTAAGTTGTTCTCCTCCACTGAGATAACTGACAGGTTTCAAAGCCTCCTCACCGCGAATACGCAATTGTGCCAACCGAGTACGGTAACGATCTTCTGTCCAGCCTGGTGATTGTAATTGGAAGTTATGTAACGCGGATTGGTTTTTATCCAGGAACGAAAAATGTTGATCCATCAGACTGTGTGAAAGAGTGATACGACAGATACCCTGTTTCGGCTCTAGTAAACCTGCCATTACTTTTAATAAGGTGGATTTTCCGCTGCCATTTTTACCTGTGATAGCGAGGCGATCACCATTATTAATGGTTAAACTGATGGGTGTATCGGAGCCAAAGGGCAGAATGACATCCTGAAGGTAAAGTAACGGAGAAGTTGCTGTTTGTGGAGTCGCAACAGCGATTGACAGCGGATCGATAATTTCGAGTTTTGTTCTGGCTTCTGTGGCTAATGAAGAGCTACGTTGTAATCGTTCTTCATTCTGTTTTGCTATCCGTGATAATGTTGCTTCTGAGCGTCCTAATGCATGATCAAGAAGGATTTTAGCCTGATTGGCATTTTCCCGCCGTTGCTTACCCTGACTTTGCCTTTTGCTGGTTTTCTCACGATCTTTTTGCTTATCACGTAAGGCTTGTTTTAGGCTTTTTCTGGTTTGATCCACTTCACGTTGAATACCCAGCCGTAGTTGTTCTTTACTTTCCAGCCAGGTTTCCCATCCTCCGATACTGCGGGATAATCCTAACCCGCTGAGTTCGTAAACAATCGATACATGCTGTAATAGTTGGGTATCATGGGTAATCAGCAGAACTCCGCCATCAAAAGCACTTAACCACTGAGCCAGCCAAAGGCGGCCTTGTCGGTCAAGGTGATTGCTTGGTTCATCCAGAATCATAAAACCTGCACCTTGACGTTTCAGTGCCAACAACCTGATCCGTGTTTGTTCTCCACCGCTCAAAGAACTAAGAGGTTGATTTAATACGCTGGGATTGAATTCACCTTCTGCCAGTAGAGACTCAGTTTGAAATTGCCAGTCCCAGTTTCCTTCCATAACATCAAAATCTGTTTCATCACCAACTCCTGCCAAGATCCGTTCATTGGCACTCATGATTTTGGTTAATCCCAGCAGATCCGCGGTATTGCCGGAAAAAGGTGTTAAACCTTGTGATAAATAACCCACCTCACAAAAGTGTTTTACACTACCTTCTGTGGGAAGGATCTGCTGTGCCAGTATTGATGCCAGCCAGGATTTACCAATACCATTGCGCCCAACTAATGCATGTTGTCCTGCATTTAAAAATATATCGATACCAGAAAATAGGGGAGTTGTTTCACCAGAAAATTGATAGGCGATTTGCCGTGCTTCAATCAATGATTGAACATCATTTAGCATAAACCGTGCTTCCTTAATGTTTAAAATAGTCATTTCAAGCTATTTGTAGGTTAATTTCAGACACTGTTTACAGCTTGTTTTCACATGATTTGTTTTTTCCAGGGAAGTAATTGGTAATAAAAAGCGATATCACTTTGCATGAAATACAAATTTGCGGCTTAAACTCATTCTAATGTAACCTGCAATGGAGAGTTACTTAAGTTGAAGAATAGACGGTAAGAAAAGCGATTATGGAAAAAAAACATCTGCATATTGCAGCAGGTATTATTAAAAATAGCAATGATGAAATTTTTATCACTCAGCGTAGGGCTGATTCACATATGGGCGGTTTTTGGGAGTTTCCCGGAGGAAAACTTGAACAGGGAGAAACACCTGAACAAGCATTGGTTAGAGAATTAAAGGAAGAAGTTGGGATCACAGTAACGCATTGTGAATTAATTGACACCATCAAACACGAGTTTCCTGATAGAAGTATCACCCTTGATTTTTTCCTGGTTGATGAATGGGAAGATGAGCCGTTTGGTAAAGAAGGGCAACCTTCCCGTTGGGTTTTACAATCAGAATTAATTGCTGATGAATTTCCTCCAGCAAACCGCAGTATTGTCAGTTTCTTAACCCGAAACGGCTCCTGCTAAAGGATTTTTAATTAATTAGGGGAGTTAACTCATTCAATATAAGCGGCGCCAAATAAAACGGGCACCGCTATAACATACGTTACGTGATATTACTTATATTGTTCAGGCTGTTCGCTCCAGTTATCATTTTCTGAACTGTCACTTTGGCTTGCTATTCGTTTTTCTTCGCTGGCCCATTCCCCTAAGTCGATTAATTGGCAACGTTTGCTGCAAAATGGGCGATATGGGCTAATTTCTCCCCATACTACCATGTTGCCACACGTTGGACATTCGACAGTCAATACTTCAGACATAATACTTTCTCCCACTTGATTTGAAGGTCATACCTTCCATTTTCACCTTGCAGCTTTTTTGTTTTAACTCATTGTTTCAGCTATGTATTTATAAATTCAGAGTGATATAAATACAGAATGAGCCATGCTATTGGGAATTTATCCCCTTAATGTCGTGCTGCAACTCGAAATTTATTGGATCCATGTTAACAGCAGGCCAATTCAAATGACAAATGGGCAGGTACAACACCATGCTCACTATCCATTGGTAAAAAACGGATGGCGAAACGTGTCTTGTAGCCGGAGACTTGTGGGTAAACTAATGTATCTGGTACCACGTCCAATTTTAATCTCAACAAATCGGCTTCATCAGCATTTCCCTGATAAAATCCGTTATGGCTGATTTTGGGGGTGAAAGCGGCGGAGTGGCGTATGAGTTCCAGAATACTTTCCAGGGCTTGTTGTAACGGACGAAGGCTGTCCAGCCAGGCTGTAACGGATTTATCCCTGACAGCTTGTGGTAAATGCAGCCACAGGTGTAATGTTGGCAAGTCAAAACTACAACATCCTCCAGGGATGCTGAGACGTTGACGTACCATGCTGATAATACGATCTTCTTTAATAAATTGGTTAAGCCGTGGCGCTTGGTTCAAGGCAATACTGCGTTCTTTAAGTTGCTCTGTCAAACTATGGATCATAGCTGTATCGGCATTCGGAGCGCCGAGCCATTGTTTTAATTTCGCCTGTTGGCGATCCAGCTCTTTCAATATCTCAGAGCGGACTTCACCGCGTTCCATGATCTCGATTAATTCGGCAATTGTACGGAAAAACGAAAGGCTACTCGCCTGAGAATTCAGATGACGTTGTTTTTCCAACTGTTGCATTGAAGACTCAATCCTCAACCATGAACGCATTTTTTCATTGAGTGGATGTTCAAAAATAATAGTGGATGGTGCATCACTCATTATGGTTTTCCTGTCTGACTGATTTTGCTTGTTTTAAATACTGTTGATGTAGTTCGGCCACACGAGAGGTAATATCCTGTTCACTGTTGTGGTTAACGATGACATCATCTGCTTTTTCCAGTCTGTCCTGACGGCTGGCCTGTGCAGCCAGAATATTTTCTACTTGCTCACGGTTTATTCCATCACGAGCCATGGTTCGGGTAATCTGTACTTCAACTGGGATATCAACAACTAAAACACGATCTGCCAAATGCATTAAATTGTTTTCAATGAGTAAAGGAACGACCCAGATGACATAGGGAGCAGTCACTTGGTTTAATTGCCGTTGTGTTTCTATTTGGATTAGTGGATGTAAAAGTGCATTGAGCCACTGTTTCTCTTCTGGGGCAGCAAAAATTTTCTGGCGCAACATTGCGCGATTAAGGCTGCCATCAGGCAATAATATATCGACCCCAAAGTGCGCTATGATGGCTTGTAGTGCGGGGGTGCCAGGAGCTACAACTTCTCTGGCGATAATATCTGCATCAACAAGCGGGACACCAAGGGATGAAAATACATTAGAGATAGTCGTTTTACCACTACCAATTCCACCCGTAAGTGCAACAATATAAGTCATTCTATCCCTTTAAATATCTCTGATAGCATAATCAAATTGTAACTCAAGGGAAGCTGATGAGCTATAAACAAACGCCTATAATTCCTGCTTTTGTAGCTTTGAAAAAAGATAATGGAACATGTAAATAGCTTGTTAAGTTAATATTGTACCTAATTGAAAAATAGGCAGGTACATAGCCAGTAATAATAAACCGACAATTAAGGCCATTATTAACATTAACAAAGGTTCTAATGATTGAACCAAACTATCAGCAAGGTTGATTGATTTTTCTTGATACCACTTTGCGAGATTGAAGAGAAATAATTCTAATTCTCCAGATTCTTCGCCTATCATGACAAATTGTTGGCATAACGCAGGGAAATAGGCTGTTTGTTTTAATGCGTTACTCATTGGAGTGCCTTGTTGAATATGTCTGTGCAAGTTTTTCACGCCAGCGATAAAAACAGGATGCTGGGTTGCACTGAGGGCACATTCAAGCCCTGCCATTAAAGTTAATCCCGCTTTCTGTGTCATAAAAAGAATATGAAATATTTGATTAGTTTGTTGGTAAATTATGAGTTGTCTGAAAATAGGGAGTCTCAGGAAGAGCATTTTTTCTTTTACTTTAAAAATGGGAAAACGGTGACGTAGCCATAGGTAACTGGTTAATAATATAAATGTTACTAACAATATTAATACGCCATGGTGGATCAATAAATCAGAACCTGATAGAACCCACTGAGTTAACAAAGGCAGGGTAGCATTTAGTGAGGAATAGACTTGTCGAAATTCTGGTAGAACAAAAATCAACATCATAATAATAACCAAAAAGCTCACAAGAGCGACTATCAAGGGATAGTGATAAGCTTTTTGAATTTTCTTACTTAACCTATTTTGTTGCTCTAACCGATCAATGATTAATTGGCAGCAGTTTTCAAGCTGGCCGGTTTGTTCTCCGACTGCGATAAGTTGGCAAAACAAGGGAGGAAATAACTTAGGATAGTGTTCGAGTGTTGCAGAGAATGCCTCTCCTTGACGAATTTTCTGAATTATATCTGCCAAGACACATCGCCAGAGATCATATTTGCATTCTTGCAGTAAAATAATCAGTCCCTTGAGTAGAGGGATGCCTGAAGTCAGCAATGTACTTAACTGGTGAATAAAATGCAGGCGATAAGCCATTTCTTTTTTGCTGTAATAAATAATTTTTTTACACTTAATGGAATAGGGCTGAAGATCAAGATGGCTGAGGTATTGAAATACACTTTTTTTACTGTGTCCAATACTCTCCCCTGTTATGGCTTTTCCGTGCTTGTTAATTGCCTGCCATTGGTAAATATATTCTATTTTCATACTGTCTCATGGCCTGTAATCTGATAAATTTCTTCAAGCGTGGTTATTCCTGCTTCTGCTAATGTCAGCCCTGCCGAAAAAAGCGTTACATTTTGTTGTGAGGCAAGTAAATGTGAGAGGCTGGTGTTAGAACACTCAGACAGGGCTTGCTGGAGTTCAGGTTTGATTTCGAGAAATTCATATATGGCAGTTCTGCCGTAATAGCCAGAAAAACAGTGATCACAACCGACCGCATTCCATTTTTTTATAGATGTTGAACCAGTAATATTAGGGATCACTGTAGGTATACTGTCTTGTTGTCGACATTGGGGACAAAGTTTACGAACCAGCCGCTGTGCAATAATCAATTTCACACATGAGGCGGTGATATAGCCAGAAATTCCCAGATTATGCAGGCGAGATAACGTATCAATAGTAGAATTGGTATGCAGAGTTGATAAAACCAAATGGCCTGTTTGGGCTGCTTTCATTGATATTTCAGCAGTTTCATTGTCACGGATCTCACCAACCATAATGATATCGGGATCTTGTCGTAATAACGCTCTGAGGACTTTGGCAAAATCGAGACCAATCTTGTTATTAACAGGCGTTTGGTTGATGCCATTTAAAGGAATTTCGACAGGATCTTCGACACTACAGATATTCTTTTGAGCTTGGTTTAAATATTGCAGGCAGCTATACAGTGTGACAGTCTTCCCGCTGCCAGTTGGGCCAGTGACTAAAATCATCCCTTGTGGTAAATGCAGTTTCTGTTTTAAAAGTTGTAATTGTGGTTCAGGCAATCCTAATTGTTCCAGAGATAGTTGATGGATGGTATTTAAAATACGCAGGACTATTTTTTCCCCATATAATGTGGGTAATGTTGATATACGAATCGCATAACTGTTTTTATTGTCACTCCAGTCAAATTGCCCATCTTGTGGCTGGCGTTTTTCAGCGATGTTGAGTTTTGCCATGATTTTTAAACGAGCAGGAATACTCGCATTCATTTGAGAGGGTGGTGCTTGCATGGTATGCAATGTACCATCAACTCGAATACGTATTTGATAGCCCCGTTGAGATGGCTCAAAGTGAATATCTGAAGCTCTTTTTTGTATTGCAGTTAATATCGTTTGATTAATTAATTGGATAACCGGTGTGTCTATTTCCTCATCATGAAGATTATTGGTTTGTAATGCAGCATGGTAATGAGCATAACTGCTATCAAGGCGATCTATACGGTACGGTTCCTCTTCATCATTTTCTGAGCAGTAATTTTTTGCTGATATTAATAAATTTTCTTCTGTCAACATCGATTCTATTTTTGCTTGTGGCCAAATATCGACATTAACGATTAAACCTGAAATAAATCTTAGCGCCGCAATGAAATCCTCATTAGGTGATTCACTACAAGCAATTGTGATCGTATGGAAGTCTTTCTTTATAATAATGGCTTGATGTCGTTGACACAGTTCTTTTATTTCTTTTTCCATTAAGAGGTTATCCTTATTTATCATTATCTTTATTCCTTTAATATTGGCGGGATTTAATTGTTTTCTCTTCAATTTAGCTCTTGTCAGGAATGAAAATGAGAAACTAAAATTTCAAGGTTTCCTGACATTTTAGTTTTAACGATTCATTTTCAGATTCACAAATCGTGTTCCATTGAGTGAAACCAGTCTTTGTATCTTGAATAGGTTTTAACGAAGCAGTGAGTCCATTCAGGTTTTGTTCGCCCACTATCGTTATCTCCCCCTCTTTTACTGAGATGGTGCTGATATAGCGGCTATTGTGGCCTGATGGAATGGAGGGATGACCGGAGTGGCAATCTTTGTAATTTTTAGCCTCGAAGCGACACAGCTCTACGCCAGATTTATAAGGTACAATAGCTTGTAGCATATCGGTTAATGCGGCTTTTTGGATATGACCTTGATAACTGGGAATGGCAATTGCACCGAGAATAGATACGATAGCCATAACAACCATCACTTCAATTAATGTAAATCCTTGTTGCTTCATTTTTTCTCCTTGTATATATCCGGCTTGATTGCCATGTTTAATAGCTGATATTCCCTTCATTTTTTAAGTTTCAATCTATTGGGTATCGGTGCCAATAATCATGGAGAAAAAAGAGAAAAATAAAATATCGTAAATAAATTTTATGAAGTCGGCTCGAAAAAATAATTTTATGTTACATTTTTTTGCACAAATTTTTCGAGGCTATTCGTAATTAAGAGAACAGCAGATATATTGGCCGATTGAAGGTGCTAACATGCTAACCTATTACACTTTAAGCCAGAGTATTACTTAATGAAGCTGATCGATATTGGCCATATTGGAATGGTGATTTTGGCAAAGTGATATGAAATATTAAGAGGGGAGGTAAAAGAATGAAGCTGCATGAAGGGTGGATTGATGGTGCGAGAAAGGCTATTTCCCCACATTGTGATCTGCGCCCAGAAGGGGAAACACCAGCATTATTGGTTATTCATAACATCAGTTTACCTCCTGGCAAATTTGGTGGCCCTTATATTGATCAATTATTTATGGGAACATTAGATCCTAAAGCCGATCCTTTTTTTGAGGAAATTAAGCATTTACGTGTTTCTGCCCACTGCTTAATCCGGCGTGATGGTGAGATTGTACAATATGTTCCTTTCAATAAAAGAGCTTGGCATGCTGGCGTTTCCTGCTACTGTGACCGTGAGAAATGTAATGATTTTTCGATAGGTATTGAACTGGAAGGTACAGATTATGAGGAGTTTACTGAAATTCAGTATACTCAATTAGCGGAAGTTACTGAGCTGCTTATTAGCCAATATCCTGATATTCGTGACAATATTACAGGACACAGCGATATCGCGCCAGGAAGGAAAACTGATCCTGGGCCTTATTTTTATTGGGAACATTACCGTCAATTATTGAAGGAGCGAGTTGGATGACTCTCTTTATTCTATTGTTAATACTGGCATGGGAACGTGTTTTTAAGATGAGGGATCACTGGCAACTGGAACGCTACTTAGCCCCAGCTTTTGCCAGACTCAAATCACATTCACTATGGGGTAGTTTGGGCATGACCTTTCTGGTCGCTTTATTGACATGGAAGCTGATTGATATTTCTAGCTCTGTTGCTTTTGGTATTCTCGCGATTGTGTTGGGTATCATAATCAGTCTGTTATGTATTGGTGCAGGCAGATTGCGGCATGATTACCGTGGATATCTCCAGGCAGTGCGTCAGGATGATGTTGGACAGCAGAAAAAGTATCTTGCTCGTCTGACGATGATTCAGGGCACATTACCTGATACCACAAAAGAAGAGCGATTACGTGAGATACAGAATTCATTGATTTGGATAAATTTCCGTTATTATCTTGCCCCTATTTTTTGGCTGGCTGTATTGGGTAAATTCGGTCCGGCGGTTTTAATGGGATATGGTTGCCTCAGAGCTTATCAAAGTTGGTTGGCCCAGCACGCGACGGCGGTGCAGAGAGCACAATCTGGTGTTGACGGCATACTGCATTGGCTGGATTGGCTTCCTGCACGTTTAGCTGGTATTGCCTATGCTTTGTTAGGACATGGAGAGAAAGCTTTACCAGCCTGGGTTGCATCACTCACTGATTTTCGCTCATCACAATACAAGGTCGTTAGTCAATTAGCACAATTCGCATTAAGTAAAGAACCCCATCTTGACCCGATAGAAACGCCTGTTGTTGCTGTAACGTTAGCGAAAAAAGCGACCTTTACTATCGTGATTATTGTCGCACTGTTAACGATTTATGGGACCTTAGTTTGATAAACAAGAAAGATAGAGGGCTGTTTGAGTGACTGTATGCCCTTTATCTTTTTGGTATATACGTTTAAAAAACGTTAAATCTCCCTAATAATTCTCATCTCACAATCCTCTTTGGTTATAATTTTCTAATAAAATTTAAAATTTTTTGTTAAAATTTGCAGATTTTTATGATTTAGCCCAAGGTCTTTATAGACAGCTAGTGAATACTTTGTTACTTTAAGACCCTGTATTCTAAATTGGTATTACCAATTGACTTTGACCTGCTAACTAGGGTTTAATGGCTAAGATTTAGCCAGCAAGGCTTAGTTGAATAAGGCATAGTCCAAAGCAACATTTACTTATTGAATGGCTTACCGCAGATATGGCCTATAGCAAGATTCGCCAACCAAAGTTATCAGATGTGATTGAGCAACGTCTTGAACAGCTCATTCTCGAAGGCTCGCTACGCCCGGGAGAAAAACTGCTGCCTGAGCGTGAGCTAGCAAAGCAGTTTGAAGTATCACGTCCTTCATTGCGCGAAGCCATTCAAAAATTGGAAGCCAAAGGCTTTCTTTTCCGTCGTCAAGGGGGCGGAACTTTCGTACAGAACAATCTGTGGCAAAGTTTCAGCGATCCACTTGCCCAACTTATTGCAGAGAATCAAGAATCCCAGTTCGATCTCCTTGAGGCACGCCATGCGTTAGAGGGGATTGCTGCTTATTATGCAGCGCTTAGAGGAACTGATGAGGATTTCCAACGCATTGAGCAAAGCCATCTTGCCATTCAAGAAGCGCAACAAAGTGGTGATGTGAATGCGGAATCTGATGCTGTCTTGCAATACCAACTTGTTGTCACGGAAGCTGCCCATAATGTGGTATTGCTGCATTTATTGCGCTGTATGATCCCAATGTTAGAACAAAATATCAGGCGCAATTTTGAAGTCATTTATACCCGTAAAGAGATGTTGGCAGCGGTTAGTGACCATAGGGCTGAAATTTTTCGCTCTATCATGGCGAGAGAACCGGAAAAAGCCCGTGAGGCATCTCATCGCCATTTAGCTTTTATTGAAGAAGTTTTATTGGATCTGACTCGTGAACGCACTCGTCGTGAGCGTTCATTGAGGCGGCTCCAGCAACATCAGGAATAAGAGCCTGTCCCTTAGGGCATCGTAGACAAATCACATTCCCGAATGGGGTAGGTTCTAACTTAACTGTACAGATCTTGACTGCTGCGTTTGTACAGTTGTCAACTCTTTATCAAGAGTTTTAGCAGCAATATATAGCAGGGCCTATCTTCCGGTCATAACAGGCAGTTTCGTCAAAAGGTATGACCAGAAGATAGGCTCCAATAACCATTAGAAATAGATAACAGATAAGGAATACACCATGTCAGATATTTTGAAAAATGACGTGGATCCGATCGAAACTCGCGATTGGTTACAGGCGATCGAATCGGTCATCCGTGAAGAAGGTGTTGAGCGCGCTCAGTTCCTGATTGATCAGGTTTTGAATGAAGCTCGTAAAGGTGGCGTTAACGTTGCTGCAGGTACTGCAAGCCGTGATTACATCAACACTATTCCTGTTGAGGATGAGCCTGCTTACCCTGGCAACCTGGATTTAGAGCGCCGAATCCGCTCTGCTATTCGCTGGAATGCGGTGATGGCTGTTCTGCGTGCATCCAAAAAAGATCTGGAACTGGGTGGTCACATGGCTTCATTCCAGTCTTCCGCGACTGTTTATGAAGTTTGTTTTAACCACTTCTTCCGTGCTCGTAACGAAAATGATGGTGGTGACTTGGTATACTTCCAGGGCCACATTTCTCCAGGCGTTTACGCCCGTGCATTCCTTGAAGGCCGTTTGACTGAAGAGCAGATGAATAACTTCCGTCAAGAAATCGGCGGTAATGGCTTGTCTTCTTACCCACATCCAAAATTGATGCCTGACTTCTGGCAGTTCCCAACTGTTTCAATGGGTCTGGGGCCAATTTCCGCTATTTATCAGGCTAAGTTCCTTAAATACCTGGAAAATCGTGGTCTGAAAGATACCTCTAAACAAACCGTTTACGCTTTCCTGGGCGACGGTGAAATGGATGAGCCAGAATCTAAAGGTGCGATCACTATCGCAACTCGTGAAAAACTGGATAACCTGGTATTTATCATCAACTGTAACTTGCAGCGTCTGGATGGCCCAGTAACCGGTAACGGCAAAATTGTTAACGAACTGGAAGGTATCTTCGACGGCGCTGGCTGGCAGGTACTGAAAGTCCTGTGGGGTGAGCGTTGGGACGAACTGCTGCGTAAAGACACCAGCGGTAAACTGGTTCAACTGATGAACGAAACGCTGGACGGTGACTATCAGACATTTAAGTCTAAAGATGGCGCTTATGTTCGTGAACACTTCTTCGGTCGTTACCCAGAAACTGCTGCATTAGTCAAGGATATGACTGATGACGAAATTTGGGCTTTGAACCGTGGTGGTCACGATCCGAAGAAAGTTTACGCTGCACTGAAAAAAGCACAGGATACCACTGGCAAACCAACTGTAATCTTGGCTCAGACCATTAAAGGTTACGGTATGGGTGATACCGCTGAAGGTAAGAACATTGCTCACCAGGTTAAGAAAATGAACATGGAAGGCGTTCGTCAGTTCCGTGATCGTTTCAATGTGCCTGTCGCTGATGAGCAGATCGAAAACTTGCCATACGTCACTTTCGACAAAGATTCTGAAGAATCTAAATATCTGCATGAGCGTCGTAACGCACTGGGTGGTTATGTACCAAGCCGTCGCGTTAACTTTGACGAGAAATTGGAAATCCCAGCACTGGAAGAATTCAGCTCGCTGCTGGAAGAACAATCCAAAGAAATTTCTACCACTATCGCTTTCGTTCGTGCACTGAACGTTATGCTGAAGAACAAGTCAATCAAAGATCGTCTGGTTCCAATTATTGCTGACGAAGCGCGTACTTTCGGTATGGAAGGTCTGTTCCGTCAAATCGGTATCTACAGCCCTAATGGTCAGCAGTATACTCCGCAAGACCGTGAGCAAGTTGCATACTATAAAGAAGACGCAAAAGGTCAGATCCTGCAAGAAGGTATCAACGAACTGGGCGCTGCTTCATCTTGGCTGGCTGCTGCAACTTCTTACAGCACCAACAACCTGCCAATGATCCCATTCTACATCTACTATTCCATGTTCGGATTCCAGCGTATCGGTGATCTGTGCTGGGCGGCAGGTGACCAGCAAGCTCGTGGCTTCCTGGTTGGTGGTACTTCTGGCCGTACAACGCTGAACGGGGAAGGTTTGCAGCATGAAGATGGTCACAGCCATATTCAGTCCCTGACTATTCCTAACTGTATCTCTTACGATCCAGCATTCGCTTTTGAAGTTGCTGTTATCATGCAAGATGGTTTGGAGCGTATGTATGGTGAGAAACAAGAGAACATCTACTACTACATCACCACTCTGAACGAAAACTATCACATGCCAGCCATGCCGGAAGGTGCTGAAGAAGGCATCCGTAAAGGTATCTACAAGCTGGAAAGCCTGGATGGTGCGAAAGGTAAGGTTCAGTTGCTAGGCTCTGGTTCTATCCTGCGTCACGTTCGTGAAGCAGCGAAGATCCTGTCTGCTGAATACGGCATCGGTTCCGATGTATACAGCGTAACCTCCTTCACTGAACTGGCTCGTGATGGTCAGGATTGTGAGCGTTGGAACATGCTGCACCCATCAGAAGAACCTCGTGTTCCTTATATTGCTCAGATCATGAACGATGCTCCGGCTGTTGCTTCTACTGACTATATGAAACTGTTTGCAGAGCAAGTACGTAACTTCGTTCCTGCAAGCGACTATCGTGTATTAGGTACTGACGGTTTTGGTCGTTCTGACAGCCGTGAAAACCTGCGTCATCACTTTGAAGTTGATGCTTCTTATGTGGTTGTTGCAGCGCTGGGTGAACTGGCTAAACGTGGCGAAGTTGATGTGAAAGTTGTTGAAGAAGCTATCAAGAAATACAACATCAACCCAGAAAAAGTTAACCCACGTCTGGCATAAGAGGTAAAGATTAATGTCTATCGAAATTAACGTACCTGATATTGGTGCAGATGAAGTTGAAGTTACCGAGATTCTGGTGAAAGTTGGTGACACAGTAGAAGCAGAACAGTCACTGATCACGGTTGAAGGTGACAAAGCGTCTATGGAAGTCCCTTCTCCACAGGCGGGTGTAGTTAAAGAAATCAAAGTTGCGGTTGGCGATAAAGTTGAAACTGGCAAACTGATTATGGTTTTTGAATCCGCAAATGGTGCAGCAGAAGCTGCACCTGCACAGCCAGTCGCGGCCGCACCAGCAGCAGTAGAAAGCAAAGAAGTGAATGTGCCAGATATCGGTGGTGATGAAGTTGAAGTGACCGAAATCATGGTAAAAGTAGGTGATACGGTTACTGAAGAGCAATCACTGATCACGGTTGAAGGTGACAAGGCGTCAATGGAAGTTCCTGCACCATTCGCAGGTACGGTGAAAGAGATCAAAATCGCTACTGGCGATAAAGTTAAAACCGGTTCTCTGATCATGGTATTTGAAGTGGCAGGTTCTGGCGCAGCGCCAGCACCGGTAGCGGCTCCAGCAGCAGCGCCTGTGGCTTCTGCGGCAAAAGAAGTGAACGTACCTGATATCGGTGGTGACGAAGTTGAAGTAACCGAAATCATGGTAAAAGTGGGCGATACCATTGCTGAAGAGCAGTCACTGATCACAGTTGAAGGTGACAAGGCGTCAATGGAAGTTCCTGCACCATTCGCGGGTACAGTGAAAGAGATCAAAATCGCTACTGGCGATAAAGTTAAAACCGGTTCTCTGATCATGGTATTTGAAGTTGCGGGTGCAGCCCCTGCGCCAGCAGCGGCTCCGGCTCCTGCGGCTGAACCTGTGAAAGCAGCACCAGCGCCAGCAGCAAGCAAACCCGCAGAAGGCAAAAATGAGTTTGCCGAAAATGACGCTTACGTCCACGCGACTCCGGTGATTCGTCGTCTGGCTCGTGAATTTGGCGTAAATCTGGCTAAAGTAAAAGGAACTGGCCGTAAGGGTCGCATCCTGCGCGAAGACGTTCAGGCTTATGTGAAAGAGGCGATTAAACGTGCAGAAGCAGCGCCAGCTGCTGCGGGTGGCGGTCTGCCAGGTATGTTGCCTTGGCCAAAAGTTGATTTCAGCAAATTCGGTGAAATCGAAGAAGTTGAAATGAGCCGCATCCAGAAAATTTCTGGTGCTAACCTCAGCCGTAACTGGGTTATGATCCCTCACGTTAACCTGTTCGATGAAGCGGATATCACTGAAGTTGAAGAGTTCCGTAAGCAACAGAACAAAGAAGCTGAGAAGAAACAGCTGGGCGTGAAAATCACTCCGC
Source organism: Xenorhabdus sp. TH1 (assembly GCF_037260955.1). Classification (NCBI taxonomy): domain Bacteria; kingdom Pseudomonadati; phylum Pseudomonadota; class Gammaproteobacteria; order Enterobacterales; family Morganellaceae; genus Xenorhabdus; species Xenorhabdus sp. TH1. The sequence continues at coordinate 900,595 of NZ_CP147734.1, forward strand.
TGGTGTTCGTCATGAAAGCTGCTGCGAAGGCGCTGGAAGCAATGCCTCGCTTTAACAGCTCCATTTCTGAAGATGGCCAGAAGCTGATCCTGAAAAAATATGTCAACATCGGTATCGCGGTTGACACACCTAACGGCCTGGTTGTTCCTGTATTCAAGGACGTCAACAAGAAAGGCATCATGGAACTGTCCAGAGAACTGGCAGAAGTTTCCAAGAAAGCACGTGCTGGTAAACTGACCGCTTCCGACATGCAGGGTGGTTGCTTCACCATCTCCAGCCTGGGTGGTATCGGTACTACCGGTTTTGCACCAATTGTGAATGCGCCAGAAGTGGCAATCATGGGGCTGTCTCGTTCTTCCATGAAACCAGTCTGGAATGGTAAAGAATTCGTTCCGCGCCTGATTCTGCCTATGTCTCTGTCTTTCGACCACCGTGTGATCGACGGGGCAGATGGTGCACGTTTCATCACTTATATTAATCAATTGATGAGCGACATCCGCCGTTTGGTGATGTAATGCAAAGGCCAGTAAATATACTGGCCTGATGATTACTACCGTGACAGAGTTTTTCGTCTTGCATCTGGCAGGTTGGGATTTCTGTCACGTTAACGCGCTTTTCAGGTTATTTACAATTCTGTAAACTGCTCGCGGTGTGTACGTCCCGGTGGAATATGGTTTTTTTTCGTCTGACCCGCCGGACAAACAATTAAGAGGTCATGATGAGTACTGAAATTAAAGCCCAGGTAGTGGTGCTTGGAGCAGGCCCAGCAGGGTATTCTGCTGCTTTCCGTTGTGCGGACTTAGGATTGGATACTGTTTTGGTTGAACGTTACTCTACTTTGGGTGGTGTTTGCCTGAATGTTGGTTGTATCCCATCCAAAGCTCTGCTGCATGTTGCCAAAGTGATTGAAGAAGCAAAAGCATTGGCACAGCATGGTATCGTGTTTGGTGAACCGCAAACTGATATCGATAAGATCCGTCTCTGGAAAGAAAAAGTTATTTCTCAGTTGACAGGTGGTCTGGGCGGCATGGCTAAGGGCCGTAAAGTTAACGTTGTTAACGGTGTTGGTAAATTCACCGGCGCTAACACTCTGGTGGTAGAAGGCGAGAACGGCGCAACAACAATTAATTTTGAGAATGCCATTATCGCAGCGGGTTCACGCCCAATTCAGCTACCATTCATTCCACATGATGATCCTCGTGTATGGGATTCTACCGATGCACTGGAGCTGAAAACCGTTCCAGGACGCCTGTTAGTGATGGGCGGTGGTATTATCGGTCTGGAAATGGGTACTGTTTACCATGCGCTGGGTTCTCAGATCGATGTGGTAGAAATGTTCGACCAGGTGATCCCTGCGGCGGATAAAGACGTTGTGAAAGTGTTCACTAAACGTATCAGCAAGAAGTTCAACTTGATGCTGGAAACGAAAGTGACCGCAGTAGAAGCGAAAGAAGATGGCATCTACGTAACAATGGAAGGTAAGAAAGCACCGGCAGAGCCACAACGTTATGATGCGGTTCTGGTTGCCATCGGCCGTGTACCAAACGGTAAACTGCTCGATGCTGGCAAAGCGGGCGTTGAAGTTGATGATCGTGGCTTTATCCGTGTGGATAAACAAATGCGTACTAACGTGCCTCATATCTTTGCTATCGGTGATATCGTTGGTCAGCCAATGCTGGCGCACAAAGGTGTCCATGAAGGCCACGTTGCTGCTGAAGTCATTTCTGGTAAGAAACATTACTTCGATCCAAAAGTTATCCCATCCATCGCTTACACTGAGCCAGAAGTGGCATGGGTTGGCCTGACTGAGAAAGAAGCAAAAGAAAAAGGCATCAGCTACGAAACCGCGACTTTCCCATGGGCAGCGTCTGGTCGTGCAATTGCATCTGACTGTTCAGATGGTATGACCAAGCTGATTTTCGATAAAGAAACTAACCGTATTATCGGTGGTGCTATTGTTGGTACTAACGGCGGTGAACTGCTGGGTGAAATCGGTTTGGCTATCGAAATGGGTTGTGATGCAGAAGATATCGCGCTAACTATCCACGCTCACCCAACGCTATACGAATCAATTGGTATGGCTGCGGAAATTTACGAAGGTAGCATCACTGACTTGCCAAACCCTAAAGCAAAGAAAAAGAAATAATTCTTTAGATTTTGCAGTAGGTGTTAAAAAGAAATTTTAAACGGCTTTCAAACAGGAAAGCCGTTTTTATTTGCAGAGAGAATTTAAGGGATTTGCAGGCCAAAATAACAACAGATAGTATTTAAAACTTTAATATCCTCTCCAGACTCATTTATCCAGAATTTTATTATGGTTCAATGTTGATTTTATGTGAATGAATTAACATGCTATTCAAATTTTGGTATGCTAAACGCCCGAAGCTGAGCATAATTCTGATGTTATGCGAGCAAAATCCTCTGACCTTGCACCCTTAGTAATTGTTTTTAGATGATCATTTCCAATGATCGTTAACGGGTGCTGACAGCCGGGTATATAAAATGACAATGAGAGCGAGGAGAAAGTCGTGCTAGAAGAATACCGCAAGCACGTAGCCGAGCGTGCAGCTCAAGGCATCGTCCCTAAGCCGTTAGACGCAGCTCAAGCAGCAGCGCTGGTTGAATTACTGAAGAATCCACCTAAAGGTGAAGAAGATTTCCTACTAGATCTACTGACCAATCGTGTCCCTCCTGGTGTAGATGAAGCTGCTTATGTTAAAGCCGGTTTCCTTGCTGCCGTAGCTAAGGGAGAAACGACTTCTCCTTTGGTGACACAGGAAAAAGCCATTGAATTATTGGGAACCATGCAGGGTGGGTATAATATCCACGCTTTAATTGATGCCCTGGATGATGAAAAGCTGGCTCCAATTGCGGCGAAAGCACTTTCTCATACTTTGCTGATGTTCGACAGTTTTTATGATGTGGAAGAGAAAGCCAAAGCAGGTAATGTCCATGCCAAACAAATCATGCAGTCGTGGGCTGATGCAGAATGGTTCCTTGGGCGTCCTGAATTAGCAGAAAAAATCACTGTTACCGTCTTTAAGGTTACCGGTGAAACCAACACCGATGATCTTTCTCCTGCACCAGATGCGTGGTCACGTCCTGATATCCCTCTACATGCATTGGCAATGCTCAAGAATGCCCGTGAAGGTATTGAGCCTGATCAACCTGGTGTCGTAGGCCCGATTAAGCAAATCGAAGCCCTGAGCAAGAAAGGTTATCCATTGGCCTACGTTGGCGATGTTGTTGGTACGGGATCTTCCCGTAAATCGGCAACGAACTCCGTATTGTGGTTTATGGGAGAGGATATTCCGTTTGTCCCCAATAAACGTGGTGCTGGTGTGGTCTTGGGTGGAAAAATTGCCCCCATTTTCTTTAACACCATGGAAGATGCGGGGGCATTGCCCATTGAAGTGGATGTTGCCAAGCTAAATATGGGGGATGTGATTGATATCTATCCTTATAAAGGTGAAATCCGCCATCACGAAACCAATGAGTTATTGGCTACTTTTACCCTGAAAACCGATGTATTGATTGATGAAGTACGTGCCGGTGGCCGTATTCCATTGATTATCGGTCGTGGTTTGACTGGCAAGGCGCGTGAATCATTGGGTTTACCACACAGTGATGTATTCCGTCAGGCAAAAGCGGTTGCGAAAAGTGATCGAGGCTTCTCATTGGCACAGAAAATGGTAGGCCGTGCCTGCGGTAAAAGTGGCATTCGCCCAGGGGAATATTGTGAACCTAAGATGACTTCTGTCGGTTCCCAGGATACGACAGGGCCAATGACGCGGGATGAATTGAAAGATTTGGCCTGCCTGGGTTTCTCTGCGGATCTGGTCATGCAATCATTCTGTCATACTGCCGCCTATCCAAAACCGGTTGATGTGACGACGCACCATACTTTGCCTGATTTCATTATGAACCGTGGTGGCGTATCGTTGCGTCCGGGAGATGGCATTATCCATTCATGGCTGAACCGTATGTTATTGCCAGATACGGTAGGTACAGGTGGAGATTCCCATACCCGTTTCCCCATTGGTATTTCTTTCCCGGCCGGTTCAGGTCTGGTGGCATTTGCTGCGGCTACGGGTGTCATGCCGTTGGATATGCCAGAATCCGTACTGGTTCGTTTTAAAGGGAAAATGCAACCAGGAATAACCTTGCGTGATCTGGTTCATGCCATTCCTTATTATGCAATTCAACAAGGTTTGCTGACTGTTGAGAAGAAAGGCAAGAAAAACATCTTCTCTGGCCGTATTCTTGAAATTGAAGGTTTGCCTGAACTCAAAGTCGAGCAGGCATTTGAGTTGGCTGATGCCTCTGCGGAACGTTCTGCGGCAGGATGTACCATCAAGCTGGATAAGGCGCCAATCATTGAATACTTGCAGTCTAACGTCGTCTTGCTGAAATGGATGATTGCGGAAGGTTATGGTGATCGCCGGACATTGGAACGCCGTATTATTGGCATGGAAAACTGGCTGAAAGATCCGCAATTGTTGGCAGCGGACGCAGATGCTGAATATGCAGCCGTGATTGAGATCGATCTGGCAGACATTAAAGAGCCTATTTTATGTGCACCTAATGATCCTGATGATGCACGTCTGTTATCTGAAGTGGCTAACAGCAAAATTGACGAAGTTTTCATTGGTTCTTGCATGACTAATATTGGTCATTTCCGTGCGGCGGGTAAATTGCTGGATCAGCATAAAGGTCAGTTACCGACTCGCTTATGGGTTGCTCCTCCGACTAAGATGGACGCCGCCCAATTGACGGAAGAAGGTTATTACAGCATTTTCGGCAAGAGCGGGGCGCGTATTGAGATCCCGGGTTGTTCATTGTGCATGGGGAATCAGGCGCGGGTGGCGGATGGGGCAACAGTGGTATCCACTTCTACCCGTAACTTCCCTAACCGCCTGGGTTCCGGTGCAAATGTTTACCTTGCTTCGGCGGAGTTGGCGGCTGTAGCTTCACTGTTGGGGCGTTTGCCAACGCCAGAAGAGTATTTGCAGTTCATGGATAACGTCGATGAAACCGCAGCTGATACTTATCGCTACCTCAATTTTGATCAATTGAACCAATACACAGAAAAAGCGGAAGATGTGATCTTCCAAACCGCAGTATAAAAAAGTATATTGCAATGCATGGGGAGGCAAATGCTTCCCCTTTTTTTGTTTTCCTGCCTACCGTTTTATAACAATTTCGTAGTAGTTTTTATTTCAGTTTGTGGACTGCTTCAGAGGTGGAGGCAGCAGAACTGTTTATGCGCATCAAACTTACAACACTCTATGAAACCTGATTTCTCCCCCGAAGTGGGGGAGAGAAATCACACACATTTTGAAGTTAGATTGGTATAAAATCCCAATGAAATTATTTGGCATCTGTAGAGATAGTAGAGTAGGTGAGGGGGTATGTGATGGAATATGAATTTATGCAGGATATTACCGGCCAGGTAACAACGTCCTTTTCAATGGATCATGAAGTCATCGGTCACTGGTTGAATGAAGAAGTGAAAGGCGATTTACGGGTATTGGATAAAATCATTGTGGCTTTGCAAGAGATTAAAGGGAGTGAACGTCAGTGGCAGTTAGCTGGTCATGAATATACGCTATTGATGAGTGAAGATGAGATCATGATCAGGGCTAATCAACTTCAATTTGATACAGAGGTTATAGAAGAAGGAATGAGTTACTACGATGACGAGAGTCTGGCTTTTTGTGGGACAGACGATTTTATCGGTATGCTGGCTGATTACAGAGAATTTATTTTGCAAAAAAATAAAACGTAAGTATTTGTGTTCAAGCAATGAAGGCTTTCTGCCATAATCTATATTCCATTACATTCTTGTGTTGTGATAGTAGCTTTCTATTTTTTGAACAGAAAATTATTTTTGAACAGGAGCCTACACCTGCTGGTGGCGTTTGTTGTAAATAACGACACTTAATGGCGATAGGTTCCAACAATAACGGTGGACTTTGTATGGAAAAGATCAATCTGTCACATGAGATTGATAAAGCGGCAAGCTGGTTTACCAACAATCAGGATCTACTGATCCAATATGCGGTAAACATTGTATCTGCCATTTTGATTCTTATCGTTGGTTTATTTGTTGCCAAGTTGGTTAATAAAGCAGTTAAGCGTGTTATGTCACTGCGTGGCATTGATACCACCATTTCTGATTTCCTCTCCGCGATTATTCGTTACGCCATCATAGCATTTACGATTATTGCTGTTCTTGGGAAATTGGGTATTCAGACTGCATCTGTGATTGCAGTCATCGGTGCCGCCGGTTTGGCGGTAGGTCTGGCCTTACAAGGTTCACTGTCTAATTTTGCTGCCGGTGTTTTGTTGGTGGTTTTTCGCCCGCTTCGTACTGGCGAATATGTCAGCATTGGTGCGGTGGAGGGAACTGTCATGCAAGTACAGATTTTTTCGACAACACTGCGCACGGCAGATGGCCGTATCGTTGTGATCCCCAACGGTAAAATTATTGCAGACAATATTATTAATACCACCCGTGAACCTGACCGCCGTACTCAGATTATGGTGGGGGTTGCATATGATGCAGATATTGATGAAGTCAAAAGAGTATTGGGTGATGTGATTCAAGAAGATCAACGCATTCAACATGAAAAAGGAGTCACTATCCGCCTGCATGAAATGGCGCCTTCGTCATTGAACTTTGTTGTACGTGTGTGGACCTCCAATGGTGATGCCTGGAATGTTTATTGGGATTTGATGGAAAACTTTAAGCGTGCCTTAGATAAACACAATATCGGCATTCCTTTCCCGCAAATGGATGTTTATCTGCATCAGCAAAATAGTGCCTTACAGAAGAAGGCAGACGAATAACCAAGATATCGTGATGTGGCATTTCCCACATCACTTTTCCTAATGATGTATTAGAATCATTCATTTTTACTAATGCATTATCTTGTTTAATATGCATTGATATCGTAACTAATTGAATAATTATTAGGGATCTTTGCATGTTCTCAACATTTATTCAGGGGTTTTTTCTTAGTGCTGCAATGATCCTTCCACTTGGGCCACAAAATGTATTTATCATGCAGCAAGGGAGTAGGAAGCAGTTCCATTTAATGAGTGCAACATTATGCTCCACCAGTGATTCTTTGCTCATCATCGCGGGGATATTTGGTGGCAGTGCCTTGCTGGGACAATCGGTATTTTTATTGCAAACTGTGACATGGGGAGGCGTCGCATTTTTACTCTGGTATGGATGGGGCGCTTTTCGAGCAGCATTATCGGCAGAAGTCGAACGCTCCCGTACTGACAAAATTGTCCAAAGCCGTTGGCGGGTTATAGTAACGTTATTTGCTGTGACATGGCTGAATCCTCATGTTTATTTGGATACCATTGTCGTCTTGGGAAGCATAGGAGGACAATTGTCAGCCGAGCTTCGGCCGTGGTTTACCACCGGAGCAATAATGGCTTCGATAAGCTGGTTTTTTACCTTGTCTTTCTTGTCGGCGTGGTTTGCACCTGTGTTTAATCGACCCAGAGCACAACGGATCATCAATATCTTCGTTGGCTGTGTGATGTGGTATATCGCCTGGAACTTAATTCAGCAAGGATATAGATTTTTTACTAATTACAATATTTCTCCATAGATACGCTATAGATTACTTCTCTATAGATAGTGTGCTAATGTTTCTGAAAGCACCTTACTCATGTAACTTTAGGAGGTCTTGTGAAACGTAAATCACTGGTATTGGCTGCAATGATGGCTTTAGGAAGCCTGTCTTGCATGACAGCTTCCGCCGCTGACTCACTCTCTATTCCACATATTTCCACCTCTGGTAACGCGATAGTTAAAGCGACGCCAGATATGGCTACTTTGGTAATCCATGTGAGTGAAACGCAAAAAAGTGCAGCAGAAGCAAAGAAAAAAGTCGATGAACGTGTTGCGAAATATTTTGATTTTCTGAAAAACAGTGGCATCGAAAAGAAAGACATTGATGCGGCTAACTTGCGTACCCAACCAGAATATCAATATGATCAAAAGAGTGGAAAATCGAGTATTACAGGTTATCGGGCGTCGCGTTCAGTTGAAGTGAAAGTTCACAAGCTGGAGCAACTGAATGTCTTATTGGATGGAGCCTTGAAAGCAGGACTGAATGAAATTAACTCGGTTCAGTTTGGTGTCAGCAATCCGCAACGTTATCGTGATGAAGCCAGACAAAAAGCCATCGAGAATGCTATTCAACAGGCAACTACATTGGCAAAAGGGTTCAACAGTAAGTTAGGCCCTGTATATAGCATTAGTTACCGTGCGCCTGAAGCAGTGCCTATTCCAATGAACCGTCTGAAATATCAGACAGATCTGTTGGCAGCACCCGCTTCTGACTCTGCCAGCGAAACTTACGAACCACAGAGTATTGAGTTTTTAGATCACGTCGATGCTGTTTTTGAATTACAGCGTTAATGAGTTTCATCTTCCTGACGTAACATCTGGCGTCCTCGTTTTAGCAGGGCGTCAGTAACTTTTCTCATCGTTCCACTTTCAGGCGCAAAACGATGCCAATAAAGCATACGGCGTTGGCATAGACCTGGTGTTAGATCGATTAATTCACCAGCTTTTAGTTCCTTGTTGATTTGCAAATGTGGGATCATGCAACAAGTCGAACCTTGTTTTGCCAGTTGAACAAATGCTTCGGAAGAATTCACGATATGACAGGGCACACTTCCCGGTGATAAATCGAAGTTCTGTTGTAAAAATGCTTGATGCATATCATCTAAATGGTCGAATGCAACCGCAGGGGCTTTCAGTAATGCCGAACGCGTGACGCCATTCGGGAAAAAACGGTTTGCAAACTCTGGAGAGGCGACAAACAGGTAATCCAGGGCACCTAATTTATCAACTAAACAACTTGGCAGAGGTTGGGATTGAATACTAATCGCCCCGACAACTTCACCACGCCGCAATCGCTCTTGAGTTCGGGTTTCATCTTCCACCTGAATATTTAGCCGAATAGGTAAATCGGATAAAACAGGATGGAGAGCCGGTAAAAGCCACGTCGCCAGGCTGTCCGCATTAACAGCAAGGGAAAGCAGTAACGGGATCTCATTGCTATTTTCATCACCAAGCCATTGCGCTTCCAGCAGTTCCACCTGATGTAATAGCGCAAGCAGCTTTTGCCCTTGCTCTGTAGGGTGGGGAGGAACAGTGCGTACCAATAGTGGCTGACCAAACAGATTTTCTAATTGCTTGATTCTCTGAGATACCGCTGATTGAGTAATACAAAGTTTTTGCGCTGCCCGCTCGAAACCACGTTCTTTGATCACTGCATCTAATGCTTGCAATGACCGGTAATCAGGACGTTTCATTGAAAATAAGATTCTCCGTGTTTGCACTTTTTGTGTTACAGCTTAATAAAAACCATTATGTGGCCTAATCAGCACTATGCCATATTTTTTTATGAGGTGAGCCAATATTGTTTATACTAGCCGTCAGATTTTTCCTTGTAACTGATTATAGGCTGTGATCAATATGACTCAGGACGAACTGAAAAAAGCAGTAGGTTGGGCAGCATTGGAATATGTTAAACCAGGCACAATTGTTGGTGTTGGTACAGGTTCTACCGCAGCGCATTTTATTGATGCGTTAGGCACCATCAAAGATAAAATTGAAGGTGCCGTATCGAGTTCAGACGCATCGACTGAGAGACTGAAAAGTCTCGGTATCCCTGTGTTTGACTGCAATGACGTCGACACGTTGGATATTTATGTTGATGGTGCTGATGAAATTAATGGTCAAATGCAGATGATCAAGGGTGGCGGCGCAGCGTTAACCAGGGAAAAAATCATCGCGGCGGTTGCGAAGAAATTTATCTGTATTATTGATTCGTCTAAGCAAGTCGATGTATTAGGCAAATTTCCTCTGCCAGTTGAAGTCATCCCAATGGCACGGGCTTATGTGGCTCGTGAGCTGGTGAAATTGGGCGGAACACCGGTTTATCGTGAAAACGTTGTGACAGACAATGGTAACCATATTCTGGATGTTCACAATCTCTCGATTGTCGATCCCACTGCGTTAGAAGATAAGATCAATGGGATAGCAGGCGTGGTAACGGTGGGGCTTTTTGCTAATCGAGGCGCTAATGTGGTACTGGTAGGTACTGCGGATGGCGTTAAGACGCTCACTGAATAATCATTTATTGAGGGCAGAATAACCTGCCCTAAAAATATTTTTATATTTATTCAAAATAGAAAATTTAGTGAGATATATCACTTTTTCGTCTAAAAAAACCTCAAAATCCCGATCATTCCCCGTAACGAATTATTTTACTTTGCATAACAACTTATTTACTGTTGCTTATTCTGTAATATAAGCAATCGATTGTATTGCCGTTACCGTTTTTTTTGTTATTTTGGTGGCGTCGATATGCATTATGAAAGTAAGTACAACTAGGGCGGGCAAATGGTTAAGGTATCTTTAGAAAAGGACAAAATTAAATTTCTGCTGCTGGAAGGTGTTCACCAAAGTGCAGTAGATAGCCTAAAAGCGGCAGGGTACAGCAATATTGAATATCACAAAGGGGCATTAGAACCTGAAGAATTGAAAGCAGCGATCCGTGATGCCCGATTTGTCGGCATTCGTTCCCGCACCCAATTGACCGAAGAGATTTTCGCCGCAGCGGAAAAGCTGGTTGCTGTTGGGTGTTTTTGTATTGGTACTAACCAGGTTGACCTGAAAGCCGCAGCAAAACGTGGTATTCCGGTATTTAATGCGCCTTTTTCCAATACGCGTTCGGTCGCTGAAATGGTATTGGGTGAATTGCTGCTGCTGTTACGTCGTATTCCTGAAGCGAATGCCAAAGCCCATAATGGAATATGGGATAAGCAGGCAAAAGGCTGCTACGAAGCGCGTGGGAAAAAATTAGGCATTATTGGTTACGGGCATATTGGTACACAGCTTGGCATTTTGGCTGAAAATATTGGCCTGAATGTCTATTTCTATGATATTGAAAATAAATTGCCCTTAGGTAATGCACAGCAAGTTCATCATTTGTCTGAATTGTTGAATATGAGTGATGTTGTGAGCCTGCATGTTCCTGAAACCGCCTCAACCAAAAATATGATTGGTGCAGCAGAACTGGAATTGATGAAACCAGGTTCGATTTTGATCAATGCATCACGCGGCACAGTGGTCGATATTGATGCACTCAGCAACGCGTTGGAAACAGGGCATCTTTCTGGTGCGGCGATTGATGTCTTTCCTCATGAACCCGCAACAAATAATGATCCTTTCATCTCCCCATTAAGCCCGTTTGATAACGTATTGTTGACACCACATATTGGGGGATCGACACAAGAAGCCCAGCAAAATATCGGTTATGAAGTTTCTGGGAAACTGGTCAAATATTCTGACAATGGTTCTACCTTATCAGCGGTTAATTTTCCTGAAGTCTCGCTCCCTGTTCATGCCAAGGATACTAACCGATTACTGCATATCCATGAAAACCGCCCCGGTATCTTGACCAGTATTAACCAAGTATTTACTGAGCAAGAAATCAATATTGATGCCCAATATCTGCGGACTGACAGTGGTATTGGTTATGTGGTGATTGATATCACGACGCAGAATTCAGCTCAGGCTGAATTGGTCTTGCAGAAACTGAAAGCCTTACCGGGCACGATCCGTTCTCGCTTGCTTTACTAAGGCTATAATGGCTGGTTAAAAGAAAAGCAAGACGCATTAAAAATAAGGGGTTATTGAAAGCACAATAGCCCCTGTTACTCACTGAGTAGCGTCTTCATTTATATCCATTGCCATACTTTGTCTGGTGTAATGATCTCTGGCAGAGGAATATCCCAACTCTCGCTAGGTAGATTCTCAACTAACTGAAAATTGTGGGCTAATCCAATCGGATAAAAATTCTGTTGTTGCCATTTCGCGAGGGTTCTGTCGTAGAAACCACCGCCCATCCCTAAGCGTTGCCCTGTGCAATCGAAAGCGACCAGAGGAATAAACATGACATCAAGTTCAGAGATGGGTAAAACCTGCCGGACATCCAACTGAGGCTCTTCGATATTAAAGCGGTTATGAATAAGAGGCGTATCAGCGCAATAACGGAGAAACAGCAGGTGATTCCGGTTGAAAGGATGCAATATTGGCAAATAGACCTGTTTGTTTTGCTGCCAAAGTTGTTGAATCAGCGGACGTGTATCTAATTCCCCGTCAAAGGAGAGATAGAGGGCAATTTTATCAGCTTGCTGGATCTTAGGGTGAATCGTAGCCTGTTTAATGGCTTGCTGGGCAAATTGCGATTGTTGTTCAGGGGATAGATTTTGACGTAGCTGCCGAATTTTTTTTCTAATGGATTGACGCAGAGTAAGAGAAGAATCTGATTGCATGATACCTGCCTGTTAATTAACGCAGAAAAGGATACAAAACAGATAAAAAGCGGGAGTTCTCCAAGATGCCGTTACAGGTGGTAACCCTTGAACCCTTGGTTCAAGGTGAACGCAGCGTCGTTGCTATTAGGCTTCTTGGCTAGCCAAGCATGCTCACAAGAAACGTAGCACCACATTCTATAGAGATGAAATATCGGCTCAGGGGACTTCCCTGCTCACGAACACCTCAGAGAAATTTTTGCTGCTTAAATCACTTAAATAGGCTTTAAGCAACGCTATGAAGCCTATTGTATGGAACTAAACGAAGAAAGCAACTGCTTATATTAATCTATAGTGACTACTGCCTGATTTATCAACAAGATTCAGCTGATGGATGGAGTATCAGGTAACTTTACCTTGCTCTAACAGTGCCTTTTCAATGGATTGCTGGAGCATTTTTATTTTTTGTTCCATATTGTAAGCATAATCACGGGTTTTCATCTTCTCCTGTGCCAACTCGTGACAGACATTCAGTGCCACAATAAAAACCAGTTGCTCAGTGTTAGTGACTCTGGTGCGTTCTTTAAGGTTATGCAAACGCTCTTCAAGTTCCTCAGCAGCAGCTTGCAACGCTTCAACCTGCTCTGTTGGACAATTGACACGTAATGACCGCCCAAAAATCTGAATATCTACTGGTTGTGCAGACATGACACCTTCCTGATTTATTATTGTGCCGATACCTTGATGTTGATATACGCATCTTGAAGTTAGATTGGTATATATATCCCTTATCTCTCAAATTGCGGCTTTGTTGCCAGAGCTGTAATTTGAAATCGATGGGGTATAAAGTAAATTATGGTATAAAACAAGGCCGACACCAATCATTACCGTACAATACCAAAAGCCCCTCTTTTCCCCTTCCTTTTCAAGTTGCTGCTTTTGGGCAATGTTCACTGATCCCAGTCAATTAGTTATAGATATAAAGTACCTATGTTTTGGGGATTTGTGCCCTTGCTATCACGCGGCATCTCGAAATCGGTTGGGGATATATCGGTGTGTGCTGTCTGGTATAGCGACTCCCCTTGATGGTAGCATAGCATGAACTTATATCGCCAACGATGATCAATATACATGTCTATACAAAACTCATTACCTAATTATCAATCATTTGATGAAATTTTGCATCAACAGTCCATTGCCCTGACAGCAGCAGAAATGCATGGCTTAATCAGTGGGTTACTATGTGGTGGAAATCATGGCGGTAATCACGATAGTAGCTGGCAGACACTGGTGCATGATCTTGCGAATGATGGCCTGGCATTTTCTCAGGTTTTGGCTCTGCCACTTAGGGAATTGTACGAAACGACGTTTGAATTGCTGGATGACAGTAGTTTCTCGTTCAATCTGTTGCTGCCTGATGAAGAGGCGGGGGTTTTTGAATGTGCAGAAGCATTGGCGGGATGGGTTAACCACTTTCTGCTCGGATTGGGTGTAGCCAATCCAAAATTGACAGAAAAGCCAGAAATTCAGGAGGTTATCACCGATTTACGTAACATTGGCATGTTGGGCTATGATGAAGACGAAGATCAGGAAGAACTCTCTCAAGCCCTTGAAGAAGTTCTAGAATATGTACGTGTTGCGGTTCAACTCTGTTATATCGCGTTTGCGACACCTAAAACCGCGGACAGTGCAAAAAATGAAAAACCAACATTGCACTGATTGGCGGTATTCACCCTATAAATTTCAAGCTTTGAAAGATGAGGGGTATCCCAACTAATAATATGGAATTTTGCAGGAGAGGGTATGACTAAACAAGAATATTTATCCCGTCGACAGGCATTATTGTCAAAAATGGCACCGGCCAGTGCGGCCATTATATTTTCGGCGTTGCCTGCGACACGTAATTCAGATAGTGAATATCCCTACCGTCAGCACAGTGATTTTCTGTATCTGACCGGTTTCAGTGAACCGGAAGCGGTTCTTATACTGATTAAAAGCGATGAAACCCACAATCACAGTGTGTTGTTTAATCGTGTTCGCGATTTGACTGCGGAAATTTGGTTTGGTCGTCGTCTTGGACAAGAAGCTGCATTGGAAAAATTGGGGGTGGATCGCGCCTTACCATTTGATGATCTCGATGAACAACTCTATTTATTATTGAATGGTTTGGAAGTGGTCTATCACGCCCAGGGCGAATTTGAGTACGCTGATAACATCGTCTTTAGTGCGTTGGATAAATTGCGTAAAAACAGCCGCCGTAACTTCAAGGCACCAATGATCATGGCAGATTGGCGCCCGTGGCTGCATGAAATGCGTCTGTTTAAGTCAGACGCTGAATTAGAAATCATGCGCAAAGCGGGGGAAATCAGTGCTCAGGCGCATATCAGGGCGATGCAGGCTTGCCGTCCTGGTATGTTTGAATACCAGCTGGAAGCCGAAATTCACCACGAATTCACCCGTCAGGGGGCGCGTTATCCTGCTTATAACACGATAGTTGGCGCGGGAGATAACGCTTGTATTCTGCATTACACTGAAAATGAACGTCGCATGAAAGATGGCGATTTAGTGTTAATCGATGCGGGGTGTGAATATGAGGGATATGCCGGCGACATTACACGGACATTTCCGGTAAATGGCAAATTTACGCGCCCTCAACGTGAAATCTACGACATTGTTTTGGAAGCCATTAACCTTTCCCTGGAACTGTACAGACCTGGTGTCACTATCAGCGAGGTCACGGGGCAGGTTGTACGTGTCATGGTGAAGGGATTGGTAAGATTAGGCATTATGCATGGTGAAGTCGAACAATTGATCGAAACCAATGCTTACCGTCAATTTTTCATGCATGGTTTGAGTCATTGGTTGGGGCTGGATGTGCACGATGTCGGCGATTACGGTGTTGATCGCGATCGTATTTTGCAACCTGGCATGGTGCTGACTGTAGAGCCGGGGCTTTACATTGCATCCGATGCGGATGTTCCGCCGGAATACCGTGGTATCGGTATTCGTATTGAAGATGACATTGTGATAACGGAAACAGGAAATGAAAACCTGACTGAATCTGTCGTGAAAGATCCCGATGAGATAGAAGCTCTGATGGCACAGTAAGGTTAAAGTAACCAGGAAGTGATAATGAACGTGATTATTGTGGGCGGAGGCATGACGGGAGCGACATTGGCTCTGACTATTGCCTCGCTGAGTCGGGGGCAATTACAAGTCTCCTTGATTGAAGCAGCAGAACCAACCAGGGAGCATCCTGGTTTTGATGCAAGGGCTATAGCCTTGGCTTATGGTACATGTCAGCGCTTGCAACAGGTCGGTATTTGGCCTGCACTGCAACATTGTGTTACCCCAATAACTCACGTTCATGTTAGCGACCGTGGTAATAGCGGTTTCACCAACATTCGCGCCAGCGACTATGATATCTCGGCATTAGGCAATGTGATTGAATTGCATGATGCTGGAATTCATCTTTTTGAGTTATTAAAACAATCTCCAAATATTAAACTTTACTGTCCGGCTAAAGTGAATTCCCTTGAGCGTTTAGAAAATTCTGTAGTGGTTTCGCTGAATAATGGCGAAAAGCTGACAGGAGAATTACTGGTCGCTGCGGATGGTAGTCACTCGGCAATAGCCCAGGCGTGTAATATACCGTTCAAACGGCGATCTTATGAGCAGACAGCCATTATTGCTAATGTCCTGACTTCTGAACATCCTCGAGGAAGGGCATTCGAGCGTTTTACCCAATATGGCCCATTGGCGTTGTTACCTATGTCGGAAGGGCGTAGTTCACTGGTATGGTGTCACCCACTGGAAAAACAGTCAGACGTCAATAACTGGAGCCAGCATGAATTTCTCCAACAGCTGCAAAAAGCATTTGGCTGGCGTTTGGGGAAAATGCTGGAAACCGGTCAACGACATAGTTATCCCTTAGCATTATCGACAGCCAGCAGGCAAATTAGCCACCGTCTGGCGTTGGTAGGTAATGCATCCCAAACTTTGCATCCGATCGCTGGACAGGGCTTTAACTTAGGGATGCGTGATGTGATGGCTTTGGCACAAGTCATTTCAATAGCGGCCACTTCTGGACAGGATATTGGCTCCTATCAGGTACTGGCACAGTATCAGCAACAGCGTCAGGCAGATCGTGAAACGACCATTGGACTCACGGATGGGCTGGTCAGGTTATTCGCTAATGACTACTTACCGTTAAAAATAGGGCGTAATCTTGGCTTGAAGACCATGGAAAGATTATCCCCAATGCGGGATCTCTTTGCCCGCCAGACATTAGGTTGGGTTGCACAGTCACCATTGGCAGATTAAGAGGAAAGAAAAAATGCAATCATTTGATGTGGTGATCGCAGGGGGCGGAATGGTTGGCCTTGCGCTGGCTTGTGGTTTACAAGGTAGTGGCTTGCGCATCGCGATTGTAGAAGAGCACCCACCGACAAAGCCATTTGGTATCAATGATGAATATGCGTTACGTGTTTCAGCCATCAATGCAGCCAGTGAACGATTACTCACCCACCTTGGTGTCTGGCAAGATATTCTTGCAATGCGAGCCTGTCCATATCAAGGAATGGACGTTTGGGATCGGGACAGTTTCGGGCGTATTGAGTTTAATGCAGCGGAAAATGGCTTGACTCATCTGGGGCATATCATCGAAAACCATGTGATCCGGCAAGCGCTCTGGCAACGTGCGGAAAATTTGCCAGATATCATGATCTTCACCCCATCTTCCCTTAAGAACGTTGCCTGGGGAGAAAACGAAGCCTTTATCACATTATCCGATGGAAGAATGCTGACTTCACGCCTGGTCATTGGTGCAGACGGTGCCCACTCTTGGTTGCGTCAACATGCGGATATTCCGCTGACTTTCTGGGATTATGAACACCATGCCTTGGTCGCGACAATTCGGACTGAGCAGCCTCATGAAGGTGTTGCACGCCAGGTTTTCCACGGTGATGGAATACTGGCTTTCCTGCCACTGCCAGATCCTCACTTATGTTCGATTGTGTGGTCACAGCCGGCTGAATCTGCGCAACAGCGCAAATCTATGGAACCGACACTGTTTAATCGGCAATTAAGCGCGACATTTGATATGCGTCTTGGTCAATGTGAACTGGTCAGTGATCGACAAACTATCCCATTAACAGGGCGTTATGCCCGCAATTTTGCTGCTCATCGATTGGCGCTATTAGGCGATGCGGCACACACTATCCACCCACTGGCTGGTCAGGGTGTTAATCTTGGATTTATGGATGTAGCAGAACTGATAGGTGAATTGAGCCGCTTAAACCAGCAAGGGAAAGACATCGGTCAATATCTCTATTTGGGACGTTATGAACGTCGCCGCAAACACAGTGCTGCGGTCATGCTTGCAGGTATGCAGGGTTTTCGTCAGCTATTTGATGGCAATAACCCCGCTAAAAAATTATTGCGTGGAATTGGATTAACACTGGCTGATCACTTACCGGGAATGAAGCCGCAATTGCTTCGTCATGCCATGGGACTCAATGACCTTCCTGATTGGCTGATCACCCAAACCGCTTCGGTTGAAAAAATCTAATTCAGCCCATGAATTAGAATTAGTTTTTCTCATATCAGGCTAAAGTGTGTTAAGTCGATTTACTTCACACTTTAGCCTTTTTTCAACCTAAAAAGATTGTTTTTTTGCCATTTGTTAAAAATTTTGAGTATTTTTGTGCAATAAATCAGACAAAAATTCTGCATGGCAATCCGTGCCATTTCGGATTGCTGCGGCAATGCAGCTAATTTATTTTATGGTTCATTTCCTATTTCAGTGATAACTTCTGATCCCAAGGTATCGTTTGCGTGATTAACCGCTTCTTTGCTTCATGATCCAACACCTGCCGGTTAATGCGCCGTATGTTTTTTCAGGTCACGAATGTTTTCATGTCAAGAATGTAAAGAGGGAAATAATGTCAAAACACACCCCACTATATGATCAACATCTGGCATGCGGAGCACGCATGGTAGATTTTCATGGCTGGATGATGCCCCTGCACTATGGTTCACAAATTGACGAACATCATACAGTGCGTGCTGATGCTGGTATGTTCGACGTTTCCCATATGACAATTGTGGATCTACACGGTCCAGATTGCCGTGATTTTCTCCGCTATCTTCTGGCCAATGACATTGCCAAACTCACCGAACAGGGCAAGGCGTTATATACCGCAATGCTAAATGCATCTGGCGGCGTCATTGATGATCTCATTGTCTATTTTTTCACTGATAATGCTTATCGCATGGTTGTGAATTCGGCGACCCGCGAGAAAGACCTGGCGTGGATTTACCAACATGCTGAGAAATATGATGTTGAAGTTACCGTACGTGATGATTTGGCTCTGATTGCTGTCCAGGGGCCAAACGCGCAAGCCAAAGTGCAATCATTGCTAAGTGATGCGCAGAAGCAAGCGGTAACGGGTATGAAACCTTTCTTTGGCGTCCAGTCGGGAAATCTATTTATTGCAACGACGGGTTATACCGGTGAAGCAGGTTATGAAATTGCACTGCCTAAAGAACAAGCGGCAGATTTTTGGCAACAGTTGTTAGCAGTAGGCGTGAAACCGACTGGATTGGGAGCGCGTGACACATTGCGTCTTGAAGCGGGCATGAACCTTTATGGCCAAGAAATGGATGAAACTGTTTCACCTCTGGCCGCCAACATGGGATGGACAATTGCCTGGAAACCGGAAGATCGCCACTTCATTGGTCGTGAAGCATTGGAAAGACAACGCGAAACGGGTACTGATCAATTGGTTGGACTGGTCATGCGTGAAAAGGGAGTATTGCGTGGTGGCTTAACGGTCAACTTCACTGATGATTCCGGTGAAATGCGTTCAGGCGTGATTACCAGTGGAACATTCTCCCCAACTTTAGGATTTAGTATAGCCCTTGCACGTGTACCGCAAGGTATTGGTGAACAGGCGGTTGTCCAGATCCGTAATCGAGAAATGCCCGTACAGGTTGTTAAACCGGGTTTTGTGCGGATGGGAAAACCACTTGTAGAGTGATAAAAACAAGGAGAAGGCAACGATGAGTCATGTACCAGCAGAATTGAAATATACAGAATCACATGAGTGGGTTCGCTCGGAAGGCAATGGTGAATATACCGTAGGTATTACCGAACATGCCCAGAAGTTATTGGGAGATATGGTATTTGTTGATTTGCCGGAAATAGGCACAGAAGTAAATAGTGGTGATGATTGTGCTGTTGTAGAGTCAGTCAAAGCGGCTTCTGATATCTACGCACCAGTGAGTGGTAAGATTATTGCGGTTAACCCTGATCTGGAAAATTCTCCCGAATTAGTGAACAGTGAACCCTATAACGAAGGTTGGTTGTTCCGCGTTAAAATAGCTGATGAGAGTGAACTCGCTAATTTGCTTGATGCCGAAAGTTATCGGTCACTCTTGGAAGAAGACGAGTAATTATTTTGAATCGCCCCATATCACATTGTGAATGGGGCATTTTTTTTGTGCTGTTTTTTTATAGCCAATAGATTTCAAGTGATAGACAACAAGACGGTAACTTGAAAGATAAAAGGCATAGCTAGTTTCAGGAAATTATCATCAATGACTCAGACATTAATCCAACTTGAACACCAAGGTGAATTCATTCGTCGCCACATTGGTTCTTCAGCTGAACAGCAAACAGAGATGCTGGCGATAATAGGTGCAAATTCTCTTGATGATCTGACCGATAAAATCGTTCCCCGTGATATCGCATTATCAGAGCCTCCTGCGCTTGGTGAGGGAGTGACTGAACAACAGGCATTGGCTGAATTGAAAGCGATAGCAAATCAGAATCAGCGCTATCAATCGTATATTGGTATGGGTTACTCACCCGCCATTCTTCCTCCCGTGATTTTGCGTAATTTGCTGGAAAATCCGGGCTGGTATACCGCATATACCCCTTATCAACCGGAAGTCTCTCAAGGCCGCTTAGAAGCCTTGTTGAACTTTCAGCAAGTCACCATTGACCTGACAGGCTTAGATCTTGCTTCGGCTTCACTATTGGATGAAGCAACAGCTGCCGCAGAAGCGATGGCAATGGCAAAGCGGATCAGCAAGCTGAAAAGCGCTGAACGTTTCTTTGTGGCAGATGATATTCACCCACAAACGTTGGATGTAGTGCGTACCCGTGCTGAAACATTTGGATTTGAAGTCATTGTTGATAAAGCAGAAAAAGCACTGGAACTGGAAGGGATCTTTGGTGTCCTGCTGCAACAAACGGGAACGACGGGTGAAGTCCATGATTACAGTGACCTGATTGCAAAACTGAAAGAGCGTAAAATCATTGTCAGCGTTGCCGCGGATTTCATGGCATTGGTTATATTGACCGCGCCGGGTAAACAAGGTGCTGATATTGTATTTGGTTCTGCACAGCGTTTTGGTGTACCGATGGGATATGGCGGCCCTCATGCCGCTTTCTTTGCATGCAGAGATGAATTCAAACGCTCTATGCCGGGTCGTATTATCGGTGTTTCCCGTGATGCTGCGGGTAACAGAGCATTGCGTATGGCGATGCAAACCCGCGAACAGCATATTCGCCGTGAAAAAGCGAATTCCAATATTTGTACCTCGCAAGTTTTACTGGCCAATATTGCGGGAATGTACGCTGTTTATCACGGTTCTGAAGGTTTGAAGCGCATTGCCAACCGTATTCACCGATTGACAGATATTCTGGCTGTTGGTTTGCAAAAGGCGGGTATCACACTACGTCATAAGACATGGTTTGATACATTAGCGATTGAGGTATCAGATAAGGCTCAGGTACTGGCAAGAGCGGCTAAAGCACAGATTAACTTACGTACTGATATTCTTGGTGCTGTCGGTGTATCCTTGAGTGAAAAAAACAGCCGTGATGATCTATTAACCCTGTATCAAGTGATAACAGGTTCTGATTCAGTCCTGGATATTGATGCTCTTGATCGTGAAGTTGCGACAGGCAGCCAATCTATTCCAGCCGCCATGTTGCGTAATGACGAAATTTTAACACATAATAATTTCCGTCGTTACCACAGTGAAACCGACATGATGCGTTATATGCACAGTCTGGAGCGTAAAGATCTGGCGCTGAATCAAGCCATGATCCCGTTGGGTTCATGCACCATGAAGCTGAATGCGGCAGCGGAGATCATGCCGATTACCTGGCCTGAATTTACCGATATGCATCCTTTCTGCCCGCCAGAACAAGCCCAGGGTTATCACCAGATGATCAGCCAGCTTTCTCATTGGCTGGTATTGCTGACCGGATATGACGCATTCTGTATGCAGCCTAATTCTGGCGCACAAGGAGAATATGCGGGCCTGCTGGCAATTCGTCGCTATTACGCCAGCCGTGGAGAACAACATCGCCATATTTGCTTAATTCCAAGCTCTGCGCATGGTACAAACCCGGCATCTGCTCATATGGCGGGTATGACGGTGATTGTTGTGAACTGTGATAAAGAAGGCAACATCGATCTGGCTGATTTGCGTGAAAAAGCAGAAAAACACAGTGACAATCTTGCTTGTATCATGGTGACTTACCCATCAACTCACGGTGTTTATGAAGAAACCATTCGTGAGATTTGCGAAATTATTCACCAAAACGGTGGTCAGGTTTACCTTGATGGCGCGAACATGAACGCACAAGTGGGTATTACTACACCGGGCTTTATTGGCGCAGATGTTTCGCATCTGAACTTGCATAAAACCTTCTGTATCCCACACGGCGGCGGTGGTCCAGGCATGGGGCCAATTGGCGTGAAAAAACATCTTGCGCCATTTGTGCCGGGCCATTCCGTAGTGGAAATGGATGAAGTTACGACATTAGGTGCGGTATCCGCAGCACCGTTTGGTAGTGCCTCTATCCTGCCGATTAGCTGGATGTATATTCGCATGATGGGAGCACAAGGGCTGAAACAAGCCAGCCAGGTTGCGATCTTGAATGCCAACTACATTGCAAGCCGCCTGAAAGGGGCTTATGAGATCCTCTATACCGGACGTAATGGCTATGTTGCTCACGAATGTATTCTGGACATTCGTCCACTGAAAGAAGAATTCGGCATCAGCGAGATGGATATCGCCAAGCGTTTGATTGACTATGGTTTCCATGCACCAACCATGTCATTCCCGGTTGCGGGAACTCTGATGGTTGAACCAACGGAATCAGAGAGTAAAGTTGAAATTGATCGCTTTATTGACGCAATGCTGGCAATTCGGCAAGAGATCAGCAAAGTGGCAAGTGGAGAATGGCCTTTGGAAGACAACCCATTGGTTAATGCGCCACACGTTCAGGCTGAACTGGTTTCTGATTGGGATCATGCATATAGCCGTGAAGTTGCCGTTTTCCCAACGGCGGAAACGAAAGCCAATAAATATTGGCCGACAGTTAAACGTCTTGATGATGTTTACGGTGATCGTAATTTACATTGCTCTTGTGCGCCAATTGAAGATTATCGTTAGTTATAAATAAATTAACGAGACTCAACGAAAACAGTGTCAGAAATATTTCTGGCACTGTTTTTTTATCAATGAAATTTTTATGATGCAATCGTAAAAGATGCGTTTATTATAAAATGTATGCAGGGTGACCAACATATCCAAATTGATATCGTAAATCAAATAAAAATCAATGGAAACTTAAACGAAAAATAAACGAATTGTTCAGTTTTATAAACTATAACATCTATATTGACAATTATTGATGGTTATACTCTATTAATATAGAGTTTCACATAAACAACAATAAGTAGGTAATGAATAAATGGCTTTATCCGATCATAAAGAATTCGAAGAACGCTGGAATAATGACTGGGAACAGAATGACATTTATTCAACATCAGATATTTCAAAACAAAAGAAATTTTATTGTCTCGACATGTTCCCTTATCCTTCAGGCGCTGGTTTGCATGTTGGTCACCCGATTGGTTATATAGCAACTGATATTTTATGCAGATTTAAAAGATTGCAGGGATATAACGTTTTACATGCGATGGGATTTGATTCATTCGGATTGCCTGCTGAACAGTATGCAATAGAAACTGGACAACATCCTGCTATCACGACCGATATTAATATTAATAATTTCACGAATCAACTTCGCAGGATGGGGTTATCATTAGATAAACAAAGGGAATTCAGAACATCAGAAAAGGCATACTATCGGTGGACACAATGGGTTTTTATTGAGTTATTTAACTCTTGGTACGATCAGGAAGAAGGTAAAGCTAAAAGCATAGCGTCTTTGGTTGAGTATTTTGAGTATAATGGGTCCAGCGGGATCGATGCTGCAAAAGACAATGACGCGACTGAGTTTACCGCTGCTGAATGGAACGAACTTTCAGAAATCGAACAATCTGATATTTTAATGCAATATCGTCTGGCATATCTATCCTATGCAACGGTTAATTGGTGTCCGCAATTAGGAACCGTTTTGGCAAATGATGAAGTCATTGATGGCTTGTCAGAGCGTGGCGGTTATCCCGTCGAAAGAAGAAAAATGAAACAGTGGATGATGAGGATTACTGCATATGCGGATCGCCTGTTAAATAACCTTGAACATTTGCAATGGTCAGACTCTTTAAAGGAAATACAACGTAACTGGATTGGGCGTTCCGAAGGTGCGATAATCAACTTTAAGGTTAAAGATAATAAACAACATATTGAGATTTTTACTACAAGACCAGAAACATTGTTTGGTGTAACATTCATATGTATTTCCCCAGGACATAAGCATATACAAACTCTGATAAAAAATGAAAACAGAGAAGAGATAGAATCTTTTATCTCAAAAAATGAAATCTTAAGTGAATTGGAAAAAATCAGTGACATAAATAATGTCAATGGAATATTCACGGGTAGTTATGCTGTACACCCGATTACAGGTAAATCAATACCAATCTGGATTGCTGATTACGTGCTTGCGAATTATGCTTCAGGGGCCATCATGGCGGTGCCTGGTAGTGACGAAAGAGATAAACGATTTGCTGATAAATATGCATTAGATATTTTACATGTGATGAATAGTGAATCAGATGAAATCATAAACTCCTATTTCCTGAATGGTAATGATGCTGTTCGTGCACGTGAAAAAATGTTTGATTATATTAAAACTAATGGTATTGGTAAAAAGCAAACAATTTATAAAATCAGAGATGCCGTTTTTGGTCGCCAGCGTTACTGGGGAGAACCTATTCCCATTTACTATGATGAAAATAACATTCCCAAGGCATTGCCATTAACTGAGTTACCACTTGAGCTTCCTAATGTGGATACTTACCTGCCTACTGCAGATGGACGACCGCCTTTAGCAAGGGCAAAAGAATGGTTATATAAAGGCAAATATAATTACGAACTCACCACCATGCCAGGATGGGCTGGTTCCAGTTGGTATTTCCTGCGATATATGTCACCTGCCAGTGATAATGTTTTTGTCGAAAAAGATGCAGCAACCTATTGGAATAGCGTTGACTTCTATATGGGGGGAAGTGAGCATGCAACCGGACACCTACTTTACTCTCGTTTCTGGAATTTATTCTTATATGATCTGAACCACATCGATTTCGAGGAACCTTTTAAAAGAATCGTCAATCAGGGAATGATCTTGGGACGCTCATCCTTTGCTTACAGGATAAAAGGAACCAACACATTCGTATCCTCAAATTTAAAAGATAAATATGATACTCAGCGTTTGCATGTAGATGTCAGGTATATAAATAAAGATGATACGTTGAATATTAGTGCTTTTAAAAGTTGGCGTTCTGATTATTCTCAGAGTGAATTTATTATGGAAGGAGATAAATTCTACTGTGACTGGCAGATTGAAAAAATGTCGAAGTCAAAATATAATACAATCACACCAGATGAAATTATAGATAAATATAGTGCAGACACATTTCGGTTATACGAAATGTTTCTTGGGCCAATCCAACAACCAAAACCATGGAATCTCAATGGCATTGAAGGTATTAATAAATTCTTCAATAAATTGTGGAAACTTTTCATTGATAATAATGGCAACATACAGGTTAACGATGATGCCCCAACTGAAGAGGAACTTCAGATATTACATAGAATGATGAGTAAAGTATCAGATGATATTGAACGCCTGTCATTTAACACAGCCATTACTGCTTTTATGATATGCGTTAATGAACTTACTAAATTAGAATGTTACAAGAGAGAAATATTAGAGAAGCTAATTGTCGCGTTATCGCCTTTTGCGGTATATACAAGCCAGGAAATTTGGACTAATAGTCTTTTTAATAGCGGATATGTCATCAATCAAAAATATCCTGAAATAAATGAAGAGTATCTTCAGAATAGTAAAATTGAATATCCTGTAATGGTTAATGGAAAAGTCAGAGCTCGTTTATTATTCGACGTATCTACAGATGCTGATGAAATAAAAAAGAAAGTATTTTCTCATCCAGCCATACAAAAATGGACTAAAAGTACCTCTGTAAAAAGATATATATTCGTTCCCGGTAAGATAATTAATATAGTCGTATAACATATGAGGATCTTAAGAATTAAGCCTTTCAAAACACGCGGACAATGTCTTGTTTTTACATGACTTTCTTTGCTGTGTTTTGATGGTATTTGGGGTCATGTATTTAATCCATTGTTGATTATGTATAATCGCTATTCTTCGGGGGAAATAAAATGGCAACGGTTGAAGTAAAGTGTCGATTTTGTCAGCAAACAGAATTTGTAAAAAAACACGGTAAAGGCGATGCGGGTCATCAACGTTACCGCTGCTTATCCTGTAAACGTACTTTTCAACTTGAGTATGCTTATCGAGCATGTCAAGCGGGGATAAAATAACAAGTCGTTGATCTAGCCTCTAAATAATTCAGGTATTCGTGATACTGCACGGGCATTGCATATCAGCATTAATGCTGTTGTCCGCGTTTTAAAAAACTCAACCCACGGGACGTAACCACTTTCCCACTCGATAATCTGGACACTCAGCTTATCTGTGAAGTTGATGAAATGTGGTCATTTATTGGAAATAAAAAGCAGCAACGTTGGTTATGGTATGCATGGGAGCCTCGTATGAAGCGAGTGATCGCTTATGTTTTCGGTAGTCGAAGTCAGAAGACACTGAAAAAACTTCTGAAAAAATTATCCCGATTTAATGTCGTTTTCTGGTGTACTGATAATTTTAATGCTTACAACATGTCACCAGTAAAATACTGGGTTACTCAAAGTCAATTGAAATGCATGATAAAGTCATTGGTACATTCATTGAACGAAAATATTATATTTAATTCAAATCAACAGATTGAATACATGACCATGAAATGGGCTAAAACATGATGTAGGTCGAATAAATTTAATTGATTATTTTTATTTTTTCAATATTATTAATCGAGAAAGTATAATTGGCTCTTAAGAAAGTACGTTCAAAACTGATGAAAATAAATCAGTTGGTTATGGAATTATCTTGGACATTCTTACTATGACGATGCTTCAAATTTCACATAAATTTCTATCTCAAACAACTTCCACTAACGTACCGGTGTGGATGGAGTTTTATTATTTTTACAGTTAGCCAGAGTTAACCCATCTCCTTAATCATTAAAATAATTGTCTGTTTTTTATTAATAACATACTTTTATTGTTTAGTGATTTCATAATTTATACCAATCTAACTTCAAGATGAGTGTGATTTCTTCCCGCGAAGCGGGAAGAAATCAGGTTTCATAGAGTGTTGTAAATTGCAACTTGAAGTTTAATGCGTATACATTATTCCTCCAATAATCTTATAAATCTTAGAAAATATGAAAAAGGTTGCATTGGTTATAACCAATTTATGGCATTTCTTTTTCATAATTAAACTATGACCGTAGGAGTTATAGGTGATGTCATTGAATAAGAATATCAGTTTGAATAAACAAGCTGGATTACGTAGCTGGTTTGGATTGTTAGTGTTAATGTTACCCGTTTTATTAGTGACGGTGGACAATACCATCTTGGGATTTGCTTTGCCAAAAATAGCCAGAGCGTTGGAGCCGAGTGCTAATCAGCAATTATGGATAATAGATGCTTATTCTTTAGTCCTGGCAGGATTGCTGGTTTCTATGGGAAGTATTGGCGATCGTGTCGGTCACCGGATGTTATTGCTGTTGGGATCGTTGGGGTTCACTATTATTTCAGTTTTAACCGCATTATCCACATCGCCAGAACAGCTGATTGTTGGCCGCGCAGCTCTTGGTTTTTTTGGCGCAATGCTGATGCCATCAACATTGGCCTTAATTAGTTGTCTTTTTGTTGATCGTGAACAGCGTCGTGTTGCCGTTGCTATTTGGGCAACCACTCTTACCGTTGGTTCAGCGCTAGGGCCGATCATTGGCGGTGTCTTATTGCAATATTTCAACTGGAATTCCATTTTCTTGCTGGCTGTTCCCGTATTGATACCCCTATTAATTTTTGGTCCCATTTTATTGCCTGCATCTGACAAACAAACAGGGTTTATTGATGGTTATAGCGTTTTATTATCGATTATCGCGATGATAGGTATTGTGTATGCCATTAAGCATATCGCTAGTAATGGAGTTGGAATTGAAGCTATCGCTGCATCAGCGATCGGTTTGATGAGTGGAAGAAGTTTTATACGTAGACAACACAAGTTACCTGTACCACTGATGGATATTTCGCTGTTCCATAATGGTGTATTTGCCGGTTCAGTTATGGTGAACTTGCTAAGCTTAGGTCTATTAGTTGGTTTTGTCTTTTTTGCTACCCAGTTTCTACAAATAGTGTTAAGTATAGAACCTCTGTTAGCTAGTTTTGCGTTGGTTCCAGGGCAAATAATGGCAGTTGTGGTTGGGATGGCAATCGTGTCTGTTGCTAAGAGAGTTCCGGCATACTGGTTACTACCTCTGCTGCTCGCTTTGGCGGGCTTGGCATTTTTACTGATAGCTTGGGTGGGTAGTAGTCTGACTTCCATTATCATAACTTTTGTATTGTTGTGTTCAGGTATAGGTGCGATTGCTTCTGTTTCCAATGAATTAATACTTTCAGCTGTACCCTCTTCGAAAACTGGCTCCGCTTCGGCAATCAGTGAAACAGCATATGAAGTTGGCGTTGTTTTTGGGACAACTATTATCGGTGGATTATTAACAGCTTTTTATCGGTTGAACCTAAAACTGCCTGATGCCATTTCTCAAGATCAAACCAAATTAGCGCTGGAAACTTTGGCCGGCGCTTATACAGTTGCTGATTCGTTGGCAGATACAGCAAGGCAGCGATTGGTAAATTCAGCAGAGTTCTCTTTTACCCATGCTATTCATATGACAAGTTGGTCTACCGCAATATTGACAGGCATTGTCGTTTTGATTACTTGGTATTTGCTTAGAAAACCTGAAAAAATAAGCCATGTTTAACGTTAACGATTTCATCAAGATCCTTGTGAAATATAGGCATGTTTTTTCTATTCCTATTTTGGTCATGATATCAATTTACTGATTGATGTGATCTGGCAAGTTGAAATTCGATTATTGACTAACTGGTAAAATAGTTATGCTGTTATTATCAGGTACGCCTTATATCCCCGCCCTGAAGGTCGGGGTTTTACGGCGCACCTGATAAAGTTAACTCAGCTCCTTCGGGAGCTTTTCACATTCAATTAGACAATTAATATACAGTCCTAAACCTCAATCACTTATACCAAACTTGCACCTCGACAGCGATTGAAATAGGGGGAGGGGACACGTTGCCTTGAGGAAAAACTGAAAGCTAAGTGTGAGAAATTTGCACGTCTGAAACTTGCGGATTCATTCTCTATAGCGCTCATTAATCCAATGTTTCATGGGATTGTTGTTCAATTCAAGCCCATATGGCTCGTAGCGACATATTG
This sequence comes from Xenorhabdus sp. TH1, assembly GCF_037260955.1. Taxonomy (NCBI): domain Bacteria; kingdom Pseudomonadati; phylum Pseudomonadota; class Gammaproteobacteria; order Enterobacterales; family Morganellaceae; genus Xenorhabdus; species Xenorhabdus sp. TH1. The sequence goes on from NZ_CP147734.1 coordinate 929,828, forward strand.
CATTTGATTCTGTTGCAGACCATTTTTACTGCCATCACATCAGCTAATTGAATGCGCGTAAGAAAGTATTTTAAAGCTGCCAGTTTGTAGCTGACAGCTTGGTTTCGAAGAGAAAAAGCGAAAAATTATTTCAACCAACCTTTTTCTTTTGCTGCTTCCAATTGTAGCAGCAGGTATTTCCATAGTTCAGGATAACTTTCGGAAACAAAATGGAGCAGGTTGTAAGCTTGCTCAAAGCGAATATTATTTTCGACCCAACTCTGTCCTTGGTTATGCAGGTTCATAAATACCGGCATAATTCTATCGAGGGTTTTAGCAAAACGTGCTTCTGGCGTGATGGCATCTTCGTATTCGTGCCACAGTTCCAGAAAATATTTTCCCTGGGTTTCCGGCAGTAAGCCAAAAATACGGTTAGCCGCTTTCACTTCATGTTCGTGAATGGCTTCACGGGCAGCCAGATCGAACGCGATAACATCGCCCGTATCGATCTCAACAATGTCATGAATCAAAGCCATCTGCATGACGCGGCTAATATCCACATCTCCGGCATAAGGAGCAAAACCAAGCACAGCAATGGCAAAATGCCAGCTATGTTCAGCGGAGTTTTCATGGCGCGCATTATTCAATAACTTGGTCTTGCGATGTACATATTTTAATTGATCCAGTTCCATAAGAAACGCAATGACATCGGTAAAAGGGCCGAAATCAACAGGAGGTACAGCTAATGACATACAAAAACCTCAATAGTTATTTTTCTTCGTCTAGTGAATAAGGCAATGTTTGAATGGTAAGAGTACTACTTTCATCATCACGAATACGAAATACGCTCCCTGCTTCCATATCATTATTCATGACCACTTGTACCCAGATTGAGCCATCAACCAGTTTGACTGCTGCCAATACTGAACCGGTTCGACGCCATTTCTCGCCCAATTGCCATTCCAAATCATCGCCAACAGCCGGTAGGGAAGCAGCATTACCTGCCAGCCAGTACATGGCTCGCTTGTTTGCTCCACGATATTTGGCTCTGGCTACCATTTCTTGACCGGTATAACAGCCTTTCTTGAAGCAGATACTATTTTCGATTGCTTGAAGGTTGGTGGCCTGTGGAATAAATTGTGCGCTGCTGGCAGCATCAATCACTGGGAACCCGGCTTCAATTTCCAACGCCAGCCATTGCTGGCTGTCATTCAACTGCGGTTGACATGTTGCGATTAACGTTTCGGTTAATTTAGCGGCAGTTGTGTTGTCCGTGACGATAAGGAAACGTTCAGCGGGAAGGGCGAAGTGGAGGAGGGTGGTAGCTTCGTGTTGGATAACAGGAGATTCGGTATCAGGCAGGGTTGGAAAGAGGGGAGTCAGCGCTTCCCGGCTTCCTGTGCCAGCGATACCGAGCAAGATATTTGCTTCATCTTTGGCAAGTGTTACTTTGGAAAACACAGCATACTTTTTCAATTCGGTTAATTGGGTTTCCAACAATGAACGGCGTTCAATATAGGCAAAACCTTCACCACGCTGAAACAGGCGTAAGTTACTCCACATCTTGCCCTTGGCATCACAATGGGCAGTTAATACGTGCTGGTTATCATTCAGGGAAGTCAGATCGGCTGTAATCTGACCTTGCAGATACTTTTTCGCATCAGCACCAATGGCTGTCACTATCCCCCAATCATCAAGGGAAATTAAAGTCAGTGGTAGTGTTGCCGAAGGGGATGGATCTTGTGCAGAAAACGGTGTGTGGTAAGTCATAGCAGCTCCTGCCAGTAAACTAACTAAGAAATAACACTAATGGTAAAAGAGATGCAGTTTAATGCAAAGGGATTATGTTTGTTATTTACAGATAAGGCATGCATGGTCAATTTGTTGCGATAGGCTTCGCATCTTATCGATATATCTTGTGATCTCACCGAGGCAGATGATGAAAAACAGCCCAGAATCGTTGATAATCTGCTTACCGTCTTAATGGCACGAATGAAAATGATAAAGAGGCTTTTTAAACATGGATATTGAGAATAAAGCACGTATTCACTGGGCATGTCGTCGTGGAATGCGTGAACTGGATATTTCTATCATGCCATTTTTTGAATATGAATATGATTCATTGGGTGATGATGACAAACGGATTTTCGTTCGTTTGCTGGAGTGCCCCGATCCTGATCTTTTCAATTGGCTGATGAATCATGGACGGCCCGAAGATGATGAACTGTACCATATGGTGAAATTGATCCAGAGCAGAAACCAAGCCCGTGGTCCTGTGGAACAATAAATTAAGGGTGTCTCGCCAGACTCGCCTGTTTTCCACGGGTGTGCATGGCGCAGTCGTAATTGCTGCTTTGCTGGCACCTTGGCCGATTTACAGTGCTTTTTTGGGGCTTTTATTTTTCTGGTTTCCACTGTTTGCCATCGTTATAAGTAGCTTGGCGTGGAGCCAGAAAAATATCCGGCAGTGTCAGGGGCAGTTGGTATTGTTCGAAGGCAACAAAGTGCATTGGCAAAAAGCTGCCTGGCGTATCGCCCAGCCCCCGTGGCTCCATCGCTATGGGATGATGGTTATGCTCCATGCATTTAGTCAGGCAGAAAATAGGTACGTTCGGTTATGGATAGCATCAGATAGTATGTCGCCCGCGGCCTGGCGTCATTTGAATCAATTGATGCGCCAATACCCTGGACGGTGATGATGGCTAAAACAACGCTTCCATTTCAGACAATATCTGCATGCACCATTCACCTAAGCGTTCATCTGTTTGTTCGAATTGGTTCACATCATCCAGAGCCAGCCCGACAAAATGTTTGCCATCTTCGAACAACGGTTTCGGGCTGGTAAATTCATAACCGTCTGTTGGCCAAAACCCTATAAACTGTACACCCGTTGGTAGCAGATGGTGATACAGCATTCCCAATGCATCCAGAAACCACTCGCCATAATCGATCTGATCACCCATGCCATACATAGCAACGATTTTTCCTGCCAGATCTAACGAGGGAAGTCGATCCCAAATAGCCTGCCAATCCTCCTGTAATTCGCCGAAGTCCCAAGTCGGGATACCGAGGATCAGGACAGAATATTCTTCCATCAAGCAGGGATCACAATCCTTGACATCATGCAGGTCGATCAGATCTTCACCGAGTATATCGCGTATTTTTTCTGCTACCATTTCTGTATAGCAGGTACTGGAGCCGTAAAAGAGACCAATTTTCATCATTAAGTTATCAGGGAATTTCGAATATCAAGATCGGTATTGTAACAGAATAATTGCTTTTTCAGGCATAATAGCCCGATTGGAAGGCACAGATAGGCAGACAAAAAGAAGGAATAAAGAGACATAATGCCAAAAAAACATAACCTATTAGATAATCCCCCATCGGCTAATCCCCTGATAGAGCAATTTCTCGATACCATCTGGCTGGAAAAAGATCTGGCCGAAAACACCCTGGCTTCTTATCGGCTTGATTTACAAGCTTTGAACAATTGGTTGATGCATTATGATCACGATTTACTTTCAGTACAGCCGATAGAATTACAGTCGTTTTTAGCTGAGCGAGTGGATGGCGGTTATAAAGCCAGTAGTTCAGCCCGCTTGTTGAGTGCAATGCGGCGGTTGTTTCAGTATCTATATCGTGAAAGAATGCGGGAAGATGATCCAACCGCATTATTATCTGCGCCTAAATTGCCTAAACGTCTGCCCAAGGATTTAAGTGAAAAACAAGTTGAGGATTTGCTAAACGCGCCTTTGGTTGACCAACCACTCGAATTGCGAGATAAAGCCATGCTGGAAGTGCTTTATGCTTGCGGATTGCGAGTTTCAGAACTGGTTGGCCTGACCTTATCTGATGTGAGCTTACGCCAGGGAGTGATCAGAATTGTGGGGAAGGGCAATAAGGAAAGGTTGGTTCCTTTGGGAGAAGAGGCGGTTTATTGGCTGGAAAAATATCTGGAATATGGACGCCCGTGGTTATTGAATGGTTCTGTATCTGATGTATTTTTCCCCAGTAAGCGGGGAACGCAGATGACACGCCAGACGTTCTGGCATCGGATCAAACACTATGCCGTATTGGCAAGCATTGATGCTGAACGCTTGTCACCCCATGTCTTACGCCATGCTTTTGCAACACATTTACTTAATCATGGTGCAGACTTACGTGTTGTGCAGATGTTATTAGGTCATAGTGACCTCTCCACAACCCAGATTTACACCCATGTAGCCACCGAACGTCTCAAAGTGCTGCATCAACAACATCACCCCCGTGGGTAACTGCGGGATTAAGTGAAAATAAAGGAACAAATAATGAAGAAGATCGCGTTTTGCCTTTCATTACTGTTGACTGCTGTTGCCAGCAACGCCTTTGCTGATGAGAGTGCTATCAATAACACATTGTCTAAAATGGGAATTAAGGCAGAAAGTATCACGCCATCACCACTACCCGGTGTGAGTTCAATTTTAACTGAGCATGGCATTATTTACCTATCGGATGATGGTAAGTACCTATTACAAGGGCCACTTTATGATGTTAGTGGCAAAGTACCCAAAAATATCAGCAACCAGGTTCTGGTTAAAAAATTGGAAGCTTTGAAAAATCAAATGATTATTTACAAAGCGCCAAAAGAAAAACATGTTGTTACTGTTTTTACTGATATTACCTGTGGCTATTGCCGTAAATTGCATGAGAGTATGCAAGAATACAACGAATTGGGGATTACTGTCCGTTACCTGGCGTTTCCTCGTCATGGTTTGCAACACCAGTCAGCTAAAGATATGCAGTCTATTTGGTGCAGTGCAACACCGAATAAATCACTGAATGCTGCTTTCAAAGGTGAAAATATCTCCCCAATTAAAGAGTGTAAGGCAGATATTGCTAAACAATATCAGTTAGGCTTGCAGTTTGGTGTTCAGGGCACACCGGCTATCGTCCTAAAAGATGGCAGCGTGCTCGGTGGTTATTTGTCACCGAAAGATTTATTGGCTGCGTTGGAACACCATGACGATTAATTGAAATTGTTTATGTTCCCATTCAGTAAATACAAAAATTCGTGAATAAAAAATCAATGAATAAGAAACTGTGAGTAGAAAAATACAACTCCGCCGCCGACCGGTGGCGGATCCTGGCCATCTTCCCAACGATATCCATCCGTTATTGCGCCGTTTATATGCTATGCGTGGTATACAGCAAGTTGATGAACTGGAGCGTAGTGCAAAGGGACTCCTCAATTACCAATCCTTCAATGGTATTGAGCAGGCTGTTACCCTATTGGTCACTGCATTACATGAACATTGGCGCATCGTGGTAGTTGGCGATTTTGATGCAGATGGAGCAACCAGTACCGCTTTGAGCATCCGCGCTTTGCGGGCAATGGGATATCGCAACCTTGATTATCTTGTGCCAAACCGTTTTGAAGATGGTTATGGATTAAGCGCTCAGGTGGTTGATGAAGTTGTCAAAAGAAGCGCAGATCTGATTATCACCGTGGATAATGGGATCTCATCCCATGATGGTGTAGCCGTGGCACATCAACATGGCATCAAGGTGATCGTCACCGATCACCATTTACCGGGCGAAACATTGCCAGCCGCAGATGCCATTATGAATCCTAATTTAGTTGACTGCGCTTTTCCTTCTAAGGCGTTGGCAGGGGTTGGTGTTGCATTTTATCTGATGTCTGCACTCAGGGCTGAATTGCGCAAACTGGCATGGTTTGAGCAACAAGGTATTCCATTACCCAATTTGGCGGAACTGCTGGATTTAGTGGCATTAGGTACAGTGGCTGACGTGGTTCCCCTCGATACCAATAATCGCATTCTGGTATATCAAGGACTCAATCGCATTCGGGCAGGGCGTTGCTGTGTGGGAATACGGGCGCTGCTCGAAGTTTCCAAACGGGATGCGACAAAATTGGCCGCCAGTGATTTGGGATTTGCGTTGGGGCCACGATTAAATGCCGCTGGACGTCTGGATGATATGTCCGTTGGGGTGGCATTATTACTGGCTGATGACATGGCGCAAGCCCGCCAGATTGCTTGCGAGTTGGATGGCCTGAACCAAACCCGTCGGGAAATCGAACAGGGTATGCAGCAAGAAGCCTTGCAGATCTGCGATAAAATCGAGCGAACCCATACCCAGCTACCTTACGGATTAGCCATTTACCATCCCGAATGGCATCAGGGGGTAGTGGGTATTTTGGCATCACGTATTAAAGAGCGTTTTCATCGTCCAGTCATTGCTTTTGCTCCGGCAGGCGATGGCACTTTGAAAGGCTCTGGGCGTTCCGTAAATGGCTTACATATGCGAGATGCACTTGAACGTCTTGATACTCTGCATCCAGGACTGATGTTGAAATTTGGAGGTCATGCGATGGCAGCGGGATTGTCGATTGAACAAGACAAATTTGATCTTTTTCAGCGCTATTTTTCCGAACTGGTCGCTGACTGGATGGATATAGCCCAACTTGAAGGTGTGATCTGGAGCGACGGCGAATTAGCATTGGAAGAGTTATCGTTGGAAGTGGCTGAAATCCTACGTGATGGTGGTCCGTGGGGGCAGGCATTTGCGGAACCGGTTTTTGATGGCAAATTTAAACTACTGCAACAGCGTATTGTGGGTGAAAAGCACCTAAAAGTCATGCTGGAACCCTTAAATGGTGGACCAATGTTAGATGGCATTGCATTTAATATTGATGTCAGTTGCTGGCCGGATAATAGTATCAAAACAGTAGAATTGGCCTATAAACTGGATATTAACGAATTTCGTGGTAATCGTGATGTTCAGCTTTTGATCCAGCATATTTGGCCCTATTGAATGAACTTAGGTTTCTAGTTGCATTTAAAAAGGGAAGGGTATGAACCCCTTGATAGATCCGTTACAATGCACGGTTCGAAAATATCCATGCGACCATCGTTTATTCATAATACACAACGTATAAGACACGAAATATGTTTGAAATTAATCCGGTAAAAAATCACATTCAGGACCTGTCTGAGCGGACAGCAGTTCTGAGGGGGTATCTTTGACTATGATGCCAAGAAAGAACGTTTAGAAGAAGTCAATGCTGAACTCGAACAGCCTGATGTCTGGAATGAACCGGAACGGGCACAGGCGTTGGGTAAAGAGCGTTCATCACTTGAAAGCATCGTAGAAACCATTGATCAGCTGACTCAGGGATTGGAAGATGTGAACGGCCTGCTGGAATTGGCCGTTGAAGCTGATGACGAAGAAACCTTCAATGAAGCCGTCGCTGAGTTGGAACAGCTGGAAGAGAAGCTGGGTCAACTGGAATTCCGTCGCATGTTTTCTGGCCAATATGACAGTGCAAACTGCTATCTGGATCTTCAGGCGGGATCTGGCGGTACAGAAGCGCAGGATTGGGCCAGCATGTTGATGCGTATGTACCTGCGTTGGGCAGAATCCAAAGGCTTTAAGACAGAAATTATTGAAGAATCTGATGGTGATGTTGCGGGTTTGAAATCTGCCACCATCAAAATTATGGGTGAATATGCTTACGGTTGGTTGCGTACAGAGACGGGCGTTCATCGCTTAGTACGTAAAAGTCCTTTCGATTCAGGTGGTCGCCGCCATACATCATTCAGTTCTGCCTTTATCTATCCAGAAGTGGATGATGATATTGATATCGAAATCAATCCAGCTGATTTACGCATTGATGTATACCGTGCCTCTGGTGCTGGTGGTCAGCACGTTAACAAAACCGAATCTGCAGTACGTATCACCCACGTACCGACAGGTATTGTAACCCAATGTCAGACAGACCGTTCTCAGCATAAAAACAAAGACCAGGCGATGAAGCAGTTGAAAGCGAAACTGTACGAACTGGAAATGCAGAAGAAGAATGCAGATAAACAAGCAATGGAAGATAACAAATCGGACATTGGTTGGGGGAGCCAGATTCGCTCTTACGTTTTGGATGATTCTCGCATTAAGGATTTGCGTACTGGTGTAGAAACCCGCAATACTCAATCTGTGCTAGATGGGGATCTGGACAAATTCATTGAAGCAAGTTTAAAAGCTGGCCTATGAGGAACTAAAATGTCACAACAACAACAAGGTGCTGAACAGGCTCCTGATTTAAATAACGAACTGAAAACGCGCCGTGAAAAACTGGCTGCCCTGCGCAGTAACGGCATTGCTTTCCCAAATGATTTTCGTCGCGAAAACATTTCCGTAGATCTGCATGCTAAATACGATGACAAGACCAAGGAAGAATTGGAAGCGCTTGACATCGAAGTGACTGTTGCTGGTCGCATGATGACACGTCGTATCATGGGTAAAGCCTCTTTTGCCACCCTGCAAGACATGGGGGGGCGCATTCAGATCTATGTTTCCCGTGATGACCTGCCGGAAGGCATTTACAACACTCAGTTCAAGAAATGGGATTTAGGTGACATTTTAGGTGCGCGCGGTAAGCTGTTCAAAACCCAAACGGGTGAACTTTCTATCCATTGTACTGAGTTGCGTTTGCTGACTAAGGCATTGCGTCCACTGCCGGATAAATTCCACGGCTTGGCGGATCAGGAAACTCGCTATCGTCAGCGTTATTTGGATTTGATCTCGAACGATGAATCACGCAAGGCATTCCAGATCCGTTCCCGCGTGATGTCGGCATTACGCAGCTTCATGATCCAAAAAGGTTTTATGGAAGTTGAAACGCCAATGATGCAGGCGATCCCTGGTGGTGCAAGTGCGCGTCCATTCATTACGCACCATAACGCGTTGGATATCGACATGTACCTGCGTATTGCGCCAGAACTGTACCTGAAACGTTTAGTCGTCGGTGGTTTTGAGCGTGTTTTCGAAATTAACCGCAACTTCCGTAATGAAGGTGTTTCTCCGCGCCACAACCCAGAGTTCACGATGATGGAACTCTACATGGCATACGCGGATTATCAGGATCTGATCGTACTGACCGAAGAACTGTTCCGTACCCTGACTCAAGAAGTACTGGGTACAACATCGGTGAAATACGGCGAACAGGAATTCGATTTTGGTCAGCCTTTTGCCAAGATGACCATGAAAGAAGCGATCTGCAAATATCGTCCAGAAACCAACATGGCAGATTTGGATGATATGGACAAAGCGGTTGCTATCGCGAAATCCTTGGGTATTGACGTTGAAAAGGGCTGGGGCTTAGGCCGTATTCAGTGTGAAATCTTTGAAGAAACCGCGGAAAGCCATCTGATTCAGCCGACGTTCATTACAGAATATCCGGCAGAAGTTTCTCCGTTGGCACGCCGTAACGATGATAATCCATTCATTACTGATCGTTTTGAATTCTTCATTGGTGGCCGTGAAATTGGTAATGGCTTCTCGGAGCTGAACGACGCGGAAGATCAAGCAGAACGTTTTGCAGAGCAGGTTCGCCAGAAAGATCAGGGTGATGACGAAGCGATGTTCTACGATGAAGACTACATTACTGCGTTGGAGCACGGCTTGCCGCCAACAGCAGGCTTAGGGATTGGTATCGACCGTATGGTGATGTTGTTTACTGACAGCCACACCATCCGTGATGTTATCCTGTTCCCGGCAATGCGTCCACATACGCATAAATAATCGTTTCTCGATTAAAACCAGCTAAAAGCGCTGTCCGGTTAACCAGACAGCGCTTTTTTACATACATCAAAAAATCTTAAACAACCGATTGAAATATAGACAAATATTAACGATATACTACTTGCTGAGATTCAGTAAGAGGTATATATTTAACGCCATCACTTCGTTGATGCGAGTGTAGTTCAATGGTAGAACGAGAGCTTCCCAAGCTCTATACGAGGGTTCGATTCCCTTCACTCGCTCCAAATACACTTCTCTTATAGTCAATTACAAAATATAATTAAATCAATAGATTAATGTCTTTGTTACTCTCTTAGCTGAATCAACCCGTCATTCCGGTTTTTGGAATGGTCAACCCAGACGGAAGTATCAACCAAAATAGTCATCATGCGGATGGCTTTTCTCGGCGACGGGGAACTATCTGTATTTCGGTCATGCTCCCAATAATCAGATGTTGTGGTAATTTATGGTAGGTGAATATGACTAAAGTTGATGTGATTTGTCGTTATTGTCACAAAACAGAAGATGCGAAAGGGCATGGAAAAGGGAGTAGTGGGCACCAGCGTTATCACTGTTATGCCGGCCGTAAAACCTTTCAATTAAATTACACCTATCAGGCTTGCAAACCCGGAGTAAAAGCGCATAACGAATAAAACTGTTTCCAGGCTGGGATATCTCTGGCATTTTCCATCTGTCCCTTTTTAAGCATTCGATGCAATTCTATTCCCGCAATCGTGGCCACTGCCGTTTCAAATGATTTAAATCCGAGCATCGGCTTTGTGATGCGCTTAATGCCCCGGTGATCCTGTTCCACCCGGTTGTTCAGGTATTTTATCCGGCTCATCTCAATCAGCCAAGGCCAGAGCCCGAGAAATAAAAGGTTATTGATGCGCTCCAGTGCCGCGGTATTGGCTCCGGATTTATAGGCTGGCAGTATACCTGACTTTCCTATTTTCGACAGAACCAATAATAAATCATCTTCACTATTTAAAACTTATGATACATTTGATTTATCAAGGATCATGATAATAACCCATTATTTATTATTTTATTTATATCTAAATGTGATAACAAAATTAGTGATTTATTTAGCAGGGACGTGTTTATTATTGATAGAGATATATGCTTAATTATTATATTCCTTCGGTTGGCCAACATTTTTCAATCCAATCACTTAATGCAATTATTCGGTTGAGGACATAACTATTTTGTGATCTTAAAAGATGAACAGGAAGTATGGGTAAAGTCCAATCGGGTAATAGTCTGATTAGCTTTCCATCTTGAATAGCTTTATTGAATAACCACATTGGGCCTGCATGAATACCAGCTCCGTCACATACTGCTTGGTAGATTGCTCCCACATTATTAAGGTAAAAGCTACTGGACAGCTCTACTCGTTCTATGTGCCCATTACAGGATAACTGTAGGCGAGCTGGGTAGGCATTTTGATGTAGTGAATAAATAATAGATCTATGTTTTGTCAGATCTTGTGGGTGAAGTGGAGTTCCATATTTGTTCAGATATACTGGGCTTGCGCACAATACTCCAGAAATATTACCCAATTTTTTAGCGACTAATGTTGAGACTGATAATTCTCCAATTCGGATTGCAAGATCAATTCCTTCCTGCCGGAGATCTAGACAATTATCTGAAAGAACTAAGTCAAATATAATGTCTGGGTTTTTTTGCTGAAATATAGTTAGCCATTGTGTGACATAGTGTTCTCCAAAATTTACTGGGGCAGTAATTTTAATTTTACCCGCTAGTGAATTACCGCTGATATCACTCAAGATACTATCTACTTCATTTAGTAATGGGCGCATTTTCTCATAAGCCAGTATTCCTGTATCTGTCAGGCTTAATTTCCTAGTTGAACGATTAATTAATTGAACTTTTAACTGATGTTCAAGAGTAGCTAAACGCCGACTCGCGACAGAGGGATCTAATCGCAAATCTTTTGCTGCTTTTATCAAACTTCCTTTTTCAACAATCCGAAAAAAAAGATGCCAGAGGGCCAGATCATGATTCATGTTATTTCCACAATTTTTATTTGAGAAAATAGCAATATTATTATGATATTATATAAGTAAAATCAAATTATTAAAATTTTGATGAGGATATGGTATGCAGGTAGAAAATAAGAAACCATCGCGTGGCTATTGGGTATTAGCTGCTGTTTGTATCGCTGGGATGATTTTACCTCTTGAATATACAGGGCCGGCTGTAGCTTTACCTGCTATCCAATCTGAATTAGGAGGTAGTGCAATTGCATTATCTTGGGTTATCAATGCGTTTGCGTTAAGTTTTGGTAGTGCTGTCATGGCAGCGGGAGCGTTAGCTGACCAATATGGACGCAAGAAGATGTTCGTGAGTGGTATAACTGGATTCACACTATTTTCTCTTATTGTTAGTGTTGCGAGCAGTGTTGTTTTTCTTGATTTATTGCGAGGAATACAAGGTTTTTTTGCCGCTTTGACGATGGCTGGAGGGAATGCCGCATTAGCTCAGGAATTTGATGGAAGGGCAAGAACAAAAGCTTTTGGTTTATTAGGAACAGCTTTTGGTGTGGGTTTAGCATTTGGACCCGTGATATCAGGTACTCTAATAGAAGTATTTGGCTGGAGGTCTGTATTTTTACTGGGAGCTTTGTTTGGTGGTGTGGCACTGGTCATTGGTGTTATTCAGATGCGTGAATCGCGCGATCCCAACGCCGTAAAACTCGATATTAAAGGCGTATTTAGTTTTACTGCATTTTTAGTATTACTAACATTCGGTATTATGCAAATTCCGCAGAGTGGTATTGGAAGTACTTCTGTTATTGCATTGTTCAGTGCTTCCATCATGATGTTGTTTATTTTTATTAAATGTGAATTATCACATGCCCGTCCAATGCTAGATCTATCGCTTTTTCGGTTTAAAAAATTTGTCGGAGTACAATTTTTACCATTGGCAACCGCGGTTTGTTTTATTGTGTTACTTATTCTATTCCCAATTCGGTTAATTGGTATTGAAGGTTATAGTGCAATTAAAGCAGGAGAAGTCATGATCGCACTATCGGCTCCTATGCTTGTTGTTCCTTTTCTTGCGGCATTGTTAACTCGCTGGTTTTCATCGCCAACACTTTCGTGTATTGGTTTATTATGTGCAGCGGTAGGGTTAGCATGGTTAGCAAATATACCTATTGGAGCACAATCAACAGAATTAATTTTTCCACTGATGTTAATAGGGATTGGAACTGGATTTCCGTGGGGGTTAATGGATGATCTTTCAATTAGAGCAGTTCCTATAGAGCGAGCAGGAATGGCAACAGGCATTTTTACGACGATGCGAGCTTGTGGTGAGGCAATATGTGTTGCAGGCGCACTAGCAATGTTAAATTTTCTTCTACAGATGAATTTACAGCAAGTTTCTCAACAATCTCACAATGTGATTTCTACAGCAGCAAGTAATTTGACAACAGGTAATTTTGATAATGCTAGAGACTCATTTATTTATCTATCTGAGCAGGAACTACTAGCTATTTATAGCGATTCATTTAGTGTATTAGTATATACATTAATGGGAATAACAATACTGTCTGTTATTGTTTGCTTTATAACATTGAGAAATGAAAAGGCAGCTATTAACTCTAATCAATTTTGATATGAAAATTTAGCAAAATCCGCCGTAAACCCTCGCCCAATGCGGGTAGGGATATAAGGCGAAAAGCCCGTAGGGCTTTAAAGATCAATCAGGTGTTGTCTGGCTTTGAACATAGGCTCTGAGTATTTCAATCGTTGCTTGTATGCGTAAGTTACTGGTCATTTTCAATGCAATGATAAAAACAAATAAACCGTGGGATGAATCTTTCCACATGGTTTAAAGCGAAAGACAGTTGCTCAATAATTTCACATTCGAGTTTTGCGGCAGCAGAAGCAAAAGCATGCCGCAACTGTTCTATCATTCGTCCATCAAACAGTTTACGGCGGTATTTTGTCGTAAAAATCAGATGCACAACAAGTTTGCTGACACTGTGTCGTTTACGGAGGAACCCTGCCAGTAAATCATCGTGATTACTCAATTGATATACTCCATTAACCTGTTAAAATAAAAGTCTTATATCAATGAGCGCTGACCATGTTAAGAGCCACAAAAGTACGCATTTATCCGACACCGGAACAGGCTGGGTTTCTCAATGCCCAGTTCGGCGCAGTTCGTTTTGCGTACAACAAAGCTCTGCACATCAAAAAACAGGCTTACCAGCGCCACGGTGTCAGTTTAAGCCCCCGTAAAGATCTGAAACCGCTGTTGGCAGTCGCGAAAAAATCCCGTAAATATGCCTGGCTCAAAGCGTATGATTCCATCGCATTGCAGCAGGCGGTCATTAATCTTGATGTGGCTTTTTCCCATTTTTTTAATCCGAAACTGAGAGCGCGCTTTCCGGCATTTAAAAGTAAGCATGGAAAACAATCAAGCTATCATTGCGTTGGGGTTAAAGTGCTTGATAGCGCGATCAAGATCCCGAAAGTTTCACCGATTGAAGCGCGTTTACATCGTGAAATGACGGGCTCCTTGAAAAGTATCACGCTGAGCCGCAGCGCAACGGGGAAATATTATGCGTCAATACTTTGCGATGACGGGACAGAAGCGCCGGCGAAACCCACATTGATATCAACTGTTACGGGTATTGATATGGGACTCTCGCACTACGCCATTAAATCGAATGGTGACAAAACCCCGAATCCCCGCCATCTCATCAATGCCAGCCGCAACCTGCGACGTAAACAGAAGGCGTTGTCCCGTAAGAAAAAGGGGAGTGCGAACCGTCGCAAAGCCCGTATACAGCTTGCGGGTGTGCATGAACGGGTAGCCAATACCCGTGCTGATTTCCAGCATAAACTCTCCCGCACAATTGTTGACGAAAGCCAAGCGGTCATTGTGGAGACACTGAAAGCAGCAAATATGATGAAAAATCATCATCTGGCACGTGCTATCGGCGATGCTGGATGGTCTGGGTTCATCACAAAACTGGAATACAAGGCCGCAGAGAAAGGGGTGCATCTGGTGAAACTGGATCACTGGTTTGCCAGTTCAAAAACCTGTCACTGTTGTGGCCACAAAATGCCAGAAATGCCGTTAAATAAGCGAATCTGGCAATGTCCTGAATGCGGAGTTGAACATGACCGCGATATCAACGCGGCAATCAACATCGAACGCAAGGGCATACAGGAATTATGTGCGGCGGGACTCGTCGTGCAATCTGCCCATGGAGGCCAGCGTAAATCCGTCATACAGACGGTTGCGGCCTAGGAAGTGGGAAGCCTTGCCCGACAGGGCGGGGAGCAGTCACTTTTTGGCTCATACTTTCCGTTTAATTAACTTTGTTGGTATTATTTGTTGTTAATTCATTATGATAATGCTGATTTCACGCCGCAAATTCTAGCAAAAAATAGCATTGGTGTTGATATGTAATGCCATGACGGTACATGAATATCTGGATTATACTTTGATATCAATGAATTGCCCTTTAACTTCGGCCTGGCAGGTGCGATAGGAATGATGAATCCAGTGTTTGATATCAGGGGATTTTATTTTTGTCGTTTAAAAATAAATACGATTCTTAGGAAGTATCTCAATATTTTCTGAAGAGAGTGTTAGTGCTGAACATTGCTGTGCAAAGCGAACACTTTCTTTCAGTTCCATGCCTTCTAACCAGCAATGTACAAGGCCAGCCATCATGGCATCACCCGCACCATTGGCATTAACAATATGGGTATTGATTGCACTTGAACATCCTGATGTATTATCCATTTCACTGTAATAAACACCTTCTGCATCCATACTCAAAATTAAGCGCTGGACGCCTTGTTGATGAAACCAGTGTGCCGCAACAGCGGCATCTTTTGGAGTTTCAATTTTTATGCCGCTAAGGATCTCTGCTTCAGTTCGGTTGGGTTTTAAGGTATGGATCTGTGATAGAAAATGGCGAATTTTGGCTGCTTTAGATCTTGAAACCGTATCAACAAAAATTGGCACATTACCGGAATGATTAAATAGCCATTTTAGGGCTTCTTCAGTTAAATTACAGTCAATTACTAACACATTAGCATGCTGAATTAAAGATTTAGCTTGAGATAATAACGTAGGGGTTAATTTTTCCAGAATGCTCATATCATTAACAGTAACAACACATTTCCCATTTTCATCTATAACAGAGTTGCACATTGACGTTTTTTCACCCTCTAATTGATAGAAATAGTTAACATTAACACCAGCCGATTTTGTATGATCAAACAGTGCGTTGCCATTGGCATCGTTACCGATAACGGAAATTAAATAACTTTCTTTTTTCAATAGCGAAATATTTTGAGCGATATTTCTCCCTACGCCGCCTGGCGTAGAAATAATTTTCCCTGGGTTGGAATCTTCATAAATTAATTTGGCTGAGGCATAGCTTGTTAAATCTATATTCGCTGCACCAATAGTCACAGTATAAACATCGTTAGATAAAATATACCCTTTGCCTTTAATATAACCTTTTTTACTTAGGTTCATAATATGTCCTGCAACACATGAGCGACTGATTCCGAGAATATCAGCAATTTCTTGTTGCTGAATGAAAGGATCACGCTTTAGAAGTTGCAATATCTGGTTTTCCCTTTTTGACATATCATACCTTTGGTTGTTTTTTTGTTCTGATGTTTTATTTCATGTCTGACAGACAGTAAAGACTATTTTTATATTTCTTTTTCATTATGAGAATATGATCGTAAGATTGGTAAAGCCAGCAAATGACATAAAAATGTGATGTTTATCTCGAATATTATGCTGAAAAATTCATAAGAATCAGGTAACTAAATACATCAAGTGAGTAAACTATATTTTATCCTATTATAATTTATTTTAAATCAGTATGTTGGATTGATTTATGGAAACTACAAACATATGTTTGGTTTTTATGATTTGTTGATTTTCATGGCGAGGTTAGACTGGGGTACATAATGAGAAAAAATTATCCCTGGTTACACAATTAGCGATGTAACCAGGGGGGATCTAAAACTCAAGTTCCATTAGTCGATATTATTTTTTATCAGCTAACAGATGGTACGAAACGGCAATACCTGCAGCTTGACCAGCAAGTGAAGGTTCATCGCTGGCTAAATACAGCCCTGCAATATAGTGACCATCAACAGCATATTTTCTGTATTTTGTCGCGTAGCGCTCACCGATTCTGAGTTGACGCCCATCACTTAATGTAAATAAAGCTTCATCAACAGCGCCATTGCCCCATACTTCCAACCTGTCGATAACACTGTCATTGAGTTCAATTGAACTGGTTTCTGATGTTACTGTGCCGAGTGTATAGGATGAACCGTTGGCAAATGTGATTTTAATACCACCCACTCTAGGGGCATTGCCAATTCTTTGTACGTACCCAATCAACGATTTGATTTTATTGTATTTTCCATCGATTAAAGATGGCTTGAAGGGTTCCTGCATTTGATCGTCTTCTGTCAAGGCCTGAATTCTCGTCTTATTAGTAGGACGATCAAATACGGTTGAATAACTGATAGTTTTAGGATTGAAACCACTTTCCAGGCTATTATTTTGTAGATGTTCAATTAATTCAATACACTCTAAACCGTGTAATAAACAATATCCTCTTACAGACAATAAATTATTAGTGACACTTACTGCTGTTGATGTGTTTATGGCATCGTTATATTCATTGGTATACATCGTATGGATGTAATTCTTGGCTTTGTCAACCAATTTGTCGATAAGTTGTTTTAACTCATTGACTTCAATATCTGTCAGCCCAATATCATTTTTCTTCTCTATCCCCATTTTCCAATAAGGGATCTGTAACATAACCGTGTTAGTGTACATCGGCAGGATCTGGTAGTTTGTTTTATTATCAAAAGACTTGAATTTTTCATCTATACTCACTAAATATCTGGCCAGGAACATATATGCATCATGGCTTTCTTGGCTGCCAGGTGAGGTTTCCAGCATGTATTGCACATGCTCCATTTTTCCTTTGATCTCTTGTATATCTCCATTAAGTATTCCTTTAATAGTTTGTAGAACGGCATTCTCTATCATTTGCTCTACTTTTTGGAGAATTTGCTCCCAGGTGTTATCTTTCTGTTGAGGCCAAAATAGCCCTAACAGGAAGGACATTGCGGGACCTGATCCTGGAATAAAACCTACACCACCAATGATGGCATCCTTTATAATTGATGACATATCCCATTCATAATCGGGAGTAGACATTGTATAAGGTGCTATAAGCATAATGTCAGTGAGTACAGGCAATGTTTCATTTTCAGATATATTATTCGGTGTGGTATTCATGATTTTATTTCACCTTAATTACTTAGTTAAATAATTATGAAATTAAAACTTATTAGTTATAAATTTTTTTCGTATTGTTATTTATTATACCCAGTAACAAAGGCTCGTTTATCTGTATTATTATAAATGACGACTTTGCTGTAATACACAGAGTTGCTTGGTGATTTTAATATGCCGTCTTCTCCAGCTTTCACTGTGATAGCGGAATATTCGAACCATTCAGATGTGAAAGAATGAGACCAATAAAAAACAGCCCTGACTGATGAAGCGGGGCCAGAATTGGCTACGTAGTAATTAGGGCGTGTTTCGGGAATAATGGGGGTGTCAATTCTTATTGCCTCTATAGATGAGTGTGGCTCTATTGTCATATCCCTATAAGGATTGACAGCAAGAGGTTCTGATGCTGGTGTGTTGGTATTATAAGTTAGTGGCTCAGGATTAGAGTCATTATTATTTATGATGGTAATGTTACTGCTGCTTATATTGATTGTGTTCATAAGATGTTATCCTATTTTAAACATTGGTTAAAATATGGTTTTGTGTTGATTTTAATATTTAGTTTATCGTTTTACGGTATGTTTTCTCGGGTTATTCTAAACATATTGTTATGGCAGAATAAAATATAAAAAATGTAAGTTTGATTTAAAAAACATACTGTATTATTGAAATGCTATTATTAGTATTTGAATGTGGTTAATATTTATTAATGGGAGTGGGTAAGTAATAGTATTTCTATTTTAAATAAGATCAATTTATTTATTGATGAAAGATATAAGCAGTGTTCTTGTTAATAATGTTAATTTATTTTTACCAATCAGTGTTAGTATAATTAAATATATACGCATTAGACTTCAAGTTGCAATTGACAACACGATATGAGACCTAACTTATCCCCGCTTAGTGGGGAGAAATCACACACATATTGAAGTTAGATTGGTATAGCCCAATATAATTGGGCTAACAGTCATATTTATAAGTGCTCTAAGCAACCGAATTCTGATATAAATCCCAACGGTTTCCATAAATGTCTTCAAAAACGACGACCATGCCATATTCTTCCTGACGGGGTTCCTCACAAAAATGGACGCCATTTTCTTTCATTTTGTGATAATCACGCCAAAAGTCGTCAGATTGCAGGAACAAGAATACCCGTCCACCACATTGGTTACCAATAAATGCTTCTTGTTTTTCGTTAGAGGCTCTTGCCAGCAGTAAGTTACAGTCACTTTCCGGGTTTGGCGTGACAACAACCCATCTTTTTCCTGGCTGTGGCGTATCTTCTACTAATGTAAATCCCAATTTATTGGTGTAATAATCGATAGCCCTATCATAATCATCTACAACAATAGCGACGTAACCCATACATCTTTTCTGTGTTCTCATGGTATTCCTATTATTTTACGACTCAAAAAATTACAACATTCGGGTGCCTAATTTTACGTTTTTTTCTGGCTGGATAAGGACGGTTCCTTGTTCGTCACAAACTGCGGCTAAAACCAAAACTTCAGATTTAAACCCCGCCACGCGCCTTGGGGGAAAATTCACTACTGCCAGTATCTGCTTACCGATTAATTGTTCTGTTGTGTAGTTTTGGCATATCTGGGCAGAGCTTTGTTTCTCGCCGATGTCACTGCCAAAATCGATATAAAGTTTATAAGCGGGTTTGATAGCTTTTTCGTTTTTTTCTGCTTTGATAATTTTGCCAATGCGAATGTCGAGTGACATGAAAGCGTCAATTGTAGCGGGTGTCAGAGTTGTATTTTCCATAGGGTTTAATTCATTGTTTAAATTATGTTATTCATAATAAGGAAAATGTGAAGATATGTATAGATTTCAGCGAACACCCCCCGCAATGAGTTTAACCTGGTGAGTTTTTGGGTAGTGCTCAGAAATCTTCTTTTGATGCAGCCACCAGCGTAGGTAATTGACGTCATGGCGATGTGAGTCGAACAACAGGCCGACGACACTGCCACTATGGGCAACGTTTAGGCCATAGATACCCGTTTGCTCGACCAAATCCCGTAGTTGATCAAAACAGGGTTTCGGTAGTATCGATTGGCTGGCGATGGCGCTTAACGTGCAAGCCTCCCCAAGGCGGTCATAGTCATGCCGTTGGTTCGCGGTATGAAATTGCCACCAGGCATGTTGGAATAAAAGGGCGTTATCCCGCCATTGTGCGTGATGATCCTGTTGGTGATATTCTTCTGTCAAAATGGTTTGTGGGCTTTCCAACAGCAAAATATCGATATCAGGTTGCCAATCGAAGGGAATTTGGGTCTGGGCGGTGAGATGGTCAAACAAGGTCAATCGTTTGAATATTGTACTGTCAGTAGGCTCCAGTTTGACACAGAGTTGTGCTAGCTCCGTGCTTTCCAGTGACTTACCCAATAATCTGGCGGTGGCTTGGGCGGTAGCAGCAATATCCGCTGTGCTGCTGGCCATGCCTTTGGCGATTGGAATTGTCGATTGATATTCAATACGCAAGCCAGCAGTCAATTCTGGTGGTTCCTGCCAGTAATTCAGCAGTAAATTTACCATTTGGCGCATACGTGGCCGTTCATGTGGTATAGGAATGCCTTCACTCACGGAAACACAACTGAACCAGTTGATTGGACAGGAGATTAACTTTTCTCCCCCAAACAGCCATCCTTGTAGCAGTTCTCCGCAGGAAGCGGGACAAGAGGCTTCAGCCATAGGCAAAAACCTGTTGCATCGCTGCAATTAGGCGCTGATTTTCCCACTCACTGCGCACGGCTATGCGATAGTAACGTTCGTCTAACCCGACATAATTTTTACAATGGCGAATTAACAACCGATATTTAAGTAAAGCATGCCATAAATCAACATTGGGCTTATGACAACGGAAGAACAGAAAATTAGCCGATGGCGGCCAGACAGTCAGTTCTGGGAAAGTTAAAAGCTGGATCCATAGATAATGTTGCTGTGATGTTAGCCATTGATGTGTTGCAGCAATATAGTCATGTTCATCAAACAAAATTTCTCCCACCCGCGCAGCAAAGGCATTCATTGACCATGGTTCACGCCGGTTTTTCATCTCTGTAATCCCTGCGATATTTCCGCTGATTAAATAGCCCAAACGTAATCCGGGAATGGCAAAGAATTTGGTCATTGAACGTAATACATAAAGATGCTTAGTGACAGTCACTTGCGGAATCAACCCTCGATTCTCAGGGAGAAAATCAATAAAGGATTCATCGACAATCAATGCAATCCCTTGTCGTTCACAATGTTCCACTAGCGATTGCATAAACGGATTGTCCGGCATTAATCCGGTAGGATTATTGGGTGTGGCGATAAAAACGCAATCGGGTTGAATTGTGGAAAGCGTATTCAGCAGGCGTAAATCAGGTTGAAATCCGGCTTCCTCTTTTAATGGATAGTCGATAATTTCTGTGCCAATTTGCTGCAAAGCTCGTCGATATTCAGCAAATCCTGGGATAAGGAGCAAGGCGCGCTTAGGATTGAGATAACGGGTGACAGCATAGATCAGTTCTGTTGCACCATTGCCTGCGATTACTGAGTTGTAATCGCATTGATGGGCCTCTGCTATCGCCTGATGCAAGTGGCGATATTCCATATCTGGGTACTTTTCGATGTCGGCGAGACTGTTTTGGATCAACACCTTAACCCGTTCTGGCGCACCTAATGGATTGATATTGGCACTGAAATCAATCAGCTCATTGGCTGGAAGGCCATATTGTTGGGCAATGCCGATGATATTGCCGCCATGTTCACTCATAGATTGCTCCGTAAGTGGGGAGGAAGGAAAGCCTTGTTCCTAAATTGACGACATCACCAACCACAATCAATGCGGGTGCATGTAAGTTCTTCTCTTCCGCTTTTGCAACCAGGGTTTCCAGTGTGCCTATCACGCTCTCTTGTGTGGGATGGCTGGCATACATGATCACAGCAGCAGGTGTTGTGGGGGATTTACCATATAGCATCAATTGTTGGCAGATCTCCATCAGGCGGGTCATCCCCATTAGAATAACCAATGTGCCTTCCAATTGGGCGAGTATCTGCCAATTCTGTTGTTCATTGCCTTGAGAAGTGTGTCCAGTCACAACGTGGAAACTCGATGCATAATTGCGGTGGGTAATGGGAATACCGGCATAGGTTAATCCACCAATTGAGGAACTGATCCCCGGAATGACTTCAAATTTGATGCCATGTTGTGCCAGCACTTCCGCTTCTTCCCCTCCACGGCCGAAAACATAGGGATCGCCGCCTTTTAAGCGCACAACCCGTTTTCCCGCCTGCGCATGTCTGACCAGAATTTGATTAATCTCGTCTTGTGGGATGGGATGGTAATCATGTTCTTTCCCAACATTAATAATTTCACAGTGGTCGGATACCTGGGCAATAAGTTCAGGATTGACGAGACGGTCATGAACAATGACATCCGCAGATTGAATACAGCGTAATCCTTTGACTGTAATTAAACCTGCATCACCAGGGCCTGCTCCCACTAACCATACATTGCCTTTATTCATTGAATTACCTCTATGGAATTAAAATATAAATCATCAAAGAGAAAAATATATTTTCATCAGGATAGTGAGCCTCTGTTTTTTGTTTTTATAAAAGTTTGTTTATTCTATCTTATATTTTTTTATTTATTGCTTTATGGATGATTTCTTCTTGTTCTTATGAGCAGTGTTATGTCGGTTTCAGTTTTTTATAATTATTACTTTAATGCGGTGTAAGTGAATTTGATTTATGTCAATATTCGTATTATTAAGTGTAAATTAATTTAAATTTGAATTTTGTTGTCCGTTGTTAATATTTTTCTATATGAATGTTTCTTTATATCATCAATGAATTTATTTTTAATTAATTCAATGCATTGTAATTATATTTTAATTGCTGGGATTGTGGTTGTGTATTAGTTTTTATTGTATTAAAAATAAAAATTGTTTTTAAGGATTTATAATCATGAACAAGATCACAAAAATAATAGAGGGTGTTTTTATAAAAATGAAAAATGTGTATTTTTAAAATAAATTTATTTCTTTGTTTATTTTTATGTGCAATTGATATTGTGATAACTCTTTTTGTTAAGTTGCTTATTTGTTACGAGATAAAAGGTGGCATTATTCATGGAATATTAATTGTTTTGTCGAAATCGAACTAAACGACGTTTATTTGATAAATATCAATGAATGAGAAGCTGTGTTGCAGATTTAAAACTAATACCGATTTTAACACCAATACAGAATTTAAATGTTTTGGGGTAAGCATATGCAACAGAAACATGCTTTTGTCATTGCAGGTACAGGTAGCGGGTGTGGTAAAACCACCGTTGCTCTCGGCATCATGCGAGCCTTGATGAACCGTTCACTGCGGGTACAGCCGTTTAAAATCGGGCCTGATTATCTGGATGGTGGCTGGCATTATGCTGTGACGGGCGTTGCTTCACGTAATCTTGATGCTTTCATGCTACCCGAACTCATCCTGAATGGTTTGTTTAACCAAGTTATGGCTGAACAAAATATTGCCGTAATTGAAGGGGTGATGGGGTTATATGATGGCTATGGTACTGATCCCAATTATTGCAGTAGTGCGGCAATGGCAAAGCAACTTGGCTGTCCAGTGGTTTTATTGGTGGACGGGAAGGCGGTTTCCACCTCAATAGCCGCTACAGTGATGGGATTTCAGCAATTTGATCCAGCGGTCAATATTGTGGGCGTGCTGATCAATCGCGTCAATCGCGATAGCCATTTTCAGTTATTAAAGCAGGCAATTGAGGGCTATTGCGGTATTCCTGTTTTGGGGCGGTTGCCGGTGATGCCAGAGGTTACCCTTCCTTCCCGCCATCTCGGTTTGATCTCTGCGCAAGAGCAAGTCAGCCAACGCGAAGAATGCTGGATTCGCTTGGCTCAGCAGATCGAAGCCTCAGTGGATTTGGATAAGTTGCTGACATTAACCCAGCTATCTTCCTTGCCAAAAGGCAATATTGATTCCCTTGTTGATCCTGTGATGGGGCAAGGCTTAACGCTGGCTCTGGCAGAAGATGAGGCATTCTACTTCTATTATCCTGATAACCTGTTGTTGTTGGAAAAAGCGGGTGTGACTATCAAACGGTTTAGTCCCCTGCATGATCATTGGTTACCTGAATGCCAGATGATCTATTTGGGGGGCGGATACCCTGAGATTTATGCTCAGGCCCTGTCTTGCAATCATGCCATGCATACGGCATTACGTCAGGCGCAGCAAAAAGGCATTCCCATTTATGCGGAATGCGGCGGTTTGATGTATCTCGGCGATACCCTGATTGATGCAGATGGTGTACGGCATGGCATGGTAGGGTTGATTGCCGGTGAAAGCCAGATGGGAGATCACCTGAAACGCTTTGGTTACTGTGAAGCCATGGCGCTGTGTGATACGCCTTTAGTGGCGAAAGGGGAAACGTTACGCGGGCATGAATTCCATTATTCGGATTTTATCACGGCCCAATCACCCGTTTTTCAGTGTATTAAATGGAGTGATCCAAAAGAAACCTTAAAAACAGTGCAGAAAAGCTGGCTGGGTGGTTACCAGAATGGCAATACCCTGGCGAGCTATCTGCATATTCATTTTGCTCAACGCCCCCATGTGCTCCAGCGTTGGTTGATGATGGCACGGAGGCTGTTATGACCGTCTTATTGTGGTTTGCGGCTTTTATTCTGGATATGAAATTGGGTGATCCTCCCCATTGGCCGCATCCAGTGCGCTGGATGGGACAACTTACCAACCAAATTGAGCAACTTATTCGCCGGATTTGCCAAACTGAAACCGACTTGAAATGGGGTGGTGTACTGTTATGGCTGGTGGTTGTAGGGAGTGGCTGGCTGGCGAGCTATTGGGTTTTGCAATTGGCCTATGGCGTGACGTTCTGGCTGGGATGTTTGGTTGAAGTTTGGCTGATTTATACCGTATTGGCCGGACGTGGCTTAGGCGATGCGGCAAACGCTGTTTATCAGGCATTGCGTCAGGGAGATTTAGCGGCCAGCCGTCAACAGCTTGGCAAAATTGTCGGTCGAGACACTGGCCAATTGCAAACACCACAAATCAGCCGTGCCGCGATTGAAACCGTGGCAGAAAACAGCGTGGATGGCGTGATTGCTCCATTGTTCTTCTTAATGCTTGGTGGTGTTCCACTTGCCATGGCTTATAAGGCAATCAATACCCTTGATTCAATGGTGGGCTATAAAACACCCCACTATCGGGCATTGGGGATGTTTTCGGCACGTATGGATGATGTGGCGAATTGGCTGCCTGCCCGTTTGGGCTGGCTTCTGCTGGCAATGGCCGCGAAATGGCAGGGATTGAATTTTAGGCAGGCGTTACGCATTGGCTGGCGTGATCGTTACCAACACAGTAGCCCCAATAGTGGCTGGCCGGAAGCAACTGTAGCAGGGGCATTGGGTATCCGTCTTGGCGGGTCGAATGTCTACTTTAATCAGCTTGTCGAAAAGCCGTGGATTGGTGATGCAAGGCGTGAAGTCACGCCTAATGATATCCCACAGTCTGTTCAGATGATGGTGGTGGCATCCGTGATAGCACTCCTGCTGTTTGCGCTGCTGCATAGTCTGGTCAGTGTAATGGTGTAAGGAGGGAACAGCATGAATGATTACATCCGTCAACCCCAACAGATCGAAAGTAATAGCTTTGCCATTATCAGCCAGATTATTTTCGGATCGTGGCCTGATTATCGTTTTGTGGATGCGGATCAAGAAGCGGTGATCAAACGGGTGATCCATACCACGGCTGATTTTGACTGGCTTGATATTCTCTATTTTTCCCCTGATGTTTTGCGCCATATTCGCGACGGTATCTTGCGTGGTTGTACGTTATATACCGATACGACAATGGCGCTATCAGGCATCAATAAAACGCGTCTGGCTCAATATGGCAGCGAATGCCGTTGTTATGTCAGCGATCCCCGCGCCATACAAATGGCAAAAGCCCAGCAAATCACACGTTCAATGGCAGCAGTCGATCTGGCCTTGCAAGAAGCGGGGGAGAAGATTTTTGTCTTCGGCAACGCCCCGACTGCGCTGTTTCGTTTGATGGAACATCAAGTTGCCCCGATTGCTGTCGTTGGGGTGCCAGTTGGGTTTGTCGGCGCAGAAGAGTCAAAAAATGTCCTGATCAATAGCGGGTTAAATTGCATTGCAGCAAAAGGGCGTAAGGGGGGCAGTAATATTGCTGCCGCCATTATCAACGCCATTCTGTATCGGATGCCGGAGGTCAGGCATGAATGAAATCAGTGATACGCAGGCCAATGACCTCGGAATGGTTTGGCATCGGGGCAAGCAGTATCGCAAGGGCTACACCACGGGATCTTGTGCCACAGCCGCTGCCAGGGTTGCTGCATTGATGATCTTGCGCCAGCAGATTATTCACCAGGTTTCGATTGTCACGCCTTCTGGTGTCACCTTGGCTTTGAATGTCGAACAACCCTTGATTGAGGGACAGCAGGCGGTTGCCGCTATCCGTAAAGACGGTGGCGATGATGTGGATGCAACCCACGGTATGTTGATTTTTGCCCGTGTTTTCCTGAATGACAGCGGTGTGATCACACTGGATGGCGGTGAAGGCATTGGCAGGGTAACGCGAGTGGGGATTGGTTTGCCGATAGGTTGGGCAGCCATTAATAAAACCCCTCGCCATACCATCGAGGAAGCGGTACGGGAGGTCATCGGTTCGCACCGTGGGGCAGATATCGTCATCTTTGCTCCAGAAGGCGAGGAACGGGCGAAGAAAACCTATAACGACAGATTGGGAATTAAGGGGGGCATTTCGGTTATTGGCACGACAGGCATTGTGACACCGATGTCGGAAGAGAGCTGGAAACGTTCTCTGGCACTGGAATTAGAGGCCAAACGTGCCGCTGGGTTGGATCGCATTATTTTTGTACCAGGAAATCACGGTGAGCGTTTTGTCAGTCAGCAGTTGGGTATTGATGCGAATTATGTCGTCACAATGAGTAATTTTGTCGGTTATATGTTGCAGGAAGCTGTGCGTCTGGAGTTCCGCCATATCGTTCTGGTAGGACATGTCGGCAAGTTGGTGAAAATCGCTGCCGGTATTTTTCATACCCACAGCCATATTGCTGATGGTCGCATGGAAACTCTGATTGCCAATCTGGCCTTGATAGGAGCACCTTTCGAACTGATTCAGGCCGTGGATCAATGTGATACCACCGAAGCGGCCATTGAGTTGATTGCAGAACGGGGCTGGCAGGCTGTATACCAACAGATTGCCCGGAAAATCTGCGGGCGTATTGACCAAATGCTACGTTTCGCCAGTGGTAAGCCGCAGTGTGATGCCATTCTCTTCTCTTTTGATAACCAGATCTTGGGCTGCAATCGGCCTGTGGATTCGATAGTGAAGGATTTTATGGAGGATTGCCGATGATCACCGTTGTTGGTATTGGCCCTGGCGCCGCTGCAAACCAAACACTGGCGGCGTTGGACGCTATCAGACAGGCGGAAGTATTGGTCGGAGGAAAACGCCATCTTGCCGAATTTCCTCATTTCAACGGGGAAACCCGCCGTTTGGATGCTGATGTGGATGGATTGATGCAATGGCTTGAACAGAATCAGCATCGGCAAATTATTGTGCTGGCATCGGGTGATCCTCTCTTTTATGGCATTGGCAAACGGATCACTGAGCATTTTTTTGGACAAAATATCCGCATTATCTCTGGCATCAGTTCAATCCAATATTTATGCGCCCAAATTTTGCTGGATATGAACGACATTTATCTCACCAGCAGCCACGGGCGCAAACCGGATTTTGATTGGCTCCTGCAACACGAAAAAATCGCCATGGTAACGGATGACGCCATTGGCCCTTACCAGATTGCGCAAGAAATTCTGGCACGCGGGCAGCAGCGGCGCATGGTGATTGGTAAAAATTTATCCCATGAACATGAACAAATTATTTGTTTGCAGGCGGAACAGGTTGTGCAACGCGGCGACATTGATTATGGCCTGAATGCAGTGGTGATTTTAAATGGTGAACCTGAATGAAAGATGAACTGTTTTTGCGCGGTCATCGCATCCCCATGACCAAAGAAGCCGTTAGGGCGCTGGCATTGGAACGATTGGAACTGGAAAAAGCCCACCGTTTTATCGATGTTGGTGCAGGTACAGGTAGCGTCAGTATTGAAGCGGCCTTGCGCTATCCCGCATTGGATATTCTTGCCATCGAACGCAAGGAAGAGGCCCTGTTATTGCTTGCTGAAAATATTCGGCATTTTGGCTGCCATCGGGTTTGTATCCAGTCTGGTATTGCCCCTATTCCATTGGACAACACCGTGGATGCTATTTTCATTGGCGGAACGGGAGGGTATCTGACAGAAATCATTGATTGGGCATTATTGCACCTGAACCCAGGTGGACGTTTAGTCATGACTTTTATCCTGCTGGAAAACTTCACGCAAGCATTATCGCACCTGAAATTCTGTCGGGTGACAGCGCTTGATGGGCGTGAAATTCAGGTGGGAGAACTGACGGCACTAGGGCAAGGACATTATTTCAAACCCAACAACCCCACTTATTTACTGTCCTGCCAGAAAGAGTCTGAGCAAAAGGAGGGGGATGATGCCTGAATATATTAATTCTGAACCGATAGATAACGTCAGTTTTGATCCTGAAAAAGTCTGGTTTGTTGGTGCGGGGCCAGGGGATAAGAGCTTGATTACCCTGAAAGGCTATCAATTATTACGTCAGGCGCACGTGGTGATTTATGCCGGCTCGTTGGTTAATCGGGAGTTACTGGATTATTGCCGTGCAGATGCCGAATGCCATGACAGCGCGAGATTGACGTTAGCGGAAATCACGGCATTGATGGTGAATGGCGTGAAAGCGGGCAAATTGGTGGTTCGCCTGCAAACGGGGGATTTATCGCTGTTTGGCTCCATACGTGAACAGGCAGAAGAACTGGCAAATCATGCTATTGGTTTTGTTTCTGTGCCGGGAGTGAGTTCGTTTCTTGGGGCTGCTGCACAGTTGGGCGTGGAGTACACCGTGCCCGAAATCGCGCAAAGTTTGATTATCACTCGTATGGAAGGCAGAACGCCAATGCCGCCACGGGAAACGTTGGAAGCCTTCGCTGCTCACCAAACTTCAATGGCGATCTTCCTTTCGGTACAAAACATAACAGAGGTTGTGGCTCGGTTGATTCAGGGAGGATATGGACAGGAAACCCCGGTTGCGGTGGTTTACAAGGCAACCTGGCCGGATTGCCAGATAGTGCGGGGAACATTGGCGACGATTGTTGAACAGGTACGCAGCGCCGGCATCCGTAAAACGGCCTTGATCCTGGTAGGGGCTTTTCTTGGCGAAGAGTATCACTACTCGAAATTGTACGATGCGAGGTTCAGCCATGAATACCGTAGCGCCTAACTTAATCTT
Source organism: Xenorhabdus sp. TH1 (assembly GCF_037260955.1). Taxonomy (NCBI): domain Bacteria; kingdom Pseudomonadati; phylum Pseudomonadota; class Gammaproteobacteria; order Enterobacterales; family Morganellaceae; genus Xenorhabdus; species Xenorhabdus sp. TH1. Next base: position 959,146 of record NZ_CP147734.1, read on the forward strand.
ATCTAAGACTGAGTTACCTAAAATAATGTCACCTAACAAAGAATATGCCTTGTTTTGCCTGACTGAAGGGGGAATGGCATTGGCTCGTCGTTTGCGAACTCACTTAGCGGTGGATTGTTTCACTTCCCCGGAATTGGTGGCGAGTGACGTTATAGATGGCGGTAACGGGTTCAAAGCATTTGAAGGCGGTTTTGCCAATACGGTACGCAAGGTATTCACCCAATATGGTGCGTTGATCATGGTTGGCGCGACGGGGATTGCCATTCGGATTATCGCTCCTCTGCTCAAGGACAAAATGACTGATCCAGCGGTCGTCGTATTGGATGAAAAAGGGCAGTTTGCTATCAGTTTATTATCAGGACATATGGGAGGCGCGAATAAACTGGCACAACAGATTGCAGATATTCTCGATGGTCAGGCGGTGATCACCACTGCCACCGATGTTAACCAAGTTGCCGCATTGGATCTGTTATCGCAAGAAATTGATGGGACAATGGAGAATTTCCGGACGAATGTCAAAACCGTTAACCAAATGCTGGTTAATGGCAAGCGGGTAGGAATATGGTGGCACCCGAACTTAAGTGATGAAAAAGATCGCTATGACACGCGTGGGTTTATTCCCGTTGACTCTCTGGAAGAGCGGCCTGAGCTGGATGCTCTGGTATACATCAGCTATGAACGGACAAATCTGGCACTGGCAATCCCGACTTTTAAATTAATCCCCTGCCGTATTGTTGCAGGCATTGGTTGCCGGCGGGGTGTGGAAGCGGAGCGGCTCGCCGAATTATTAGATCGCCATCTGGCGGAACATAACCTTGAATCTTTGGCGTTAAAAGCCGTCGGCAGTGTTGAACTGAAAAAAAATGAACCGGCGTTAATTCAATTGGCACAAGAGCGCCAAATTCCATACCAAATCTTCTCTGTTAATCAGCTTGCTCAGTGTGAACAGACATTTCCGGTTTCTGAATTTGTCCGAAAAACAGTGGGCATAGGCTGTGTCTCCCAACCTGTGGCCTGGCTAATGAGTCAGGGGCATCTGGTTGGCCATACCCTGCGTGAGCAGGGCGTCACCATCACATTAGGAGTATTGCATCCATGTTAACAGTCATTGGAATTGGTCCCGGCAGTGAAGCCATGATGACGCAGGAGGCGATTGCGGCATTGAAAGCGGCTGACATCGTGGTGGGTTACAAAACCTATACCCATCTGGTGAAACCACTGGTCGGTGATAAAGAAGTTATCAAAACTGGCATGTGCAAAGAGATTGAACGTTGCCAGACAGCCATTGAGTTGGCCGAGCAAGGTAAAAATGTGGCAGTAGTTTGTAGTGGTGATGCGGGTATTTATGGCATGGCAGGCTTGATTTTGGAATTGGTCAGCCAGCAAAAGCGCAATGTAGACGTTCGGTTGGTGGCGGGAGTGACGGCAAGTACGGCTTGCGCTGCCTTGCTTGGTGCACCATTGATGCATGATTTTTGTCATATCAGCCTAAGTGATCTGCTCACCCCGTGGGAGGTCATTGAAAAGCGGGTTCAGGCTGCGGCAGAAGCCGATTTTGTGGTCTGTTTCTATAATCCGCGCAGTCGCGGACGGGAAGAGCATTTGGCACGGGCATTTTCCTTGATGGCGCCGTGGAAATCACCAGAAACGCCCGTTGGTGTGGTGAAAGCGGCAGGGCGCAAACAGGAAGATAAATGGCTGACGACTTTTGGCTCGATGGATTTTTCCCGTGTTGATATGCGCAGTCTGGTAATAGTGGGTAACCAGTCAACGTATATACGTGATGGCCTGATGATCACGCCGAGAGGATACAAGCTATGAGACAACCATTGATTCACATTTTTGGCGGTACGAGCGATGCCCGCCAGATTTGTGTGATGATGGATGTTGCCGGAATAGATTATGGCTTATCAGTGGCAACGCCGACGGGAGCACAGCAGGCGATGGGGGTTCGCGGTGAAATTGTTACCGGCAGGATGGAAGCCGAAGAGATGGCCGAATATTTGCGAAAGCGGGGGACGAAAATGGTCATTGATGCGTCCCATCCTTATGCTGAACGGCTGAGCCAAAACATTGTCGATGCTTGCCAAACGCTAGGCATCCCTCTTATTCGTTATATTCGTCCCAGCGATATTGATGCTATTGAACATCCCCTTATCTATAAAGTGGCAACTATTAAGCAAGCGTGTGAAATAGCAACCAGTTTGGCAACCCGTATTTTGCTGACAACCGGCAGTAAGCAATTGGCCGATTACGTGGCGCACCTGCCAGGAAAAACCGTACTGGCCCGTGTATTGCCCACCGCAGAAGTTTTGGCGCTGTGTGAATCTTGTGGTTTGTCAGTTGATCAGATTTTTGCCCTGAAAGGGCCATTCAGTGCCGATTTCAATCGGGCATTTTACCAGTTTTGTCAGGCAGAGGTTGTAATTACCAAAGAATCTGGTGAGCAAGGAGGATTCAGGGAAAAAGTGGAGCCTTGCCTTTCCCTTGGGCTGCCCTGCATTGTGCTCTGTCGCCCAGGGCAGAAATTTGCCGGAGAAGGGATCACGCAGGCCAATGGATTGGAAGAGATGGCACAGTTATTGGCGAATTTTGGTACGTAAATAAACCAATAAGGAAAAGCGAAATGAAAAAAGCATTATTGGTGATAAGTTTCGGAACCAGTTATCCCGAAACGCTGAAAAACAATATTGAAGCCTGTGAGCAGCAATTAGCCTCAGTGTTTCCAGACAGGGAACTATTTCGGGCCTTTACCTCTGGCATGATCATTCGCAAATTGCGTCAGCGCGATGGCATTCACATTGATACTCCCCACGATGCACTGACCAGATTGCATCACGCAGGTTATCACGATGTTGCTGTTCAATGCCTGCATATCATTAATGGCGATGAATATGAAAAAGTGCGGCGCGAGGTTGAGAAATTTCGCCCTCGTTTTAAGCGGTTGGTGCTGGGTACGCCTTTGCTTAGCCACTTTGATGACTATCTGCAATTGATGCGGGCACTGCGCCACCAGCTTCCGCGGTTGGCAGAGAATGAATGTGTCGTTTTTATGGGACACGGTACAACCCACCCGGCTTTTTCTGCCTACGCCTGTTTAGATCACCTGATGAGCCACTCCCATTTTCCGGCACGGGTAGGCGCGGTCGAAAGTTACCCCGAACTTCCTCTGATCATCAAAGGATTAAAAGAGCAAAAAATCCGCAAGGCTTATTTGATGCCATTGATGCTGGTGGCAGGCGATCATGCCACTAATGATATGGCTTCCAATGAAGACGACTCCTGGAAATCACAGTTGGAGGATGCGGGAATTGTTGCGATCCCCTGGTTACAGGGATTGGGAGAAAACCCGATGATTCGGCAGATGTTCGTCGATCACCTTGCCTATGCGCTTAATGATCAGGAGAAAGCCTTATGAACGAAACAGTAACAGCAGGAAAACTGTATGTTATGGGTGTTGGCCCAGGAGCCAGTGATCTGGTGACTGTACGGGCTGCGCGTATTCTTTCTGAGCTTGATGTGATCTATACCCCGACGGGAAAAAAAGGCACCAAAAGTCTCGCCCACTCCATCATTGAAGAATACCTTTCGCCGAACACTCACGTTTGCACTTATCACTTTTTAATGAAAGCCGACATGTCAGCAAAACAAGCGGTGTGGGACGAAGTGGCGCAAAATTTGAAAGAGGAAGTCGCGAATGGCAGGAAAGTCGGTTTTATCACTTTGGGCGATCCCATGCTGTTTAGTACATGGGTATTTCTTTTGCAGCGGTTGGTGTCGCAACAGATGACTTCTCCCTCATGGCTGGAAATTGTGCCAGGGATCACCTCATTTTCCGCTATTGCTGCCGCCAGTGCGATGCCACTGGCGATGGAAGATCAAACATTGGCTGTGATTGCCTGTACCGCTTCTGAAGCTGTCTTAGAGCAAGCATTACTCAATTACGACTGCATTGTCCTGATGAAAGTCTACTCGCGTTTTCCCCAGATCAGTGACCTGCTGCAACGTCACAATCTGTTAGAACATGCGTTGATGATGGCTGATGCGACTTTGCCGACTGAGCAATGTTGGCATAATCTCGCCACACTGTCTTTCAGCGAAAAAGAGAGGATGCAGAAATTATCATATTTTTCAACGATTTTGGTTAATAAAAACGGGCAGTTATCAAGGTAAGTAGTGAGGGTGGGTTAAAATACAGGAGAAAATAGAATGACATTATCGCTGATGGTTCAGGGAACGGCATCTGATGCGGGTAAAAGTGTGCTGGTAGCGGGATTTTGTCGGATATTTGCCCAAGATGGCTATCGCTGCACTCCCTTTAAGTCACAGAATATGGCGCTTAATTCTGGGGTTACCGCAGACGGTAAAGAGATGGGACGAGCGCAGATATTTCAGGCGGAAGCAGCAGGGATTGCGCCGGATGTACGGATGAATCCTGTATTGTTAAAACCCACCAGCGATCGCAAGGCCCAGGTGGTTTTTATGGGGAAAGTGATGTGCAGCATGAATGCGGTGGAATATCACGAATATAAGCCGCAATTGCTCCAGCAGATTTTGATGGCATATAACGGGTTAGCGGCAGAAACGGATATCATGGTGTTAGAAGGGGCAGGCAGTCCGGCTGAGATCAATTTGCGTGATCGCGATATTGTTAATATGGGGATGGCTGAATTAGTGGATGCTCCAGTCATTTTGGTAGCAGATATTGATCGGGGTGGTGTATTTGCATCCATCTACGGCACATTAGCCTTGCTTAAACCTGCGGAAAAAGCGCGTATCAAGGGGGTGATCATCAATAAATTTCGCGGTGATATCGCCTTGTTGCAATCAGGCATCGATCAGATCGAAGCCTTGACACAAGTACCGATATTGGGGGTGTTGCCGTGGCTGGAGCTTGATCTGGAAGATGAAGACAGCGTCGCGTTACAGGTAGGTAAATATGATCGACAGCAACAAAAAACAGAAGATTGTCTGGATATTGCTGTCATCCAATACCCTCATATTGCCAATTTCACCGATTTCAATGCACTGGCTGCTCAACCGGATGTGTTTTTGCATTATGTCTCCGAACCTTCTGAACTTCAGGAAGCCGATCTTATTATTCTTCCTGGCAGCAAGAATACATTGGCAGATTTGGCATGGTTGAAAAGCCAGGGTTTTGAGCAGGCAATTATCATAGCCCGTCAGAAAAATGTGCCGATTATCGGGATCTGCGGTGGTTATCAAATGTTAGGTAAGCAGATTGTGGATGGCGTGGAATCCGGCTTAACTCAAATGGCCGGATTAGGTTTATTGGATACACAAACCCACTTTGCCAATGAAAAACAGACCGCGCAGGTTGAGGGCGTAGTTATGCCTGCATTGTCGGGTATGCTGAAACTATGCAGCGAACAACCCATTGCGGGCTATGAAATCCATATGGGAACCACTCGGCTTGGCCAGCAGGCAACACCTTTTGCTCAAATACATTGGCGCAATAGTGGGGAAAAAAATGGATTTGAGGGTGCAGTTGCTCAAGATGGGTTGGTAATGGGCAGTTATCTGCATGGCCTGTTTGATCAAAACACGTTTACCCGCCCACTATTAAATCAATTGCGTATCAGAAAAGGCGACGTTCCACTGGAAAATGGAGCGTTTAATTACTTCCAGCACAAAGAAAAACAATTCAATAGATTGGCTGCCAGTATGCGTGAGCATCTGGATATCGCGCGGATTTATCAATTAATGCATGAACACACCTCTGGCGGAGTGATGCCATGATTTTGGTGACTGGCGGTGCTCGCAGTGGCAAGAGTAGCTATGCTGAACGCTTGCTCACTAAACAGTGCGAGCAAGTGTTATATATCGCGACGGCACAGGTCACAGATGAAGAGATGGCGGCGCGTATTAAGCGACATAAACAGGAGCGTCCAGCACATTGGCGAACCTGGGAAGGCCATCAAAATTTAGGCTCTGTTATCCGCCAGCACCGCCAACCCCAAGAGGGCGTTATACTAGAGTGTGTTACCACACTAATTGCTAACTTGTTGTTTGACTTATCGGGTGGTGTATCACCTGATGAACTTGATTTCACCTTATTAGAGGTGATTATCCATCATCAGATTGATGACCTGATTGATGCTAGCTTGATGTGTCCGATGCCAGTATATTTGGTGACCAACGAGTTGGGGATGGGCATTACACCTGAAAATCGACTGGCACGCCATTTTGTCGATATTGCTGGACGTGCCAACCAAAAGTTGGCACAAGCGGCTAAAGAAGTCTGGCTGATAGTTTCGGGCATTGGAGTCAAGATCAAATGAAACTGCATCTTTTTTGGGCCACACTACAGTTTATGACACGGCTTCCGATCCCCAAAAAGTGGGCGACAGGTGTCGATTTTCGTCAATATTGGCGTGGTGTGCCTTATTTCCCGTTGATTGGGTTCATTGTTGGTGGTCTGGCTGGGCTGGTATCACTTTCGATCAGCCAGTCGGGTGGGGGAATGTATATTGGTGCGATGGGTTATGTGTTGGCTTTGGTGTTATTGACGGGAGGGTTACATGTAGATGGACTGGCAGACACATGTGATGGGCTTTTTTCCTCCCGCCAGCGTAAAGAAATGCTGGAAATTATGCGCGATAGCCGACTTGGAACGTATGGTGGTGTTGGGTTAATTTTCTGTCTTGCCCTCAAAACATTCGCTGTTGTTGAATTATCTTATCATCCTCCCTTTTATTTACTTGCCTTGTTGACCTGTGCATCGATTGTCGGACGAACAGCCGTGGTGCTTTTAATGTATGCGCAACGTGACGCCCGTGAAGGCGAGGGAATGGGAAGCAGTTACGTTGGCCAAATTAGCTTCTCTGCAACTACGCTGACTTTGTTGGCTGGTATTGTATTGGTGATGGTGCTGGGGAATTGGCAAACTTTGTCGGCAATGATGGTGTCATTACTTGTGGTTTACGGGCTGGCCCTCTATTTCAATTATCGTCTTGGTGGACAAACGGGCGATACGCTGGGAGCTTCCATTGAGGTAGGGGAAATTGTTTTTTTGCTGGCAATGATTTGGCAATAACGACCTATCAATGCTGTGTGGTCTTTTGCCTTCCAGCAAGGAGTCATCACCATGCGGAATTTACCACTTTGCACGTATTCAACGCTTCGACAGAATGTCGGTTGGATGGATAAACATGACACTACAATCATTGATTGATGCGATCCAACCCTTGGATCGGGGAAATATGGAAAAAGCGGCACAGCACATTGACAGCCTAGTCAAGCCATTGGGAAGTTTGGGGCGTCTTGAAGCGTTGGCGATACAATTATCGGGTATGCCAGGTATTGTTGGCCTACAAAATCTGCAAAAAGAGATTATCGTCATGTGTGCTGATCATGGTGTATATGACGAAGGTGTGGCTATTTCACCTAAAAACGTTACGGCCATACAGGCACGCAATATGTTGAAAGGATTAACAGGTGTTTGTGTGCTGGCGAAAAACAGTGGAACACATGTTTTGCCGGTGGATATTGGCATAGATTGTGATCCTATCGAACATATGTTGTCCCTTAAAATCGCACGGGGCTGCGGTAATATTGCCAAGGGGGCTGCGATGGATTATGGACACGCTGAAATGTTGTTGCTGGCAAGCGCACAATTGGTGCAACAGCGTATTGCAGCAGGAATAACGGTATTTGGTATTGGTGAGCTGGGAATTGCCAATACGACTGCGGCAGCCGCGGTTATCAGTGTCCTGACAGGCAATGATCCCTGTGATGTGGTTGGGTTAGGCGCTAATTTTCCTTCTGAGCGGCTGGCGTATAAACAATCCATTGTGCGGCAGGCTATTGCCATCAATCAACCAGATCACAATAACGCCATTGATGTGTTGGCAAAAGTGGGAGGATTTGAACTTGTCGGCATGGCCGGTGTGATTCTGGGGGCGGCGGCTTCTGGTGTACCTGTGGTACTTGATGGTTTTTTGTCCTACGCATCAGCATTAGCCGCATGTCAACTATCTCCCATCGCACGGGAGTATTGCATCCCTTCCCATCTGTCGGCAGAAAAAGGTGCGGTATTGGCGCTACGATATTTGAATTTGCAACCCTACTTGCATTTAGATTTACGCCTTGGTGAGGGGAGTGGTGCGGCCATGGCGATGTCGCTGATTGATGCAGCCTGCTCGATGTATTGCCATATGGGGAAATTGGCAAGCAGTGGGATCAATTTACCGGCGTTAGAAAGGCCGCACGTAATAGCGCCGTAAATTAAGCCCAAGGGATTAATTTATCGTTATTCTCTTTATGCTGGCTATATTAGTCTTTGACACGTTTCCTCAATTGATCTTTTACCACTTTGCCATTGGCATTTCGCGGTAAAGTTAAAAAAGTATATCCTTTAGGGCGTTTATAGCGTGCTATTACCGTACAAATATAATCGTCTAATTCTTGCTCCGTGATTGTTGTATTTTCATCGAGTTCAATAAAAGCATGGGGGACTTCTCCCCAATAGGGATCGGGTTTTGCCACAACAGCAACCGCTAATACATTTGGATAACTGGATAAGGCATTTTCCAGTTCAAGGCTGGAAATATTCTCACCACCGGAAATAATGATATCTTTTTTCCTATCGATGATTTTGATATAGCCATCAGGATCGACGACGGCTAAATCACCCGTATAAAACCATTGGTTAGTGACCTCCGGTGTAACATGGCGTACAGGATCATAAGCTGCTACGATATTACCGCGGATTGCGATCTCACCGATGGTTTTGCCATCAAAAGGCACTGCTAAGTTATTTTCGTCAATAACGCTCACCTGACCTTGCAAATTAGAGACAATTCCCTGACGCATCCGTTTTAAGACTTTTTCTGATTTTGGCAGTGATTGCCATTCATGCTTGTTTTCACAAACAACCACAGGGCCATAAGTTTCGGTTAATCCATAAACATGCGTTGCATTGATACCGACTTCGTCCAGCAATGAAAACATCATTTCTGTCGGTGGGGCACCAGCAATCAGGCCATAAACATGACCATTAAAATGCTTTTTATGCTTTTGCGTTATCTTGCCTAAAGAGTAGTGAATAATCGGGGCACCACAATAATGGGTAACGTGATGTTCCTGGATCAGTTGCATTGCTTCTTCTGCATCAAATTTCCTGATACAGATGTGTGTGCCAGCCCGTGCCGCAACTGTCCAGGGGAAACACCAACCATTACAGTGAAACATGGGAAGAGTCCATAAAAAGATGGGACGTTTAGGCATGTCCCAATCCAGGATATTGGAAATAGCATTTAAAAATGCCCCACGGTGAGAATACACAACCAGTTTTGGTTGCCCGCTGGTGCCCGAAGTGCAATTGATACTAATAGTGGCTTGTTCGTCAATTTGGATAAATGAGAGTGACTTTGATGAGTGTTCGGTTACCAGTGATTCGTAAGCGATAAATTCATGGCCGGCAGGGGATATAGGAATCGCTAAATTATTTTCATCAACAATAATTATCTTAATTGGATTATTAAAAGAGACATTATTTAATAGCGAAAGATAGTTTTTGTCGATAAATAATATCTTGGGATGCAATTTTTCAAAAACAAAATTTAATGTGGCTGCATCTGTTCGGGTGCTCAAGGCATTAAGAATACCGCCGGATAAAGGAACAGCAAAATGTAACTCAAGCAATTCATGGATATTGGGTAAAATAGCCGAGACTACGCTCCCTTTATCTACTCCCAATTGTTGGAGAGAGATAGCAATCCTTTCACAGCGATTGGCATATTGGTGCCAGGTCCAACGTTGTTTGCCATCAATAATGGCAATATCACTACCATTGCTTAATACAGCTCTTTTAAGAAATAAAATCGGTGATAATGCTGTACCGGTATATTCATGTAAGAATGAATTATTGAGAATCATACTCTTCACTCCATCTCATTATCGTTAATAAAATGTTACGTACTTTAAAAGTAATCTCTGGCAGAAGAATAAGCAATATCGGAAAAATTTAAGGAGGGGGTTTTATTTCAATTTTTCATGTAAATAATGCGGCCTTATTTTATGTTTTTTAATATGCAGCTTTCATTAATTAAACCTGATAAAGTTACGGTTTAAAAATAAATTGAATAATTCTATTTTATACCAATCTAACTTCAAGGTGCGTCTGATATCTCCCCGCAAAGAGGGGGAGATATCAGGTTTAATATAATGTTGTCAATTGTAATGCGTATATACGCGTTACCTTTCAATTTACTCATTATAAGACAACATAACTCATTGTTTCTCCCCGCGAAGCGGGGAGAAACAATGTGCATCTTGAAGTGAAATAGGTATAGATAATAAAAAAACGCTCACTACTAAATATAAAAGGAAAAGCTATGTTCGATTTAGCGGGAAAAATTGCTTTCATTTCAGGCGGCACCAAAGGTATTGGCACGGGCATTGCCAAGGTATTGAAGCAAGAGGGAGCTGTTACTATTATTGCCGGCACTGATGAGCTGAGAGGAAAAGCTATTGCCAAAGCGCTGGAGGTGGATTTCATTCCCCTTGATGTGACTGATCAAGCAGCATGTAAAAACGTGATTGCCCAGATTGTTGAAAAGTACGGTAGGCTCGATATTCTTTGTTCCAATGCAGGTATTTTTCCACAGCATTATCTGAAAGATATGACAGCGGCGGATTGGGATTTAGTGCACACGGTCAACCTTAAAGGGACATTTTTCCTGGTACAGGCGGCATTGAATGTCATGGAAAAGCAGCGTTACGGGCGTGTTGTTATCACGTCATCAATAACGGGAGAAATAACAGGCATTCAGGGTTACAGCCACTATGGTGCCAGTAAGGCGGGGCAACTCGGGTTTATGCGCAGTGCCGCGTTGGAATACGCGGGACAAGGCATCACTATTAATGCGGTTATGCCAGGCATGATCATGACGGAAGGTTTAAAGTCATTTGGTGATGAGTTCCTCAGTTATGCGAAAGAGATCACGCCAATGCGGGCTTTGGGTTCGCCAGAAGATATTGGCTATGCTGCCTGTTTCCTGGCTTCCGATGAAGCGAAATATATTACCGGACAAACGATAGTCGTTGATGGTGGGCAAGTTTTACCAGAAGTACCGGAGGCTTGATCCTTTTACAAAGATTGTCGTAAGACAGTAGAAGAAGGTAAAATGTCTACCCAGTAAACACAAGGAAGGGGATTTGTTCTCTTCCTGATTTTTTATTGTCTGAATCAGGTAAGAAATATTATGTCACTGAATTATGAGCGTAAACCTCTTCCATTGCCAAATGGGAACAAGAAAGTGCTGCTGCACTCATGTTGTGCACCATGTTCTGGGGAAGTGATGGAAGCAATGTTGGCTTCAGGGATTGATTTCACAATATTTTTCTATAACCCGAATATTCATCCCCTGAAAGAATACGAGTTGCGCAAAGATGAAAATATCCGTTTTGCGCAGGAGATGGGTATTCCTTTTATCGATGCCGATTACGATCGTGATAATTGGTTTGAACGCGCGAAAGGAATGGAAAATGAACCTGAGCGCGGTATTCGTTGTACAATGTGTTTTGATATGCGTTTCGAACGAACAGCGCTTTATGCCCACGAACATGGTTTTCCAGTGATTACCAGCTCACTCGGGATTTCACGCTGGAAAAATATGCAGCAAATCAATGAATGTGGAGTTCGTGCCGCTTCCCGTTACCCTGACTTAATGTATTGGGAATATAACTGGCGCAAAGGGGGCGGATCTGCCCGTATGATAGAAATCAGTAAACGAGAAGAGTTCTATCAGCAGGAATATTGTGGCTGTATTTACTCGTTGCGGGATACTAATCGTCATCGCCTGGCTACCGGCCGTGAAAGAATTAAATTAGGTACGGTCTTTTATAGTGCGGATAGCAACAAAAAAGAATAAAAAAGCCTGCGCGGAAGCAGGCCAAAGATACGGCAAATATAAAAATCCCTGGTGGTGACTTAGAGCTTAGTCGGATTAGCTCTAAACAGTAATGAGTCACCATGACTATATGTGATATGAGATACCGCCGTCCAATGGATTGCACAGATCAATTAGAGGAGATTGATCGATAAAAACGATCATAATCTCTTCGCCTAATTGGGATTGCGGCTTTTCAGTTTGATCTAAACAAGTTTATATCAAACTGGAAGGCCTTGATTTATGGAATATCACACTAACGATTCGTTATTAAATGAATCGCTAATCTTTGCCGTATCTGGAGCGATTAGGTGTACAACCAAAACGTCGGCGATAGCTTTGAGTGAAATAGGACTGACTGGAAAAACCCGATTCCAGTGAAATATCGGCGATACTCATTTCGCTATTGAGTAATAATTGATGTGCATAAAGAATGCGTTGTTCACTAATCCAGGCCTTGGGGGAAGTGCCATAGACACTGTTAAAAAGCTCCTTAAAAGAAGTTAACCCCATACCAAATTCACGTGCGAAGTCATTTAATTTCCATTCTTTGAGATAGTGAGCTTTCATAAATGTTTGCAGGCGTTCTACCTGACGGTTGCTTAATTTCCGTAGAATAGACATGAGTAGTGTCCCCTGCTTACCCAAGGAAAGCAGTAACAATAACTCTTCAACTCTCAGTTGAACCAAAGCTGGAGGGGAATCATGCGTCAGTAAGTTCGTCAGCCCGCGAATACTTTCCGTTAACAAGGGGGATTGGTTAAAAGGAATCAACCTAGAAGCAGGAAACTCCTGTCGCCCTAACTGACTTAATAATGATCCGAAACGTTGTAAAAAACTACGTAAAAACTCCATGTGTAACGGTAACCATAATAGTTGGCAACTTTCTGTATTGGTTTTAGCTGCATAACTTCCGGGGTGGGTAAAAAGGATTTCATTTGCTTTAATGTGATAAGTGTTTATACAATCTTTCCATACCATTTCGCCATCAAGTAAAATATATAGCCCTCTTTGTTTATGTTCCAGAATATTGAAATCTGGCATAGTTAATTGGATCGTGCAAATATTCTTTTGATTTAAGCCCGTCGTCCTTTTCATCTAATACTCCTAATTTTCCGTATCGTGAGTAATCATTTTTTGATGAGTGCATGAAGTGTTTTTTTATTATTAAATATCTACTGTCATTATATAACTAAATGAATTTTTGTGTTAGATTTAAATGTGATTTTTTTGTGGTCAAAAATAATTTTTCGATTTTTTACCTTGTTTTTATTAATGCTTTTGTGGTTTTTTTAAGGTTTTGTTAATGTTGATAATTAATCGATAGATGATTTTAAAAACGTAATCTGATTCATTATTCAAATAGACATTGATATTGAAATAAAAATTAATATTAAAAAAATATAAATTATTGTTGATCTATTTGGTTTAAAAATGGAATGTTAACCCATTTAGTTATAATTGCATATTCATATATTAAGTAAATATAAACCAAATAGCTATTGAGTATAGCGTGTTTTTATGAACTCAAATATGATGCATCATTATTAATACTTTTTATGTGTTGTTGATGAGTTGTGAATTTATACGCATTAAACTTCAAGTTGCCATTTACGACACTATATGAAACTTGATATCCCTCCAGCGAAGCTGGGAGATATCACACGCATCTTGAAGTTAGATTGGATATATGGTTTATATTTATGAAATAAGAAATTAAATTTATATTTAGGGATTGTTATTATTTAATAAATATGAAAAAAATTATAGAAAATCAGAGGATTAAACTAAAATAGAAGCTTTATCCGTGTAATAACGCTATAAATCCCTCTGTTATAGCTTCGTAGATTGTTTTTTATACTTATACAATGGTAGGATGTTCTTCCACAGCCTGTTTCTGTTACCTGCTAAGGCATATGTATAGATATATTTTGCTGATGAAATATAAGAAAAAACCACAAAAACGAGAACAATATGACAATGTATCGTTTTTCAGATAATGCTTTTTTATGCAGTGTATGGCTCCTTTGGGGAATTGCATTGGGACTATATCTGTATGGTGCGCATTTTAGTTGCACTATGACAGCAATTTTATCTTTTTTAGCCTTAGTGTTTTACTTTATGAAAATGAAATTGAGAATAAACGCTATGTTTGGAAAAAAAACAACCGAGGCAGCAACTGCCAGTTCTGCGACACCTGCTATGGGCATCAAGCCTGAAGAGAAAAAATTACCTGAAGCCGAGATCCGCCCTAATACCATTATTGCAAAAGACACTGTTTTCAAAGGGGATGTCGAAATGGAAGGAGATATCCAGATCTGGGGTAAAGTGGTTGGCAATATTCGTGTAAAAGGTGGTGCCATTCGGATTATGCATGCCGGCAAAGTAGAAGGTGAGCTGAATGCACCTGAAATTATCATTGATGGTCATGTTGAAGGCACGTGCTGTGCGGAAACATTAGATATCCTTGAACATGGCGAGTTACGGGGCATTAGCCGTTGCGGCAGTATGTCAATTCGACGCGGCGGGTTGTTTTTTGGTCAATCCGAACAGGTTGATAATAAGAAAAAACCAGAAATGGAACGAGTGATTTCCATTAGAGAAAATCAAGGTGACAAGCCAAAAGCGAAAAATAACGCTTGATAATCAAGGAGGCGTTGTGGTTTTCGAATTGGAAACAGAAAGATTGCGGCTCCGTGCCTGGAAAGCCGAGGACAGAGAACCTTTCTTTCACTTAAGTAGCAACCCCGACGTAATGGAATTTTTTCCTGACATACTGACTAAAGCGCAGAGCAATACTTTTATTGATAATTGTATCCACAAGTTTGAGACGCAGGGTGGTTGGGGATTATGGGCGGTTGAATTAAAACAGAATGGTGAATTTATCGGCTCTGTAGGACTGAATGTCCCGAACATCAAATTTCCATTCTCACCTTTTGTTGAAATCGGCTGGCGTTTGGACAAGCCATTTTGGGGAAAAGGCTATACGTGTGAAGCTGCCCGCAGAATTTTTGACTTTGCATTTACGGAAATCGGATTGGAGGAAGTTGTTGCTTTTACGACGGTTTCTAATTATCGCTCGGAAAATGTCATGAAAAAATTGGGTATGGTTAGGGATGAAAAAACATTTCTTCACCCTGGGTTAGAAGAAAACCATCCATTAAGGGAGCATGTTCTGTATCGGTTTCAGCGTTCAGATTTTGTATGAAAATGGTTGAATGCCATCAAGGTTATCCTCATGACTATAACCTTGATGGCAACTGTTTTATGTCAGATTATTTATTGTCTGGATATGACCAGAGCGACGCGGCCAATAAATTTGATATCGCTGATTGCACAATCAAAAGTAACGTTGCTATCGCTGACCCGAATCTTGCTGATTGGGATTTTGACAATCTTTTTGATACTGTGCATACCTTCAATATCCACCAGCCATAAACCATCTTGAATATTGCCTTCTTGCGTATCTAGCAGATACCATGAGGCACCATCATCAACAACCAGTGGATTTTTGAGTTCCTTGGAAATCAACTCGCTGTCCAGGATCACAGGGCTAATTTCATTGAGTTTACCGCCCGATAATTTTACACGAGAGATGGATGGGGCAATGATATTTTCCAACCGTTCCGCTTTTTTGCCGCTTTCTCCATCTGGGAACATTTCTCCTTGACCCGTGCTCAGCCACAGCAGTGAAGCGCCAGTTTCGAGATTGCACTGGATGATCCAATCCGCAGGGAAACTATCACGAAGGTAGCGGTTTGCCATCGTGCTTTTGGAAACGCCCAAATGGTCACTTAGGGCCTGACGTGATTTAAATCCATATGCGCGGACAAGACGTTCAATAGCAGGTCTTCCCCCACTATCGGTCCCCATTTTTATCTCAATATTGGTATTTTTCATTGATAGTACAGATAAGAGCTATTGATATCCCGCCTAATTTCTCGATACAAGATCTTCGGTGAGCCCAGATTGGTTAAGATGAAAACCATTGAGAGATATTGCATCATGAACGCCCAAATTTCAATCTTTATGCCTATATCGAAGTATTTCGGAAATGCCATTGAGGATAGATTGAGAGTTTGAAATGAAGAGAGTGTTGGAAATAGCGGGGAATTTTGAGGAAAGTCTTGTAGAAAAATATTGATGGAAAATATGGCGAATATCCGGTGTCCTCTCCATGATAATGAATTCAACATTTTACCTAAGAGGAAAAACAACGATTAATCATACGTACATTTTTCAAGTACTCTGATTTGGAAAATGAAAAATGGAGTTGTTTATGGCAACGCGAATCTTGCTCCGATATTGCTCATCACAATGGTGTAGTTGTCAAATTTTGAGTTCGAGTTAGGTCAATAAGTATACGAATTAACAGGGTAAGTAGAAAGATAAAGTATTCGATAGATCATAGAATTATCATAGTAGAAAAATAAATTAAATTAGTAAATGTTTCTGTTAAAACAACAGATAATAGTTATTAACTATCAAATTTAATTATTAAAACAGTTAAAAATTACTTCAAATTTAGCTTTATTGCATGTACTGTATGCATATACAGTTTCTTATGTGGAGGCAGGTAGATCAGTGGAATCTCTTATAGAATCATTGGTAGCGCAACGTATCAATTTCATTGCTAGAATGGCAACAAGTTGCGAATGTAATCATGCGGAAGACAAAGAGCTGGCACTGGTTTGGATAGCAGAGCTATCTGCACCTTATGAAAAAAGGTTTAACAGTTACCAGGGTAAACAGGAAAACAATCTGTTAGGTAATGAAGAGAACGGTAATAAAACGTTAAGGAATTATGAGCACATAGAAGAATAGATTTGGAGGAGAAAAAAATGCGAATAGAAATACTTTTCGATAAACGAACTAATATTTCTGAGCCAGTCATATCTTCATTAGAAAGTGAACTAAAAAAAAGAATATTACCACACTATCCTGATACAAATTTTAGAATTGGAATTAGCAGCAGCACCTCCGTAAGAGTGACAGGGACTAAAAAAAGCAGTGAACACGATCACATGATGGAACTCATTCAAGAGGTTTGGGAGGATGATAGTTGGTTATCTGATTAACACTGATAAGGATTAACTCCGTCCTACGAAGAGAAATTCATTGTAATAAGAAATAAATCAAGGGCAGGAAACCCTTTTCTACTCTTGATTTATTTGGATTGAATTTCCTTTATTTGTACTACTTACCTAACAATCCCACCGCATTGAAGCATTTCGCTAATTATTTGATCATAACTCTCCGATTTACTAACTGGTTTCTGCAAAGAAAAAGGAGAGTGTATGCAAGTTATCGCACAGCAAAATGAGACCGTAGATGCCATTTGCTGGCGTCATTATGGTCGCACATTGGGGATGACTGAGCGTGTGTTACAGGCAAATCCTGGATTAGCGGATTGTGGGGCAGTACTGCCGCATGGAACGAAAGTTGAAATGCCGGAATTTATACCTGCTGCCAGTAAACCTATTATCCAGCTTTGGGATTGAAGAGGAGACTGAACTGGTTTGTTGGGAATTAATACAATAAAAAAGGTGCCGTTAATTATGAGCTTGGTTATTGGTGGGAGTCTTGGCTGGTGGGGACATCGCACCCTGTTTCTCAGCGAAGTGGCGGATTTAAAACAGCAACAGGCTGAGCAGCTTGTTGCTATCAACCAACAAGCCCATTCAGAAACGTTGGCAGCTATTCAGCAAATGAAAGATGCACAAAATCGGGCTGCACAATTGGATGAATATTATTCAGGAAAATTAGCTCATGCTACCGAAGAAAATGCGGCTTTGCGTGCTGACATTGTTGCTGGTCATCGGCGGGTGCAAATCGCCGCCGCTAACCTTGCTACCTGTCAGCTCACCCAAAACCGAGATACCCGCCCCCGCAGCATGGGCGATGGAACCCAAGTCGAACTCACTGCAAAAGCTGGACGCGCTATTTACGATATCCGAACCGGCATCATCAAAGATCAAGCCAAATTAGACTATTTACAACAGTATGTACGGGATGTTGTTCGACAATGTAAATCAGAATGATTACACCTTAGCAATGCTGTTTTTAAGGCCTTCTTTTTCCAAAGGAGGTCTTTTTTATTTAATTGATTTAAAAGGGTTTTTATTCTGGATTTGTATGCTGTTTCCTACAAATTCAGTTTAATGTCCAACCTGCTATTTCATGGCATTCTTACGTCATGAACACACAACTCACTGAACTGATGCGCTTATTGCGCAACCTGATCCGAACCGGCGTTATTACCCAAGTGGATACCGCAAAGGGAATGTGCCGCGTCGCGACAGGTAATCTTGAAACCAACTGGCTGCACTGGTTGACATCTAGAGCGGGAAACTCCCGCACATGGTGGGCGCCCAGTGTTGGTGAGCAGGTTTTATTACTGTCCATAGGCGGAGATCTGACCACCGCCTTTGTATTGCCAGCGATTTTTTCAGATGAATTTCCGGCGCCATCAACATCACCTGAAGCGACGTATATCAAGTTTCCGGATGGTGCTGTGATGGAGTATGAACCGCAATCTGGTGCATTGACTGTGATTGGCATCAAAACCGCAACAGTGACTGCGTTGGATTCCGTCCATATTACCGCGCCGGAAATCACCTGTGTCGCCAGCACCCGAATTACGCTGGATACACCGGAGGTCATCTGTACGCAGCTAATGAGCACAGGCAACTTGATTGTGCGCAACGGCGGCAAAATGGCAGGCAATATTGAACACACCGGAGGCACTTTCAGTTCCAATGGCGTGGTCGTGGATTCCCATAAACACACCGGCATCAGGTCAGGCGGTGACACATCAGGAGGCCCCGTATGATGTACTTGGGAATGAATCGGCAGACGGGACGAGAGCTAACAGATTTGGCACATATCCGGCAATCCGTCAGCGATATTTTATTAACCCCTGTGGGCAGCCGTATCGCACGTCGTACTTACGGCTCTTTGCTGTCAGAGCTGATTGACTGGCCGCAAAATGCAGCGCTCCGGCTTCAGGTTATGGCGGCCAGCTATACCGCAATCAGCCGTTGGGAGCCACGCGTGATACTGACCTCCATTACGATGGAAACCAGACAGGACGGCAAAATGGTGGTGGATATTACAGGTAGTTATCATCAATCCGCCAAGGAATTTTCACTTTCTATTCCGGTGAGCCATTCCCGGTGAGGTAATAAATCATGCCAACAATCGATTTAAGCCAGTTGCCACCACCGGATGTGGTGGAGCCACTGGATTACGAACAACTGCTGGAAGAGCGTAAAAAAGGCTTGATCTCGCTCTATCCAGAAGATCAGCAAGACGCCATTGCACGTACTTTGCAACTGGAATCTGAACCTTTGGTCAAGTTGTTGGAAGAGAACGTTTATCGTGAGCTGCTCTTGCGTCAACGGGTTAACGAAGCAGCGCGGGCGGTGATGGTGGCCTATTCAACAGGCAGCGATTTGGATCAATTGGGGGCGAACAACAACGTATCCCGTATGGTTCTGCATCCTGCGGATAATTCTACCGTGCCACCGACACCAGCAGTGATGGAATCTGACAACGATTACCGCGTGCGTATCCCACAGGCTTTTGAAGGTTTGAGTGTTGCCGGTCCAGTCGGCGCGTATGAATACCATGCACGCAGTGCGGATGGTCGTGTCGCTGACGCTTCGGCAATCAGCCCGTCGCCAGCGAATGTCACTGTGACCATTATGTCGCGGGAAGACAAGGGTATTGCTTCCAAAGAGTTACTGGAAATAGTCGAAAAAACGCTAAACGATGAAAATGTGCGTCCAGTGGCGGATCGTCTGAAAGTCCAATCAGCAAACATTGTGGAATATGAAATTGATGCAGAGTTGTACATTTTCCCTACACCAGAATCAGAACCTATCTACAAGGCAGCAAAACAGCGACTGAAACATTATGTTGAAGCACAGCATCGTTTGGGGCGTGACATTCGTTTGTCAGCGATTTATGCCGCACTGCATGTGGAAGGTGTCCAGCGCGTGGAATTGAAGGCACCGTTAAAAGACGTAGTACTGGATAAAACGCAGGCATCTTACTGCACTAAAACTACCCTGACGATGGGAGGTTCGGATGAGTGATCGCCTTCTGCCGATAGGCTCGACTCAGTTAGAACTTGCAGCGGCCAAAGCCTGCGCTGAATTGCAGAAGGTCAAGGTTCCGTTACGCGAGTTGTGGGATCCAGACACTTGTCCGGCATCACTACTGCCTTATCTGGCTTGGGCATGGTCAGTTGATCGCTGGGATGAACGTTGGCCTGAAAGTATCAAAAGAGAAGTGATAAAAAGCTCCCTATTCTTGCATAAACATAAAGGAACGATTGGTGCGATTCGGCGAGTTGTCGAGCCATTGGGTTATCTCATCCGCGTAAAAGAATGGTGGCAAACCAACGATGCTCCGGGCACTTTCCGGCTGGATATCGGTGTATTGGAAAATGGAATTACCCATGAAATGTTCGAAGAGTTGGAAAACCTGATTTTCGATGCTAAGCCAGTGAGCCGACATTTGATTGGATTGGACATCAACCTAGATACACGTGGCGAATATCACTACTCAGCGGCGACTTACAGTGGTGACGAACTGACGATTTACCCTTATTTCCCGGAACAAATAACAATATCCAGCTCAGAAGTTGTGGGCGCGGGTGTACATATTATTGATGACATGAGGATTAGAGCATGAGTACCAAATATTTTGCGCTACTGACGCAATTAGGTGCAGATAAGTTAGCAAATGCTGCGGCCTTGGGTACTAAAATTGAAATTACCCATATGGCTGTTGGTGATGGTGATGGCAGCTTGCCGACGCCAGATACTAAACAAACCAAATTGATTAATGAAAAACGTCGTGCAGCGATTAATACGCTGAGCATTGATCCGAAAAACACCAACCAAATCATTGCAGAACAGGTTATTCCTGAAAACGAAGGCGGTTGGTGGATCCGTGAAATCGGCTTGTATGACAAAGATGGCATTCTGATTGCTGTAGGTAACTGTGCAGAAACCTATAAACCACAATTACAGGAAGGCTCCGGTCGTACACAGACTATCCGTATGATCTTGATTGTCAGCAGCGCTGATGCAGTGACTCTGAAAGTTGACCCGTCTGTGATTTTGGCTACGCGTGAGTATGTGGACGATTCTATTAAGAAACATGCAAACAGCCATAACCATCCTGATGCGACGCTAAAAGAAAAGGGATTTGTGATCCTAAGTAGCGCGGTGGATAGCAATAGCGAAATTCATGCGGCAACACCAAAATCGGTAAAGACAGCTTATGATTTGGCTAATGCGGCGAATAATAATGCCAATACTCGTCTGGAAAAAAACAAGAACGGTGCGGATATTCCAGATAAACAGGCGTTTGTGAAAAACCTCGGTTTAGTGGAAACGGTCTATCGAGCCATTGGGAACGGGCCAAATCAAATTCCCGATATGTCATTTTTCAAATCTCAGCCAGCTCGCTCCGGTTACCAACGTCTGCCGGGTGGAATAATCATCCAATGGGGGAGAGTAACTGCGCATCAGAACGGTACCACATTCGCGTTTCCGTTATCGTTTCCAGCACAATGCTGCATAATCATTGGTTCAGAACAGAGTAATACCAAAAACCCGACAGTAGCCACGTTTAGTCATATCGATAGATTTAGTTTCTTAGCTCGTGGCTGGAACCTCAATAGTAATAACGCTATTGCTATAGATTTCGGCTGGGTGGCAATCGGTTATTGATGAGAGAAAAATAAAAATGAAAATTTTTTGGTCAGCAACAACCAACGGTTTTTACCCGAGCGATATTCAATATGACCCACTGCCGGATGACCTGGTAGAAATATCTGTTGAAAACTGGCAACTGCTACTCTCAGGACAAGGAAGCGGAAAGATCATCAATTCTGGTAACAATGGCTATCCTGTTTTGACTGAGCAGCCGCCACCGTCAGGTACAGAGTTTATTGCAATGGTTGAGCAGCAGAAAAACTACCTAAAATCGACAACGAACAGTGAAATTAATTGGCGACAAGATACTGTTGATTTAGGTATCTCCACCGATATCGAAAAATCCGCATTAACCGAATGGCGCAAATACAGGGTGCTGTTCAATCGGGTGGATTACGCTACTGCCCCCGATATCCAATGGCCGGAGCAGCCGAAATAACAAACGGGGCACTACGCCCCGATAGTTATTTAGTATATTTGATTCTGAGTTCAAGAAATGGTTTTTCTATGAATTTGAATGTAATAATTGATAAAATAATTGTTATTGGAATAATTAAAAATGCAGCATTGGTAACAGCCTCAATATTATTTTTAGGTGGATTAAGTATTGTCAAATATGCAGCTTTAGATACTGCGAGATGAAGTAGATACATTGAAAAACTAAGGTTCCCCAAATAGGCAAGCGCCATATCAAACTTTTTTGGGATTTTGATATTACAAGACACATAACCATAAATCAAAAGACACCAAAAAAATGCCTCAATAGTGAACGAAAAAGGTATAAATAGGGGGGAGTTCTGGGAATTAAAATGCATAAACGCAGTTATACCAACTAAAGCAATAACAATCATGGTGGCTGATATAAAATTAGTTTCTCTGAAATAACCTTTTAAGTAAAAATATCCCGCAATCATTCCAATTAAAAATTGGTCTAATCTTCCGATAATAGAATGGTAAAGACGAGGGTAGACACCCGTTCCGTTGAAAATAACTAGAGATATTTTTATTAGAATAAAAACAATTATTATTCCGCTAATCGTTTTTATGCCGTCTTTTTTCATAAATATAATTAAAAATGGAAATAGAAGGTAAAATTGAAATTCTACTGCAATAGTCCAGATTGGCCCCATAGGATAATATTGATGCCCCCATCCAGTACTAGGATTGCCAGTATTCAGTTGTAATGTAAGTAACCTGAGGACATCCATAGGAGTGGACTGTGCTTGATTGATACAAATAACAATAAATACAAATAAAGTCGCCATTGGTGCTATTCTTAATATTCTATTTTTTATAAAACTCTTATATTCAATTTTTTTTCTTCCTGCATCCGAAATAATACAGAATAAAAATCCTGATAATACTAAAAATAAACTGACTCCCGTTGACCCCCACCGAAGCCATAGAGAGGCTAAATCAGATAAACTGTCAATTGTTCCAGAGTAAACAATTTTACCTCTGCAATGATGGAAAATAACTAAAATGGCAGCAAAAAATCTTAGATGGTCTAGTTTAGATAGGTAATTATAATTTAGTGTTTTCATTTTAAAGCTCTTTGTTTAATTTTGTCCATTACTTAATGGTACTTCAATGGAGTGAAGAAGTAACCTTAAACCTTAATGGTGAATTTAAATCAGTCAACCGAGCAGGTACTATATTGCCTACTTGTTGGTAACATAATAATAGATGTAAATCAGATGAATAGTATTTAATAAATCGAAAAAATGCATAAATAAAGACGGTTTGTCGGATGCGGTACGAATTAGCCGGATAATTAACGGAAAATCGTTGACGGGTGATGTGGATATTGATTTCCGCGATATTTTCGACACAGCGATTGATTTGGGCGGTCAAAACCTCAACGACCTGAATATCGCTGGATTGTATTATCAGAGTGCCAGTTCGCCTGATTTGGTACATCTGAATTATCCAGTTGGCCATGCAAGGTCACTGGCGGTGATAAAAACGGGCCGACACAGCGTAAAACAAACCTATACCGAGTGGTTGGGCTCTAATACATATATTCGGGTGTACAACGGCAGTTCAGGTCAATGGAGTGTTTGGAGCGAGTTATACACAACCACCAGTAAACCCACGGCGGCGGATTTGAGGCTGTACAGCCGTGCTGAAATTGATGATATCACCAGTCAAATATCCAGTCTCGGGGTGAAACAACAGTGGGTTGATGTGACAGCCAACGAGAATCTCATATCAGTTACAAAAACACAGCAGGCCAAATCTCAGAAAAAATATCTAATGATTCAAGCTACTGATGCTATTGCCCCGTTGCAATATGCTGTTGACCTCCAGATGGCAACGAATACGGAACAGAGCAAACTGACGGAATGGAAACGGTACTATCTCCTCCTGAACCGCGTAGACTGCTCGACAGCACCAAACATTGACTGACCTAAAGCGCCAGAATAACAATCAGGGGCTCTATGCCCCTATATTCATTTCGGCTGTTCCGGCCATTGGATATCAGGGGCGGTAGCGCAATCCACCTGATTGAGTAGCATCCGGTATTTATGCCATGCGGTTAATGCGGACGTTTCGGCGGTGGTGGCCATATTGAGGTCTACAACATCCTGTAGCGGGGCGACAGTAGAATTTGCTATTTCCATCAAACGTGATTTTTGACGTTTTGCAATTGAAATATAATCAGTCGGTATTTTTTCAATTTTTCCGTCAATATACCGCCATGGTAATTCCAGCGGGGTCGTACATGATTTTTACCGTATCGTCTGAAAACAGTGACTGGCACCCATACGAGTCCTGCCCATCGTCGGTTTGGCGGATACGGTACGAACGAGCCGAAAAATCAACGGTAAACCACTGACGGGTGACGTTACATTGAATGCCACTGATGTGGGGGCGTATAAAAAAGACGAATCCGACCGGAAATACCAGCCGTTGGGTAACTATGCCAGCTCCACCTCTGAAACGTTCACGGGTACAGTGAGAGCACCAAGTATCATCACTGGAACAGGGAATAATCTGAGCTACTTTTTTCAAAGGGATGGCGTTTGGGTATGGACAGTTCAACAAAATGGTATATGGAAAGGTGAAATTAAACATCCTAGTAGAGGAGGTGTATTTGCCTTGCAGGGAGACAGCTATACGAAAGGGGAGTCTGACAATAAATACCAACTGAAAGGAAATTACGTTAATAGAGGGGAATCTTATACCAAAAGTGAATCGGACAGCAGATATCAACCGCGTGGTAACTACCAGCCTGCGGGGAATTATGCGGTTAGGGGGGAATGCTATACCAAAGAAGAGTCTGATAGTAGGTATTTGAGAACAAAAGTTATTGGTTGGAAACTCTTGTATAATGGAGGTGGATTAAGTAGCGATGGTGTTAACATCAATGAGGATATTCGCGGTAAGATTGTTTGGGTTCTTGCTAATGACGATTGGAATTCATTTTGTTTACCTCCTGTTGATAATATACCGATGTGGTGTGGTAACACAGATAATAATTGGTGTACATTTAAAACGACCAATGGTGGAAGAAAAATCCATAGAGCATACGGGAAAGGGAATACTTCAATAAGAAAAGTTTATGTTGCTAGTTAGGAGATGTTGACGTTTTTATGAGGGGAAGTTTGAACAGCATAATGAACTAATATCATTGTATTCGCCAAAAAGCATTACTACGAACTATCATGCCAAGAATAAAGAATGGGTTGTCTTTGACCGGATTTACCCGCCGAATTTAGAAAATGGAATACGGTTTTTAAGAACTTGAATAAATGGCCAAGGAAGGTGTTTTTTTATTTGTTATTCAAATTATTTTATTGCTTAAACTACTACGCCTGAACATTCTGAATAATTTATGAACACAAAATGTGGTCACGTATTCAAGATGTTGATTGGTCTTAAATAGAATATTATCTTTCGATAAAAGTCCCGATGACTTTGTCATGCAGTTATGCATTTCCGGTGATTTTGAATAACCAATGTCTTACGATTCAGCCGCTGAATTTGGTTTCTAAGAATGAGATTTTCACGTTCAATGCGTTGCGTAAAACTTTTTCCGATGAAGTAGTTATCTGTGGACAACAAGTTGTAAGCTTTGAATTTATCGGTACACCAAAAAGCAACTTTAAAGTGCGATAATTTTTTGAGCAGTTTCTTCAATGTCTTTTTGCTTCGTCGGCCGAAAGTATGTGCAATAATATGCTTCAGACGAGGCTCCCAAGCATACCATAACCAACATTGCTGCTTTTTATTTCCAATAAATGAGCAATGAGCACATCTCATCGACTTCACAGAGGAGATGGATTTCCATATACTCCAGCGGTAATATAGTTACACATCGTGGGGATTATTTTTTAAAGTGCGAACGACAGTATTAATACTGATATGCAATGCCTGTGCAGTGTCACGGATGCCAGTATGATTCATTGCAAGATCCACAACTTATTCTTTTATGCCGACCCGGCAAGCACGAAAAGCATATTCAAGCTTAAAAGTACGTCGACAAGACAGGCAACGATAACGCTGACGTTCACCTTGACCTGTATCATGTTTTCTTACCGATTCAGTTTGTTGACAAAATCTACATTTCACTTCTACAGTTGTCATCTTATTTCCTGAAAAAGTGAGGAGTATGCATGAGAAACAACAAATTGAATGCATGACCCAAAATGTCAATCACCCCTAACCCATTTAGGTTATTATCTTGTGATTGTTTACATGAAATATCAGGAACACTAATGTTTGGTTGGAAGAAAGCTAGCTTTGATAACTATGTAGAAGCATATAATTTGTACGGTGGAGGAATATCAACTTCCCCTGAGGTACTTCAATTTTTACATTGCAGACTTAATTTTAATGAAAAGTATTTCGTTAAAATAGATGGTAATGGCAATATACTGGCGGCGGTATGTGTTTGGGATGCTAATTATTTAGCTGGTGATCCTAACGTATCACAAAAATTTTCTAATCCTTATCCTGTTTGTTCTGATGAAATTATTCTCCCAATTAAGCAGGGGCATCAGTGTGTATTGCCATTTAAATCAAAATTTCTTTCATGTAAAAATGCAGACAATGTTATTAATGGATTCCATATATTAAATGCTCATCGTGAAATATGTTTTGTAAAAAAACTATCAGGTAAAACAGTCAATACAAGAAATAGGGAATTAAAAAGATTTTTTAATAATGGTGGTAAGTTAATTAATATTTTAAACATAACAACAGATGAATTTGTTGACATTTATGATGAGTTATTCTTTATGCGTCGACAAATTCATATTGATAAAAAAGCGATAAAAGAACTACTGGATGAAATACCTTCTTTGAAATTTGGTAATATTTTATTTTGGAACAATAACCCAGCTGCTGTTCAGTTTGTTATAAAAAAACAGTGTGTTAATTGGATTAACTTTGATTTTATTAATATTGGTAGAGATATGAATCTTCAAGATAGCTCTATTGGAACAATTGCTATGTGGGTTAATGTCAGAGATGCTATAACGCTTTCAGAAAAAGAAGAGGTTGAAATGAGGTTTAGTTTTGGCCGTCCTACATTTGACTACAAAGAGCGTTGGTGTACAAAAGAAAAG
This sequence comes from Xenorhabdus sp. TH1, assembly GCF_037260955.1. NCBI lineage: Bacteria > Pseudomonadati > Pseudomonadota > Gammaproteobacteria > Enterobacterales > Morganellaceae > Xenorhabdus > Xenorhabdus sp. TH1. The sequence continues at coordinate 986,365 of NZ_CP147734.1, forward strand.
TTATACAGAGTTATCACACTTTAAAAATAACATTATCGTAATATAATTTTGCGCAATTTAAATAAAAAATTTTTTCAATTCATGCGGAGCGCTACATTCATGTTTATACAAAAGTGGAGGTTGATAATCGTTTTATTAAGTTAGATTCTCATACTAAAATATCAGGATATATTTTATCTAGATTGTGTCCCTTAATTATATAATCTTCGGTAAAATAGTCGAATACAACCTAATTTCACCATGGACAGATAATTACGTGCAGTCTTTTCATAATGTGTTGCGATACGCCGATTTCCTTTGAGAAAACCGAAACAGCGTTCAACAACATTCCGATGGCGATAGAACTGTTTATCAAATTGAATACACCCATCACTATTCCCTTTTTCATTGATTTTATAAGGAATAATGCGTTTTATTCTCAATTTGCGAAGGTAACCGCGAAATTTTCCTCCCGAATAGTCTTTATCTTCCAGCACGACTTTGCCACGCCGTTTCATAAAACCATTCTTGCGTTGCACGCCAACTCCGTCGAGCAAGGAGAGCACGTAGAGGTGACTATGATCATGTACAGTATTTAGACTAACGTCACAAAATGATGCAATGGCTCGCTGACTACATTGATGAAACATAAAATCCTGCTAATATAATTAATCAAAATTTAATATGGTGTAATTTGGAAGTTTTTGTCATTAACTTAGAAAAAGATATAGATCACAAACTATCAATACAAAACCAGTTAAAAAAAGTTAATCTTGATGCTGAATTTATTACAGTGGTGTATGGGAAAGAAATGTCTGATGAACAACTCTAAAAAAATTTTTTGTCCAGACTTCAATAAAATATATCTAACTCTTAGTGAAGTTAGGTGTTCAATGAGTCATCTGAATATCTATAAGAAAATAATATATAATAATATTCCTATCTCACTCTTGCTGGAAGATGATGCTAAACGGGATCATTGTTTACCTAATGTATTACAAACTATAGAATTAGTAGCAATGAGTGAAAAACCTATCGTGTTTTTACTCAGTAAGCCTAATGAATATTAGGATTCTTTCAAAGTTCAACTGTTGGAATTATGATGAAGAAAAATAAAATTTTCATTGCTGGATATAATCTAAGTGGATTTGGCGGTATGGAAACAGTTTTCAATAATTTTTACCGATTAATGTCCACACCTAAAGATGGATATGAAATATTATTTGTTTTTTTCGAGGATAAGTTCAAAAACCCTGATGATCAGTGGCTTGATAACAAAAATTACATTCGTATCAAATCGAACATTAAAAACACAAAATTAAGAAGATTACATTTCGCATATAAATTTTCAAAATTAATCTTACAGCATAATCCAGAACATATTATTTCTTACGATTCGTTAACATGCTATATATCACTATGGGCAAGAAGATTTAATTTAAGTAGTACTAATATCCTTTCTTGGTGTCATTTTACATTACATAACATGTATAAGGCAGAATATATGTTATTAGCAGATAAACATTTAGCTATCAGTTCTGGAATTACCAAACAACTCTACAATATAGGAGTTAACTCAGACAATATTTACACTATTTATAATCCTGTGACACCGAAACACGAGGTAATAAGCCGTTCAGAAAACAACATTTCTTTTTTATATTTAGGCAGAATCACTTTTAGTGGACAAAAAAATCTAAAAGAACTATTTTTATCACTTTCTAGAATAAATGGAAATTGGTCATTAAATATTGTTGGCTCTGGTGAAGATCAAGAAATTGACAAACTAAAAGAACTTGCACTTTTTCTTAAAATTGAAAATAGAATAAAGTGGCATGGCTGGCAACAAAACCCTTGGGTATATGTTCAGAAAAAAATTAAGAATGTAACTTGTTTATTGTTAACTTCATCTTATGAAGGCTTCCCAATGGTTTTATGTGAAGCGATATCTTATGGAGTCTATGTAATTAGTTCTAATTGCCAAACAGGTACTATTGATATTGTCAAAGAAGGTGTTAATGGAGAATTATATCCACTGAACGATGTGGATTCTTTATATAAGAAATTACAATCCATTATAGATGGAAAGCAACTTCCTGATTACTCATTAGTAAAAGAATCCATATCTGAATATTATGATGATATATATTACGAAAAAATCAAAAAAATATTAAATAACACGTAATTAAAATTTTAAAAAGGGGATCATTCTCCCCTACTCTATTACACAAAAATATCATCAAACCGCATGGTTAGTTCTTATTCACTGAGTATAGCTACCAAAAATAAGCTATGCTGTTCGATACCAGCCCATTAACATCACATAGGCATTTTTGACATTGATTGCTACCCCACTGCCGCTATTGGCTGTAGTACCTGAAAAACTGTGTTTATGCGCTCCAATCGATACTGTATGCGAATGATTACCGTCCAAGCTCGTATTATATTTACTGTTATTGGAGTCTGCGCGATTCGCTCCAAAATTGTTTAGCGTATTATCGTATGTCCCATGTCGCGCATTGGATGGATGATCGTCCCCCCAGCCACTGTCATGATAGTGAAGGCCACTGTAATTAGTGGTTTTTGAACCATAATCAAAACTAGAAGTATTACCTGAAAAACTATGACCATGCGCAGGCAGGTTATTAACTGTCAATATAACAGTATCACTACCACCTGTTGACAATACATCTGAGCCATTTGCAGTGGCTAAACGAATAGTTCGATTTTCACCAATATATCTCCATGATGTCCCAGGAAATAAATTATTCGGATTTTTATTTTGCGCAAACCATAAAACTATCCCAATGGGATACACCAGATTTATTAAATCACCACGCGGTTGATATCTGCTATCTGATTCACTCTTGGAATACGCCCCTACCTCCCCCGCAGTCGGCTTATTTTTAGTGGTATATATCTCTGTCCAATCCTCTTCAAATCCAACCCTATCCCTAGCTGAGCGATAGGCTATACCACCATTCTTATATATTGATTTTAACTGGAGTGCAGGTGTGCTGCCTATACCTATATTAAAATGAACAACTATTGCAGAATGTCCAACTAACTGGGCATTATATGCCCCGGATGATGCATTCCATGGGACGCCATTTTCTCCTTGAACACTGTTTGTTAAACCCCAAGGAAACGCCCCTACATCGGTAGCATTCACCGTAATATCTGCTGACAGCGGTTTCCCGTTAATTTTTCGGTTATTGGGCACCGTTCCTGATAAACCGAGGTTTTTCACAATCTCTGGATCCTTATGAACCTAACTAAGATCCAATCTCCTATTCCCTGAAAATCAATATAAATAGAGGTGAAAAAGTCCCAATTTAGTTTGTCAAAAAGTAACCAAAAACCAGAATTACTTGAAACAATACTAAATGGAATGAATTTTGAACTAATTTTGAGTTAACAATAAGCCAAAAGGGTTCGTTATTTGATCAGCGAAAGGCCACTCACCAAAAGCTATTAATTTCTCTCTACCCGCCCAACAATAAATCAAATATAAAATTAAAATATTGATTATTAATAAAAATATTAATCTAGATTTGTACCTTCCCCCACACACCGCCAATCGAATGATTTCTCCCATCCAATCCGCCAATATATCAGCACACCTTAACAGGAGAGAACGCTAATATGGCACAAGATTATCATCACGGAGTCCGTGTTCAGGAAATTAACGAAGGCACGCGCACCATCACTACCGTTAGCACCGCTATCGTAGGTATGGTCTGTACTGCACCTGACGCAGACGAAAAAACATTTCCATTAAACACACCGGTATTACTGACTGACGTTATGAGCGCCATTGGTAAAGCTGGTGAAAAAGGCACTTTGGCCACATCACTGAAAGCAATTGCAGCACAGGCACAACCTATCACTGTCGTGGTTCGTGTGGCTGAGGGTGAAACTCTAGAAGAAACCTTTACTAACATCATCGGTGACGTTACGCCAGAAGGTAAGAAAACGGGTATGAAGGCACTGCTCGCTGCGCAAAGCCAGCTCGGTGTTAAACCTCGCATTCTGGGTGTTCCGGGGCTGGATTCAAAAGCTGTAGCTACTGAACTGGCCGTTATTGCTAAGCAACTGAAAGCAATGGCATATGTAAGCGCTTATAGCTGCAAAACTGTTCCTGAAGTCATCAAGTATTGCGAGTCCTTCAGCCAGCGTGAACTGATGGTGATTTGGCCTGATTTCCTAAGATGGGATAAGGGGGAAGTTATCGCACCTGCGACGGCTTATGCACTGGGCTTGCGCGCTAAAATCGACGAAGAGATCGGTTGGCACAAAACTCTGTCCAATGTGGGCGTTAACGGCGTAACGGGTCTGTCTGCCGATGTTTTCTGGGATCTACAAGAGACTGGAACGGACTCTGATCTGTTGAACCAGAATCACATCACAACACTGATCCGTAAAAACGGTTTTCGTTTCTGGGGTTCACGCACTTGTGCTGGTCCTGATTCTGATGAGTCACTGTTCCAGTTCGAAAGCTACACCCGTACTGCTCAGGTTCTGGCTGACACCATGGCTGACGCGCATATGTGGGCAATCGACAAGCCGCTGACTCCATCGCTGGTTCGCGACATTATCGAAGGTATCAATGCTAAGTTCCGCGAACTGAAAGCCGGTGGTTACATCATTGATGGTCGTTGCTGGTATGACGACAAAATCAACGATAAAGACACCCTGAAAGCCGGAAAACTGACCATCGATTATAACTATACCCCTGTACCGCCACTGGAAAACATGATGTTACGCCAGCGCTTTACAGATAGTTACCTGATGGATTTCGCGAAAAATATCAATAAATAAGGGGCTAACTGATGGCATTACCTCGCAAACTTAAATACCTGAACTTGTTCAATGATGGCAACAACTATCAGGGACTCGTGGAAGAGCTAACGCTTCCTAAGTTAAGTCGCAAGCTGGAAGCCTATCGTGGTGCTGGTATGAATGGCAGCGCAATGGTGGATTTAGGTCTGGATGAAGGCGCACTGGATGCTGAATTCACTCTGGGTGGCGTTGAAGATCAACTGTACAAACAGTGGGGTATCGCGAAAGCCGACGGTGTCATGCTGCGCTTTGCTGGTTCTTTTGAGAGTGAAGATAACGGTGAAGTGGTTGCAGTCGAAGTTGTAATGCGTGGTCGTTTTCAGGAGTTTGATCACGGTACTTATAAACAAGGTGATAACACCCAGACAAAAATCACGGCCAAAAATACTTATTTCAAACTGACATGGAATGGTGAAGAACTGATTGAAATCGACACCATCAATATGGTTGAAAAAGTAGGTGGGGAAGATCGTCTGGAGCAGCATCGCCGCGCTATCGGTCTTTTTTAATCGCTTCTTTTAGCAATTAACTTTTTTAAAACTTATTTCCTGTCTCATCAGTGTATTAATCGTGCTTGTTGAGACAGGTTTCTAATCGGATAAACAAGGTTGAACCATGACAGAAACACTGAATACTCAAAATGACGATCTGCGCACCATTGAATTGGAAGTACCACTGGCGCGAGGCAACGGCGAAATTACGGAAGTGATGGTACGCAAACCTAACAGCGGTGCGTTGCGCGGTGTACGTTTACAGGCATTGCTGGAAATGGATGTGGATTCTATGCTGCTTGTCTTGCCGCGTGTTACCACCCCTGCATTGACCAAAAATGACCTGATGATGATGTCACCTGGTGATCTGATTAATCTCAGTGTGGAGGTGGTCAATTTTTTGTTGCCGAAGTCGGTCAAGTCCGATTCCCAGAACGATTAACCGTTGATGAATTGGTGGCAGATATCGCCACCGTTTTTCACTGGACTCCGGCAGACACAGATACAATGTCACTGTCGGAATTATTGAGCTGGCGACATCGGGCCATTTTAAGAAGTGGTGCAGAAAATGAGTAATATACAGTCACAGCTAAACAAGGTACTGAGTACCGTTGGAAAGCTGACCAGTTCCTTTAAATCTTTTCAACAGCATCAGAAAAAACTGGTAGGTTCAGTTGATGAAATTTATAACCAGTTTAAAAAACTTGATAAGACTGTTGAAGGATTAAAACCTATTGTAGGTTATGCGCAGGAAACTGCGCGTATGCGCGCTGATATTAAGGCTTATAATCAAACCATTAAACAGTCTTTGGCTGTGCAGAAAAACTCCACTAAAGTAGTACAAGTTAACACTGCTAGCCAATCAGCCAATATTATCCAAACTACGCAGAATATTAGACAAGAAAATTCATCCAGTAAGAAAAATAAATTTAACCTTGGTGTATCTGGAAATATAACTAACAATTTTACATTGCTAGATAAGTTGATTATTAATATTAATCCAAAGATAATAATTTTATTTGGCACGTTGAAAAAAATTAAAGCAGTTTTGAAATTTCCCACTAGTTTAGTGAAAGCATCGTTTCAAGTTCTGATTAATTCTATAAAAATTTTTGGCAGTGTTGGTATAAGAATTTTTGGTTCTCTGAAAGTTAGTCTCCGTATCTTTGGGATTTTATCTATTCAGATTTTTGGAGCATTAAAAATTCGGCTAAATCTTTTTGGAAAGATAGGCATTAGAGTTTTTCGTTTATTGCGTATTGGATTGAATATCTTTGGGCAATTAGGTGTCCGAATATTTGGTTCATTGAAAATTAGTTTGAATATTTTTGCTCAGTTGGGGATACGAATTTTTGGCTCTTTAAGAATTGGTTTAAGTATATTTGGTCAATTAGGTGTAAGAGTATTTAGTTACTTGGGAAGCAGCTTCAATATATTGGGTAGTGTTGGAGGGAAAGTTTTTGGTTTTCTCAGAAATTCATTAAATACACTATTCAGTAGCAGTAATAAAATTGGTATTTTTATAAGGTTAAGAAAAGGTATAGGAAGATTAGGAAATATTGGACAGCAAGTATTTAGCTTTTTAGGTAATGGTATAAATATTCTGGCAAGTGTTGGTGTAAAAGGCTTGTCCTTTTTAAGTCGTGCTTTTAGTGTATTAGGTAAAGCAATGCTGTTTATTGGCCGAGCTATGATGGCAAACCCTATTCTTGCCATTATTGGTGTTATCGCAATGGCTGCTATTTATATTTGGCAGAGTTGGGAAACATTAGGCCCCAAATTCACTGCTTTGTGGGAAAACATCAAAAATGTTTGTAGCAATGCATGGCAGGGAATTAAAGACCGAGTTAGTGCTGCTTGGGAAGGTATTAAAAGTTATTTCATGGATGGTGGATTAATCGGACTTATTTACCAAAATTGGGACACGATTAAACAAAGTGCCTCAGAAACTTGGGGATCAGTTAAAGCTAAAATAGGTGAAGTTTGGGGCTCCGTTAAACAGAATACTTTAGAAATTTGGGAGAGCGTTAAAAAATCAATTTCAGATAGATGGAGTGAAATTGTTGCTGATGCTCAATCTATTCCTGAAAAATTAAAAGCGGCTGGCTCAGCAATGATCGATAGTTTACTAATTGGTATTCAAGAAAAATGGGAAAACCTGAAAAGTAAATTCGCTTCTATTACTGATTGGTTTAAATCGTGGTGGTCTGGTGATGATAAAGAGGAAATTACCGTAAAAACATCACAGGAAATCACCAAGAGTGACGCATCTCAGCAGGCAAAACAGATTACTCAACATGATAAAGGAGGATTTATTCCAGCCGGGAAACTAGGTCTTGTAGGGGAATATGGCCCTGAAATTATCAATGGCCCAGTTAACGTTACCAGCCGGAAAAATACTGCGAAACTCGCTGCTTTGGGTCTTGGTGTTAGTTTAATGTCACTGCCGGTTGCGGCACAGGATGCACCATTACACGCCCAGAGTTTACCTGCTCATGCTTATGAGGAAGTGCAGGCGAAACGGGAGCGAAGTCAGCCACAGCAATACAGTGGCGTAGCACCGCAATATAACATCTATGTTTATAGCACTCAGGGACAATCCGCGCAGGATATTGCCCGTGTGGTCAGGCAGGAATTGGAACAAAGGGAACGTATGCACCAAGCGCGTATGCGTAGCTCACTTTCAGACAGAGGAGAAGATTTCTCATGATGGCTGCACTTGGTTTGTTTGTTTTTATGCTGAAAACAACGCCTTATCAGACTTTTCAATATAAACAGAGTTGGCGACATACCTTCAACAGCCGCGTGGGAGCGCGGCCTGCCTGGCAGTTCGTCGGTTCAGACAATGATACTATTACGTTATCAGGGGAGCTTTATCCTGAACTGACAGGTGGCTCACTTTCATTAACTGCATTGAAATTGATGGCTGATAGTGGCAAGGCGTGGTCTTTTATTGATGGCAGTGGTGCCATTTACGGTATGTTCGTTATCGAAAGTATTGATGAAACAAAAACAGAATTTATGTCAGGCGGTGCAGCCAGGAAAATCAGTTTCGCGCTGACTTTGCGACGTGTCGATAATAACTTGCTCGAAATGTTGGGCGATTTGCAGGAGCAACTTTCTGATATCAAAAAAGATTTACCCAATCTGTCAAAGAAACTTTCTGCATTTAAAGATGGTGTTATTGATAAAGTCAATGGAGTGTTCTCATGATCGATTTTGAAAAGTGGATACCCGACACGAATTGGACCCCCCAGTTTGATTTGGTCATTGGAAAAATCAGTGAGCCTGCTTTTCGTCTGGAAATCAACAACAAGGATATCAGTGGGAAGATCCAATCACGCCTGATGTCATTAACATTGACGGATAATCGTGGTTTGGAATCAGACCAGCTCGATATTGAGTTGGATGATGCGGATGGCATGCTGATGCTGCCTCGTCGTGGCGATATTCTTACATTAGAGCTGGGGTGGCATGGTCATTCCTTAACGCCGAAAGGAAAATTTGTGATTGATGAAATTGAACATGTTGGTGCGCCAGATCGATTAACCATTCGTGCCCGTAGTGCAGATTTTCGTGGTGATCTGAATGTGAAACGGGAAGCATCTTACCATAAATGCACTTTAGGCAATATTGTCAGCACCATTGCGGCCAGAAATAAATTGGCGTTTAAGATAAGCTCAGAGTTAGAAAACATCTCTATGCATGTCGATCAAACAAATGAATCTGACGTCAGCTTTTTGACTCGATTGGCAAAACAGGAAGGCGCGATCGCTTCAGTCAAAAATGGCGAATTATTGTTTGTTCAGCAGGGGCAGAATAAAACGGTGAGTGGTCAGCGTATTCCACCTGTGCTGATTACGCGTAACTCAGGGGATAGCCACAGGTTTTCTCTGTCCGATCGTGAGGCCTATACTGGTGTAGTTGCCCAATGGTTGGATACACGTACAGCGTCTAAACAGACGGTTAAACTGAGGCGAAAGGAAACAAAAGAAGGAAAAGCTGAAATTATCTTTGAATATGCAAGCAGTAGTAGTCAATCATCAGGCAAAGAGCCGGCTCAAAAAGATAAAAATGCTACTAAAAAAGAGGGGGAAATTTCCAGGCAAAAGCAACCACAATCCACTAAACAGGGCAAAAATCTTAAATCTAAATCACCTGTACCAAGTAAAGTTAATTTGGCGAAAAAAAAACCAAAAGCTAAAGGTCGTGGAAAGCCAACTTATATTCAAAAGGGGAATAACAAGAAAAGCAAAGATAACGGCAGTATTGAGATAGAAGCAAATTTCGATATTGAAGCAAGTTCATCTTATAAAGAACAACGTGAATCAACAGTAGAAAACCATCAAACAACTACGGTACAGCAAGAATCTGCAAGCTATTTGGTAGGAACTGAGGAAAATATTCTGACGCTTTCGCACATTTATTCTAACAAAGAAAGTGCAGAGCGTGCCGCTATCGCTGTTTGGAAAAAAATGCAACGAGGAGCTGCACAGTTCTCTATTACATTAGCATTGGGGCGTGCTGATATTTATCCTGAAACTCCCATCCAGTTAGAGGGTTTTAAGCCAGAAATTGATGGAACTGACTGGACCTTGGTCAAAGTCACTCACACACTCAATGACAGTGGTTTTACGACATCATTAGATCTCGAAATAAAAATAGACGAAATTGAAATGAGTTCTTGATCTCGTTATGAGATCTTTGGTATATTATTCACCAGACGAGATGGTGTTTTTTCAAGACAGTTATTTCAAGATAACGATTTCAGAAAGGTAAACAATATGATCAAGTGTCCTCTGTGTGGTCAATCAGCGCATACTCGTAGCAGCTTTGAGCATTCAAGCCAAACAAAGGAGCGCTATAACCAGTGTCAGAATATCAATTGTGGAGCAACGTTCGTCAGCCATGAAACCTTTGTTCGTTTCATTTCTAAGCCAGGTGAAATCCAAAATGTGACGCCACATCCAAGGGCAAAAACCAAGAGACCACCTCGCCAGAAAGCGGCTGCCGTACAATAAATAACGAAAAAATTATTGCTCCAGTTTTTGCCACCGCTATGGTGGCTTTTTTTGGGATGTTAGATTGAATGGGTTCTCTATTAGAGAACTTTTTGTGACGCCCGCTCGTCTACAAAGCAGGCGTCAAAACCATTTGGCTGATTTACTTCTGGTTCTGATATTGTTCCTGCAAAATCCTTTGCATTTCATCTTTTATGTGTAGTTTTTCTTTTTTCAGGCGCACAACTTTATCGTTATAACCTGCACCATTTGGGCCTTCAAGTTGGGTTATCTCGTGGTCAAGTCGGTTATGTTTTTCAAACAGGGATTGGAAGCGGGGATGAGATTCTTTCAGATTGGATACTAAATCACGATATTCTGGAAACATAAGACCTCCTATACGAAATTCACTATCACACTCAATGAGTGTAGCAGGCCATTTTAATATCAGATTTGAGAAATATCACATAAAAAAGATCTGGTAGAACCTGTTAGTTTGTTGATGATAAATAAAACTTGACATTAATGATGAGTGAATAGATTTTCCTTATCCAATACCTTTAAGAATCAGTACCTTGCCAAAAAACATAATTTACCCCTGTCTTTTTGTTGTTATTATTTAGTCTCCTTTTTAAACATATTTAGAGGTGATATATGAAAAAATATCTATTTCCTTTCGCTGCATTGATGGTATCAACTTCGGTTTTTGCCGATAAAAAACTTGAAGATATCGCCCCTTATCCAGCACCTTCTGAGAAAATGGCTCGTAGCGTCATTGAATTACCTCAGAAAGAACATGAAAACGGCTATATGGTTGAGTTGGTGATTGGCAAGGATATGAAAGTGGATTGTAATCATCACTGGTTTGGCGGTAAGTTGGAGACTAAAACTCTGGAAGGGTGGGGATATGATTATTACGTGCTAAATAATGTAACTGGTCCCGCTTCAACAAAAATGGCTTGTCCAAATGAAGAACAAACAGTGCGTTTTGTTCAGGTGCAGTTAGGTAAGGATGCTTTCATCCGTTATAACAGCAAATTACCTATCGTGGTATATACGCCAAAATCGTTGACAGTTAAATATCGTATTTGGCAAGCCTCGGATGAAGTAAAGCAAGCAGTCATTAAATAACTTATTGATTAACTAAATAAACAACCTGAGTTGTTATATTAAACTCGGGTTGTTTAAAAATGAATTTCTTCGTTGCTTATTATTAAGTTAACAATCAAGCAATCTGTAATAAACCAATTTATATCGGTTTTTCTTTATTTTCCTATCTGTGATTTCTTGCCCATAATTAAAAACACTAACTAAACTAGTTTTTGGATTTTTTTGCATTCATGCAAATATTATTGAGGAATCGTCGAATGTTTAAAAAGTTATCGGCAGAGTTTTTAGGTACTTTTTGGTTGGTGTTTGGTGGGTGTGGTAGTGCTGTTTTAGCTGCGGCATTCCCACAGCTAGGAATTGGTTTTGTGGGCGTATCCTTGGCTTTTGGTTTAACTGTGGTAACGATGGCCTATGCGGTAGGGCATATTTCAGGAGGGCATTTTAATCCGGCAGTAACATTGGGGTTGTTTGCGGGCGGGCGTATTTCTGCCAAAGAGGTTATTCCTTATATTATTGCCCAAGTGATTGGAGGAATTGCGGCAGCCGCGGTACTGTACCTTATCGCCAGTGGTAAAAGTGGTTTTGATGCAACGGCAAGTGGTTTTGCATCTAATGGCTATGGTGAACATTCTCCTGGTGGTTTTTCATTAAGAGCTGCAATTATTATTGAATTAGTATTAACCGGATTTTTCTTGATTGTCATTCTTGGAGCAACAGATAAAAATGCACCAGCAGGTTTTGCACCGTTGGCTATCGGTTTAGCATTGACACTTATTCACTTAATCAGTATTCCAGTAACCAATACATCGGTTAACCCAGCAAGAAGTACAGCGGTTGCTATTTTTCAGGGAACCTGGGCCTTGGAACAGCTTTGGGTATTTTGGTTGATTCCATTAATTGGTGGGGCTATCGGTGGATTGATATATCGAACACTCTTACAGAAAAATGATTCATTCGTTAATTAATATTTCCCTTATTTTGATAGGCCATGTTATAGCATGGCTTTTTTATGGTGGATTTATTTACATTTCTGAAAATACCTGAAATACCTTAATAAATGCTAAAAAAGCGGGCAGTTATTATTAGTGTTTGGATAATACCGCCTGCACTGTTTATATATATTCATTAGAAATAAAAATTCACACTGAAAATAAATGTCATTATCTATGATCCGTATTATTTTCTTTATATAAGGTGAAAATATCAGGTAATAAAGTCATTAAGCCAATGAAAGCCATCAATCCACCAACCCATAATGGAGCTCGTAATCCCCAGCCTAAATCAATACACAATCCACCAAGAAAAGAGCCGATGACCACACCAAGTGTTATCACGGAGGTGTGAATTGTATTAACCAGTGGGCGACCATTAGCTGTTCGCATAACTCGAGTGACCATAGCCGGGTTCATCGTTACTCCAACTAATCCGATACCAATTAGGGATAAGGCTGCAAGTGATTTGTTATCAGCAAACAAGCCAAAGAGCAGGAGAAATAGGGTAAGAGAAATTAAGCCGATGGTTAAGACTGTGATTGTATGGCGATCTGTGAGTTTACCTACCACGATATTGCCCACTATTGTGGCGGCACCATAGAGAATCAGCAAACTGGCGATCATATCATCACTATAACCCGTTACCTCTTTTAATATTGGTGTAAAGTAAGTAAACGCCGCAAAAGTTGCCCCGATAATCAGCAGACTGGTGGAAAAAACACACCATAATTTTAGATTCTTTAGTTCTCCTAGTTCCGTACGTAAACTAGTAGCAGGGATTTTGGGGATAGAGGGAAGGTAAAATATACTGATAACACTTACTATTGTGGCTAATACACTGGTTGTCCAAAAACTTTCTCTCCAACCAGCATATGTGCCTATTAAGTTAGCCATGGGTAGCCCTAAGATCGTTCCCAACATAATGCCGGAAAGTACAATGGAAATTGCCCATGCTCGTTGCTGTTCCCTTACGATTTCCACACAGATTGCCAGTGCAACACCAAAGAAGGCTCCTGAAGCGGCACCAGTGATAATCCTTGCGACCATTAGCATGGGATAGGAATTTGCAAGTGCACCAAGGATTTCACCGGTAATGAAAGTCACGTATAGGCTAATTAATGCCGTTTTGGGGGATGTTTTTAATAATCCCATAGTAAGAAGTGGGCCACCAAACGTCATGGCTAGAGCATATAAGGAAACAAGATAACCAATTTGAGAAATGGATACGTCTAAATCGTAAGCCATAATTGGTATCATTCCCGTCACTTGAAATTCACTAGTCACTATAGCGAAGATACCGAGGGTTAGGATATAAATGGCCAGAGGAATCGATTTATGCTTTGTCGTAGTATGTCGATGATGAATATTACTAGGGCTTAAGTTTTCCATAATTAGCGTCTTTTGCTGATCATTTATGTAGTAAGGATTACAAAATTATCTGACTTGCGAAAATGGATCAAGATATTTATGTTATAGTCACTACAAAAATAACAATGGTACATATGATGGCACAACGAGGACGCCCTTTAAGTTTTAATCGTGATACTGCGCTTCAACAAGCAATGGAGCTGTTTTGGAATAAAGGTTATGAAGGTACACAACTTGTTGATCTCACAGTTGCGATGAATATCAATCCACCGAGTTTCTATTCGGCGTTTGGCAGTAAGAAAAAAGCCTTTTATGCAGCGGTTGAACTCTACATTAAAACAGTCGGGGCTAAAGTGATGGACAGTCTTAATGAGGCTGTTGATGTAAGGGAAGGTGTGCGAGTAATGTTAGAACGCTCTATCGATGTGGCGACTTCGAACCGAGCTGGTGGATGTTTGCTTATTTTAGGAGTTATTAACAATTCTCAAGAAAATGAGGATGTTCATGCTTATCTTAAAACTGTGCGTAAAAACACACTAGCGTTGATTCATAGTCGGATAGAAAAAGGGGTAAAGGATGGTGAGTTACCCAATGATACCAATGCTGGAAAATTGGCATCATATTTTTTTGGGATTATACAGGCCATTTCATTGCAATCACGTGATGGTGTGTCAAAAGAAGAACTTATGAGTTTGATTGAGCCGGCAATGGCTGCAATACCTTCTTGAATTAATTGATACCAGAAATATTGCAACCTGATAAAAGTAAACCCAAAGAGCCGTTATTATAATTCATCCCAATGATGAATGATCTGCCCGACAATACCGTAATCACGGGCTTCTTCTGGCTCCATCCAGTAATTCTGATCGGTATCTTTTGCGACCTTATCAAGGGATTGATTGGTTGCTTTACTGATCAGCCGGTTTATCCGGTTACGAATTTTTATTATTTCTTTGGCTTCGATTTCGATGTCTGAGGCGCGCCCTTGCACACCGCCTAATGGTTGGTGGATCATAAAACGGGTATTTGGTAGGGAGTAGCGATTTTCTTTATTGGCAGCAAGGAAAATGGTAATGCCGGCACTTGCAACCCAACCAGTACCAATCATCATGACCTTGGGTTTGATAAATTTGATCATGTCATGCAGGGTATCACCCGCTTCAACGTGTCCACCTTGGCTATTGATAAATATTTTTATTGGATCATCACTGATTTCCTGCAAAATTATCAGTTGTGTCATTATATTTTCGGCAAGCGCCTGATTGATTTCTCCAGCAATAATAATAGATCGTGATTTGATGAGTTGATTTTGAGTATATGAGATTGCTGTTGTTTCTTTTTTTGAGCTATTTATAAATTCGCAATGCATTATTTTTCTCTCCTGTAATAAATAATATTGGATATATAAATAATATAGCTTTAAAAAATAATATTTTCTAAAAACTTTGAACTTTATTTCAGTTTTGTAACATCATCAAAAAAATTGAATTATTTTTTTAAAAAAATTTAGTTTATTTGTGAAACTATAATGATATATATTTATATGTATGATTTTTTAGCATTTTATAGAATGCGTAATAAAATAAGATAAGATAAAAAACCCAGTATATTTATAGTTGGATTTGGTTGTATATTGTAACTTGCACGTTGTAAGTTTTGTTTCGAATTTTTATATATTAAAAAGCATGTGAGTTAATGTTTTTATACTCAGCAATATCTACATATTGCTAACTGTATTAATTGGCTGTGATGTAAATGTAATAAATTAGGAATGAATTATGGAACGTCTTGACATAGAAGAAGTGTCTAACAAAATTCTACATGAATTATTGCAGTATCGACGTCGTTTCCCTGAGTCTGAACATACACTTCAATATGAAGAAAAAAAGGTTTCTGAGGTTCAACTACCACGTATCCGTGCATTTGTGGAGCAAGGAAAACCTATTGAGTGTATTTTACCTGCATTTCCAACGAAATCCCCAAATCCTAGAAAAGTATTGGGTAAAATGCCGGATATGGCAGAAAAGTTATCACTGATTTTTCTAAATTCCCTTTGTCAGCGTATTCAACTTTATTATCCACCTGGGGCAAATATTGTTATTTGTTCTGATGGGCATGTGTTTAGTGATCTTATTCATGTCGATGATGACACAATTACTCATTATCAATTAGAAATTGAAAAGCTGCTACATGAATTAGGCGCGACTCATCTTTCAGTTTTTAATCTTGGTAACGTTGAATCACTAACACAATATACCAATGATTACGATCAACTACGTGAATTATTGGTCAGTCGTTATGCTTCTTCAATTGAAGAAATCAAAGATGAACTCAAAAAAACCGAAGAGGGTGTTCAATTATATCGGGCAATTACTCGTTTTCTTTATGAAGATAGTTTATTACCAGAATATGCAGGTTCGAAAAATGCTTTGCAAAAAGATGCCCGTCAGCGCTCGGTAGGGGTTATCCAACGTAGTTGGGCATGGGGGAATTTGCTAGCAGAACAATTCCCATTAGCGATCCGACTTTCTATTCACCCGCAGCCTGTGGATAGTATCAAAATTGGTATTCATATGATGCCGACTCGGGATGATTGGTTGACACCGTGGCACGGTGTGGCAGCCAACATTAATGGCCAGTTTGTACTGATGAAAAGTGATGAAGTGAAAAAGATGAATGGAAAACTGATCGAAATTAGAGGAGTTCCAAGCCATTACTTGATTGAAACGTTCTCCGAAGAAATTCAGCAAACAAAATCCCAGACGGCGACAGCATAAGCAGAATAACTGAATAATAACTGCATTTTGGAGAAAAAAATCATGAATACCTATGAACTTGATTGTCACATTGAGGTAATGACACCTTTTGGCGTGTGTATTACTCCCAGTTACCCTGATCAGGATATTACTACACTGTCAATTGATGCTCTGCGTAAACTGGCTCGTACTCATCTGCTAGTTGTGTTGCGTGGCTTTCAATCTGGTTTTACGAATAAAGAGAAATTGGCAGAATATTCTAGCCGCTGGGGTGAAATCATGATGTGGCCATTCGGTGTTGTATTGGATGTTATGGAGTCTCCGAAACCCTCTGACCATGTTCTGGACAGCAGTAGTGTACCGTTGCATTGGGATGGAATGTATAGGGAGACGATCCCTGAATTTCAGATATTTCATTGTGTATCTGCTCCAAAAGCAGCTCAAGGAGGGCGTACTACGTTTGTCAATACTGAACAATTAATTATCGATGCTAGTGATGATGAGCGTAATGCATGGAAAAATACCACTATTACTTACCGCACAAGTCGAGTGACACATTATGGTGGTGAAGTGAGTTCACCGTTGGTTTGTCTTCATCCCGACGGTAAAAAATGGGTGATGCGTTATAATGAGCCGATGGGAAAAGACGATGTCAAGTACGCTGATCATCACTCTTTGGCGATAGATGGAATGTCATACGAAGAGCAACAATCCTTTGAGGAAGCATTGTATAATAGATTGTATGATCCGCGTTATTTCTACGCCCACCAATGGCAGTCTGGTGATATTGCGATTTGCGATAACTTCACTTTATTACATGGACGTGAAGCTTTTATTTCCCGTTCTCCTCGCCATATTCAACGGGTACATATCCACAGCACGCCTGTGTGTAACAATCACAGCTTCCGTACTATTTCTGTTTCCGGTTCTGTTTCCAGTGCTGATTAAGTAGAAATTGTTTTGAAGGAGGTTTATTAATGTCGCGTATTGCCTTAGCAGCTATTGCAACTCCTGGCCATGTTTTTCCAATATTCACTATTGCGGAACATTTAATAGGACAGGGACATGATGTCACAATATTTAGTGGTTCTTTGTTTCAACAGCAAGCGGAAGCATTGGGAGCCACTTTTGTTCCCTTTGATAAACAAGTGGATGTTGATTATCGCTATTTGGAAAATTATTTTCCTGAACGGGCAAAACATCCACCGGGAAATATTCAGATGGCGCTATCGTTAGGGAGATTTTTTGCCGAACCCATTCCTGTATTGTCGAAGCAATTGCTGCAAATCATCGACGAGGGGAAAGCTGACCTGTTGATTATTGATAATACCTTTTATGCCGCGTTGCCGTTATTACAGAAACCAACTGAAAAACGCATTCCCGTTATTGCGATTGGCGTTACTCCGTTGCCATGGTCATCAAAGGATTCCATATTCTGGGGGGCTAGGATACCCCCTGAATTATTGCCTGCTGATTTGACTCGCGAGCAATTGGTGGATGAGGAAACGCACCAATTAATTGAGCAGGTTAGGGAAACATTTAATCAATCACTTGCTGCTGTAGATTGTCTTCCACTAACAGGGGATCATAATGATGTTTTGATGAGCGGAGTTGATCGTTTCTTGCAACTGGCAACGCAATCATTTGAATTTTCGCGTGATGATTTACCTGAGACAGTGGAGTTTATCGGAGCGCTGCCGGTAAAAGTGGAAGATGATAAAACGCAAATCAGTTGGCCGGATGAAAGCCTGCCGTTGATCCTGGTGACTCAAGGTACACTGGCTAATATTGATTTTAACCAATTGATATTACCTACATTACGGGGATTGGCAACGTTACCGGTTCGGGTATTGGCGATTACAGGCGGTCGTTCTATTGATGCCTTGGGAGAAGATCTTCCAGAAAATGCCAGGGTGGTCGAGTATCTCAATTTTGAACACTGGCTCCCCAGAGCATCCATTTTTATTACTAATGGTGGTTATGGTTCTCTGAATTCAGCCATTCGTCATGGAGTACCTTTAGTGGTCGCGGGAACAGGAGATGGAAAATTAGAAGCTGTCGCTCGTGTTATCTGGTCACGTTGTGGTATCAGCTTGCACACTGATACACCAACTGAGCAGCAGTTATATCAGGCAGTGACAAGGATATTATCTTCCCCGATATGGCGCCAGCAGTCACAGATCATTAAGGCAGATTATGATGCCCACAATGCTTTGGCTCTAATAACGCGTCACGTTAATGAACTGATTGCCCAATAGATATGGAATTTGTCTAAAACAGGATAAATGGAACGCGGTACGTTTTTCTTACCGCGTTCTTTTATGATTAGGTTTTTTCTCGCACGCCTTCAACGGAAATGATTAGTTCGACTTCCTGAGATTTTGGTCCCAGATCTTCTTTGATATTAAAGTCTTTTAATTTGAGTTTGCCTGTCGCCTCAAAACCAGCACGGTATCCACCCCACGGATCGTTTCCTGCATTGATCAATTTTGCGTCCAGTATGACAGGCTTGGTCACACCATTTAATGTGAGATCTCCGGTAATAAGATAATGTTCACCTTCTTTCTTAACATTCGTTGATGTGAAATTAGCTTCAGGATATTTATTACTGTTCAAAAAATCAGGACCACGTAAGTGCTTATCTCGTTCGGCATGTTTGGTGTCTACACTATCGGTTTTGATAACGACATTCACTTTATCATTTGCCGGATTTTCTGGATCAAAAGTAAAGTTACCATCGAAATCCCTAAAACCACCATAAAGCCAGCTAAATCCCAAATGTTGAATACGAAATTCAATAAAGGCATGTTGGCCTATTTTATCGAATTTATAATTAGCAGCGAGAGTATTTCCTGTACTCATGAGCCATCCCCCTACGGTTAGGGCTACTAACGTTTTTTTCAGCATCATAATTCTCCAAAAGTCATTTTAATTTGGTTTGTAACCAAATATTCTTTTTAGGGTAATATCACGATCAATAAAGTGGTGTTTCAGTGCAGTAAGCCCGTGTAATAGGGAAAGCACAACAACAATCCAGGCAAGATAAAGATGAATAACCCCCGCCGTATCAGCCTGTATTCCTTGTTCTGTTAAAGTGGCGGGAATTTCAAACCAATCAAAAATTCTGATAGATTGCCCATCGGCTGTGGAAATGAGATATCCACTAAATAGAATACCAAATAAGGCGATATAGAGAGTGAGTTGCATTAGTTGTGAACTGATGCGTATAAAAAGACTGTAGCTTGCCAAAGGTTTTGGTGGTGGCGAAATAAATCGCCACATTACCCGAATAATCATGACAATAAATAATAAACTACCTATACTTTTATGTAGTTCAGGAGCACGATGATACCAGTTATCGTAATAACTTAATGTGACCATCCATAATCCAAGTGCAAACATTCCATAAACGGAAAATGCCACTAGCCAATGAATAAAAATAGAAATATGACCAAAGCTAATGGCAGTATTTTTGAGTGGCATATTATACCTTATTTTTAATATAGAGATGTTTCTACAATATATACCAATTTAACTTCAATATGCATGTGATTTCTCCCCGCCTCGCGGGGAGAAATCAGGTTTCATGGAGTGTTGTAAATTGCAACTTGAAGTTTAATGCGTATAGATGAGGGTTTTTAAAGTACATAGTGAATTCATTTTTTTATTTTGTGGATTATTTGTTTTTTTTATTGAGTGCTATTCTAATAGCGTGATATTTTATAATGGAATTACTGTTTTTATGGGGAAATATAATGTTTATTTATAATCACGTAATTTTATTATAGTAGAGAAAAATACGATGTATACATTGTGGATAGCCAATAAAAATTATTCTTCTTGGTCACTGCGTCCGTGGATTTTGCTCAGGGCGTTGGATATTCCTTTTAAGGAGAGGCTAAGTTATTTTGAAGATGGTAAAAGCAGTCGTGAGAAATTTCAGGCATTTTCACCTACTGGTTTGGTTCCTTGTCTGATTGATGGAGAAATTACGGTTTGGGATTCTCTGGCAATTATCGAATATATTGCTGAAGAACATATACAAGTTTGGCCATCAGATAAAATAGCCAGGGCATGGGCGAGAAGTGCTGCGGCAGAAATGCATTCTGGCTTTGCAACATTACGTCAGCTTTGCACGATGAATTGTTCTATTCGTAATGAGCTTAATGAAATAACACCCGAATTACAGTGCGATATTGAACGAATAGATGCACTTTGGACAGAAGGGTTAACTCAATTTGGGGGTGAATGGCTGGCGGGAGATAAATTCACTGCTGTCGATGCTTTCTATGCTCCAGTTGCTTTCCGTGCCCAAACTTATGGATTGAAACTTTCTGCAATCAGCCAGAAGTGGGTTAATCATATGTTAAAACATCCAGCAATGATGGAATGGGCAGAGTCTGCGCTAAAAGAACCTAAGATAGCGCATTAATTCACGTCTTATAAGATAGAAATTATGATTCGGGGTGCTTTGTGTACCCTGATTTAATATTTCACTTTAAAAATTAACGAACGAAAAAGTGAATCTATTTATCAGGCGCGGTTTTCCGACTAACCTGGTGTTTTCTGCTGCTCGATGTATTGCCGGATGATCGAGATCGGCGCACCTCCGCAACTACTTGCAAAATAGCTCGGTGTCCACAAAACGCCTTTGTAGTAATAGCGTAGAGCAATATCTGGACGGTCACGCCGAAGCAGCCTGCTGGAAACGCCTTTAAGACTGTTGACCAGATTCGATACTGCGAGCTTTGGCGGGTAGTTGATCAGCAAATGCACGTGGTCGTATTCGCCGTCCATTTCAACCAGTTCAACACCAAAATCAGCACATACGCTGCTAAAGTAGCTGCGTAGCTTTTCGATGGCATCAAGATCGAATATCTTTCGTCGATACTTGGCGACGAATACCAAGTGGACGTGCATCAGGAAAACACCGTGTCTTCCGCGTCGACTATCAGTTTCTTTTGTCATAGACCAAAGTATAATGATAGTCATGAAACGACTTCAAGCCTTCAAATTCCAGTTAAGACCAAATGGTCAGCAGGAGCGCGATATGCGACGCTTCGCAGGGGCTTGTCGCTTCGTTTTTAACCGTGCACTGGCACTCCAGAATGAGAACCCTGCAGCAGGGAATAAATATCTCCCCTACACCAAAATGGCTTCATGGCTGATTGAGTGGAAATCCGTACCTGAAACACAATGGCTGAAAGAATCTCCCTCGCAACCGTTGCAGCAGTCACTGAAAGATCTGGAGCGCGGCTACAAAAATTTCTTCCAGAAGCGGGCTGCATTCCCCCGCTTCAAAAAACGTGGTCAACATGACTCATTCCGCTACCCGCAGGGCGTGAAGCTCGATCAGCCCAACAGTCGAATCTCGTTGCCAAAGTTAGGGTGGATACGCTATCGCAACAGCCGTGAAGTCATTGGCGAAGTGAAAAACGTCACGGTCAGCCAGTCATGCGGCAAATGGTACGTCAGTATCCAGACTGAATACGAAGTGACTGACCCTGCTCACAATGCAGAATCAATGGTCGGACTGGATGCCGGAGTAACAAAACTTGCCACGCTTTCAGATGGCACGGTATATCAGCCAGTAAGCAGCTTCAAAGCAAACCAACGTAAGCTGGCAACACTCCAGCGGCAGTTGAGTCGCAAAGTAAAATTCAGCGCAAACTGGCAGAAACAAAAACGGAAAATCCAGGGTTTGCACTCACACATTGCCAATATCCGGCGCGACTACCTTCACAAAGTCACCAGTGAAATCAGCAAAAACCACGCGATGATCGTCATTGAAGACTTGAAGGTCAGTAACATGTCGAAATCGGCAAAAGGCACGGCAGAGAAGCACGGAAGAAACGTCAGAGGCAAATCAGGATTGAACCGCTCGATACGGGATCAAGGCTGGCATGAAATGCGCCGTCAGCTTGAGTACAAGCAGCTCTGGCGCGGTGGTCAGGTACTGGCGATACCTCCGGCATACACCAGCCAGCGGTGTGCCTGCTGTGGTCATACGGCGAAAGAAAACCGTCAGACGCAAAGTCAATTCGTGTGTCAGGTATGCGGCTACACCGCGAACGCGGATGTAAACGCCGCACGTAATATTTTAGCGGCAGGACATGCCGTGCTTGCCTGTGGAGGGATGGTGCAGTCAGACCGCCCGTTGAAGCAGGAACCCACCGAGGTGAGTCAGGCTTCGGTCTGAACGCTGTAGGAATCCCCGTCCTTTAGGGCGGGGAGGATGTCAACTAGATAAAAAAAGCTCCGTGTAGGAACGGAGCGAGAAATAGGTAAAAGTAGCTGAGAGAAATGTAGTACGAAGTCATAATAACTCAGCGGCATTAAATGAAGATTAAACAAAAAAGAGATGAGTATATGTTCCTGAGTACGAATACTTGGTATGGCTGATACTTGCTTAATGGGAAATCGCATCCCGAATGGCTTCCAATGAAGCGGGATTCTCAATCAGGGCAATATCGCTTGGTTCACGTCCTTCACAAATAGCCTGCATGGTGCGGCGCAACATTTTTCCTGAACGGGTTTTCGGTAATTGCGTCACAAAATAGACGCGTGCCGGACGTCCAACGCTGCCGATTTTCTTATCCACCAACGCCATTAATGCCTTCTCCAAGGTGGCAAAATGGTCAGCACTCTGGATTTCTCGTCCTTCTTTGAGGACAGCAAACGCCACGGCGGTTTGTCCTTTCACTTCATCCTTGATACCAATGACGGCAACTTCTGCGACATCTTCGTGACTGGCGATGCACTCTTCAATCTCCCGCGTTCCCAAACGGTGGCCGGAAACGTTAATCACATCATCCGAACGCCCCAGAATAAAATAATAACCTTCGCTGTCACGTATTCCCCAATCAAATGTCGAATAGACTTGCTGATCAAAGTGACGCCAGTAAGTATTAATGAAACGGCGATCATCACCATAGACAGTCTGGATGCAACCTGGCGGCAAAGGGCCTTTGATAACCAGCATTCCTTTTTCATTATCACCACATTCCTGACCAGTCAGTTCGTTGAGTAGCTTGACGTTAAAACCGTACATGGGAAAACCGGTGCTACCAAAACGGCTTGGCCTGTTATCCAGACTGCGGGCAATCGCCATAATGGGCCAGCCCGTTTCAGTTTGCCAGTAGTTATCAATGACAGGCACATTAATGGTTTCGGCAATCCAACGGGCGGTATGTTCATCAAGCGGCTCTCCTGCTAAATAGAGTGTTTCAAGCGATGAGATATCATATTTGGCGATACAATCCGTCGGGTATTTTTTCAAAACGCGGATTGCCGTAGGAGCAGAAAACATTCTGGTGACACGATATTTTTCGACAATTTGCCACCAAATGCCCGCATCCGGTCGTATCGGGAGACCTTCATACATGATCGTTGCCATGCCGGCGATTAAGGGAGCATAGACAATATAAGAGTGCCCAACAACCCAGCCAATATCCGATGTGCAGAAAAAAACGCCGCCTGCCTGACCACCAAAAATAACGTCCATTGATGTCGCCAGCGCCACGGCATAACCGCCGACATCGCGTTGAACCCCTTTCGGGGTTCCGGTTGTGCCTGATGTATAGAGCACACAAGACGTTTCACTGGATTCGAGCCATGTGACAGGCACTTCTGCATCAAGATGCTTCTGCCGTAATGTGGCAAAATCGACATCCCTGCCGTTCACCCAATGAATATTGGACAGTCCGCGATCTACCATCAAAACATGGCGTGGCGTGTGCCTGGCTAATTCAATGGCCTCATCAAGCAGAGGCTTATAAGGAATGATTTTTCCCCCACGTGAACCCGCATCCGCTGAGACAACTAAAACGGGTTCAGCGTTATCTAATCGGGTAGCGAGACTGTGAGAAGCAAAACCCCCAAATACGACTGAATGGATTGCCCCAATACGGGCACAGGCCAGTAAAATAAACAGGGCTTCAGCCACCATTGGCATGTAAACAACGACACGATCACCTTTTTTCACGCCGAGCGACAACATGATAGCAGCGGCACGATTCACTTCCCGATGCAGTTCTTTATAGGTGAAAACTCGCTCGCTATTGGTTTTAGTTTCCGTTGAAATGGCAATCAGTGCCCTGGCATCGGGTTGGCTTTCCAGCCAGCGGTCTAGCGCATTGTAGCAGAGATTGGTTTTTCCCCCACAAAACCAACGGGCAAAAGGGGGATGGCTATGATCCAGGGGCTGTTCAAAAGGCTGTTGCCAGTGTATGCGTTTGGCCTGTTCTGCCCAAAAAGTATCAGGATCATCAATTGAATGCTGATAGAAATCTTGGAATGACATAATCTCTCCTACATTCATCTCTTAAGGATATACAAATTATATGACATACAAATCAAGGTATTCGTTTACCGGGATGTCTCTCAATGCCATCAGATCAAGAGATATCGCTAAAATTTTTTGTTGCTGCTCTTGCGGGAAACGACGCGCCAGATTGGTTTTGAATTTCTCCTCTAATAGCGGAATGCCATCTTTACGGCGACGGGCGTGTCCAATCGGGAATTCGATTTTAACTTCGTCCAATTGAGTGCCATCGGTGAATGTCAACGTCAGTGCATTGGCAATGGAGCGTTTTTCGGGATCATGATAGTCACGGGTGAAATCAAGGTCTTCAACGCAGACTATTTTTTCCCGCAAGGTGTCAATGCGTGGATCGGCAGCGATATCATCTTCATAATCCGCAGCCGTCAGACGCCCAAAAATCAGCGGGACGGCAACCATATATTGAATACAGTGATCCCTGTCGGCGGGATTGTTCAATGGTCCCTGTTTATCAATGATTCTGATACAGGCTTCGTGGGTACGGATAGTGATTTGTGCAATATCTTCAATGCGTTTGTTGTGCTCTTTCAGTTGCTGATGCAAGATCATTGCTGCTTCTACGGCAGTTTGTGAATGGAATTCTGCTGGAAAAGCGATTTTAAACAGCACATTTTCCATGACATAAGAACCATAAGGGCGCTGGAATGTGAATGGCTGACCATTGAACAGAACGTCATAAAATCCCCAGGTTTTGGCAGATAATACAGAGGGATAACCCATTTCACCGGTTTGGGCTATCAGAGCCAGACGCACGGCACGGGAAGTTGCATCTCCCGCAGCCCAGGATTTGCGCGAGCCGGTATTGGGGGCATGGCGATAAGTTCTCAAAGATTGTCCGTCAACCCAGGCCAATGAAACCGCACTTAATATTTCCTCACGTTGCAGCCCTAACAGTTGAGCGACAACCGCCGTGGAAGCCACTTTGACTAAAATAACATGATCCAACCCGACTTTATTGAAAGCATTTTCTAATGCCAGGCAGCCTTGAATTTCATGCGCCTTAATCATCGCTGTCAGAACATCCCATATGGTGAGTGGTTTTTCTCCGCGGGCAATCGCATTTCTGGACAACCAGTCGGCGGTGGCAAGTATTCCGCCAAGATTATCAGAAGGATGTCCCCATTCGGCCGCCAGCCAGGTGTCATTGAAATCGAGCCAGCGGATCATTGCACCAATGTTAAAGGCGGCTTGAACAGGATCGAGCTGGAATTGGGTTCCTGGTACGCGCGCACCGTTAAGTACCGTTGTTCCCGGCACAATTGGCCCTAATAGTTTTGTGCAGGCGGGATATTCCAGCGCCTCTAATCCACAACCCAAGGTATCTATCAGGCAGTGGTGGGCTGTGGCGTAAGCAATTGGGGATGTTATGGTGTAGTCCATGACATAATCCACAATATCTACAATCACCTGATCGTAATCAGGTCGGTTGTTAACAACAGAGGTAGACATAATTAATCCTTAAATCGAATTATTAACGTTGTTCAAGCGGTATAAATGCCAAATTTTCAGGGCCAATATAGTGAGCTGATGGACGGATGATTTTGTTATCAATACGTTGCTCAATAATGTGAGCGGCCCAACCAGAAGTGCGGGCCATCACAAATAGCGGGGTAAACATGGCAGTAGGAACCCCCATCATGTGATAGGAAACCGCTGAGAACCAATCAAGATTCGGGAACATTTTTTTGTTATCCCACATCACGGATTCAATCCGATCAGCAATGTCATACATCTGGGTTGTCCTTGCTTCCTGGGAAAGTTGCAGGGCAATTTCTTTAATGACTTTATGGCGAGGATCGGAGACGGTATAAACCGGATGGCCGAAACCGATGATAACTTCTTTTCTCGCCAGACGGGCCAGAATATCGGTTTCGGCTTGCGCGGGAGTGTCATAGCGTTGCTGAATTTCGAATGAAACTTCATTGGCCCCACCATGCTTCGATCCACGCAGGGCACCGATTCCCCCGATAATGGCAGAGTAAATATCTGATCCCGTGCCCGCAATGACTCGGCTGGTAAAGGTAGACGCATTAAATTCATGTTCAGCGTACAAGATCAGGGAGGTGTGCATCGCTTTTTCCCATGATCCCCGTGGCTTTTGACCATGCAAGAGATGGAGAAAGTGTCCGCCAATGGAATCATCATCGGTTTCAACTTCGATGCGACGGCCATTATAACTATAGTGATACCAATACAGCAGTATTGAACCGAGAGAGGCGAGTAAGCGATCAGCAATATCGCGGGCACCAGCCAGGTTGTGATCTTCTTTTTCTGGCAAAGTACAACCCAGTACAGAAACGCCGGTACGCATGACATCCATAGGATGGGCCACCGCAGGCAGTGCCTCCAATGCGGCTTTGACATTGCTTGGCAGGCCACGTAAGGATTTCAATTTGTTTTTGTAGGATGTCAATTCTGCGTGGGAGGGAAGTTTGTCGTGGATGAGAAGATAAGCGACTTCTTCAAATTCACAATGGGCGGCCAAATCGAGAATATCATAACCACGGTAATGTAAATCATTGCCATTTTTGCCAACGGTACAGAGCGCTGTATTGCCTGCTGTGACACCGGACAGTGCAACTGATTTTTTGGGCTTAAATGGTGTAGATTCTGAGAGTTCCGTTGCCGTATTCTGCTTACTCATGAGTATCACCTCTGCTATTTTTCTGGGAAAACAGGGCATCCAGTTTTCGTTCAAAATCGTAGTAGTTGATGCTTTCATAAAGTTCATTGCGGGTTTGCATCATATTGATGACGTTTTTCTGTGTGCCATCTCGACGCAAAGTGGTATAGACCTGTTCGGCGGCTTTATTCATCGCCCGAAATGCTGATAGCGGGTAAAGGGCAATGGCGACGTTGACGCGCCTTAATTCTTCGATTGTAAAGAGTGGTGTCGCACCGAATTCGGTAATGTTCGCTAAAACAGGGACCTGCGTCTTGGACGCGAATTCCTGATACATATGCAGCTCGGTGATGGCTTCAGGGAACAGCATATCGGCGCCCGCTTCGATATAAGCTGTGGCTCTGTCCAGTGCGGCATCTAACCCTTCTACTGCCAGTGCATCCGTGCGGGCCATAATGACAAAATTTTCATCGGTACGGGCATCAACGGCAGCCTTGATACGGTCTACCATCTCCTGTTTGGAAACAATTTCTTTATTTGGACGATGACCACAACGTTTAGCACCGACCTGATCTTCAATATGCACACCCGCGGCTCCTGCTTTAATAATAGAACGAATTGTGCGGGCGACATTAAACGCCGAGGAACCGAACCCAATATCGGCATCGACAAGCAGCGGTAAGTCACAGACATCAGTAATACGGCGGACATCAATCAACACGTCGTCCAGCGTAGAGATCCCCAAATCTGGCAGCCCCAGTGAACCCGCAGAAACACCACCACCTGAAAGGTAAATCGCCTTGTAGCCTGCCTGTTTTGCCAGTAATGCATGGTTTGCATTGATGGTTCCGACGACTTGTAACGGAGATTCGTCCTCTATTGCCTGACGAAAAGCTAAACCAGCGGAAGAAAGTGCCATACATAACCCCATTGTTACCAAAATGAAACCAATTTGTATTTTGTTGTTACTGTGAATTTTTTTAGCAAAGTCTATGCCAATATTTAAAAAATGGGCAGATGGGCTAATGTTGATGTTTCAACTATATGTTTTAATTATTAAAAATTAATTTGGTGGATAGATTTTGGTTGATAAGTAGCTACTGTTTAGCTATTGGCTATAATGTATATTTGTTTCATATTGAATCAATTATGTTTCATTTTTGTTTCATATTTTGGCGGTGAAACAGAACACAAGCAACAGGGGAGGAGATATGGCATCAGCACAGGCAGAGGAACGTGATAACAATAAACCCGTTATCTGGACCGTCTCTGTTTCCAGACTTTTTGATCTTTTTCGTGATATTACACCGGAATTTGATCACCAAGCGAATATCACGCCGATTCAGTTGGGTTTTGAACGTGCGGTCCAACATATTCGCAAACGACTGGAAACTGAACATTGTGATGCGGTGATTTGCGCAGGATCTAATGGGGCGTATTTAAAAAGCCGTTTATCTGTGCCTGTGATTATAGCTAAAGCCAGCGGATTTGATTTTATGCAGGCATTGGCCCGTGCCCGACAAATCAGTTCCCGAATTGGTGTGATTACCTATCAAAATACGTTGCCTGCATTAGAAGAATTTCAGCAGCATTTCAATTTGCGCATTGAACAACGCAGTTATGTCACAGAGGAAGATGCTAGGGCGCAGGTCAATACGTTGAAGGCGATGGGCATAAAAGTGATTGTCGGGGCCGGATTGATTACCGATCTTGCTTATGAAGCTGAGTTAGTGGGGGTTTTTGTCTATTCAGCGGATTCGATTCGGCAGGCATTTAGGGATGCGTTGGAGATGGCCCGAATGAGCAAACTTAATCAGGCAATGATTTCTCCTTATCCTACAGAAGATAAACTACGCACACGGCACACAATCAACGACATCAGGGGACATTCTGTTGTGGTAGAACATGTGCGCAATACAATTATGCTGTACTCCCGCTCGACGGCAACAGTTTTAATTCAGGGAGAAAGCGGTACAGGAAAAGAGCTGGTGGCGCAGGCTATTCATCATGAATATACCTTGCGATATGGACAGCTAGCGGGCAAGTATCCGCGGCCATTTGTTGCCGTTAACTGTGGCGCGATTACGGAGTCTTTGCTGGAGGCTGAACTGTTTGGTTATGAGGAAGGCGCTTTCACCGGTTCACGACGTGGTGGGCGTGCGGGGTTATTTGAAATTGCACATAGAGGGACGCTATTTCTGGATGAAATCGGTGAAATGCCATTGCCTTTGCAAACGCGGTTATTAAGGGTATTAGAAGAAAAATCGGTTGTCAGGGTTGGTGGATATCGTCCGATTGCCGTCGATGTGCGGATCATCTGTGCGACGCATTGTGATTTAGATACTTGGGTCAGGGAAGGGCGTTTTCGGGCAGATTTGTTCTACCGTTTGAGTGTATTGCGGATCAACATACCTGCATTAAGGGAGAGGGGGGATGATATTGGTTTGTTGGCGCTAGAATACTTACAACGGGCTTTCGCGGTACTTAACTTACCCATTACTGCATCGAGGATACAGGCGCTTGCTGGGTGTTATGACGTGTTGCATGACTATCATTGGCCGGGAAATGTGCGTGAACTACGTAACTTAATGGAACGGATAGCGCTTTATTTAAGTGCTCATCCAGAACAGGCGTTAACCCCTACATTGATATTATCGCTTTCACCTGAACGCCAGACTGGCTCTGATGTTACTCAAGCAGCCCAGATTGAGACAGCTTCTCTTATCGAAAATACGCCTTTAGTACACGATATTGTGGCGCGGTTTTCCGGTAATCGGCGTGCGGCAGCAGAATATCTGGGCATTAGCCGCACGACGTTATGGCGGAAGTTAAAGAAAGAACAGGAAAAAGTTAAGTAGCAATTTTCTGCTTATTTTTATCATGCTAACGGGGGCATGATTAAATAATGAATGCTCATGAGAGCTTGTTTGCTAACAAATGTGCATATTGTTTTATA
Organism: Xenorhabdus sp. TH1; assembly: GCF_037260955.1. NCBI lineage: Bacteria > Pseudomonadati > Pseudomonadota > Gammaproteobacteria > Enterobacterales > Morganellaceae > Xenorhabdus > Xenorhabdus sp. TH1. Next base: position 1,016,823 of record NZ_CP147734.1, read on the forward strand.
TCAATATTTCCACCACTCAAGATAATTCCGATACGTTGCCCTTGCAATTGTTCCCGCATTGCGTTTGCCGCAGCAAATCCCAAACAGCCGGTAGGCTCGACAATGGTTTTCATTCGCTCGGCCAAAAAGTGCATGGCATCAATTAATTGATCATCTGACGCAGTAAGAATGTCTTTAACAAGGTGGCGAATGATAGCAAAAGTGTGTTGTCCCAAGTGTTGTGTTTGAGCACCATCTGCAATGGTTTTTGGGGTATTTATATGGACTATTTCACCTTTTTTAAAAGACTGCTGACCATCATTACCGGTTGCTGGTTCGACACCAAAAACCTGACATGTAGGGGATAAGTGAGCAGCGGCAAGCGCAGAGCCAGACAATAAACCCCCACCGCCAAGAGGTATAAACAGAGCATCCAACTCACCGACTTCTTCAAATAACTCCTTAGCTGCGGTGCCTTGACCTGCAATGATATGTGGATGATCGAAAGGTGGGATGAGTGTCATGCCGTGTTTTTCTGCCAGTTGCCGACCGATTTTTTCGCGATCTTCAGTATATCGGTCATAAAAAACTATTTTACCACCATAACCTTTTGTTGCCGTTATCTTAGCTTGGGGAGCATCGTGTGGCATGACAATGGTGGCAGAAATATTCAGTAACTTAGCTGCCAGCGCAATTGCTTGTGCATGATTGCCTGATGAAAAAGCAATAACGCCTGCGTTTTTCTGTTCATCACTAAACTGGGATAGGGCATTCATGGCTCCGCGGAATTTGAATGCCCCCATTTTTTGATAGTTTTCACACTTGAAATAGACTTGAGCGTTAAAGAGTTCATTGACAGTTGTTGATGTCAATACAGGGGTTTTATTGATATAGGATTTAATACGAGAATGTGCTGCATGAATATGATTATAATCGGGAACAAACTTCATTACTTTGTCTCCTTTGTCCGGTAATGTATCCCATCAATGTTATTGAATACCTTGATAAATAAGAGGGCAGTATAGTCACAATATTGTGGTTAATACTGGGATGGCTGTATCAATATGGCATCTTAGAATTTAATATATTCCAGAGGAATCCGGCCTGCTTCTCCTGAGTCTTTATATGCCCAGTACCAACCATTTAATGCTCGGTTAAGATACAGATATTCTCCCACTTTTACTGTTATACCAATCTAACTTCAAGATGCATGTGATTTCTCCCCGCGAGGCGGGGAGAAATCAAGTTTCATAGCGTGTTGTAAATTGCAACTTGAAGTTTAATGCGTATAACTCGTGAGCCGTGTAATAATAATACTGCGGCGCATATTAGTAAGCATTGTTGAGAATATTAATTAAAACTACTAGGGAAAAGTTTATTGCTTTCATGCTGAATTATTAATGTTGAGTTTTTACACATAATAACCTTTTGGGGATGATGTTTATTCTTATTGGTTTATATTCTTAGGGTGATTATGTTTCTGATTGATATTGAGTGTAATTTTTCTGTTTTTTTGTGAGAGCGATATAAATCAAATTAGAGTTTAATTAATTAAATTTTGAATTTTGAATTTTGAATTTTGACTGTTGCTTGTTTGTGCAAAAAACCACACAAATCTAACAAATTAAAATGGTGTTCAGTATTTGTTAATATATTTCAACTGTCTGACAGTGAACGGAATATAAATTTTATTTTTTCTTGAAATTACCTATAAATATAAGGAATTAGTATGTCTAACGTTATTAAGCCTGAATGTGAATGCCCATTCGATCCAAAACAATATCAATGCGATTGCTTTATTGCACCAGTGGGTTCTTTCTCTTGGGCTTTGATTCAATTAAAACTACGCAAGCGTATTGCCCGTTTTGTTTGGGGTGATAAAGGCATGTATCTAGCTATTACGCCACGAGTGAATAATCTAATTGTAGATGAAGGTAGTGCTTATGCGGTTGATGGTGTTGCTGTTGGGACTCAGTATGATTATCTGACACATATTGATTTGCATAATGAACACGGTAACTTCGTGCCTTGGCAACCGACACAAGAAGATATGATGGCTTGTGATTGGGAACTGATTAAAGAACTAGATGATATGTTAGTTTTCGATCTTAAATCAGAATATGAAGGAGAATCTAATTATTCGGGATATTTGGGTGTAAATAAAATAAGTGATACAAGTGTAAATCCTATGGGGATTTTAACTATCACCCAGAATAAAACAGCTATTGAAAATACTTCAATATTCCATACTAACATAAATAAAGATTATATTCATTTTGCGGTATCCATTAATGAAAATAATTCTCAAAAAGTGAAAGAATTATTTAAGAAGAATCTTTATGTCAAAGTTGACGATGTAATCTACAATCTTGGAGTATTCACAAAAGAGTTTGGACCAGATATAACAAATTCCACATACGGTGTTTTGTATTACTATAACCACGATGATGATCCACAAAAACCAGATGTTCAGAAACTAGGAGAGATTCTGAAGCAAACAGATCAAACTAAGCGTTATTACTTAAACTGGCGTGATGAATAAATTGCTCAAATTCATACTCTAAATTTAAGGCCGCGCAAATTTGCACGGCCTTTCTCATGTTATAAAGGTGGGATTTCTCGATTTCAAATTGGAAAATTCTTTTAGCGAGTAGACAAAGACAGTCGCATCAACCATGACTTGCCTTAAGCGGGCACACCTTCGTTATGCCCATTGACCCGGCCTAGCAGAGCCAAGATCATCAACGCCGTCAGCACGGAAGCTCCTGATAGAATGAACAAGGTAGTGCGAAACGCTGCATCGTAGCTGCGTAGCAGCGCGTCCTCTAATCCAGGTAGCAAGGTGTTGGCACCAGCCAAGTCGCCAATAGCAGCACGGCTGGCTGCTTGACCCAATGCTGTGTTGGAAGTGATGTCGGATAAACCAGACTGGATCAATATCACCAATAACACACCAAATACAGCCAGTGCTAAACCATCAGCCGATACACGGATCGCATTGAAGATGCCTGTGGCCATACCCGCACGTTCCTTCTCCACCACGCTGACCGCGAGGCTGTCCATCAGACCCCACGGTAAGCCGATGCCTACGCCGATCAGCAGCATTGGCCAGTGTAATACGCCATTAGCAGCACCTCCGGCTAGGTTATGACCCAATAGAGCCAAGCCCAGTGCCAGGATCAATAGGCCAATACCTGACAATATACCCGCCGATATCCAACGAGCCAGCACTCCAGCGATGAAAGGTACCACCAGCAGCGGTGCTGATAAAGCGATCATAATTTGCCCAGCCTCCAGTGCGCTGTAACCATCTACGCTGATGAAACGTGCTGGCAGGATCACGATCAGCGTGATATAGAAAAACGCGGGCGAAGCACCTAGCAGTTGTACGCCTACAAAGCGGGTGTTAGCGAACAGCGATAGATCGAGCATAGGGCGAGTCTGTCGTTTCTCTATAATGATAAAAGCGACGAACAATATCATGGTCGCCACCAGAGACGCCACTACGCCAGTATCTTTCCAACCGTGCTCCGGTACACGTAGCAGCCCGTAAGTCAGCAGTGTCAGGAAGCCGGTGAAACTAATTGCTCCAGGCCAGTCTAAACCCGTAGCCTGTGGGTCGCGTGACTCGTCAGCGGTGAAGAGTGCCAAAATCAGGCTAATGACACTGAGCAGTGCGGTTGCCAAAAATACCCAGCGCCAACCCGCAGTATCTACCAACCAACCTGCGGCCAATGGGCCAAAGGCCAGAGCAACACCGAAGCAGGTACCGAGGATACTGAATGCACGGGTACGAGTTGAGCCGTGGAAGACTTGAGCTAGGGTTGAAATGCCCCCGGCACATGCTACGGCTCCCGCTGCGCCTTGGAACAGACGCAACACACCTATCCACAGTACTGACGGCGCGTAGGGAATGATAAATGTGACTACGATGAATAGCGTCAGCCCGAGCAACCAGATCCGCTTGCGCCCATAAGTGTCGGCCAGACTTCCTCCTGCCATCATCAGGCTGCCATAGGTCAGGATATAGCCGTTCATCACCCAGCTAAGTTGATTAGGTGTACCGCCCAATATCTGCTGAATCGATGGTAATACTACTGCCGGACCGGTAAAACAGAGTGGTGTCAAGATGCCGGTTAGGCAGACAGTGAGGAGTAGGAACCAACGGCGCATGCCAGTATCGGATTTCTTCATTATGGTATTCTTCTGTTTGGATTGGATCGATTCAAGCGTTGAAACCGCCGTCCACGTCGATCACTGCACCGGTGATATAACGTCCGCTGTCGCTAGCTAAGTAGAGTACGGTAGCGGCAATGTCTTCGGGTTGGCCGTAGGCAGGCAGAGCTAATTTGGCCAAATTTGAAGGCGCGCACGGCCCATCGGCTGGGTTCATATCGGTGTCGATTGGACCCGGCTGGAGCAGGTTGACTGTGATGCCGCGTTTACCCAAGTCATGCGCGACACTCTTAGTCAAACCGACCAAAGCAGATTTGCTAGTGGCATACAAACTGATACCGGCTCGCCCCGCACGTGGGGCGAGGCAGCTCCCTAGAGAGATGATGCGTCCGCCATCAGGCAGATATTTGACTGCATGCATGATGGCCGCGAATACAGCCCGTAGATTGACCGATATGGTGCGCTCGAAATCGTCAATCGTGAGCTGATCGATGGTTCCAGTCAGGAAATTGCCAGCATTGTTGACCAGAATATTGAGTTGCCCGAGCCTGGAGATGGTTGTGTCCACGGCGGCGATAACTTGGGTGGCATCGGACGCATCGGCGGCGATGATTTCGGCACGTTGGCCAAGTGCGCGAATCTCTGTCGCGACAGCCTCTGCTTTGTCCTTGGAAGCACTGTAGGTAATGGCAACGTCTGCACCATGTGCGGCTAGCATGCGCGCAATGGCGGCACCAATACCGCGGCTACCACCGGTGACGAGAGCGACTTTTCCTGCGAGTGAGCTCATGATTAAAACTCCTATAATGGTTAAAGATGAAAGGTCATTTACAAGTAAATCTCAATGACTGGAAGGTATGTGCTCCTGTGGCTCGCAAAACCCGTCATCATCAGTGCAGGTAATCCAGGAGTTGGCAGGCGTTCACTTTCTGTTCCTGGAAATGTAGAGGTGTTTTTGTGCATCAAAACGGCTCCTTATCATTTATATACCAATTGGTATAAAATGTAATGATGATGAGGCTATCTTGTCAATGATTTTTATATTGAATAGTATTTAAGTTTATTTTTAATAAGGAAATGGTTATGGCTAAGATGGGTCGTCCCCGTACTTTCGATCGTGATGAAGCAATCAATCAAGCAATGTTATTGTTCTGGGAGTATGGCTATGAATCAACGTCTCTAAGCCTACTCAAAGCTGGGATGGGTGGTATCTCCGCTCCCAGTTTCTATGCGGCCTTTGGTTCCAAAGAGGCATTATTTAAAGAGGTGGTAATCCGTTATATCGATACGTATGGACAAGTAAGAATGAGCCTTTGGGATCAAACGCTTTCTCCCAAAGAGGCTATTGAGTTAACTCTACGTCGCTCAGCAAAAATGCAGACGGAATGTAGCCATCCTCCGGGATGTTTGTTGGTACTGTCAGCGAGCGTTTGCTCACCGGAGCACGACCATATCCAAAAACTGTTGGCTGATGCCAGAGGACAAGTACGGCAAGGATTCGCTGCCTGCATTCAGCGAGCTATAGACAACGGTGAATTGGCAAGTGAAAAGGACCCAGCCGTAATGGCTGCAATGTTTGACAGCTTCCTGTCAGGATTTTCAACTTTAGCTAGGGATGGAGTTCCTCTGAGTGTTCTCGAGTCATCCATTACGCAACTAATGAAAGTTTGGGATAGTAAAGTCAACAACAGTTGTGAGCATTACGATCAGTTTCGTTGAGTGTAGTGATTTCGATAATAGAAGCCTGTTTGGTTTCTATTGGTCATAGCTTAATAGTTTTGTCCATTAAAAATAGCGCGATGTACTCTGAGCTACTTTAATTAAACAGGATACTTTAATAACGGAATATAATCCCATTATTGAGTTGTAAAATGACAAAACGTAAGAATAGAACTTATCCCACTCAATTTAAGCAAGACCATAAACGACCATTGCTCATCTATTTCACAGATAATTTGAATATTATTTCCATTCAGGGATAGTGTCGTTACGTTTCAGGACGTGAGGTTTTTAACGTTTTCATGACGGTGGCTGTGGCGACTTTCAGGACTTGAGCGGTGTTGCGAATTCCCCATTATTCATCGTCATGTCGACAATCTACTCTACTACTTAAAAATAATGATGCACAATTATCCGAGGTAATTACCATGATGATGGTTGATATTTCAACCATCAATGTTAGCTATTCGGCTCGCCACTTATTATGCTTCACGCTTTAGCTACATAAACCCACGCAACATCACCTGATGTCAAATTTACTCTGATACGGTGATAGTCTGATACTTCATAAGCATCTGCTTTGAGAAGTTCATCTGATGAGACATAAAACGCTGTTCCTTCAACCCTATCGCTATCGTTTCCACTCTGACTAACAATCGGATGAAAGCGTTCTCCGCTTTCTGCCAAGACATCCGGATCAGTGATTTCGAGCATATTCTTACGCCAGCCAACCATTGCAGCAGGTTTTCCCTCCAGCAAGCGACCGAAATTAGCTTGTTGTACTGATTCTAGTTGAAGTGTCCCATAAGAAAAAAGCAGCTCGGTGTTTACATTAAATGTCATGATGACCTTCTGATAATATGGCTCGATATAGATCCTACGGCATGATACACATACCTCAATTAATAATACAGTGCTTAGATAGTGTCGTCATAAATAAATTCATGTAATAATAACCCTATATTACATGAATGGATGACTTAACCATGAGCACACCCGCACACCGCCGTCACGATATTTCCGATCATATTTGGATCAAAGTCTCTGCGTTGCGCCCAAGCTGCGCAATTCCCACGAAATAAACGTTAACCCCACGTAAAACGGACTACACCGCACCCGCCTGCGGTTTTGGGATCAGAAAATTATTTCAGTTTGAAGTGTAGAAAAAGGATCGAGATAAAAAAGCAATACGTTGATAATAAAAGAAATTTTATACTTTACGTGGGGTTAATGATCTACCTTTTACAAGAAGAATTTTAGAGAATATTTATTTTTCAGATGGTTATAGATTTTTGAAACTGAAATGGAATGGAACATAGTTATGTTAAGAAGAATTAAAAAATATCTTTTGAAACTGAAATGAAATAGTAATTGATATATGCGTAAAAATTTTCTGTGTGGACGCAATGTGGACATTCCAAAAATTAAGGGGCTACGTTTTCACGTAACCCCTTGTTTTATTTGGTGGAGCTGGCGGGAGTTGAACCCGCGTCCGAAATTCCTACATCCTTGGCACTACATGCTTAGTCTAGTCTTTACATTCGCTTGCCAGCTGCGGACAGACACGCCACTAACAAACTAGCCTGATTGGATTTAACGCTTCAACCCCAGGCAGGGCATCCACGCGATCTCTTTTGGGTTTGACCTCTCTTGATCCCCGTCCTAAGAGCAGAGGCTAGGGAGAGAGGGCTCTGCGCAGGTTATTAAGCTGCCAGTGCGTAGTTTTCGTCGTTTGCGACTATTGTTTTGCGGCTTTTTACGAGGCCAACCGCCCCTCGGCATGCACCTTGGGTTTCGCGAATCCCGTCGAATCCAGAATCAGCCCCAAGTGTATTAAGAATAAGTATATCAGAATATTGAGTGATAATGCCAGTGATTAACGCCCAGAATTCTTCATAATTCTCGCTTTGTCTAATTTCCATTCACGTTCTTTGATATCTGAACGCTTATCATGCGCCTTTTTACCTTTTGCCACGCCAATTTTGATTTTGCACCAGGCATTTTTCCAATACATGGAAAGTGCGACGATGGTATAACCTTCTCGATTGATTCGACCATACAGTGAATCAAGCTCGCGTTTGTTAAGTAGTAGCTTACGTGACCTCGTCGGATCACAAACTACGTGGGAAGAAGCAACATTTAATGGCGTAATTGTGGCACCAAAAAGATAAGCATCACCATCTTTGAGCAAAACATAACTCTCACTGATGTTAGCCTTGCCAGCGCGCAGTGATTTGACTTCCCAACCTTGTAGGGATAAGCCTGCTTCGAGTTCTTCCTCAATGAAGTATTCGTGGCGGGCTCGCTTATTCATGGCAATTGTTGCCGAACCGGGTTTGTATGCTTTTTTCTTTGTCATAGTGCGTTGTATTATACTGTATGCGTTAGTGAAAGAAATCTCTTCTGTATGATATTTAGCGATAAGTGCGCATTTATTGTTCTAAATGTCATCGGGTTTTTATTTAACCATGTTTAAGTGATACTATTCAGTGCTGTTATGTTTTACAGGAAACGATATGCCACAGATTAGTCGCTCTGCGCTAGTGCCTTACAGCGTGGAACAAATGTATAAATTGGTCAACGATGTGACATCTTATCCGGATTTTTTACCAGGATGTGTAGGTAGCCGTGTAATAAGCAGTAGCAACAATGAAATGACGGCTTCTGTTGAGGTCTCTAAGGCAGGGATCAGTAAGACGTTCGTAACGCGCAATACGTTATTTGATAATCAACGCATCAGTATGCAACTTGTTGATGGGCCTTTCCGTAAATTGATGGGAGGGTGGCATTTTACTCCGTTAAGTGAAGAGGCTTGTAAGGTTGAGTTGCATCTCGATTTTGAATTTACCAATAAATTGATTGAACTGGCTTTTGGTAAGGTATTTAAAGAGCTGGCGGGGAATATGGTTCAGGCTTTTACCCAACGTGCACGTGAGGTCTATAGTGTCTGAAATTAATATCGAAGTCGTTTATGCTCTGCCTGAACGGCAATATCTGCGTAATGTGAAAGTACCGCAAGGAGCAACCGTCGAACAGGCGATTGTAACGTCCGGCCTTTTGACATTACGTAATGATATCGATTTGGCTAAAAATAAAGTTGGTATTTATAGCCGTCCTGCCAAACTGACTGATACATTGGAAGAGGGAGATCGTGTGGAAATTTATCGCCCTCTGGTTGCTGATCCAAAAGAAATGCGCCGTAAACGAGCAGAGCGTGCGAAGAACAATGCACGATAATGTCTATTTATTCGCCAGGCTCTTTACTGGCGAATAAATAAAACACACATTTCACTGATTCTCTGGCAGTGATTTTTCATCCTTGATATCAGTTAACACGCCTTTGCTATCAAAGGTAAGTGTCAGTGTTTCCTGAGTTGTTTTCCCATGGCCTGGTTGTTGGCGGAATACGTAATACCAAGTTTGACTCCCAAATGGATCGGTCAGCATTGGTGTTCCCAAAGTGTAAGAAACTTGCTGCTGAGTCATTCCTTTATGGATTTTTGATACCGCAGCCGGCGTAAGGTAGTTCCCTTGATTAATATCAGGACGATAAACAATTCGCTCAAACATAGAGCAACCCGCAGTCAGCATAACAAGTGATACAGTAGCGGCAGTCAACAATTTACAGCGCATAGTAATTACATTCCTTTAGGAGTTAGGCCGTCGATAATAATAAACATTGAAGAGGTTGAAAACCTCTATGCATTTACCTATGACTGCAATTATACAAGAAAGTTGTCTCAATTTATGCCGCTAACAGTTCTTTTGCGTTAGCCAAAGTATTTTTTGTAACCTCACTTCCCGCCAAAAGCCGTGCCAGTTCTTGAAGTCGTGCTTTTTTATCCAATAGCTGCATTTGGGTTTCTGTTTCTTCACCGTCTGTCTGTTTGCTGACATAAAAATGTTGATGCCCGCATCCTGCAACTTGGGGTAGATGGGTGACGCACATAACTTGGGTCGATTCTCCCAATTCACGTAGCAAACGCCCAACAATGGCCGCTGTTGGACCACTGATACCTACATCAACTTCATCAAAAATCAGCGCAGGGGTTTCCATTTTTTTCGCTGTAATAACTTGAATTGCCAATGCAATACGGGAAAGTTCACCACCTGATGCCACTTTTGCTAACGGTTGGTGGGGTTGGCCGGGGTTGGTTGTGACATTGAATTCAACTTTGCTGGCGCCATCAATATTTAAATGCTCCGCTTCAAAGGTAACATCAATGGTAAAACGTCCGTGAGGCATAGAAAGTTGGTGCATACTGTTTGTTATCAGTTGGCTTAATTCTGCGGCATATTTCTGGCGAACATGATGCAATTTTTCTGCCACAGTTAGGGCTTGCTGATAATGTAAGCTGACAAGTTCACTAAGGTGGGCGCAATCATTTTCCTGCTGGGATAACTGATATTGCTCTTCCAACAGTTGTTGATGTAATGCAGGTAACTCTTCTGGCGCAACATGGTGTTTACGGGCCATACTAATTTGTTGGGAGATTTTCTGTTCCAGTTCAAATAAACGATTGGGGTCCAGTTCCAGTTGGTCGCTGTAATGACGTAGCTCGTCACTCACTTCATTGATTTGAATAGCCGCCTCTTCCAGCATGTTAAGCAGGCCACTGAGTTTGTGATCCATGCTGGCAAGCTCTGTTAGTTCACTGCGGGCATAGCTAAGAAGACTGGTAATGTTCTGTTCATCATTATCACTTAAAATCTGGAGTATATTTTGACTGACGGACAAGAATTGCCCGCAATTTGCCAGCCGTTTATATTCACTATCCTGTTCTTGATAATGGCCTGGTTGTGGTGACAGTTCATCCAGTTCTTTCAGGTGATATTCCAGCAATTGCTGACGTGAACGACGCTCAAGAGCTTGTTGTTGGAATTGGGAGAGAGCCTGGCAGCTTTGGCGCCATTGCTGGTAAGCCTGTTTCATTTCTTGCTGAAGTTCGAAATCGCCTGTGTAAATATCCAGTAAGCGCCTTTGGTGACGATTTTCTAACAATAATTGGTGAGCATGTTGCCCGTGAATTTGTATTAGATGAGAACCTAATTCACGTAATTGAGAAAGCGGTACAGCAGTACCATTGATAAAACCGCGAGAGCGCCCATCAGCGGTAATTGTACGACGCAGCAGGCACTCATTATCATCATCAAGACTTCCATCTAGCTGGTGGTCTATAAGCCATTTGCGGGCAGAAGGAGCATCAGTTAGTGAAAAACGGGCACAAAGATCGGTACGCGGAGCACCTGGGCGAACCATGTTAGTTTCGCCACGATTGCCAAGACATAAACCTAATGCATCAATCGCGATAGATTTACCGGCTCCGGTTTCACCTGTGATTGCCGTCATACCTGTGCGGAAATCAATTTCAAGTTCGCGAACGATAGCAAAGTTACTGATGGTCAATTGAGTCAGCATCGTGCTCCTCCTTCTTTTTTACTGTATATAAACACGTTCCTGTGCATAAAAACATGTCTGTGCTTCCATACAGTATAAACTGGTTTTTTATACAGTAAAGTAGGAAGATCTATTTTTAGAACATTTTTTTCGACCAGCCCAGTTTTGTGCTCAGTGTATTAAAGTAGTTGTAATCTTTTGGGTGAATTAAATGCAGATTATAGTCACTGCGTTTGATGATCACTTCTTCACCATCTTGGATTGGCAGGACGATCTGGCTGTCACAACTGACTTCGTAGTCATTGCTATTCTGGGCAAATTTCAGGCGAATGCTGCTTTCGCTGCTGATAACGAGAGGGCGAGCCGAGAGCGTATGTGGAAACATCGGCACTAGCACGATAGCGTCTAAGTTTGGGGTTAATATAGGTCCTCCAGCAGACAGTGAATAGGCCGTAGAGCCAGTGGGAGTTGCTATGATTAATCCATCTGAACGTTGAGAAAAAGCAAAACGTTCATCAATATATACTTCGAATTCAATCATATGAGCAACTTTGCCTGGATGAAGTACGACTTCATTTAATGCAGTGCTACGGCGGGATTTATGTCCCGTTTTTGTCACTTGTGCTTCAAGTAGAAAACGTTTTTCGTCTCGATATTTGCCGTCCAAAACTTCGGATAGTTGTTGTAAGGCATTATCGGGATCCAAATCCGTCAAAAAGCCCAAATTGCCTCGGTTGATACCAATGACTTTGATGTTATAACGTGATAATACTCTGGTTGCACCGAGCATATTGCCATCACCACCGACAACAATCACAAGATCGGCAATTTTACCAATTTCTGTCAATCCCCCAGTTTGAGCGCCTTTTAAATTAATGTCTTTCGCGACCTGTCTATCCACAATGACGCAATAACCTTTAGATACCAGCCAGTGGTACAGCATTTCGTGGGTGGCCAGCGCTTCCGGGTGACGTGGACGACCGACAATACCGATGCATTTGAATTCATTATTCATTGCTGTTATTTCCTTCAGCATATGGTTTTGCCCTCACAATAATGATTGTTCCCTTGAATCCCGCGTATTGATCCCCATAATAAGCTCAAATGGCGAAGATAATACAAAATACGCGGAGATATTCATGAGTAGTAAAGACCAAAAAGTACCTGACGAGCAAGTCGCAGAAAATACAGAAAATGTATTAGAGCAACAAATGAATGCGGAACAGGCAGATGCGCCAGAGACTGAAAACGTTGTTAATCCGCGTGTTGCTGAGTTGGAAGAACAACTGAAACAGGCTCAGGCTAATGAACGTGATGCTATGTTGCGTGCGCGTGCTGAAATCGAAAACATTCGCCGTCGTACTGAGCAGGATATAGAAAAGGCACATAAATTTGCATTGGAAAAATTCGCCAATGAACTTTTGCCCGTTATCGATAATCTGGAACGTGCATTAGATGCGGCTGATCGTACCAATGAAGCCTTACTGCCAATGATTGAAGGTATTGAACTGACACTGAAATCTTTTATTGATTCAGTGGGTAAGTTTGGTGTTGAAGTGGTCAGTGACATTAATGTACCTTTCAATCCAGAAGTGCATCAGGCGATGACCATGATGGAATCAGATCAGCATGAACCTAATCAGGTTATGTTGGTGATGCAGAAAGGTTATACTTTGAATGGCCGTCTATTGCGTCCTGCAATGGTTGCGGTTTCTAAATAAAGGTTACGGTCTCTCGTGATGCAATGCCGCCATTAGAAAGGCGGCATTTTTGTAGATAGAGATCGGTTATTGGGGTAATTGAGGCACCCAATCTATAGGAGATAATCCTTGAGCTTCCAATAAGTTATTAGCCTGTGAAAAATGTTTGCAGCCTAAGAAACCTCGATGGGCGGACAGAGGTGAAGGATGGGGGGCTTTTAATACATGGTGGCGTTGGATATCAATGAAGTGGCCTTTTTTCTGGGCATGAGATCCCCAAAGTAAGAAAATGACTCCGTTGCGATGTTCATTGATTGCTGCAATAACTTTGTCAGTGAACGTTTCCCAGCCCAAATGCGCATGAGAATGTGCGTTACCGCGCTCAACGGTGAGTACGGTATTGAGTAATAACACGCCCTGTTTTGCCCAGCTTATCAAGCAACCGTGATTTGGACGAGTAAATCCAGCAATATCCGACTCCAGTTCTTTGTACATATTGACGAGAGAGGGCGGTGCAGGAATACCAGGCTGTACAGAGAAAGCCAAACCGTGGGCCTGATTCGGACCGTGGTAAGGATCTTGCCCTAAAATGACGACTTTTACATCAGCCAATTCAGTATAGCGAAAGGCATTAAAAACATCGGCTTGAGGCGGATAAATGGTTTTTCCAGCCTGACGTTCATTGGCAACATAAGCCAATGTATCAATAAAATAAGGCTGTTTCTTTTCATTGCCGATGACATCGTGCCATGTGAGAGGTGTGGACATAGCCAATCCCTTTCTAAATGATTATCAGATGACTAAAGCTTACCGATTCCCTTGGGATAGGGAAACCCTCAGATCCCAATCTAAGTTTAATTCTCAGGATGAAAATCTATTTTTATAAATTTTTTTGAAAAAATATGAAAATAATTTCATTCAATTCTACTGTAAAAGATGATTTAAAACATAATGTTATGAATTTTTTATCAATAACCTTATGAAATTAGTTGATTACAATCAAAGAATCTTCTCATTTGTGCTGGTATACAGGAAATCAAGAACGATGGTTGATTAAATTATGGATTGACTGAATAACTAAGATGATGATTCTGGAGGTATAAATGATTACTGGAATTCAAATTACCCAATCTGATAATGCTGCATTGATGAATTCTTTTTGGCTATTGGATGATGAAAAAAATGAAGCGCGTTGCATCTGTGCCAAAGCAGATTACGATGAAGGCCAGATTGTTGCTAAAGAGGAGCTGGGGCAATTTGAATATCGCGAGATCCCGCTGGAGGTCAAGCCGGCTGTACGTGTAGAAGGCGGGCAACATCTAAATGTTAATGTTTTGCGTCGTGAAACGTTGGAAGATGCAGTAAAACACCCTGAAAAGTATCCTCAACTCACTATTCGTGTATCTGGTTATGCTGTGCGTTTTAACTCACTGACTCCAGAACAGCAACGTGATGTTATTGCGCGTACGTTTACAGAAAGCCTGTAATTTTTGTATCAAGCAAAAAGTTTAAAGGGAGAATTAATACTCCCTTTTTTATTTCCATATTTTAGTTACGGGTGTTAATTTTGTTAATTGAAAATTAAATTTGTTTTAAAGTTGTTAATAATTCTGCCGATAGAGAATTTGGGATTTTAACCCCCACCAAATTTAAATAATCTGTAGGAGAATTTTATGACTTTATCAGTTAATACCGATTTTTTCAGAGGACTAGGGATCGATTCATTACAAGGAAATGCGTTACAACCTCAACCGAATTCTTCAGCTCAATCACCACCTGACAAAGTTGAACACACTTCTTCCCCAAGCATTTCATTTTCAGAAAATACCAAGCAGGTGAATGCGCTCTATCAATCATTGGTTAATAATTTAAATGCCAGCACGATGGCAGCTCCTGAATTGAAAGCTAATGATATTGCGGGAAAACAATCTAAACTGGTCGATTATAACTTGACGTTGGTTACCCGTGATGTTTATCGACAAACGAGTTTAGGGATTGGCGATTATGTGCGCCTGTCTGATGAAGATTTATCAAAATTAGGGATTGATCCTGACACTCTGAATGATTATTCAACAGGGTTTCAGGCCGGTGTTTACCATAATAAGGGACTATATATTGTCTCTTTCACAGGATCGAATGAATTACAGGATTTTATGGCAAGTATTCGTCAAGGGCTTGGTTACAATGAAAAACAGTATACTCAAGCTGTGGAATTGGCACATAAATCGTTAGAAGTATTTGGTGAAAATGTCATTTTTACAGGGCATTCATTGGGGGGCGGATTAGCAACAGTGGCAGCATTGGCAACAGGAAAACCAGCAGTTATTTACAATTCTGTGAGTGTTTCTGACGCTACATTGAAATATATGGGCGTATCACCTGAAGTTGCTCGTGAAATGGCTGACAGCGGTTTGATACGCCATTATACCGTCCAACATGATTGGCTGGGGAACCTGCAAAAAACATTGCCAATTCCTCAACCTATGGGGCACGAAGTAGAGCTTAAGTATGAATATGAATTAGAAAGCATATGGGATGTCATTTTGCCTAATCGATATGGTCTCCATACTTTTAAGGCGCATTTTTTGGAAGCTGTCCTCGAATTAATGGCGGAACAGAAGCCTTGGTTGAATAATGGCGACACCATGTTGGCGTCAACGGAAATTACAGATACAGATATCACCTTGCAACAAGGTGAGCAGCATTATGCCGTGTAATATTTAGCCCTCAGTCTGCCGGAGCATGGGGCGAATTCATTGTATGTCTTCGCCCATGTTTTACAATCGGTGATTAATTAATCGTTGCTAAATAGGTTTTTCTCATACTGAGAGTATCAGATGTTGGAGTTCCTTACCCTGTACGGAGCACGGGATAAGGCATACTCCTATCATTTTGGAAATGCTATTTAGACTCAGTTAATTCTGGTCTGGGATTGCCAGAAGGAGCGCGGCGTTTCCCGATATTTTTGCTATCGCGATGACGAACTTTTACGCGGTTTTTCTTTGTCTCTTCTGTTTTCTTCTTCTCTTTGCGTTTTGCCAGTACTTTTTTGGATGGCTTATTGCTCTTTTTCTCGCTTGGCGCTTTGGTTTGTGGGCGAAGTTCATCAACCACTCGTATTTTCAAAGGCTCTTTCAGATAACGGCTGATTTTGCCCAAAAGCAGGTGATCGTGTGCTTCAACCAGAGCAACGGCAGTTCCTTTACGGCCTGCGCGAGCAGTACGACCAATTCGGTGTAAGTAAACATCCGCGGTACGAGGCAAATCGAAGTTAAAGACGTGGCTGATATTCTCGATATCCAAGCCACGGGAAGCAACATCGGTTGCGACCAAGACCTTGACTTTACCCTCATTCAAGCGTCTGACAGCATCTGTACGCTTGGCTTGCACCATTTCACCTTCAAGAAAACACGCTTGAATGCCTGCTTGGTTTAGCCAATCGACAAGCTCGCGTACACGCTCTCGTTTGCGCACGAAAACAATGGATTTCGTCACTTCAGGCTGCTGGAGAAGGTGGCACAGCAGGGCTGTTTTATGCTCTAACGAATCAGCCCGATAGTAAAATTGCTGAATTTTCTTGCGCTCACGGCGAGAAGGTTCGGCATCGATCTCAACCGGATCCGTTAACAGACGCTCGGCAAAATCACGGATGGATTCTCCTTCCAGCGTCGCGGAGAATAACAATGTTTGTTTACGCCAGCGGGTTTCGCCTGCAATCGTTTCGACATCATTGGCAAATCCCATATCCAACATGCGATCCGCTTCATCAAGGATCAGCGTTTCCACTGCACGGCAGTCGAAATTTTCCTCTTTGATGTATTGCAGCAGACGCCCTGTCGTTGCGACAACAATATCCTGATTCTCACTGAATACTTCCGCATGATTCATGTAGGCAACACCACCTGTAATTGTGGCAATGTCCAAATGTGTATGGGCCGCCAGTTCTTTTGCCTGTTCTGCCACCTGCATTGCCAGTTCACGGGTTGGTGTCAAAATCAGGATGCGTGGAGGTCCCGATTTTTTGCGAGGAAAATCCAATAAATGCTGTAGAGCCGGTAGCAGGTAAGCGGCAGTTTTACCAGTACCGGTTGGCGCTGAGCCTAATACATCGCGTCCGTCCATCGCCGCAGGAATGGCTGCCGCCTGAATAGCGGTTGGGCGTTCGTAGCCTTTGTCGTTCAGTGCTTCAAGCAAGGATTCATCAAGTTGGAATTCGGAAAAGTTTGTCGCAGTCATCATATACCTCTGTTTGGGTCGCCGATTATAAACAGGTTAAGCGTATTCTTCATCCTATAAAAGCATCCAATAAGTAGGTTGCTTTTATCCGTCGGCTATAAGATTTATGCTATGACAAATTCTAATTTCAGCAGAATAGGTTATGGCATCGATACAGAAACCCGTTTTTCGCCGCGGTGGTTTTACATTTAAACAGTTTTTTGTTGGACATGATAAATGTGCGATGAAAGTCGGGACGGATGGGGTGTTGTTGGGAGCCTGGGCGCCAGTATATAACAGGAAAAGGTGTCTGGATATTGGATGTGGCAGTGGTTTGATTGCATTGATGATAGCCCAACGTACCAAAGAAGATACCTTTATTGATGCGGTGGAGCTGGATGAACTTGCTGCAATGCAGGCAGTGGATAATGTACGGCAATCACCGTGGCCTTCCCGTATTACGGTATATCAGCAGGATGTTCATGATTTTGTACGACAAAATGCGTTGCGGAAAATTAACGCGCAATATGATTTGATTGTGAGCAACCCTCCCTACTTTGAGCCGGCTATTGCATGTCGAAACGAAGCTCGTAATCAGGCGCGCTATACGGAATCATTGACGCATCAGGGGTTATTGGCGTGTGTACGGGCATTGATTACACCAACAGGGTTATTTTGTCTGGTACTCCCTTATGAAATTGGTGAACAATTTGAAAAAATGGCATCAGATTTGGGATGGTTTACCCATTTCCGTGTCAACGTTCGTGACAGGCAAGATAAGCCGTTGCATCGTCTATTACTGGGATTGTCACGACAAGAACAAGATGTCCAAGTGAGTGAATTAACAATCCGTGCTTCGGATGGCACATATTCAGACGACTTTCGCCAGTTAGTGATGGATTTTTATTTTTATTATTGATGATGTTAGCACTATTGAGATGGTGAATGAGATTTTTCGGTATAATAAAACAAAGGTTTTCTTTTTCTCAGTTTAAAATCGCGTATCCTGTGAAATAGCAGCTATGATTTAGAAAAGTGCAATACGAAAATAACAGGTGGCTGTAATCAAAATTACAACTAAAGTTGAACTTCACAGTGAACTGATACTCAAAGTCATGCTTGTTCGGGAAATCAGAACATCATATTAGTTTAATTTAAGTATAAATGTGGAGTTTTACCTCAGGAGAGTGAACCTCGGATGAGCGAGCAGTTAACGGATCAAATGCTGATTGAACGCGTCCAGAAGGGCGACCAAAAAGCATTTAATTTGCTGGTGATGAGATACCAGCACAAAGTAGCGAGCCTGATTGCTCGTTACGTACCTCAAGGTGACGTTCCTGATGTTGCTCAGGAGGTTTTCATTAAGACTTATCGGGCACTTTCTTCTTTCCGAGGTGATAGTGCATTTTATACATGGTTGTACCGTATTGCCGTTAATACTGCGAAAAATTATTTAGTTGCCCAGGGGCGCCGTCCACCATCCAATGATCTGGATGCCAACGATGCAGAAAATTATGATACGTCAAGTTCATTAAAAGAAATTTCGAACCCTGAGAACTTAATGTTGTCTGAAGAATTAAAGGAAGTCGTTTTCCGCACGATTGAATCGCTTCCAGAAGATTTGAGGGTCGCGATTACGTTGAGGGAGTTGGATGGGTTGAGCTATGAAGAGATAGCCGACATCATGGAGTGTCCTGTAGGCACTGTGCGTTCACGAATTTTTCGGGCAAGGGAAGCAATTGATAATAAAGTTCAACCACTGATCCAAGAATAAATAGTGGAAACAGTGGAATAAAACAATATTGAAGGGTACTTTGGCATGCAAAGAGAGAAACTTTCCGCATTAATGGATGGAGAAGCTCTTGATAGTGAAGTAGTTCATTTGGTCTCTGAAGATGCGGTCATGCAGAAACAGTGGGAACGCTATCACCTGGTGCGTGATGTGCTGCGTGGCGATGTGGGGGATGTATTGCATTTGGATATTGCAAGTCAAGTCGCATTGGCACTTGAAAAAGAACCCATTCAAATTAATTCAGCGGCTGTTTTGGAATCTCAGCCAAAACCTGCAACATGGGCTAACATGCCATTCTGGGATAGAATTCGTGCATGGAAGAGTCAAATTGCACAAATTGGTGTGGCAGCCTGTGTATCGCTGTCCGTGATTATCGGTGTCCAGCAGTATAATAGTGATAACAGTGTTGAAACAGATAACCAATTTGAGGCACCGGCTTTTAACACATTGCCTATGATGGGTACCGCTTCAACAGTTGGCTTAGCAACCCCAGCTGAAGAAGAAACTTTCGGTGGTGATTTGAGTATGCAAGTGCGAGAAAGCAATAAACGAATTGATGCAATGTTACAGCAATATGAGCTCGCCCGGCGTATTCACTCTGAGAAAAATCATGGTATCACTCAAACTAATCAGGTTCCTGAAGAGCAAGCGCCACAACAACAGTGATGAAACGTATTTGGGTTGTCGTTTTTTTATTGGCGAGTAGCCTGATAAATCCTCTAAAAGCCTCAGCGCAACAAAGCAACGCTGAGGCTTTGTTACAGGATATGAGTAAGGCAGTGAAAACGCTGAATTATGAACTTGGTTTCATCATCTTAGAACAGCAATTTCTTGTTCCCTTGCGTTACCGTCATGCCATTATTGATGGACAGATTATTGCTCAAGTCATCCAAATGGATGGTTCACGTAGGGAAATTATTCAGCGTGGTGACCAAATTAGCTATTACGAACCTGGATTAGACTCATTTAGTATCCGTGGTTCTCATATCGTCGATTATCTTCCACCAATTATCTTTGCCGATTTTGCCCAATTACAAAAATTTTACCGTTTTATTGATGCAGGCAGCACGAATTTTGGCGATTATCCTGTGAGTTTTGTACGTATCATAGCGAAAGATAAATCCCGTTATAACTATAACCTGCTGATTGATGAGAAAAATCATCTTCCTCTGCTGATAGACCTATTAGATAAGGATAATAAAACAGTCATTGAACAATTCCGTGTCGTGTCATCAACTGTGAATGACTCGATTAAAACGGAATTGAATGTGATTACTAATTTGAAATTACCACCTATGCTGCTCATTCCTCCTGCTGATAAATTGAAATTCAATTGGCTGGTTGGAAAAATGCCTGACGGTTTCAAAGAAATTTCACGTAACAGCCGAAAATTATCAGAGACAGAATGGTTAGAGTCCATCATGTATGGTGATGGATTGTTTAATTTTTCTGTAAATGTGGTGAACTCAGATAAAAAGATTGTCGATGAACAACCATTTCGACAGGGCAGAAGAACGGTTTATACTTTGGCCAGAAACAAAAACAGCATAACAGTCATTGGTGAGCTGCCTTTTGCAACAGCCGAACAAATTGCAGCAAGTGTGACGTTTACGGGAGAAAACTGATGGTTAAAGAGTGGGCAACTGTTGTTCGTTGGCACAAAGGGCGAGCATTATTACGTTATGGCTCATCTTCAGGCTGCGGTAGCTGTCAAACCAAAGCAGCCTGTGGTTCTTATTTGTTGGAAAAGATAGGGCCAGAAAGCATCCATCAGTTGGAACTGGAAATTTCTCAACCACTCCAACCGGGTCAGAAGGTTGAAGTAGGCATTCCTGAAAGCAGTTTGTTACGCTCAGCCATGCTGGTTTATTTGACACCCTTATTGGGTTTGTTTTTGGGAGCCGCATTTTTCCAATTTTGGACGACTGTCCAATTGTGGGTTTGCTTAGGAGGGATTGGCGGTGGAGTCGCTGGTTTTTTCATTGCTCGTAAGATCGCGGCGTATTGGGATAATTTGCAAGCATACCAGCCTGTTGTGTTACAAATTGGTTTACCGCCTGATTCGATTAAAATTCTACAGCAAGAATAATCTGTTTTACCGTACGAGCTTCAACTTTAATTTATCATTACTGAAAACAACTGGGTCATACTGAAAACGACAGGCATGGCTAAGTTTTCACGGGTTTGGTTTTCACGGGTTTGGCATGTAGAATACAGCTCCTCAGGCCAGTGGCCGAACCAATAAACTGTCGCTTTATGTCCATCAATGTGTCCATAGGCGAATGATTCAGAAATATTAAGGCAAAAAAGATTTAATAATGAAGCAAATAAGAAATTTCTCCATTATCGCCCACATTGACCACGGTAAATCCACGCTCTCTGACCGGATTATTCAAATTTGTGGTGGTTTGTCTGATCGCGAAATGGCAGCGCAAGTACTGGATTCAATGGATCTTGAACGTGAACGCGGGATCACGATCAAAGCACAAAGTGTAACCCTTGATTACAAGGCAAATGACGGGCAAGTTTACCAATTAAACTTTATCGATACGCCAGGGCATGTTGACTTCTCTTACGAAGTTTCCCGTTCACTGGCTGCGTGTGAAGGTGCTTTGCTGGTTGTTGATGCAGGGCAGGGGGTTGAAGCCCAGACATTGGCTAACTGCTATACCGCCATTGAAATGGATCTGGAAGTCGTTCCAGTTCTGAATAAAATTGACCTTCCTGCTGCTGAACCAGAGCGTGTCGCTGAAGAAATCGAAGACATTGTTGGTATTGATGCGACCAATGCTGTTCGTTGTTCTGCAAAAACGGGCGTGGGTGTACAGGATGTTATTGAACGTCTGGTGAAAGAGATACCGCCACCAGAAGGCGATCCTGATGCTCCATTACAGGCCCTGATTATTGACTCATGGTTTGATAATTACCTTGGTGTTGTGTCACTTGTTCGTATTAAAAACGGTACGTTGCGTAAAGGTGACAAAATTAAGGTAATGAGTACTGGACAGGTATACAACGCTGACCGATTGGGTATCTTCACACCGAAACGCATTGATCGTGATGTGTTGAATTGTGGTGAAGTAGGCTGGTTGGTCTGTGCCATCAAAGATATTCTGGGGGCGCCAGTTGGGGATACACTGACAACGGCTCGCCAGCCTGCGGAAAAAGCCTTGCCTGGTTTTAAAAAGGTCAAACCGCAAGTTTATGCTGGTCTGTTTCCTGTAAGCTCTGATGACTATGAAGCATTCCGTGATGCGTTGGGCAAATTGAGCTTAAATGATGCATCATTATTCTACGAACCAGAAAGTTCGACTGCGCTGGGTTTTGGTTTCCGCTGTGGTTTCCTCGGCTTGCTGCATATGGAAATTATTCAGGAACGTCTGGAACGTGAATATGATCTCGATTTGATCACAACGGCTCCAACAGTTGTTTATGAAGTTGAGACAACCAGTGGTGATATTATCTATGTTGATAGTCCATCCAAGTTGCCACCATTAAACAACATTAATGAATTGCGTGAGCCGATTGCCGAATGTCACATGTTGTTGCCGAAAGAGTACCTTGGCAACGTCATTACACTCTGCGTAGAAAAACGTGGTGTGCAGACAAATATGGTTTATCACGGTAATCAGGTGGCACTAACTTATGAAATTCCAATGGCTGAAGTGGTTCTGGATTTCTTTGATCGCTTGAAATCAACATCTCGTGGTTACGCCTCTTTGGATTATAATTTTATCCGTTTCCAGGATTCGGATATGGTTCGTGTGGATGTCTTGATTAATGGTGAGCGTGTTGATGCTTTGGCATTGATTACTCACCGTGACAACTCTCAGTACCGTGGACGTGAGCTGGTGGAAAAAATGAAAGATTTGATCCCACGCCAGCAATTTGACATCGCTATTCAAGCTGCCATAGGAACTCACATTATTGCGCGTTCTACCGTTAAGCAATTACGTAAAAACGTATTGGCGAAATGTTATGGTGGTGACGTCAGCCGTAAGAAAAAGTTATTGCAGAAACAGAAAGAAGGTAAAAAACGCATGAAGCAGGTCGGCAATGTTGAACTGCCACAGGAAGCCTTCTTAGCGATTCTGCATGTTGGCAAAGATAATTAACACAAGGTTGTAAGGAGTTCAAATGGCTAACACTTTTGCCTTGATATTAACGTTAGCAACGTTAATCACGGGTATTCTTTGGTGCATAGAGCGATTTAAATTCGCACCTGAACGTAAGAGAAAACTTGCTCATATTCAGGAACAGGCGACAGGCGAAGAAGCCCAGGAAACTTTGGCTAAAGGACTTAACAAACCTTCATGGTTTGAAACAATTGCATCTGTCTTTCCAGTGTTAGCCATTGTGTTGGTTCTGCGCTCTTTCGTCTATGAACCTTTTCAGATCCCTTCTGGTTCAATGATGCCAACATTGTTGATCGGGGATTTTATTCTGGTTGAAAAATTTGCTTATGGTTTAAAAGATCCCATTACGCAAACAACCTTAATTAAAACTGGCGAGCCTAAGCGTGGGGATATTGCAGTTTTCAAATTCCCGAAGAACCCAAGCATAGATTTTGTAAAACGCATTATTGGCTTACCTGGAGATAAGATCGTTTACGATTATGTCAACAAGGAGCTTCAGGTTTACCCGGGCTGTGGCTGGAATGCGCAATGTAAGGGCGATTTACCGGTTACTTATCGGAATGTGTTCCCAAGTGAATGGACAATAAAAGAGGCTGTGACACCAGAAGGCGTTAGTATTAGTGGTGTTTATCAAGTTCCGGTTGATGAGTCAGTAGGGTCGAACGCTCTTCGTCAGGACGAAAGAGTCGAAACTTTAGGTAATGTGTCGCACCATATTTTGACCATTCCTGTAATACAACGTTTCCCTGGTTTTTCTCAAGAAGGCTTACCAGTAGGGACTTGGGTTGTTCCTGAGGGGCAATATTTTGCCATGGGTGATAATCGTGACAATAGTGATGATAGTCGTTCATGGGGCTTTGTACCGGAGAAAAATTTGGTAGGCCGTGCAACTGCCATTTGGATGAGCTTTGAAAAACAGGAAGGTGAATGGCCTACTGGTGTACGCTTCAGTCGAATTGGTGGAATTCACTAATATTTATATATTAGCGCAGCATTAATTTATCTCACAGTGTAGAATATTCTTTCAAACGAGATGACTGGCTCCTGAAGAGGATGAATACTTTGGGAGCCAGTGCAAACGCAACAGTTTTGTAAGGCATGCCGCAAAAATATCCCCAAGATAACTTGCTGGTTGATGTTGCCTCACAGGTCTGTTGCGTGTGCTTTTTATTTGATGAATTCTAACTGAATTGGTAGCACATGAACCCCATAATAACGAACCGATTACAACATAAGCTAGGATATAGCTTTAAACAGCACGATTTGTTGCTTCAAGCATTGACTCACCGCAGTGCCAGTAGCAAGCATAATGAACGTTTGGAATTTCTTGGTGACTCAATCCTGAGTTTTGTCATTGCTAATGCCCTTTACCATCGTTTTCCCCGTGTTGATGAAGGGGACATGAGTCGCATGCGGGCAACATTGGTGCGTGGTAATACTCTGGCGGAGCTAGCCAAGGAATTTGAATTAGGCGAATGCCTACGTTTGGGGCCGGGTGAGTTAAAGAGTGGAGGACATCGTCGCGAATCCATTTTAGCGGATAGCATTGAAGCCTTAATCGGCGCTATTTTTCTTGATAGCGATATTCAGGCAGTCGAAAAGATTATCCTGAATTGGTATGAAACCCGTTTGAATGAAATTAGCCCAGGCGATAAGCAAAAAGATCCTAAAACCCGTTTACAAGAATATTTGCAAGGGCGTCATCTGCCGTTGCCTGCATATCTGGTTGTTCAGGTTCGTGGGGAAGCCCATGATCAGGAATTTACAATTCACTGTCAGGTCAGTGGATTTGAACAACCGGTCAGAGGAGTCGGTTCCAGTCGCCGCAAGGCAGAGCAGGCGGCTGCGGAACAAGCATTAAAACAACTGGAGCTTGAATGAGCGAAGAAAAAAACTATTGTGGATTCGTTGCAATAGTCGGTCGGCCCAATGTTGGTAAATCAACGTTACTGAATCAGTTATTGGGCCAAAAAGTATCTATTACCTCCCGTAAACCTCAAACGACGCGGCATCGCATCATGGGGATCCATACGGAAGGGGCATACCAAACGATCTATGTTGATACACCGGGTCTGCATATTGAAGAAAAGCGGGCGATCAACCGCCTGATGAACCGTGCGGCGAGCAGCTCTATTGGTGATGTCGAACTGGTTATTTTTGTTGTGGAAGGTACGCACTGGACACCCGATGATGAAATGGTGGTGAATAAGTTACGTCATTTGCGTTGTCCTGTCTTACTGGCTATCAATAAAGTGGACAATGTAACGGATAAAACCCTTCTTCTGCCACATATCGGTTTTCTTAGCCAACAGATGAATTTTCTCGATGTTGTGCCGATTAGCGCCGAAAAAGGCATGAATGTTGATACTATTGCCAACATAGTACGTGATCATATGCCACAGGCGGATCATCACTTCCCTGAGGATTACATTACTGATCGCTCACAGCGTTTTATGGCGTCAGAAATCATCCGTGAAAAACTGATGCGTTTTTTGGGTGATGAACTCCCCTATTCTGTGACAGTGGAAATTGAGCAATTTGTTACCAATGAGCGTGGAGGCTATACCATCCACGGTTTGATTCTGGTAGAGCGTGATGGTCAGAAGAAAATGGTGATTGGTAATAAAGGCAGCAAAATCAAGAAAATTGGCATAGAAGCCCGTCAAGATATGGAAAAGCTGTTTGATATGAAAGTCCACCTGGAATTGTGGGTAAAAGTGAAATCCGGTTGGGCTGATGACGAACGAGCGTTGCGTAGCCTCGGTTACGTCGACGACTTATAAGGCAGATTTGTGGACGGCTGGCAGAGAGCCTTTGTGCTTCACGGGCGCCCTTACAGTGAAACCAGTTTATTGCTGGATTTTTTTACTGAACATGAAGGGCGGGTACGTGTTTTAGCGAAAGGGGCACGCAGCCGTCGCTCCAATCTAAAAGGTTGTTTGCAACCTTTCACCCCGCTGCTTATTCGTTGGAGTGGTCGGGGTGAAATCAAGACATTAAGAGACGCAGAGCCTATCTCATTGGCTCTCCCCTTAACGGGAAGTGTGCTTTACAGCGGTTTATATGTGAATGAACTCTTGTCCAGGCTTCTTGAGCAAGGAACGGCATATCCCGCGCTTTTTTTTGATTACCTCCAATGTTTACAAGCGCTTGCTGTGAGTGAATACACACCAGAATGTGCATTGCGTCGTTTTGAATTAGCATTACTAACCAATATGGGATACGGAGTAGATTATCTTCACTGTGCAGGAAGTGGTGAACCTGTATTGGATACCATGACTTACCGTTATCGTGAAGAAAAAGGGTTTATCGCCAGTTTGGTTGTAGATCACTACAGTTTTACAGGTTATGAACTCAAGGCACTGGCAAATAGCGAATTTCCCGATCAGGTGACCTTGAAAGCGGCGAAGCGTTTCACTCGCATTGCCTTGAAACCTTATCTGGGGGGAAAACCGTTAAAAAGCCGTGAGCTATTTCGTCAATTCGTACGTAAAAAAACTGATAACCCCAACAAGAAAAATGAAAATTAAAGTAAACCACTTTTGCATGATGAAGAGTGTAGACTTTACTGAATCTTATGTTATTGCAGGAGCTAAAAATGGCTGAGGTATTGTTAGGTATCAACATTGATCACATTGCAACCTTGCGTAATGCCCGTGGGACACAGTATCCCGATCCCGTTCAGGCAGCATTTGTTGCAGAGCAAGCGGGAGCAGATGGTATAACGGTTCACCTACGTGAAGATCGCCGCCATATTACTGACAGAGATGTTCAATTATTAAATAACACAATCCAAACCCGGATGAACCTTGAGATGGCGGTGACAGATGAGATGGTGGGGATTGCTTGCCAAATCAAACCTGTTTTCTGTTGCTTAGTGCCTGAAAAGCGTCAAGAGGTCACAACCGAAGGTGGATTGGATGTATTTGGGCAAAAAGAGCACATTGCTGCGGCTATTAAGACTTTATCAGAAGCAGGGATTTTAGTGTCTTTGTTCATTGATGCGGATCACCAACAAATTGATGCTGCTGTCGAAGTTGGGGCGCCATTTATTGAAATTCACACGGGTGCGTATGCAGATGCAGAGAATGAGAGACAGCAGGAAAAAGAGTTTCAGCGTATCAAAGAAGCCGCAACCTATGCAGCCGCGAAAGGGCTTAAAGTCAATGCAGGCCACGGTTTGACCTATCACAATGTGCAGCGCATTGCAGCCTTACCTGAAATTTATGAATTGAATATAGGACATGCCATTATTGGCCGTGCTGTATTCAGTGGCTTATCTGCGGCTGTTGCGGATATGAAAACTTTATTGCGGGAAGCACGCCGTTAATGGCTATTCTTGGATTAGGCACAGATATTGTTGAAATATCCCGCATTGAAGAAATTGTCGGGCGTTCAGGCGAACGTCTGGCAAGGCGAGTTCTGAGTGATAGGGAATGGCAGCAATATCAACAGCATAACCAGCCTGTCCGCTTCCTTGCAAAACGGTTTGCGGTCAAGGAAGCGGCCGCTAAAGCTTTTGGAACAGGTATCCGCAATGGATTGGCCTTTAATCAATTTGAAGTGATTAATGATCCATTGGGAAAACCCACATTGAAACTTCATGGAGAGGCTGAAGTGCTGGCTAACAAATTGGGGGTAAAATCCATGCATGTCACACTAGCAGATGAACGGCGTTATGCCTGTGCGACAGTGATATTGGAAAATTAAATTCAGATCTTATCAGCATGATGCAGGAGTACAAATTTATCCCATAACTGCTCTTCAGTTTCCTGATGATTAGGATCAAGAATAATGGTGTTCGTAATCGGGCAGACAGATTGGCAAGTTGGCTTTTCGTAGTGCCCGATACACTCGGTACAGCGTTCAGGCTCAATTTCGTAGATCTCTGCGCCCATTGTGATGGCCTGATTAGGGCATTCGGGTTCACACATATCGCAATTAATGCAGCGTTTGGTAATTAATAGTGCCATTTTAACCTCTTAAATCAATTAAGTCTTTTAAGTTGCAGACTTAATTCTTCCTGATTTGTTGCTCCAGACCATCCTTTGTTATTCCATACAATATATTTACAAAAAATACATCTTACAAAAACATGGTTACAACTAAATGCATTGTGCAAAGAAAAGCTATCTGGGGTAGATATTAACACATTAGAAAGCAGTCCAATACTTTTATCATGGTATATACTTAAATATGTTTTCAATACATTAGAGTAAAAACATGCTTGAATACATCGTAAAACATGGTAATGATATTGTGAAAGTCTTGGGATCTATCGGGACTTTTATTGGTATTATTCTGTCTGTATTAAAGAGGCTTTATGCCGATGTGTGTGTGTTTAGAGAGAGAAAGGCCATAAAGTATATCAAATATCTTAACGAATATAACGTTTATTTAGATGATTTGAGTAAAGAATATATTAAACATCAAATTGCATCTGAAATAATGTTTGATGTTACAAAGATAAAATCTGATAAATTTAGAAATATATTTATTAAGCTGAAAAAAGATGGGTTGAACCCGGAATATCTGGATATTCTGAAAAAGTTGAAAGCATACACTGTATTAAATTCTGGCGTAGTACAAGTTAATATTGGTCCTTCATATTATTTTACTTATTGTTTTGAAAGGGTATTTTCAACGTATTTTTTCACATTGGCATTTGTTGTATTGGTAACATTTTTGTTCAAAGTTGATGCCTTAAGTAATACCATCAGCAATGCTTTAGATTTCTTTTTCGTCATATTAAGTATGATTTTACTGATGGGGATTGGTATCTATTTATTGATGTTAAGCCCGTCAAAATATCAAATCCGAAAATTAAATAAGGAATTAATTAAATATAAAATTGATGATATTTCTTTATATACCAATTTAACTTCAAGATGCGTGTGATTTCTCCCCGCGAAGTAGGGAGAAATCAGGCTTCATATCGTGTTGTAAATTGCAATTTGAAGTTTGATGCGTATAGACGGTATGGGTTGAATTGTCATTGTATCTAAACTTAAAGTCTGTTAGATAGTGAGATTCATTTCGCGTGTCTTCTGGAGCTACCCCAATGAAATCAAGCTGCTTAACGGAAGTTATATTACCCAATAATTATCATACGAGCGATTTTTTGGCCTTTCATCAGCGGGATGAAATGGGTGTTTCTGAAATAGTACAACATAATCAAATAAAAAAAGGGATTATTTGGTATGAAAATCCGGCTCTTTTAACCATCACAATAGAAAAGAATAGAGCGAAAATACGGCTTGATATTGATGGTGATAAAGACTGTTCTTCACAACATGAAGCATTATCGACGTTAGCCTCTCATATGCTTGGTTTAAAACAATCTGTTGATATATTTGAATCTATCTATCAAGCTCATCCCGTTATTGGAGAATTGGTTAACAGACAAACGGGATTACGCATTTATCAGTCCGCGACACCTTTTGAAGCATTGAGTTGGGCGATTATTGGGCAACAAATTAGTTTAAGCGCCGCAATTTCCATTAGACGGCGTTTTATTCAGGCGGTGGGGCGTCAGCACTCTTCTGGGTTACTGTGTTTCCCGAATTATAATCAGGTCATGCAATATTCACCGCATGATCTCCGTCAGTGTGGTTTTTCTGTGAGTAAGGCCAATGCCTTATTGCATGTTTGTCAACTGATTAACTCAGGGGATTTGGAACTCAATATCCCAGAAAGAGAAAATGCAATAAAACAACTGACAGAGAGTTTGCTTGCTATCAAGGGCATCGGCATGTGGACAGTGAATTATGCATTGCTACGGGGATTCAATTATCTGGATGGTTCACTACATGGTGATGTAGCTGTTAGGCGTAATCTCCAATATTTGCTTAGCCAGGAAAACAAAGTGAGTGCGGAACAGGCGGAAAAATGGTTGGCAGATTTTTCTCCCTGGAAAGCGTTGGTGGGCGCGCACTTATGGCAACAGCAATCCAGTAGTGGATATTAATATTAAACTTCTTTTCCAGATGCTTTTCGTAAAACTTCAAGGCGGCCGGCAAGAGAACTATATGGGGTTAGGGAAACAGGAGAAATTTTGGCTATGTTATTTTTTTCACCGTTTGAAGATTTGGCTCGACAGCTTTTACCGATGGCAATAGAAAGTGATGATGGCGCCCATGATATTGCCCACCTAGATAGGGTATGGCGAAATGCGAAACAAATTTGTGAAGCGGAATCGGGTAATTTGCGGTTAGTGTTTGTCGCTGTGCTATTACACGATTGTGTCAGTGTTGAAAAAAACGCGCCAAACCGACACCTTGCTTCACGCATGGCAGCAGAAAAAGCCGCAATGATATTGAAAGAATTGGCGTGGTGTGAGCAGGACATTCAGGCTGTCTGCCACGCCATTGAAGCGCATAGTTTTTCAGCAGGCCTAACCCCAAAAACATTGGAGGCAAAAATTGTGCAAGATGCAGACCGGCTGGATTCCATTGGCATGATTGGTGTTGGACGTTGTTTTTACACCGCTGGCCGCATAGGGTCTGCATTGTATGACTTTGATGATCCGTTGGCAAAGCAACGTGAGTATAATGATAAGGCTTATACTGTCGATCACTTCTTCACTAAGCTATTTAAAATTGAATCAAAATTTCAGACGGTATCAGGTAGAAAAATGGCGAGTGAAAGGACTCAACGCATGAAATTGTTCCTTGATGCCTTTCTTAATGAGATTCAAGCTGAATCAGCAGATGGAAGTCATTGGGTATAATAGGCGGAATTTTTATAAGCAAGAGAATGGGCAGTGACAGAAATAGATACAGTGACCGAAAATTTTAGTGATGAATATTGGATGCGTCGGGCAATAGATTTAGCCATGCAAGCACAGGCCAAGGGAGAAATTCCTGTTGGTGCTGTATTGGTAGCTGATAATAAGGTGATAGCTGAGGGATTTAACCACCCAATCACTGACCATGATCCTACCGCCCATGCAGAAATTATTGCGTTACGGCAGGGCGGGAGGCAATTGCAGAATTATCGTCTGTTGAATACGACACTGTATGTCACTTTGGAGCCTTGTGTCATGTGCGCAGGTGCGATGGTACACAGCCGGATACAACGGTTAGTTTATGGTGCCAGCGATATGAAAACGGGAGCGGCAGGATCATTGATGGATATCTTGCGCCATCCGGGCATGAATCACCAAATTGACATTATCGGCGGTGTTCTGGCGGAAGAGTGCTCCACTATGTTGAGTGCTTTTTTTAAACAACGCAGGGAGCAGCATAAAGCGTTGAAAAAAATGAAATCTCAGCAACAGGATATGCCATAATCAGTTATGTGTGTGAGATCTCTAACTTCGATTGACTGAGCAAGTTGCGACTAATACAAATAAAGAATTCAATAATTAATTTTATTGAATTCTTTTCAAAAAATATCGTTTTCATGTGTTACATTTTAGAATGTAACAATGTGTCCTGACCAAATACCACCATATGTCACATCTCTATCATTATCATTACCGACCTGATAATCAAAGAAGATCTCTCCATCATGGTAAGGAAATGCTAAATTATTATTCAATAAATCATAAGGAATATTAAATCTCAATGTTGCTGTTTTTCCCCCTGCTTCATCTGGTTGATAGGGCATGTCACCGTTAAAAACTTTTTTTGTTGTTTTGTTACTTGCATTAATATATAAAGTTAAGATGACTTTTGAACCCAATTTTACTTTAGTATTATCACTATTATCATTGGTTCCTGTTATTGTGACAAACAGGCCAGCATCGTCTGGGTTATTAGCATGGTTTGATATAGTTTTGTCAATAATGGGGCTATCCTGGTTTATAAGTTCGTTTAAGCTGGAATAAACCTGGCAAGGTTCATATGTTCTATCAATATCATTCCATGGTTGATTTGGTCTTCCTCTATAAATAACATCAGCAGGACTTGATTTGGCGATTATATTGTCACTGGGTTTAATTAAAAAATAAGATAGTTTTGATGGTTCATCTTTTTTGAAAATAAAATAAGGTAACTCCTTTAAACAAGGTTCACTCTCCTTATTACTAAGGATTCTGGTGTAGTACTTATATTCATCGTTAACAAAAAATAACAAAAAATCACCCAACTTATAATCATTACACGGTGACATATCTACCCAAAATTTACTTTCTCCTTCTGACTTTAAATTATCATTAATGGCAGTTACTATATTTAAGGGTTGCCGGTAATCTTTAATGTTATCAACAAAAATAAATATAGGATCATTAGCAAACTTAAAGTCGGTTGAATTTGGTATGGTAGAAGATAATTGAATGATTGGTAATACTGCTTTTTTCGGAGAAATGTAAAATTCTAGCTTTCCTTTTTCATCTGAATTTACGAAAATACCCTGATCGTTACCAAATTCATGAACATCTATTTTTGTGGTTTTATCATTGTGGTAAATATTTATTTCTTTTAACTCATTAATGGTATTAGCTTTTATAAATACAGGTACTCCTGATAATGTTTTTCCTTTTTTATCTCTTAGAATTGTATGAATTTTAGTTGATAGAGAGCCAATTTGGGCGTCGGTAAATGAGATTGGAATAACTAAACATGGGTTATCAATACGTAATCTCACTGAATCCGAATCAATAATTCTTGCTGTGGATTGTAATGTTTTAGTTGGAAATCCGGTTGACGATGTTTTTACACTAAAAGAAATTTTTTCATTTTCTGCTATAGAGTTAGATACAGTAAGAGTGACTGTTGCTGCTGCCTTTTTTTTATTGTGATCTGATGTTAAGGAGATAGGATCAAGTGGTACAGTAATGTTTTTGTTATTATAAAATGAAATAGTAGAAAGGTCATCAATATTTTCATCAGATGATAGAGTTACTGTAAATAAAAATTTTTGTCCGATAATTAAATCGCCATTATCAGGTAGGGAAAACTCAATTGTACCAGCCATATTTTTATTTCCTTTTCTATTTTATGAACATTAAGTTTAAGAGCGGTGCTACAATCAGCGCTCATATTTTTGTTAATTAATTACCTGTATCATCTGGTAAGGTTTGTTTATAATTACTTACAGACACCATAAAATACGATAGTCTTGAATAGAGTAAAAATAGAATATTTTTAATCTGGTGCCCCGTTTCTTATTTTTAACTTATTTCTTAAATTTAAAATTTAAAACTTCAAGTTGCAATTTACAACACGGTATGAAGCCTGATTTTTCGCCGCTTCACGGGGAGAAATCACACGCATCTTGAAGTTAGATTGGTATAGATGCAGGATATATACTTTATAAATAATAAAAATTAAAATAAGTGTATTATTATATGGTTTGAATTATCAGTGGTCTTTCACACCTCCTGGAGCTGCATAGGTATCAATAGATCCATCCCAAACCACACCATACTCTAATTTTTCATCTAAGTAAAATTGATAATCAAAACTAAGTCCTCCATCTTCTATACCAGCCAAATCCATATAAGGAATATGGAAGAAAATAGAATCTTTATTACCATCACTCCCGATGTCATCTAATGTAATTGGTGTGTGATAAGTTAACATTATATTTCTATTCGGTGAATCTATATACATATTTAAAGTAAAATCCGTTACACTTAATGGAACAGGGTTTACTGTTAAGTTAGGATCCTGAGTATTAGAACGAACAATTTCAATAAATAATCCATTATGTTTATAACCGGGATATTGCATAATGCTGGCATAAGCAACACCATTATGAGTTGGGATAATATTATCAGGGCCAACACCAATACTGGTATGAACTAGGCAATGTTCATAACTCCTATCAACATTCGGGTTAGCTTCGTAAGGAATACCACCTAAATAAGTGACCGGTATTGGTTCAGAATAGAGGGCTTTGCCATTCGATTTGACTACGGTATAAGAAAATTTGGATGCTTCATCTTGTTTAAAGATAGCATAAGGAAGCTTTATGCTGTATTGATCTAACTGTTTTTCTTTATCCTCGATCATCATGGAATAACCAGTATAGTTACCATTAACAAAAAATAAAATGAGATCACCATTTTCTGCACCATCATAGCTACTTATCGATACCAGAAAATTGGGATCTGAAGTATATGCTGTTAATCCTTCGGGGGTATTACCCTCAATACTTGGCATACCTATAGAATTAAGATAACCCGGTTCTTTATAATTAACTACATAAATCATTTTTTTAGCCAGAATGTTATCTACATTCAGAATAACAGTCTCTAACAGAAGTGTGTTCATCAGTGATGATTTAGGGTAGAGATAAAACTTTGCCAAACCATTTTTATCTGAAATTATAGTTATTCCTTCATTAGGTCCAATTTTCTCAGGAATAAGCTCTGTTTGATTATTAGAACTCTTAAAGCTAAATTCTTTCATTTTATTTTTTTGTACAGATGTAATAAATACAGGTGTACCCGCCAATACTTTCCCTGATGTACTTTTCAACGTTGTATATATTGCCGTAAAGTTATCTTTCTCCGATGGTTTTTCATTACCTGCGATACTTGCTTTCAAGTAAGGTTTTTCAATAAAAAATGCCAACGAATTTATATCAATTTGATTAGTCGTACCACTGAAAAGTACAAAATTAAAATCAGCCGCATCTGTATGTACCTCAAATTCAATAGGAGAACCCTCTTTTATGGAGTTACCATCAACTTCTTTAAGCACAATGAACCCTAACTGCGCAGAAGCTGTGAGGAAATCTTTTTCATAAACAAGTGGAATAGTTTCTTTATCAAACTGTGTATTATTACTGGAATTTTTTATAATTATATTTTTCAGTGGGAGAATTAGTTTATCCGAACTTAATGTAACAACAAAACGAACGTACTGTCCAATGACTAAATCCGCGTTAGGTTGAATTGAAATTTCCATTTTATTATTTTTCATTTTATTATCTCATATTTTTATTGATACTGTTTATAGTTAATGACTTGTGAATTAATTATAAGAGCGCTGCTACAATCAGCGCTCATGTTTATTTTTGTTAATTAACTACCTGTTTCACCAGGGCCTGCGGTTGTTTCAATATTTGAAGTCCATTCTACACCATATTTTAATAATTGATCTTGATAGAAATGATAGTCAAAATGTATATAACCATGACCTTCTATACCAGAGATATCATCATAAGGAATATGGAAAAAAATAGAGTCTGGATTACCAGCACTACCAATTTGAGCTAAGGGTATTTGTTTAGTGTAAGATTTCTGAAAACTATTATTGTCTGAATTTATATACATTGTCAGAGTAATATCTGTTATATCTAATGGGACGGGATTTATCTCTGCATTGGAACTAATATTATCAGAGCGTATAATCTCAATAAATAATCCATTGTATTTATATCCAGGGTATTTCATTATGGCGTCATAATTAATATAATTACCCCAACCGGGTTGTAATATGTCATCTGGACCAACACCAATGCTGGCATGAACTATACAAGGTTCAAATTCTCTTTTAACACCTGTAATAGGTTCATAAGGAGCACCACCTATATAATTTAATTTTAACACTTCAGAATATAATGCGTGTCCACCAGATTTAATTACAGCATAAGAAAATTCAGAAGACTCATTTTCTTTAAATATAGAATAGGGAAGGAGTATAGGAGTATTTAACTGGTCAGCTAATTTAATAATACTTACAGAATGGCCTGTATAGTTACCATTAACAAAAAATAATATGGTATCACCAACGGCTGCTTGGTCGTAACTATTTACTATTGTGGCAAAATCTTTCATTCCCGTAGAATATAAATTCCCTATAGAAAATCCAGCGATAATTGGTTGACCTATAGAATTCATGTAGCCTGGATTTGTATAATTGACAGCATAAATTTCTTGTTTAGCAGGGGCATCAGTCACACCATCAAGGATAATAGTCTTGAGTGTAAGTGTGACAATTTCTGCCAATTTAGGATAGAGATAAAATTTAACTAATCCGTTACTATCTGAAGCCAACATAATACTTTCATTTGGTCCTATTTTTTCAGGAATAATATCAGTTTGATTATCAGCTTTTTTGAAATAAAAATCTTTCATTTTATGTGAAATCATTGATGTGATTAGTACAGGCGTATAAGCCAACGTTTTTCCTGATTTGCTTTTCAATGTTGTATATATTGGTGTGAAGTTACCTGTTTCTGATGGTGGTTGATCACCCTTTATTATTGTTTTCAAAATAGGTTTTTCAACAAAAAGCGATAATGAATTTGTATCAATTTCATTAGCTTTCCCATTAAATTGTACAGATTGAAACGTAGCGTGATCGGTTGTTGTAGCATTAGTCTCTATTTCAAAATTAATTTCTGAACCATCTTGTGCACTCGAAAGTACTGTAAACCCTAACTGCATAGTGGCTATTGTATTATTAGAGCCATACACAAGAAAAGTAGGCATCGGATCGAATTGTATATTGTTACTGATACTGCTTTGTTTAATAGTTATCGAAGCTGACTGATAAATAGGTGTGTCCGAACTTAATGTGACAACAAAACTAACATACTGACCTATAACTAAATCAGCTTTTTTGTTAATTGAAATATCCATTGTTTTTTTTGAAACTGGTTTGGCTTTAACTTTGCCCGCCATAACCGGTGGTGGCGATGTAAATTTAACGCCACCAACATCAGCATCGGTATCTACGTCAAATGTAATGTCAGAATTAACTTGTGCATTGGGAAGGATTTGAAACGTAAACTTTGCAGTTGCTGTCTGGTCTTGATTGGCGTAAGCAAGATTAACAGAATTTGCATCGAATTGTATATTTTTACTGTGATTATTTTTTATTGTTACTTTTTTCCCCTTTGTAATAGGCTGATCTGACGTTAATGTTACGGTAAAACTAATCTTTTGGCCTATAACTAAATCATTTGGATCGATTTTTGAAATATCCATTTTATTATTTGGAGCTGGTTTGGCTTTAACTTTGCCCGCCATAACCGGTGGTGGCGATGTAAATTTAACGCCACCAACATCAGCATCGGTATCTACGTCAAATGTAATGTCAGAATTAACTTGTGCATTGGGAAGGATTTGAAATGTAAACTTTGCAGTTGCTGTCTGGTCTTGATTGGCGTAAGCAAGATTAACAGGATTTGCATCGAATTGTATATTTTTACTGTGATTATTTTTTATTGTTACTTTTTTCCCCTTTGTAATAGGCTGATCTGACGTTAATGTTACGGTAAAACTAACCTTTTGGCCTATAACTAAATCGTTTGGATCGATTTGTGAAAGTGTTATTTTATTCGTTAAAGCTGCCATTTTATCACCTCATTTTTTAATTAATGCTAGTTATTTATAATAACGGATAGAATACCTATTTTCAGTTGAAACTATTTTATGCGTTAATGGTTTTTAATAAACTTAAGACAGATTAAATTATAAACTCAACTGTGCTGTTTTTAATGGTTGAGATCGTCGTTTAAACTAAATAAATAATCAGAAAAAAACCAATGAAAAAAAGTTATCAGGTGATAACTTTTTTTCATTGTAAGATTTTGTCATATTTTATAAGTCTTATTTTGTTTTATGTTATTTTATCGATGTAACATAAAACTACTCCTTCTGAATATTTATCAAAAGTATTGCTGTTAAAATCATAAATTCTGTATTTACTTTGATTACCAGCACG
Organism: Xenorhabdus sp. TH1; assembly: GCF_037260955.1. Classification (NCBI taxonomy): domain Bacteria; kingdom Pseudomonadati; phylum Pseudomonadota; class Gammaproteobacteria; order Enterobacterales; family Morganellaceae; genus Xenorhabdus; species Xenorhabdus sp. TH1. The sequence continues at coordinate 1,054,562 of NZ_CP147734.1, forward strand.
GGTGTTTTGTACTACAATAGTGGCTTTATTTTTATCCATTCCTGATGTATTACCGAATATGCCCCATTTATATAAATTACCAAATTCATTATATAAACTATAAATATTGGTGTGATCAGAAACTTGCTTATCTGAAAAAATATGGGAAGCAATACCTGGAAAACTTGGATTACTATTACACTGAATATTGCCATTTATATTTTGATACACAAGGTTATTAAAGGGTGATAGAAGTTTTGTAGCAGACATTTTATATTCATATAATTGAATCTCTCCCGTTTGTTTATTTGTTATTATGACGGTTATGGTGGCAGAACCTAGCGCCATAAATTGTATGGGGCCACTGTTGTCAGCACCAAAGAATAACATTCCATCTCCATAAATTGGAGAATTAGCATCTTTTATACCATAAACGATTTCATTTTTATTTTTATCAAAGGGACCAGAATTTGTGGATTTCCTTAATTCTCCTCGAAAAATAGGCGCAATGTGATTCGGATGAAGTTTACCTCCGATATTGTCAAAGTATTTATGTTCATCGGTAATGGTGTTATAAATATACAATATTGCAGGTTGAGCAACTGGTGCGAAATCTACATTCTCTTTGGAATCTTTACTGATAATATTCTTTGTAGAGTTGCTATTTAAGTGTGGTATTTTTAATGTAATTTTAACATTATCTACGCCAACAAAACTCTTCAATTTTGCGTATATGTATCCACTGGCATCGGATGTAAATTTATCTCCTCCTGTCGGTGAATAAGCTTCAGGTTTAGGGAATTTAGCGTCCTCGATTTTGTCATGGTCGTGTGTCCACTGTATACCTTCGAACGTATAACCGGAGAGAGGATCTGTCGTCCCTTTTTTTACGATCAATGCCTTGTAGTGATATTCATCTGTGCCATTACCTTGTAATGGATTATTTTCATCAAAATTCGTCACTTTAACCCAGGAAATATCGAATTCCGGTGGAGGTTCAACAAAATTCATCATATCTGAACATGTTGGTGCCGCTGGTTTTCTACCGTCGATATCAATACAAACTTTCACCTTCTGTGCCTTACTACTAGCGACATTCACTTGCAGTTTGCCATCATTGGGGGTCACGGATTGTGAGCTATCTGTTGAGGGTGATAAGGTTACACCTATCGCCTCCGTACCATCTTGGTTTTGAGGTTTAGACCACCTAAACTTAATATCTTGCCCTTTATATGTTGTCTTATTTTTTTCACGCCATACCCTTGCGGTGAGAAAATATTTTTCTTGCCCGCCAATAGTGACATCATGATTTTTGGGTTTATCTATGGTGATTTCCGGCCAACTAAAATTAATTTTATCCTTTGATTCTCCTTGACTGGATTGGCCTGCAACAGAAGCTATCACGACAATATTTGAAGCCTCAATGGGACTCCTTAATGTTGCCGTCACTTTACCATCACTATTGGTTTTCTCTGAAGAGGGTATCAGTTTAAGGTTAATATTATCTTTAACCTGCCAATTTACTGTCTTATCTGATACACCTTGGCCACCCACGTCGGTGACTGTTGCTGTACAGGTGTAGGTTTCAGTAACCAATACAGGGAGTTCCCCATCAGCTTTACAGATCACATTAATACTTTCAGGCTTAATCAAAACTGAAACTGGAGGATCGCTGGTAACGGCAGCATGGTGTTCAATAGCCAGTGAAACCTTCACACCATTTAATGGCACTGAACTATCCAGTGTTGCGATCAATTCTCCGTGTTCATTTGTCTCTGTTTTTTGTGTTGTTAATTTAACATCCTGTCCTTTATCATCTTTTGCTTGCCATATCACTCCATCGATAGGCTGACTAATCACCTTGTACTTCTGACTATCAATGTTCTTCTGACTATCAATAACAGTGGCCTTAAAGGTATAGAATTTTCCATCACCAACTGTCAGAGGGCCTTTGGGCTTCACGGTCAGGCCATCCTTAATTTTGTAGTGAGGTTGTTTTTTGTTAAACGTCACTGAACCTATTTTTTGCTGTGGGGCACCATCTAGCTGTATATAAATATCGACTTTTTCATGGGGTTTTTCACTCAATAAAATGTTATGGACTAGTTTCCCTTTTTCATCGGTTAATTCACCCTTTTCATTCGTTCGGGCAGGCTGATTATTCCATATAAATTTTAAGCCAGAACCAGCGCCTAAAGCCGGCTCGGTTGTCCAGACAACTTTATCGATTCTGGCATTTTTAACAAATTTTCCAGATGGGGAACCTGCATAAGTAATAATAGGGGTATCAAACGTATATCCATTTTCTTTTTCGCCGGTTGCTACCGGTGATTTAGGTGGAATGATATTGACTTTTCCCTCTATCATAAAAGGCAAAACTTTCATGGGGATCTGAATCGGTTTTGTTTTTTCCTGACCATCTACTGTATATTCTAACAATATATCAAGCAGGTAATCATTTTTATGTGTTTCCTGATAGCTGGGGAGAGTAATAACAATATTCTTACCTGAGTCAGAAGAAAGTTTCCCCTTGTTATGTAGAAATGCTTTATCTGCAACAATCCAGCGAATTTTTTTTATATCAATATTAGAGGGGACGGGTAAGTTAACGGGTATCTCTTGATGGCCATATCCGACAATAGGCTCTAACGCGATCAGTATTTCTTGTTCTCTTTTTGCATGATCTAAAACAATATGATTATTTCTTTCCACCAAATCATAACGGCTACTTGCTAATGTCCGCATTGAAGCCACATTAGCGGGTGACAATTGAATACTAAAGGGAACCCCGAATTTATAATTTAAGTTTGCTAAAAACTGTGTTTCAGTATGGCCACTTTCCCCCTGCTTATAGTCAACGCCCATGGTAATTAGTGGGATTGGGGTATATGTTAGGCCGAACTTAGCCAGGCTTGGATTTTTCTGTTTAGTATCACGATTGAATAAAGTGACCTTATCACCAAAATATTGCTCATAGGTTAGTTTCATTCCCAGATTAGGGTAAGCCGGCAAGAAAAATTCCCCATTAATGTCATAACCGTTGGCGGAACGTTCATAATAATCCTGAAAGTTTCGTGATTTTTGCCAGTCACTTAAACGATAATAGGTATTAGCGGAAAGTTTAATATAATCGCCCCAGATTTCTCCTCCTAGTCCCAAACGTTGGTTTTTTCCAGTAAAGTCATGATCATAGAAAGTATTTAAGCCATACATCCAGTTCTGATAAAAATAGCGACCACCTAAACCCAGATTCATGGTATTTCGGCTATCTTTGTTACGATAACCCAATTGGGAAAAGAACAACCAATCTGCTTTGTTATCGTAAAGGGGTAATAGTATATCGAGTGAGTTATCTTTCAGTGTCCATTTCCTATCTAGCCCAAGGTTAATTCTGGCAGTACCAAACTGCGATAACCATTTTTGAGTTTCTGAAGATAGGGTGCTATTAAATTTACCTAATGCATAGGATTTTGCTTGCTTCGCGAGTTCTGAAGGGGAAGAAGATAAAATATGACTAGCTTTCTGGATATTGCTGATAATGACATGTGGGGCGTTCAGATCTGAAGTGTCATTTTTTTTTAAATGAGTATACAGTTTATCATCTGTCTTGACATTAGCTTCTGCTAAAGCGTTACTGACTGTAGAAGGCATAAATAATATGTAGAAGAAAATAAAAAAGACAATGATTTTTCTAGTATATGATGACATATATGAGAGCCTCAAAAAGTTCATATCAGCCGTTATTTTTACTTAATTTTTGATTTCTTAAACAACTTCACTTATTTCCGTATATAAATCTAGTCAAGAAAACTCAAATTAGCATCATTCAAAATAGTTATCACATCATCAGCAGAGTATCTTGGAACTCAATTGAAATGGCGTTTTCGATCAAGGGAATGATTCAGAGGCTTTCTAGACACGAAGAAAACTAATTTCATGTGTGGTCGTTTGCTTTCATGATAATCGTATTTCACTTATTATACGAAATCAGTGATAATAAAAAGTTATCAGTTGATAATCTTTTATCATTAGTTTTTGAGTTTCACTCTGTTTATTCTAAAGCGACATCAGAAGATCAATTTTATAGTGATAATAACAGTAAATTATTATTTCATTGATCTGAGAGGGTTTGTATTTAAAAAATAATTTATGTGGCAGTTTTTTTAATTAAAGCATGAGGTGATAACATGTCAAATAACAACAATAAAATGGAAATTTGCACTCAACCTAATGCGAGTTTAATCATAGTTCAGTATGTGATTTTCGTTGCCATATTAAGTTCGAATAAGTCGATTGTTTCACTGAAAAAAATAACCAATAAAAATTATGATAATAATACACAATTTAATTATGATATTATCCCATTTGTTTATATAAATAATGATATCACTCAGTGTTATTATATTTATATTTTTATAATAAAAATAATTCTCCTTAAAATAACCAAATGAATTTAATTGTAATGAATAAACCAATCATAAAGTTTATAATTTTATAGGTTGATTTTTTAAATTTTTTTCAAAAAAGGTTTTTTATGAATAACAAAAGCAAAAATATTTTATTGCCACCTACTTTTCCTCAAGGAAATTTAAGTGCTGTAATTAATATGCCTGACGTTATTGCAATGAAAATTAAGTATGTAATGATGCAGGTGAATAAATATGAAGGTGTGGAATTATTAGATAAAATAGAGGGTGAGATTTATGTAAAAGATAATATAACCACTAAGGTAAAAAGCGTTCCTTATCATGTTACATCAGATAAACTAAAAGATGATTTCTATTTCTTATTATTTCGAGTTAATGAAATGGATATATCAGGCCTGTGTGAAGCAAAATATACAGTAACAGATTTAAATTATAATCATCTTGATTCGCCAACATCAAATATCACTATTATAGGGGATCCTAACATGAGTAATGCCGACAATGTGGTCATTTTTCTTGATGCTAAAAGTTCTATATTAAGTTTACACACAATAAATCTTAAAGAAGGTGTTAGGCTTCAGGCTAAATTTAAAGGTCTTGTACCTGGTGATACTATAATTATAGAAGCCAAATTTTTAAGAGAAGATAGTACAGAGTTAATAACCATCCATTCTGACAATATTGATTTAGACTCGAATGCAATAAATGATGGTCATAAGGATCATACAATTAAAACAAATGAAGTTAATTTTTTAGAAGTAAAATATATTGTTGCATCCTTTACTGTTCTTAATAAGAAGATAAATCAATATCCTACACAAGTTTCCATTTTAAATGATTTAGATACTGTCAATATTAAAGTGCAAACAACTAAAAATGTAGGTAGTACTCTAAGTGACTATCCACATATAAAGCCTTTTTTAACCGCAGTAATATATACGGGTTCAGATAACAATCCAATAAATGCTCGACTGACAAATGCCAAATTTACTGATGATACTTATGATACAGTGGTAGACAAAATCGATGAAAATGGTGTGGCATATCTTCATATCTATAGTGATGATATTACTAAAAATAGCGTATTAATTCTTAACTATGAAGATCCAGTGATTGCCTGTAAAGTTCCTTTGGATTTTGGCAATTGGATTTCATCTTCAGCGGGAGAACTTTCTTATACCTATAGTTCTTATGGTGTCGCAGATGGTAATTGTCAATGTTTACTTCTTATTAGACTCCTCTCAGAGGATATTACGGGGATTACAGTGAATTTTGATAGCCCTGATATTAAAATTAATGGCGCGAATAATACTTCACAAATAGATAAACCTGATTCTAACAAAATATTAGTTTATAAATTAACATCCACAAAAGCGGTTCGCTCAAATTTTACTATTAATGTTAGTGGTATTTCTATGGATCAAATTAGGAATACTATTGTTTTTACCGACCTTCTTACACTTTAAATAAGAATATTATGAATATTTCAGTGAAATTCTTTCAATCTTATCGACTCTATCAAGATAGGTCTGCTACTGATATTCAGATTGTAGTCCATGAAGAATATATTGATTTGGCTGAATTAGGCCTAATTCTTGAATGCTCATTAGGTAGCTTTATCATTAATGGTCAGGAGACAGGCGACAATACACTTTCTTGTTTTACAGATAGTGGCGGAGAAGTTTCTGTTTCAATTGTCGGTTCTGAAATAGGAGGTGATGGTCACTTAACCGTCTCTCTTCAAGATCATGGTAAACAGATTGGTGTCCAACCCTACCATCTTAAAGCTACGGCATATTATACACTTAACTTTAATGTTATTAATGATTATGCAATGGCTGACGGTGTGCAAAGTAATAAAGTTACGGCGAAACTTACCGGAACCGGTTCAGGGGTAAATCTTACTAAGCGTAATCTGGATTTAAATGTTACAGGTTCTGCTTCTTTTGAGAAAAACCATGTAGTTCAGACCACTTCTATAGAGACTGACGAAACAGGAAATGTGAGTTTTGAACTTTATAATACCAATAAAGATGCTGAAATGGTAACACTCACGGGTTTCTTGGATATCAGCAAAGCAGCCTACGCAACCGAACAAATCCATTTTCAGTCTAATCTGGATTGTGAAGCTTCGCCTCCTGCTAATGGAGTATACATTAGAACTATTTTTATTTATTCCATTAATTATCAACAGTATCTTTTGCGGCAGCGTCAATGTGATCATCTGGTGACGGTACACCAGCTGCTCGCAAGTGGACAACAAGGAAATCAAACTTCTACTGGGCAGAAGTGGGTAAATTTTTATGATTTAATGTTTCCTTTTGTGCTTGGTGAAGAACAATATATTTTTGGGTTAGCCAAAAATTTTATTAATAAGTCAAACAATACGTATAAATCCTATTGGATAATTGCAAAATTAGATGAAAAAGGACATAAAGAAATTATAGACTCCGGTTATTGGGATAGTGACTATGATGTAGGTTTTGCCTATAAAACGAGTAAAAGTCAGTTTATTTATCTCCATAGTAAAGATAAAAATGATCAAGGTAAATTCCCCTATATTATATGGGAAATATTGCCAAATGGAAAAATGGGAACAATAGTAGAACAAAGTGATTGGGATAATTTTTATGGGGCTACTTTCTTCTTCTCAATGGAAGGAAAAGAATACATATATATCCATACGAGCGCTAATCGTGCTATGTTTACTTATGAATTAAATGAAGACGGAAAGATAGGTAACTTAGTTAACCAAAATACTTGGGAATATTATTACTATCCACAGTTTCCATATGCTATTGACGGGAATTATTTTTACACAGGGCAAAGATTCTACGATAATTATTGGTTTGTTAGCTATCTATATAGTGGGGGAATACCTGATAGAATAAATGAACATCAAGATTTATGGGATAGGAGTTATCAATATCTGGTTCCATTTTCTATTGATGGGCATCAATATTTTTTGAGACAGGATCAGAGCAAAGATCATTGGTACATTACAGAAATCCTTGCTGATACTCGTATGGGGAATGATACCGATAGCAGTGTTAATCACTAAGCTCTGTTAATGGATGTAACTTATGTTTCATCAGGCGTTTTATCTGTCAAGCTATCGTGTGGTCTGGGATGGTTGTAAAACGCCTCTTATTCGCCAACCTGGCTTCTAATTTTGTTATTGTCTTCTGTATTATTACCTTCCATGTTAGTTGTACCAGTTTTATCATTTTCAGTTTGGAGCACACTGACGATGGTAGTATCCGTTGGTGCTTCATTGCTCTTTGCTTTCTCGCGGTTGGCTTTTGCCCTCATGTATCCCTCCAGGCTCAAATAGTAGCGCCGAATATTTTCAACGTAGCGATAAGCTTCATAGCCACGGGCATAACCATATGTTGTATTGGCGTAATATTTTTTCTTGCTGAGCAAGGGAAGACGCGTTTTAACATCCAGCCAACTGTCTGGATTACTTTTTTGCGCAGCGGTTAACTTACGGGCATCAAGAAGGTGCCCATACCCCATGTTGTAAGCGGCAAGGGCAAACCAAATGCGCTCATCTTCAGGAATGGTTTTTGGCAAACGTTCCATCAGGTAGTTCAGATAAGCCATTCCTCCTTTTACACTCTCTTCTGGATCCAGCCGATCATGAATTCCAGCCCATTCTGCTGTTGGGCGGGTGAGCATCATTAATCCACGAACACCAGTCGGTGAAGTGGCTTGTGGATCCCAATGTGATTCTTGCCATGCAATGGCAGCCACCAATTGCCAATCAAGCGATCCCGCGTATTGTTGAAAAATTGGCTGATAGGTTGGTAAGAGCTTATCGATGGCACGAATAAATGAAATAGTGTCGAAATAATCGAATGAACCGACATGACTGAAATATTTTTCTTGTAGCCGCGACATAATGCCGTTTTCAGTCAACATACTGAAGAAATCGAGCATAGCGGAGTAGAGGCTATAATCGCCATTGCGTTTTAAATACCAGGTTAAAGGACTTTCTTCACTGACATCAAAAGCAACTGCCAGATTGGGATGAATACGCTGCTGCAAAGCTAAACTAAGGGAGTCACTGATGGTGTAGTCGATTTTTCCCTCGGACAGTTGTTCGAGCAATTGTTGCGTATTTTCGCGCGGTGTTTCTTCCCAACTTAATTCAGGATAAGACTTTTCTTTCCACTTTTTCAGCTCGCTTACATGGGCAGAGCCTGCCGTGACGATGAGTTTACCTTTTAGGTCGCCAAACGAACGTGGCCGTGCCTCCCCCTTGCGATAAACCAGTTGTTGTATGACAGAAGCGTAGGCAGGGCCGGTGCGTGTTTGATCCAGCCTATCTTTATTGTAGATAAGCCCGGCAGCCAGGAAATCGGCTTTATCGTTTTCCAAGTCGTCAAACAGTTGCTTAATGTTGGGACGAAACTTAATCACAAGTTTAACCCCCAGATAATCGGCAAACCGCTTGACTAACTCATAGTCGAATCCTGTCGGTTCATTTTTACTGTTAAGAGAGAGCAGAGGAGAGCTAATAGTGCTAACCCGCAGCTCTCCTCGTGCCAGAATTTTGTTTATCTGCTCCTGCTGTTTATTCGGCCAATTGATATTAAGGCCGATGATAGCAGCAGAAAGGAGCGTGATAATTACTATTACAAAGTAATTTATCTTTATGTTATTCAAATAGTTATCTCTTTTCAGAACGATTTGAAACCGTATGAAGTACAAGATAATAGCATGGTTAAATTTCCAGTAATTGAGAATTTTGCGTAACAAAAGGGAGATGTGCAACCCTATTAAACCCATTTTGGCATTTTATTGAGTGTATTGTTGGGTGGATAAATCACCACGCAAACGGTTTCGTCAGAGGAAACATTCCTCTATAATGCTTGCAGTTTCCCCTGAGACATCAGTCAGGCTTTGCGTCTAAGATGAGAGAACCTATTATTATGGAAATTCTGCGTGGCTCACCCGCTTTATCGGCATTTCGTATCACTAAGCTCCTTTCCCAGTGTCAAGATCAACATCTCCCTGTTACCGACATTTATGCAGAATACGTGCATTTTGCCGAAGTTAATACTCCAATCACAGAAGATGAGCGAGAGAAATTAAATAAGCTATTAAAATATGGTCCTTCTTTGGCTGAATTGGAGCCTAAAGGGCAACTTATATTAGTCACTCCGCGTCCTGGCACGATATCCCCTTGGTCATCGAAAGCGACAGACATTGCCCACAATTGTGGACTGAAGCAGATTGTCCGTTTAGAAAGGGGAATTGCCTATTATATTCAGGGTATTGGCATGGATGACGGGCAGTGGCAAACATTGTCGGCATTATTGCATGATCGCATGATGGAAAGTGTGTTCACTCAGTTTGAACAAGCTGAAGTCCTGTTTTCTCACCAACAACCTGCACCGTTAAAACAGATTGATATCTTGCAATTGGGGCGGGCAGCATTGGAGTCGGCAAATATTGAATTAGGGCTGGCTCTGGCTACCGATGAGATTGATTATCTGATGAGCGCTTTTCAGGCGTTGGGGCGCAATCCAACAGATGTTGAGCTGTATATGTTTGCTCAGGCAAATTCTGAGCATTGTCGCCACAAAATTTTCAATGCAGATTGGGTTATTAATGGTCAGGCTCAACCCAAGTCTTTGTTCAAAATGATCAAAAACACGTTTGAACAAACGCCGGATTACGTGCTTTCTGCTTATAAAGATAACGCAGCGGTTATGGAAGGCTCTAATGTTGGCCGCTTTTTCCCTGACTCCACCGGTACTTATGACTACCATCAAGAGTCAGCCCATATCTTAATGAAAGTGGAAACCCATAACCATCCAACCGCGATTTCGCCTTGGCCTGGTGCAGCAACGGGCTCAGGTGGTGAAATTCGTGATGAAGGTGCAACCGGACGAGGAGCTAAACCGAAGGCTGGGCTGGTCGGTTTCTCAGTTTCAAACTTGAGAATTCCTGGGTTTGAACAACCGTGGGAAGCGGATTTTGGTAAACCTGATCGGATTGTCAGTGCATTAGATATCATGCTGGAAGGTCCATTAGGCGGTGCAGCGTTTAATAATGAATTTGGGCGGCCGGCATTGGCTGGGTATTTCAGAACCTATGAAGAAAAAGTCTGTTCCCATAATGGTACAGAATTGCGTGGTTATCATAAGCCCATCATGTTGGCAGGCGGGATCGGCAATATCCGTGAAGAGCATATCCAGAAAGGGGAGATTTCGGTCGGCGCAAAATTGATTGTGTTGGGTGGGCCAAGCATGAATATCGGCTTAGGGGGCGGTGCGGCATCTTCAATGACATCAGGTCAGTCTGATGCTGATTTGGATTTTGCCTCTGTGCAGCGTGACAATGCCGAAATGGAGCGTCGTTGCCAGGAAGTTATCGACAGTTGCTGGCAATTGGGGGATAAGAATCCGATTTTATTTATCCATGACGTTGGGGCTGGTGGTTTGTCAAATGCCATGCCTGAATTGGTCAGTGATGGTGGTCGAGGCGGGCGTTTTGAATTACGCAATATTCTTAACGATGAACCCGGCATGAGTCCATTGCAGTTATGGTGCAATGAATCCCAGGAGCGTTATGTTTTAGCGGTAGCACCAGAGCAGTTAGCCCTGTTTGAAGAAATATGCCGTCGTGAACGTGCGCCTTACGCTGTGATTGGGGAAGCCACGGAAGAGCGACATTTACTGTTGAATGACAACCATTTTAATAATCAGCCAATCGATATGCCGCTGGATGTCTTGCTCGGTAAGACACCAAAGATGGTGAAAAATGTGCAGGTCTTGCAAGCGCAAGGGCAAGGTTTGGATCGCAAGGGTATTGATCTCGCAGAGGCGGTAAAACGCGTCTTGCATTTGCCCGCTGTAGCGGAAAAAACATTCCTGATTACGATTGGGGATCGCTCCATCACCGGTATGGTTGCCCGTGACCAAATGGTTGGCCCTTGGCAAATTCCAGTCGCAGATTGTGCTGTTACTACCGCCAGTTTGGACAGCTATTATGGCGAAGCCATGTCAATAGGCGAGCGAGCGCCGATTGCATTGTTGGACTTTGCGGCATCGGCGCGTATGGCGGTGGGTGAAGCTCTGACCAATATTGCTTCCACCTATGTCCAGGATCTGAAACGCGTGAAGTTATCAGCTAACTGGATGTCGGCATCAGGCCATGCTGGTGAAGATGCGGGTTTATATGCTGCCGTCAAAGCGGTGGGTGAGGAGTTGTGTCCCGCTTTAGGATTGACCATTCCCGTTGGCAAGGATTCGATGTCAATGAAAACCCGCTGGCGTCAAAATGGGGAAGAGCGTGAAATGACTTCACCACTTTCATTGGTTATCAGTGCCTTCGGACGAGTAGAAGATGTGCGCCGTACCGTGACGCCAGAGTTATCTACTGAAGATGACAATGCGTTGTTGCTGATCGATCTGGGTAAAGGACAAAATGCGCTGGGTGGAACAGCATTGGCGCAGGTTTATCGCCAACTGGGGGATAAAACCGCAGATGTTCGCAACGTCGAGCAATTAGCGGGCTTCTTTAATGCGATCCAGCATTTGATTTCAGAACAAAAATTACTGGCTTACCATGATCGTTCGGATGGTGGGCTATTAGTGACATTAGCGGAAATGGCTTTTGCTGGTCATTGCGGCTTGCATACCGATATCAGTGCATTTGATGAAGATATCTTGGCCGCATTATTTAATGAAGAACTGGGTGCGGTGATCCAAATTCGTGAGACTGACAGGGTGCAAATTGAAAACCTGTTGGCAGATTATGGATTAAATGAATGTGTGCACTATTTAGGTAAAGCCCAGGCGGGCGATGATTTTGTGATTTCCAGTGGCAATATGGAAGTTTATCGTCAGAAGCGCAGCACATTGCGCTTATGGTGGGCAGAAACAACGTGGCAAATGCAGCGTCTGCGTGATAACCCAGAGTGCGCAGATCAAGAACATCAGGCAAAACAGGATGTGGATGATCCGGGCTTGAATGTGGAATTAACCTTCAACCCTGTGGAAGACGTTGCTGCTTGTTATATTGCAAAACAAGTGCGTCCGCGCGTTGCTGTATTGCGTGAACAGGGCGTTAATTCCCATGTTGAGATGGCGGCGGCATTCCACCGAGCGGGCTTTGAGGCGGTGGATGTTCATATGAGTGACTTATTGGCGGGGCGGATCACATTAGATCAATTCCAAACATTGGTTGCCTGTGGTGGCTTCTCATATGGGGATGTGCTTGGTGCAGGTGAAGGCTGGGCGAAATCCATTCTGTTTAATCCACGGGTACGTGATGATTTTGCGAGTTTCTTCGCAAGGCCGGATACCTTAGCACTTGGTGTATGTAACGGGTGTCAGATGATGTCCAATTTGCATGAATTGATCCCTGGCACGGAACACTGGCCGCGCTTTGTCCGTAACCGTTCAGAACGCTATGAAGCCCGCTTTAGCTTAGTGGAAGTGGCAAACAGCCCTTCATTGTTCCTGAAAGATATGGCCGGTTCTCGCTTGCCAATCGCAGTGGCTCATGGTGAAGGGCAGGTGGAGTTCAGAAACGACCTGAGTTTAATGGAACTTGAAAAGCATCAGCAAGTCGCATTGCGTTTTGTGGATAACTACGGTTCAGTGACAGAAAACTATCCGGCAAACCCGAATGGTTCTGTGAACGGCATTACTTCTGTGACCAACCTTGACGGCAGAATCACCGTGATGATGCCTCATCCTGAGAGGGTATACCGCACAGTTAGCAACTCCTGGCATCCTAAGGAGTGGGGAGAAGATAGCCCGTGGATGCGAATTTTCCGTAATGCACGCAAACAGCTAGGTTAATAGCAAAGGCTCTGAAAATACATCAGGGCCTTTATTTTTTACGTTATTAATCATTTTCTTGGCAGTGTCTCTATCTCGCGACAAGAGTGCTTTTTAGTGTCTCAAAAATGAGACATTTAATTTGTTGATATTATTTGAAAAATATTTTTTGATGGTGAGGTGTCATAAATAGGCGACACTTATACCTATCAAATATGAATAAATACCGATAAGAAAATGCAATAAATCTATGTTTTTGTTTATTTTCAATTATATCAGTTATTTAAAAATAATTTTGTAAGTTGGCATGTAATGTGCATAATACAGAGCAGTTGCTCATTCAACTTTTTTATGTCGGCCCGCAATTGGGTGGAAACATGCCACATAAAGCCCGGAATGACGCCAAAGTAAGGTGCCTACCGTCCAACTTAATGATACTCGCCTTCAGGCCTTATCAAACACAGGACGACACGTGGAGTGAGGCACCGCCTACATGTTTACATGTAGGAACTTCACTGGCGGGATGGTAAAAAAAGTTACCGTCCCGCCATCATTATTACAGCCCACCCTGTTTATGTATGCATCCGCATCACTTTCAATGACTCATTGTTTCAATTATCCGTCGTTTTCAACTATTATTCTGACCATTTTCAATAAGAGAAAAGTCACTGTAGCATCAATGTCATTACAGGTTATGAGATGATTTCTTTGAAAAAATGGCGTTTATTTCCACGCTCATTGCGCCAGTTGGTTGTCATGGCTTTCTGGTTAGTGTTATTACCGCTCTTGGTTTTGGCTTATCAGGCTTATCAAAGTCTTGATCAGCTTAGTACCCAGGCTGCTGAGATTAATCGTTCAACGCTGGTGGACGCTCGCCGTAGCGAAGCAATGGTTAGCGTCGCCCTTGAGATGGAGCGTAGTTACCGCCAATACTGTGTATTAGGTGATAGTCGGTTAGAAAAGCTTTATCAACGCCAATATCGGCAATACATGAATATGCTTGGTAATCAGATGGCGATGCTAGCTAATGCAGAGTATACAAAGAAATTCAATGAATTATTGTCGGGCTTGAGCAACATTGCCTGTAGTAATGGGGCGCCAGAAGCAACGTCTTCTAAATTACTTGAAGAATTTTCCAGGGCTAATAATCTTTTGGTACAGGAAACCCGTAATATTATTTTTAGCCGTGGTGAACAACTGCAAAAAGATATCGCCGACAAAGGGCAATTTTTCGGTTGGCAGAGCCTTATTTTATTCTTGTTAAGTGCTTTCTTGATAACCTTGTTTACGCGTATGATCATTGGGCCAGTAAAAGGCATTGAACGGATGATCAATCGGCTTGGAGAAGGGCAATCATTGGAAAATCAGATTGATTCCTTTAAAGGACCACGGGAATTGCGATCATTGGCCCAACGCATTATTTGGCTGAGTGAGCGTTTATCCTGGCTAGAGTCTCAGCGTCATGAGTTTTTACGCCATATTTCCCACGAACTGAAAACCCCTCTGGCAAGTATGCGTGAAGGAACGGAGCTATTGGCTGATGAAATTGCTGGGCCTCTGACAGCAGATCAAAGGGAAGTTGTCAGTATCTTGGATAGCAGTAGCAGGCATTTACAGCAGCTTATTGAGCAATTACTGGAATATAACCGCAAATTAGCGGATGGCGCTGCCGAACATCAGATTGTTTCTTTAAAAGAAATTGTGAATAGTGTCGTATTATCACACCAATTGCCGGCACGGACAAAAAATATTCATACGGAAATTCAACTGGATATGGATTATTGTTGGGCAGAGCCTGGCTTACTAACACGGGTGATTGATAATCTCTATTCCAATGCAGTGCACTATGGCGCTGAATCCGGTAACATTTGGATTGCGAGTCGGCAAGTGGGGAAAAACCTTCAAATTGACATTGCCAATACAGGAACGCCTATCCCAGAGTTAGAGAAAAGTATGATCTTCGAGCCATTTTACCAAGGAAAACTGCAACGAAAAGGCGCAGTTAAAGGAAGCGGTCTTGGTTTGAGTATCGCGCAAGATTGCATTAAACAAATGCAGGGGGCGCTTTGCCTGGTAGAATCCGAATTTGCTGATGTATGTTTTCGAATTGAACTGCCATTAACCGCAGAGAATGACTAAATAATATGTATAACAGGTTTACTTACCGCTTTATGACGGAGACGGAACAGCAAAATATTGTGACTAACCCAATGAAAAAAATGGTTGTCAGGCCATCTATCTTGGCACGTGCTTCGGCCCTGCGCTTGCGGGCGATATTGCTATTGTGCGTTCCCTATTTGCTGGCAGGATGCGTTAAAACGAGTGGTTCAGACAATTTGACAACCCTGGCGCAGTCTATCCTGCCAGAACAAAATGTTACCGATTATCGTCTTAAGGATTGTGATGTAATCTGGGATATCACAAAGCCTGCGGCGATGGAAAACGGACTTTATTGGTTGAGATTTATCGATTGTACGGATCGGTTGACTTCGTCAGAAGCTCGTGAGACGGCGAAACGGTTTGCTCCAGAGACGCCGACTGATTGGCAGCAAGTGCTTAAGCAAAGTATTTTAATTGGCAGGGCGACTTCTGTATTAGCTGAACGCCGGAAAACGGTGGAAAACTTTAATCAGTATAGTGCACAATTTCCTATCGGTTTACGGCCATTACTTCAACTGTGGCGTGAGCAGCAATATCTGAAAATTAATCTTGCTGAAGAAAGAGCCAAATTCCAGCGCTTCCAGTTTGACAGTGATAACAAAATTGATCGTTTGAAAGAAACACGAGCACGTTTAGAATATGAGCTTCATTCAATGTCCCGCAAACTCGAAAATTTAACCGATATTGAACGCCAACTTTCCTCCCGTAAACAAGAACAAAGTAGCGTAGCTACTCCTAATACGAACACGTCACCGGATAATAAAGCAGAACTGAAAGAAAAACCCGCCCCAAACGCGGATACTAAAGTGGAAGCCAATCCTTCAGAAGAAAAATTAGAAGAAAAAGGAGCTGAATAATAATGACAGTACGCAATTCCGCCCATCTTCTTTTAGTTGATGATGATCCCGGCTTGTTAAAACTATTGGGAATGCGTTTGACCAGTGAAGGCTTTCGTGTCACGACCGCAGAGAGTGGTCATGAAGCGTTACGCATACTGGCGAGAGAAAAAGTAGATTTAGTGATCAGTGACTTACGCATGGATGAAATGGATGGTATGGCACTGTTTGCTGAGATCCAGAAACAGCATCCCGGTATGCCGGTCATTATTCTGACTGCGCATGGTTCTATTCCTGATGCGGTGGCAGCAACGCAGCAAGGTGTATTTAGTTTTCTGACCAAGCCTGTTGATCGTGACGCACTTTATAAAGCGATTGATGATGCGCTGGAACTCTCAACGCCAGCCATTGATGGGCAATGGAGCGAGAAAATTGTTACCCGAAGCCCTTTGATGTTGCGTTTACTGGAACAGGCAAAGATGGTGGCTCAATCCGATGTGAGTGTTCTAATTAATGGGCAAAGCGGAACCGGTAAAGAGGTATTGGCGCAAGCTATTCATCGGGCAAGTCCCAGAGCGAAGAAACCTTTTATTGCTATTAACTGTGGTGCCTTACCTGAGCAATTACTTGAATCTGAATTATTTGGTCATGCCAAAGGCGCGTTTACAGGCGCAGTCAGCAGTCGGGAAGGGCTATTTTTAGCGGCGCAAGGAGGAACATTATTCCTTGATGAAATCGGCGATATGCCGATGGCGTTGCAAGTTAAACTTTTGCGAGTGCTACAGGAACGCAAGATCCGTCCATTGGGGAGTAATCGGGATATCGACATTGATGTCAGAATTATTTCGGCAACCCACCGTGACCTGCCTAAAGCCATGCAACGTAATGAGTTTCGGGAAGATCTCTATTATCGATTGAATGTTGTTAATTTGAAAATTCCTGCCTTGAACGAACGCGCAGAAGATATTCCTCTCTTGGCTAATCATCTGTTACGTGACGCAGCTAAACGCCATAAACCGTTTGTGCGCAGTTTTTCCACTACGGCCATGAAATGCCTGATGGCAGCAAGTTGGCCGGGCAATGTTCGTCAATTGGTTAATGTCATCGAACAGTGTGTGGCATTGACGATGGCTCCGGTCATTAGTGATGCGCTAGTTACTCAGGCATTGGAAGGGGAAAATACGGCATTGCCGACATTCGTGGAAGCCCGTGGTCAGTTTGAACTGAATTACCTGCGTAAATTGTTGCAGATAACCAAAGGCAATGTGACCCATGCCGCTCGTATGGCAGGGCGGAACCGGACAGAATTTTATAAATTGTTGGCACGCCACGAGCTGGATGCTAACGATTTTAAGGAATAACTTTTCTGCTCCTGCAAAAATTCTTACACTGAGTAGAAATAAATTGCTTTGCTGCTAAGACCCAGTAAAGCAGATAGATGATTTATGGCCCAGGAGAGCCGCATTCTATGAGTCGTACTCTTAATATCGCTCTTGCCCAGTTAAATTGGTTGGTAGGAGACATTGAAGGCAACAGTGAACGTATGTTGCAGACAGTTCGGGAGCAGCAGGCAAAAGGCGCTGATCTGGTTATGTTTTCTGAGCTGGCGCTGTCTGGCTATTTTCCTGAAGATTTGTTATTCCGTTCTGATTTACATCAGCGTTGCCGTGAACAATTGGTACGTTTGCAACAAGCAAGCGCTCAGGTTGGTATCTTGGTAGGGCATCCGTGGCAACAGGATGGCAAACTTTACAACGCACTTTCCCTGTTTTGGCGAGGGGAAATTGTGGCTCGTTACTTCAAACAGTTATTGCCAAACTATGGCGTTTTTGATGAAGAGCGTTATTTCGACGCGGGTGATCAAAACTGTGTTATCCCATTCAAGGGTTATAACCTTGGTTTGTTGATTTGTGAAGATTTGTGGTTTGATGCTCCCATTGATGCCTTGAAACAGGCGGGGGCAGAAATCGTCTTGTCGATTAATGCTTCTCCTTATAATCGTGAAAAACCGAATATCCGCAGTACATTAATTAAATCCCACTGCCAGCGTACTCATTTGCCAATTATTTATCTTAATCAGGTGGGGGGGCAAGATCAGCTTATCTTTGATGGTTGTTCTAAGGTCTTTGATGCCAATGGTGAAATAACCCATCGCATGGCGGCATTTGAGGAACAGGTTGAACAATGTCGTTTCAATGAAATGAACATTGAACCTATGGCAAATCCGATCCCTCAATTGCCCCCTCTGGCGCAAATTTATAAGGCGTTAGTGCTTTCTGTACGTGATTATGTGCAAAAGAACGGTTTTAAAGGCGCTTTGCTTGGTTTGTCAGGTGGGATTGATTCAGGGTTGACATTGGCAATTGCTGTGGATGCTTTGGGTAAAGATCACGTGCAGGCGGTCATGATGCCATTCCGCTATACCTCAGAAATAAGTATCCACGATGCCAGAGAACAAGCAGAATTGCTGGGGGTTGAATTTGACGTTGTTTCCATCGAACCCATGTTTGATGCGTTTATGGCACAGCTTGACCCCATGTTTGCGGGAACAGAAAAAGATACGACAGAAGAGAATTTACAGGCACGTTGCCGCGCAGTGATTTTAATGGCAATGTCTAACAAGCGTCGTCGCTTGGTATTGACCACCAGTAACAAAAGTGAGTCGGCAGTCGGGTACTCAACCCTGTACGGCGATATGGCGGGTGGCTTTAATGCTTTGAAAGATGTTCCTAAAACGATGGTATTTGCATTGGCTAAATATCGTAATACCGTATCTCCGGCGATCCCTCAGCGTGTGATTGATCGTCCACCGTCAGCGGAGTTGGCACCAAATCAACTGGATCAGGATAGCCTTCCTCCCTATGACATTCTGGATGCGATCCTCGAAGGGTATGTTGAAAAAGATAAATCAGTGGCTGATCTGGTATCCGAAGGTTTTGATGAAGCCATTGTACGCAAGGTGATCCGACTGGTTGACATTAATGAATATAAACGTAGCCAGGCACCTATTGGCCCACGCATTACGCAGCGTGATTTTGGTAAAGATCGGCGCTACCCGATTACATCTGGTTTCGGGCGTAATAATTGGTAATTACAGGAAAACTTGATGAAAAAGATTGATGCAATTATCAAACCTTTCAAGCTGGATGATGTGCGTGAAGCGCTGGCTGAAGTGGGTATCACTGGTATGACGGTGACAGAAGTGAAAGGGTTTGGCCGTCAGAAAGGGCATACTGAACTGTATCGCGGCGCAGAATATATGGTGGATTTTCTGCCAAAGGTAAAAATAGAAATTGTCGTACCGGATGATATTGTTGATACCTGCGTCGAAACAATCATGCAGGTTGCACAAACAGGCAAAATTGGTGATGGCAAAATTTTTGTTTTCGATGTTGCCCGTGTTGTGCGCATTCGTACCGGCGAGCAGGATGAAGAAGCGATTTAATCAAGTCACTAAAATCACCTGAAAAAAGTGATAACGGAAATATTATCAGTTATTCCATATCCTAACTTAATGTAGGAGATGAGGAGTGGAAATATCCGATTTTTATCCGCTATCACTTATCTTGTTTATTCGGTGAACTTTACTAAATGACTTTGTGTGGGCCAAAACATTCATAATGGATATGTTGTTCATCAATGCCCATTGCCAGCAGCTGTTTGGCGATATGTTGCATGAAAGCCACAGGCCCACAGAAATAGAATTGCATCCCTTTTACCGCTATTGCATCCTTCACGAGCGATAGATCCATCAGCCCAATATGCTGGTAATGTATGCCTTTCTGATCTATATCTCTGGGTTCACGATACCAAACTTGTGAATACAAATTAGACATAGATTGGGAAATTTCATTCACCTTATTGGCAAATGCATGATGGCCACCATGCTCTGCGGCGTGGAACCAATTTACTGCACCAATATGATGTTGGTTATGCAGGGATTGCAGCATACTCATCATTGGTGTCAAACCAACCCCGGCAGAAATCAGCGTAACTGGCATATCAGGTTGTACATCAAGGAAGAAATCACCGTGTGGTGCAGCTAGCATCACAATATCCCCTTCCTGTACCTTATCGTGCAGATGGTTTGAAATTTTGCCTTGAGGTTCACGTTTGACGGCAATTTGGTAACTGGTTCCGTTTGGCGCGGCAGTCAGTGAATATTGGCGGATTTCACGGTTGTCAAATGAGGGATCTTCTACATAGATTGCCAAGTATTGCCCTGGTTTGTAATCCATAACCTTGCCACCATCAACAGGCGAAAACTCAAAGCTAGTGATAACATCACTTTGTGGTTGTTTCCGGCTAACACGAAACTGACGTAGATCACGCCAACCTCCTTCCAGGGATTCACCACTTTGATAAATTTCCTCTTCTCGATTGATAAAGACATTAGCTAATACGTTGTAAGCTTCTCCCCAGGCGTTGAGAACTTCGTCACCAGGATGAAACATTTCATCAATCGTTGCCAGCAGGTGCTTACCGACAATTTGATAATGCTCAGGTTGAATACTGAGGCTGGCATGTTTATGGGCGATTTTTTCTACGGCAGGTAAGAGTGCTGACAGATTATCGATATTGCCAGCATAAGCACAAAGGGCATTGAAAAGTGCCTCCCGCTGATCACCGTTGATCTGATGACTCATATTAAAAATATCTTTCAATTCAGGGTTATACTTGAACATCCGCTCGTAAAAATGCGCAGTTAGCTTAGGACCTGTAGAAACAATTAATGGAATGGTCGATTTTATGGTTGCGATAACCTGACTATCTAGCATGGGGATCTCCTGAATTTTTCTCACATAATGCTGAAATTTATAAATTGCATTTTAAATGCAACTTATAGGGTTTGGGAATGAGTCAAATTAAGAAAAGATGATTATCTCTTCTTAAATCAAAAAAATAGAATTTTAATTAACGTGGATCACGATCAGGATCACAAATCTCAGTAATAAATCCATAATCATTAGTGAAACAACAGGTTATTTAGCTTCTATTGGGTTACCAGGGTGGAGTGCAAACGTTTGCGTAATTTATTTTGTCAAGACTATCTCATTCGATAAAAAGAGTTTACACTGTGTGCCATTCTGGCCCTCAGGGGTATTTTTTTAGAGATGTAGCTGAGTCAGGAGAACCAAATGTTAAAGCGTGAAATGAATATTGCGAATTACGATCCCGAACTGTGGCAAGCGATGGAACAGGAAGTTTGTCGTCAAGAAGAACACATTGAATTGATTGCTTCTGAAAACTACACCAGCCCAAGAGTAATGCAGGCACAAGGCTCTCAGCTGACTAACAAGTATGCGGAAGGTTATCCGGGTAAACGTTACTACGGTGGCTGTGAGTATGTTGATGTGGTTGAGCAGCTTGCGATTGACCGCGCAAAAGCGTTGTTTGGTGCAGATTATGCTAATGTCCAGCCACACTCTGGTTCTCAGGCAAATGCTGCGGTGTATATGACACTGCTAAAACCCGGCGATACGGTTTTAGGGATGAATCTGGCGCACGGTGGCCATCTGACTCACGGCTCCCCAGTTAACTTCTCTGGCAAACTTTATAATATCGTGCCTTATGGTATTGATGAAAATGGCAAAATCGATTACGACGATATTCGTAATCAAGCGCAAAAACATCAGCCTAAAATGATCATCGGCGGCTTTTCTGCTTATTCTGGTGTTGTCGATTGGGCGAAGATGCGTGAAATTGCGGATGAAATCGGTGCCTATCTGTTCGTTGACATGGCTCACGTAGCAGGTCTGGTGGCCGCAGGGGTTTATCCAAACCCAGTGCCTCATGCACACGTTGTCACAACCACAACGCACAAAACATTGGCTGGCCCACGTGGCGGCTTGATTTTGGCGAAGGGTGGTGATAAAGAGTTTTACAAGAAACTAAATTCCTCTGTTTTCCCTGGTTCCCAGGGTGGTCCGTTGATGCACGTTATTGCTGGTAAGGCAGTTGCATTGAAAGAAGCGATGGAGCCTGAATTCAAAGCCTACCAACACCAAGTTGCTAAGAACGCGAAAGTGATGGTAGACGTATTCCTGCAACGCGGTTACAAAGTGGTTTCTGGAGAAACCGAAAACCATTTGTTCTTGCTGGATTTGGTGGACAAAGACATTACGGGTAAAGATGCTGATGCGGCCTTGGGACGTGCCAATATCACCGTGAACAAAAACAGCGTACCTAATGATCCACGCAGCCCATTCGTCACTTCTGGTATTCGTATCGGCACGCCTGCAATTACCCGCCGTGGTTTCAAGGAAGCAGAATCCCGTGAGCTGGCTGGCTGGATGTGTGATGTGCTGGATAATATCAATGATGAAGCAATCATTGAAAGTGTTAAGCAAAAGGTATTAGATATCTGCGCAAAATATCCGGTTTACGCATAATTTAAATAAAATTTAGTTTAGTAATAAACCCGACTCATAACGTCAGTTTTGAGCGGGTTTTTTGTATCAAAAACGGGGGCATTTGGATGGTTGTTCCATCGACATTTTGGTTAGGCTTGGGCTATTTCACCTATTTTTTTTCTTACGGTATATTCTTGCCTTTTTGGTCTGTCTGGTTAAAAGGTGAAGGCATTGATGCCTCAATGATAGGGATCTTGCTAGGTGTTGGAATGGTAGCTCGCTTTGTCGGCAGTTTGGTTATCTCTCCTACGGTAAAAAACCCCGCTAAATTAATTAACGCATTACGTCTTCTCTCATTATTGGCCTTGCTTTTTGCCATTGGCTTTGTATTTGGTAGCCATTGGGCATGGCTTTTCTTTATCATGGTTGGTTTCAATTTATTCTTCTCACCATTAGTCCCCTTATCAGATGCTTTAGCGGGAACATGGCAAAAGCAGTTTACGTTTGATTATGGCAAGGTAAGGGTTTGGGGTTCGATTGCATTTGTTATTAGTTCTTCGTTGGCAGGCATATTGATGTCTGCCAATGGGATCAATTTCTCAATCAGTAGCCTGAATGTTGACTGGAATATATCGTTTGATCGTTTGAATAATTGGATCGGTCATGAGTTATTCGGTACACACCATATCATTCTTGCTTTCTTGCTATTCAGTGTTACCGCCATGTTATTGGGTATGATGTTGAAACCCTCCATCATGCCAGTAGGTAAGATTAAAGCTGCCAATATTAATGCTGTTTCTTTTAAAGAACTCTTATCTGAAAAATCAGTGTGGCGGTTTTTACTCTGTGTCACTTTATTGCAGGCCGCCCATGCGGGATATTACAGTTTTGGTTCCATTTATTGGGAGCAAGCGGGTTATTCCTCATCAACCATTGGTTATCTCTGGTCCTTGGGTGTAGTGGCTGAAGTTGTTGTCTTTACTTTTAGTAAACAATTATTTCGTCGTTGGAGTGCCCGTAATTTACTATTGTTGTCGGGGATTTGTGGTGTCGTTCGTTGGGGGCTTATGGGAACCTCAACCGAGTTACCAGTGTTGATTATTATTCAAATCCTGCATTGTGGTACTTTTACTGTTTGCCATTTGGCCGCGATGCGTTTTATTGGCGCCAGAAAGGAAAACGAAATTATCCGGTTGCAAGCAACTTACTCTGCTTTAGCGATGGGGGGCGGTATTGCTGTCATGAGTATGGTTGCCGGCTTCATGTATGAGCAGATAGGAAGTGGTATATTTGGGGTGATGGCACTGGTTGTTTTGCCCGCCCTATTCCTGAGACCAAAAGTTGAAGCCCATTCACTTTCGCGCTAATAAAAAAACGAAGATAAGAAAAAGGGCACCCGATAGGTGCCCTAAAAATAACATTGCTCAAATTATATTTATTCAATAATAACGAATTAACGTTTTAATGCTTCAGTCAATTCTTCACGCATTTCAGACAGAATGTCTTTAACGATACGTGGGCTACCTGCAACGATATTGCCAGAGCTGACATAGTTATGGCCACCAACGAAATCGGTGACAATACAACCTGATTCACGTACCAGCAATTCACCACCCAGGAAATCCCAAGGTTTTAAGCCAATTTCAAAGAAACCATCGACACGTCCGGCAGCAACATACGCCATATCCAGTGCTGCCGAACCTGTGCGACGGAAATCTGCACAACGTTCAAATAATTTACCCAGTACATTCATGTAAGGGATAGTGTGTTGCTTAGCTTTGAATGGAAAACCTGTCGCAAGGATAGTGCCGTCCAGATCACGGGCATTAGCGCCACGCAGACGATAACCGTTCAATTGAGCGCCTTGGCCACGAGTTGCACTGAACAGTTCATTGCGCATTGGATCGTAAACCACAGACACTTCTGTGCGGCCTTTAATGCGTACGGCAATGGAAACAGCAAAATGAGGAAGACGTTTAATAAAGTTGGTGGTGCCATCCAGTGGATCGATAACCCATTGGAAGTCATCTTCTTCTCCTATGTGATCACCACTTTCTTCGGTGATAATCGTATGTTTAGGGTAAGATTTACGGATGATGTCAATGATCAGCTTCTCTGCTTCACGATCAACATTGGTAACGAAATCATTACTGCCTTTTTGACTTGCTTCAACAGCATCAGGAGTTTCGTAGCTTTTGGCAATGTAGTTGCCGGCCTTACGCGCAGCGCGTATAGCGATGTTTAGCATCGGATGCATGGGGTATCTTCCACCAGGATTTTAAAGAACGGGAAATAAATTGGCGCGCATTATAGCAGTAGTTCGTCAAAATGACTAATGCTGTGTTAAGATATTCGGCTCTTATACTGAATTTAAAAGCCGTCATGTTAGAGAATATCCGCATTATTCTGGTAGAAACCTCCCATACGGGGAACATGGGATCAACCGCCAGGGCCATGAAAACCATGGGATTGACCAACCTGTATCTGGTGAATCCCATTGTCCAACCTGATTCTCACGCTATCGCACTTTCAGCCGGTGCAAGTGATGTTATCGGCAATGCAACGATTGTGAATTCGTTGGATGAAGCATTGGCCGGGTGTGAGTTAGTCATTGGCACCAGTGCCCGTTCCCGAACCCTATCCTGGCCGATGGTGGAGCCACGTGAATGTGGTGAACGTTGTGTCGAAACTGCCAGCCACTCGCCAGTTGCTATTGTCTTTGGCCGTGAACGTGTTGGCTTGACTAACGAAGAGTTGCAAAAGTGTAATTATCACCTTTATATCCCAACTAACCCAGAATATGGTTCATTGAATTTAGCAATGGCGGTTCAGTTGGTTAGCTATGAAATTCGCATGGCATACCTTGCGGCTCAGGAGTTAAAAGAAGCAACGTCTCCAGAGCATGAAGTAGAGTATCCCCCTGTCGAAGACATGGAGCGTTTTTATCAGCACCTTGAACAGGTATTGAAAGAGTCCGGTTTTATTCGCAAAGCGCATCCGGGCCAGATAATGAATAAATTAAGACGTCTTTACACTCGTGCCCGGCCAGAAACCCAAGAGCTGAATATCCTGCGTGGTATACTGACTTCCATGGAAAAGTGGGATAGAAAATAAATTGGTACAGTATACCCATCTAACTTCAAGATGTGTGTGGTTTCATATAGTGTGTAAATTGCAACTTGAAGTTTAATGCAGATAAAAACTGTAGCAGAAAGTAACAGGAAGCAGTCGCTAGAAAATACAATGTAATGGGAAAATAGGTAACTGGACAATAGCGGAAAACAGTCGGGATAGGTAAGTGAAAAAGTAAAAGAGCGTCAAATAATAGTTGAGTGAATTACTCGGTTAAATAGTTGACTAAAATACTCAGGAATGCCACAATTTCAACCATATTTCACCACGGAGTTTTTGTTATGAGACTGACATCAAAAGGACGTTATGCGGTAACAGCCATGCTAGATGTGGCGTTGCATTCACAAGAAGGGCCGGTGCCGTTAGCCGATATTTCTGAACGTCAGGGTATTTCTCTTTCCTATCTTGAGCAGTTGTTTTCCCGCCTGCGTAAAAATGGTCTGGTTTCTAGCGTCCGTGGTCCAGGTGGCGGCTATTTATTGGGTAGAGATGCCGGTAAAATTTTCGTTGCTGAAGTGATTTCAGCGGTTGATGAATCTGTTGATGCCACTCGTTGTCAGGGGCGAGAAGGTTGTCAAGGCGGTGATCGGTGTTTGACCCATGCTTTGTGGCGTGACCTCAGTGATCGCATCACGAGCTTCCTGAGTAGTATCAGTTTAAAAGAATTAGTGAATAACCAAGAAGTATTGGATGTTGCTGATCGTCAAGACGGCGATAAGCGTCGTACCCCTGGCCCTAACGGCAGACTTCAAGAGACGATTAACGTTAATCTGCGTGCGTAACTTGCGGCAAATACTTGTGTGGCAATGAAAAGTATTAAAAATGTCTTACGGAGCATGTGAGCAATGAAATTACCCATTTATTTGGACTATTCAGCAACAACACCAGTCGATCCACGTGTTGCTGAAAAGATGATGAATTATTTGACTATTGACGGCGTCTTCGGTAACCCAGCTTCCCGTTCACACCGTTTTGGTTGGCAGGCTGAAGAAGCGGTTGATATTGCGCGCAATCAAATTGCTGACTTAGTAGGCGCGGATCCACGTGAAATTGTGTTCACTTCCGGTGCGACAGAATCAGATAACCTGGCAATTAAAGGTGCTGCAAAATTTTATCAGAAGAAAGGCAAGCACATTATTACCAGTAAAACTGAGCATAAAGCGGTTTTAGATACTTGTCGTCAGCTGGAGCGCGAAGGTTTTGAGATCACGTATCTGGCGCCAATGAGCAATGGCCTGATTGATCTGAAAGAGTTGGAAGCGACCATGCGTGAAGACACCATTCTGGTTTCTATCATGCACGTTAACAACGAAATTGGTATTGTTCAGGATATCATGACTATTGGTGAATTATGCCGCAGTCGTGGCATTATTTTCCATGTTGATGCAACCCAAAGTGTTGGTAAAGTGCCTGTCGATCTCAGCCAGCTAAAAGTGGATTTGATGTCCTTTTCTGCCCATAAACTTTATGGCCCGATGGGGATTGGTGCGCTGTATGTTCGTCGTAAGCCTCGCGTACGCATTGAAGCTCAACAACATGGTGGTGGTCATGAACGCGGTATGCGTTCAGGTACATTGCCTGTTCACCAGATTGTTGGCATGGGTGAAGCTTACCGTATCGCGAAAGAAGAGCTGGAATCAGAGGCAGAACGCCTGCGTGGTTTACGTCTGCGTTTGTGGAACGGTATTAAAGATATTGAAGAAGTTTACCTGAATGGTGATTTGGAACAGGGAGCGCCACACATTCTGAATGTCAGCTTCAACTATGTTGAAGGTGAGTCATTGATGATGTCATTGAAAGATCTGGCAGTATCTTCTGGCTCGGCATGTACTTCAGCGAGTCTGGAGCCTTCCTATGTCCTGCGCGCACTGGGTATGAATGATGAACTGGCGCACAGTTCTATTCGTTTCTCTTTGGGGCGTTTTACCACAGAAGAAGAAATAGACTATGCAATCAAACTGATCCACAACGCGATTGGTCACTTGCGTGATCTTTCTCCATTGTGGGAAATGTTCAAGCAAGGTGTGGATCTTAGCACCATCGAATGGTCTCATCATTAATCAGACGGTTTCAGGAGTAACGATATGGCTTACAGCGACAAAGTAATTGATCACTATGAAAACCCACGTAATGTTGGTTCATTCGATAACGAAGATCCAACAGTGGGTAGTGGCATGGTAGGAGCACCCGCTTGCGGTGACGTCATGCGACTGCAAATCAAAGTCAACGATGAAGGTATCATTGAAGACGCACGTTTCAAAACCTATGGCTGTGGCTCGGCCATTGCATCCAGTTCTTTGGTAACAGAATGGATGAAAGGTAAATCGTTGGAACAGGCTGAGGCAATTAAAAACACGCAAATTGCTGAAGAATTAGAACTGCCACCAGTGAAAATCCATTGCTCTATTTTGGCAGAGGATGCTATCAAAGCGGCTATCGCTGATTACAAGAGCAAGCGCCAAGCCAAATAATTTTTCATAAAAAGAACATAATTCTGGTGGATATTGTAGCAATATCCACCTTTACGAGTTTTAAAGTGAGGTGTTGTATGTCAATTTCCGTGACAGAAAGTGCAGCCCAACGTATTTTGGCTTTTCTGACCAATCGAGGAAAAGGTGTCGGGTTGCGCTTGGGAGTGAGAACATCCGGCTGCTCTGGTATGGCATATGTGCTTGAATTTGCTGATGCAGTAAATGAAGAAGATCAGGTTTTCGAAGATAAGGGCGTGAAAGTCATCGTTGACGGTAAAAGCATCATTTATCTTGATGGTACTGAGTTGGATTTCGTTAAAGAAGGTCTGAATGAAGGCTTTAAATTCAACAACCCCAATGTTTCCAGCGAATGCGGTTGTGGAGAAAGTTTCCACGTTTAATCCCATTTTTTGACCCGCATTTTGCGAAACTAAGAGTAACTTATGGACTATTTTGCTTTATTTGGGCTGCCTGCACGTTATGCGATTGATCGCGAACAGTTGGTGACCCGTTATCAGGAATTGCAACGCCAGTTTCACCCTGATCGTTTTGCCAACCAGCCAGAACGTGAAAAAGCGCTGGCACTCCAACAAGCTGCTACCATTAATGATGGTTATCAGACACTCAAACATCCCCTGAAACGCGCAGAATACATGCTTTCTCAGCAAGGGTTTGATCTATCCAACGAACAGCACACGATGCAGGATACGGCTTTTTTGATGCAGCAGTTGGAATTGCGTGAAGAGCTTGATGCCATTGAACATCGTGCAGATTCAGAGGCAGCCTTGAACGATTTTTCCTCTCGCTTGCATAAAATGATTAAAACACGCAGTGAGCAGATGGAACAGCAACTCAATGCTGCCGAATGGTCAATTGCAGCTGATACCGTCCGTAAGTTACGCTTTCTGGATAAATTGCAACAGCAGGTTGAACAACTGGAAGAGCGGTTGTTGGATGATTTTTAGCGGATTTTTGGCTGAATGCATTTCAGTTGAGTAAATTTCGGCTGATATAGATTTATAGGGGCACATATGGCTTTATTACAAATCAGCGAACCAGGTTTATCTGCCGCACCGCACCAGCGCCGACTGGCTGCAGGGATTGATCTTGGCACAACTCACTCTCTGGTTGCGACCGTCCGTAGTGGCCAGGCGGAAACATTGGCAGACAGTGATAACCGTCACTTACTTCCTTCTGTTGTACAGTATCGTAAAGAAGAGATTCAAGTTGGTTGGCAGGCGCGTCAACAGGCTGCGTCTGATCCTGCCAATACAATCAGTTCAGTCAAGCGGATGATGGGACGATCTTTGGCTGACGTTCAACAGCGTTATCCTAACCTGCCATATCAACTTCAGGCCAGTGAAAATGGTTTGCCATTGATCAATACTGTGGCGGGGCTGGTAGATCCTATTCAGGTTTCTTCTGAAATATTGAAATCGTTGGCGCAACGGGCAGAAGAAACCTTGGATGGTAAACTTGATGGTGTTGTGATCACAGTGCCTGCTTATTTCGACGATGCTCAGCGTCAGGGCACTAAAGATGCTGCTCGTTTAGCGGGCTTGCATGTTCTGCGTCTCTTGAATGAACCTACTGCGGCAGCCATTGCTTATGGTCTTGATTCCGGTCAGGAGGGGATAATCGCTGTTTACGATCTTGGTGGCGGAACATTTGATATTTCTATTCTTCGCCTTAGCCGAGGCGTGTTTGAAGTGCTGGCAACAGGGGGAGATACCGCCCTTGGTGGTGATGATTTTGATTCGTTGTTAGCAAATTGGATACGTGAGCAGGCTGGGATCAGTGATAACGGCCACGGATTACAGCGTCAATTGCTGGATGTTGCTACCCAAACCAAAATTGCCTTGAGTGAAGCTGAGAGCGCGGAAATCAATATAGCTAACTGGCAGGGCAGCATTACTCGTACCGAATTTAACGAATTGATTGCCGCTTTGGTCAAACGTACATTACTCTCCTGCCGTCGGGCGCTGAAAGATGCAGGTGTAACGATTGACGAGGTTTTGCAGGTCGTCATGGTTGGTGGTTCAACGCGCGTGCCGTTGGTACGCAGCATGGTGGGAGAATTCTTCGATCGCGAACCATTAACGTCTATCGATCCAGATAAAGTTGTCGCAGTGGGTGCTGCAATTCAGGCCGATATTCTGGTGGGTAACAAACCAGATAGCGAAATGCTGTTACTTGATGTTATCCCGCTGTCACTTGGCTTAGAGACAATGGGAGGGTTGGTTGAAAAAGTCATTCCACGTAATACCACCATTCCCGTTGCTAAAGCGCAAGAATTTACCACTTTTAAAGATGGTCAAAGTGCGATGAGCGTTCATGTGGTGCAGGGCGAGAGAGAACTGGTTAGTGATTGCCGTTCACTGGCGCGTTTCACACTGCGTGGTCTTCCGCCATTACCGGCTGGTGGTGCACACATTCGTGTGACCTTCCAGGTCGATGCGGATGGCTTGCTAAGTGTCAGTGCATTAGAAAAATCCACGGGTGTTGAGGCTTCCATTCAGGTGAAACCTTCCTATGGTTTGTCGGATGAAGAAATTGCCCATATGCTCAAAGATTCTATGTCTAATGCACAGGAAGATGTTCAGGCACGCAAATTAGCTGAACAGAAAGTAGAAGCCGCTCGAATGCTGGAAAGTTTAACCAGTGCATTGGAAAAAGATGCAGATTTGCTGGATCAAGAAGAGCTGGCGGCGATTGATGCTGCTGCACATGTATTAATTGAAAGTGCTCAGGGAACCTCCCCTGAGGCAATTGAAAGTGCAATAAAACAACTGGACAAGCAAACGCAAGAATTTGCAGCACGCCGTATGGATACATCAATCCGCCGGGCTTTGGCGGGTCATTCTGTGGATGAGATTTAATATATGCCGAAAATTGTGTTTTTACCTCATAACGAACTTTGTCCTGAAGGGGCAGTCTTGGAAGCAAAGGAAGGCGAATCCATTCTGGATGTTGCATTACGTAATGGCATTGAGATTGAACATGCCTGTGAAAAATCCTGTGCGTGTACCACTTGTCACTGTATTGTCAGGGAAGGCTTTGACTCACTGGAAGAAAGCTCTGAACTGGAAGATGACATGTTAGATAAAGCATGGGGTTTGGAGCCTGAAAGCCGTTTGAGCTGTCAGGCTAAAGTTACCGATGAGGATTTAGTCGTTGAAATCCCCAAATACACCATTAACCATGCGCGCGAACACTGACAGGAGAACAGAAAATGAAATGGTCTGACAGTCGTGATATTGGTGAAGCACTGTATGATAAATTTCCTGATTTAGATCCAAAAACAGTGCGTTTCACCGACATGCATGAATGGATTTGTGAGCTGGAAGGTTTTGATGACGATCCACAGAAATCCAACGAAAAAATACTGGAAGCTATTTTGTTGGTGTGGCTGGACGAATATGAATAACGTGCAATTTCACCGATTCTTGCTCAATAGCTTGGCATAGTGTGTATTTAGTGGAAAACTGGCGATTGCCAGTTTTTTTATAAACCCTCACTGTGTAACAGTGAACAAATAAGATAAGAAGTGAGAAAAAATGACAAAACAAATCATGCCTATAACACTGTCTTATGAGCCAGCTAACGCTTGCTGGGGTGAAAAAGCACTAATTAGTTCAAATGAGCAAGGGATCACAATCCATTTGGAAGGCAATGGCAAGCTGGGCGCAATTCAACGTGCCGGGCGTAAAATTGACGGACAAGGAATTCGCAATATTGCTTTAGTGGGTGATGGCTGGGATCTGGAAAAAAGTTGGTCATTTTGGCTGGGCTTCCGTTCACCTAAAGGATTACGCACAATTGAATGGCCACAACTCCCTGCGGTGGAAAAACAGGAACTAGAAAGAAGGATCAAATTCATTGACTGGGTGCGTGATACCATCAACCTTCCAGCAGAAGATTTGGGGCCAGACCAGCTTGCTCAAAGAGCTATTGATTTATTGCGTGGAGTAGCGGGTGATGCCGTTAGTTATCGTATTATCAAAGGAGATGAGTTGCGTAAACAGGGATATGCAGGGGTATATACCGTTGGCCGTGGCTCTTCTCGTGATCCTGTGTTCCTGGCATTAGACTTCAATCCAACAAAAGATGCAAAAGCACCTGTCTTCGCCTGCCTGGTTGGTAAAGGCATTACTTTCGATTCCGGTGGATACAGCATCAAACCTTCTCATTTCATGGACTCTATGAAATCAGATATGGGGGGATCAGCGACATTAACAGGAGCACTGGCTCTGGCAATCAGTCGAGGCTTAAAACATCGTGTAAAACTGTTCCTGAGTATTGCAGATAATATGGTGAGTAGTAATGCGTTCAAATTGGGCGATATCATTCACTACCGCAATGGTAAAACGGTTGAAGTGATGAATACGGATGCGGAAGGGCGTCTGGTTCTGGCTGATGGTTTGATTGATGCTAGTGCAGAAAAAGCACAACTTATTATTGATGCTGCTACGTTGACTGGCGCAGCGAAAACAGCAGTAGGAAATGATTACCACTCAGTATTGGGTTTTGATGATCAACTGGTATCTGATTTAATGGCTGCGGCCAATAATGAAAATGAATTGTTCTGGCGTTTACCGCTGGCTGAATTCCATCGTAACCAGCTACCATCCAACTTTGCTGATCTGAACAACATTGCGTCACCGGCACATTCGGCAGGAGCAAGTACCGCAGCAGCATTTTTGTCGCACTTTGTTGAAAATTACAAAAAAGGTTGGGTGCATATTGACTGTTCAGCAACTTACCGTAAATCCGCTGTTGAACAGTGGGCGGCGGGTGCAACGGGATATGGTGTACGTACCATTGCCAATTTATTGCTGACAAAAGCGAAATAAACTGAAATATCTTGCTTAATAGCTCCTCTTCTTATGGGGAGCTATTATTGAATTTTTCGATGACCTTATCTTCAATTTAAACAGTACCATCGGAGATTTTCATGAACTTATTAAATGGATCTATCGCTACTGAAATAGAGGTTCCTGGCGGAAGTCTCATTACTCTAAGCCAGCCAGAAGAACAGCCAACTCAGCTTATTGAGTCATTAATTGAATTATTTAAACAACATAAACCTGTTCGACAGGCTTTTTTAATTATGGCCCATGATAAGAATATAGATGAAAAACCCAATGTATTAATTGGCTTGGAATTCAGTGTGACACTGGCAGAAAACGAAATTAATTTGTTAATTCAAGAAGCGGGTGAACTAGCTTGCAAATATCTTGATGAAGAGGAATCTGTCGATTTTTGCCTGCTTGATGAACAAGAAGGAGGCATCAGCCATTTCTTGATTCATCATACCCAACCCTTTTATCAGCGAAAATTAGGTAGCTGGTTGCGTGATACTATCCCGATTGTTAATCAATAACGACTTGAGGATGGACATAAGATTAGTGTTTTAGATTAAAAAATTATTGTTTTACGATAATTTTGATCTATAATTCGATCATGTTAACTAATGAGACACAAACATGATGCCCTCTGGAAAACTGACACGAATAACGACACTCAGCTTGGTGATGTCCAGGTTATCTTTGTTAATTATCATCCTAATGATGGTGATTAATATTTTTAGTTGGCTGGATCCAAAACTCATTTTGGGAAGATATGGATTAGGTTTTTCTTTAACTGAAAGGATATTATCCAACTTTGACAGGGATACGTTTACTGCATGGAAATTAACCGGAGGAATATTGATATCGACGATCCCACTATTATCATTGGTTGGTAGTTTTTTGGCTTTTCATCGATTATTTGGCAATTATAGAAAAGGAGATTATTTCTCCAAACGCACGGTTAAATATTTGGAGTATGCGGGTTGGGGCGTTATTTTATGGAGTATTTTAGATATTCTTTGCCAGCCAGTATTAACATTATGGTTAACAATAGGAGCACCAGTAGGTGAACGCCTTATCTCATTGAGTTTAACGACCGGTCATTTTGTCGCTATTTTCATTTCAGTTTGCCTGGCTATTATTTCACGTATTCTTTATCAAGCATGTGATATATATGATGAAAATCAGAGTATTGTATAGGAGATACCGTGGCAATTCTTATCAATTTGGATGTGATAATGGCGAAACGAAAAATTAAATCTAAAGATTTAGCACAAGTTATTGGCATTACTGAACAGAACCTTTCTTTGCTAAAAACAGGAAAAATTAAGGGGATTCGATTTTCTACCTTAAATGCCATTTGCCAATATTTAGAATGCCAGCCGGGAGATATATTGGAATTCAAAGACGATTAGAGCAAGTAAATAGCGTAGTGGTTATTATTAATTCAACGTAAACAGTGAGGAAAAAAGATGAAAAATTTTTCATATGTTTTGCTGCTGGGGGCATTTTATATACCTGCTTCGTTTGCTGATACCTCAATAACTAATAGTCAAAAAATAACAGATCAGGGATCTCCTCGCCAGGGAGTACTAAGAGAGTGTACTGATCTATTACCAACGGGGCACAAATATACTATCAGTATTATTGGTACGTCAGATAAAACCAGCCAAGATCCTAAAGAAAAGTTCACCGGAGAATTTATCGTTTCTGATGAAAGTAAACAAGATATAAGCAAAGAAAGGGCTGACGAAATTAAGCCTTTTATTCAATGTGTAACAGAGAAGGTTTTATAATTGTCATTGAGTGAAAAACACGAATTCAATGATCCTGGTCAGTATGCCTGTTTGGGAATTCATCGCCTGAACGGGCATTATTTTATAAAATGGTTATTTCATCGTGTATACCAATCTCACTTCAAGATGCGTGTGATTTCTTTCCGCGAAGCGGGGAGAAATCAGGTTTCATAGCGTGTTGTAAATTGCAACTTGAAGTTTAATGCGTATATAACGAAGCGAAAATGTGATTTATGCTAAAAAATGATATTTTCGCTAAGAAAGTTTTAATAAAATGTTATGTTTTTTGTAGGCAAGCAGAAACTCTCCTCCTATAATCAACGCCTATTTTTATTCCTGTCAGATACAGGGTAGAGCAGCCCTTCAGTTTTGTTTAGGGCGTAAAAATTAAAATGAATCATCGCTGAAAGTGCCAAAGAGGTTACGCAATGACAATTGAACGTACTTTTTCCATTATTAAACCCAACGCCGTGAAGAAAGATGCTATCGGTTCTATCTATGCCCGCTTTGAAAGTGCTGGGTTTAAAATTATCGCCGCCAAAATGTTACATTTGACGCGCGAACAGGCGGAAGGTTTTTATGCTGAACACAAAGGCCGCCCTTTCTTTGATGGTTTGGTGGCGTTCATGACCTCTGGCCCAATTATGGTACAGGTTCTGGAAGGTGAAAATGCCGTTCAACGTCACCGCGATCTGATGGGGGCTACCAATCCTGATAATGCGTTGGCTGGCACTCTGCGTGCAGATTATGCCGACAGCTTTACTGAAAATGCGGTTCACGGTTCAGACTCTCCTGAATCTGCAAGTCGTGAAATAGCTTACTTTTTCAGTGACGATGAAATCTTCCCACGTTTTTAAAGTTCTTCACTTAAGTAGCATATAAATAGTAAAGTTTGTACAATGATGCGCCCCACTGATTTGGTTCAGCGGGGCGTTTATTATTTTATTTCAATGTCCATTCAATATGGCTCTGATTAAAAGAGAGAATGAACATTGAATTGGCAGTCACCGCATGAAAACTTAATGCTGAAATCAGATCAGCATAGAGCCGAAAGTGTAACAACGAGGCGATGTAACAATGTCCCAACTTAACGAAACCGTACCACCTGCAACTTCCGCCGTATCCGTCACGCCTGAAAAGAAAAACGGTAAAGTCAATTTGCTCGATCTTAACCGTAAACAAATGCGTCAGTTTTTTGTCGATATGGGAGAGAAACCTTTTCGTGCCGATCAGGTTATGAAATGGATTTACCATTATTGCTATGACGATTTTGAGCAGATGACCGATATCAACAAAGTGCTCCGGGCAAAATTGCAACAACTTGCTGAAATCAAAGCCCCTGAAGTTGCAGAAGAGCAACGCTCTGCTGATGGCACAATCAAATGGGCGATTACTGTCGGTGATCAACAGGTTGAAACGGTTTATATCCCAGAAGATGATCGTGCGACACTGTGTGTTTCATCTCAGGTGGGGTGTGCTTTAGAGTGTAAATTTTGTTCTACGGCTCAGCAGGGCTTTAACCGTAATCTGCGAGTTTCCGAGATTATTGGTCAGGTTTGGCGTGCTGCCAAGATTATAGGATCACTGAAATCCAGTGGTCGTCGCCCCATTACCAACGTAGTGATGATGGGAATGGGGGAACCATTACTCAATTTGAATAATGTCGTGCCAGCAATGGAAATCATGATGGATGACTTTGGCTTTGGTTTGTCGAAACGCCGTGTAACATTGTCAACGTCTGGTGTTGTTCCTGCGCTGGATAAACTGGGGGATATGATCGATGTTGCACTGGCAATTTCCTTACATGCACCCACTGACGACATTCGTGATGAAATTGTGCCAATTAACCGCAAGTACAATATTGAAGAGTTTCTGGCGGGAGTACGCCGTTACCTGACAAAATCCAATGCTAACCAGGGACGTGTGACAGTGGAATATGTGATGCTTGATCATGTCAACGACAGCGTTGAGCAGGCTCATCAGTTAGCCGAATGCCTGAAAGATACTCCCAGCAAGATCAACCTGATCCCGTGGAACCCGTTCCCAGGTGCACCTTATGGGCGCAGCTCAAATAGCCGCATTGATCGTTTTGCCAAGGTCCTAATGGGATACGGTTTTACAACCATTGTGCGTAAAACGAGGGGAGATGATATTGATGCTGCATGTGGGCAGCTTGCCGGTGATGTCATTGACAGAACCAAGCGAACCATGAAAAAACGCCTTGCAGGTGAACCTATTCAGGTAAAAACAGTCTAATTTTTTGTTTAATATCGATTAATGGCTAAAAATCTGGCAAAGTTTAACATATCCTTATAAATGAAGATGGTATGATACGGAAATCAATAATTTGGTCTATAGTTTGTTTTGGCCTGCTAACGGGGTGTGTGGAACAATCAACGCATCGCACTCATCAGGTTGTTGCCATAGATACACGATTGCAGCTAGGGAGAGCTTATTTGGCGGAACGAAATTTATTGGCCGCTAAATATCATTTTCAAAAAGTCCTGCTGGCGGAGCCTCATCATCCAGAGGCACATTTAGGCATGGCGCTGCATGAACAATATGCAGGCCATCCTGAAACCGCCAGTCAGCATTATAGAATGGCTATGCAGTATGCAGCTGAAAGTGATACCGTAGTGTATCACTACCATATTTTTCTTTGTGAACAGAAGCAGTATGAAAAAGCTGAGCAGTTGATCATGAAAAATATGAAAAGTAACACCGGCCGTTATAGCTGTGATAAATGATTTTCTGCGGCCAACGTAGTATTTGGATGATTTCGCTACACAAATTAAATGAATATCAATTTGTGTAAATTCTTTAACCCAGAACAGTACCAGTATCCCTTGCTAATGAAGACTGAAACTTACCCAGAAGAAGCCAATCTGACAACAGGTCAGATTCTGCGTCAAGCTCGTGAAAAACATGAGCTTTCTCAGCAAACTGTGGCAGATCGCTTGTGTCTTAAACTGTCCACTGTTCGTGATATTGAAGAAGATAATATCCCGTCAAATATTTCACCAACATTTCTTCGTGGTTATATTCGCGCCTATGCAAAATTAGTTCAGGTGCCTGAATCTGAAATCTTGAGTACCCTGGATAAACAGATCCCTTCCAAGGCCATAAAAACGGCACCTATGCAAAGTTTTTCAGCAGGAAAAAAACGCAAGAAACGTGACGGTTGGTTAATGAAAATAACATGGGTTGTTATTGTTGTATTGCTGGGAATGACATTCCTGTGGTGGTGGCAGAACTATAAAGTACAACAAACAGAACTGTCTTCAATGGCCACACAATCAAATGCCCAGGATAACCAGGTAACAGGTTCTGAAAATGATCGACTGGCGCCAAGTGCTGGGGAAAATAATGTAGCGCCGCTTAAAGAAAATCAAGCCGAAGCGACTGCTCAATCTGATGTTTCCCAGGCGAAAACATCGCCGACAGAGGCGAATGACACAGCAGGAAACAGCAAGGCTCCAGAGCCTCCCGGCGCGCCGGTATCCACAGAAGCAAATCAGCCTGCAACCAATGTAACGCCAGAAAATGCGGCTGCTTCTGCCAATACAGAGGCGGCGAATAGTACTGTTGTGAGCCCGTCATCGACTGATGTAAATAGTATCAGTACTGCGAACAACGATGAATTAGTGATAGATTTCAGCGGTGAGTGTTGGCTGGCCGTCAAAGATGCTAAAGGTAAGATGTTGTTTAGTGGCATAAAAAAGAAAGGGGATAGCCTAAAACTTTCCGGGAATTTACCTTACTCAGTGAATATTGGCGCACCTGCTAAGGTTAAAGTCCAGTTCCGAGGAAAGCCCGTGGATCTCAGTTCTTTTGTGAAGAAAGGTGTCACGGCTAAACTGACACTGAAATAAATGCCTTAACCGTTTTGGCATAGTTATTCACCACAGCATAGTTGTAATTCTTATAAACAAAAATACAGGGATGTAGGGGAGTAATGTAAAAATGCATAATGAATCACCGATAAAAAGACGTCAATCTACACGTATTTATGTCGGTAATGTTCCTGTCGGGGATGGCGCACCGATTGCAGTGCAATCAATGACTAACACACGAACAACTGATGTTGAAGCAACAGTCAACCAAATTAAGGCGTTAGAGCGTGTGGGTGTTGATATCGTTCGGGTGTCTGTTCCAACAATGGATGCAGCCGAAGCATTCAAGTCCATCAAACAACAAGTTAATGTCCCTCTTGTTGCCGATATTCATTTCGATTACCGCATTGCATTGAAAGTTGCAGAATATGGTGTTGACTGTCTGCGCATCAATCCTGGCAATATTGGTAACGAAGAGCGTATTCGTCAAGTTGTGGATTGTGCCCGCCACAACAACATTCCGATTCGCATTGGGGTTAATGGTGGATCACTGGAAAAAGATCTACAGGAAAAATATGGTGAACCCACACCAGAAGCGTTAGTTGAATCAGCAATGCGTCATGTGGATATTCTTGATCGCCTAAACTTCGACCAATTTAAGGTCAGCGTCAAGGCCTCTGACGTTTTTCTGGCGGTTGGTGCATACCGTTTACTGGCGCAACAAATTGATCAACCGCTGCATTTGGGAATTACGGAAGCAGGCGGAGCCCGTGCTGGTGCGGTGAAATCATCGATTGGCCTTGGCATTTTGTTGTCAGAAGGAATTGGCGATACGTTGCGTATTTCGTTGGCCGCAGATCCAGTGGAAGAAGTTAAAGTCGGTTTTGATATTCTGAAAGCATTGCGGATCCGTTCACGGGGCATTAATTTCATTGCCTGTCCAACTTGTTCGCGCCAGGAATTTGACGTTATCGGTACGGTTAACGCGCTTGAGCAGCGTCTTGAAGACTTAATCACCCCGATGGATGTTTCCATCATTGGGTGTGTCGTGAATGGTCCTGGGGAAGCAGAGGTTTCAACGCTTGGCGTAACGGGTGCTAAAACAAAAAGCGGCTTTTATGAAGATGGTATTCGTCAAAAAGAGCGTTTTGACAATAACAATTTGATTGATCAACTTGAGGCGAAAATTCGGGCGAAGGCAGCTATTCTTGATGCTAAAAACCGAATCAGCATCAATCAGCTTGATGAGTAAGTTATTGGGGATATAAGCATATAGATTTGCTTGCAGATTGAACCTTGCAAGTATTCGCTTTTATAATCGGTGGCATTGTATAAATATTAATAAGAGATAAAACGTGGCAAAAAATATCCCAGCTATTCGTGGCATGAACGACTGCCTTCCTGCTGAAACAGCCATCTGGCAACGAGTTGAATCTACGGTAAAGCGTGTGCTGTCAGGTTACGGTTTTAGCGAAATTCGGACACCGATTGTAGAGCAGACCCCGTTATTCAAACGTGCAATTGGGGAAGTCACTGATGTTGTCGAAAAAGAGATGTATACCTTTGACGATCGCAATGGTGAAAGCTTGACCCTGCGCCCAGAAAATACCGCAGGATGTGTTCGTGCCGGTATTCAGCATGGTCTGCTGTACAATCAGGAACAGCGCTTATGGTATATCGGACCTATGTTCCGTTATGAACGTCCACAAAAAGGCCGTTACCGTCAATTCCATCAATTAGGCGCTGAAGTGTTTGGCTTACAAGGGCCAGATATTGATGCTGAACTTATTTTAATGACAGCACGTTGGTGGCGCGAGCTTGGCATTGCTGATCACGTTACACTTGAATTGAACTCAATAGGCTCATTAGAAGCCCGTGCCAATTATCGTGAGGCGCTGGTGGCATTCCTTGAACAACATAAAGAGAAATTGGACGAGGATTGTCAACGCCGCATGTATACCAATCCCCTGCGTGTATTGGACTCTAAGAACCCTGAAATTCAGCAACTTCTGAATGATGCACCGGCGCTGTTTGATTATCTTGATAGCGAATCAAAACAGCACTTTGATGGACTGTGTCAGCTACTTGACAGCGCCGGGATCAAATACCGCATCAACCAGCGTCTGGTTCGCGGCCTTGATTATTATAACCGTACAGTTTTTGAGTGGGTGACATCCGCGTTGGGTGCGCAAGGAACCGTCTGTGCTGGTGGTCGCTACGATGGTTTGGTTGAACAATTGGGGGGTAAGGCAACACCAGCGGTTGGTTTTGCCATGGGCATGGAGCGTATGGTCCTGTTGGTGCAAGAGGTCAATCCTGACTTTGTTGCTGATTTGGCCGTTGCTGATGTTTATTTTTCTTCCTTTGGTGAAGGTAGCCAGCAAGCGGCATTGATATTGGCCGAAAAAATTCGTGATCAACTGCCAGAATTACGT
Organism: Xenorhabdus sp. TH1; assembly: GCF_037260955.1. NCBI lineage: Bacteria > Pseudomonadati > Pseudomonadota > Gammaproteobacteria > Enterobacterales > Morganellaceae > Xenorhabdus > Xenorhabdus sp. TH1. The sequence goes on from NZ_CP147734.1 coordinate 1,095,635, forward strand.
CTGATGACCAATCATGGCGGCGGTAACTTTAAGAAACAGTTGACGCGTGCGAGTAAACATGGTGCCAAAGTTGCCTTGATTCTGGGAGAAGATGAAATTCAGGCAGGCAATATTACAGTGAAAGATTTACGCAACGGCGAACAAGAAACCTTGTCACAACAAGCGATCGCAGTGCGTCTGAGCGAACTGTTAGGCTAAGGAGATAAACTCTAATGCAAGTCTATTCCACAGAAACTGAACAAGTTGACGCAATGAAGCGTTTTTTCTCTACCAATGGTAAATACCTTGCTATTGGTCTGGTGCTGGGCATTGGTGCTTTGTTGGGTTGGCGTTACTGGCAGACTCATCAAACCAACCAATTACATAATACGGCAGTAGTATTTGAAGAGTTGAACAAATCACTGGCGTCGGGGTCGAAAGAAAATGTTGTTGCCGTAGAAAAGTTCGCTGATGAGACGAACAATGTCTACGGTGTTATGGCTGATCTGGAACTGGCAAAACAGGCTATTGCTCAGAATGATCTGGCTCAGGCAGAGAAAAATTTGCTAGCGGCATCCGGTAAAGCCAAAGATGGGAATATGCAAGCATTGTCTAACCTTCGTCTGGCTCGGATTCAATTGGCAGAAGACAAAACAGATGTTGCATTGAAAACGCTGGATTTGGTCAAAGGCAAAGGCTGGCAAGTTATGGTTGAGGATATTCGTGGGGATATCCTGGCTAAAAAAGGGGATATTGCTGGCGCACGTGCAGCCTATTCCACAGGGCTTGGACTTGATGGCCCGCAGGTAATTAAGGATTTTATGAAAATCAAACTTAATAATTTATCCAACTAAGGGAGCCAACTTCATAATGCAGCTGCGAAAAACACTCTTGGTTGGGCTGGTTGCTTCTGTTCTGCTGGCAGGTTGTTCAAGTGAACAGGATACGGTAACAATGTCACCGTTACCGAAGGTTGAAAATCAATTCAAACCTCGCATCGTTTGGGATAAGTCCGTTGGGAGTGGTACGGGAGAGTATTACTCTCATTTATCACCAACCTGGCAGGGTTCAACAGCTTATTTTGCTGACCGTAATGGTGTTGTTAAAGCATTTGATATAGACAGCGGCAAAGAGATATGGGCAACGGATCTGTCAGAAAAAGCAGGTTTATTGTCATCCCGTTTGCCAGCGATGCTTTCTGGTGGTTTGACTGTATCCGGTAATCGCCTGTATGTCGGAACAGAAAAAGCAAAAGTCATCGCACTGGATACAACGAATGGTAAGGTTGAATGGGAATCAACGGTCGCTGGCGAGGCGTTATCCCGTCCGGTAGTGAGTGATGGTTTTGTCTTGATCCATACCGGTAATGGTATGTTGCAGGCATTAAACGAAACGGATGGTCATATTGCCTGGTCAGTTAACCTGGATACACCTTCGTTATCCGTTCGTGGTGAATCCGCTCCTGCCGTAGCCTATGGTGCAGCTATTGTCGGTGGTGACAATGGCCGTATTAGTGCGGTGTTGTTGTCTGAAGGGCAACTGATTTGGCAACAACGTATTTCTCAAGTCACAGGTTCTACCGAAATAGATCGCCTGAATGATGTCGATATGACCCCGGTTATTTCTGACAATGTTATTTACGCGATTGCTTATAACGGCAATTTGGTGGCAATGGATATGCGTTCAGGCCAGATCATCTGGAAACGTGATCTTGGCTCAGTGCATGATATGGTGGTCACTGACAGCAACATTTTCATTGTTGATCAAGATGATCATATTTTGTCCTTGCGCAAGAGTGATGGTGTGACATTATGGTCGCAAAATGATCTCTTGCACCGTAACCTGACAGCCCCAGAAATGTACAATGGTTATCTGGTTGTTGGTGATGCTGAAGGTTACTTGCATTGGTTGAATATGGCTGATGGCAAATTTGTAGCGCAGAATAAGGTTGATAGTTCTGGTCTGTTGAGTCGTCCGGTAGTTGCCAGCGATAAACTGATGTTACAAGCGAAGGATGGGACAGTTTATCTGTATACCCGTTAACTTCGAACGTGTTTAAATAACACGGAATTATACGGCTCCTGGACAATAAACAGGGGCCGTTTCGTCTTTTTAGTATCTTGTATCTTGCAGTGGTGAAAGTTGCTTTCAGCAGGATATCGATTTAAATCTAGTCATGAGGCATCAAGAAAATGATACCTGTCGTTGCGCTGGTTGGGCGCCCCAATGTTGGAAAATCCACCTTATTTAACCGATTAACCCGAACCAGAGATGCGCTGGTAGCGGATTTCCCTGGCTTAACCCGTGATCGTAAGTATGGACGGGCAGAGGTTGAAGGGCAGGAATTCATCATCATTGATACGGGTGGTATCGATGGTACAGAAGAAGGCGTAGAAACGCATATGGCTACGCAATCTCTGATGGCCATAGAAGAGGCGGACATTGTTCTGTTTATGGTTGACGCCAGATCGGGATTGATGCCTGCTGACCATGCGATTGCCAAGCATTTGCGTAGCCGTGAAAAAGCAACCTTTCTGGTGGCGAATAAAACCGATGGTATCGATATTGATACCTCGATAGCTGAGTTTTATTCACTCGGTTTAGGGGATGTTTATTCCATCGCGGCTTCCCATGGTCGTGGGGTGACCCAACTGATTGAACGTGTGTTGTTGCCATATTCTGATAAAGAAGAAACGGAACAAGTTGAGTTAACTGAGGAAGAAGCTAACGCGGCTTATTGGGCCGAAATGGAGCAAGCCGAATTGGATGCTTCTGTTGAACAGGAAAAAGAGGAGGAGGCATTTGATCCTACAACATTGCCTTTGAAACTTGCGATTGTTGGCCGCCCCAATGTGGGTAAATCCACATTAACCAACCGTATCCTCGGTGAAGAGCGTGTTGTCGTTTATGATATGCCAGGTACAACCCGTGACAGCATTTATATTCCTATGGAGCGTGATGGCCGTGAATATATTTTGATTGATACAGCGGGTGTGCGTAAGCGTGGAAAAGTCACTGAAACAGTTGAAAAATTCTCTGTGATTAAAACGCTCCAGGCGATTGAAGATGCCAATGTTGTATTGCTGGTAGTGGATGCCCGCGAAGGCATTTCTGATCAAGATCTCTCTCTACTTGGTTTTATCCTTAACAGTGGCCGTTCCCTGGTTATCGCCATCAATAAATGGGATGGCATGAGTCAGGAAGATAAAGATCACGTTAAGGATATACTTGAGTTGCGTTTGGGGTTTGTTGATTTTGCCCGTATTCACTTTATTTCTGCGCTGCATGGCAGTGGTGTTGGGAATTTATTTGAATCAATTCTGGAAGCCTATGAAAGTGCCACCCGTCGCGTTAGTACGTCCTTATTGACCCGTATCATGCGTATGGCAGAAGATGATCACCAGCCGCCAATGATCCGTGGTCGTAGGGTGAAAATGAAATATGCCCATGCCGGTGGATATAACCCACCTATTGTGGTTATCCATGGTAATCAGGTCACAGATTTACCTGATTCCTATAAGCGTTATTTGATGAATTATTTCCGCCGCTCTTTGAAGGTGATGGGAACACCTATCCGCATCCAATTTAAAGAAGGGGCTAACCCTTATGCGGATAAGAAAAATACATTAACAGCATCTCAGCTCCGTAAACGTAAGCGTTTAATGGAACATCTGAAAAAGCGGTAATTGTTTAAAAATATTGATATAAATGAAAGGGCTATTCTTAGCCCTTTATTATTTTCTGTATTTAAAGAATAGCTTAACCATCATAAAAACAGAATATACCAGCCTAACTTCAAGATGCGTGTGATTTCTCCCCGCTCCGCGGGGAGAAATCAGGCACATTATTTAACGTAGAAATACCGCTTGCAGCTTAATGACTGAGACGGTATCTGAGCTTTGTGCTTAAAAAGGGAACTAAAGTATCTCAGGCATGCATTGTATCGTGCTGTCTGTGATCGCGAGTTTTTGCCCGTCTGCATCGGCTAGTCCTTTTGTTAAAAAGCCAAAGGACTTAACTTGTCAAACCATGGCTTTGCTTGCTCCAATTGAAAGGCTAGCCGGAATAACACATCTTCACGCCCTGCATCGGCTGCAAATTGTACGCCAATAGGTAAGTTATCTTTGTTCCAGTACAAGGGGACTGACATGGCGGGTTGCCCGCTAGCGTTAAAATATGGCAAGAATGCCGTAAATTGCAGTGTATCGGAACGATGAGTCACATAGTCCCGATTTGCCGCATAACGACCGATTTCAACGGGAGGAGAGGTAAGTGTAGGGGTTAGAAGTACATCATAATTTTGCATGAAAAATCCAAGTTTGCGGCCAATTTGATGTATCAGTGCAACAGCATCGGTGTAATCTACAGCTGAATGTTTTTTTGCAAAATCAATTGCAGTGAAAATGGATATTTCCAGAAGGTCAAGATTAGGTGCCGTATTATGCATGGCGCAACCTGCCCGCACGGCTTGTGCAATGCTTGCCGCAACGATCAGGCGCATGGCATGGCCAAAGTCCGCATAATTAATATCAGGCAATTCTGTCGGCATGATATGATGACCCAATGTTTCACACAATTTCGCAGCATCTTCAACGGCTGCAAGGCAATCGGTGTGAACGGGTAATCCGGAAGGGGATTTCGTCACCAGACCTATGCGTAATGGCTGAAGTTCTGTCTTATTTAAATCCTGATAGCGACCTGTAAAAATAGGTGCACAGTAGGGAGCCCCGATGTCCCTACCATGTGTCGCATCCAGAACAGCTGCACTGTCACGTACTGACCTCGAAATGACGTGTTCCACGCCAAGACTGCCCCAGCCTTCACCTGCAATCGGTCCTGTTGGATTGCGCATTCGGGTTGGTTTAAGACCGAAGAGACCACAGCATGAGGCGGGAATTCGGATGGAACCGCCCCCATCAGAAGCATGGGCGACTGGCAAGATACCGGCCGCGACTGCCGCCGCCGCCCCGCCTGAAGATCCGCCTGAAGAAAGAGCGGTATTCCAAGGATTGCGCGTTGGTTCTCCATAAAAAAGAGCTTCAGTCGTGCAGTTCGCACCAAATTCAGGTGTCTTAGATCGCCCGAAAAAATTAAACCCAGCTTTGCGAAGACGCAAGGCCAATTCATTATCTTGACTGCTTTTATCGCCTTTAAAAAGGCGTGATCCATTGGTGAGGGTAAATCCTTTTGCCGTTATGCCGAGGTCTTTCAGCAGCATTGGAACGCCAAGGAACTGACCCTTGAGTGTTTCCTTGTTCGATTGCAGGGTTTGGTGCATTTGCTTTGCCTGATCGCGCGCCAAGTCGAGTTCAGACCAGCATACGGCATTGATCGTAGGCTGGATCCGTTCCATCTGGGTAATGGCGGCATCCAACAGTTCTTCCGGGGTTATTTTGCCCTTTCGTACAAGTTCTCCAAGACTCAAACCGTCATGCTGAATATAGTCTTCATGCTTCATGAAATCCCCCCCCCGATTCTGCTCTGCTAATCGGTGCAAGCGCTTTTTGAAAATGACATCTTCACTCTGGTGTTTTCTTTGATAAAAACTTTGATCGTGCCTTAGACATTGAGTTCCTTTCTTAAGCGAAGCTCACGTTAATTAGCTTTGAAAATCTGTCAAACTTATTAATGGGTTTATTGTAAATTTAGTTTTTATAATATTATCTTAAAAATTATGTAAATCAGAGGGTAAGACTGTTTTTTTTAATTAATAACTATCTTCTGATTTAGGGTTTTTCCTATTTTTATATAATAAAAGATTATTTTCAGAGTCTAAGGCGCCTTCTTTGGTTGATTGCTTCATGAGTTTATTAACATGCTCCAAAGTTTTCAAAACATACTTTTTATCATTAACATCACAGTTTTTTGCAATATATTCTAATAAATAAGGAGGGATTATATTTTGTTTTCTTGCTCTATTGTCAATCATGATAATACCCTATTTTATATGTATGTTGTGGTGGTGGTGTATATTTGGTCTAATCTGAATAGTAGCTAAACTAACCATGTTAGTCACTACTAAAAATGTAAATTTTTTATGATATGACTTTTTATGATATGGCATGAAGGGATAAGATGATTAATTAAATTAAAGATAAATATATAAATGTAATCAAGACCTTCCCTGGTCCTGAATAATTAGAGAGATACTACAACTTTTAGAGTAAAGTTCCGACTTGTTTCCATGAATGAGTCACAATATCTGAAATTTCCTTGCCAAATAACTGGTTAGCATTATCAACGGTTAGCTGTGCAAAATCATTAAAACTGGCTTTGTGGGATAATCGTTTGTCCAATAATGTATTATACCAAATTTTTCCCGCTTGTTCCCAAGAGTACCCTCCTAACTCTGTTGCCAATAAATAGAATGCCTTATTAGGAATACCAGAATATTTGTGGACACCCCCGTTATCATCTCTGACAGATAAATCCTGATATTGGTCCATATGACCAACTTGATTATCTTTCGGGTTTGCTGATCCAGGGTTTTTAAATGAGCGCAAGGCAACATTAGGATCGTTGTCTGGGTTAAGTGCAGGGCCAAATATTCCCTGACCTATCAACCAATCAGATTCATTAGCCTTTTGGTTATTTGCATATTGTTTTACCATAATACCAAATACATCTGAGATCGATTCGTTTAATGCACCCGATTGATAGGCATAATCGAGATTTGCTTCACTTTCAGTTACCCCATGAGTTAATTCATGCGCAGTAATGTCAATGCAGGAAGTAAAACAGTTAAAATAAGGGGCATAACCATCACCGAAGATCATTTGATTATTATCCCAAAATGCATTCATATAGTTTTTTTGGTAATGCACAGTAGCAACTAATTTAAGACCTTTGTTATCAATTGAGTTACGGCTAAAAATTTTCTGATAAAACTCATATGTTTTACCAAGATAATTATAAGCCTTAGTGGCTGCAATATCATCAATCATAGCCATGCCCTCGCATAAAATTAATTTATCCCCCGGGTATTGATCATTATATTCGGCATTGTAAATAGTCCTATTTAATTTATTGTCAAAACCAGGCTGATATCCATGAATTAGTATATCTATTTCAGCAGAGCTATTCATTAGATTGTAAACATGATCTAATGTTTTTAATATGTGCGCTTTGTCGATTTGGCCGCAAATTTTAACAACGTATTCCAATAGGGATGGTGGGATGATACCGGATTTATTTAATTTATCTTGATGATTTTGCATAATGATACCCCGCTTTTTAAGTGCTATGCATATTTTTATCTCTAGGGATTTTAATTAATTATTAATCTAAGTGATGGCATTTTCTACTAATGGAAAGTGTTTTTGTTGGGTTATAAAATGTTAATTTATAAATATGATAAAGGGTTATCCTTAACTCTTTATTATTTGTTTTATGATTATCTTAATGTTACATATTAAAATATGAATTGGTATTTTATTAATATACCAATCTAACTTCAAGATGCGTTTGATTTCTCCCCGCGAAGCGGGGAAAAATCAGGTTTCATATCGTGTTGTAAATTGTAACTTGAAGTTTAATGCGTATATACCAATCCAACTTCAAGATGCGTGTTATATTTCCCCGCGTAGCGGGGAAATATAAGGTCTCGCCTCGTCTTGCGGGTTGCAACTTGAAGTTTATCGAGTATAGTAATTTCATTATTCTTCAGAAAGTAGAACACCAACTTTTTTCCAACCATGACTAACAATCTTTGACGTTTTCTTATTGAATAATTTTTCAGCATTATCAACCGTCAGTTTGGCAAAATCCTCGAAATCTGCATCTGAAGATAGACGTTTATCCAGTAGCGTTTCATACCAAATCTTTCCTGCTTTTTCCCAGGCATAACCTCCTAACTCCATCGCCACTAAATAAAATGCTCTGTTAGGAATGCCTGAGTGTATGTGAACACCTCCATTATCAATTATGAAGGGAAGGTCTTCATATAGATCCATATGACCAACTTGCCTATCTCCAGAAAATGCACTTCCGGGGTTAATAAAGGAGCGTAAGCTAACATCGGATTTATTTTCTGGGTTAAATTTTGGCCCTAGTAAACCTTGGCCTAATAGCCAATTGGACTCATCGACTTTTTGGTTATTAACATATTGTTTTACCATAATGCCAAATACGTCTGCGATGGATTCATTAAGTGCACCAGACTGATAGATATAATCTAGTCCAGCTTCGCTTTCGATGACACCATGGGTTAACTCGTGAGCTATAATATCAATGGCAGAGGTAAAACGATTGAAGTATTTTCCATCACCATCACCATCACCAAATACCATTTGTTTTCTGGTCCAGAATGCATTCAGATAATTTTTTCCATAATGTACTGTAGCAACTAATTTGATTCCTTTATTATCAAGAGAATTGCGGCCGAAAACTTTTTTATAGAATTCATGAGTCTTACCAAGATATTCATAAGATTCATTAACTGAATCATCTGAACTCTCTGGCATACCTTCGCTACGAGATAATTCTTCTCCTGGGAAATCCTCTTTATTTTTAGCATCGTAGATAGTGCGATGCAGTTTATCATTCGCCTCTTTTTTAGTTTCCTGCTTATCCTCTTGAGAGATAATTTCTTCAACAGGCGCATTCATCAATTGATAAACATGACCTAATGTCTTTAATACATATTGATTAGTATATGTATCACAATCATTAGAGATATATTCCAGAACAAATGGAGGAATTAAGCTGTATATATTGGTTTGATTATTGCTCATAATAATACCCTGTTTTTTGTTATGTTAGACGTTGTATTCTTTTTTCTGGCCCTGATTGAATACTAGCTGTAATTAATAGTCGAGTCATTAGTGTAAGCATTGACTTTTTATAGCAGGGTATTGCTAATGAAAAATAATAAATATTTTTATCAGTATTATGATAAATAACTCATCTTTTTTAGGTTAAATTTTTTATAAACAAGGAGTAAAAACAGGAATAAAGAAATTGTCTTGTATTCCTGTTTTGAATTGTTATACCCAATCTTTTTTTATCAGAAATGAAGTATATAATTCAGATTCAGGAGAGTTAGCTTCTGGAGAATAGCTATATTCCCAACGTACTAATGGGGGCATTGACATTAATATAGATTCAGTTCTTCCACCACTTTGCAGGCCAAACAGTGTTCCTCTATCCCAAACAAGATTGAATTCAACATAGCGGCTACGACGATATAATTGGAATTGCCTTTCACGCTCACCCCAGGTGATATCTTTTCTTCTCTCTACAATCGGTAAATAGGCGGATAAAAATCCATTTCCGACAGCTTGCGTGAAATTAAAACAGGAATCAAAATCAGGCGTATTTAGATCGTCATAAAACAAGCCACCAATGCCACGTGGTTCATTGCGGTGTTTAATAAAAAAGTAATCATCACACCATTTTTTATATTTGGGATAAATATCATCGCCAAATGGCTGACATAAATTTTTGGCAACGGTGTGCCAATGAATAGCATCTTCTTCGAAACCATAATAAGGTGTGAGATCAAAGCCACCGCCAAACCACCATACAGGAAGCTCCCCTTCTTTTTCAGCAATAAAGAAACGCACATTTGCATGGCTGGTTGGGACATAGGGATTAAGAGGATGGATGACAAGAGAAACGCCCATTGCCTGATAGCTGCGACCTGCTAATTCAGGACGATGAGCTGTAGCAGAAGTGGGCATTGAAGCGCCAGAAATATGTGAAAAATTCACACCAGCTCTTTCAAAAACCTTACCTTCCGTCAGTACTCGGCTTCTTCCACCACCGCCTTCTTCTCGTTGCCAGCAATCTTCTATGAAGGTTGATTGACCATCAAGTTGTTCTAGCTGCTTGCAAAGGTGATCTTGTAAGGAGAGGAAAAAATTCTTAACTTGATATAGATTAGGTGTATTCATTTCTGCTTTCATTTTGGCTAGTTTATAATGATATGCAGTATACCTGTTAGTATCAATAAACGCATTTTCAGATTGATTTCAAAATAAAAGCAGTGATAATTAACATTGATTCAACTGCTTATTAAATAGGCCTACTAACTATGGAAATTCGGGTATTTCGGCAAGACGACTTTGAAGCCGTTATCACACTTTGGGAACGTTGTGATTTGATTAACTCTGGTGATGATCCAGAAATAGATATTGAGCGTAAACTCACTCATGACGCTGGTTTATTTCTGGTTGCTGAAGTTGCGGGAGAAGTGGTTGGTACAGTTATGGGCGGTTATGATGGACACCGTGGTCATGCTTATTATCTGGGGGTGCATCCTGAATTCAGGGGCCGGGGAATAGCTAATGCATTGATCTCCCGCTTGGAAAAGAAATTATTGGCTAGAGGTTGCCCCAGTATTTTAATTGTGGTTCCAGAAGAAAATGATGCAACAATCTGCATGTGTGAAAAGATGGAATATGATTATTTGGGCCAAGAAAATGTCATGTTTAGCAAGCGATTAATCATCGATTAAATGAATCTTTAGATAAATATGCAAGCCATGAAATGGTTGAATAGAATTATGCTATTTATATACCTCTCTATTTAGCCATTATCTTCGGTCATTACTTTTTTGATGAAGTGTGAATAGAGTGTACCCAACTTCTCATATATTTGTTTTTTATAACAAGAAGATCTTTTGACATTATTGGCTTTTCATTGTCAATATAAAGTGTCACTTTAATATTTCCATTCTCATCCTTAGATAGAAAATAATGTTCAGGTATAGAGTATGTGGACTTTCCTTTTAATACAGTCCAGTCAGAAAGCTGTTGAAAATTAATATGATATTGATAAGGAGTATCCATCATTTCTTTCCTGAGTTATCTCATCTAACCAATGAACCATAACAGGGAAATATGAAAATAAGCATTAGCAGTCAGATGAAGGATATATAATACTCGTTTAATCATACAGTTTATTTTATAAATAGATGTGCAATACTTGATAAATGACATCTTTTAAACATGATTTTGATGTTTTTGTTGATGAATGGTTTGTATATTTACAATTGAATGTTTTTTTAAGAATGTGGTCTGATAGATATCAAATGATAAAGCCATAGAACCAAAGGTAAGAAAACAGTGATGGGTAAATTTTTTGCATTTAATGTCTGTTCTAAACAGAAGAGGGTTATGGTAGCCAGCAGTTTAGTTGGATGCTCATTCTTATTGACGGCTTGCGCCGGGACTTTAAGAATGTCATGGCCTGCTTTATCACCTTTTAATTGGTTTGGCAGTTCCTTAAGCGTTTCTGAACAGGGTATAGGAAAAATCAATAAACAGACGGATATGTCTCAATCTGCAATCGAAAAAGGGTTAGAGGGAAAATATCATCTGCGTAGTGGCATGGAAATGCAAGATGGCAAGTTAGTGAGTGTGATTCAGGGCATGGAAGAAGGTCAGGTAAAACTAGAATTTCACGGTCTGGTCAATGGTAAAGTCAATCGTATTGACGTGTTGGATGATGAGGTTAAAACCGTTTGGGGAACGAAAATAGGGACACCTTTCTCCAATCTCTATAATCAGGCATTTGGAAAATGTCAGCGCTCCCATGAGCTCACTGTATCATCACCTACAGTTATTTGTACTTCTCCGCAAAGTCAGCATGTCAGCTATGTTTTCACCGGAGCTTGGGAAGGTCCTGAAGGATTAATGCCTTCTGATGATGTTTTGAAAGGCTGGAAAGTTTCGCGCATTATTTGGAAAGCCTGATAAACGCCTGCAAATCGCTTTATATCAAGTCAAAAATTTTTTAATCCACTTACATGATAAGGGCAGGGTGCCAGAATTCAACCCATTTCAGTTACTTGAAAAGCGGCTGGCACCTGTAACCTGATATTTTCTACATCTTATCGTTTTTCATCATTTCTCATAAAAATTCGGTATATAAAACAGCAGGTAGTAAACTACCCTGTTATAAAGATTCTGGATACAGTAGAGAAATTGTCGTCAATTATAGTGTGAAGAATAAGGTGTTGGATGAAAATAGTGGCAATAAAAAATAAATTATTAAACGGAGTGACTAGCCTGTTGTTTTTGGCCTGTCTCAACGTTTATAGCTCTAGCGCCTTAGCTGTTGAGTTGCTGAATAGTTCTTACGATATTGGGCGAGAATTATTCTTGCGCTTGAACCCGGAATTTGAAAAACAATGGAATGAACAGAATCCGCAGGACAAATTAACCATCAAGCAGTCCCATGCCGGTTCATCGAAACAAGCATTGGCCATTTTGCATGGATTGCGGGCGGATGTTGTCACTTATAACCAAGTCACAGATATTCAGATCTTGCACGATCGCGGCAATCTCATTCCTGCTAATTGGCAGCAGCGTTTGCCGAATAATAGTTCTCCATATTATTCCACTATGGCGTTTTTGGTACGCAAAGATAATCCTAAGAATATCCAATCTTGGGAAGATTTGGCGCGAAATGATGTGAAATTAGTTTTCCCAAACCCAAAAACATCAGGTAATGGACGCTATACCTATTTGGCCGCATGGGGCGCTTTTCAGCAAAAAAATCCGCATGAGCCTGCTAAGGTTCGCCAACTGATGCAGCACTTTTTACAGAATGTAGCGGTGTTTGATACCGGAGGTCGTGGCGCAACAACTTCCTTTATTGAACGGGGTATAGGGGATGTACTGATTAGTTTCGAATCTGAGGTCAATAACATTCGCAAACAGTATGGGGAAGATAATTACCAAGTCATTGTACCTCCGGTAAATATTTTGGCTGAATTCCCTGTGACCTGGGTGGATAAACGTGTTCAGAAAAATGGTACGGAAGCGGTTGCCAGAGCATATTTAAATTATTTGTATAGTCCGTCAGCCCAGCAAATCATAGCCAGTTTTCATTATCGTGTGATTGATCAAAATGTGATGAACGCACAGCAATCCCATTTTCCTGTCACCAAACTGTTTCGCCTCGAAGAACAATTCGGTAGCTGGCCCCAAGTGATGAAAATTCACTTCAATACTGGCGGTATGCTTGATCAGTTATTGGAAGAAGGGCGCAAATAATGTGGATATTTAGCAAACGTGTCTTGCCCGGATTTGGGCTGAGTTTAGGCTGTAGCCTGTTTTATGTCTGCCTTATCCTGTTATTGCCATTAAGTGCTCTGGTAGTACAGCTTTCGAGTATGACATGGGAACAATATTGGCAGGTCATCGCTAATCCGCAGGTTGTTGCCGCTTATAAGGTGACATTATTGGCCGCAGCGATTGCCAGTTTGTTCAATATGGTTTTTGGCATGTTGATGGCTTGGATATTAACGCGCTATCAATTTCCTGGACGTAGTTTATTAGATGGTTTGATGGATTTGCCCTTTGCTTTACCGACGGCAGTTGCTGGTCTCACGCTAGCGACACTTTTTTCTGCAACTGGGTGGTATGGGGCCTGGCTTGGTCATTTCGATATCAAAGTCGCCAATACCTGGCTGGGGATTGCGGTCGCAATGGCATTCACAAGTTTGCCGTTTGTTGTGCGTACTGTTCAGCCTGTGCTTGAAGAACTGGGGCCTGAATATGAGGAAGCGGCACAGACATTGGGAGCCAGCCGTTGGCAAACTTTTCGGCGGGTTATATTACCAGAGGTTTCACCAGCATTGATTGCCGGAACTGTGCTCTCTTTTACACGTAGCCTGGGAGAATTTGGTGCCGTGATTTTCATTGCAGGCAATATTGCCTGGCAAACCGAAGTTGCTTCTCTGATGATCTTTGTCCGCCTGCAAGAATTTGATTATCCGGCGGCTAGTGCAATTGCTTCAGTTATTCTCGCAGCGTCGTTATTACTGCTGTTTAGCGTCAATATACTGCAAAGCCGCTTTGGTAAACGGATAGGGGGACAGTAATGACTGAATTTTCAGCACACATAGTGGCACAACGTCCCACTATAAATTGGGGAAAATGGTTACTGATCGGCACGGGTGTACTTTTTTCCCTTTTGCTGTTGGTTATACCGGTAGCATGGATTTTCTTGACCGCTTTTTCCAAAGGAATCGATATGGTTGCCCAGAACCTTTTCGATCCCGATATGCTGCACGCTATCTGGCTAACAGTGATGATTGCGCTTATCACCGTTCCCCTTAATTTGGTTTTTGGTGTGATGACGGCATGGTTAGTGACACGTTTCCAATTCCCCGGCAGACAATTATTGCTGACACTAATTGATATTCCGTTTGCGATTTCGCCGGTTGTAGCTGGATTACTTTATCTGCTGTTTTATGGTGCAAATGGCTGGTTAGGGAGTTATGACATCCAATTGATGTTCTCATGGCCTGGTATGGTCTTGGTGACTGTGTTTGTGACATGTCCGTTTGTTGTCCGTGAATTAGTGCCGGTGATGTTGAGCCAGGGCAACCAGGAAGATGAAGCTGCCATATTGTTGGGCGCCTCTGGCTGGACGATGTTCTGGCGCGTGACATTGCCAAATATTCGTTGGGCATTGTTATATGGCGTCGTTTTGACCAATGCGCGGGCGATTGGGGAATTTGGTGCTGTGTCTGTGGTATCGGGGGCAATTCGTGGTGAAACCTATACACTGCCTTTGCAGGTTGAGCTGTTGTATCAAGACTACAATACGGTTGGCGCATTTACGGCTGCGGCTTTATTAGCGGTGATGGCGATTATTACTCTGATTGTCAAAAGTGCATTGCAATGGCGTTTAAGTCGCCAGCAAGGGTAGGTTAGGAGCGGGATATGAGTATTGAAATCAGTAAAATCAGTAAATCTTTTGGTCGATCTCAGATACTGAATGACATTTCACTGGATATTGAATCTGGTGAGATGGTAGCCCTGCTTGGTCCATCGGGTTCTGGCAAGACGACATTACTGAGGATTATCGCAGGGCTTGAGCAGCAGAGTGCCGGCCAATTGAAATTTCACGGCCAGGATGTCAGCCGATTACATGCAAAAGATCGGCGTGTTGGGTTTGTATTCCAGCACTATGCCTTATTTCGCCATATGACAGTATTTGATAACGTGGCTTTTGGTTTGACGGCTCTTCCTCGTCGTCAGCGTCCCAGTACTGAGGCATTGCGTAGTAAGGTCATGGCATTGCTGGATATGGTGCAACTTGCCCATTTGGCAGAACGTTATCCATCGCAGCTTTCTGGTGGACAAAAACAGCGTGTGGCATTAGCGAGAGCATTGGCGGTTGAGCCACAGATCCTCTTATTAGATGAACCTTTTGGTGCATTAGATGCTCAAGTTCGTATGGAGTTACGTCGTTGGTTGCGTCAGCTGCATGAAGAATTGAAGTTTACCAGCGTATTTGTCACCCATGATCAGGAAGAGGCAATGGAGGTGGCTGACAGGGTGGTACTTATGAATCAAGGACGCATTGAACAGGTCGGCACTCCTCAGCAAGTATGGCATGAGCCAGAGAGCCGTTTTGTTCTTGAATTTATGGGAGAAATAAACAAACTGAGCGGTGAAATTAAAGGTTCCCAACTTTGGATTGGTGGGAAAATTTTTCCATTGAATATCACACCGTTACATCAAGGAAATGTTGATGTATTTTTCCGGCCTTGGGATATGATGCTTAGTGCTAGGCAAACACCCATTTGTCCTTTGCCAGTGCAAGTTGTAGAAGTGAGTCCACGCGGTCATTTTTTCCTCTTATCTGTTCAACCGCTAGGATGGGGCGATGAATACCTGACTGTGATTTGGCGGGATGATTCATCTATACCAGTTAGAGGAAGTGATTATTTTATTGGTGGTACAGGCGCTCGCTTGTATGCGGAGGATTTGTCATTAAAAGTGTTGAGATTTGCTGAATCTGCCTAATTTAATGCATCTTTATATTCAATCCCTATTTCCCGCTATGCGGAGGAGTAGGGATTTTTTGCTTAATGTCTTGCTACAGTTTCCTTAATATGATTATTTGTTTATCCATTCTCATACGAACTAGGTAACACTGTGGCAAGTTTGGAAGAATTTATAGGTAATACACCACTAGTAAAATTACAACGAATTACAGAAGGTGTTGATGCTGAAATTTGGGTGAAGCTGGAAGGCAATAATCCAGCGGGTTCAGTCAAAGACAGAGCTGCACTTTCGATGATCCTGCAAGCAGAATTGCGTGGGGAAATTGCTCCGGGCGATGTTTTGATTGAAGCAACGAGTGGTAATACTGGTATTGCACTGGCGATGATCGCGGCGGTAAAAGGATACCACCTAAAATTATTGATGCCTGAAAATATGAGCCTCGAGAGGCAGGCATCAATGCGGGCTTACGGTGCTGAATTAATTTTAGTCAATAAAGAATTGGGAATGGAAGGTGCGCGGGATTTAGCGCAAGAAATGGAGAAGAGGGGGGAAGGAAAAGTCCTGGATCAGTTTAATAATAAGGATAATTCACTGGCACATTTTAATACCACTGGTCCTGAAATTTGGCAGCAAACACAGGGACGGATCACGCACTTTGTTTCCAGCATGGGAACGACAGGCACGATTACGGGAGTGAGCCGTTATCTGAAATCTCAGTCAGGCAGAGTGAAAATTATCGGATTACAACCTGCGGAAGGTAGTCATATTCCTGGTATTCGTCGTTGGGCTCCGGCTTATATGCCCGGAATTTATCAAAAAGAGCTGGTGGATCAAATCTTGGATCTCACCCAAACAGAAGCGGAAAATACCATGCGTTTGTTGGCCAAAAAGGAAGGCATTTTCTGTGGCGTCAGCTCTGGTGGCGCTGTTTCTGGCGCGTTACGCATCGCAGCCGAAAACCCGGGCTCAGTCATTGTAGCAATTATTTGTGATCGTGGTGACAGGTACTTGTCTACAGGGGTATTTAATTAACTTCTTATCATCCATAAAAAAATCGCCCTGTTTTATCGAGCATTTTACTGACTAGCCTGATAAAGCAGTGGCGATTCACGAACAGGTCATCAATGAAAATGAACCGGTTAACAGAAAAAAGAGGGAAATATCCCTTAGTGATTTTTCTGTTACTTTTTGATTCGCATGATGACCGACTCACCTACAACTACAGAGCCATTGACTTTCGTTAACTCTTTAATTTCATCCATGTTAGAAATTACAACAGGAGTTAAGGTTGATTTAGCTCTTTCTTCCAAAAATGCCAGATCAAACTCTAAAACCAAATCACCTTTTTGTACCCGCTGACCTTCTTCGGCAATGCGTTTAAAACCTTCACCTTTCAATTCAACGGTATCAATACCAAAATGGACGAATAGCTCAATGCCACTATCAGATTCGATAGAAAAAGCATGATTAGTTTCAAAGATCTTACCAATGGTGCCATCAACAGGAGCGACAATTTTGTTACCGGTTGGTTTAATCGCGATACCATCACCAACGATTTTTTCGGCAAAAACAACATCCGGAACATCCTCGATGTTGACTATTTCACCTGACAATGGTGCGATAATTTCAATACTGCCACTATTTTTTTTATCGTCTGAAACCAGAGACTTCAATTTATCAAGCAGACCCATGAATCTTCTCCTAATTGTTTAATGGGACCGTATTCTGGCTAATTTTTAGCAGAGTGTTTTTTCTCTGGTAAAGGTGTCAACCAAATCCATCAATTCCTTTGCTGTTGGCTGAGTCAAGGCCTGCTCTGCCAGTGCTTTTGCATCATCATAATTAGTATTACGGATGATCTTTTTAATGCGTGGAATTGATATTGCACTCATGCTGAACTCATCCAACCCCATGCCCAGGAGCAACAACGTGGCACGTTCATCACCGGCAAGCTCTCCACACATACCAGTCCATTTACCTTCTGCGTGTGAGGCATCAATAACCTGCTTGATTAAGCTCAACACTGCTGGTGACATTGGGTTGTAGAGATGAGAAATCAGTTCATTACCACGGTCTACCGCAAGAGTATACTGAGTTAGATCGTTTGTCCCAATACTAAAAAAGTCAACTTCTTTTGCAAGATGATGAGCAATGGTTGCAGCAGCTGGCGTTTCTACCATGATGCCAACTTCAATCGATTCATCAAATGCTTTGTTTTCATTGCGTAACTGCTCTTTGAGTAACGCAATCTCAGCTTTCAATTCCCGAATTTCTTCAACTGAAATAATCATTGGGAACATAATGCGAAGGTTACCAAATGCAGAAGCTCTCAGAATAGCACGTAATTGAGAATGTAAGATCTCTTTACGGTCAAGGCAAATTCGGATCGCACGCCAGCCAAGGAATGGGTTCTCTTCTTTTGGCAAGTTCATGTAAGGTAAATCTTTATCGCCACCAATGTCCATTGTACGAATAATGACGGCTTGATTACCAACTGCTTCTGCAACTGCTTTATAGGCCTTAAACTGTTCATCTTCGGTTGGCAGAGAATCACGATCCATAAACAGAAATTCAGTACGGTATAAACCAATACCTTCGGCACCATTACGTTCAGCGCCTGCGATGTCACGTACTGTACCGATATTAGCGCAAACCTCAACTTGGTGGCCATCCAATGTAATGGCAGGTAAGTCTTTCAGCTTCGCCAGTTCGGTTTTTTCTGTCAGGTACTCACTTTTCGCTGTTTTCAGTTTCTCAATTTCAGTATTAGATGGGTTCACATAAATGTGATTATTGACGGCATCTAGAATCAGATAACTGCCATTTTGGATTTGCCTGGTCGCGTTGGTTGTGCCAACAATCGCTGGTAATTCCAGTGAACGGGCCATAATGGAAGTGTGAGAAGTTCGGCCACCAAGATCGGTGATGAAACCTAATACCTTGTCCAGATTGAGTTGTGCGGTTTCTGATGGGGTCAGGTCACTGGCAACCAGGATAACTTCTTCTTCAATGGAACCTAAGTCGATAATTGGCATATCCAGAATATTTTTCAGTAAGCGCTTACCAATATCACGGACATCGGCGGCTCGCTCTTTCAAATATTCATCATCCAACTCTTCCAGCGCATTGGCCTGATCTTCAATAACGGAATGAACGGCGGCATCTGCTGTTAACTGGTTTTTTTTAATAAGAGTGATAATTTCCTGTTCTAGCTCTTCATCTTCCAGCAACATAATATGGCCTTCGAAGATTTCGGCTTTTTCTGCACCCAGATTTTTTTCGGCTGTTTCTCTAATTATCTCTAATTGTGCGGAAGATTTGTCGCGGCCTTGCTTAAAACGGGAGATTTCTTGTTCGACTTGTTCAGGAATAATTTTTTTATGATTGATAATGATGGGATCTTCTTTCAGTAATAATGCCTTACCGAAAGCAATTCCTGGTGATACTAAGATGCCTGAAATCATATTATATGACCTTACTGCGGGTAATTATCTTTCATTAAGACTTAGGAGAAAACCCTAACTATCCCCAGATTTTATTGGCCTGGGGATAAGCTGAATGAAATAGATTGGTTTGGTTGAACGGATAATTATTCCAATTCACCCATCAATTTAACTAAATGTTCAACAGCTTGTTGTTCATCTTCGCCTTCAGCAGAAATCGTTACGACTGTACCTTGAGTTAATCCCAGCGTTTGTAATTTGAACAGGCTTTTTGCGCTGGCAGACTTGCCTCCAGAAGTCAGGGTAATGTCAGAAGAGAAGCCTTTTGCTTCTTTGACAAATTGTGCCGCAGGGCGAGTGTGGAGGCCGTTTGGTGCAGTAATAGTAACTTCTTGCTGGAACATAGTATTTCCTTAATAACTTAAATATTCGTTGATAAGCTAAGAGAATTCCATTGAATATAGCTGAATTCCCTGCGACTTATACAGCCGTTAAAATGATAATGAAGTAAAGCGTAGTCCTTTCATCTTTCAAGTTATTGCTCTGTTAGTTTTAACTTGAAATTCAGTGGAATTATAATAATCATTATCAAAAAATTAACATACCTGATGCACTCAATTGTTGATTTGGTGTTAATACACGTTATCCGACGAATGAATTAATTGAATAACCTTTATTGCCATCTCGTTGGCGATTAATTTCGTGCATCAAAATAATTACTGGTTAAATACTAAAGCTACTTGAATAAATCATCTAGGAAAGTTTTAAACTTTGATCTAATGCACAAAAAAGCACCCTGGAGGTGCCTTTTTGTGCATGTAGTGAAACGTTCTATCGAGTGATTTTTACTCACTGTGTAAGTCAGCAAACAGTGCTGTACTGAGATAACGTTCCGCCGACGAAGGTAAAATTACCACGATATTCTTATCCTTGTATGCATCTTCTTGCGCTATTTTGATAGCCGCGGCAACCGCAGCTCCTGAAGAAATACCAGAAAGAATGCCTTCTTTTTCAGAGAGTTCACGTGCAATCTGCATCGCTTCTTCATTGCTGATTTTAAATACGCGATCAACTAATGTTAAATCTAAGTTATCAGGAATGAAACCAGCGCCAATTCCCTGAATTTTATGTGGACCTGGTTTAAGTTCTTCACCCGCTAATTTTTGGCTGATAACAGGTGAATCTTCTGGTTCTACCGCAACGATGGTAACTTGTTTACCCCGCGTATTTTTTAAGTAACGGCCAACACCGGTAATTGTGCCACCAGTACCTACTCCAGCAACAAAAACATCTACATTACCGTCAGTATCTTCCCAAATTTCAGGACCAGTGGTTTTTTCATGAATTTCAGGGTTGGCAGGATTGCTGAATTGTTGCAGAAGTATATAACGGTCAGGATTACTGTCACGGATTTCGTTGGCTTTCTCAATCGCGCCTTTCATGCCTTTTGCACCTTCGGTCAGCACCAAATTTGCACCGAGTGCTTTCAGCAGCTTACGTCGTTCAAGGCTCATTGTTTCAGGCATGGTCAATGTCAGTTTATAACCACGGGCAGCGGCAACATAGGCAAGTGCAATCCCTGTATTACCACTGGTTGGCTCAATAAGTTCTTTATCTTTGGTCAGAATGCCACGTTTTTCAGCATCCCAAATCATATTAGCACCAATGCGGCATTTTACACTGAAGCTAGGGTTACGGGATTCTATTTTCGCCAAGATACGGCCATTCGCAAAGTTTTTCAAACGTACTAGCGGAGTGTGACCAATAGTCAACGAATTATCTTCATAAATTTTGCTCATTGTTCGATTGCCCCTAACATACCGTAAATACTGATTAACCATACGCTAACATCATATTTATGGAAATAAGGTTTCAGTCTATTCTTATTATATAAAAGAATAATTGATGGACATTTTATATTCTTCTGATTATTTAAGATTGGCATGAATTTTTAAACAAAGTCCCCTGACATGCTTGTCACTTGTCAGGAGGCTTGTAGTAGGCAAAAGGGAGTATAAATTAATTTAATGATGTGCGATTCAGGGCATGCTGAGCACGGTAGCGATCAACCCACATCGCAGTCGCGCCACAAACCGCAACGGGCATGATAAACAGGTTCACAATCGGGATCAGGGTCAGAATGTTTACTGCTGCACCGAATTGCAGGTTATCTATTTTATTTTGGCGTAATGTATTGCGCATCGTGGTAAAACTGACTTTATGGTTGTCAAACGGATAATCACAATATTGGATTGTCAGCATCCAGGCACTGAAAATAAACCAAAGGAGAGGCGCGACGGTTTGGCCTATTCCTGGAATGAAATAAAGTAACAATAGAACAACTGCACGCGGAATATAGTAAAGAATTTTTACTACTTCGCGTTTCAGAATACGGGGTGTATCTTTGAGTAAGTCGATAACGCCAGTATCGGGTGCCGGAATGCCTGTTAAGTCAGCCTCTAATTTTTCTGCCAGCAGGCCATTGAATGGTGAAGCGATAAAATTAGCCAGTGTGCTGAAAAAATAAGTAAAAACGAGCAAGATAGAGATAACTGCAAGTGGCCAAATTAAATAGCTTAACCATTGCATCCAATCTGGTATTTTATCGAGAGTCCATTGTATCCAGCTCCCCAGTTTATGGTATAGCCACCAAAATGAACCACCTAGCAATAAGATATTAGCCAATAAAGGTAATAAAACGAACCTCTTAATGCCAGGACGGATTATTAGTTGCCAACCTTGGACAATATAGTGAAATCCATTCGCATGTTTTGGCACCCTTGTCGAATTCGTCATATTTTCTTATTCTCTCTTAGATGATTGAGGCGGTATGATATAGGCAGGGTTTTCTACTGACCAGTCGTTTTATGAGTAAAAAGCATCCGAAAAAACAGAGAAAATCTCTCATTATGATAAGAAAAGTAGGTAGAGACTTGCACTTGTCCTATTTGACAAATACTCTTATCTAAAGAATATTCCGCCGTGGTGGCAATTAATTTAAACAACAGAGATAGCAATGATGCAGGATTTGCGTCTGATATTAATCGTTGTTGGTGCGATAGCCATAATAGCTTTGCTATTACATGGGTTGTGGACCAGCCGTAAAGAGCGTTCATCACTCTTTCGTGATCGCCCAGTTAAACGTCATAAACAGGGGCGTCAGGAAGAGCCAAAGAATGATGATGGCGATGAACTGTTTGATAATACGCCAAAATCGAATGTTCAGGAGTCGGCGAAACGGCAGACTGAACATCGTGCAGAGCCGGTTATTGAACATCATGCGTCTGAATCGTCAGCTATATTGCCTGATGATGGCACAGATCCTTTACTTACAAGGCATCAATCTGATGCTCCTACAGTCAAGATGAAAGGTGTCGATGATCAACAGGAAGAACCACAACTTGGCTTGTTTGATCCGATTGAATCTGCTGAGTCGAAAGAAGCCAGGGTCGCAGAGTCAGACTCTGACATTGTGGAAGGGCAGTCAAAGGCAGCGAAAAATGAAGCACAGTCTAAACCTGAACAGACTAAAAAAGAGACAGTGTTAGTGTTGCATGTGGCCGCTCATCATGGGCAAGAACTGAATGGTGAAGTGCTGTTCCAAAGCATTTTACAGGCGGGCTTCCGGTTTGGTGAAATGAACATTTTTCATCGCCATCTAAACCCATCGGGTAGCGGTGCTGTGTTGTTCAGTTTAGCTAACATGGTAAAACCGGGTTCGTTTGATCCAGACCAAATGGTCGATTTCACTACGCCTGGCGTTTCCATATTTATGCTTGTGCCTTCATATGGTGATTCCAATCAGAATTTTAAACTGATGCTACAGGCGGCGCAGCGCATCGCCGCTGATGTGGGAGGCGTTGTTCTGGATGGTGAGCGCAAGTTGCTAACACCACAGATGATCGAACTCTATAAGGCGCGTATCCGTGATACGCTCAATGTCAGTGAATAACCCCTCTTTTTATTAGTATCAAGCCCCCGCTAGTCGGGGGTTTTTCATCTCTGGTGAGAAGTCATGGAAAATATCATCCAAAAAATCAAAGAATTAAGAGAAACATTACGTCATCACGAATATTTGTATCATGTTATGGATGCACCAGAGATCCCTGATGCAGAATATGATCGCTTGATGCGAGAATTAAAAGTGCTGGAAGAGCAGTATCCAGAACTGGTTACTGCGGATTCACCTACCCAGCGTGTGGGTGCAGCGCCGTTAACAGTATTTGAGCAGGTACGCCATGAGATCCCGATGTTGTCTTTGGATAACGTATTTGACGAAGAGAGCTATCTGGCGTTTGACAAACGCGTTCGTGATCGTCTGAAAAATGGCCAGGATTTGGTGTTTTGTTGTGAACTAAAACTTGATGGTTTAGCGGTCAGTTTGCTGTATGAAAATGGGGAATTGGTGCAGGCTGCGACGCGTGGCGATGGGACAACGGGGGAGAATATTACCGCCAACGTCCGTACCATTCGTGCCATTCCTTTACGTTTGAAAGGGGACAATATTCCCTCTCGTGTTGAAATCCGTGGTGAAGTTTTTATGAAGCAAGCCGGGTTTGAGAAATTCAACGAAGAAGCGCGTCGCACAGGCAATAAAGTTTTCGCCAATCCCCGTAATGCGGCGGCTGGATCGCTGCGTCAGCTTGATCCACGTATTACTGCCAAACGTCCACTTACGTTTTATTGTTATGGGGTTGGTGTGCTGGAAGGCGGAGAGTTACCAGCAAGTCACTATGAACGCCTGATGCAATTCAAACAGTGGGGGTTACCTGTCAATGATAACGTGAAGTTATGCCAGGGCACTCAACGGGTGATAGATTTTTACCGTGACATTGAGCTGAAGCGGCCGACACTAGGTTTTGACATTGATGGCATTGTCGTCAAGGTCGATTCTCTTGAATTACAAGAAAGGTTGGGTTTTGTTGCCCGAGCACCACGTTGGGCGACGGCTTTCAAGTTTCCGGCTCAAGAGCAGATGACTATCATCCGTGATGTCGAGTTTCAGGTAGGGCGTACTGGAGCCATTACTCCGGTTGCTCGTCTGGAACCGGTATTGGTGGCCGGTGTTACGGTGAGTAATGCGACACTGCATAATGCAGATGAAATTGAACGTCTGGGGTTACGTATTGGTGATACGGTGATTATTCGTCGTGCCGGAGATGTTATCCCGCAAGTCGTGGGTGTTGTTCATGAAAACAGGCCTGCAGAAACTCAGGAAGTGATTTTTCCTGCACATTGTCCGGTTTGTGGCTCAGATATAGAGCGTGTCGAAGGTGAAGCTGTCGCTCGTTGTACCGGAGGTTTGTTTTGTGGAGCGCAGCGTAAAGAGGCACTGAAACATTTTGTTTCCCGCCGTGCTATGGATGTTGATGGCATGGGTGAAAAAATTATTGAGCAGCTTGTAGATAAAGAGTATGTCAAAACGCCGGCAGATCTTTTCCGACTGACAGCCGGAAAATTAACAGGTCTTGAGCGAATGGGGTCTAAGTCTGCGCAAAATGTCATTAATGCCTTGGAGAAAGCGAAAAAAACCACTTTTGCACGCTTTATTTACTCTTTGGGTATTCGTGAAGTCGGGGAAGCGACCGCTGCCAACTTGGTTGCCCATTTTGGCTCGTTAGAAAAATTGCGTGCAGCGGATATTGAAACCTTGATTGCGGTGCAGGATGTAGGAAGTGTTGTTGCCCGCCATGTTGTGAATTTCTTTAATGAGCCACATAATCAGGTGGTGATTGATGATCTAGTTAACAAGATTGGTATCCATTGGGAATCGACTGAAAGCCTGAACTTTGATGAAATTGACAGTCCATTTTCTGGTAAGACAGTCGTATTGACAGGTTCATTGAGCCGTTTATCCCGAGACGAAGCTAAAGATAAGCTGGTAGCGTTAGGCGCAAAAGTGACAGGAAGTGTATCTAAGAAAACAGATCTGGTGATTGCTGGTGAAGCTGCGGGTTCCAAGTTAGCTAAGGCCAATGAACTGGGAATTGCTGTGATTGATGAAGAGGAAATGCTCCGTTTATTGGGTGAATAATGTTTCTTCCATTTAGAGGGAGGATTATTAAAGTGTGATCGAGTTGGCTAAATAGAGATTTGTAACCACTCAAATAGTAAATTATTGTGATAATAATCAAACTTTACTATTATATGTTACATAAAATACAGATATAAGTTTGCACAGAATCGTGTTTGGAGCCTTTCTTTATGTCTATGTCTCATATTTTGCACTTTTTCCTCTCATTGGTCGTCATTGGCGGCCTGGCGGTTTTGGCAAGTAACAACCGGAAGGATATTAAGGTTCGTTATATTTTTCAGTTACTTATAATCGAACTCTTGCTAGCATGGTTCTTCCTAAACTCTAACGTGGGTTTAGGGGTGGTTAAAGGATTTGACGATTTATTTGTCCATCTATTGTCTTATGCAGCAAAAGGCACTAGCTTTGTTTTTGGTGGCATGATAGAAGCGAATTTAGCCTTTTTCTTCCTGAATGTATTGTGTCCTATCATCTTTATCTCCGCCCTGATTGGTATCTTGCAGCACATCAAAGTACTACCTATCATCATTCGTGTGATAGGTACAGTACTGTCTAAAATCAACGGCATGGGTAAACTGGAATCGTTTAATGCGGTGAGTTCATTGATTTTGGGGCAATCAGAGAATTTTATTGCGTATAAAAATGTGTTGGGCAAAATGTCTGAACGCCGGATGTATACGATGGCGGCGACGGCAATGTCTACTGTATCTATGGCGATTGTTGGTGCCTACATGACGATGCTGGATGCAAAATATGTGGTCGCGGCACTGATACTGAATATGTTCAGCACTTTTATCATCTTATCTCTCATCAATCCTTACTCTGTTGAGAATGAAGAAGATATCCATATGAGCAACATCCACGAGGGACAAAGTTTCTTTGAAATGCTGGGCGATTATATTCTGGCGGGCTTTAAAGTTGCTTTGATTGTTACTGCGATGTTGATCGGTTTTATTGCCCTGATTGCAGGAATTAACGCAATTTTCCATCTGGTATTTGGTATTACTTTCCAGGAATGTATGGGATATGTGTTTTATCCGTTTGCATGGATCATTGGTATTCCAAGTGATGAAGCATTGAAAGTCGGCAGTATCATGGCAACTAAGTTGGTTTCCAACGAATTTGTGGCGATGCAGAGCCTGCAAGAGATATCTGCTCAACTAAGTGAACATTCGAAAGGTATTCTGTCCGTATTTTTGGTTTCTTTCGCTAACTTTGGCTCCATTGGGATTATTTCTGGTGCTGTTAAAGGTCTTGATGAACAACAGGGTAATGCTGTTGCGCGCTTTGGCTTGAAATTGCTGTTTGGTTCAACGCTGGTGAGTTTCCTGTCCGCAGCAATTACCGGGCTGATTTTGAGCATCTAATCTGTTTCATTGGATTTGATAGAAAACAACCAAAAGTGGCATCCTGGCAGATGCCACTTTTTTGTATTCGTCGCGAAATAATGAGGTTGATTTAATGAACAAAGAAGATTTGTTGAAAATAGCTAATACAGCTATGCCATTTGGTAAATATCAAGGACGAATGTTGATTGATTTGCCGGAAGAGTATTTACTTTGGTTTGCTCGCAAAGGAGAGTTCCCACAAGGAAAACTGGGCGAGTTGATGGAAATGACGCTTGCAATAAAAATTGAAGGATTGGACTCTCTGGTAAAACCGTTGAAAGGAGCCTGATGGATAACGTTTCTTTGTTCATTATTATCAAATCAGTGACATAAATCGCTTAACCATATCCCTGATAGCACTAATATCCTGCGTGATTAATTGAAATATTGGGTGGTTTCCAATCACATGCATCTATATGGAGAGCCACATCCATACGGAGGATTATGATGAACTATTTTGACGGGAAAATTGCGATTGTTACAGGTGCGACAACGGGAGTTGGCGAGGGCATTGCAGAAGAACTATTCCAGCGCGGAGCGACGGTAATTATTACTGGGCGTCAATTTTCCCGTGCTAAACAGACAGCAAGACAGCTTGATCCCACAGGACAATATGTGATCCCAATGGAAGCAGATATCAGGGATCATCTTTCAGTCAAGGCATTGATTGACAACACAGTAAAGCAATTTGGTGGATTGCATATGTTGGTCAATAATGCGGGTATTACTGGGCCGCATGGTATCACTATTTGTGATTATTCCATTGATGATTGGAATGATGTGATTAATACCGATCTCAGCGGAACATTTTTTGGCTTGAAATATGGTATTCCGGCACTCCTTCAAAGTGGAGGCGGAGCTATTGTTAATCTTTCTTCCTCTAACGGCATTGTGGGCATTCCTGGCATTGCACCTTATACAACGGCTAAACATGGTGTGCTTGGTTTAACGCGTTCGGTTGCCCTGGAGTTTGCAGATAAAGGCGTTCGCATCAATGCAGTTGGACCGGGTTATGTTGATACTCCGTATATGCAAACTCTGCCTACAGACATCAGGGAATGGATGGCAAATAGTCACCCAATGAAACGCATGGCAACCAGAGAAGAAGTGGCAAAAACGGTAGCATTTCTATTGTCTGATGAAAGCTCATTTACGACTGGCGCATTTTACGCGATTGATGGGGGCTATACGGCACAATAGGGTAAACACAATAAAGTGATGACAGTTACGCCAATTTTTTAATAATTGACTTTATATCTTGATTGGATGGCTAATACAGACTAGACAGAAAAACCCCTGAAAACGCAAGTTTTCAGGGGTTTCAGAATTTTGGTGGAGCTAAGCGGGATCGAACCGCTGACCTCTTGCATGCCATGCAAGCGCTCTCCCAGCTGAGCTATAGCCCCACGAATGTGGTTCGGATTTTGAATGCCAGATACGGTTTATCTTTGATGAGTAAATAAAATAAGTATTTGGTGGAGCTAAGCGGGATCGAACCGCTGACCTCTTGCATGCCATGCAAGCGCTCTCCCAGCTGAGCTATAGCCCCAAATCAAAATCCTGTAGAACGGGGCGAATCATATGAAAACCGGAGAATTCTGTCAATGAATTCATTAATATTCCCCGTGTAAACGCTGAAAAAGCCATCAATGACCCATTGGGAAGGCAAAAAATAAAGGCACTGCAATAATTGAGTGCCTTTCATTTCATTATTTACGCCATGTTATGACGTAACATCGATAGATGACGATTTATTGCGCTTCACGCTGAGCAATATAAGCCAGGGCTTTATCAATACGAGCTAATGAACGAGCTTGGTTAATAGCATGGATCGTTACATCAACACTTGGAGACTGGCCCGCACCTGTTACCGCAACACGCAGTGGCATACCTACCTTGCCCATCCCAACTTCCAGTTCGTCAGCCGTTGCCTGAATGGCGTGATGGATATTTTCAGGTGTCCATTCAGTAATGGCTGCCAGTTTCGCACGGGCAACTTCTAATGGCTGGCGAGCAACAGGACGCAGATGTTTTTTCGCCGCGTCTGCATCAAATTCGGCAAATTCTTCATAGAAATAACGGCAAGATTCAGCCATTTCTTTCAGCGTCTTGCAGCGTTCACCTAACAGTTTGATCAAATCAACCAGTTCTGGCCCCGTGCGAGTATCAAGACCTTGTTGTTCAATATGCCATGCTAAATGTACAGCAACTTTTTCTGCTGGCAGGGTATTAATGTAATGATGGTTCAGCCATTGCAGTTTTTCTGTATTGAATGCACTGGCCGATTTGCTGATGGCATCGAGACTAAACAGCTCAGTCATTTCTTCAACGCTGAAAATCTCCTGATCGCCATGTGACCAGCCCAGACGAACCAGATAGTTCAACAGTGCTTCTGGCAGATAACCATCATCACGATATTGCATTACGCTGACTGCCCCGTGGCGCTTGGACAGTTTTTTACCATCGTCGCCGAGGATCATCGAAACATGGGCATATTCTGGGACAGGTGCCCCAAGTGCTTTTAGGATATTGATCTGACGTGGGGTATTGTTGATATGGTCTTCACCACGAATAACATGGGTGATTTCCATATCCCAATCATCAATGACCACACAGAAATTATAAGTTGGTGAGCCGTCGGTACGGCGAATGATCAAATCGTCCAGCTCTTGGTTACTGAATTCAATCGGGCCACGGATACTGTCGTTAAAAACGACAGAACCTTCTTGTGGGTTGCGGAAACGCACAACATGTGGCTCATCATGACTATGCTTGCACTCGCTATCACGGCATTTCCCGTCATAACGTGGTTTCTCACCATTAGCCATCTGAGTTTCACGCAATTGTTCCAAACGCTCTTTAGAGCAATAGCAGCGGTAAGCCGTACCTTGCTCTAACATTTCATCAATAACCCGGTTGTAACGGTCGAAACGTTTGGTCTGATAATAAGGACCTTCATCCCAATTCAGATTTAACCAGTTCATCCCGTCCATAATTGCATCGATGGCGTCTTGGGTAGAACGTTCCAGATCGGTATCTTCGATGCGAAGAACAAATTCACCTTGATTGTGGCGACTGTATAACCAGGAATAAAGAGCAGTACGCGCACCACCAACATGCAGATAGCCAGTAGGACTTGGCGCAAAACGGGTTTTAATTTTACTCATCAGGAATTGCCTTAATTACGTTTCTCTTTATTAGAGAGCGTGTTGGATGATTGAAGTAACAACAGTGGGAGTTATTTTATCACTGCGCTTCAATTCCTCAATGGCGTTAACAGCAGGTTATTGAGAAAAGCTAAAATAACGTGTCTAAATGATACCATATGGTGATTATAATTGTTTCATTCTGTTTAATTTTACGACGAACGATTGTTTTAGTGATAAAAAGCGTTGACTCACTTCGAACTATCCCTATAATGCGACTCCATCACGACGGGCGATTAGCTCAGTTGGTAGAGCATCTCCCTTACAAGGAGGGGGTCATCAGTTCGAATCTGGTATCGCCCACCATATTTCTCGTAGTGATAAAAATGATTTTATGATTGGGCGATTAGCTCAGTTGGTAGAGCACCTCCCTTACAAGGAGGGGGTCATCAGTTCGAATCTGGTATCGCCCACCAATCATGAATCAGTGGTATTGATGTCGGTAATAGTCATCGTGAAGTGGGCGATTAGCTCAGTTGGTAGAGCATCTCCCTTACAAGGAGGGGGTCATCAGTTCGAATCTGGTATCGCCCACCACTTCATCGGGTTGTTTCGTCTCCAGTATCACATTGATATTTAGAATGGGTCGTTAGCTCAGTCGGTAGAGCAGTTGACTTTTAATCAATTGGTCGCAGGTTCGAATCCTGCACGACCCACCATTTAAATATCAAAATCAAAATTATCTAATTGGGTCGTTAGCTCAGTCGGTAGAGCAGTTGACTTTTAATCAATTGGTCGCAGGTTCGAATCCTGCACGACCCACCATTTAGATATCAAAATCAGAATTACCTAATTGGGTCGTTAGCTCAGTCGGTAGAGCAGTTGACTTTTAATCAATTGGTCGCAGGTTCGAATCCTGCACGACCCACCATTTAGGTATCAAGATATGAAGTGGGCGATTAGCTCAGTTGGTAGAGCACCTCCCTTACAAGGAGGGGGTCATCAGTTCGAATCTGGTATCGCCCACCACTTCATGCCATCATTTCTTATCAGTCACTTGCTTACCTTAAAGTCATATCCCCTTGATACTTTTTCTCTAATATACAGAATATTGCCGTTATTTTATCTTTAGCTCATAACTTTTGAATTTTTCCAGTACTTGCAGCCTTTCTGCCGGAGAAAGTATTGGCGCTGTTTTCATAATTGGCAGTACTTTTAAATAAAGATGTGCCAATACCTCAATTTCATTGGCCAACAATGCAGAGATCCACTTTGCCACGTTGCATTAAGTGCCTGCCGGCGTTACCAGCAACTATGAAATATTCTGTTTTTTATTCGACTAATATCAAACGAGTATCAATTATGTTTAAGGTTTTGCTAGAGGGGGAAGACCATAAGCAGCTCTGGCACGATCACAACTTTCATTATAATCTTCCGTTTCCCAGGCTTGGGTAAATTCTCTGCAAGGAGAGGGCCTTTTATCATAGATAGAACAGGAAACCGATTTACCAATTTCACCATATAAATTGATACATCGAGGGTGGGGTTTATTGGTGCCTTTCATACAGCGCATGAAATCATTTAATTTTTCGGTCATGGATACGGGAACTGTGCCGCCACCATCCTCAGCTTCCGCCCAATAAAATGAAACACGAAAATATGCACAGCAAGCACCGCAACTAATACAGGGATTGTCTTGTAACTTAGATTGAGAAATTAATGTTTTACTCATACCAGATGTCACTATCTGATGTTTAAACCCATACTTAGGTAAAATAACCTTTCCTCAAAATGCCCGTTTTCCAATGAAAGTCAAGCCTTCTTAAAAATAAATTATGTTACCAAATTAGATCTATTTTCAAGATAAATTTATATACCAATCGCCTTTCAAGATGCGTCTTCTATCTCCCCGTTACGCGGGAAGATAGAAATAATCACATTGATTTTCAAGCTGCAACTTGAAGTTAGATTGGTATATATTTTGGATGTAATTGAAATTATTTAATAACTTATTATTTTAGAAAATAAAATATCGCTGAATAAACTTTATCTAAATCAATATTGTTGACATTTTCAGGGTCATATAATGTGATGAATGTATCTTTTTTAGCCATTGGTGCCCAATTTTCAGGTCTTGTTACACCATAAAAGGCAACAATCTTTTTCTGTAATGCGGCAGCTAAATGACAAATACCACCATCACCGACAACAATGAGTGTCATGCTGTTCAATAGGGCTAAAAAAGAATTCAGAGAATAAGATACGACGACTTCACTATTTTTTCCTATACGTGACTTTAAATCCTCAGCTAAGGGAATGTCATGCTTATATGAAGAAATAAAAAATTTTGTATCTGGGTGATTTTCTAGGATTTTATTTGCTATTAAAGTGAGTCGTTCATTATTAATGAGACTGTATTTTCTATTGTTAGAGACAGAAAATAAAATCATAGGTGATTGCTGTTCAATAGACTGAAGGGTATTTTTAAATTTGATACAAGGAAAAAGCTCAGGAGATAATTTATTCTCATCAGGTGAAAAAATACGTAGTACCTTTAATGCTTGATGATAGCCATCGACTTGTTCTTGGCTAACTGGATAGTTAATTAACTTTGTATGCCAATGCCTATCTGCAACGACAGCGTAGCGTTTTTTAGCCCCTAATAGCCATAAGAATAAATTATTTAGTTTCATAGGGGTAGGTTTAGCTGATATCGCAATATCAAAATTTTTTCGACGAAATGTTAATGCAGTTTTAATAATAGATAGGTATTTATTCCCTCTAGGGAGGATGTAGATCTTGATTTCAGAACACAAATAATAAGCAAGTTCAGTATTACTAGAGTTTATAAATAGGCTGATTTCTGCTTTGGGATATGTTTTTTGTAAAAACTTTATTAATGGCTGAGTACAAATGAAATCACCAAGACCATTTCTACGTAGTATGGCTATTCTCATATGAAATTATCAACATTAAAAATTTTATCGTTTGAAGTTGATTTAATTATAGTTAACTCAAGACTATTTTCTAACAACACTGTGAAAATTTCCGCATATGTCGAAATTATGTTGTTACAGACTGATATAGAGACATAGTCTTACAGGCTTTTGATAAATCTGTACCCGAAGATTATCTGATCCGTAAAATTGGTAGGGCGATTGATTGTGAATTCATTCGTGATGCCGTTGCTGTAAAAAATGCTAAAGCCAACTCATTTTTTAATTCCTTTAATTACAGTTCCTGACTACCTTTAAGTAGAAGAACGAATAAGCTGGATAAAAAGTCTGGTTTTTTCTATTTGAATGAAAATGAAATATTTTTTGGAAGTATTTTTGTTCTAAAAATGAACTTTAATAATGATCACATTTTAGATTGACCTACTCTGCTGTAATTGTTTCTAGGGGGAACGGTTTTGGCCTTGAAGTTAGAATTATCATCAGGCACTGATCTTTTTTGCTGCCGACGTCATTATGGTTGATGAATAAGAAATATCTATTTTAATTAAAAACGTAAGGTTTTTAAACATATCTGAATAGTCTGGAGATACTATGCAGCCATTATTGCAGTTGATCCACCGCCATAAATCAGGCGAGAACGTTGGAGTTTACTCAGTTTGCTCGGCCCATCCCTGGGTGCTGGAAAGTGCTATTCGTTTTGCCAAAGAGCGAGGCTCTTCGGTACTTATTGAGGCAACTTCTAATCAGGTTAATCAGTTCGGTGGATATACCGGAATGCAACCGATAGATTTCCGCGCAATGGTCTGGAACATTGCTGACAAAATAGGGCTTCCTCGCGAAAAAGTCTGGCTTGGTGGTGATCATCTGGGGCCTAATGCATGGCAAAACCGTAGCGCACAAGAGGCGATGCAGCTTTCTGAAACACTGATTTACGATTATGTTGCGGCAGGTTTCAGGAAAATTCATCTCGATTGCTCAATGTCCTGTGCCGATGATCCGGTGCCGCTCTGTGATGAAATCGTAGCATCCCGTGCAGCGAGGCTGTGTCAGGTTGCTGAACGCAGTTGGAAAGCGCACGGCGGTGAACGCCCTGTTTATGTGATTGGCACTGAAGTTCCTGTTCCGGGAGGTGCTAAAGTGTCAATGGCAGGGATGCAGATCACTTCGCCTCTGGCTGCAGAAACGACGCTGAAAATTCATCAACACGCATGGCAGGAGCATGGTTTAGCGGATGTCTGGCCGCGGGTCATTGGCCTTGTGGTTCAGCCTGGCGTCGAATTTGATCATCATAATGTTGAACATTACAAGTCAGCGAAAGCACAAACACTAAGCCAGTTTATCGAGACAGTCCCCCATTTGGTTTATGAGGCGCATTCTACGGATTACCAAACTCCGCGTGCTTACTGTGAATTGGTGCGTGACCATTTTGCCATTCTAAAGGTGGGGCCTGCACTGACGTTTGCCCTGCGCGAGGGGTTGTTTGCTCTCGATAAGCTAGATCGTGAATGGAACGGTGAGCTGAATGCGGCTCACCTGCACAGTACGCTGGAGCAAATCATGCATGAGCAGCCTCAGCACTGGCATCCTTATTACCAAGGCAATGCACATCAGCAATATATCGACCGCCAATACAGTTTTAGTGACCGCATCCGTTATTACTGGGCAGATCCAAAGGCAGAAGCGGCAGTCAATAAGCTGTTGGATAACCTGCGTAATAACCCAATACCTCTGTCGATGTTAAGTCAATACCTGCCTGAGCAGGCCGAAGCAGTAAAAGCAGGGCGGCTGGAACAGGATCCGAAAGTGTGGGTGATGGATAAAGTGAGAACCGTTTTACTTCAGTACGCACTCGCGTGTGAAGGAGCTGTCGCATGAAGACGATATTGTCATATTCACAGTCATGGCTGGAAGAACACGATGCACTGTTTACCGCAGAGGAGATAGCCCATCAACCCCGTTTATGGCGTGAACTCTATCGTGAATTGGAGTCCAGCGCGGCACAGTGGCAGCCTTTTTTGTCTCCATTGTTAGCTAAGCCTGATTTACAGATTATCCTCTGTGGTGCCGGTTCTTCCGCTTTTGTCGGTAAAGCGATGGCTCCGTGGTTACGTGAACATTGCGGGTTGGATGTTTGCGCCTATGCATCGACAGATATTCTGCCGACACCGTGGCAGTATCTTGAAAAACAGCGTCCGACCTTACTAGTCTCCTATGCACGTTCGGGTAACAGCCCGGAAAGTGTTGGTGTAATTGCGCTGGCAGATCAGCTGGCAGGTGATGTTTATCACTTGATACTTACCTGTAATCCTGATGGCGCGCTTGCCCATTATGTCAAGGAGAAGCGGGCAGAGGGTAAGAACAATGTCTGTTCGCTGATTATGCCTAAAGGTTCCCATGATCGTAGTTTTGCAATGACATCCAGCTTCAGCAGCATGACGTTGGCGACATTGCTACTGCTTGGCAAACTGGATTTTGCACGGGCAGATAAGTCAGTCGAAAAGATGGCCACTCTCTGTGAAAAGTGTTTTTCAGAATGGTTGCCGCAGGTTCAGAAAGTATCACAGTCCGGTTTCAACAGAATGGTAGCGTTGGGTTCCGGCTGTTTTACCGGCATCGCGGAAGAAGGTGCCCTGAAGATGCTTGAACTGACCGCCGGGAAAGTAGCAACCCGTTTTGATTCTACACTTGGTGTACGTCACGGTCCTAAATTTATGATCGATGAAAATACCTTAGTTGTCGTGATGCTGTCGGCTGAAGCGTATTGCCGCCGTTATGATATCGATCTGCTCAATGAACTGAAACATGATGAACTGGCAAAACAGATTATTCCGCTTAGCAGCCTGCCATTGTCGGGAGCTGTTGAACTCAATAGCGAGCTTTCTGATGTCTGGTTAATGTTTCCGTATCTTATCTTTTTCCAGTTGTTGGCATTCAATACCTCGCTGTCACATAGCTTATCACCCGATAATCCTTGCCCAACAGGGGAAGTCAATCGGGTTGTACAAGGTGTCCAGCTATACCCTTATTAACAACAAAATAATAACAGGAGTGAGTATGTCTACCCCAAACATATTGATGACCCGAATCGATAACCGTCTGATTCATGGTCAGGTTGGCGTGACCTGGACAAATTCACTGGGCGCGAATTTGGTGGTGGTGGCAAATGATGAAGCATCAGCCGACCCTGTTGCGCAATCTCTAATGGATATGGTGGTTTCTGACGATGTGCAGACCCGTTATTTCACATTGCAGAAAACAATTGATGTCATCCACAAGGCGGCGGACAGGCAGAAAATTTTTATTGTCTGCAAAACACCTCAGGATGTGCTTACTCTGGTTAAAGGAGGTGTTCCTATTAAATTTGTCAATGTCGGAAATATGCATTTCTCGGAAGGAAAAAAACAGATCCACAAAACAGTTTCTGTTGATGACGCTGATATCAATGCATTCCGTGAGTTGGATAAATTGGGAGTCACTTGTGAAATCCGTCGGGTGCCGGATGAAGCAGGTGAATCTGTCTCTAAGCTGATTAGCTGAGGAGGTCAGTATGCTTACTAGCGCACTACTTATCGCTTTACTGGCAGGGATAGCCGGTGTTGATTTGTTCAACGGACTGACTCATATTCACCGTCCCATCGTGATCGGCCCTTTGGTTGGACTGATTTTAGGGGATGTACAGACGGGTTTGCTGGTTGGCGGAACGCTGGAACTGGTCTGGATGGGGATGGTGCCACTGGCCGGAGCACAGCCACCTAATGTGGTGATTGGTGGGGTGATTGGGACAACGTTTGCGATCATGGCCCATACCGATCCGAAAGTGGCGATAGGGATAGCTGTGCCATTTTCGATAGCCGTACAGGGTTGCATCACACTGTTGTTCACTATCTATTCACCGATGATGCACAAGTGCGATGAAATGGTGAAAAAACTAAACTGGCGTGGTGTTGAATGGGTTAACTACTTCGGTATTCTCATTCTGTTCTTGTTCTACTTTATTGTGGCTTTCCTGCCTATCTATTTCGGTGCAGATGCGGCGAGTGCCATAGTTAGAAAAGCGCCACAATGGTTGCTTGATGGCCTTGCGGTCGCAGGGGGAATGATGCCCGCGATTGGTTTCTCATTACTGATGAAACTCATGATGAAAAAAACCTATGTGGCCTACTTCATGCTGGGTTTTATTTCCGTAACTTTCCTGAACATGCCGATTATTGCAGTCGCACTCGGCGCATTCGCAATCGCACTGATTGATTTCTTTAATCGTACCCGTAACGACAGCAATGACGATCAGGGTGCTGGCTCTCAGACTACCGCACAGGAGATGAACGATGGCATTTAACATGGAAACCAGTCAGGTTGATCGGGACGACTATATTGATAGTGATCCTGCTCCCGAACTGACAAACCGCGATATTAACGTAATGGCGCTGCGCTCACTATTATTGCAAGCATCGTTTAACTATGAACGTATGCAGGCAGGAGGCTGGTTATATACCCTGATACCAGCACTGCGCAAGATCCATAAAAATCCACAGGATTTATCCAACTCCATGAAAATGCATATGGAGTTTATCAATGTTCATCCCTTTGACGTCACTTTTCTGTCTGGGCTTGTACTGGCGATGGAAAAGAGCAAAGAGAAGGTATCTACTATCCGTGCTGTGAAAGTTGCATTAATGGGACCTTTAGGCGGGATCGGTGATGCTCTGTTCTGGTTGACTCTACTGCCTATTTGCGCCGGCATTGGGGCATCTTTGGCACTTCAGGGCAGTTTATTCGGACCGGTTATTTTTCTGCTAATGTTTAATATTGTGCACTTTGCCCTGCGTTTCGGGCTGGCGCATTACGGCTATCAGGCCGGTACCAAAGCGATTGCCCTGCTGAAAACGCACACCAGAAACATCTCTCATGCGGCTTCAATTGTCGGTATGACAGTGATAGGCGCGCTGGTGGCTTCTTATGTTCATCTTTCCACTCCGTTAGTCATGAAGGCGGGTGAGGCGAAGGTCGCTCTACAGACGGATGTACTGGATAAACTGATGCCTAATCTGCTGCCTCTGGCTTTTACTCTACTGGTTTACTGGCTGATGAGGAAGGGAAGCTCACCGGTGAAACTGATTGGTATCACAGTGGTGTTCGGGGTTGTCGGTAAATTAGTTGGTTTTCTATAAGGAGTGCAGATGTTAGGTGTAGTGATAACCGGACATGGCAGTTTTGCCAGTGGCCTGTTGCAGGCAGTAGAGCAGGTCATTGGCCCACAGGCGCAGTGTGTAGCCGTGGATTTTCCAGAAGGAATGTGTACTGAGACACTGAAAAAAGCACTGGCGGCTGCGTGCGGTCAATGTGATCAGGGGGATGGGCTGGTTTTTCTCACCGATTTACTCGGTGGTTCTCCATTCAGACAGTCTGCGCAACTGGCATTAAATCATCCTGCATATCAGGTTATTACCGGTACTAATATGCAGATGGTTGTGGAGATGATGCTTGAACGTGACGGTATGACAGCCCTTGAGTTCCGCGACATGGCACTGGAATGCGGACATCGTGGGCTGACCAGTCTGTGGCATGAGCAACAGCGTGAAAAACCGTCATCACAGGATATTGATGGTATCTGAGGAGGTCACATGTATCTGATTTCTAATCGAGAAATGCTAAAAAAAGCGCAACGGGGTGGATATGCTGTACCCGCTTTTAATGTCCATAACCTTGAAACAGTGCAGGTGGTGGTAGAAACCGCCGCCGCACTATCATCGCCGGTAATATTGGCGGGAACACCTGGCACTTTTACCTACGCAGGGCTGGAATATATGGTGTCTATCTGTCGTGAAGCGGCCTATATCAACCATCTGCCAGTGGCACTGCATCTGGATCACCATGAAGAGTATGATGATATCTGTCATAAAGTGCAGTCTGGTATTCGTTCTGTGATGATTGATGGTTCACATCTGCCTTTTGAGCAGAATATTGAGGCAGTATCCCGGGTGGTTCGATTTTGCCAGAATTATGATGTCAGCGTTGAGGCAGAATTAGGTCGACTTGGCGGGCAGGAGGATGACTTAGTCGTCGATAGCAAAGATAGCTTCTATACTGATCCTATAGCGGCGAAAGAGTATGTTGCTCGGACAGGTATTGATTCATTGGCGGTTGCGATAGGTTCAGCGCATGGCCTGTATCACGGGGAGCCGCACCTTGATTTTGGTCGCCTGGACGCCATCAGGCAGCAGGTTGATATTCCACTGGTACTGCATGGTGCATCGGGTATCCCTGAAGAGATGGTTCGGCGTGCGATTAATTTTGGGATCTGCAAGGTGAATGTGGCGACAGATCTGAAAATCGCTTTTGCTGACGCGGTCAAAGCCTATTTTGCTGAACACCCTGATGCAAACGATCCGCGCAAATATATCACACCGGGTAAAGAGGCAATGCGCAAGGTGGTCGAAACTAAAATCCGCATTTGCGGTAGTGCAGGAATGATGTAACCACAAATAAGATAGTCGCCCTCAATCTATCGGACAAAATCTTTAATTAATCAACTCATTGGTTTTATCTATTTAATACCTGAACCTATGCCTAGAGCTTGTAATGCAAGTATAAGATCACCGATTGTTAAAACATTTTGCCATTGTTGGAAAACGTGTTCAGATAGATCAATAACCTGCTTATTGTCTTTTAGATTTTCCGAGTGATAGCAGTAAATGCGATGGTAATAATGCCAATGGCACTGACAATTGCAGTCAAGGTTAGTGTGTCAGAATATCCCATTGTTGCACCGATGACTCCTGCCCCAAGATAAATGAATGGGTGTGCACCACTGGTAACAAAAGTATCTACCGCGACAACTTTTCCAAGGTTTTTTTCTGGAGAAAGAATTTGTATCGCTGTTGCCCAGCCAGTAAGCCAAGATGCTTCAACAATTCCAACAAACATCGCCCCCAGAATGACCATCCAAACGAAGCTCCCCATGCTCAATAAAAGCATTGCACTACAGAGAAAGCCACCACAGATCACAGCAAGTCGTATTAGGTGTTGATGACCAGCAGTAAGCACCGTGATAACAGACCCAATACATGCTCCAGCTCCTGAAGCTGCCAGACAAAACCCCCACATCGTATCACTGAACCGATCACTAATTGCGTATGGAGCAACGACCAAGAAAATAGGAAAGCACAACACATTCAAGATCAATGTTGCGATAAATCCGAGTAACAAAACAGAATTACTGGTAATGACTGTGATGCCATTCAATACTTCATGCATAGAAAATTTATCATCGAAGTCACGAGTTCCTATATCGGGTATCAGGGCAGTAAAAAGAGCTGCCGCGAAAAATGTAATACCATCAATCAATATTCCCCATGCTGGTTCCCACAATATGATCATAACTCCTACTGTGGCAGGGAAAACTACTGCCACAAAGTTATCGACAAAATTCATGGCGCCATTTCCTGCAACCAAGGCTTGCTTAGGTAACAAGTTTACAAGGAGAACTTGAGCGCATGGACGAGAAATACCAATGCCAATACCAAATATTAAATAAGCAAGAACTAATCCCCACCATGGGGCGTTTAATACAAGTAACATTGTTGCAGCAACTTGCGCCAACCCTCTGGCAATATCTGTCGCAATGAGAGTGTATTTTGGTGATTTTCTATCTGCTAACAAACCTCCAGTGACGGCTCCAATAACTGTCCCTAATCCGACTGCAGCCATGACGACGCCAAAAACCTCTCCATTAAGTTTGGCATGAATCAACGCAACAGGAAGGGCAGCTAAACAGACTGCATCACCAATCATCGACAAACCTTGACCAATCAGCAAGTTCCGGAATGATGGGGAGCGTAACGCCTCAGAATAAGGCGATGAGCGTTCAGCGAATGAAGTCATTGGTTTCTCTTTCATATAAGCATCATCGTAAGTTATAGACCAGTACCTATATAGGGCATAACAGACATCTGCAGAAATGTGTAATACTTCATCGATATTCCACTCACGCACGATATCAGCATCAGGATAGGAAAGGATATAGTGA
Source organism: Xenorhabdus sp. TH1 (assembly GCF_037260955.1). Classification (NCBI taxonomy): domain Bacteria; kingdom Pseudomonadati; phylum Pseudomonadota; class Gammaproteobacteria; order Enterobacterales; family Morganellaceae; genus Xenorhabdus; species Xenorhabdus sp. TH1. The sequence continues at coordinate 1,136,357 of NZ_CP147734.1, forward strand.
AGGCCATTCAGCACCATGATCATTGGGAGCTTCCGGAAAGCGCACCCGTAAAAATCCTGTAGATTTTGCAAATTAATAGCTTTTCCATACGATGAATTGGTAGCCAATGAGTGTTTTTGCTACTAGGGGGTCATTTCAAGACCAAAATGTAGAGCGTCTGTCTGAGGGAATGTATTTCATCAAAAACGTGCAGGGATTCAATACCGATGTAGCATGGGGCAGTGTTGATGGCGGTATCGAGATACCATTGTGTAAAAATAAATTGCTGCTGATTTGGGTTGATTATCGCGTGTTACCCAATGATGCCATTAAATTAATGACGTACCACAGTGAACACGCAGACGCTGATCTGATTATATTCCTGTGGGTCGATTTATTTCTGTCCGAGTCCAGATGTTGAAAGATCCGGTGTGGAATTTGAGGTAAGGGGTGAGTAATTCAGCGCCTTCATGATATGAAAACGCCCTCGTGGAGGAGGGCTCATAATTACTAAGCTGCTCTGACTATGTAGTTGAATGCTATATTGCGGGGACGGGTTTCATTTGCTGTTTTCGGAGAGTTATAGTAGGGATTATTCCATCCTGTGCTAGCCCTATAGGTTCTAAGTATCGAGTGTGCCGCAATATTACTATTCACAAGTTCTTTGTTATTTCCCACTGGCTTACCATCAGCGCGTAAATAAATTTTCGGTTGTTGCATATCTTTCCAGTGAGCGTTACTATTAATTTCCCCCACATAACCAAGAGCATCCGATATTACAGCATAGATATCACTTTTAATACTGCCATTTTCTACGCCTGCATACCCCATAGAAGTAGGCAGCGTTAAGGCGTGATCCTCGAAGGCAAAATCCTGAACACTAAGCAGAGAGCGACCAGGATCAATTTTACCGCTATTATCCCATCCACGGATAAATTCCCCTCTTAAATCAGGCAACACACCAGACGGATAAGCCAGAGCAAGTTTCGGATATCGTTCTTTATCAAATGAATCACCGTTGCATATCAGCCAGCCTTCAGGTGGGCTTTCTGTAGGCCAAGGGACAGGAACGCCAACGGGCAAGGCTAAATTTGCATTTTCATTTGCAACATTAGCAAGATTGGTTGCATTATTAGCATTTTGATTAGCTGTATTCGCTAAATCATACGCCGCTTTTACTGCTTTTGGTGTTGCTGCCATAGTCTCGCTATCGCTACCAGCATCATTGCTCAGGACAACAAAGCCTTTATCTTGCAGTGTTGCATCTGGATGATTGCGGCTTTGAGCGTGTTCCTCAATGGCATCTTTGACATATTCCGGCGTTGGAACGACAACAAGACCGTCATTTTCCAAGAATTGTGTTTCAGATTTTTTATCTTGAGTACTCATGTTTATTCCCTCATTTAATCAACAATACATTGCTAAGTAACATGAAGGCGGTGGGGGACTTCTCCGCCTGTGAACATCAATAAAATTGGTTCATCAATACTGGAGAGTACATCTTGATTTTACTTCAATGGGTGAGATGCATGTTTTGATGGCAGAATGACATAAAATAACAGGTGTGGAATTAATCAAATTTATCAGGTAGCTGATGAAACTTAGTACAGTAAGATTAGGGTTTCCCGTCTTTAATTCAACACACTTCTGTTTGAAACAGATTCAGTGAGTTACTCTAGGGATCCCTTGAGGTTAAGGAGTCATCAATCTTAGAGGTTAAAATACGAAAATTTTGTGGGTTATAATTTTCGTCAGCAAGGAGGTCCTCAATCTCACCCAGAAGCCTTCCTACCTATTAGCAGGTTGGTTGAAATCGATAGTGGTTTTACTAATCTAGGTGGTTGCCACTTTACTCCCGATATCTTATCAATGTAGTCAGCGAACCATTGCATTATTTCGCGGCGTTGATCTAAATACTGTGCATGGTTATACACTCCTCTCGTTTTATTACCAACAACATGAGCTAGCTGTTTCTCGATCACATCATGATTAAATTCATGTTCATTCAGTAACTGGAGCAATTTAACAACCTGATTGGACATCGGGACTATGTATAATCGACGTTCTTTCATTACTGATAGATCGATAGTAATAACCTGCTTTACAGTGAGCATTGGGTAAAATTGTTTACCCAAAATTTACCCGGATAGGTAGGCCCGCCTCAAAGAACTAATGCGAACTTCCACGGACGGTTATTTTTTAATGCTGATAATTGGAGGGTTTTTCGAACGATTAAGAACTGAGTTGAACTGTAGAATGGCGTCCCCTGCAGGAATCGAACCTGCAACTAGCCCTTAGGAGGGGCTCGTTATATCCATTTAACTAAGGGGACAGCGGAACGCAGTATACCTGTTTTTCTTGTCAGAGATAAGGTATAACGAACTGTTTGCCTATATAATCACCACTCTTTTTGATTACCATTAATGAAAGATAGGCAGTATATTTTACATATTGGGTGCAATAGCTGATATACAGCACGATAATTGATATCTAAAAATAATTATATGGAGAACTGTATGAAGTATCGTCTGAGCGGAGTTGCTCTTACAGCCGTCTTGCTTGTGGGATGTGCCAGTTCATCGAATACGATGGAGCAGGGGCGTTCTGATCCGCTTGAAGGGTTTAACCGTACTATGTTCAACTTTAATTATGATGTTCTCGACCCATATGTACTGCGTCCTGTTGCTGTAGCCTGGCGTAATTATGTGCCGATGCCTGCACGAAACGGCATTGGTAATTTTATGAGCAACCTTGAAGAGCCTGCCAGTATGGTGAACAGTTTCTTACGTGGTGATGTTCGTGAAGGTGCAAAACATTTCAACCGTTTCTTTTTGAATACTTTGTTGGGAATGGGAGGACTTATTGATGTGGCTTCCATGGCTAATCCCAAACTAGCAAAAGAAGATCCGATGCGTTTTGGTAGCACATTGGGATACTATAATGTGGGGTATGGTCCATATGTTGTTCTGCCCGGTTACGGCAGTTTTACATTGCGTGATGAGGGCGGTAACTTTGCGGATATGACTTATCCCGTATTGAGTTATCTTACGGGTTGGATGTCGGTAGGCACGTGGATTTTCCAAGGTATAGAAACCCGCGCTCGCTTGCTGGATTCTGACGGCCTGTTAAAAAATTCTTCAGATCCTTATTTGATGGTGCGCGATGCTTACTTCCAACGCCACGATTTTATGGCCAATGGAGGTAAGTTGGAGCCAGAAAAAAATCCTAATGCGGCAAGCATTCAAGATGAATTGGATTCCATAGATTAGTTCGTCTTATAATCAAAAAAGGATAGCATCTGCTATCCTTTTTTGGGATTACAGCATGTAGTTAGAACGAATAGTTAAAGTTTATACCATACAACCATGCAGTTCCTTTGGAATCGAACTCATATGGTGCAGTGCCACCTAATTTCTGGACATCTTCTGGTAGTTTTTCACTAATATGTACTTTTTTGCCACGCATATAGGAAACACCGACATCTACAGAAGCATCTTTGTTGAATGCGTAAGTGGTTCCTAAGCTAAACCAAAAACGATCTTGATCTGGAATGGAAATAGAACGATTTTTGGCGGGGACAGGGCTTTCATCAAAGGCGATACCACCACGGAATGTCCAGTTATCATCATGGTAGTAAGTTGTACCTAGTGAGATACGGTAAGCGTCACGGAAGCCTTCGTGCTTCTCAAATGCAACATTACCCGTGTCACTCCTTACTGCTTTTAATTCTTTGAATTCGCTCCAGCCAGTGTATAGCAAGCTATAGTGAATTGCCCACTGTGGAGCAACACGGTTATAACCTGAGAATTCCCACATATCCGGTAAATTCAGGTTCAGCTTGCCTTTGACTATATTACCATTAGTCCCATTATCAAAGACTTTTGGTATATGTGGCAAATCATTGCTGTAATCTCCGCTTTTAAACTTAACCTTGACTTTTGAACGGTAAGTCAGGCTATAGCGGTTATTTTCGTCATACTGATATAGGAACCCTGCATTCCAACCATAACCCCAATCTTTACCTTCCAATCTGGCCGCTTCAGCGCTATCTGGGATTGAAAGATGTGCAAGGACTGGATTACCAATGGCTTGTCCTTTTGCGTTTAGCATCTTAGTGGCTATTGGGCCGAATTCTCCCATATGACGGGCGATTTTGGCATCAGCATAAACAGCATTGACACCTAAGCCAAAGCTAAACTGGTTATTAAATTTGTAAGCACCGCTTAGGTTTAGGTTCATGGTCTTCAGTTGAGTTTTACCGCCTAGCAGGCCAGCAGAATAGTTGTTGCTGAAGTCGGTAGACAAGCCGAAGTTAGACGTTGCAGATGCGCCAACAAACCATTGATCATTGATTGGGGTAATAAAATGTAGGTTTGGGATCCATGCATGTGGTGCAATATTTTTAGCATTAGTGCTGTTTTTGGTGATGGGAGAATTCCCGGTAATATCAACATCTGGGTTGACATACACTAAACCGCCAGAAAATGATGGGCGATCAAATAAGGTCATGGCCGCAGGGTTACGACTGCCTACGGAAGCGTTATCTGCAACGGCACCTGCCCCAGAAAATGCACGGCCTAGTCCTGATGATGAATATTCATTCAATTGAAAACCAGCAGCACTCGCGTTGGATGAGAGGATTGCAACCGCCACTGCTAACGCTGAACGTGTAAATAGGTTTTTCTGGTCCATAACCAAAACCTCATTGTCTAATTATTATTAACATGCCACTCAAGTAGCTGAGAGCGCGGGATTGTAGAGTCGATTTGTCACCATGACAATAATGACAAATCAGACCAGTGCACGAAGTATAGGCTTGATAATAGAATATGTTGCAAGAATGTTTTCTAAATATAACTAAAATGATTCTCAAATTGGGACTTGCTTAACAAAAAATAGACAACTTCCGTTAATGAAGTGTAAACGGGTTTTTGTTGGCGTTGTCAGATCAATAAATAGTGAGATAAATGGCGTCAAACAGCGCAAATGCTGGTTATCGGCAGTCAGGAAAACGTAGAATTATTAGCAAGTTTTTTAGCCGGAGAAATTAAATGTCTGATGCGATTAAGCGCTGTAATGCCGAAGAAACGGCAGCTTGCTGCTGTGTTGATGTGGGAACCGTTATTGATAATGAAGACTGCACCGCTTCTTATCAGTGTATTTTTGCGAGTGAACAAGACGCAGAAATTATGCTTAATACGTTAATTAAAAAGGCAAAATCAGTGGAATCTGATCCCTGTGTTATACGCCATAGTATCGAAGCGGTTAACGGTGGGATGCAATTATCGGTGGACTTTACCTTTAGCTGCCAAGCGGAAGCCCTCATCTTTCAGTTAGGTTTGCGTTAATTCACTCTGAACAACGGTTTTCTCATTGTTTTGTCATGCCAAACAGTGAGAAAATCGCTTGTAATAGATTGTAAATCATTGCCCTTTCTTTGCACTCCTTTCGCTTATTCTTCATTTAAGTTGTATAAATTATAAATAGTTTAAAGTTGAGTTTGTTCTCATTTTTGGTTTATTCCTATTTGCTATTTTCCAACATTGCGTTAACAATGCATCATCAGGTCTGACCTCTTATGAGGTGAGTAAATATTTTTAATCAATCAATTGATTTAGTTAATAATAATTAGGAGTTGCTATGGGTCGTTCTTCAACAAAAGTGACATCGCAAAAGGAACGTGTTGCTATTGTCAGCGGGTTGCGCATTCCTTTTGCGAAACAGGCAACTTTCTACCACGGTATTCCGGCTGTTGACTTGGGAAAGGCTGTTGTAAGCGAGCTGGTCATTAGGAGCGGTTTGTCGCCTGAGAAGATCGACCAATTGGTTTTTGGGCAAGTTGTTCAAATGCCGGAAGCGCCAAATATTGCAAGGGAAATTGTTTTGGGGGCAGGCTTAAGTGTGAATACTGATGCCTATAGTGTTTCCCGTGCCTGTGCGACGAGTTTTCAGGCAATTGCAAACGTGGCTGAAAGTATTATGGCAGGCGTAGTCAATATAGGGATCGCGGGAGGTGCGGATTCCTCATCCGTTTTACCTATCGGAGTGACGAAGTCATTGGCGCGTACGTTAGTTGACATGAACAAAGCCAAAAGTCTCACCCAACGATTAAAATTACTCAGTCGATTGAAATTACGTGATTTATTGCCTGTATCTCCTGCTGTTGCAGAGTATTCCACAGGGTTGAGAATGGGAGATACCGCTGAGCAGATGGCAAAAACGTATCATATCAGTCGCGAAGATCAGGATGCGCTTGCGCACCGCTCGCATGTACTGGCCGCTAAAGCCTGGGAGCAAGGGCTTTTGCAAGAGGAAATCATATCGGCCTATTTCCCGCCATACCGCAAGACATTGGCAGAAGATAACAATATCAGAAAAAACTCAACCTTAGCTTCTTATGCCAAATTGCGTCCGGCCTTTGATCGAAAACATGGCACAGTCACCGCGGCAAACAGCACACCACTGACGGACGGTGCCGCAGCAGTGATGTTAATGCGTGAATCCGTTGCCAAAGAGCTTGGTATGGTTCCATTGGGGTATTTACGTAGTTATGCATTTTCTGCCATTGATGTTTGGCAGGACATGTTACTGGGGCCGTCCTATGCAACCCCGTTGGCGCTTGAGCGTGCGGGTATCACTCTCAATGAATTGGCCATTATCGACATGCATGAAGCATTTGCTGCCCAAACATTAACGAATTTAAAAATGTTTGCCAGTGAGAAATTTGCCCGTGAAAAGTTGGGACGTACTCAGGCAATTGGTGAAGTGGATATGGATAAATTCAATGTGTTAGGCGGATCAATTGCTTATGGGCATCCCTTCGCGGCGACAGGCGCCAGAATGGTGACCCAAACGTTGAATGAATTGCGTCGCCGTGGGGGCGGTTTTGGGTTAACGACAGCTTGTGCCGCTGGTGGTTTAGGTGCAGCAATGGTATTGGAGGTAGAATAATGGCTCAGGCTGAAAAAGAAACGGTTATGTCAGCAACAATGCAACCGGAGCAATCGGTATTCCGTTTTTCTGTCAGGGACGACAAGGTGGGAATTATCACCATTGATGTCCCAGGAGAGAAAGTCAACACCCTGAAAGCTGAATTTGTCGAGCAGTTCCTGATCATGTTTGAAAAAGCGCAACAAGTTTCAGGCTTGAAAGGGTTGGTTATTGTGTCCGGCAAGCCGGATACTTTCATTGCTGGTGCGGATATTAGCATGATAGCTAACTGCCAAACCCAGGAAGAAGCGTCAGCATTAGCTGAAAAAGGTCAAAAACTGTTTGCGCAGATTGCCAATTATTCTTTGCCTGTTGTGGCAGCGATTCATGGTGCGTGCTTAGGTGGTGGTCTGGAGTTAGCATTGGCTTGCCATGCGCGTATCTGTTCTTTGGATGAAAAAACCCGTCTTGGTTTGCCAGAAGTTCAGCTTGGGTTATTGCCCGGCTCAGGTGGAACGCAGAGATTACCTCGCTTGATTGGTGTCAGTGCTGCTTTGGACATTATATTGACAGGCCGTCAGCTCAAGGCAAAACAGGCGCTACGGTTGGGTGTTGTAGATGACGCAGTTCCTTTAGATATCTTGTTAGATGTTGCTGTGCAATATGTTAAAAAAGGCATCGTGAAACGTAAGCCATTGGCATGGTCGCAGCGTATGCTGGCAAGTGCGTTAGGCAGGCCGTTGTTATTCCAGATGGTTCATAAAAAAACGCGAGAAAAAACTCGCGGCCATTATCCCGCCCCAGAAAAAATCATCAATGTGATTCGTGCCGGTTTGGAAAAAGGCTCAGAGAAAGGCTTTCAGCTTGAAGCCAAGGCATTTGGTGAGCTGGCGATGACGCAAGAATCAGAAGCATTGCGGAGCCTGTTTTTTGCTTCTACCACGTTGAAGAATGAAACTGGCTCTTCAGAACAGCCCGCTGAAATCAGACAGGTGGGGATTTTGGGAGGCGGCCTGATGGGGGGCGGCATTGCCAATGTAACCGTGACGCGAGGAAATTTGCCTGCCCGCATTAAAGATATTAATGAAAAGGGTATTAATCAGGCTTTGAAATATACATGGGATCTCCTTTCTAAGCGGGTAAAACAGCGTCGTTTGAAATCAAGTGAGCGTTCTCGTCAGATGTCTCTATTGACAGGAACGACCGATTACAGTGGGTTTAAGCAAGCTGATATTGTTGTTGAAGCGGTATTTGAAGATTTAGTCTTAAAACGCAAAATGGTTACAGAGATTGAGGAGAATACAAAACCTGAAACCATTTTTGCGTCTAACACTTCTTCATTGCCAATCCATAAGATTGCTGAAGCTGCGACTCGACCAGAGCAGGTGATCGGTCTTCACTATTTCAGTCCTGTAGATAAAATGCCGCTGGTGGAAGTTATTCCACATGAGGGAACAAGTGAAAAAACGATCGCAACTGCTGTAGCGTTAGCCAAGAAACAGGGAAAAACAGCGATTGTTGTTGGTGATAAAGCGGGTTTTTATGTAAACCGGATTCTGACACCTTACATTAATGAGGCGGGTTATTGTTTATTGGAAGGTGAGCCGATTGAACATATTGATAATGCTTTACTGAATTTTGGTTTTCCTGTTGGCCCTATCAATCTACTGGATGAAGTTGGCATAGATGTGGGGACTAAAATTATCCCTATTTTAGTAGAAGAATTAGGCAGTCGATTTGAAGCACCAGAGATTTTATCTGCAATTTTGCAGGATGACCGAAAAGGCAAGAAGAATGGTCGCGGCTTCTATTTGTATACGGGCAGAAAAAAAGCCAAAGAAGTGGATGCTTCGATTTATTCCTTATTAAAGATCAAACCAGCGATAAAAATGTTGCCGGCTGACATTGCCCAGCGTTGTGTGATGCTCATGCTGAATGAAGCTGTGCGCTGTCTGGATGAGGGGATTATCAGAAGCCCGCGTGATGGTGATATTGGTGCTGTATTTGGCATCGGATTCCCGCCATTCCTGGGAGGGCCATTCCGTTATATTGATAAGCTTGGCAGTGATAAAGTTGTAGAAATTTTACGTCGTCTGGAGGCGCAATATGGCGAAAGGTTTGCGCCCTGTGAGCGTTTAGTCCAGATGGCTGAACAGAAAAAGAAATTTCACGCATAACTTGAATTTTATTTAAATAACCCGATCGGCTCTTTTAATTAAGAGTCGATTTTTTATGGCAATTAAATCCTTATTCGTATTTTTTATCTAAAAAGAGTCCACGAAATAACAAGAGATATATCGATTTTTTTTAGCCATTTTATTTACCTTTGTTTTAGGGCAGAATGCGGATTGGCCCTAACTGAAACGTTTTTATATCCTTCGGAAATCCATAGGGCATATATCAAATATTAGCTTGATAATTGCTTTTGAGCTTACGTTTTAATGCCGTATAACCAATGGCTTATCTCAAGAAATACGAGTGTATAGGGTATTTTGAGATCGGTTTGCAATTAACTAAACGGTGGATTATGTACGTTTTTATTATGCGTCACGGTGATGCTGCTTTGGATGCAATCAGTGATGCAGCCCGGGAGCTGACACCTAGAGGGTGGCAAGAATCACAGAAGATGGCAGATTGGCTTTCACAACAAACGCCTGATATTGATTGTATTTTGGTCAGTCCTTATATTCGTGCAGGACAAACATTAAAGGCGGTGCGAGAAAATTTGGCGCTTCCTGATAATGAAGAGTTATTGGCTGAGTTAACGCCATCGGGTGATGTTGCGTTGGTTGCCAGCTACTTACACGTCTTGTCAACACAAGGACACAAATCTGTATTGGTGGTTTCCCATTTACCGTTAGTCGGTTATTTGGTTTCTGAGCTTTGTCCTGGACAAACGCCGCCGATGTTTGCTACATCCAGCATTGCTTGTGTCGAGTTGGATCACCAAACAGAAAAAGGGTGTCTGTTATGGCAAACATCTCCTGCACAATTAGCGGAGAAATTCTGACCAACCACCTTAACCATTAGACAATTTAATTAAATATACCAATCTGACTTCAAGATGCGTGTGATTTCTCCTCGCTTCGCGGGAAGAAATCAGGTTTCATTGCATGTTGTAAATTGCAGCTTGTAAATCAATATGATTGTTTATATCTCCCCGCGTAGCGGGAGATATAAGATGCATCTTGAAAGGCGATTAGTATATAAAGACCAAATTAGCGCTGCGTAAACTCATCCATCTCTACCAAAATGAGTAACGCAGCGTTCCCTCCCCACGCTTTGGGCGCTTGATGGAAGGCAATAATATCAGGATGTTGGGCAAGCCATAGCGGGGCTTGTTGTTTGAGAATATGTTTACCGTGTCCATGCATAACACAGGCACAATAGACGTGTTCGCGACGACAGGCAGCGATTAATGCCCCAATTTCTTGTTTGGCCTGCAACTGAGTTAGCCCATGTAAATCCAGAAAAAGTTCAGGGGAATAATCTCCCCGCCGCAATTTCTTTAATTCATAATGGCTGGCGCCTTCCCGAATGTAACGAGTCGGGCCTTCCATTTCCAAATTTGGCTGGAATTCATCGGAAAAATAGTAACTGGCATCAGCTTGCTCCTGCATCAAACGTTCAGGGGCAACAGCGTTAATTTTTTTTCTTTTCGGGGGATGGGAAACCGTATCTTGTGCAATACGACGGGTTCCTGTAACAGACGTTCTGAATAGACTGATGTCTTCTGAGTTTAGTTGATATTTCTTCTTCATTACACATTCATTTACTCACTGCTTTTGGCAAGTGTACATGATTTTTTGTGATTTTTCCTGACAGTTATCATTTTAAGTAACAAATTGTTCACAAAATGATTTGACAATTATGTTTGGTTATAAAATAAATGTATATACAACATGAGTTCTGATACAAACAAGAAAAATAACAGGATAGTACAATGTCGATTGAACTGAGAGACACTGATGTCATATGGCGCAATGCCAAACTTGCTACGATGGATCCTGCAATTAAGAACGTTGATGGTGAAAGCCATTACGGCATGTTAGAACAGCATGACCTTATTGTGCGGGATGAAAAAATCTTAGCGATATTACCGACAGATAGCGTACCAGCCAACCAATGTAAGGTCATTGACGCAGAGCAGCGCTTAATTACACCTGGCTTAATCGATTGCCACACTCACTTAGTTTTTGGTGGCAATAGAGCCTCTGAGTGGGAACAGCGCTTGAATGGGGTTTCTTATGAAGAAATTAGTGCTAAAGGGGGAGGGATCAATTCTACCGTTAATGCCACCCGTAACAGTTCCGCTCAACAGTTAGAAAGCGTATCCCAGAAACGTCTCAATGCGTTGATGGCTGAAGGGGTGACAACAATTGAGATGAAATCAGGTTATGGGCTAGATCTGATAAATGAAGAAAAACAGTTAAAGGTTGTGCGGGCATTGGCACAAAAAAATCCCATCGAAATTAGTCCGACATTACTTTCTGCCCATGCTGTCCCACCTGAATATAAACATGATCCTGATGGCTATATTGATTTAGTTTGTGGCTCCATTTTGCCTACTCTCTGGCAAAAACAGTTATTTGAAGCTGTAGATGTATTTTGTGAATCCGTTGGTTTCACTTTAAATCAGACTAAACGCCTTTTTGCAACAGCAAAACGTTTGAATATTCCCGTAAAAGGTCATGTTGAGCAACTTTCCAATTTAGGAGGCAGTGAGCTGGTTGCTGAATATCAGGGTTTATCCGTTGATCATATTGAGCATTTGGATGAAAAGGGTATTGAGGCTATCAGCCGTAGTGGAACAGTGGCAGTATTACTGCCGGGGGCATTTTACTTCCTGCGAGAAACTCAACGTCCACCCATTGCATTATTGCGCCAATACGGTGTTCCAATGGCTATTTCAACCGATTTTAATCCTGGTACGAGTCCTTTTGCTTCCTTGCGCCTGATTATGAATATGGCTTGCGTACAATTTGGTTTGACACCAGAAGAAGCCTGGCAAGGCGTGACTATTCATGCAGCTCAGGCACTGGGACGAGCGGGTAGTCACGGTCAATTAGCCGCAGGTTTTACGGCAGACTTTATTGTTTGGGATGCCCGAAACCCCGTTGATATTTTATACGAACTGGGACATAACCCGTTGGTTTATCGTATTTATCATGGCGAAATTACGCATCGTAATGATTTAAATGGCTTTAATTAATGGTGGTGAGGGAAAAAATATGAATTTATGGCATCCAACATCCGAAAACATTTGGCAAGGGCGCAATGATCTTGCTGAAGCCAATAACGCGTTACGGTTATTCCAGACAATAAAACAGACAGCCAGTTTCTCTCCAGCCGCATTTCCTCACCACATTGCGCTATTGGGATTTGAATGTGATGAAGGTGTTAAATTGAATCAGGGCCGTCCAGGAGCAAAATTGGGACCAGAATATTTGCGCCAATCGTTGGCAAACCTGGCGAGTTATGATGGTCACGATAGATTGGTGGATTTGGGGAATATTCGTGCTAATTCTGGTGAATTGAGTGAAGCACAGCAGGCACTCAGTGATGCTGTCTATGAATGCCAGCAGAATAATATGAAGACGCTGATTTTTGGTGGTGGGCATGAAACGGCTTTTGCTCATGGGATGGGAATTTACCGTGCGTTTTCAGAGCAGCGTGTCGGTATCATCAATTTTGATGCCCACTTGGATCTGAGAAATTCGCCGCAGCCTACATCAGGAACCCCATTTCGGCAACTTGCGCATTACTGCCAGCAACACCAGCGCCCATTTAATTACAGTTGCGTTGGCGCCAGCTTGGCATCAAATACCCAGGCATTACTGGATGAAGCTAACCATCTTGATGTCACCATTATTTGGGATACCCACTGCGTTGAATCCATGTTGGATAGGGTACAGCAGCAATTACAAGATATAATTAATCAGGTTGATATCATTTATATGACTATCGACTTGGATGTGCTGCCAATTTGGCAAATGCCGGCCGTTTCTGCGCCTGCGGCATTGGGTGTTCCGCTGGAGCGTTTATTGCCATTGGTTCAACTCATCTGTCAGAGCAAAAAATTGCAAGCCGTAGATTTAGTTGAGCTTAACCCTTTATATGATATCCAGGGAATGGGGGGGAAAGCGGCGGCTCGCCTTGCATGGCAGTTGGTGCATTGGTGGAATAAATAGGTTGGTGAACGAATAAAAAGCGAGAAGGAAGGGACAGTGACAGACGATTTACCAGATACATATGCCAAACCAGTGCCTTTGTATGCAAGAGTCAAACAAGTGATTATTGAAAAGATCTATACGGGGGAGTGGAAACCGTATGATCGGATCCCTTCGGAAGCGGAATTGGTCAGGCAATTTAACTGTAGTCGCATGACGGCTAACCGGGCATTGAGGGAGCTAACAGCAGAAGGTTTTCTATTCCGTTTGCAAGGTGTGGGTTCGTTTGTCTCTGAGCCGAAAGGACAATCGGCGTTATTTGAAATTCATAGTATTGCCGATGAAATTGCTTCTCGCTCTAACCGGCATAGTTGCAAGGTGCTGAAACTTGCTGAAGTGAAGGCTAACATGACGCAGGCTGCGGAATTCAGTATTGCAGTAGGTGCGCCGCTCTACCATTCCATCATTGTACATTATGAAAATGATGTCCCTGTGCAGATTGAAGATCGCTTTGTCAATGTTCAGGCGGCACCAGAGTATTTGCGGCAAGATTTTCGTCAGCAAACGGCCCATGATTATTTATCCCAGGTAGCGCCATTGACCGAAGGGGAGCATATCGTCGAAGCCGTGGCGGGAGATGCCCTCTCTTGTCGGTTATTACAAATTGAGGCAAATACGCCTTGTTTGTTAATCAGCCGGCGAACCTGGTCGAAAGAATTTATTGTTTCCAGTGCCAGGTTATTGTTTCCTGGGTATCGATATAAATTGAAAGGGCGTTTTAGTTCATAGTTCTCCTATATGGAGCTACAAAAAGTTAAGCGGCAAAAAACCTCTTTTTCCGTTGAGTCGAAGAGGTTTTTTATTCATTTTTGTAACAATAATGTAAAATCAATGTGATGTTAAACACAAAACCAGCAAAAATATCCCCCTGTTTATCACGAAATAAATCAATATCATCTTTTTGATTTTAATTAAAAAAATATTTTTACCGCATTATTAACTTTATCTCTGTCACATTTTTGCCTATTGAATGTACATGTATATACAACTATACAATTAACAAAATTCACAACGATGAGATAGGAAAAAACCGTGACGACGCAAAATAATAAATTCAGCAACGTAACCATTCGTGCTCCCAGAGGGACACAACTCACAGCAAAAAGTTGGCTAACCGAAGCACCACTTCGTATGCTCATGAATAACCTTGATCCCGATGTGGCGGAAAATCCCTGTGAATTGGTGGTGTATGGTGGCATTGGTCGTGCAGCCAGAAACTGGGAATGCTATGAAAAAATCGTTGAAACCTTAAAGGATCTGGAAAATGACGAAACCCTGTTGGTGCAATCAGGAAAACCTGTGGGGGTGTTTAAAACACATGAAAATGCCCCGCGTGTATTAATTGCCAACTCGAACTTGGTGCCACACTGGGCGACATGGGAACATTTTAACGAACTGGATGCCAAAGGGCTGGCTATGTATGGCCAGATGACCGCCGGTAGTTGGATTTACATTGGAAGCCAGGGCATTGTTCAGGGAACTTACGAAACTTTTGTCGAAGCAGGCCGCCAACACTACAACGGCAATTTGACCGGACGTTGGATACTGACAGCGGGTTTGGGGGGAATGGGCGGAGCACAGCCACTGGCTGCGACATTGGCCGGTGCCTCTTCATTAACCATAGAGTGCCAACAAAGCCGCATTGACTTTCGTCTGCGTACTAAATATGTGGATGAACAGGCCGTTGATCTGGATGATGCTTTGGCGCGTATTGAACGTTATACCCAGGAAGGTAAAGCAATTTCGATAGCATTGTGTGGTAATGCTTCAGAGATTTTACCTGAACTGGTACGCCGTGGTGTGCATCCTGATATGGTGACAGACCAAACCAGCTCCCATGATCCATTACATGGTTACTTACCGGCTGGCTGGACATGGGAAGCATATTGCCGCCGTGCCGAAAGTGAGCCAGAAGTGGTGATCCAAGCGGCAAAAGCGTCAATGGCCGCACATGTTGAAGCTATGCTGGCTTTCCAGAAACAGGGTATACCTACTTTCGATTATGGCAATAATATCCGCCAAATGGCGAAAGAGGTAGGTGTTGAACACGCTTTTGATTTTCCTGGATTTGTTCCCGCTTACATTCGTCCTCTGTTCTGTCGCGGTATCGGACCTTTCCGTTGGGCGGCGCTTTCCGGTGATCCTGAAGATATTTATAAAACTGATGCCAAGGTAAAAGAGTTGCTGCCGAATGATGACCATTTACACCGTTGGTTAGATATGGCAAGAGAGCGCATCAGTTTCCAGGGCTTGCCTGCGCGTATCTGTTGGGTGGGATTGGGCGATCGCGCCAAATTAGGATTAGCATTCAATGAAATGGTTCGCCGTGGGGAACTTTCCGCCCCAATCGTGATTGGCCGTGATCATTTGGATTCTGGCTCTGTCGCCAGCCCTAATCGTGAAACTGAATCCATGCAAGATGGTTCTGACGCTGTTTCTGACTGGCCATTGCTGAATGCCTTACTGAATACGGCCAGTGGTGCGACGTGGGTTTCCTTGCATCATGGTGGGGGCGTTGGTATGGGATTCTCCCAACATTCCGGCATGGTCATTGTTTGTGATGGAACGGATGAAGCGGCTGAACGCATTGCCCGTGTATTACACAATGATCCGGCAACGGGAGTTATGCGTCATGCTGATGCGGGCTATGAATTGGCTATCCAGTGTGCGAAAGAGCAAGGGCTAAACTTGCCAATGTTAAACCTGCCAGTGACTGATGTGAAATAAGGAGCGTTGTTAGAATGAAAAATATCACTATTCATCCGGGAAAAATGACGCTTGAAGAATTACGTCATGTTTATCAGCATCCTGTTCACATTAGTTTGGACGAACAATGCTTTCCTGCCATTGAGAGCAGTGTTGCGTGCGTGAACCGCATTATCAGTGAAAATAAAACGGCTTATGGTATCAATACCGGTTTTGGTTTGCTGGCGAATACCCGTATTGCAGAACAAGATTTGGAAGAATTGCAGCGTTCTATTGTGTTGTCACATGCGGCGGGTGTGGGGGAGCCTCTGCCGGATGAAATTGTCCGATTGATTATGGTGTTGAAAATCAATAGCCTTGCCCGTGGTTATTCCGGCATTCGTCTGGGCGTGATCCAGGGATTGGTTGCCCTGGTCAACGCTGAAGTTTATCCCTGTATTCCAAGTAAAGGTTCAGTAGGGGCTTCGGGTGACTTAGCACCATTAGCGCATATGAGCTTGTTATTGTTGGGAGAAGGGAAAGCCCATTATCGTGGCGAATGGCTGCCGGCAAAAGTAGCACTGGAAAAAGCGGGACTTGAGCCGATGTGTCTTGTCGCCAAAGAAGGATTGGCACTGCTCAATGGTACACAAGCTTCTACCGCCTTCGCCTTAAAAGGACTATTTGCTGCCGAAGATTTACTCGCATCAGCGATTGTTTGTGGCGCCATGTCTGTTGAAGCCGCTCTTGGCTCCCGTAAACCCTTTGATGCTCGTATCCATGAAGTCCGTGGACAGAAAGGCCAGATTGATGTGGCAGCCCTTTACCGTTTGGCATTGGGAGAACAAAGTGAGATTTGTGAATCCCATAAAAACTGCCCGAAAGTTCAGGATCCTTATTCATTACGCTGTCAGCCTCAAGTGATGGGCGCTTGTTTAGCCCAAATCCGCCATGCGGCTGATGTCATTATGGTTGAAGCCAATGCCGTCTCTGATAATCCGCTGGTCTTTACTGAAGAAGATGAGGTGATTTCTGGGGGGAATTTCCACGCTGAACCGGTCGCGATGGCATCGGATAATCTGGCTATTGCTCTGGCAGAAATAGGTTCATTGTCAGAACGCCGCATTGCCTTGTTGATGGATAGCAATATGTCCCAGTTGCCGCCATTCTTAGTTGAAAACAGCGGTGTTAACTCCGGTTTCATGATTGCACAGGTGACTGCGGCTGCGCTGGCAAGTGAGAACAAGGCGCTGGCGCATCCTTCCAGTGTTGATAGTTTGCCAACCTCTGCCAATCAGGAAGATCACGTTTCAATGGCACCCGCCGCGGGGCGTCGTTTATGGGAGATGGCAGATAATGTGCGAGGGATCTTAGCGATTGAATGGCTGACGGCTTGCCAGGGCATGGATTTTCGTCATGGCTTGACGAGTAGTCCGATATTGGAAAAAGCCCGCCATATTCTCCGCAATAAAGTTGCACATTATGATAAAGATCGCTTTTTCGCCCCGGATATTGATGCAGCAATTCAGTTGTTGGCCGAACAGCAACTTTCTGCCTTGTTGCCTGCTGGGAATATCTTAGAAAACTAAGTACAGACTCACCGTCTTAGGCCGGATAAGCTCCGGCCTTATCGTAGTATTTATCTCTTCCAATCTAATAATAAAAGACATAAGGATAAATCATGCAAAACATTTCACAACTCAAGCGAGGATTAAGTGTTCGCCACATTCGGTTTATGGCTCTGGGTTCGGCAATTGGCACCGGTCTTTTCTATGGTTCAGCGGGAGCCATTAAAGCCGCAGGGCCTGCGGTATTGCTAGCTTACGCCATTGGCGGTGCAGCTGTATTTATGGTCATGCGGGCATTGGGGGAAATGGCGGTACATCGCTCCGCGCCAGGCTCTTTCTCTTATTATGCCACCCAGTATTTAGGGCCATTGGCGGGTTTTCTGACCGGATGGACTTACGTTTTTGAAATGCTGGTCGTTTGCCTTGCTGACGTCACTGCATTTGGCATCTATATGAAGCTCTGGTTTCCCCATGTTGACCAGTGGATTTGGGTACTTGGCATTGTCTTTTTTATTGGTGCAATCAACCTATGCAATGTGAAGGTATTTGGTGAAATGGAATTTTGGCTGTCTATCATCAAAGTGGTTGCGATTATCGCCATGATTGTCGGCGGTTTTGCCATCATGATGTATGGGTTTGGTCAGGAAGCCGAGCATGTCACCGGCCTGTCGAATTTATGGGAACATGGTGGATTTATGCCAAACGGCATAGCGGGAGTGATTGCCTCGTTTACGGTTGTGATGTTTGCCTTTGGTGGCATTGAGGTTATTGGTATCACTGCCAGTGAAGCTAAAAATCCAGAAAAATCCATCCCACGTGCAATCAATGCGGTCCCATTCCGTATCTTATTGTTCTATGTCCTTACGCTGTTTGTTTTGATGTGCATTTATCCGTGGAACCAAGTGGGGCAAAATGGTAGCCCGTTTGTCCAAATCTTCTCCAGCTTGGGAATTGATTCCGCAGCCAATATTTTAAATATTGTCGTCATTACTGCCGCAATTTCCGCGATCAACAGTGATATTTTTGGTGCCGGACGGATGATGTATGGCATGGCGCAAGAAAAACAGGCTCCAGCCTCGTTTACCCAACTAACTAAAAATGGAGTGCCGTGGGTGACGGTGCTGGCAATGTCAGGAGTTTTGTTGGTGGGCGTCCTCTTGAATTACTTGTTACCGGAAAAAGTTTTCGTCATTATTGCTTCCATCGCAACATTTGCAACTGTGTGGGTATGGCTGATGATTCTGCTGTCACAATATATCATGCGCCGGAAGATGCCCGCAGAAGAGGCCAGACAGCTTAAATTCCCTGTTCCCTTCTGGCCTGTTGCGCCAACGTTGGCTATTGCGTTTATGGGATTTGTTATTGCGGTATTAGGTTATTTCCCAAATACTCGGATTGCGTTATACGTAGGGATAGTATGGATAGTATTATTGACTATTAGCTATTATTTATGGGTGAAAAAACCAAGTCATGGCTAACCCTCCTATATCACCCTAAAATAACGCTGTGTTAAGAAAGCTGATTTGTGTTCTGGATCATGGCAAACTAGCGAGCTGATATATCTTTTGTTGTTTGGAGGTGTTTTTTGGATAAGATCGTAGCCGATGAGGCTGTTGCAGAACTGCGTACCATTTTAGATATGTTGCGTTGGTCTACTAGCCGTTTTAGCGAATCGGGTATCTATTGTGGACATACGGCATGTAATCCGTGGGATGAAGCTTTGCAGTTAGTTCTTCCTTCATTGCGTTTGCCTATGGATGTCCCTGATTCAATGCTGGCTTCACGCCTGACATCAACAGAGCGTCAACGCATCGTGGAACTTGTCTTGCGTCGTATTAATGAACGTGTTCCTGTTGCTTATTTGATAAATCGAGCTTGGTTCTGTGGTCATGAATTCTATGTCGATGAGCGCGTTTTGATTCCACGTTCACTGATTAGAGATGTGATTGAAGAGCATTTTGAAGGGCTTATCTCACGTCAGCCATCGACAATTTTGGATCTTTGTACCGGAAGTGGGTGTATTGCAATCGCTTGTGCCCATGCCTTCCCAGAAGCCGAAGTTGATGCTGTTGATATTTCTCCTGATGCTTTGGAAGTGGCAGAAATAAATATAGAGAATCATAAACTTTCTCATCGTGTAATCCCGATCCGTTCAGATCTATTTCATGATATACCACCGGTGAAATACGACATCATTGTCACTAATCCTCCTTATGTCGATGAAGAAGATATGAGTGATTTTCCTCAGGAATACGATCATGAACCTACATTAGCCATGGCTGCAGGTATTGATGGGTTGGATTTGGTTCGTCGTATTCTGGCAACTGCCCCGGATTTCCTTTCAGAAGAGGGAATCGTGGTATGTGAAGTAGGTAACAGTATGGTTCACCTGATTGAGCAATACCCTGAAGTACCCTTCAAATGGCTGACATTCAAACATGATTATGGTGACGGTGTTTTCGTGCTGACTCGCCAGCAGCTTGTTGAATATCAGGAATATTTCCAGCCATTCAAAGACTGATATTTTCTCATTCATCCAGTGGTTAAAACGGCTATTTCATATAAATTGTATCAATATCCCGTGGATTTCGGGTCATAGCTAGCAATATTGTTGCTCGAAAGATTAAGGATATACCAATCTAACTTTAAGATGCGTGTGATATCTCCCCGTTTCGCGGGGAGATATCAGGTTTCATAGCATGTTGTAAATTGCAACTTGAAGTTTAATGCGTATAAAAGGCAATTGACATCCTCCCCGCCCTAAAAGGACGGGGATTCCTACAGCGTTCAGACCGAAGCCTGACTCACCTCGGTGGGTTCCTGCTTCAACGGGCGGTCTGACTGCACCATCCCTCCACAGGCAAGCACGGCATGTCCTGCCGCTAAAATATTACGTGCGGCGTTTACATCCGCGTTCGCGGTGTAGCCGCATACCTGACACACGAATTGACTTTGCGTCTGACGGTTTTCTTTCGCCGTATGACCACAGCAGGCACACCGCTGGCTGGTGTATGCCGGAGGTATCGCCACTACCTGACCACCGCGCCAGAGCTGCTTGTACTCAAGCTGACGGCGCATTTCATGCCAGCCTTGATCCCGTATCGAGCGGTTCAAGCCTGATTTGCCTCTGACGTTTCTTCCGTGCTTCTCTGCCGTGCCTTTTGCCGATTTCGACATGTTACTGACCTTCAAGTCTTCAATGACGATCATCGCGTGGTTTTTGCTGATTTCACTGGTGACTTTGTGAAGGTAGTCGCGCCGGATATTGGCAATGTGCGAGTGCAAACACTGGATTTTCCGTTTTTGTTTCTGCCAGTTTGCGCTGAATTTTACTTTGCGACTCAACTGCCGCTGGAGTGTTGCCAGCTTACGTTGGTTTGCTTTGAAGCTGCTTACTGGCTGATATACCGTGCCATCTGAAAGCGTGGCAAGTTTTGTTACTCCGGCATCCAGTCCGACCATTGATTCTGCATTGTGAGCAGGGTCAGTCACTTCGTATTCAGTCTGGATACTGACGTACCATTTGCCGCATGACTGGCTGACCGTGACGTTTTTCACTTCGCCAATGACTTCACGGCTGTTGCGATAGCGTATCCACCCTAACTTTGGCAACGAGATTCGACTGTTGGGCTGATCGAGCTTCACGCCCTGCGGGTAGCGGAATGAGTCATGTTGACCACGTTTTTTGAAGCGGGGGAATGCAGCCCGCTTCTGGAAGAAATTTTTGTAGCCGCGCTCCAGATCTTTCAGTGACTGCTGCAACGGTTGCGAGGGAGATTCTTTCAGCCATTGTGTTTCAGGTACGGATTTCCACTCAATCAGCCATGAAGCCATTTTGGTGTAGGGGAGATATTTATTCCCTGCGTCATGGTTCTCATTCTGGAGTGCCAGTGCACGGTTAAAAACGAAGCGACAAGCCCCTGCGAAGCGTCGCATATCGCGCTCCTGCTGACCATTTGGTCTTAACTGGAATTTGAAGGCTTGAAGTCGTATCATGACTATCATTATACTTTGGTCTATGACAAAAGAAACTGATAGTCGACGCGGAAGACACGGTGTTTTCCTGATGCACGTCCACTTGGTATTCGTCGCCAAGTATCGACGAAAGATATTCGATCTTGATGCCATCGAAAAGCTACGCAGCTACTTTAGCAGCGTATGTGCTGATTTTGGTGTTGAACTGGTTGAAATGGACGGCGAATACGACCACGTGCATTTGCTGATCAACTACCCGCCAAAGCTCGCAGTATCGAATCTGGTCAACAGTCTTAAAGGCGTTTCCAGCAGGCTGCTTCGGCGTGACCGTCCAGATATTGCTCTACGCTATTACTATAAAGGCGTTCTGTGGACACCGAGCTATTTTGCAAGTCGTTGCGGAGGTGCGCCGATCTCGATCATCCGGCAATACATCGAGCAGCAGAAAACACCAGGTTAGTCGGAAAACCGCGCCTTATATCCCCGCCCTGAAGAACGGGGTTTTACGGCGCACCTGATAAAATTACTGAAATAAGATAGGTTTTAATCATTGGGTGAGTTATTGTTATTCACTCTTTTTAAATGCACAGAGAATAATGGCAGGCTAGGAATGGCAGGAAATAGTATTGGGCAGTTTTTTCGTGTCACCACGTTTGGTGAATCTCACGGGATCGCACTGGGATGTATTGTCGATGGTGTTCCACCGGGTATTGCTATTACAGAAGCTGACTTACAAATCGATTTAGACAGGCGTCGTCCGGGAACTTCCCGTTATACGACACAGCGTCGTGAACCCGATCAGGTTCGTATTCTTTCTGGCGTTTTTAACGGCGTAACAACAGGTACTAGCATTGGCCTGATGATTGAAAACACCGATCAGCGTTCACAAGATTACAGTGCGATTAAAGATGTTTTCCGCCCAGGTCATGCTGACTATACCTATGAACAGAAATATGGGATGCGAGATTACCGTGGTGGCGGGCGTTCATCTGCCCGTGAAACTGCCATGCGTGTTGCAGCAGGGGCAATTGCTAAAAAATATCTATTCGAAAAACACGGTATTCTTATTCGTGCTTGCCTGACTCAGATGGGCGATATTCATTGTGAACTGAAAGACTGGGATCTGGTTGAACAGAATCCTTTTTTCTGCCCGGATGCAAGTAAGTTGACTCAGCTTGATGAATTACTCCGGACATTGAAAAAAGAAGGAGATTCCATTGGGGCGAAAGTCAGTGTGGTTGCCGAAAACGTTCCTGCGGGATTGGGGGAACCGGTTTTTGACCGTCTGGATGCAGACATTGCCCATGCTTTGATGAGCATTAACGCAGTCAAAGGTGTTGAAATTGGTGATGGTTTCGGTGTTATCAATTTACGTGGCAGCGAAAACCGCGATGAAATGACGACGCAGGGGTTTACCAGTAACCATGCTGGCGGCATTTTAGGCGGAATTAGTAGTAGTCAGCCAATTATTGCGCATATTGCCTTGAAACCGACATCCAGCATTATGGTGCCAGGCAGAACTATCACTCGTCAGGGAGAAGAAGTGGATATGGTGACTCGCGGCCGCCACGATCCTTGTGTTGGTATTCGTGCCGTACCTATCGCAGAAGCCATGATGGCGATTGTGCTGATGGATCACTTACTGCGCCAGCGGGCACAGTGTGCTGATGTGAACGTTGGTAGGCTGGGAAGAGGCTTTTGATACCTGCTTCGGTTGATGCTGAAAGGTATCATGGGAATAAGCAAGCAGTTTTCTGGTGAAATGCATAATGGAATGGTCATTATTGGGGCCGGAAATTTACGGTCTCCTCTTTTTGGTTGCGCTGGTGGCGGGGTTTATCGATTCTATTGCAGGGGGCGGTGGATTATTGACCATTCCTGCGTTGCTATCGGTGGGGGTTTCTCCGGTCCAGGCATTGGCAACAAGTAAGTTACAGGCTATAGGTAGTTCTTTCTCTGCCAGCCTTTATTTTATCCGCCGTGGTGTAGTCGATTTGCGGTCCCAGCGTTTTGCTATCGTCATGACGATAATTGGCGCCATGTTGGGCGCGTTGTTGGTTCAATTTGTGTCACCGGATTTTCTGCGTTATTTATTGCCGGCATTAGTGATCATTATCGGCCTTTATTTCCTATTAGTACCGAGTATTGGTGCCGAAGATCGGCAACGTCGTCTTGGCCCAATTGCGTTTGGTTGTCTTGCCGGCTGTGGCATTGGTTTTTACGATGGCGTGTTTGGGCCAGGAACGGGATCGTTTTTCGCACTCTCTTATGTCATGCTTTGTGGCTACAATTTGGCGAAAGCGACGGCTCATGCCAAAGTACTGAACTTTGCATCTAACCTCGGAGCCTTGGGATTCTTTGTGCTTGGTGGACAGATCTTATGGCTGGCGGGCGTTGTGATGCTGGTAGGGCAAATAATCGGTGCGCGATTAGGGGCGAGTTTGGTGTTGAGCAAAGGGAAGAAACTCATCCGTCCGCTGTTAGTGACAATTTCCTTCTTGATGAGCATCAAACTTCTTTATGATCAGCACGGAGATACAGTCCGCTCTTGGCTGGCATTTTATTTTTGATTTAGGATTTGGCATTAATACATGACCGCACATCATTATCAACAACTGATTGAAATTTTTGATAATTGCTTTAGTAATGACTACAACACTCGTCTGATAAAAGGTGACGATGAGCCAATTTATCTGCCTGCAGATGATGAAGTGGACTTTAACCGGATAGTGTTCGCCCACGGATTTTATGCCAGTGGATTACATGAAATTTCTCATTGGTGTATTGCGGGTGAAGAGCGTCGCAAACTGATCGATTTTGGTTACTGGTACTGCCCTGATGGGCGTGACGCTCAAACTCAGGAAGCGTTTGAAAAGGTAGAGATTAAGCCACAATCGCTGGAGTGGTTATTCTGTGTAGCTGCGGGATTTCCCTTTAATGTCAGTTGTGACAACCTTGAAGGTGATTTTGAGCCGGATCGGCTTGTTTTTCAGCGGAAAGTGCATGTACAAGTCATGCAATACCTTGAAAATGGGATACCTGCACGAGCTGCACGCTTTATTCAAGGTCTGCAATCGTTCTACAATACGCCTCCACTAAAAGCAGAGCATTTTCCTTATCCGGAAGATCGCTTTGCTAATTAATTTGATGTTGAGGAAAAAATAATGCTCGCAGAGTTTGAAACACGCATTCTGGCGCAAATTGATGATATGGTTGAACAGGCCAGTGATGATGAATTATTTGCTGGTGGTTACCTCCGCGGGCATCTGACATTAGCTGTTGCTGAATTAGAGCAAGAAGGTGCAAATACGGTTGAACAGCTTCATCAGCGTGTTGAAGAAAGCATCCACAAAGCGATTAAAGTGGGAGAACTGACTCCACCAGATCAAATTTTGGTTTTGGCGACCTGGCAAAAACTGCTGGATGGTGCGAAAGAGTAATTCTTTAATATACGCATTAAACTTCAAGTTGCAATTTACAACACGCTATGAAACCTGATTTCTCCCTGCGAAGCGGGGGAGAAATCACACGCATCTTGAAGTTAGATGGATATATAAAAATAACTTTATTTAGGGCTATTCAGATAGCCCTTTATTTTTGCTCGGACTGAGTAATCCCCTATCTTCAACGACAAAAAAATGCGTAGTGCATCTCAATAATGAGAATAAATGGTGATAATGAAATCTTTATTGAGCTTTTTATAGTAAATATAAAGTAGAGTTATCTGACGGTTAAATTTGTCCAAAATATAGCTTTAAGCACTCCTTGCTGGGACAATGTTGTTATATACCCACCGCCTTTCAAGATGCATTTTATATCCCCTCGCTACGCGGGGAGATATAAATAATAGCATTGATTTTCAAGCTGAAACTTGAGGTTGGATTGGTATATTAAAATAATTAGGGTGTTAATATATTGAATTAAATTAAATATAAATGATGTCTAAAATAATGACATTCTATTTATTACCTTAATCTAAGAGGATTTTTTTATGTCACGTTAAAATGATGCATAAATATGTTAGATTTTAACGAGTATGAATATAATTATTTATCATTGCTTTTAAATAATCATGTTATTAATGGAACGACTGATGATTAAAATAAATAATGATGCTAAGCTTTTGGTCATGACACACAGGGAAATAAAGAGGTTTTTACTTAACTAACTCACTGATTTAAGAGGATTTATAAGTTAAAAGTCAATAAGGTCTAAGATTAAAAAACAAATAAATTTCTCTTGGTAAGTCAAAACTAGAAAAGGATATTTCAGGAGATAGTGACATGAAACTAGGAAGAAACTTTATTCAAAGTGGTGACAGAGAGTATGCTGAAAATAACAAAGCACTTTTATTACCTGAACCTATAAATTATGACGTATTAAGATTTGCTGAGAAAAAATCGATGAATATAACATTGGAAAAAAGAGTTGAGAATCTGGAATCAGACGTTGCTCAAATCAAAATGGATGTTGCTGTTATAAAATCAAACTATGCAACAAAAACGGATGTTGAAATGGTTAGTTCACTGATTTACAAGGAGATATCATCTGTGCGTAGTGATATGTCCTCGCTGAGAAGTGAAATAGCTTCTATACGTAATGACGTATCGATCTTGCAGAAGGATATGATAGCTGTACGTGGTGAGATATCTTCTATACGAGGTGATATCTCATCTATACGAGGTGATATCTCATCTATACATCAGAAAATATCAACTCTAAATGAGGAGCTATCCAACAAAATAGTTGCTCAAACCAAATGGATGGTCACCATGATGTTTGGTTTTTCTGGTGTCATTATTGCAACAATGAGGTTTATGATTTGAACACAAGGTCTTCTATTCGCTTAACACAAAAATCAGATGTAAGCCAATTACCCGCAATAGAACGTTCTGCTGCGAAATTGTTTAGGTTTATACCCGAGCTGGCTTGGATAGCCGATGGTCATGTGCAAACGGAGCAGCAACATTTGGACTATATTGCGCAAGGCAATAGCTGGGTTGCCCTTAATGAAGATGCTCTGCCTGTTGGCTTTATTTTAGCTAAGCCGTTAGATGATGGCTTACATATTATGGAGCTTTCAGTGCATGAAAATTGGCAGAGAAAAGGTATTGGAAAAGCATTGATTGAAAAAGTTATTCAGGTTGCTGAACAGCGCCATCTTAACGCTGTGACATTGACAACTTTTCGTTATGTTAACTGGAATGCACCCTTCTATCATAAATTGGGGTTTGAGATCTTAGAGTCACAGCAACTTTCTGAGTCATTACAGCAAATACGACAAAGTGAAATCGATTATGGATTTGCTGAAGAACAACGTTGTGCAATGAGACGTTTGCTTACTGTGACGACTATACCTAAGTAACTTACTGAATTTGAAAATGATATCGATTTGGGGAATAAAAATCTTGGGATTTACACCAGACATAATTTTCCCATGTCTGGTGCACAACATAAACTACTTTAAGGTTTTTCTGTTCTTACCGCTTTGCCACGTAATAGCTTTCTCACCCAAAAGCGATTTGGGTGTAAAGCCGCTAATGTTTCGTCATCAAGTGGGAGAGGTTCCCCGAAAATTTGGCTAGCCAATAATTCTGCGCTTAAAGGAGCAGAACATAATCCACGTGAACCTAACACACCAAGAACAAATAAATCTGGATAACAAGGAGATTCTTTAATCATCTTATTCGTGTTTATTTGCAGAGATAAATTTGCATATTTATCCATAAGCTCATTGAAAGCAGGAACATTCCCGATCATTGGCATATGATCCCGGATGACACATCGGATACCCTGACGAGACTTCTCTTCTGAAATGTCAATTTCCTGTGGCCAATCAACATCAGGGAAACATTTTAATAAACGATCTCGGTTTTCTTGTTGCTCGATAGACGAATACCGTGTATCCAACTGGTTGCGTTGATAACTGGCACCGATACAGTGATATTGGTTATTAGGATTAACGGGAGTCATGTAGCCATCGTAGCACAGTACGCTTTTCAATTGGCTCAGGCTATCTGTGGTTGGAATATGGCTAACCTGACCGCGAACAGCGGTTACAGGGAGTTTTTTAGTCTGTTCAAATTGTGGCAGACAGTGGCCATTGGCAATAATGACAACTTTGTGAGCCTTGCATTGCAGGTTTTCCTTATGTTCAAGCTGCAATTGCCAGCCGTTTTCACCCTGGATAAGCTGAATTACTTTATGATTAAAATAAACCTGCATTCCGCGTTGTTCAGCCAGTTTAATCACCGCTTGAGTGAGTTGAGCAGGGGATAACCATCCTCCCTGTGGGTAGTGAATGCCAGCATAATTTACATCTATTCCACTGACATGGCTTAATTGGTTGCGGTTCATACCAAGCGCAATGTCTTCTGGCCATGCTGTCCGTAGCATTTTGCTGATTTTATTTGCGCTTTTTTCATCATAAGCTAATTGGCTGACACCACACCATTGATGGTCAAACGATACATTTTCGTCAATTAATTGATCGTACTGACGGCGGGCAAAAGTAAATGCTGATGTAAAGAAACGTTCTAACGGATCACTATTACCATTCAATAGGGGATAAATGGCTCCTTGTTGATTGCCGGATGCATTTTGGGCAGGTTGTTCATCCTGGCAATATAGTGTGACTTTGGCGCCACGGCGCAATAGGGCAAGTGCGGTTAATGCACTGGCAATACCTCCACCGATGATGGCAATATCATCGGTACAGGTAGCGGCTTTGTGAGAAAACCAGGGTGCATAAGGTAAGTGAAGTGGGTCACTTGATGGAGATAAGGTGCCAGTTAGCATCTCTCTTTTACGCCCAAAGCCTTTAACCTTAGTGACATTAAAGCCTGCTGCCTGCAATCCTCGGCGGACTGTTCCGGCGGAAGTAAAGGTCGCAAAAGTTCCTTCAGGACGACAAAATTTGGCCATTGCAGCGAACAGCTGTTCACTCCACATTTGTGGATTTTTTGCTGGTGCAAAACCATCTAAAAACCAGGCATCAATTTTCCCTGTCAGGCTTGAACTTATTTTCGGTAATAGATCATTTACATCGCCAAACCAAAGATCCAGGGTAACAGCGCCATTATCCAGGATTAATCTATGGCAGCCTGCCAGTGGTAAGGGCCATTGTTGGCATAATTGCTCAGAAAACGTTTTCAGTTCTGGCCAACGTTGGTGTGCTGTTTTCAGGTCAATGGGTTTTAATGGGTATTTTTCAAAACTGATGTAATGTAGCCGTTTTAATACAGCTTCAGGATATTGTTGTCTAAAATGAGAGAAATATTGACAAAGTGTCAGGAAATTCAATCCAGTACCGAATCCAGTTTCTGCAATAACACACTCTGGACGGGAATGTGTATTAAAACGTTGAGGAAAATGATTGCCTTTCAAAAATACATATAATGTTTCTTCCAAGCCATCTTGATTTGAAAAATAAACATCATCAAACTGCTCTGAAATGGGGGTGCCCTGCTCATTCCAGCTTAGGGTTGCGTTGCTGATAGCGCTGCTTTTCACAATAATGCCTGTACTGTTGATAACAATAATAGGTGGATTTTAACGGTCTTCGTTTAGTTGCACCACCCATGGTAAAGTTTCAAAGTTGAGTCAAGATCAATTTTTCCTTGAATTTTTAACCTGATCGGACTTGTTCGGCGTACAAGTGTAAGCTAAAGTGCAGGTGAATAAATCCCGCAGGTAAACATATTGATGAGGTAAGTAATGAAACGTGCAGTGATCACCGGTCTGGGTATTGTTTCCAGTATTGGTAATAACCAGAAAGAGGTGCTGGAATCTCTGAAAGAGGGCCGTTCCGGGATAACTTTCTCAGAAAAATTTAAAGAAATAGGCATGCGCAGCCATGTTTGGGGGAATGTAAAACTGGATACTTCTGGTTTGATTGACCGCAAAACTTTACGTTTCATGAGTGACGCATCTATTTATGCTTATCTGGCAATGGATGAGGCAATTAAAGATTCCGGCCTGTCCGATGAACAAGTTTCTAATCTTCGTACTGGATTGGTTGTCGGTTCAGGAGGAGGCTCTCCCTATAACCAAGTCGCAGGTTCAGATGGTATGCGTGCCCGTGGGTTACGTGGCGTTGGCCCTTATATGGTCACACGGGCAATGGCTTCTGGCGTATCAGCGTGTTTGGCAACACCGTTTAAGATCAAGGGCGTCAACTACTCCATCAGTTCTGCCTGTTCAACCTCTGCACATTGCATCGGTCATGCCGTTGAATTAATCCAACTCGGTAAGCAAGATATTATTTTTGCCGGTGGTGGTGAAGAATTAAGCTGGGAAATGGCTTGTGAGTTTGATGCAATGGGAGCACTTTCCACTAAATATAATGAAACACCAGAACAAGCCTCCCGTACTTATGATCAAAACCGTGATGGTTTCGTGATCGCGGGTGGTGGCGGTATTGTTGTTGTTGAAGAGTTAGAGCACGCATTAGCCCGTGGTGCACATATTTATGCTGAAATTATCGGTTATGGGGCAAATTCAGATGGTGCAGATATGGTCGCCCCGTCTGGAGAAGGCGCTGTGCGTTGTATGAAAATGGCATTAGACGGTGTTGAAGGGGGAATCGATTACATCAATACCCACGGAACTTCGACACCAGTTGGCGACTTGAAAGAACTGGAAGCTATTAGAGAAGTTTTTGGTGACAACACACCTGCCATTTCCGCGACTAAAGCGATGACAGGGCATTCATTGGGTGCAGCGGGTGCCCATGAAGCGATTTATAGTTTGTTGATGTTAGAGCATGGCATTATTGCACCAAGCATTAATATTGAAAACCTGGATGAAAAAGCACAGGGCATGAATATTATTACTGAACCTACCAAACGCGAGCTAAGGACAGTGATGTCCAATAGCTTCGGGTTTGGTGGTACAAATGCATCCCTGGTGATGCGCAAGTATTCAAACTAATTTTTAAAGTAATAAAAACTTATACGCATTAAACTTCAAGTTGCAATTTACAACACGATATGGAACCACACGCATCTTGAAGTTAGATGGGTATAGCCAATCCATTGATTATGTGGATTGGCTATTTTTATTAAAGCGCCGTGATTTTATTGCGGCGTTTATTAATGATGCGCAGAATTGGCGGAATAACAATGACTAATACCGCCAGAATTAGCAAAACTTGTGTGATAGTACTACTCCATAAGATCTCAAAATCTCCATTGCTGATTGAGAGTGCCCGTCGTAGGTTTTGTTCCAGCATTTCGCCTAAGACGAAACCTAAGATCAGTGGTGACATTGGGAAATTCATTTTTCGCAGTATATAACCAAAAACGCCTAACCCGACCATTAACATCAGATCAAAAGTGGTACTGTGGATGGCATATACGCCCACTGCGGAAACGATAGCTATTGCAGGAACCAAAAACCACATTGGGATACTGAGCATACGGGTAAATAAGCCAATCATTGGGATATTCATGATCAGTAACAAAATATTAGCGATCAACAAAGCAGCAATAAGCCCC
This sequence comes from Xenorhabdus sp. TH1, assembly GCF_037260955.1. NCBI lineage: Bacteria > Pseudomonadati > Pseudomonadota > Gammaproteobacteria > Enterobacterales > Morganellaceae > Xenorhabdus > Xenorhabdus sp. TH1. The sequence continues at coordinate 1,167,221 of NZ_CP147734.1, forward strand.
CAGACGATATCAGGTTGTTCGGTGAACATGGTAGGGCCTGGGGTGATGTTGTAGAGTGTCAACGCACCCAGCATCACAGCGGTTGTACCTGAGCCGGGTACACCGAGAGTCAGCATAGGGATAAATGAACCACAAGCTGATGCGTTATTCGCGGCCTCTGGTGCAGCTACACCGCGGATATCACCTTTGCCAAATGAATCACTGTTACCGCTGAGTCGCTTTTCTGTCATGTAGGTTATTGCACTGGCGATTGTCGCCCCTGCACCAGGTAATATTCCCACAAAAAAGCCAATGACTGAGGAGCGTAAAGTTGGTCCTACACACGTTGCGGCTTCTTTTCTATTGAATAACAAGCGTCCTGTCTGGCTAATGACTTTTTGCCCCGCAGAAGTACTCTCCAGCATCAATAAAATTTCGCTGACTGAAAACAGGCCAATAACGACAACAATGAATTGAATACCATCGGAGAGGTGCACGTTATCAAAGGTGAAACGGTAAACGCCGGTGTTGGCATCTACGCCCACGGTTGCCAAGGCTAAACCGATTAAGGCGGCAAGGAGTGATTTGATAGGATTTTGGCTCATCATACTGCCGAGGCAAGCAATGGCAAATACCATGAGTGCAAAGTATTCAGCCGGCCCGAAAGCTAAAGACCACTGTGCCAAAAGTGGAGCAAATAAAATGATACCCGTGATAGCCAAAAGTGAGCCACAAAACGAACTAACGGCAGAGATAGAGAGTGCAACACCTGCTCGCCCCTGTTTTGCCATCGGGTAGCCATCAAGCGTTGTCATAATGGCAGCGGCATCTCCCGGTACATTCAGTAAGATTGAAGAGATACGGCCGCCATACTCACAACCAATGTAGACAGTTGCCAATAAGATCAGGGCAGATTCAGCAGGTAATTTTAATGCAAAAGCCAAAGGCAGCAGAATAGCTACCCCATTTATAGGACCAAGACCGGGCAGTAACCCAACGACAGTACCGATAAAACAGCCTATCAATGCAATGACCAAGTTTTTGGGTACTAATGCGACTTCAAAACCATGGCTCAGATATATCAAAGTATCCATTGTTGTCTCCTTAGCTGAGCCAACTGCCGACGGGCAGAGTGACTTCTAACAGACGATCAAAAGCAAAAAAGAGTGAACTACCGAGAACTAAACCGGAAATAATTGCAGCAAGGAGTGTGGCGTTAAAGAGTCGTGCCACACAGATAGTCAATAACGTAGTTGCGAGTGGAAAACCCAACCACTCAAATGACCATGCATAAATGGTTAGTGTGGCAATCAATAAAACTAAGCGACGTAACACTTGTGGTGTCGGCCAGTAAACAGGATCAGGTTTTTTTAACAGCAATAGTAAAGCACAGAGTGCCATTAATGAAATAATAACAATTGGAAATGGGCGGGGGCCTAGAGGTTCATAGCTATATTCACTATGGATACCCCATCCAACGACCAACCCTATTCCACATAGCAGCAGCCATACAATAGCAAAGATACGATCGCTCATGATGCTATCCCTGTTATTTTGCTAAACCAAAGGATTTGGCCATTTCATGGTATTGAATAACTTGTTTTTTCACATAGTCATCCAGCTCTTTACCTGCCATATTGAATTCAAATAATCCGCGTAGTTCACGTTGTTTTTTGAATTCATCAGTTTGTTGGAGATTTTTAAAGGTATCTACCCACCATTGATATTGCTCATCAGAAACTTTCGGCCCCATATAAAAACCGCGAATAATGGGCCAAATAAGGTTATAACCTTGTTCTTTTGCTGTTGGAATTATTGCCAGATCGCCATCTAAGCGTTTATCGGCATAAACAGCCAGTATGCGAATTTTATCGCCATTGAGATAAGGTAAGGTTTCACTTAAATCACCGGATACAACTTGGATATGATTACCCAACAGGGCGGTGATAGGTTCACCACCACCTTCAAACGCGACATAGCGCATTTTGCGGGGATCGACACCAACCTCTTTTGCCAGTAATGCGGTTTTCATCCAGTCTTGACTACCGATGGAAGCACCTGCGCCAAACACAATACTATCGGGCGCTTTTTTAAACGCCTCCATCAAATCTGTCAGCGTTTTGTAGGGAGAATCCTTGCGCACCGCAATCATGCCATAATCTGTACCGACACTGGCGAGCCAGCGTACGTCATTGACGTTGTAGCGACCAAATTTGCCTTGTGCAAGATTCAATAAGGAACCGCCGGAAAAGGCGACGATAGTGCCGGCTTCCGCAGGCCGTTGAGCAATAATGGCATTATAGGCAACTGCGCCGACACCGCCGGGCATAAATGTCACCCGCATGGGAGAATCGATAGTTTTAGTTTCTAATAGTGAAATTTGGATGAGTTTGCAGGTTAAATCAAAACCTCCACCAGGTTTGGCGGGGGCAATACATTCGGTTCTATTGGGAGCAGAAGTTGCAAAAGCGCAGGCGCAAATAAACAGGCTTGCAGTGGCTACTAATGTTTTAAAAGTTTTCATTTTTATTCCTCACATAGCACCAGTAAAGGATATGAATGACAAATTTCTGGTGCCTGTTTATTTATAGAAACGAAACCTTTCAATTACCTTTCATTAACAAAAAAAGTTGTCTGGATGTGACCTCAATCGCTTAATTTGCGTAGTGTTTTACATAATCATGTTAACTGTTTGTTTGAATTCATGTTTTTTTGTTAACCCCTAAGCAATTGCTCAATCTTAATATTGCAATTATGTGATATCTCCGCTTTATTTCTCTGGTTAATTTTTAACAATAGGTATTATTCAATGCGGCTCTTATTAGTTGAAGATCACCCAGAATTATCACATTGGTTACAGAAGGTATTGAATAATGCTGGGTTTGTGGTTGATCTGGCGGAAGATGGTATCGTGGCAGATCAGCTTTTGCAGACTGAAAATTATGCGTTGTTGATTCTGGATGTGGCTTTACCTAGATTGGATGGTTTGTCTCTGTTATCGCGGTTACGTAAGCGTGGTCAAAACTTACCCGTGTTGTTATTGACTGCTAAAACAGAAGTTACGGATCGTGTGAAAGGATTGAATTCCGGTGCCGATGATTATTTAACCAAGCCTTTTGATTTTCAAGAACTGGAAGCCCGTATTCGTGCGTTGTTGCGTCGTAGTTCAGCTATACCACAAGAGGCACAGAAATTTGGTTCATTAATTTATGAAGGCGAAGGGTATTTTGTGCTGAACAATGTACCGTTGGCATTGACTCCCAGAGAATTGTCTGTGTTAACAACATTATTTCATCGTCGAGGGCGTCCGGTTTCTAAACAGCAGCTGTTTGAGCAGGTGTTTTCCCTATCGGATGAGGCCAATCCACAAAGCATAGAGCTGTATGTTCATCGGTTACGAAAAAAATTACTCAACAGTGATGTAGAGATCAAGACATTGCGTGGGTTGGGATATCGGTTGGAGCAGCTGACACAATGAAGTATCTGAAAATACCGCGATCGTTATTCCACCAGTTATTGCTGTTCCTGGGCGTTCCTTTGCTATTACTGGGTTGTGCTTCTGTTTATAGCCAGTATGCCAGCGTGAGAAATGCAGCAATGTTGGCTTATGACAGAACACTGCTTGCATCAGCAAGAACCGTTGCTGAACGCCTGACTGTTCGGGACCAGAACTTAATCGTTGACGTACCTTATGTTGTCTTGGACAGTTTCGAGCGCAATACGAATGATCGTCTGTACTACCAGGTTATCTCACCGCAAGGCAAGACGATTTCCGGTTATGATGATCTTCCCCAAATACCGCAGAACGTCCAACGTTCACCCTTATATACGGCATTGGCTTATTTTTATGATGCGGAATATCAGGGGAAGCCTATACGTGTAGTGGGATTGTATCAACCCATCAATGAAGGTAACGTCATGGGGATGGCGTTGATATTGGTGGCGGAAACGGTGACCTCCCGTCAAGATATGGCTCACCAATTACTGCTGTCTTCGCTTGTTAATCAAGGGGCTGTCGTATTATTGGCATTATTCCTTGCTTACATCTTACTCAAACTCCTGCTTAAACCGCTGCGGAAGCTTTCAGGCATGATGAGCCTGCGTTCTGCTAATGATCTAACACCATTACCGAATATTTTACCGTGGTCAGAACTTGCTCCCTTACTGCAATCGCTTAACCGCTATATTGGACGGTTGGCATTAATGGTTGGACGCCAAGAACGATTTAGTGCGGATGCTTCTCATCAATTAAGAACGCCTTTAGCAGTATTGAAAACACAGGTTGCAGTAGCACGTGGCAACCAGGATCTGGAACAGAGGGATAGCATACTGACGGCAATTGATAAGGGTTTAGATAATATGATCGTGCTGACTGATCGCCTGCTGCAACTTTCACAACTTAGAGTGCATGAAAAAGAGGCAATACAAAATTATCAGCCGGTCAATATCGTGGCGCTGTTGCAACAAGTTTGCTTTTCCCGTTTACAGCAAGCAGAAAGTAAAAACATTGACTTAGGCTACGAAGGGGAAGAGGCTGCCTGGATCAGGGGAGATCCGCTATTGTTAGCAGAAATGTGCGCTAACTTGCTGGACAATGCCATCAAATATACCCCGCAAATGGGCGTGGTAACAGGAAGGGTGAGTATAATGCCAGATAAAAAACACGCTTGCCTTGAGATCGATGATTCAGGTTCGGGGATCGCTCAAGAAGATATTCACCAATCGCTAATGGCATTTAACCGTTTAGACAACGCTGCTGGGCTGGAGGGGACGGGATTAGGGCTGACTATTGTTAAAGAAATTTGCCAGTATCACAATGCCGCTCTCCAGCTTTTACCCAGTGAGGTGTTGGGTGGGTTATTAGTGAGAATTATAATCAGGCTTTCTGCGCGTGAGCGGGATACGTAACTGTTGCGCGAGTATCACACCGGCCAAAACAACACCTCCCCCAATTAAATGGTAACTGTGCATTTCTTCATGGAGAGCCACGATAGCAATAATGGCAGTAAATACGGGCGCCAGATTCATAAAAATTGCAGTCATGTTTGCGCCAATGCGGGTGACACCTTGTATCCACAAATAGGGAGCAATAATGGAGGCAGGAATACCAGCAAACAGAACAAGGGAAATATTATCGGTCGTTAACTGGATATCATCTGCCATCATAAAATTGGGCAAAAGCAATAAAACGCCAAACCCAATTTGGGCATAGAGTGATTGCCAGTTGGCTAATGGAATTGCCCAACGTTTGGTTAAAACTCCATACAAGGCATAAGAAGCGGCGGCAATAAACATCATCACTTCTCCAATACCCAAACCCTGTTGCAATAGGGAAGCGGGTTCCCCTTTGCTGACCAGCCATACAAGCCCAAACAGAGAGAGTACAGTGCCGAGAGTGATACCAACAGTGGGGGTGACCCGTAAGGCAAAGATACTGATAATGACGGTTAACAGGGGGATTAATGAAGTGAAAATCCCGATGATTGTCGCGCTGACGGTGTGGGCTGCATAATATGCCAGGCTTTGGTTAAGCACCATACCTAGAGAACCCAAAATCAAGAGCTTCCACCAATATTGAGCAATGATTTTCCGCTGTTGTAGGACTGGCAATAAGAGAAAAGGCGTCAGAACCAAAAAGGCAATAAACCATCGGTAAAAAGAAATTGCAGCAGGTTCAATATGAGTGGCAGCAGCTTTGCTGACTACGGCGTTGATTGACCAGATCAGCACAGCGACAAGGGGGAATAATAAGTTCTTCATTGAATTGGATTATTTAGGTAAGTAGTTTGTCTGTTTAGTTTAGCAATGACCGATTTATTATATATATTGATAATCAGACAACAGATGTGGCTATTAAGACAAGATATTACCCTTGGAGGCAAATCAAGTTATGTTTCAGCCAATTATGCCAGATATCCTCTCTTTTCGTGATGAAACATTGAATGCTGATACTGAATGTCGGTTACATACACATCCTTTCGGTCAATTAATTTATGTCGTTTGTGGCGTCATGGAAACGCAGGTGGGAAAGCAGCGTTTTCTTGCTCCACCAGAGTTTTGTATCTGGATACCGAAAAATATCGCCCATTCAAGTTATAACCGGAAGGCGATGCGATTTTGGATCATTGACATTTCCCCCCAATGGACGGAGACCTTGCCGCAACAACCTTGCCTTATCCGTTTGAGTGGTATCTTCAATGCCATTATGGTGGATTTTTTTCAGCGAAAGATCCGGCAGTTGGAAACAGAAAAAGATCGGCGGCTGGCACAGATATTGATTGATCAGTTGGAGTTGTCACCAAGTCAGTGTACCTATTTGCCTTCCTCAAAAGATAAGTTGCTCGCTCCCGTATTACAGATGTTGGAACGCAATCCGGCGGATAATACCTCTTTAGCGGAGTGGGCTAAAAAGCGGTATACCTCAGAGAGAACTTTATCGCGGCGTTGTAAGCAAGAATTGGGCATGTCATTTAGTGAATGGCGGCAACGGTTGCGTTTTCTCCATGCCATCTCTTTATTGGAACAGGGGAAAAGTATTCACGAAATCGCGTTTGATGTGGGTTATAGCTCATCATCGGCTTTTATCGCCATGTTTCAACAGATTGCGGGCACAACACCAGAACGTTTCAGAAAAGGCTGAAAGCCTATACCAATCGTCTTTCAAGATGCGTCTTAATATCTTTCCGCGTCGCGGGGAGAAATCATACGCATCTTGAAGTTAGATTGGTATATAGGTTTTATACAGATAAAATGGCAGAATAATGGATCACGCCCATTTAAGTCATTGGATGAGAAAAGTGAAAATCTTAGTTGATGAAAATATGCCTTATGCTGAACAACTCTTCCAGCAATTAGGTGAAGTGCAGGCAATTCCAGGGCGCCCAGTGCCCGAGGGAATTTTGGAACATGCTGATGCCTTTATGGTTCGATCTGTCACTAAAGTCAATGAATCTTTGTTGCAGGGCAGTTCGGTGAAATTTGTCGGGACGGCCACGGCGGGAATGGATCATATTGATCAGCAATGGTTATCTCAGGCAGGGATTGGTTTTTCCGCCGCGCCTGGATGTAACGCGATTGCCGTGGTTGAGTATGTCTTCTCGGCATTGATGCTATTGGCTGAGCGCGATCAATTTCAGCTTAAAGACAAGACTGTCGGTATTGTCGGTGTTGGTAATGTCGGGGGACGTTTAGCGGATCGACTGACGGCCTTGGGCGTGAAGACCTTACTGTGCGATCCTCCCCGCGCAGATCGTGGTGATGAAGGGGCGTTCTGGCCTTTAGAAAAATTGGTACAAGAAGCGGATATTCTGACTTTCCACACCCCCCTTAATCGCTCTGGCCCATACCAGACGTATCATTTGGCTGATGCAGCATTACTCTCTGCATTACCGGACAACCGTATTTTGATTAATGCCAGCCGTGGTGAGGTGGTTGATAATCAAGCGTTACTTTCCGCACTGCAAAATGGAAAAAGGTTACGCACAGTGCTTGATGTTTGGGAAGTAGAGCCTAACCTTTCTCTACCCCTGCTAGCGTTGGTTGATATTGCGACCCCACATATTGCCGGCTATACCCTGGAAGGCAAAGCACGGGGGACAACTCAGGTTTTTGAGGCTTATTGTGAATTCCTGGGGCAACCGCGCAAGACGGAATTGGCTGATCTGTTGCCAACACCCGATTTCAGTCAGGTCACCGTGCGAGGAGAGGTGACACAAAGTCTCCTCAAGCGTTTGATGCATTTAGTGTATGATGTGCGCCGTGATGATGCACCCTTACGTCAGGTTGCGGATCAGGAGGGCGCTTTTGATCGATTACGCAAATACTATCCAGATCGTCGGGAATGGTCTTCACTGACCGTGCATTGTGACTCAGAAGAGAGTGCTCAATTACTGTCCAGACTTGGATTTAATGCAAAAGTGATTTAATACAGGCAGGAATCCCTGTCTGTCAGCAAAATAAGAGAAGTGGAGAAAACCAACATGTCAGAAGGTTGGAATATTGCGCTTTTGGGTGCAACGGGCGCAGTAGGTGAAGCGATATTGGCGTTATTACAAGAACGTCAATTTCCGGTTGGTGAACTGCATCTTCTTGCCAGTGAACAAAGTGTTGGAAAGATCCAGCGTTTTAACGGAAAAAATATCACGGTTCGTGATGCGGCAGAGTTTGACTGGTCACAGGTACAACTTGCTTTTTTTGCTGCAACGATGGAAACAACAGCACAATATATTGAAAAAGCAACAGAGTCTGGTTGTCTGGTGATCGATAGCAGCGGCTTGTTTGCCGCAGAGCCAGATGTGCCTCTGGTTGTTCCTGGCGTTAACCCTTATGCATTGGCAGAATATCGTAACCGTAACATCATTGCTGTGGCAGATAGCTCAACTAGCCAGGTTCTGACTGCCATCAAGCCATTGATCGATACGGCTGGCATTGCCCGTTTACATTTGACCAATATCTTGCCAGTTTCTGTTTATGGCAAAGCCGCTATTGATGAACTGGCAGGGCAGAGTGCTCGTTTATTAAATGGCATTCCACCGGATGAGGGTCGTTTCAGCAAACAATTGGCTTTCAATTTGCTGCCTTTGTTGCCTGATGCTGAAGGTGTGGTGCGCGAAGAGCGCCGGATTGTCGATCAAATTCGCAAGGTATTACAGGATGAAGGATTGCCGGTTTCGGTAAGTTGTGTCCAATCTTCTGTTTTCTATGGCATTGCTCAAATGGTGAATTTGGAAACGTTGCGTCCGGTTGGCATAGAAGAAGCCCGTAGTGAATTTGAACGCCTTGACGATATTCAGGTTTCAGAAGAGGGTGATTACCCGACTCAGGTAACGGATGCTTCGGGCAGTGATAGTTTGAGCATAGGCTGTCTGCGTAACGATTACGGTATGCCTGAGATGCTGCAATTTTGGTCAGTTGCCGATAACATCCGTTTCGGTGGCGCTTTGATGGCGGTTGAAATCGCTGAAAAGCTGATGCAGGAGCAATTTTACTGATGTCTGATACAGAGCTGAGTCAGTCTGTGCCAGAGGCAAAAAAAGTAAAAATTGCACTGGGGATTGAATATGACGGCAGTCGATATTATGGTTGGCAGCGTCAGCAAGAAGTGAAAAGCGTACAGGAATGCCTGGAAAAAGCCCTGTCGAAAGTTGCGAATGAGCCGATTTCAGTTTTTTGTGCAGGTAGAACGGATGCAGGGGTACACGCGACCGGCCAGGTCGTGCATTTTGAAACCTCGTCCCAACGTAAAGATGCCGCATGGACAATGGGGGTAAATACCCATTTACCTGCGGATATTGCAGTACGTTGGGTTAAAACGGTGGATGATGAATTCCATGCCCGTTTCAGTGCAACTGCTCGCCGTTATCGCTATGTGATTTTTAACCATCGTTATCGTCCAGCGGTATTGGCGCACGGTGTCACGCATTTTCATTATCCATTGGATGAGAAAAAAATGCATGAAGCGGCACAGAGCTTGTTGGGAGAAAATGACTTTACTTCTTTCCGGGCAGTACAGTGCCAATCCAATTCACCGTGGCGCAATATGATGCATATTAACGTTAGTCGGCATGGGCATTATATTGTCGTGGACATTAAGGCGAATGCGTTTGTGCATCATATGGTACGTAATATCGTTGGCAGCTTGCTGGAGATTGGTTGCGGTAACCAGGATATTGGCTGGATGGCTGAATTATTGGCGCTGAAAGACAGGACAAAAGCGGCAGCCACTGCCAAGGCTGAAGGCTTATATTTAGTTGCTGTGGATTATCCTGAACGTTTTGGTTTACCTGAACCCGTCATGGGGCCACTATTTCTGGCAAATCATTTAATCTGACATTTTCGAATAGTGACAGGGATGTTTAGTCATAACGAGGAATATTATGGAGTTTTTAACTCATTTTATTGATTTTGCGAAATTCATTGTCGATTTTATTTTACACATTGATGCTCATTTAGCTGAATTAGTTGCCAGTTATGGTGATTGGGTTTATGGCATCCTATTTCTGATTATATTTTGTGAAACAGGTCTGGTGGTCACGCCATTTTTGCCAGGGGATTCCTTGCTGTTTGTGGCTGGCGCACTATCTGCATTAGATTCTAATGATCTGAATGTGCACGTCATGGTCGCTTTGATGATTACAGCCGCGATTATTGGTGATGCTATCAACTATACCATTGGCAGAATTTTTGGTGAGAAATTATTTACCAATCCCAATTCAAAGATTTTTCGCCGCAGTTATTTAGATAAGACCCATGAGTTTTATGAAAAACATGGTGGAAAAGCAATAATTTTGGCTCGGTTTGTGCCAATTGTGAGAACGTTTGCACCGTTTGTTGCAGGAATGGGGAAAATGTCTTACCGCCATTTTGCTGCTTATAATGTCATCGGTGCATTTATCTGGGTGCTATTATTCACTTATGCCGGTTATTTATTTGGTGATATGCCAGTTATACAGCAAAATCTGAAATTATTGATTGTTGCTATTATTTTTATCTCTATTTTGCCTGGCATCATAGAAATTTGGCGCCATCGTCGTGCTGCATCGAAAAAAGCAGCAAGCAGTGCAGTAGATAGATAAAAAATAGAAGATAGATGAATTGATAACCGTAAACAGGTTTGAGCAGTTTTTTATCCACACTGCAATGGCATTGTGGTTTAATGGCACGTAAAACAATAGCTGGCAGCAGCCAGATTCAGACGGAAAGGTTCATTAATGAGCTGGATTGAAAAGATTCTAAACAAAAGCAAAATCATACAAACTCGTAAGGCCAGTATACCCGAAGGAGTTTGGACAAAATGCGACAGTTGCAGTCAGGTACTTTATCGTGCTGAATTAGAGCGTAACCTTGAAGTGTGTCCAAAATGTGACCACCATATGCGTATTTCAGCCCGTAAGAGATTGCATTCATTTTTGGATGAAGGCACTGGCACAGAATTAGGCAGTGAGCTGGAACCCAAAGATGTCCTGAAATTCCGCGATATTAAAAAATATAAAGATCGCTTAGTGGCAGCCCAGAAGCAGACGCAAGAAAAAGATGCACTCATCGTTATGAAGGGTAAGCTGCATGATATGCCAGTTGTGGCGGGTGCCTTTGAATTCAATTTCATGGGTGGCTCAATGGGCTCTGTGGCTGGCGCTCGTTTTGTGCGCGCTGTTGAACAGGCTCTGGAAGATAACTGTCCATTTATCTGTTTTACTTCCAGTGGCGGAGCGCGTATGCAGGAAGCGTTGATGTCACTGATGCAGATGGCAAAAACCAGTGCAGCGCTGGCAAGAATGCAACACCGTGGTTTGCCTTATATCTGTGTATTAACCAACCCAACACTGGGTGGGGTAACGGCAAGTATGGGAATGCTGGGTGATATCAATATCGCTGAGCCTAAGGCATTGATTGGCTTTGCGGGGCCTCGTGTCATCGAGCAGACTGTGCGGGAAAAATTGCCGGAAGGTTTCCAACGTAGTGAGTTCCTGCTGGAGAAGGGGGCGGTTGATATGATCGTGCGTCGTCCAGATATGCGCGATAAAGTTGCCAGCCTGCTTGCTATGTTGACCCACAAACCTCATCCAGGCACAAAAGCAGAGCCAGTAGAAGCAATCGTTGTTGATTCTGCTGATGTCGAAGCGGATATAAACATCAATCCTAATAAAGAAGATGTCTGATATTTCACAAATTCCTCAAGCCACGTCGCCACTGATGACGTGGCTTTCCTATCTGGGAAACCTGCACACGAAAGCCATTGATATGGGGCTTGCACGTGTGGGTAAACTGGGGCGTCAGTTAGGCTTATTGACTCCGGCTCCAAAAGTTATCACGGTATCAGGTACTAATGGCAAGGGAACCACTTGCCATACCCTGGAATCCATTTTTTTGGCCGCAGGGCTTAAAGTCGGCGTGTACAGTTCCCCGCATTTAGTCCGCTACACCGAAAGGGTGCGTATTCAGGAAAAGGAACCCGCGGAACAAGATTTCTGCCGTGTATTTGCAGCGATTGAAGCCCAGCGTGGTGACATCTCATTAACCTATTTTGAATATGGGACGTTGGCCGCATTACAACTTTTCAAAGAAGCGGATCTTGATGTCGTGATTTTGGAAGTTGGGCTGGGTGGACGTTTGGATGCCACCAATATCGTTGATGCCGATATTGCCGCAATCACCAGCATTGCACTGGATCATACGGATTGGTTGGGTGCAGATCGCGAACACATTGGCCGTGAAAAAGCGGGCATTTTCCGCCGTGGGCATTTTGCCGTAGTGGGTGAACCTGATATGCCTCACTCAATTGCTGAAGTTGCGGAAGAATTAGGCGCTAAGCTCTTTCGTCGTGGTGTTGACTGGCATTTCTCACAGCGTGAAGATAGCTGGAACTGGCGAAGCGATAAGCAACAATTCAATGAGTTACCTTTACCTAATTTGCCGTTAGCAAATGCTGCAACTGCAATGGGGGTGATCCACTGCTTGTTGCAGCAGGATGACAAAGTCAGCCGAGCCATTGATGAACAAGCAATCCGTGCAGGGCTAAGAAATGCGCAATTACCGGGGCGTTTCCAAATCATCAGGGAAAATCCGCTGGTTATTTTGGATGTGGCTCATAATCCACATGCTGCGGGCTATCTAGTGCAAAAACTGGCAGAATTGCCTCGTTCACCAGACAGCAAGATCCGTGGCGTGGTTGGCATGTTGGGAGATAAGGATATAGCGGGTACACTTGCTTGTCTTTCTCAACAAATTGATGAGTGGTATTGCGCATCGTTGCATGAACTGAGGGGAGCAGAAGCTGACGAATTGTCTGGGCATCTTGTACAGGCGCGGACATTCCCCGAAGTAAAAACAGCCTGGCAGCAGGCAGTAAAAGATGCGTCGGTGCAAGATATTATCGTGGTTTGTGGCTCTTTCCACACTGTCGCACATGTCATGGAAGCACTGGAGGAGGGCAAGGAAAGTGGCCAGTAAATTCCAAAATCGCTTGGTTGGTACGATTGTTCTTGTTGCATTGGGCGTCATTGTCCTGCCTATGATTTTTGATGGTGATAAGAAATACAATGAAAATCAATTTGCGGCGATCCCTTTGGTGCCAAAGCCTGGTGATGAAGAAGATATTGACTCGATCCCACCATTGACACAAAACATGCCTTCTACACCGCCTGAAGGTGCTGCACAAGCAATGCAATCACAGGAGCAAGAGCCAGATATCGAGATGCTGTCTCGGCCATCGCCTGCAGAGCCAATAACAGCACCTCTTGTCACTGTCACGCCAGAGCCTAAAAAAGTGGAGTCATCTCCTCAAGAGAAAGCGGGAACTAAACCTGAACCTCGCGTTGAAAGCAAGCCAGAAACTAAACCTAAACCGGAGCCAACAGAGCAAGCCCCCCAGGCAGCGGCATATGTTGTTCAGCTGGGCGCATTAAAAAACGCGGATAAAGTTGACGAGATAGTGGCAAGGTTGCGTCTTTCTGGGCACCAGGTATATACAGTGCCTTCTTCTCCGGTACAGGGGCAGTTAACCCGAATTTATGTAGGACCGAATGCATCAAGGCAGGTACTGGAATCTATTTTGCCCGAATTAAAGGAACTTACGGGATTACAAGGGCAGATCAAAAATTATAAGCCATAATCTGATTGGCACAGCAAATGCTGTTTGTTTACCTGTCGAAAATTATTTTCAGTAGAGTGGTGAATCTACTACGCAAACGTTTTCGTTTTCTGTTAGAATGCGCCCGACCTGAGTGTCGGGAGCCTGTTTTTGGATTAAAATATGGTCTGGATTGATTATACGATCATTGCCATCATTGGTTTCTCGGCACTGGTTAGCTTGATTCGTGGTTTTGTTCGCGAAGCGCTTTCCCTGATAACGTGGGGTTGTGCTTTCTTTGTTGCAAGCCACTTCTATACTTATTTGGCGGCTTATTTTACCCGCCTTGAGGATGAACTGGTGCGCAATGGGGTAGCGATTGCTATCTTATTTATTGCAACACTGATTGTTGGCGCAGTAGTAAACTATGTCATTGGTTCACTTGTTCAGCGAACGGGGCTGTCAGGCACTGATCGGGTTTTGGGGATCTGCTTTGGCGCCTTGCGTGGTGTCTTGGTGGTGTCTGCCATTTTGTTTATTGCGGACTCTTTCACGCCACTGCCCAAAAGTCAGGATTGGCAACAATCACAACTGATCCCACAGTTTAGTCAAATTATCAGGTGGTTTTTTGACTACTTACAAAGTGCGTCGAGTTTCTTGCCGGAGAGATAACGCTCTCCGCTTGGCTGATGAGGAAAGGCTACATGTGCGGTATTGTCGGTATCGTCGGTTTTACACCGGTTAACCAGTCGATTTATGATGCATTGACGGTGCTTCAGCACCGTGGACAAGATGCAGCAGGTATTGCAACTATTGATGGTAACAATGAGTTTCGTTTACGTAAGGCGAATGGTTTAGTCAAAGATGTGTTTGAAACACGGCACATGCTACGTTTACAGGGAACCATCGGCATTGGGCATGTCCGTTATCCTACGGCGGGCAGTTCCAGTGCATCTGAAGCGCAGCCCTTTTATGTGAATTCTCCTTTTGGTATCACGTTGGCACATAACGGTAATCTGACAAACGCACATGAATTGAAAAAAATGCTGTTTGAAAATGCCCGCCGTCATGTCAACACAACCTCAGACTCTGAAATTCTACTGAATATTTTTGCCAATGAATTAGCCCAATTTCCCCATTTCCCTTTAGAGCCTGATGATATTTTCGCGGCAGTCGCAAAAATGCACAAAAAAATTCGTGGCGCTTATGCGTGTGTTGCCATGATTATTGGGCATGGGGTGGTGGCTTTTCGTGATCCACATGGCATTCGTCCTCTGGTGCTGGGAAAGAAAACACGGGAAGATGGCCGCAATGAATACATGGTGGCGTCGGAAAGTGTGGCGCTGGATACATTGGGTTTTGAGTTCCTGCGTGATGTGGCTTCTGGGGAAGCGATTTATATCACTGAAAGCGGGCAACTGTTTACTCGCCAGTGTGCAGAAAATCCGTCATTAACACCGTGTTTGTTCGAATTTGTCTATTTCGCTCGCCCGGATTCCTTTATTGACAAGGTTTCGGTCTATAACGCCCGGTTGCGGATGGGGCGGAAATTGGGGGAAAAAATAGCCCGTGAATGGGAAGACTTACATATTGATGTCGTTATTCCCGTACCGGAAACCTCTTGTGATATCGCATTGGAAATCGCCCATATTCTGGATAAACCCTATCGCCAGGGATTTGTCAAAAACCGTTATGTCGGGCGTACCTTTATCATGCCTGGTCAGCAAGAGCGACGTAAGTCTGTTCGTCGTAAACTGAATGCTAATCGCGCTGAATTCCGGGGTAAAAATGTTTTGCTGGTGGATGATTCCATCGTGCGTGGAACCACGTCTGAGCAGATTGTTGAACTGGCGCGCGAAGCGGGAGCCAAGAAAGTCTATTTTGCTTCGGCGGCACCGGAAGTTCGCTTCCCGAATGTTTATGGTATTGATATGCCGAATGCCAATGAACTGATAGCTCACGGTCGGGAAGTGGATGAAATTCGTCAGATCATTGGTGCTGATGCCCTGATATACCAAAACCTCCACGATCTTATCCAGGCTGTCCGGGAAGAAAACCCTGATATTGAAACATTCGAGTGCTCTGTATTTGATGGTATTTATGTCACGAAAGACATTGACCAGTGTTACCTCGACTACCTGGAAAATCTACGCAAAGACGATGCAATGAAAGTGCGTGGACAGAGCGAAATAGAGGATCTGGAAATATATAATGAAGGATAATATTGTTATTATCATGCAGTTATAGCCAGAATCTCAGAGGAAAACATGAAAAAATTGATTGTCGGGCTGACCGGCGCGAGTGGTGCGATTTATGGTGTCAGGTTGCTGCAAGTTTTGCGACCAATAGAAGGCATTGAAACGCATTTAGTGATCAGCCAATCAGCCCGACAGACTTTGGCATTGGAGACGGACTATACGCTGCGAGATGTACAAGCTTTGGCAGATGTTGTACATGACAATCGTGATATTGCCGCATCCATTTCCTCTGGCTCTTTTAAGACACTGGGTATGGTGATTTTGCCTTGTTCCATAAAAACCCTATCAGGCATTGTGCATAGTTACACTGATGGCTTAATTACCCGTGCTGCGGATGTTGTTTTGAAAGAGAAGCGCAAGCTAGTGCTGGGAGTGAGGGAAACTCCCTTGCACTTGGGGCATTTGAGATTAATGACGCAGGCCGCGGAAATTGGGGCGGTGATCATGCCACCTGTTCCGGCATTTTATCATCGTCCTGAACATATTCAGGATATTATCGACCAGACGGTTAACCGTGTGCTTGATCAATTTGATATTGACTTGCCAGAAGATCTGTTTAACCGTTGGCAGGGCGCTAAGCCCATTGGATATGGCATTTAAGTTGAGTCAATATGCTGTTGTGAAGAAATCATAACAGCATATCGTTTATTATCTTACCCTTGTTCAAGATATACTAATCTCACTTTAAGATGCGAGTGATGTCTCCCCGCTTTGCGGGGAGACATCAGGTTTCATAGCGTGTTGTAAATGGCAATTTGAAGTTTAATGCGTATAGATTGATTAAGTATTGTCTTTTCCCTCTATGACATCTTGCAAGGCTTCTTCCAGTTGAAAATAACGGAAACCAAATCCGGCTTCTTCCAGTCTTTTCGGAATAGCTTGTTGACCACCCAGGACTAACTCTGCGGCTTCTCCCATCATTGCTTTTAACACACATGCAGGAATATGTATAAAAGCAGGGCGATGTAACACAGTCGCGAGTGTGGCACTAAACAGCTCATTATGAGCAGGGTAAGGCGACGTCATATTGAAGGCGCCCTGTAATTCAGGTGATACCAGCAGGTAATAAATACCATTGACCATATCGTCAATGTGTATCCACGGCATATACTGTTTGCCATTGCCGATAGCTCCCCCTAAACCTAACCGGAACAGTGGCAGCATTTTTTGTAATGTTCCCCCTTCGGGAGCCAAGACAATGCCCGTACGTAATAGGCATACGCGAGTTTTGTCACTTTGAGCTTGTAGGGCAAGTTGCTCCCAACGTTCACAAAGCTGATGGGCAAATTCATTGTGAGGAAGATCGTTTTCGGTAACGACTGCTTGTTTCTGATCACCATAATAGCCAACGGCCGAACCGGAAATAAATACAGATGGCGGAGATTCACTGGCCTTGATTAGCTTGCTCAATTGCTCGGTGATCTGCCAGCGGCTTTGACAGAGTTTCTCTTTTTGTTTCAATGTCCATCGTTTATTGATAATAGGCTCGCCAGCAAGATTGATAACAGCATCAAAGCCGTTAAGATCGTGTTGGTCATTCAACGTTGTCCAACAGTCAACGCGATCAGAAAACAGAGAATACACCTTTTGTGGTGAACGACTCAAAATGGTGATGGAATGGGAGAGCGAAATTAATTGGCAGGCCAAGCGATGACCAATTAACCCTGTTCCCCCCGTAATTAAGATACGCATAGCCACCCCCTGTAACAAAAAATAATTGCACATTGGACTATAACAAGGGATAGCTTAAGCGGCAGCGAAATATGCGGTTATCTGTTACCAATATCAAGTTTTATGGTGAAATATCTCGTCATCAGGTTATATGGAGTTAAGCTCCCTTATCGGCGTAGGCGGCTTGTGTTGCCGGGCGTTGGCTGATCTTATCCAGCCATTTAGCAACCGCCGGATAATCCTGTAGGTCGATTTTTTGGTATTCATAGCATCTTGCCCACGGATAAGTGGCAATATCTGCGATACTATATTCGTTTCCGCCGAGATAAGACGTTTTTTCCAGTTGAGTGTTTAGCACCTTGTATAAACGTTTTGATTCTTCCACATAGCGATTAATGGCATAAGGTACAACTTCTGGAGCGTAGCGGTTGAAATGGTGATTTTGACCGAGCATTGGGCCAAAGCCGGCAACTTGCCAAAACAGCCATTGCAATTGTTCGGTACGTTCACGCAAATCTTTGCTTAATAGCTGGCCTGTTTTATTTGCCAGATAAAGTAAAATAGCTCCTGATTCGAAGATAGAGACAGGCTCTCCCCCATCGGCGGGTTGATGATCGACAATAGCCGGGATCTTGTTATTGGGTGAAATGGTGAGAAATTCAGGTTTGAACTGCTCGCCAGTGCTGATATTGATGGGGTAGATAGTGTAAGGAATACCGGCTTCTTCAAGAAAAAGAGTGATTTTGTAGCCATTTGGGGTTGGCGCATAGTACAGATCTATCATATAACCTCCAGCGATAATAACTTTCTGAAAAATGTAACGATGTTACCTTACCATCGTTTATTTATAAATGTTATAAATTTACTGCAAAAAAGTAACAGGCAACTGATTGATAAAAGGTTTTTAGAATGATGCAAGAAAAATCAGCAAATATTGAATGGATTGATATCGTCAATGAAGGCAATGAAGTCATTGCGCAATCGTCTCGCCAGCAGATGAGAGCGCAGAACTTGAGGCATCGTGCTACTTATATTGTCGTGCATGATGGAATGGGCAAAATCCTGATTCAGCATCGTACAGAAACGAAAGATTTTTATCCGGGAAAATTAGATGCAACGGCAGGTGGTGTCGTGATGGCGGGAGAAACTTTGCTTGAAGCCGCGCGTCGGGAAGCAGAAGAAGAACTGGGGATTGCAGGCGTTCCTTTTGCCGAGCATGGGATTTTTTATTATGAAGAGGACACTTGTCGTATATGGGGTGGTTTGTTCAGTTGTGTTAGTCATGGGCCATTTGCATTGCAGGAAGAAGAAATCGCTGCAGTTTACTGGCTAACACCGGAAGAAATCACGGCCCGTTGTGATGAGTTCACCCAGGATTCACTGAAAGCGCTCTCTTTATGGTTAGCACGTAATAATCAAGTGACGTCGTTTTAATTATCATTGACAATTATTGGTTACGGAAATGAGGATCTTTTGTTGATATTCAATAATCATTTAAAATAGGAGTATGTATTATAAATATACATACTCCTTTTTTATTAAAATTTAATAAACGGAATAGCAGGTTGTTAATTTAATATTTCGGCTTTATTTATTGTCAGAAAATTTTTCCAAGAAGAATATAAAATGATAACCATCTACTTTTTCAAATCGCATATGATGTGGTTTAGTCGTATCATAAGTAACGATATCAAGATCTGTACCATTGTATGTAAAATAAACCGATCCTTGCGTGACTGGAATATTATTCTGATCAAAGACAACAACGAATGTAACATATTGTTGACCATCTTTGGGGATTAAACCAACAATTTCATAATCTCCATTTGAATAGCAATCTACAGGATTGGGAATTTTATAAGTCTGAATATTAGCCCTAAATATTTGATCGATACCTGATTCATTAATTAATTTTACTGCGAGTAAATCACGATTTGAGGGTGAGACAATAAACTTTGATAACCCTTTAATATCGCTGATATCTGGCTGGCTTGTATCCCATTCACGATAAATTTGTCCGGGTTGACTGTCATTGCCATGCCGCCAGGCGAATACAATAGAACCTGTTCCAATTTCAACGGAAAGAAACTTATCATTTAATGGCGTGCCAATTAGATTGATCTCTGTACTATTTTCTGGGTATTCATAACACGCCCCAGTATAATTTTTTCCGGTATAAAATATAGCGCCATTGGTTAATTTATCTTTAGGCATAATAAATATTCCCCTTATTTTTGGTTGTGGAAGGAATATCAAGGATAAGAAGCTTAGTTTATATGTCAAGATAATGGGTGTCTCTTATATTGGCTCTTGTCTTTAAAATATATTTATTTAATTTATATTCTTCTCTATTAATATACGCATTATACCAATCGCCTTTCAAGATGCGTCTTATATCTCCCCGCGTAGCGGGGAGATATAAACAATCACATTGATTTGCAAGCTTCATCTTGAAGTTAGATTGGGATAAATATCGAAAAACCTCGTTGAGAATAACGAGGTTTGTTGTTAGCGGAGCAGCCATTGGCTGCCAGAAATTTATGGAATTATATTTACACTCGCTATGGCCGATGCTAACCCTTGAACGAAAGGTTGACGCATAATAGTGATGTGATCACCGGATAAAGTTTCGGAGATAACTTTCCCAGCAACCAGTGTTTGCCATCCATCAATAATGCTTTCGGCTTGGCCTTCATAATCTTGGCCATCGCTAGCCAGAAACAGATGGAGTGTTCCGGGATAGCGTTCTTGCGGCTGATAAGTTGCCAAATAGTGTGCTTTGAAGACGCGTAAATGAGCCGAGATTTCCTTAGATTCAAGTTGAGGAGGCAAGAGTTTCTCTTCAATGAGACGAAGTCGCAAGTTATCGAGTTGCGCTTCTTCTGTCATGGATTGAAATTCTTCTTCGGTAAAGTTTTCCTCTGTTCCCTCTAATGCAGCAAACGCATTGCCAAACTCGGCCAGCCAGCGGCTATGAGACCATTCTGACTCGATCCTTTGGGTTACGTCCTCCAAAGGGGATTTGCTATCGACTAAAGCCAGTAAGCCAATGCTTTCACCCTGTTGGAGGAGTTGTCGGGCCATTTCGAATGCGAGCCAGCCTCCGAAAGAGTGTCCACCTAAGTAATAAGGGCCAGTTGGTTGAACTTTCTTAAGCTCATCGATCATGACGCTGGCCATTGCCTCAAGGTATGATGAGGGATCACTACGTCCATCTAACTCTGGTGATTGCATACCCCAAACGGAATAAACACCTTCCAATGCTGTCGCCAATTCCCGCAAATAGAGCACGTGTCCTCCAGCGCCGGGCGCAAAGAACAGCGGTGTTGCTTTGAGGTTTTGTGACAGGCCGACCATAGAACCAGCATGGAGATTATCTCGATCTTCAATGGCGCGGGCTTGTTCTTTGATAGTGGTAAACGTCATCAAGCTTGCCATCATATTCTGCTGAAGCCCAAGTTTTTCTATTGCTAAAGAGCCGGCTTTCAAAATAAGCAGTGAATGGCCTCCTAACTCAAAGAAATGGTCATGGCGGCTGACACGCTCCACTCCCAGCAGATCTTGCCAAATTTGAGCCAGTGTAATTTCAACCTCACCTTGGGGGGCTTCATAATCACGGGTTACGATGGCAGATTGATCGGGAGCAGGGAATGCCTGACGGTCGATTTTGCCGTTAGAGGTAAGCGGGAAAGCGTCAAGGATCACAAATGCACTGGGTAGCATAAACTCGGCAAGCTGTTGAGCAAGTTGCTGACGCAGTTCACTGGGAACCAAGTTGACACCGGATTCAGGCTGAACATATGCAACGAGACGTTTATCATCAGATGTTATTTCTCGGATCAGGACAATAGCATCTTGTACTCCCTGACATTGCGCCAGACGAATTTCAATTTCCCCCAGTTCAATGCGGAACCCGCGTAGCTTGACCTGAAAATCATTGCGTCCTAAATATTCAATCGCGCCATCGGATAGCCAACGCCCCAGATCGCCGGTTTTGTACATGCGGGCATCGGGCTGTTTGCTAAATGGATCCGCCACAAATTTTTCGGCGGTTAAATCAGGGCGATTGAGATAACCACGAGCCACACCGGCGCCACCGATATGAATTTCACCACTGACACCGAGAGGAACCGGCTTCCCAAATGTATCCAGAATATAAATACGGGTATTGGGCAGTGGATAGCCAATCGGGATATTATCGGTGATATCAGTCGATGGCGTACTCGTTCCATCCACTTTTAATGTGGTCGCAATGACCGTGGTTTCGGTAGGACCATAAGAGTTAATCCAACGGCAGGATTGCGTTTCAGGTATAGATTGCCAACTGATTAAATGGCGCAGTTCCGCTTTCTCGCCACCGACGATAACGGTGCGCAGATATTGGCCGAAACCACTGCGTCCCGCCATCATCTCTTGTACCCATTGATGCCAGAAGGCGGTCGGCATATCCATGATAGTGATTTTCTGCTTATTTAACAGATTGACAAATTCTGCATCCGGTACACGGATATGAGCAGGGCGCAGTACCAGTGTTGCGCCCGATGCGAGGGTAGGGAAAATATCGGATACCGAAGTATCAAAGGCGATAGTCGCAAATTGCAGGATACGATCCCCTGATTGTGGTTCGCTGGTCTGGTGCTGTGCATGGATAAAGTTCACCACATTGCGGTGCTCCAGCATCACGCCTTTGGGCTGGCCGGTGGAGCCGGAAGTATAGATAATATACGCCAGATGTTGGGGTTGAAGTTGAATATCCGGATTATGGATCGGCTGTTTTGCTACGTTATTGCGCTGGCTTTCATCATCCAGCAACAAGACAGGCATGTCTGATATTGGCAACAGCCCCTGTAAAGGGCGTTGTGTCAGCAATAACACCGGTTTGCTGTCCGACAGTTGATACGCCAGACGTTCGGCCGGGTATTCGGGATCAAGCGGAACATAGCCAGCCCCCGCTTTAAGAATGGCGTACAGACCAATAATCAAATCCAGACTGCGGTCAACACAGATTGCCACGCGATCATCGGGGCATACCCCCGCGGCGATCAGTTGGTATGCCAATTGGTTAGCCTGACGGTTTAATGCCGCATAACTCAGTTCGTTTTCGCCAAAGACCAATGCAATTGCATCCGGTGTGCGTGCTGCCTGCTGTTCAAACAGTTGATGGATTAAGGTGTTTTGCGGATACTCAACAACGGTATCGTTAAATGTTTCCAGTAGTTGGGTACGTTCGGCCCGTGGCAATATATCGATAGCGTGGATAGGTTGCCCAGGTGCATATTGCAGCGCGGCCACAATGCCTTCCAGTGCCGTCTTCATATAGGCAGTAATGCGCACCGGATTAATTTGCTGGCTGCATTGTGCAGTCAGTGCAAATCCATCATCAAAATCGTCCACATCCAGGGATAAGGGGTAGTTACTGCGCTCTTCACTGTCCAGCACTTGAATACCGTCCCAAGCCAATGAATGCGCCACTTCCTCATCACGCGGGCTGTGACGGAAATTTAGCAGGCTGTTAAATAGTGGTAATGAAGCTGGCACACCGCTGCATCGCTGGGCAATCGCCAGAGGGGTTTGCTCATGATCCAGTAATTCACTCAGGCGCTGGTAGGTTTCCTGTATCGCCTGTTTTACGGTACGGGCCTGTAACTGGATACGGACTGGCAGGGTATTGATAAACATCCCCAGCACCTGTGAAGCGCCCATCCCTCCCTGTAAGCGGCCCAATAACACCGTACCGAATACCACATCTTCACGGCCACTACACTGTGCCAGTACCTGCGCCCAGGCGACATGGAATAGCACGGCCGCACTGATCCCCAATTGACGGGCGCAATTCCGGATCTGTTGTGCCAGTTCCTCATCTAAGGTGACAATATCTTCCACGATTTTATCGTGCTTATCGCGGCTATTCCCCTGCACATCCAGTAACCCAAAGGGTAGCGTCGGTTCTTCCACGTCCCCCAGTAACTGCTGGAAATAAGCCTGATGCACTTCAATCGGCACCTGACGGGTCTGGGCGATAAAATTGCGGTAAGGCAATGGGGCGGGCAGGTGTGTGGCTTCTCCGAGGATCAGTGCCTGCACTTCACTGAAAATGATTTCCAGTGACAGATGGTCACAAACCAGATGGTGATGCAGCAGGCTTAACCACCATTGATCGGAGTCAGGATCCCGGGCGATATAAGCGGCCAGTAATGGCGCTTGAGTAATATCTAACCGTATGCTGTCTGGATCGGTCAGACGCCGTAGCTGGATTTCGGCACGTTCTCCTGCGGATAACGTCAGCTCTGTGATCGGCAGGGGCGCATGACGGTAGACCACTTGCACGGGAATGGGAAGCTCCTGCCAGTGGAAGGCACTGCGTTGGATATCGTGCCGGTCAATCACCAGCTGCAATGCCTGTAAGAAACTCGTCAGCCGTGGCCGGCTGTCAAAGTGCATCAGAATATTTTCAAGATAGGTGTCACCGGTTTCGGTCAGTAAATGGTGGAACAGAATGCCTTCCTGCAAGGGGCCAAGCGGGTAAATATCCTGAATATTGGCGACACCGCCCGGGACATGGTCAACAATACGGTCAATTTGGGGCTGGGTTAATGTCACCAGTGGCAGCATAGCGGGCGTAATCTGCGGGCTGTCTTCGCGGATCAGGTTAGGCGGAATAACCGCTAGCGCTGCATCTTGCTTTTGATGTAAGCGGGCGCTCATGGCCGCCAGAGTGGGGGCAGCGAAGACCGCGCTGACCGCCAGAGAAAGCCCTTGCTGACGCAACTGTTCGATCAGGCTGACAACCAGCAGGGAATGGCCGCCCAGTTCGAAGAAATTGTCATGGCGCCCGACCTGTTCCAGTTCCAGCAGCGATTGCCAGACTGCCGCCAGTTTCTGTTCGGTTTCGCCCTGTGGCGCTTCATATTCACGGCTGACGATAGCGCTTTGATCCGGTGCCGGCAGTGCTTGACGATCCAGTTTACCGTTGGCTGACATCGGGAAGGCATCTAGCATAACAAAGGCACGGGGTAACATATATTCCAGCAGGCGGGCACTGAGGTGTTCACGTAAATCCGCCGGTTTTAATGTGATGCCGGCTTTGGGGATCACATAAGCAATTAAGCGTTTGTCACCGCTTTCTTCTTCACGGGCAATCACCACGGCATCGCTGACGTCTTCGTAAGCCAGCAATTGGGTTTCAATTTCCCCCAGTTCAATGCGGAAGCCACGGATCTTAATTTGAAAATCATTGCGTCCCA
The DNA here is from genome assembly GCF_037260955.1 of Xenorhabdus sp. TH1. NCBI lineage: Bacteria > Pseudomonadati > Pseudomonadota > Gammaproteobacteria > Enterobacterales > Morganellaceae > Xenorhabdus > Xenorhabdus sp. TH1. Next base: position 1,191,940 of record NZ_CP147734.1, read on the forward strand.
GATACTCAATTGCGCCATCGGGTAGCCAGCGCCCCAGATCGCCGGTTTTGTACATACGGGCATCAGGTTGTGTGCTAAATGGATCCGCCACAAATTTTTCCGCGGTTAAATCCGGGCGATTGAGATAACCACGGGCCACACCGGCACCACCGATATGAATTTCACCACTGACGCCGAGAGGAACCGGCCGGCCGTGCGTATCCAGAATATAAATACGGGTATTCGGCAGTGGATAGCCAATCGGGATAACCCCTTCGGGATACGGTGGATTTTGGTGATCCAATTTCAGGGTGGTGGCAATCACTGTGGTTTCTGTTGGGCCATAAGAGTTAATCCAGCGGCAGGATTGGGTTTCCTGATGAGACAGCCAGCTGATTAAATGGCGATATTCTGCTTTTTCACCGCCCACAATCAGGGTATGCAGATAGGGGCTAAAACCGCTGCGTCCCGCCATCATCTCCTGTACCCACAGGTGCCAGAAGGCGGTCGGCATATCCATAATGGTGATCTTCTGCTCACGCAAGAAGGTGACAAAAGTCATATCCGGTATCCGAATATGGGGCGGTCGCAGAATCAGTGTCGCACCGGCGGCCAGGGTCGGGAAAATATCGGATACCGACGTATCAAAGGCGATGGTGGCAAATTGCAGGACACGATCCCCTGATTGTGGCTCACTGGTTTGGTGCTGCGCATGGATAAAGTTCACCACATTGCGGTGCTCCAGCATCACGCCTTTGGGCTGGCCGGTGGAGCCGGAAGTATAGATAATATACGCTAGATGATGGGGTTGAAGTTGAATATCCGGATTATGGATCGGCTGTTTTGCTACGTTATTGCGGTGGCTTTCATCATCCAGCACCCAGACAGGCATATCTGATATTGGCAACAGCCCCTGTAAATGACGCTGCGTCAGCAATAACACCGGTTTGCTGTCCGACAGTTGATACGCCAGCCGTTCGGCCGGGTATTCGGGATCAAGCGGAACATAGCCGGCTCCCGCTTTAAGAATGGCGTACAAACCAATAATTAAATCCAGACTGCGGTCAACACAGATTGCCACGCGATCATCGGGGCATACCCCCGCGGCAATCAGTTGGTGTGCCAGTTGGTTAGCCTGACGGTTTAGTGCCGCATAACTCAGTTCGCTCTCACCAAAGACCAATGCAATCGCATCCGGTGTGCGTGCTGCCTGCTGTTCAAGCAGTTGATGGATTAAGGCGTCTTGCGGATAAGTGACGACGTTATCGTTAAATGTTTCCAGTAGTTGGATACGTTCGGCTCGTGGCAGGATGTCGATTGTCTCAATGGCTTGTTCAGGTGCATATTGCAGCGCGGCCACAATGCCTTCCAGTGCCGTCTTCATATAGGCAGTAATGCGCACCGGATTAATTTGCTGGCTGCATTGTGCAGTCAGTGCAAATCCGTCATCAAAATCATCCACATCCAGGGATAAGGGGTAGTTACTGCGCTCTTCATCCTCGATCTCATCAATACCTTCCCACGCCATTGCAGCCACGTGTTCATCTTCGCGTGGGCTATGACGGAAATTCAGCAGACTGTTAAACAGTGGCAATGGTGCCTGAATACCACTGCAACGTTGGGCAACCGCCAGAGGTGCCTGCTCATGTTCCAATAGCGCGGTTAACTGCTGATAAGTTTCTTGTACCGCCTGCTTAACGGTACGTGCCTGTAACTTAACGCGAATAGGTAAGGTATTGATAAACATCCCCAGCACTTCGGCTGCACCAACCCCACCTTGTAACCGTCCCAACAAAACAGTACCGAACACGACATCATTCCGTCCACTGCATCGTGCCAGCACCTGTGCCCAGGCCACATGAAACAGCACGGCAGCACTCATACCTAATTGGCGAGCACAATCACGGAGATTTTGAGCCAGCTTGCTATCCAACGTGAGAACATTTTCCTCTATCTCATTGAGATTGCCACCTTGTACGTCAAGCAACCCAAACGGCAGAGTGGGTTCTTCCACATCACCCAATAATTGGCGGAAATAGTTTTGGTGAACCGCCAACGGCACATTGCGGATCTGCGCGATAAAGTTTCGGTAAGGCAGCGGCGTGGGTAAATTGTCACTTTCCCCCAAAAGCAGGGTTTGTATTTCACTGAATATCATATCCAGTGAGATGTGATCACAAACTAAGTGGTGATACAGCAAGGAGAGTAGCCATTTATCAGAAGCGGGATCTTTGGCTATATGAGCAGCTAACAATGGTGCTTTGGTAATAGCCATCCGTATTGCACGGGGATCGGTAAGGCGGCGTAGCTGGGTTTCTGGGGGTTCTTCTGTCGATAGTGTGAGTTCAATAATGGGCAATGGTGCATGACGATAGACGACTTGTACGGGTTTAAGAAGCGCTTTCCAGTAAACGGCGCTGCGCAGAATATCGTGCCGATCAATCACCTGCTGCAATGCTTGCAAGAAACTCTCTAACCGTGTCCGGCTGTCGAAAATCATCAAATGGTTGTCCAGATAGAGATCACCTTCCGTTTCCAGCAAATGGTGGAACAGGATGCCTTCCTGCAATGGCCCCAATGGATAAATGTCCTGGACGTTAGAGATACCGCCGGTTACATGGGAAACAATCTGATCTATCTGGTCTTGGGTCAATTCCAGCAGTGGCAGCATATCTGGGGTAATGGTGGTGCTGCCTTCTTTAATCAGGTTAGGCGGTACGTCCTGTAGAGGCGTGGATTGAGTATCATGGTGACGAGTTAGGGTGCTCATGGCTGCCAGTGTGGGAGCAGAAAAGACCGCGTTGACATCCAGAGAGAGGCCGTGAAGACGCAGTTGCTCAATTAAATTGACCACGAGTAGTGAATGCCCGCCTAGTTCAAAGAAATTATCTTGCCGTCCGATTTGTTCTACATTCAGCAGGGATTGCCAGATTGCGGCCAGGGTTTGTTCAGTTTCGCCTTGTGGCACTTCGTATTCACGGCTGACAATAGCGCTTTGATCCGGTGCTGGCAGGGCCTTGCGATCCAGTTTGCCGTTGGCGGACATCGGGAAGGCATCCAGCATCACAAAGGCACTGGGTAGCATATGCTCCATCAATCGGCTGCTCAGTTGCTTGCGTAATTCAGCCGGACGAAGTGTCATGCCGGTTTCCGGGATCACATAGGCTATTAAACGTTTATCACCGCTTTCTTCTTCACGGGCGATCACCACGGCATCGCTGACGCCTGCGCAAGCCACCAGTTGGGTCTCAATTTCCCCCAGTTCAATGCGGAACCCGCGTAGCTTGACCTGAAAATCGTTGCGCCCTAAATATTCAATTGCGCCATCGGGTAACCAGCGTCCCAGATCGCCGGTTTTGTACATACGGGCATCAGGTTGTGTGCTAAATGGATCCGCCACAAATTTTTCCGCGGTTAAATCGGGGCGATTGAGGTAACCACGGGCTACACCGGCACCGGCAATATAAATTTCACCACTGACGCCAATGGGAACCGGCTGGCCGTGCGTATCCAGAATATAAATACGGGTATTAGGCAACGGATAACCAATCGGGATAACCCCTTTAAGCTGGGGTAAATTTTGGTGATCCAATTTCAGCGTGGTGGCAATCACCGTAGTTTCCGTTGGGCCATAAGAGTTAATCCAGCGGCAGGATTGGGTTTCCTGATGAGACAGCCAGCTGATCAAATGACGGTACTCCGCTTTTTCTCCCCCCACAATCAGGGTATGCAGGTGGGGGCTAAAACCGCTGCGCCCAGCCATCATCTCCTGTACCCACAAGTGCCAGAAAGCGGTCGGCATATCCATAATGGTGATCTTCTGCTCACGCAGGAAGGTGACAAAAGTCATATCCGGTATCCGAATATGGGGCGGACGCAGCACCAGTGTCGCACCAGAGGCCAGGGTGGGGAAAATATCCGATACCGAGGTATCAAAAGCGATAGTCGCAAATTGCAGGATACGATCCCCCAATTGTGGTTTGCTGGTTTGATGTTGAGCGTGGATAAAGTTCACCACATTGCGATGCTCCAGCATCACGCCTTTAGGCTGGCCGGTAGAGCCGGAAGTGTAGATGATATAAGCCAGATGATGCGGTTTCAGTCCCAATTGATCAGTATCGGGATTATGGGCTGGCTGTTTTGCCACGTTATCCCGATTATATTGATCATCCAGCAGCCAGACAGGAATATTCTGTATTGGCAAATGAGTCTGTAGATGCTGTTGGGTCAGCAATAACACCGGTTTGCTGTCTGATAACTGGTAGGCCAGACGTTCAGCCGGGTATTCCGGATCGAGTGGAATGTAGCCGGCGCCAGCCTTAAGAATGGCGTACAGACCGATGATCATATCCAGACTGCGATCAGCGCAGATTGCCACGCGATCATCGGGACGAACACCCGAAGCGATTAAATGGTGTGCCAGTTGGTTAGCATGACGGTTCAGCTCTGCGTAACTCAGTTGGCTATCGCCAAACACTAAAGCGGTAGCGTCAGGGGTTTGTTCCACCTGTTGTTCAAACAGTTGATGGATCAATAATGTTTGTGGATATGGGAAGGATGTATCATTGAAATCATCTAACACTTGAGTGCGTTGGTATGGTTGCAATAGGGGTAAACTTTCCACTGGTTGCGAATCATCTTTAACCATCGCGGTCAGCAGGGTTTGCAGGTAACTGGCGATATGTTCAACGCTGGCAGGGTCAAACAGATCACTGGAATATTCCAGGCCACCCACTAACCCATTTTCGGTATCATTTATTGAGAGAGACAGATCGAAATGCGAGCTGTTTTCAGCCAGATTGATTTCACTAATGGTGATATCCGGCAATGCTATATTCTGCTGTCCAGGGGTATTATCCACTGACATCATCACCTGAAAAATCGGGCTATGACTGAGGCTACGTGGTGGTTTTAGCACTTCCACCAATTGTTCGAATGGCAGATCTTGATGTGCGTAGGCATTGAGTGCATGTGCCTTGACCCTGGCTAGCAGAGCGCTGACCGTTGGATTGTCATCTATTTGAATGCGCAGAGCCAGCGTGTTAACAAAAAAGCCAATTAACGGCTCTAATTCGCTATATTGCCGATTAGCAACAGGTGTGCCAACCACCAGATCTTTCTGCCCGCTAAGACGGGAAAGTAAAGTAATCCACCCCGCCATCAAGGTCATGAATAATGTTGTCCCGTGACGCTGGCTAAGGCTTCTTAATCCACTACTTAATTCCGGTGACAGAGTAATATCAACATACCCTCCGGCATAACTTTGCTGCTCTGGGCGTGGCCGGTCTGTCGGTAGTTCCAAAAGCGCAGGAGCACCCTGTAACGCATCGCGCCAGAAATTCACCTGTTTTTCCAATAATTCTCCCTGTAGCCACTCTCTTTGCCAAAGGGCATAGTCAGCATATTGGAGTGTCAAAGCGGGCAGGGGATCACCTTGTCCTTCGCTGAACGCATGATAAAGCGTGGAAAGCTCGTGCATCAGGATGTTAAGGGACCAACCATCGGAAATAATATGATGCTGGGTTAATAACAGGATATGTTCATTTGCAGCCAGTCGCAGCAAGCGCCCCCTGATTAGGGGGCCTTGCGCAAAGTCAAATGGCTGGCTGGTTTCACGCTGGGTTATCTCTTCGAGGGTAATTTGTTGTTTTTCCGCAGGCAGATGGCTGAGTTCTTCCACTGCCAAAGAGAAGCCGCTATCTGGTTTACCAATAACTTGCAGGGCTTGGCCTTCGACCATCTTGATAGTCGTGCGCAGAATTTCATGACGAGCAACAATTCTGTTTAATGCAGCTTGCAGGGCATCTAAATTCAGATAACCTTGCAGACGCAGACCGCCTGGAATGTGATATGCCGTTTGTGCTGCTGGATCTAACTGCGCCAGAAGCCATAAGCGTTGCTGTGCCCAGGAGAGGGGAAGCGTTTGCTGATCAGCGTTTCTCGGGATAATGTGCCTTTTTTCTCTGATCTGCTTTTTTTCCTCAATCTGACGGTTTTCAATGCGTTCTTTAATTTTTTTCTGGAGTACCGCTTGCCTTAATTCAAACAGGCTTAGTTCTTTGTTACTCATTTAATTAATTATCTCCATTTAGCAGGGCACGCAGTTCATCTTCGGACAAGTTTTCCAATTCTTTTTGCAGCAATTCGATGTCTTCTTGTGCGAAAAAGGTTTCGATCTGTCTTGATGCGATAAGCTCGGCGAGTTCAGAAAGTTCTGGATGGGTAAATATGTCTTGAATAGACACTTCAAGATGGAATGCATCACGTAATCTTGCCATTAACTGAATGATTGATAGGGAGTTTCCACCCAGATCAAAGAAGCTGTCATGGCGTCCTATTTGTTCTAGTCCCAATAAATTCTGTAGGATAGCGGCAATTTGCTGTTCGATTTCACTTTGGGGCGCTTCGTATTCACGGCTGGCGATGGCGGAACGATCCGGTGCTGGCAGTGCTTTGCGATCTAATTTGCCGCTTCCGGTTAGCGGGAAGGCTTCCAGCACAACAAACGCGCCAGGCACCATATAACTAGCCAGACGGTTATTGAGTTGTTCACGCAGGCGATTGGCTTCTAGTGTGAAACCGGATTGTGGAATGACGTAGGCTACCAGACGTTTGTCGCCGGTTTCTTCTTCACGGGCGATGACGACAGCATCTCTGACGCCTTCACAGGTGGCGAGTTGTGCTTCAATTTCCCCCAGTTCAATGCGGAAGCCGCGTAGCTTGACCTGAAAATCGTTGCGTCCCAGATAGTCAATCATACCGTTTGGCAACCAGCGTCCTAAGTCACCGGTTTTGTACATGCGCGCATTTGGCTGTGCGCTGAATGGATCGGCGACAAATTTCTCCGCTGTCATCTCTGGCTTATTCAGATAACCCCGTGCAACACCTGAACCAGCGATGTGAATTTCACCACGGACACCAATAGGAACCGGTTGACCGAGGGTATCCAAAATATAGGTACGGGTATTGGGTAATGGGCGACCAATCGGAATATTGTCATTGAGATATGGCACTTGCGTGTTATCGATCGTCAGATGATCTACGGTCAAGGTTGTGGCAATAACGGTAGATTCGGTCGGGCCATAGGAGTTAATCCAGCGGCAGGATTGCGTTTCCGGGTGAGACAGCCAGTTCATTAAATGACGATGTTCTGCTTTTTCGCCACCGACAATAAGGGTGTGCAGATAGGGGCTAAAGCCACTGTGCCCCGCCATCATCTCCTGTACCCAGTGATGCCAGAAGGCAGTGGGCATATCCATGATGGTGATCTTCTGCTCGCGCAAGAAGGTGACAAATGTCGCATCTGGTATTCGGATATGGGGTGGACGCAGAACCAGTGTCGCGCCGGAGGCCAGGGTCGGGAAAATATCGGATACTGAAGTATCAAAGGCGATGGTCGCAAATTGCAGAATACGATCACCCCATTGTGGCTGGCTGGTCTGGCGTTGCGCATGGATAAAATTCACCACGTTACGGTGTTCCAGCATCACGCCTTTGGGTTGTCCGGTAGAGCCAGAAGTATAGATAATATAGGCCAGATGGTGTGGTTGAAGCCCCAGTTGGCGAACATCAGGGTTATGAATAGGTTGTTGTGCTAGCGCGTTACGATGGGCGTCATCATCCATCAATAAGGTTGGTATATCTTGCGTCGGCAAACGTGCCTGTAAATGGTGCTGAGTTAACAACCAGGCAGGTTGGCTGTCTGATAGCTGATAAGCCAGTCGTTCTGTGGGGTACTCTGGATCAAGGGGAATATAGCCAGCACCTGCTTTAAGGATGCCGTACAGACCAATGATCAGATCCAGACTACGGTCAGCACAGATAGCGATACGATCATCGGGACGCACGCCGGATGCAATCAGATGATGAGCCAGTTGATTGGCATGATGGTTCAGTTCGGCATAGCTCAATTGGCTTTCACCAAACACCAGCGCAATGGCATCAGGTGTCCGTTCAACTTGCTGTTCAAACAGTTGGTGGATTAAAACATTTGGCGGAAGATCAACGGCAGTATCGTTAAATGTTGCCAATACCTCAGTGCGCTCTTCTGGGGACAGAATATCGAGCGATTCAATTTTCTGTTCTGGCGCGTGTTGCAAGGCTGCGATCGTTCCCCTTAAAGCCATCTCCATATAAGTATTGATACGCGCCGGATCAATTTGCTGATAGCACTGTGCAGTGAGCGCAAATCCATCATCAAAATCATCGACATCCAGTGACAGTGGATAGTTACTGCGTTCTTCACCACTAAGTATCTGCACACCTTCCCATGCCAGCGATGCAGATTGAGATTTATTACGTGGGCTATGGCGAAAGTTCAGCAAGCTGTTAAACAACGGTAATGGTGCCTGGATGCCACTGCAACGTTGAGCAACAGCCAATGACGCTTGCTCGTGATCGAGCAATTCACTGAGTTGTTGATGGGTTTCCCGAACTGCCTGCTTAACGGTACGCCCCTGTAACCGAATACGGATAGGCAGGGTATTGATAAACATACCCAATACTTCAGAAGCTCCCACTCCCCCCTGTAAGCGTCCCAGCAGGACTGTGCCAAACACCACATCGTTTTGCCCACTGCATCGGGCTAATACGTGCGCCCATGCGACATGGAACAGCACTGCGGCACTCATACCGAGTTGGCGGGCACAGTTACGCAGGTTATTGGCGAGTTCGTTATCCAGTGTGACAGTATTTTCTACAATTTTATTGCGGTTTGTTTCTTTAAGATCATCAAGTAATTCAAAAGGTAAAGTGGGTTCTTCAACATCCCCAAGTTGTTCGCGGAAATAGGCTTGATGGATTTCCTGCGGCACACTACGGGTCTGGGCGATAAAATTACGATAAGGTAGGGGAACCGGCAGCGTGTCACTTTCTCCCAAGATCATCGCCTTAATCTCATTGAAGATCATGCCTAATGAAATGTGATCGCACACTAAATGATGGTGCAATAAGGAGAGCAACCACTGTCCAGATTCAGGATCTTGGGTAATATGTGCTGCCAGAAGTGGTGCTTTGGTGATCGCCATTCGCACCGTGTGTGGGTCGGTGAGATGACGTAATTGCGCTTCCGTTAACAACGTGTGTTCAATAACCGGCAGCGGTGCACGACGATAAACAATCTGAACAGGTTCTGGCAATTCTTGCCAATGTACCGCACTACGCAGGATATCGTGCCGATCAATGACTTGTTGCAGTACCTGTAAGAACGTATCTAAACGTGTCCGGCTATCAAATGCCATAAGCTGATTATCCAGATAGATATCGCCTTCTGTTTCCAGCAGATGGTGGAACAGGATACCAGCCTGTAATGGCCCAAGTGGATAGATATCCTGAATATTGGTAACGCCTTCAGGAACGAGGTTGACAATCTCCTCGATCTGGTTTTGTGTCAACGCCACCAGTGGCAGCATGTCTGGGGTAATAATCTGGCTGTCTTCGCGGATCAGGTTTGGCGGAACAGCCAATTCGGTGCGACTCCGTGCGCTATTTTGATTTAAACGAGCGCTCATGGCAGCCAAGGTGAGTGCAGAAAAGACGGTACTAACATCAAGGAATAGATCATGCTGGCGTAATTCTTCGATCAAATTAACGACCAACAAAGAATGTCCGCCCAGTTCAAAGAAATTGTCATGGCGTCCCACTTGCTCCAGACCCAGCAGGGATTGCCAAACTGTCGCCAGGATTTGCTCCGTGTCTCCTTGCGGCGCTTCATATTCACGGCTGACAACGGCAGAGCGATCCGGTGCTGGCAGCGCTTTACGATCCAGCTTGCCATTGGCGGTTAGCGGGAAAGCATCCAGCATAACAAAGGTACTGGGGAGCATATGTTCCATCAAACTGGTGCTCAATTGCTCACGCAGATAGGCTGGGTTGAGGGTCACTCCCGATTGTGGAATAAGGTAAGCAATCAGGCGCTTATCACCATTTTCCTCTGCACGGGCAATCACCACCGCATCACTGACACCTTCGCAAGCGGCCAGTCTCGTCTCAATTTCTCCCAGTTCAATGCGGAAACCACGTAGCTTGACCTGGAAATCGTTGCGCCCCAGATATTCAATGGTGCCATTTGGCAACCAGCGTCCCAGATCCCCTGTTTTATACATACGGGCTTCGGTTTGTTCACTAAAGGGATCGGGAATAAATTTCTCTGTCGTTAAATCGGGTTGGTTTAGATAACCACGAGCCACCCCTGCGCCGCCGATATGAATTTCACCACTAATCCCAATGGGAACCGGCTGGCCTTGGGTATCCAGAATATAAATTCGGGTATTGGGTAGTGGATAACCAATTGGGATCACACCTTCAAGTTGTTGCAGGTTTTGGCTATCCAGCTTCAATGTTGTGGCAATAACGGTGGTTTCAGTCGGGCCATAGGAGTTAATCCAGCGGCAGGATTGCGTTTCCGGGTGAGATAGCCAGTTTATTAAATGACGATGTTCTGCTTTTTCGCCGCCGACAATAAGGGTGTGCAGATAGGGGCTAAAACCACTGCGACCTGCCATCATTTCCTGTACCCAGTGGTGCCAGAAGGCAGTTGGCATATCTATGATGGTGATCTTCTGCTCGCGTAAGAAGGTGACAAAAGTGATATCCGGTATTCGGATATGAGGCGGACGCAGAACCAGTGTCGCGCCGGAGGCCAGGGTCGGAAAGATATCGGATACCGAAGTATCAAAAGCGATGGTCGCAAATTGCAGAATACGATCACCCCATTGTGGCTGGCTGGTCTGGCGTTGCGCATGGATAAAGTTCATCACATTACGGTGTTCCAGCATCACCCCTTTGGGTTTGCCCGTGGAGCCGGAGGTATAGATGATATAGGCCAAATGATGGGGTTGCAGTCCCAGTTGGCGAACATCAGGGTTATGAGTGGGTTGTTGTGCCACCGCGTTACGATGGGCGTCATCATCCATCAATAAGGTCGGTATATCCTGCGTCGGCAAACGTGTCTGTAAATGGCACTGAGTTAACAGCCAGGCAGGTTGGCTGTCTGACAACTGATAAGCCAGTCGTTCTGTCGGGTACTCTGGATCAAGGGGAATATAACCCGCACCCGCTTTAAGGATGCCATACAGACCAATGATCAGATCCAGACTGCGGTCGGCACAGATAGCGATACGGTCATCGGGACGGACGCCAGACGCAATCAAATGGTGAGCCAGTTGGTTAGCATGACGATTCAGTTCGGCGTAACTGAGTTGGTCATCACCAAACACTAATGCGAGCGCATCAGGTGTTTGTTCCACTTGTTGCTCGAATAATTGGTGGATCAACTTGTCTTGTGGATAGGGTTGAGCGGTATGGTTGAAATCCACTAATACCTGCTTGCGTTGTTGCGGTTGCAGCAACGGTAAATCTTGTATCCGCAGAGCATCATCAGCCACCATCGCGGCTAACAGGGTTTGCAGGTAGCGTGCCAGCCGTTCAATACTGGCACGATCAAACAGATCACTGGCGTATTCCAATTCGCCAGCTAACCCATTATTGGTGTCGTTCATGGAAAGTGACAGATCGAAATGGGTGCTTCTGCGGGCCAACGGCAACTCATCCAGCACTAGACCGGGTAATTCAAGGGATTGTTGTATCGGTGTGTTATCCAGCGCGAGCATAACCTGAAATATCGGGCTATAACTCAAGCTACGTGGCGGTTGCAACGCTTCGACCAATTGTTCAAAGGGTAAGTCTTGATGTACATAAGCTGCCAGTGCATGGGCTTTGACTTGTGCCAATAACGTGCTAACGGTGGGGTTATCTTCCAGTTTTATCCTGAGTGCCAGCGTATTGGCGAAGAAACCAATCAACGGCTCTAATTCACGGTGCTGCCGGTTAGCGATCGGGGTTCCAATAACAATATCGTGTTGACCACTGATGCGGGCAAGCAAGATTGACCATGCAGCCAGCAATGTCATAAATAATGTGGCACCATGGCGCTGGCTCAATGCCTTTAAGCCATCACTTAATGCAGGTGAAAGGGTGAATGCCACTTGATCGCCATGGTAGCTCTGAACCGCAGGGCGTGGCCTGTCTGTTGGTAGCTCCAGTAACGCCGGGGCGCCTTGCAGGGCTTCTCGCCAGAAACTGACCTGTTTTTCCCGCACTTCACCCTGTAGCCATTGTTGCTGCCAGAGAGCATAGTCAGCATATTGCACTGTCAGTGCAGGCAGTGGATCGTTTTGCCCCTGAATGAAAGCACGGTAGAGGGTGGTGAATTCATATATCAGGATGTTTAATGACCAGCCATCCGAAATCATGTGGTGCTGAGTCAACAACAGAACATGTTCATTATTGGCGAGTTTTAGCAATTGTCCGCGAATTAATGGCTCCAGGGCAAAATCAAAGGGATGGTTAGTTTCAAATTGAGCGGCGGTATCAATAGCCGCCTGTTTTTCTGTCTCAGTTAACTGACTGAGATCTTTAATGGTTAACTTGAAGCCACGCTCCGCATCGGCAATGACTTGCCGGACAATACCCTCCTCCATTTTGATCGTTGTGCGCAGAATTTCATGGCGGGCAACGATCTTATCCAAAGCCGCTTGCAGTGCATTCAGGTTTAACTGGCCTTGCAGACGTAACCCACCAGAGATGTGATATGCCGTTTGGGCGGCAGGATCTAACTGCGCCAGGAACCACAGGCGTTGTTGTGCCCAGGAAAGTGGCAGAATTTGTTGCCGGTCGGCGGGTAATATCACCGGTTGTGTGGCATGTTGTAATGGTTGATTGGTTGTATCCAGTGATTGTGCCAAATCGGACAAAATGGGATGAGTAAATAGATCTTGCAAATCCACTTTACGGTTGAAAACCTGACGCAAGCGGGTTGCCATCTGTACTGTCAGTAAAGAGTGACCACCCAACTCAAAGAAATGGTCATGACGTCCCACTTGCTCCAGCCCCAGCAGGGATTGCCAGATTTCTGCCAGTTTCTGCTCAATATCCCCTTGAGGGACTTCATATTCACGACTGGCAATGGCAGTACGATCCGGTGCAGGCAAAGCCTTGCGATCTAATTTACCGCTGCCGGACAGGGGGAAGGTGTCCAGTATGACAAATGCACTGGGGATCATGTGCTCCATCAGGTGGATACTCAATTGTTCACGCAGATGGGAAGGAGTGAGCGTAACACCAGGTTGTGGTATCAGGTAGGCAACCAGACGCTTGTCGTCAGCCGTTTCTTCACGGGCAATGACGACAACATCTTTAACTCCGTCGCAAGCTGCCAATTGCGCTTCGATTTCTCCCAATTCAATACGGAAGCCACGTATCTTGACCTGAAAATCATTGCGTCCTAAATATTCAATGTTACCGTCCGGCAGCCAGCGCCCCAGATCGCCGCTTTTATATAGACGGGCATTAGCTTCTTTGCTGAACGGATCGGGTATGAAGCGTTCTGCCGTCAGTTCTGGTCGGTTTAAGTAACCACGGGCGACACCGGCGCCACCAATATAAATCTCTCCACTGACACCGATAGGAACAGGTTGACCGGAGGGATCGAGAATATAAATACGGGAATTGGCATTGGGGCGGCCAATAGGAATGCTATGGATAATCTCGGTAGGGGTGTCACTATTTAGGATCAGGGAAGTCACGATCACGGTGGTTTCAGTTGGGCCATAAGTGTTGATCCAGCGGCAGCGTTGCGTTTCGGGCAATGATTGCCAATCTACCCAATGGCGGTATTCCGCTTTCTCACCACCGACAATCACCGTATGCAGGTAAGGGCTGAAACCTGTACGATCGGCTTTCATCTCCTGTACCCATTGGTGCCAGAACGCAGTCGGCACATCCATAATGGTGATCTTCTGCTGCTGTAAAAAATCGATAAATTCTATATCCGGTACACGGATATGGGCAGGACGCAGGACTAAAGTTGCCCCCGCAGTCAGGGTCGGGAAAATATCTGAGACGGAAGTATCGAATGCCATGGTCGCAAATTGCAGAATGCGATCCCCTGGTTGGGGATGGCTGATTTGATGTTGGGCATGAATAAAGTTGACGACATTACGGTGTTCCAGCATCACGCCTTTAGGCAATCCAGTCGAACCGGAGGTATAGATAATATAGGCCAGATGGTGTGCTGACTGGCTAGCATCAGGATTATGGGTCGGCTGTTGTGCCGCAACATTTAGATAATTTTCATCATCCAGTAACCAGAACGGCACTTCCGTCAGCGGTAAACTTGGCTGTAACTGTTTTTGGGTCAACAATAATTTTGGTGTGCTGTCTGATAACTGATAAGCCAGCCGTTCGGCAGGATATTCTGGATCGAATGGAACGTAACCTGCCCCTGCTTTGAGAATGCCTAACATGCCAATGATCATATCCAGGCTGCGCCCGACACACAGTGCCACGCGGTCATCTGGGCGTATACCAAAGGCAATCAGGCGGTGGGCCAGTTGGTTGGCGCGTTGGTTTAGTTCGGCATAACTTAGTTGCGTATCTTGGTACACCAAGGCAATAGCATCAGGTCTTGATTCTGCTTGTTGTTCAAAGAGCTGGTGGATCAACTTATCTTGTGGGTAGGTGAAGTTTGTGTCATTAAAATCCACCAACAATTGTTGGCGTTGCTGGGGCGTTATCAACGGCAGTTCAGCCACGTGCCGGCTATCATCAGCCACCATTGCCGCCAGCAAGGTGTTTAAGTGGCTGACTATACGTTCAATCGTGGCGTGGTCGAACAGATCACGGGCATATTCCAGATCACCCACTAACCCATTTTCAGTTTCATCCAGGGTTAATGTCAGGTCAAAGTAAGCACTATCCCTGATTAATGGCCGCTCATCTAATACCAATCCTGGCAGCTCAAAATGCCGTTGTCCCGGCGTATTATTGGTTGCCAGCATGACCTGAAAAATGGGGCTATGACTTAAGCTGCGCGGAGGTTGTAAGATCTCGACCAATTGTTCAAAGGGCAGATCTTGATGGACAAAGACATTGATTGCTTGTTCTTTTACTTGTGCCAGTAGTTCACTGACAGTAGGGTTATTATGCAATTGCACACGTAACGCCAATGTATTGGCAAAAAAGCCGATTAAAGGGGCTAATTCAGGCTGCTGGCGATTGGCGATGGGAGTGCCAATCACAATATCATCCTGACCACTCAGTCGGCCAAGCAATGTAGCCCATCCCGCCAATAACGTCATAAATAAGGTAGTTCCGTGACGCTGGCTGAGTTCTTTTAAACCGGTCTGTAATGCGGGGGGAAGAATAATATTAACCCGTCCGCCGGTATAGCTTTGCTTCGCGGGGCGTGGACGGTCGGTAGGTACTTCCAGAAGTGCGGGAGCACCTTGCAGGGTGTTACGCCAGAATTCGGCCTGTTTTTCCAGCGCCTCTCCCTGTAACTCATTTTTCTGCCAGAGAACATAATCAGCATACTGAATGGTCAGGGCGGGCATGGGATCAGGCTGTCCTTGACAGAATGCGCGATAAAGTGTGGACAGTTCTTGCATAAAGACACTGACTGACCAGCCATCAGAGATAATATGGTGTTGAGTTAACAGCAGGACATGCTGATCTTCTGCCAGTTTTAGCAAGCGTCCCCGTGCTAATGGGCCATGGACAAAATCAAAAGGGTGGTTTGCTTCAAGACAGGCGATTTTTTCAATAGCCGCTTGTCGTTCTGAGTCTGTTCCTGCGGAATAGGATTGGCTGAAATCTTCTTGTATCAGGGGAAAACCACAATCTGCATCATGAATGATTTGTTGGGCTTCGCCTTCTACCGTCACGATAGTGGTACGCAGAATTTCATGGCGTGCCACAATACGATCCAAGGCTGCTTGCAAGGCATTCAGGTTCAGTTTTCCCTGTAGGTTCAACCCTACTGACATATGGTATGCCGTTTGTGCAGCAGGATCTAACTGAGCAAGGAACCATAAACGTTGTTGTGTCCAGGATAATGGCACGCCGTTATCACGCGGTTGAGCCGTGATTGTTGTCTTTTGTGTCGATTGGCGGGTTATTTTTGCTGATTTGGCTAACTCAAGTAGTCTTCTGCGTTCCGCTAATGGTAGAGATGAAAGCTCGTTATTATTCATTTGATTATCACCATTTAAAACAAGGTAAATTAAAATCTAATTCATTGATTTATAAACATCTTGCAGAGACTCTGAATCGAATTGCAGCAATAGAGAGTCAATAATGCATTCTTCAAGTTGACAGAGGGTTGGGTGGGAAAACAGTTGATGAATAGATAATTCAACATCAAATGTTTGTTTTATTTGCGACTGTAGCTGTAGCACTAACAGAGAATGACCACCTAGCTCAAAGAAGTTGTCATAGCGACTTACCCGATCCAGCCCCAATAATGTTTGCCAAATAGCGGCCAACTGCGCTTCGGTTTCGCTTTCTGGAGCCGCATATTCACGACTTGACATCGCTGCGTGATCGGGAGCAGGCAGAGCTTTGCGATCGAGCTTGCCATTTGGCGAGAGAGGAAACGCCTCCATTACCACAAAGGCAGCCGGTATCATGTAATCGGCGAGAGTGCGGCTTAATTGCTCACGCAGTTGAGAAATGCTTGGGGTGCTAT
The DNA here is from genome assembly GCF_037260955.1 of Xenorhabdus sp. TH1. Lineage (NCBI taxonomy): Bacteria > Pseudomonadati > Pseudomonadota > Gammaproteobacteria > Enterobacterales > Morganellaceae > Xenorhabdus > Xenorhabdus sp. TH1. Next base: position 1,208,444 of record NZ_CP147734.1, read on the forward strand.
CCTGATTTGGGATCAAATAGGCAACCAGTCGTTTGTCATGGGGTCCATTGTCACGGGCAATCACCACCGCTTCACGAATGCCCGCACACTGGGTCAGGCAAGTTTCAATTTCACCCAGCTCAATACGCAATCCGCGAATTTTGACTTGAAAGTCGTTGCGTCCCAGATAGGCGATACTGCCATCTGGTAGCCAACGTCCCAGATCGCCAGTTTTATACAGACGAGCATCAGGATCGGCATTAAATGGGTCGTTAATAAAACGTTCAGCGGTTAATTCAGGCAGGTTTAAATAACCACGGGCGACACCCACTCCACCGATATAAATTTCCCCCGCCATACCAATTGGAACGGCTTCTCCATGAGTATCGAGAATATAGATTTGGATATTGGCAATAGGCTGTCCAATCGGCACTTGTCCGATATAGCGATCCGGAACACATTGCCAGGCCGTGACATCAATGGCTGCTTCCGTGGGGCCATATAAATTATGCAGTTCACTGTGAGGCAAGTGAGAAAGACAGTGTTGTTGCAAGGCATAAGGCAGCGCTTCTCCACTGCATAAAATTTGGCGTAGGGAAAGGCAGCGTCCGGCTGGAATGTAATGGAGAAAACTTTGCAACATGGAGGGGACAAAGTGGATCGTCGTGATATGACGGCGTTCTATCTCTTCCAATAAATAATGCGGTTCTTTATGACCGCCGGGGCGAGCCATCACTAATTGCGCCCCAGACATCAGGGGAAGGAAGAATTCCCAGACGGAAACATCAAAACTAAACGGCGTTTTTTGTAAGACGCGATCGTGTGGGGTTAATTGATAAGCCTCTTGCGCCCAAAGCAAACGGTTAACCACGCCGCGATGCTCATTCATCACCCCTTTGGGGAGTCCGGTTGAGCCAGAGGTATAGAGGACATAGGCCAGATGACGTGATGTCAGCCCTAAATAAGCGGCCTCTAAGTTATCATTATCCTGGCGGGTAATATTGGCCTGAACGGTGGGATTATCTAAAAACCAGACAGGAATTTCAGTCACGGGCAGTTGTTCTTGCAAGCCATGATGAGTTAGCAGGATCACAGGTTCACTGTCTGACAGGATATAAGCGAGCCTGTCTGTGGGATATTCCGGATCGAGTGGCACATAAGCCGCCCCCGCTTTCAAAATCCCCAACAGACTAATGACCATATCCAAACTACGTTCCATGCAAACGGCGACGCGATCATCGGGATGAATTCCCGTTGCGACAAGGGCATGAGCTAGCTGGTTAGCCCGCTGATTCAATTCCATATAACTGAGCTGCGTATTCTCATATAGCAGTGCAATGGCAGTTGGGTTGCGTGCTGCTTGTTGCTCAATAAATTGATGGATTAAGGCGTGTTGCGGGAAGGGCTTATCCGTATTGTTAAAATCATGAAGGATTTGCTGACGTGCCTGTTCATCCATCAATGGCAAACGATCAATTGTCTGTTGTTCGTCGTTTATCATCGCTTCCAGCAGAGTCAAAAGGTTTTGCATAAGCTGGGAGATGAATGCTGCATCAAATATTGCCGTGTCGTAATAAAAGGTATAACCAATATGCTCGCCAGATTCTAAGACATTTATCATTAATGGAACGGGGACATCGGCATAGAGAGGATATGGGAAAGGTCGTAACTCTGCATTTCCCCACTGTACCGTGATATCGTCATCTTCCGCCATCCAGAGGGTAGTCAGGTCACCGATATATCTGGCTTTTTGGAATATCATGACTGTCTGGAAAACAGGGTGAACTTCTGCATTGCGTTGCAGTTTTAGTTGTTCCAGTATCTTGGTGAACGGATATTTCTGGTTTTCAATACCCTGCCGAATAGTCTTCGTCGCTTGTGTGATATGTTCCTGTACGGTCATATCACGGTTTATCTGGCAGCGTAAAGCAACCGGATTGATAAATTCGCCGACTAATTTTCCCCAACGTGCCCGGCCTCTGCCCGGCAAGATAGAACCGATAATGACGTCATCCACTGCGGTATAACGGCTGAGAAGGATTTGGTAGGCAGCCAGAAAAACAGCAAATAGGCTGTTGTCATATTTTAGCGCTAATGCTTGCAGCTTGTGCGTCAGTGACTGGTTAATGATTTTCTTTAACGATATTTTTCCTGTGGCGTGCAGGGGGCTGTTTTTTGGTGGCCATTGTGAGATAGCTAAATCACCCGCCAATGTGTTTTGCCAGAATTGTTGTTGTTTTTTAGCGCTGGTACTTTTTAGCCATTGTTGTTGCCATTCCACATAATCGTGGAAACTATTTTCTGGTGCGGGTTCCAGGGGTTTTGCCGACAGCAGAGCATCAAGTTCATCTAACAGTATCCAATAAGACCAGCCATCAACGGCCAGATGATCAAAGGTCAAGACCATGACACTTTCTTGTTGATTGCGTTGATACCAGCTGGCATAAACCCGCAACGGATGGGCCAGGTCAAACATATGCCAGCAATCGTCCTGAACACGCTGTTTAAGCGTTTCTTCGCTAAGATGCTGGGCATCGTGTACTGTAAGTGTGATGTTAGCGCTGTCTGCGATGCAATAACCTAATTCGCCGTGGTATAGTCCAAAACTTGCCCGCAGCATCGGATGTCTTTGTACCAGTTTATTGAGAGCCTCTTCTAAACGCTTGGCCGTTAATCCTTTAATGCGTGTACAAAATGCACTATTATTTTGACCGCGTTTGTCAGGATCAATTTGATATTGAAACCAGCGGCTGCGTTGAGCTTCTGATAAAGGGAATGATTTCAATTTTTCGGGGTAATTCATTCTATAGCTCCCTTTTTATGGGTACATTAAAAATAAAAACATGAGAACGGATAAAACAAAAAATCACACTTGGGTTTTAACAATAAAAATAACTGACCATTCTAATAAAAAAGAACAGTCTTATTTTTTATATTTATTTAATTCCTTCTTGCCGACTAGGAAATTATGTTTATACCAATCCAACTTCAAGGTGCAGTTTGCGAATCAATGTGATTGTTTATATCTCCCTGCGTAGCGGGGAGATATAAGACACATATTGAAAGACGATTGGTATATTACAAAATTAGATAATTCACATTAAATAGTTCTATTACATATTTCTAATAATATTTTTCTAATGTATCTCACTTTATTATGGGAATTATGTAATAAATTTTATTACCGTTAGTGATTTTTTTCTCAAGTTTTTCTGGGTATCTAAAGTGAAATAAGAGCCTGCTTTATCAGGCTCTCTGCCATAAGATTTATTTCATTTTATTGAATATAATGGCCCTTATGATCAACTTCTTTAATATGGCCATCCTCTAATTTAATAATGCGGTCAGCTATATTAAAGTAAGCATCGTCATGACTAATAACCAGGACAGTTTTACCTCTGGCTTTTAATTCTGGCAGTAGCTCAGTATAGAATAAGCGTTTAAACACCGGATCCTGGTCGGCGGCCCACTCATCAAACAGATAAATAGGGCGGTCTTCCAGGTAAGCTGAAACTAAAGCCAGTCGTTTCCGTTGACCTGCGGAAAGATTTGTGGTGGAAAATCCGCCATCAACAATTTTAACTTTGTGTGCCATATTTAACGCTTCAATATAATGTGTTGCTTTTTCGGTGACATTCGCATCGCTATTGAGTAACTGCTCAAATAGATGGTAATCAGAAAAAACGGCCGCAAAATGTTGACGATAATGTTCATTATTTGCTGGTGTGACTTCCACACCATTTAATGAGATAGTACCGGATTCTTGCTCAAACAGGCCAACAAGCAACATGGCAAGTGTTGTTTTCCCACTGCCATTCCCACCGACGATAAAAACAATTTCACCTTGCGATATTTTTAAACTTAATGGGCCGAGTGCAAACTGGCGATCTTCTTTATCCGTTGTGTAATGGTGGACAACATCTTTCAGCTCAATCTCGATGGCTTGCTGCTTGTTAAATGGGTTGGGGCCTTCAATTTGTGCCGATAGGGCTTCTTCCAGTTGGCTGTCAAGACGCCGCATTTTATTTAATGAAACTTCCGCCTCTCTCAGCTCCGGAATTGCGCCAATAACTTCACTGATTGGGCCGGATAAGAAGAGAACAAGCAACGATACAGTCACCAATGTTGATGGTTCCTGGGGAAGCCAAATCGGAACAACAAAAATAATGATACCAATCATGACATAAAATGTTACAGAACTGGCATTAATCACCCAGGCATAGCTGGAGTTCGCTTTAATACAGATCTCCTGAAACACTTTGGCAGCAGGCGCAATCACTTTATTAATGAAAAGATTTCCTTTTTGTTTATTGAGTTGCAGCTCTTTACTGCCATCAATCAGGCTTTGGAAATTAAGGTATATTTTATCTATTTGATCACGCATATCTGTCATTAATTGTAATGGATATTTTTCCCATAGATAAAACACATACATGCCAATCAGGCTAAGTGCCGCTAAAATGAGAAACAGTTGCCATGACATCCAGGCTAAATAACCAAAACAGGCTATGATTAGGGTGATATTACCAAAAACAGAGGGAGCCAACATAAAGGAGTGTACAAAAACATCGACATCTTTGGTTAAAACCGCCAATAAACCGTGCCGCCCAAGTTTATGTAGTTTTTTAAGTGGCGCCCGCAAAATTTTATTACTTAAACTTAGACGTAATGAAAAAACCGTGGATTGGGCTAAATGCGATAATGTAATTTCTGACACGGTCTTAGTAATGAAAAAAATAAAACAGATGCCAAAAAAGCTCCAAAGAAATGTAATCAGGTTAATCTCTTCTGTTACTCCTTGACTGATCATCCCAACTATCGAAGCACCGGCAAACCCACTAATTAATGCGCTTATTGTCGATACCAACAATAATACCCAAGATTGACGATATAAATAAGCTATTAGAGTCATAGAAAACAAGCCATTTCGAAGGTTATAATTAATATGAAAATTCATATATCTGCTTACTCAATCCATTATGGTTATTTTTTTCTTATAAAACTGCAAGCGTGATTTATGGCATAGTAATATTAATAAATATAATTTTGATAAAGATTATTCTCAATGTGAATGATAATGCGAAATTGCTTCCCTTTATCGCCGACAAACAGGCTGTGGCCATCTGCTTATTATTTCCTGTATCGATCCTCTCATTGCAGCGATTTTTGTGAATGAGGTCAATGCAGATATATTTTCGAATGGCAGGCAACTTTCTGTCTGGTGTGGTTTGGCTTCCCGGCAACACAGTTCGGGCGGTGAAATCCGCTTGTTTTCCCTCAGTAAATATTGCTATATGATCGAGCAATTCAGAATACATTATCCAGTGGCTTTCCTTGCCAACTGTTCGGAAATTTTGATATTTCTACTCATCTTGACGAGCAGTTTGCGGTCACTGAACCCCATCAAGTATAGGGATGTGACCGACATTTGGATCGGTAAACGTTGGGTGTATTTGGCTGTAGTTCTCGACTTGTTTGCGTGCAACCCCATTGGCCGGATGATGTCATTTTCCCGGATTCTGAGTTGACATAGAAAGAGTTAGAAATAGTATTTGAATCAAGGGAGAAGCTATAAGGTATCATGTTTCATCGCGATCAAGGCAGCCAATGTACTAGCAAAGCCTTCCAGGACTCAATAGATTAATGTCATGATCCAAAATCCCCATACCCACGCAATAGTTAGATGACTTTTCTCTGTTGCTATATCTATAGAAATTTTTACAAGAAAACGGTATCAATTAATAATACAAATTACATTGATAATCATTTCTATTTAAAATATTGTAATGGGGTTTTCCTTCTCAGGAGCCAACACCTCTCCTGATGAACGTTTTGTCAAATTGGATTTCTGGCGCCGCCTGTAAGCAGCACAAATTAATTGTTATTAAATATTTTCATAAGGCAAATCAGACGGTGTTTGATTATGTTTAAGATAAGAAGAAAAAAATTTATGGCGAAAATCATCGCCAGACGTACAAAATTTGGGTTTCAGGCGACACTATTTTCAATATCCATGTTATCTGACGGGGCGTATGCGGCTAGCGATGGGGAAGGGACCATAAGGGATGCAGTCGCGGAGCGGAAAAGCGTAACGCTACCCATGAGAAGGATTGTAGCGAAAAGTTTCGTATCAGGCGCTAAAACGGCGATCCTACTTCTCAAACTACGGCAGGTCATCTCCGTGGTTACTCGTCACCAGATGGATAGCAAAAGAACGATTTTCATATCCAAGGCACTAAATTATACCAACAGTGTTTTCACCAATTATCTAGATTCATCTAACCGCAACGATGAAGTCGTAAGCCACCGCTTTTGCTACATAAGTAATAAACTAAGAAAAAATACTTCCAATTTGAAAGGCGCATCTGTGCAGTTTAACGTCAATAACCTCACCATGTCGCCTCCTGCTGTAGAAAAGAAGCGCGCTTCTACTGCTACGACTACAGCATGTTCTCCACGTCCAGCTATCGCTAATAACACCTGGTATCCGGCACCGCTGGCGGCTCGCTCTCATGTTGCCGTCGGTATTTTTCTCCTCTCAGGAAAGGGGGAAAAGCTGGCACCTACACCAACAAGAGGAACTTGATTTTGTCTGGTATTACCCATGATCTTCCTTCACTAACGTTGCAAGAGGATGACTTTATCTTTCTGTCGCCCCACAAAAGCCTGCTCGCTCGGGGATGCTTCGCTACCTTGACACATCCTGCCGCATCCGGACATCATGTTGAGAGTGAGTTCCAGAAGAAAGTGCAACAGTTGCTTGGTCAGGCTCAGCAGGCCGGAGTAGAAAACCCCATTGTAGTGGGAGCTATTCCGTTTGATAAACGCCAACCCTGCTCGCTGTTTATTCCGAAGACCCACTACTGGTTCGATCGCCACGCCTTTAATCTCTCCGATTCTCCGGTGCAGGTGAAGGGGCAAGCTCACTACATTCCAGATCATGATGTATTTTGCAGCATGGTAGAAAACGCCTTGAATCCACTGCGCATTGGTGAACTGAATAAGGTGGTGTTGTCACGCTTGCTGCAGATTGAAAGCACTTCCCCGCTTAATGCTTTGAGCTTATGGCTACAGCTCAACAGACAGAATCCTGAGAGCTACAACTTTCACTTGCCGCTAGCAGATGGCACTCTAATCGGTGCTAGCCCTGAACTGCTGTTACGTAAAGAGGGGAATGTCCTGCGCTCCTGTCCTCTTGCCGGCTCAGCGCGGCGAGGTGACGATGACTCTAGTGACAGAAATATCAGGGAAAAGTTGTTGAACTCCGGAAAGGATCGCCATGAGCATTTGGTGGTCACAGAGGCTATCCGTCGCCAATTGACGGATCTCTGCCAGTCTCTGACGATCCCTGCAGAACCCTCGCTGCTCAGCACGCCTGCGCTTTGGCATCTCGCTACTGAGATCCAGGGGATATTGTCTGGTGATTGCGATAACGCATTGTCTCTTGCCTGTCTACTTCATCCCACGCCTGCATTATGTGGTTCTCCTTATACCTCATCCCGCAACCTGATCGGCGAGCTGGAACCATTCGACCGCGGTTGGTTTGGCGGTATTGTCGGCTGGTGTGACGCCCGCGGAGACGGGGAATGGGTTGTGGCGATCCGCTGCGGTAAAGTTCGGTCTCATCAGATTGAGTTATTTGCCGGTGCTGGCATTGTTCCGGATTCTGTTCCGGAAAACGAATGGTTGGAAACCCGTACCAAATTTAACACCATGCTGAGTGCACTTGGTTTTGCAACGCAACAGGAGCAGATATTATGATTGAATTTAGTCGCTGGCCTCAGGATATGGCCGAACGTTATCGACTGAAAGGGTATTGGATTGATCGCCCGTTGAGTGAGATCCTCGATATTCACCGCGAGAACGATGCTGTGGCACTATTCTGCGGGGAGCGATGCTGGAGCTATCGAGAGCTTAATGAAGCAGTAAACCGACTCGCTGCTTCCCTGTATCGACGTGGCGTGCGTCAGGGACAAACTGCATTAGTACAGCTTGGCAATGAAGCGGAGTTTTATATCGTCTTTTTTGCCTTGTTGCGCCTGGGCGTTGCACCCGTTAACGCGCTTTATAGCCACCAGAGCAGTGAATTAACTGCGTATGCGCACCAGATTACGCCAGAGATACTCATTGCCGATCGCCAGCATCGCCAGTTTCATGACGATACTTTTATTGATCTTCTGATAGCCAAGTGTCCGGAATTGAAAACAGTGGTGCTTCACCATGAGGATTCAGATTCGAACCGTTCGCTTTCACGCCTGATATCGGAAGAGCCCGGAGACTTCACGCCAACGCCAACGCCAGCGGATGAGGTCGCATTTTTCCAGCTTTCCGGCGGCAGCACTGGCACCCCCAAGCTGATTCCACGCACCCACAACGACTATTATTACAGTATCCGCGCCAGCAATCCGATCTGCGACATCAGTAGTAAAACTCGATATCTCTGCGCACTGCCGGCCGCACACAACTATCCTATGAGTTCACCGGGTGCGCTGGGCGTATTTTATGCGGGTGGTCAGGTCATCCTCGTCCCCGATCCTAGCCCGGACGGATGTTTTCCGGTCATAGCCCGTCACCAGATCAATATCGTCGCTCTGGTGCCACCAGCAGTCAGCATCTGGCTGGAATATGCCAATATCAGAGGCCACGCCAACGAACTCTCTAGCCTGAAAGTGATGCAGGTCGGCGGTGCCCCTCTGGGAGAAACGCTGGCCAGACGCATTCCAAAAGAGTTGGGCTGCCAACTCCAACAAGTATTTGGTATGGCAGAAGGTCTGGTGAACTACACCCGACTAGACGATGACGATGCGCATACCTTCACAACTCAAGGACGCCCCATCAGTGAAGATGATGAGGTATGGGTTGCAAACCGAGAAGGCCTTCCTGTACCGCACGGAGAGCCTGGATTGCTGATGACTCGGGGCCCATACACCTTTCGAGGTTATTACCGCAGCCCAGAACATAACCAGACGGTGTTCGACAGTAACGGGTTTTATTGTTCTGGCGACGTGGTTATTCAGTTTCCCGATGGATATCTGAAAGTCGTTGGACGTGAAAAGGATCAAATAAATCGTGGTGGCGAAAAAATTGCCGCTGAAGAGGTTGAACATCTGTTGCTGCGCCACCCAGCGGTGGTGTACGCCGCACTGGTCGCTATTACTGATTCTCTAATGGGTGAGAAAACCTGCGCCTTTGTGGTAACGCGCGAACGCGAATCCGTGAAACCAGCTGTGCTGCGACGCTGGCTACGCGAGCAAGGTATAGCTGACTACAAAATCCCCGATCGTTTTGAAAGTCTACCTGAGTTACCGCTCACTCCGGTAGGAAAAATCAACAAACAGGCGTTACGTGCACTTGCCAGCGCCACCTTAGAAAATTGAGAAAATACGCTATGAGCATTCCTAAAATTCAGGACTATATCCTGCCCGATGAAACCGCCTTACCTGTAAATAAAGTCGAGTGGAGGTTGGAGCCACAGCGCGCCGCTCTGCTAATTCACGATATGCAGGAATATTTCCTCAACTTCTGGGGAAAAGAGAGCAATATGATTCAGCAGGTTATCGACAACATAGTGACTCTGCGCGCGCGTTGCCATGAGCTCGGTATTCCAGTGTTTTACACAGCTCAGCCTAACCAACAAAATGACGTTGATCGAGCGCTACTGAATGATATGTGGGGACCTGGCCTGAACAGCTATCCAGAACAGCAAAAAATCGTAGCAGCACTGTCCCCCGAACCGAAGGACACTGTGTTGGTGAAGTGGCGCTACAGTGCGTTTCAGCGCTCTGGCTTGGAAACCTATCTGCAAGAATGTAAGCGCGACCAGCTTATAATCTGTGGCGTGTACGCCCATATCGGTTGCCTAACCACTGCTACTGATGCCTTTATGCGCGATATACAGGCTTTTATGATAAGTGATGCGCTGGCGGATTTCAGCCGGGAAGAGCATATGATGGCGCTCCGCTATACTGCGGGTCGTTCCGGACGAGTGTTGAGTACCTCTATGGCGTTGTCGGCACTTATCCCTCCCGCAGTAGAACGTAGATGGGATCGCGAACGTTTGCTTGCCATATTGCAACCCGCACTGGACGAAGATGCACACGACATTGATGATGACGAAAACCTGCTTGATTACGGCTTAGACTCGCTACGCACAATGTCCTTTGTTTCAAAGTGCCGCCAGGAAGGGTACGAAATTGATTTTACCACGCTGATGAAACAACCAACGCTGCGAAACTGGCTTGCACTGCTGAACGACGATTTGGAAGAGAAATGAACGACTTCAAGGGAAAAACTGTCTGGGTAACAGGAGCTGGGAATGGTATCGGCTTTCGAACAGCCCTCCGTTTTCACGAGGCAGGAGCTAGGGTTTTTGGATTCGATTTGAAATTTCCTGATTCAATGCCGTTTGAGACGCTCATTCTGGATGTCAGCGATGCTCATGCGGTGCAAAAAATCTGCCCTCCATTGCTGAAGGCAAATGGGCTGGATGTGCTGGTTAACGGTGCGGGAATTCTGCGCTTTGGCTCTGCAGAAACGTTAAGCCATGAAGACTGGGAAAGCTCAATCAACGTTAATGCAGGTGCAGTATTTAATCTGTTTAAAATCCTTATTCCACACTTCCAGCGTCAGCGCAGAGGCAATATCGTCTCAATAGCCTCCAACGCAGCTCACGTGCCGCGCGTTAATATGGCAGTTTACTGTGCCTCTAAAGCTGCGATGCGTAGCTTGTGCCTGAGTGTGGGGTTGGAACTGGCCCCTTTTGGGGTGCGATGTAACATTGTTTCACCTGGTTCCACACTGACGCCAATGCTGGAGGGAATGCTCAACGATGATGATATGGCATATCAGCGTCTTATCAACGGCTTTACCGAACAATTTAAGCTCGGCATTCCACTTGGGAAAATCGCACAGCCCGACGAAATAGCCAACGTCATTTTGTTTTTGGCCTCCGACCAAGCAAGCCATATAACGTTGCAAGATATTGTCATTGATGGGGGCGCTACACTTGGTGCTTGATAAACCGAATGTTTAAATTTGTTTACCTGTATGCCACTATAAAGAACGGAAAGACTATAATGAGATGGAATGGGTAAGTATTAAAAATCTAAACCAAAAACTAGTTAAAGGAAAGGGATATAACATGAGCCATATTGCAGCATTGAGAAAAGTCAATAATTTAAAACAAGAATTTGATTTAATAGAAGAAATTTGGTCACCGAAAGTGATAGCTGAAACAAATGAATATAAGATAATCATATTGCTCGCTGAAGGTGATTTTATGTGGCACACACATGAAGATGAAGACAAGGTATTTATGGTTATTGAAGGTGAACTTCGTATAGATTTTAAAAATGATCACGTAATAATAAAGCAAGGTGAGTTTTTTGTGGTTCCTAAAGGGGAAGAAAGTAAGCCTTCGTCCAAGGAATTAACCAAGCTGCTATTAATAGAACCCTATGTAGTCGCGAATTCAGGCCAATAAATGATTAAAAAAATTGTCAGGCCGTGAAGTCAGAGAATAAGTACTACGCGTGATTTAAGATGGAAAAAGGGGGAGCGGCTGATTAGCTCCCCCTTACTTCTTACCACCGATTTACCACCGATAAGTCGGTGCGGTCAATACTGATTTTAGAAGCGTACTTTCATTCCGACACCCACTTCACGTGGCTCCAGCATGTATCCTGAAATCCCAGCTTTACGATCATGGTATTTGTATGTTGGCGCACGTTTGTCAAAGATGTTATTTCCGTAAACAAAGAGTTCGAGATTGTCGATCGGATTATACGATAAACGGAGATTGGAAACTAAATAGGAACTGACGCGCCATTCGGGATCGTTCTGGTCATTTGAGAAGTAACGATCCACATAACGAAGATCGCTACTTAGACGAACTTGTTCCGTGATGTTCCAGTCAACACCGACGTTAAACATGTAGCCAGGCGCTTTAGCGAATTTTTTTCCTTCAAACAAGTTTCCTCGATAATCGGCGAATTTTTTGATTTCAGTATGAAGCAATCCAAGTCCACCACGTAGGCGAAGATTGTCCAGAGCCCGATAATCTGCCGCCAGCTCAAGTCCATAGGTTACCGCCTTATCGGCGTTGACAAGGATAGAACCGTTAGGTTGGTCTTTCCTATAATCCGTTACAGCACTCTGGAATCCCTTATAATCGGTATAAAAGATATTACCGGTTACCAGCAATCGGTTATTGAGTGCTGTACCACGTGCAAACAACTCGTAATTCCAAGCCTTCTCCGGCGCGAAGGTGTAATAGGAATGCCCAGAGAAATTCACACCTGTACCACCCGGCGCATAGCCTTTACTTATCAGAGTACCGACGGTTATATCGTCAGTAACGTCATAGGCGAGAGACGCTTTCGGCAGAATAGCATGGAACCCTTTGCTATATTCATGATAAACACCAGGCACATAGCTGGTGACCCCTTCATGCTTGACTTGGTCATATTGATAACGCAAACCGCCAGTCAGAGCCCATTTTTCCGCAAAACGCCTAGTAGTCTCTGAGAAAAGACCGACACTGGTATTAGTCAGATCGGCGTCTGCCTTGCCCAGCAGATTATCAAGTACATTTGAGGCCTTGTCCCGCGAGTAATATAGCCCTGTCACTCCACTCCAGGTTGAATATTCATCACCGAAGTTCAAATGCATTTCGTTGGAAACATTGTTCGAATCGCGATTCGCGATACCAGAAACCTGCTTCGAGAAAGTGTAACGATACTTCGATGAAGAATATTGGAGCTGGTTGGAGAACACCATATCGTTTTCGAACGTATATTGGAGATCTAAGATACCGACATCACTGTTGGTCTTAGTTCTGTTGATGCCTAGCGTAAAGTTATTCAATTTACTGTAAGGCAATGATGCCGACTCACTGTCAGGATTTTTTGCTGCCATATGGGAGTAGGTCAGTTTGACCAACCAAGGGCTATCCAGAGGTTGCCAAAGTGCCTTAGCACGGATATCCAGATTTTCGAAATCTTTGTTCATATCAGAATCATAGAAATCGGGATTGGTATATTTAATGAATGTCTTTCTATCGCTGTAATCCATGGCGAGGCGTACTGCGAGATTTTCTGTCAATGGGCCGTTGACAGTAAAAGAAGCACGTTTCTTTTGGTGGCTTCCGTATAAAACCTGTCCATCGAATTCGGGGGTAAAGGAGGGATCGTTAGTCTTGATAATAACTGCACCGGCGATACTATTCGCGCCCTGTGTCGTCGTTTGTGGGCCACGGAATACTTCTACTGAATTTACGTCCCAAACAGCTCCTCTCCCCAAACTAAATTCTGCGGAGCTGATATAACGCCCATCAACACTGATAGTCGCTCGTGGTATGGGTTTAGAAAGAAAGGTATTTCCTCCTACGAGAGGCCCATTTGTCTCAATACCACGAATACTCGGTGCATTTGCATTGCTGGTATAAAGCACATTAGGTGTACCCTGCAAAATATCAACGATAGTTGTCGCCTCAGGTTTATCTTGTATCCGCTGCCCAGAAATAACTGTGACTGAACTTGACGTTCTCTGCAGAGTTCTTTCTGTTTTTTCACCTGTTACTGTGATGACATCGACATCATCGCTCCCTGTTTTGTTTTTCTCTGGTGGAGTCAAAGTGGCAGCTTGACTTCCCAAGGATGATAAGGAAAACAAAATCGCACTACTAAGTAACATTTTTTTGCGTGAAAACAGCGGATTTCCCATTTTTACATTAATCGGGGTGGTTGTTTTTGCGGATATAATTCTCATTATCATTATCATTATCATTAATGTTCACAGACTAACAATATTATGTTAACCTTCTTATTTGTCAATTGTATATTTTTGTCAATTCAAATACGGCAGCCACTGCAACGCATATTCTGCAAGGCAGTATTAGTCCTCCTGTGTGGCATTTAATGGATATTGGCTCGTATTGATGCATTGTAAAAAATGACTGTTCAGTTTGATAACACGATAAAATAACGAGAAAATCCATGTTGAATATTGATTCAGGAAAGTTATCGCACCTATCCATATCCCGTTACGAAGAACATATCTGGCTACTACAGCAACAAAATCCTAGCCGCATTCTCAAGCAACTCTCAGCCTGGCAGCTTCGTGACGATGTTAATATTTCAATGCTGATACATGCTATTCAGTCTGTTATTGAAGCAATACCGGATCTGAACGTACGCTATGAGTTAAATGATGACGGTGAGTTACATAAAACCCGAATCATGGGCTGGCAGACATGCCTTGAGTTTTTCCATGCCAGCTCACATGCAGACATGATCAAGCAGATACTAGCTGTACAAGCATCTGCTTGGATCCCTGAACAGCATCCACCTTTTAAAGTACTGATAATACAAAAAAATAATGAAGTTGTTTTATCTCTTATTTTGCACGACATATTGGCACAAGTTTGTCATGAAAAAGAGATACTCGAAATACTGATCCGCGCTTATGCCGGTCACAGTGTAGAGCCTCCATCTCTAAAACGTGTTTCCTTACTACCTTTCGACGGAAAAGCGGCTTCTCTCGTGCCCTGGCTGCGCTGTTGCAATAGTGAGAACAGCATTATTCATTCCTCTTTTGATGTCACAACTGACCTGAGTAAAGATCGACTTGCACTGCGTTGGAAAACAGGACTTAAAATTAATGAACTGAAAACGTCCCTTCCTCACGACAAACTATCCCACTGGGTGTCAGCCATGATTTCAGTCAGGTTTGCCCAGTTTATTGGTCTGCTCGGTGGTCAAGAACACATTGCACTTTGTCTGTTACAGCCGGATGGTTTCCGCCGCATGATTATCGAGTGTGGCAGGGAAGAAACACAGATAGTCAAATCTGTCATGGATAGGCTTCAGGCTCAACCAGACGAAGACAATTTTCTCTCCGGTACTCCTGTAACAGGGGATGATGAGTCTTGGGTATATGTTCGGTTGTTATCTCGTCCGAATGGCCTGGTTGAACAACAGAGTTTCCTGAGCCATCCCATCCTATTGCCAACCTATGAAATGCGTCCCGATTTTGAACTGGCAACAGAGTGTGAAGGTACAGAAGAAATTAGCCTTATATTAACAACCGGCCAGGCGATTTCCGCTCATAGTGGCGAGTTTCTGCTAAATCGTTTTGTGTCATTCCTTAAAGGTAGTGAAGATGCCATTACGGGTTTAGTCGCGAATCCTATACCTAGCACTGCTGTGTATTCTGCTCACAATACCCCCGAAAAGGACATTTCCGCTGGTACTGATGAAATAGCAGAGATCATATTGTCAGAGTTCCGTGAAACTTTGGCGATTACAGATATGACGCTGGATGATGATTTTTTTGACTGTGGTGGTCACTCTCTTCTGGCAACACGCATTATCGGTAAACTCCTTGGCACGCACGGGCTGGAAGTGCATTTCAGTGATTTCTTCAGTCATCCTTCAGCTGCCGCTTTGGCATCACGCGCAGTGATAATAAATCAGAGTAAGGGCGTGGAACCTTCGGCACAGATGCAAAACGATCGCTTGACGGCACCTTTGGCACTTGCACAAACTTCTCTTTGGAATGCCTATAGCGCTTATGAATTTGGCACCATCTTCAACTTGCCATTCGCGCTGGATTTTCTTGATGAGGTTGACGAAACGATCCTTGAGCAGGCTTTTTCTGATCTTATCGAGCGTCACACCAGTCTGCGCACGCTATTCCATGTTCAAAATGGTGAGATCTGTCAGCAGATTGTCGCCATGTCGGACGTGAACAATGATAAGTGGTTCTGGCACAGTCACGAAAGTAAAGGTGTACATCTTGAGGACGAAGCTGCTTATAAGTTCGATCTTTTCCACGAATTGCCAATCAGAATACGGCTGATCCGCAATCCAGAAACCGGACGCCAAATATTGTCATTCCTCGTTCATCATATGGTTATTGATGAATGGTCGTTGAACGTTCTGATGGAGGAACTGGCCCAGGCTTATTTAGCGCGTTCTGCAGGTATGGCGCCTGTCTGGAAAAGAAACGCATTGTCATTCCATAAGTTTGCTCTACAACAGCAGGCAACTGGCTTTAATCAAAAGCACCTTGATTACTGGACTAACATGCTGTGTGATGCAACGTACGGGTTAGAACTCGGCTTATCTGACAACCAGAAGACTATCGCAGCGCATGAAAGTTCGTCAAAAGCTGGTTGGATTGAATACAAACCTAAACCTGAAATTACCCACCGTCTTTATTCCTTTGCTCGACAGAATAATGCTTCTCTGTTCAGTATTGTCTACGCTGCAATTGCGCTTTCGCTACACAAACTTGGCAATCTGAAGGATATCGTGATAGGGACCTCTGCATCGGGTCGTACCGATCCTGATACCTATGAAACAGTAGGCTACTTTACCACCATGGTTGCGCATCGGCTGCAGTTCTATCCAGAGCAATCCGTTGGCTCACTGATCGAAACCACCAGAGACACTATCAATAATTCAATGCCGTATGCGGATGTACCGCTCGACCTTATCCAACAATCGTTAGGGATGACACCGGAAGATGGTCTGATTTTCGACGTTTATATTCAGATTCATGCCAATAATGCGTTGAATGGTGCTCTTAAGACTCCGTCTGGTAACGAGATACGCTACCGACAAATCGATCCTGATAAACAAGAATCCATGTTTGGTCTTCAATTCGAGATCATGGAGGATGTCATTGATGGAGAAAGAATAATGCGACTGGTGATAACTTACCGTACGGATCGTTACCCTGAAGAACACATCCAGCGCATCTGTGAAACCATAGATAACGTTTTCACATTCTTCACAACACCTGAAGTCTCAAGTCTCCCCCTTGCTCAAGTTCCTGTGTGATGTCTATGGGGTGATGAACCAATTATTTATGGATGTAAGTTCGGTCAGGGGAGGTTTGTTGCCTGACCGAGCCACATAACCCTACTTCGTTCTGAAAGAGAAAACATTATGCGATCTGCTATTGCTATCATATTACTGTGCTTAATGGGAACTCCGGCTTTTGCCGCAACGCGGCAGGTCACGGATACTATGGGACGGGAAGTCGTTATACCTAAAGAGCCACAACGTATTGTGGTGATGAGCGAGCCTGCTATCGGTCTGCCCCTAATGGAGCTGGGAGTTCAACCCGTCGGCAGTTATGGCCGTTCGGAAGATGGTACTTATCAGTTTGGTGCCGATTTCGTCGATACTGTACTCGGTGAAGGGCAGACAAAACCACAAGGCATCAGTTCTGGCCGAGAAATCGATCTGGAAAAACTTTACGCACTTAAACCCGACCTCATTATTGGAACAGAGTTCGATGTCGACAAGGTAAAACAGCTTTCAACGGTTGCTCCTGTCTATTTGCAACATTTCCTTTCTGGAAAATTCCATAATTTCAATATTGAAGAAAATTTGGCCAAACTTACCGGGCGTGAGCAGAATTTTCAAAAGCGGCGGGATATGTATTTACAACGTGTAGCGGCAACGCGCACCCTTTTGCCGGAAAATATGGCTAATAAGACCTATTTACCGATCCTGGTAACAGATCAGATCAATGTCGTCGGCGAAGCAACCGGTTTCACTCAAGCATTGGAAGATCTTGGTTTCACCCGCATGAAACTCTCGGCACAAAGCGGTGTTTCTGCTACCTCATCTCAACTACTTTTACAATTGAGCGCTGACAAATTAGGCGAACTCAATCCGGATGTTCTGGTAGTACTCAATAGTTGGGGCAGCAAGGAGCACGATGAGAAAGCGATTCGTTCTGCACTTGATCGGATTGTGCCTGGATGGGCTCACTATATGAAACCTGCTCGCGAAAAACGGATTGTTTTTCTTAATGCAGGCGAAGTTTTTACCCCCACGTTTGCCAGTGCGGAACACACTCTCAGAGCGATAGGAGAGTGGGCTAAGACAAAACAATAAAATGCTCTAGTCCGCCAGAGGCTATGTGAATTCAACTTATTTTTATACTTGTTCCTATTAATCTGGATTTTTAAACCACGTGAATAAACTATGAGAGAATTAACGTCAATGCAGGCAGCCTGCTGGGTCGGGCGTAACGTTCAGGCCAATTTGGGAGGTGTTGCCGCACATCTTTATGCCGAGTTCGACGGCTATGACATTGAGATAGAACGATTTAAACAGGCTCTGGAACGTGTTTGTTCTCTGCACCCCATGCTAAGACTCTGCGTCAACGCTGAAGGGCTTCAGTCTGTTATTCCATCCGGTGAGTCGTCGTTGCTGGAGATTGAGGATTTTAGGGGATTACCAGAACAGGAGGAGGCAAGGTTACTTCTTGCTAAACGCATGGAGTGGACCCATCAGAAGCTTGATCTTTCTTCTGGTCAGGCGTCCCGTTTTTCACTCAGTCTACGAGATGGCGGAAAATTTCGCCTGCATGTCGATACAGATATGATAGCTATCGATCCTTCGAGTTTCAGGATATTAATGGAGGATTTGGCGAGATTTTATGATAACCCGGATCAGCCGATTCCGGTGATCGCGTCATATTTCAACTGGTGCGATCAGGTACGCACCGATCCCTATCTAAAAGCTGCCCGTGAAAGGGACAGAATCTGGTGGCGCTCACGTATTCCGCACATTCCACCAGCCCCTGTGTTGCCGATTAACAAAACCTTGTCCAATCAGGCTCGTAGCCATCGTCTGGCGGCATGGCTCCCGCCAGACGAGCGTCAGGCATTGAAAAGGCTTGCCCGAACACACAGGATAACCATGTCGAGCTTAATGCTGGGACTTTTCTCTATTGTTCTTGGAAGGCATACCGGAGATAAGTGCTTTCGGCTCAATGTGCCGATGTTCTGGCGTTCCCCCCTAGTGGATAATGTGGAAAAGATCGTCGGCGATTTTTCCAATATACTCATACTCAGCGTGGGTATCAATGAAGCAGAAAGCCCTGCTGACCTTTGTAAACGGCTTGGTGGACAATTGACAGATCTACTCGCCTATTCGGCTTATCCGGGGGTGAATCTGATGCGTGATCTTTCGCGACATCATGGCGCTACGCAATTGACTCCTGTCGTCTTCACCGCAGCACTGGATATCCCGGAGGGAGAGCTTCTCTCAGATCGAGTCAAGCGTGCATTTGGTCCTATGAACTGGGTTATCTCACAAGGCCCGCAAGTTGCGCTAGACGCACAAGTCGCTTCCGCCGACGGTGGTATTCTCATCAACTGGGACATTCGTCTGGATATACTGCCAGAAGAATGGATAACCCCAATGTTCGACCGTTTTGTTAATTTCGTTCGTGAAATCGCCACATATCCGCAGCGCTTCGATGAAGCAATACATTCACCCGATGAAATAACATCCCCATCACCGAGAGCCAGAATTGGAACTACTGACTCTACTGTAAAAATCGAGCGAAAGAATAGCATGGAAAAACCATTAACCTCCCTGCAACTGGCATATCTGCTTGGGCGGCGGGCAGAATTACCGCTTGGTGGCGTTGCGATGCAAGAATTCCGCGAGTATCGCGGGCGCATGGACTTGGAACATCTGCGAAATCGCTTGGCGGATATGGTTCAGCGTCATGAAAGTTTACGCACCCGGATAGATGCAAAGCGACTCGTCCAATATGTTAGCGCAGAAGCAGATATCAATTTACAGCAAATCGACCTGAGTACCCTGTCACGGGAAGAGGCACTCCGTCATGTGGAAAGCCACCGTGAAGAATTTGCCCATGCCCTTTTCGACTTGGAGCGTTCTCCGTGGGACATCACGCTGTTTCGTTTGCCAGAGAATCAACCGGAAGAGAATAACCTGATCGCGTTTGTTCGTTTTGACGCACTGATCCTTGATGGACGATCGATAGCTGTCCTGATGGTAGAACTTTTCGAGGGCAAGGTATCAATCGTGGAGGATACTGGCGCTCCCTTGGATGAGGAAGATATCTCTGAAAAGCGCAAGAGAGATGAAGCGTATTGGAAAACAAAGATTGAGGCAATCGGTGGTCCACTACGACTTCCATGGACAAAACCACTGGCACAAATAGGCACTTCTCTCTATGCACGGCAAAGTCTGATTGTAGCACGGGAAGATTATATCGCAGTGTCGAAAGCCGGTTCCAAGCAAATGCTTTTCAAGAATTCTACCATCATGACGTTGGTTCTTGAGGTTATGTCCCATTGGATCGACGAGAAGAGTTTGTTCATTGGCGTTCCCGTCGCACCGCAGGTATCCGGGGTTTTGTGCAATCGTTCAAGTTTTATTGTGGTTAACTGGAATGCTGAGCAGGGCAATCTTTCTGAGCGAGCTAACACTCTACAGAATGAGGTGCTGGAAGGGCTAGAACATCTTGCATTTTCAGGTATAGACATTACCCGACTTCTGGTCGAAAAGCATGGTGCAGGCCCTGTTTTACCGGTGGTGATTACCAACGGACTTTCGTGGCCAGTATCAGGTCATGAAAGTTGTATGCAGTTGCATAGTGGGCTAACTCAGACACCACAAGTTGCGATGGATATTCGTTTTTCGATCAATGCAGATAAAGCGCTTGTTTTTGACATCGATTATGCCACTGAAGCGGTTGAATCGGATCTTGTTCGAGACATATTAAGAGCGATAAGCAAAGCAATACAGGCCATCGCAACTTCAGGCGTATTCGCAATTTCGGCGCAGGATATTATCGATACAAACCACTATCGATTTAACGGCATTGAAACTGATTTTCACTGCGGGCGATTTCTCAGTCGGATAGCCACCAATATTTTCGACAGCAAAAACACCAAAACAGCACTTATCAGTGGCGACAGGCATGTCAGCTACGCTGAACTGGGATGTCATGTGCGTCGAATAATGGGCGCTTTCATGGAGAAAAGGCTTTCCAAGGGGAGTGTCGTTGCCCTCTGTATGCACCGTGGGCCTGAGCACACGGCTGTGACCCTGGCCTGTGCGTTGACAGGGGTGATCTGGGTTCCGATAGACGCAGATTCGCCCTCAGAGCGACTGCGCTATCTCCTTGAGAACTGCCATCCAGATCTTGTGGTAACGACAAAAAGAGAAGGGATTGAGTATCCAGCAGAAACACCTGAAAAACTCTTGTCTGCCGAGCCGTTGGCGGAACTTCCGCTTATGCTTGACGCTCTCTCATCAAGCGAAGAACCCGCCTATTACCTCTACACATCCGGAACAACCGGAAGGCCGAAATGTGTTGTTTTATCCAATAAATCAACATCGAATGTCATCACCAGTACTCTTGACGAATGGTCCGTAACGCATCGGGATGTCTTCATTTCTGTCACGCCTTTGCATCATGATATGTCGGTCTTCGACGTTTTTGGCTGCCTGACCGCAGGTGCGACCCTTGTTCTTCCCGCTATCGGTGAAGAAAAGGATGCACTACGCTGGAACCAGTTGGTTGCCAAGCACAAGGTGACATTATGGTGCTCCGTACCTGCTATTCTGGAAATGCTTCTCGCATGCCGTCAAGGGGATGAATTGAAAAGCCTGCGGCTGATTGCTCAGGGTGGCGATTACATCAAACCGGCGGTTATTGGTAGCCTGCGTACACTCCTGCCGTCAGTACGGTTGATTTCGTTGGGGGGACCAACAGAAACGACTATATGGAGTATATGGCATGAAATAGGGCTGGACGACGTTAGCCAGATCCCCTATGGAAGGCCCTTACCGGCTAACAGTTATTTTCTGCTAGACGGGCGTGGAAATCATTGTCCGGTGGGTGTTACTGGACTTATTCATACAGCAGGCGTCAATGTTGCGTTGGGTTATCTGGAAAATGGAAGCCTCACACAGACCAATTTTGTGACCATCAAAGATACGAACGGAAAAGAGATCCGCGCGTTCCGGACCGGTGATCATGGGCATTATCGTCGTGATGGCATTATTGTCTTTGATAGCCGTGTCAACGGTTATGTCAAGGTGCGTGGAGTACGTATTTCGTTGCCGGATATCGAGAATGAACTGGTTCGCCACCCGTTGGTTAAGCACGTTCTTGTGGTGGATTATGGTGAGGAAATGCACGGTGAGACCGCCATCGGCGTACTTTATGTGCCGCAACAAGAGGAGGCTTTATCAGGCGCAGAATTGCGCAAATATGCCTGCCAATGTCTGCCAGCATCGCATATTCCAACACGGCTCCTACCAGTCACTGAATTACCGCTCTCACCAAATGGCAAGCCTGATCGCTCTAAGGCACGCAGCCTGTTGACGGAATCGGTACATGAGCAACCGTCTGTTAAGCACGACGCTTTCCCTGCTAGAGAAACAGCGATGAAAAAACAGGTGCTGGAAATTTATCTGGACGTGCTCGGCCAATCACACGCTAGCCACATCGATGGAGACAGCGATTTCATCAGCATGGGGTTGCGTCCTCAACACCTGAAAACAATTTCAGCACGGATCTATGAAAAATTTGCGATCGTGCTTTCGCTCCCGCAATTGCTGCGTTGCCGTAATGTAGAAGAAGTTGAACAGCATCTTAATGGAAAAATTTTAGAAAACAGCTCGGATTATTAATATGAATAATAATATTGACCTGCTCGGTATTGGTATTGGCCCCTTCAATCTGGGATTGGCGGCGTTACTTTCGTCACACTCTGATCTGACCAGCCTTTTCCTCGAACGTAAACTTGAGTTTCGCTGGCATGAGGGGCTTTTGTTACCCGGTACAACGCTACAGGTTCCATTCTTGGCGGATCTGGTAACGATGGCAGAGCCTACACACCCTCTGAGTTTTCTGAACTATCTTCATAAACATGATCGTCTTTATAAATTCTACTATTATGAAAACTTTCAGATCCCACGCCAGGAATATGACCATTATTGCCGCTGGGTGACGCAACAGCTTCCCTCCTGCCAATTCGGTGAAAATGTTATTAATGTGGATTATGATCCCGTTTCCGATCATTTCATTATTGAAAGTAAACCTCATACGGGACCGACGCATCAATATTACAGTCGTAACCTTGCTATCGGTATAGGAACCGCTCCATTTCTGCCTGAGTGGGCTAAGATCCAGACCAAAGCGCCTATTTTACATTCGGCAGAATTCATAAACAGACAAGCACAGCTCTCAACATGCCGGCGTGTCACGGTAATTGGCTCAGGGCAAAGTGCAGCCGAATGCGTGCTAGCGCTCCACAATGCATTGACGCCTGAAATGATAGAGGCCGGTGCTTCAATCCAGTGGATCACCCGATCTGCCGGTTTTCATCCTATGGAATCGTCGAAACTGGGTCAGGAGTGTTTCACGCCGGCCTACATGAACTATTTTCACAATATAACAAGAGAGAAACGCCGCAAGATCGTGGAGTCTCAGGGGGGACTTTATAAAGGTATCAGCGTATCAACTATCGCAGATATCTTCGATATTTTGTATGAAGGTTCTATCGGCGGTCGTGATCCAGGACTTCTGCTTGTTTCAAATTGTGAAGTCGAGCAGGTGGAAAATATAGGAGACTCTGAGGCGTTGCGAGTTGTTTTTCGTCATCGGCATCTCGATAAAGTTGGCGTCATTGAAACCGATGCTATTGTCGCGGCTACAGGTTATGAGCATACCAGCCCAGAATGGTTAGAAGGACTCAAAAATACAGTGCTTGCAACCGATGATTATGGCGATCTTATTGTAAAAGAAGACTTTAGCGCTCAGCGCCTTGACAAAGGAAAAGGCTTTATTTTCGTCCAGAATGCTGAGATTTTTCAGCACGGTATTGGCTCTCCTGATCTGGGGCTTGGCGCGTATCGCAATGGGATTATTGCCAACCAGCTGCTTGGGCGAGAGTATTATCGTTTGCCTAAAAACTCATCATTCCAGAGCTTTGATCTACTATAGTGCTACGATACAGGAGATAAAGATGACATTGTCCCTTGCGGATAAGAACAAGCTAGATGCGTTTTGGCATTACTGTGTTAAAAACCAGTATTTCAATATCGGCTATCCTGAATCCTCAGACTTTGATTATTCTTATTTACAGAGATTCATGCAGTTCTCTATCAACAATTGTGGTGACTGGGGAGCGGAGTGTAACTATCTGTTAAACTCTTTTGAGTTCGAAAAAGAGGTCATGAAATACTTTGCTGAACTGTTCAAAATCCCTTTCGAAGACAGTTGGGGTTATGTTACCAACGGAGGAACGGAAGGTAATATGTTCGGCTGCTATCTTGGGCGAGAACTATTCCCGGAAGGGACACTTTATTATTCAAAAGATACGCATTATTCGGTAGCTAAGATCGTCAAATTACTGCGTATCAAATCTTGTTTAGTAGAATCCTTACCTACTGGTGAGATAGATGATAATGACCTGATACAGAAGATTATTGCGCATAAAGAACCACATCCAATTATCTTTGCCAATATCGGCACGACGTTGCGTGGTGCGGTGGATAACATAAAGATCATTCAACAACGTATGCAGCAAATTGGTATCGCTCGAGAGGATTACTACCTACATGCTGACGCTGCCTTAAGTGGGATGATCTTGCCGTTCGTAGATAACCCGCAGCCTTTTACCTTTGCAGATGGTATCGACTCCATTTGTGTCTCCGGGCACAAAATGATAGGTTCCCCCATTCCTTGCGGGATTGTTGTTGCAAAACGGAAAAACGTTGAGCGTATTGCAGTCGATGTTGATTACATTTCTGCCCAGGACAGAACCATCTCAGGTTCACGTAATGGCCAGACACCACTAATGATATGGGCAGCCATTTGCAGTCACTCATTTGCCGATTGGCAGCGCCGCACCAAACACTGCCTGGAGATGGCACAATATGCCGTCGAGCGTTTCCGTGCCGCCGGGATAAACGCCTGGCGTCATGACAACTCCATTACAGTGGTATTTCCATGTCCGTCGGCCGCCGTCTGGAAGAAATATTGTTTGGCAACATCGGGGGATGTTGCACATCTAATCACTACGGCACATCATCGCGACAGTAGTAAAATCGATGCATTAATCAACGATGTCATTGCTGAATCGAGCCAACTCGTTCAAGTGCAGGAGGCTGTCATGTGAGAGGTAACAAACAACGAGATTGGGGCTTACCCTGTGATCTTGGTATACTAACCAAATCATAACTATTACACTGTAATTTATTTTACATAAGATAAACTGAAGGAGTCTTTGGTGCTTACAGCAAAAAATATCACCGCAACTTACGGCAAGAAAACCGTATTGCATGATTTGTCAATAGACTTTGCCCAAGGGCGTATCACTGCACTCGTCGGGTCTAATGGCTGCGGTAAGTCAACACTTCTGAAGTCCATCATGGGTTTCATTCCCCTGAAAAGCGGAGAAATTCTGTTGGAAGGTAAGCCGATTACAGGGATAAGTCGTAAAGCGCTGGCTCGAAGAATCTCTTATCTGCCGCAGGAATGTCACTGCCCGGATTACATGACACTAGGAGAGTTGATCGAGCTGGCAGCTTGTGGGCGCAATTCGCTTTTCGGCGGGCCATCCTCGCGGGATCGCAAATTGTTTCATGATGTACTGGAAATCGTCGGCTTGGCCGATAAAGCAGGCTCTCAAGTCAATGCCCTTTCCGGAGGGCAACGCCAGCGCGCCTGGGTGGCGATGGTGCTTGCACAGGACACTGACATCATTCTTATGGACGAGCCAGTGAACCACCTGGATATCAAATATCAATACACGGTGCTTAAACTGGTTCGCGATCTCTCACTCCAGCACGGAAAAACCATCGTTGTGGTGCTACATGATTTAAATCTAACAACGACTTTTGCTGATGATGTTGTGATGCTGAATACTGGCAGCATTATTGCAGCAGGTGCTGTCAATAAAACGATAACAGTAGATAATATCCAGCGCGTATTCGATATTCCGGCCGATATTTTCAGTCACAACGGCAGCGTTATCTGTCAGCCTTATCCGGGTATAAACCATCCTGAAAATCAGCCTAGAGTATGACAATGAAATCCAGATTGTTCTTTATATTTGCCCCTATTGTATTTCTGCTGATCTTTTTTTCTAGTCTCTCTTTTGGCGTGAATATTGCGTCAGTTTCGCAAATTTATGCGGCCTTAACACAGCCCGAACCGCAGAACTATGAGCAGGCAGTTATTCTATACCAGCGATTGCCACGGGCTTTGATTTCTGTTTATGTCGGTGCGGTGATGGCATGCAGTGGTCTCGTCTTCCAGGGGCTTATCCGCAATCCACTGGCCTCCTCATCAACCTTGGGAATCAATGCTGGTGCGACACTGTTTGTCATAGTCGGTGCAATCAGCCTTGAGTTTGACCTGACATTACAAGGCATAGCAGCTCTTGCCGGTGGATTATTTGGTTTTCTGTCATCTTTTGCGGTATCTCGCTTAGCGGGTGTTAACGGCGTTTCTCGCGACTTGCTACTGATACTGTCAGGCACATTAATAGCGATGCTTTATCTTGGAATAAGCAATGCGGTTCTTCTTGCCTATCCTGCATTACGAGCCGAATATTTGAGCTGGTTAGCAGGGGCTATCAATCATGTCTATATCACAAGACTTCACCATTTCTGGTGGTTCGGTATATTGGCCTTGATAGTACTTTTATTACTGGCACGTCCACTGACACTTATTCTTCTCGGTTATGAAAAGGCGCTTTCGATTGGTGTCAATGCCACACTTGTTTCACGCATTGCGTTGATTGCAGCCATAGTTGCATCCAGTTCTGCCGTTGCCATATGCGGTCCTATTGGTTTCGTGGGGCTGGTTGTCCCCCATATTGTTAAGCCTCTGGTTGGTCAGAATTTTATGCTGTCTCTGCCAGCTTGTGCCCTGACAGGGGCAAGTATCTGCCTGATTGCCAATCTCTGTGCACAGACACTTTTCCAGCCTTATGTCATACATACCGGCATTCTGATGGATTTTTTGGGAGGGTTGTTTTTTATCTGGATCATAAGAAAGCGCTATCTTTCAGTAACATCGGAGAGATCGTTATGAATTTCGGTCAGGCAACAGACGGACAAAGGGTATTACGTTTCGCCAACGGGTTGCAGATGCGTACCCGTGATATAAAAGTCGGTTTATATCTATTTATCATCACGATCATACTCGTGGTTATTTCTTTAAACGTCGGGGTTACGAACGTTGGTATACGCGAATTTACGCATATGCTTTTCGGACATTCCCTTGATCACCACCAATTTTATGCACTCTGGGTTGTACGGATACCTCATATTTTATTGGGTTTGATGGTGGGTTGGTGTGCAGCCCTTGCCGGCGCTATTTTACAGCCGATTGCTCGCAATCCACTGGCTGACCCCGGCCTTTTTGGCATAAGTCAGGGATCTATGACGATGATCATAGTCTTGCTGGCGTTTGTCCCTTCCGCACCTAAGATGCTGATCGTCTTTGCTGCACTGGCTGGTGGACTGGTTGTTGCGTTATTTTTGACTTTGCTCGTTGGTAATAATCGCGCAAGTGGCTTGGCAATTTTGCTGATGGGGATTGCCGTCTCATCCGTTCTTAGCTCTGTCAGCTCTTTTCTTATTCTCTATCTTCCGACAGAGTTATCCTTGAATCTTTCTGGATGGATGCAAGGCTCGTTGTTTCAGGCCAATTGGTCAATTATCGCATCATTCATGCCATTATTCTTATTGAGTATTATCGGGATCCTGATCACTGGCCCCGCGTTAAACCGCTATGAGCTTGGAAACGAACTTGCTATGTCCCTTGGGGAGCCTATCAAATATTCCCGTCCTCTGCTGATGATGTTTTCTGTCCTGTTAAGCGCAGCATCTGTCACCACAGTAGGGCCATTGAGCTTTCTGGGGATATTAGCACCGCATCTAGCTAGTTTTATTTCATCGGCTACAGGCCGCGCCCGGCTGTTTCTTTCCGCTCTGGTGGGCGGCAATCTAGTCATCACCGCGGATATCATGACGAAAGCAGTGCCCTCAGAAGTCTTTCTCCCTATCGGGTTAAGTTTCACACTCATTGGCGTACCTCTGTTCATCTTGACGATGCGGCTGAGCGCACTACGTAAGCGCTGAATAGCTGGGGTGTTTTAAATAAAGCATACGATACATATTATTAAATTAACCTAAATTACGCTTAAGCTATCACTGAAAAATTGTCTTTTGAGTAGAAATTTTTAAGTGATGGCTTTTAAGTTTTTCCAATGAGGTGTTTATTTGCCGGTAACAGTTGTAAGCACTGATATACCCGCTTGACACGCTCGATAGGGGTATTAATTAATAACCAATTGATTTTAAATAGTAATATTGTTTACTAGGATAAAAATCACTAATTGCAAATACATTTTTTAATTTTTGGGTATAACTTATAACTATTATTCTGAATAATTATTAGACAGAAAGACATCACTTCCGCTGTTCTCAATTCCATACCTCTTTTTATTTATTTTTTTATGCATAAACGATGCATAAACTGAAAATAAATGCATTTTTATAAATTGTGAAAAACATCATAAAGTAAATTAATTGTGATTTTGTTGTGTTGACTTTGTTAAATCTCAAGGGGATTATGAGGTCAATTCATGATCAAACAAGATCAAAAAGAATCTTGTAATAATGTCCTTGGAAACTTATCGAAACAATGAATTGATAATTTAAATAAGGCCAATCATTAAAAATTAAATTTAATAATATATAAAATTATTCCTTATTTTTTATATCTTAATCATGTGAGGAAACACAAATGTTGAACACGATCCAAAGAAATTGGTTTGACCAGTATATGGTTCCCTGTTTTTCACCGGCAAATTTTATCCCAGTCGTCGCTAAAGGCTCACGTGTCTGGGATCAGAGTGGTAAGGAATATATTGATTTTGCTGGTGGAATTGCGGTGAATTCACTGGGTCATGCCAATGATGAATTAAAGAATGCACTAAATTTTCAAATGGAGAATATGTGGCATATTGGTAATGGCTATACCAATGAACCTGTTTTAAAACTGGCAAAAGCTCTGGTTGAAAATACATTCGCAGATAAGGTTTTTTTCTGTAATTCAGGAGCAGAAGCAAATGAAGCTGCATTAAAAATTGCCAGGAAATATGCATTAGATAAATATGGAAATCATAAGAACGAAATTATTTCATTTGAGAACTCCTTCCACGGCAGAACATTATTTACTGTGACTGTCGGAGGGCAACCTAAATATTCTCAAGACTTTGCGCCATTGCCGCAGCAAATTACTCATCTGCCATTTAATGATATCGATGCTATCAAGGCCCATATATCAGAAAAAACCTGTGCTGTGATTGTTGAACCGATCATTGGGGAAGGCGGGGTGATCCCTGCCGAGCCGGCATTTTTAAAAGTATTACGGGAATTATGTGATCAATATCAAGCGTTGCTGATTTTTGACGAAATCCAAACGGGTATAGGCCGCACTGGGTATTTGTATGCCTACGAAGGGATTGGGGTAGAGCCGGATATCTTGACTAGTGCCAAAGGGCTGGGTGGTGGATTCCCGATTGGTGCCATGTTGGTCAGACAACATATCGCAGAGGCTTTCCAGCCGGGATCACACGGGACAACATTTGGTGGAAATCCGCTGGCGGCAGCCGTTGCTAACAAAGTCGTCGAGTTGGTAAACCAACCAAAGTTTCTTGCTGAAGTGCAAGAGCGTCACCATGAATTTATGAGACGGATGGCCAAGCTTAATCAACGTTATCAAGTATTCAGTGAATTGCGCGGTAAAGGGTTATTGTTGGGCGCTGAGTTGGTTGAAAAATATCAGGGCAAAGCGAAAAACCTGACTAATATCGCTGCGGAAGAAGGATTGATTGCCTTGATAGCGGGTCCCAATGTGTTGCGTTTTGCTCCTGCATTAAATATCGAACAGCAGGATATCAATGACGGTTTCATCCGCCTTGAAAGCGCCCTCAAGCGATTTGTTCAGGAATAAAGCTGATTTGAGGTGATATCATGATGTTATTTAGACCCGTTCAATATGAAGATCTAGGGGATATCCTCAATCTTTCGTCCCGTGCAGGAATTGGCCTGACGACATTACCCAATAATCAGGAATATCTGACGGCACGGATTTCACGCAGTATTGATTCTTTCAACGATGCAAAGGAACGAGCACAACAAGGATTTTTATTTACCTTGGAAGATACAGAAACGCATCGTGTTGTTGGTGTCAGTGCGCTGGAAGTTGCTGTTGGGTTGGAGGAGCCTTTTTACAATTTTCGCGTACATCGATCAGTGCGAGCTTCCCGCGAATTGGGTGTCTATAACACATTTGAAACGCTGATTGTCGGGCAGGATTATACCGGATGCACTGAATTGTGTACGTTATTCCTTGATCCCGATTATCACGGGGGAGGCAATGGTGTTTTTCTTTCCCGAAGCCGCTTTTTGTTTATTGCTGCATTCAGATCTCTCTTCCCAAAAAGCATTTTTGCGGAAATGCGTGGCATTGTGAATCAACAAGGTGAATCGCCATTCTGGGATGCTCTGGGGAAACATTTCTTTAATGTCTCCTTTGCTGAAGCTGACTACTTGACAGGCATTGGCTCTAAAACGTTTATTGCAGAATTGATGCCATTTTATCCCATTTATGTCCCTTTGTTGTCAGAAGAAGCCCGCCAGACCATTGGTCAGGTACATGAAAATACGCTGCCTGCCCGCGCCATTTTGGAAAAAGAGGGATTTGCTTATCACGATGCGGTCGATATTTTTGATGCGGGCGCCATCTTGGATGCCGAAATTGATAATGTACGGACAATCAGAGCCAGCCGGCTTGTGCATGTTAAAAGAAACGATCAGGTTTCCCGATCACAGGGTGGCGTACAATGCATTGTCTCTAACCTGAATTTTCAGGCGTTTAAAGCACTCCTGTTATCTGTTTCTGAATCTTTGGATAGCGATGAATTGCTGCTTACCTCCGCAGAAATGGCGGTATTGCATGTGGATGATGGCGATCCGGTACGCTTCGTTTCTCTTTTCTCTTAGCAGTTTTCACCATTCTCGGTTTTCACAATTAAAACTTTGTCATTAAGCGCTGTTGCAATTGAGGAATTTCATAATGAATCATCAAGCAAATTACATTGGCGGTGAGTGGATAGCAGGGAAGGGTCTGCCTGTTATTAAATATTCTCCTGTAGATCAGCGGATCTTATGGCAGGCAAACGGTGCTTCTGAGCACCAGGTAGTTGAAGCCTGCCAATCCGCCCGCAAAGCATTTCCTGCATGGTCTGGATTGGCGGTTGAAAAACGGATTGCGATTATTCAGACATTTGCTGATTTGCTGACTCAAGAAAAAGAAAAAATTGCGCAGGTGATCAGTGAGGAAACCAGTAAGCCTTTGTGGGAAACACGGACAGAAGTCCAATCGATGATAGGCAAGGTTGCCATTTCAATTGAAGCATGGCTACAGCGAACAGGGTATTCTGAAACACCGATGCCAGACGGAAAATCGATATTACAGCATCGTCCTCACGGAGTGATGGCTATCTTCGGCCCCTATAATTTTCCGGGGCATTTACCGAATGGACATATTGTCCCTGCGCTCATTGCCGGTAATACATTGGTGTTCAAGCCCAGCGAATTAACGCCGCTGACGGCGGAAAAAACCGTGGAGTTGTGGATTAAAGCAGGATTGCCTGTAGGGGTATTGAATTTGGTTCAAGGAGGCAAAGAAACTGGCGGTGCCTTGCTGGATAATCGCGAAATTGATGGTGTGCTGTTTACAGGCAGTGCAGCAACGGGGTTTCACTTTCATCGCTTATTGGCAGGTCAGCCAGAAAAAATGCTGGCTCTGGAGATGGGCGGCAACAATGCCCTGATTGTAGATGATTATGATGATATTGACGCCGCGGTTTACACCATTGTCCAGTCAGCCTTTATCTCCGCAGGACAGCGCTGCACTTGTGCCCGTAGGTTGTTGGTGAAGCAAGGGGAGAAGGGCGATGCGTTGATCCAACAGTTAGTTGATGTCGCAGGCCAGATTGTGCCTGGTCATTGGAATGCTGATCCTCAGCCTTTTATCGGCGGCGTCATCTCTTTAGCGGCGGTGGAGAGTTTGCTGGGCGCTCAGAATAAGTTATTGGCCCTGGGGGGGAGATCTTTGCTCACCTTAACCCAGCCTGATCCGCATTCGACGTTTATGACACCCGGCATCATTGATCTCACCAATGTCAACGATATTCCTGACGAAGAATATTTTGGACCTCTGTTGACAGTTAAGCGCTATACCACTTTCGATGCAGCCATCTCAATGGCAAATGATACCCGATTTGGGCTGGCAACCGGGCTAATTTCTCCTGATCCCGGCCTGTTTGAGAAGTTACTGCAAGCGGCGAGAGCGGGGATCGTGAACTGGAATAAGCCACTGACAGGCGCATCCAGCAAGGCGCCATTTGGTGGTATTGGGGCTTCAGGTAATCACCGCCCCAGTGCTTATTATGCCGCGGATTATTGTGCCTGGCCGATGGCTTCCCTGACAACGGAAAATTTGGTTTTGCCTGAAACACCGGCACCAGGGCTTAATTTTTTCACCAATCAATCGGATGTCAGAGGTGGTTATGTCAGGAATTGAAGCAAATTTTGATGGTTTGGTAGGCATGACACACCATTACGCTGGCCTGTCAACGGGGAATAAAGCGTCCATCAATCATCAGGGGAAAGAATCTAATCCTCGTAAAGCCGCACTTCAGGGATTGATGAAAATGAAGGCGTTGTCTGATATGGGGTTAGTACAGGGGGTTTTGCCCCCGCAACAGCGTCCTCACCTGTCTGTATTGCGACAGCTCGGGTTTACCGGCAGTGACGAACAGGTATTAAATAAAGTCGCCCAATATTCTCCATTGTTATTGTCTAACCTGAGTTCCGCCTCTTCTATGTGGACAGCAAATGCGGCAACGGTTTCCCCTTCAGCAGATAGTGCGGATCAACGTGTCCACTTCACGGTAGCAAATTTAAATAACAAGCTGCATCGTTCGTTGGAAAGCACTACGACTTCACGAGCTTTGAAAGCAACTTTCCCAGCGCAAGACTATTTTGTTCATCATGATCCTCTGCCCCAACATGTGGATTGGGGAGATGAAGGTGCGGCAAACCACAACCGTTTTTGCGGCGAATATGATGAAGCCGGTGTACAGTTATTTGTCTATGGACGTAAGGTATTGCAGGAAGGGATTGTACCTAAGCGCTATCCCGCCCGGCAGACACTGGAAGCCAGCCAGGCAATCGCCCGCCTGCATCAATTAGAGGACTCCAGGACGGTATTTGCCCAACAAAATCCCGCAGCCATTGATAGTGGTGTGTTTCATAACGATGTCATTTCAGTGAGCAACCGTCATGTTCTTTTTCATCATCAGCAGGCTTTTTTAAATCAGCAATCAGTTTTGGCCGAGTTGGGGGAAAAAATGGCGCGGCTTGGGCACAACTTGGTGGCGATTGAAGTGCCTATGGAGCAAGTCACTCTTCAGGATGCGGTCGAATCTTACTTGTTTAACAGCCAGCTGTTGAGCCAGCCGGATGGCAACATGATGCTGATTTTACCGGAAGAGTGCCGCCAAAATCACAATGTCTCAGCTTATTTGCAAGAATTGATTGCAAAAGGAAATTCCCCCATCAATAAGCTCCACTTTTTTGACTTGCGGGAAAGTATGCGCAATGGCGGTGGGCCGGCTTGTTTGCGACTCAGGGTTGTTTTAAATGAACAAGAGTTGGCAGCCGTCAATCCAGCTACCTTGATGACACCAAAACTGTATCAACGTCTGACAGCATGGGTTGAGCGCCATTATCGGGATTCCCTATATGCGGCTGATCTTGCTGATCCGCAGCTATTGAGGGAGGTCTATTCTGCCCTTGATGAACTGACACAGATCCTCAAATTGGGTTCGATTTATGAGTTTCAGAATTAATCAGGAGATGAAATGGATTTACTGACTTTATTACTTGAAAACAAGATCGAAAATAACCTGGTTTTTCCGCCAACGATTCAGTCATCATGGCTAGCGGAAGGGGTATTACAGTTATTACCGCAAAAACGACCACAAGTAACAGGGGCCTCTTCACAAGAAAAATCTGTCGATACGTTGATTATCTCCGCCGGAATTCATGGCAATGAAACGGCACCGGTAGAAATACTTATCCAGTTATTATTACAACTGGCTCAGGGAAAATTGCCATTGCAACATAATCTTCTGCTGGTATTTGGCAATTTACCCGCCATGCGGACAGGGCAACGATATATTGATCATGATCTCAACCGTATGTTTGGTGGCCGTTATCAAAATTTTCCTTTAGGGAATGAATCGAAGCGGGCATTGGAATTGGAGTCTGTTATCCAGCGATTTTTTCATGAAACAGCGGTGATGGCATCAACGCAATATCGGCATCTTGATCTTCATACCGCAATCCGAGGTTCCTGCCATGAACAGTTTGCCCTATTGCCATACCAGGCACGTGAATATGCTGCGGATTTTTTACAATGGCTGGAAGATAGCGATCTCGATGCCTTGGTATTTCATAACACAGCAGGGGGAACGTTCAGTCACTTTACCAGTGAACATTACAATGTGGATAGTTGCACGCTGGAAATCGGTAAGGCACTGCCTTTTGGACAAAACGATTTGGCCAGGTTCAGCAATATTACCACGGCCTTGCAGGATTTGATTGCTGGATTGCCTTCAGGTAAACGCGTTAAACCGGCGCTTAAACGCTATCGTGTGGTTGATGCAATTATCAAACAGCATGACAGTTTTCAGCTCAATATCCCAGAGGATACAAAAAATTTCACTGAATTACCGCAAGGTTTTGATATCGCCCATCAGCAGCATCAATCCTGGAAGATTGAATCGCCTGCCAACTTTATCCTGTTTCCTAATGCTCATGTTGCTGTTGGGCTACGAGCAGGACTGTTGTTAGAAAAATTAACCTAATCAATTCATAAAACAACAAGCCGTAGAGGTTATTGATGACGAGATCATTAAAAACACCGGTGGAACAATCTGCCGGTGAGCAAAAACTGCACCGTGGATTAGGTAAGCGCCATGTTCAGTTGATCGCAATTGGTGGTGCCATTGGTACAGGGTTGTTTATGGGAGCAGGGAAAACCATTGCAATATCAGGGACTTCAATTATCCTGACTTATCTTTTGATTGGCTTTTTTGCTTTTATGGTCATGCGGGCAATGGGGGAACTGTTGCTCACCAAATTGGATTACAGGACGTTTGCTGATTTTGTCGCGGATTATCTTGGGGATAAGGCCAGCTATTTTCTGGGATGGACTTATTGGATGAGCTGGATCGTCAGTTGCATCGCAGATGTGGTGGTATGTGGTGGCTATATCCAGTATTGGTTCCCAGACAGTTGGCTTTGGTTAACGGCACTGTTTATTTTGGCATTGATGTGCCTATGTAATTTCTTCTCAGTACGGCTGTTTGGTGAAACGGAATTCTGGTTTGCCATGATTAAGGTGGTGACGATAGTGGCTTTAATTGTCGTTGGCATTGGCATGGTTTTTGTCGGCTGGACTTCTCCCAATGGTGTGACCGCTTCTATAAGCCATTTGACGGAGCCTGAAGTCTTCCTGCCCAATGGCGTGTTGGGATTTCTGGCGGGTTTTCAGATTGCCATTTTCTCTTTTACCGGTATTGAACTGGTTGGCACCGTGACAGCTGAAACCAAAGAGCCAGAGAAAATCTTACCCAAAGCGATCAACAGTATTCCGATCAGGATCATTATCTTTTACGTGCTTTCCATGATGTGCATTATTGCTGTTACCTCATGGCCACAGATTTCACCGGAAGTAAGTCCCTTTGTGACGTTGTTTGCATTAGCAGGGTTGCCAGCAGCAGCAGCGGTGATTAATTTTGTTGCCCTGACTTCGGCGATGTCCTCGGCCAACAGTGGGTTATATGCCTGTACTCGTATGCTTTATGGTTTGTCCACGGAAAAGCTGGCGCACAGCAAATTTGGGCGACTTTCAATCAACAGTGCCGTTCCTATATTTAGTTTGATATTTTCGGTGCTTTGCATGGCAAGTGGCGTATTCTTGCTATTTATTATCCCCAATGTCATGAAATTATTTACTATTGTTACGACTGTTGCCGCCATTATGGTGATTTATAGCTGGTGCATGATACTGATTGCTTATCTGGCTTACCGCAAGAAACGTCCTGACCTGCATAAAAAATCTATCTATAAAATGCCAATGGGCATCCCTATGACATGGTGTACCTTGCTATTTTTTGTCTTTACGGTGGTGATCATGGTGTTTGATTATGACACCCGTATTGCACTATATGGTACGCCGGTGTGGTTTGTGATATTGGAAATTTTGTGGCGTCTGCGGAAAAATCGTGAACGGCAGGGCATTCAGGATGAAATGGTAAATTAGGCGTTATGAGAAATAGCCCCACGCTAACAGCATAGGGCTATGCCATGTTTATGCAGCCAAAAAATTATGCATTTTCTTGCTGGGTTGCCTGAATGGCAGTCAGTGCAACAGTGTAAACGATATCATCAACCAGTGCGCCACGGGACAGGTCGTTAACGGGTTTACGCATCCCTTGCAGCATAGGTCCGATAGAAACCAGATCTGCTGAACGTTGTACCGCTTTGTAAGTGGTATTACCGGTGTTCAGATCTGGGAAGATGAACACGGTGGCCTGGCCTGCAACCGGCGAGTTCGGCGCCTTGGATTTCGCTACATCTGCCATGATAGCCGCGTCGTACTGCAATGGGCCGTCGATGATCAGATCTGGGCGTTTTTCCTGTGCCAAACGGGTTGCTTCACGCACTTTTTCAACGTCGCTGCCTGCACCAGAGTTTCCGGTGGAGTAAGAGATCATCGCAACGCGAGGCTCAATACCAAATGCTTTCGCAGAATCCGCCGATTGGATTGCAATTTCGGACAGTTGTTCTGCGGTCGGATCTGGGTTAATCGCACAGTCTCCGTAAACCAGCACTTGTTCTGGCAGCAACATAAAGAAGACCGAAGAAACCAGAGAGCTGTTTGGTGCCGTTTTAATTAACTGCAATGGCGGGCGGATGGTGTTCGCTGTGGTATGTACTGCACCGGAAACCAGACCATCAACTTCGTTTTGTTCCAGCATCATGGTGCCCAGAACGACGTTGTCTTCCAGTTGTTCGCGGGCAACAACTTCGGTCATGCCTTTGTTCTTACGCAGTTCAACCAGACGTGGCACATAGCGTTCACGTACTGATGCAGGGTTAACAAGCTCAATGCCTGTGCCCAGTTCAACGCCCTGAGCCGCCGCTACACGACGAATTTCTTCTGGATCGCCCAGCAGGATACATTCTGCAATGCCACGTTCAGCACAGATAGCCGCTGCTTTGACGGTACGTGGTTCGTCGCCTTCCGGCAGAACGATACGCTTGCCAGCCTGACGAGCCAGTTCGGTCAATTGATAACGGAATGCAGGGGGAGACAGCAGATTTGGACGCTCTGATGTAGCTGCCAGAGAATCGATCCACTCACTGCTGATGTGCTGTGCAACGTAGTTTTGTACTTTTTCGATGCGCTCATGGTCATCGGCCGGCACTTCCAGACTGAAACTTTGCAGGTTCAGGGAAGTCTGCCATGTATTGGTCTTCACAGTGAAAACAGGCAGGCCGGTGTTGAATGCACGTTCGCACAGTTCACGGATAGAATCATCAATTGAGTAACCACCGGTCAGCAATACGGCACCAATTTCAACGCCATTCATGGCTGCCAGACATGCCGTGATCAGTACGTCAGGGCGGTCAGCCGAAGTCACCAGCAGAGAGCCCGGGCGGAAGTATTCCAGCATGTTAGGAATGCTGCGAGCACAGAAAGTCACGGACTTGATGCGACGGCTTTCGATAGCACCTTCATTGATAATGCTAGCTTTCAGGTGCTTAGCCATATCAATTGCACGGGTAGCGATCAGGTCAAAACTCCACGGGATACAACCGAGAATAGGCAGTGGGCTGTTTTTGAAGATAGTTTTTGGATCGACGTTGGTGATCTTCGCTTTGGTTGATTCGTCAAAGATCTCGGATAAATCAGGGCGAGTACGGCCTTGGTCATCAACCGGGGCATTCAGTTTATTAACGATAACACCGATAATGTTTTGGTTCTTGCTGCCACCGTATTCAGCCCGGCTCAGTTCAATTCTTTCTTTCAGTTGCTCTGGAGTATTGGTTCCCAGGGCTGTCACGAACACGATTTCAGCGTTCAGTGTCTTGGCGATTTCATAGTTCAGGGACTGGGCAAACGGATGTTTGCGAGTCGGAACCAAACCTTCGAGCAGAACCACTTCCGCATCTTTGGTGTTTTCGTGGTAACGCGCCACGATCTCTTCCATTAATACGTCTTTTTTGTTAGTACTTAACAGTGACTCCACATACGCCATATCCAGAGGTTCAGCAGCATGGATGCTGGAGTGTGAACGGATAATGGAAGTGATTTGATCCTGAGAACCAGTGTGACGTGGTTGTGCGATAGGTTTAAAAACGCTCAGGCGAACGCCTTTTTGCTCCATAGAGCGAATAACACCTAGGCTGACACTGGTTAAACCAACGCTAGTGTCAGTAGGGATTAACATAATTGTACGGGACACGGAAACCTCTTTAACGGTTGCTCGTCAGTCAATAAATGTGACTCAGTTCGATATCTTCGTGAAAACCGCCAGCATTGCTGGCGGTTATAAAATCATGCTGATTATGCGGTCAGACGTGCTGAATCCTGAGCAATAACCAATTCTTCATTGGTTGGAATAACCAGAGCTGGGCGGCTATTATCTGTCGTGATAACGCCTGATTTGCCGAAGCGAGCAGCAAGGTTACGCTCATGATCATATTCAAAGCCCAGCAGAGCCACTTTCTTCATGGTCAGTTCACGAACCAGGGCGGAATTTTCACCAATGCCACCAGTGAAAATAATGGCGTCCAGACGGCCTTCCATCAATGCGCTGTATGCGCCGATGTATTTAGCCAGACGGTGGCAGTAAACATCCATAGCCCGTTTAGCGTCAGCTTTAGTTTCGTAGTTGTCTTCTACATAACGGCAATCGCTGGTGACTTCGGTCAAACCTAAGAAACCAGACTCTTTAGTCAGCAGGGTGTTGATCTGAGCAATGCTCATACCCATTGCATCGTGCAGATGGAATACGATAGCGGGATCGATATCACCACTGCGGGTTCCCATGACCAGGCCTTCCAGTGGAGTCAGACCCATGGAAGTATCAACACACTGACCGTTGACAATGGCAGAAACAGAACCACCGTTGCCCAGGTGGCAAGTGATGACATTCAGTTCTTCAACGGATTTGTTCAGCATCTTGGCTGCTTCACGGGAAACATAGAAATGGCTGGTACCATGTGCACCATAACGACGGATGCCATGCTCTTTGTACAGGTTGTAAGGCAGTGCGTACAGGTATGCTTCTTCAGGCATAGTCTGGTGGAATGCGGTGTCAAATACGGCAATGTTTTTCTCAAGCAGATGAGGGAAGGCTTTTTTCG
The DNA here is from genome assembly GCF_037260955.1 of Xenorhabdus sp. TH1. Lineage (NCBI taxonomy): Bacteria > Pseudomonadati > Pseudomonadota > Gammaproteobacteria > Enterobacterales > Morganellaceae > Xenorhabdus > Xenorhabdus sp. TH1. The sequence continues at coordinate 1,247,812 of NZ_CP147734.1, forward strand.
CTTCAGCAATACCGATCAGGTGAGCCGGGTTGTGCAGAGGGGCGAATGGAATAGCCGCTTCAATGCCTGCGATAACTTCATCGGTGATAACCACGGAAGAAGTGAACTTCTCACCACCATGAACAATGCGGTGACCGATGGCTGAGATTTGTGCAGAAAGTTCTGGCTTTTCAGCTAGGATAGTATTAACAATGAAGTTCAGTGCTTCGCTGTGTGCTGCGCCGGCACCTAAAGCAGCTTCGTTTTTCGCGCCATCCATTTTCCATTTAATACGGGCTTCTGGCAGGCCAAAGCACTCTGCTAAACCAGAAAGATATTCTTCACCATTGGCAGGATCGATGATAGCGAATTTCAGGGAGGAGCTACCGCAATTAAGAACCAGTACCAGCTTACTTGACATGGAAATACCTATTATCTTGTTGTGATCTAATCTTAAATAAGAATAATGTTAAAAATAAAACAATTTATTAACAAACCGAACCCAATTGTTGCGAAAAAGGGCAAAATTCCTGTTTTGCTACTGCAACAACATAAAAGTCTGTGTAGGATACCGTTTGCTAGCAATAAAGACAAAATATACTTAATAGCATTAATACTACAAAAAAGATTTTATCTTTTGTAGAGATTTTTTAAAAACTATACCTTTAATTGATTGAGGTCATGATGAACACGACACCGCCTGTTAGCCAAGGTTGGTTCAAGCGTATGCAATTAGGACAGCAATATTTGAAAACCTGGCCACTGGAAAAGCAACTTGCGCCTGTTTTTCCTGAAAATCGTGTAATTAAGGCGACTCGCTTTGGTATTCGGTTTATGCCGCCATTGGCCATTTTCACTTTGACATGGCAAATCGCGCTGGGTGGTCAATTGGGGCCATCGGTAGCAACAGCACTGTTTGCCTGTAGTTTGCCGTTGCAGGGATTATGGTGGTTGGGAAAACGTGCGGCGACGCCATTACCGGAAAAATTATTGCATTGGTTTTATGACATTCGGGAAAAATTTGCCCAGGCCGGCATTGCAATGGCACCAGTAGAAAATGTCCCGACCTACTTTTCATTGGCTGAATTGCTTAAACGGGCTTTTAAGCAATTAGACGATGCTTTTCTTGATGATATTTAATCCCAGGTGTTATACCAATCTAACTTCAAGATGCGTCTCCCCACGAAGAGGGGGAGATAGAAGACGCATCTTGAAAGGCGATTGGTATAGGGAATAAGTATCTGATTAACACATAATGACATTTGAAGGAGTCGGGTTTGGTTTTGAAATGTAGAGGTTTTTTATTCGATTTGGATGGTACGCTAATTGATTCATTGCCTGCGGTTGAGCGAGCATGGATTCAGTTTGCCGATAAGATGGGTATCGATAGGGATGAAGTTCTGAACTATGTTCATGGCACGCCGGCGATATTATCGCTCCGGCATTTTATGCCAGATGCGAGTGAAGAAGAGATCGCCGATACTTTCAAATGGATTGAAAAAATTGAAACAGAAGATACGGAAGGCATTACAGCTTTGCCTGGTGCCATCGCCTTGATTGATAAGTTGAATGCACTGGATATTCCGTGGGCCATTGTGACATCAGGAACGGTTCCTCTCGCTTCTGCACGTCATAAAGTGGCGGAATTACCGGAACCTGCTCATTGGGTGACGGCCGAGTCGGTAACAAATGGAAAACCAAACCCTGAACCCTATTTATTGGGGGCTAAAAAGCTGGGATTATTGCCGGAGGAGTGTGTCGTGTTTGAAGATGCTGCTGCGGGAATAAATGCTGGCTTGGATGCGGGTTGTCAGGTTATTGTTGTCCACGATTCACCGGATATTCCACGCCGCAATGAGATTCATTTGACGATTAATAATCTGGAAGATATTGAGATTGTCAAATCTGGCAGTTACGTATCGATTTATACCGATTGACGCATCCCAAATCAGAAGGTTCCTTGATCATAACGAGGGATTTTCTCTAAGAAACATGGTCTACTGACTTTGTTAACGTATGTACCTGTAGGCTTTTGATATATAGCCAATCTGCTAATTGGCAGATTGGTCGTGCGGATAGTCATATTTGAAAGGTATCGTTGATAGAGGCCAAATTGAGTAGCGAACTGTTGTGGGTATTAACCCTGCTATTGATAGCCATTGTGCTTTTCACCACCAATAAAGTCAGAATGGATGTTGTGGCTTTATTGCTGATCATCGCATTTGTCTTGAGTGGTACACTGACGTTAAGTGAAGCCACTGTCGGTTTTAGTGATCCCAATGTGTTGTTGATTGCCGCCCTATTTGTCATTGGCGAAGGGTTGGTGAGAACTGGGGTTGCTTATCAGATGGGAGACTGGTTGGTCCGTGTCGCGGGTAATAATGAAACCAAGATGTTGGTTTGGTTAATGTTATCTGTTGCCGGATTGGGGGCTTTCATGAGTTCTACGGGAGTCGTGGCAATCTTTATACCTGTTGTCCTGAGCGTGGCTGCCAGAATGAAAACCTCTCCGGGGCGATTGATGATGCCATTAGGATTTGCCGGTTTGATCAGCGGCATGATGACCTTGGTCGCAACGCCACCTAATATGGTCGTCAATAGTGAGCTGGTGCGCGAAGGTCTGCGGGGTTTTAATTTCTTCTCCATTACACCGATCGGCATATTAGTGTTGATGGCGGGCGTAATTTACATGCTCGTTGCTCGTCGTTGGCTAGGGGGAATAAACCATCAGACAGCGGACGAGCGTTATCATCGAACATTTCGTGGTTTGATACGCGATTATAAATTGTCGGGCCGTGCTCGCCGTCTGACTATCCGTCCAGGTTCACCTTTGGTTGGGCACACGTTGGATGAATTAGGGCTGCGCGCCCGTTATGGTGCCAATGTCATTGGTATTGAGCGTTGGCGTAAATTCCGTCGAGTGATGGTGGCTGCCACTGGGGATATGGAATTGCAGAGGCAGGATGTCTTGCTGGTGGATATGTCGGATAGTGATATTGATTTGCGGGAGTTTTGCCGTGAGCAGCAGCTAGAACCGATGGTATTGCGTGGGGAATATTTTTCCGATCACTCGCGTAATGTGGGTATGGCTGAGGTTTCGGTGCTCCCTGAATCTGAACTTTTGGGGCAATCATTACGTGATATGAAATTTCGTACACGCTATGGTCTCAATGTAGTAGGGATACGTCGCGGGGGAAAAGCGTTAGAAGGGAAGTTAGTGGATGAACCTGTGTTGCTTGGTGATACCCTGCTGTTGATTGGCGATTGGAAATTGATCCACGCGTTAAAAACAAAAACGCCGGATTTTATTGTACTAAATCTGCCTGTTGAGGTGGAAAGCGCGGCTCCTGCTGCCTCACAAGCTCCCCATGCCTTATTCTGCCTTGCCCTGATGGTTGCTATGATGCTGACCAATGAAATTCCCAATTTTATTGCCGCGTTAATCGCCTGCCTGTTAATGGGGAAGTTCCGCTGTATTGATATGGAAAGTGCTTATCGTTCCATTCACTGGCCAAGCATTATTTTGATTGTTGGTATGATGCCTTTTGCGCTGGCATTGCAGAAGACGGGAGGCATTGATCTCATTGTCAAGGGATTGATGGATATCGCAGGTAATATGGGGCCACGGGTGATGTTGGTGTGCCTGTTTGTGCTTTGCGCCATGATAGGATTGTTTATTTCCAACACGGCGACGGCTGTGCTAATGGCTCCGATTGCGATTGCGGCGGCGAATGAGATGGCTGTTTCTCCTTTGCCCTTTGCGATGATTATTGGTGTGGCGGCTTCGGCAGCATTTATGACACCCGTTTCATCTCCTGTTAATACATTAGTACTGGGGCCGGGGGGATATCAGTTTGCCGATTTCGTGAAACTTGGCGTACCTTTTACGTTAATTGTGATGGGGATTAGTGTCGCGGTGATCCCAATACTTTTCCCATTCTAATATTTTTATCAGGCAGCTCCGTATGAAAGGGAGCTGCGTTATGATTATAGTTTAATATTATTGAATAATTTTATAAAAAATAGTTACAAATCTTAATGATTATAACCGGATAATTGCGATCAGATATCAGTAATCGAATAGCTGTAGTAGTGCATTATCTATAAGCTGATTTCATCGAGCGAGAGATTGAAACTCGGTACAAATACATCCATAAAATACGCCATTTCTTCACTACGACGTTCTGCCAGTGTCTTATCCAATCGATTTTTAGCTTGATTGAATTCAGTATTGCCTGCTGAGAGTTCTTCCAGGCATTTCAAGTAAGCGCATAATGCATCAGCTTGCTTGATAATACTGATTTCTTCTTCACTATGGTGATGCTCATCCAGGATGGTGCGAAAATCATCCTGTAATTCAGTCGGCAACATAGCCAATAATTTTTGTTGGGCTATTTTTTCTATTTTCTTATATTCATGGGCAATTTGGGGATTGTAGTACTTAATGGGTGTTGGCAAATCACCGGTAATGACTTCGCTGGCATCGTGATACATTGCCAACAGGGCGATCCGTTCAGGATTGACATTGCCGTTAAATTTACGGTTTTTGATGATTGCCAAAGCGTGAGCGACAAAAGCAACCTGTAAACTGTGCTCTGAAACATTTTCTGTACGCACATTTCGCATAAGAGGCCAACGGCTAATTAATTTTAGGCGGGATAATTGGGCGAAAAAATGACTCATAATTTCCTCTGGTAGCCGATTAATTTGTAGCAAAATTGTAGCGGAATAACATGATTAATTGTGAGCGGGGTATCGATAACTTGAAAAATGGCGGGAATATTTACGTGCGGAAAATTCATTTATGGAAAAAATAGCGGTAAGTAAGAAACAAATATTTACCTCAGCGAAGAGCCATCCCATTAATTTATTAATATTTAATGGGATTGGCCTTAATGACAAAGATTATGGTTATTGGCGATAGTTACCGATAAACCGGGCAAATTTTTCAATTGCCATTTGTAAGTCAGTGACATGTGGCAATGTAACAATGCGGAAATGGTCAGGATCTGGCCAGTTAAATGCGGTGCCTTGAACCAGTAAGACTTTTTCCTGTAGTAAGAGATCGAGTACCATTTTTTGGTCATCGTAAACATTGAAACGTTTGGTGTCTATTTTCGGGAACATATAGAGGGCACCCATCGGTTTCACACAGGAAACTCCAGGGATCTGGTTAATCAGTTCCCATGCATGGTTGCGTTGTTCATAGAGCCTGCCACCTGGGAAAATGAATTCACTGATGCTTTGATAACCACCTAATGCTGTTTGGATTGCGTGTTGCATTGGCACATTGGCACAAAGGCGCATTGATGCCAGCATTTCTAATCCTTCAATATAATCCTTAGCCTGTTTTTTAGGGCCGTTGAGGACCATCCAGCCTTGACGGAAACCAGCAACGCGATAGGTTTTGGACAGCCCATTAAAAGTTATAGTAAAGAGATCAGGCGCTAATGCTGCAATGGAGTGGTGCTGGGCATCATCGTACAGGATCTTGTCATAGATTTCGTCAGCAAAGATAATCAGATTATGTTGGCGGGCGATTTCTACGATTTCCAGCAACAACTCTTTGCTATATACCGCGCCGGTTGGGTTATTCGGGTTGATAATAACGATACCACGGGTACGTGGGGTAATTTTACGGCGTATGTCATCTAAGTCAGGAAACCAACCTTGTTGCTCATCACATAGGTAGTGGACGGCATTGCCGCTGGAAAGTGATACTGCCGCAGTCCAAAGAGGATAATCAGGCGCAGGAACCAACATTTCGTCCCCGGTATTCAACAGAGCCTGCATGGATTGAACGATAAGTTCAGAAACACCATTCCCAATAAAGATATCTTCAACGGTAACATCCAGCATATTTCTGGCCTGATAATGCTGCATGATTGCCTTACGTGCTGAATACAACCCTTTTGAATCAGAGTAACCCTGGGCTGTTGGCAGATTTCGGATAACATCGACTAAAATTTCATCAGGCGCTTCAAATCCGAATGGTGCCGGATTACCAATGTTTAATTTCAGTATCTTATTACCTTCTTCTTCGAGTCGCTTGGCTTCTTTGAGGGTATTCCCTCGAATGTCATAGCAGACATTATCTAATTTACTGGATTTATTAATGGAAAACATAGGGTGCCTTGACCTCTTTGGCAAAATGGATACTACCCGGCATAAAAAGTGTGATGATCAATGTACTCTTCTCAATCTGTATTTTGAAGAGGCTTTGATATCTTTGGTTAAAATGGTTGTTTTAAGAATAAATGAACAAGGTTGCTCTCTGAATTATTGCCTTTTGTTGGCGTATTGTTTTGAATGTATTTGATAAATTGGAATTTAATTTTGCATAATGGCGGGTTTTTAGTTGGCAGGAGAGGCAGGAGATGAGATTTTGACGAGGTTTTTGGGTTCATTTGTCGTTTTTTTCAGGGATCCCAAATTGTCAATAAAAGTAAGAAGATTTGTATAATGTATTCTTATAATTTATCTTTACCGACCTAAAGTTAATTTAGGTTTTTATCACATATACTTTGACAATTTTTTTGAGTTTTTACCCATGATATTTTCAGGACTATTCAATAAGAAGGTTAATTTATTAAAAATGCTAATACTATCTGATAATGTTAAGTGTTCCTAATTCAGATTAGGTTATTCTTTGAAGCAAGTCAGAAAAAGGGTATTTGTACTGGAAATTGGCGATTATGTGATGTAAATAGGATTTTATCTCTGACTTATTTTGGGATTGCATAAATTTTGTTAAGAAAGGAGAAAATAAACCTCATGATGATTTAATTAGTAAAAAAATGCAGTAAACCTTTGCCCTATTTAATAGAGTAGAGTAATGTCACAATCGGTATTATTTTATTTGATACTGCTGAAGTAAAAACACCAGGTTAGTTAGTAATTAAAATCAAAAAAAAGTGATGAATAAACAATGATAAATGCAAATCGTCAGATAATAAACCTCGATCTCGATCTGCTAAGAACTTTTGTTGCTGTTGCTGACTTAAATACTTTTGCAGCAGCAGCGGCAGCTGTTTCTAGAACGCAGTCAGCTGTGAGTCAGCAAATGCAGCGGTTGGAACACCTCGTGGGGAGAGAGTTGTTTGCTCGTCACGGTCGCAATAAGCTTCTGACCGAACATGGGCTTCAACTTCTTGGTTATGCACGCCAAATTTTGCGTGCCAATGACGATGCAACAGCATCGTTAACCTACAATGATGCAGACGGTGAATTGAGAATAGGTGTATCAGACGACGCTGTTGATACACTGCTTCCTTTCTTATTGAACCGTATTGCCTCTGTCTATCCACGTGTGGCTGTTGATGTACGCATTAAGCGCGCTCAGTTTATCGAAAGCATGTTGGATAACCATGAGATTGATTTGGCCGTCACCACAGCGAAAATCAACCATCATCCTAAAACGCTCTTACGTTCTTCACCTGTTTTATGGCATTGTGCACCTGATTTCCAATTGCAGACAAATGAGCCTGTGCCGTTGGTTGTGATGGATGAAACTAATCCTTTTCGCCAGATAGCTCAGGAAACGCTGGATATGGCAGGCATTTCATGGCGTATTGCGTATGAAGCTGCCTCCTTGTCCGCCGTTCGTGCAGCGGTGAATGCGGAAGTTGGTATTACTGCTCGCCCTCTGGAAATGCAGAATGCGGATCTGAGAATTTTAGGTGAAATTGAAGGATTACCACGTCTGCCGGAAATCCAATTCTTCTTATATCGTAATAGTAACGAACAGAACGAATCTGTTTTGACTGTTTTTGATGCAATAGAAAATAAGAAAACACCTTATACTGTAACAACTGTTGAATCTGATGAATCCGATGAGATGGATGAATCTATCGACGTTATTGAACCCATCAAATCAACTGAAACAGTTGATGAAAATTACGTTGAAAATATAGACGAATAAGTATTATGTGTTTTATAGGCTAATATTTCCATTTTATTTATGGAAGTATTAGCCTGTTGTTAATTACTTATTAATAATCCTCCCAAGTTTTCATTTCCATTTCTGATATTTCTAATAAGAAATATACTCTACTAATTTTCCTATACCTTTCGAATTTTAGTTAAAAGAATGTTGCTTTGTTAACAAATTTCATTTTTCTAACTTGATAAAATAAAACCGTCTTCAGAAATAGTTCGCTTATCACACTTTAATCGTGCTTTTTAGAAACAATTTATTAAGAGTTGAATAAATTACATTCAAGTATTGAATGTTTTTCAATGAAACTGTGCACTTGATCATAAAAATACCCCAATCAGTGCAGTGGAAAGACAGGTTTTTCCTGCGATAATGATGTAGTAAAGTCGAGTTATCGGTTAAACTAGTCATGTTGAAGGATGCTTTTTTGTACGACTGACACGTTTTAGCGATATCGCAGCACAATCCGTTAATTAATGGTTTGTGATTTGTAAATAAATGTGCAGATGTTTTTGCCGTTAGGGCAAATTTTGTTGAGAGGAATAAAAACCAAGACGATTCAAGCTATAAGATACATTGATTAGCGTTGTTTCAGATTTGGTTGTTATCCCTTCCCGTGAATCGATGTGGTGCAACACTGCCGGCAAAAAGAGCAGACACTTTGACACCACTTTTGATGAGTAAGCAACGAGTATGTCTACATCCACTGGAATTTTAGCCCATCACTGGGCATTCGCGGTTTTTCTAATAGGTGCTCTTGGTTTGTGCGCATTCATGCTACTGGGTGGGTACTTCATGGGGGGCAGGGCGAAAGCCAGGGCAAAACACGTCCCTTATGAATCAGGTATCGATTCTGTCGGCAGTGCACGTTTGCGTCTGTCGGCGAAGTTTTATCTGGTTGCCATGTTCTTTGTTATCTTCGACATTGAAGTCCTTTACCTGTATGCATGGGCCGTCTCAATCAAAGAGAGCGGTTGGCTAGGCTTTGCCGAAGCAAGCATTTTCATTTTGGTGTTATTGGCAGGTTTGGTTTATCTGGCGCGTATTGGGGCATTGGATTGGACACCAGCGCGTTCAAAACGTCAGGTTAGTAAACCGAGTGCTGATACTTATATCAACACTACTGGCAATCATACCAACAACAGTCACATGCAGTAATAGCGAGGCATAAAGATGGATTATACGCTCACCCGCATAGATCCTAACGGTGAGAATGACCGTTATCCCCTGCAAAAACAGGAAACTGTCAGCGACCCCTTGGAGCAACATGTTCACCGAAGTGTCTATATGGGGAAACTGGAACATGCTCTGCATAATATGGTGAATTGGGGACGGAAAAACTCCCTGTGGCCTTATAACTTCGGGCTTTCTTGCTGCTACGTGGAAATGGTGACGTCATTTACCGCTGTCCACGATGTTGCACGTTTTGGTGCCGAAGTATTGCGAGCATCTCCCCGTCAGGCTGATTTCATGGTGATTTCCGGGACCTGTTTCGTCAAAATGGCACCCGTCATTCAACGCCTGTACGACCAATTACTGGAGCCGAAATGGGTTATCTCAATGGGAGCCTGCGCAAATTCTGGTGGTATGTACGACATTTACTCCGTAGTTCAAGGGGTTGATAAATTTATCCCTGTCGATGTTTATATTCCTGGCTGCCCTCCTCGCCCTGAAGCCTATATGCAGGCTCTGCTGCTGTTGCAAGAGTCCATAGGTAAAGAACGACGCCCACTGTCATGGGTGGTTGGCGATCAAGGGGTTTACCGCGCCAATATGCAATCAGAAAGAGAAAGGAAACGCGGTGAACGTATTGCAGTGAAAAATCTGCGTACGCCAGACGAAATTTAAGGCTTTTAGCCATATAGCGTAACCAGAGCAATGTGTTGCGATCACAAAAACCCTGATCAAGCGTTGTGGTGAAGAATGATGACAGATCAGATAGCGCAAGAAAGCGCCCGGCCTGCTTGGGCAACACGAGATCATCTTGATGATCCAGTTGTCAGCGAGCTTAATCGTCAATTTGGCTCGGATGCCTTTACCATCCAGCCGACCCGCACGGGTATGCCAGTTGTTTGGGTCAAGCGGGAACAGTTCCTGAAGGTAATAACGTTCCTGAAAAAATTGCCCAAACCTTATGTTATGTTGTTTGACTTGCATGGTGTCGATGAGCGTCAGCGCTCTCACCGAGAAGGCTTGCCGGCAGCTGACTTTTCGGTGTTTTATCATCTCCTTTCTATTGAGCGTAATCGCGACATCATGCTGAAAGTCGCGCTCGCTGAACAAGACCTGAATATTCCGACTATCACGTCAATTTTTCCAAATGCCAACTGGTATGAACGTGAAACGTGGGAAATGTTTGGCATCACCTTCAATGGCCATCCCAATTTGCGTCGTATCTTGATGCCTCCGACATGGGAAGGTCACCCGTTGCGCAAGGAATATTCTGCCCGCGCCACGGAATTTGATCCTTTCGTCTTGACTAAGCAGAAAGAAGATCTGGAAATGGAAGCGCTGACTTTCAAACCCGAAGAGTGGGGTATGAAGCGCGGTACAGATAATGAAGACTTCATGTTCCTTAATCTCGGTCCTAACCATCCTTCTGCCCACGGTGCATTCCGCATTATTCTGCAACTTGACGGCGAAGAAATCGTCGATTGTGTTCCCGATATCGGCTACCACCATCGGGGTGCCGAAAAAATGGGAGAACGTCAGTCATGGCACAGCTATATCCCTTATACCGATCGCATCGAATATTTGGGAGGATGCGTTAACGAAATGCCGTATGTGCTGGCGGTTGAAAAGCTGGCCGGTATTGAAGTTCCCGATCGGGTGAAAACAATTCGTGTCATGTTGTCCGAACTGTTCCGCATTAATAGCCATCTGCTTTATATCAGTACATTTATCCAGGACGTTGGTGCGATGACGCCCGTCTTCTTTGCCTTTACTGACCGACAGAAAGTTTACGATGTCGTCGAGGCGATTACGGGATTCCGTATGCATCCGGCATGGTTCCGCATCGGTGGTGTTGCGCATGATTTACCGCGTGGTTGGGACAAACTCTTGCGTGAATTGCTGGACTGGTTACCGAAACGTTTGGATTCTTATGTCAAAGCCGCGTTGAAAAACAGTGTCCTGAAAGGGCGCTCTGTTGGGGTTGCGGCTTACAATGCCAAACAGGCTTTGGACTGGGGGGTTACCGGTGCAGGGCTGCGTGCCACTGGCATTGGTTTTGATGTACGTAAATGGCGCCCTTATTCTGGCTATGAAAATTTCGATTTTGAAGTACCAACAGGCTACAACGGTGATTGCTATGACCGGGTAATGCTGAAAGTGGAAGAAATCCGTCAGAGTATACGCATCCTTGAGCAGTGCCTGAAAAATATGCCGGAAGGACCATTCAAGGCTGATCATCCACTGACCACTCCGCCACCGAGAGAACGGACTTTGCAGCACATCGAAACCATGATTAACCACTTCCTACAAGTGTCATGGGGGCCGGTCATGCCTGCCAATGAATCATTCCAGATGATCGAAGCGACTAAGGGTATCAACAGTTATTACTTGACCAGCGATGGTAGCACCATGAGCTACCGTACCCGTATCCGTACACCAAGTTTTGCTCACTTGCAGCAAATTCCATCGGTGATCCGCGGTAGTCTGGTTTCTGACCTTATCGTCTATCTGGGCAGTATCGATTTTGTTATGTCTGATGTGGATCGCTAACGATGCAAAGTGAATTTAACGTAAACAAGCAAGCACGCCTTGATGTAGTTAACGTAACGGACGCTCAGACCCCGGATGAGTTTGTATTGAGTGCTGACGAACGTAATGCCATTGAGCAGGAAAAACACCACTACGAAGATCCGCGCGCTGCGTCAATCGAAGCACTGAAAATTGTGCAAAAAAAGCGTGGTTGGGTGCCGGATGGTGCCATTTATGCCATTGCTGAGGTATTAGGTATTCCGGCCAGTGACGTGGAAGGGGTGGCGACGTTTTACAGCCAGATTTACCGGCAACCAGTGGGGCGTCACATTATCCGCTACTGTGACAGTGTCGTATGTCACATTACGGGCTATCAGGGTGTTCAGGCAGCGATAGAATCGTGTCTGAACATTCGTCCGGGGCAAACCACGGCTGATGGACGTTTCACACTGTTGCCAACTTGCTGCTTGGGTAACTGTGACAAGGGACCCACGATGATGATTGATGAGGACACCCACAGTTACGTAAAACCCGAAGAAATTGAAAAATTACTGGAGCAATATCCATGACAACGCATTCAGGAGTGAAAGAAATTATCCGCACAGCGGAAACTCATCCCCTGACATGGCGGTTGCGTGATGACCAACAACCTGTCTGGCTGGATGAATACCGAAGCCAAAATGGTTATAAAGGGGCCGAAAAAGCACTGAAGGGCATGGCTCCTGATGAAATTACCGCACTGGTTAAAGATGCTGGCTTAAAAGGTCGTGGCGGTGCAGGCTTCTCAACCGGCTTGAAATGGAGCCTGATGCCAAAAGACGAAAGCATGAATATCCGCTATTTATTGTGTAATGCGGATGAGATGGAGCCGGGTACTTATAAAGACCGCCTATTGATGGAGCAATTGCCTCATCTGTTGGTGGAAGGCATGTTAATCAGTGCCTTTGCATTGAAAGCCTATCGCGGTTACATCTTCCTGCGCGGTGAATATGTCGAAGCGGCTGTCCATTTACGCAAAGCCATAGAGGAAGCCAAAGCAGCTGGATTGCTTGGCAAAAACATTTTGGGCAGTGGTTTTGATTTTGAACTGTTTGTTCATACTGGCGCGGGGCGTTATATCTGTGGTGAAGAAACCGCTTTGATTAACTCCCTTGAAGGGCGCCGGGCAAACCCACGTTCAAAACCGCCATTTCCTGCGACGGCTGGCGTATGGGGTAAACCTACCTGCGTCAACAATGTCGAAACATTGTGTAACGTTCCTGCCATTCTTGAACATGGGAAAGAGTGGTATATCGGTTTGAGTGCCGGCAAAAGTAAAGATGCCGGTACTAAACTCATGGGCTTTTCTGGCCGAGTCAAAAATCCAGGTCTTTGGGAATTACCTTTTGGCACAACTGCCCGTGAAATTCTTGAAGATTATGCGGGCGGAATGCGTGATGGCTTGAAATTCAAGGCATGGCAACCCGGAGGGGCAGGAACTGATTTTCTGACCGCGGACCATTTAGATTTGCCGATGGATTTTGAGCATATCGCTAAAGCGGGTAGTCGATTGGGAACCGCATTGGCAATGGCGGTGGATCATGAAATCAATATGGTTTCCCTGACTCGCAATCTTGAAGAATTCTTCGCACGTGAATCTTGTGGTTGGTGCACACCATGCCGTGATGGCTTGCCGTGGAGTGTCAAAATCCTCCGGGCCATTGAGAGTGGCAAAGGCCAGCCAGGTGATATTGAAACTTTAGAACAACTCTGTCGTTTCCTTGGCCCAGGCAAAACGTTTTGCGCCCATGCACCAGGTGCTGTGGAACCTTTGCAGAGTGCCATCAAGTATTTCCGTGAAGAGTTTGAAGCGGGAATTGTCACCAAAGATTATGGCAATACCAATCTGATTGCGGGTATTCAACCAAACCTGCTCAACCAGCGTTGGTAACAAACAGTGCTAATTTTTGATTAACGCCTGCCACGGCAGGCCATTGGGAAGCATGCTGACTATGGCTACGATACATGTAGACGGCAAAGAATATGATGTAAACGGGGCTGATAACCTGTTACAAGCCTGCCTCTCATTGGGGCTTGATATACCTTATTTTTGCTGGCATCCAGCGCTGGGAAGCGTTGGCGCTTGCCGCCAGTGTGCGGTGAAGCAATATCAAAATGCGGAAGATACACGCGGGCGTTTGGTGATGTCTTGCATGACACCAGCGTCAGATGGCACGTATATTTCCATTGATGATGAAGAAGCTAAACAGTTCCGTGCCAGTGTTGTGGAATGGTTAATGACCAACCATCCCCACGACTGTCCAGTTTGTGAGGAAGGGGGTAACTGTCATTTACAGGATATGACAGTGATGACGGGGCATTCATTCCGAAAATACCGTTTTACCAAACGTACTCACAAAAATCAGGAATTGGGGCCATTCATTGCTCATGAAATGAACCGTTGCATCGCCTGTTACCGTTGTGTCCGTTACTACAAAGATTATGCGGATGGAACGGATTTTGGTGTTTATGGTGCCCATGACAACGTCTATTTTGGTCGTCCTGAAAGTGGCACATTGGAAAGTGAATTTTCCGGTAACCTGGTTGAAATTTGCCCAACCGGGGTATTTACCGACAAAACACATTCAGAACGCTACAACCGTAAATGGGACATGCAGTTTGCGCCAAGCATCTGCCAACAGTGCAGTATTGGTTGTAATACTAGCCCAGGGGAACGCTACGGTGAATTGCGCCGGATAGAAAATCGTTATAACGGCACAGTCAACCACTACTTTATGTGTGACCGCGGGCGTTTCGGTTATGGTTATGTTAACCGTGACGATCGTCCTCGCCAGCCACAACAATTGCGTGGCGATCAGTGGATTTCATTGAATGCTGAGCAAGTTATGCAAGGAGGCGCAGATATTTTGCGTCAGGCGAAAAATGCTATTGGCATCGGTTCACCGCGTGCCAGCATTGAAAGTAACTTTGCCTTGCGTGAATTGGTTGGTGCGGAAAACTTTTACAGTGGTATTTCAGCGGAAGAACAACATCGCCTTGATACGATGTTAGAAATTCTGCAGCAAGGTGGGGTTTATACGCCATCGCTGCGTGAAATTGAAGATTATGATGCGGTGCTGGTGTTAGGGGAAGACCTGACCCAAACAGCTGCCCGTATGGCGTTATCTGTGCGTCAGGCAGTGAAAGGCAAAGCGCGTGAAATGGCGGCTGCTCAGAAAGTGGCAGACTGGCAGATTGCAGCTGTGATGAATATTGGCCAACATGCCAAATATCCTCTTTTCTTGACCAGTGTCGATGAAACCCGACTGGATGATATTGCCGCATGGAGCTACCGTGCACCTACTGATGATCAGGCTCGCCTGGGTTTTGCCGTGGCACATGCCCTGAACAATATCGCTCCTGCCGTTAATGATCTGCCGGATGAGCTGAAATCGAAAGTGGAAATCATTGCACATGCATTGCGTGATGCGAAAAAACCCTTGATCATCAGTGGCAGTAATCCAGGCAGTGATGCCTTGATTCAGGCTGCGGCCAATATCGCATGGGCCTTGAAAGATAAAGGTGCGGATGTGGGGCTTTCCTATGTTGCCGCATATGCGAATAGCTTGGGATTGGCGATGATGGAGGCGCAGCCATTAGATGCTGCTTTACAGCGTATCGCTAAAGGGGATTCAGATACCGCTATCGTCATGGAAAACGATCTCTATCGTCATGCACCGGCGGATAAAATTGATCGGGCACTGGATAGTTTGAAAAATCTGATTGTCGTGGATCACCAACGCACCGCCATTATGGATAAGGCGCATTTGATTCTGTCAGCTTCCAGTTTTGCTGAAAGCGATGGTACGTTGGTGAATCAAGAAGGCCGTGCTCAACGCTATTTCCAGGTTTACGAACCTGCATTTTATGATAAATCCATCGTTATGTTAGAAAGCTGGCGCTGGATGCATTCCCTGTATACCACCTATACACAGTGTCAAACCGATTGGACACAGCTTGATCACGTGATTGCAGCTTGTGTCAAAGTGATGCCGCAATTCAAAGGCATCGTAGATGCGGCACCAGATGCGACATTCCGTATTCGTGGGCAAAAATTGGCGCGTTCACCTCATCGTTATAGTGGCCGTACCGCGATGTTGGCTGATGTCAGTGTCCATGAGCAGCGTCAGCCACAGGATATCGATACTGCATTTGCTTTCTCAATGGAAGGGAACAACAGCCCATATGCACCACGTCAGCAAATTCCATTTGCATGGGCACCAGGCTGGAACTCACCGCAAGCGTGGAATAAATTCCAGGCTGAAGTGGGGGGCAAGCTGCGCTTTGGTGATCCAGGGGTTCGTTTGATTGAAACGGTTGATGGTGGGTTGAACTATTTTGACGCTATCCCGACCGCATTTACTGCGCAAAAAGATCAATGGCATGTTGCGCCCTATTTCCACTTGTTTGGCAGTGAAGAGCTGTCACAACGTTCTGATGTAGTACAGGAACGTATGCCTGAGCCGTATGTGATGATTAATCATAAAGATGCGGAGCATTTGAAGGTGAAAGAAGGCGCTGTGATGACATTTGATTGTGAAGGGCAGCAACTGCGTTTGGCCGTGCGCTTGAGTGGTAATCTGGCCCAAGGGCAAATTGGCTTGCCTCTGGGAATGTCAGGTATACCGCCAGTTCTGGCAGGCAAATCAGTCCATAACTTACGGGAGGTTGCATAATGAGCTGGTTGACTCCCGATGTCATTGAAATCCTGATTACTGTACTGAAAGCGGTTGTCATCCTACTGGTCGTGGTGATCTGCGGGGCATTCATGAGTTTCTTTGAACGCCGTATCCTTGGCCTGTTTCAAAATCGTTATGGGCCAAACCGAGTCGGTTGGGGCGGTTCATTGCAGCTTGTCGCAGACATGATCAAAATGTTCTTTAAGGAAGACTGGGCACCACGTTTTTCTGACAGAGCCATTTTCACTTTGGCTCCTGTCATTGCATTCAGCTCAATGCTCTTGGCCTTTGCGATCGTGCCAGTCAGCCCGACATGGATGGTCGCAGATCTGAATATTGGTATCTTATTCTTCATGATGATGGCGGGCTTGGCGGTTTATTCCGTGCTGTTTGCGGGGTGGGCGAGTAACAACAAATATGCCTTGCTGGGTGCGATGCGTGCATCAGCACAGACATTGAGTTATGAAGTTTTCCTCGGTATGTCCATGATGGGCGTTGTGGCACAAGCTGGCTCCTTTAACATGGTGGATATCGTCAACTCACAGCAACATGTATGGAATGTCATTCCTCAATTCTTTGGCTTCTTGACTTTTGCTATTGCGGGTGTCGCGGTATGCCACCGCCATCCCTTTGACCAACCGGAAGCCGAGCAAGAACTGGCCGATGGCTATCACATCGAATATTCCGGCATGAAATTCGGTCTGTTTTTTGTCGGAGAATATATCGCGATTGTGACGGTATCTGCTTTGATCGTCACGCTGTTCTTTGGTGGCTGGAATGGACCTCTCTTGCCTCCATTCGTCTGGTTTGCGCTGAAAACAGCATTTTTCATGATGATGTTCATTTTGATCCGCGCTGCCTTGCCACGTCCTCGTTATGACCAGGTGATGTCGTTTGGCTGGAAAGTTTGTCTGCCGTTAACGTTACTGAATATGCTAGCGACAGCCGCAGTTATTTTATACAACGCTCAATAAAGGGGGTGATTGAACCATGACATTGAAAGAATTAGTGGTCGGTTTTGCCACCCAGGTACGCAGTATTTGGATGATAGGGCTTCATGCCTTCCATAAACGCGAAACAAAAATGTATCCGGAAGAGCCGGTTTATCTGCCACCCCGTTACCGTGGGCGCATCGTTCTGACGCGTGATCCTGACGGTGAAGAGCGTTGTGTTGCGTGTAACTTGTGTGCAGCGGTGTGTCCGGTGGGATGTATTTCACTGCAAAAAGCAGAGCATAAGGATGGGCGCTGGTATCCTGAATTTTTCCGCGTCAATTTTTCGCGTTGCATTTTCTGCGGCCTGTGTGAAGAAGCGTGCCCAACTACCGCTATTCAGTTGACACCGGATTTTGAACTGGGTGAATACAAGCGTCAGGATCTGGTATACGAGAAAGAAGATCTGCTGATTTCAGGGCCAGGTAAATATCCTGACTATAACTTTTACCGTAAGACAGGTATGGCAATTGACGGCAAGGATAAAGGTGAAGCCGACAATGAGGCTAAGCCTATCGACGTTAAAAGCCTGTTGCCGTAAGGAGCGATATTCATGGAATTTACATTTTATGTCGCAGGGCTGGTTGCGATTCTCGCAACACTCAGGGTAGTAACCCATACGCATCCGGTACATGCACTGTTGTATCTGATTATTTCCTTATTAGCCCTGTCCGTTGTGTTTTTTTCAATGGGCGCCTATTTTGCTGGTGCTTTGGAGATCATCGTTTACGCGGGCGCAATTATGGTGTTGTTCGTCTTCGTCGTGATGATGCTGAATCTGGGAAAATCAGTTGTCGAGCAGGAACGGCGCTGGTTACAACCCCGTGCCTGGATTGGCCCGTCACTCCTGTCTATCGTGCTGTTGATTGTGTTGGTTTACGCCATCAGTACCCTGTCATCTGCTGAAATCAGTGGTGAAGTCGTCAGTGCCAAAGAAGTGGGGATTAGCTTGTTTGGCCCTTATGTATTGGTGGTCGAGCTGGCCTCTTTGCTGTTATTGGCAGGATTGGTAGTGGCTTACCACATCGGCCGTGAAAATCGGCAAGGGGAAGTGATCAGCAATCGTGCGGAGGACCAACAATAATGATAGCGTTACACCATGGCCTCATCTTGGCGGCTATTTTGTTTACATTAGGCTTTACCTGCCTGGTTATTCGCCGCAATCTGTTATTTATGCTGATCGGGTTGGAAATCATGATCAATGCTTCAGCGCTAGCGTTTGTCGTTGCTGGCAGCTATTGGCTCCAGCCTGATGGTCAGGTGATGTACATTCTGGCCATTACGCTGGCAGCCGCCGAGGCGAGTATCGGTTTGGCACTGTTACTACAGTTGCACCGTCGTCGCCAAAACCTGAATATTGATACAGTCAGTGAGATGCGCGGATGAACTTACTCTATTTAACAATTCTGCTGCCACTGCTGGGATTTTTGCTATTGGCATTTTCCCGTGGCCGCTGGTCTGAAAATTTGTCAGCTACCGTTGGGAGTGGTTCTGTTGGGCTGGCAGCATTGGTTACCTTCTGGGTAGCGATTGATTTTCTTACCCAGAATGGGGCAGGGGGGCTGGTTTACAGCCAGACGCTGTGGAACTGGATGGCAGTGGATAATTTCAGCATCCCGATTAATCTGGTGCTGGATGGTCTGTCACTGACAATGCTGAGTGTTGTGACTGGCGTTGGTTTCCTGATCCACATTTACGCTTCCTGGTACATGCGCGGTGAAGAGGGATACTCCCGATTCTTCGCCTATACCAACCTGTTTATCGCCAGTATGGTGGTATTGGTACTGGCAGATAACATACTACTGATGTATCTCGGTTGGGAAGGCGTCGGCCTGTGCAGTTACCTGTTGATCGGCTTCTACTACAAAAACCCTGCCAATGGCGCGGCGGCAATGAAAGCCTTTATTGTGACCCGTGTTGGTGACGTATTCCTTGCCATTGGTATGTTTATCCTTTACGACCAGCTTGGTACGTTGAGTTTCCGCGAATTGGCGGTATTGGCGCCACAACATATTGAAGTAGGCTCTAGCGCGATCACCTGGGCAACCTTGATGATTCTGGGTGGTGCTGTCGGTAAATCCGCTCAGTTACCATTGCAAACCTGGTTAGCAGATGCGATGGCCGGTCCGACACCTGTTTCTGCGTTGATCCACGCCGCTACAATGGTTACTGCTGGGGTTTATCTGATTGCCCGTAGCCATGCATTGTTTTTGATGGCGCCTGATATCTTACATTTGGTCGGTATTATTGGTGCGATCACCTTGCTGCTGGCAGGTTTCGCCGCATTGGTACAGACAGATATCAAACGGGTGCTAGCTTATTCCACCATGAGCCAGATTGGCTACATGTTTTTGGCATTAGGTGTACAGGCGTGGGATGCCGCGATTTTTCACCTGATGACCCATGCATTCTTCAAAGCATTACTGTTCCTGGCTTCTGGTTCGGTGATTCTGGCCTGCCATCATGAGCAAAATATCTTCAAAATGGGCGGGCTGAGCAAGCGTATCCCATTTGTTTATCTCTGCTTCTTGGTGGGTGGCTCTGCGTTGTCGGCACTGCCATTACTGACGGCCGGTTTCTACAGTAAGGATGAAATCCTGTGGGGTGCGTTGGCAAATGGTCATATGAACCTGATGCTGGCGGGGCTGATTGGGGCATTGATGACATCACTGTATACCTTCCGCATGATCTTTATCGTGTTCCACGGTGAAGAAAATACCCATGCTCATCCAGTCAAGGGCATTACACACACTTTGCCATTGTCAATATTGTTGGTGTTGTCCACTTTTGTGGGCGCGCTAATTGTGCCACCGCTGGCGGGAGTCTTACCTGAGAGTGTTCTATCAGGAAACAGCGCGACAGGGCATGATGGCAAAATGACATTGGAAATTATTTCTGGTGTGGTTGCTATTGTCGGTATCTTGCTGGCGGCTGCGTTGTATCTGGGCAAACGTGGTGTGGTTAATGCCACGGCGAACAGCGCCCCAGGGCGTTTCTTCTCCACATGGTGGTTCCATGCCTGGGGATTTGACGCGCTATATGACTGGGTATTTGTGAAACCATTCAAGGGCATCACTCGCCTGTTGCAAAGTGATCCTTTGAACTCACTGATGAACATTCCAGCCATATTGTCACGTTGGGGCAATAAAGGGCTACGTTGGAGTGAGAACGGACAAGTCCGTTGGTATGCTACCTCTATGGGGTTGGGTGCAGTGCTGGTTTTAGCTCTGCTGCTTTTGGTTTAATTAAGGGACACATTGCGCCATGCTACTACCTTGGCTAATTCTTCTGCCCTTCATCGGAGGCCTGTTGTGTTGGCAGGCCGAGCGCTTCGGCACCCGTATGCCGCGTTGGATAGCGCTTCTGGCGATGGGTCTGACGCTGTTACTCTCCCTGTACCTGTGGTTACAGGGCGGTTATACACTCACCAACCCACAGGGCATACCACAGTGGCAATCCGAATTCTTGCTTCAGTGGATCCCACGTTTCGGCATTAGCATTCATCTGGCACTGGATGGTTTATCCTTGCTGATGGTCGTGTTGACTGCATTACTGGGTTTGATGGCAATCCTCTGTTCGTGGAATGAAAACCAGCCATACCAAGGCTTCTTCCACCTGAACCTGCTGTGGATATTGGGTGGTGTGATGGGGGTTTTCCTTGCCATCGACCTGTTCTTGTTCTTTTTCTTCTGGGAAGTGATGTTAGTACCGATGTACTTCCTGATTGCCCTGTGGGGGCACAGAGGCTCAGAAGGTAAAACCCGTATCACTGCGGCAACGAAATTCTTCATCTATACCCAAGCCAGCGGTTTGGTGATGCTGATTTCGATTCTGGCACTGGCTTTCATTCACCATGATGCAACTGGCGAATGGACATTCAACTATGAAAAACTGTTGGATACGCCGATGTCACACACCGTTCAATACCTGCTAATGCTGGGTTTCTTCATTGCATTCGCGGTGAAAATGCCGGTTGTTCCTTTACATGGCTGGTTGCCGGATGCTCATAGCCAGGCTCCAACGGCAGGTTCAGTTGACCTTGCAGGGATTTTGCTGAAGACGGCGGCTTATGGTTTGTTGCGTTTCAGTTTGCCTCTGTTCCCGCAAGCTTCTGCGGAATTTGCCCCGATTGCCATGTGGCTGGGCGTTATTGGTATTTTCTACGGTGCCTGGATGGCATTCAGTCAGACTGATATCAAACGTTTGATTGCCTATACCAGTGTTTCCCATATGGGTTTTGTGCTTATCGCCATTTACACAGGTAGCCAATTGGCTTATCAGGGAGCGGTGATCCAAATGATTGCACATGGCCTGTCAGCCGCGGGTTTGTTCATTCTGTGTGGTCAGCTTTATGAACGCTTGCATACCAGGGACATGCGCCAAATGGGTGGATTGTGGGGAAGAATTCAGCTTTTGCCGGCGATATCCCTATTTTTTGCCGTAGCCACATTAGGTATGCCAGGAACCGGTAACTTTGTTGGGGAATTTATGATCCTGTTCGGCAGCTTCAGTCAATTTACCCTGGTGACTACGGTATCCGTGTTCGGTTTAGTTTTTGCCTCCGTTTACGCACTGTACTTGATGCAGAAAGCTTATTACGGTACGGCAAAAACTGATAAACCCTTACAGAGAATGGATGTGCGTGAAATTTCCATTTTGCTGCTGTTGGTTGTCTTGCTGGTGATTTTAGGGGTTTACCCGCAGCCAATTCTTGATACCTCAGCCGCAGCAATGGGTAACATCCAGAATTGGTATTCAGCTTCACTTTTAACTACAAGGCCGTAATTCGCCATGACAATAACTTCTGAACAATTGATCGCACTGTTGCCGCTATTGATCGTCGGATTGACGGTAGTGGTTGTGATGTTGTCCATTGCGTGGCGACGCGATCATTTCACCAATGTCACCTTGACGGTGATTGGTCTAAACCTGGCCCTGTTCTCACTCTATTTTGTGGGGCAGCAGGAGCCAATGGATGTCACGCCATTGATTCATGTAGATCGTTTTGCAATGTTCTATACTGCGCTTGTGCTGATTGCGAGCCTTGCAACAACGACATTTGCCTACTCATGGTTGGAAAATTATCCCGATAATAAAGAAGAGTTTTATCTGTTGGTGTTGATTGCGGCGGCTGGGGGAATTCTGCTTTCTTCTGCCAACCATATGGCATCACTGTTTATCGGAATTGAATTGATCACCTTGCCGCTGTTTGGCTTAGTGGGTTATGCCTATCGCCAGAAACGTTCGTTGGAAGCGGGCATTAAATATATGTTGTTGTCTGCGGCCGCATCTTCATTCCTGTTGTTTGGTATTGCGTTACTGTATGCAGAATCCGGTGATTTGTCTTTCGCATCACTTGGAAAAAGTTTGAGCGATAGCAAACTGCATGAACCGTTAGTTCTGGCTGGCTTGGGGATGATGATCGTAGGGCTGGGCTTTAAACTTTCCCTTGTGCCTTTCCAACTATGGACACCGGATGTTTATCAAGGCGCACCGGCACCGGTATCGACCTTTCTGGCAACGGCAAGTAAGGTTGCGATCTTCGCAGTGATCATGCGTTTATTCATTGAAGCACCCGTGGCTGAAAGCACAACCTTACGTATTCTGCTAACAGTGATTGCTATTGCATCTATCCTGTTTGGTAACTTATTGGCCTTGACACAAAGCAATATCAAACGACTGCTGGGCTATTCATCCATTGCTCATTTGGGATATTTGCTGGTGGTATTGGTTGCCATCAAAGATCATACGTTGGCAGAAGAGACGGCAGGTATTTATCTGGTCGGTTATTTGTTCGCCAGTATCGGGGCATTTGGTGTGGTCAGCTTGATGTCCAGCCCATACAGAGGGCCAGATGCGGATTCACTGTTCTCATATCGTGGCTTGTTCTGGCATAAACCGATTCTGTCAGCGGTAATGACAGTGATGATGCTGTCATTGGCGGGAATACCATTAACATTTGGCTTCATTGGCAAATTTTATGTCATCGCGACAGGTGTTGAAGCAAAATTGTGGTGGCTGACTGGTGCTGTTGTTGTGGGTAGTGCCATCGGTCTTTACTACTATCTACGCGTGATGGTGAGCTTGTACTTGCCAGCACCGAAAGCACTGAACCGTGATACACCACGCAATTGGGCGTTTACTTCTGGCGGGATTGTAGTGTTGCTCAGTGCATTACTGGTATTGATCCTTGGTGTTTGGCCACAACCGCTAATTGATATTGTCCAGTTGGCGAAAACTGCTCTATAAATAATAAGCTATACCAATCGCCTTTCAAGATGTGTCTTATATCTCCCCGCGTAGCGGGGGAGATATAAATAATCACATTGATTTTCAAGCTGCAACTTGAAGTTAGATTGGTATAAAGAGATGATTTTAAAGACCCAGTCATTGTTGGTTGGGTCTTTCTTTATTGAATTGTGCTTTTTATTTATCTATAAAAAACAATTTTCCTACGAATTAGTTAGTTCGCACATATCTTTTCCTTTAAATTGGTAATCCTTTATCAGGAGTGTTATTTTTACGCTCCACTAACCACATTCCGACACTCATTGCCAGCATAAAGGCGAATCCTTTTGCATGGCCTGCACCCAGCAGGACTAACCCTGGTCCAGGACAAATTCCTGCAATTCCCCATCCTAGGCCAAAAAGTGCGCTTCCCCCTATCAAACGCCAGTCTATTTGACGCCGGTCAGGTAATATCATCGGTGTGCCACAAAGTGCATTCTGACGACGTTTAGCCAGCATGAAACCTATCAGACCGACAAGAATAGCTCCCATCATCACAAATGCCAGAGATGGATCCCACGGATGTGCCAGATCCAGAAAGCCCAAAACTTTAGCTGGGTTTGCCATGCCACTAATAATTAACCCTAGGCCAAAAATAACACCAGACAGAAAAGAAAATATTCCCATCATTTTTCACCTCACAAGAACCAGTAATTCAACACTGTCGTTGTCACAAATCCCACAACCATAAAGATCAGGGTGGCAACTAACGAACGTAAGGAGAGGCGAGAGATCCCACATACGCCATGTCCGCTGGTACAACCGGAACCAATATGTGTTCCCATTCCTACCAAAAGGCCAGCGATAATGATGGCAGGCCAGGATGCTGTAACTGTGATTTCAGGTAATGGATGTAGTAAGTCATAGAGCACGGGAGCAATAATTATGCCTGCGAGAAATGCCACCCGCCATGAGCGATCATTTTTTTTACGTTGCAATAATCCGCCGAGAATACCGCTGATGCCAGCAATGCGACCACAAAACAACACCAGCATAATTGCCGCTAGGCCAATTAGTATTCCCCCACTAAAGCTCAGCCCTGGTGTAAACTGGGCAAAATTAAGGCTCATCCTAATCTCCTGTCATTTTCGGTTTCGGACAATACAAGGTATAGAGAGTATGAAGTAACGTCAGAATGCGTTCGTCTTCAATACGATAGAAGATCTGTTTTCCTTCCCGTCGCGTCTGCACCAGATTCAACCGCCGCATAACACCAAGCTGTTGAGACAGCGTTGGCTGGCGGATACCTACGGCTTCTTCAAGTTGTCCGACAGAAGTTTCTCCTTGACTGATTTGGCACATCAATAACAAGCGGTCATCGTTGGAAAGAACGCGTAACACATCTGCCGCTCCTGCGGCAGCTTCACGCATTGCTTGTTGTGAAGGGTAATTTGCTTTCATTATGACACTCACCTTAACATTTTATTTTTTTATATAATATAATTTTGTAAATTAAATGCAAGTCGGGTGGGGAATTTTCATTTCAAGGCTATCAGACATAATAGGCACTAGAGTGCAAGAGTGTATGTAACGGATCCACTGACTCACATCAATGGTGTGGGCAAGTTATACGCATTAAACTTCAAGTTGCCATTTACAATACGATATGAAACCTGATATCTCCCCGCTTCGCGGGGAGATATCACTCGCATCTTGAAGTTAGATTGGTATAAAATTTTAATTTAGCCTAATAGTTTTTAGGATTGCAGAATTGATTTTTATTTGTATTAAAATACGAAATTTAACCTGTTTAAGTAAAAATAAGTCACGAAAAAGATTAAAGAAATCATTGAAAATAATATTGATAGTATCTGTTTTTATGAATTAAATATATTTTTAGTTATTATTATTTTTAATATTTAAAATATATGCCTTTAGGCATAACATCCAAAATGTTTATCATAAGATCAGGCAAAAATTTTATTATTGGAAAGAGCATTATAGTTGTGGAGTATAGTAATTTGAAGAGACGAGGAGAGATTAATTATTTATTGACTTAAAGGAGATATATGTCATGGGCTCATTTGAGAATAAAGTAGTATTGATCACTGGGGGAACAGCGGGAATAGGATTGGCTACTGCTATTGAATTTGCGAAAAAGGATGCAAGTGTCCTTTTGGTGGGGCGAAATGTTGATAAAGGTAGTAAAGCAATAGCACAAATGCCACACAATTCTAATTGTGCGTTTTATTCTGCTGATATGAGTAAACGTTCAGACATTAAGCAGCTCTTCTCATATATTAAAGAGCATTATGGTTGTTTGGACATTGCTGTTAACAATGCTGGAATGTTCGGTGCTTCATTTACCAAAATAACCGAATATCCGGATGAAGTCTGGGATGACGTCATTGCGACGAATGTGACAGGCGTGTATCAATGTATGAAATATGAGATACCGTTAATGGAGCAATCAGGTGGAGCAATAGTAAATGTCGCATCAGTTTCAGGGTTAAAGGCAAATTATGCAGGAGGGTGTGCCTATACTGCCAGTAAACATGCGGTGGTTGGGTTGACAAAATCTGCTGCTTTAGAGATGGCAAAGTTAAATATTAGGGTTAATGCTGTGTGTCCAGGATTAATCAGGACAGATATGTCAGTCAGTGTGTTTGGTGATAATTTAGATGCGTATAGTGACATCCACCCAATTGGAAGAATTGGGGAAGCAGAAGAAGTCGCGAATGCTATCGTGTGGTTATCGAGTAACAAAGCGGAATTCATTACAGGTTGTTGTTTGCCTGTTGATGGCGGTTTAATGGTAAAATAGATTTTAAATACCAATCTCTTGAATTGATGCATAATAAGATCCATGACGGACAGGTACATGGTTGTACTCAATCCGTCATTTTAGTTTCTGATATTTAAAAATCAGTATTGACTTTTAATGGAACGATATAATTAATGGAGATTCCTATATACCAATCTAATTTTAAGGTGAATGTGATTTCTTACTGCTTTGCGGGGAGAAATCAGGTTTCATATTTGTAGGAAGAATTCTTATCATAACCATTTCTTGACAAATTCTTCCAACGGTATTGGGCGGTCAAAGTAATATCCCTGCAAATAATCGACAGAATAGTTTGCTAACTGATTAGCTTGTTTTTGGTTTTCAATTCCTTCAGCCACAATTTCCAGATGTAACCGCAGGGCAAGGTCAATGATATTTTCCACAATATTTTTTGAAACCATATCGGTATTCATTTTGCTAATAAAGTTATGTCCAATTTTCACTAAGTTAACATTAATTTTTTGTAAGTAATTGTAATTAGAGAAACCGGTGCCAAAGTCGTCTAGTGCAATTAATACGCCTAATTCATCCAATTTATTGAATAAATGAATAGTATGATTATCGAGTTCCAATAATTCTCGTTCGGTAATCTCCAAAATCAATTTAATAGAATTTTCTGGAAATGATTTCAGAAAATAATCACAATCATCAATTAACCTGACGTCGTTATAATGTTTTGCACTAATATTGAAATTAAAATGGAAATTTGCGGGTAATTGATGAGCAATAGGTGCAAAATAGTCTCTCACTTGGGTGATTAGGTTATGCGTTAACGGAATAATCAAATCTGATTTTTCAATGTGTGCGATAAATTTATTTGGTGACAATAACCCATGGGTTGGGTGTTGCCAGCGAACAAGAATTTCACATCCAGCAATTTCATTGTTTTTACTACAAATAATGGGTTGTATGTAGGGAATGAATTGCTTATTTCTAATCGCTTTTTTCAAACGATATTCTGGGATAATAATGGTTTTGGTATGCTTATAAAAAAACATCGCAGATATGAGCGTAAGCAGAGACAATAAAATAAATGTATATACTAACTCTACATCTGGTTGGATATTATCCTGATAATTGGAAAATAATCGCCAGAATATAAAACTTGTGCTGGCAGTGATGGTGATGAATAACATCACAAACATCCGATACAGGGATCGGTATGATTTCAGATCCAGCCCCATCATATCTCCTTTCTTGATAAAGCCCATTTCTTAACAGTAGGCTTGTTATCCAAACTATGCAAAATTTTATTAACTTACCGGTTACAAAAAAGAGTTTCTTTTTTTGCGAAAACAACGTCGGTTATACTACAGGAAGAATTTAAAGACAGGAAATAGCTATATGGCTATACGGTAAAATTGGGAGGAATTTTTTTCTCGTTGCTAAGGATGAGCAAGATAAACCAATATTGCTGCCATCCGTGGCTAAATTATTATTTGATTTATATCAATACATTATTAGGTTTTTCCTATTAAATAAGGCGGTTTTAAAACCCATATTGTCTGCTTTATGGTATGGCTATTACGGTGTTGTTATCACAATGGCAACCCGACGATTTTCTGCCCGACCTTTTGCGCTTCGGTTATCGGCGATAGGTTGGCTTGCCCCTAATCCACGGGTTGTCAGATTAGCACGCTGCATACCTCCCTGTGTTAGTGCATCTGCCACAGTGTTGGCGCGTTTCAACGATAATTGGTGGTTGTAACTCACTTCTCCGTAGTTGTCAGTGTGGCCATCAAGGCGTGCATGGTGGATACCCACTTTGGATAACACACTGGCGAGTTGTTTTAATTTTGCTTCGCCTTCTGGACGCAAGTGAAATTGGTTATTACCAAACAATACCTTTTCGGATATACCAAATAACCAGCCTTCATCAGTTTGTTGAAATCCTTGTTGTTTAAGTGCGGCGATTTGTGCGATTGTCAAAGCCCCTTTATTTTGGCAGGCACTGAGGAAAAGCGCGCTAATAAACATAAAGATAAATACACAATAACGATTTCTGTTCATAGAGGATCCCTTGATAGATAGTTTAGTTTTGTTGTATCAGCGGAATACCAGCCACCGCCTCGTTGTTTAATGTGATACATCGCCGCATCGGCTTCAGAAAGTAGTTGTTCTGCCGTTAGTTCTCCATTGGATAATGCGATACCGATGCTGAGTGTGATACGTAGATGTTGTCCGTTGGGAAGGAGAATGGGGGTATCCATGGCATGAATGATATTTTTAGCAACGCGTTCTGCATCTTCTGGATTGGCGGAAGGCAACAGGATAGCAAATTCGTCCCCGCCAAGTCGGGCAACGGTATCTGTTTTTCTTACTCTTCGTTTTAAGGTGGCGGCGATAGCGACAAGCACGTGATCACCAGCAGCATGTCCATAGACATCGTTGACATATTTCAGCCGGTTACCATCAATAAATAATATCGCGGCACTTTCACGCATAAATTTATCGCTCATGACGGTGGAAAGAACGCGCTCAAAAGTTGCCCGATTTGGTAAACCTGTCAGGGAATCATGTTGTGCTTGCCAGGTTAAAGCGGCTTTTTCTGTTTGCAGATGATGTTGCCACTCTTCCAGTTCTTCTAGCAGGTGATTGAAAACCTGGCTTAGCTCATGCAGCTCAGCAATATGGGCAGAGGGCACGCGCCGTGAAAATGTCCGCCGTTGCCGTACATCATGGGCAACCGCCGTAATGTTTTGCAGCGCCCTGACGATACCATCATGCATACGCAACGAGAGGTAGAGTGAAATGACGGCGCTGAACAGCAGGCAGGCAAATAGCACCAGTAGAGCCTGATAAATAAATTTGATGATGTGGCCGCTGTTGCCAATTAACCAGACTGAGCCCACTTTTTGCTGATGGTGGTAAATTGGCAGGGTAAAAGGTTCAGGAAAAAGCCAGTGCTCGATCAATTTCTTGAAATTGCCAGTATGAGTCTCCTGATTGGCTTGCCAACTGGCTAATACCTGTTGTTTAGCATCAAAAATTTTGGCTTCTGTAAAACCATCGTGAATGGCAATCATTTCCAATATTTCTTTTGCTGCGGTTTTATCCTGAAAAACCACGGCGGCTTGTGTGGTATGGGCAATGGTTGTAGCAATCAGTTTTAAACTGTTTTCGGCATATTTCTGCATGGCAAGCAATGCCAGTAACGATAAAAACAAGCCAACTACGGATAATATGATAAATGTAATGACCAAATGGATCCGGTGGAAAGCATGACGTAAAGTAGGGCGCGATGGCATCAGTGAATAACGTTTTTTCATATAGATTATTCCACCTTACGAGCCAATTGCAGGACATTCGGCTGTACGCGAACACCACTGCGCGTCAGAATATCAAGATTGAGGCTAAATGTTGCTGGCGTGCTGTTAATGTTGAGGCAAAATGCGCTGCCAATTTCACAGTTCGGATTATTTTCAGCAATGGTAAGCAATGGCTTGTCATTTTTCAGGTTGATTACCTGGTGTTGAAGTTGTGGATCGACTTGACCATAGTAAATGACATCACATCTTTCTATAAGTTGTTCTACGTTGAAATTGAGTGTTTCAACGTGCAGTTGTGTGTGATCAGAAACCATATCAATGTGGGTTAGAGCGCTAATGTAATTGGATGGAGGAACCAGACATAAACGCAGGATAGTAGGCGTAATAGGCCAGTGGGTATAACTAATAATTCCAGAAACAACCCGCGCCACATTTTCGTTTCGTGCTGTTTTTTCATTGCTTATTCGTTTTTCATTGGTGTCAGGCATAGCCATTACTGCTGAATTACATGTGACGGTGATTAAGCATAAGGTCATCAATATCCGTAGAAATAACCTAGAGACACAACGTTTAAAAATAGTGCGCTTACAAAGATGATGAATCCGTTCAATTACTTTCATATCGGGTTCCAGTATATATTTTTCATCCAGTATTTGTTTTTCATATTGTAAATGGTTGTGTTAATGATCGTGTTAACGTTATTGATAGAATCTGTTATTAGCCAGAACCTATCTCATTAAAGAAATGAAACTGAATGAGATAGGTTGAACAGTTATTACCTGCCAAATAAGAATATTAGCAATCTAATTGATACCTTTAAGGTATAATTGCATTTTTAGTGAATAAAGGGTTATTTCTATATTGATACATCTTCATCGACTCCTATTATATGTCCATGATTGTCATAAGTGATACTGGAAACTTTGCTTTGCCTTAAGGTATCAAACAATTTTTGTTCCAAAGTAAAACTTTGCGCCACCTCAGTATGGGTTAACGCAGGTCGGTGACGACGACGTTCGATCCTAAATCGACGTTGGTTGTATTTCGCCCAGCCAATGAGCAAAAATGCATTAAATATGGCAACGGCAATATAAAGGATGATGGTTCCCAATTCTGAAGTAAATAATGTCGCAGTAAAAGGCTTGGGATCATTATGGGAGACGTAAAATAATCCCACCATGAATAAATAGATAAACCCTACCCAAGCCAGGATGGTCAACAGAATATCAATTAAACGCGGCCATAACCTTTGTTCGGTAAAAATCAATGGTTCTTTCATGATTCGATTCTCTCTATCCCCCTGTCAGGGCTTTCCCAGCGAGCACGTTTTCTGTGTACTTTAAGCATCACTTTGGGAAAAGATACCAGCGTCGTAAATAGGTTTAGCATCCAATAAACCATCGGATACCAAATCACCCAGAACAGCGATGAAGCAACGTGTTTTTCATAGCGTCGTTCAATCACTAAACTGACGGTAAACTGGAGCAGGCAGGTAGCCGCCAGAACCAACCCCGTATACCCAGGTGGAAATAGCGTATAGACGCGAATGTTTTCCGGTAATGTGACGAACATACCAAGTAAAAATAAAATGATGGAAAGGGCAAATGTAAATGACCAGATAACGGAGCAGCAAAATTCAGCAAATAACCCCCACATGCGGCGATATTGCCATGACCACAATTGACGCAGGTTTTTCAGGAAAACTTCGGCTCCACCTTGTGCCCAGCGTAATCGTTGCTTCCATAATCCCCGTAGGGTTTCAGGCATTAAGATCCAGCAGATAGCACGGGGTTCGAAAAAAATGGACCAATGGTGTAGTTGAAGTTTCCAACTCACATCAATATCTTCGGTGATCATGTCATTACTCCAATACCCTACGTCGGCCAGAGCCCGGCGATTAAAGGCTGCAACAACCCCTGAAACGGTAAAAACTTGGCCATAAATCCGCTGGGTACGTTTGATTAGACCAATGATGGAGGAAAACTCCCCAACCTGAATACGCCCAACTAAAGTGGATCGTGTACGAACGCGGGGATTGCCTGTAACAGCACCAACACGGGGATGATCAATCATGGGCTTGACCAGCCAAACAGCGGCATCGCGATCTAACAGGGCATCGCCATCAATGCAAACCAGATAATCGCTTTTCGCGGCGGCAGCACCCGCTTGAAGTGCGGTCGCTTTGCCTTGATTCTGTTTCAGGTGTATCACTCTTAAGGCTTGATGCTGTTTCGCCATCGCATTGAGTTCATCTGCGGTGCTGTCGGTTGAACCATCATTGATAGCGATCACTTCAATATTGGGATAGCGCTGGTTCAAGGCGGCCAGCAATGTCTCACGAACATTTGGCCCTTCGTTATAGCAAGGGATCAAAATTGAAATCAGAGGAGCACCTTCAAGATGCGGGGCTTCTTCGCCAACAATTTTCCAATGCCTTTCCCGATAGAGCCAGAAATAGATCCCTCCTGAGATCCAGATGGCCGACATGAACAAAGGCCAGAAGAAGACAAAGTTCAGCATGACTTCCCCGGTAAAGGTGATAGCGATACCGAGAGGGATGCTCAATACCAAGCAGAGCACTGCAAAAGCAATAATACGATCAATCATTAAGCGGATACCATTCAGGAGAAAGAACGGGGCGGATCTCATTCATTTCTGGTTGATTGTTAAGAAAGTCATCAGGGTAGTAACCGAAGCTCTGAGCGCCATTGAGCTGCAATTGACGCATCCATTCTGCTAATTGGTGCCCTGAAATTGCGCTTTTATCCAGTGGATTGCGCCAATCTACGGATTGCAGTTCGAAGACCGTTTTGTCCAGTGCTTGTGGGCGTTGGGCAATGGTTTTCACCAATTGGGATAACCATTGATTGCTTTTTGCTAGTGGCACATTTTCCATCAATGGCATTGCCATTGGGGCAACCCAATCGTAATGAGCGAGGAAATCATCCAGATTTTGGGCAAACCACTCTTCGCTGTCCGGTTCCAGAATGGGTAGGGCAAAAATATTGCGCGCAGTTTTGATCTGATAACCCCGTATTGACTTAAGTTCTCTGGTTAACTCATGAGTGAAATCAATCAGGTATTGGCTTTTAAAGCGTGTCCAACGAGCGAATTGTTCCGGATTTTGCCGAATTTCTGCAATAGAAGCAGATAAACCTGCGGCCTGATAAGCGTTGATGGCCTCTGCGCCAGCATCTTCAAAATCGGACATAACGGCGTCATCGTGATACAGAATGCCCTGAAAAATGGCATGAGAGGCCAAATCTTGATAAATCTCTTTGATCCGTCGACGGTTTTCTGGGTTATAAGGCGATAAACGACGATATTGTGTCGGGTTGACAAACAGCTTGTTATGATTTGTGTCATAACTCATCACCCGCGGAAGTGAAGACTCCAGTTCAAAGGCCAGAACAGGCATCCACGCATAAACTTCAATGTTCAGGCGGCTGTGCAATTGCCAAGCGACACGGTTAAAGAGATCAGCTCGCATCGGTAGCCAGCGATTAGGAAAGTAGAGTTCACGTACATTGCCATCGCCTTTGGGATCAGCAAAGGCTTGCAGGAAAACGGTATTGACGCGCAGATCGGCAACGCGCTGAACCAGTTTATCGAGATTATCGGCTTGTTGAGCGGGATCTGGATCATAAACATAGTCCAGATCAATATGGGCAATCCGTAAGAACGGTTTATTCTGTACCTGAATGACTTGCTCGGCGAACTCTTTCAGGGAAGGATTATGTGTGAGCAAAATACGTGGAACATTATCAAGATTGTTGACGTTTGCCAGCCCATTATCCAGAGTCAATGCCATTTTGTAGCCGTAACGTTTGGCTATTTCCAGGGTAACACCGTTATCGATGCCATAAGGCCAAATCCAGACTCGTGGCTGCTTGCCTGTGGCTGCGATAATTCTTTGGGTGATCGTGGCGATATCCTTTTCCATCCGCTGACGAAACGCCTGCTCACTTTCATAGATTCCTGTTTTCTTATCGTAAATGCGAATGGCCGCGGCCGGCTCGGTATTGCCTTGTGGATTAGCGATGGCACCGTAATGATGCTGATAAGTATGGGAGCCTATTTCCACTAAACCAGAACGAGACATCTCAGCCACCTGTTCCCAGGTAGTGAATCGCTCCCGTGCTACCATCAACCCACCAAAATCAACGGGTTTTTTGGCTGGTGCATCAACCCAGATCCCAACAGGTGCCAGAATGGCTGGCCAGTTATAGGCTTTCAGCAGCGGAAATACGCGATGGTAAAAGCTGCTATAGCCATCGTCGAAAGTCAGCAATACAGCTTTGGGCGGCAATGGCGTACCGCCTTGATTGGCAGTGAGAATTTGGTCGACTGTAATCGGTTGGTAGCCATTTTCCCGCAGCCAGGCAAACTGATCGTTCAATGCGCTGGTACGGACTGACATAAAACGCTGATCTGCACCATCATCTTCAACATCATGGTAAGCCAGAACGACAAAGCCATTTTTAGGCCAGGGGCGTTCATTCATAGGAAGCGGCCGTTGGGCTGGTGGAACGAAATCAGGTTTTTCTGCATATGCCAACATGCTAAGCTGGGGAACCAGCAAGCTAACCAATAGTGCCGATATCATCAACCAATGACGAAAAACATTGTATGTCATAAAAAATCCTTTAGAACCGATAGATTAAATCAAAAGCCGCTTGCAAATTACTTTCGCGTTTACCGTCATAAGGACGTTTATCCAACGTGAGCCTTACCCCTGCGTCAATAACATCATTCCATTTGATACGTTGACCATATCCAATCCTTGTGATCAGGCCACTGCCGTACCCTTGCTGCCAATATTGCCCAATGCCAGCCACAACTTGCTGGCTCCAGACTGTTTGATAGTGCCGATATATGGTGTGGTCTGCTTCCAGTTCAGGCAGGAAGGTAAAGTCGCTTTTGGGATTGAAATAGGGGGTATTTTGCCGAGTATTGTGAGTTGTACTCAGTTCCAACTGCCCATCAAGCTTCAGGTAAGGGGCGGTATATAGGCGTTGAAGGCCATCAATGCCATATTCAAAGCGATGGTTGCCATCTGAAAAGAATGCAGGAGCAAAGCGAGCGCTCCATTGGCTGCGTTCGCTGTATCTCCAGCGAGCATAAATTTGTCCACCATTGGCGTGAATATTATTGCTCAACGCACGCAAGGGAGTATTACGGGCAAGACGTTCTGTGGAGCCACCCAGTCGCCATTGATCATTGAAGTCATACCAGGCTGCGATCCGTAATCCCACTTTACTGCCATGACGATAATGACGCGCAGAAACTTCACTTTCCAGCCAAAGATCCCGTGAACGCCACTCTACACCACCGCGTAAATCACGGTTTAGCCCCCGGCCTTCTGAAAATTGGCCGCGATTGTAAGCACCACCGGCAAATAAGCGCCAATTATCCTCAAAGGGAGGGCTATAAAGTACGGCATCAATATCTGAACTGTGTTTGCCACTTTCTGGATTATCTGAATTAATGCCTTGATTGACCCTAATTTGCAGTTCTGACATATGATGTACATTGCGTAGACGGTTAAGGCGTTTTGCGAGCATGTCTTCTGGTGCGCGGGTAATAACATCATCGGCCAGCAAATCCATCTGTTGCCATTCTTGCAAGGCAAGGGCGGTATAGCCTTGCTGGATTTCCAATGCCAGATTACGGTGATCGAGTCCTTCAATTTGCTTTAACTCACTTTCCGCACGGTGTGGCCAACCACGATCCAGCCAGATAGCCGCCAGATCAATCCGCAATTTCTGGTTGCCAGGTGCTGTGCGCGCTAAATGGGTGAAGCGTTTTTCTGCTTCAGGAAGGTCTTCACGTAATTGTGCAGATTCTGCTAAAAACTGCTGCCCTTGTAGCCAGTCATCATTCGGAACGCGGATGGGAGAGCCAAAGACATTAAGCATATAAGGATTGCGTTGTTTGAGATCGGTGGCAAGCTGTTGGGCTGCATCCAGATGCTCACTTTCCACATTCGCATAAAAAAGGACGATATCGTCTTCAAGGGGAATATTAGACGATGATATTTTCCCTGATGGGGAGATATTTTCATCAGGGTAATTCAAAGCGTGCAAAATATTTCGTGCTTTTTCTGGCTGGCGCAGATTCAGGTAGGCTGCTGCTGCCCATTTCTGTGCATATCCTGGGATAGGTAGGCCTTGTTTTCGCAAGAGCAGATATTCATCAATGACTTCTTGCATCCGATGGCGGGAAAGAAGGGCACCAAGCCGATCAATGCGCGCCTGTTGGTAGTCTTGCTGTGCATCGGATAGATTGTGCCATTGGTTAAGCATATTCTCGTAGCGTGCAAGTGCTTTGTCAGCAATGTCAAAGCGCTCTGTTTCACTGCGGTTAGGGAGCATTGACAAGCGAACCAATTCTGCTGCGGCGTCAGCTTCCAGCCTGCGCAGTTGCGTCGTGGTGAATTGTGTGGCGTGTTGTTGTCCTAAACGCCATGCAGGATCACTGATTCGATGGTTTTTTAGGCTGAACAGATAGTCTTGGGTGACTTCTTTATTACCAGGAAACCGTTTATACGCGATAGAAAGCATTTGCAGGGCATCCCATGTCCGGCCGGCAGCCTGATCAACATAGGCCAGTAAACGGTAATTAGCAGCATTAGGTTGATGAGCCAATAACTCTTTTGCCAAACGACGGGCTTCTGCGTCTTGTTTGGCATCGGCGAGTGTCATGATAAGACCCGCCTTGATATCGCTGCTCTGTTTATCCAGGGTCAAGGCTGTTCGCCACATCTGTATTGCCTGTGACCATTGGCGTTGGTTGCGATAGGCGCGGGCAATAGCCGCGATCCCTCTGGCGGGCATAGCCATTGAGCGATAGCGTTGCCAGAGAGAAATGACCTCATCATCATGCCCAGCCCAACTTGCAACTTGTAACCAATCAGCAACTTGTGAGGAAGAGAGACGATATCGTTTTTCTTCCTGACGAATATATTCGAGCATAGGGCGGGTATTCCCCTTTCTGGCTTGCTGAATTAATGCATCGTAATCTGCCTGAGCGGATTCCGTTGTTATTAAACAACCTAGTGATATAAATAATGATAACAGCTTATACCGATATCTATGAAAGCCCATCGGACGGAAATAAAGATATGACACGCTATCCCCTTTTTATACTGCCTATTGATTTTACAAATAGCAGAACCAGACGGAATTAAATTTAATTTAGATTAAGATGAGTTTTTACATTCTTCATTTTTGAAGAGGCAGAATAATACGTACTGCGTGAATTTATATCAATGGGAAAATTTCATGAAATAATTACGGGCGTTTGGTTTTTTATTGGTATTATATTTCATTGAAATAATACAAAAGAGTTATGTTTATGTTTTAATGTTATTTAATTTGTTTTAAATCAATAATTTGCGTATTTTACACCCTGTTGTAAAAATGCTTATTAGAAAATAAGGGATAATGTTGGAGTTGAATTCAATGAAAAAAATTTAAACTGAGCGTAAATATTTTTTATTACCAAAGAGTGAATATTATTGATTTTTGAGATTTTTATTTGAAATAAATTGGCTCAACTGAGGTTGATTTATTTTTTCAGTATAAAAATATGGTTTATTAATCGTAATATGACTATATTTCAAAATTAAATATTATTTTTAATTCACATGCCAAAAATATTAGCGAAATTGGCATTCGATTATTCTCTTTTGTGTGTGAATTTCAAACAATATTGTACGAGTGATTTACATTGGTAATTATATGGATATTGTTATCACTTACAGATAACGTGAGATGATCATATTAAGATTTATCTGAGGAAATATTAGCTCAATCACTAATTAATTTTCAGTTTTGTTATCAATGGATTTTATATTTCTCATTTATCGCTGAAATATCACCCGTTAAATGGCAATTCCTTGAACTAAGATAAGGAAATCGTTTTTATCCGCATTAAGATCAAGGACGTCTTATATAATTATTTCTCATTCTTTGGCATCATTTTTTAAAGAATTTTTTGGGCATGATATGTCAAATAGCGCACTTAACCGCCGTTGGGCGGAACTTTTATTGGAAGCATTAACTCGCCACGGGTTGCGTCATATCTGTATTGCTCCCGGATCTCGTTCAACACCATTGACATTGGCTGCTGCAAAAAACCGCAAGTTGATCTGTCATACTCATTTTGATGAGCGCGGGTTAGGTTATTTGGCTTTAGGATTGGCAAAAGCGGGCAAAGAACCGATTGCGGTTATTGTGACGTCTGGAACGGCAGTTGCCAATTTGTATCCTTCTTTAATTGAAGCAGGCTTGACGGGAGAACGATTGGTCTTTCTCACCGCGGACAGACCGCCTGAGTTAATCGATTGTGGTGCCAATCAGGCCATTCGTCAGGTAGGTATTTTTGCTTCCCATCCCGCGCAAACTTTAGCACTGCCACGACCAACCACAGAGATCCCTGCCAGCTGGTTAGTTTCTTCCATCGATAATGCAATGTCAAACCTGAAACACGGTGCGCTACATATTAATTGCCCGTTTGCGGAGCCTTTGTATGGTAATGAAATGACAGGGCATCAAGATTGGTTGCAAACATTGGGAGCGTGGTGGCAAGGGCATGAGCCGTGGTTGGCCGAGCCAGAAGTACATACCACCCTCAAGGCAGTCGATTGGGATATCTGGCAGAAAAAACGGGGAATTGTACTGGCAGGGAGAATGAGTGCAGAAGAGGGCAAATATGTTGCCCAATGGGCAAAAGAGATGGGATGGCCGCTTATTGGTGATGTGTTGTCCCAAACGGGGCAGCCTTTGCCATGTGCAGACTTATGGCTGACTCATTCCCGCACTCAGGATATTCTGGCACAAGGGCAATTGGTGATCCAATTTGGCGCGAGCCTAACAGGCAAGCGATTGTTGCAATGGCAGGATAAATGCCAGCCTGAGCAGTATTGGATTGTCGATCCCATTGCCGGCAGACTTGATCCTGCAAACCATAGAGGGCGCAAATTCACTTGCAGTGTAACTGATTGGTTACGGGAGCATCCCGCATATTCGCGAGTACCTTGGGCAGAGGAATTGAATTCATGGTCAAAAAGCGCGTTTAAGTGTGTTGAAACAAAGTTGACGGGAGAATTCAGCGAGGCCGCGGTTGCGCATCAATTGCACCAATTGTTGCCAGAGCAAGGGCAATTGTTTGTTGGCAATAGCTTGGTTGTGCGTTTGGTTGATGCGTTGGGGCGACTTCCTGTGGGTTATCCGGTTTACAGTAACCGAGGTGCCAGTGGTATAGATGGCTTGATCGCCACCGCCGCAGGCGTACAGCGGGCAACCAATAAACCGACACTCACGATTATAGGTGATATCTCTGCCCTTTATGACCTGAATAGCCTGGCTTTATTACGCCATCTTTCCGCTCCCATGTTATTGATCATAGTGAATAATAATGGTGGGCAGGTTTTTTCTCTGTTACCAACGCCACAGGAAGAACGCCAGCGTTTTTACTGTATGCCGCAAGATGTCAATTTTGATCATGTTGCTGCCATGTTCGGCCTAAACTATGCAGCACCGCAAAATTGGCCGGAATTAAAACGCTGCGCCCAACAAGTATGGGATCGTAAGGAGACGACATTGATTGAGTTAAAGGTTTCAGGCAATGCAGGGGCGATATGCCTGCAAGAGTTACTGGAACAGGTGGCGGCGCTGTGAAACTAAACTGTCGGACATTTCATACCGATAACCAAGGGACATGGTTAGTTTGGTTGCATGGATTATTAGGAAGCGGTGGCGATTGGTTTCCAGTCGTGGATGCTTGTGATCGATATCCTTCACTGGTTGTCGATTTACCGGGACACGGTGATTCCGTCAATGTGAATGTAACTGGCGGTTTTGCCGAGATGAGTGAATTGCTGACGGCAACCCTAATCGGGCATTCAATCAATGATTATTGTTTAATTGGCTATTCACTGGGTGGACGAATAGCTATGTACCATGCGCTCTATGGCAAACAAAATGGCCTGCGCGGGTTGCTAGTGGAAGGAGGTAATCCGGGGCTGTTTTCCCAGCAGGAACGTGATGTGCGATTGCGCAATGATCAGCATTGGGCGCAACGTTTTCGCCAGGAGCCTATGGTGTCAGTCTTGCCTGATTGGTATCAACAACCGATATTTGCTGACTTAACGGCGGCACAACGTGAGCAAATTATTCATCTGCGCAGCCAAAACAGAGGAGATCGTATCGCAGATATGCTGGAAAATACCTCGTTAGGCCGCCAACCCTGGCTAGTTCCTGCTTTACAGCAAATATCTATTCCTTTCTCTTACTTATGTGGGGAAAATGATCGTAAATTCCAGAGCATAGCGCAGCAATATAGGTTGCCATTAACAACCATTCCTCAAGTTGGACATAATGCTCATTCTGGCAATCCTGTGGCTTTTTCCAGCACAGTGAACTGTTTTTTATCACTTTTTGGTTAAGGAAACACAATAATGCATTACCCAAGCGAAGAAAAATTATATGCCCCTATTGAGTGGCAAGATTGTTCCCAAGGGTTTGAGGATATTCTCTACCATAAATCCACAGATGGCATTGCCAAGATTACGATTAATCGCCCACAAGTGCGTAATGCATTCCGCCCCCTGACCGTCAAAGAGATGATCCAGGCATTGGCAGATGCCCGTTATGACGAAGCAATTGGAACGATTATTCTGACAGGAATGGGAGAAAAAGCGTTTTGTGCTGGAGGCGACCAAAAAATCCGTGGTGATTATGGTGGTTATAAAGATGACAGCGGAATACATCATCTGAATGTATTAGATTTTCAGCGGCAGATCCGTACCTGTCCAAAACCTGTCGTTGCCATGGTTGCGGGGTATGCCATTGGCGGCGGGCATGTCCTGCATTTGATGTGTGATTTGACCATTGCGGCGGATAATGCCATTTTTGGTCAAACTGGTCCTAAAGTCGGTTCTTTTGATGGTGGCTGGGGGGCATCGTATATGGCGCGGATAGTAGGACAGAAAAAGGCGCGCGAGATCTGGTTCCTGTGCCGCCAATACAATGCTAAAGAGGCACTGGATATGGGACTGGTGAACACCGTCGTACCTTATGCCGAATTGGAAAAAGAGACGGTACGCTGGTGTCGTGAAATGCTGGAAAACAGCCCAATGGCGTTGCGTTGCCTGAAAGCGGCATTGAACGCAGATTGCGATGGTCAAGCGGGTTTACAGGAATTGGCGGGTAATGCCACTATGCTGTTCTACATGACCGAAGAAGGGCAGGAAGGGCGCAATGCGTTCAACGAAAAACGCCATCCTGATTTCAGTAAGTTTAAGCGTAATCCGTAATAAGTTGTCATCCATTATGCGTAAAGCAACTTTGTACCAATTCAGCCTGCCTATGGAGG
The DNA here is from genome assembly GCF_037260955.1 of Xenorhabdus sp. TH1. Taxonomy (NCBI): domain Bacteria; kingdom Pseudomonadati; phylum Pseudomonadota; class Gammaproteobacteria; order Enterobacterales; family Morganellaceae; genus Xenorhabdus; species Xenorhabdus sp. TH1. The sequence goes on from NZ_CP147734.1 coordinate 1,288,860, forward strand.
CAGGTATTATTTTGCGTTATCAGCGCCTGAAAACCCGTGACGGGTTTTTGGTGCACTTGCAGGAAAATGGACAAGACGGTTGGGGAGAAATTTCCCCATTGCCTGAATTTAGCCATGAAAGGCCTGAACAAGCTAAAGCATCGGCGGTGGAATGGCTGCAACACTGGTGCCTGGGGACACAGCCAGAAGAGAGCGATCTGCCTTCCGTTGCGTTTGGCCTAAGCTGTGCACTGGCTGAATTACGGGGAGAGTTACCTGAAACAGCTAATTATTGCAAGGCGCCGTTATGTACCGGCGATCCTGATGATGTGATCCGGCGTTTGGGGAATATGGCAGGTCAGAAGATTGCTAAAGTGAAAGTGGGGCTGTATGAAGCTGTACGGGATGGCATGGTAGTCAATGTGATGCTTGAAGCGGTGCCTGATCTCCGATTGCGATTAGATGCTAACCGCAGTTGGACACGTACAAAAGCAGAAGGTTTCGCTAAGTATGTCAATCCAGATTATCGGCACCGAATTGCTTTTATCGAAGAACCCTGCAAAACCAAGGATGAATCTCTGGCGTTTGCTCGTGAAACGGGTATCGCTATTGCATGGGATGAAAGTGTCCGTGAAGCCGGTTTTACCGTAGAAGCTCAGGAGGGTGTTTCTGCCATTATCATCAAACCAACATTGACAGGCAGTATTGACCGTTGCCGTCAATTAATTACTGAAGCTCATCAGTTAGGGTTAGAGGCAGTCATTAGCTCCAGTATTGAAACTAGCTTTGGTTTGACACAATTGGCGCGTCTTGCGCAATGGCTCACACCTGATTCACTTCCGGGTTTGGATACTTTGGATCTTATCCAGTCACAACTTGTCCGTTGTTGGCCAGAAAGTCATATTCCGTGTGTCATGCTGGAGAAGCTGGCTATGGTGTGGAGTCATGGATGCCAGTAATAGAGTGGACTCAATGGCCGTGGCAGCATTGGGCTGCATCCTTGCCTGAAAAACAGGCTATTCAGTTAGATGATGAGCAACTAACCTGGCATCAATTAACGCAACGTATCAATGCTATTGCTGTCCATTTCCACCAACAGGGTGTTGTGGAAGGTAGTGGTGTGATCCTGAGAGGTAAAAACAGCGCGGAACTTCTGTTATGTTACCTGGCTGCCCTGCGATGTGGTGCCAGAGCGTTACTTCTTAATCCTCAGTTACCTGATCGGTTGCTGGCGGAGCTATTGCCCCATCTCAATATGGATTATGGGGTGGATTTCACGAACTCGCCTTCGCCTGTTATGCCAGTTAAGAGACTTGACTGGCAACAAAAGTTTCCGGTGAAATACGATGGGCACGCAAAAAACAACCTGTTGGTGACGTGGGAAAGTCAACGCCCTGCCAGCATGATCCTGACCTCTGGCTCTTCTGGGTTACCCAAGGCTGCGGTACACTCCATTGGTGCTCATCTTGCCAGCGCTCAAGGTATTCTTTCCTGCATGGATTTTCAGCCAGATGATAGTTGGTTACTGTCATTGCCCTTGTTTCATGTTTCAGGCCAGGGGATCCTTTGGCGTTGGTTACAAACAGGCGCAACATTAGTGCTGCGGGACTTACACCCGCTGGATCGTGCGTTGTCTGGTTGTACCCATGCATCACTTGTACCTACTCAACTGTGGCGTTTGTTGGAACAATCCCATAACTCTCCATTGACATTAAACTATCCATTGACATTAAAAGAAGTGTTATTGGGAGGCGCCATGATACCGACGTCACTGTCCCAACGGGCTGAAGAACTGGGTATTCGTTGTTGGTGTGGCTATGGGTTGACAGAAATGGCATCCACTGTTTGCGTAAAACGCGCTGATGGGTTGCCAGGGGTAGGCAATCCACTCCCCGGAAAATCCATTCGCTTAGTCGATGAGGAAATTCAGATCCGGGCTGATAGTATCGCGATGGGTTATTGGGTTAATGGAGAATTGCAGCCATTGGCAGATAACGAAGGATGGTTCTCGACCCGTGATCGAGGCGTATTTGAACAAGGAGAGTTGCGGATTTTAGGACGTCTCGACAACCAATTTTTTAGTGGTGGGGAAGGTATTCAGCCAGAAGATATTGAGCGGATCATTAATCAACATCCTCTAATTGAACAGAGTTTTGTTGTTCCCATTCCTGATATTGAATTCGGTCATCGGCCAGTAGCGGTAATTGAAACTCAGTATCCTGCGCTAGCAGAGACAATGATTGATTGGCTTGCGGATAAAACCGCAGCTTTCCAGCGGCCTGTTGCTTGCTATGTGTTACCTGCACAACTGAAAAATGGCGGAATAAAGGTTTCTCGCCAACACGTGAAGCAATGGATAACAGAGATAAATAGTAAATATAATAAATGATAACGTTATTTACGTATCTTTATAAATCTAAACATTTCCTTGCTTTTTTGTCGTCTATGTCTCCGCGTCGGTTTAAGTACAATACCTTAGCCCATATAGGCATTGATTCATTAAAGGACAAGATTATGAAAGGCTTTATTGCTATTGGCGCCGCTAGTTTGCTCTTTATAGCTGGTTCAGCAAATGCTTTCTCTATAGATGCTCAAGTGGGAAAACATAGCACCAGCACCTCCGTGGGGATTGGTGATAAATATGCCGGTTTGTCTCTGACGGGTAACTGGACTCGTAGTGACCATAATGGCCAGCTTGGCAGTTTAGGTTTAGGCTTCGGTCTGCCATTGGGGCCATTAGCTGCAAACGTTGGCGCGAAAGGGCTTTATTTGTCCCCCAAAGATGGGAAAGATGGTGCTGCATTGGCTATCGGTGCTGGCCTTAGTTGGGCTGTGACTTCTTCTTTATCCCTGTATGGTGAGGCCTATGGTTCACCATCAGGCTTAACGTCAGGAATGGATTCTTATACTGAAGCTACAGGGGGAGCACGTTATACGTTTTTCAAGCCCCTAAGCGTAGCTGTTGGCTACCGTGTCATTGACATACGGGGTAGTCATGGTAATCGTAGTAACAAGGTTTCCGATGGTTTTTATGTTGGGGCTGGTTTGAGTTTTTAATTAGGCGAAAATGCTGAAAGGTTATCCGCATTAACATTGATGCGAATAACCTCAGACAGATAAACCTACCCTACGTTTGGCAATACACCTGTAACAATGCCAATCTGGATGGTAATAACGGCAAGCCCACACAGGAAAACAAAGAGTAATGCAATCTTTCCCCCTTTGACACGATAGCCTTCCTTGTTTTCTTCACGACTACGCCAAACCAGCAGGCAAGGCAGCAACAGCGCGAGAATAGAGAGGGCAACCGCTGCAAATGTTAATGCCATAACAAAATTGGGGTAATACAGTGCACAGAGCAATGGTGGAACAAAGGTCATTAACCCTGTTTGTAAACGCCCCTTGGCATGGTTGCGGCGTTTAAAAAGGTCAGCAAGGTAATCAAACAATCCTAAAGCAACACCGAGAAATGAGGTAGCTAGCGCAAGATCGGCAAACAGATGAACGGCAAACTCCACTTTAGGTGAAGCGACAACTTCTCTTACCGCTTTCAATAATCCATTCAGGCCAGACTCTTGTGCAAGAATGCCAACAAATGTATTTGAAGAAATCGCGCCGAGCGTCACCAATTGCCACAGAATATAGGCTAACAGGGGAATGGCACTACCGATAACAAAGATTTTCCGTAGTTTGTTGGTATCGCCTCCCATATAGGCAACGATACTTGGCACACTCCCGTGAAACCCAAATGAAGTAAAAATGACCGGGATAGCAGAGAGTGCTAATCCTTGCTCAATGGGCATGGAGATCAGGTTGATTTTATCAACATGAGGCATCATGACGCCGAGTACGATCACCAGAAAAATAATTTTAGCAGTAAACAGCAGGCGGTTAATCAAATCGACAGATTGGGTGCCAATACAGACTACCCCACCACCAATAATAGTAAAAATGATGATCCCGGCAGAGACAGAAATGGGTTTATCCAACCAAGAAGAGAGGGAAGCCGCCAGTAACTCACCTGCGCCACTAATATAAGCTGTTGTCAGGGCATACATAAGGAAAAGCATACTAAAGCCAGTCAACACCTGCCCACCTAACCCAAGGTAGCGTTTCGCGATAGTTCCTAATCCAGTATTAAACTCATTATGTTGATACACTTCCACGAGCAAGAGTGCTGTATAGCTCATCAAAGCCCACAGGGCGACTAACATAGCAAATGTAGTTCCAAATCCCACACCCGCCGTTGCCAATGGCATTGCTAACATTCCTGCGCCAATCGTCGTTCCAGCAACGATAAAAATACTGCCAATAGTGCGATTTTTCACGCGATCCTCATTTCTGAATATGTTGAGAAATAGTTATAAGACTTGCAGGTTAAATGATTGATTTATGCCTGTCAAATCTATAGTACACAATGTGTAAATAATTAATTACACTTTTGGCGGCATTAAATAATTCGTTACCAAGCTATGTGATTCGGAGAAAATCACTAAGAAAGCGGAAGTATATTAAGTTAAAAAATAACCAGAAACTTCTTAGTTGAGTAACATAATTTATTCGTGTTCTAAATGATGTTATAGCTTGGATGCGGGAATATAGCTAACAAGGACAATGAAGTAGCAAATTGAAAGAGTAAATTGATAGGATACCAGAGCTGGAATGATATCCTCCCGTTTGTTGATTATTTTGGTGAGATAAGGGACATAGCCGTGATGATTTGAGTGATACAATACTTTCCTTTGCATTTTTTAATGCATATTTTTCAAGAGGTTATAGTATGAAATTTAGGCCTGACATTAATGGGTTAAGAGCTATCGCGGTATTGTTGGTTGTTTTTTACCATGTACATTTCCCAGTCCCGGGAGGATTTGTAGGCGTAGATGTTTTTTTCGTTATATCTGGATTTTTGATAACTTCAATAATCGAGAAAGAAATAAGAACGGGTGTATTTTCTTTTGGTCATTTTTATAACAGAAGGGCAAAAAGATTATTACCAGCATTTATTTTTATGTTAATACCTTTATTTATATATTGTTGGTATAATTTATTAGCGGATGACCTGGTTTCATTTTCAAAAAGTGCATTATTTTCTATCATTGGAGCTAGCAATTTTTATTTCTACAGCATTCCTAACTATATTATCTTATCTGGCAGAGAGCCTCTTATTCACACGTGGTCATTATCAATAGAAGAACAATTTTACTTGATCTGGCCTGTCATGCTCTTTCTTCTTTATAAGAAAAAAGATCTCCGTATAAATTTTGTTATTTTATCGGTAGTTTTATTTTTATCCCTATTTTCAGCACAGTATTATGTCATTCATGATAAGCACTTGGCCTATATGATGTTGCCTTTTCGGTTTTTTGAGCTAATGTCAGGTGCAGTATTGGCCATTAACTATAGAAGAATCAAAGTAAAGGATGAATGGATTCATGTGACATCGGTTTTAGGATTTTTTCTGATATTATCAAGTGCTTTTCTTATTAATAAAAATAGTCAATTTCCCGGATTTTTATCTTTACCCGTTGTTATAGGGGCGACATTATTTATAGTATCATATAATGGAAATAAGTTTGTGATTTTCAACAGAATACTTTCAAACTCAATAATTTCATATATAGGGAAGGTATCATATTCTTTTTATCTTTGGCATTGGCCTATAATCATGTTTTCAAGATACAGAGGAATAGAGTTAAATAAAATAAATTCAAGTGTTATGATCGTTCTTTCATTTTCCGTAGCATGCTTAAGCTATCACTTTGTTGAAAAACCATTCAGAAGGTTTAATTATAGAAAATACACACTGCCATCTTTTTATCTCTTGTCAGTTTTATTATTAACTGTTATTTCCATTGCAATGACTAAAAATAATTGAGGCGAAAGTGCATAACGAGTCATGGTGAGCTGGGAGCCAATCGAGATGCTCAATTTGTCGTCAATAATTTCGCTGGGGACGCCAAAAAGAGCAACGCCCTGATAATCTATCATGACTCATTTCTGTCATAATCAACTATCAGGGCGTGCGCTTCAACATCATAGCATGTTGATTTTATATGGTGCCGGCTACCGGAGTCGAACTGGTGACCTACTGATTACAAGTCAGTTGCTCTACCAACTGAGCTAAGCCGGCGAAATTTGGCGGAAGGATAGAGATTCGAACTCTAGGATGGTTTCCCATCGGCGGTTTTCAAGACCGCTGCCTTCGACCGCTCGGCCATCCTTCCATGGCGCGAGATTATGCCTATATCATTTTGATGTGTCTAGCCCCTAAAGAAAAAAAATTGTGTTTTTTTTTGCTGTTTGCTCAATCTTCGATCTGTAATGGCCTTTTCATTGGCTAACCTGCTAATATTAAGCACAGTACACCGGCTTATTTAGCGACGATTCGATATCTTATTGAACAAAATATATTCATACTAAAGGCAACCATCCAAAGAATGTATAAACAACCACCTATCAAGCCATCTGCTATTCCTCGTTTTTACGCGTTATTTGTTATCTTACTTTTTACGTCTCTATTTTTATTCGGGTATAACTATTTTGATATTTGGCTGATGGAGAAAAAATATGCTATCAGTAGTGTCACCGCTAAGATGAGATTGCAGATTAAAGATTATCGTTACCATGCCAGTCATATTTTTGAGCAGTCAAATACTCTGCCAATCTCCTCTCAGGAGAATACACCATTGTTTAGATTGCGTTCCGATGTCTATTGGTTAGAAAATCGTTATCAATCTGTTGATGCCATTATTTTTGGTCAATATAACGATTCGAGTGTCCAACTTGCTGAATATTTATCTGGCTATCTGGATATTCTCTGGGGGGCTCATAATGAATACTTATCTATGTACTATCTCAATGGACAGGATAATAATTTATTATTGGTAACAACCCATCCGATTCTAAAACCAGAAATCAGGTTCAAAGAGAGCTATCTGACGCTAAATCCTGAAACCAAACGCACAGGGATGCTGGATCAATCTTCCACATTAGAAGAAAAAGAGAGCATTTCTCCCATTAGTGTATTACGTGGTGAAAATATTTATTTCTATACCTATAAAGCCGCATTTAATGCAACAGGGCAATTAACCACCATTATTGCTTTTGATTTACCCATTAACAATCTTTTGCCGGTTGATATGCCTCCAGCAAATTTCCGTTTGAATGCAGTCAACTTGCATGAACCGGAGGTTTCCGATCAAGTAGAGGTTTCATTGAACGGTTTTTGGCTAGAATTTTCCCAGCCTCTTAATGTCGTGCCGTATAAATTGATTTACCAAGTCCCATTGAAGGCATTAATTGTAGATTTATTATTCAGAAATGTTTGGCTTTTGCTTTCTATATTGCTTTTCTTTCTGTTTTCTTTAAGTGGGTTATTTTATGTCCGCAAGCGATATATTGCACCGAATGCTTTCATGGATCATGAATTGAAAATTAAGGATGCCTTAAATAGGGATATTATCTTCAATATTTCTATTGGAGTCATCGTTTATGATTTTGAATCAAATCAGGTAATAATGATTAATAAAATTGCGGAGCAGTTAATACCTCATTTGGATTTGAATAAAGTTAGGGCAATGGCACAACAACATCATGGTGTAATTCAGGCTTCTATTGATGAAGCGGTTTATGAAGTAAAGATGCTTAACAATAGCCTCTTACCAGAAACTTACCTGTTTTTACTGCAAGACAAAGATCAGGAAGTTATGGCAAATAAGCGATTGCAATTTGCCCATCAGGAATATGATAAAAGCATTCAGATCAGGCGATCCATGCTTTTAAATATTAATAATGAAATGAAATATCCTATTAATACTATTAATGATATTGCCAACCAATTGAAGCAATTATCTCAAGATGAAAATGAGAAAAAGTTATTAGATAAATTATTGGATAAATCAAAATATATCACTGAATGGATTGAAAATATTTCATTGCTCAATGAGTTGCAGTTAGGGGATTGGCAGCCGGAAAATAAAATATTTTCCTTATCTTCACAGTTGGAAGATATTTTGAAATCTTATTTTCCGATATTAAATGCTAAAGGTTTGAGGGTTTATTATCATTTTAATATTTCTCGTGAATCTTTATTTATAGGGGATAGGATAGCATTAGGTAAAATTGTTACATTGTTATTTAATTATGCAATAACGACGACCAGCTATGGTAAAATATCATTGGTTGTTAATGGATCAGGCAAATATGATAACCAGATTCAGATTGAATTGATGGACAGTGGCGCTGGTTTAAGCGAAAGAGATCTAAGCAGCTTAAATTATCCTTTTCTAAACCAATCAGTGGAAGATAAGTACTCTATCAATTCTAGCATGACTTTTTATTTATGTAATCAATTAAGTAAAAGAGTGGGAGGAAGCCTTGATATTAAAAGTAAGTTGGGATTGGGAACACATTATATTATCAATCTGCCTTTATCACAATATGACGAAAATAGCGAGACTCCTCAGCTTTTGGAAGGGATCACGGTCTTAATTGATATCAACAACCCTGAGATCAGCAAAATCGTCCATACTTATCTCAATAATTATGGTGCAGCATACTTTGATAAAGGGAAAGAGGGCATTACGGAAGAGTACGATATTATCCTTACGGATAGGCTGTACAAAGAAGAAAAGCAGTTAAAACAGGAAAAACCAACTATATTATTAGTAGGGAATTTAGCAGGACTCAAGCAGTTGAAGCCAGGAGTGATTCAATGCAATTACAATCTTGCTGATGATATGATCAATGCAATATCGTTTCTGGTCGAAGAGAATTTCAGTTTAGATGAACCCAAAGAAATTTTTGAAATCTCTAAACCAGCAAGTAAGTTAGTTGAAGATATTGATTTAGTTGGGAATGTTGATAGCAGTATTTGCAATATCCTCAAAAGTTATCAAACTCAGTTAGCAGACAGTGATTACAGGAAATTGTTTATAGAGACAGTGCCTATGGACATTAGCAGACTGTATACTGATGTAGAACGACATGATTTGATATCACTTTCGCAAACGGTACACCGCCTTAAGGGTGCGTTTGCTATGTTGGATTTAAAATTTCTTAGGTCATCATGTGAGGCGTTGGAAAAACACATAGCAGACAATAATGAAGTAGAAATCAAAAATAGCATCAGCTTCATTGATTCCTTTGTCACAAAGCTGTTGCAGCAAGGTAACCAATAATATGAATAACCTTAATATCATTATTGCCGATGACCATCCCATTGTTCTGTTTGGCATCCGCAAGTCACTTGAACAAATTGAGTGGATTAATGTAGTTGGTGAATTTGAAAATTCAACGACGCTCATTAATAGCTTGCCACATATAGAAGCAGATGTGCTCATAACCGACTTGTCAATGCCTGGGGATAAATATGGTGATGGTATCACTCTGATAAAATATATTAAACGTCATTATCCAACATTGGCAATCATTGTTCTTACAATGAACAATAATCCGGCTATTTTAAGCGCTATACTTGAGCTTGATATTGAGGGAATTGTGTTAAAGCAAGGAGCACCAACAGATTTACCTAAAGCACTTTCTGCTTTGCAAAAAGGTAAGCAATTTACACCTGAAAGTGTTTCTAAGTTACTTGAAAAGGTTAATGCTAATGGCTATGGGGATAAACGTTTATCTCCTAAAGAGAGTGAAGTCCTGCGTTTATTTGCTGAAGGCTTTCTTGTTACTGATATTGCCAAAAAACTCAATCGCAGTATTAAGACAATAAGCAGCCAGAAGAAATCAGCCATGATAAAACTGGGAGTCGATAACGATATCGCATTGCTTAACTATTTATCTTCCGTCACTATCGACAAAGATATTGGTAACTAACCAATGTGTTATCTTTTTTAATGGAAAGTCGGTAGCAGTGAGTGGTTGCCGATTTTCCATCATTCATAGCTCAATATGTATTGAGTTTTAAATATCACTGTATTTTATTAATGTTTCTTTTAATATAGCTAGTGATACAGGTTTTGATAGGCAGTCATTCATGCCCATATTAACGCAACGCTGTTTTTCTTCTGCAAGTGCATTGGCTGTGATGCCGATAATCGGTTTAGTATAACCTTTGCCTCTCAAGTATTGGGCAAGTTCATATCCATCCATATTTGGCATGTTAACATCCGTTAGAATAATATCTGGGGAGTTGTTTTGCAGGTATTCAATGGCTTCAACACCATCATTAGCCATTGATGCGCTAAATCCTATTGAGTTCAATTGATTGACCAATAAATTCTGATTGATAGGATGGTCATCAACGACCAATACTTTAACCGTATTTAAGAAAATATCCGTTTGGATCGTTTTATTTGGAGCAGAGGTTGTTGATACAAAAATAGCTGGTAAGTCAGCATGCTCCACCAACAATTTATCCAGCATACTATCCAGCATACTATCCAGCATACTATCCAGCATACTATCCAGCATACTATCCAGCTCATTCAGTTCATAAGTATTATAGAGCCAATAATTTTCTCGGATCTGTTTTGGCGAGCCAATATGTTTTTCTGATATTTCTATAAAGTAACATATAGAAATGTTGGGATTATTAGCTCTATCGCTAATTAGTATTTCTGTGCCATCTAGTTGGCTTTCGTCATAGAGGGCAACTTGGAAATGATTTTGTGTAAGAAAATTTTGCAAATATTTTTCCAGAAAGTCATTATGAATATTTAACAAAATCCTCTTTTGTGCCCTTTGGTTGGATAGTTGTTTGGTATGATATTGAGTGCCATACAAAGGAAGACGGATAGAAAAGATACTGCCAACATATTTTTGTGAGACGAATTCAATATCACCATCCATCAAATTAATCAGTTTTTCACAAATAGCCAATCCTAATCCTGTACCTTGTGAGGAATTTTCTTTATTGGCACTGACTTGGAAGAAGGGTTCGAATAATTGAAATTGTAATTTATCCTCGATCCCAAGCCCGGTATCTTTAATGCTGACATACAAATAACCATGCCTTGAACTAACTTCTATGACAACATACCCAGATGCTGTGAATTTAATCGCATTGTTCAGTAAATTAGAGATAATTTGTTGTAGCCTTACAGGATCATTACGCATGATATCGGGGATATCGGGTTGAATATAGCAGTATAAGCTTAAGCCTTTTTTAGCAATTAGGGGAAGGTAGTTTGAAATCACATGTGACAATATTTCTTTGCAACTAAAATCTTTGGGTTCAATTTTTAATTGCTTAGATTCTATCTTCGAAAAGTCGAGAATATCACTGATGATTTTCAACAATAGTGATGATGAATTATTCATTGTTGCCAGTAATCGGGTAGGTTCTGGTGGTAATGTATGGGATTGCATTAACTCTAGATTACCAATAATGCCATATAGCGGTGTCCTTAATTCATGGCTGACTGTAGCAAGGAACATCGATTTTGCTTGGTTGGCTTGTTCTGCTGCTGAGGCCATTTCTTGCAATGATTTTTCCATTTTTACACGGGCGCTGACATCGATCAGTACACAGATGGCAACTTCTTCATTACGATAACGTGAGTGTACGAAACTAATTTGTAGGTGATTATTATTACTGGTGACGACATCAATATAGCTGCTGGTTTTATCACAAATAATATCGACAATGCGTTTTTGATCCTCGTACGTTAACATTCGGGTATAATTATGAGCTAATTCATTACTTAAGATGCTAACGCCATCACTGATCCTTAAGATACTTATTCCCACAGGGGCAGAGGCGACAATTTTATGGTTAAACTGTTCATGCTCTTCAAGGCGAATAGCATTTTCCTCAGCTGGAGAAAACATTTTACGTTCAAACAGCCAAATGAAAAAGATAATCGCAATTGCAGAAATAATATTCAGGATGATACCATTAATTGCGCTGGCTTTTAGTTCGTCGTAAATATGTTTTAGTGGCAATGAGTAAACAATACGTAATGAAGAAGGCGATAAATTCCGCATTAATACCAGGCTAGTAAAATTTTCATCATAACCAAAATACATTGGCTGCGAGTTGGAGTTGGGGTTTATAACGAGGGGTTTATTATTAGTTTTTATAGAAAATTGCAATTCGGGGTGGCTTGATTCGTTTAGCATCATGACTGTAACAGGGCGTTCCCTTTTTTGCAAAAAAGATTCTAGCCTGATAAATTTTTCGATACCTATGATCCCTGTCATGTGCCCATTAATATAAATAGGTGTAAAAACATAAAGATTACCGCTATCCGCTTTGGGGCTAGGTTGGATCCAAAAGAGCGCTCTTTCATTGTTTTGTTCTCTCATGTTGATCAACCTGCGAGTATTCTCGTAGATCATTTTTTTTAATGCATCAGGCTCTGTGATATTGTTATGAGGGAAAAAATTCACCATGCATTTGCTTTTTACTCCAATGAAAAAAGTTTGATTTATACTGCGTATAGCAGCAATATTATCTTTCCAAAGTGCAATCAACTGCTCTAATGAATATAAATTATTATGAGTGGTTCTACGTAATAGTTCACAATCGGAATTCTCATCCAACGGAATATACGAAAGAATATCGTTATTATGCGGTACGATTGTTTGATTTTTATCATTATCTTGTGATAAATGCTTTTCCGCCATAAATTGAATATCTCGCAAGATATTGGCGATATGTCGTATATGAGAAAAAGCGATATCGTAGTTGGCATTATATTCTTGACGAATATCTGATTTGAGTGCATTAAAAAGACTTGTCAAATAAAAGCTGGTTAATAAGGCTCCAAGCGCCCATAGCATAAATCCAAGCACCCGAAAAAGATAACGTGATATCTTTAATGACGTCCGAAAAGAAGATAGATATCTCAAGAGATCGCCTGATGAAATATATGATTAATATTAACTGTTCACAGCATATACTAGTGTAGCAGGGAATACAAAGCAGCATTTACATCTTGCTCATTCTTCGTCAAAAAATTGAACAAAAAAAAGCAGGCACTTAAATGCCTGCTTCTCTTTTAACTCACGATCTTTTTATTCGCTATTTCCTTCATCAGAAGGCGCCGCTACATTTTCATCATCGTCATCTGGCTCAGCTACGCGCTGCAAGCCAACGACTTGTTCGTTTTCGGCTGTGCGGATCAGGGTGACACCTTGCGTATTGCGGCCAACAACACTGACCTCAGAAACACGGGTACGTACTAATGTGCCTCCATTAGTAATCATCATGATCTGATCCGCCGGTTCTACCTGAATTGCGCCGATCACATTGCCATTACGTTCGCTGACTTTGATGGAAATAACCCCTTGGGTAGCCCTCGATTTCGTCGGATATTCGCCTTCGGCAGTGCGCTTGCCATAACCATTTTCAGTGACGGTCAGGATTTCTCCTTGCCCACGAGGAATGATCAGGGAAACAACTTTATCGCCTTCACTGAGTTTGATACCGCGAACCCCAGTTGCAGTGCGTCCCATTGCACGTACACCTTTTACGCGAACAGTACCATCTTCCAGTGTTTCTTCCTCTTCTTCCAGAAAACGAACAACTTTACCTTGTGCAGAGAACAGCATGACCTCATTGCTGCCGTCTGTCAGGTCAACGCCGATTAGCTCATCTCCTTCGTTCAGATTCACGGCAATGATACCGGCACTGCGTGGACGGCTGAATTCGCTAAGCTTGGTTTTCTTAACAATACCACTGGCTGTTGCCATGAAGATATTTAGCCCATCTTCATATTCACGCACCGGTAAAATAGCGGTAATACGTTCGTTCTGATCCAATGGCAGAAGGTTGACAATTGGGCGACCGCGAGCACCACGGCTCGCTTCCGGTAATTGATAGACTTTCATCCAGTACATTTTGCCCTTGTTTGAGAAACAAAGGATAGTGTCGTGGGTATTGGCTACCAGTAAGCGCTCAATGAAATCTTCTTCTTTGGTACGTGCGGCTGATTTGCCTTTGCCGCCACGACGCTGAGCTTCATAATCGGACAGTGGCTGATATTTGACATACCCTTGATGGGACAAGGTAACGACAACATCTTCCTGATTGATCAGGTCTTCAATGTTAATATCGGCTGAATTCTCAGTCAGCTCAGTCCGGCGGGCATCGTTATATTGCCCTTTGATAAGTAGCAATTCTTCACGAATGACTTCCATCAAACGTTCTGGGCTTTCCAAAATGAACAACAGTTCTGCAATGGCTTTCAGCAGATCACGGTATTCATCTAACAGTTTTTCATGCTCAAGGCCGGTCAGTTTTTGCAGACGCAAATCCAAAATAGCCTGTGCTTGCTGTTCAGTCAGGTAATATTTACCGTCATGGATACCGTATTCGGGTTCCAGCCATTCCGGGCGAGCCGCATCATCACCCGCTTGTTCCAGCATCGAGGCAACATTACCCAATTCCCACGCCTGGGAAACCAAGCTGGCTTTTGCTTCAGCAGGCGTGGAGGCTCTGCGGATTAATTCGATAACAGGATCGATATTCGCCAGGGCAACAGCCAATGCTTCAAGGATATGGGCGCGTTCGCGCGCTTTGCGCAGTTCGAAAATTGTCCGGCGTGTAACGACTTCACGGCGGTGGCAAACAAAAGCAGAAAGAATATCTTTCAGGTTAAGTAACTTGGGCTGTCCTTGATGCAGGGCAACCATATTGATACCAAATGAAACCTGTAATTGCGTCAGTGAATACAGGTTATTCAGGACAACTTCACCAACAGCATCACGTTTTACTTCGATAACAATGCGCATGCCATCTTTATCGGACTCGTCACGCAGTGCACTGATCCCCTCAATGCGCTTCTCTTTGACCAGTTCAGCTATCTTTTCGATCAGGCGGGCTTTGTTGACCTGATAAGGGATTTCATTGACGATGATGGTTTCGCGGCCATTTTTCTCATCAGTTTCAATTTCTGCGCGGGCGCGGATATAAATTTTACCACGGCCTGTACGGTAGGCTTCCTGAATACCACGGCGCCCGTTGATAATAGCAGCCGTTGGGAAGTCTGGGCCTGGGATATGCTCCATCAAGCCTTCGATGCTGATATTTTCATCATCAATATAAGCCAGGCACCCGTCGATCACCTCAGATAAGTTATGAGGTGGAATGTTGGTTGCCATACCGACTGCAATTCCTGATGAACCATTCACCAATAAATTGGGGATACGGGTTGGCATTACCTCGGGAATGTGCTCTGTACCATCATAGTTGGGCACAAAGTCGACAGTTTCTTTCTCCAAGTCTGCCAGCAATTCATGGGCAATTTTTGCCATGCGTACTTCGGTATAACGCATCGCTGCTGCAGAATCACCATCTACTGATCCAAAGTTCCCCTGACCGTCAACCAGCATATAGCGCATGGAGAATGGTTGTGCCAGACGAACAATCGTGTCATAAACAGCGTTGTCACCATGTGGATGGTATTTACCGATAACATCCCCAACAACGCGGGCAGATTTTTTATAAGGTTTATTCCAATCATTTCCCAATACATTCATTGCGAAAAGTACGCGGCGGTGTACTGGCTTCAGTCCATCACGAACATCTGGTAGTGCGCGTCCAACAATAACGGACATCGCATAATCCAAATACGAGCTTTTCAGCTCTTCTTCGATATTGACCGGTGTGATTTCTCTGGCAATGTCGCTCATGGAGCCACTGTCCCTCATACTCCGAATTCAAAGGCTTAAATTATACCATAAAATGGCAGTTTTATAAAAACCTGACACGGGTATTTCAAGGTT
Organism: Xenorhabdus sp. TH1; assembly: GCF_037260955.1. Taxonomy (NCBI): domain Bacteria; kingdom Pseudomonadati; phylum Pseudomonadota; class Gammaproteobacteria; order Enterobacterales; family Morganellaceae; genus Xenorhabdus; species Xenorhabdus sp. TH1. The sequence goes on from NZ_CP147734.1 coordinate 1,304,529, forward strand.
AAGGTATGTATAATAGTTTCCTATCACACATCCCCATAATACTGTTACATTTTCTGTGAATCAGTTTGCTGTGAACCAGTTTGCTGTGAAGCAGTGCCTAGGAGCAATATTGCTGATGAACGTCAAAACTCCCGATTCACACATTCAATCCCATGCCAATGTGGATCAGCAGGAAATCGAAAAATTTGAAGCCGTTGCCTCTCGTTGGTGGGATCTTGAAGGCGAATTTAAGCCATTGCACCGTATCAATCCACTGCGATTGAACTACATTTTGCAACATGCTGATGGCCTTTTTGGTAAAAAAGTGCTGGATGTTGGATGTGGTGGCGGTATCTTGTCGGAAAGCATGGCGCGTGAAGGTGCGACAGTGACAGGGTTGGATATGGGGTTTGAACCCCTGCAAGTTGCCCGTTTGCATGCATTGGAGTCCGGTGTTTCCGTTGCTTATGTTCAGGAAACGGTAGAAAGTCACGCAGAACAACACCAACATGCTTATGATGTCGTGACTTGCCTGGAAATGCTTGAACATGTGCCAGATCCAGAGTCTGTAGTCCATGCCTGTGCCAAATTAGTCAAACCTGGTGGTCATGTGTTCTTTTCAACGATTAACCGCAACCGCAAAGCCTGGTTGATGGCAGTTGTTGGCGCTGAATATATATTGAACATGGTGCCAAAAGGAACACATGATGCGAAAAAATTTATTCGACCTTCTGAACTGATCAGTTGGATTGATAAGACTACTCTGAAAGAGCAACATATTATTGGTTTACATTACAATCCGTTAACAGACAAATTTCGGCTTGGACATAATGTAGACGTGAATTATATGCTACATACTCGATCTGTCTGACAAAGACAGTTAAGGGATTAATAAAACAGCAACTAAATATTATTTTTAAGATTTTATTTTCCCTGTTTCGCCGATAGCCTTATGAAAGTAACATCAAGTAACTACGCAGGTTATCGGCTTTTTACCAAAATTAATCCTCAAGTTATCCACAAAACTTCTCGATCTTGTACACTTGATAAAACCCGAAAATAACATTATCTTGTTATTACCGTTTTAATTACCCCCTATATATTGTGTTTCTTGTCATCTTGTTGTAGCAACTTGTGATGTAGTCAGTATGTAGTAGCAAGTCGCAATAAGCAGTAGCAAAACAATAGTGAATTGTAGCTAAGCCCCAACTGGCCTTCAGCCATCTTGGGGGCATCGTGCTGTCAAGAGGTCAAGGAACAATATAGGTGGATACGAAAAGAGAGAAGGTGTATTTCCCCATGAACCAGAGTCTGCTAGTTACCAAACGTGATGGACATAAAGAACAAATTGATCTTGATAAAATTCACCGGGTTGTTGCCTGGGCTGCTGAAGGTCTGAAAAATGTCTCAGTGTCACAAGTAGAACTGCGTTCCCAGATTCAATTTTACGATGGCATCAAAACATCGGATATCCATGAAACTATGATCAAAGCTGCGGCTGACTTGATCTCCGGTGATGCTCCAGATTATCAGTATCTAGCGGCACGCCTGGCTATTTTTCACTTGCGTAAAAAAGCCTATGGTCAATTTGAGCCTCCTGCACTGTATGATCATGTCGTAAAAATGGTCAACCTGGGTAAATATGACAAACATTTGCTGGAAGACTATTCCAAAGAAGAGTTTGAGCAAATGGACAGTTTTATTGATCATTTGCGTGATATGGATTTCTCTTATGCAGCGGTCAAGCAACTGGAAGGGAAGTATTTAGTACAAAACCGTGTGACTGGCGAAATTTACGAAAGTGCCCAGTTCCTCTACATGCTGGTTGCTGCGTGCCTGTTTTCCACTTATCCGAAAGAAACGCGTTTGGATTATATCCGTCGTTTCTATGATGCAGTGTCTACTTTTAAAATTTCACTGCCAACGCCAATCATGGCGGGGGTTCGCACACCTACTCGCCAATTTAGCTCTTGCGTCCTGATTGAGTGTGGTGACAGCCTGGATTCTATCAATGCGACATCCAGCGCGATTGTTAAATATGTTTCCCAGCGTGCCGGCATTGGCGTAAATGCAGGTCGCATCCGTGCATTGGGTAGCCCAATTCGTGGTGGTGAAGCATTCCACACGGGGTGTATCCCATTCTACAAACATTTCCAGACTGCGGTGAAATCTTGTTCCCAGGGTGGTGTGCGTGGCGGTGCTGCAACACTGTTTTATCCACTTTGGCACCTGGAAGTTGAAAGCTTGCTGGTACTGAAGAACAACCGTGGTGTTGAAGGTAACCGTGTTCGTCATATGGACTACGGTGTACAAGTTAACAAACTGATGTATGAGCGCCTGATTAAAGGCGGAGATATTTCTCTGTTCAGCCCGTCTGATGTTCCGGGATTGTACGATGCATTCTTTGAAGATCAGGACGAATTTGAGCGTCTGTACACTCAATATGAAAATGACAGCAGCATCCGTAAAGAGAGCATTAAAGCGGTTGAATTGTTCTCTTTGATGATGCAAGAGCGCGCTTCAACAGGCCGCATTTACATCCAGAACGTTGACCACTGCAATACTCATAGCCCGTTTAATCCGGCTATTGCACCTGTACGTCAATCGAATCTGTGCTTGGAAATTGCACTGCCAACTAAGCCGTTGAACAATATTAACGATGAAAATGGCGAAATTGCGCTGTGTACGCTGTCTGCTTTCAATTTGGGCGCCATCGAAAATCTGAGTGAATTGGAAGAGTTGTCGGAGTTGGCCGTTCGTGCACTGGATGCCTTACTGGATTATCAAGATTATCCCATTATCGCCGCAAAACAAGGTTCAATGGGGCGTCGAACTCTGGGTATTGGCGTAATTAACTTCGCTTATTATCTGGCAAAACACGGCGTACGTTATTCCGATGGCAGTGCTAACAATCTGACTCACAAAACGTTTGAAGCGATTCAATATTACCTGCTAAGAGCCTCAAATGAATTGGCGAAAGAGAAAGGGGCTTGTCCGTGGTTTGGTGAAACCACTTATGCACAAGGTATTTTGCCGATTGATACTTATAAAAAGACACTGGATACCCTGACCAGCGAGCCTTTGCACATGGATTGGGAAGCTCTGCGCCGTGACATTCAACAATACGGCCTGCGTAACTCAACATTGTCTGCGTTGATGCCATCAGAGACTTCTTCGCAGATTTCTAATGCGACCAATGGCATTGAACCACCGCGTGGTTATATCAGTGTGAAAGCATCCAAAGACGGCATTTTGCGTCAGGTTGTACCAGATTACGAGCTTCTGAAAGGTGCTTACGAGCTGCTGTGGCAAATGCCGAGCAACGATGGTTACCTTCAGTTGGTAGGGATCATGCAGAAATTTATCGATCAGTCGATTTCGGCCAATACCAATTATGATCCGGCGCGTTTCCCTAATGGCAAGGTTCCGATGAACCAATTGCTGAAAGATTTGCTGCTTGCTTACAAATATGGTGTGAAAACATTGTATTACCACAACACCCGTGATGGGGCAGAAGACGTTCAAGGTGATCTGGAAGAAGTTGTTGAGTCAGCAGATTCCGATTGTGAAGGCGGCGCGTGTAAGATTTAATTTGAGGAAACTATGTCCTATACCACTTTTTCACAAGTAAAAAATGATCAGCTACAAGAACCGATGTTTTTCGGTCAGTCTGTTAATGTGGCGCGTTTTGATCAGCAAAAATATCCTATTTTTGAGAAGTTGATTGAAAAACAACTTTCCTTCTTCTGGCGTCCAGAAGAAGTGGATGTTTCCCGTGATCGCATTGACTATAACGCGCTGCCAGATCATGAAAAGCATATTTTTATTAGCAACCTAAAATACCAAACGCTATTGGATTCCATTCAAGGCCGTAGCCCGAATGTGGCTTTTCTGCCATTGATTTCCATTCCTGAATTGGAAACATGGGTTGAAACATGGTCGTTTTCAGAAACGATCCACTCGCGTTCTTACACGCATATTATCCGTAATATCGTGAACGATCCTGCTATCGTATTTGATGATATTGTGGAGAACGAACAGATTTTAAAACGCGCCAAAGACATTTCTGCGTATTACGATGATCTGATCGAAATGACTAACTATTACCATCTGTTTGGTGAAGGAACGCATGATGTTTCAGGTAAAACAATTACCGTTAATCTGCGTGAATTGAAAAAGCAACTTTACTTATGCTTGATGAGCGTTAACGCCCTGGAGGCCATCCGCTTCTATGTTAGTTTTGCTTGCTCGTTTGCTTTTGCCGAACGTGAATTGATGGAAGGTAATGCCAAAATTATCAAATTGATTGCTCGTGATGAAGCCTTGCATTTAACGGGAACACAACACATGTTGAACCTGTTGCGCTCTGGTCAGGATGATCCTGAAATGGCGGAAATTGCCAAAGAGTGTGAACAAGAGTGCTACGATCTGTTTGTACAGGCAGCAGAGCAGGAAAAAGAGTGGGCCGATTATTTGTTTAAAGATGGCTCTATGATCGGCCTGAACAAAGATATTCTGTGCCAGTATGTTGAATATATTACTAATATTCGTATGCAGGCGGTTGGCTTGAAGTTACCATTTGAAACCCGTTCTAACCCGATCCCTTGGATCAATTCATGGCTGGTTTCTGATAATGTTCAAGTGGCTCCACAGGAAGTTGAAGTCAGCTCTTACCTGGTTGGTCAGATTGATTCGGAAGTCAATACTGAGGATCTCAGCGGTTTCGAACTCTGATATGGCTGATTACAAAGTTACCCTGCCGTCACGGCAGGGTTTATATATCCATTACTCTTCAGGTTTGCACGACAATTTGTTGGAAGCATTGGAACACGGCAAAATTCAGCTTGAATACCAATGTCGGCAAGGATATTGCGGTTCTTGTCGTGTTCGTCTGGTGAAAGGGAAGGTTGGATATCCTTGTAAGCCACTGGCGTTTGTTAATGAAGGTGAGATTTTACCCTGTAGCTGTTATCCACTGACAGATATTGAAATTGAACCATAATTTTCTTTAATACTCTTGATTGTGGACATATCGCTCATCGCGACGGTATGTCCATATCCCCACTTGCCTTCTTCACGATATTCCGAAAATAAATAAACAAAACCTTTATTGCCATGTTTGTTCCTTTTATGCTGTTGGTAACAGCGGATTAGAACACACATCAAAACAAATGAAGGAGAACAATGATGTATAAAATTGATTATAATTCATATCGTTCAACCAAAAGTTTTAACAGACGCTCCCGCTTTTTAGTTATGCACTATACTGCTTTGAACTTTGAGAAATCTATTCAGGCATTGACTGGGGATCTTGTCAGTGCTCACTATCTCATCCCAAATCCAGATGATCCGACTTACCAGGCTGCTGGATTTGATAAAGTTCGCATATTCAATTTGGTTGATGAACTTGAAAGGGCCTGGCATGCAGGAATAAGTCGTTGGGATGGGCGAGAAGGGCTGAATGACACATCCATAGGTATTGAGATTGTGAATGAGGCGAGTGATGATGGCGGTGTTTTTACTTTCCCTCCTTATCATCCTGAGCAAATTACTGCAATCAAAGAACTAGCCACCAATATTTTACAACGTTACCCGGATATTAAACCGACTCATGTTGTAGGGCATTCAGATATTGCATGGCAAAGAAAGACCGATCCAGGCCCATATTTCCCGTGGAAAGAATTATATGATGCGGGGATTGGGGCATGGTATGACGAAGGAACTAAGCAAAAATATATTGAACAATTCGGGCATTGTCTGCCTGATGTTGCCAAGATTTTAGAAAAGTTCAAGCGTTATGGGTATGACATCACTGGGGCAGAAAAAGAAGAAAATTTTCAATCTTTAATTAAAGCATTTCAAATGCACTTCCGTTCGTCTTATTATGACGGTGTACCAGATATAGAAACCATCGCCATTTTATATGCCTTGGTTGAAAAATACGTTGATAATAAATCCTGATTTCTGATGGATATCAAATTGCAGCTCATTAATCGGGTTGCAATTTGGAAGATAAAGAAAATATAACTTAATTTAAAGCATATTTAGGGTTTTTTATAATCACAGGCATAAGAAAATTATGCCTGTGATTATGTCATCTGTCAGCGTTTATGCAGAGATCACACGTGTATGATTAATGCAATGCGCTATAATTTTATAAAGATAGACAAAATATAAAAGACCAAATGTAATAAAAGAGAGAATAGCCCAAATCACAACATATCCAATTATTTGGACTAAATTGATATCGCAATTTAATTTGCCTATAATTTGTCCGCTATCTCGATCGATAACATGTGTCTTACTAATGATAAATCGAGTCATATAGTAGGGAAACACGAAGGCACCTAACCCTAATGTAAATAAAATAATCAGGAACCAGATGACGAGATGTAAAATAATCTCAAGTATCCCTAATTCTGATTTTAACTTCAGACTACGAAAGTCTATCGAATTCATCGTATTCTCCTGATGTTTAAATAAATACGGCAAGCTAGTCAACATAGACATTTCATGAACACTATACCTTCATTTTGCCTTTACAAGTTGCTGCTTTGTTGGCTGTTCTTGCGCCTGATAACATATTCAATAAGTTGGCTATTATCTCAGCTGCTTAGGAATATTGTCTTGCCGCAGTATTACGACTTGAAATTTATTAGGCATATAAGACAAATTTTTCAGAACAGAAGTTCAATGAACAGTGTGTAAATAATGAAATAGGCAAGAAAGCATTTATCTTAGGGCTATAGTGACGATAAAAAAGCCAGTTTTCGGCTGGCTTGTTTTTTTATATTTTAGCAGCTCTTACATAAAACGAGTTGCTGATAACCGGATAACAACGCAGTGTACGTTTGAGAGGAAAGATTTTACAGATTTCATGATGATTTCCTTTGAGGAATTGAGGGTTATAAATTGTGATTTACTTCACGAAAATCTAAATTCTGAGGAGGATTTTATGCTCAAAAGCGAAAGAGTCAAGATATTTATTAAAATATTTTTTTAAAAATTAAAAAAATTTTGTAAAAAATAATAATTTGTTGATATTTAAAGTATTATTTTTTATTTTGTAGAGATTTCATCACTCAGTGTAATTGTAGCTTTTCTGATTGTTTTTTCATCTACACTTGATCTCAGGATTGTTTTTTAGACCAAAATAACTTTGATGCTCAATCTGGTAGTGGGAAAAATGAATGAAAATCAGTGAAGACGGCATTAATAAACTTAAAAGTTACGAAGGTTTGAAATTGAAAGCGTATCCAGATCCTGCCACTGGAGCAGAACCGTGGACAATTGGATATGGTCATACAAAAGGAGTAAAGCCTGGACAAGTGATAACTATGCAACAGGCTGAGGAATATTTGCATCAAGATCTTATCTCGGTTTATGCAGCCATTCAGCGATTAGTTAAGGTGCCTCTAACACAAGGACAATTTGATGCGTTATGCTCGTTTATTTTTAATTTAGGGATCGGTAATTTTGCTCATTCAACATTATTGAAAAAATTGAATACAGGTGATTACCAAAGTGCAGCAAAGGAATTTGTGAAATGGGATCGTGCCGATGGGAAAGCGTTGGCAGCTTTGCGTATGCGAAGGGAATCTGAGCAGAAAACATTCTTATCGTAACATGATCAAATAAACATGATGGTTATGGTGATTCTTTTAGGCTATCAGAAATAAAAAATATACTAATCTAAAAGATGCGTATGATTTCTCCCCGTTAAGCGGGGAGAAACCACGTTTCATATCGTGTAGTAAATTGCAACTTGAAGTTTAATGCGTATAGAAGTCTAATTAGATTATTACTAATAGCCTAATGAATAAATAATCAACCGTAAAATAAATAACTAAATCTCTGAAGTACCATGTTGTAATACAACACGATAACCATCGATATCTTCGAACGTTTTTCCGTTCTTATCCCAATAAGGATTATAAGAAGGAACGAGAATAAATCCGGCATTTTGCATTGATTTTATATGCTCTTGCCATTCAAATTCATCTTCTATATAAAATACTAATAAATTATCTTTAGTTGGGGCTTTACCAACATGTGTATTGTGGTGATGAGTGAATTCAAGATGCCAGGAATGGTTGGGATGTCCTAACATAATACCATCAAAACCATCGTGATCTTTAAATTCTCCTAGAGTGATAAAATCTAAGCCATGACAATACATTTCTGCAATTTTAGTAAGATTATCTGTTGGTCTGGCAATTCTAAGAATAGTTGATTTTTTCATATTTTCCTATTGAATAGCGCTGTGTTAGGTGAATATATCTTACCTGAAGAGTGTTTTAATTTTTTAGAAAAAAGTGCTGGACACTTTCCAGCACTTTTTGTGTTCATATAATATCTTATATACCAATCCAACTTCAAATTGCAGCTTGCAAATCAATGTGATTGTTTATATCTCCCCTTGTAGCGGGGAGATATAAGACGAATCTTGAAAGACGATTGGTATAAATAAAATGTCAGTTTAATTAAAAATATTATTTAATATCAACATCAATAACTTGATAGAAAGCATTGGTGGTATCAGCAATTGTCCATACACCGAGAATAACATGATAGCCTGAGCGATCAGGAATATCACAGTTCAATGAGACAGTTTGGCCTGGCCTTTTTCCATTATCAAAGCGCTCACAGAAGGGTTTTAGATCAAATTGAGCACGTGTTAGAGATTTGTTTGGATCCCAGTCAGGCTTGGTAATATAGAATTGCCATGAAGTGGTGCTATGCCGGGCTGTTATTGTCCATTTAAATTGGTTAATTCCTTTATTGATAGTGACGTGATGCCAGCGATCTGTACTTTGTTCATTGAGTTGTTTGAACTGACCAACACCAGCACTAGCGATTTGTCCGTCCGGTGGCCCTCCTTGAGGGAAGCCTTTGGGGCCTTCAACCGATTGTGGTTCATACGTGACAGGCCCACAGTTTTTATTGATGCTTTTTTTGCATAAAAGTGCCCTGCTTGGTGGTGTGTCGATATATCCATGATTGTAATCTGGGTCAGCAATACTAGAGAATGGGATAGCACCAAAGGCTGTCAATCCCACTAAAAGTAGAGACTTTTTAATATTCATAATGAATTTCCTATTTTTTCCTTACTTAACTGTAAAATAAGTGAATTTACTTTCTTATTATTATATTAATCATTAATGAAATTTAAATTTCTTATAAAGGAAGCGAACAGAAGTATTTATAACAAAATTAGTTAATTATAAATACTTAATTTATGATAGAGGTATTCCAGAAAGATATTGTTGAGAGATATCATTGCTATCATTGCCGTTGACCCTGATACGATTACAGATAGTAGGAAAATATTTTTTTATAAAATTTTCAACGACAAAAATCCCTCCCTGAATCCAGGGAGGGGAAGAGCGAAATAAGAAGCAAATGAGGGTGTACTAAATAAGTAGGATTTTAGTACACCTAAATAAGGTAGCCCTAAATGGAAGAATATGCAATAAACCAAACTTAAACAAAGAGTGAGGCAATAAATCAACATAGGATTAGATATATGATTAAAGTGGGTGAAGATCATTATTGGGTAAAATCGATGTTAGTTCAGCAGCTACAGAAGATAGGCATAAAACAAGGTGATGTGGTTATGGTCCATGTTGCTATGCGATCTGTTGGCAATTGTTTGAATGGTGCAGATGATCTTATCCAAGCTATTTTAACGGTCTTGGGCGTTGAAGGCGTATTATTGTGTTATACGAATTGGGAACAAAATTATGAAGATAGTTTGGACGTAAATGGTGATATCCCATCAGAATTAAAATCTGAAATCATGCCATATGATCGATCATGTTCACGAGCAAGCAAAGATCATGGTGTATTTGCTGAGTGTGTCAGGACAACCAAAGGAGCTATTAGAAGCCAAAACCCTGGTGCTTCCGTCGTCGCTATTGGAAATAATGCTGAGTATTTCGTAGAGAATCATTCATTAGATTATGGTTATGGTAATGATTCACCATTTGCAAAATTGGTAGAGCGTCAGGGAAAAATTCTTATGATTGGCGCTCCATATGAAACCATGAGCCTTTTGCATCATGCTGAACATTTGGTAAATATTCCCAACAAGCGTATTAGAAAAATGGAGATCCCATTATTGCAAAATGACCAAGTAGAATGGGTGGTATTAGAGGAGTTTGATACTGTAGATCCTGTTTGTGAACGATTTAATCAAGGTTATTTTAAAGATATTGTTGAACATTTTTGCCATGAGCATTCAGACGTTGTGATTGAAGGCACCATTGGATCTGCTAATACACTGCTTGTGCCTGCTAGAGAGATATTGGATTATGCAGTACATTGGATGGAGAATTATCGGTTTTGAAATCAATTCAAAAAAATATATCAATGCCTACAAACTCACCTGAAAACATCTTTTTTTGATCAAAAGCAGCGTCTTTTTGTTCTGAAAATGTATAGAAAAGAATAAATAAGCATTATTTTAATAAATTTTAATTTGAAATTTCCATCGACCATTTTTTTCGCTGCACAGCGATAAAGCGGTGCTGGACATGCCGAAATTGGAAGTGAACGCCCCAGAAACGATTTTCACCGGTAATGTCACCATCAATGGCAATCACTCCGTCAAGGGTAACAGCGAGTCGTCCAGTGGCACATTGCGCCATAATGGGCGTAATATCGGTGATACCCATCAGCACAGCGGCGTACAGACTGGCGAGGGTCACATAGGAGCGCCGTTATGATCACCTTTTCCGTGGATGCCAATAATGACCTGATGCTGGGCGATGATGGCAATTTGTCGCTATGCAAAAACGCCCAAGCGGTCAAAAATCTCTGTATTCACTACGCCCGTGCCCTGCGCGGGGAAATGCTGCACAACGTGGATAAAGGGCTACCGTACTGGAAAACCGTTTTCAGGCGACAGGCCGATATTCCGCTGTTTGAAGCGGCGTTTCGCGAGCGGATGCAGGAAGTCAATGGTGTTGAGGAAGTGGTGTCGTTTCAGGTGGAACTTCGGGATAACGAACTGCGTTATCTTGCGACGATCCACTCCGTTTACGGGAGTTTTACGTTCAATGGCTGATTATCACTACATTACCCGACAGGGTGTGATTGTACCGGACACGGCAGATTTGCGTCAGGGGGTGGAAAAGGACTTTTACGCCGCCTTCGGGCAGGACATCGATCTGTCACCAGAAACCCCACAAGGGGCGCTAGTGACGATGGAAATTGAAAACCGAGATGCGATGGTACGTAACAATGCGGAACTGGCGAACCAGATTAATCCTGATATTGCGGGCGGTATTTTTTTGGATGCAATCTGGGCGTTGATGGGGGCAGTTGTTTTGCGGCGATTCGCTCGATGCTTAGCAATGTGGAATTCGGCGGTGTGCCTGATACCGTTATTCCAAAAGGGTCACAGGCGTCCGGTTTTAAACGCTCAGCACGTTGATTATTGGCAAAGACGGCAAAACCACTGGTGATATGCAGGCGATTGAACCGGGTCACGTGGAATGCAAAACCGAACACTTTGAACGGATCGTCAGTTCGGTGTTGGGTTAGGAAACGATGCGAAATCCTACTCATGCCATGGTCGGGCGGGAAGTGTCACCGTTTGAAATTTCCGCCGAAACAGCGATTACACCCTGCACCTGACTACCGACCAGAAACGGCTGATTATTCGCATGCGTTACTTCAACTTGACGCAAAGCCCGACAGTCACGAATATTAACCACTTTTTACAACGCTTCTTCTGGCGTGACGACAGCAAAGTGTTTGTGCTCGATCCGCTCGACATGACCTTTATGTATTATGTCTTCAATTTCAAACCTGGCGAACAGTTACGGGTCTTACTCGAAAAATTCGATCTGATGCCACGCCCATCCGGAGTCGGCGTTAAATACCGCATCGTCACCAAAAAAGCCTTCGGTTTTGGCAGAAAACATACCAACTATTTACGCGGTAATTTTGGCACTTAAGTCAATGCGTCTGTGTTTCATTATGACCTGCTGCCAGAATAAATTTTGTTACTGCAAGACAGTCTGTTAAGTGCCATTCTCAGAAAACAAAAATGCAACAAGATGAATTAACCTCAACTTTGTTTAAGCATCACTATTTTCTTTACCGGCTGACGATCGTCAACATTTCCCGGTGTTAATTTAACGGATAAAATCTCACCGCAATCATCAATAATCAGATGGAGTTTAAAGCCATAGAACCACCCTGTGCTGGTTTTTCCTCGCTGCGCGACACCCTCAAAAACTTTATGACGAGAAATACGTAGGTTATGGCAAACCGCGATTTTAGTGGAATCGATAAAGGCAATGCCGTGTGATTTTTGTTGGCGTGAAGAAAGGAAAGCGCATAACGGAATAAGGGCTCTTTTCTTCAATGTTATTATTCGATTGTAGCCCACCAGACTGGGGAAACCTGCTTTGAGGTATTGCTGCACATACTCAGTATAAAACGCGTTAAAATGACGATAATGGCTCATGTGAAATAAAATGAGGAGAGTCATTATTTCGCTGAGAGACAGGGAAGTGGCGCGATGACGCTTGAGCTGATTATTCTCAATGAGCTGTTGTTCCCAAAGGGGAATAAATTTTTGGCAAAAGTCATCGACGCAACAGAAAAGTTCTTCTAAAGTAGTCATAGCCTGAGGATCCCCACGATTTTGTTTTCTAAGCAAAAACTTTGATCGTGCCTCAGGCACTTAGTTCCCTTTTGCCTTTCCTTTCTTAAGCGAAGTTTAGGTTTATTAGCTTTTCTCGACAGATGGGAAACAGTGACACAGTGTTATCATCTGGTTTGCTAATTTCAGACATTTTACCTCGCCATCGTGCGGGCTTTTTTATTGCCCTGTATTCAATAAAGGGTATTTATCAGCACTAAACTTCAAATTTACACCCCAACAGATTACTGACTTAGTGAATAGTTATATTTTATAATGCAATACCCTATATTAATGCGTATTAATCATTGTGATACTGCATCTCATTGAGATAAAAATCTGACTTAAGTAATATTAACTGGCTGGTTAGCAGTAGATGAAATGACCTTAAACTTTAACGATAAATAAGTGAGGAAATGATGTCTGACGTTAATAAGCTGGATAGTACACAGTGTTCGTTCGATCCTGAACAATACCAATATAAGAAGACGATTGATGTCGAAGTTGACAATGTGGCACCAGACGGTTCTTTTCCGTGGGCGTTAATTCAAGTATATGTCGGGAAATTAGTTCGCCGTAATGGTTGGGATGCACAAGTTGAATATATAAAACTCCTTCCTGCTTCAACAGAAAATAATACTCTGCCTCAGATCGAAGTGACAGATAAAGAAGGGACGACACCTTGGCAACCCATACAAGAAGACATGATAGCTTGTGATTGGAAGTTGCTAGAGTCAGTGTGTCCAGAAGATAATATGCTGGAGTTTGATCTTGAAATAGGGGTTGGTGGTAGTGATCTGAACTGGGGATATCTTGCTGACGATGAGTTTGTACCTACCGGTGAGCATCCTTTCGGTACATTGACTAACCTCCAAAATAAAACAGATATTAAGACATTTTCATATTTCGTAGGGTGGAATAATGATGAGCAATTAATTGATGTTAGAGTCTCTTCTGGTAACAATCAAGAAGGTTATCAGAAAATGAAGGAATTATTTGGAAAAGATCTCACTGTAATTGCCAATGGTGTACCTTATTCTCTTGGGCGTGCCACAGAAGGCAATCTACCTGGACAAAAAAAATACGAGTTTGTTGGGCGGTATTTTTACGGTAATGCCGGTAATGCAATAAAACTTAATACTCTCCTGAAACAAAACGTAGGTAATACATTGCATTTTTGCTTCCACTGGAAATAATCCCAAATCTACACCTTGAATTCAAGCCTCGCGAGTGCGAGGCTTTTTCATATCTACCAGTAGTCAACTCAGAGTTGACTACTAGATCGGGGTCAGGCAGCGCCTTGCATCATAGTTAAATCAGTGTGTTAGATGGGATTTTATTCAACTACCGAGGATTTTCAGGTAGTTCAAAATCCTGCACGTTCGGGATGTTTAGGGGAATATTTCAATTCCCCCGAATTCGAGGGAATCTAGTACTACAGCCGTGATCCGTATTGTGTCATGATGATTCTTTTCTTCCTCACACCAAGGGAGGTGTCCTATGACCTCACCTGTCAATCTCTGGAAACAGGAGCTACGAGGCCTGCATTCCCGTCTGGCTCCGCTGTTTCACTCTGTAGGCTCTCAACACCGTTGCCTGGCTTATCTTCGCGGACTGCTCAGTGAGCGACCCTCGATATCTTACGCGATGATGTGACTGAACATCTGGGTGATGAGCAAGGTATCCTCATCATCGATGAAACCGGTTTTGTCAAAAAAGGGCGCCACTCGGCCGGAATACAGCGTCAATACAGTGGTACTGCTGGGCGCATTGAAAACAGTCAGATAGGCGTCTTCCTGTGTTACGCCGGCAAGGGCGGCCATGCCTTTCTTGATCGAGCCTTATACCTGCCCGAACAGTGGGCTGAGGACCGGCCTCGCTGTGCGGCCGCGGGCATCCCTGACTCCAGTCTGACGCCTGACGATTGGGAAACCCAGTCCGCAGGGTTAGGGACAAAGGGAGAGCGTTGGTATGACTGGGCACGGATCCCGCTCTGGCGTCTGCAGATAAGTGAAGAGGAACGGCGTTATGGTCATTATCTGCTGGTCCGGCGTAGCCGGGATGAAAAGCAAGAACGGGCTGACTATGTGGTGTATGCCCGCAGAGACCAGGCTGACCTCAAGGCACTGGTTCAGGCGGCCGGACATCGTTGGGAAATTGAGAGCGGTTAAGGCGAGTGTGGGCTGGATCACTACGAAGTCCGGCAGTGGCAGAGTTGGTACTGGCATATTACGCTGTCGTTATTGGCCCATGCGGTCCTGGCTGTTTTGCGAATACAGGAGAAAAAAAACACCGGAGGAGCTGATAGCCCTGAGCGTATCGGAACTGCGTAATCTGCTGTCAAAACTGATGAAAAAGACAATGGAAACCGTCGAACAGATTTTATCTTGGTCAGATTGGCGACGACGACATCAGTACCGCGCACAACAATGTCATTATCGTCGCCGGGATAACCCTCTTATCCCAGAGCCATTACGGCTGTAGTACTAGGGGGCTATTTTGGTTGGCTTTATCAAAACATCTGCGGGAATACCGAACATGCAATGTAGGTTGCGGATCATGGGTAATGTCAGGTTACGCTTACGGTTCAAAACTTCATAAACGCGGTTCGATTTGCCGATAGCGGGTTCCAAATCTTTAACCGTCAGACCGGATTGCTCCATTCTGAACTTGATAGCCTCAATGGGGTCTGGCGGGTCTATTGGATAATGCTCGGATTCATAGGCTTCGATTAGCAGCATCATGACCTCCATAAAATCAAATTCAGGTGTGCCAATTTCGGGTTGGTTATCGAATAATGGCGCAATGACTTTCAGTGCGTCCTGATAGTCTTGCTCTGTTCTAATGGGTTTAATGTTCATTATTTACTCCGGCTCTACAGTGTTGGCATCTACAGCATCATATTGTTTATGTGTACCTATAAATTTGATGTACACCCAGCCCGCGGGATAAAAGATGGAAACTATCAGGCGGTAATCGTTCCCTTTGATGTTAAATACCACACGATTGTTTTTCAGTATGCTCGCATTGCGATATTGAGCCTTGATGTCAGCAGGTGTCTTCCAGGAGGCTTTTTTAGCCTCATCGAACCAAGCTCTTAGTGGTTGTTCTGCGTCGGGGTGTTTTTCCCAAAACGCTTTCAGTGATGCAACGGATATTATTTTCATAATTCAATCATAGTCCCGCTGTGGGACTTACGCAAGTGACAGTAAAATTTTTTATTCAAAGAGGGTTCATATGGCCTTTATTAAAGATGCCATTTCTTCCCTACTGGGGGGGCAGCGATACGTCATGGAACTGGGTTGAGTATTTGTGCCCAGCGTCATTTCGTGGTGTACCATTTGCCGTCATATCCGGTGAAAGTGTATTTGGTCGGCGTCAGGCTGTACATGAATATCCCTACCGCGATACAGCATGGATTGAAGATCTAGGTCGGGCAACCCGTAGGATTACTCTGCGTGGTTTTATTATTCAGGATAGCGTGATCTATAACGCACCGGATGTCATTACCCAACGTAAAAATCTGGTCGCGGCCTGTGAGACGGGTTCAACAGGCACGTTGGTACATCCGACGCTGGGCGAACTGACGGTCAGTGTGACGGAGAGCGGGTTACGCATGACGGAGAGCGTGGAATCAGGGCGGGTATTTGAGTTCACGTTGACGGTAATTGAATCCGGATTGATGGTTTTTGCTATTACTAATAGCACTAAATCCGCTACTGAGGTTTCAAAAAACTGGCTGCGAACGTTTACTACCACAGCAGCAAAATATATCGCGATGGTGAGGGGCGAGATTCGCTCGATAGTGCAGGGGGTTAATACCATCAAACAAACCATCAACCAGTGGATAGGTATGGTAACCGGTGTTATTGACGAAGTAACCAATTTCAGCGATATGCTGAAAAACACCTTTGGACTCAAACGGTATGGACGTTATCAGAGAGGGAAACTGGGTGGTACAGTATCGGGCGCAACAGGAATTCGCTCACTGGATGATGAACCTCGTAATGATGTGACGCTCATCAAAAAAAATACGGCTGAGATGGTGATGAGCCGTAAGGCCATTTTTGACAGCATTGAAAAATTAGCGACTGCGACGACCATAGAGGCAATCAGTGAATCGGTTGGTCAAGTGGTAAATGTGATTATCCAGTCCGCTGGTAGCACTGAGGGAAAAATTGCTATTTTTGAAAAACTCACTACGTTCAAAAACGCTCGTTATCATCAGGGGGCAGCCGAACAATATGTGACCGAAATGACGGTGTTGTTGTTAGTGACGTTGTCCGCGGGCGCAATATTTGGTTGATTGCTCAGCTAAATGGCCACAAAACGTCATTACCTCAGCGACGGCACTACAAATCGCCCAGAAACTGGCGAAATGGTACGGCATTGAGGTGACCTCCGACGTGACTGATATGAAATCCGTGCCGCAATTTACCCTGAACTGGGGGGAATCCTCGCAGGAAATCATTGATCGCATCACACGCTGGTCAGCTCTGCTCTATTACGACACGCCGGACGGTAATTTATTTTTGACTCGTGTCAGTGACAAATTGGCGGCCAGCGGTGTTGCGCAGGGAAAAAATATCGAATTAGCTGATTATCAGTCATCGATGAATGAACGGTTTTTCATTGCGGCAAAAATCCGTTGTTTCTAAATTGCTGCGAACGGGCGGCCAGTCGAATGAGTATTTTATTGGTTTAGCGGCTGAGCTGGGATTTAAAATAACGATCACCGAATTTAGGCAGGCGCGCGCGGGCATGTCCGCATGTGGGACTGCGATTAATGGCGATGACTAGCCGTTTGTCTGGCGTATTAATGCGCCAACAACAACAATTAATTACGCCGTTGCAGGTGGGAGTTATTGCGGTGACCCATTGCGTTCGTGGGGAAATAAAAAACTCGAATGCCAATTCCGAAAAATTAGTCCATCTCATACCATTCTACAATTTGGTTATAACCATTAATTAATAATCAACTCAATTTATTATCACCTTAACTGAATGAGGATTTTCTATGCAAAAAATAGGTGACGTGACAAACACCGCTGACAGCAATGGTGAATTCACGAATGGGAATGTGGCCGCAGGTGTACCACCGACGTTGTTAGAGGCACCGTGGTTTAATAGCGTCCAGCGAGAAATCATTAATGCATTGGCAGCGGCTGGCGGAAAATGCCTACCCCAAAACAGGCGGCATGGTGGGCGGCTCCGTCTCTGCTGAGGGTGAAATCACAGGAAACAATATCGTCCGCGCCAGCGGCAGTGCATCAACGGTTGAATTAAACGCATCGTACCCCCAACCACAGCTAACCAGCCGCGTTGGAAATAACGCGTGGTTTCACGCCCGTATTCCACAAAAAAACGGCACTCTGGCCTGTTTGGATGATATACCCGCACCAACCCGTATCGTGCAGTCAACTGGCACTGCAACAGATGTGGTGATGAGTCAAAAATCCACAACTGACGCCATTTTTGCTCATGGCGTCGGATACGCACAGTCGTGGGTTCATGTGACAACGAGTCGGGTGATTGGCGCGTGGTACGTCAATGATACAAACAGACCCATATTTGTTGTTATATCGGTATCCCGCGACGCTCGCGAGGGGACAGAACAGTCGACTGCGAACATTTCGTTTAAACAGGGCGGGGCTGTTATACATATTCCTCTGGTTAGAGGGGCCAATAGTGGCGGCGCTCAGCGCGGGGTAGGCAGTGCACTCATACCTGTCGGTGCGGCCTATTCAGTGATGACGGAATTTGGTAATAAAATTACAAATTGGCGGGAGTTGCGATAACAATGACAATGATGAAATATTTCAAATCAATTGATAATCAGGTATATGGATATACTGCAGACGGCTCTTAGGACGCGTGGGTTAAACCAGATTTAATTCCAATTACTGAGGCTGAGGCTATCGCCATCACCAATCCGCCTCCGACGCCAGAACAGCTACAGCAGCGGGCTGAATCGGAAAAACGTTATCGCATGTTACACGCTATAAACGCCATAGCCCCACTCCAATATGCTGTCGATCTCCAGATGGCAACGGATACGGAACAGAGCAAACTGACGGAATGGAAACGGTATTGTGTCCTCCTGAACCGCGTAGACTGTAGCACCAAACATTGACTGGCCTAAAGCGCCAGAATAACAATCAGGGGCTGTGTACCCCTACCATTATTTCGGCTGTTCCGGCCATGGGATATCGGGGGCGGTCGAGCAATCCACCCGATTGAGTAGCACCCGATATTTACGCCGATAAATTTTTAATGTAATTCCACGCTAGATTGACACATGAGCCGCGTAATGCGGCTTAACTATTGCGCCGGTAGCTGAAATCGAGCTGAAAACCGCAGGCTTTTGCATAATTTACCAGCGTGCTCAACGTTGGGTTGCTTTTTCCTTTTTCCAGTCGGGAAATGTTACTTTCTTTGGTTCCCATTCGATCAGCAACTTGCTGTTGAGTTAATTTCGCCTCAGTGCGCATACCAAGCAATGTGTTGATGAGTTCAAACTCATCATTTAACTCATCATAAGCCTGTTTCACTTCTGGGTTTTGTAATGCTTTAGCTTTAAGGGATTGTAATTGATTCATTTTTTCACCTCTTTCATACGGCTTTTGGCTAAGTCTAAATCTTTCTTAGGTGTTTTTTGGCTCTTCTTAACAAAAGCATGGAGAATGTAGATATTTGAGCCATCAAGGTAACAGAACAAGCCTCGACTAATTCCTTCCTGAGCTTTTGCTCGTACTTCAAACAAGCCATTACCCATAGGTTTAGTATGTGGAGATCCAAGGTTAGCACCATGTTGTTCCATTAATTCGAGCAGCTTTAGCATTCTTGCTTGAATCTTAGGAGGCATATCCAGAATGCTATCCATTACTCCATGGTAAAAATCAATATTCCAGCTCATGTCTGCCTTTTTGTATTTATCATATATGATAGATGTTCAGGGTTCAATATTGGCTTATCATTTATGATAAGATTTAACTTATCGTATATGATAGATTACATTGAGTCAACTTAGTGATGAAAACACTTGGTATGAAATAGGGATCGCTGCATCATGTTGTTTATAGATTGGCTTAAATCACTGTGTCGTTTTTGTGTCTCTGCTAACGACACACTAACGACAACCAAAGACATTGAAAGGCAATGAACGACACAAAACGCGATGCGAGCAAGGATAAATCTTTATATTTCAGAGTGATATTTTATGACTTACTTTCTTCTAAGCCGTAGGTCACAGGTTCGAATCCTGTAGGTGTCAAGGTCTATAGGGAAGATATCAATGAATATTTTTTCTAATGAATCTCAATCAGAAACTATCGAAAAAACAGCAAGAAAAAAGGTGCTTCAAACGCCTTTGAGCAATAACAAAACTCACTCCAGAGTTAGCCTGTGTTTATCATTTTTTGTCGGCCATTTTACCCCCATTTTACCCCAAGCAAATTTGGAGCATAAAAAAACCAACCCTAACAGGTTGGTTTTTCTAGGGAAATTTGGTCGGCATGATAGGATTTGAACCTACGACCCCCGACACCCCATGACGGTGCGCTACCAAGCTGCGCTACATGCCGATGACTTCTCGTATATTACCGTTTTTTATTTGCAAAGCAAGCCCCTAATTTAGTGAGTGCTTGATTTTTAAACGATTAGTTTGCTAAAAATCGTTTTACTTCCGTTAATATTTGTAACAATTGGGCAAGGTTTGGTTTGGCATCCTGAATTTCATTACCATCTAAATCATACAGATGATATTCTCCATTCTTGGAAAGATAGACAGTATGTTGGGCCATCGTAACAATTAATGAACCATTATCACCTGTAATAAGCCATGGATTTTCTCTTTGGGCATTAAAGAGATCTTCGCCTTGGGAATAATCTTCTGGAGAATTAGTAACGTGCAATAAACGGAGCATTAAGGTTGTCATGATATCTTGATGACTAGTCAATTTATCGATAGTTTGTGCCGGAGTGCCAGGCCATTGAATTATCAGGGGAACATGGATCTGTTCACGATTGAATTTGTCACCCGTAAACCATTTTGTTTTGTTACTTGTTGTGCCTTTACTCTGTTTAGCTGTAATCACAATGATTGTTTTATCTAAGTCACCTTTAGTTTCCAAGGCCTCTAAAACGTGGTTTATTTCAGTATCCAGCGCTTTCTTATCAAATTTTCCGGATGAAGGCATAAAGCCGTTAATATCTAGAAATGAGAACCATGGTGTGGAACCATTGCGCAGATCCAGCCATTGGCTCCATTGCGTCACCGTTAAGTTATCATTTTGCTTTTTAGTTTCTGGCAATGAATAGTCGGTCAGTATGGCCTGGCGATAAAGTGGTGTCTGAAATCCATCTGAAGAAAAAAGGCCAAATTGATACCCTTGATGTGTCAGAGCATCAATGAGCGCCGAGGATTTCCTGGCGTTAAGAATGCCGTCCAGATAACCCGATGATATGCCATAGAATAGACCAAACAATGCCGTGTCATCTTGAATGCCTGTGCTGAAATGTTGAGTGAACTGGATATTGTTTTTCGCGAAATGTTCCAGAGTTGGCATATCCTGGGTGATGTCTTGATAATCTAACCCATCCACGACAAGCAGAAGTAAGTTATAACCGCGCCCGGCATCCTGATAAGATAAATCGTTTAGCGGATAATTGACGCCCAAGGCTGTAGGATTACCTTGTTGGTTGATGCGGCGTTGAAATTCTTGCTTATCCAATAGGCCATGCTTTTCAAGGAACTTGCGGGCGGTCATTGGATAAGAAATAGGTAAGTTTGAGCGCTGCATAGTAATCGGGCGGTAGAAATTAGCATCTGCCCAGATGTACATGAGGTGCGAAGCGACAAAAGCAGTAATAAATACTGCGGCCAATGGCTTACCAAATCGTTGGCGGTTTAGGCTGCGTAACTTTTGCCAACTCCATGTACCAAAAAGCATCTGTATTAGAAAAATTAAAGGAATACAGATGAACATCAGTTGCCATTCCCTTGCTAACTCACCTTGTTCTGGGTTGGTGATTAAATCCCAAACCAATGGGGTTAAATGCAGGTGAAAGCGAATATAAACCGAGGAATCGAATATCAGTAGTGTTAAGCCTGCCGTTGCTAATGCGGCTGAAAGAAACCTCATTAGCCGTTGAGATATAACGATAAATGTCAGTGGGAATAGAATAAGTAAATAGATGGCAAAGACAATGAAACTGAAATGGCCGAGCCAACTGACCAGCGCGTAGATGCGACCAAACAGTGAACCCGGCCAGTCAGATGCAAATAGATAGCGACTGCCCAGCACAAGACTGAACATAATGTTGAACAGTGCGAACCAGTGTCCCCAACTGATCATCTGAGAAACTTTTTCGCGGTAATGCTGACAGCTAGTCACCATATTTTCTTTACGTCAACGTGTTAATGAAGATTAATGCGCTTTATCTTCGTTGATTGAAGATTGCAACGCGTGTGCGAACGAGTCTGCAATATGTCTGCGTTGTGCAGGAGTAATACTCGTATTGATCAAATTTGTGACCATATTACCCAAAACCATCAAGGTCAGGTCAGTTGGAGTATGGTCTTTCTCGAAAACATTTACTAATTCAGTTAATAAATGTTCAACTTTTTCATCGCTATAGCGAGATGACTGTGGCATAAATCATATCCTGGATGTACAAAGCCCCATATCTTACCGTATAGAGGGGGGATTTTCTGCTTTTTTTATGACAAATTACCTGTCTGCTGCCAGAGTTGTTGCAAATATTGAATATGTTGCATCATTTTATTCTTTGATATGTAGGATGTTGACAATTAAATGGCGAGTATTTTTCATCGCTTGGGTTTTTAGTTGCAGCAGAAAGATAACGATGTTTGAATACGCCGCTAACCGCGTGGCCCTATATGGCCAAAGCTGCAAAAGGAGTATAGATAATGAGCCTGGAAATTACCCAGATCGCGCTACATCGGTTGATTAAGCGTGATGAACAGACGTTGGAAGTGATTTTGCGTGATGCTTTGCTAGATACTAATCAAGTGGTTGAAGAGATGATGGTAGAGTTGCATCGTGTATATAGCGCGAAAAGTAAAGCTTACGGTTTGTTCAATGAAGAAAGTGAACTGGCGGGAGCACTCCGTCATCTACGTAAAGGAGATGACGACTTTCTCGGTTTTAGCCGGGCTGCAACTGTTCGCTTAAAAGATGAGCTGGCGAAGTATCCATTTGCAGAAGGGGGAACGGTATTGTTTTGCCAATATCGTTATCTTGCTGTGGAATATTTACTGATTGCTGTTCTTAACAGTTGTAACAGCACATCCGTCAACGATGAACTTGATGTAAATACAACGCAATATCTTGATATTCCTCATGCTGATATCATTGCAAGAATCGATCTAACTGAATGGGAAACCAATCCTGAATCCAGCCGTTATCTGACTTTTTTAAAAGGGCGGGTAGGGCGCAAGGTTTCTGACTTTTTTATGGATTTCCTGGCCGCCAGTGAAGGTATGAATGCCAAAGTTCAAAATAAAGGTTTGTTGCAGGCTTTAGATGATTATTGTGAATCGGCACAGTTAGATAAAAATGAACGCCAGGCTTATCGTCAGCAAGTTTATGGTTACTGTAATGAACAATTACAGGCAGGCGAGGAAATTAAGTTACAAGATTTAGCCCAAGAGTTACCCTCGTTAGATGGGCAAGATTTTCAGCAATTTTCGCAGGATAAGGGCTATGAATTGGAAGAGAGTTTTCCGGCTGATCGCGGAACATTGCGCCAATTAACGAAATTTGCCGGTAGTGGGGGAGGGTTAACCATTAATTTTGATGCCATGTTGATGGGAGAGCGAATTTTTTGGGACCCAGTCACAGATACATTGACGATTAAGGGAACGCCCCCGAATCTGCGTGATCAATTGCAACGTCATGGTGGTAATCGCTAGATTGGCCGCTGTAAAAATAAATAACGCCGCAATTGCGGCGTTATTTACTCGGCGTCCCGATAAAAGCTCGACTGTGGCTAATTAAGCACGCAGGAAATCGATGTGCGTCAGTTTAGGTTTAAACGGATGACGCTGTACTGCCTGCACTTTAACTTTAGTTTCTTTACCATCAACAACTAGGGTCAGAACTTCGTAAAATTCTGGCTTGCTTTCGTGGTTGATAACTGCATCGTGATCCAGTTCGATAGAAACTGGCTCTTGGTTACCACCATAGATGATTGCTGGAAACTTGTTAGCTTTACGCAGGCGGCGGCTCGCACCTTTGCCCTGCTCTTTACGTACTTCTGCATTAATAGTTAACATTATTTTTTCTCTGTAAAAGAAGAAAATAAACCCTGCTACAGGCGACCCAGCAGCAGGTTCGATACTTGGCTTAACATGTATTATTATGTTAGGCGGGCGGCATTCTAGCGAAAAACCGATATGACAGCAAATATAAATCTGTTTTCCAGTGAGTCAGTGGATGGTCTATCTGGCATATTTAATACAAGTCATCAGCCCGTCTAAATCGCCCTTGATAGTCAAAAATCTTTTCTCTAATTTGCCAAAATTGCTCTTTTTTACGTGCGACAACAAAATCAGGATGACGTAATAAAGAAAATTGATTAGCAACGTCTGCCGCTGCTCTCCAGTGAAAAACGGTTCCTGGTGCACGTTGATGTTGGCGAAGGAATTGCAGTTCAAACACTTTCTTTTGGGCTGAGGTTGATAAACGGAACAATTCAGATACGTCCGCACCATCTTCATCGTAATAGGTGATTTTTAACCATTCCCCTTTACTGTCGTGACCTGGTGTTAATTGCATACCACCACAACGTAGCACCAGGGCATCTTTTAGTTTTAAGGCTGCTTTCAGCATATCATCGGGATCGACGAGCACTTCTTCACAACGATGGCAGCGTCGAGCCGCGATATCGTTTTCTGCACCGCAATGAGGGCATGATTTAAAACGGAAACGGAAATCACATTGTTGACGTTTTCCATGTTCGTCTTCTTCCCAACCTTGGCAGCGTCGCCCAAAATGCTCAACGATCTCTCCATCTGTCGTGCATATCCCCCAGAAAGTATTCGCAAATTGACAGATAGGGCAAAATACTTGAACGGGTTGGCTTTGTGAGTTGGGTTTACTGTTACCGATTTCAGGCGTGTAAAGATCGTGGGGATTGCCTGCATAGTCCAAAATCAAGCAATCTTTTTTGTCAGGAAATAAACGTAAGCCGCGCCCGACGATCTGCTGATAAAGGCTGACCGATTCTGTTGGGCGCAATATGGCGATTAAATCGACATGAGGAGCATCGAATCCTGTTGTGAGTACGGCAACATTGACCATATAGCGAAGTTGCTGTTCTTTGAATGCCGTAATTAAGCGATCCCGTTCAGATGGTGGTGTCTCTGCGCTGACTAATGCGGCTTGTCCTGTAGGCAGCAATTGGAAGATTTCTTTGGCATGTTCGACTGTCGCGGCGAAAATCATCACACCTTTTCGATTTTGTGCATATTCAATGATCTGTCTAACGATATGAGGAGTGATACGCTTTTGGCGTTTAAGCTCCCGATTTAATTCCGCTTCATTGAATATCCCTTGCTGACTGGCTCGTACCTGACTGAAATCATATTGCATTATAGGCATGTCCAATCTTTCTGGAGAAACCAGAAAATGATGCTTAATCATATAACGCAATGGAAGATCATAAATACAATCGCGAAAAAAACTACGTTCATCACCACGGATCATGCCATGATAATGATAGTGATATATCCAGCCAGCACTAAGGCGATAAGGTGTTGCGGTTAAACCCAAGATGCGGATTTGGGGATTGTTTTTTCGAAGTTGTTGGATAATTTGTTGGTATTGGCTGTTCTCGTCATCACTGATACGGTGGCATTCATCGATGATTAACAGTGAAAAATGGTGGTCAAAGCAATCCAGGTTGCGGGCAATAGACTGAATACTGCCAAAAACCACTTTTCCTGTACTTTGTTTTTGATTTAGCCCTGCGGAAAAAATATCTGCATCCAATCCATAAGCACAATATTTGCTGTGATTCTGCGCAACAAGTTCTTTGACATGTGCCAGTACCAAAACACGGCCATGTGCCAGCTTTGCCAATTCCGCGATGACAAGGCTTTTACCTGCCCCTGTTGGTAAAACAATAACGGCGGGATCTCTGTGCTGGCGAAAATAGCGAATGGTCGCGTCTACCGCTTCTTGTTGATAAGGACGTAAAGTAAAAGTCATTTTTATGTTACTGTCACAAATATCAGGTAAAAGATAATTACGGTAGAGAATAACATTTTTCATTGAAGCCTGCCGTCGAGAAATCATTCATCATTATTTTTCTAGGATCAGGTGGGCTATAGCGTGTAACTTATTGTTGCTATAGTTACCGGCGTGATGATTTTTCTATAAATTATCTGTTTAATCTTGTATCCCAATAGTGGCCTTGAGGTTGTTCATAATATCAAGGGCATGTTCATCTGTGTTTATTTTTGTCAGGTACATCTATTCATGCGATTGGATAAATTTTTATCACAACAATTAGGTATTAGCCGCAACGATGTGGGGCGCGAATTGCGGGCAGGGCTAGTCACTGTCGATGATGAGATCATCAAAACAGGAGCCTATAAATTGAAGCCCGATCAGCAAGTTGCCTATGATGGTGCGATATTGCAACAACTCAATGGCCCTCGTTATTTTATGCTGAATAAACCCCAGGGATATGTATGTTCGACAGATGATCCGTCAAACCCGACAATTTTGTATTTTATCGACGAGCCTGTTGCCCATAAATTACATTCAGCAGGGCGTTTGGATATCGATACGACAGGGTTGGTTTTATTGACTGATGATGGTCAATGGTCACACCGTATTACATCCCCCAAACATCACTGCGAAAAAACGTATCTTGTGACGTTGGAACACCCTGTCTCTGGGGATACTGAGCAAAAGTTTCTGGCAGGGGTGCAGTTAAATGGAGAAAAAACACTGACAAAACCCGCACAAATGGAAATTATCGAGCCTCAACTTGTTCGTTTAACTATTAGCGAAGGACGTTATCACCAAGTAAAACGCATGTTTGCCGCAGTGGGGAATCATGTTGTTGCACTTCATCGGGAACGAATCGGCGAAATTTATCTCGATCCTGCCTTGGAGTCAGGAGAATATCGGGCGCTGACTGATAATGAAATCAACAGCATACAAATGCCAACCCCTTAATTTTTTATCCTTCAATTGATTCAGGAGTAACTGCGTGCAACAACAGCGTTCGTCCTATTTGGGATTAGTCTTGATCCTTGGTTTGCTTTCTATGTTAATGCCATTGGCAATTGATATGTATTTGCCGAGTATGCCAACGATTGCTGAGAATTTTGGTGTCAATGACGGTTTAGTTCAAATGACGCTGAGTAGCTATATTTTGGGCTTTGCTATTGGGCAAATGATTTATGGCCCAATGTCGGATAGTTTGGGACGTAAGCCCGTCATTTTGGGCGGTGTTATTGTCTTTGCTATCTCTTCTGCTGCATGTGCTTTAGCACAAGATATTGATACTTTTATTTCCATGCGCTTTTTACATGGATTTTCTGCTGCGGCTGCCGGTGTTGTCATCAACGCTTTGATGCGCGATAGATTCACAAAAGAGGAGTTTTCCCGCAGCATGTCTTTTGTGACATTGGTGATGATCATCGCCCCGTTATTGGCTCCCATGTTGGGTGGGATATTGATGGTATGGTTTAACTGGCATGCTATTTTCTGGTCGATTGCCCTGGTTGCAGTCATTACTGTTACCCTGGTGGCTCTCTTCATAGAAGAGACATTACCTAAAGAGAAAAGGCAAAAATTTAACTTAAAAACTACTGTAAGACAGTTCGTCATGCTGTTTCGGCAACGCCAGGTACTCTGTTACATCTTAGCGAGTGGTTTTTCCTTCGCGGGAATGTTTTCTTTTCTCAGTGTTGGTGCATTTGTATACATCAAACTGAACGGTGTACCTGCGCAGCATTTTGGTTACTATTTTGGGCTGAATATTATTTTTCTGTTCATCATGGCAACTATCAATAGCCAGTGCGTACGTAAATATGGTCCATTAAAAATGTTGCATATTGGCCTGTTTGTTCAATTTGTCATGGGCTTATGGTTGCTGTTTAGTACCCTGTTTGATTTGGGATTTATTTCTCTGGTGATGGGGGTTGCCATTTATATCAGCGGAATTTCCATGATTACGTCTAACACTATGGCTGTTGTGTTGGACGATTATCCCCATATGGCTGGAACAGTTTCTTCATTGGCCGGGACTATCCGTTTCGGTATTGCTGCATCGGTAGGTGCTATTTTGTCTTTATTGCCAGAAGAGAGTGCCTGGCCGATGGTAGGTTCAATGGCATTATGCGTGACATTAGCAATGATGCTGATTATCTATGCACGCGGTAAGTTGCATAAATAATCAGGGCATGTGCTGAGAATAATAATCTTAGATGTAAAATGGTTTTTAGGGGTCATCTGCCAGTATGGGATGGCCTTTTGTTTATTATCAGATGCTCTTTTTTTCGTATCAAAGAAAAAAGATATGTTTGTTTAAGTGTTTTTTCTAACGTGCTCTAAGCCTTTAAAGAGGTTATTGATTAAGCTGATAAACAGGAAATATCGAGCAATCATCAAACAAATATAGAAAACTATTCACTCTATCATATTCAATTGGTAGTTGAATGTTGGTTTTTTGTTAACATTTCATCATGGTTTTATAACTATGGAAGGTTATAGAACTATTCTTATCTAACCTGTTGTAAATAAAAAAATTATGCTTTTTTTGTCATTCAGTAACGTTTGAAAGAAACAAATATGTAAATAAATTTTGAACTAAAGGTTGCTTTTTTGAATAAAAATAAGTTGAATTTTTTACCTAAACAGTATAAATATATATAAAATGCGAGGTAGGTCGCACTTTTTTTGAAGTGGAAAGCGAAGTAAGTACGGTAACGTAATTTTTATTTTAACCTTTTGTTTACTTTTTTGTTGGGCGGTTATTCGGTTTTGACGAATCGATATGATAGGAATGATACGTGAATAATATCCAACTTTCGGTAGTACACAGACTGCCGCAAAGTTATCGGTGGTCAACTGGCTTCGTTGGTACAAAAGTTGAGATTTTACCAGCAGAAGAAACAGATTTAGGAAATAGCCTGATGGGGCTAAAATTATTAAGTCATGAAGGCGAAGAAGCACGAGAAATTTTGCATGTTATAAATCAGTCTATCGCTGATATGCAGATACCAAGTGCTGTGATTGAATGGGAAGGAGAACCATGTTTGTTTTTTGCTAAGGAAGATGAAAGTGCGGTGATATGTCGTCTGAAGACGTTAGGTGCTGCAATTGCGGAAAATATAACTGCGCTGTATCCACTATAATTTTATCCATTGATAAAAAACGCTTCTTCAAGAATGGAAGCGTTTTTTAATGTTTGCAAGGGAAAATTTCAGTTGTAAAACGTTTTAGGTGTTGGTTAAATCGAGGCTTTTATGTTATCTGATAACACTCGTCTTGCACCATAGTAACGTTTATTCCAGTAAGTATCGGTCAATTTAGAAACGACAACCCCATTACTGGTTGATGCATGGACAAATTGATTATTGCCGATGTAGATACCAACATGGCGCCTGCGAGCCCCTGTCTTGAACAGCACTAAGTCCCCCGCCCGTAATTTAGAGCGACTCACGGTTTGCCCTATATTCTGCTGTTCTGACGTGGAACGTGGTAACTCCATACCAAATTGATCATGAAAAGTACGTTGCACAAAAGCAGAACAATCAATGCCACGTTTGGTATTTCCACCAAGCCGATAGGCTACACCTTTCCAGTCTGCGTATTGGCTGAGTATTTTAGACTTGATATCTAACTTATTGACCAGATTTTCAAATTCATCCTGAGATGCTTGCAGTAAATAGTGCTTTCCAGTGTTTACTGCATGCACCTCAGTGTGGTTATTGCGTAGGTTAGAATCTGGTGAACTACATGCAGTCAGTGCTATTGTTGCTATAACTGCGGGTATTAGCCGCAAGATGTATCTCAGCATGGGTTTCGATTTAACCATTTATTGATGTTCCCTTGCAGTCCTTACAGTGACTTATCACTATCATGAAAACATTGAATGTTTTAAAGCCTAGTCAGAATAGGGCGAATTAACAAATTTTCTGTCTATAAAATGTGCGAAGTAACGCATTTTATTATTATCTTTACAAAACATATTATTTTAATAGACAGAACGCAGGAAAGATTACTGAAATCATGAATAAAAAGCGAGAGACAAAAAGAGTTCTTTACAAAAAATTAGATTAGGAACTAATAGGTTAGAATGGGTTGTTGCTATTTTATACTGTTTTGATGAATATGAGGTGATATTGAGGAGTTAACGGATATCTCCTCAATATGACAAGTTTAATTATTACGTTTAATATGCGGTAATTTCTTGTCTAGCCATATTGCCATCATATCACTTAATGGGGTTAGCAATACCCAGCTCATGCCGATCAGCGTTAAAGATAAAGAGCCTACTGCAATGTCTGTAAACCAGTGGGCTCCTGCCATAATACGGGGAAGAGCAAAAACAATCATAATCAGTAGAGCAATGCAAAATGCACTGCGGGAGATATAACGCAGAATGAAGCTGCTGAAAATTAAGAGCATTAACCCGTGATCACCAGGAAAACTGTCTTTGGATGCATCTTTGGTATGCCAGCTTGTCATTTCGTTTATGCGATTCACATTTTCAAATGTCAACGTTGGGCTTGGGCGGCTGACAGGGATTTTATGGCCTATTTGATTAATGATAATGGCAGATATCAGCATGACTAATCCAATCATGAAAAGTCGGCGCTTGCCGGCATAATTCTGTTTGCGAAATGCACTATAATAAAGTAATCCCATGCATAAAAGTGATATAACATCGAATGCTCTAATATTCGCGATAGCGACAAATAGGGAAAATTTCGAATCTGGCAGTAATTTTTCATTAAAAAAATAAAAAATAGCAGAATCAATATGGAACCAAAAGCCGTGGTTCTCAGGCAAATACCATGAGAGAAACAGGGCAATACCAAGGATATTGAGAATGAGTATAGCGAATGAGTGACTGCGAGTCATGAGATACCTATTTAACACATAATATGGGGTTAACTAGGGAAGGGACTATAACAAAATTTATGGGAAAGCGTAATAACCATCGAATACTGTGATCAAGGTGTAGTTGTATCAGAATATTTGTATCCTTACTAAGTTTTGTCGTTATTAAAGATGTATACCAATCTAACGTTAAGATGCGTGTGATTTCTCCCCGCGAAGCGGGGAGAAATCAGGTTTCATAGCGTGTTGTAAATTGCAACTTGAAGTTTAATGCGTATAACTAGTTTTGTGATATCGAAAAAATAGCTAAATCTCTATTGCAGTACCGCTAATATATATTTGATGCAATATTGGTGTCTGACTATCATTATATAACCATCAACTGATTTTATCATATCCTAAATTATTAGCGCATTATATCGAATTGTGGTTGTAGTTAATAAATAATTAAAGAAAAAGTTTCATTTGACGTTATATCGTTATAGAGCAGAGCGTTACACCATTATCTGGTTTTCAAATTGGCGCGGGGCTAAAGTTGGAAAAAGATAACAACACTTGTAGTGGAGGTTGAATGCTTATGTTACGAAAAATGACGACTTTTTTGTTCATGTCTTTATCTTATTCTCCTGTAATGGCGAATTCTCCATCAACTTCCAGTTCTAGAACTATTTATTTTCATGGTGCTATTGTTGAATCCCCATGCCAACTGAGTTGGGATAAAAAGTATGCTGAGATAATCTGTTGGTATAATGGTAAGCAATTAATTAAAGAGAAAATGATAGAATATCAAAAAGATAGAAAATCCCCGTTATTGATTGAAAAACACATCGGAAAAGACGAAATAAAATGGGTGGGAAAAAATAAGGAATTGGGGATTGTTACTATAACTTATCATTAAATGTTACATAAAAGTATAATAATTATTTATTCTAGCTAAATAATATAATATAAAATCAATAAACTTATCCGTGATTTAGTTCAAATAATGGCTATTAATAACAGTTTTTTTAATTAATCAGTAATAATAGTGTGCCTATTTTTTAATTAAAAAATGACTTTTGATATTTATCAATAAAAGTTCTCAATGTCGTATTTTTCTTACATGAAATAGTTATTATGGAGATGAAGGAATAAAAGGTAGCTGAGTTTTAGTTAATGGAAAAACGAAAGTGAGGTCACCATGAAAAATTATCTTAAGCTGTTAATGAGTTGTTTATTAGTTTCATGGCTTTCTTATGGATATGCCGAATCTAACGGAGGAATCATTCGGTTTTCAGGTGCGATTGTTGATCCAGGATGTCAAGTTGTTATAACAAACACTCAAGCCAATATCTCTTGCTATCGATTAGGTAAAAATCTCACTGTTAAACACATCATTTCAACTCACAAAACGAAAGGCGATGTCATGCTTCCTGGTAACATAGGTGTTTCCAGAGTGAAGTGGACTGATAATCAGAAACGTGTGGCAATTGTTAATGTGGATTACTTCTAACTTCAAAAACCATGAGTTGCTCTTTTGACGAGAATAACGTGCGATACAAAGAGCAACTCATATTTCAGGATAAAGAATTAGTCACAACGTCCCATATAACGACGCTCTGCAATATGAATGCGGATTTTTTCACCAGAACTCAAATATTCAGGAACTTGAATCGTCAATCCTGTACTCATTTTAGCCGGTTTAGTGCGAGCACTCGCTGATGCTCCTTTAATACCTGGTGATGTTTCCTCAATGACCATATCAACAGTTTGAGGCAATTCAAGCGCTAACAATTGCCCATCCATTGTCAGAACCTGCATTCCTGGTAGACCTTCTTCGGGGATAAATAGCAGTTCTTCTTCGATTTGATCTTTTTTGAAGTGATAAGGGGTGAAATCTTCGTCATCCATAAAGATATATTCATCACCATCAATATAAGAAAAACTGACACCACGGCGGGTCAATGTAATGGTTTCAAGAATGTCATCGCCTTTGAAACGTTCTTCCACTTTTTGACCAGTACGAATATCAGTAAAACGCATCTTATATAGCGTGCTGGCACCGCGTGCGCTGGGTGATTGAATGTCGATGTCTTTAACTAATAATAGTTTTCCATTGTAGCTGATTGCGGCGCCGCGCTTAATTTCATTGGCTTTAGCCATAGATACCTTCCGTAAAAACAAGGAAATAGTGGAATGAATATTTAAGTGGCGACAAAATTACTCGCAGTTGTCCTATTAGGCAAGAAGTGAATGAATGCCCCAGTAAAAATACTGGGGTGGAAGGAAAACATTAACGATAAACTGGCAGCAAACCAAACAAAGAGAGAATGTGTGCTAGCATATTTATCAAACCGAATAGGATAACAAAAATAATCAAAAATTTACCGCCCGGTGCCCGATAGCTGGATGTTGGATAACGTTTACGGCTAGCTCGTGCCATTAAAGCCGGAACAATAACTGCCCAAATAGTTGCAGCCAGGCCAGCAAAACCGATTGCATATAGGAAACCGTTTGGAAAAAATAGTGACAATGCAGTTGGGGGAACGAATGTAATCAGCGCTGTTTTAAAACGACCATTGCGAGAGTCGCTGAATTTAAAATAGTCCGCCAGATAGTCAAACAATCCTAATGATACACCTAAGAATGAACTCGCTAAAGCCATATATGAGAAGGTATTTAAGAATTGGGTTATTGTCGTATTATCAGAGGTATTATTCATTTGTTGTAATAAGTTACCAATATTACCGCCATCAGCAATAATTTGCTTGAAGGCTCCACGTGGAATATTTCCCTGAATGACGTACTGCCATAAAATGTAAATCGCTAATGTTATTAATGTCCCGTACAGCAAGCTGTGTGTAACGGCTTTGCTGTCTTTATGGTAATACTTAACTAGCCCCGGAACGTTACCGTGATAGCCAAATGAAGCTAGTAAATAAGGCAAAGAGACTAAAGCATAAGGTAAATAGTCTGAATTGGTATTAGCTTGATCAAATAAAATGGCTGACTTAACTTCGGTAAACATACCGCCGACAGACATAATAAAGGTGATTATCATGCCACCTATTAAGATAGTGCTTAAGCGATCTACGGCTTTAGTCGATAACCAAACAATGAAGGCAACAATAAAGGCAAAACATAACCCAGATATTGATTGAGGTAGCGGGATAATACTCGCGATATTGTGAGAAAGAATTGAGCCACCTGCTGAAATATAAGCATAAGTTAAGATATATAGAACAAAAGCGATGGATAAATCATTGAGAGAACTCCAACCTTTGCCTAGCAAGTCCTTGGTAACGGTATGAAAACTGGAACCAACTGGGTAATTCATATTGGCTTCCAGAATCATCAGGCCAGAGAAATACATACATGCACAGGTATACAACAGCAAAATTATTGATCCTGTAAACCAGACACCTGATGTGACAATAGGAATGGAAAACATACCTGCACCGACAGCTGTACCGGCAATGATCATAGCACCCCCAAATATAGAGGGGCGTTTTAAATTTTGTGTTACCTCAATGGTCATATAGACTCCCTGATGAATGCTGTCACCTTGTACTAGCGCAACGATACATAAATCCACTATATGTGTAAACAAATAATTAAGAAAATATATACAAAGGTAAGACAGGCTATCTAAGAAAACCTGCCAGAAGGGAGTTTGGTATTAATTTGCGAAATAGAATTGCGCTTTTTGCCATAATTTTATGGCGTTACGGCTGGCCTCAAAATGAGGTTCGGGAAGGTGGTTAGGATCACACCACATTAATTGTTCACACTTCTCAGGTTCCATTAATTGCGGCTCACCTCCGGTATACTGTGCCAGCAAACAGACTGAAACTGTGTGCTTTCCTTCCTCGCGGTAAGTTTTGAGATTATTGCAAATACCATAAACTTTGGGATCTTGGATTGTTAGGCCAATTTCTTCTTTGATTTCACGGATCGCGCACTCTTCAAAGGATTCGCCGGGATCAACATGACCACCGAAGATTGACCAGTATGGCGCATGTTGGCTGGTACGTTTTCCCAGTAAAATTTCGCCTTTATCATTGATGATGATGACACCCACTCCGACAACGACTGACACTAATATATTCCTCCATCCAGTGACCACTTACTTTGGTTCTGATTGATTTTAGTCATCTAATAAGAAATTATTCCGTTGCATATTCTGACTTTTAGCTTGCGTTAACACAATGATCAAACGGGCTATAATTTTAACTGAAACGATTCAATTTTGATGTTATAAATAACAGATAAAACTTAATGTGACTTATGACTGTTTATTCAGGAGATATCGGGCAAGATGAGCCGCCGAGTTGCCACAATTACCTTAAATCCAGCTTATGATTTAGTTGGCTTATGCCCAGATATTGTTAAGGGAAATGTTAACCGTGTACAGACGGCAGGGCTTCACGCTGCTGGTAAAGGAAACAATGTTGCGAAGGTACTGCGTGATTTAGGTATTGATGTTACGGTCAGTGGTTTTCTCGGACGAGAGAATCAGGAAGGATTTCAGCAGTTTTTTAGCGAAAACAGGATGGTAAATCGTTTTCATCTCGTCTCTGGGCGAACGCGTATTAATGTCAAGCTGACGGAAAAACACGGCGAAGTGACGGATTTCAATTTTTCAGGTTTCTATGTAACAGAAGAAGAATGGAATCGATTTGTCAGTGATTCTCTGACATGGTTAGGGCAGTTCGATATGGTTGTTGTCAGCGGTAGTTTGCCCGAAGGGATCAAATCAGAATCATTTGCGAATTGGATGATACAATTACGACAGTCTTGTCCCTGTGTTATTTTCGACAGTAGCCGTGAAGCCCTTGTTGCAGGTCTTAAGGCATTACCTTGGCTGGTAAAACCTAATCGCTATGAATTGGAGATTTGGGCAGGTAAACCATTACCGGATTTGGACAGTGTTATTGACGTAGCTCATGAATTGCGCAATAGAGGGATCGCCCACGTTGTTATTTCACTGGGAGAAGAGGGAGCATTATGGGTCAATGCCTCTGGTGCATGGTTGGCAAAACCACCACATTGTGAAGTAGTCAGCACGGTTGGAGCCGGGGACTCTATGGTGGGTGGATTGGTCTATGGTTTGCTAATGAGGGAATCCAGCGAACACACATTGCGTCTGGCAACCGCGGTTTCTGCACTTACGGTTAGCCAGCCAAATGTTGGGATTAAAAGTCGCACTGAACTTGCATCAATGATGGCAAAGATTGAATTAATTTCTGTCAGGTAATTAATTTTGCTGGGATTTTAGCCAGGCGATTTCTTCAGCCCAAATATCTGGATTGATCGTTTCAAGAACCAAGGGAATACCATTGAAACGGTCATCTTTCATGATGTAGCTGAAAGGTGTTTTACCGATATTGCCTTCACCAAGGCTATGATGTCGGTCAACACGGCTGGAAAATTCACTTTTGGCATCATTTAGATGCATGGCTTTAAGATATTTGAATCCAACAATTTCATCGAATGCCTTGAAAGTCGCATTGCAATCTTTTTCAGTACGTAAGTCGTAACCAGCCGCAAAAGCGTGGCAGGTGTCAATACAAACGCCAACGCGGGTTTTGTCTTCGACACCGTCAATAATTGCCGCCAGTTGTTCGAATGTAAAACCAAGGTTAGTACCTTGTCCGGCGGTATTTTCGATAACGGCAGTAACGCCTTGGGTTTTATTCAACGTAATATTAATGGATTCCGCAATACGGGCGAGGCATCTATCAATATCAATTTTGTTGAGATGGCTGCCCGGATGGAAGTTCAGCAGATCAATGCCTAATTGTTCACAGCGCTGCATTTCATCAAGGAACGCTGCGCGAGATTTTTCCAGGCCGTCTGTTTCAGGATGACCAAGGTTAATTAGGTAGCTGTCATGAGGAAGAATTTGTCGGCTACCATAACCGTAACGTTCACAGTTTGCTTTGAATTGATCAATAACATTTGTCGATAACGGTGGGGCGTGCCATTGGCGCTGGTTTTTCGTGAATAGGGCAAATGCAGTTGCATTTAATTCATGGGCACGGATCACTGCCTGATCAACACCGCCCGCAGCGCTTACATGGGCTCCAACAAATTTCATCTTATTTTCTCCTGTGTTTTCCTCATTATGGCATTGTTCACCTGATTGATAAAATCTTGGCCGCAAAAGTCAATTTAATATTCTCTCGTTCTGCCTTAGCGCAATAAATGATGGATGCCTTGATTGACGATTAATCCACCTACGACTAGCCAGATAAACAAAATAAGTGCCAACAAGATGGGTTTAATCCCAGCCTGGCGAATAGCACTGATGTGGGTGGTTAGCCCTAAAGCAACCATGGCCGTTGCTAGCAGGATGGTATCAATGGCAATAATATGGTGAACAAAGGATTCAGGTAAGAGATGAAAAGAGTTGAAACCCGCAGTGGCAATAAAAAATACAGCAAACCACGGAATAGTGATTGGCGATTTTTGGGGATGGGCATGACAATTTTTAACTTTCGCGCGACTGAGGTAGCCGGAAAGCAGTAATAGAAAAGGGGCTAATAACATAACGCGGATCATTTTACTGATAACCGCTGCATTTTCAGCCTCGTTTCCTAACGTATGTCCAATGGCAACAACCTGGGCTACTTCATGCACAGTTGAACCCGAAAAAATACCAAATGTTTCCTGAGTGAAATTAAGCCACGGGTAGTGGGTATTGAATTGATAAATCCACGGATAAATAAAGATTGCCAGTGTACCAAAAATAACTACTGTAGAGATGGCGACTGCAACTTTGCTGGCAGGGGCTTTGACAATGGGTTCTGTTGCCATAACCGCAGCAGCGCCACAAATACTGCTTCCTGCACCAATTAAGATCACGGTTTGGCTATCCAGTTGAAAAAAAGTACGTCCAATCCATAATGCCATAAAAAATGTTGATGAAAGCATGATGATATCGATCAATATTCCAGTTGCACCAACTTCTGTGATTTGTTGGAATGTCAGACGAAATCCATAAAGAATGATGCCTGCTCGCAATAGATAGTGTTTGGAAAAATGGATACCGCTATTGCAGGTAGATTTTAAAAAAGGATACAGCGTATTGCCGATAATAATTCCCAATAAGATGGCCAGAGTCAGGACGCCTAATCCCATATTTATAAACCAAGGAATAGTCCCGATATAGATTGCAATTGCTGTCAGGACTGTGGCTAATAGGATACCCGGAATTAATTTTAATGCGGCATTCTGGTGGAATTGGGTAAATTCCCCTACTTGATTTTCAGACATAGTGGTGGCTCTATTATCTTATGCATTTTAGGAATAAGCATATAGAAGAATTTAAAATCAATAAAATTGATAATATTTATATATATAAACAATAAAATAGATTAATTAAGGGTAACTTTTGTTAAGTTGCGTAATACTGTCTAAAATCAAGACTATCTTCCTTCTTATTTTGCTTCCCGTGAGGCCATATGCGTATCACTCTGAGACAGCTGGAGATTTTTGCAGAAGTTCTGAAAAGTGGTTCAACGACACAGGCTTCTCAGCAATTAGCATTATCACAATCTGCGGTGAGTGCTTCACTGACAGATCTCGAAGGGCAGTTAGGAGTACAACTGTTTGACAGAGTCGGGAAACGCCTGGTCACCAATGAACATGGGCGTTTGCTCTATCCCAAGGCATTGGCATTACTTGAACAGGCTGGTGAAGTGGAACAGCTTTTCAAACTTGAATTGGGCGCATTACGATTGGCGGCCAGCAGTACGATTGGCAATTATATGTTGCCTGAAATGCTGGCGAGATATCGTCAGGATTATCCTGAGACGCCATTGGAATTGAATATCAGTAATACTGGGGACGTAATCAAAGCAGTTGTTGAGTTTCGTGTTGATTTGGGATTGATTGAAGGATTGTGTCACGATCCTGAGTTGATCACACAACCATGGATGAAAGATGAGTTGATCGTTTTTTCCTCTCCAGAAAGTCCCTTGTTGCAACGTGAATTGAGCGTGGAAGATTTGATCCAAGCCCCTTGGATATTAAGAGAAAAAGGTTCAGGAACAAGGGAGGTTTTGGAACATCTTTTATTCTCACAAATGTCGAGATTCAATATTGCGATGGAGTTGGGTAATTCGGAAGCCATTAAACATGCTGTTCAATATGGAATGGGGATCAGTTGTCTTTCACGGCGAGTTGTTCAGGAACAGCTGAAAAATGGCACATTATCTGAACTTGTTATTCCCGGACTTAGCCTCAATCGCACCTTGTACCTGATTTACCATCGTCAGAAACATATATCCAATGCGTTACAGAAGTTACTGAGTTATTGTAACTAATATTAAGAATATAATCATGTAGCTAATAATTGGCTGTGGATTATGAAGGTATCTTATAACCACGAATCGTTGCTATTCTGGAGACGAGGATTTGTTACAATCCCGCGTTAAATTCATTTCAAATGATATAGGAATAGAATGTCTCGAGAAGAAAGCATGCCACGGGATCAGGCTCCCAACACCCTGCGCCGTGAATTAAAAGCACGACATATGGCAATGATTGCCATAGGTGGATCAATTGGCACAGGATTATTTGTTGCTTCTGGCGCAACCATTTCTCAGGCTGGCCCAGGTGGGGCTTTACTTTCCTATGCATTAATTGGCTTAATGGTCTACTTCTTGATGACCAGTTTAGGTGAATTGGCCGCGTTCATGCCAGTTTCAGGGTCGTTTTCAACTTATGGTTCCAAATATGTTGATGAAGGTTTTGGCTTCGCATTGGGATGGAATTATTGGTACAACTGGGCGGTGACGATTGCGGTTGACCTTGTTGCTGCGCAATTGGTGATGGGATATTGGTTTAATGATGTTCCTGGTTGGGTATGGAGTGCGTTGTTTCTTGCCCTGATTTTTCTGCTGAACTTCGTTTCCGTCAAAGGTTTTGGTGAAGCAGAATATTGGTTCTCCTTGATCAAAGTTTCCACGGTTATTGTGTTCATTGCCGTTGGCATTTTAATGATTGTCGGCATCATGAAAGGTGCTGAAGGTGCAGGTTGGCATAATTGGGCCGTTGATGACGCTCCTTTTGCGGGTGGTTTTGCCGCCATGATCGGGGTGGCAATGATTGTCGGTTTCTCCTTTCAAGGGACAGAGCTGATAGGTATTACCGCAGGGGAGTCGAAAGATCCGGCGAAAAATATCCCTCGTGCGGTGCGTAAGGTATTCTGGCGTATCTTATTGTTCTACGTATTTGCGATTTTAATCATCAGCCTGATCATCCCTTATACTGATCCTAATTTGTTGCGCAATGGTGTGAAAGATATCAGTGTGAGTCCATTTACGCTGGTATTTGAAAACGCTGGCTTATTATCAGCGGCTGCAATAATGAATGCGGTGATATTGACGGCTGTTCTGTCAGCGGGAAATTCAGGGATGTATGCTTCTACCCGTATGCTATTCACCCTGGCAAAAGAGGGGAAAGCACCGAGAATTTTTAGTCATTTGTCTAAAGGTGGTGTTCCGCGTAATGCGCTTTATGCTACGACTGTGGTAGCAGGGCTGTGTTTCCTTAGCTCCATGTTTGGTAATCAAACAGTCTATTTGTGGTTATTGAATACTTCAGGTATGACTGGATTTATTGCATGGCTCGGCATTGCAATCAGCCATTACCGTTTTCGCAAAGGCTATGTCGCCCAAGGTTTGGATCTCAATGATCTGCCATATCGCTCAGGTTTCTTCCCGATTGGGCCGATTTTTGCCTTTATCTTATGCCTGGTTATTACGTTGGGCCAAAATTATCAGGCATTTTTGCAAGATAAGATCGATTGGTACGGAGTGACCGCGACCTACATTGGCATTCCGTTATTTCTGCTCATTTGGCTTAGTTACAAGCTGAAAAAGAAAACTCGCTTTGTTAAATACAGTGAGATGGAATTTCCAGCATTCAAATATACCGATAAAGAATGATTTGTTAACCAATTATCAATAACCTGATAATTGTTAATTAAATTATTATTGATTTTGCTTTACAAAAAACTGCCTGTTCTGTGATGGAATTGGCAGTTTTTATTTTTCAAGGGATTAGGAAAGGAATAACGATGGTAAATTTCGGCTATACCACCCCAATCGCATTGATAAGTATTCTTATTTGCTTTATTGTTAGCAGCATAATTGTTGCATGAAGAGGCTAACTAAAGTGAAGTTTGTATTTCGAACAGTCGTGAAAAATGTGAGTATCAGTCTAATAGCGGGTTCTGCCATGATGGCAAGTTTTGCATCTTGGGCTGAAACAGTCACTGATATTGCTGGACGTACTGTTGAAGTGCCAGAGAAAGTTAATCGTATCTTGTTGGGTGAAGGTCGTCTGTTCCATTCTGTCGCTATATTGGAAGGAGATAAACCTCTGGCGCGTATCGCTGGTTGGCAAGGTGATTTCCGTAAACTGGACCCACAAACTTACGCTATTTATAAAGCTAAATTTCCTGAAATCGATAATATCCCTCTGATTGGTAATACCAGCGCGGATAGCGTCAGCTCTGAGAAAGTGCTGACACTCAATCCTGACGTTGCCATTTTTGGTCTGTCTGGACATGGCCCAGGCAAAAACAGTGAGTTGGTGAAACAGTTAGAAAAAGCGGGTGTACCTGTTGTTTTTGTCGATTTTCGCAATGATCCCCTGAAAAATACATTACCTAGCATCCGTATGCTGGGCAAAATCTTGCATCGTGAAGATCAGGCTAATGCTTATGCTAATTTTTATGAAAAAAATCTTAAATTAGTGACTGATATTACAGATCGCATACCCGATGCTGAGAAACCTTCCGTCTTTATTGAATTAAGGGCTGGTTCTAGTGAAGACTGCTGTGGTACGGCAGGTAACGGCAATATGGGGAATTTCATTGATTTGGCGGGTGGCAAAAATATCGCTAAAGAAGTATTGCCTTCTCCATTGGGCACAATGAATCTGGAAAAAGTTATTGCTGAAGATCCTTATATTTACATCGCAAGCGGTGCGCAAGATCCAGGTGACAAAGGTGACGGGATCAAAATGGGAGCCCAAATTTCTGCCGATACTGCCCGTGCTGGCTTGAAAGAAATCACAGAACGTAAAGGTATCAATAACTTAACCGCCGTGAAGGAAGGGCGTAGCTATGCTATTTGGCAT
Organism: Xenorhabdus sp. TH1; assembly: GCF_037260955.1. Classification (NCBI taxonomy): domain Bacteria; kingdom Pseudomonadati; phylum Pseudomonadota; class Gammaproteobacteria; order Enterobacterales; family Morganellaceae; genus Xenorhabdus; species Xenorhabdus sp. TH1. Next base: position 1,346,406 of record NZ_CP147734.1, read on the forward strand.
CACTACTATAATTCTCCTTATAATGTTGTTGTTACCCAAGTTTTTGCTAAATGGTTCTATCCTGAAAAATTCGCTGATTTAGATCCGCAACAAACATTGAAAGAACTTCACAATCAATTCTTGGCTATTGAACCGGTAGGTACATATTGGGTCAGCGAGAAATAAGCAGTAACAGGTAATAAGAATGAGCGTCACTACCGAGCCTATGCCAATGGTAAAAAAACAATTGAATGAGTGCGATATAAAAGCACATTATCGTCATATCCTGTACCGACGTATTGCATGGATATTATTCATCGTCCTGGCAATTGGCATTTCTGTTGTACTGGATTTTACCTTGGGGCCATCAGGGTTATCGCTGCAAGCCCTCTGGCAAACCCTGTTTTCACCAGAGAGTGTTAACGCAGCAACACGGGTGATTGTTTGGGATATCCGATTGCCCTATGCTCTGATGGCGGTAGTGATCGGCTTATCACTGGGACTGGCCGGTGCTGAAATGCAGACGATTTTAAATAACCCGCTAGCTAGCCCATTCACGTTGGGCGTTTCCCATGCGGCTTCTTTTGGCGCGGCATTAGCTATTGTGCTTGGCATTGGTATTCCGGGAATACCGGATCAGTGGTTTATTTCTGCAAACGCTTTTCTCTTTGCATTATTGGCTGCTTTAATGCTTGATGGCATTACCCGTTGGACGAGAGTTGCAACCTCTGGTGTTGTGTTGTTTGGGATTGCAATGGTATTTACCTTCGATGCGTTAGTTGCGATGATGCAATTTATCGCTACGGAAGATACCTTACAGGGATTGGTTTTCTGGACAATGGGTAGCCTCGCCAGGGCGACATGGGAAAAACTGGGTATTATGGTGTTAGTTTTCTCTGTCATTATGCCTTTCTCATTGAGCAATTCTTGGAAATTGACCGCATTGCGTTTGGGAGAAGATCGGGCTACCAGTTTTGGAATCAATATTAGCCGCCTTCGTTTGGGAACATTGTTGCGTATCAGTATCCTGACCGCATCGGCAGTTGCATTTGTTGGTCCTATTGCTTTTATTGGATTGGTGGCTCCTCATATCGCCAGAATAACGTTTGGTGAAGATCACCGTTTCTTCTTGCCGGCAAGTGCGCTGATTGGTGCACTAGTTTTGTCCATGTCTTCCATTGCGTCTAAGAATCTGATACCGGGTATTATTATCCCAGTTGGAATAGTGACTTCATTGGTTGGTGTGCCTTTCTTCCTGAGTATCGTTTTACGCCATAGGGGGAATGTATGAGTCAGGGATTAAAAATCAATTGCCTGACGGCGGGGTATCCAAAGCACTCTGTGATTGAAAAGCTGGATATCAGTGCATTGCCACGTGGTCAAATTACTGTATTGTTGGGACCGAATGGTTGTGGTAAATCTACACTTCTGCGTTCGCTGGCGGGATTGAATAAAGCCAGAGGTGAACTGCTGTTGGATGGGCAGGATCTGATGAAGATGAATTTTGCCCAACGTGCCCAAAATGTCGTTTATTTGCCTCAATCATTACCAGCAGGTGTGCATCTTCATGTATTAGAATCGGTGATTGTTGCTCAACGAGCATCAGGGGGAGTGAGCAATAGCCAATGTGAACAGGAAGTCATGGAACTATTACGCCAGCTTGGTATTGAACATTTGGCGTTTAGCTATTTGGATCAACTATCTGGTGGTCAAAAGCAGTTAGTTGGATTAGCCCAATCATTAATCCGTCGTCCGACATTATTATTATTAGATGAACCATTAAGTGCACTGGATTTAAATTACCAATACCATGTAATGGATTTAGTTGCACGTGAAACGCGCCGTCGTAATATTATTACGATTGTTGTTGTTCACGATATTAATATTGCATTGCGTCATGGTGACCATGTGCTAATGCTAAAAAAAGGTAAATTAATTTCTGAAGGTAAACCTGAGCAGGTTATTACACCAACTAGTTTGGCTGAAGTTTATGGCATTAGGGGCCGAATTGAACGTTGTTCTCAGGGAATACCGCAAGTATTAATTGATGGCTTAGTGACAGAATTAATCAGTTAGAATAATAAAAGTTATATACCAACCTAACTTCAAGATGCATGTGATTTCTCTCCCGCTTTGCGGGGAGAAATCAGGTTTCATATCGTGTTGCAAATTGCAACTTGAAGTTTAATGCGTATAGATTACTTTAATAGAATTAAAGTTTAATTTAATTAATATAACACTGGCAGGAATAAATTAATTATTCCTGTATTGAGGTTGTGTGTCGATTTTTTATATTAATTTAAATAATTCTATTCTACCTTTTGGAGAATTGGGAATGGTTGTTTTTGCAAAGAAAAAAATTGTATTAGGTATTATTGCTGCTATTTCATCCAGCGCAGTTTTTGCTGCTAATAATAGCGAAGATAAAATTGTTGTAACTACTGCGGCGGGTTTCCAGCAAAAGATCGAAGATGCACCTGCGTCTATTTCAGTTGTTAGCCGCGAACAATTGGAAACAAAAGCCTACCGTGATGTAACGGATGCATTGAAAGATGTGCCGGGAGTGGTTGTTACTGGTGGTGGTAGTAGCAGTGATATCAGCATTCGTGGTATGGCTTCTAAATATACCATGATCTTAGTTGACGGTAGACGTGTTGATACACGTAGCACCCGTCCAAATAGTGATGGTTCGGGAATTGAACAAGGATGGTTACCACCATTAGCCGCTATTGAGCGTATTGAAGTGGTGCGGGGACCAATGTCTTCTCTATATGGTTCTGATGCTATGGGGGGAGTGATCAATGTTATTACTCGTAAAGCTCAGAAAGAATGGCATTTAACTCTGAAAGCAGATTCTACTCTGACTGAGAATAAAAATTCTGGTAACAGCTATCAGAACAGTATTTATACTGCAGGGCCAATAATTGATGGATTATTGGGATTAAGAGTGAGTGGTTTATATTCTCATCGCAATGAAGATAAATTTTTAGGCGGATTTAGAGAGCAGGAAATGCGCAATGGTGCAGTAGAGTTCTCTTTAACCCCAGATGAGAAAAATACTTTCACTTTTGAGGCTGGCCGCTATGAACAAGATCGCGATTCAACTATTGGTAAGACGCGTGACTGTCAGCCAAGATCTTGTGAAGATGATATAAGTCGTTATAAACGTAATAATTACGCTATTACACATCATGGTGTTTATGATTTTGGTACGATGACGTCTTATATTCAAAGAGACGAATCGCGTAATCCTGAACGTAAAATGACAAACAATGATACGGTATTGAATAATCATACGGCATTTGTATTCGATGACCACACAGTAAGTGTTGGTGGACAATACCGTTATGAAGATTTACGAGATAATAGCAATAAGTTACCTTCAGCTAAAGATGTTAATAAGTTAACCCGCTGGAGTTGGGCATTAGTCTTAGAAGACGAATGGCAAATGGTTAATGATTTTGCTCTTACTAGTGGAGTACGGTTAGATAAAGATCAAAATTTTGGAACGCATTGGACACCTCGTCTATATGGGGTATGGCACGCTGATGAACAATGGACGATTAAGGGTGGAATTTCTACCGGCTATCGCTCTCCTGATATAAGGCAAGTTGCTCCTAATTGGGGGCAGACAACAGGTGGGCGGTTTAAAAATGGGATGATTTTAGGGAACCCAGATCTCAAGCCAGAGAAAAGTGTCAATGAAGAAATTAGTATTATCTGGAATAATTTAGAGAACTTTAATATTGGTGTAACTGTCTTTAATACTGCTTTTAAAGATAAAATTACTGAAATTGGGGATTGCGAGAAGGGTTGTAAGCTCGGTGGTGAAGTTTATGATTTTATTAACAAGCGTATAAATGTTGATAAAGCTAATATTCGAGGTATTGAAACCACCATGAATTGGAACATTGTTGAAAGTTTATCACTGGCAGCAAACTATACTTATACCGATTCTGAGCAAAAAAGTGGTAAATTCAAAGGTCAACCATTAAACAAAATGCCAACACATATGGCAAATGCAACTTTAAATTGGCAACCATTACCTGAATTAGATACATGGACACGTATTAATTTCCGTAGTAAAACAAAGAATTATCAGTACCGCTCTAGTATGAGAGAGGGAACGCCTTCTTATACTTTTGTCGATCTAGGGGTAACTTATAATTTAAATAAAAATCTACGCTTATTAGGTGGGGTTTATAATATTCTTGACAAAAGAGTAACTGAACAAACTTATGATGCAGTCCTGGATGGTCGCCGTTACCACATTGGTATTAATTATGATTTTTAATTAATATCTTTCTTTTTTATAAATATTAATCATTATACTTAACATCTGGACATCCTATAGAATCATCCCGTCATTAATTTTGTCATGATGGGATGATTTTTTTGCTATCAGAAAAGCATAATTAAATGGCAAATAGTTTTTCTCTGTGCTAAAAACTTATCAAAAGCCAATTGGCTCTGTTGGCATTAGGTTGCACACTAACTCAGTAAGAGCCTACTCCATAAGGCTCTGTAGTGTCGTAAAAAATAATAAATTTTTAGTGTTATCGCGCTTGCTATTTCTGGACTTGAAGTGCAAAATGCGTGCACTAAAAATAACTGGTGCGTAAATATGCATCAGTTATTTTTTTTGCTTTGAATTATTTTTTACAACACCAAGAGGCCGGATCCGTTCCGGATCGATATTGACCACAAGCAACCATAATTGAAATGGGGTTGCTGTACTGAGGAATGCAAATATGGAGCAATTATTCTCTTTTGCACTTGTGCCAATTGGCGCTCGTTGCTGCAACGATGACTATGGGGCACGGCCCTCTGTCAATTTACCGTTCACCAATTCTTCTTTCTTTTCTGTTTATAGACAGAAGCGAAGTCTGCCCAGTAACTATCGATTAAGTAGTTGTATCAGTACCCAAATCGAAGTTATGGGAGGTTTCGCTCATGTTGCATAATACCACCACTCCTACTGCACTTGGTATCAACCAAGCCAGTGCTGACAACCGCGTTCAACTAAGAAGAACATTGACTCTGTTTCAAGTCGTCATGATGGGGCTTGCCTATCTGCAGCCAATGACTATTTTTGATACATTTGGCATTGTTTCTGGTTTGACTGGTGGGCATGTTGCGACATCTTATGCTATTGCATTAACTGCGATTTTATTTACAGCGCTAAGTTATGGAAAATTAATAAAGCGTTTTCCATCGGCGGGTTCTGCTTATACTTACGTACAAAAATCAATGAGCCCCCATCTTGGATTTATGGTGGGTTGGTCTTCTTTACTGGATTATATGTTGATGCCGATGATCAATGTATTATTGGCAAAGATTTACCTACAGGCTTTGTTCCCTGGTATTGAACCATGGATCTTTGTAGTCATGTTGACTGCACTTATGACAATCATCAATCTGAGTGGTATCAATGTCGTTGCTAATATCAATAGCATCGTGGTTATTGTCCAGATTGCTGTTATGGTGATACTCGTTGGGTTAATGATCCGTGGTGTTCATAATGGAGAAGGCGCAGGAACGTTACTGAGTATTCAGCCATTTACATCAGAGGAAGCACAATTAATTCCGATGATTACTGGCGCGACAATACTTTGCTTCTCATTTCTTGGGTTTGATGGCATTAGCTCTTTGTCGGAAGAAACACCAAATGCAGGTAAAGTTGTCCCTAAAGCGATTTTCTTGACGGCGTTAATTGGTGGTATAATTTTCATTGCTGTATCTTATTTCTTACAGCTTTATTTCCCAGATATTTCTCGGTTTAAAAACCCAGATGCTTCCCAGCCAGAAATTATTCTTTATGTCGCTGGTGCGTTATTCCAGTATGTAATTCTCATATTTTCCAGTGTCACGGTAATGGCTTCTGGCATGGCTGCACATGCGGGTGTATCTCGTCTGCTCTATGTTATGGGACGTGATGGCGTATTGCCTGAAAAAATATTTGCGTATATTCACCCTAAATGGCGTACTCCGGCCATTAATGTGATATTGGTTGGTATTATCGCCTTATCAGCATGTTGGTTGGATCTGGTGACTGCGACGGCACTGATCAATTTTGGGGCGTTGGTTGCCTTTACGTTCGTTAATTTATCGGTGATTTCTCAATTCTACATCCGTGAACGTCGTAATAATACTTTGAATGACACCCTGAACTTCTTGATCTTGCCACTTCTTGGTGCTGCAGCAGTGGGTGTTTTATGGATGAATTTAGAATCAGATTCAATGGAGTTAGGCTTGATCTGGGGAGGCATTGGTCTTATTTACATGTTTTTCCTGACTCGTAGCTTCCGCCAACCAATGCCACAGTTTACGGAATCATAATCAGAAAACATTTCAGTATTCTGTTCTAAAAAAACAGCATCTGACGATGCTGTTTTTTTATCTGGGATAACAAAAGAGAACATAAATCATACAAATCTTATCAAAAAGCATCATATAATAACAAAATTTGCCGTGCCTGATTTCACTAAGAGTCTGTCTGTTTGGCTCCAATAAGGTAAGAGACGATATGAATGATGCTATAAACCCCCAAAATCAGCGATTAATTGCCACTCTCACGAATATTGTTGGATCTTCTCATATTCTCACTGAACCTCGAAAAACAGAACGTTACCGCAAAGGCTTTCGTTCTGGACAAGGGGATGCCCTTGCCGTTGTATTTCCGGGTTCATTATTAGAACAGTGGAAAGTATTTAAAACCTGTGTTGAAGCCGACAAAATTATTTTGATGCAGGCAGCCAATACTGGATTAACGGAAGGATCTACACCGAGTGGCAATGATTATGATCGCGATATCATTATTATTAGTACTTTACGAATGGATAAAATTCAGGTTCTTCCATCAACAAACCAAGTTATTGCATTTCCTGGCAGTACATTGTGGCATTTAGAAAAAGTATTAAAGCCATTAGGACGTGAACCACACTCAGTTATCGGTTCGTCCTGTATCGGTGCATCCGTTATTGGGGGGATTTGCAATAACTCAGGGGGATCTTTGGTTCAGCGTGGGCCAGCTTATACTGAAATGGCTCTATATGGCAGGGTTAATGAGCAGGGAGAAGCTGAACTGGTTAACCATTTGGGAATATCGTTGGGTGATCAACCTGAAGATATCTTGACTTGTCTGGAAGAGCAACGTTATCGAACCGAAGATATTCAGCATAGTGACAAAGTTGCTTCTGATCATGAATATTCACAGCGCGTGCGGGATGTTGATGCAGACACGCCATCACGGTTTAATGCTGATGAACGTAGGCTGTTTGAAGCCTCTGGTTGTGCGGGTAAGTTGGTTGTCTTTGCTGTTCGACTTGATACTTTTCCGGCAGAGCCATCTTCACAGGTTTTTTATATCGGCACTAACCAACCCGAAGTGTTGACAGAATTACGGCGTCATATTCTATCAAATTTTCAGCATTTGCCAGTCGCGGGCGAGTATATGCATCGGGATATCTTTGATATCGCAGAAATATATGGAAAAGACACCTTTGTTATGATTGATAAACTAGGCACAGATAAAATGCCAATGTTTTTTGATTTGAAAGGACGGATGGACACTATTTTGGGTAAGGTGCCATTTTTACCGGCACATTTAACAGATCGTGTCATGCAGGGATTGAGTCGTTTATTACCCTCCCATTTACCGACTCGCTTGAAAGAATACAGAAATCGTTTTGAACATCACTTAATGCTGAAAATGTCAGGTGAAGGTATAAAAGAGGCGAATGAATGGCTGGAAAATTACTTTAAGCAGGCGGATGGAGCGTATTTTGCTTGTACTCCAGAAGAAGGGGCGAAGGCATTTTTGCATCGTTTTGCAGCCGCAGGAGCCGCTATTCGCTACCAGGCTGTTCACAGCGATGAAGTGGAAGATATTTTGGCATTGGACATTGCTTTGCGGCGTAATGATCATGAATGGCTTGAAACTTTGCCAGCCGAAATCAATGAAGCATTAGTCCATCGGCTATATTACGGGCACTTTATGTGCTATGTATTCCACCAGGACTATATTGTTAAAAAGGGGACAGATATCCACGCCTTGAAAACAAAAATGCTGGAAATTTTGCATCAGCGTGGCGCTGAATACCCTGCCGAACATAACGTTGGTCACTTGTATAAAGCTAAACCACAGCTTAAGCATTTCTATCAAGCGATTGATCCAACTAATACCTTAAATCCGGGAATTGGGAAAACCTCCAAGCTGAAAAATTGGGGGATTACCACAGGGCGTTCACATGATTAGTGTATTTTGCTGATGGAGTAAGAGTAGAAAAAGACAACACTTTGGTGTTTGTCTTTTTCTTTATCTATATCTATTGGGTAGCTGTATATACGCATTAAACTTCAAGTTGTAATTTACCACACGCATCTTGAAGTTAGATTGGTATAAAGGTTTTATCCGGCTATTTGGATTGCATAATCAACCAGTGCTTTTAACTGGCGACACTTTTCTTCATCAGATTGATATTCAATAAAAAGTTCTTCAATGACTGCAAGATATTGGCTGATGTTTTCCTGGGTTAATGTATCCTGCCGATGACGTAACCAACGTTGTTGCTCGTCATAATCCAATGTCGCTGGATAGTTTCTCGCACGATAGCGGAATAACAACGGCATAATGCGGGCATCCTGGAATGTTAAATCCAAGGCAGGCAAGTTTTGGGGAGACGTTTCTCGGATGATTTCCATTGCCGTTTTGTCGGCATCGCTGAAAAAGCCGCTATAGAGCTTAGTATCGACATTATCAGATTCTGGAAACGTTTCTGGATGAGAAAACAGTTCAACGACTTTCTCCCTGATTTGCGGATTGTTGCGCAAGATAGCCAGATTTTGCTCACATTGGTTGCGATCTAATCCCACTCGCTCTGCGTCTTCTGGTCGCAAGGTATTTTCTGGCGCAATGATTGGGCATTTATTAATGTGTACGAGTTTAATGGGGACTGGGCTTTGATCTGGCTGTAATTCGTCCCGTCGGGTATACAAGCGCTCGCGTAATTCATCTGCGCTGAGTTCCAAAAGTGGGGTGATATCACCAGCCAGATCGCACATGATAACCGCATTACGGTTACTTGGATGCCACGCCAAAGGAGCGACAAGGCTAACATTGCTGCGCATAACCCCAAACATGCCAGATACATGAACCAGAGGTTTCATTTGGGGGATATCAATTTGATGACTGACTTTCTGTTTATTTCTTAACTGGAAAAAATAATCAAACAATTTAGGTTGAGCTTTTTTCACCAGCTTTGCCATTGCGATAGTGGCATAAACATCGGACATGGCATCATGGGCATGAGTATGCTCAACGCCATTGGCTTTTGTCAGATGCTCTAATTTGAAACTGGGTAACCCATCTTCATTATCTGGCCAGACAATGCCTTCTGGACGCAAGGCATAGCAGGCACGTAATACGTCGAGTAAATCCCAGCGAGAGTTGCCTTTTTGCCAGCTATAGGCGTAAGGATCGTAAAAGTTACGATAAAAGATATTTCGGCTGACTTCGTCATCAAAACGAATGTTGTTATACCCAAGAATACATGTATTGGGTTTGCTGAATGCTTCATGGATTTGTTGGGCAAATTGGGCCTCATTAACGCCTTTTTTCAATGCCAACTGGGGAGTAATTCCTGTGATCATGACAGCTTCAGGATCGGGAAGATAATCGTCAGCAGGAGCACAATACACCACCAAAGGTTCTTCAATGATATTGAAATCACTGTCAGTGCGAACTCCTGCAAATTGTGCGGGGCGATCTAAGGCCGGATGTTTACCAAAAGTTTCATAATCATGAAAGTAGAAACTTTGGTTTTCTTTACTGGTATTCAAGGTTGTGTATTCTCCGTTATCGCCAATTTAATTACGACTAATCAATAAATTAAGTTTCCATTGGTGTCACATTTATCTCGTTCACACCAAAAACGATTATTCTCGATGACGTTAAATTACGTTGTCATACATGGTAAACCATAACAAGATTTGAGCGAAGTAGTTCGTATGGCTATCCAAACCCAAACTTACCGTGGCAGTAGTGGTTATTGTTCGGGAAAAGGAATTTGATTAAGAAATGTATCTGAAAGGGAGTTTGTATCAATAAATTGTCGAAACTGACTTGTCTATGCGCCACTTGAAATTGTATTGTGTAGTTAGCATAAGAAATTATCGGTCTGATTAAAAAGGTGTAAAAAATGGACAACACAAATAAACCAACATTCCAAAATGTACTGGAGTTTGTGCGTATATTTCGGCGTAAAAATAAATTACAGCGCGAAATTGTAGATAACGAGAAAAAGATCCGAGATAACCAAAAACGTGTACTTCTGCTTGATAACCTGAGTGACTACATAAAACCAGGAATGTCGATTGAAGATATTCAAGGCATTATTGCTCATATGCGCAGTGATTATGAAGAGCGTGTTGATGAATATATCATCAAAAATGCCGAGCTATCTAAAGAACGCCGTGAGTTATCCAAAAAACTTAAGGCAATGGATGGTGGAGTTAAGTAGTTTTAGTTGTTTGAATAAAGTGATAGACCACGCCTTATGGCGTGGTTGTTTTTTTAGTTTGAGTTCCAATGTGGCTTGAGTTCAGGATCAATTAAGGCATAGGTTTGATAGTGAGTTCGTTCATCTTCGGCCATTTGTGCTAATTGTTTTGCTACATCTTCTCGGCTTACCATGCCATGAACTTCCTCTTGATAACGTTTGCAATGTCCAGTGCCAGGTTGATCGGTAAGACCACCGGGACGGATAATTGTAAAATTCAGTGTGCTGGTTTGCAGGTAACTTTCAGCCAATGACTTGTGTCTGACAGATTGCCCGAATAATGATTTAGCCCGTGCTGATAATGTCTTCCAACTTTCACCACACCCAATGGATGTCACCAATAACATGCGAGAAATTTGGGCTTGTTCCAATGCATCTATTATTGCCATGTTTCCATGGTGATCAGCATTGCCTCCGCCAATTGTTGAGAAAACAACGGGATTTTCTCCCGCCTGCGCAATCGCTTTTTCTATACTGTCTTTGTCACAAGCGTCGCCGAGTATTACAGTAACGCCTGCCGCGCTGAGTTCGGCAGCTTGTTGTGCATTACGAATTAAGGCTGTGACAGGGCGGTTTTGTTTTAGCGCAATAGTGACCAAATGGCGTCCAACACCTTTTCCAGCACCAAAAATCAACCAGGGTTTCATAGACGGGAAGCTCTCCATAAAATTAACCATCTTAAATGATAATAATAACCATCCAAGTTTATTGGAATCGATGATTGAAAGGAATGAGGGTAATTCGTTTTTGTTGTGGGTAAGGTAAAAAAAATGGCTCCCAATCCAGGGGAGCCATTTAACTCAAATCACAGTATCCAATTATTCGAATGGTTGTGGCTTAGACATAGCAGAAGTTGCAATACTTGTTGCAGAATGTCCACCCGCACCACCTTTACCTTTGAATGGATAAGCAGGGCGTTGCCATTCAGTGATAATCACAGGCTGGGTCATCATGTCCGGTGCTGGTGCCTTCGTCATTGGGGAGTAAGCGTGATGATTTTTTTCCACGATAATCGAAGACTCAACAACTGTTTTCTTTTCCGCTTTAACTTCCTCTGCCTTAAGGCACATTTCCGTTGCGACAGTTGGCTGTTCTTCATGATGTTCCTGTTTAACAATCGACGTCATAATGATGGGTTCTACCGTATGGCGCATTTTTTCAGCATCATGTGAAACTAGGATATGTGGTTCTTCATTCCCTAAAATTTCTGACCACTGTTTTTCACCATGATTGATGACAGCTTCCACGTTTTCCGGTTCCGAAACGTTAGGTTTTTCTAATTCCGGTTCTAGTGGTGTGGCAATGGAAACGCTATCAACAACAAGTTTCACCTTGTCATCATGAGTGAGGCTGTCTTGTTGTTCTGCTATTTCGACGTGAGGTACTGTTGTCGTTGGTGCTGATTCTGTGATTGATGGCACCAGAATAACTTTTTCCTGTTGTACAGGTAGTGTTTTTTCTTCAACCGTTTCATTAATCACATCAACAGAAGCAAGGGTTTGAGGTTCAGTCATAGTCACAGGTGCAACAGGATAACGAACCCATACTTTGCCTGATGCCAGTTCTGGCGATACGACAGCCATGTTCAATGGTACTGGTGATTGAGACAGATTACGTTCATCACGGTAACGGCGACGACGCTGACCACTGACACGCAAGTGGCGTGGGGAGCGGCGGGAACGACGCGGCATGATGTTGTCTTGCTGCTCATTATTGGGTTGTGAAACGGCTGCTTGTGGTGCAGAGTTTTGTGAATCTGCATTTTGCGGCATTTCAGGTTGGTTAGCGGCTTCAACATGGGTATCAATAACGGCCGGTATAGACGCTTTTGCCTCTTTATGAGCGTTTTCTGATACAGATTCAGGCATCACAGCGGGTAAGGCCACGATGTTAGTGTCTGGTTTCAGTTCGTCAGTGATCCGTATTTTTTGCTCAAGCTGGCGGCGCTGACGGCGAGGCATGACTGGCTGACGCTCTTCAACTTCTTCTTCGACAATGTCAGGTCGATTGATGGTCTGCTGAGCCTGTTGCTGCCGTTTTTCTTCCTGACGACGACGTTGACGTTCGGCACGTTGTTCACGGCGTTGCTGCTGCTGTGCTTCACGCGCTTCGTTATCCAGCACAGTGCTATCCTGAACATTGTTTTTCTGCTGGGTATTACGCCCTTTACGCTGTTCATCACGTTCACGGTTATTACGTGCTTCACTTTCGCGACGTTGATTCTGACGGCGTGGGTTGCGACGTTCTGATGAGCGACGATTATCATTGCCAGCCGGTTTTTTGCCCTTTTCTTGGGTTTGTTTCTCTTCTTCACCACTGAACATTTTTTTCAGGGCACTGAAGAATCGGCTGAACAAACCTGGTTTTTCTGTTTGTTGCGGGTTATTAGCGACTACTTTTTTTTCTTTTGTTTTTACTTTTGCTGTTGCCGGTGCAGCGGCTTCTGCTGCTGGCAGATCAAAAGTTGAAATGGCCGGTTGCTCTGGACGTTTGCGTTCATGCTGGGCATCGTCTTGAACATTTGTCATTTCCGCTTCATGCAGCTGTGGCAGCAAATAACTTAAAGTTGAAATTTCTTCGCCTTTACGTACACGTAAGACAGAAAAATGTGGCGTTTGCATTTGATCATTTGGAACAATAACAACACCCACACCACCTTGACGATGCTCAATATCGCTGACTGCCCGCCGTTTTTCATTCAGTAAGTAAGAAGCGATCTGTACAGGGACAATGGCATGAACCTGATGTGTGTTTTCTTTCAGTGCTTCTTCTTCGATTAAACGCAGAATTGACAGGGACAGTGATTCATTATCACGAATAGTTCCGGTGCCGCTACAACGCGGGCAGACATGGTGGCTGGATTCACCCAGGGAGGGGCTTAAACGCTGGCGCGACATCTCCAGTAAGCCAAAGCGGGAAATTCGGCCAATTTGAATACGAGCGCGATCTTGTCGCACAGCGTCACGCAGCCGGTTTTCAACTTCACGCTGATGACGCACTGGTGTCATATCAATGAAATCGATAACAATAAGACCACCGAGGTCACGCAGACGCAATTGGCGTGCAATTTCGTCAGCTGCTTCCAGGTTGGTATTAAATGCTGTTTCTTCAATATCACCACCACGAGTTGAACGAGATGAGTTGATATCGATAGCCGTTAAAGCTTCCGTCGTATCAATGACCACAGAGCCGCCGGAAGGTAACCGAACTTCACGCTGGAAGGCCGATTCGATTTGCGATTCTATTTGATAATGGCTAAACAGCGGGACTTCACCACTGTACAGTTTGATTTTACTGGCAAAATCAGGGCGTCCCAGCGCAGTGATATGCTGGCGTGCCAAATCAAGGATTTTAGGGTTGTCAATCAAGATTTCCCCAATATCTGGACGCAGATAATCACGGAATGCGCGCACGATAACATTGCTTTCCTGGTGGATCAGGAAAGGAGCGGGATGGCTGTCTGCGGCTTTTTTGATCGCTTCCCAATGTCTCAGGCGGAAGTTCAAGTCACCTTGCAAAGCTTCAGCCGATTTACCTACACCGGCGGTGCGAACGATAAGCCCCATACCCTCTGGAACTTCAAGAGAAGAAAGCGCTTCTTTTAATTCGATGCGATCATCACCCTCAATGCGGCGAGAAATTCCACCTGCCCTTGGGTTATTCGGCATCAGGACTAAATAACTGCCAGCCAAACTAATAAAGGTTGTTAAAGCTGCCCCTTTGTTACCTCGTTCTTCTTTATCAACCTGGACGATAACTTCCTGGCCTTCTTTAAGGATATCCTTAATGTTAGGGCGGCCATGGGAGTGATAATTACTTGGAAAATATTCGCGAGCAATTTCTTTTATGGGTAGGAAACCATGACGTTCTGCTCCGTAATCAACAAAAGCAGCTTCCAGGCTAGGTTCAATTCGGGTAATTTTCCCTTTATATATATTTGCCTTTTTCTGCTCGTGTCCAGGGCTTTCAATATCCAAATCATAAAGACGTTGCCCATCAACAAGGGCAACACGCAACTCTTCCTGCTGGGTTGCGTTGATTAACATTCTTTTCATTCTAACTTACTCATTATTTTTTACATGAATATAGAGCTGCGAGTAAAAAAAGAGGCGAGCTACTAGTTACCGATGGCCTCGTGTCTTTTACAAAACCGCCAGCCTCACGGCTATCGTTTGTATAGAGGCGCCTATTTGTCGGCGAGTCTGAATTTCATTTGAACACAGTACTCTTTATTGGGATGCTGTAATAAATAGGTACAGATTTTGCCCAATCCAGTAAGCTGCCACCCGCAGCCCATAAATTATTTGATCGAACATTACGTCTTATGCCATTGCTGCGTTTTTGCTCAATCAAACAGATAACAAACAATTTTAATCTTGCCATTCATAGTTTAGTAAACCGTGGCCAGAAAGCATTATTCCATTGCTATTGGGGTGATAGCAAGGTGACTTTATCGCTTTACGGTTTTTTTATTAGGAAATAGTGATAAGTTGTTAATATTTGGTCTTTACCCTAAATCATTTGGAACAATGAAGTAGGGAAAATGGTTGTTATTTAGACATAGTTAAAAATGAGTGGCGCTCTGTTGGTTGGATTATTAGAATCTTGCCCATGAAAACAGATAATCAAATTGTACAGTTTGTCACGGTTGATGACGAATATGCCGGTCAGCGAGTTGATAACTTTTTGCTGGCCCGTTTAAAGGGTGTACCTAAGAGCCTGATCTATCGGATCTTGCGTAAAGGTGAAGTGCGAGTCAACAAAGGAAGAATCAAGCCTGAATATAAATTGATAGCAGGTGATGTCATCAGGATCCCGCCGATTAGAGTCGCAGAAAAACAAGAAACGCCTGTATCTGTCAAGCTGGATAAGGTTGCTGCTCTGGCGGGATGTATTTTGTATGAAGATGACCATATTTTAGTCATCAACAAACCATCAGGAACTGCAGTGCATGGGGGCAGTGGCCTGAGTTTTGGTGTGATAGAAGGATTACGGGCTTTGCGGCCTGAAGCCCGTTTTCTTGAACTGGTGCATCGGCTTGACCGCGATACATCCGGTATTTTGTTGATTGCGAAAAAACGTTCTGCATTGCGGGCACTGCACGAGCAATTACGCTTGAAACAGATGCAAAAAGACTATTTGGCGCTAGTGCGTGGGCAATGGCAATCCCATTGTAAAGTCGTAGAAGCGCCTTTGTTAAAAAACATCCTGCAAAGTGGGGAAAGGGTGGTGAAAGTCAGTCGAGAAGGCAAACCATCTGAAACACGTTTTAAAGTTGAAGAACGATATGCGTTTGCGACATTGGTGCGAGCAAGCCCTGTGACAGGGCGAACTCATCAGATCCGAGTGCACACTTTACACGCTGGCCATCCCATTGCGTTTGATGATCGTTATGGTGACAGAACATTTGATGCTCAGCTGGCAGAAACAGGACTTAATCGCTTGTTCTTACATGCTAGCTCATTAAAGTTTACCCATCCATCCACGGGGGAAACGCTGCGTTTCGAAGCTCCAATGGATGATGGGTTGCGGAAATGTTTAAAAATATTGCGGCATAATAATCATTGAGAACATACCGTCAGTGGGTTTATCCCCTGGCGGATCAGCATTTCTGTCAACGTTATTAATGGTAAGCCGATAAGTGTGTTTGGATCTTTGCCGTCAAGTTTTTCGAATAATGTAATTCCTAAACCTTCGCTTTTAAAACTACCAGCACAATTGAAGGGTTTTTCTTTGTTTAGATAATAAATAATTTCTGTTTCTGTCAGATTTCTGAAATAAACATAGAATAACTCACAACGAGTATCAACCACTTCTGTTTTACTATTGAATAAGGTAATGCCAGTATAAAAAGTGACACATTTTCCACTGGCTTTTTTCAATTGTAAGAAAGCATTCTCAAAATTATGGGGTTTGCCGGTAATTTCGTCATCCAAAACACAAACTTGATCTGAAGCTATAATGAAGTGGCTAGAATACTCCCGCTGTAAAGTGCGAGCTTTTGCCTGTGACAACCGCATTACCAATTGTTTTGGACTTTCGTTTTCCAGCGGGCTTTCATCAATATTGGGAGAAGCACAGGTAAAAGGTAATCCCAGCTTTTCTAGCAATAGGCGGCGATATTCGGAAGTTGACGATAAAACAATCGGAAGCATCTTTTTTTCCATAAAATACGTAGAGAAATATTTGCAGGCATTTTAAACTATACGCCGCTTAATAAGCGAATATTTGACGGAAAGGCGCAGATGTGTGGCCTTTTTCTTTGACTATGTCTCATTACAAAGATAATATGCGCGCCTTATGCAAAAGGTAAAATTACCCCTGACCATCGATGCACTTCGAGCAGCCCAGAAAAGATTGGATTACTACGGTAGTTATTCTGCTGGGCAAGTTTCTCGTCTTGCAGAAACAGTGGTCAGTGTGGATGGTGATGTAGATAGCTCATTATCATTTGAAATTGATAATCAGCGTCTGGCAGTCGTAAAAGGGCATTCTGAAGTGGATGTTACGCTTGCCTGTCAGCGCTGTGGCAGTAATTTCAGTCATCATGTTCACACTACGTATTGTTTTAGCCCGGTCGTCAATGATGAGCAGGCTGAGGCATTACCGGAAGAGTATGAGCCAATAAACGTTAACGAATTTGGCGAAATAGATTTGCTGGCAATGATTGAAGATGAAATAATTCTATCTCTGCCGGTAGTTCCGGTACATGATTCTGAACACTGTGAAGTGTCCGACGCGGACATGGTGTTTGGTACGCTGCCTCCTGAAGCAGAAAAACCAAACCCGTTTGCCGTATTAGCCAGTTTAAAGAAAAGTACTTAAGGAGTAAGGTCAATGGCCGTACAACAGAATAAACCAACTCGTTCTAAGCGTGGTATGCGTCGTTCTCATGACGCACTGACTGCAACACTTGTCTCTGTAGACAAAACTTCTGGTGAAACTCACCTGCGTCATCACGTGACTGCTGATGGCTACTACCGTGGTCGCAAGGTAATCAACAAGTAATTTCAGCTAACCATTAGCAAGTTGATATCTTGGCTAATCTAACCTTAGCGTTAGATGCTATGGGTGGGGACTTTGGTCCTCGCGTTACGGTGCCTGCTGCATTGCAGGCACTGGCATCTAATCCACAACTGAAGCTATTGTTGGTCGGCAATCCCGAAACCATCTCTCCTTTGCTTGCAAATCAAAATGCTGAGCTGCTGAGTCGTTTGCAAATTATTCCTGCGGAACATGCCGTTTCCAATGATGCAAGGCCATCTCAGGCCATCCGTTCCAGTCACGGTACTTCCATGCGTATAGCCTTGGACTTAGTTAAGTCGGGCGAAGCACAGGCTTGTGTCAGTGCGGGAAATACAGGGGCTTTGATGGGATTGGCTAAATTGATGCTGAAATCCATTGAAGGAATTGAACGGCCTGCATTGATGACGGTGATACCTAATCTAAAACAACAGAAGACAGTCGTATTAGATTTAGGCGCTAATATTAATTGTAATAGCGGCATGTTAGTTCAGTTTGCAATTATGGGCGCTGTCATGGCGGAGTATGTTGCTGGTGTGGATAATCCACGTGTTGCGTTACTCAACATCGGGGAAGAGGAATCCAAAGGGCTGGATAATATCCGCGAAGCCGCTATAACCTTGCGTAATATCCCAACGATTAATTATATCGGGTATGTGGAAGGAAATGAGTTACTGACGGGAAAAACAGATGTGCTCGTATGTGACGGCTTCGCAGGTAATGTTACGCTGAAGACGATGGAAGGTGCGATCAGAGTGATCTTATCTCTGGTAAAGTCACCGGATGGTCAGCAAAAAAAATCATCTTGGTTGATGAAACTATTCAAGATGAAGATAGTTAAAAAATGGTTACTAAGACAGGTAACTAAACGGTTCGGCCATCTAAACCCTGACCAGTATAACGGAGCAACGTTATTAGGCTTGCGTGGCATCGTCATAAAAAGTCACGGTGCTGCTAATGAACATGCTTTCAAGGCGGCTATTGATCAAGCTATTCAAGCTACAGAGAAGCAGGTTCCAGACAGAATCGCTGCCCGGCTGGATGCAGTATTACCCAAGAGTGAATAAACATAAATGTATACAAAGATCTTAGGTACGGGCAGTTATTTGCCTGCGCAGGTGCGTACTAACGCAGATTTAGAAAAAATGGTAGAGACGTCTGACGAGTGGATTGTTACTCGGACGGGCATTCGTGAACGCCGTATCGCGGCTGAAGATGAAAATGTTGCCATTTTGGGTTTCAAAGCTGCTGAAAAGGCCATTGAAATGGCGGGCATCGATAAAGCACAAATTGACTTAATCGTTGTTGCCACAACAAGCTCAACGCACGCCTTTCCAAGCGCAGCTTGCCAAATTCAGCAATTGCTGGGCCTTCCAGGTGTTGCGGCTTTTGACGTTGCAGCGGCATGTGCCGGCTTTACTTATGCGTTGAGTGTTGTCGATAAATTTATTAAAACGGGTGCGGCTAAATATGCACTGGTGATCGGTTCTGATATTATTTCAAGAGTTGTCGATCCTAAAGATCGCAGCACAGTGATTCTTTTCGGCGATGCAGCAGGAGCGATGGTCGTCGGGGCTTCAGAGGAACCAGGCATCTTATCTACTCATCTTCATGCTGATGGCCGTTATGGTGATTTACTGTCATTGCCTCATCAAAGCCGGGTAAAATGTGATACGCCAGAATATGTCACTATGGCTGGTAATGAAGTCTTTAAAGTTGCCGTGCGTGAATTAGCTAATATTGTTGATGAAACTTTAGAAGCTAACAACTTGCCTCATTCTCAGCTTGATTGGTTGGTTCCTCATCAAGCGAATTTGCGTATCATTGCGGCAACAGCCAAGAAATTAGATATGACAATGGATAAGGTGGTTGTGACTTTGGATCGTCATGGCAACACCTCGGCTGCATCTGTTCCGACTGCATTCGATGAGGCTGTCCGTGATGGAAGGATCCAACGTGGCCAACTTATTTTACTTGAAGCATTTGGCGGTGGCTTTACCTGGGGCTCAGCGCTGGTACGTTTTTAATTTAACAGGAAAATAAACATGTCTGATTTTGCAATGGTGTTTCCCGGTCAAGGTTCTCAATCTCTGGGTATGTTAGCTGATTTAGCCGCAGAATTTCCATTGGTTGAGCAAACGTTCGCAGAGGCTTCTGCGGTTTTGGGATATGATTTATGGGCGTTGGTTCAGCAAGGCCCTATAGAAGAACTGAATAAAACCTGGAAAACGCAACCTGCATTGTTGGCAGCTTCAGTAGCGATTTGGCGTGTATGGCAGGAGAAAGGTGGTAAAGCACCTTCCATAATGGCAGGGCATAGCCTTGGCGAATATTCTGCGCTGGTCTGTGCTGGCGTGATTGATTTCCAGCAAGCTATTAAACTTGTTGAATTGCGTGGGAAGTTGATGCAGGAAGCCGTACCAGAAGGGCAGGGAGCCATGTATGCCATTATTGGTTTAGATAATGAGTCCATTACAAAGGCATGTGAAGAGTCAGCGCAAGGTCAGATTGTTACGCCGGTTAATTTTAATTCACCTGGGCAGGTGGTTATCGCTGGTGAAAAAGAGGCTGTAGAGCGTGCGGGAGCGGCGTGTAAAGCGGCGGGCGCAAAACGAGCGTTGCCATTATCCGTTAGTGTGCCTTCGCACTGTGCACTGATGAAACCCGCAGCCGAACAACTGGCAGTTGCATTGAAAGACGTTGAATTTAACCAGCCACAATTCCCTGTCGTGAATAACGTCGATGTAAAAGTAGAAAAATCTGCTGATGCTCTTCGAGACGCGTTGGTCCGTCAGTTGTATAATCCTGTACGCTGGACAGAATCAGTAGAATATATTGCAGAACTTGGGGTCGAACAATTGCTGGAAATTGGGCCAGGTAAAGTCCTCACTGGGTTAACGAAACGTATTGTTGATACTTTAAGTGCTGTAGCAGTAAATGATGTATCATCACTCACAGTTGCTCTGAACAAATAACTGGGGAAAACATGAGCTTTGATGGAAAAATTGCACTGGTCACTGGCGCGAGCCGTGGTATAGGTCGCGCGATTGCAGAATTATTGGTTGAACGTGGTGCACGTGTTGTTGGCACCGCAACCAGTGAGAAGGGAGCTGAAGCAATCAGTGCCTTCCTGGGTGATAAGGGCAAAGGTTTTGTACTAAATGTCACAGATTCAGAATCCATTGAAAATGCACTATCGAATATTCGTGCTGAATTTGGTGAAATAGACATTTTAGTTAATAATGCAGGCATCACTCGTGATAACTTGTTGATGCGCATGAAAGATGATGAGTGGCAAGATATTATTGACACGAATCTTTCTTCGATTTTTCGTCTGTCAAAAGCAGTAATGCGTTCTATGATGAAAAAACGTTATGGACGTATTATTTCCATTGGCTCTGTTGTTGGAACAATGGGAAATGCGGGGCAGGCGAATTACGCGGCAGCGAAAGCAGGAGTTATTGGTTTTAGTAAATCATTGGCTCGTGAAGTCGCTTCCCGTGGCATCACTGTTAACGTTGTTGCACCTGGTTTTATCGAAACGGATATGACCAAAGCGTTGACAGACGAACAACGTGCAGGCATTGCTGCTGGAATACCTGCTAATCGTCTTGGTGATGCAAAGGAAATTGCCAGTGCTGTAGCGTTTCTTGCTTCTGACGAGGCCGCTTACATCACGGGTGAAACATTGCATGTCAATGGTGGCATGTACATGATCTAAAAATGAGCGAACTCACTGTTTTTGATGTATTTTTTATACAAAAAAAGCAGATTGTGGTTCGACCAGCCGGGATTTGGTTGCATCTTTTCCTGTATTTTATAAACTACGAAAACCATCGCAAAAGCGAGTTTTGATAGGAAATTTAATAGTATGAGCACTATCGACGAACGCGTTAAGAAAATCATCGTTGAACAACTGGGTGTTAAAGAGGAAGAAGTTGTGAACACAGCTTCATTTGTTGATGACTTGGGCGCTGATTCTCTTGACACAGTTGAACTGGTAATGGCTCTGGAAGAAGAGTTCGATATCGAGATCCCAGACGAAGAAGCTGAGAAAATCACTACAGTTCAAGCTGCTATTGACTACGTTGAAAACGCAGGTAA
Organism: Xenorhabdus sp. TH1; assembly: GCF_037260955.1. Classification (NCBI taxonomy): domain Bacteria; kingdom Pseudomonadati; phylum Pseudomonadota; class Gammaproteobacteria; order Enterobacterales; family Morganellaceae; genus Xenorhabdus; species Xenorhabdus sp. TH1. The sequence continues at coordinate 1,368,071 of NZ_CP147734.1, forward strand.
ATAAGCACACATGCCTAGGCGGTCGTTCGACCGCCTATGTTTTTCGTCCCAAATTTTTTCCCTCCCTGGAGGATAACCGTGTCTAAGCGTCGAGTAGTCGTGACCGGACTAGGCATGTTATCTCCTGTCGGCAATACAGTAGCATCTTCTTGGAGTGCTGTTTGTGCCGGACAGAGTGGTATCGGCCTTATCGAACATTTTGATACCTCTAACCATGCAACGAAGTTTGCAGGTTTAGTGAAGAATTTTAATCATGAAGATTTCAATATTTCGCGCAAAGAAGCACGGAAGATGGATCTCTTCATCCAGTATGGTATTGCTGCGGGCAAACAAGCTATTGAAGATGCAGGAATCGAAGTAACAGAAGCCAATGCTAGCCGCTTTGGTGCTGCTATTGGTTCTGGTATTGGTGGATTGGGTCTGATCGAAGAAAATCATAGTACACTGTTATCGGCAGGGCCTCGTAAGGTCAGCCCATTCTTTGTACCTTCGACCATCATCAATATGGTGGCGGGCCATTTGAGCATCCTTTATGGTCTTCGTGGTCCGAGCATTTCTATTGCAACTGCCTGTACATCTGGCGTACATAACATCGGTCATGCAGCTCGCATTATTGCCTATAATGATGCTGACATTATGCTGGCGGGCGGTGCAGAAAAAGCGAGTACTGAGTTTGGGGTTGCTGGGTTCGGGGCTGCACGTGCATTGTCAACGCGTAATGACGATCCTCAAGGTGCAAGTCGTCCTTGGGATAAAGATCGTGATGGCTTTGTTCTGGGTGATGGCGCAGGTGTTGTCGTACTGGAAGAGTATGAGCACGCGAAAAAACGCGGTGCGAAAATCTATGCTGAAGTTGTTGGCTTTGGCATGAGCAGTGATGCTTACCACATGACGTCACCTCCTGAAGATGGCGCAGGCGCTGCTTTGGCGATGCAAAATGCCCTGAAAGATGCGGGAATTTCACCAGAGCAAGTGGGTTATATCAATGCTCATGGTACTTCAACGTCAGTTGGTGATATCGCAGAAGCACGCGCAGTGGAGTCTGTTTTTGGTGAAGGTACGAAAGTATTGGTGAGTTCAACCAAATCAATGACAGGCCATTTGTTGGGAGCAGCGGGCGCGATTGAATCTATTTTCACTATTCTTTCTCTGCGTGATCAGATTATTCCTCCAACCATTAACTTGGAGAATCAGGATGAGAATTGTCGTCTGGATTTAGTTCCGGGTAAAGCGCGCAACGTTGAAGGGATGGAATACGCATTGTGTAACTCTTTTGGTTTCGGTGGCACCAATGGGTCATTGATTTTCCGCAAGATCTAAAATCACTTTGTGTTTATAAAAAGCCCCAACAAATGTTGGGGCTTTTTTATCAAAAATAAGAAGTTAACATGACGTATTGGATTAATGGTAATCAGTGCGATCATATACCTGTTAATGATCGTGCGGTGCAGTTTGGTGACGGCTGTTTTACCACAATAAGGGTTGAGCAAGGGATACCGGCTTTGCTACCTTTGCACATAAAACGGTTGCAGAAAGGTGTTGAAAAACTCTTCATGCCAGCACCGGATTGGTTCCAACTTGAGAACCATATTAACCAGGTAGTGAAAGGGTATGATTCCGGCGTGTTGAAAATCATTCTTTCCAGGGGGATGGGAGGCCGTGGCTATGGCTTTGATGACACAATTGAGCCTACACAGATCTTATCTTTGGGTTCATATCCTGAACGATATATTACTCAGCGTCAAAAAGGTGTGTCATTGACTCTTAGCCCCATTTCGATGGGAATTAATCCCTACCTGGCGGGTATTAAGCATTTAAATCGTTTGGAGCAGGTTTTGATCAAACGATTCATTGAACAATCTGGAGCAGACGAAGCGCTGGTACTTGATAGTGATGGTTTATTAGTTGAATGCGGTGCGGCTAATATCTTCTGGCGAAAAGGAAAAAATGTTTATACACCTGATCTCAGCCAGAGTGGAGTGGAAGGGGTCATGCGACGGAAGATCATCGAATTGTTGGCGAAAAGTGATTATAGCTTATCATGTGTTATGCGCTATCCTGAAGCTTTGGCGTATGCAGACGAAGTGATTATCTGTAATTCCTTAATGCCAGTGTTGCCAGTAAGTCAAATTCAAGCGCATAAAAATCAACCGGCGTGGAAATATCAATCAAGAGAGTTGCATGAATATTTATTACCTGAATGTTTAAAACCTTAGCGAGTCAGTATTCAGAAGCCCAAATAAAGTGATTACCGGATGAAACTAAAAAAGCGCATTTTCATTCTGCCCGGCTTGCTTATTGCAATCGCTGTGATCGTATTTTTTTCTTTTATGAAGAAAATAGAGGACTTTGCTGCCCAAGATATTAATCTTAGCCAGGAGCTTATATTTACTGTACCGGCGGGAACGGGTCGTGCTGGACTGCAAGCCTTATTGGCTCAGCATAAATTGATTGAAGATAGCCAATTACTGCCATGGTTATTTCGCTTTAAACCAGAGTTAGCAAAGTTTAAGGCTGGAACTTACCGTTTGCAAAAAGGTATGTCTTTGCAGTCTGTCTTGCAACTGTTTGCCAGTGGCAAAGAAACTCAGTTTACTATTCGTTTTGTTGAAGGTAGTCGCTTTTCTGATTGGGCAAAAATATTGCAGAATGCGCCATACTTAAAACATGACATAGAAAATAAGACACCGAAAGGGCTGCTTGATGCTTTAGGCATGAAAGAAGATGAGTCACTGGAAGGTTGGTTTTATCCTGATACCTATTTGTATACAGCAGGCACGAGTGATCTGGAGTTGCTTAAACGAGCCTATAACAAAATGAAAACAATCGTCGGGCAGGAATGGGAAAACAGGGAAAAAAACCTACCATATAACAGTGCTTATGAAATGTTGATCATGGCCTCTATCATTGAAAAAGAGACCGCAATTGAATCTGAGCGAACCAAAGTTGCCTCTGTATTTGTGAATCGTCTGCGGTTAAAGATGAAACTGCAAACTGATCCAACCGTCATTTATGGATTGGGAGATAAATATACGGGTACGATTTTTCGCAGCAATCTCAACACATTTACACCATACAATACGTATATGATTGATGGGTTGCCACCCACTCCTATCGCTATGCCAGGTTTGGCTTCAATTAAGGCGGCAGCACATCCTGCCGTCACAGAATATTTGTATTTTGTGGCGAATGGCGATGGAGGGCACACATTCACCACCAATCTGGTAGCACATAATAAGGCAGTAAGCCTTTATCGCCAAAGGTTAAAGCAGGATAAATGAGTAGCAAATTTATTGTAATTGAAGGGCTTGAGGGTGCTGGAAAAACAACAGCAATCCAGACAGTGGTTGAAACCTTGAAGCAGCAGGGTATTTTTGATTTGGTGCTTACCCGTGAACCTGGTGGGACACCGTTAGCAGAAAAACTCCGTGAGCTGATCAAACAAGGGGTTGAAGGAGAATCACTGACAGATAAAGCAGAACTATTAATGTTATATGCTGCCAGAGTTCAACTGGTGGAAAATATTATCAAGCCAGCATTGGCAAAGGGAACCTGGGTCATTGGTGATCGTCATGATCTCTCTTCCCAGGCTTATCAGGGAGGAGGCCGAGGTATCGATCAGCAGTTGATGGCATCACTACGCAATGCTGCATTAGGGGATTTTTCGCCAGATTTAACGCTTTACCTTGATGTACCACCAGAAATGGGCTTACAACGTGCTCTTGAACGCGGTGAATTAGATCGGATTGAAAAGGAGTCCTTAGATTTCTTCCATCGCACCCGTACGAAATATCTCGAACTTATGGCGAAAGATGACAGTATCAAAAAGATTGATGCCACCCAACCACTGGAAAAAGTGCAGGATGATATTCGCCATACCTTACTTGCCTGGTTAAAGAACATTGACTAAAAGCACAGGAAATTCAGACATGAACTGGTATCCGTGGCTCAATCATGCATACCGTCAGTTAGTTGAACTCCACCAACAGGGGCGTGGTCACCATGCTATTTTGCTTCATGCTCATGCCGGAATGGGGGCTGATGCATTATTGTATGGTTTGAGTCGTTGGTTAATGTGTCAGAATAAACAGGGCATTAAAAGCTGTGGCGAATGCCACGGCTGTCATTTGATGTTAGCGGAAACGCATTCTGACTGGCATGTTCTTGCGCCTGAAAAGGGAAAAAATGTTATTGGGGTAGACGCAGTACGTCGGCTCAGTGAGAAGCTCTATGAATATTCTCAGCAAGGGGGTGCCAAAATTGCCTGGATCACATCCGCAGAATCCCTGACTGATGCAGCTTCTAACGCCTTATTGAAAACGTTGGAAGAGCCACCGCAAAACACCTACTTTTTGTTGCAATGTCAAAACCCTATAAATTTGCTGGCAACACTACGTAGCCGCTGTTTTCACTATTTTATTTCAGTGCCTGAACCTTCGATAGGACTTTATTGGCTCCAAAAACAGCTTCCTGCGATCTCCTCTTTAGATGCACAAACAGCATTGAAACTTTCTCAGGGAGCACCATTGGCCGCGGAGCAATTACTCCAGACGGAGAAATGGCAGCAGAGGAATTCACTTTGCCAGGCGATTGAACAGGCGTTGCATAAATGTGATACCCTGTCACTTTTACCCTTACTGAATCGTGATGATGTGCAGCAATCTTTACATTGGTTGATCAGCTTATTATCCGATGCAGTGAAATGGCGGCAGCAGGCGCAGAATTACTGTATTAACCAGGATCAGCAGGCTCTGATTCATTATCTTGCTGCTAGCCAAAGTGTAGAAACATTATTAAAGACAGTTAATGATTGGGTGCATTGTCGTCATCAATTATTATCTGTGGTGGGAGTCAATCGGGAATTGTTGCTAACGGAACAATTACTCAATTGGGAAAGGCAATTTTGTCCTGCACAATAACTTAGTTAGATACGAGCATATTATGTTTTTAGTTGATTCGCATTGTCATCTCGATTGCCTTGATTATGAAACGTTGCACCAAAGTGTAGATGATGTTGTGGTGAAAGCGGCCGAACGGGATGTGAAATATATGCTGGCGGTGGCAACCACGTTGCCTGGTTTTCAGCAAATGAAGGCACTGATTGGTAAACGGGAAAACGTAGCGTATTCCTGCGGCATCCATCCATTGAATTTGGATGAAGGTTACGATTTCGAAGAACTTGCCCGACTGGCTGCGGATGAAGACGTTGTCGCAATGGGGGAAACTGGCCTGGATTATTATTATCAGCAAGAAAATGCTGAACTCCAGAGAACTTCATTTCGCGAGCATATTCGCATTGGCCGTGAATTAAATAAGCCAGTGATTGTGCATACCCGTGACGCAAGAGACGATACGTTGATGGTTTTGCGGGAAGAAAAAGTCCAGGATTGTGGGGGCGTATTGCATTGTTTCACGGAAGATAAAGAAACGGCAAAGGCTCTGCTGGATTTGGGTTTTTATATCTCTTTTTCTGGTATTGTCACTTTCCGCAATGCCGAGCAGATCCGTGAAGCGGCAAGATATGTGCCACTCGATCGCATTCTGGTCGAAACCGATTCACCTTATCTGGCACCGGTTCCCCATCGAGGCAAACAGAATCAGCCAGCTTATGTACGTGATGTTGCTGAATATATGGCAGTATTGAAAGGCGTCAATATTGAAGAATTGGCAGCGGTGACAACCAGAAATTTTTGTGAACTGTTTCATATCAATATTAAAGAAAACTAAGTTAGTCGTGTCACACGGTGTTTTTAGGCCTCACAATAAACAGGAGAAGTAAAATGGCAGAAGAAACTATTTTTAGTAAAATCATCCGTCGAGAAATTCCTTCTGATATTATTTATCAGGATGATTTGGTCACTGCATTTCGCGACATTTCCCCGCAGGCACCAACCCACGTTTTGATCGTACCCAATGTATTGATCCCAACCGTTAATGATGTTACCGCTGATCATGAACTTGCTTTGGGACGTCTGTTTACTGTCGCAGCCAAAATAGCAAAAGAGGAAGGCATTGCAGAAGATGGTTATCGCTTGATCATGAACTGTAATCGCCATTCTGGACAGGAAGTTTTCCATATCCACATGCACTTAGTGGGTGGACGTCCATTGGGGCCGCTGTTAGCAAAATAATAACCTAATTTATGTATATCGGTACAAAGTAGTGATGTAACTGGAGTAGATTAATGAAAAGAATTCTCTTTGTTATATTATCGGCAATGTTGCTGGCGAGTTGTGTTGTTCCAGAAACACAAAAGCCTGCTCCTGTTACACCGGTGAAGCCAGAGAAAAAACCGGAACCGTCGGTAGGACCATCAGAAAAAGTTCCCCAGCCCCCTAAAATTCAATCTATTAATTGGGATAGCATTGTTCAGCCGTTAGTGGATCAGATGGTTAATGCTGATGGTGTGGAAACGGGAAAATTACTGCTTGTCGATTCTGTCAAGAATAATACGAATGGCTCATTGCGAACCCTGAAAGCTACAGATGCAATTACGAATGTCATCAGCAATAAACACACTTTTCAGGTTGTACCGAAATCCCAAGTCTATTCAGCCAGACAGGCACTAGGGTTATCATCGGAAGATAGCCTGGGGTTGCGCAGTAAGTCCATTGGATTGGCTCGTTATTTAAATGCCGATTATGTTCTCTATTCCGTTGTTTCCAATAATCATGGACAGCGTGATCTGGAGATGCAGTTAATGCTGGTTAAAACCGGCGAAATACTCTGGTCGGGTCGTGGTGACGTTAACTAATGGCGACGCTTTGCTCAGGGTGTTGTGTCAGTTATGGCCTGATATTCCCGCAGGCTCTTGGGAAATTAGGCCATTAACGGGTTTGACACAGGGAAGTTACTCTATTGCTAATACAGTGACAAATGAAGTGCGTCAGATGGTCGGACGCGTACAAACACCGCATAGTGAAATGCTTGGTGTGGATCGTCAACGAGAAAATCGGATTTTGCGGCGGTTATCTTCCATCGGTATTGCGCCTAAAGTCGTGTCTATGCATGGAACTTGGTTATTGCTTGAGTGGCTTACTGGTGCAAAAGTAAAACCCGATACACTGGGCCAGTCAGCTTTACAGCAGCCATTAGCCCAACTGCTTGCTCTTCTTCATAACCATTCTCCATTGGGTTATCCCTTTCAATTAAAAAAACAAATTGCATTCCAATGGCAGCAGATTGACAGAAAACGTTTATCTCCTCGTTGGTTACGCCTGCACAAATTTTTTATAACAAGTAGGATGCCCACTGCACTAAAAATCGCTCCGGCTCATATGGATGTTCACCCTGATAATCTATTAATGACGGAAAAAGGGTTAAAATTGATTGATTGGGAGTACGCTGCGGATGTCGATATTGGTTTTTCGCTGGCTGTACTATTCAAGGGAAATCAATGGGATGAAGTGCAGCAAAAAACTTTTTTAGATTATTATTGTACCCAGGCATCAGGATATTCAGATATCCACTTACTGCAGCAACAAATTAAGCAATGGGAGCCGTGGGTCAGTTATATGATGTTAATGTGGTATGAAGTGCGTTGGCAGCAGACAAGAGAACAACAATTTTTATCGCTGGCACATCCCTTACGCCAGGCTTTTAACCTGGCGTAGTGAATCTAATAACCAATTTAAAGAGAAGTGAGGAAGGCTATGGGGCCAGTAATGTTAGATGTTGTTGGCTATGAATTGGATAACGAAGAGCGTGAAATTTTACAGCATCCATTAGTGGGTGGCTTAATTTTATTTACCCGCAACTTCCACGATACAGCACAATTACGTGAATTGGTGCGCCAAATTCGCGCAGCTTCCCGCCATCGATTGGTGGTTGCTGTTGATCAGGAAGGTGGACGTGTTCAGCGTTTTCATGAAGGGTTTACGCGTTTACCTGCGGCACAATCTTTTGCTTGTGTACATGACATGCTTATGGGAGCACATCTGGCAAAAGAGTCTGGTTGGTTAATGGCATCAGAAATGATTGCAATGGATATTGATATCAGCTTTGCGCCAGTATTGGATTTAGGGCATAAGTGCATAGCCATTGGTGAACGTTCATTCCATGAAGAACTTGAACCTGCGATGGCAATGGCGGAAAAATTTATTCAAGGAATGCATTCTGCGGGCATGAAATCGACAGGGAAACATTTTCCGGGACATGGTGCCGTGACAGCAGATTCCCATAAAGAAACCCCACGGGATAATCGTCCTATGGATGCCATTAGTTGTCATGATATGGTGATTTTCCGCGATTTTATCCAACGTAATCTGTTGGATGCCATTATGCCTGCTCACGTGATTTATCCGCAGATAGATCACCGTCCTGCAAGTGGTTCACCCTATTGGTTGAAATCCATACTTCGTCAGCAATTAGGATTTACAGGGGTTATTTTTTCTGATGATTTGTCGATGGAAGGCGCCGCAGTGATGGGCGGTTATGCTGAACGGGCTAAAGCCTCATTAGATGCCGGTTGTGACATGATTTTAGTGTGCAACAATCGAGAAGGGGCAGTCAGTGTGCTGGATAACTTACCGATCATTGAATCACCTAAAGTCAAACAGTTATACCATCAAGGCAAACAATTTAGTTTGGAAGAATTACAGCAATCTGAACGTTGGCAAAAGGCTAATCGGGTGTTACAGGGTTTGTGTGAACAATTTTTGTGATTGATGTCTAATTAATCAAAAGAATTTAGTTGTGATTATTTTTGGTATGACCAACTGACCGGCCATGATATTCTGGAGATATTTTCAATATGAAATTTGTTTAGCTTGAAGTTATTTAAGGACGTTATTCAAGGTTTTTACGCAAAGAAACGAACTTAGCGCCTTACATAACATTATGTTGTATTTTCAGTGGGGTATTCATGACAACGCCAAAGACAAGAATTGTCATCATTGGTGGGGGCGCTGGTGGTTTAGAGCTGGCAACGCGTTTGGGACACAAATTAGGGCGTAAGAAAAAAGCCGAAATTACTTTGGTGGATCGCAATAATAGCCATTTATGGAAACCACTATTGCATGAAGTTGCCACGGGTTCTCTGGATGATGGTGTTGATGCATTGAGTTATTTGGCTCATGCAAGCAACCATTATTTCAATTTCCAGCTAGGCACACTCACGAATATTAATCGTGAAGGGAAGAAAATTACTCTGGCTGGGATCCGTAATGAAGATGGTGATTTGTTAGTACCAGAGCGTGAACTGGCTTACGACATTCTTGTTATGGCATTGGGCAGCCAATCTAACGATTTTGGCACGGCAGGTGTGAAGGAAAATTGTATTTTCCTTGATAACCCGCAACAGGCACATCGTTTCCACAATGAAATGTTGAACCTGTTCCTGAAATATTCTGCAAATCACAGTGCAGAAGAAAAAGTGAATATCGCGATTGTTGGTGGTGGTGCGACGGGCGTAGAGCTTTCCGCGGAACTTTATAATGCGGTGAAGCAACTTAACAGCTATGGCTTTGAAAGCCTGAATTCAGATGCACTTAACGTGACGTTGGTTGAGGCAGGGGAGCGTATCCTGCCTGCATTGCCGACACGTATTTCCAGTGCTGCTCATCAAGAGTTGACTAAGCTGGGTGTTAAGGTATTAACCAAGACAATGGTGACCAGTGCAGATGAGCATGGGTTGAATACCAAAGAGGGTGAGCAGATCAAAGCCTCCTTGATGGTTTGGGCTGCGGGAATTAAAGCGCCTGACTTTATGAAAGATATCGGTGGATTGGAAACCAACCGTATCAATCAATTGGTTGTAAAACCCACTTTGCAAACCACACGGGATGATCGTATTTTTGCCATTGGGGATTGTGCATCATGCCCGAAAAAAGAGGGGGGTTTTGTTCCTCCTCGTGCGCAGTCTGCTCACCAGATGGCAAGCCGTTGTTATGACAATATCCTGGCATTGTTGAATGAAAAACCATTGAAAGAGTATGCTTACAAAGATCATGGTTCATTGGTTTCATTATCCAAGTTCAGTACTGTTGGTAGCCTGATGGGGAACTTGATGCGTGGTTCAATGATGGTTGAAGGCCGTATTGCTCGTATGGTTTATATCTCTTTGTATCGTATGCATCAGGTAGCTCTGCATGGGTATATTAAAACAGGTTTGATGATGTTGGTTGGAGGAATTAACCGCGTTATTCGTCCACGCCTGAAGTTGCATTAATTAGCCCAAAAATGGCTCATCTTAAAGTAATTAGTTAAGGTGAGTCATTTACCTATTTATTATATTTATTATTATACATATCATAATTATTCTTCTCTAAAGTTAACTTGGTTATTTACTATAATGAATAAAACTGTATTTGAATAAAATTCAGGCTTCATTTTAATTTATTATTGTTATATACCAATCCTAACTTCAAGATGCATGTGATTTTTCCCCGCAAAGCGGGGAAAAATCGGGTTCCATATCGTGTTGCAAATTGCAACTTGAAGTTTAATGCGTATAGGTGATAATTTTTATAAATAATGAGCCATAATTATATTGATATGTTATACAAGAGTCATTTAATTGACTGAGTTATGTATATCTACCTAATAGATAATAAAATAATTTATCATTAGATTTAATTAATCGTTATAATAGAGCCTATTTTAGTTAGGTTACCTTGGTATTAGAATTTTGCGATAGCTTGTAGGATTAAGGCCCTGATAGGTATATCTTTTGTTTTTTTATTGTATGTGCTTTTTATATGGCAACTTTCATTGTGACAATTTATTATGTACTAACTCTTAATGAAATAGGTATATACGCATTAAACTTCAAGTTGCAACACGATATGAAACCTGATTTCTCTCCCGCTTTGCGGGGAAAAATCACATGCATCTTGAAGTTAGGTTGGTATAGAAGCTGTTTTTTCGTAAAGTCAACACTGAAACTATTCACAATAATAAATAATTACATGGATAAGTGCCTAATAATTTGCTGATTTAATGGAATAGGATTTTTCTCAATAATTAACTTGGCGCATTTTTAGCTTATTTAAAATAGTTGCGAAATATTCTTTTAATCAAATTGTGTGGAAAATTATTAATATATCAAGGTGCTATGTGGTTAAGCTAACGATAAGACAGTATGTAATGAGTTTTATAATGACTATTATCGCTATTGCCATCATTGGCATAGCCGCAACGTTTTATTTTGAACCTCCACGCCCCAGCGTTGCACATGTATTATCTGCGAAACCTATCCGATCAACAGTTGCTTTTCGTCAATCCTATTGTCATATTGCCATATTTCCCATTCCTTTTACCGTAAAAAATAGTGTGCATAATCATTTGATTAAATATGAATATCGGATTTTAACCCTCATTAATCATTTGAAAATTAATAGAAAATATCCTGCGCTAATCCACTCGGTGTTAAAAAACTGTATAGAGTTTCATTTTAAGAAACCACGTGTTGTTGCTTATGACGTAAATTATGTTATTGGTGAGCAACCAGGAAAAATCAGGATAGAATACAAACCTGATGACACTATTCCTTTAAATGAGAAAGGACAATTGATCCTGAAATCACATCCACAACAATGAGTTTTTCTAACTATTTAGTGGAGAGTAAAAACAGATTGCACTGTTTCTCGGTTAGTTCGCATTAAGGGGTAATTTGGCGAACTGGAAAAATAGTGCAATCGTGACATGACTTTTATCGCTTAAGTGGCTTGATTAGGCATCACTTTTGTGTAAATCGAAATTTTCTAATAATTGCTGGATAAACGATAAACGAGTGGCTCGTTCGGTTAACTCAGTAATAAATTTCAATTTATAAGCGCCATCCAAGCGGTAAATATGGGGCTGCGTTTGTAACAAATTAATGAGATAATTCGGATCGACTTTACTATGATGACCAAACTCAATAAAACCCCCTTTTTCATGTGCTTCAATACGTTTAATACCGAGTTGTCGGGCGATCAGGCGGATAGAAGCAGATTGCAGCAGTTGGCGTCCTGAATCGGGTAGAATACCAAATCGGTCAATAAGTTCGACTTTCAACTCATCCAATTCGGGATTATTTTGTGCGCTGGCAATGCGCTTATAGAAAGATAAGCGTATGTTGACATCTGGAATATAGTCATCAGGTAACAGCACAGGCATACGCAATTCTATCTCAGTCTGGTTATTGGTGAGATCTTCAAGCGAAGGTTCTCGCCCATTTTTCAGGGCATCAACGGCATTTTCCAATAACTCCATATAGAGAGTAAAACCAATGCTGGTCATCTGCCCACTCTGGTCTTCACCCAACAATTCGCCAGCTCCCCTAATTTCCAAATCGTGGGTAGCCAATGCAAAACCAGCCCCCAGATCTTCGAGAGATGCAATAGCCTCCAGCCGTTTTTGTGCATCGTTGGTCATGGCTTTTGGATGCGGTGTCAGCAAATAAGCATAAGCCTGATGATGGGAGCGCCCGACACGTCCACGTAATTGGTGTAATTGGGCCAGGCCAAAATGATCGGCACGTTCGATGATGATGGTATTGGCGCTGGGAATATCGATGCCCGTTTCGATGATAGTGGTACACACCAGAACGTTAAAGCGTTGGTGATGGAAATCCGTCATAACGCGTTCCAGATCACGCTCACGCATTTGCCCATGCCCTACAACAATTCTGGCTTCGGGAACCAACTCTTCCAGTCGGGTTTTTGCCTTTTCGATGTTTTCAACATCGTTATACAGATAGTAAACTTGTCCACCACGCAAAATTTCACGCAGGATAGATTCACGTACCACCAGGCTATCATATTCACGTACAAACGTTTTTACTGCCAGACGGCGGGCTGGGGGAGTAGCGATAATGGAGAGATCGCGCATACCACTCATTGCCATATTGAGCGTACGAGGAATTGGGGTGGCGGTGAGTGTCAGGACATCAACATTTGCCCGAATAGCTTTGATACGTTCTTTATGACGAACGCCGAAACGATGTTCCTCATCGACGATCAACAAACCGAGATCTTTCCAGCGCAGATCACTTTGCAGCAGTTTATGGGTGCCAATAATGATATCCACTTTACCTTCCGCCGCCATATCAATGACCTGTTGTTGCTCTTTTGCACTACGAAAACGAGACATAACTTCAATGTGCACAGGCCAATTGGCAAAACGATCACGGAAATTATCATAATGCTGTTGTGCTAATAAGGTGGTTGGCACAAGCACTGCGACTTGCTTATTGTTGATGACGGAGAGGAATGCGGCACGCATTGCGACTTCTGTTTTCCCAAACCCGACATCGCCACAGACTAGCCTATCCATAGCAATAGGTTCGCACATATCATCAAGGACTGCATTGATGGCTTGTTCTTGATCTGGCGTTGTGTCAAAGGGAAAACTTTGGCAGAACAGTTGGTACTGTTCGCGATCGTTCTTGAAAGCAAAACCCGGTTTCACGGCCCGTTGTGCGTAAACATCCAGGAGTTCGGCTGCAACGTCACGTACTTTTTCAGCTGCTTTCTGGCGCGCTTTATTCCATGCCTCTCCGCCCAATTTATGCAAGGGCGCACTCTCCTCAGCACCACCCGCATAGCGGCTGATGAGATGAAGGGAAGAGACTGGTACATACAACTTGTCTTCTCCGGCATAAGTCAGGATAAGATATTCTGCCTTAATGCCACCCGCTTCTAATGTTATCAGTCCCTGATAGCGGCCAACGCCATGTTCAAGGTGAACAACAGGTTGTCCATGCCGCAATTCAGCGAGATTGCGGATCAATGTATCGGTATTAATTGTGCGTCGGTTATCCTGACGACGACGGCTGACACGTTCGCCCAGCATGTCACTTTCACAAATCAGGGCGAGATTGTTATCTTCATCAATAAAACCATGCTCTGCGGCACCCACCATCAAATAATGGCCGAGATTATTGGCGTCAGTGAGCTGGTTTATTTTTTCCGGTTTGACTTTAATTCGGAACAACAATTCTCTTATGGATTCTCGGCGCCCTTCACTTTCCACTGAAAACACGATCTTGCCGCTGAATTGCTCTATGAAACGGCGTAATTTATCCAATGGCTCTTTTTGCTGTGCGGCAACCGATAAATCAGGCAGAGCCTGATAGGCTAAATTGGTATTCCTTGCTTTTTGGGGAAGGGGGGCATTATCAACTTCAATCCGAGGCCAATTTTTCAATTCCGAGAATAGTGTATTGACAGGTAACCAGAGCTGTTCGGGAGCGAGTAACGGGCGCATGGGATCAACTTTGCGGCTTTCAAAACGTTGTTTCGTATCTTGCCAGAAACGCTCCGCTGCACTGACCAAATTTTGGGTAATCAGCAGGGTATTTTCGGGCAGATATTCAAAGATGGCGGGTAAGGGGTGTTCAAAGAACAAGGGTTGCCAATATTCGATGCCGGCAGGGAGCATTTTTTTACTGACCTGCTGATAAATATGTTCAGCATCACGACGGACTTCGAACTGTTCGCGCCATTGGCTGCGAAACAGCTCAATCGCATCCTGGTCGGTTGGAAACTCATGGGCTGGCAATAAATTGATTTTTTCCACTTCGGCCAAGGTGCGCTGACTATCCACATCAAACGTGCGCAGGCTGTCTATCTCATCATCAAAAAAATCAATACGATAAGGATACTCACTGCCCATAGGGAAGAGATCAAACAAGGCACCACGTGTAGCAAATTCGCCATGTTCAAGTACCTGTTCAACACTGCGATAACCTGCTTGTTCCAGTTCTGCCCGCAGTTTATCACGTGAAAGACGCTGCCCCTTGTGCATGACCAATGCATGTCCTTTGAGATAATCGTGAGGGCAGACACGTTGCATCAAGGTGTTGACGGGAAGGATTAATGCCCCTTTCGTCATAAATGGTAAGTGATAAAGCGTGGACAGGCGGTTGGAGATAATTTCTTGGTGAGGAGAAAAACTATCGTAGGGCAAAGTTTCCCAATCTGACATCGTATTTATTGGTGCGTCGGTGAACTGTTGAATTTCATCACGCAATCGTAGGGCATTTTGCATATCTTTGGTCACCAGCAGTATTGGCCCTGGATGACGTTCAATGATTTCAGCACATTCAACGGCACAAGCGGCACCCGTCAAATGGCCTAAGTAGCGGGTATCGCCGCGGCTTTCAGGAAGTTGATAACGATATTTTGCTGACATAAGCGTTTGATGTGTTCTCTAAGATTCAGTCCATTCCCAACACATTTTTGCCCCAGTGGCCTTACAATAAATACGCTGGTAGGTTGAGAGAAAGTAAAAAAAACCACAGAACCGGGATACGGGTGGTTCCATAAAATATTGCTACCCTTTATTATCCCCGAACACTTTGCTTTGGCAACAGGGGCGTAACAGATTTCATGTTTCAATCGGTCTCATTATTTATAGGATTGCGCTATATGCGCGGGCGGGCGGTCGATAAATTTGGCCGTTTTGTTTCATGGTTGTCAGCGATTGGCATTACGCTAGGCGTCGCGGCCTTGATTACGGTATTGTCAGTCATGAACGGTTTTGAGCGTTCATTAGAAAGTAGCATCCTGGGCTTTATGCCGCAGGCTATCATTACATCGGAAAAAGGCGCTATCAATCCGGTTGAACATCCGGTTAGCCAGCTGGTGGGATTAAAGGGGGTTAATCGCATCACCTCTATCGTACAAGGAGATGTGGTGCTACAGAGTCACCACAATGTAGGTGTTGGTGTCATGTTAGGTATTAACCAGGACGAATATGCGCCATTGGCAGAACATCTTGTTAATGTCAATCGAAGCCAACTACAACCCGGAGGTTATTTTGTCATTTTGGGAGAAAAATTGGCGGCTAAATTAGGGGTAAAACGGGGCGATAAAATCCGTATTATCGTGCCGAGTGCCAGTCAGTTAACGCCAATGGGCCGAATTCCCAGCCAGCGTTTATTCACGGTAGCGGGTACATTCTTCGCCAATAGTGAAGCCGATGGTACGGAAATGTTAGTTAATCAACAGGATGCGGCCAGATTGTTGCGCTATCCCATAGGTAATATTACCGGCTGGCGTTTGTTTCTCAATGAGCCACTCACCGTAGATGCCTTGAGCCAGCAAACCTTGCCAAAAGGGCTGATATGGAAAGATTGGCGTGAACGCAAAGGGGAATTTTTTCAGGCGGTTCGCATGGAGAAAAACATGATGGGATTATTGCTGAGCCTGATTATAGCTGTTGCTGCTTTTAACATTATTACCTCTCTCTCTTTATTGGTGATGGAAAAACAGGGTGAAATCGCTATCTTGCAGACGCAAGGTCTGACCCGACGTCAAGTGATGGCCATCTTTATGATCCAGGGCGCGGGAGCCGGCATTATTGGTGCTGTATTGGGAACAGGGTTGGGAATATTGCTTTCCAGTCAGTTAAATAATCTCATGCCAATTATCGGATTGCTGTCTGAGGGCATTCAGTTACCTGTTGCAATTGATACTACGCAAGTAATGCTGATTGCCATCAGTGCCATGTTGATCTCCTTAATCTCGACGCTGTACCCTTCCTGGCGCGCGGCGACCACCCAACCTGCTGAGGCTTTACGTTATGAGTAAACACCCTTTATTACTGTGTCACCAACTGTGCAAAAAATATCAGGAAGGAAAAATTTCTACAGAAGTATTAAAGAATGTCACTTTTTCCATGCAACAGGGTGAAATAATGGCCATTGTCGGGAGTTCTGGCTCTGGCAAAAGTACCCTCTTGCACTTGCTTGGTGGTTTGGATTCACCTACGTCTGGTGAAGTCCGGTTCAAAGGGCAATCACTCAACCAAATGTCTTCGTCCGCGCGGGCAGAATTACGTAACAGTGAAATTGGTTTCATTTATCAGTTTCACCATTTATTACCTGATTTTACGGCATTGGAAAATGTTGCGATGCCGCTCCTGATTGGCGGACAAAAACGCCATTCTCAACAAAAAGCGCTGGATATGCTGGCGGCGGTTGGGTTGGAGCATCGGGCGCATCATCGGCCATCTGAGCTGTCAGGGGGAGAACGTCAACGTGTTGCCATTGCCCGGGCGCTGGTAAATGAACCGTCATTGGTGTTGGCGGATGAACCAACGGGTAACCTTGATCAACGAAATGCAGACAGTGTGTTTCAGCTTTTGCAAGAATTGAACCAACAGCAAGGTACTGCGTTTCTTGTTGTCACCCATGATCTGAAATTAGCTAAGAAACTGGCACGTCAGGTAGAAATGCGTGATGGGTATTTGCAGGATGAATTAACCCTGGCGGCGGGGGAGATGTAATGGTAAACCTGCCTCTTGCACTATTTACCGCATTACGATTTAGTCGTGGCCGACGTCGTTCAGGCATGGTTTCCCTGATCTCTGTCATTTCAACGCTGGGTATCATGTTGGGTGTGGCGGTGCTGATTATTGGCTTGAGTGCCATGAACGGTTTTGAACGAGAGTTGAACAATCGGATACTTTCCGTTGTGCCACATGGACAAATTTATGCTGTGGAGCAGCCTTTCCAGGATTGGGAAACCGCCCTTAAGCGGGTAAGACAGACACCAGGTATTGCCGGAGCCTCTCCCTATATTGAGTTCACTGGCCTGATGGAGCGCGGTGAAAAACTTCATGCTATACAGGTACGTGGAGTCGATCTGGATACCGAGATGGATGTGAGTACCTTACCTCAGTTTGTGCGTAACGGGGCATGGAAAACGTTCAGGGCAGGAAAAAATCAGGTGATTTTAGGGCAGGGGGTGGCTAATTCACTGCACGTGAAACAGGGTGATTGGGTGACAGTCATGATCCCCAATAATGATGCGAGCCTGAAACTTTTGCAGCCTAAACGCATCCGTTTACAGGTTGCGGGTATTTTCCAGTTGAGTGGCATGTTAGATCACAGTTTGGCTCTTGTTCCTTTGCCTGATGCCCAGAACTATCTGGATTACGGTAATGCAATCACCGGTATTGCCATTAAAGCCGATAATGTTTTTGCCGCAGAGCAACGTGTGTGGGATGCAGGTAACGCGACAGGAAAGTATGTCTATATCAGCACCTGGACAAAAGATTACGGTTATATGTACAACGATATCCAGATGGTACGTAGCATTATGTACCTGGCGATGGTACTGGTTATTGGTGTTGCTTGCTTTAATATTATTTCAACACTGATTATGGCGGTGAAGGATAAAAGCAGTGACATCGCTATCTTGCGTACTTTGGGAGCAAAGGATAGCCATATTAGGGCAATTTTTTTATGGTATGGATTACTAACAGGCATGATAGGGAGCATAATTGGTGTCGTTGTCGGGATTTTCACATCATTAAATTTGACGGCTATCATTAAAGGGTTAGAAAAGCTGCTTGGACACCAACTCCTTTCAGGAGATATCTATTTTATCGACTTTTTGCCATCAGAATTGCATGTTATGGATGTGCTTTATGTTCTGTTAACGGCATTAGTATTAAGTTTGTTGGCGAGTTGGTATCCTGCTCGTCGGGCCAGTAAACTTGATCCAGCGCGAATTTTGAGTGGACAATAGGATATCGGGGTATCAACGCGTATCTAAGCACGCTATCGTATACAAGGAAATAATCTATGCGGGTTCTTCATCGGCACAGTAAATTTTACCGAACCAAGCGATTACGGCGACAGCGATCACATAGACAAAACTTTTACAGGGATATCCGATTGGCAAATAAAATACAAAAACCTTATGTGGTGATCCTGACAGGAGCAGGAATTTCGGCTGAGTCAGGTATTCAAACATTTCGCTCTGCCGATGGCCTGTGGGAAGAGCATCGTGTCGAAGATGTTGCGACTCCGGAAGGTTTTCAGCGTGATCCTGATCTGGTTCAGGCATTTTATAATGCCCGCCGCAAGCAGTTACAACAACCGGATATCCAGCCTAATGCCGCACATCATGCCTTGGCGGAACTCGAACAGGAGCTTGGTGACCATTTTTTATTGGTGACACAGAATATTGATGATCTGCATGAACGTGCGGGAAGTCGTCGTGTTCTGCATATGCACGGTGAATTACTGAAAGTTCGGTGTTGTCAATCTGGGCAAGTCGTTGAGTGGACAAATGATCTCACTATGGAAGATCGTTGCCATTGTTGCCAATTCCCGTCGCCATTACGTCCTCATGTAGTATGGTTTGGGGAAATGCCATTGGGTATGGAGCAGATTTATTCTGCTTTAGCTGATGCAGATATCTTTATTGCTATTGGAACATCGGGTCACGTTTATCCGGCAGCGGGGTTTGTGCATGAGGCTAAATTGTCTGGGGCGCACACTATTGAGCTGAATCTTGAACCTAGCCAGGTCGAGAATTTGTTTGATGAAAAACATTACGGTTATGCCAGTAAAATAGTTACGCAATATGTTCAATCCTTAATTCAGCAGATGAAGACGGATAAAAGCTGACTTGACGCAATGCCTACGCTATCCATCTTTTTCATAATAAATCCACATGAACTCGGGAGAAGAAGATGGATAGATTATTAGAGCGTTTTTTTAAATATATTGCATTTAATACGCAATCAAAACCATCCGCTAAAACCATTCCCAGTAGTAACGGTCAACTGGATCTTGCCAAGGTATTATACGAAGAGTTGATCCAGCTTGGTTTTGCCGATGTCACTCTCAATGAACGGGGATGTGTGATGGCAACATTGCCAAAAAATGTTGCAACGCCTGTTCCTGTCATTGGTTTTATTGCCCACCTCGATACCTCCCCGGATTTTTCCGGTAAGCATGTTAATCCCCAGATTGTGGAAAATTATCGTGGTGGTGATATTGCGTTAGGGATGGGAGATGACGTGTTATCTCCCGTCATGTTCCCTGTATTACATAGCTTACTGGGGAAAACATTAATTACGACCGATGGCAAAACACTGTTGGGTGCTGATGATAAAGCCGGGATCGCTGAAATCATTACCGCGATGGTGCGCTTGAAACAGAGAAATATTCCACATGGTGATATTCGGATTGCGTTCACGCCAGATGAGGAAATTGGCAGGGGAGCACACTATTTTGATCTAGCGGCTTTCGGCGCAGAATGGGCCTATACCGTTGATGGCGGCGGAGTGGGGGAATTGGAATTTGAAAATTTCAATGCCGCATCCGTGGTCATCAAGATTGTGGGGAATATGGCTCATCCGGGCAGTGCCAAAGGAGTTATGGTTAACGCATTGACATTAGCCATGCGCATTCATCATGCTTTACCGGCTGAAGAAACGCCTGAACAGACCGAAGGTTATGAAGGTTTTTATCATCTGCATAGCATAAAAGGGACTGTTGAGCGTGCCGAGATGCACTATATCATCCGGGATTTTGACAGGGCTAATTTTGCAAAACGTAAAAAAAATCTCATTGCTATTGCGGAAACTATCGGAGAAGGATTACATCCAGACTGCTATATTGAGCTGGCGATTGATGATGATTATTACAACATGCATAGCGAGGTGCTTAAATATCCTCATGTTATTGCCATTGCTAAACAAGCGATGCTCGATTGTCATATTGAACCAATAATCCAGCCGATACGTGGGGGGACTGATGGTGCAGAGTTATCTTATCGCGGCCTCCCTTGCCCGAATATTTTTACGGGCGGATATAATTATCACAGCAAGCACGAATTTATTTCACTGGAAGGCATGGAACAAGCCGTTAATGTGATTATGCGGATTGCTGAATTGACGGTAAGTCATGTCTCGCCCGAATAACCGCCACCTATTTAGTAAACAAGGGGCAACTTATCTTGCCCCTTGGCTTGGATTAATCATTAAAATACCAATAACCGCTATTGACCAAAGCCGTAAGCAGACTGACAAATCGGACGTCGTCGATAGCATCGCCCAGCAGTTCAGCATTCACTTTGTCATATTGGCAAAGGGCGTTAGCAGCCTGGATATGAGGAGTATCCATCAATTCCCCATTGACGAAACATTGATCACCAACCCGCAGGACGCGCAGGCCACTCAAGCGATTTAACGCTTCGCCTTGTTTCAGCAAATCATAAATCTCATCGCTCTCATAAGGCGGTTCAGGTGGTGCCAGATCTAATTCATGGCGCGATTGAGAGATGAATTCGCCAAACCAGTTTTGGAAAGTTTCTGGTTGTTCCAACAATTCACGCATCATGGAACGCAGTGTGTCCAGTTCGTTTGTCTGGATCAGGGCTGGGTTGTCACGAAATGTTAATCCAGGATCGCTGTAGCGATGGCTTCCCAGCTCGTTTGCCAGAATATAGTCAGCAAATCCACTGAATAATTCACGGGCATTGGGGGCACGGAATCCCACTGAATAGTTCAGTGAATCCTCAATAGCATAGCCTTCGTGTGGAAAACCTGGTGGAATATAGAGTATATCGCCCGGTAACATCTCTTCATCAATAATTGCCTCAAAAGGTTCAACCTGCAACAAATCAGGGTGAGGGCAATGTTGTTTCATGGGAATTTTTTCACCTACCCGCCAACGTCTGCGCCCTTTTCCTTGAATGATAAAAACGTCATATTGGTCAAGATGCGGGCCGACACCACCGCCGGGTACGGAGAACGAGATCATCAAGTCATCCATGCGCCAGTCAGACAGTACACGGAATGGCTTCATCAGTGCAGAAGAAGGGAGATGCCAATGGTCAACGGCTTGTACAAGCAAAGACCAGTTTTTTTCGTCTAAATGGTCGTAGGTTTCAAATGGTCCGTGGGAAACTTCCCAGCGCCCATTTTTCTGACTAACCAAACGGCTATCGATTTCATTTTCCATCGCCAGACCCGCCAGCTCATCGGGGGAAAGAGGATCAATAAACTGATGGAAACCCTGTTTAATCAGCAATGGTCGTTTTTGCCAATGGTTTTGCAAAAACGCCTGCCAGTCCAGATTTAGCTGATAGTCCATGGTGACATCCTGAAGTGAGAAGTGAATTTCACGCTATTATAACGAATAGTCAATGACGATATATAACTTTTCAAAATGGTAGGAGTATCAAAGAAATTCAGTCCAAATTTTGCAAACTTTGATTTTCCACAAACAAAAATGCAAAAAAGAGGACTGAGTTATGCTTATCTTACCACCCACTTTCCGCATTGAACGCCGCCTGATGAAAAAAATTGCCCAAAAAACGCAAGATAAAGGATATGCTATCCGGGTTATGGCCATGCTCTCACTTTATCGGAATGAATCAGTTCCTTTCGTCTCTGAAAAATTTTGTGTCGCGCTGTCTTCTGTCTGGCGTTGGATCAAACGTTTTAGAACATATGGTTGGATAGGATTAAAAAGCCAGCCCGCGGGCCGCCCTCGGCAATGGAATTTGACTGTTCTTTTACCTTTTATTCATTATTTACTCGAACTTTCACCATAACAGTTCAATCATGTCCGTTCTCGCTGGAGTCTTGAACTTTTCATTATTCAAATCAATGAAATAATGCATGTGAAATTTTCGCTCAGTACACTTTACCGTTTTCTCTGTAAAAACAAGATCGTCTGGCGACGATCAGCCCCCACGGTACATAAGCCCGACCCTCAATATGAAGATGAAGAAAAAATGGCACGTATTAATCAAGCATTATCGCAGGTATCAAAAGAAAATCCCGTATGTTATGAGGATGATGTGGATATTAATTTCAACCCTAAAATAGGTTCAGATTGGTATTTCAAAGGGCAGCAAAAAAGGATTCTTACACCGGGAAAAAATCAAAAATATTACCTTGCAGGTTGTTTTGATATTCAAACCGGAAAAATTTTCTATAGGGGTTCCGGTAGAAAAAATTCTCAATTACTCATCAATATGTTAGAAGAATTAAAACGCCACCACCGTCATGCGAAAACGTTAACAGTCATTTTAGACAATTACAGCATTCATACCAGCCAACGAGTCAAGGCTTGGTTGAAGCAAAATCCAACAGTAACCCTGTTATTTCTCCCCGTTTATTCTCCATGGCTGAATAAAATAGAACGGTTATGGCAATCATTGCATGAAACGGTGACACGAAATCATTGTTGCCAATATATGTGGCAGCTCATCAAAAGAGTTAAGATTTTCTTGAATACCGCTTCAGCAACCTGTTGGAAAGGAATAGGAAATATGAAACTCTCATAATTATGAAAAATTATATAGTCAAACTACCTGAAGTTCAGGATATGACACAAGAACAACTGAATGTATATGAAAAGTTCCCTTCAAACTTGACTCGAGGTTTGCTTTTAACCAAATGTTCTGCCGGACCTCATTTATCCTTAGGGGGTGCTTTGACGAAAGGATATCTGAATGACTATGAGCGTGAAATTATTGTCATGCGTGTAGCTAAACTGGTTAACAGCGAGTTCGAACGGCTTATTCATTATCCGCTTGCGATTAAGGCTGGTCTGACAGAGCAGGAAATTAGCGATATCGAGAGTGGAAACTATGAGGCGATGGATTCACGCAGAAGAGCTATGGTGAAATATATTACAGAGTGCATTCTTGAAGGCAGAGCTTCAGTATCATCATTTCGCAGTTTAAATGAATTTTATTCACAAGGTGAGATCGCTGATGCTACCCATCTCGCAGGGCATTGCTGGATGACAGCTATGTATTTGGCAAGTCTCGATATACCATTTGATGAACAAGAAACTTCGTGGTCCAGACTCACAGAGCTCAATAATTGAGGAGGGGAATTTGCAATATTGCCATTTAGGAAAATCAAGGCTAATTGTGTCTAGGCTTGCTCTGGGATGTATGTCATTTGGAGATTCAACTAAAGGGGCACACACATGGACTCTGGACTATACCCAAAGCGAGAAGATTATTACTAAGTCATTAGATTTAGGAATAAATTTTTTTGATACAGCTAATGTTTATTCACTTGGTTCAAGTGAAGAAATCGTGGGAGCCTGTTTGAAAAAATATGCTAAGCGTGAGGATGTGGTCATAGCCACAAAAGTTTATGAGAAAATGACTGATTCTCCTTTATCGGGGGGCTGTCACGTAAAGAAATATTTACGCAAGTTAATGCCAGCCTAAAAAGACTTCAAACCGATTATATTGACCTTTATATAATTCATCGATGGGATGATAACACACCGATCGAAGAGACAATGCTTGCTCTGAATGACTTAATTCAGTCAGGCAAGGTTCGATATATTGGTGCTTCGTCAATGAGAACTTGGCAATTCATCAAAGCGCAATTCGTTGCCAGAATGAACGGATGGACTCAGTTCATTAGTATGCAAAATCATTACAATCTCATCAATCGTGAAGAGGAAAGAGAAATGCTGCCTTATTGTGTTTCCGAGGGGATTGGTGTTACGCCATGGAGTCCATTGGCCAGAGGTAAACTTGCAAAGAATACTGATACTATTCGTACAAAATCTGACAATGTATTGTCATGGCTATATGAATCCGCAAAACAGAGTGATGAAAAAATAATTTCTGTTCTAAATGAGATCTCAGCAAGTAAAAAATGTAAGCCTGCACATGTAGCTTTAGCTTGGTTGTTATCTAAACCAGCAATCGCTTCACCAATCGTTGGTGTGACATCAGTGGAGCAACTTATAGATAATATTTGTTGCATGAATGTATCTCTTAGTAATGATGAAATTGCTGCACTGGAGGAGTTCTATACTCCGCATTTGAGAGCCGAATTATCTTAAAATAGTTATTGGGGGATTTATGCGAGTACAAAGACCGATCAATTCAGGATTTGGCGCGTCATCAACAGTCTCGGATGTACTTAAGGGTGTTGATATTAAAGGTAAGACTGCTCTTATTACAGGTGGATATTCTGGATTGGGATATGAGGCTACTAAAGCGCTATCAGAAGCAGGTGTTCATGTGGTAGTGGGAGCGAGGGATATAGGAAATGCATCTAATGCTTTAAGTGAGCTAACCAATATTACCATTCTTCCACTTGATCTTTCGGACATAAATTCTGTTAGGACATTGGCGGCTTATGTCAATGCTAATAGATATATCTTTGATTATGTGATTTGTAATGCTGGCGTCATGGCTTCTCCAGAAAAACGGGTTGGTCCAGGATGGGAATCGCAGTTTGCTACAAATCATATTGGCCATTATGTACTGGTGAATCTCATATGGAACAATATCCGATCTGGAGGGAGGGTAGTATGTGTTTCATCTGCTGGACATCATAATTCTCCAATTCGATGGGATGACATTCAGTTTATCCGTGGTTATGACAAGTGGCTGGCATATGCACAGTCTAAAACTGCTAATGTGCTTTTTGCATTGCAATTGGATACATATGGAAAAAACAAGAACATCAGAGCATTTTCTTTGCATCCCGGTAAAATATTTACTCCACTCCAACGGTATTTGTCTTATGAAGAAATGGCAAACGAAGGATGGATGGATAGAGATGGTAATCCGATTGACCCCACCTTTAAATCTCCGGCACAAGGGGCTGCAACTGGGGTATGGGCAGCAACAAGCCCGACCCTGAATGGACAAGGAGGACTTTATTGTGAAGATTGTGACATTGCCAGCCTTGCATCAGATTATGAAGAACCTTTTGTCGGTGTTTGTGAATACGCGATTGATCCATCTGAAGCTTTAAGATTGTGGAATTTCACAGCTAATCTTACAGGTGTAAATGTATTTGCAGCTAACTAGATCGCAAGTAGTCTCGTTACAACCCAAGATTCCAAGCAGCATATTATTTTTATGGTATTAGGAAGTTTAATCCATTGTATTTTCCCCGTTGAAGGAGAATTGAGACAAAAATGGAGAAGACCATATACGAAGCTCAGGTTCAGGTGGTAGAGCCCCGCTGGGAAATCGAAAGCGGTTTTGAGGAGACAAGAGAGAAGTGGCTGGATCATGACGAAGAACGGCGAGAGAAAATTTGGTACGGCATATAACCTTGTCGTTACTGGCCCATGCAGTTCTGGCTGTCTTGCAAATACAGGAGAAAAAACCAATAGCCTTAAGTGTATCGGTACTGCGTAAGCTGCTGCCAAAAAACGAGCACAACAATGTCATTATTGCCATCGGACTCTCTGATTACAGAACAATTCGGCTGTGTAGTGCTAGCAATCACCTAATCGTGATGCGTGGTGCTCGCATTGTGTTGGCTGCTTTGTGTTGGGGATTATGCTGGGCGCGAAATACGACACTCACTCTGGCGCCACCAAGGGGGCTATCCTCTATGTTGATATCACCATCATATTGCTCGACAATTTCAGATGCTATCGATAATCCAAGACCCTGGCCTGATCGTAATGTGTCAGCGCGTAAGCCACGCTGAAAAATCATTTCTCGCTTATCAAGGGGAACCCCTAACCCATCATCATCGACAATAATAGTGACTGAGTTTTCTCCCATTGTGGCGGTGATTTTGA
Source organism: Xenorhabdus sp. TH1 (assembly GCF_037260955.1). NCBI lineage: Bacteria > Pseudomonadati > Pseudomonadota > Gammaproteobacteria > Enterobacterales > Morganellaceae > Xenorhabdus > Xenorhabdus sp. TH1. The sequence goes on from NZ_CP147734.1 coordinate 1,394,334, forward strand.
CCTGTTTCCGGCAGTATTTACAGGCATTATCCAGAATGTTTCCCATCACTTCCAGAAAATCATTTTTTTCCCCTAGCCATGTCACTTCAGGAGAGACATCTAGCATCATTTTGATGCCCTTATGTTGATATACCTTGGTTAGGGCACTGATTAGGCCATCTAGCAAGATTGGGACGGAAGAAATTTGTCTCAGGAGTAAGCTATGGTCGCTGCGTATATTGGCTCTATGCAAATAGTAGCCAATCTGTTGCGATATCCGGTCAATTTGTTCAAGCATAATAGGTTCAGCTTGTTCAATGGTCAGCTTTTGTGGGGGACGCAGAGAGCGCAGGGTTGATTGCAATACTGCTAGCGGTGTTTTCAGGCTATGTGTCAAATCCGAGAGTGTCGTGTGATATTTGGCATAACGTTTACGTTCATTGGATAGCAAATTGTTTAAATTTCTGACCAGCCCTTTTAATTCAGTAGGCGGGTTTTCCTCCAGTTCTTTCCTTTCCCCATTTTCTAATGAACTGATCTGGGTAATTAAAGATTTTATTGGCCTAAGACTCCAGTCAGCGGCCAGCCAGATTAATGGAATGATTAAAAGTAAGTTAGCAATTAACACATATCCAAACCATTCCCATACTTTTGCTGATTCCTGCACATCTTGTGGAATGGTATCAATGATAACAATAGTCATGGCAGGCAATTTGTCAGTGGCAGGATAAATATTTACAGCAACCGAGTAGGTTAATAATACTTCCTCACTATTTTTTGCCTTTTTTGTATTATCTTGGTTTGGTGTCGCTGTTGGATTATAGAAAAAATCCCCTTTTTCTTTAAAATACGCTTCTAGAGTATATAAACCATCTTTTTTCAGCCAATCGGGATCAATCATTCTTTCCAATTCAGGTACATTATTCTGGCGCCAAAGAATATTCCCATCATTATCATAGATCAGTGCTAATGAGCGATAATTCATGGAAAAATCCTTGGGAACAAGAATTTCTAGCTTGTTATTTTCCCATCTGGCTAAGGTGAAAAATAGATTACTTTGGCTACGGAGTATGGAATAGCTTGTTTTATCAAAACTAACTAAATATCCGGCGATAGCAACAATGCCATATGATAGTGTCAATGCAAGAATAATCGCAGCCGTAGCCATGAGAAACCGTGTTCTCAAAGAAAAAGGTGTTTCTGAGAACTTAAGCATCATAAGATTTCACATCGAAGCGATACCCTTGACCACGAACAGTGACAATGACCTCTTCCGGCCATTCATTCAATATTTTTTTCCTCAAACGCCCCATTAATACATCAATTGTATGACTTTCACGTAATTCAGCATCTGGATACAATTGGCGCATTAACGTTTCTTTACTGACAACCTTGCCATTATTGCGCATTAAGGTTTCGATAATAATGTATTCAAAAGCAGTTAACTTAATATTGGTTTCATTGATAGAAAACTCCTTTCTTGAAAGATTGATTAAAAATGGTGATATCTCAACTAATTGTGATGCCAAACCACTATTGCGTCGCATTAATGCTTGTATGCGGGCATTAATTTCCTCCAGATGAAAGGGCTTGGTAACATAATCATCTGCGCCCGCATTTAGCACGTTGACTTTTTCTTGCCAGCTCTCACGGGCGGTGAGAACAAGGATAGGTAAATTAATTTGCTCACTGCGCCAGCGCCGTAACATGCTAAGGCCATCTTCTCCCGGTAACCCTAAATCGACGATAGCAATATCAGGGTGACTTTCTTTAAGATAATAATCTGCTTCTTTAGCATTCTCTGCAGCATCAACTTGATGTCCGACATCCCGTAATTGTACGGTTAAGTGATGGCGAAGTAATGCGTTATCTTCAACGATCAATATCCGCATAATGATTCCTTATGCTAATCAGTAATTAATGTTTATCAAATAAATTTAAAATAGCTAAGTAATCAATTTCGTCAATAAAGATTAAATAAAATTATAGGTGTATGATTATGAATAAACTAAGTATAGTAACTATTTGGCTTTTGTTGGTATATTAATGATTGGTGCATTTGAAAACAAATGGTTAGGTTGAAATAGTCAATAAATTTACAATTTATTTAACTTCTATATATAACAATCTAACTTCAAGATGAATGTGATTTCCCTCCGTTTCGCGGGGAGAAATCAGGTTTCATATCGTGTTGTAAATTACAGCTTGAAGTTTAATGCGTATAAGTTCATATACTCAATAACATTCAGATTGTCACGTAGTGGCAGGGATGCTGTTGGTGTAAAATTGCACATGGGCGGAATAGAATCCGCCCATTGATATGGATAAACACAGATTATTTTAACTGGTCAACCAGTGAAGTCGCGTATCCAATGTAATTTGCTGGCGTCATGGATTTGAGGCGCTCTTTCTCTGCTTCAGGAAGTTCAAGGCCATCAATAAATGCTTTCATACCTTCAGCATCAACACGTTTACCACGCGTTAGTTCTTTTAGTTTTTCATACGGTTTTTCAATGCCATAACGGCGCATAACAGTCTGGATAGGCTCAGCCAATACTTCCCAATTGCCATCCAGTTCATTCAGTAAGTGCTGTTCATTGACTTCCAGCTTATTCAATCCCTTCATCGTGGATTGATAAGCAATCAATGCATATCCCAGACCAACGCCTAGATTACGCAATACTGTTGAATCTGTCAGGTCGCGCTGCCAGCGAGAAACAGGCAGTTTGCTGGCCAGATGTCCCAAGACCGCATTTGCCAGACCCAGGTTACCTTCTGAGTTTTCGAAATCAATTGGATTGACTTTATGTGGCATAGTAGACGAACCAATTTCCCCGGCAATGGTTTTTTGCTTGAAATGGTTCAAGGCAATATAGCCCCAGATATCGCGATCAAAATCGATTAGGATGGTATTAAAACGAGCCACACAATCAAACAGTTCTGCAATGTAATCATGAGGCTCAATCTGAGTGGTATATGGGTTCCACTGAATACCCAAAGAAGTCACAAATGACTCACTAAATTGGTGCCAGTCAACTTGTGGATAGGCTGACAAGTGTGCATTGTAGTTACCAACCGCCCCATTGATTTTGCCTAGCACTTCTACCTGCTCAAGCTGACGGAATTGGCGTTTCATACGGTAGGCCACGTTAGCAAATTCTTTGCCGACAGTGGAAGGGGTGGCGGGTTGACCGTGTGTGCGCGATAGCAGTGGCAGATCGCGATAATCATGTGCCATGCGTGTGATGGTATCGATTATTTGGCGCCATTGGGGCAGCAAAACTTCCTCACGGGCTGTTTTAAGCATCAATGCATGTGACAGGTTATTAATATCTTCTGATGTGCAGGCAAAATGAATAAATTCTGCAACCTGATGCAGGGCAGGGATATGCGCGACTTTTTCTTTCAGAAAATACTCAACAGCCTTAACGTCGTGATTGGTGGTGCGCTCAATTTCTTTAATACGCAGTGCATCCTGCTCATTGAAATTTACAATAATTTCATCAAGGTAAGCGTTTGCGTCGGCGTCAAAAGCAGGAACTTCCTGGATTTCTGTGGTTGCAGCCAGTTTTTGCAGCCAACGTACTTCGACTTGCACACGGAATTTTAGTAAGCCGAACTCACTAAAAATAGCGCGTAGTGCGCTGACTTTATCGCCGTAACGGCCATCAATTGGAGAAACAGCGGTCAGTGAGGATAATTCCATTGGTAGCAACTCCCGGATTTTATTTAACAATGTATGTTTAACAGCTTAGATTTAACAGTTTTTCGCTAACAGTCTTTATCATCTAACAGTTAGCAAGGATCTCTTTTGCCTGTCGGATCAGGCGCTGACGAGAAAACATGATTTGCAGGCGGTTACCGCCAACTTGTTGCCATAAAACGGCACTGCGGATACCGGCCAGTAACACTGATCTGACTTTTGCCTGAATCAATGAATTACGTAATACGTCAGGTGAACCGGTCACCTGAATACGTGGCCCCAGCGGACTGATAACATCGACATAAATTCCAGCCAGGGCGTTGAGCATTCCTTCTGACATCGGTTCAAAATAGGCTTGCTGACGTCCTAACTGTTCAATACGATTTGCCAATTGATTGACAGCTGATGGGTTTTTATTCAAGCGGCGTTCCAGTGCCACTAAACTCAGCATATAGCGGGTAAGATCGGCAGAAACGCCACTATGTGAACCGTTGAACATACCCAACATAGCGTCAAGGCCAACACGCAGGTTGCCGGCGTTATTGCCGAAGACATCCAGCGTAGAGGTTGGATTCATGTTCAGGACGCTATTGATCATGATCTCAAAAGCATCCGTATCACACTGGCCTTCATGGGCAAGTTTTTGGACCAGACGGCCTGACTGGCAGATACCTGCCAGAGCCAGTGTAATATCGTAATAATTTTTAGCCACAACTACTCCTGTATACGTTGTTCGATCACGCCACCACCGAGACAAACTTCACCTTGATAAAACACGGCTGATTGACCAGGTGTGACAGCGGCAACAGGGCTATCAAAACGAACTTCAATTTTATCTTCACCCAGAGGGACGACAGTGCAGGGAATATCATGCTGACGGTAGCGTGTTTTGACTACACAGCGCATTTCTGCTTGTAGTGATTGACGATCAACCCAATGTAGTTGCTGGGCGATCAAACCGACAGACATCAGGCGAGGATGTTCATGGCCTTGGGCAACAATCAGTATGTTATTGTCGACATCTTTATCAACAACATACCAAGGTTCTTCACTACCCTCTTTCGTTCCCCCAATTCCTAGTCCTTTGCGCTGGCCGAGTGTATGGTACATCAAGCCAGTATGTTGGCCGATGGTCTGTCCATCCACAGTCATAATTGGGCCAGGCTGGGCGGGTAAATAACGCCCAAGGAAATCACGGAACTTACGCTCACCAATAAAGCAGATACCTGTCGAATCTTTTTTCTTTGCGGTGACCAGGCCAATTTCTTCGGCAATGCGGCGTACTTCGGGTTTTTCCAATTCCCCAACTGGAAACAGACTCTTGGCAACTTGCTGGTGGCTTAAGGTATATAAGAAATAGCTTTGATCTTTGTTGTCATCCAGGCCACGGAGCAATTGGCTTATGCCGTTCACATCCCGACGGCGGACATAATGCCCGGTTGCGATATAGTCAGCCCCTAAATCCTCTGCGGCAAACTCTAAAAATGCTTTGAATTTGATTTCTTTATTACAAAGAATGTCCGGGTTTGGGGTTCTGCCGGCTTTATATTCAGCAAGAAAATGTTCGAATACATTATCCCAATACTCGGCTGCAAAATTGATGGTATGCAATTCTATGCCCAGTTTGTCACAAACGGCCTGAGCATCAGCAAGATCGGTAGCCGCTGAGCAATACTCTTCACTATCGTCTTCTTCCCAGTTTTTCATGAACAGGCCAGCTACCTGGTAGCCCTGCTGTTGCAGAAGGTAGGCGGAAACGGATGAATCAACACCGCCGGACATGCCGACAATGACTTTTTTCTGGCTGTTATCTGACATGGATATATCTCACTGCGGAAAAAAACAAACGCAATACTTTAGCACGTTGGCAACCAAGGTGCACCAAACGTCTTCATTTGGCGAAGGGTGAACCATAATAATCCAGTATCGAGAGTGGATAAGTTCTGTGCTCAAGGTAGCAAAGAAGACTTTCGGCAACCAGAGGAGAACGTAATTGTGAACTGCTAAGGATTTCTTCTGCACTTAACCAATGGCAGCAATGGATATCGTTATCGTGTGGGTGGGTGTCCATGATTTTTTCCATTTCAACCAAGAATAGAAAACGGATAAATGGGGTTTTGTCCGGCGCAACCCATTGGTGCAGTTTTAAAAATGCTTGTGGTTGTGCACGAATTCCGGTTTCTTCCCATAATTCCCGTTCAACGGCTTCCAGTAATGTTTCATCAGCTTCAAGATGGCCTGCTGGTTGATTCCAGAGAGGTTTGCCGTTGATAAACTCTTCAACAACCAAAAACTTATTTTCTGCATGAACAATGCAGGCAACCGTGACGTGTGGACTAAACAAGATTAATTTCTCTCCATTCTCCAGGGGATAATGAGCCTAATTGTATTGAACCCATACTAAAACGGATTAGGCGCAGTGTAGGGTATCCCACATGGGCAGTCATTCTGCGTACCTGCCGATTACGCCCTTCATATAACGTAATTTTAAGCCAACTTACCGGAATACTTTTTCGTTCCCGAATAGGGGGAATTCTCTCCCAAAGCCACTCAGGCTCTTCCACTAATTCAGTGTCGGCGGGTAAGGTTGGGCCATCTTTTAATAAAACGCCGTTACGAAGTTGATTCAGAGCCGTTTCATCAGGAATGCCCTCGACTTGAACATAATAAACTTTAGCGGTTTTTTTATTAGGTTGAGTCAATCTAGCCTGTAATTTGCCATCATTGGTTAACACCAGTAAACCTTCACTATCACGATCCAGACGACCCGCGGCATAAATATCAGTAAACGGGATAAAATCTTTTAACGTTGTTCTGCCCATGTCATCGGTGAATTGGGGTAAGACATCATAAGGTTTGTTAAAAATCAATACCCGACGAGGGCCGATTGTTTTTTTTATGGCTCTATTATTTTTTCTTTGGCTGAATCGGTTAAGTTGGCGTTTTTTAAAAGCGATATTTGTCATGATAAGCCATTGTTTAAAATTAGGGGGCGTATTATACCTTAAATCTGTGAGCGTTGGCGTTTGCAGAATATTCAAGTAGTATTGACACGTCCCTTACAAAAAATTAACAAGGCATTGCGCTTATTTGAAAGGAGAGGTTAATGGAAAGCAAAGTAGTTGTTCCGGCGGAAGGTAAAAAAATTACTATTGATGCCAAAGGTAAATTAAGTGTTCCGAATAACCCTATTATCCCTTATATCGAAGGGGATGGCATTGGTGTTGATGTTACGCCGGTCATGCTAAAAGTTGTTGATGCTGCGGTTCAGAAAGCGTATAGCGGTGAGCGCAAAATTTCCTGGATGGAAATCTACACAGGTGAAAAATCCACGCATGTCTATGGTAAAGATGTTTGGTTGCCAGATGAAACGCTAGATTTAATCCGTGAATACCGTGTTGCTATTAAAGGCCCTCTGACAACACCAGTAGGTGGTGGTATCCGTTCGCTGAACGTCGCATTGCGTCAGCAATTGGATCTGTATGTCTGCCTGCGTCCGGTTCGTTACTACCAAGGTACGCCAAGCCCTGTTAAGCAGCCTGAATTGACCGATATGGTTATTTTCCGCGAAAACGCTGAAGATATTTATGCAGGCATTGAATGGAAAGCGGGTTCAGCGGAAGCGGACAAAGTGATTAAATTCCTGCAAGATGAAATGGGTGTTAATAAGATCCGTTTCCCTCAACAGTGCGGTATTGGTGTCAAACCTTGCTCAGAAGAAGGCACTAAACGTTTAGTACGTGCCGCGATTGAATATGCCATTGATAATGACCGTGAATCAGTCACTCTGGTTCATAAAGGCAATATCATGAAATTCACTGAAGGTGCTTTCAAAGACTGGGGTTATGAACTAGCTCGCACTGAATTCGGCGGAGAATTGTTAGATGGTGGTCCGTGGGTTAAGATCAAGAATCCTAAAAATGGCAAAGATATCATCATTAAGGATGTGATTGCAGATGCTTTCTTGCAACAGATCCTGCTGCGTCCAGCAGAGTATGATGTCATTGCGTGTATGAACCTGAATGGTGACTACATTTCTGATGCTTTAGCTGCTCAGGTGGGTGGTATCGGTATTGCCCCAGGTGCAAACATTGGTGACGAATGCGCATTGTTCGAAGCGACACACGGTACTGCGCCTAAGTATGCAGGCCAGGATAAAGTCAACCCGGGTTCGGTGATCCTTTCCGCTGAAATGATGCTGCGCCACATGGGATGGTTTGAAGCTGCTGATCTAATCGTTAAGGGAATGGAAGGTGCGATTGCCTCGAAGACCGTGACTTACGATTTTGAACGCCTGATGGAAGGTGCTAAGCTGCTGAAATGTAGCGAATTCGGTGATGCAATTATTACACATATGTAATTAATTGTGTAGCTGGATAGATAACGGGGGCTTAATGGTTCCCGTTGTTTTATTATCACGGAAGAAACGGTTATCAAAACAAGTTATCAAAACCCAGTAAATTTTAAACGCGTCAGATCACAATTTTTATCCAATCCTTACCTCGGTCATCGTGATATTTATCGGTCTGTTGTTGCGTTTTGTGTCCTAATAAATTCTTCGTATTAATGCCTTGCTCACGATATAGACGCTCTGATAATGAACGCTGTTCATGGAAAGTGGCTGGAGTTCCTTCGCCCCAGTTAATGTCTGTTTTGTCACGTGCTTTTTTGAAATTTGTTGTTAGTGTATTGGCTGTTACTTTTCCCCCGCGCTTAGATTGCGATGTGGTGTGAAAATAGTGAACTAGATAGGGGCTAACAACACGATCACGACATCGCGCTACCACCTCCCTAAGAGAGATATTCAGTGCATTGCAGCGTAACGCCAGTGGAATAGCTAACCTGACACCTGTCTTTTCTTGAGAAACATGAAGGTGATCATCCCAAACATCACTAAATTTCATTTCAGATATATCACCTAATCTTTGCCCTATTACGATAGCTAACAGCATTGCGTTACCCATGTATTTGTGCTGATTATCAGCAATTGCAAATATTTTTTGCCATTCTTCAAGATTTAAACGTTGACGAGAGACTTTTCTCTTCGATTGCTTAGTGGCTAATGCAGGGTTATAGCCCGGAGGGACTTCACCGGCATGCTGAGCTTCTTTAAATACATCAATCAAAACAGAGCGGACAACCTGAGCCATGCGAGGCTGACCAGCGACTTTATATTCATCTAATATTCCAGCTATATTTCATCGCGGGTCCATTCATCATTGGGTAAAAATTCAGGGTGAGTCCAGTGGCCTAATTGGTCGTGTTCTGGTTGCATTTGTTGAATAGTCACAATAATCCTCCCGCCGCATAGCAGCGTAGTGATAGGGTTGGGGGTTACAGGGTTCTATCTGGATTGCCGAGCACGGTCACTCGGTGTTGGAAATCGGTGGTCGGGAGGGGCTTTTTCGCTGGTTTTTTCTCAACTTTCTTTACATACTTTCCTTGATTCTCATTGGACAGTATTCGCCTACACACAACACACCTACGGTAATGAGCAACTGTCTTTCGCTTTAAACCGTGTGGAAAGATTCATCCCACGGTTTATTTGTTTTTATCATTGCATTGAGAATGACCAGTAACTTACGCATACAAGCAACGATAGCGACTTTATTTGGCTTGCCTGCTTCGGTTAATCTCTTGTAGAAAGCGCAGAGAACGGGGTTAAATCTAATGGCTGTTAACGTAGCCATATAAAGCATTCGACGCACCATTGCTCTTCCTCCAAAAATTATTCGTTTTCCCCGGAAGAACCCAGGATCCCGATTAAACGGTGCAACACCAACCAGATGCAGGCTTTCCTGCTTGAATTTGGTATCAGCATGCCCAAGGGGATTGCCGTGATAAAACGGCTCTCTGCTGTGCTGGCTGAACATGAACTTCCCCCTTATTTGGTGCAGGTATTACTGCGGTTACAGGCACATTATCACTATCTGGTTGAGCAAATCACCGAGATTGAAACTGCCCTGTCACAGGAGGTTGCTCAGGATGATACCGGACAACGGCTGATGACGATCCCCGGCATTGGCCCCATCACGGCGAGTGTGCTTTCCTCACAACTGGGCGATGGAAAACAATATTCTCGCAGCCGGGATTTTGCGGCCTCGACGGGTTTGGTTCCCCGCCAGTACAGCACCGGGGGAAGGACGACCTTATTGGGTATCAGTAAACGGGGTAATAAGACGCTCCGGCAACTGTTGGTACTCTGCGCCCGGTCATTCATGCAACAGATTGAGCATCGGCAGGGAAAACTGGCTGACTGGGTTAAGCAGCAGCTTGAACGAAAGCACTCTAATATCGTGGCCTGTGCATTGGCTAATAAACTCGCCCGGATAGCGTGGGCCATTACGACACAACACACGGTATTTGTCGCCTAAAGCTGGCGTCATTGTGAACCTATTTAAATGTTACCCCACTGGTTTTGCGAAGACTGATTATTGATGACATGAACGGCCTACCGGCCTGATGAGAAACCTAACATAAAAAATGGCTCTTTCAAGCCGACACGGTTTTAAGGTTCATCAGGCGCGGAACTCATCGAGGCGCAGGCTCCTTGCCTACAGTGACGCCGGATAGATTTAAGCAAGCCAAAAATTCATCAAAAATTAGTGTTGCAAAAAAGAGGGGAACCATAGATTTTTATGTAGCGCAGCGTGTGTCCATAGGGGCACGATTTACCGTAAAAATATTTACTCTTGGCCATTACTCCCTCCATTGATCGCCAAATTTAAATCCTATTTCCTTTAGTGATTCATCCATTTTATCTATGAATTCCGGTATTAGCTCATCGAATTGCTGCATAAATTTTTTATCCCGTTCTACAACAACATAATAAATTCCCTCTCGTGTCATATGTGGGTCATACTTGGCGAAGTACCCCTGTTCCTTTCCAGTAACCCACATGGAATATTGAACCTGAGCCAGGTAATCCGATTTAATAGCATCAAAACCACCTAATCTGAATTTCATAAATGCAGCAGTAGTAAACGGGCATTTCAGCTCCAAACCAAATCCATTGCTACATAATCCATCTGGTGAACATGCTGTTCTGAGTGACTCATCCCTGAATAAAATTGGTGCTTCCATTACATCAACACCAGATACAAACTCAAATGTTGCTCGTGCTGATTCTTCGTATTCCTTGCCCCATGCCAGTGATTTTGCATTTACCTCTGCTGCATTCCCTGTGCATACCTCACCAAGTAACGTATAAAAATACGTCATTTTGGTATCTGTCCATTTTTTCCCATCCTTTGATTTTGACAAAACTTTTCTGGCATCCGATGCAGTGATTACCCCTAATCTCAATTTATGCCAGTCAAACGATCCTTGCTCCACGACGTTGTGCAAATCAATCCCTGTTTTTGCGAGAATTGATTCATTACTGACCATTGTTTTTTACCTTTTTAGAGAGGAAATCTTTTGCTTTATTAACTTCTAATTCTGATAAATCATAGGGGGAATTGATTTCTCGCTTGAATATCTTTGAGCATAACGGTAATAAATCATCATCCCATGTTTTATCCATCTCAATAAGCCTAGAGTTAATACGTTCCATTGTCTTGGCACTTACTCCATTTGATGAGGCAGAACTTTCTAATCGGCCATCTATATCTTCATCTGCTGCAGCAATACCTAAAGCACCTGTTAATGTGTAACGTCGTAGATATGTGATAGCAGATGCTGATTGTTGAATATTATTTTTCCCGCCAGATTGATCGGGAGTAGACATCATTTCACAGAATTCTTGATGTCCTGATTTGTGGCTAACAATGCACCTAACAGTAATTACACCGTTTTCCATTTTTTGTTCAAACCGATAAGATAAGCCGAATTGTTGTAAGAAAGGTTTTATTTGCTCCGAAATATCATCTAGTGATGCATATTTATATTTAGCTTTCCCCGCTCCAAAATTAGCCTCTTTCAATTTCTTAATGGTAGGCAGAGCACTTTGAAATGCCGCCATAGCGTCCAAATATTCTTTCCTTGACTGCCCAGCCTCCCATTTTGTTTGCAGTTCCAGCAGGCGCTCTAATTTGTCTATGTCTGCATTAGATGAAACCGCCATTTCAATTAACTTCATTGGAGCCACTGTATTCCCTGTGGCTATTGATTTCTGGTCATGAATAACTATTTCTTGTGTACTCATACTGTTTCTCTCCTCTGCACCTGGCACAAACATAATTTGCGTAGCAGGTCATTAACCATCTCATCGACCTCATCACCCATATCAAACAATTCGCCGAATATCTCGTTTATCCGTGGTGAGAAAATCGCATTTGTTCCCTCTGGTAATGAGTTATATAACCGATGAGCATCTTTTCCCTGACGCTCTAGAATTTTCTCTTCCTGAGTATCTTGTATTGATAGTTGTTCCTGCCGCTCATCCTGAGCACCATAGGGGTTGTAATCGAATCTCATGCCGCCTCCCGATGTAATTGCCTGTTCAATTCCATTGATATTTTGCGCCCCATCCCTGATTTGATAATCGCCTCAACCAAACTCACCTCATCACAGTTATTCACGAGATGAGTTATTATTTCGCTAGGATCTGGATTGGAGCGTTTGGTGAACTCTGAGAATGTCATGTCAATTTGCAGGTCTGCGAGGTCTTTGAATACTACCTGCGTGCGTCCATGCTGCGTCCTACTGATTGTTTCCGCGTAGGTATAACTGAGCGTGATTGGATACATGATTACCTCCGTTAAGCCGGAATAAATACGAATGATGAGATAATGAGTAGTGCAATTCGGCGCTTCCATGCGCGCCGGTTCCTAACTGCTTGCGGTTTTGTGGGTACGACCGCACACCCGTCGAACATGTTGTTACGCATGTAACAGTCCCTCGTTAGTGAAAACGATTTGTGATTTTCGAGTTTATATTCAGGTAATCATAACCACCCGCATAGCGGGTGGTTTGCTCTAGCCCTATAAGGGCATGTTACCGACTGCGCCTAAATGACGCGGCTTTCTCTTCGTTCAAGCTAAGTGTCTTTGCTTCTTTGGCTTACCCCTTGAAGGGGTCGTTATACTCTCGTGTACTTAATTTATCTTGAAGTAAATCTGACTTTTCTTGCTCTCTGATATAGTTACGGATTGTGGCTTCATTCAGCCCCACTGTGCTGACGTAGTATCCTTCCGACCAAAACTTCCGGTTGCCAAATTTGTATTTTAAATTGGCATGTTTATCAAATATCATCAACGAGCTTTTACCTTTTAAGTACCCCATAAAACTGGAAACACTTATTTTCGGGGGGATACTCACCAGCATATGAACATGATCTGGCATTAAATGCCCTTCGATTATTTCGACTCCTTTGTACTTACAAAGGTTTCGTAGAATCTCACCTATACTTGAACGGATACTATTGAAGATGACTTTTCGTCTATATTTCGGCGAAAAGACGATATGGTATTTACACAGCCACTTTGTATGCGCTGAGCTTTGTGCTTTAATTCCCATAAACACCTTTCCTTATTTAAGTTACGGATATTAGCTTGAACATCTATATCGTAACGGAAAGGTGTTTTTCTTGGTATAACCCTTGAACTCCACCCGCATAGCGGGTGGTTTTATGTTTAAGCAGCTGATGCTACTTAAACTGGCTAAAGCCATAATAAAAAGCCCCGCATTGGCGAGGCTGGTGTTTATTGGTTTAATTATTTAGTCAATTGATGGTGGGAAAACTCCAAAATTGAATGAAATAAATGGAGCTGATAACGGACCTAATACCAGTGGCAATAAAAATAACAGAGCGCATGCTGAATATATGATCTTTCCAACTTTACCTGCTCTCTTTCTGCTGGCCATAAATATAAAAATCATTCCTATTGGAATAGTGATATACCAAAAAATCCAACTAAATACACCCAGCCACATTATATAAAAAGGTATATCCTCTAGTGGTAACATACATATTCCCTCATGAATCCATTGTCGAATTCATGAATATATCAGAGTAACTCACCACAGCCCACTCGGAAATGGGCTGGGATCAATTAGCTGCTGACACCAATTATTTAATGCGTATTGGCTTAGTTGAACCGAAAGCTGTTGTTTTTGGTATTGATGGTCACTATGTATTTAACACTAATTGTATGGCGTTAACGGCTAAAGGATTCGACTACGCTAACGTTGATACTATTGGCAGTGAATTAAATGCCGTGACTATCAAAATTCACAAAAATACCATAGAGCAGATTGAAACTATTATCATGTCTGCCAATTTACCTGAGTCAGAAAAGAAAACGCTTTTGCAATTGGTGAAAGAAAAAGGCGCTGAATCCGTTGTAGGTAAATGCGTTGATACGTTATTTGCTAACGCAGGTGCTGCAACACAAGTGCTTTCTGAGTTGGCGAAAAGTGTATTCTAAACCCTCGCACTGACCCCGCCCAACGCCGATCTACGGCGGGACTTGGTTTTAGTTGAATAAAGTGCGACTTCGGGTAAAACGCAGTTATTGAAACTCGGCTCCTGTGATTCATCGCCTTTAACCTGAACAATCAGGCTGGCTATTACATTCGCACTGTCGTTCTGGTTACGTTTGAATGTTAATACCTTGCGCGGTTCGGTTTCTATTCCAAACGCCTGATCAATAATGTTCGATAAGACCTTTTCTTCATGCTGGCGAATATGCTCTTCTAAACGGTGACTGGTTATCAAATCACCACGCTCCAAATGACGGCGCATTTTAGAGTTCAGACGGCCAGTTTTAGGCAAAACAGTGATATTCATGATTACCCCCATTAGTAATTTTTGGGGCGCAGTTAATACGCTAATGAGACTGTTTGAAATTTGTGCTCAACTAAAAGAGGAGCGCAAACCAGACTCACTGCGTCTATCCTTAGACTCTGCTAACCACGCCCCAAAAATCGCTTTTGGGAAGGAACTCTCCACACGGGCGGAGCATTCATTGTAGGTACTGCTTAGATTTATCGAATCATCCAGTTCTTCATATGCTACTGGCGGCTACTTCGTGGGCGTCCTGCCTGTTCGATGATTAAAACACACAAGCATTGCTTTATAAAAACAAGTAAAGCCTGTTTAAAAGGATGAGGAAAATGACTATAAACTTTATATTTACTTGTTATTAAAGGATATTATTTCTTATGATTTATGTGAAATGTGAATACTATGGCATTTTAGGTGAGAGAGTTCATGACGAAACAAACAGAAAGCCACCGAACGGTGGCTTGAGTGATTATTGTGCTTTCTTCCGAAAATTGTCGTCATTCTTCACGAACTCAAAGGCATCAAGGATAATACCTGTGATCCTCAATATATCTTCTGGGACTTCTATAAATATCCGTGAATTGTTGGCTGATAGCCCGGCTCTATTGATTTCATTCAACAGTATATCAGTGAGTTCAATTGGGATTTGGATATAGGATCTGTTTTTCTTATCAAAGTACCTTACCAGCCATCTATTTGATTTTCCTTGATAAAGAACACCAAAATAAGATTCTGTATCCTTGTATTGCAAATCACCGTCGTCTCCGACGATTGACTTAACTCTTTCGAATAGCGTTAGCTCATTTTTAGTAGTGATGATGTTGGGGTTGTCTGGATCGACTATGTCTTCAAATTCTTTCGGGCTTTCTTGATGCTCTATTTCATCTTGAGTTCCATCAATTGGGGTAAATTTATTCGAAAGACCGGAAACTACCATTGCACTAACAGATTTTTCGACAGCCTGCTTCACTAACGGCGTGATTGATTCAATGAAGCGTTGATTTAACTGACGCTCAACATTGGAACGACTGGCAACATATCGTACAAACTCACTATCAATATCCCTCAAGCTAGCACTGATAGTTTTAGTAAATGCGGATAGATAAACACTTTCCTCCGCAAGCGTCCTTAAAGCCTCTGGTTTGAATTTATCGTGTCTAAAGCGAAAGAGTTGGCTGGCATCTGCATCACTAACTTCATCCATTCTAATGCGCAAAAACGGCGCAGGGTCCATGACATTTTTTTGTTTTAAATCAGTAAAGAAGCGCCATTCTAACCCATTTGTAATAGCAGAAATAGTAACTTCTGGAGTCGAGTTAAAGTATCTGGACAATTGAGGACAATGGTTATCCAGCTTCTCGCTGTACCCTTTTGCCTCGATAAACATCACGGGAACACCCTGACAGAATAAAGCATAATCAACACGTTCATTTGCTTTGACTCCAGGGAAATCAGCTCCGTATTCTGCTTTAACCTTTTGCGGATCATACGGGCTAAATCCAAGAATATCCAAAAAAGGCAGTATTAATGCCTGCTTAGTTGTTTCTTCGGTGGTGCAGTGTTGACCTACGTTATTAACGTGCTCAACATGATGTTTTAATTTTATCTTAAAATTATCCATGCCATATCCTTAGTAATCTAAAACGGAATACCAGAACATTCTCCCGATAATGAACACCTGATCTTCACCCGCAATTTCATCTTCGTATTCATTACGGTTGTAGCTTCTGATAAGTATTTTTCCACTCGGACGCCGATAGAGGCACTTAAGGCGTTTTAATCCATCCTGTTCAATTGCATATACTTTTCCATCAATGATTTTTTTATTCAAAGAATCAATGCCTATGGTAGCTCCGTCTGGAATAACCGGTTCCATGCTGTTACCCTTTGCAGGGAAACAAAGAATCGAAGAGCCATCACTTGGCGCCCCGATTCTTCTCAATGTAGCCTTAGAAAATCTCAATCTAAGGCTGTTAAAATTCGCACTAATGTTTTTCCCGCTGCTGGGGATTAATTCAATATCGCTCAAGAGAGGGACGTATACTTCCTCATTATCCGAAGATGTATCACTATCCCACGACGTAATATCCAGCCATGTTTTTTCAAGTGAATCCCGGCGATTTACATCATTATTTTGCGTATCACCGAATAGAAGCCAGTTCACATCAACATCAAGAAGGGACGCTAAAGCAGTCAATCTCGCCTTTCTTGGTTCGGTGCTTGACTCCCATTGTTGTACAGATTGCGGAGTAACACCGAGCCGTTCAGCCAGTTCAGCTTGAGTTAATTTATTGGCAAGTCGAGCTTGCTTGATTCTTTCGTGCATCGTTTTCATGCCTTTAAATATACAAGCGATGCTTTTTCTTTTATAGCAAGCGAAACTTTATTTTTTAAAGTATCTCTTGTGTTTTGTTTTGTATGTTAGTGAAAAAGGAAAATTCATATGAGTGTATTGGAGGCAACAATCAAAAAAAGCTGGCGGCGTGCCGGCGTTAGCTAAGAAACTAAATATAAAGGATCAGGCCATTCGGCAATGGATTAAAAAAGGGTGCATCCCCCCTGCGAGGTATGCACAAATTCATGAGCAATTTGGTATTCCTTTAGCTGACTTAATTAAAAAATAGCTCTTTAACAGTGGCTTGAATTCTGCTGTTTCTACAATGAATGCTCCGCCCGTGTGGAGAGTCCCTATCAACCACCTATTGGTAGGCTAAATCATCATAACTATCCGAATCTCGGATCAGTTCTTGTCTATATACAATATCCCTATTTCATCATAGTGGATGCACACTATTTATTCTTAAACGAGACCTAATCGAAATTTTACTTTAGGAATTTTGCGCACCTGAATGACAAGCCTTGGTGAAAGTAGCAATCAAGGAATAAGAAAATGAGTATGATCTTAATGGCCAAGGCCATGCAAATGAAGGTCGGTAATCCGTTAAGGAAACTGGTATTACTTAAACTGGCAGATAATGCCAACGATAAAGGCGAGTGCTTTCCCTCTTACCAATATATCGCCGATCAGTGTGAAATAAGCCGCAGGAGTGTAATTAATCACATTGATGATTTATGTAAACAGGGTCTGGTGAAAAAAGTTTACCGGACGGGTGAAAAAGGCAATTCATCGAATATTTATATTTTAGATTTAGATGGTGAAAAATTTTCACCCCTAGTGAAATATCTGCACCCAGAACCAGTCACTCTTTTGAACCAGTCAATGAACCTATAAAAACAATAGCGAAAGTCGCTAACGCTCCTCGTGGGAAAAGTAAACATGTTTTCAGTGGAGAGGTCATAAAACTTAACCAAAAGGACTATGACAACTGGAAAAAGATTTTCCCTCACATCGATCTGGATACCCAACTGCAACGACTGGATATCGAGTTTCAGGCTGAGAGACCGAAGAACTGGTTATTACCACTAGTCAAAAATTGACGTCTGAGCAGCAACGGGCATTAGCACGGGCACGTCAGTATGCAGAGAGTTTTGGTAATTCATTTGGCGGATTTATTTTCAGTGGTAATCCGGGCGCGGGGAAAAATCACCTCGCGGCAGCCATTGGCAATCACATCATCAAGAACGGTAATAGCATCCTGATAGCTACTCTGCCTGATTTGATGATGCGGGTGAGGGAAACCTACCAGAAAGAGACGAAAATCAGTGAATCAGCACTGGTTGATGATTTGTGTGCTGTCGATTTGCTGGTGCTCGATGATGTCGGTGTGCAGCGTAATAACCTGAATGAGGATTTAATTATTTTTCAGGTGGTAGATCGGCGTCTGGCAAACAAAAAACCGGTTTGCGTGCTGACGAATTTAGATTTTGAGCAACTGACCGCTGTTTTGGGTGAATGGGTTATTGATCGCCTAAGAATGGGTACACCTACCAGCATTAATTTCAATTGGCAGAGTTACCGCCGCCAAGTCAAATAACGGAGGCTGGATGGAATGTAATTTTCTATTCCATGAATCGACCAAACAATCTGCATGGCAACAACTCAAAGAAGTTCTCGCAACAAATCAACCTCATCACATCATCATCAAACCGTGGAAAAACACCCGATCGCTATCTCAGAACGCAACCATGCATATGTGGTTTGGCGAGATTAGCCGTTTTCTGAAATCCAACGGGGCGAAATATTCACCAGATGAAGTCAAAGAAATGATGAAACACACATTTTTGGGCTACGAGGTTGTGGAGCGGATTGATGCAGAACGCAGGAGCCGGAGCGCGTCAGGACACTACGTCAGACATCTGAACTGGACACGGGCGAGATGTTTCGGTTCATGGAGCAGATTGAGTAATGGGCTGTGGGTATTGGTTGTTTCGTGACAGTGCCAGCTGACAGCGAGTACATGAAACTCAAACAGGAGCAAGAGCGGTGAACGAAATCAGAAAACCGGCGGATAAATTACCACGCAATTACGGATGGAACAGATTAAAGCTGGCTCAACATAGTTACGCAGATTTAGAGCGACTCCGAATTGACGTTGAGGAAAACCATGCGTGTCAGGATGGTATCCATCTCATTGATACGAAAGGCCGGAAAAAGCTGGATGCAATAGATTGGGCGATATACAACAAACAAAAGGCGGAAAGGGATGAAAAAACTAAGACAACGGAAATGTAAAGAATGCGCCGCGCGGTATGAACCAGAACGGCAATTACAAAACACCTGCTCAATCCAATGTGCAATAGCCAGAGGTAGGAAACAAGAGCAGAAAAAACGAGAGGAACTGGAACGACGACAAAAGAAAGACAATGAAATTAAGCAGAAGATAGCCCGCGACAAACTCAAAGCAAGACGCCTAGCAGTAAAACCCCGCAGTTATTGGATTCAACAAGCCCAACGCGCTGTAAATGCCTATATCAGAGAACGAGACCGCGACTTACCGTGTGTTTCCTGTGGTACGCATACATCTGCTCAATGGGATGCGGGTCATTACCGGACAACGTCAGCAGCGCCTCAATTGAGATTTGATGAACGGAATATCCATCGCCAGTGTGTTGTCTGTAACCAGCATAAATCGGGGAATCTGGTTCCGTACAGGGTGGAGTTAATCCAGCGCATCGGTCAGGCAGCGGTGGATGCTATTGAGTCCAATCATGATCGGCACCGTTGGACGATTGAGGAATGCAGGGCAATCAGGGATGAGTATCGTGAGAAGTTAAAAAATCTGAGGCAGGAGGCCGCATGACATTCGACAATTTCGATGAGGCAATGGCCTGTGCCAGACAGCGGAGAATGGAGGATAAAAAGCACTATGCTATTCGTCAGCGCAAAGAGCGTTTGTATGTCACCCGATTAGCAGACTGTAGGCATCCGGCATGGTCAACACTGGATGATTTTAGGTTCGAATGTTACGGAGTAACACAACATCGAATTCAGAAACTAGAGCCGTCTGATACACCGTTAATTATTGGGTTACTGGCATCTGGCCTCTCTCAGAGAGTGGTAACCCATAAATTTGATGTCACGCGTGGAGCAATAAGACGATTAATCAACAGGGTAAAACAACAACAGACAGTGGCGGGGATAAACCGATGACAAATATTCAACTGGTCATGGAGCGTTGGGGGGCATGGGTGGCGGACAACCAGGAGGGCGTTTACTGGTCATCTATTGCGGCGGGTTTCAAGGGGTTGATCCCCAATAGAATCAAGTCACGCCCGCAGTGTTGTGAGGGTGATGCGATGGTTATTTCTAGTTGTATGGCAAAGCTGAACCAGCAAAATAGTGATGCGCATGATTTGTTGTTTGACTATTACGTGTTCGGTAAGACGTTTATGTAGTTGGCGTATGAGCATCATTGTTCTGACGGGTACATTGGGAAGAAATTACAAAAAGCCGAGGGGGTCATTGAAGGGATGCTAATGATGCTGGATGTCTCACTGGAGATGGATAAATACGTCCAGAAAGAGCCAATGAATATCAGCGCGCATCAATTATGCAGTAATTTTTAAAAATAACTTTACGTACGTAAAAACGATGCTATTGTGATAAGAGTGATAGCTATGTCACGTAGCTTATTAGCTTTTCTCGACAGATGGAAAACAGTGACACAGTGTTATCATCTGGTTTGCTAATTTCAGACATTTTACCTCGCCATCGAGCGGGGTTTTTTATTGCCCCACATTCAGTAAAGGATATTTATCAGCACTAAACTTCAAATTTACACCCCAACAGATTACTGACTTAGTGAATAGTCATATTTTATAATGCAATATCCTATATTAATTCGTATTAATCATTGTTAGGCTGCATCTCATTGAGATAAAAATCTGACCTAAGTAATATTAACTGGCTAGTTAGCAGCAGGATGAAGTGACCTTAAACTTTAACGATAAATAAGTGAGGAAATGATGTCTGACGTTAATAAGCTGGATAATAAACAATGTCCGTTTGATCCTGAACAATACAAAAGTAATGATGTAGTTGCACCAGTTGGTACTTCTCCGTGGGCGTTAATTCAGGTGTATTTAGGAAATAAAGTGCACCGTAAAGACTGGGATGCGCCTGATGAATACATACACCTAGTTCCTGGTAGTGGTAATGATGAGCCAGAAATTAAAAAACGCGATAAACATGGCGGAATGACATCATGGCAGCCAGCACAAGAAGACTTAATGGCGTGTGACTGGAGTTTATTGAAATCAGAACCGAAACCCAAACCAGAAGATTGCATGTTGTCTTTTGATCTTGTATCAGGGGCTCATAAATATACTGATTATGATATTTCAGAGTTTCAACGATGGGGATATTTAGATGGAAATGAAAGTCAGAAAGGCTGGGGAGGGTATAGTTTTGGTACTTTGACTAGGCTTAGAACTACCACAGATATTGAAAATGTCCTATTACTATTCCTCGATACAAGAAATGATGCGAGCGATACACTGTATTTTGAGGTGTCTGTTAACCAAAATAATCGCCAGACAGTGATAGAATTACTCAGTAAAAACCTTTACATTTCTGTTGAAAATAAAACCTATAATCTTGGTACTGCAGCCCTCCAAGATTATGCTGATAATACACTCAGTGCCAATTATACTGGTGAAGAAGCTAATAAACTAGGCGAAATATTGAAACAAACAGATCAACCACCAAAACATTTCGTTTTCGAGTGGAAATAACCCCCAATCTACACACCGAATCCAGGGCTGCGCTATTTGCGTGACCCTTTTACTATCTAACCTCAACTTTGTTTAAGCATCACTATTTCATGGTCACGTAAACCTAAGCTCGGCTTTTTCGGCTGGAATGTATAAGCAATCAGTCCTGATACGATTTCCAGTAAAAAGCCGATTATGCTTCGGTGCCTTGAATGTTCTATCTGAGAAATATTTTTCAATTGGTCATTCACCGTTTCTATCAAAAACCGTTTTCTTAACATGGCCTTGTCCCAAAGCGATAAAAATTGGGCTTTCATATTACGGCGAACATTCGTGATTAACGTAAGCCCTTCCTCTTTCAGTTCATCGCATAACACTTGGGATAAATAGCCTTTGTCACCATAGAGATGCCCGGTTAAACCTTTGACTAATTCCTTTACCGGCTGACGATCGTCAACATTTCCCGGTGTTAATTTAACGGATAAAATCTCACCGCAATCATCAATAATCAGATGGAGTTTAAAGCCATAGAACCATCCTGTGCTGGTTTTTCCTCGCTGCGCGACACCCTCAAAAACTTTATGACGAGAAATACGTAGGTTATGACAAACCGCGATTTTAGTGGAATCGATAAAGGCAATGCCGTGTGATTTTTGTTGGCGTGAAGAAAGGAAAGCGCATAACGGAATAAGGACTCTTTTCTTCAATGTTATTATTCGATTGTAGCTCACCAGACTGGGGAAATCTGCTTTGAGGTATTGCTGTACATACTCAGTATAAAACGCTTTAAAATGACGATAATGGCTCATGTGAAATAAAATGAGGAGAGTCATTATTTCGCTGAGAGACAGGGAAGTGGCGCGATGACGCTTGAGCTGATTATTCTCAATGAGCTGTTGTTCCCAAAGGGGAATAAATTTTTGGCAAAAGTCATCGACGCAACAGAAAAGTTCATCTAAAGTAGTCATAGCCTGAGGATCCCCACGATTTTGTTTTCTAAGCAAAAACTTTGATCGTGCCTCAGGCACTTAGTTCCCTTTTGCCTTTCCTTTCTTAAGCGAAGTTCAGGTTATCTACTAGTAGTCAACTCAGGCAATGCCTCATGCAAGGTGAATTCGACGGCTTTATTCAACTACTGAAAAATTTGCAGTAGTTCGAAATCCTGCACGTTCGGGATGTTTAGGGGAATATTTCAATTCCCCCGAATTCGAGGGAATCTAGGGACTGTTGACGTTTTGCGAGGGATTATTAGACAGCATGATGATTTGGTATAATTACTTTCGCCAAAAAACAACCAGACCTCACCATCATGCCGCGAACTATGTTAACAGATCTCTATTGGAATAAGCTATCTGCATTAATGCAACATACCGGTTGGGTTTATGACAAACCTGAACACCGTTTGACCTTCGAAGGGATCCTTTACCGAATGAGAACGAGCATCCCCTGGCGCGATTTACCGACAAAATTCGGTAAATGGAATAGCGTCTTTTCACGTTTTAATGCCTGGTCGAAGAAAGGTGTTTTACAGCTTATTTTCAAATGGTTATCTGATATTGCGGATACAGAATGGTTGTTTATTGATGGAACTCTTGTTCGTGCTCACCAGCAGAGTGCCGGAGCCGCTTCAGATAACGATGAGGCGATTGGTAAAAGTCGTGGCGGGCGTTCAACCAAGATCCATTTAGCGGTAGACAGCGGAGGGTTGCCCGTTCATTTTGAACTCTCCGGAGGACAGGTTCACGATAGTGTTCACGCAGAAAGTCTTGTCTCTGAGTCCCCCTCATCCGAAGTCGTTATCGCTGACAAAGGATATGACAGCCAGCGTTTCAGAACATTTATTGAACAACGAGAAGCCGCCCCGGTGATCCCTTACCGCAAAAATAGTCGAAAAGCAGGCCAACATATTGATAACTGTTTATACCGTTACCGCCACGTGGTGGAAAATGTGTTTGCCAGGATTAAACATTTCCGAGCAATAGCAACAAGATACGATAAACTTGAACGGAATTATGCCAGCATGGTGGCACTGGCATTTATCATTGTTTGGTTGCCGATGTGGGGTGATTGAATTATGACCTTAAAACATCAACAGCCCCTAGTATAAAGCATGAGAGTTACCTCTTAGTCTTTGATTATGGATTCATCACCTTTAATCAAAGTCGGTAACTCTCTTCTTTTCAAACCGAAGTGTCATATATGGACGTCCCATAATATTCAACTTTTTTAGTGACTCAGTGTATTGCTAATTTCGGTTCACGGTCATATATCCGGCGTCTGGCAATCATTTAAATTTGCTGCGCCATGGTGAAGTCCGAACCTTGCCTCCTCATCAGATCAACGGATTAAAAATCCTCGACAGTCTCAGGTTTTTGCAAGGCCGGATAACCGTTTAGCTCATCAACTGTAGTCAACTCTATTGAAAATGAAACCGGTTTATTTAAGCAAAGGCTTTGCTCATCTGGAACGCATCTTTATTAACCATAATTGACCAGCATATCCTGGCACATTTATTGGCATAAGCGACACACGCCTTATTAAATCCCCGTCGGTTAACCAAAGACTGCATCCAATCACCGAGTGCATCATGCCGTAACGCTCTGCGTTGTATAGCAGCTCTGGCGCCATGAATTAAAATCCCGCGTAGGTACCGATTACCCTTTTTAGTGATTTTGCCTAATTGTGTTTTCCCACCACTGCTGGCCTGTCGAGGAACGAGTCCTAACCAAGCGGCCATTTGCCTGCCGTTATTAAATTGTTTTCCATCACCAATATACGCGACCATTGCGGAGGCAATCAGGGGGCCAATACCGGGAATAGATTGGAGTTGCTGCCACTGAGCCGTTTGCGATGATAGCGACTTGAGGGTTTCTTCTATTTCCTCTGTCTGCTGGATCAGCTTCAGCCATTCTTCATAGAGTTGTTTCAGAACCCTGCGTGCAATCATCGTTAATCCATTATCGGCATCTTCAAGTGCCTCGTACAGTGACTCTCTAAGAGCCGCAGAGCGTTGCGGAAAAATAATGCCATATTCTGCTGCCAGTCCTCTGATTTGATTAGAGAGAGCAACGCGTTTTTGAACTAATGACTGCCGGACATTATGGAGAACACAGAGGTCTTGTTGATACAGATTTTTGACCGGAACAAAATGCATACCCGGCCGATTCGCAGCTTCACATATTGCCAACGCATCATTGGCATCATTTTTATGGTGTTTAACGAAAGCTTTCACATGCTGAGGGGGAATAAGGCAAACTTTAAAACCTAGATTTTCAATCGTTCGTGCCCAATAGTGGGCGGTACTACAAGCCTCCATAGCAATCAAAGTCCCGGATTCCATTTGTCTAACAGCATCCAGTAATCGACTTCGGGTCATTTTTTTATTAAATATAATGTGATTATCGTTAAGCAAACAAAGCTGAAAAACAGATTTAGCGAGATCAATACCGAGAATTTTATGATACATGATGGACGCTCCCATAAAATGAATATGCTTATTTCATTTTGGTACAATTGACGCCATACGGGACGTCCATCTCATCAGATCTAGTCTGAACTAATACAATTAATGATATCTTTCCCCATGCTCCAAAGAATTCATAAAATCAGCGTACCATTGAAGCATTTCTTTGCGTCCATCTAGATAAAGGGCATGGTTATACGTGCCCCTGATACTATTTTTATCAACATGAGCAAGCTGCAATTCCACCCATTCAGAAGGGAAGCATTGCTCATGTAGCACTGTGCTCATAGTATGGCGGAATCCATGCCCCGTAGCCCTGCCACCATACCCCATACGCTTCATCATGGTATTCATAGCCATTTCACTGAGGGGTTTTTTGTAATCAGTTCGGCTAGGAAATACATATTGATAATCACCACTGATTGGGATTAATTGCTGAAGCAAAGTTACCACCTGATCAGGTAAAGGCACGCTGTGTGGTCTGCGCATTTTCATTCTTTCCGCAGGGATTTGGATAAGTCTCTTTTCCAGATCAACTTCACTCCACTTTAATTTTCTTAATTCACCAGGACGTAATCCCGTAATAATTAGAATTCTCAGTGCATGCCTAACAATCTGGCTACCCATGTGCTTATCAATGGACTTCAGGAATTCTGGTAACTCGTCAACATCAAGGTGAGGATAATGTTCTCTTTTATGGGGAATGAAAGCACTAGCAAGATCGGGGGCTGGATTATATTCAGCTCGACCAGTGATAATTGCGTATTTCCAAACTTCACCACAACGTTGACGGACTTTTTTTAACTTCTCAGTAGCCCCGCGCCTTTCCATCCTCGAAAGAACGTCCAATAACTCCAAAGGTTTTATATCTGCTATTGGTCTATTGCCAATATAAGGAAAGACGTCATTTTCAAAAGCACTCATCATGTCAGCGCGATACCCTACCGACCCGAGGAGAGCGCAATACTGGTAGGTTAACATATTAATATTTAATAAATTAATTTTATCCAAAATGTCACATACCCCCAGTTGTACCCCCACATTATTTTGCTACATCAAGTCTGGTAGTTTTTATGTGGAAATTAGATTTATAACTTTTTAATCATCACGTTAAAGCAAAAAAGCCATGAGATTTGGAAATGGTCAAATTTGGCTGCCATCTCACGCTCAAGGCTTCATATAAACATTTATCATTTTTACGAACTAGATCACAAATTAAAACGGGTTATTCCTGTGGCTTAGAGCGGGCTTTCCTTTTTAATAATTCTCCAGTATGAGAATCGAAATAACGACTTGGCCAGATTTCTGAGGGATGGATGCCAAGATAATCAGCAATGATCCATTCGCCTTTAGGCCAAGGCCTACTGAATGCGTTTGCTAGTGTAGATGAACTAAGTCCCGACTCACGAGAAACAGCCGCTAAAGTTGTACCGCGTTTACGTAATGCGGCAATAATATCGGCCTGATGCCAATATTTTTAACATTGTTATTCATTCCTGCTACCCCTTCCATTAATTGATCATTGATGGTGGTGATTCAAAGCAGGGTTAGCAGACCGGGAGTAACCATCCGGCGAGGTTACTCTTTAAGGCTGCTAAACCTTACCATTGGATTGTGCCAATGGCGGGAGAACTTTAACTGATTGCTTTATCTGAATCAATAACTGGACGACTAAGTTTAACAGCTATAAACCCACGCAACATAACAGGCAGCGATCCGAATGCTTAATTCTTCAATTAGCTAATTCATCAATTTCCTTACTTATACCTGACAACATGCAATCTCTGGAGCGCGACAGTTCGGACAAAACAGAAAATACCTGCCTTATCCTTGATCGATATCTGTGCGCCAGAGTGAACGCAAGTTGAGGTATTGCGGGGTATCGGTTGAGTACTCAGTACTGCCGCCTGTATTAACAGGTCATCCCCACCGGCTAAAGGCCAGCCTCGATATCGTCAATTTCTCCTTTTTCAATCTATAAAAAGCAGTGTCAGATTCACTGTGTGGTTAATCAGGCCAGAGCCTTTGAGAGTTATGGCGTTCTTTGGCTGCGGCGTCACTTTCAGCGGTAACCCTGCAAAAAGTGACGCCTTGAGTTCCGCGAACTGTCAGAAAAAGCTGTGCAAACGTTGAAGTGCCATCATGCATAGCAAAACGCCGTAAGGTTAAATATCAAAACGGTAGTTATGTTAATGGATTAGCTGTAGAAAAATTGTCTGTTGAATAATTCCAACAAAGATAGATAAAAGTATGAACGGAGGCGCAAAGGCTATCTCTTTGTTCATTGAGGATAAATAGGATTTATGTTGATTTGAAACGCCAGTGTATGAATCCACGTTCACTACACTTTGGTGACAAGATAAAGATATCCTTTTGGGTTATCTATTAGTTTAAGAGACCTTCATTGCCAGACGATGGTTTAGGTGTCTTGGCAATATCTGCTTCCAAAAGTGTGCAGATGTACCGCAATTATGCTCTCTCTTTCAGGCTACGAGAGTTTTGTTTCGCCACCCGAAGGCGATCCTGACAGGCGATAGATCGTTTTTTGTAGTAGGATGTTAGCTGTGGTGATAAGTAGAGTCAACTGCTTATATTGTCTAAATGACCTTTCAAAATGGTCAGTAAGGTTGTAGTATTAAAATTATTACATACATATGGAAATATTGCATATTCAATTTATCATTAAGATTTGCTAGGAGCACTTTTAACAACACGCTCTACACTTACAAATGATCTTTCTCCCATTTTCATTAATTCATTCATATCGAAATAACTTGGTTTATTCACAAGCTTATTCCATGTACCCAATAAATAATCTTTGAATGCGATTGTTCTATTGTATCTATCACCAATATTGAAAGATTCACAATTTGAACGCATTTCATTAACTATTTCAGAATTAAAAATTGGTGTATCAAAAAGCATTGCATCTAAATATGCAAAGTCACTAATCCAGCGTTTAAGGTGATATTGCCCAATTGACGTAATTCTGAATTTAGCTGGCATTTTTCCTATCAATCCTGTTTCATCCTCGTCAAAAGTAAAACGTTGTGACGTTTCGATAAGTTTTTTATTGGTGACTCTTCTTAATGCATGTTCAGTTTGTGCAGGTATATATCCTAAACTTTGCATTTCAATTATTATATTTTTTGTTTCGCAGAAACCATCGCGATCTTGTATTTCATTTTTTTCTGATAAGAGAGCTAAAATTAAAGGAACAAGAAAGTGTTCGGTTTCATCTGCAATAGAGATATCAAATATATTCATTGCAAGAGATGTATTAGGGTCAAAGTGTGAGAACTCACCTAATAGGGCTTGTTTTGAAAACTCGTGAACAGGTATAACATATCGTCCTTCTTTTTCATAGGTGTTGATAATTTTTTCCGCTTCAACATTTGGGCTTCCTATAAATCCAGTTATGAAGGTTAATGCTTGCCTTACATTTCCTCCTGTTATATTTTCTATAAATTCACCAAGGGTTTTATTGTTTCTAAGCGACTCAATTAATACTTTAATGAATACAGAAAGATTATCAATATGAATCCTCACAAATTCGGCTTTTTCTAACGGAATTTTACCCTCCGACATCTCATGTGCAAATTGAAGGCGTTTATCTAGCACTTGATCTATTCGAGGTGGTGCTATAGTAAATACTTTATGAGGATAGGCAGTTAGCGCACCAGATGATTTAGATTTAAAGAATGTTTGGGGGCGGACTGAGATAAACACCAAAGAGTTCCAATCCTTAGCAAGTTCTTGAGATATGATAAAAGCTCTTTGTTGTGTATCAAAGTCTCGTTGATCGGCATTATCTATGCAAATAATTATTTGTTTTTTACTTTGCTTAGATAGATGATTAATTGAGTTTTTTAAGTGCTCATCCTTGTTTTCTAGCTTTTCCGCAAGCATCTCTAACTGTTTCTCATGATATTTTTCTTTATTAGTATCTCTGAGCTCACCCCATATACCAGCCGAAAACCTTTGGATATCTCTAGCATATACACCCTTGACAAATTTCATTTCTGAAATATCAGTATCATACTTGTTTAAGAGCTGCTCCTCCATTTCGTTAATAACAAATTTCTGAAGGTTTTCAGCAAGAGTTGCCTTGGCACCTAAATCAATATAAATGTATATGGCTTCCTTAAACTCTCTAAATGCGCTGGAATAAATAAGATTTTTCACAAAAGAAGTTTTACCAACACCAACATCACCTATTAGAACTATTGGGCGCTTAGATAATGCCTCAGCCATGATACTAGGATCTAATCCTTGTTCTTTTCGTCCTGGTTTTACTGGTGTAATTTGAGGTGAAGACTCACTATCACTGAATAATGCTGCATATCTTGCTTGCAATATTTCCTTGCTTAATAACGCATATTTGGATAGAGCGCCACTTTCACAGTAGCATTTCTGATAAAAAATCTCTTCAATTTCTTTACTTTCAAGAGCATCCTGAATTATTAGTTCAGATATTTGGCGAAGTGAGGTTTGTATTTCACTTGTGTATCTGACTTTTGGATACATTGCTAGATATGATGAAAGTTTATTAGGGATACCTTTCACATCTGATACTAGATATTTCATTAAACGTTGTTCCTTCACACCTTGATAAGAAAGCATGTTCCACGCAAGAGTGAAGTTACTAAGCATGTTATTTAAACTGTCAAAAACTAATGCCTTACCTTCTAATGGTGAACTACCATTTTGATTACTAGCAATAAAGGCAACATACTGATGTCCATTCGTCGCAATAGCAATTGGAGTTCCTCTAGATGAGCAATAGTTTTGGACTTGTCGTATTGCTTTATTTAAATCGTCATTTGATTTTAAAAGAACAGGTATATCGATAGTGTTTTTAGCTGATAAACCAGCAGGTATTTCAAAAATATGTCCTTCTCTTTTTGCCTCAATGATAACTTGCCTTGGTTTGCCTAATTCGTAATCTGTAAATGTTTTATCTTCATAATACTCAACTTCATAACAATCATCTGGCCACGCAAATACATCTGTTATTATTTTGTTAATTATGTGGTGTCTTGTTTGAGCTTCATTTCTTATCTTTTTAACGTCATTGTATTCTGCAACAAGATTTCTTAAAGAATTTTCACATTCGGTCAATGTTTTCATATTATATTTCTCCATTGGTTTTTCTCGATATGTGTAACCCTATTTACCACATAATATTATCATATTAATGATGTATAATATAACGTTAAACATAAGTCGTTCCAATACAAATGAAAAACCAATGGGAAAACTGTGATAAGTATCTCTTCCTAAATAAAATCAAATAATTACATTTATTAAATTTCACACAATGAAACATTTTAAAAACACACTGACGCGCTGTGCTTGTCTTCTCCGAGTTACTGGGCTAATACATTAACCCGGTAACTCAGAGATCTGAAAGATCACCTGCCAGAGAAAACATTTTTACCTACCCCCCCTATTAAAGAATTAGGTATAAAACTGTTCACCCTGTTCACCTTTAAATAATTTTATTTAAATTCATATTGTTAAAGGGTGATGAGTTGAAATTAAACTCATCACCACTCTTCACCCAACCGTTCACCTCCAACCAGAAAAAAGGTGAACAGTGATGAATAGTTGTGAACAGTTTTAAAATAACTATTCACCCTATAATACATTGATATATTTGGTTTAAATTATAGGGTGAACAGTAATGAACACTTTTTTATATTTCTTTGAAAAATGCCTGAAATCAGAAAAAATTATTCTTCTGGCTGGCTATTCCTTGTCAGTTTTGGCATCCATTCGATAGCGGTATCAAGATTCAGGCTCAGATTGCTACGAATGCCCTGTTTGCTTTTCTTGCGTAAATATTGCTGACTATACTCTGCCAGTGCGCCTGGCATATCCATGCCAAAACGAGTCACGGAAACAGGTTTATTCAGGTTATTGCCTTTCATATAAGCAAGATAGGCGTGATAAAGGTATTTACGGGGATTGAACGGCATAATTTCCGCATTGCCGATTAATAGGCCGTCAACTTCATGGGAAGCAATGAGATAACCGCAAAAATCGACCAGTGGATCTGTGCCGCGTTTGATATCCAGCGCCTCCGCAGATTTCTGCTGTTCTGCCAGTAAACGCCTTGCTGATTGTGGATCAGTAAACCGATGCAGCAAATGCCGGATAATCACGGGCAATTCTTCCGCAATTTTATCCCGCAGCAGTGGATCGCGTTCATTTTCCGGTACGACTTCGGAAAAATTGAAAATCACCCGACGCCGCGATACTCCACCACTGCGATCACTGAAACTCATGGCATTATTATTTACTGCCAGAACCACCGCAGAGATACGGGTTGAATAGGGTTGTTTATGCTTCGGATCAATAGCAACTTCATCACCGCCTGTAATCGCCTTGATGCCAGAGCCATCGCCCACATAGCGAGTTTGGTCTGGCAGGATGATCAACGAATAGCCAACAATCAACGCCCGTTCTCGTGGGTTTTCCAGTGCTGCCATACTTGCGGAAACGGTATTGCCTTTACCTGCCAACATGGAAAAAATTTCGGCAAAGATACTTTTGCCACTGCCTCCGGCTCCGGTGATTTCCAAAAATAACTGCCAATCATAGCGATTCGCCAGCACCATAAACAGCGCCGCTAGTACTCTATCTGCTTTGTTTTCACAGTTGGCAGTTGCCTGATTGAGCCAGCGCCAGAACTGTGGCGCGTGATCTTGCAGAGTTTCCCCCGAAACAGGGGAATTGAATTCAACGTCATTGGCAAGCAATAACCAGTCATTTTTGCGGTGAGGTCGGAACTGACAGGCTTTCAGATCAAATACACCGTTACTGAATCCGATTAAGTGGCGTTTTGGTGGCTGCATCATGGGAAGTTGTAATTTCAGGGCATCTACGGCTGAGCTAATACCATGCGGTGAATACGGTAGTTTCTCTTCCATAAAAGCAGCGACCATTTCCCGTCTTAAATCACGGTCACTGACCGGACGCCAGATAATACCGTCATAGTGATGAACGGTTTCCGAAGCACCATCCAGTGCCAGATCACCGTTATAACGTGACAGCAATACTTCCCCACGCTGACTAGCTCCCATCTGGCAGAGTGTCAATTTTGAAGGCTCGGCATCATTATTAAGCTGAATAGCTGCTTTGTTCTTGGTTGATGTCGGTTGATAAAGCCCCTGAGCAAAGGCTTGTTGTGCTATTTCTACACCGTGTTGCTGGCGATAATCATCCCAGTCGGCTTTGAATTCCGTAGGTGGTAGTGTTACCCATCCATTAATCGCCAAAGCAGTATTTTCTGCTGTTATTTTTCCAACATTCTTTTTCAACCTGCCGTTTTTGTCTCGTTCTTCCGGTTCGTGCCTGTCGTTATCAGCGGCAATTATAATTTTGGAGTTTGGATACTGCTCTCTAGCCTGTTCGGCAACAATCAATAGATTACTTTCATCAATCGCTGCCAATACCACGCCTTTATGCAGTTGGCTGACAGTTAAAGCTGTAGCATAACCTTCGGTAATGATGATTGTGTCCGGCGTTCCGGTAATCTCAGTTACCAGAATAAAACTGCCTTTTTTCTGTGTACCTGCAACAAGGCGTTTTTCACCATTTGGCTTGATGGCCTGTGCGCCAGTAATTGCGCCATCCAGTGTCTGAGTTACCAGCAATAAAGAACCGTCTTTTAACATCCGCTGATTGGAGCATTGCAACCCTTTTTTCACCAGATATTGAGATTCCCCCTCAACAGCAGTGGCAACCAGTGCCGCGATACGTTCAGCAATTGGCTTAGTGTTCCTAGTCAGCGTTTTGGCTGGTTTGGGTTCTGGCAAAGGCAATGCCAGCACATCTGCAACAATTTTTGCAGCCTCAAAAATCGAGATCCCTTTGGTCTTTGCCACTAAATCCAGCCCATCACCATAGTTCGGAACGTCACATTGGCGGCAATGCCAGTTGCCATGATGGTGGTCGTCGATAAAGTGGAAACGGTCAGTACCGCCGCAAACAGGACAAACCCCATGTTTATTTTTTGCTGGAATATCAATACCACAGGCAGGTAGCAGATTTTCCCAGTGATACATGGCGGATTTTTTCACGGTTTGGATGAGTTCGAGCGGTTTTTGTTCGTCTGTTTTATCTGAAGATGTAAATTTAGGGTGAGTTTGGTTAGACTGTGTATCAGCCATCATCGTTACCTCATTTAACGGTTTGGTTAGACGCCTCAGATGTGTTCCACCACACTGAGGCGTTGATTTTTATGTTACTTTTCTTAAAAAATCTCTATCTTTCTTTATGCCCTTTTGCCAAATTTCCCGATCAGCACATTTTCACCTCGTTCCAGCATCTCCATATAATCCGCATACCATTGCAGCATTTCCCTGCGACCATCCAGATATTGAGCGTGGTTGTAAGTGCCTCGAATACTGTTTTTATCGACATGAGCAAGCTGTTTTTCAACCCATGCTGTGTTGAAGTCTTGATCATGCAGGATGGTACTCATAGTGTGTCGGAATCCGTGGCCTGTGGCTCGTCCTGAATATCCCATACGGCGGATCATCGTATTGATTGCCATATCAGAAAGATGCTTTCTGTAATCTGTCCGGCTTGGAAAAACATACTGATAACTGCCGTTGATGGGCTGAATCTGCTTCAATAAATCGATAACTTGCTCTGATAGTGGCACTACATGAGTGCGGCGCATTTTCATTTTTTCGGCTGGAATTGTCCAAACAGCCTTATCTAAATTAATCTCTGACCATTCAGCTTTACGAAGTTCTCCCGGACGAACGCCGGTTAATATAAGCATTCGCAAAGCCGTTCTGACTATCTGACTTCCCATGTATTTATCAATAGAGCGCAGAAATTCAGGTAATTCATCCACTGAAAGGTGAGCGTAGTGTTCGCGTTGATGAGGAATAAAAGCACTCGCTAAATCGGGAGCTGGATTATATTCGGCTCTGCCCGTAATAATTGCATATGTCCAAACTTCACCACAGCGTTGGCGGACTTTCTTTAATTTATCGGTGACACCTCTCTTTTTCATAATAGAAAGGAGGTCTAATAATTCGAGGGGTTTTATTTCAGCAATCGGGCGATGACCAATATAAGGAAAAACATCTTTTTCGAATGCGTCCATCATATCTTCACGATAACCAACAGACCACCTGTCTTTTCTTCCCTCGTACCATTCACGCGCAATGCTTTCAAAGGTATTACTGATTTCGCCCTGAGCCGCAAGTTTCTTCTGTTTTTTATCTTGGTTGGGATCAATACCTTCGGCTATCAGTTTCTTGGCTTCATCACGTTTTCTTCTGGCCTCTGCCAACGTAATAAGCGGAAAAGTACCAATAGCGAGTAACTTTTCTTTTCCTGCAATGCGGTATTTCAGTCGCCAGTATTTAGAACCGGTTGTCTTTACCAGCAGGTACAAACCGCCACCATCCGACAGCTTAAAATCTTTATCTTGGGGTTTTACTGTTTCAACTTGTCGGGCTGTTAGTTTCATATTTCTAGCATCCTTGCCCCCTCACAGTAATGGGGGGATTTTTTTAGGGGGTACAGAAAGTTACCCCTATATATACCCCCTGACTGGGGTACATTGCAATAGATGCCAGTAGACGTTACTAGAGTGTTATTTGGGGATTTTCGTTGATTTTATTGGGAAAAGTAGACTTTAAGAGATGCTGCTAGAAGTGTAGATGGCGGAGGAGGAGAGATTCGAACTCTCGGATGGTTTCCCATCGGCGGTTTTCAAGACCGCTGCCTTCAGCCGCTCGGCCACCCCTCCGCGATGTCGAGCACTATAAACATCACAGTTACCAATGTAAAGTATTTATCTGTTCAACTGCGGTTAATTTACTCACAACACTGTCTGTTGGTCTATTTATTCGGCATGTTGAGTAATCTTTCTTGGGGATAGTGGTGAATTTTGCTAAATTGCGGCCATCGTTATTGGATGGTAGAAAGTTATGTTGGTATTTGAAGGTCGTGAGATCGAAACTGATGCACAAGGTTATCTAAAAAACTATCGTGATTGGCAAGAAGCTATGGCTCCTGTCATTGCCGAACAGGAAGCAATCACTCTAACCGAACAGCACTGGGAAGTTATCCGTTTTGTACGTGAGTTTTATGAAGAATTTAATACTTCACCCGCTATTCGTATGCTAGTCAAAGCGATCGCCCAAAAATATGGTGAAGAGAAAGGAAATAGCCGTTATCTCTATCGCCTGTTTCCCAAAGGGCCGGCAAAACAAGCAACAAAAATTGCCGGCCTTCCCAAACCAGTCAAGTGTATTTGATTTATTCATCCGTCACTAGGGCGTGTTGACGTTTTGTGAGGGTAGTTTGAACAGCATGATGCTCTGGTATCATTGTCTTCGCGAAAAAACTATTCCCCCAGTTCATCATGCCACGAACAATGTTATCAAAACCCTTATGGAATAAGCTAACTGTATTAATGTAACAACATGGATGTATTTACCACAAAGAGGCACATTACCTGACTTTCGAAGGGAGCCTTTGTCGAATGAGAACAGGATGTCCGTGGCGGGATTTACCGGAGGAATTGGGAAAGTGGAATACACTCTTCAAACGTTTTAATGCCTGGTCAAAGAAAGATATTTTTTATTTATTATTCAAATTGTTATCTGATAATACAGATACTGAATGGTTATTCATTGATGGCAGTATTGTCCGCGCTCATCAACATAGTTCAGGGGCTGCTTCAACGGAAGATGAAGCCATCGGGGTAAAAGCCGGGGTGGACGTTCAACTAAAATTCATTTGGCGGTAGACAGTTATGGTTTTCCTGTCCATGTTGAGCTGTCAGGGGGACAAACACATGACATTGTACATGCAGAAAGTTTGGTCGCAAATTCATCGGCATCTGATTTTGTGATAGCGGATAAAGGTTACGATAGCAGAACTTTCCGAGATTTCATTGAAAAACAAGGTACAACAGCAGTCATTCCTTATCGAAGAAATAGCCGAAAACCCGATAAGAACATCGATGATGTTTTATATCATTATCGCCATTTGGTCGAAAATGTGTTTGCTCGAATAAAGCATTTTCGAGCAATTGCAACAAGATACGCTAAATTAGCGCGAAATTACGCCAGCATGTTAGCGCTGGCGTTTATCATGATATGGCTACCGATGTGGGTTGATTGAATCATAGACACTAAACGTCAACACGCCCTAATACATTAGCATGTCAGTATTGCGCTTTCCTCCAAAATTGAATGGATTGAGTCCGGTCGAGTACAGAACTTAATCCATTATGGCGATATAATAATGTCTAACTTTTTGGGGGCAGATCATAATGCCTCTGATTATTATTCTGGCGCTTTAGGCCAGTCAATATTTGGTGCCGCCGAACAATCTACACGGTTCAATAATACCATATATTTTTTCCATTCTGTTAGCATTGATAGTTCCACATCCGTTGCCATATCGAGGTCAACAGCATATTGCAACGGGGCAATAGCAATATCTGCCCGTTGTCGCAATGATAATTTTTGCTGTTTCGCCTGTTGCTGCAATTTCGCTGGGGATGGAGGGGGAATATCGACCAGTTTTGGATATCCGTTATCACCGGCTACCCATCGTTTGTTGACGGCATTAATAAAACGGTAATAATCCTCATCACTGATTTCAACACCATCATCTGGCCACGATCCGGCATCAATATAACGTTGTTTCAATTCAATCGGATGAAATGCATTATTTTTTGCGCTGTAAATATACATAATTAATATCCTATAGCAAACCAGAAAACGAGGTTCGATGTCGGTGAAATGTAGGAAAACCGCACTTTCATCCGGTTGGAATTTGCTATATCAACCCCAATCGAACGTTGAGATGGGTCTCGAGTTGGAATATTCGCTTGAACAATTCCGAATGCAGTCGGGAATGCAACGGGAAATGATATTTCAATCGTTTCAACTATTCCGAATGTACTCGAAATATCAAACCGCCCCCATTGAATGATTAATCCCCCAGGGAAATACTGAACGCCGCTTGTACCCAGGATATTACGGAAACTATTCATGTCTGGAATCTGATTTGGCCCGTTTCCGATGGTTCTATAGACCGAATCCGCTAAACCGATATTATTCACAAACGCAGATTTATCAGGAATATCAGCACCGTTTTGTTTCTTTTCCAAATAGAGGTTGGAATTATTGTTGAGAGCATTTTGATTGGCGGTATTGGCTAGATCGTAGGCTTTCTTAACCGCTTGAGAGGTTGCGACGGTTAACTCATTATCGCTATCGATTTCATTACTTAGTGTGACAAATCCTGGCTCTGTCTGAGTTGCATATGGGTGATTACGGCTTTTTGCGTGCTCATTAATTGCTTCTTTGATTGAATATTTAATATATTGTGGTGTTGGTACTATTATAACGTTATCTTCTAAGGTTTTTGACTCGGGCTTTTTATCTTGCATATTTATTCCCTCATTTAATCAACAATACATTGCTAAGTAACATGAAGGCGGTGAGATACTGCTCCGCCTGTGAACATCAATAAAATTGGTTCATCAATACTGGAGAGTACATCTTGATTTAATTTCAATGGGTGAGATACATATTTTGAATGGCAGAATGACATAAAATAACAGGTGTGAAATTAATCAAATTTATCAGGTGGCTGATGAAACTTAGTACAGTAAGAGTGGGTTTTTCCGTCTTTAATTTAGCATGCCTCCGTTTGAAACGGGGAGAGTGAATTAACCCTAGGGATTCTTAAGGAGTTCTCAATCCTAGAGTCTCATCTCTTTAAGATGATGAGAATTTCAACTATATCTCAGATAAAACAATGTTAACACTAAACCAATTATATGTATTTACTGAGGAAGAAAAAATAAATTACAGGTGAAGCAATAAACATGCTGGATGAAATATTTAATAGTTCTTCCATAAAAATGGAATGGGCAACTAAATATGTGAATCTAACAGATACTAAGTCTGAGAAGAACACTTACTCCTTATGTCGCAAGGAGTAAGTAAGTTTCTTACGATTTTGAAATGCTATTTAATATGAAATAAATGTTTTTTATTATTTGTATTTTTAAGCAAAAGAGTATCCTGCCCAGCAGGAACGTCATATTTATTTTATGGTTTGAAATTATAGATATGATAACCGGATGGAGTGATAATTTAATAATGAATAGATTTTATAATTAATTAGGGGTTCATTATGGGACTTAGAAGAGTAACTATTGCATTACAAGCAGATAATGGTCTTTATTTAAGTCGAATTAATAGGAATGGGATTCAATATATTGAAGCGACAAAATCTGGTATAGATGAATATTGTCGTTTTACTGTTGTCTATCTTGATCCAGCTAATACTAATAAAATAGCACTTTATGGAGATAACAAGCTTTATCTCAGCCGAATAGCTGAATCAAATGGTAATTTTATCGAAGCTATTAAACCAACGGCGGATACTTACTCTGTTTTCACTGTCGTGGATGTCGGTTGTAATATAATTGCATTGAAAGCTGACACGGGTAACTATCTTAGCCGAATTACAATAAATAATGTTGATTATATCAAACCTGATAAAGTTGTTTTGGATGTCTATTGTCAATTTCGGGTAGTAACTTTGGTTGAATAGTGAAGATAATTATTATTTTTCTTGTTAACTGGAACGAATGAATTTATATATATAGTGGCCGCATAATGGGGCCACTTTTCTGTTTATGGCTTTAGCCAGTTTAAGTAGCATCAGCTGCTTAAACATAAAACCACCCGCTATGCGGGTGGAGCCCCGAGGTTATACCAAGAAAAACACCTTTCCGTTACGATATAGATGTTCAAGCTAATAGATGTGACTGAAATAAGGAAAGGTGTTTATGGGGATTAAAGCACAAAGTTCAGCCCATACAAAGTGGCTGTGCAAATACCATATCGTTTTTTCGCCGAAATACAGACGAAAAGTCATTTTTGCCAGTATCCGTACAAGCATAGGTGAAATATCACGAGACCTTTGTAAGTACAAAGGCGTTGAAATAATTGAAGGCCATTTAATGCCAGCTCATGTCCATATGCTCGTGAGTATTCCCCCGAAAATCAGTGTGTCGAGTTTTATGGGATATTTAAAAGGCAAAAGTTCGTTGATGATATTTGATAAGCATGCGAATTTAAAATACAAATTTGGCAACAGGAAGTTCTGGTCAGAAGGATACTATGTAAGTACGGTGGGGCTCAATGAAGCCACAATCCAAAAATACATAAGAGAGCAAGAAAAGTCAGATTTAATGTAGGATAAATTAAGTACACGAGAGTATGAAAATCCCTTCAAGGGGTAAGCCAAAGAGACAATGACCCTTTAGCTTGAACAAAGAGAAAGCGGCGTCATTTAGGCGCGGTCGGTTATGATTTTTATTAAATTGATATCCCAGAGAATGACATAAATCCAAGTGACATAAGGCCGACAGTGATAAAAGTAATACCTAATCCCTTTAACCCTTTGGGTATATTTGAATATTTCATTTTTTCTCGTAACCTGGCTAGGGCAATAATCGCGAGCATCCAGCCAATACCACAACCTGCGCCATAAGTAATAGATTCAGCAAAGTTATAGTTTCGTTCAACCATAAATATGGTGGCGCCAAAAATCGCGCAGTGAATAGTGAGCAATGGTAGGAAAACTCCTAGCGAGTGGTAAAGGGAGGGAATAAGTTTATCGAGAAACATCTCCAAAACTTGGACAAGAGCAGCTAAAACACCGATAAAGGTAATAAAATTAAGAAATGATAAATCTATTCCTCCAATGATAGTATTTTCTTTGAGTATGTAATTATATATTAAGTTATTGATTGGAGTGGCTAATGTAAGCAGTACTGTAACTGTTATACCTAGTTTAAATGCGGTTTTTACCTCTTTAGAGACAGCTAAAAAAGTACACATTCCAAGGAAGAAACTTAAGGCCATATTCTCAATAAAAGCTGCTTTAATGAGTATATTTAAGTGATTTTCAACCATAATTTCCTCCTATGTATGATAATCTTTTTATAATCTAAATAAAACAGTCAATTACTTAAAGCTATCTTTTAAAAAAATGGGAGGTAGATTATGAGTATGAATTTGGAAGAAAGGGGATTATCAGCGCTTGATAAGCATTATCCTGAGTTACGTCATAAAATTGATCATTATGATGTTGAGGTGACTCAAGCGAATTGCAGAGTAAGAATGTGGACTAAAGGCGAAGTTTTGCCAAGATATGTCATATTTGATAGGGAAACTAATACTGACAATTTGTACTTGATACACGGAATCAGTGATGAAATCTAACAAAAATGTTGGTACTTATTTTTACAATTAGTAGTAAACTCTGGTTTTACCATTCGATTTGATAACTGGTATGGACGCAGGGAACACCACCGATGCTTTCTATTTGCAAAAAATTTCTCTGATATCTGATTGTTAGATGAGAATCTATGTTGAAACTATAGATTATTTCTTTAATGGATTCTTGATATTAGTGACCTAATTAAGGCCACTTTATATAGTGTGGTTTTATATAATTTGAAAAGATATCATTTTCCAGTCAAATCGATAGCAGGGTCATCGGGTATATTGTTTTTATTAATTCGCTGATATAGGCCAAAGTCATCTGGATCGTTTTCCGTAGAGAATAAATCGTATTCTTTCTGAATATAAGCATTTTCAATACCTATCCAATTAGCAATGCCATCTACCAACATTAAGCCAGATTTAAAAGTTTTATATTGTTTTCTCTGAGAATCATCGCTAGATATTTTCAATAAAGGAATGTCATAATGTCTTTTACTTTCTCTATTATTATTAAAGAATATTTTTCCATTGATATTTTTATGGGCTTGTCCATGATCTGAAAAATAAATCATGGAATAACTTCTTCCTGAAGTTCTGTAATTTTTTGATAATATTTCGTTAAGTTTTCTTAATGCTTCATCTGTTTTATGAATTGAAGAAACATAGCATGATAAGTAATCATACTTTTTATCTTTTACTTGAATTATACGGTGATAATCTTCTATACGGCTACAGGCACTGGGATGAGAACCATATAAATGTATAACAAAAAATCTTTTTCTTTTAAAAGCAGATAGTAATAATTTTTCGAATTTGTCTATTAATAAAAAATCGCTAGTGTTTATAGATGCATAATTACCACTTTTTAAGAATAATTTGTAATCACTTTTATTGGCAATTGCGGAGATTGGAGTATCAAAATAACCTAAATAACCTAAATAACCTAAATAACCTAAATAACCTTGATTAGATAACCAATAAGTATTTATTCCTGCTGATTTAATTAAATCAATTAAGCTGAGGCTGTAATCCGGTCTCCAGTTTTTTTTATCTGACTTGGTCAGCATAAGCCGTAAAGAAGATACTGTATTTGTTCCTCCACTAGTAAAACCATCAATTATTACACCATGAGTTTTATCCATAAACGGGGTGTTAGAAATAGGATAGCCGTATACATGATGATAATCACGTCTTGCACTCTCTCCTATAACTAATACATAGTCATCATAATGTGAGTTTTGTTTTGATAATGTACTTTTTCCCCATGCGCTCTTTATTTCCAGAGAGTTAAGTTTAATTAATTCTTCTTTGACTTCCATAAAGGATTTATATATCTGATTAAAGAATTCAAAAGGCTTTTGAGGCAACAAAGCGGCAATGACAACTAAGCAAAGAAATGTCTTATTACGATGATAATATACTTCTAATCGTATTGATAGAAAACGAAACAGCATCACAAATGTGATGATCATTAATGCATAAATCCAGTTTTGGAGTGGAATCTGGCCAAGAAATTCGTTGCTTTCTTGAACATCAGTAGCAAGGAATGACATAATATATTGATAAGATAATTTTCCAAATGTAATTCCGATTGGTGTATATATGCTATATGCTATCGCTATAGGTAGAGCAATAAAATAAAATGCTTTCTTGGAAGAATTTAATATGGTGAAAAGTAATGTTAAAAGGAAAGCGTCATGTTCTGATGAGTTTATTGTTGTACTTTTTAGCATTATATTTGATGCTATGAAAATGAAAACTAATGGAATGATCGATTTTGCGAAGGTTTTATTTGCTGAAAAAAAATATTCTTTGAAATTGGAAAAATTGGTGTTACGCATTGATTTTTATTCCTCTATAATTGGAACATTAATTATAGATGATTGTATAAAAACAATGAGGTTTTTGTGGCTAAAAAATAGACTTCTCTCACATTTTGCTGATGTATTTAACATGGTTTTCAGAAGTCAATTTAGAGCAAGGGGCTGGATGGAATCATGAACGTTTTTTAACCCAGTTAGGAAGATTTGATCTATAAACAAGATTATGATCTTATACTCCTTTTTGGAGCGCCAGCATGAATGTCGATGCTTTTTTCAATATTTTGGTGAATTAACCGATATCCGCCAGAATGCAAAAATAAACTATCCTCTATTTGATGTTCTTTCCCTGACGATGAGTGCTATTCTTGCAGGGGCTGAAGAATGGGAAGATATTGAAGATTTCGGGGAAACACATTTTTTGATACATGATTGTATTATTAGTGTACTATCTATTGTGCAACTTTTGTAAAAAGCTATATAGGTGACTGGAACGCTATTATTTTTAAGGTAATTTTCCAATCTTCGCTTCTACAACTACGCCAACAATATGTACGTGATTATTAAGAGGAATCATATTGTATTGAGGGTTTAATGGCTTTAAAAACTTATCATATCCTTCTGTGATCAGTTGCTTGAAAGTCAGTTCTTTCTCTCCATCGAGTTTTGCTACGACTAAGTTGTTGGGAGTGGGCTTAATTTCTGGATCAACTAAAATGATCATGCCTTGCGGTATGCTGAGTCCGTTTGGCGATACCATTGAATCACCTTTTACTTCCAGCCAAAAAGCACGTTGTGAACATTCAACGCAGGTTTCATATGCTTTTGCATAGCGGCTTGCTTGGTATTTTGGTGCGGGATCTTCGCACCAATTACCTGCGTTTACCCAGTCAAGTAATGGATATTGCTTGTGCAGGAGCATATGACTGGCAAATGTAGCATTATCATCATCGAGGACAGAGACAAGTTTTCTTGCTTGTTTATCCAGCGATGGACTGAAATCTGCAATTTTGATTTCCAGTTTTTGGGCAAAATAGCCCGCCATCTCCAGGTTAAGGGCATTTATCCCATTGAGATAGTGTGAAATTGCAC
This sequence comes from Xenorhabdus sp. TH1, assembly GCF_037260955.1. Classification (NCBI taxonomy): domain Bacteria; kingdom Pseudomonadati; phylum Pseudomonadota; class Gammaproteobacteria; order Enterobacterales; family Morganellaceae; genus Xenorhabdus; species Xenorhabdus sp. TH1. The sequence goes on from NZ_CP147734.1 coordinate 1,437,529, forward strand.
TTTGTGTCTTGCCAATTTCTTCTGCAAGTGTTTCCTGAGAGATGCCGAGTTGTTTTTTCTTAGACTCAAATAGCGCTTTTAAGCGTGCTGCATCTGCAAGTTGTTCTGCTGTGAGTTTCTTTTTCATGGATTCATTTTAATACCAACGCTATTAAAATGATAAATACTAAAAGTATTGAAATTTTTAGTACTCTGGATATTATTTTGAGAGAAGGAGAAATCGTATGGAAAAAATCCCATTATCAGAGTATGTAAAGTTGAATGGCCAAGTTAAAGCGGCTCGTTTGGTTGGTGTTCATCAAACAGCGATCAGTAAAGCGTTGCGCTCGGGCCGGAAAATATTTTTGATTCGTCAAGAAGATGGAACCTACAAAGCTGAAGAATGCCGCCCGTTCCCTAGCCAAAAGTAAGGTGTATTGTGAATAACGAAGATATCAGAAGTACGATTAATTCATCTCTATTATAGGTTGAACTTAATTATCTCACTGATTTTATTAAGATGTTTTTTGTGTATATTGCTGGGGGAGAAAACGTGAACTTTAACATTGGTTATTACTTCAGAGCGATAGGGAGCATTCTTGACATTATGCCCGTAAATGATTACCGCAATGGTTTAGATGCTGATTCATCAAATGGATATTTACTCGAAAATAAAGAGATGTCTCATTGTTTTAGTTCATTTCCATCCCCTGAAGTATTGAAGAGTTATGAATCAATTTTACCTGGTTGTGCTGAAAGAGTATTTGCTTTCAGAGAAAAAGAGCAGGTTTTTCAACATGAAAAACAGAAAAAGACGTTGGATGGATTGATAAACCGAGATAAACGAGGGCAATGGATGGGCTTTTCCATTACCATATTTATCTTAATCATTGCGACTGTTTTTGCTTTTAGAGGAGAAATGTTATTTGCTGGTACTTTGATCACCATTGATTTAGTGGGGTTGGTTTCTGTATTTGCCATCGGCCGTAAATTGAAAATTAAATAATTTCAGAGTAAAATAAATATTTTCTAAAAAATAGGTGATTATTCTTACTTGCCTTAAAACAAGCTATTGGCTGAGTTTTTATTGAACACTGGTGATAAGTTAATTAATAATTATAATCTAACTAATTGTTTTTATTATAGAAAAAGAAACGGATGGTTATTGTTCTATACCTAATGAATATTTTTCAAATGCATCCATAATCAATCGATTTCAATTTACTATTGTAAATAACAAAGAAATTGCTTAAAAAGTTCATTGGATATTTCTTATTGGCTAAAGGAACTTCATCTTGTCTGATTCAGTTTTATTTTCTGCGATTAAAAGGCCAGAGGCCGGAGCACAACTGATATTTTTTCATCACGCTGGAGGCTCTTCTTTTCCCTACATTAAGTTGGCTCATAAGTTATCGAAATTTATTGAAGTTTATTGTTTTGAGCTTGCAGGCAGGGGAATGCGTGCTTCAGAGCCTTTTCAGGTGGATGTTGAAACTATTTTATCCAATATACTTGCCGCGATAAAGCGTTTAAAGTTAGGAGAGGGTAAACCTTTATTACTGTTTGGTCATAGTTTGGGAGCGGAACTGGCTTATCAGGTCGCTCGTAGGCTGGAGAGTGAATTACCAGAAAAACAATTAGCACTCATTATCTCTGCCCGTCGTTTTATTGATCCCGAAGGGTTTAAAAATATGCCATGTGAGGAATATTCTGATTCTTATGTTTTGAATATCCTTGAGCAATGTGAAGGAACACCAACAGATATTCTTGCTAACCCCGAATTATGTAATTATGTGATCAAAACAATGAGAAATGATCTCATTTTGTTGGATTCATTGTCTTTATTACCGAAAGTAGAGTTGGATATCCCAACTTATGTAATAGGAGGAGATCGGGATAATAGAGTTTCTGTTTCTCTGTTGGCGGAGTGGCAGCGAGTGTTACCTACGCCAATAGAACAACAGATTTTCACAGGAGGGCATTTTTACTTGTTCGATAATTATGCAGTAATTTCTTGGATCGAAAAACAGGCCAGAGAACTAGTAGGATAAGACTAAGGTTATGTACACTATTATTGACTCACCTGAGTCTCAAGTTCTTAATGATTTCCATAAATAGATAAGTTATTAAATAGGAGAAAATGAGTGATATCAGAAAAGATCAGTGTTCAAGGGCGGTTTTCTGGCAAAAAAATAATTATTGTTCATGGATATACTGCTTCGCCGTCATCACATTGGTTCCCTTGGTTAAAAGAGAAACTTACTGAACAAGGTGCGGAGGTTATCATACCTACAATGCCTGATACATCATCACCCAAACCTGAAGCCTGGGCTAAGATGTTGATGGATATAGTACCTGAAGTAGATAAAGACGCGATTTTTGTTGGTCATAGCCTCGGTTGTATCTCTCTATTGCGGCATTTAGAATCGATGCGTTCTCAGCATCTTCATATTGGTGGATATATTTTGGTCTCCGGGTTTGATTCTCCTCAAATTACTTTACCAGAATTGGATCCTTTTACTGTTGAACCGTTAGATTATGCTTTCTTGCGTGAGGTAACCGAACACCGTTTTTCACTTATATCTTCTGATGATAAAATTGTTTCTCCTCATTCTTCCCTGGATTTATCTCATTCTTTGCAAACGGAAGTAATTAATATTGCTAATGGTGGGCATTTCCTGGATAGGGATGGATTTACTTGTTTGTTACCTGTTTATGATATTCTGGAAAATATGCTATCAGAATAAGCGTAGATAAATGGTATCTTCTAACCCTCCAGTTTATTGATTTTATTCTGGAGGGAGATATTAAATATAAAAGACCAATGAGTTATTTTAAATAATGACAATGTAAAAATATATTTTTTTGATTTTTTATTCTATTTTTGAGTTTTATGTGTAAATATAATTTACTAAGGGGTGTTTATGATACCAATGCATTCTCCTCTTGTATCTAATGTAAATAATGATGATTTGATTAACGTGAATATTACACACAAGATAGGCCAATGCGCTATCAAAAATTTTAAATCCAATAGATTTATTTTTTGGGGCTTGTATGTCAAAGTATGTGAGCTATTTAATATTTTTACATACCTATAAAAATATTATTGATTTATTGCTTACAGCGTTTAAACTGTCCACCTTGAATGCACACATTAAAGTACATAAATTGAAGTACGTAAAATTATGTTATCTACCCATGAATATGCAAACGATCTGATCTTGTTTGCCTTGATTGTTGACTGTGGGTCTTTCAGTAAAGCGGCAGAAAGTGCCGGTATCACAAGTTCAGTCATCAGTAAGCGTATTGGGCGTCTGGAAAAATCTCTTGGAGCCCGTCTATTATATCGTACTACGCGTAGTCTCACCTTAACTGAGAATGGACGAGCGCTTTATCAACATGCCAAAGAAATCAGTATACGAATTCAAGACGCATTGCATGTTGTCAGTGAAAAAAGTGATGAGTTAACAGGTGTGATTCGAATGTCTGTGCCAACGGTATCAGGTGAATTACTTTTGAGTGAAAAAGTTGCTGAATTCTGTAGTCTCCATCCTAAATTAAAAGTGGAAATACGGTTAGAAAATCATTTTGTTGATTTGGTCAATGAAGGTATTGATTTAGCGATTCGCACTGGCACGATGCCGGATTCTAGTTTGATTGCTAGGCCCATATTGAATTCGCGCTGGGTAATTGTCTGTTCTCCCGGTTATCTGGGTAAACATTTGCAACCACAATCAGCGGAAGATCTTCTTAAGCATAATTGTCTGACCTATACCCATCAGGAAAGTGGCACTGCCAACTGGTTAATGAAAAGGCCAGAAAGCGGTGATATTTATGAATTACTGGTTAACGGTAATTTTTCTTCAAATAATGCATTGGCGATCCGTAAAGCAGTATTAGGTGGGTTTGGTATTGCGATGGTTCCACGTGTCATGGTGTATGAAGATTTGCAGGCAGGAAAACTGGTGGAAATACTTAAAGGAAGTAGTGGAAAAGTATTAGGTGTTTATGCTGTTTATCCTTACACCCGAAATTTACCCCTAAAAATCCGAATGTTGATTGAACATATCATTATTTCTTACAAAAATATCAGCCATTATTTCTAATATTTTTCTCTGTCGGAGTATAAATAATCGGCAGAGATTATGCTATTTTTAGATATAGTCTATTGAAAATTCATGCTTAATTAATGTGAACTACTTATTATTTTAGTACCAACGATATTTTATATCTATTTGATTTTTAATGATTTAAATTTTTTGGGTGAGGTGGAGATCGTTATTGTGGATCCATATTATTTCCGATGGTTAAAAAGTCACAGTGTAGGAGTCTAGAAAAAGTTGTGATTATAATGGCGTTGTTATAGAAATTAACTTTTCAGCTACATTTCTTATCTTATAAAAATAATTATTTGAGGAACTTATGCCCTTGTTTTTCAGCATTGCTCCAATTGTCCTGCTGATTTGGATGATGACCAAACGTAATGGTATTCCATCCTTTATTGCTTTGCCATTAACAGCCGTAATGGTTTATTTCATACAATTATTCTGGTTTGAAGCCCAACCTATAATATTGAATGCCAATATTATTACAGCTCTGATTTCTGTCTTTACTCCTATCACGATTATTTTAGGCGCAGTATTACTGAATAAATTGATGCAAGTCAGTGGTGCTGAAGATATTGTGCGCAATTGGTTAGAAAATATCAGTCCTAATCCTGTAGCCCAATTAATGATTATTGGTTGGGCTTTTGCATTTATGATTGAAGGTGCCAGTGGTTTTGGTACGCCAGCAGCGATAGCTGCTCCTATATTGATAGGGCTGGGATTTAATCCTTTGCGGGTCGCTTTGTTGACTTTAGTGATGAACTCAGTCCCTGTTTCTTTTGGGGCGGTTGGAACACCGACTTGGTTTGGTTTTGCCAATCTTGGATTACAGGATGACAATTTATTAGAAATTGGGCGATTGAGTGCATTGATCCACTTTATTGCTGGTTTTGTTATTCCTTTATTGGCTCTGCGTTTTATTGTGTCATGGCAGGAAATCCGCCAAAACATCTTGTTTATCATTTTGAGTATATTAAGTTGTACCGTGCCTTACCTGTTGCTGGCTCAAGTGAATTATGAATTTCCAGCGTTGATCGGTGGCGCTATTGGGTTGGCTTTATCGGTATTGTTTGCCCGCATGGGGATCGGCATAAGACATTGCGAAAAAAAGCGTGATTCGCTACAGGTTGTGCCTTTCAGCAAAGTGATCAAGGCCATGATGCCTACCTTGTTATTGATTGGGATCTTGATTATTACCCGTATTCATCAACTAGGTATCAAGGCATGGTTGAATAATGCCGAGATCAATTGGCAAATGAATTTAGGATGGTTGGGTGATCTGAGTATCAGTAAGTCCTTAGTGATAAGTTTGCAGCAAGTATTGGGAACCTCGGCTTCTGCCAGCTACAAAACGTTATATGTACCGGCAATTATTCCATTTTTGTTGGTGGTATTGGTATGCATTCCACTGTTTCAACTCAACCGCCATCAAGTGAAGCAAATGTTCTGTGAAACAAGCGCTCGTGTTTTTAAGCCATTCATTGCGTTATTTGGTGCGTTAGTGATGGTGAACATGATGATGTTAGGGGATGAAAATGCGCCTGTAATTATTATTGGTAAGGCATTGGCTGCTATTACAGGAGAAAGCTGGTTATTGTTCTCTTCATTTTTAGGGGCGCTGGGGTCATTTTTTTCAGGCTCTAATACGGTCTCTAATCTGACATTTGGAGGGATACAATATTCCATCGCGCTGAACAATGGAATGAATGTCAATTTGATGTTGGCGCTGCAATCCGTTGGTGGGGCAATGGGTAACATGGTTTGTTTGAATAATATTATTGCTGTTTGCTCTATTTTGGGGATCACCAACGCAGAAGGCCAGATTATGAAGAAGACAATTTTACCCATGCTAATCTATGGGGGAATTGCGGCTATCATGGCTTTGATTTTGGCATCTTGAAAAATGTGCAAATAACTTTTCAACATTAGGGTCAATATTATGATTATTTCCGCTTCAACTGATTATCGAGGTGCAGCACAAGCTAAGTTACCGCCTTTTTTGTTCCACTATATTGATGGCGGAGCCTACGCAGAACATACCCTTAAACGTAATACAGCAGATTTATCCAATATTGAGTTACGCCAGCGTGTATTGAAGAATATGTCCGAATTAAGCCTGGAGACCAGCTTATTCGGAGAGAAGATGTCAATGCCGGTGGCACTTGCTCCTGTCGGGCTAACAGGCATGTATGCACGTCGTGGCGAAGTACAAGCTGCACGTGCTGCGGCCAAAAAAGGGATCCCATTTACGTTGTCGACGGTGTCGGTATGCCCGATTGAAGAAGTTGCTCGTGCAATAGATCGCCCAATCTGGTTTCAGCTCTATGTACTAAAAGATCGTGGTTTTATGCGCAATGTACTGGAAAGGGCACAGGCTGCGGGAGTCAAAAATCTGGTATTTACCGTTGATATGCCAGTACCTGGGGCGCGTTATCGTGATGCACATTCCGGTATGAGTGGCCCGAATGCGGCCATGCGTCGTATTTTGCAGGCGATGACTCATCCTCAATGGGCATGGGATGTCGGATTATGGGGCAAGCCACACGATCTGGGCAATATTTCTGTGTATCGTGGCAAACCGACTAAATTGGAAGACTATATTGGCTGGTTGGGAAATAATTTTGATCCCTCAATCTCATGGAAAGATTTGGAATGGATCCGTGATTTCTGGAAAGGGCCAATGATTATCAAAGGCATCCTTGATCCAGAAGATGCCAAAGATGCTGTCCGTTTTGGGGCTGATGGCATTGTGGTCTCAAATCATGGCGGACGTCAGCTTGATGGTGTTCTGTCAACGGTACGGGCCTTGCCTGCGATTGCGGATGCAGTCAAAAACGACATTACTATTCTTACTGATTCCGGTATTCGGACTGGATTGGATGTGGTGAGAATGATTGCCCTGGGCGCGGATAGTATTTTGCTAGGGCGTGCTTTTGTTTATGCATTGGCTGCGGCAGGTGAAGCGGGTGTTTCTAATTTGTTGGATCTGATTGACAAAGAGATGCGGGTAGCGATGACTTTAACCGGAGCGAGATCGATTTCGGAGATTAATTCAGATTTACTGGTGCGTAATCAAGTCTAATGGGAGACCATGCTATGTGGGTCAGCAAAGTCTATTTGCTGACCATATCTAATTAATCCTTTAAATACCAATAGGACGATATCCTTGCCATTCAGGTTTATCTGGCTGACCGTGAGGATTTTCAGTTAAATGGATATGATAGCCACTGACTTGTCTAAGGAGCAGGCAATCATCAACATCTTTCAGATTATCTTTATGTAATTGACCATAACCAAGCAGTAAACTTTCTTTGGCTTTTTCTTTCGCTTCTTCTGCTGAACGAGCGACAAAGAACCCGAATTCATGGGCTTCTGCGAGTGAGTCTTTTTGGTAACCACCAAGGTTTACAAAGTAGAGCCGCATTTCTCCGTGATATTCATTATGATTGATTGCAATATCATAGCCGTCAGCCCACGTTAAAGGCATGTAACCATCCAGATGAAGTTTATCTTTATCACCAAACCAAACTTCGCGTAACAGAGGGTAAACTTCTTCTATTTTTTCTACTACAGCAAATTGGACATCGTGAACTTCAATATTGGATTTTCCAGCATTTCCACCAAGATAGAACATGTATAATTGAGACATTTTTTCCCTGCTTATATATTTTCTAGCAATATCTCACCGTGTGAAAAGAGCTTCGCTTTACCTGTCAGATAAACACGATCCCCATTTATGCGACACAGTAGTTCACCGCCTCGTTCGGATAATTGACGGGCATAAAGTTCAGTCTTATTGAGCCGTTTTCCCCAAAAAGGGGCAAGAACACAATGGCTAGAACCTGTAACAGGATCTTCATTGACACCTTTAGCTGGCGCAAAATAGCGAGAAACAAAATCAGAAGATGAGTCACCGAGAGCGGTAATGGTAAGTCCTGGCAAGGGTAGGGAAGCAATTTTATCAAAATTGGGTTGGGCATTGAGGATTTGTTCTGCGGAATCCAAAACACAAATATAACGATCATGTGAAGCCAAAACTGCGGAAACATTTTGTCCCAGGGCGTCTTGTATGACAGGGATGAGGTCATTTTCTTCATGACAATCGGCGATAGGAAAATCCAATGTAAAAACACCCTCTTGGTGAGAAACTCGGAGTTCACCGGAGCGGCTTTTGAATGTAAGCAACTTTTCTTGAATGTTGCGATGGGTTATAAGGACAAACGCAGTCGCCAGCGTTGCATGACCACATAAATCGACTTCGACTTTAGGTGTAAACCAACGTAGATGATTTTCTACCAGAAAAGCGGTCTCTGGCAAGCCAATTTCAGCAGCGATAGAAATTAGTATTTCATCTGCTGGCCATTTATCCAGCAGAACAACCGCAGCAGGGTTGCCAGAAAACGATTTTTCTGTAAAGGCATCGACGTGATAAATAGGATATGGATGCATCAGAATCTCTCTTAATTTTTATAATGAAAAGCCAAATATAGAATGTTGAAACCTTATTGATTTGTAAAGAGTTATTTTGTTTGATTGCAAAGTACACAGAAATTGTAGTGTTGACCTTAGGTGATAATGGTTATTAAATAATAACGCGATGCTCGACTTTTATGGTGAGTTGAAATGACATAGCCGCTCCTTTATAACTTTAAGTCGCCAAACTGAGAGAAATAAAGGAACAAAGGCTATGTCACAGCAAGATTTTATCATTTGGGTGTTTTGTTGGGTAGACGATAATTTAACGGCGTTACAGCAAAGCTCTCGATTCAGAAGCCGGGGATACCCACCTAAGCTGAGCGATGCGGAAGCCATCACGATGGAAGTGGTGGGTGAATTCTTAGGCTTTTCAACGGATAAAGGAATTTGGACGTACTTTCGTGATCACTGGTGCGAGTGGTTTCCGGGACTGGGTTCACGCGCCAATTTTGCTAAACAGGTTGCGAATCTTTGGGCTGTTAAACAAAAGCTGCAAGAAAAGCTGGCGAGGTTATTGGGTGCGTTCGATAGGCCGGTACATATTGTCGACGGATTTCCGTTGCCCATCTGTGGATTCAAAAGAGCGAAAGGCAGTGCCAGCTTTAAAGGACAAGCTGATTATGGGTACTGCGCCGCCAAAAACGAAACTTACTACGGCTTTAAAGGGCATCTCATGATAGATGAAATTGGCGTAGTAACGGGATTCACATTGACGCCCGCCAATGTCAGTGAGCGTGAAGCGGTCTGGGACTTGACTAGCCCAATAAAAGGCTGTTTGCTCGGCGATAAAGGTTATTTAGGTTTTGAATTTCAAGAGGAAATGAAGCAGTCGGGTATTGAAATGATAGCCCCGGTGCGTGCCAATATGGATGACCCAGTCCCCAGAGAAACAAGAAAGCGCATTAATGCCAAACGGCGCTTAATTGAAACCGTCATTGGTCAACTCGCTGGGCAATTTGCTATCGAGAAGTGCTGGGCACGGGATTTGTGGCATTTGAGTAATCGAATAGCCAGAAAACTGCTTTCTCATACACTGGGTATTTTTGCCAATTTTAAACAAGGTAAAAGTCAACGCGACTGGCTTCAACAAGCCCATGTTATAGGGAGCTAAAGTTGAGCATCGCGTTAAATAATAATTAGTTGTTATAGTTACACTAAGGACGAATATGAAAATTAAAGGATACTATTGCCTGTTTTTTATTTTGTCAGTGTGGTTTTCTCAGGCTCTGGCTTTGGATTTAAGCTACCAGGGCGATATACCCGCAGCTAACAGACCTTCAGAAGAATACCCGAAAAAAACGTTCAGTTTGGACAGTTCTGACTACGAAAATTGGAATATGGAGAAACTAGCTAAAGGTAATACCTTAGCTGGGAAGCAGGAGAGGAAACTGCATAAGTATGATGATAAATTTGAGAAAAAGAGGCTGGGACTTCCTCATGATTGGTATGCGCAGTACTCTGAGGATTATCCAGTATGCAACAGCAAAACTTTAGACCGGAGATGCCGGGCTTTAGTATGCAACAGAAACATCTTAGACCAGAGATGCAAAGATTTTGGTATGCAAGCTCAAGCTAAACGTTTCCAGGCTGAAAGCCAAACGTCATTATCATATCCTCATTAAGGAAAAGTATATGAAAATTAAAGGATCTTATTGCCTATTTTTTATTTTGTCAGTGTGGTTTTCTCAGGCTCTGGCTTTGGATTTAAGCTATAAAAGCGATATACCCGCGGATAACAAACCCTCAAAAACGTACCTGAATAAGAGGGACAAATTGCACGATGGAAATTGGGACAGAGAGAAATTGGCTAAAGATAATACCTTAGCAGAGAAGCAGGAAAATGAACAGAAAGAGTATAATCATCGCTCTTCTGGTTGGTATAGCTCGAACAACTTTAGCTTTAAGGATTATCCTCCCAAGACGCAAGATCTAAAGCGAGATATAGAACACTTTATGAAACAAAACTGACCGTATTCAGGGGGAAAACTAAACGTTATTGCTATAGGACAACAAACCAAAAGAGGCTTGAGATTTTATTAATTGAGCCCGCTGCCGTTAGCGAAAACTTAAACTTTCTCTGAAGCCACGATGCACAATATGATAACGATTATTAATGATAATTAATTATTATAGTTCTAATAAGGAATGACATGAAAATCAAAGGATCCCATTACCTGTTTTTTATTTTGTCAGTGTGGTTTTCTCAGGCTCTGGCATTAGATTTAAGCTACAAAAGCGATATACCCGTGGATAACAAACCCTCCAAAGAGTATTTGAAAAAGAGGGATACACTGGATAGTGGTAATTGGAACACCGATAAGCTGGCTAAAGATAATGCCTTAGCCGAGAAGCGGGAGAATGAACAGAAAGAATATAATGATAAATTTCATAATCATCACAGTGGACTTGATAAAGAAAGCTGGAAACTTTCTTATGATTGGAATGATCAACAGCTTAAATTTGCCCATAAGCCACAAGACGACATTATGCATCATTTCAGAGAGCAGGGTAAACGTCGTTGCTATAGGGAAACAAGGCAGAAATTAGAGAAAGAGCAGGGGAATGGCTATTCTTATGCTGATATTGCCGACGCCTGCTCTTCTTACTATTAAGTGAGTTGACACAGGCTTAAACTTGTGGCTTGAATGTAACAAAAACTAAGAAATAGTGTGCAAGGATGCTAAAAATAGCGAAAGGATTCGTAAATTTAGTATCAAAAGGTATTAAACGATTGGCAGGCGCTGATCAATACATAAGTTGATGGCTAATGCTATAAATATCAAACTGGTGATCCTATTGAGAATAGTTTGTACGGATGGTTTACTGGATATCATTTTATTTAAAAATCCGGACAGATAGGATATGAACGTAAATACAGTAAACGCAATTACGACAAATATTAAACCTAGATATAATAATTGAAGCGATACTGGAATAGCGATTGTATTGTCAGTAGTAAACTGAGGCAGAAAAGCCAAAAAGAAAATAATTACTTTTGGATTTGATAGATTCATAAACAAACCTTTCTTAATGAGTTTTTTTGTGTCATTAAAACTTTTGGTGTTGCTTTTGGTGTTGCTTTTGAGGTGAATAGGCTTTGCCTTGAAGGCTCCCCAAGCCAGATAGGTTAAATAAAATACACCCAATAGCCTGATAATTTCAAAGGCCAGCGTATTGGCTTGTATTATTGCTGCAATGCCTAATGAAACTAAAAAGGTATGTATTACTAATCCAATACATAAACCAATGGTAATTAATATTCCATATTTGCATCCATTTATTGCAGACTGACTTAAAACTAACAGATTATCAGGGCCTGGCAAGAAGCATAGGAAGGTTGAAATACTGATGAATGTAACAAGTGTTTCTATGGAAAGCATATTTATTGCCATTATAAAATCAAAAGTAATTGATGTTACCATCTATATGAAAAAGTGTTGATTATATTACTGTAACAAAGTCATCTATAAAAGACGAAAAATCTACTTGCGGGTATGAATTAATTTCATACCATGTTCGATAGTTCTTTCAAGATGCGTTTTGATCAGAGGAAAACAGATATCCCTAAACCATCTATGCTCTGGATCTTGGTGATGTTTTGCATGCCATAGCAAATAGTATTGTTGTGTTTTAATATCAATAGGTAAGCGTCTTATTTGTAAATCATAGTCTTGAGCAAAATCAGCCGCAATATGCAGTGGTATGGTTAGCATGGTGTCTGTTTTTAACAATAATTCAATGGCCGCTTGGAAAAAGGGAACTGTAGCGTAAATGTGGCGATTTAGGTTCATCTCTGCTAACGTGTGATCGACAGAACTGTCTTTATCTCCCCCACCACTAATCAGAATATGTCGGCCTTCTATATAGTCGTTAATAGTTATATCGCTATTAGCTTTGGAGTGTGCATCTCTAAATGCGATAACAAGCTGATCTTCAGCCATTATTTTACCGTATAAATTATCAGGTATCGTGTCGGCAATGGTTGCGACTAAATCAATATGTTGCTCAGCAAACTTATTTAATTTGTCTTTGTGCCACAATTTATATTCAATACTCACGTTAGGCGCATCAACTTCAATGTTAGAAATTATAGAGGGTAAGATGGCTTGGGCGACATAATCACTGGATGCTAAGGTAAATTTTCTCTTACAAAGGTTTGGTTCCATTATTTCTGGTGCATAGAGGTTATCTAATTGCCACATCAATGCTGGAAGTTTTTCTTTCAATTTTTCGCCTTTTGGGGTGAGAATAAATTGATTTGCTTCCCTCACAATAATTTTGTCATGAAAATCCTCACGCAGTTGATGTAATATTTTGCTCATTGCTGATTGTGTAACACCTAATTGTTTTGAAGACTCAGTTAGGTTAAGTGTTTGCAATATTGATACTAAAGCTGGTAATAATTTGTAATTATTCAAGATATGCTTTCCATGAAATTAAATATCTAATGATTATAATAATTTTATGTAACTAATGGGGTTCCTGGATAAATACCACTGAATATTCCTGACTTAAATACGAGGGAAAATATTGGCTGTTACTTAGGGAATAACAGCCAGATAATGTTTATCAGTGAATATTATCATTGTCACCATACAAAGATGGCATACCTTTAGGGCGAGTTTTGAAACGGCGATGTAACCACATATATTGTTCGGGTGCCTGCATAATTTCCTTTTCGATCACTTTATTCATGAATGTTGCTGCTTCTGTTTCATCTTGCAGAGGAAAATTTTCTACCGAAGGCTGAATAATTAACTCATAACCCTTTCCATTGGGTAACCTTCGCGGCGTAAAAGGGATCAGCGCAGGTTTGGCCAAACGGACGAGAATTGAGGTTCCGGTCGTAGTTGCCGCGTGTTCAATAGCGAATAATGGGGCAAATACACTGTTACGTGGGCCATAATCGTGATCAGGGGCGTACCAGACAATTTCACCATTTTTTAAGCATCGGATCATGCCCTTAACATCTTTTCTGTCCAGCATGTATTTATTGGAACGAAGACGTCCCCAAGTTTGTAGCCAATCCATGACAGGATTGTCATTGGGACGATAAACACCAATACCTGGGTTTAGCATACCAAAAATACGTGCTCCCAATTCCAGCGTTAAAAAATGGATACCAATGACAATAATCCCCTGGCCTGTGGATTGCACTTGTTGGATATGCTCCCGTCCAGTAACTTTAAACCAACGCTTGATGCGCCAGTCAGGCCAAAACCAGGCCATCCCTGTCTCAAACAGACCCATGCCAACAGATTCGAAATTTCTGACTAGCCATTCCTGTCGTTTCTCTGCTGGCATATCAGGGAAACAAAGTGCCAAATTGCGCTCTGCAACTTTGGCTCGTTTTTTTAAGAAACGTAGTGAAAGTCGCCCAAGTCGAGTTCCCATCCAATAAATCGTTGGATAAGGTAGCAAAACCAGTAAATAAAGTATGCCAATACCTAGCCAGGTCAGCCAGTAGCGGGGATGTAAAAACGAACGACAAAAAGGAGGAGCTTGTATCATGTGTTTTCTGTATGTTATTTGTTATCTTGAATCGGTTTCAATCTGTCGGAATTATAGAAGCCCAAGATAGACTCTAAAAATCGTATTGGCGTATTGTGACACCTTTTAGTGAAATATCGAAATTTTGTGGCACTCAATAGTGAATCTGAGGGTAACTTGTTTGCCAGATTCACTGTTTGGCAAGGTTTTGCTATCTCTGTCCTCGTAGTCACCATCCTACTGTATTGGTGTGATGGAAAAGCATAAATCACTATCCGCTAACAGCCATTTTCGTTATGATATCCAGCCACCAATGGAACGACCATTGAAGTTTTTATTTTTTAATCGAAATTCAGGAAAGTACACCATGCCAGTGTTACATAACCGTATTTCTAACAAAGAGTTGAAAGAACGCATGTTGGCTGAAATTGAGCCGCGCACTACCATCTCTTTTTATAAATATTTCACTATTTCCGCACCACAGGCTTTTCGCGATAGTTTGTATCAAAAGTTTACTGAGTTATCTGTCTTTGGGCGGGTTTATATCGCTAAAGAAGGTATCAATGCACAAATTAGTGTGCCTTCCAAAAATGTCGATGCGTTGAAAGCATTATTGGATGAGACCGATCCGGCATTATGTAATCTGCGCCTTAACATCGCGTTAGAAGATGATGGTAAATCATTTTGGGTACTGCGCATGAAAGTGCGTGAGCGCATTGTTGCAGATGGCATTGAAGATGAAACTTTTGATGCATCTAAAACAGGCGAATATCTGAAAGCCGAGCAGGTCAACCAAATGTTGGATGATCCTGATACTGTCTTTGTCGATATGCGTAACCACTACGAATATGAAGTTGGGCATTTCGAAAATGCGATTGAGGTTCCATCAGATACGTTTCGTGAACAGCTGCCAATGGCTGTAGAAATGCTGAAGGACAATAAAGATAAAAATATTGTTATGTATTGTACTGGCGGAATTCGTTGCGAAAAAGCAAGTGCTTATATGTTGCATAACGGCTTTAACAAAGTCTACCACGTAGAAGGTGGTATTATTGAGTATGCCCGTAAAGCGAAAGAACAAGAATTGCCAGTTCGTTTCGTTGGCAAGAACTTTGTCTTTGATGAGCGTATGGGTGAGCGTATCACTGAAGATGTTATTGCTCACTGTCATCAATGCGGAGCGACGTGTGATAGCCATACCAACTGTAAGAACGATGGTTGCCATTTATTATTTATCCAATGTCCATCTTGTGCAGCGCGTTTCGAAGGTTGTTGTAGTGATGCTTGTCGTGAAGAGATGAAGCTGCCAGAAGAAGAACAGCGTGCCCGTCGTGCAGGAAGAGAGATTGGGGCTAAGATTTTTAATAAATCTCGCTATCGATTAAATGATGGTTTGAATATTACATCACTGCAATCTATTAAATAATAGCAGTGCTTTAAGTCGTAATCGCTCCCATATTTCAAACCAAACATTATTCATCACTTATCCCATTTACATAGCTTGTTATGTGAATGGGAATCACTTTATTGTCGCTGATTGGTAACTTGAGAACTATTAACCATAAATAGAATCAGTTTATTCAAAGGGTAAACAAAAATATTTAAAGATATTGTAAATAAAAAGTAACTCTATTTTGTTAGAAACGCCTATTTTTTCTATAATATGTCTCTTATGAGAATAAACTGTACTATTGCTGATTTTTAATATTTTGGCAATTTTATGGGTGTCCATTTCTAACATCCAATAATAGATGATACGGTTTTCTTGATGGCTAAAAATAGAACTATATACACTAAAATTAGAGAAATAACGTTGAATATCGAATGATGCTATTTCTTTTAGGCGTTCAAGCAATATCGTTAGTTCTTTTTTGGGTAATATAAAATCCTTATGTGTCAATTGGATAGGTGTTTTCTTGGTGGGGTATGTTTTGTCTATATAAATATAGATACGAGCATTATAAACTGAAGAAACTAATAATTTTAGTTGATTACAATATTCACTGTAGTAACCATAATTGGTTAAGTTTACCAAAATAACGTTTGGAGAGAAGACAGATAAAATATTTATGGCATCGCGTATTGATACAACGCCTAAAGAGAGGATGCCTGTATTTTCTTTTAGAGATTCAATAATCCCCAAACGTGTATAATGGCATTCATCAATGATTAATAGTTTCATTACTTGAACATCCTTGTCCTACTATAGTTTTATTTAAATGATCAGTTTGATAGTTAAGCATTAGATGGATGAACACTGATGTATAATACAATATTATGAAAAATAATAAACCATATAGATAATTTTACTGGTGAATATATATTCAGTTGTTTGTTTGGGACACCCAATATATTGAGTGTCCGAATGTGTTGGAAGTGTTAAACCTATTTATTTGTTAATGTTTAATACGATCAAGTTGGCTGTATTCTGAGGATTCTATTTTTTCAATCCCAGCTTGTAAAATGAGGATAAGCTGTTTAGCTACGCCTGTTGTTAACCATAACGTTTTGTCAAAATTGACATTTTCTGCTGTTTGATCTTGGGTGGATGAGTAATGAAGACGTATCATCATGGCGTCATAGGCATCGACAGTGCTGATATCCCAGCCTACAACAGGGTGTGTTTGAATTATTTCATTTTCTTTTCCCATATAACCTCCTAATCAGACTACAGAATCATTATTAATATAATTGACTAAGAGCAGAAGGCCTCATCTAAGAAGAGCCCTTAGCAGTATAAACCTTTTTAGTAATCTAAGAAGTGAAAAAAGCAGGTTTTTTTACATTAGGCCTGGAGAGGAATCATTGCAAGGCTACTGCTGTCTTTTATCAGGTCGGGATTGTGCGGAAATAAAAAATAATTTCCGCACACGAAGGGGCGTGCTAAAGTTACTCACATACCCTTACATCCCATCCTACATCTTCCCCTGCAAGGAATGGAATCAACTTTTCGCCACCACATTCGATATATTCAACAACCGGAGTTGGTTTACGGGTAAGTTCGATAAAGCCATCATTAATCGGCAAACCGTAAAATGCAGGGCCATTCAGGGAGCAGAAGGACTCGAAATATTCCATTGCTCCTATTGCTTCAAAAACAGTCGCATAGGCCGCCAGGGCAGTTGGGGCATTGAAAACGCCCGCACAGCCACAAGAAGATTCTTTGCGGTGCAGTACATGAGGAGCAGAATCTGTACCTAAGAAGAAGCGGTTACAACCACTGGCGACTGCTGTTTGGAGGGCTTCTTGGTGAATATTGCGCTTTAGTATAGGCAAACAGTAAAGATGGGGGCGAATACCACCAACCAGCATGTGGTTGCGATTGAACATCAAGTGCTGTGGTGTCAACGTCGCACCTAATTTATCGTTGCCTTCAAGAACATATTCTGCGGCTTCTTTGGTTGTAATATGCTCGAAAACAATTTTTAATTCAGGGAATTGCTGGCGCAATGGTTCCATTACCTGTTCGATAAAGCGCGCTTCACGGTCAAAAATATCAATATGAGAGGTGGTAACTTCCCCATGGATCAGGAGTGGCATACCTATTTTTTCCATGGTTTCCAATAATGGGTAGATTTTTTTGATATCAGAAACACCGTGACTGGAGTTCGTTGTTGCGTTGGCAGGATAGAGTTTGCAGGCGGTAAAAATACCTTCTTTATAACCAAGCTCAATTTGGTCGCTAGCTGTTGAATTTGTCAGATAACAAGTCATAAGAGGTTGGAAATGATGATCTGATGGAGTCGCTGCAATTATCCGTTCCTTGTAGGCTTTGGCACTGGCAACATCTGTCACTGGAGGGACAAGGTTGGGCATGACGATAGCTCGGCCAAAAAAACGGCTGGTGTGGGGGACAATCGTTTTTAGCATATCACCATCACGAAAATGGACATGCCAGTCGTCAGGACGGCGGATTTTAATTGTATATGATTCAGTGGTCATGGAACCGGCTCCAGAATATAAATGAAAAATGATGGATGCTGATTCAGCAATCCTTAAGCCGGAGGAGAATGATAAAGTGAAAATAGCTAAATAGCTATTATTGAATGATAATATTCTCTAAGTTTTTAATAATTAGAATGTTAAGATTATTTAGTTAGGGTATTCAGAGGGAATTATTGTATCAAAAAAGAAAAAAATAGAAGTAACAACACGAGGGTGAATTGAATTTGGCTCCTCCAGCTGGACTCGAACCAGCGACATACGGATTAACAGTCCGCCGTTCTACCGACTGAACTATGGAGGAACTCCTTCAAGACGGGGCGAATATTAACGGCATTTTTTGCGTTTGTCAAAGCAGAAAATAGCAATAACTGTTTGATTGGCGAGTATCTGTGCGTTATGTATGTTTTTTGACTAAATCTAACTGAGTTATGGTAAATATAGGCAAGGCAGAAGTAGGATTTTGCCAGCTGAAAAAGAGATTGGCTATATTGTCTATCTCAAGTTGCACTCATACTTTGCTCATTAACGAAGTATTCAAAGCTGAAAACGGTAAAGTCATGTTTTGTCTATACACTAAAAGGATAGAATATGATCGCAGTACTTTTTGAGGCAGATGTTGTTCCTGCACAACAAGAGCGTTACCTCCAGCTTGCTGCCGAACTGAAACCGTTATTAGCTGATATTGATGGGTTCATTTCCATAGAGCGTTTCCAAAGCCTGGTAACGCCAGGAAAGATCCTTTCGTTGTCTTGGTGGCGAGATAAGAATGCCATCTTAATGTGGAAGAAAAATTTCTTTCATAAGGCTGCTCAGACTGAAGGACGAGAGTCGATCTTCTCTTTTTACCGAATCCGCATTGTACACGCTATCAGAGACTACACTTCAGAAAACAGAGGAAATACAAATGTATGATATTCATGTTATTTTGAGAAATATCCCCGGTGAATTGGCCTCTTTGGGGATTATCCTTGGACGAAATGGTGTAGGACTTGAAGGTGGTGGTGTGTTTTCCGTGGCTAATGAAGGCCATGCGCATTTTCTTGTTGAAGATGGTGATAAGGCTAAATCTATACTTGAAAAGGAGGGATTTCAGGTTCAGAGCATAAACAAACCGTTGATCAGAAAACTTAAGCAGGAGCGTCCTGGTGAACTGGGAGAAATAGCAGTAACATTAGCTGAAAATGGTGTCAATATTCTGGTTCAATACAGTGATCATTCAAATCAACTGATCCTTGTTACAGATAATGATAATGTTGCAAGCAAGTTGACAGAAAAATGGGCGGTTATTCCTGAATAAAATGCTTAAAAACGTTGGGTTACTGGATGATAGTGACACACTTGAACGCTCTATGGCAGCCGTAGCTGCTGCCATATCAGACTTTTCTCGTGTAAAAATTCTCTGTGCATTGATGGATGGACGTGCATGGACAGCCACAGAATTGAGCGTGGTTGCTGATATTACTTCTTCTACAACAAGCGCCCATTTGTCCCGGCTTGTAAGTGGGAATTTGATTACTTGCCTTTCTCAAGGTCGTCATCGTTATTATCGTCTGGCTGGGAAAGATATCGCCGAACTTCTTGAGAAGATGATGAGTATATCATGGCATAGGATTTCGCCAGTCAAAACTCGTATTCCTTCCTTGTTGAGAATTGCCCGAACGTGTTATGACCATTTAGCTGGTGAGGTAGCGGTAGAAATTTATGACTTCATGGTTAGTGAAGGCTGGTTTAATGTTGATGGAATATCAATAACATTGGAAGGCCGAAAACAATTCCAGCAGTTAGGCATTGTGTTTGATCCAAAAACGAGGCGCAAAGAATGCTGTGCCTGTCTTGACTGGAGTGAGCGACGATTTCATCTTGGAGGTTACGCTGGTGCTGCTTTTTTGATTCATTGCGAACAAAAGGGATGGTTAACCAGAACTCAGGGGTTTAGGGAAGTTAACATCACTTCAGATGGAAAACGGGCTTTTAAAAAATTGTTCAATGTAGGCGTATAATCCGTTAAGTACACCTTTTCCAGAAAATGAAACAATCAGATTTATATCTGTTTTAATCATTGCGTGGTGAAGGGGGTCAAACAATTTTATTTCGGCATAAGGAAAGTTTAGTCATTGCATTTACCAAACTGGTGTGATTTCGAATTGTTTTTAGTGAATGAAGGAAAAGAGGTAGTTGTTTGATAGAAACGAAAAAAGCAGACTTTAGTCAATGTCTGCTTTCTTTAAATTGGCTCCTCCAACTGGACTCGAACCAGTGACATACGGATTAACAGTCCGCCGTTCTACCGACTGAACTATGGAGGAACTCCGTTTAACTGGCTCGAATATTAACGGCATTTTTCACATTTGTCAAAGCAGAAAATAACAATAAGTGTTTGATTGCTTGTAATATGTACTTTTGGGTTGCTTTTGATCTTGTTTGTATTTTTAACATAGATAATTACGTCGGCAAAGCAACTTGAAATAAGAGAATAGAGATGGTGAATAAATATGATTACTACGAAAAAATAATCAGTACTCAAAAGAAAAAATCCCGACTAGCAAAGTTAATCGGGATTTTCAAGAATTTGGCTCCTCCAGCTGGACTCGAACCAGCGACATACGGATTAACAGTCCGCCGTTCTACCGACTGAACTATGGAGGAATTGATTTGTTCCTGAGAACGGAGCGAATATTACAGTGAATGGTTTTATGTTGTAAAGTAAAAAAATTAAAAATAGAACCAATTGTTTTGTTTTTAGTCAGGATGGTGTTTTTTTGTTGTTTTTGTTTAAAAAACATCTTTCAAATTGCAAGACTATTCATTTTTTCTTTTTTATTGTCCTTTGTTTATCTTGGAAAAACTAAACGTATTTATTATTTTTACCTTTTTTTAAAATCCTAAGTAAACAAAACGAGATTTTGCAAACTAGATATGTGCAGGATTATTGTTCAATAAATGTAGAACACGTTGATCTTGAGAATGAGGGATAAATAAAAAAATCAGAATAAAAAAACGGCTCCCCAATTGGGAAGCCGCTCGAAAAGGTTTAGGCTAAGTTACCTTTCTCAACCTTAATATCACGCTAATTTATCTAGCGAGATATTTGAATTTTGGCTCCTCCAGCTGGACTCGAACCAGCGACATACGGATTAACAGTCCGCCGTTCTACCGACTGAACTATGGAGGAATCGGGTTGTTCCTGAGAACGGGGCGAATATTAGCGATGAACTGGAATCGTGTCAACGCAAAAATTCTTTTTTCTTACTATTTGCTCGCTATGTAATCTTATTTGGTTTGTAATCGTACTATTTTGTTGAATCTATTATATTTCTG
Source organism: Xenorhabdus sp. TH1 (assembly GCF_037260955.1). NCBI lineage: Bacteria > Pseudomonadati > Pseudomonadota > Gammaproteobacteria > Enterobacterales > Morganellaceae > Xenorhabdus > Xenorhabdus sp. TH1. The sequence continues at coordinate 1,458,846 of NZ_CP147734.1, forward strand.
CCTTTTTATTAACCATGTTAATAGATTTGGCATAGGGTGATTGTTCTGAACAAGCAAGCATAAAGACATCATAGAAACAAATCCCCTGTTTCTTCTGCATAATATATTTGATGTCATCTTTGATTGTATTCGGTACTTGGGGATGAGTGAGTATCTTATCGATAGCTTTCTTAGAAATTTGTTCGTTGACGAACCACTCACCGTTATAGCATACACGTAAATCAAGCACATCAATATCTTCGAAATGATAGACTGGCTTGATATCAAATAGCAAAATGGCCGCCATAGCAATAAAGGCTAGAGTAAATGCAAAAAGAGACCAGGTACCGAAATAGGGAGCGTACCACATAAGCACAGCTAGAAAAGCATAGGCAATCACCATCGCTAGACATAGGTAAGGGTGTTTGCGAATAAAAATGCTGTTGAAATGTATTTTACCATCACGATGCTCTTTAAGGTTGATCCGCTCAATATCCTGAATCAATATCTGTTTTATGATTTTCATAATACTAACCCGTTTATTTATAGACTCATCAGTATAAATTGTGTCGTAAAAATTGTTGCAAAATCGTGATCGAATTGAAAGTTATAGCATTTTTAAGATTATCATGTCCTGAACCTATACCTGTATAGCAATCGCTTTAATTTATTGGGCAAATTGTTATTGTTGACAAGCAATATCTTGTTTCTTTCTTGATAATAAAAAGTTGAATAAATCAAATAAAATTATAAAAAAACCTATTTATTATGTTATTTTGTTCTAATATTGAGCGTCTGAGTTTTTTTTAAAACGATAATACATAAAAAGGTTGATATTCGCGTGCGGTCATGCGTTAATGCGTTTGGCCTGATTAACAGACCTACTTTATGTACGACATCTTGAGTTAATGCGTTATGTGTAAGTGCTATCCTTGGTAGCCTTTGTTGACCGTTTCCTTCTTAGTGCCTCCATAAGTAATAGCTGATACTGGCCAACACATGCCCGAGGTGGCGAGTTTTTTTTGATATATAGGAAAGTCAAATGTCTGACAAAATGAAAGGTCAAGTGAAGTGGTTCAACGAATCTAAAGGCTTTGGTTTCATCACTCCAGCTGATGGTAGCAAAGACGTATTCGTACATTTCTCTGCCATTCAAGGTAACGGTTTCAAAACCTTAACAGAAGGCCAGAACGTAGAATTCACCATTGAAAATGGTGCCAAAGGCCCAGCAGCAGCAAACGTGACTGCTATCTAATTTCTGCCTTTATGCCTTATTTAAGCTCGCCAGCGCGAATGCCGTGGCGGGCTTTTTGTTTTTTTGCACCGTGTTGTTTTGCTGTATCATAAAATTCATTTTTTGTGTTCAATTCTAAAATTTCCTCAACTTATTTATTTAATTGATAAAAAATAACTTAATATTAGTTACTTAGTAAAACAAAAAACTATTTCTGTTTTGTGGAACAACCTGCCTGATTAAGGTCTTTACTTGTTAATTTTAACTGTTTATACTCCTCGCAAATTCTATTGGAGAACGATTAATTGGATAGTCAAAGTTTTTGGTTAAATAAAAAATAAACTGGTAAGCTGTTCATATCCCTTCGATTTGCTGCTTACCTGGAATGGTGGGCGGTGCTACTTTAATTTCATGGGTTGTACCTACCTAAAGAAAAATTATCTGATATTAAGGATCTACTGAGTTGGAATTCTTAGTAAGGTATTAACTGAAGGTATATTGGGAAACACATGATGTGGTCATATATTCACTCCTTATTCCCTCCGGGAACATACGACTAATCAATTATAGATTCGTTGTCAGAATATTCTATGCACGATGAAGAGATACTCTCTTCAGGTTATTTTTTACGTATTAGTTTTATAACGAATTAAAAAATCAACTAATAAAAGCTCGGTAAATGCAATTAAATGAGCCAGCCTCGTGCATGATTTTCTGCATCTAACAGATTTCAAGTTTGTACTACTCAATCAAGTTCACATTCAATAATTTGAGGGACTTAGAGTATTTCTATCCATTTGATGTTATGGAGAATACTATGTTGTTAACATCTATCGCAATGCACTTACTATCCGCGTTATGTTTTGGGGCTTTGATTGGAGCTGAACGTCAATGGCGCCAACGTATGGCAGGATTAAGAACCAACGCTTTGGTATCAACAGGTGCTGCACTTTTCATGATTACTGCAATGAGCGCTTCTGAGGGAAATCCTGATCGTATTGCTGCACAAATTATCTCTGGCGTTGGTTTTCTTGGTGCTGGCGTGATTATGCGTCAGGGAATGAGTATTCGTGGTTTAAATACAGCAGCGACATTATGGTGTTCAGCGGGAATAGGGGAGTTATGCGGTATGGGGCAATACTGGGCAGCAGGGATTGCTACAGCGATTATTCTCTGTGCAAACATTTTATTGCGGGAGATCGCGCAACGAATTAATACTCAGCCTCACCAGCAAGCCTTAGATTTAGAACAACGCTATAAGATCCATATTATTTGCGACATAAATGATGAAATCCTGGTCAGGACTTTGATTTTACAAGCACTCAATGGATTAGGTGTCAGGTTACAGTCATTGAGCAGTGCAGATGCGATTCAGCCTGATAGGCTTGAGGTTTGTGCGGAAATATTAGCCACTCCTGCGGAGCAAAAAGAAATTGAATCGATTGTCTGTCGAGTAAGTTTGGAAAAAAGCGTCACTTCAGTGAATTGGAAAATTGCGGCTGAATTACCAGCGTAGAATATTTTTTTATTACTAATTCCATAAAGTTATATCAATAAGGAGCCAATATGGACGATGTCCCTCCCTCCACACTAAATAAGGTGTTGCCTATGGAGTAAGCAATTTTATTTCTCAGATAGGTAACGCATAAAAGCTGTATATGGAAATTATCCCTGGTGAAAAAGGGATGATAGGTATTGCAAATTGAATATAGAGAAAGCGTTATGACTGAGAAATACACTAATAAATCAGCCAATTTTTTCAAGGAAAAAGAATTTATTGTCGCGAAGCGAGCTAATCAGAGTCTTGAACATATCCTTACTGATCTTAACGGCAGTACATTGGGTTTAACTGATGATAAGGCCATAGAACGTTTAGGGCAGTATGGTATTAATGAAGTTGCACATGGAAAAACACCTCATGCTTTGATGCAACTTATTAAAGCTTTCCACAGCCCGTTTACCTATGTATTGCTATTACTGGCTGCAATCAGTTTTTGTACTGAATACTTGTTGCCATCATTCAACGGAGAAGAACCAGAGCTTACGAGTGTCATTATTATTCTAATAATGGTGACATTAAGTGGATTACTTCGGTTTTGGCAAGAATATCGAACAAATAAGGCATCGGAAGCCTTGAAATCAATGGTGCATACAACAGTAACTGTTTTGAGACGCCCTTCCGATAATACCAAATCACAGAAAAAAGAGATTCCAATCAAGTACCTGGTTCCAGGAGATATTGTTTACTTATCGGCTGGAGACATGATCCCAGCAGATCTGTATTTAATCGAATCCAGAGATCTATTTATCAGCCAGGCAATTTTGACGGGGGAAGCGATCCCTATCGAAAAATATGACACGATGGCGCATGTGAATGCCAAGACAGCTCGTTCTGATAATGTATCTGAAACAGAACTACTTGAACTTTCTAATATCTGCTTAATGGGAACCAATGTGACTAGTGGTACTGCGACTGCGGTGGTTGTGGCGACAGGAAAGCAAACTTACTTTGGTTCACTTGCAAAATCTATCGTAGGAATACGGGCACAAACTGCATTTGATCACGGTGTTAATAGTGTTAGCTGGCTCTTGATCCGTTTTATGTTGATTATGGTGCCAATTGTTTTTTTAATCAATGGGTTAACGAAAGGTGATTGGCTTGATGCGGCGTTGTTTGCACTGGCGGTTGCTGTTGGTTTAACACCTGAAATGCTTCCCATGATTGTCAGTTCCAATCTGGCAAAGGGAGCGATTGCTATGTCAAAGAAAAAAGTCATTGTCAAGCGACTCAATGCAATACAGAACTTTGGCGCAATGGACATATTGTGTACGGATAAGACGGGAACACTGACTCAGGATAAAATTATTCTCCAACACTATTTAGATACGGAAGGTAGGGAAGATGCTTCTGTCCTTCATTGTGCTTGGTTAAATAGCTTTCATCAAAGTGGAACTAAGAACTTAATGGATCAAGCTATTGTGAGGTATGGATACGATAATTCAGACCTCGATTGCCTACACAGCTACAGAAAAATTGATGAATTACCGTTTGATTTTATTAGACGTAGATTATCAATTTCTGTACAAGATTTGGCTAAAAAATATCAATTGATCTGCAAGGGAGCAGCAGAGGAAATGCTATCGGTTTGCTCCTATATAAGGATAAAAGAGAAAATTATTCCTCTAACTGAAGAAATCCGCAACAATGTAATGGAATTAGTTAGCAGTTATAACGAACAAGGTTTCAGGGTATTAATCTTAGCAACCCGGGAGTTAAGTCACGATGAAGTGAAACATCCACTTTCTGTTGCAGATGAAAAGGAGATGGTGCTACAAGGTTTATTAACATTTTTAGATCCACCAAAAGAAAGTGCGGCAATGGCAATTACGGCATTAAAGGAAAATGGTGTTTCGATCAAGGTGCTCACTGGAGATAATCCTGTTGTTACAGCCAAAATTTGTCGAGATGTGGATTTAGATTCTGGAAATATTCTTATTGGCCCCGATATTGAACTAATGAGTGATGAAGACCTTTCAAAAGAAGTGGAATTAAGGTCCGTCTTTTGTAAGTTAACCCCTCTGCAAAAGTCACGTATTTTAAAATCATTGCAAAATAATGGGCACACAGTTGGTTTTCTTGGTGATGGAATAAATGATGCGCCGGCATTACGGGATGCTGATGTTGGAGTTTCAGTTGATACAGGAACTGATATCGCAAAAGAATCCGCAGATATCATTCTGCTAGAGAAGAATTTGATGGTATTAGAAGAGGGAGTAATTAAGGGCAGGGAAACGTTTGGGAATATCATCAAGTATTTAAATATGACTGCCAGTTCAAATTTTGGAAATGTATTTTCGGTATTGGTTGCCAGTGCATTTATTCCATTTTTACCGATGTTAGCGATTCATTTGCTTGTACAAAATCTAATGTACGATATTTCCCAACTATCTATGCCATGGGACAGAATGGATAAGGCGTTTTTGAAAAAGCCGCGTAAATGGGACGCAAAGAATATAGGACGTTTTATGCTCTGGATTGGTCCTACTTCGTCTATCTTCGACATCATGACTTATGCTGTGATGTGGTATGTATTTGCAGCTAACAGTATAGAACATCAAGCATTATTTCAATCTGGATGGTTTGTTGAAGGATTATTGTCACAGACTTTGGTCGTGCATATGTTGCGTACACAAAAAATTCCTTTTGTGCAAAGTACGGCAGCACTTCCTATTTTATTAACGACACTAATAATAATGGTACTTGGTATTTACATTCCATTCTCTACATTTGGTAACCTCATTGGGTTACAACCACTACCGTGGAAATATTTTCTATGGTTAATTGGAACATTAATAAGCTATTGTATCATTGCCCAAATGATGAAGAAATTTTATATTCATCGATTTGGTGAATGGTTGTAAATGATTCTCATTAAGTAATTTTTTATTCAGTATGGGTTAAAGAGAGTAATCCATACTGGATATACAATATTATGACTCGTATCATGACGGATTTTTTGCAGGAATTGGATAGGTGTTGATATTATCTTTAAGTATTAAGGATATGTTAAAATATAAACAAAATTAGGAATGCAATAACGTTATATTTATCTTTTCCCTATTTGAATTATCAGGTCAATTATCTATTATTATTTTTATTTAAATGTAAATGGAATGATTTTATTTTTATATCTATTTTTATATCTATTTTTATATCTATTTTATTTTTCTTTAATTTTTGACTCTTATTTTGGTTGTATTTTATTTGGTGATATATTATCGGCTGATTTTTATTTTGTCAGAATTTTATATTTATATTTATATTTATATTTATATTCTTGTTATTTAAGTAAATTTATCTTTAGTCAATAAAGCGCCTTGTTAGAGAGTTTGGTTGTTGGTTTTTTCATCCAAGAAAGCGGCATAAAACATTTTTAAATCTTATCATTTGTGTTGTTGGCATAAAATAAATTGATTAATTTTTCTTATTTGTTTTGTGTGTAAGCTAACCTGAGTGGTGAAATTATAAACAATGGCAATTTGGTTAAATTTATGTCATGAGACGACGGTATATTTATTTATTTTGTTTAGAAAAACTTATCAATAGTTGTGGCGAAAAATATGCTTGCCAGATAACAGAGGGTTGGATTTCGTTTAATTAGTAAAGCTTTGCTAGTTAGGTTTGCCAGAGAGAAGAAATGTATATGTTTTTTTATTTCAATATCATACTGTATTTTATCTTATTTTTTCTATCTGTGTGATATTTGTGCCCAACGTGGGAGTGTGCGCTTTTTTTATTCTGTTTGGAAATAGTGCGATAATGAACTAAAAATGATCATACTGATAGCTTTTCAATAACCAGTATTCACATTTAATTAATAAATTTGGCATGACTATGATCTAAATCAAGTTATAGTGGAAGATGAGCACCTACCTACATTATCAAGAAGCAAATTTTATTAGAATATTGATAATTTAACTAAAGGTAGGATTTTTTGTCGTTATTTTAGATTTGTAAGTTTAATAGATCGTATAAAACCAAAAATGGTTCCTAATATTTTTATTTAAATAATTTAACTTATTAATTGTAGACTATTTCTTGTTTTTTATTGCTTGAATAGTTAATGAGCTAGAATCATAATAAAAAGTACTGGTTTTGTGATCAAGATCACATAGTATTTAAAATGACATCTGTTCTCCGTTGTATAAGTTGATGATTCAGGAGTAAAGTTAATTAGCATTAAGAATATTCTTAATCAATTGTGGCAAGTTCATTACCCAGATGACGCAATAATACTTTTACAACCCATTACCGAAATATTTTAGAAATTGGGCGATCCCAAGAGTAATACAAAGGACAGTTACTGCTCTGGCTAAAGATGTATATTTCAGTTATGTCGGAGATTATTGAATCTCGTGCTACTGGTAATTTTGTCGTGAGTGATTCTTTGATCACTTAATTTGATTTTTTCATGTAATCGGACGGGATATATAGAAATGAGTACGGCTGAATTGCTCAAACATATTTATGACATAAATTTATCGTATTTGCTTTTGGCACAACGGCTAATTAACCATGAGAAAGCATCTGCGATGTTCCGTTTAGGTATTAGTGAATCGATGGCTGATACGTTGGCCGAGCTGACATTGCCTCAGTTAGTAAAATTAGCTGAAACAAACCAATTGATTTGCCATTTCCGGTTTGAAGATCACGAAACTGTACAGCAGTTAACTAAAGAATCTCGGGTGGACGATCTGCAACAAATTCATACAGGTATCTTACTGTCTACTCATCTTTTTCAGCAGTTATCCGCCCAGGATGACACCTCAATCAAGAAAAGAGCGTAAAGATGGTTGAAAAAAGTATCGTTCAGGAAGCGAAAGATATTCAGCTGGCGATGGAACTCATCACTTTAGGCGCGCGATTGCAGATGCTTGAAAGTGAAACGCAACTAAGTAGAGGTCGATTGATCCGGTTGTATAAAGAGTTGCGGGGAAGCCCTCCGCCTAAAGGGATGCTCCCCTTTTCGACGGATTGGTTTATGACTTGGGAACAGAATATTCATTCGTCAATGTTCTACAATGCCTATCGTTTTCTGTTAAAAAGTGGGCATTGTGAGGGAGTAGAGGCTGTTGTCAAAGCTTATCGTTTATATCTTGAGCAATGCCCTCCGACGAGTGAAGAAGGCCCCGTTCTGGCATTAACTCGAGCTTGGACATTGGTTCGTTTTGTTGATAGCGGGATGTTACAGCCAACACAATGTCGTTGTTGTGGTGGAACTTTTATCACACACGCTCACCAGCCATTAAATAGCTTTGTTTGTAGTCTTTGCCAGCCCCCTTCACGGGCAGTAAAAAAACGTAAACTTTCCTCTCAACCTGCCGATACTAAATCACAACTGCTGGATGGATTTGCTCAGCAAGCTGTGTGAATTTAAATGGGAAAGTAAAATTCAGGTTACAGATTTGATCATAACCTCTGTAACCTGTCGCCATACTCTTTTTCATTATCATTTGCCCTGTTCAAATCTCGTCTGCTCACCAACTTAGCTAAAGGATATCGCGTGTTAGTACTTTTAGGATATATCGTGGTTTTTGGTGCGGTAATTGGTGGCTACTTGCTTGTCGGTGGTCACATGGGCGCACTTTATCAGCCAGCGGAATTTTTGATTATTGCAGGTGCGGGAGTTGGTGCTTTTATCGTGGGCAATAATGGCAAGGCGATAAAGGCAACACTGCGTGTATTACCAAAAGTATTGCGTAGATCAAAATACAATAAAGCGATGTATATGGATCTTATGGCGTTACAGTTTCGTTTGTTGTCAAAATCCCGCCAGCATGGGCTACTCGCTTTGGAGCGGGATATTGAAAACCCGCACCAAAGCGACATATTCACACAATATCCTCGTTTGTTAAAAGATCAGCATTTGATGGATTTTATCACTGATTATATACGCCTGATTATCAGCGGTAATATGAATCCTCATGAAATCGAAGCCTTGATGGATGAAGAGATTGAAACTTACGAACAGGAAAGTGAAATACCAGCGACTAGTTTGGCAGCAGTCGGGGATTCATTACCCGCGTTCGGGATTGTTGCGGCCGTCATGGGTGTTGTTCATGCGCTGGGAGCTGCGGATCGTCCGGCAGGAGAATTGGGCGCGTTGATCGCACATGCGATGGTGGGAACATTCCTTGGGATCTTATTGTCTTATGGTTTTGTTTCCCCCCTGGCAACACTCCTTCGTCAACGCAGCGGTGAGCAAGTCAAAATGATGCAATGTATTAAGGTGACATTGCTTTCCAGTTTACATGGTTATGCACCACAAATTGCAGTTGAATTCGGTCGTAAAACATTATTCCTAACAGATCGTCCTTCATTTACAGAATTGGAAGAACATGTTCGTCGGGTTAAATCCCCTGTACAACAAGAAGCTGAAGAATAATTATGAGAGAGAATAATGTTTCCGTCGTCAGGATAAAGAGGCGTAAAAAACATGATTCGAACCATGTTGGTGGATCTTGGAAGATTGCTTATGCTGATTTTATGACTGCAATGATGGCATTCTTTCTGGTTATGTGGTTGATATCGATAGCTAGTCCACAGGAATTGACTAGTATCGCAGAATATTTCCGTACCCCTTTGCGAGTAGCGATCAACCAAGGACAGAAGAGCAGCGATAATACTAACCCGATCCCTGGGGGAGGGGAGGATATTTTCCAACAGGATGGAGAAGTTTTCCGTCAATCTAAGGTAATTGAAATTAAAGAAGAAACGCGTCGCTTAAATCGATTACACCAGCAACTTGATCAATTGATTATTACCGATCCTCGCCTTAAAGAGCTACGCCCTCATCTATTGATTGACATGATGGATGAAGGTTTACGTATTCAGATTATCGATCGAGAAAATCGCCCAATGTTCATGATTGGCAGTTCTAAGGTCGAGAATTACATGAGCGATATTTTGCGAGCAATTGCGCCGATCTTGAACGATATTCCAAACAAAATCAGTCTTTCTGGCCATACCGATAGTTTACCCTATGCTAATGGTCAGCGGGGTTACAGCAACTGGGAGCTTTCTTCAGATCGTGCCAATGCGTCAAGGCGTGAATTGCTGATAGGTGGTTTGGATGAAGCTAAGGTCCTGCGAGTTGTGGGTATGGCATCTACTGTTAGTATGCAGAAAGACATCGATCCTAATGCGCCGGTTAACCGTCGTATCAGTATTATTGTACTAAATAAAGATGCAGAAAAAAGGATTGAACAAGAAAACAGTGGCGGTAACGCCATGACCGCTAACAATAGTATGGATATGCAAGAAGTCATCAGAATGGATTCAAATGAGGGAGCGTCTGGTCAGCAACCCACTGAACAATCCCATGTGATCATAAAACATGAAATCACAAAATCGGAGCAGCCCTCATCGGTTGAACCGCCGAGTGACAATAAGATGACAGAGTAAGTAACGATGGATATTACCGCGTTTTATCAAACTTTCTTTGATGAAGCAGATGAACTATTGGCTGATATGGAGCAGCATTTATTGTTGCTCGACGCCGATGAGCCTGATCATGAGCAGTTAAACGCAATATTTCGCAGCGCCCATTCCATTAAAGGGGGTGCTGCGACTTTTGGTTTTACCAAACTGCAACAGACTACGCATGTTTTGGAAAATCTGCTCGATAGCGCCAGACGTGATGAAATACGTTTGACCATTGACATTATCAACTTGTTTTTAGAAGCGAAAGATATTATGCAGCAACAATTGGATGCCTATAAAAGTTCTCAGGAGCCGGATGAAGACACATTCAATTATATCTGCGAGACGCTGCGTCAGCTTGCGTTAGAATTACAGCAAGGGCAGCAGCAGGAAGAATTTCTTGCCTCAACACCTGAGATTCAGGCTGAGCTTGCCCCGGAAGATGTTGTAAATGAAGTTGAGGAAAAACAGGCAGTAGAGTTAGCTCAGTTAGAAAAAAATCAGCCAGAGAAGCGACATTCTCCAGCAAACAAATCTAATCATGGGCGGATCCGTGTTCATTTATCTGGGTTGAAAGAACGCGAAGTCAGTTTAATGAAAGATGAATTGGGGCATCTTGGTGAGATTTATGATGTAGAACAGACTAATAATAGTCTTGAAGCTTCGTTGATCACATCTGCGACAGAAGATGATATTACAGCTGTATTGTGCTTTGTGATTGAGCCTGAGCAAATTACTTTTTTACCCACAAATGAATCTCAGTCAGAAGGTGTGGACACTGAAACAGAACAAGATGCAGTAGCAAAAGGGGATTCTGTAGTTGATGCCTTAGTAAAAACCGATACGGTAAAAACGGTAGCAGAAAATAGCACAACAGATACGGCAGCAGAGACTACCACAGCAACAGATACGACAATTACAAATGATCCACAGTTGTCTAGTGCTCCGAAAAAAATAGATGTGCGCGAAGTTGGGCGTCCGGCACCCCGTCCAGCAGCGGGTTCGCCACGCCAGCGAGCGGAATCGTCTAGTATTCGTGTTGCAGTTGAAAAAGTTGATCAGCTTATCAATTTAGTGGGTGAATTGGTTATTACCCAATCTATGCTGGCTCAGCATTGTAACGGTCTGGAACCAACCAAACACAGTGAATTGCTAAGTTGTATGGCTCAATTACAACGAAACTCCCGTGACTTGCAAGAATCTGTCATGTCAATTCGTATGATGCCGATGGAATATGTTTTTAGCCGTTATCCGCGTTTGGTGCGGGATTTGGCTGGAAAACTCAATAAAAAAGTGGAATTGACACTCATTGGCAGTTCGACAGAACTGGATAAAAGTTTGATTGAACGGATTATCGATCCTCTCACACATCTGGTACGCAACAGTCTTGACCATGGTATCGAAAGCCCGGAAAAACGCCTTGCGGCTGGTAAACCTGAAACAGGTAATTTGACTTTGGCGGCTGAGCATCAAGGTGGAAATATCTGTATTGAAGTCATTGATGATGGTGCGGGTCTGAATCGTGAGAAAATCTTGGCAAAAGCACAATCTCAGGGCTTAAGCGTCAATGAAAATATGAGCAACGAAGAAGTGGCTATGCTGATTTTTGCTCCCGGCTTCTCTACCGCAGAAGTAGTCACTGATGTCTCTGGCCGTGGTGTTGGTATGGATGTGGTCAAGCGCAATATTCAAGACATGGGAGGGCAAATTCAGATTAACTTCCAGGAAGGAAAGGGAACTGTCATTCGCATTTTGTTGCCATTGACATTAGCGATATTGGATGGAATGTCAGTCAGAGTTAATGAGGAAGTTTTCATCCTGCCACTGAGTGCTGTAGTGAGTTCATTGCAACCACAAGAGGAAGATATTTATCCGTTGGCGGGTGATGAAAAACTATTGCTGGTACGTGGGGAATATTTACCTCTGCTGGAACTGTATCGCATATTTGATATCCCCAATGGGATCACTGATCCAACGAAAGGCATTGCTGTTATTGTGCAGAGTGCTGGACGCCGTTATGCCTTGCTGGTGGATAAGTTGGTGGGGCAACATCAAGTTGTTGTTAAAAATATTGAGAGCAATTACCGCAAAGTACCGGGTATTTCAGCTGCCACCATTATGGGGGATGGTAGCGTTGCGCTCATCATTGATGTTCCTGCTTTGCAAAAACTTAACCATGAACAATTGGCGCAGAGTAAGGCGGAATTAGCGAACAACAATTAAAAAAAGATACCCAATAGATTTCAAGTTGGCGTAACCGTAAGGGGCAGCTTGAAAGGAGAAAAAACTTCACACTAAAAGGTAACATCATGTCAGCCATAGAAGAATTTAATAAATTATCGGGGGAAACAACCGGAAAGGAATATCTGGTTTTCACCTTGGGTGATGAAGAGTATGGAATTGAAATATTAAAAGTGCAGGAAATTCGCGGCTATGATCAAGTTACCCGCATTGCAAACACGCCGGCTTTTATAAAGGGGATCACTAACCTGCGTGGAGTGATCGTGCCTATCATCGATTTGAGGATCAAATTCTCACAGGAAGATGTCACCTATAACGATAATACGGTTGTTATTGTCCTGAATTTGCTTAATCGTGTTGTCGGAATTGTGGTCGACGGTGTGTCAGACGTGCTTTCCCTGAAAGAAGATCAGATTTGTCCTGCGCCAGAATTTGCGGTTACTTTATCAACAGAATACTTAACCGGGCTTGGTTCTATTGATGAACGGATGCTGATTCTGGTTGATATCGAAAAGCTTCTCAACAGTGAAGAAATGGCATTGGTTGATTCAGTCGCCAAAGGCTGATGTTTTGGGGCTACTGCAATAAAAAAACAGCAGCCCCTTTGTCTTAGATCAAAAAAATACCGCAAAAAATCAATTTCTAGAATTTTACGTAAAGTTCCCTTTAAGTGTGCCGATAACACTGGCATAGAAATTTAGTAAAAAAAAGGGAAGTCATGTTTAACCGAATGAAAATAGTGACGGGATTAATCTCAGTCATCATATTGTTTGGTGCTTTGCAACTTATCTCCGGGGGATTGTTCTTCAAAGGGTTGAAGAGTGATATACAAGCCTTTGACTTAATAGATAAAATGCGAGAGCAGCAAATCTATCTGGATGAAAGCTGGGTTAACCTGCTGCAAGGCCGTAATAACCTAAACCGTGTTGGCATCATGTACATGATGAAAAATCGCGGTGTTGAAGGTAGCTATAAAATTGATGACGCTTTGGGAGAAGCCAGGGCTAATATTGCTCGTGCCGAACGATTCTTCGAAAAATATGAGCAGACTGAAAGATTGTCTTTTTATGATTCAGAACGTCTGCAACGTTTGAAACAGACCCATAATGACTATCTTAATGCGCTTAAAGAATTAGATAACATGTTAGCGCATGACAAATTTGAAGAGTTTTTTCTCCATAAAACGACGGATTACCAGAACGCGTTTAATGCAGAATTTAACTTTTATTTATCTCAGAACGCAAAATTTTATGATCAGGTATCACAGGAAGCTGACAAAGCTTACAGCAATGTTGTTGTTTCATTGCTCCTTGTGATGGCTCTGCTGGCTGTGGTCATAGTGATAAGCTGGATTGGTTTGCGTAAAGCATTGATCGATCCGCTGCACAAGCTACTGGAAAATATCAAGGCTTTCTCAAGAGGGGACTTGACCCAGACGATCACTGTAACTGGTAATAATGAAATGGGCATGTTAGCTGTTGGCTTGAGACACATGCAGGAAGAACTGATCAATACAGTCAGAAGTGTTCATCAAAGTACCGAAACCATCTATACCGGTACCAGCGAAATTGCAGCAGGTAACAACGATCTTTCTTCTCGTACTGAACAACAAGTGGCCTCGTTGGAAGAAACGGCTGCCAGCATGGAACAGTTGACTGCGACAGTAAAACAAAATGCTGACAATGCCCGTCAAGCCAGTAACTTGGCTGACAACGCCTCTGAGATCGCCCGTCAGGGGGGCAAAGTGGTGGCTAATGTTGTTCAAACCATGCATGAAATTGCAGACAGCTCTCGCAAGATCTCTGACATCACGGGTGTCATTGATGCCATTGCTTTCCAAACTAACATCCTCGCCCTTAACGCTGCCGTGGAGGCTGCCCGTGCGGGTGAGCATGGTCGTGGTTTCGCCGTCGTTGCCGGTGAAGTGCGTAACTTGGCACAGCGCAGTGCAGAAGCGGCTAAAGAGATCAAAGCGTTGATCGAAGACTCTGTCAGTCGTACAGATACCGGTTCCATGCAAGTAGAAAGTGCTGGCGAAACCATGAACAAAATTGTCGATTCTGTTACTCGTGTGACTGACATTATGGGGGAAATTGCCTCGGCTTCTGATGAGCAAAGCAGAGGGATCACGCAAGTTGGTGTTGCTATTTCTGAAATGGATAGAGTCACACAGCAAAATGCGTCATTGGTTGAGCAATCTGCGGCGGCGGCGGCGGCATTGGAGGAACAGGCCAAGATATTAACCAAAGCGGTTGCGATGTTCCAGCTATCGGAGCAGGCAGAAAGGAAACAGCCTGAGAAAAGAAAAAATGAAGTTTTATCGTCGATTCCTCCAGCTAATAAAACGAATCCTCCCGTATTGAAGAAAGAAAACAATGTGGAAGACCCCTCTAATTGGGAAACATTCTAAAAAATAATAGCGATAACCACGGCTGCATTATGCAGCCGTTAAACGAGGTGATTACATGTTAGGCAAGCTTCGCATATCAACCAGTTTGTATCTGTTACTGATGATGTTTTGTGTTATGCAAATTATTTCGAGTGGTTTGTCTCTGGGAATAATTCATACAGACCAGACATATATCGAAAGAATTGATCTGGGCACTCAACGGAGAGATACCCTTGGGTTGAGTTGGGCGGCATTGTTACAAACGCGTAATACTCTAAACAAAATCGCGATTGCCCATAAAGTGGGGCAACCACAAACTCAGGTAGAAGCAATGGAGGCGTTGCTTAAAAGCTCACTGAATGAAGCAGACAGGAGTTTCGCCAAATTTAGTTCATTACCTCGGATAGAACAAACTGATCATAGTGCAGCTTTATTAGCTGCGGTTGAACATTCTTATCAAGAATATATCAATGCATTAAAAGAGCTAAAAACGTATCTTTATGAAGGTAATTTTCAGGCTTTCCTTGATCAACCTACAGAAGATTACCAACGTAAGATGGAAATTGCATATAACAACTATATGCAATATCTCGGTGATAACATTAACTCAGCGGTTGCTGAGGGGAAATTTTTCTACAAAGTATCCATTGCCATGTTTTTTGGCGCTGTCTTGATGGTATTTGTTGTTTCAATAGCGGCTAATTGGTGGCTAAAACGTAACCTTCTCAGACCGTTTTCGAATATGAGAGCTTGCTTCCAGGATGTAGCGGAAGGGCGTTTGGATAAAGAAATTGCTGTGTTCACCAAGGATGAGATTGGTGATATTTTCCGCAAGCTGCGTGATATGCAGGCATCATTAGTCAAATCCATTGCTGCAGTGCGTGATAATACCAACCAGATGTATTCTGGTATTCAAGAGATCACTCAAGGCAATACGGATTTATCTTCACGTACAGAACAACAGGCAGCATCATTGGAAGAAACGGCTGCCAGTATGGAGGAGTTGACCGTTACTGTTAAACAGAACGCAGAGAATGCGCGCCAAGCCAGTGAATTGGCGATATCGGCTTCTCAGACTGCGTCAAAAGGTGGCGAATTGACCACAAGTGTTGTGGCAACGATGGATGAAATTGCCAAAAGTTCGAAAAAAATTAGCGCTATTATTAGCGTTATTGATGGTATTGCTTTCCAGACCAATATTTTGGCACTGAATGCTGCCGTTGAAGCAGCTCGTGCCGGTGAACAGGGACGTGGATTCTCCGTAGTGGCCGGTGAAGTCCGTGACTTGGCGCAACGCAGTGCCGAAGCCGCGAAAGAAATAAAAACATTAATTGATGAATCTGTCCATCGTGTTAATCAGGGTTCAGAATTGGTGAATAATGCAGGGCAAACGATGGATGAATTGGTTAGGTCAGTGAACCAGGTAACTGATTTAATGGCTGAAATTGCTGCTGCTTCTGATGAGCAGAGCCGTGGCATTCATCAAGTTGCTCAAGCGGTCAGCCAGATGGATCAAGTCACACAGCAAAATGCTGCATTGGTGGAACAATCTGCGTCTGCCGCTGCCGCCCTTGAAGACAAGGCAGATATCCTGGTGAAAACCGTTGCTCAATTTGAACTACCTAAAAGTTTGGAAGGTGAATACGCTCATCAGGCGACCGTTACATCAAACATGACTGATGAGCATGTTGTAAGTCAACTACGCTGAGGTCAGATGAAAGCCAATTCAATAGCTTCGGATACTGATGCTACTGCGTCGCTAAACTTTATGCTTCAGCGACATGCTTTGTCGGATGCGCAATTTGAGCGCATCTGCCAGTTTATCTACCAACGGGCTGGCATAGTACTGGCAAAAAATAAGCGCGAGATGGTATACAACCGTTTAGTCAGACGGCTTCGTGTATTGGGACTTAATGATTTTGGTCAATATTTATCGATTTTGGAACAGGACAGTCACAGTAAAGAATGGGAATCTTTCATTAATGCATTGACCACCAATCTCACCGCGTTTTTCAGAGAGTCTCATCATTTTCCTATTCTGGCGGCACATGCCAGCAGACAAAATGGCGGCGCGTACCGAGTTTGGAGCGCTGCCGCTTCAACGGGTGAAGAGCCATATTCTATTGCAATGACCTTGTGTGATGCACTGGGGCATCGGTCAAATCGGATAAAAATCATTGGCAGCGATATTGATACTAGTGTGCTGGAAAAAGCCAGACGGGGTATTTATCGGCTGGAAGAATTACAGTATCTAAATGAAAGCCAAAAGAAAAAATATTTTTTCAGAGGAGTTGGCCGTTTTGAAGGATATGCACGGGTTCGTCCTTTACTTGCTGAATTGGTGAGTTTCCAGCACTTGAATCTACTCGATTCTGATTGGGCACTCGAAGGTAAGTTTGATGCGATATTCTGCCGTAATGTCATGATTTATTTTGATAAAAAGACACAGGAAAGGATCTTGCGTCGTTTTGTCAGTTTCTTAAAACCGGATGGTTTGCTCTTTGCAGGGCATTCCGAAAACGTCACTCAAATCAGCCGAGAGTTCTACTTGCAAGGACAGACCGTTTACGGTGTAGGTCGGGCAAGGAGGGGTCATGAATAAAATAACTGTTCTTTGTGTGGATGATTCGGCGTTGATGCGTCAAGTCATGCGGGAAATTATCAATAGTCACCCTGATATGGAAGTCGTGGACTGTGCTCCGGATCCATTCGTTGCTCGCGATTTAATTAAAAAGCACAATCCGCAGGTACTGACATTGGATGTTGAAATGCCACGCATGGATGGCATTGATTTTTTAGAAAAACTGATGCGGTTACGCCCTATGCCTGTTGTGATGGTTTCCTCTCTGACAGCAAAAGGTTCGGAAATTACATTGAAGGCATTGGAACTGGGGGCGGTAGACTTTGTCACTAAGCCACAATTGGGTATCCGTGAAGGTATGTTAGCTTACAGCGAACTGATTGCTGAAAAAATCCGTGCCGCAGCTCAAGCTAGAATTAGTCCTGCGGAACCGACAGCTGTAAATACAGCACCATTAAATTTCAAGCCACTCTTATCCAGTGAAAAACTAATCGCAGTAGGGGCATCGACAGGAGGAACAGAGGCAATCAAAAACCTGCTGCAACCTCTGCCGATCACCAGTCCGGCTTTATTAATTACTCAACATATGCCTCCGGGGTTCACCCGTTCTTTTGCACAACGACTTAATAAACTGAGTCAAATCACGGTAAAAGAAGCGGAGGATGGAGAACGTGTTCTGCCGGGACATGCCTATGTTGCGCCTGGTGATCGTCATATGGAGCTTTGCCGTAGCGGTGCCAATTATCAAATCATGATAACTCATTCCCAGCCGGTTAATCGTCATCGTCCTTCTGTCGATGTTCTCTTTCGTTCTGTTGCAAAGTATGCCGGGCGCAATGCGGTAGGCGTTATCTTAACAGGTATGGGCAATGATGGTGCTGCGGGTTTGCTGGAAATGAAACAGGCAGGTGCTTACACATTGGCTCAAAGCGAAAAAAGTTGTGTCGTATTTGGAATGCCACGTGCTGCGATCCAGTTAGGGGCGGTGGATGAAGTCATGGATCTTCAAAAAATCAGTAAAACTATGTTGGCCAAAATCAGTGCAGGGCAATCGGTTCGTATTTAGTCGTTGTATTTGGTAGTTGTATTTGATGTTAATTTTTGCAGCGCTGTGCTGCTGGATAAGTGAAATTCCAAGGAGTTTTTATGGCAAGTAAGGATCTGAAATTTTTGGTCGTCGATGACTTTTCAACTATGCGTCGAATTGTACGTAATCTACTGAAAGAATTGGGATTCAACAATGTAGATGAAGCACAGGATGGGGCAGAAGCGTTGACTAAACTCCGCACTGCCGAATTTGATTTTGTTATTTCTGACTGGAATATGCCAAATATTGATGGCCTCGAATTGCTGAAAATGATTCGCAGTGAAGAAAAACTGGCCGCTTTACCTGTCCTAATGGTAACGGCAGAAGCAAAAAAAGAGAACATTATTGCAGCAGCCCAAGCCGGAGCGAGTGGTTATGTTGTGAAACCGTTTACTGCGGCTATTTTGGAAGAGAAACTCAATAAAATATTTGAAAAACTGGGGCTCTAAGGAGACAAAATGAGTGAAAATCCAGTCATGCCGAGAGGTGAGGCAATCTCGACCAGTGAGATAATCAGCCGTATTGGGCAGTTAACCAGAATGCTGCGCGATAGTTTACGTGAACTGGGATTGGATCAAACCATCGCTCAGGCGGCTGAAGCGATCCCAGATGCAAGAGAACGATTGAATTACGTTGTCCAAATGACGGCCCAAGCGGCTGAAAGGGTGTTGAACTGTGTTGAAGTAGCACAGCCCCGTCAGAACGAATTGGAAACGTCAGCCAAAGCCTTAACCCAACGTTGGGATGAATGGTTTGCAAATCCGAAGAATTTGGATCTGACTGATGCTCGTTCACTGGTAACGGACACGAGGAACTATTTGAATCTCGTACCTGATCATACCTCATTTACCAACACCCAATTACTTGAAATTATGATGGCGCAAGACTTTCAGGATCTTACTGGGCAGGTAATTAAACGGATGATGGAAGTCATCCAGGAGCTAGAAAAACAGTTGGTCATGGTATTAATGGAAAATATGCCTTCTGACCAGATGGCTAAAGCGAAAAAAGAGAACGACAGTCTTCTTAATGGCCCTCAAGTTAACCAAAATAGTGCCGGAGTGATTACCAACCAAGCACAGGTTGATGATTTGTTGGACAGTTTAGGTTTTTGATCACGAATATAATTGCTTTAACGAACAGGACTTTATATTTTTGGTGCGCTTGGGGGAGTTCCAAGCGCCTTTTTCGATGGCATTAATTCAGATTATGCAAAGGAAAGTATTGTGGAGTCGATTGATAAAGTTATTAAGTTAAAAGATTCATTGGTTTCTTACCGTAAGGAATTTCCAGACAATACGCAAAATAACAAAAAATCAATTATCTTCCTGCATGGCACAAATAGTAGCGGTGACAGTAGCTTTGGAGAGATAAAAAAGGCGTTTAGCCGTGACCGAACTGTTATCATTCCTGACTATGCAGGTTGTGGAAATTCTGAACTACCGCCAGAAACATTGACTATTGAGCATCTGGTGGAACAAGTTGCTGCTGTGATAGAAGATAGCAGCCATTTTCCTGTTGATTTAGTCGGTGTTTCCCTGGGAGCCGTTGTTGCGGCAGTTGTCGCAGCCAAATATCCAAATCTCATTGATAAGTTAATATTGACCGCTCCGTGGGCGACAAGTCATGATCCTCGCCACCAATTGGTATTCAATACTTGGTTACATTTGGAGTTGAATGACAAACCATCAGCGATGGCTTTTGCCTTATCACATGCTCTAAGCCCTGAATTTATCGCATCATTGGGACATGAGACTATACAGCGGATCTGCTCTCAACCTGCAGAAAAAGGGATAGAAAGACGTATTGCTTTGGGGTTATCTATAGATATAAAAGATTATCTTCCTCAAATAGATAAAAACACGCTGGTTATTGGCTTAAACAGTGATACGTTAATCCCTCCTTATTTGGTACGTGAAGTTTATAAAAACATTAACAACAGTACCTACAGAGAGATTAATAGTGGCCACGCGGTACAAATTGAGAAGCCAACAGAGTGGGTTAGTTTGATAAAAGAGTTTATAAACTAATTAACCACTTCCCCTACAGGTAAGTACTTATAAATTGTTGATAACGATACATTGTAAATAATCGACAACTGCTTCCGGCTATGCCCTTTGTTCAGTAATCTGATAGCCTGTTGTCGATTTGCTTCGGTAAACACGACGGGTCGTCCCCCCATTCGTCCCTGTTCCCGTGCGGCGGCCAAACCTGCATTGGTTCTTTCTACAATAAGTTCACGTTCCATTTCTGCAAGTGCACTCATTACATGGAAGAAAAACCTTCCCATTGCCGTACTGGTATCAATACTGTCAGTCAGACTTTGAAAATGAATTCCGCGTTCATGCAGTTCTGAAATCAGTGTGACCAGATCCTTCACACTGCGCCCCAATCGATCCAATTTCCAAACCACCAGAGTATCGCCAGGTTTAAGATGTTTTAAGGCGCGTTTTAGCCCTGGACGATTAACCGTCTTCCCACTGATTTTGTCTTCAAAAATCAGCTCACAGTGAATATTGATTAACGCATTTCTTTGTAAATCACTATTTTGGTCATTTGTAGACACTCTGATGTAACCAATTCTTGCCACTGATAATCCTTTAGTAACCTTGATAACTATTTAAAATGAAAATAATACCTTTTTATTTACTATAAAAAACCTTTAATTTATTTAATGTCAAAATAAAAATTGGTTGGCTGGTAGGGAAAATTCAGAATAATTGATGTATACCAAACTAACTTCAAGATGCTTGTGATTTTTCCCCGCAAAGCGGGGAGAAATCAGGTTTCATATCGTGTTGTAAATTGCAACTTGAAGTTTAATGCGTATAACAAGAATTATTACCAATAAAGTTGGTAAAGAGTAATCATAACGAGTGACTTAACTCACAGTATCCATTTTTTCTTGCTGAAGGTCCTCAATTAATCCTCGCTTATTTTGCCAAAATGCTCTTTATTTAATTGAAATAATTTTGTTGCCAACTTGTTATATTGAATGCCGAGGGTGTATATGGAATTAATTACACAATGGTTAGCTGCATTAAACGGGGTAGTATGGGGTGTTCCCATGCTAATTGGGCTTTTGGGTATTGGTATCTTCATGCAAATCCGTTTGTCCTTCTTACCGATCCGTAAATTAGGCACGGGGTTTAAATTACTCTTTCAAAAAAATGAACAACGTGGTGAAGGTCAGATTTCACCTTTTAACGCCCTAATGACTGCATTGTCGGCGACAATCGGGACTGGAAATATCGCAGGAGTGGCGACAGCCATTGTGATGGGCGGGCCGGGAGCAATGTTCTGGATGTGGATGACCGCATTGGTGGGCATGGCGACGAAATATTCGGAAGCGGTTTTGGCGGTACGTTTCCGTGAAACCGATAAAAACGGTAATTACGTTGGCGGCCCGATGTATTACATCAAAAACGGCTTAGGAAAAAAATGGGTTTGGCTGGGAACGCTTTTTGCTTTCTTTGGCAGTATTGCAGGTTTTGGTATCGGCAATACTGTACAAGCTAACTCTGTCGCTGACGTATTGCAAAGTAACTTTGGTATTGAAAAAACCATCACGGCCGGTATCTTGGTCGTTTTGGTTGGTGCCGTGTTAATTGGCGGTATCAAGCGCATTTCTGATGTTGCAGGTAAATTAGTGCCTATTATGACAGTCGGTTACTTTGGGGCAGGGATTGTTGTTTTGGCACTCAATCTTACAGCTATTCCCGATGCTTTTGTTTTAATCGTCAAATCAGCTTTCACTCCCGTTGCGGCGCAGGGGGGATTTGCTGGTGCAGCCGTTTGGGCGGCGATCCGTTTTGGTATTGCCCGTGGTGTCTTCTCTAACGAAGCAGGTATGGGAAGTGCCCCCATTGCCCACGCAGCGGCAAAAACCCAAAACCCCATTCGTCAGGGTTTGATTGCGATGCTGGGAACCTTTATTGATACGATCGTTGTTTGCTCCGTGACAGGCTTAACTATTGTTATTACCGGTGGCTGGCTGACAGGCCAAACAGGCGCAACACTAACCGCAGCCTCCTTCTCAACCGTGATCCCGGGAGGCAACTATATCGTTGCTGTTGCTTTGGCTATTTTCGCCTTTACAACCATTTTGGGATGGAGTTTTTATGGTGAGAAATGTATCCAATATTTATTGGGGCCAAAAGCCATAGTACCTTTCCGTATCGTTTGGATTATCGCGTTACCGATTGGCGCTACTCAGTCGTTAACCTTTGTCTGGTTGCTGGCGGATACCCTTAATGCCATGATGGCGATCCCCAATCTGATAGCAATTGCTTTTCTGAGTCCAGTTGTTTATCGCCTGACGAAAGATCATATTCGTGATGTTAATGCTGATAGTATTAATATTAAGGCACCAGTTAAAACAGATTGAAAAACGGTTTGAGATGGCTGTTATCAGCCATCTCAATTCAAGACAGTTGTCATAATGCTCCAAATACCCCCGCAAATTTTGCAGTGTTCCCGCCATTGAATTTCTAGGCTTTTGTCATGCTTAACACAATTTTATTTGCCCACTCCTAAAGGCAAATTTTCTGCACGTAATCACGAATGTTCACCAAGGAAAGCAGTGGCTGAAGATAGCGATCTCGAAAAAACCGAAGAACCCACGCCCCATAAACGGGAAAAAGCGCGTAAAGAGGGGCAAATAGCGCGTTCTAAGGAACTCACCTCAATCTTGATGTTAGCGGGAGGGGTAAGCCTGCTCTGGATGAGCGGACAATCGATTACCCATGAACTTTCCTTAATGGTGTTTGAAGGATTCAATTTCGACCACAGTATGGTCAGTAACGACAAACAGATGGTGCAACAAGTCGGCCGGTTACTAAAGCAGGCGGTTTGGGCACTACTGCCGATTTTTGTCGGATTGGTATTGATTGCTATTAGTGCGCCAGCATTGATGGGCGGGCTGCTATTCAGTTCAAAATCCATCAAATTTGATTTGGCTAAGCTGAATCCTATCTCTGGTTTGAAAAAAATATTCTCCATGAATGCGCTGGCGGAATTATTCAAAGCTATTTTGAAGGCATCACTAGTGGGAGGTGGTGGTGCTCTGTTTATCTGGCTTAATTGGCCTACTATGCTCAATTTGGCTGCTCAACATCCGTTGATAGCCTTGAGCGATGCCATGATGATGCTGATTTTTGCCAGTTATATTGTCTTATTTATGCTGATACCCATGGTGGCGTTTGATGTGTTTTATCAGATCCGCAGTCACCTGAAAAAATTGAAAATGACTCGTCAGGAGATCAAGGATGAATTTAAGGAGCAAGAAGGGGACCCACATGTAAAGGCAAGAATTCGTCAACAACAGCAAGCGGCTGCGCGTAAGCGCATGATGGCAGATGTGCCGAAGGCGGATGTCATTGTCACCAACCCGACTCATTACGCTGTTGCCTTACAATATGACAGCAAAAAAATGAGTGCCCCCAAAGTGTTGGCAAAAGGGGCAGGGCTCATTGCCTTGCACATTAAAGAAATTGGTATGGAAAATCGCATTCCACTACTGGAGGCCCCCCCTTTGGCACGAGCGTTATTTCGCCATGCTGAGGTAGGTGGTTTTATTCCTGCGGCGCTCTATTCTGCTGTCGCAGAAGTCCTTGCCTGGGTTTACCAATTGAAACGTTGGAAACAGGAAGGTGGTTTGAAACCGAAAAAACCTGAAAATCTGCCAGTGCCGCCAGCACTGGATTTTGCTGGAGAAAATAATCGTCATGGCTAATCTGGCCTCATTATTACGTTTATCGGGGAATATAAAAGGCTCCCAGTGGCAAATGCTTGCGGGGCCTGTTCTGATACTCATGATCTTGTCGATGATGGTACTGCCGTTGCCCGCATTCCTGCTTGATCTACTGTTCACTTTTAACATTGCGCTTTCTATCATGGTCTTGCTGGTGGCCATGTTCACTCGCCGGACATTGGATTTTGCCGCATTCCCGACCATTTTGCTGTTTTCAACTTTACTGCGCCTGTCACTTAATGTGGCTTCCACACGAATTATCCTGATGGAAGGACACACGGGATCTGCCGCGGCAGGGCAAGTCGTGGAAGCCTTTGGTCACTTCCTAGTTGGCGGTAATTTTGCCATCGGTATTGTAGTCTTCGTTATCTTGATCCTGATTAACTTTATGGTCATAACCAAAGGTGCAGGGCGTATTGCAGAAGTTGGTGCACGCTTTGTATTGGATGGAATGCCTGGTAAACAGATGGCGATTGATGCTGATCTGAACGCAGGATTGATCGGCGAAGATGAAGCTAAAAAACGTCGTGCCGAGGTGACACAGGAAGCGGATTTCTACGGTTCAATGGATGGGGCGAGCAAATTTGTACGTGGCGATGCAATTGCTGGATTGATGATATTGGTGATCAACATCATTGGTGGCTTGATCGTTGGTGTTGCCCAACACAATTTGTCTTTGGGGGATGCCGCAGAAGCCTATACCTTGCTAACCATCGGTGATGGCTTGGTTGCTCAGTTACCCGCATTAATTATCTCCACAGCGGCAGGTGTTATCGTAACGCGCGTAGCGACAGATGAAGATGTGGGTCAACAAATGGTGACCCAGCTTTTCAACAATCCAAAGGTAATGATGTTGAGTGCAGGTGTACTCGGTCTGCTTGGATTGGTCCCGGGAATGCCTAACTTCGTTTTCTTGTTATTTACGGCGGCTTTAGCGGGCGTGGGCTATTTCCTACTGCGTAAGGAAAAAAATCCGCTTGTGACACAACATGAAGAGATGAAAGCGGTGGAAGAGCAACAACAAACCGCAGAGGCTTCATGGTCTGATGTACAACTGGAAGATCCACTCGGAATGGAAGTGGGTTATCGTTTGATCCCAATGGTGGACTTCCGCCAAAACGGCGAATTGCTGGGTCGTATTAGCGGTATTCGCAAAAAATTCGCGCAAGAAGTGGGCTATTTGCCACCAGTTGTGCATATTCGTGACAACCTTGAATTGGCGCCCGCCAGCTACCGTATCATGATGAAAGGCGTAGAAATTGGGCGTGGAGAAGCCCATCCGGGACGTTGGTTGGCGATTAATCCGGGCGGTGCTGTAGGTGAATTGCAGGGTGACTTAACGACAGATCCGGCCTTTGGCCTGGCTGCTGTCTGGATTGATGACAGTCTAAGGGAACAGGCGCAGGTGCAAGGTTATACCGTCGTAGCTGCCAGCACAGTTGTTGCGACTCACTTAAACCATTTGCTCTCCCAGCATTCCAGTGAACTGTTTGGAAGACAGGAAGCGCAACAGTTGTTTGAACGCGTCAGTCAGGAAATGCCAAAACTGACAGAGGATTTCATTCCTGATGTGGTAAGCCTGACAACGCTGCATAAAGTTTTGCAAAACTTACTGGCGGAACAAGTGCCAATTCGCGATATGCGTACTATTGTTGAAACACTGGCAGAACATGCTCCAGTACAAAAAGATCCTTACGAATTGACGGCCATGATTCGGATTGCACTTGGCAGGGCGATTGCCCAGCAATGGTTCCCAGGTACAGATGAAATCAAAGTTATTGGTTTGGATGCGGGTTTGGAACGATTGCTGCTGCAAGCACTGCAAAATGGCGGCGGACTGGAGCCGGGTCTGGCGGAAAGTTTGGAACGTCAGGCGGCAGAGGCATTGGAGCGTCAGGAAATGTTGGGGGCGCCACCTGTATTATTGGTCAACCATGCACTGCGTCCGCTATTGTCTCGTTTCTTACGCCGTATACTTCCTCGGTTGGTTGTACTGTCCAACCTTGAAATTACCGATAATCGTCAAATCAGAATGACGGCAACGATTGGGGGAGCAAGATAGCATTGACAACGACCGTATTTTATTAAGAAAAAAATAATAAATATAAGGTGATTGTTTAGCAAAACCCGCCGAAAACCCCCGCCCAATGCGGGCGGGGATATAAGGTGATCACCATATTATAGATTAATCACGCATAATTAATCATTTATCATATAAATATAACAATCTAACCTAAAGATTCGTGTGATTTATCCCTGTGAAGCGAGGAGAAATCACGTTTCATCTAGTGTTGTAAATTGTGACTTGAAGTTTAATACGTATATATAGCGATATTTCTTTAGTTTATTGAGAAGTTTAGTTTGCAATAAATAATAATTATGGTGTATTTGCCAGAATAAATTTTAATTGAAGGTGCAATGATTTTATACCAATAATTAATTAGTAATACAATTTTCAGAATTTTAAATAAATTAAATATATATTATACCAATTGCCTTTCAAGATGCGTTTTATATCTCCCCGCGTAGCGGGGAGATATAAACAATCACATTGATTTGCAAGCGGCAACTTGAAGCTGGATGGGTATATGTGCATAAACGCAAGAGCTGCTTATTTGAGTGATTATGGATAAGGTTTGAGCTTGTTATGTATTGGTTATTATTTGATCTGTTAATCGGAGATCAGAAGTGACTGACAGTATATAACGATCGAAATGGCTACTTTAATAGTTTTTGACTATCAATTTGTTCTAATAAATAGTTAATAACAATTTTAATGACAAAATGAGTTAGTGTATCTTTGCTCCTTTGAAAATAGGGAGTTTATCGTTATTGTTCATACAAAATATTGTTCTAAGTGAAATCCACTATAGCCAAATAATTTTTGCAGATCATAATACGGTGAATGGGTATTTAACCAAATGCTAGTTTTGGTAATTTTTATACATATAATTGTTAACTTGATGGAAAGAATGGAAATTATCAGGTCAGTATTTGGGCTAAAATATATATATGCATTAAACTTCAAGTTGCAATTTACAACACGATATGAAACCTGATTTCTCCCCGCGAAGCGGGGAGAAATCACATGCATCTTGAAGTTAGATTGGTATATAGGAATAAATATATCTCCAATTTCTCTTTTAATCATTAAAAATATAATTATTAAGACTACATAATTTAAAGGACTATATTTATTAAATTCTGAGATGGAATAAATTAAATTTTTAATATTAATTTCTATGGGTTTTAAATCGAAATATAAATTCATTTCGATGGATTCTACACGCATAATATAAATGGAAGAAATAAATGAAGTTATTAATGAAATCAGCTATTGTTGTGACAATTTGGAGTTCTATGATTGTTTCTGCATTTGCTATTAATAACAATGGCAGTATTACTTTTACCGGTAAAGTGACGAAAGGAACATGTTCTACTGCTGTAGCGGGTGATGGTGGTAATGTCACTATGGCTGATGTGGGTGTGGGTGATTTTACAAATACAGGTGATGCTAAAGGTGATACGCCTTTTAAAATTAAACTGAGTGGTTGTAAATCATCGGATAATTCTTCAGTAAAGATTAGATTTACTGGTATTCAAGATCGTGGTAATAGCAAGGTATTAGCGAATACTGCTTCGGGGTCTCCTGCAACAGGGGTTGGCATTGGTATTTATAATAAATCAGGAGAGCAAATCGGAATAGGAGAACCACTTGTAACAGTTGATACCTTAACTACCAGAGATACTTTTAAGGAATTGCAATTTATTGCTAAATATGTAGCGATAAAAGACAAAAATAATATTACATCTGGCTTAGTTCAGGCTAGGGCTGCATTTACAGTAGAATACGACTAACTCTAACTCCTTACATTTCCGTTTTCTTTTTTTATTGTACCTGTGATATTCCCACTGTACTTGGTGGGAATATTTTTTATTTTGAAGTGATGTAGGGATAGGATCGTTATGTCAAAACATTTTTTTATCGGGCTACTATTTATTCTGCCTGTTTTCTTTCTCCCTCCTGTCCACGCTGGAATATCACTGAGTAGTACTCGGGTGATCTATGAATCTTCACAACGTGAAGTTGCTATTGCCGTCATCAACGATAGTCAAGATGATGTATACCTTATTCAATCTTGGGTCGATATGTTTACCCCAACGATTGAATCTTCTGGTCAAAAAGCCCCATTTTTAGTGACACCGCCTTTATTTCGTCTGGATGGTGAGCAGGAAAATCGTTTACGAATTATTTTAATGGATAACACACTGCCACAGGATCGTGAATCTATTTTTTGGTTTAACGTTAAGGCCATTCCTGCCTCGAAAAATGATGAATCAAATCGTTTATTAATCTCGCTGAAAAACCGGATAAAACTCTTTTATCGTCCAAAAGGGTTAACAGAACAACTTGCTGTAACGGCTTATCAGCAGTTGATCTTTTCCCGGCAAGCAGGGCAATTGGTGGTGCAGAATCCTACACCATTTTATGTCTCCTTTTATGACATCAGGCTTGGAAACAGTGTAATACCAGAAGCTGGCATGGTGGCACCCTTTAGCAACCGACAATGGCCGTTACCTATAAGCTCTGGTAATAACATTATCTGGAGAGCCATCAATGATTATGGTGGTATCACTGAGCCCCAATACCAAACATTGTCATCCCTATAATAACCTATCAGTCACAAGACGCTTGGTATCATGAGCTTGATTATTTCTGTTGCCTATAATTGGTTGTTGTTAACGATGACATTGGTGATACCTACTGTTGGGTATTCCAGTGAATATTTCGACCTCAATGCATTGGAAATCGATGATCCGTCTGCTCCGCTACCTGATTTAAGTTATTTTGCCGAAAAAGGGGGCAGTGCGCCAGGAACATATAGAGTTGCTGTCCGTGTTAATGATCAGGACAAAGGCACACAGGATATCCAATTTGTGATAGGGGCAGAAAAAAAACTGCAACCTGTCTTATCGGTTCAACAATTAGTTGACTGGGGAGTCAATGTATCTGCTTTCCCTGGTTTGAAACCAGAAGATCAATTTTCTGATTTACCTAATGTTATTCCTTATGCCAGTGCATCATTACAACTGAGCCAGCAAACCCTATTGGTTACCATTCCTCAGGCGGAGATGGTAACGATAGCGAGCGAAGCGATTGATTCATCACTTTGGCAGCAAGGAGAATCGGCACTATGGATCAGTTATGATTTGAATGGAACTAACACTTGGAGTAAAAACGACTCTAGTACGAATAATTTCTATATGAATTTACGTAGTGGCTTTAATTGGGGAAGTTGGCGTTTACGAAATTATTCCACCTACTATCGGAATTTTGGGAGAAACAATAGTGATAAACCCCATTGGGAAAATTTGAGTACATCTTTGCAGCGAGATATTCATACCCTAAAAAGCCAGCTTGTAGTTGGTGAGACCAATACACAAGGGGATCTGTTTAACGGATTTGCTTTTCGGGGGATCACCTTGATGTCGGATGATAACATGCTGCCAGATAGCCAGCGGGGATTTGCCCCAGTGGTACGAGGGATCGCAGAAAGTAACGCGCAGATCACTGTTCGTCAAAACGGGTATATCATTTATCAGGCTAATGTTCCGCCCGGCGCTTTTGTTATTGATGACCTTTATCCAACCTCTTCTGGGGGAAATTTGGATATCGTAATTCGGGAAGCAGATGGCCGTGAGCGCCATTTTGTTCAACCATTTTCATCAATTCCTGTGATGTTGAGGGAAGGGAATTTAAAATACAATTTTACGGTAGGAGAATACCGTAATTTGCACGCAGATGCCCATCAGCCATTCTTTATGCAAAGCGAGGTTTATTACGGTCTGCCATATGCAACAACCCTGTATGGCGGTCTGTTATTGTCTGCGAAATATCAAGCATATGCAGTTGGTATAGGATATAGCCTTGGTTGCTGGGGATCGCTGGCGTTTGATATCACACAGTCGCAGGTTGATATTATCAATCAAGGTCAACAACGGGGTTGGGTCTATCGGGCACAGTATGCTAAAGACTTTGAACAAACTGGAACGAATTTTTCCCTGACAAATTATTATTACCCTTCACCCCATTTTTACGAATTTCAGGACGCCAATAACAGGGGGGTGTTCGATGAGCCATCACATCAAAATAAACATAAATTTCAATTCACACTGAGCCAAAGTTTGTCGGATTATGGCAGCCTCTATTTTTCTGGCTATGTGCAGAATGATTGGGAAAGCAGAGGTACTAGCCGCAATTTGGATGTGGGATATAGCGTAAATTATTCCAATATTCATTACACCCTGAATTACGTTCAAAACAGGAATGCCGGCGATTCAATGGTTGATAACCAACTGGCATTCAATATACAGATCCCGTTTGAGCGGGGGCTACCAGGTAGCTGGGCAACTTATAGCATCAATCATAATCGCCGTGGCGATATTAACCAGTCAATTGGCTTGGGGGGTACGGCTTTAGATGGATTGAATTACTCCCTGCAACAGAGTCACAGTAATGACGGTCAAGGCACTAGCAGTAATATAAGCCTTAACTATAAAGGCCGTTATGGGGTGTTATCTGGCGGATATCACTCTGGTAATAACGCACAACAGATCAATTATGGCCTTAGAGGGGGGATGGTTGCCCATCGCTATGGCTTGACTTTATCGCAACCGCTGGGGGAGACGATTGTTTTGGTCAAAACATCTGGAGCTACCGGCATTAAGGTTACTGGTTATGGCGGTGTTGAAACTGATGGACAAGGTTATGCTGTATTGCCTTATGTTAGCCCTTATCATCGTAATCGTATCGCTCTGTCACCGGATTCTTTTGGGGAAGGTGTGGAGATTGGAACCAATATCCAGACTGTTATTCCAACACAGGGAGCCATGGTTTTGGCTGACTTCCAGACATGGCTCGGTCGCAGGGTATTGTTCACTTTGACTTATCAGGGTAACCCTATCCCTTTTGGCGCAATAGCGACTATGAATGGAGAAAACACCTTTCGTTCTACTGCAAATCACAGCATCGTTGGTAACGGGGGAGAAGTTTATTTCGGTGGTGTGCCAGAACAAGGTCAGCTTTCGGTTCAATGGGGGAGTGGGCAGTTTGAGCAATGTAAAGCACGTTTTCTTTTGCCGAAAAGTAAGGCAATGGTGATTTCAACAAAGGTCGATTGTTATCCATAAAAGTAAATCATCATAGTTTTTCGGATGAACAACATAACAATAAGTTATATAAGGGATGACTTGTGAATGTATCAATTCCTTCATGGTTACTATTGGTAGCCATATTTTTATCCTCCTGTGCGGGATATGCTTATACTGATGTCTCTTGTACAGCACCTTCTCAAACATTGAGTTCATATAAGATATCACTGCCAGTAGATGTACCTGTAGATCAAGAGCTGGAAAAATCGAATGATAGATTGAGAATGGATGCGAGTCCTGTGATTGTTTGTCAAGGGAAGTCTTTGCACAAGACTGAGGCTGTTCTTGGTATCAAGGCATATGGAGTACCGTCAAAAATGATTAATGGCCGGAGAATTTTTCGTTTGGGTAATAGTGGTATTGGGTACGCAATTAGAGGCCTGACCGGGGATCCTAGTGATAGAAAATACATTCGGGGAAATAATAATAGTACGGCACTTAAAACTGTCGCTTTGCGAGATCAAGGTGGAAGAATGAGTGTTGGAATTGCACTTGTATTTTACCGTATAGGTCAAGTAAAACCTGGTCAATACCCTTCCCAGCCTGTGGCAACCGCGACGGTAACACTACGAAATCCTGGTGAAAGCGGTTCAAATAAATATAGTGAAATAGGGCGGTTCAGCACCGGCAATATAGTCGTTGAATCACGCTCTTGTGCCTTTGATAACAATTCAATTCCTGTCACATTAGAACCGATAACGAGTATGCAATTACCTAGAGTGGGTTCCACCGCAGCGGAAAAGGCATTTGATATACCTTTAAATTGTCATGCACATATCAAAGTTAATATGCTTTTACAGGCTGGTTCTCAAGGAGCGTATAATCTCCAAAACGGAATTATTAAACTTAATCCTAGTGCCAATGCAGCCAGGGGGATTGGTATTCAAATTTTAGATGGTAAAAAAGCAACGCCTGTTCCCCTTGGAAAGAAAATTGAATATATAGAAACTCGGGCAGAAGGACCTATCAATATTCCTTTAAAAGCGCGTTATTATCGGTATGGTAACGTTAAGGAAGGGATAGTTAATGCAACAGCGACATTCACGATGAGTTATGAGTAATTCCCATTTATAATCTTTCGAATTATTTGTTACTCATTTTAACCTCCTGGAAAGAGAGTGTTCTTGATCTTAATATTGGTATTGGATTATTTTGATTTGAAATATCACTAATTGATTATATAACGAGAATCATTATCTTTTTATAGAAAAAGAGAGAGTCACACAGAAACAGACCCCTTATCAATTACCAATAAACCAAGAGGTCTGTAGGACTTACTGCTTAAGTAGTAATCGAATAATCAAACGCTGATCTTGTGACCGGATAGCGCTGAATGATGACGGGATTGGCCGTCTGCACCATAGAGAGAAGGGCTATGGTGAATTTTCAGAAAAGCGATAGCTTTACTGTTCAATTCAATATGTTGTTCCAGTAAAAATCCGTTATGCGAATTTAAGTCACGAATATGTTCAACAGATTGGTTAACTTGACTCCATAATACTGTGAGCCTTTCATAGCCAGTATAAGGAGCTTTTATTTTTAGTGTTTCATTTAATTGCAGGCGTTTTCGTTCAGCGTGATCGAGTGCTGAAAGCAAAAATGTCTTTTTTTCTGTTACGCTATGTAATTGATTTACTTCAATAAAGCCTTCGCTTAGTATGCGCTGTTCTTCTGCCATAGTTTGCGAAAGCGAATTTAAGTGCACGTTTTGCTGTTCAAGCAATAGTTGAAGTTCTTCCATTTATTATGGCTCTTTATGATTTTGATGTTTATTTATCATATTCCATGTTTTCAAGGGCCTCTTTAAATAGAGCATCAGCAATTTTACCGCTGTCCATCGTTAGGGTTCCCTTTGCAATGGCTTCTTTCAATTGTTGTACTTTCTGGATATTAATATCCTGGCTGCTTGGCTGGACGAGCTTTTTCTGCGCTTCGCTCAGCTTAACTTGTGTATCTGCGCTTTTTTCTGCAACAGCGACAATTCTGCGAGTGCTCTGAGCACTTTCATTGGCATTACGCTGCTGTAAAGCAGCCATAGCCAGTAGAGGTTGAGTGCGTTCAATACTCATAATCGTAATCCTTTAATCAGGCATTATTTATTTCTTAGGTATCAGGCGATATACCGCTGGCATGCCTGTAAATCATGGTCTGTTGGTTATATCGGCGTAAAGAAATAAAACTTTAGCCATTTATAACATCATTTTTACACTACCATTTTCTTGAGCTTTACCAGTAATAACCCGTCCAGAACTTAGGCGTACACGGATATTATCAAAACTCGCGGCATTGTTAATCGCTTTTCCTTCGTAACGCACTTGAAAATGGTGTCCATCTACTGTGACGACTACATTTTGCCCAGCTTTAATTACCCATGGACGCCGGATCATATTGCGTTTGATGAATTGTCCAGCAGGGATATTACGAAGCGCAATACTATTTTGTATGGTTTTCTTGTTACGGATTATGTCGCTTGGCAGCTTATCTAAGGAGCCTATTTTTACTTGAAAATCTTTTTCTGTCAGGACCGCATTGCGGTTAATAGCTCGCTTAGAAACCAAATAAGGGCCGATGACATTGACGTAGACTTGAATAAAATGGCGTTTCTGACCACAAGTTACAGGAACAGAAATGTTACCCCAATTTTTGTTGTTAAGTAACGGTTGCATTTCAGGCTGCTCGCAAATTGGCCATTGTTGCTCAGGTGTTTTGATTTTTACTGAAACTTTATGGTTTGATGTGCGATGGATCTGCCTGAAATAGTCATCTATTAATTGCGGTAAGTGATTTCCCCAAGCCAAAGAACAGCCAAAAACAAAAAATAGCTTAAGGAAAAAGGCAAATAACCCGATAAACTTTAATACAGGCATTTCATCACCTTAAATCCCGTTAGTCAGCCATGATTTAAAAAATATTCAGCATCTGTTGGATGTTAGTAGTGTAACTCGATTGATTATTCGTTAATGGGATAAATAGCAATTCAATTTGTTTCTATTCTTCGAATTACCTTTTTCTTCTCCGTTTATTCTGTTATCTGCTTGGGGCTTATCCCCGACAGAACAAATCCGAGGGAGGAATATGCTCGATAAATTAGATGCCGCTTTTCAATTTCGACAAGAAGCGCTGGTACTCCGTAATCAGCGGCAGGAAATTTTGTCTGCCAACATTGCTAATGCGGATACCCCCGGCTATCAGGCGCGTGATATCGATTTTGCTGCTCAATTACAAAAAGTCATGGCACATGGTCGTGTAACGGGGAATGGAATTGGGCTATCTCTGACTTCCGATCGACATATTCCCGTCCAGCCTCAAAAACGTCTGGAGATGGATCTGCTATATCGTGTGCCATCCCAGACAGCAATGGATGGAAATACCGTTGACATGGATATGGAACGCAGCAATTTCGCAGATAACAGCCTGAAATATCAGGCCGAACTTACTATGACGAATGCGCAAATCAAAAGCATGATGTCAGTTCTACAGTCACAAGGATAATGGGAATGTCTCTACTCAGTATTTTTGATATTGCCAGCTCCGCGCTTTCTGCCCAGTCCCAGCGACTGAATGTCAGCGCCAGTAATATGGCGAATGCCGACAGTGTTGCGGGGCCGGATGGAGAGCCATATCGAGCCAAGCAAGTGGTCTTCCGTGTTGCCGCCCCCGCAGGCCAAGAGGTTGGCGGCGTTCGCGTTAGCGAAGTTGTGGATGATCCTTCACCGTTCCGTCTTGAATATCAACCGGGTCATCCGCTGGCTGATGAAAAAGGCTATGTACGTATGCCGAATGTGGATGTCGTTGGAGAAATGGTTAATACCATCTCGGCTTCCCGTAGCTATCAGGCAAACGTTGAAGTACTTAATACCACCAAATCCATCATGTTGAAAACGCTGACACTGGGCCAGTAACAGGAATATCGTTATGGGAATGACCACTTCAATTAATGAATCATTGGATAATTCAGCAATCAGTGAACTGTCTAAGTTTACCAACCAAAAACCGCAAAATAGTGGTGATATCAAAGATAGCTTTTTGAATATATTGGTGGCTCAGCTTAAAAACCAAGACCCCACTAATCCAATGCAAAACAGTGAGTTGACTTCACAGATTGCCCAGATCAGTACTGTTGAAGGTATTGAGAAACTCAATAAAACGCTGGGTTCCATTGTCGGGCAAATGGACAGCAACCACGTGATGCAAACGACAGCACTGATTGGTCGAGGTGTCATGGTTCCTGGCAATGAGATTTTGGTGGGTTCCAGCGCAGATCCTATTGGCTTTGAACTGAACCGACCCGCTGATATCGTCAAAGTGACTATCAAAGATAAAAGTGGCGCAGTCGTTCGCGAGATGGAATTCAATAAAGTCGATCCCAATGCATTCGAATATTTGGGTGCTGGTGTACACAGCTTCAGATGGGATGGTAAAGACGCAGAAGGCAATGCCGTAGAACAAGGCGCTTATCATTTCAGTGTTTCCGCAAGCCAACAGGATCAAGCGTTGATGGTCAATTCCCTGAGATATGCCAAGGTTGAAGGCATAGTGCGGCAGGAGAATAGCGCTCAATTGGATTTAGGGCTGATGGGTGCGGTAAACATGGGCGAAGTTCGTCAGATTCTTTAATTAAACGGAGGACATATGGCTTTTTCACAAGCGGTCAGTGGCTTAAATGCCGCAGCAAGCAACTTAGACGTTATTGGTAATAATATCGCAAACTCGTCAACCTATGGATTTAAATCCAGTTCAGTGGCTTTTGCAGATTTGTTCAGTGGTTCAGATGTTGGATTGGGTGTCAAGGTTTCGGGCATGGTGCAGAACTTTAAGGATGGTTCTATCACCAAAACCAACGATCAATTGCATATGGCGATCACGCAGGGCGGTTTTTTCCGTATGCAAGATACCAACGGGAATATTTTTTATTCCCGCAATGGTCAATTTAAAATGGATGCCGATCGTAATGTGATCGATATGCAGGGAATGAAATTGACAGGTTATCCCGCCATTCAAGGCAAAGAAGGGCCTGAAATTCAACAGGGCGCGGCACCTGAGCCGATTACGATTCCAACCAATATGCTGACGGCCAAGGCGACGACAGAAGTCGCTATGACGGCTAACCTGAATTCGA
Source organism: Xenorhabdus sp. TH1 (assembly GCF_037260955.1). Lineage (NCBI taxonomy): Bacteria > Pseudomonadati > Pseudomonadota > Gammaproteobacteria > Enterobacterales > Morganellaceae > Xenorhabdus > Xenorhabdus sp. TH1. Next base: position 1,495,423 of record NZ_CP147734.1, read on the forward strand.
TGCATAACCAGATCGAAAAAACGCCAAATTATAAATTTGATCCAAGTAACAAAGAGACTTTTAACTACAGCTCCGGTATTTCGATATACGACAGTCTTGGTAATGAACACAATATCAATGTGTTTTTTGTCAAGACAGGTGTTGTTAATAAAAATGAAGGTAAGGCCGGGCCAGAAAACTGGGTAACTCAGTGGGATATTCATGCCCTCGATACTTCTGTTAAAGACGCAAAATCTGAATCATTAGGTAGTGTCGAATTTAATGGTAATGGCCAACTGGTGAAAGATGAAAACAAATTTTCTTTCGGGATGAAATCTTTGAATGGTTCTGAGCCGGCACAAGTCGCTTTTAATTTTAATGGCAGCAAACAGCAAAGAGTCAAAGAAGACTCCATTTCTAACCAGAAGCAAGATGGTTATGCGGCCGGCCACTTTACCAACTACCAGGTTGAGAGTGATGGCAAAATTTACGGCCTTTATTCTAACGAGCAGAAACAAGTGTTGGGACAAGTCGTACTGGCGAACTTCTCCAACCCAGCAGGCTTGGCTTCACAAGGTGATAACGTTTGGATAGAAACCGGTGCATCCGGTAGCCCAGTGGTGGGTACTGCGGGTTCAGGTAATTTCGGTAAATTGATCAGTAGCTCATTGGAAGCATCAAACGTTGATATGAGCCAGGAGCTGGTCAGTATGATCGTCGCCCAGCGTAATTACCAATCTAACGCCCAAACCATCAAGACGCAGGATCAAATTCTGCAAACTCTGGTCAGCATGCGTTAATAGGCTCAGGCGGATAGCTTTATGGATCACGTCATTTATACCGCTATGGGAGCTGCGCGCCAGACACTGGAGCATCAGGCTATCACAACCCATAATCTGGCCAATGCGTCAACACCAGGCTTTAAAGCCCAGCTTGCTGCACTGCGTGCCGTGCCAGTTGAAGGTGAAACTTTGCCGACACGTTCGCTGGTTGTTGCTTCTACCCCTGGCGCAGATAGCCGTCAGGGGCCGATGAATTATACCTCCCGTCCGTTAGATGTGGCAGTCGGACAAGGTGGCTATTTGGCTGTTCAGCTTGAAGATGGGACAGAAGCCTATACCCGCAATGGTAACATCCAAATTTCACCTGAAGGACAACTGATGGTGCAGGGGCGCATGTTGATGGGCGAAAACGGGCCGATTGATGTTCCGCCGCAGGCTGAATTAACCATTGCAAAAGATGGTGCCATTTCTGCTTTGATTGCCAGTGATCCGCCCACTTTGCTGGGTCAGATTGGCAAGCTGAAAATCGTCAAACCAGAAGCTAACCAAGTGGTGCGGGGCGATGATGGTTTGTTCCATTTAACGCCACAGGCACGGGAACTACAGGGCAATGAATTGGCGGCCAGCACCGAAGTGAAAGTTATGCCGGGTGTACTGGAAGGCAGCAATGTGAATCCAGTAGAAAGCATGGTGAACATGATAGCCAACGCGCGTCGCTTTGAAATGCAAATGAAAGTCATACACAGTTCCGATGAAAATGCGCAGCGGGCTAACCAAATTCTCGCTATGAGCTAATCGGGGGGATAAGTTCATGATCCGATCTTTATGGATTGCCAAGACTGGGCTGGATGCTCAGCAAACCAATATGGATGTTGTTGCCAATAACCTGGCAAACGTCAACACCAATGGCTTTAAACGCCAGCGTGCAGTGTTTGAAGATTTGCTTTACCAAACCGAGCGTCAGCCGGGTGCCATGTCATCTGAACAGACCAATCTGCCGTCAGGGTTGCAGATTGGTACGGGGGTTCGCCCAGTTGCGACAGAGCGGCTGCATAGCCAGGGTAATCTGGTGCAAACCAATAGTAGCAATGATGTGGCAATTGAAGGGCGAGGTTTTTTCCAGATCCAGATGCCTGACGGCACAATGGGTTATACCCGTGATGGTTCATTTCAGAAGGATCAGAATGGTCAGTTGGTGACTGCGGGTGGTTTTCCGGTTATGCCTGCCATTATCATGCCAGACAACGCCACTAAACTCAGTATTTCCCGTGATGGGATTGTCAGTGTATATGTACAGGGACAGGGACAAGCTGCCCCTCAACAGGTTGGACAACTTACTCTGACTACGTTCATCAATGAAAGTGGTTTAGAAAGCATTGGTGAGAACTTGTATTTGGAAACCAACAGTTCCGGTGTACCTGTAGAAAATATACCAGGCATCAATGGTGCTGGAATAATTCGTCAAAATTTTGTCGAAACGTCTAACGTCAATGTGGCGGAAGAGTTAGTTAATATGATTCAGGTTCAGCGAGCCTATGAAATCAACAGCAAAGCAGTATCGACCTCTGATCAAATGCTGCAAAAACTGACTCAGTTGTAACCTAACCGTTAATGGTGGAGGGATCCCTTTCTCCACCATTTCTACGATCAACTTAAGAGCATAGAAGATGGATACAGTGCCTGTTGCCGAAAGCCATGCTAAAAACCATGTAGCTTATGGCTCCACTGGTTTACGGAAAGACCAGAGAAATCAGCGGCGTATCAGTATATCTGTGGCGGTACTCGCATTGTCGGCACTGACATTGGGGGGCTGTGCTTATATGCCGCATAAGCCGCTGGTGGAAGGGCAAACAACAGCAAAACCCGCCGAAGCGCTTACCCCAACGCCAAATGGTTCTATTTTTCAAACTGTCCAACCGGTTTATTACGGCTATCAACCGCTGTTTGAAGACCGCCGTCCACGTAATATCGGTGATACGCTGACGATTATCTTGCAAGAGAATGTCAGCGCGAGCAAAAACTCTTCAGCTAATGCCAGCCGCAATGGAAAAACCAGTTTCACGGCTGCCTTAACTCCCCGTTTTTTACAGGGATTGATGGGCGGTGAAAAAACCGATTTGGAGATGGAAGGAGATAACGAATTTGGCGGCAAAGGGGGGGCAAATGCCAACAATACTTTCAGGGGCACAATTACTGTGACCGTGGATAAGCTGCTGGCCAATGGCAACTTGCATGTGGTGGGGGAAAAGCAGATTGCCATTAATCAGGGAACGGAGTTTATTCGTTTCTCTGGTGTTGTTAACCCACGCACGATCACGGGCAATAATACAGTAAGCTCTAATCAGGTTGCTGATGCTCGTATTGAATATGTTGGTGATGGCTATATCAACGAAGCGCAGCACATGGGTTGGTTGCAACGTTTCTTTATCAATATCTCACCGTTTTAAAAGAGGATGGTTAGGATGAAAAAATTAGTCGCCAGCCTTTTTACATTTTTGTTGGTGCTATCCAGTGTGTTCACCTCTACCTGCGTTTTTGCGGAACGTATTCGTGATTTGACGACGATTGAGGGAGTCAGGGATAACGCGCTGATTGGTTATGGTTTAGTCGTCGGTCTGGATGGAACGGGTGACCAAACCATGCAGACGCCTTTTACTACCCAAAGCTTGGGCAATATGTTGTCACAGCTAGGGATCACCGTACCCGCCGGTACAAATATGCAGCTTAAAAACGTCGCTGCCGTGATGGTGACAGCCAAGCTGCCCCCTTTTGCGCGTGCAGGGCAGAGCATTGATATTGTCGTTTCCTCACTCGGTAATGCTAAAAGTTTGCGCGGTGGTACATTGCTGATGACCCCATTAAAAGGGGTAGATAACCAGGTCTATGCGTTGGCTCAGGGCAATATTCTCGTGGGCGGTGCAGGTGCGAGTGCCGGTGGTAACAGTATCAAAGTCAACCAGCTTGCAGGGGGACGGATCTCCAATGGTGCAGTGATTGAACGTGAATTACCAACACAGTTCGGCCAGAAAGGTACACTAAACCTGCAACTGAATGATGATGATTTCGGATTGGCTCAGAAAATCAGTGATGCGATCAACCGATTGAATGGAAAGGGGACGGCGACACCATTGGATTCCCGCACTGTTCAGTTGCGTTTGCCGATTGAGAACAGCGAGCAAGTGAGGTTTCTTGCCCAGGTACAGAATTTGTCTATCCGGGTAGATGCCGGTGATGCCAAAGTGATTTTCAACTCCCGAACAGGATCTGTGGTGATGAATCGCAATGTGACCTTGGACAGTTGTGCAATTGCCCATGGCAGTTTGTCTGTAACTGTTGAACGCCAAATAGTGGTTAATCAGCCTAATACGCCATTGGCGGGAGGCAGTACCGTTGTGACCCGTAATACGGGAGTTGGCATTCAGGAGCAGGGGGGTGCTTTGCAGCAGTTGAGTGCCAGCGCGAACCTGACACAAGTTGTACGTGCGTTGAATGCATTGGGCGCAACGCCAACAGATTTAATGTCAATCTTGCAGGCAATGGAGAGTGCAGGTTGTCTGCGGGCAAAATTGGAGATTATCTGATGAATGACTTTCTGAAGATACCCAATGCAGCTTACGATGTTAACTCATTGCATTCACTGAAAGCTAAACTGTCACAGGAACCACACCAAGGGCTACGGCAAGTAGCCCAACAATTAGAAGGCGTCTTTGTTCAGATGATGCTGAAAAGTATGCGTTCCTCGTTGCCACAGGATGGCATTTTAAGCAGTGATCAGACCCGTTTTTATACTTCGTTGTACGATCAGCAAATAGCCCAGGATCTTTCCCAAAAGGGGTTAGGATTTGCTGACATGATCGTGAAGCAATTCTCTAATGCGAATAATGTGCCTGGTGAATTAGCCAGCACCGTACCGATGCCGCTGGATAATGAAATCCTGCAAACACTACCGAAGCAGGCATTGGAACAATTTATGCGTCGGGCTATACCTGATTCTGGTGATATGTCTAAAAACGCCTCTCTGGCTTTTTCCAATGGGGCAGCTCAATCAAAGTCATTACCAATGCACAATGCCAGCTTTGTTTCCATGCTTTCTTTACCGGCAAAATTGGCAAGTCAGCAAAGCGGCATTCCTCATTTATTGATCATTGCCCAGGCAGCATTGGAATCCGGTTGGGGGCAGCGAGAAATTCTGACGGCGGAAGGCAGGCCAAGTCATAATTTATTTGGTATTAAAGCGGGGAAAAACTGGAAAGGACCTGTCACCCATATTATGACGACGGAATACATTGATGGCGAACCGAAGAAAATGCAGGACAGTTTCCGCGTTTATGGCTCTTATGTGGAAGCGATAACGGATTACGTCAAATTGCTGACGGAAAATCCCCGTTACGCTAAGGTTGCAGAATCAACCACAGCGGAGCAAGGCGCCTATTCCTTACAAGAGGCTGGATATGCTACCGATCCCAGTTATGCCAAAAAACTAGTGTCATTGATCCAGCAGTTAAAAAATACCGGCCATCAAATGGCAAAAGCCTATACCTATGATTTTGATAACCTGTTTTAAGGGAACCAATTCGCTCAAGAATCAGGGTATTTTGCCGATAACTGTAGCAGTGAATTACCTCCTGCGATGGAGGCGTAACGAAAACGTAAAAGGATCTACACATGTCCAATAATCTTATCAATACTGCCATGAGTGGTATTAATGCTGCGCAGGTGGCAATGAGTGTAGTAGGTAATAACATTACCAATTATAATGTCGAAGGATATCACCGACAGACAACGGAAATATCGCAAAATAATGGAAGCATGTCACCCGTTGGTTTTATTGGCAATGGTGCGCACGTTAATTCCATTAATCGTCAATATGATGAGTTTGTCAGCGAACAATATAATGCTGCAAAAACGAAATATGAAGAATTAGTTGCATACAATAGACAGGTTGATCAAGTTGACAATCTGCTGGCGGATAAGGTAACCAGCCTTTCCAGTTCTATGGGCGATTTCTTTAACAGTATGAGTACACTTGCCGGTAACGCAGAAGACATTGCGGCAAGAACCACTGTACTGGGTAAAGCTGAAGGTTTGATTAACCGATTTAAAGAAACTGATCAAGCGCTTAATAAGATGAACAGCGGTATCAATGCCCAAATTGAACAAAATGTCGAGGAAATCAACAAATACGCGGAAGAAATCGCCTTTTTAAACAATGAAATTTCTCATATGCATGGTACAGGGGCGGGAAAACCTCTTGCTTTGCTGGATAAACGTGATCATGCGCTGAGTGAGTTAAATAAACTTGTTAAAGTAGAAATGATTCAGCAAGACGGTGGTGTTTACAACGTCTCATTTGGTGGTGGCATGTCATTAGTATCGGGCAGTAGATCCTATCAATTGGAAGCCATTCCATCCAGTGCAGACAACGGCCGTATTGCTTTGGGTTATAACAATAATGTCGTCGGCACGAAAGAGATTGATGAGCGTTTTATCTCGGAAGGTGCATTGGGTGGTGCATTACGTGTGCGTAGTGAAGTGATAGACCCAACCCGTAATCAGCTAAACCGATTGGGGTTAGTGATGGCGGATCAATTCAATCGGGTCCAGCGTGGTGGTTTCGATCTAAACGGTGAAAAAGGCATTGATTTCTTCAATTTTTCACAACCAGATACCATTGCTAACAGCAATAACACTGGTACAGCCGACATTAAAGTGGAATATACAGATACCACTAAAGTAAAAGACAGTGATTACACCATCAAATATGAAGATGGTGCCTGGAAAGTGCAGCGTGTTGCTGACAAGGAAATGATCCCGGTAAATGGTAATACATGGGAATTTGATGGCTTAAAAATTGAAATTAATGCGACTAATCCGCAAGATAATGATCGGTATACACTGAAAACGGTTAATGACGTAATAGTTACACTTGAAGTCAATATTAAAAACTCTTCCCAGCTGGCAACGGCGGGTGCCAAAGACTCAGGCCAAAGTGATAACGAAAATGCGAAGGAATTCGTTAGCCTGCAAAAACAAAAGCTGGTTGATGGGAAAAATACCTTGACTGATTCTTATGCTTCGCTAGTCAGTACCGTGGGCAGCAAGGCTAATAGCGCTAAACGCAGTATGGAAGCTCAGGATGTCAAGGTAAAAGAGTATAATCGGGTTCGCGAGTCTATTTCTGGCGTTCATCTGGATGAAGAATACGGTGAACTACAACGCATGCAACAATACTATTTAGCAAATGCCCGTGTTATTCAAACCGCATCAACATTGTTCAATGCTATTTTAGACATTCGTTAATCATTATTGGCTAAAGAAAAAAAGGAAGTAATATTGTGCGCGTAAGTACGAATCTTTTATATAGCCAAAAAATGAATGGGGTTTTTGGCTCCCAATCTAAATGGATGCAATATGGTGATCAGTTATCCAGTGGAAAACGTGTCATTAATCCATCTGATGATCCATTGGCTGCTTCACAGGGTATTATGATTGCCCAATCTGAGTCGCAAAATCAGCAATTTGTGGCGGCTCGGGTCTTTGCTAGAAATACGATGTCAATCCAATCGAGCACTATCTCCAGTGTTGTATCGGTGACAATTAATGTTAAGGAAAGATTAATTGCGGCGGCTAGTGAACAGAGTGATCACAATCGTGAATCTTATGCCCAGCAATTAGATGGCCTTAAACAACAATTGATGAATCTTGGGAATCAAACCGATGGCAATGGCCGCTATATTTTTGCTGGTTATAAGACAGACGAGCCACCTTTCGAAGCTGATAACAGTGGAAAAGTTCACTACAAAGGTGGGGATCGAGCTATAAGCCAAAAGGTGGATGATAATCGCTCCATGGTTATTGCCCATACAGGGGAGAAAGTCTTTTTATCGGCGACATCTAACCCGATTAAAGAGCCTGATGGTAGTGTAAGTGAATCAGATATTTTCGCCTCCATTGATTTCGCGCTCGAGGCGCTTGGCAAGCCATTCACTAATGCTAGCGAAGCAGAAAGAAAGGAAGCAAAGGAGTTGATTGACCGGGCTATCCGAGGTGTAGAAAATAGTTTGAACAACTTATACGCGGCGGATGCCGTATTAGGGGTACAACTTCAGGAAATGGAACAATTGGATGCGTTAGCCAGTGAACGCAGTATTGCCAATCAAGTTCGTATGGGCGAATTGCTTAATGTTGACTGGGTCTCTACTATTTCCAGTTATTATCAGGAACAGGCCGCATTGAATGCTTCCTATAAGGCTTTTTCTGATTTAAAAGGGATGTCTTTGTTTGAAATGTATCGCTAATTAACCTGAGCTTCGCTTAAGAAAGGAAGTAAAGTGCCTGAGGCACGATCAACGTTTTTGCTAAAGAAAACAAAATCGGGGAGATCCTCAGGCATGTGTAATTTAGAAGAACTTTACTGCTGCGTCGATGACTTTTGCCAAAAATTTATCCCTCTCTGGCATCAGCAGCCCATGGAAAATGAATTACGTAAACGACACCGAGACGCTTCCCTTTTTCTCAGTGAAGTCATGATGATCCTCATTTTATTCCCTATGAGCCATTATCGTGATTTTAAAACGTTTTATATTGAACATGTAAAATAATATCTTAAGGCCGATTTTCCCGGATTAGTCGGCTATACCCGCATGCTCATCCTGAAGAAAAGGGTCCTGATTTCTTTATATGCTTTTCTTTCGTCACGCAAGGCGAAAACCCCAGCTGATGTTAAGACGGCGATTAAAGTCACAGAAACATTCATTAAACGTGAATACTACTTTCTCTAAACGATCTAATCATTGGGTTCATGATCAAACTACTTAAGCAATAATTGTGGAGCTTAAGCCAATGCGTTGGTGTTTCATTATGCCAACTGACAAAATAAATTTTGTTACTGCAAGTCAACTTGTTAAATGCCATTCTCAGAGAACAAAAATGCAACAAGATAACTCAGTAAACCACTCACCACGATAGACCAGGAAACTTTTTTCCGTGTTGATAAACCCGATTTTTGATGTTGACAGGCGGAGAAGTTCTACCGCCTTCATCTAATTTAGCAATGTACGTTGTTGATGAAATGAGGGGTTATACATGAATACTCAAAATAATAAGCCGGATAAAACCATAACAAAAGATGATTCACTTCCTGATACCACTATCCGGGAAGTACAGACTGATACACTGAATAAGACAGCAAACAGTGAGAATAACACTTTTGGTTTTGGTTACTACCGCGCTAATTTCTCTAACAGTCATTTCGGAGCTTAATGTCATGACAAAAATCTTTAAAGTTCCCTTTGCAGCGCAAGGGGATAGGGTTTCTATACCTAATGAAGTTCAGCCAGACGGTGCAGTATCCTATACGCAAGGATATGGCTATGATTACGAACGTGACCAAAACGTCGATCCAGTTGCGAGGGATATTGAACGTGAAAAGATGAATGGTCTTTTTCACGATATCACGGAAGCCGTGGGCGAAATACAAACCTTTGGTACGGCACAATGGAACGCTGAGGCACAGCCCTATCCGTTACGGGCACTGGTCTACCATAAACAAAAGTTGTGGCAATCCCACATAGAGAATAATAAGGATGAGCCTGCAGCAGGTAATGCCTGGGTTGAACTAAAAGCCGATCTGACTGCGGATGAGGTGGGGGCTTATAGCAAAGGGGAATCCAACCAGCGCTTCCAGCCTTTGGGCAATTACACACTTGCAGGCTATGGTTACAGCAAGAAAGAATCAGATACCCGTTTTCAGCCGAAAGGGAACTATCAACCTGCAGGCGACTATGCAACAAATGTAACAGTGAGTGGTAAATTGGATAAATCTGCTATTGCTCAGAGTACAGGACAAAATCCATCTTTGGTTATGAGTCAAAAAGCAATAACAGATGCATTAGTCCATGCTGTATCTATTGATAGTTTATATCCTATTGGGATAGTTGTGTGGTTTGCCCAAAATAAAAATCCAAATAATTTGTTTCCAAATACTATATGGAAATACATAGGAGAGCACAGAACAATTCGCTTAGCAGCTTCTAATGGCTCTGATGTATTATCAGTAGGGGGAAGTGATTCAATTAAGCTAAGCGTAGCACAAATGCCAGCCCATAATCATAGATTTAGTGGTGAAACTAGTAATTTTGATTATGGAACTAAGACAACAAATAGCAATGGCAACCATAGTCATACGGTGAATGGTATGGGGGCTCCAGGTAACGCACATCCTAAAGTATCGACAACTGGTGGAGGGGCATATACCTTTAATAGACCTTCGACTAACACCGAAGGCGCGCATACTCATAGTGTAGTTATAGGTTCTCATAGACATACTTTTAACGGTACAACCCAAAATACAGGTGGTAATAGAGAAGTTAATATTACAAACTCTTTTATCAAATTGATGGGTTGGTATAGAAGTGCTTAATAACTATTTCTTCAGTAAATTAATTTTATTTAGTGAATATACTAAAAACCTCGACAAATGAGCCGGGGTTTTTTTCGATATAATTGAACTAATTAGATCATTCCATTTAGATGCTGTAACTTGACGCTCAAATTCAAGGAAACGAATTCGACCATTTCTAACCATATCTATATATAATAATTGATTATTTTGTAATTCATCAATAGTGCTTATTAATTGTTCTTGATCATGAGCGACCAAATAATCAAGGTGGCTTTTACGTATTGCTTTAATAGATGGTTCCTCATCACAAATAAAAGGGCAACCTGCATACCAAGCATTAATGAGTTTACTAGATGGTTTTTTTATTAATTCATCATAGTTACCTTTTCGGAAACTTATCGCTATATCTACATTTCTGTAATCAGTCCAATCTGACAAAGAATGTATAAAGTTAATGTGTCTTACTTCTAATTCTTTAATAAAATTTTCACTTGAAAAAAAAGGAGGAAGAGCATTTTGGTGTCCAAAAAAAGCAATGGTTTTTATGTTATTGTCAATTCGTTCTCTAACCTTAATATTTGGCTGTGGCCAGTGAGGAATATATATCTTTTGACTTTCTGCTTGAAAAGGGTTTTGAACCACAGTATAGTAGCTTGAATATTCATTCAAGCTCGGTCTGTCAGCTTGACAGACTATCGTGTAGCCTCTCCAAGGCTTGGTTTTAAAGCTAAAATCATCATAATGTATGATATTTATTGATTCATTTTCTGCGACATCACTTATTTTAACATTGAAGCGTTCTCCAAAATAATAATTGAGATTTATCAGAGTTTGAAATACCCAGCAAGCCTTCCCTTTTCTATAATATCTTTCAGAGAGAGTATTTGGATCAATTTTATTTTCAATAATATAGTTAAAATCATATGCATATTTTTCTATGAAATTTCTATTTGAAACGCCATTAATTACAATCTTATCCATCTTGTTATCAACCTTATATACGCAATTAACTTGAAAATGCAGGTTTTAGGATCTGGAAATTATCAGTCAACTGGGTAACGAGTTCACTTGCTTTTTTTGGCAACGTGATATGAAAAAAATGATGAAGTGCTTCATGGAAGGTTTTTGCATCCGGAAAATAGACGTTGTTTCGTACTTGCTCGTTCGCATATTTCCATAATCGCTCTATGAGATTGAGATTAGGGCTGTAAGGCGGTAAGTAGCGCAACTCAATATTTAACACTTCGGCAAAAAATTGAACGAGTTTGGAACGGTGGTAACCTGCACCTTTATCAAATTACGAGAGTTAATGTAGCTGTAAACAAAAAAATATCCATTCAATTATCTTAATATTAGTATATACGCATTAAACTTCAAGTTGCAATTTACAACACTCTATGAAATCACACGCATCTTGAAGTTAGATTGGTATACGCTCTTTTTCTAGTTGTTGTAATTCAGTCGGTGATGTGATTATTGTTTGACAAGTGAAGAGAAAAGGAACTCTTCTGCCAAAATATCAGGAATGTGATTTTTTCAAAGAAAAAATCTATGGCCACCCCCGTTTCTGCAACTACTGATTTTGATTTATGATGGACTTGATTAAATCTATCCAACGTCAATATAGACAAAAATGTCCGTGCTTGATAAACCTAATAACGATACTGAGGTGCTGTGAATGATTGCGGTGGCAAATTCGGTTAATACATTGATGAGCACTTCTTGTTTTCATCCCTCAAATGAGAGATAAAAAGCGGAAGGTGGTGATAAAAAAGGCCACACCGAAGCGCAGCCTAATGTTGATCTTGGTGAGTTATTTCCAGTTGAAACAGTAAGGTCGTGAATATATTGCATTTTGTTGCTGTAACAAACTCCCCAATTTTTTGGCGTCGTCGTTACCGTACTCGCCAATAAACTCATATTCATGCTTACCATATAGGTGGCTGTCGATACTGCTCCCCAGTGAATATGCTGTGCCGCCTACTGTTAACAAAAGGTCTTGTTTAAATAAATCCACCAGCTTCTGGTAACCGTCTTGAGTATTATCCGAAGAAACCCGGATAAAGATTTTCTGGTTTAAGCCATCCCAGACAAGCAATGAAAATGTCTTGATAACAGTTTTGCTCTGGAAGTCATCCAAGATACCGAACGGGCCAAGATGCTCACCCGCAGGCTCAAATTCTGTATCCGCAAGATATCCCCACGTCTGATCTTTACTCGAAAAAGCACCGGTGCCTACAGTGAGATTAAAACTCAACATACAATCTGTGGGTTGTGGTTTTGAATTTGATGTTACCAAATGCCAGTCACACGCCATCAAATCTTCCGGTGTCGGCTGCCACGGAAACCATAAGCCATGTTTATCACTCTTCTCGATATAAGCCGGAGTATTATCTGTCGATGGTGATGTCAGGCGCATATGTTCGCCCGGTGCATCCCAATCACTACGATGCAATTTATTTCCCAGGTACACCTGAATAATCGCCCACGGGCAAGATCCCACTGGTGCGGTTACTGCATCAATTTTGTATTGTGCGGGAATAATCTGACACTGCTTTTCAGGACTATTAACTGCAGACATAAACACCTCACTTAATGATTTATTAATAAAGGTAATTTCATCCTGTTGCTAAATAACCAAAAATCTTATGTAAGCCTGCTTTTTATCTCAATGACAACCTCGTCTATCAAGTGGTATATAATTTAGAAGATGATGATTATTTTTTGAGTTATAAATCCTGAGTTGATAACTGCGCAGCAATTTCATGTTCTGGTTGCTTAAACAGGTCTACTTTCAACTCCACGCCTGACACACGACAATTGAGTTTTAATGCCGCATTCAGCGTTGCCCAGAACCCATAAAGAAGTCCACGACCAGATCCCCTTCCCGGCTGCTGGACTGAATAATATGCGCCATCAAGTCAATAGGTTTCTCACAGGATGGTTGCCCGGATAATAGTGTACCGGTGCAAATTGCCAGACATCGATATAAAGCATGGCAGCAGTGATCATAAACGGGCGATGCATTAGCCGTATACCTACCACAATTCGTCATATTGGCGCGACAGTGTTAAATGCGATTCCACCAGACATGATAAAACGTGTTTAATTTGCCACGCTGGTGCTTGTCTTTGGCAATACGCTCAAATAATGCCTGTAGCTTTTCATTGGGTAACTACCACTGACTACACTTGAGCCAGTGACTAGCTAACCTGAGATTTGCTTAAGAAGGGAACTAAAGTGCCTGAGGTACGATCAAAGTTTTTGCTAAAGAAAACAAAATCGTGGAGATCCTCAGGCATGTATAATTTAGAAGAACTTTATTGCTGTGTCGATGACTTTTGCCAAGAATTTATCCCTCTCTGGCATCAACAGCCCATTGAAAACGGATTACTCAAACGCCACCGCGAAGCTTCCCTCTCTCAGTGAGGTCATGATGATCCTCATTTTATTCCATATGAGCCATTATCGTGATTTTAAAACGTTTTATATTGAACATGTAAAACAATATCTTAAGGCCGATTTTCCCGGATTGGTCAGCTATACTCGAATGCTAACCTTGAAGAAAAGGGCGCTTATTCCTTTATGTGCTTTTCTTTCATCTTCTTATCCAAGATTCGGTTTAATTAACAAAATCTTATTCTGGATAATGGTATCAATTTGGGTGACTCGGGGTTATAACCTTGGCCAGTTCACATAAGATGGGATGTGTGAACAAGGTTGCTAATGGAATGTCTATGTCTTGTTCACGCATACGAGCCAACAATTGTATTGCTATCAATGAATGACCTCCCAATGCAAAGAAATTGTCATAACGACCGACCTTTTTCCGTTTCAGCAATTTCTGCCAAATCTCAGCTAGAACAGTTTCCACATCACCACGAGGCGCTTCGTAACCGGCAGTTGTTCCAATAGCAGGTTGTTCTGATATCGGCGTATTTTGCGGTAAGCCAGTCTGAGTAGCATTGAAATTGGTTAGTAACTGCTGGCGTTCTGTGGCAGACAGAGTGGAAATGTTCATGATTGGTTTTTGGGGTTCGGTTTCTAATGTTTTTACCAGATCGGCTAAAGCAGACGTCATATAAGCAATCAGGTGTGCCGGATCGATTCCTGCTATAGCCTGAGCTGTCAACAAGAAGCCTTTACCTAAATCATCTATAGCCAGATAGATAGGATAATTCGTCCTTTCTCGACCTGTTACCAGACGTATACCTTCCCATAACGTATTGGTAACATCCGGTTGGCTATGGCGATAATTAAGGAGCGTATTAAAAAGCGGCAGAGGATAAGCTACACCGCTGCAACGTTGAGCCAATGCCAGTGGTGCCTGTTCGTGTTCAAGTAATTGCGCCAAACTGCGGTAAGCTGCTTGCACAGTGGCTTGTGTGCTGTTCCCCGCAAGTGTGATCCGCATGGGCAGGGTATTAATAAACATCCCCAGAATTCGCTCAATATCGGCACTTCCTTGCATCCGTCCTGACAAGACTGTCCCGAAGACGACATCATCTCGCCCACTTATTTTTGCCAGCACTTGTGCTAACGCAACATGGAACAGGATCCCAGGGCTAACGCCTTGACGGCGAGCCTGTTTGCGAATAGCACGAGCCAGTGTAGCACTCAGTGGCTTGCTAGTTTCAGTGACTGGTCTGTTTCCACTGTAAACGTCCAATATACCGAAAGGTGTTGTTGGTGTATCCACATCAGCGAGTATCTTCCTGAAATAAGTTTCGTGAGCTGATATCGGCATACGCAAGGATTGGGCGATAAAATGGCGGTACGGTAATACAGGCGATAATTGCTCAGTACGATGGTGCAGAAGTTCATTGATTTCGGCAACGATGATATCCAACGACATATGATCATTGAGGATATGGTGGCAACAGAACGCTAACAACCACTCTCCTTGATTCGGATCATATGCGATATCAGCAGAGAATAGCGGAGCCTGGCTTATATCGAGGCGGTGCTGGTATGGATCTGTCTGTGCCAACAATTGAGACGATACATCTGTTGTATCGTTATCCGGTACAAACGTATTGATGCGCAGGGAAGCCTGGCGCCAAACCACCTGTACTGGCCGTGTTAAGCCCTGCCAGCAGACGGCTGTACGTAGAATATCGTGGCGATTAATTACCTGTTGTAAAGCGGCCAGAAAAGCATCAAGACGCTCGCGGGTATTGAAAGCAAGCAAGAGGTGCAACAGATAAACATCCCCTTGTGTTTGCAGTAGATGATGGAACAGCATACCTTCCTGTAATGGTGCAAGTGGGTAGATATCCTGAATATTGTTGACACCATTGGGAACGGTGGCAGCGATAGTATCAATCTCGTATGGTGTCAGAGAAACCAGCGGTAGCATATCAGGCGTGATGGCGGTGCAACCATCGGGGATGAGATTGGGTGGTAGGATAAAAGTGGTCTCATCATCTTGAGTTTTACGCATTATTTTCGCTATTTCCGCCAATGTTGGTGTGGAAAATACAGCACGAATATCAAGGTGCCAGCCTCGGTTGCGCAGCTGCTCAATCAGATTGACAACCATCAGGGAATGGCCACCGAGTTCAAAGAAATGATCATAGCGCCCAACCTTTTCCAGTCCTAATAATGCTTGCCAAATCTCAGCCAGGGTTATTTCCATTTCACCGAGCGGCTCTTCATAAGTATGGGTTGCAATGGATGTCTGATCCGGCATCGGTAGTGCCTGGCGGTTAATCTTGCCATTAGGAGCCAATGGAAAAGTATCCAATGTCACAAATGCACTAGGCAGCATATAGTCAGCGAGATATTGTGCGAGTTGCTGACGTAGTTCTGTTGGTACTAATTTTATATTGGGTTCGGCTATCAGATAAGCAATCAGTCGCTTATCACCCCGCTTATCTTCGCGGGCAAGCACGATAGCTTCACGCACGCCGTGGCATTGCATCAATCTGGCTTCAATTTCCCCCAGTTCAATCCGGTAGCCGCGTAACTTGACCTGAAAATCATTGCGGCCAAGGTACTCGATATTGCCGTCAGATCGCCAGCGAGCTAAATCCCCCGTTTTATACATGCGAGCATTAGGATGTTCGCTAAAGGGATCGATAATAAATCTCTCTGCTGTTAGCTCTGGTTGGCTTGAATAACCACGGGCGACCCCCATTCCACCGATATAGATTTCGCCGCTCACGCCGATAGGAACCGGCTGACCAAATGCATCCAAAATATAGATACGTGTATTGGACAGTGGCCGGCCAATCGGAATATTGTTAGTGATAGGCGGAATATGTTTGTTATCTGTCACCATTTCTTTATCTATCAGCATAGCTGTGGCAGTGATGGTAATTTCTGTCGGGCCATAAGCGTTGAACCAGCGGCAGGATTGAGTTTCTGGGCACGATAGCCAATCCACTAAATAGCGGTATTCCACTTTATCCCCGCCAACAATCACGGTGCGTATATAGGGGCTGAAACCGATGTGTCCTGACTTTATTTCTTGCACCCAATGGTGCCAGAAAGCCGTCGGTATATTGATGACTGTTACTTTTTGTTCACGTAAAAAATCAACAAACCTGTTATCTGGTATTTTGAGCTGAGGCGGGCGCAAAACCAGCGTGGCACCCGATGCCAGAGTAGGGAAAATATCTGACACCGAAATGTCAAACGCGAAGGTCACAAATTGCAGAATACGATCCCCCAAACCAGGTTCACTGATCTGGCAATGAGCATGGATAAGGCTGACGACATTGCGATGTTCCAGCATGACGCCTTTGGGATTACCGGTTGAACCCGAAGTGTAGATGATATAGGCCAAATGATGTGGCTGAACGCCTATTTGCCTGCTGTCAGGGTTATAATCAGGCTGTTTTTGCAGATCCTCCTGATAAATTTTATCGTCCAGCAGCCAGAGGGGAATATCTTGTATTGGTAAACGTGTCTGTAAATGTTTCTGGGTCAGTAATATGACAGGCTTGCAGTCTGACAACTGATAAATCAGCCGCTCGGCAGGATATTCTGGATCAAGCGGAATATAACCGGCACCCGCTTTTAAGATCCCGAGCAGACCAATGATCATCTCCAAACCCCGTTCAACCTGAATTGCCACGCGGTCATCAGGGCGTACACCAACAGCAATCAAACGATGTGCCAGTTGGTTGGCACGGCGGTTTAGTTCGTCATAACTCAAGTATTGTTCTTCAAAGATCACCGCCGTAGCATTTGGTGTGCGTTGTACCTGAGCTTCGAACAGTTGGTGAATCAACGTATCATGCGGAAAGTCGGCTTGGGGGGCATTGAAATCAACCAATAATTGTTGGCGCTCTGCAACGGATAACATCGGCAGGCGGGCAATAGCTTGTGTTTCATCGGTTGTCATGGCAGTCAGTACGTTAGTGAGATAACCCACCATACGTTCAATCGTTGTCCGGTCAAATAGGCTGGATGCATATTCCAGATAGCCACTGAGCCCATCCTGGTTTTCGATTAATGACAGTGTCAGGTCAAAGTACGCGCTGCGGTGTGGGGGCGCCATCATCGAGACAGATAAACCCGGTAATTCAAGGGATTGAGGGGGAGTATTGTTTAGGGCCAGCATAACCTGAAAAATGGGGTTGTAGCTTAAGCTGCGTTCAGGTTTTAAGGCTTCCACCAACTGTTCAAATGGCAAGTCTTGATGTGCATAAGCTGCTAGCGTCTGTTCACGAACATGGGCGAGCAGATTTGCCACCGAGTTGCACTGTTCCAGTTCGATGCGTAAAGGCAGGGTATTGACAAAAAAGCCGATCAAACCTTCCAGGTCACTTAATGAACGGTTGGCGACGGGAGTGCCAATGACGATATCGTCCTGTCCGCTCAAACGGGCCAGTACGATGCTCCAGGCTGCAAGCAACGTCATAAATAATGTGGCATCCTGCCGCTGTCCAAGCGCTTTGAGAGCCGACAATAAGCTAGCATCCAGATGAACGGGCACATGAGAGCCGATGTAACTTTGTTCTGGTGGGCGTGGGTGATCAATCGGGAGAGTCAGCAATGTCGGTGCATTTTGCAGTTGTTTCTGCCAAAAATCCCGTTGTGCGGTGAGGATCTCATTTTGTAGCCATTTCTGTTGCCAGACGGCATAGTCCGCATACTGAATGGGAAGGTGAGGCAAAGGAGTGCTACATTTCCCTAATGCGATACGGTAGAGGATACTCAGTTCGCGGAGCAATATCCCTACTGACCAACCATCGGTGATGATGTGGTGTTGGGTAACTATCAACACATGTTCTTCATCAGACAGTTGCAGTAATTGACCTCGAATCATTGGTTCATTAGCGAAATCGAATGGCGTTTGTGTTTCAAGTTCCATCAATTCGTTAACGCGAGCCATGCGAGAAGTTTTGTCTAATCTACGCAGATCCTGATAGGCCAGAGAAAACCCCGTATCTGCACTATCTATGTGCTGGTAAGGTTGTTCATCAATCAGGATGAAACGGGTGCGCAAACTTTCATGTCGGCTAACGAGATGGTTAAGTGCAGACGTAAACGCAGCATGATCGAGATATCCGCTGAGATGAAGGGCTATCGGAATATTATAAGCCAGATTAGCTTTGGTATTGAGTTGAGCAAGGAACCATAAGCGTTGCTGGGAGAAAGAAAGCGGTAATGGTTGGTTGCGATCGATAGCGGGAATAACAATTTGGGTTGTTACAGGCGTGTCGATGAGCAAGGCAGCCAAATCGGCCAGGACAGGATGGGAAAAGAGTTGCTGCAAGTGCAATTCTCGCGCCAGTCTCTGGCGTATTCGTGCGGCAAGCTGAATGGTGAGCAGGGAATGACCACCGAGTTCAAAGAAATGATCGTGACGACTCACTTGTTCCAAGTTCAGCAATTCTTGCCAAATCGCGGCCAACGCTATTTCTATGTCTCCGATGGGAGCAGCATAATGACGGGTTGCGAGTGCTGTTTGATCGGGCATTGGCAGCGCCTGGCGGTTGAGTTTGCCATTGGGCGTCAATGGAAAGGTATCAAGTGTCACAAAGGCACTGGGCAGCATATATTCGGCAAGGTGTTGCGCCAGTTGCTGGCGTAGTTCTGCTGGCACCAGTGTTGCATTGGGTTCGGCAAGCAAATAAGCAACCAGCCGCTTCTCATTCGGTGTATCTTCCCGGACAATCACAACTGCTTCCCGTACACCGTGACATTGTGCCAAGGCCGTCTCAATTTCGCCAAGTTCGATACGAAAACCACGTATCTTGACCTGAAAATCATTACGGCCAAGGTATTCAATATTCCCGTCAGGCAACCAGCGCGCCAGATCACCACTTTTGTAGAGGCAGGCATCAGGACTTGAAGAAAAAGGATCAGCAAGGAAGCGTTCTCTGGTTAGCTCTGGAAGATTCAGGTAACCGCGGGCAACACCGATCCCACCAATGTAAAGCTCCCCTGTCACACCGATTGGTACGGGTTTTTTGTGACTATCAAGCAGATAAATTTGGATATTGGCTATGGGTTTCCCAATCGGTACTCGTCCGATATAGCGATCTGGCACGCATTGCCAGGCGGTGACATGGATCGCAGCTTCAGTTGGGCCATATAAGTTATGTAACTGGCAATGAGCAAAATGGGACAGACATTTCTGCTGCAAAGTATAAGGAAACTCTTCACCACTGCATAAAATGTGACGCAAAGAAGGGCAACATCCGGCAGGAACAGCATAGACAAATTGTTGTAGCATGGAGGGGACGAAGTAGATAAGCGTAATCCGGCGTTTTTCTATCTCAGACCGTAAATAGTGTGGATCTTTATGACCATCGGGGCGAGCCAAAATTAATTGTGCCCCAAACATCAGGGGTGGGAATAGTTCCCAAACGGAAACATCAAAACTAAATGGTGTTTTCTGCAAGACCCGATCCTGTGGGGTTAATTGATAAGCCTGCTGTGACCAGAATAGGCCATTCACGACACCACGATGCTCATTCATTACCCCTTTGGGCAAGCCTGTCGAACCAGAGGTATAAATCACATAAGCCAGATGGCGTGAGGTTAGGCCAAGCACTTTGGGATCTGGGTTGCTACTTGGCATGTCTGCGGTAAGGGATGCCAAGTTATTGAGATCCACAATGGGGATGTTGGTCAGTCGATTGATTAACGTTGTTTGGGTAAGAAACGCAACGGGAGCCGCATCTTCAAGTAGATAAGCCAATCGTTCGGCTGGATAGCCTGGATCGAGCGGGACATAGGCACCGCCGGCCTTAAGGATAGCGAGTAATCCCACCATCATGATCGAACTGCGTTCAGAACAAATTGCTACCCGATCATCCGGGCGGACACCGAGAGCAATCAGATAATGCGCTAAGCAATTGGCTTGGTGGTTCAGTTCAGCATAACTCAACGATTGATCTTCAAAGATGACTGCAATTGCATCAGGATTTTGCTGGACTTGCTTTTCAAACAGTTGGTGGATAAACGTGTCTTGTGGGAAGTCGGTGACTGTATTTTGAGGGAATACCGTGTGTTGAGAAGCCTGGAGCGCGTTAAAATCCACCAGCAATTGTTGACGTTCCATAACGGGCAAAATCGAGATATCTAGAATTGGCTGGTGGGGCGAGGTTTCCAGTGCTTCGATCAGCCCTGTCAAGGCTGTCGTCATATAACCGATCAAACGAATCGGATCGATGCCTGATACAGTTTGAGCAACCAAACTAAACCCATCACCCCAATCGTCAACAAACAAACCGATAGGATAGTTAATTCTCTCTTCTTCCATCAGCAGACGTACACCGTCCCATTTAGCAAAGGTGGTATCTGTCTGGCTATGACGATAGTTGAGTAGTGTGTTAAAAAGCGGCAAAGGGGGGATCACACCACTGCAATGTTGAGCCAGTGTCAAAGTTGCCTGTTCATGTTCCAGCAACCTCATTAAATTGAGGTAGGTATCTTGAACGATTGCCTGGACACTCTTATCTGTAAGCCCAATTCGAATGGGCAAAGTATTGATCAGCAGCCCCATCATTTGATCGATGCTGGTACTGCCTTGCATACGTCCCAGTAGTACTGTACCGAAGACGACATCTTCGCGCCCACTGGTTTTTGCCAGCACCAATGCCAAGGCGACATGAAACAATATACTGGGGCTGACACCTTGGCGTTTGGCTTGTGTGCGAATGGCTTTGGACAGTGCCATATCCAGTGACTGTTTGGCCTCCGTTATTTGCTTATCCTCATTGTGAACATCCAGTATCCCGAAAGGTGCTGTTGGTGTATTGATGTCAGAAAACATCTTACGGAAATAGGCTTCATGATCTGAAGTCGGCAAATACAGGGATTGGGCGACAAAATTACGATAAGGCAATATTGGGGGTAATTTTACAGAATGGGCGTTGCCAGGATACCCATTCTCGCTATGGCCAGGTAATAAAGCATCAATTTCATCAATGATACGTTCCAGTGTTATATGATCACAGACTAAATGATGGATGCATAAAACCAGTAACCACTCATCCTGATGTGGATCATAGGCTATGTCAGCGGAGAATAGTGGTGTCCGACTGACATCAAGACGGTATTGATGAGGATCGGTGTGTGCCAGTAATTGGAAAGAAATATCCTGTTCGCCATTGGGTAAGAATGTATTAATGTTCAAAGATGCTTGTCGCCAGACAACTTGCACGGGTTGTGCCAATTCCTGCCAGTAGATTGAAGTGTGCAGAATATCGTGACGGTTAATAACCTGTTGTAAGGTTGCCAAAAAGGTATTGAGCCGTTCGTGGGTATCGAAGGCAAGTAACTCGCGTAACAGATAAGTATCGCCCTGTTTTTGCAACAGATGATGGAACAAAATACCTTCCTGTAGTGGTGCGAGAGGATAAATATCCTGGATATTGGCCGCACCACCAGGGATTGTCGCGGTGATGGCATCAATCTCGTGCTGGGATAAGGAAACTAAATTCAACATATCGGGGGTAATGGCAGTACAACCTTCAGGGATGAGATGAGGTGGTACAGTGAACACCGTTGCATTTTCTTGCTCTGTATTCCCTTGAACAGTATCTTTTTGAACCGACAATAGCGCTTTTGCCATCTCTTTCAAGACGGGTTTAGTGAATATAACCTGAATATCAAGAAGCCATCCCAATTCGCGGAGTTTTTCGATCAGGTTAACGGCTATCAGCGAGTGCCCGCCAAGCTCGAAAAAGTGATCGCAGCGGCTGACATAATTCACACCAAGCAATATTTGCCAAATTTGACTCAAAATAGTTTCTGCTTCGCCTACGGGTGCCTGATAACTGCGTGTGACGATTGCCGTATGATCGGGTTTGGGAAGCGCCTGACGATCAAGTTTGCCATTGGGTGTCAGTGGAAAGGCGTCAAGTGTCACGAAGGCACCGGGTATCATGTATTCTGCAAGATGTTGTGCCAGTTGCTGTCTTAATGTCATGGGTTCCAGTTCAACACCAGTTTGTGGTAATAAGTAGGCAACTAGCTGTTTTGATACTGAACTGTTTTCACCAGGCAGCTTTTCACCAGGTAGCTTTTCATAAGGTAGCTTTTCATAAGGTAATACTATGGCTTCACGTACGCCATGGCATTGCCGCAGCCTTGCTTCAATCTCTCCCGGCTCGATGCGGAAACCACGTAGTTTGATCTGGAAATCATTCCGGCCGAGATATTCAATTTTGCCATCAGGGAGCCAACGTCCCAGATCACCGGTTTTGTACATACGAGCGTTGTATTCAGAAGAGAGCGGATTGATGAGGAAACGTTCGGCAGTCAGTTCAGGACGATTCAGGTAACCGCGGGCAACACCGACGCCAGCGATATATATTTCTCCCACAACTCCGCGTGGGACGGGTTGACCGTACATGTCAAGGATATAGATCTGAGTATTGGCGATGGGACGACCAATCGGCGGGGCATGGTTTCCCTGACTTTCACATCGGCAAAGAGTCGCACAAACAGTGGCTTCCGTCGGGCCATATGCATTGATCATCTTCCGCCCTTGTGCCCAGCGTTTGGTCAGCGTAGGCGGACACGCTTCTCCACCTACCATTAAGGTTTGCAGGGTTGCCGGAAGCGAATCCATAGTTGCCAGGGCTGTGGGGGACAAGAGGGCATGAGTAATGGCGTGGGTCTCTAAATAGTGAGACAGGGTTGTTCCCGGCAGAAGGTTTTCCCGTCTGGCAAGGTAAAGGCGAGCGCCGGCCATTAAAGCCATGCAACATTCCCAAATACAGGCATCGAAACTGTTTGAGGCAAACTGCAAGATCCGGCTGTCTGGCGAGATGGTGAGTATATCCTGCTGGGTGGTAATCAAGTTACACAAACTGCGGTGTTCTATCATGACGCCTTTGGGTTGTCCTGTGGAACCCGAGGTATAGATAACATAAGCCAGGTGACGAGAGGTCAGTCCCAATGTTTGGATCTCTGGATTTTCTTCCGATTTTTCATCCAAAACAGGATCGGCTGGAATATCAAGCAAAATGGTTGGCAGGTGGCTGTTCCCTATTTTTGTCATCGTTGTTTGCGTAATCAACGCCACGGGGGCTGAATCATTGAGCATATAGGTCAGTCGCGTGGTTGGATAAGTTGGATCAAGGGGAACAAAAGCACCACCGGCTTTAAGGATACCTAATAAACCGACTACCATTTCCAGACTACGCTCAATACAAATTGCCACCCGATCATCAGGGCGTACACCGAGAGCAATCAGATGATGCGCCAGGCGATTGGCACGTTTGTTCAGTTCATCGTAGCTCAACGATTGCCCTTCAAAGACTAAGGCAATGGCATTTGGTGTGTGCTGCACTTGTGCTTCGAACAGTTGATGAATCAGAGTATCTTGCGGGAATTCGGCTTGGGTGGCGTTGAAATCCATCAATACTTGCTGGCGCTCGATGTCGGGCAGGATTGGCAGATTGACTATTTTTGTTTGTGTTAGAGAGGGGATTTCCAGAGACGTGAGGGCAGCATCAAGCAAGACAGCAAGGCGAGCTTGGAGCGCCAAAACCTCCGTACTACTCAGATAATCAGGAGAAAAATAGAACTCAATGGAAATCGGGAAATCGGTATTTTCAGGACGGGCGGTGTTTGTGTATTGCTTCATTCTGATACAAAGAGGGTAAGGGGCACCGGAATGTAGTGCTAATTGTTTGACGCTGACGTTTTCTCCTTCCATATGTAAATTGGCTTTAAAGGGTTCGAGAGATAAAGTCACGTCGAATAATCGTGCATTTCCGACTTGTTGTCGCGAGTATATTTGTCGGTTAAGTTCTGCGATAGGAAAGTGTTGATGCTCATGGCAAAGACTCATTTCGGTTGCGGCTTTGCGCATGACATCACGAAACGTATCCTCTGGTGAAAGGGTGATACCAATGGGGAGCACGGAGGCGAACATGCCCATCGTGGATTTTTGTCGCGTATTTTTGCGATTGTGTATGGGAATACCAATAACAATTTCATTGACATCTGCTATTCGTGCAAAGTAGCAGGCCAGAATGGCGTACATGAAATGCAGGAAGGGCAATCCCTGTCCGCCAGCCACGTTTTCGATACGTTTAAACAGAGCCTGATCGATGGCCCAAATGACAGGCTGGGGAGCAACGGGTTTGGTTTGTTCATGGTTTGTCGTGTTATTGAAATTGTCAGGCTGGAGTAACGGAGGTGGCAGGTTTTCATAGCGTTTCAACCAAAATTGAAGATCGTGTGAGTAGTGTTCAGAAGCCAGATAATTGAGGTTATCCGTAATAAAATCCAGATAAGAATGAGCGGCGTTATCCAGCGTTTCTCCTTTCATCAGGCGATTGTAGGCATCAATAACCTTGTTGATGAGAATGAATATACCTGTGCCATCAATAATCAAATGATGACAGCAAAATTGCCAATATCGGCAGTTATTACTTATTCGTAATAATTTGGAACGCCACAGTGCCGCATTCAGATGAAATGGACGCAGGAACTCGGTATCCATGTATTGTTTTACTCTGGTTTCAGCATCTGGATGCGATGAAAAATCCAATATGTCCATGGTTGCAGGAAGCGAATGAGCAATCTTTTGGCTGGGTAAAGTGTGGGTGTTGAGAAATTGCAAACGCAGAGTGTCATGACAACAAACAACAGATTCAAAGGCACGGGAAAATACGGCTTCATTCAGTTCTCCTTCGATGCAGATAAAAGCACTGAGGTTGTAACTGGAAGAATTGGGATGAATAGCCTGATCAAACCAGATAGCTTGTTGGGGAGAACTGAGAGGATAAGCCGGTAAGGGGAGTGAATTGTTATTACAAACTGTGGAAGAAGTTTGTGAAGAGTTGTTGTGTAACATTTTAGTTTCTCCTTTGTAGTTATTTGGTTTTAATTTGTTGTATCCATCTGAAAGTAAATTAAATTCTGCCTATAGATAATTTTTTGGAAAAAAGAACTGTTTAAAGCTACATTGGCGGTATTTTATACTAAATACTCACCTTATAGTAACTTCTGAAATTAAATTAACTGAAATAAACACCGTGTGTCGATATTTTTTGTTGTTACAATGTTAATTATGAATGCGAGTGCTACGTTGCAGGGTTGAAAAGGGATATCCGGGCAAGGTAAATACGGTACTGTTTATCAGGGCGTTGGTGGGTATGGGGCAATGTGGAAGTTATCCCGCTGCTTGGCGGGATGATTAGCAAAATGACGGCTACACCAATTCATGAATGATGATCGCCAAACGATCAAACATTTCTCCAAATAATCGCTCAGTAAATGGCACTAACGTTGGAAATAATAGGGAAAGCGTGAAAATCCCCACGGTCAGAGTCAATGGAAAACCGACCACAAATACAGAGAGCTGGGGTGTCATGCGGTTTAACATTCCTAGAGAGAAGTTTAGAACCAGAAGTAGGGTAATCATTGGCATTGCCAGCATCATGCCATTGATAAAGATCAAGCTGGCACTTTGGGACAATAATAAGAAACCTTTTGGATTCAATTGGGTTAATTGAATGGGTATGGAATAGAATGTATCTGCCAGAATCGACAATAACCATAAATGTCCATCAAAAGCCAGGAACAGCAACATCATTATCATATTTAGAATACGGGCTAAGATAGGCATATTCGGGCCACCAGTAGGATCAAAAAACGTGGCGAATGAAAGTCCCATTTGTAAGCCAAGTACTTCACCTGCGTGACGCACGACAGCAAAGGCAATCTGCATGGTTAATCCCAAGGCCATACCAACCAATACCTGTTGTATTAAAACCCAAATTCCGGCAACAGAAAAAATCGGAATTTGGGGGGAGGGGAGGGTAGGAACGAGTAAGGAGGTGATCACTAAGGCTAAGCCAATTTTGACCCTTATCGGTATCTGTTTTTCACTGAAAATAGGTGCAGTGCTGAACAAAGCCAACAGGCGCACCATGGGCAAGAAAAAATCACTGACGAGGCGGGAAAGTGTTTCGCTATCAAACGGGATCATAATTAACCGATAATAACTGGAATACTGCTAAACAGAGTGCGCATATAATCCAGTAATAAATTAAGCATCCATGGTCCGGCAGTGACGATAGTCACGAAAACAGCCAGGATTTTTGGAATAAACGACAAAGTCATTTCGTTTATTTGCGTTGCCGCCTGTAATAAGCTGATGATTAAACCAGAAATCAAGGCAGATAAAAGAGGTGGAGCAGCCAGTGCTAATGCCACTTTCATCGCCTCAACACCGAGGGCCATTACCGATTCTGGAGTCATAATTTCCTCAAACCCCTCTTTGATCTTTATTCCAATAAGGTTTCACGCTAGACATAAAAACTTTGTGCCAGTGAACCAAGTAATAGTTGCCAACCATCAACCAAAACAAACAGCATAAGTTTGAACGGCAGTGAGATAGTGGCTGGTGGGACCATCATCATCCCCAACGCCATCAAAACACTGGCAACAACTAGATCGATGATCAGGAACGGAATGAAGAGCGTAAAGCCAATCTGGAAAGCGGTTTTCAATTCACTGGTAATAAATGCCGGGACAAGTACGCGCATCGGAACAGAATCCGCAGTTTCAAATGCGCCCTGATCTGCAAGGCGGGCAAACAGCGCCAGATCATTTTCCCGTGTCTGACGTAACATAAATTGGCGCAAAGGCTTGGCTCCCTGATCCAGGGCGATTTCCAGTGTGATCTTATCCTCACTGTAAGGCAGGTAAGCGTTTTGATAAATTTTATCGAATACGGGCGACATGATGAAGAAAGTCATAAACAGTGCCAGACCCAACATCACCTGATTAGGCGGGGCTGAAGGTGTTCCCAGTGCATTGCGCAGCAAACCAAGTACAATGATGATACGGGTAAAACTGGTCATCATTAGCAGTGCTGCGGGAATGAACCCCAGTGCCGTGATAAAAATCAGGGTTTGAACTGGCAAGGACCAACTCTGTCCGCCATTGGCTAAAGGCTGGCTGATGATGCCAGGAAACTCAGCCGCAGCGTTCATGGGAACGAGTGGTAACAGGAGCACCATAAACATAGTTGTTAAACGCATTGGATGAAGCCGCGAGACAAATTTCTTGCCTGTTATTCGGTTACCTGTCATAAAAAAACCTATTTTTCATCATCGTCTTTGTTATTTTTGTTTTTTTGGAGTGTATTTTTTAGCATCTGACCAAATGGTAGCGATTTGAGCGCAGTCTCCTTGTCCATGTTGTCAGGTGGTGCAGGCATTTGATGCAGCATATTGATCTGTTGAGATGTGACGCCTAAAACCAGCCAGTTATCCTCGACTTCTACCACAACAACCCGTTCTTTTGCTCCAAGGGAGCAGCTTGCCTTGATGTTTAGCAAACGATGATTTTTGCTTTTGGCAGGGGCAAAACCCAAACGGCGAACTAGCCATGTTATGAAGAAAATCAGCAACAAAATACCACCCAGGGCACTGCTGACTTGCATCAGAGTTTGGCTGGCTGGAAGAGGATCATTATTGCCTGTCGGTTTAATCGTATTTACATAAGCATGGTTGGCTACCGTATTAACCGGTGCAGCATCAGATGCCGCACCATGTTGTAAGGAAGTATCATTGGAAGGCTGGCTTGCCATCATGGTTAACGACTCAAGCGGCGCATGCGCTCAGAAGGAGTGATGATATCTGTGATACGGATACCGTATTTATCGGATACGACAACCACTTCTCCCTGCGCGATCAAATAACCATTAATCAGAATATCCAATGGTTCTCCCGCCAGGCCATCAAGGGGAACGACTGAGCCTTGTGATAGCCTCAATAGTTGCTTAATGGTCATTTTAGTACGGCCTAGCTCGACTGAGAGCTTGACCGGAATGTCCATGATCAAATCAATATCGGAGAGTTGGGCTAATGCATCCTGTGCTTCCAGGTTCTCGAATATTGACGTGCCGCCGTCAGAGGTTTGCTGTGCGGCCTGTTGTTCCAGCGCTTCTGCCCACATATCTTCAGTCGAGCTGGTATCTGTAGGTTGTTTAGCATCACTCATTGGGCTTTTCCTCATCCAGAGCAGTTAAGACAGGGTTAATCAGGTGTTCAACACGCAGGGCATATTGCCCGTTTAGTGTTCCATATTGACTGGTGAGCACAGGCACACCATCAACGTGAACGATCAGACGTTCAGGTTTTTCAATCGGCAAGATATCGCCTCTTTTCAATTGAAGGATTTTTGACAACCGCAGAGGAATATCAACAAAGTTCGCCACCAGCTCTAATTCTGAATGTTGAACTTGCTTCACTAAACTTTCACGCCACTGACTTTCTTCCTGACGCACATTTTCCACTGGTGGGTTGGTCAAGCGTTCGCGCAGAGGCTCGATCATGGCAAATGGAATACAAATATTGAATTCCCCGGTCAATGCACCGATCTCTACTTGGAATGGGGTAGTCACCACGATGTCGTTCGGTGAAGTGGTAATATTAGTGAATTTCACCTGCGTCTCGGAACGCACGTATTCCACTTCAAGTTTAAAGATGGAATCCCATGCGTCACGATAGGCATCCAGTGCCAGTTTTAACATCCGGTTGATGATCCGCTGTTCGGTATAGGTAAACTCACGGCCTTCTACTTTGGTTGGAAAACGACCATCCCCTCCAAACAAATTATCAACGGCGATATAAACTAAGCTAGGTTCAAAAGCGAATAGTGCAGTTCCTCTCAATGGTTTCAAGTGAACCAGATTGAGGTTGGTTGGCACGGCCAGATTGCGGGCAAATTCGTGGTAAGGCTGAACCTTGATAGCACCGACCGTAATATCCGGACTGCGGCGTAGCATGTTAAATAGCCCCATCCTGAATTGGCGGGCAAAACGTTCGTTGATAATTTCCAGAGATTGCAAACGTTCGCGCACAACACGGCGTTGTGTATTGGGATCGTAAGGACGAACCTCATTTTCTCGGGACGCAGTTTGTTCTACGTCATCGGCAGAGGCACTGTCACCATTGAGCAGGGCATCGATCTCTGCTTGTGAAAGAATATTGTCACTCATTATGATTATCGCAGAATAAACGTAGTGAACAACACATCGGTGATCTCTTGATCGGGTTCACCGGGTATTAGTGTCGGGCGTAGTATCTGTTTGATATCTACCACTAAATGCTTCTTACCATCATCTTTTGCCAGATTGGTGGCTTCCTGACGAGATAATAACAGCAACATACGGCTACGAACTTCTGGCAGATATTCATGGAAGCGTTGGCGAGTTTTCTCGTCAACCAGACGCAATGTGACGCCAACGTGCAAGACGCGGTCGAAATGCTCTTCGTTGTCGATCAAATTGACAGTAAAAGGCTCCAGGGTCATAAATACTGGTGCATCAATGACTTTGGGTTTTTCTGCACTATTATTGGTTGACTGATTCATTGCCCACCAGCTATACCCTCCGATGGCAGCACCAAGAACAGCAATCAGTACTAACAGTATCATCCAAATTGGATTTGTGCGTTTATGCTCGTAGCTATAATCAGACATGGACAGACAAATTCCTGTTTTCTGTTGCGAATAGTCTTCGCGCATTCCGTGGCGAAGCTCTTATCCATCAAAATTGATATTAATTATCCCGCGTCTTTGTTCCAGCAATGGCTGGAACAAACGGGGAAAAAACTATTAACTCATACGTTTGTTATCAACCGTTTTCGTTTTATCCCAATGCTTCACGAAATTAGGTTCGTGTTTAGGTGGATAATTAAGCAAAAGTATCAATACCTCCTCGGACAGAGGTCATTTGTTGAGGTGTTACCTGAATGGTTGATGCATGAGAAGGTGTGATCCCTCTGGCAGCTGCTAAGCCAGACTCTTGAGTTTCGGCGTGGGATTTAGAATTGCTGTTCGAGTTATTGGCATGGTTATCAGCAAAATATTCTTGTTGCCCGCTACCTTGGGTATCACTGTTGACACTGCTTTGTGCTAATTGAATACCACTTTCAGCCAGCGCGTGGCGCAATCCTGGCAATGCCGCTTCCAGAGCTGCACGAACATGCTGATGAGCGGAAACAAAATGCAATTGTGCCTGATTGTCTTCAACGCTCATGTGGATGTGTAATGCGCCCAGTTCTTGAGGATGTAAGCGAAGCTCTGCTTGTTGCAAGCCATTACGGTTAAAGAATAAGACATGTTGGTTGAGTTGTTGCTGCCACTCTTCGCTACCAAGATGGGCACTTAATAAAGGCGTTGTGGTGCTGTTGTTAAGCTGAAATTGCCCCGTTTGTTGTCCTGCTGAAAATAGGGAAGGGGTTGCTAATACTGTAGGTAAGTCAACAGACGTTGTTTCTGCCATCGAGGTTGTCAATGCTGGCGCTGTCTGAACTGCCATCTGGGGCAGATTTGGAGCTTTGCTATTGGCTGAAACTGCATCTTCGGGAATGACATTGCGAAATTCAGTCTTATTATTAGTAGCCAGGTTATTAATATCAAGTTTGGGCTGCGTAGGGAGCGGAACTAATTCCGCTTGAAAGTTGACAGGATTCTCTGTCTTATTGTTCAGAGGAATTTCCTGTTTAGCAGAAAGTTGAATATTTTTATCTTGCTCACCCGCTTTAGAAAATTGTTCAGTAAGATTGGGATGAGTTAATTTGCCATTCTTGGTACTGTTATCCAACAGGATGCTAGTCGTGTTGTTGGCGTTATCCCGCCCTTCATTGCTCAGCAATAGATTTTCTAACGATTCACTGTCCATTACCTCATGGGCATTCTCAGAAAGAACAGCGGAATTGGTATGAGCGGTAAACAGGCCAGTAAGCTGAGTGGGGATCGCCGTACTGGATGTTTTAGCTTGTGAGTGATCTCCATTGTTCAATATAGCAAACTCTGATGAGTTTTGCAGTAATGAATTTTCTAATGATGCATTGCCCATCAATTTATATGGGTTTTCAGAAAGAACAACGGAATTGGTATGAGGGTTAAACAGTTCAGCAGGCTGGATGGCTGTCTTTGTTCTTAATGCTTCAGCGGGTAAGAGCTCTTCATTGTTCAATGCAGCAAACTCAGGTGCTGAACTTTCCAGTAATGAATTTTTCAAAAATGCATCACCCATCAACTCAGGTGAGTTTTCAGAAAAAACAGTGGGACTTACATGACGGTTAAGCAGTCCAGCAAGCTGGATTGGCATTGCTGCATTTAATGCTTCGATAGATAAGGGATCTTCATT
Organism: Xenorhabdus sp. TH1; assembly: GCF_037260955.1. Taxonomy (NCBI): domain Bacteria; kingdom Pseudomonadati; phylum Pseudomonadota; class Gammaproteobacteria; order Enterobacterales; family Morganellaceae; genus Xenorhabdus; species Xenorhabdus sp. TH1. Next base: position 1,527,179 of record NZ_CP147734.1, read on the forward strand.
GTTTGATGCAGCTAATTCTGGCAATGAATTTTCTAACGATCCATTGTCTCTCAACTCATGTGAGTTTTCAGGAGGAACAGCGGAATTTGTATGAGAGCCAGGCAATCCAGCTTGCTGGATGGGTGTTTTTGTACTTATTGATTCTGTTGGTGAGAGATCGTTATTGTTCAATACAACAATCTCTGGTGATGAATTTTGCAGTAATGAATTTTCTAATGGTGTATTGTCCATCAACTCATGTGAGTTTTCGGGAAGAACAGTTGAATTTGTATGAGAATTCAGCAACCCAGCAAGCGGGTTTGGTACTGCTGCACTTAATGTTTTCGTTGGCAAGGACTCTTCATTGTTCAATGCAGCAAATTTAGCGTTGTTTTCTTGCAGGACTGTTTCTACATGTGGTTTATCCTTGACCACATTGTTATCTGATACTGCCTTCTCTGTCACTGTTACTAACTGCGACCAACCACTTTCTGTTGTGTTATCAGTGGTGAATTTTTCCTCTTTCAGGCTATTTTTATCCACTTGAGTAGTGGACTTCTGTATAGAGGCCGTTTCCGCATCGAGGAGTTGCCCAAATTGAGAAGAATGGTTATCGATCACGGTATTATGTAAAGTCGGCTGACTTTTATCCGTACCTTTGTCCGTGAATTTTAAATCAGTAGGCAAAAGAGTGAGATTCATTGTTTCATTCTCCGTTGTGCACCGCGTTGTGCGTACTCGTCCATTTGTTTTTGCTCCATGCGATTTTGGCGTAACTTCAAATTATGCTCTGCCCGCTGTTGCAGTGTGTCGAAGGCATTCAGGCGTTGCTGTTTTTCCTGCCATTGTGACATGGCTTGCTCAAGACGTTTTTTCCATTGGTTGAGCTGTAATCTATGTTGTTCAATTGCCATTTCCAGCGTTTTCATAAATTGCTGGTAATTTTGCCAAGTCGAGCAGGACATACCACTGCTGAGTGTGTCATTCAGACGGGTACGATACTCATCTTGATAATTGATTAACGCCGTGAGTTGTTGCTCCATTTGTTGGTGACTTTGCCGAATCTGTGCAAGTTGCGATGCCGCTTTTTCTGCCGCATCTTGGGCTAGTTCACGCAGGGTCATGAGAGGGGAGTGTTGTTGCATGTATTTCCTCGTATTAATCACCAAACAGACATCAGCGTTACTGAATGATATCAATAGTAAATTTATATCGGCACCGTCTTGATAAATGTTATACCCCTTGGCAAAAGTATTTTTCGGCTAATTTCCCATAAACAAAATATTATGTTGGCAATAATTGTTGAAGCTGAGTACAGGCTTCATTGTATTCGCTGCGCTCGTCAATGCCTTGTTGCAGGAATTGGGCCATATGAGGATAAAGCTCAATCGCCCTGTCAAGCAGGGAGTCACTGCCCGCAGCATAGGCACCAACGTTGATCAAATCTCGGTTACGTTGATAACTGGAAAGCAATTGTTTGAAATGTTGTACACGCCGATAATGGGTATTGTCGATCAGCGCGGTCATGGCACGACTGATCGACGCCTCGATATCAATGGCAGGATAATGACCAGATTCCGCCAGTGAACGTGATAGCACGATATGGCCATCCAGGATGGCGCGTGCAGCATCGGCAATCGGATCTTGCTGGTCATCACCTTCTGTCAGCACGGTATAAAATGCGGTGATGGAGCCGCCATCACTGACACCATTACCGGCTCTTTCCACCAGTGCCGGTAATTTGGCAAATACAGAAGGGGGATAACCTTTGGTGGCGGGTGGCTCGCCGATAGCCAGTGCGATCTCACGTTGTGCCATGCTATAACGAGTCAGGGAATCCATGATCAACAAGACATGTTTACCTCTGTCGCGGAAATCTTCGGCAATGCGCGTGGCATAAGCGGCGCCTTGCATTCTCAGCAAAGGTGAAACGTCGGCGGGAGCGGCAACAACGACTGAGCGTGATAATCCCTCTGTACCCAAAATATTTTCGATAAAGTCTTTAACTTCACGGCCACGCTCACCAATTAATCCCACAACGATCACATCAGCTTGGGTATAACGAGCCATCATACCAAGCAGCACACTTTTACCAACGCCGGAGCCGGCAAATAATCCCATACGTTGCCCACGTCCTACTGTCAGCAGGGCATTGATGGCACGAACGCCAACGTCCAATACATTGCTGATAGGGGTTCTTTGCAAAGGGTTAAATGGTGTTGTTGTCAAGGGGGCACGATAACCTGTATCGGGGGCTGGTAAACCATCAAGGGGGCGGCCTGCACCATCCAGAACCCTGCCGAGTAATTCCATTCCCAGAGGCAAGCGGCGTCCGGCGCCTGCATCTTCGCCATAAGAACGGGCATAGACGCGAGCGCCCGGTACAATACCTTCCAATTCTTCCAGTGGCATTAGCAACAGTTTTTCGCCATTGAAGCCGACGACTTCACTTTCAACTTCTTCAATGGCGTTACCATTTTGGCGCTCGATCAGGCAGGTAGCGCCAAGAGGCATATGTAAGCCAGTGGCTTCCAGTACCAAGCCGGTAGCGCGGGTCAGGCGCCCATAGCGACGTACTTTTGGTGTTTTTTCCAGTCGCTTTTCCAATGAGTCCAACGTTGCCAGCCAGCGACCCAATCTTGCCGTCATCACAATTCTCCCGGTGCTGCCAGACGACACATTTCATGCCAGCGGGTAGCTAAACTGGCGTCCATATCTCCTTCATCGGCGCTGACTTTACAGCCGCCCGGATGCAGCTTGTTATCCGCAATTAAACGCCAGCCGTGTAGCGCTAAAACTTCCCCCAGTTGTTGCTCAACCAGCGGAATATCTTGTGGATGGATACGCAATTGGGGTTTGCCGCTGAACATAGGTTCTTGCTGGATAAATTCGCGGATTTGGTTCAGCAGGGCGGTGCCATCACAAACCGCAGGCTGTCCCAGAATATGATGGGCAGCCGTCAATGCAAGTTGCATCAGGCGGGAAGCAATCACAGTATCCAACCCATCCAATGAATGGCTAAAGTCCGTTAGCAAGGTTTTCCACTGTTCAGTAATAACTTGCTGTTGTTGTTTGGCTTCCTGCAAACCTTGTTCCAATCCGGCTTGGCGCCCTTCCTGAACCCCTTGCTCATAGCCCTGGATCTGGCCTTCTGCAAAGCCCTGCATATGACCAGCCTGACGTGCCTGCTCTTTTAGCTCGTCCAGTATTCTTGCTTGTTCCAGTAGCCGATCTTGTTCGCTTGGCTGCTGTTGCTCATCGATGGGTTCCAGTTTTGCCCGCAAGGTTTCCCACTGAGTCAATTCGCCTGGCTGCCACGGCCGCCAGTTGCCCTTATTCGACTTATCAGACATAGGTATCGTCACCACCATTTAGGATCATTTCGCCACTTTCTGCCAGACGACGAACAACAAGCAGGATGGATTTCTGTTCGGCTTCCACTTGAGACATCCGCACAGGGCCTCGGTTTGCCAAATCATCGCGCATGATTTCAGCCGCACGCTGTGACATATTGTTGAGGAAGTGGTCGCGCAATGCCTGATCGCAACCTTTCAATGCCACAAGCAAGGAATCGGTGGAAACTTCCTGCAACAAACGTTGGATACTGCGATCGTCCACGTTGATAAGATTTTCGAACAGGAACATTTCATCAATGATTTTCTGTGCCAGTTCGTTATCGTAGGAACGAACCGCGTCAATGACACCTTCTTCCTGCTGACTCTTCATCAAGTTGATGATCTCTGCCGCAGTACGAACGCCTCCCATCTTGCTGCGTTTCAGGTTCTGGCCATCCAGCAGGTTATTTAGCACTTCCGTTAATTCTGCCAATGCGGAGGGCTGTACACCACCAAAGGTGGCGATACGTAGCATGACATCGTTTCGCAGGCGATCATCAAACAGGGCGAGGATATCGGCTGCCTGGCCACGGTTTAAGTGAACCAAAATAGTGGCAATGATCTGTGGATGTTCACCACGGATCATGTCGGCCGCCATTTGGGGTTCCATAAAGTTAAGGGTTTCTATGCCCGTCGTTGTATCACGGGACTCAAAGATATCCTCAAGCAGGCTGGAAGCCCGTTCTTCACCTAATGCCTTGATCAGTACATTGCGCAGATAATCGTTAGCGTTGATGCTGAGGGCAGCATATTGTTCCGCATCTTCTTCAAACTCTGCCATCACTTCAACGAGCTGCTGATTGGAGACTTGTTTCATTCCCGCCATCGCGATACTCAGTTGTTGTACTTCACGGGAATTCAGGTGCTTAAACACCTCGGCCGCCTGATCTTCTCCCAGGCTCATTAACATGACGGCACTTCTTTCTGTTCCGGTCAGGCTCATTGTTCGTTACTCATCCATTGGCGGATCACCAGCGCGACGACGCGAGGATCTTTTTCTGCAAGTTCACGGAGACGCTGGCTTTGAAGCTCAACATTGACACGTTGGCGAGCTAAATTACGACGCATTTTTTCGTCCAATTCAGCATTGGTTTCTATTTTCTGTTTTAGCTGGTTCTTTTGTGTTTCTAGTGCGGCTTTTTCTGCGGCGCGTTTTTTGGCGATTTGTGGCACGATCATCTTGCGCCACAGTAACCATACAACCAGTACCAACAGCAACCAACGGCTTGCTTCCAGCAATTTCTCTAATAAGATAGGGTTTTGCCAAAATGGCAAAGGTTCTATCACTTCGGCTATGTCATTGAATGGTGTGTTAACCACATTCAGGCTATCACCACGCTCAGTAGAGTAACCCATTGCTTCACGGGTTAATGCTTCGATCTGTGAGAGCTGTTCTGGTGTTAACGCTTGTGTTTCAGGGCCATTTTTTCCCTGAGTAGTAGCATAATTAACCACAACAGCAACCGAAAGGCGCTGCACCGCACCAGCCTGCAATTGTGTATGACGAATAGTGCGATCCACTTCATAGTTAATGGTTTCATCATAACGGTTATTGCGGTTGTCGCTTAATATGCGCTCGTAGCCATTGTTTCTAGTATTATTGCGTTGCTGAGCCGGTTTTTCATCGCCTTTTTCGTCGCCGTTGTTTTTGGCATTTGCGTTTGGCTTTTCAATTGGTGCACTTGGTGCAGCACTGGGTTGATTTGATAGTGCACCCGGTACTCCACCTACTAATGGCCCACCACTTTGCTCACTGGTACTATTTTGTTTAGAACGGACAGCCGCCTGGTTCGGTGGTTGGTTAGGTTTATATTCTTCTGCTGTTTCTTCGCGACGAGAAAAATCAATTTGGGCGGTTACCTGTGCATGTACGTTACCATGGCCAACTACAGGTGCCAGAATGGTTTCAATTCGATGCTGGAAACGATTTTCCACTTCCTGTGTATATTTCAGCTGAGTGGTGTTTAAATCCCGGCTAGTGGCATCGCTTTGTGTTAACAAGCGTCCTGATTGATCCACAATCGTGACATTGCTCGCGGGCAGGCCGGCAACACTGCTTGAAATCATATGCACGATGGCATTGATTTGTCCTTCATCCAATACTCGGCCTTGTAGTAATCCCACCGTGACTGAGGCTGAGGGTGATTTTTGTTCACGAACGAACAGGGAAGGCTTAGGCAAGGCCAGATGGACTCGGGCACTTTGGACTGGGCCAAGTGATTCCACGGTGCGAGCCAATTCACCTTCCAGAGCGCGTTGGTAATTGATCTGCTCACTGAACTGGCTGATACCGAATTTTTCTTTGTCCAATAATTCGAACCCCGCAGCTCCCCCTTTGGGCAATCCTTGTTGTGCGAGTTTCAGGCGAGTCTCATGTACCTTGTCGGCAGGGATCATGAGTGCAGAGCCATTCTCCGCAAAACGGTAAGGGATATTCATTTGGGTTAATTGCGTAACAATCTCGCCACCATCCTTATCGCTTAGGTTGCTGTAAAGCACCCGATAGTCGGGGCTTCGCAAGTAGAGAAACAGGGCGATGATGATGGCAATGGCAGCGGAGCCAGCAACCAATAACGGAACTTTTGGATCAGCCTTTATCTTGCTGATGATAGCGTTGAAGCCTTTATTTTGGTTTTCAACGTCGGTTATTGCTGCACTCATAGACGATCCTTGCCTTGCTGGTCAATATGAATACTAAAAGCGTGGCGTAACAAAACAGACTCCCCATACGCAAGCGAAAAGATTCTTCCTATTATTAATCCCATCATTATTCGCTGTTCACACCTCTTTTAATGGCACAATAAGCTTCGAATTTTTACTTCAATTACCCGCTTTAGTTTAGAAAGGCTATGTTACGGTGGCATCCCATAATCAATAGGGTGATTTAACACGAGGTTTTTATGTCAATTTCGGCAATTGAGGGTGTGCTACAACAGATGCAAGCCCAGGCATTACAAGCAGCAAACATTGCTAAACCCATTCCAGTACAAGGCAGTTTTGCCAGTCAGTTGACTACGGCAGTGGAAAAAATAAACCAAACACGTCTGAGGGCAGCAAAGCAGGCACAAGATTTCACTTTGGGTGTGCCAGGTGTGGAACTGAATGATGTGATGGTGAATATACAAAAATCGAGCATTTCTCTGCAAATGGGTATTCAGGTAAGAAATAAACTGGCTAGCGCGTATCATGAGGTTATGAATATGCAAGTTTAATGGTTTATATTTTGACAAATACAAACTAATTAATAACAATTCTTGCTTGGGGCACTAGGGGCTAGCTTTCTATTATCAGTAGGTTAATTAGGTTCCTCTATTTTCATTCATTCATGCCCCATAGATATTCCTCATCTTGAGGATGACTATCTATTATTAAACCTCAATTTATATGCATTATCGGTAACTTACCTTTTTTCAAGGTATACTTGGCGGTTAATATTAATACCGGAAAAGTTCTATTTTAGAAATAGATAATGTCGTAATGGTAACGATGTTATTTATATAGTTTATTTGAAATTCACTTTTTAATTAAAAAAATAATATGTGATGACAATATATCCAGTTAATCGCCTTAAGAAATCGCCACTATCATTTCATGGTTAAATTTTTGTTAAAATTTATATATACGCATCAAACTTCAAATTGCAATTTACAACACGATATGAAGCCTGATTTCTCCCCGCGAAGCGGGGAGAAATCACACGCATCTTGAAGTTAGATTGGTATATAAGATATATTGATTGTTTGCAAGTTATAAATACAATAAAATGCCGAGCTAAATTAACCAAAAAACAATAGTGACGAATTGATACCCCCTGAAATGAAAAAATAAATGACACCATTAATCAGAGTTATTTTTAAATGGAATCACTGGTGCCTTTGTTATATATCTCTATTTTGATTCTGTCGTAGTCAACTCCATTTCGTAGTTATTGATTGGGAACTGTCCGTATGTATCATGTAAGAGTTGTTTACAACTTTCCTGTTTAATCAGGTCACTCAGTTCATTTAACCTTCTTTGCAACAATCTCTTAGTTTCTTTTTCATTATCCAAGACAGTTTGCAAAATTTTGGTCAATTGTTGCTGTAATGAAATGGGGGCGTCTGAGTTTTCTGATAATAAAGTGACCACTTCGACTGCCTTCAGGTAAGTGATCTCCATATCAATCAGTTCGTCCCACTTTTCATTTCTGGCTAAATCAATCATTTGCTCACTTAAACTAAGGATCTGCTGATAAGCTGACAAAAGATCCGTATCATTTTTCATTAAACAATATCCTGACTGGCGTTGTAATGAGGACCTATTTGCCGCCAAGCATCTGAAATCTCGGTAAGTAAATCAATCACTTCGGTAATAGCCTTTTCATCATTGCGTAAATTAGCATGGAGTAAACGGCGACCCATATAATCATATAAAGCAAAAAGATTCTGGGCAATCTCGCCGCCTTTCTCGAAATCTAATCCCTCTTTGAGACCACTATCAATGATGTTAATCGCTTTTGAAATAGCTAAACCTTTTTCTGGAATATTCCCTTGTTGCATCAGAATGATTGCACGACGCAGGGCGCTTAGCGCCCCGTTGAACAATATCTGAATCAACTGATAGGGAGAGGCATTCATAATTTCGCTCTCAAGATCTACTTGAGCGTATAATTGGCTTGCCGAACGTTGATACATTAGTGTCCTTGATTATCTTAAAAGTTGGGCCAGGGATAACTCTGCTTGCTTCAGTGAACTGACAAGTTTATCTAGTGCGGTAAGTTGTTTTTTATAACGTTGCATTGTGGCATCAATGTTTCTGTTAGTCTGTTCTGCTTGTTTTTCCAGTTTTTTCAGACTTTTGTTGATACCTTCGGTAACTGTTGCGATGGTGCCTTCATGGCTATCCAGGGTTTTTTTCAAAAAATTATAACTCTCGGTGGCAAAACCGGTTTTTTTTCCATCACCCATAAAGAAAGCCTTAACATCGGCGGGTTTCTCTTTCAGTTTTTTTTCCAATTTTTCGTTGCTGATTTCCAGTGTACCATCCAATTTTTGTTTGATGCCCAATTTATTTAGGGTAGCAATATCGGCAACGGCTTGTGGTGCAACTAACTGGTGTTTTAGCTGGCTTTGAATACTTTTTAATGTATTATCACCAAGCAAAGGACCATTGTCTTTTGCAGCTGCTTCACCTTGTTCAACCTGTTTGAATTTGGTCAATGAACTAAACGTGTTTTGTAGCTCATTATAGGCATCAACCCACTTTTTAATCGCCTCTTTCATTGGCTCAATATCACGAGAAACTACCAGTGTTTCTGGCACCGGTCTTTTTTCAGTTTTGCCGTTGATTTCGACTTCTTCTTTTTCTGAAACCTTTTTCAGATTCAGGGTAATGCCTTCTGGTGCATCTTTTATTTCATTAGTCTGGCGCTCAATATTAATGCCATTGATTGTTAATTTTGCATTAGCAGGTTCCACTACTTGTTTCATTTTACCAGTGTCATTGCCTTCGTCGTCAGACGGGTAATTCAGCCACTTAAGCTCAGCATCACCTTCAACCTTAATCGTCATGACTGATTTTGTGCCGGTTTTTTTCGAAGTCAGAATCAAATAGTTTTTATCATCTTCTGCTTTGATAATGCTGGCATTAACATTGCCTTCTTGTTTATTAATCGCGTCACGAATTTCAACCAGAGAGGTTTCATTATCTTTCAGGGAAATGCACATTGGCTTTTCTTTTTCTTCACCGGCTTTTTTTTCACCTGGTTGAGTAATAGTAATGGTACGAGTACCTTTACCTTGTTTCCCTAATGCAGCTTTTACATCAGGAAATGCCTTAGATTGTAAAGACTGAGCCTTAGCAAGCTGTTGCACTTCAATAACATAGTTACCTGGGCTAGCTTTGGAATCTGTACTCGGAGTAAATGTTTTATGATCTTCACTAGTTTTAGTGGTATTGAGTTTATCGAATTTTTTGAGTTCTTCGGATGCACTCTTTAATTTTTCCAAACTCCCTTTTAACGTACCGAAACCGGTGAGTTTCGCTTTATAGCTGGTTTGTTGCTGGGTTATTGGTTGTAAACGTTTTCTTTCTTGTACTTCAATTTGGTTTAAGTAATCACTTGTCCCAGAGGCGGCTCCTACCGAGGAAATGCTAGCCATATTGACTCCTTTTTTAATAAAAAGCATCGCTGGACATGTTATCGGATTAATTTGTGAAAAGTTTACTGACAAAATGATTTTTTTGATGGACGGAATAGTTGGTGAGAACAGGCGTTGTTTGGGTTATCGGGGAAAAGTGAGAAAAAAATAAAAAAGTTTTTTCAAGAAATATTAAAGGTTCTTTTGTCGGAGCCGATAAAACTGTTGGCGGTGATGCACACCGTGAGCAAAAGGCTCAAACTTATTATATCGATTTGATTTTAAAAGGAACTCTACTATGGCATCAGTCATTAATACTAACTACTCCTCTCTGCTGGCGCAAAATAACCTGACAAAATCTAAAAGTGTTCTGGGTACGGCTATTGAGCGTTTGTCCTCTGGTTTACGTATTAACAGTGCGAAGGATGACGCTGCTGGTCAAGCGATCGCCAACCGTTTCAATGCTAACATTAAAGGCCTGAATCAGGCTTCCCGTAACGCTAACGACGGTATCTCCATTGCCCAGACTACCGAAGGTGCGTTGAACGAAATCAACAATAACCTGCAACGTATCCGTGAACTGGCTGTTCAATCAAAAAATGGCAGTAACTCTGAAAACGACCTGAAATCTATCCAGGAAGAAGTTACACAACGTTTAGACGAAATTGACCGTATCTCTAAACAAACTCAGTTCAACGGTGTAGAAGTATTGAGTAAAAATGCTAAAATAATCACTATTCAGGTTGGGGCGAAAGATGATGAGACTATCGATATTGGTTTGAAGCAGATTGATCGAGAAAAGTTGGGCTTGAAGGATTTCGATATAGCAACCAAAAAAGCACCTATTACAGAGGGTGCAGACCTGACCGGAAAAAAATTCGATGCTACTGGTGCTGTTAGTACCGCTAGTGGTGCTAAGGATTTTGATCTTACAAATTTGGGGCTAGCAGCAGGTGCGACGTTGTCTCAAGCTAAGGATGCGGATGGAAAAGATATAGCAGGTACATATGTGGTAACAGGTAAGAAGGACGGTCAGGAGAAGTCCTTCACGGTAACAGCAGCAAAAGTTGATGCCTCAGGTACTAGCGTTAAATTTACAGACGCTAAAGAAATAACGGCTACTATTGATCCTAAGTCACTGGACAAACTGGATAACGCACTTAAAGAAGTTGATAATCTGCGCAGTTCCCTAGGTGCAGTACAAAACCGCCTAGATTCTACAATTAACAATCTAGGCAACACCGTTAACAACCTGAGTGCAGCGAAAAGCCGCATCGAAGACGCTGATTACGCAACGGAAGTTTCCAATATGAGTCGTGGTAACATCCTGCAACAAGCGGGTACTTCTGTTCTGGCACAAGCGAACCAAATCCCACAAAGCGTTCTGTCTCTGCTGCGTTAATTTTTATTTTCCAGTTGGGCAATGAGTTAGCACAACCGGTGTAAATAACGCATATAAAATAAGGATCGGCGAGCCGATCCTTATTTTTTTATTGATTGTTTTTATAGATATCGTCAAGGACAGCCTGAAACTCGCTATCATTTAGGCGGACAGCGAAAATTTCGCATAGGTGAAAAAGAAGTGCTTTTACTTCATTGTTCAAACGATTGTACCGATTAGGGGACTGGATAATGGTATCCAGTCTCTTATCCAAAGGTGTCTGTTGTTGTGAGCGATTTGTATACCGCCGAAGGCGTGATGGACAAAAATAGCCTCTGGAAGCGCTATGTACCCCTAGTTCGCCATGAAGCATTGAGGCTACAGGTCAGGTTGCCAGCCAGCGTAGAACTCGATGACTTGCTTCAGGCCGGTGGCATAGGCTTACTGAATGCGGTGGAGCGGTTTGATTCTATGCAAGGAACGGCCTTTACCACCTATGCGGTACAGCGCATCAGAGGTGCAATGTTGGATGAGTTGAGGAGCCGTGATTGGGCTCCGCGTAGTGTGCGGCGTAACGCACGTGAAGTCACGCAGACCATCCGTAAACTTGAGCAAGAGTTAGGCCGTCCAGCCAGTGAGCAGGAAGTTGCTAAAGAATTAAAGATTAATCTGATAGAATATCGGCAAATACTGTTAGATACCAATAACAGTCAACTGTTTTCTTATGACGAATGGCACGAAATTCACGGTGAAAGCTGTGAGCCAGTAGTTGAGGAGGAGCATGAGACCAATCCTCTTCAACAATTATTGGAAGGTGATCTTCGCCGGCGGGTGATCGATGTCATTGAATCGTTGCCTGAACGAGAAAAGATTGTTCTTACTCTGTACTATCAGGAAGAGTTGAATCTTAAAGAGATTGGCGCAGTGCTTAATGTGGGCGAATCCCGCGTAAGCCAGCTTCACAGCCAGGCAATAAAAAGGCTAAGGGCGCGTTTGAATCCAGAAAAGTAACTTTTTGCTTGTTTGTTTTTTTTGTTAAGACTATACACAGGGCTTTATCTCTTATGTCTATTACAACACAAAAGAAACGGCCTCTTAGCCGTTATATCAAAGACTATAAACATAGCCAGACTCATTGTCTGCACTGTCATAAAACCCTTGACCGTATCTCGCTTGTTTTTAACGGTCAGGTCATCAATAAAGAAGCTATTTCTGAGATGACTGAATTGGTGGATGACAAAACCTGGAGTGAGTTGCAAGGTAAATTCGTGGCATTGTGCCGCTTTTGTAGTGAAATTTACTGCAATAGCCAGACTGATTATTTCGACATTATGTCATTTAAACAGTATTTGTTTGAGCAAACAGAGATGAGCCATAGTACCGTGCGTGAGTATGTGGTTCGTTTAAGGCGTTTGGATGAATTACTGACTTCAAGTAATTATCCGGCAAGTGATTTTACCCCAGAAAAGATCCAGGAAAAACTCAGCGAGGAATTATCTCAATCTGCTTTTAGCAATTACAACATTGCACTGCGCAAATACGAGCAATATCTGAGTTGGCAACAGAACGGTCATTGATTAATTATACCGATAGATAATGTTGTCAAATTGAACCGATTTCAGAGGGGAGTGCGGTTTTTACGTACTCCCCTCTATAAATTTAAACGAAAAAAGTTACATGAGCTGAATAATATTAACCAATTGTCATCAGGCTCGCATTACCGCCTGCTGCGGCCGTATTCACACTTAATGAACGTTCATGAAGTAAGCGTTCTAGCAGTAAATTGGTTTCACCACGGGCAAAACCCTGTACAGAGATAATCGGTCCTTTACGCTGGGCAATCACTTCACACACATGGCGTAATTGGTCACAATCGCCATGATAAATAACCGATCCCATCGCTGTTTCTTCATCCTGCCAATCGTTGGCCCAATAAATATGCTGACGAACCTCACTTGGTAACTGGCGATGTAATTCTTGATGCAGTTCATCTTTTTCCCAAATGGCCTGGCAGCCGACAGAAAGTACCGCGGCTAATTGCACCAACACGTCTTGTTCGTTGTCTGCAAGGCAAAGAACATGGCCACGCGGTAGCAGGGCATAAGTATTGCGCTCTCCAGTTGGTCCTGGTAATAAGCGTGTTGTCCCACCCTGTGCCAGTAAACTGTATTCCTGAATCACCTGATTCAATGTTTCATTGTTCTGCTTGGTTGCCCAATCTGCCAGTTTATAGAGAGGTGAGTACAGGTCAACACGGGTCCTGGCATCGAGCTCATATTCTGTATCCTGCCGTTCCAGGGTTTGGCTGGCGGCACTGAGAGGACGTTGTGACAGCAAACGATACAGATACAACGGTCCACCGGCTTTTGGTCCTGTACCTGACAAACCTTCACCCCCAAATGGCTGTACGCCGACGACTGCACCGACTATGTTGCGGTTGACATAAATGTTGCCGACTTGTGCTTTGCTTGTAACTTGGGCGATAGTCTCATCAATACGAGTATGGACTCCCAATGTTAAGCCATAACCCGTAGCGTTGATTTGATCGAGCAGTTTATCTAACTCATTATGTTTAAAACGAACCACATGCAGGACTGGCCCGAAAATTTCTTTCTTCAATTCATCGAAACTTTCCAATTCAATCAGTGTTGGTTTAACAAAAGTGCCTTGTGACCACTCCTGGCTATCGGTGGCATTTTCATATGCTGCCTGATAAATTGTTCGGCCTTTAGTACGCATGGTTTGGATATGACGTTCGATTCCCGCTTTGGCTTCTGCATCAATGACGGGGCCAATATCTGTGTATAAATGCTCAGTATTCCCCATCCGGCATTCCGCCATCGCGCCTTTTAACATAGAAATAGTTCTTTCTGCGACATCTTCCTGAACGCACAGGATACGCAGGGCAGAGCAACGTTGACCGGCACTGTCAAAAGCAGAAGCGATGACATCAGTAACAACTTGTTCGGTTAGCGCGGAGGAATCTATGATCATGGCATTTAGGCCACCGGTTTCTGCAATCAACGGTGTTGGGCGACCTTGTGCATCAAGGCGGCCAGCAATATTGCGTTGTAACAAGCTGGCAACTGCGGTTGAACCGGTAAACATCACACCGCGTACACGTTCATCACCAACCAGTAACGCTCCCACGGTTTCCCCTTGTCCGGGCAGTAATTGCAGTACATCGCGCGGAATACCCGCTTGGTGTAACATTTTTACTGCGACGGCGGCAATAAGCGGTGTCTGTTCTGCGGGTTTTGCCAGAACACTATTACCTGCTGCCAATGCAGCGGCAATTTGACCTGTGAAAATTGCCAGTGGGAAGTTCCACGGACTGATACACACAACAGGCCCCAGTGGGCGGTGGGTATCATTGGCGAAGTCTTGGCGAACTTGGCTTGCGTAATAGTGGAGAAAATCCACCGCTTCGCGCACTTCAGCAATCGCATTGTTGAATGTTTTACCCGATTCACGAACCAGAATACCAAGCAAGGATTGCAGGTTATTTTCCATCAACTCTGCTGCGCGCACTAAAATTGCGGCTCGCTCTGAGGGTGGGGTAGCAAACCAAATTGCGCCGGCATCGGTAGCTATCTCCAGCGCATGGCTGACTTCCTGTTCAGTGGCTTCACGAACATAACCCACGATATCAGAATTTTTGGCTGGATTGTTCACAGGCTTAGTTGCAGGCAATTCTCCTGTAGGTTGATAATCACCACCTAACAAGGGTTCGCTGTTCCACGTTTCCATTGAAGAACTGAGCAAGGCGCTGGAAAGAGAAGCTAAGCGATGTTCATTGGAGAGATCTAACCCCGATGAGTTGACCCGGTTTTTGCCGTATAAATCACGTGGCAGAGGGATCTTGGGATGCGGCAGGCCGATTAGCCCTTCGGTCTGGGCCAATTCTTGTACGATTTTTACCGGGTCAGCGACTAATTCATCAATCGGCAGTGAGGTATCTGCAATGCGATTGACAAATGAAGTATTGGCACCATTTTCCAGCAAACGGCGCACCAAATAAGCCAGTAATGTTTCGTGTGTCCCTACAGGTGCATAAATACGACATGGGCGATTAAGTTTGCCTTCTGAAATTTTACCAACGACTTGTTCATAAAGGGGTTCACCCATACCATGCAGGCATTGGAACTCATATTGTCCCGGATAATAGTTTTGCCCAGCCAGATGATAAATGGCAGACAACGTATGGGCATTGTGGGTAGCAAATTGCGGGTAGATCAAATTAGGGACAGCGAGCAGTTTGCGGGCACAGGCAAGGTAAGAAATATCAGTATAAACTTTGCGGGTATACACCGGGTAGTCTTCTAAGCCATCGATTTGGGCACGCTTAACTTCACTATCCCAGTAAGCACCTTTCACCAGACGGATCATCAACCTGTGACGGCTACGTTGTGCCAAATCAATAATGCTGTCGATGACAAAAGGACAGCGTTTCTGGTAAGCCTGAATGACAAAACCAATACCGTTCCAGCCTGCCAGTTTTGGCTCGAAACACAGTTTTTCCAACAAATCGAGGGAAATTTCCAGACGATCGGCTTCTTCTGCATCAATATTGATACCGATATCATATTGACGAGCCTGTAGGGTCAGGGAAAGCAGGCGAGGATAAAGTTCGTCAATAACACGTTCGTACTGGGCACGGCTATAACGTGGATGCAGGGCGGAAAGT
Organism: Xenorhabdus sp. TH1; assembly: GCF_037260955.1. Taxonomy (NCBI): domain Bacteria; kingdom Pseudomonadati; phylum Pseudomonadota; class Gammaproteobacteria; order Enterobacterales; family Morganellaceae; genus Xenorhabdus; species Xenorhabdus sp. TH1. The sequence goes on from NZ_CP147734.1 coordinate 1,542,740, forward strand.
TTGATAGAAATTCCTGGCCCTTCATAAATACCACGACCATTTGACGCCTTACCAATAGCATGGATAGCTTGTTGATAGGAAATCATATAGGCTTGTGCATCTTCTTCGGTTAATGCGGCTTCGCCGAGCATATCATAAGAATAGCGGAAGCCTTTTTCCTCCATTTTGCGGGCATTGGCAAGGGCTTGAGCGATGGTTTCTCCCGTTACAAATTGCTCACCCATCAGGCGCATTGCCATATCCACACCCTTGCGTACTAATGGCTCACCACTTTTACTAATAATACGGTTTAAGGATTTGGATAATTTGGCTTCATTATGGGTAGATACCAGCTTGCCAGTGAACAATAAACCCCACGTTGCCGCGTTGACAAACATGGAAGGACTTTGGCCTAAATGGGAATGCCAGTTGCCGTTACTGATTTTATCGCGGATCAGGGCATCACGGGTAGCTTTGTCAGGGATACGCAGCAAGGCTTCGGCGAGGCACATCAACGCCACACCTTCTTGTGAAGAAAGTGAAAACTCTTGTAATAACCCCTGAACTAAACCTGAGCGGCCAATGCCTTGTTTTTGTTGGCGTAGTTTTTCGGCAATGGAATAAGCCAGTTTATGAGTCGCCTTGGCTTGTTCTTCAGATAGCTGTGCACGTTGCAGCAGCATAGGAACCGCCTGGGTTTCGGGGAGACGATAGGCCGCAGTAATTGCAGAACGTTTCACCGATTGGGGTAAAATGTGTTCGGCAAAATCCAGAAATGGTTGATAAGGCACCTCAATCTGTGATTCTACTTCGGAAATCATTTCTTCTTTGTTATCCTGACCCGCTGATATTTCTGGGATCTTATCCTCATTTTCCAGACGTTCAAGATAGTTAAAAATGGCTTGCTTAATGAGCCAATGTGGTGTGCGTTCAATTCGTTGTGCTGCGGTTTTAATTCGATTACGCGTTGCTTCATCGAGCTTTACACCCATAGTGGTACTACCCATTTTCACTCCTTAATAGGTAAGACTAGAAAAAATTACATAACAATATCTTTCATGTTGCAACTTTGTGCAACTTTGTTACAAGCGTTCATTCTGAATTTGTGAAATTAATCTTGTTTTCATTATCTCTTCAGAGAAACTTATTATTGATTTTTGATTATGCTATTGATATTAATTAATTTTATTTTCATTTTGTAAATTTTAGGTATAACCCATTATTTAATTTCAGGTGCAACTTCTGGAGTGGTAAATGTGATTTAGCAAGCGTTTTTTATAAAAATACAGTTAATTTGTTGTTAAAAATGTTTTAGCTAAATTAGGATAGAATGTAATTTTAGAATAATTACAAGCATAAATAGTACATATGGAAACTAATGTCATCTTTAAGTACAACGGGGACATCCTGGTAAAAAAGGCAAGGTATCACTTGAGAGTACTTCCAGCACAGATGGCATGATTTACGCAAATAGCACATTTGCAGAGACATAATTTATAAAAACACTATGGAGAAGAACCTGCATGACAGTAAATTCACCAATGCTTATTACCTTCATTATCTACATCGCAGGGATGTTGTTGATAGGTTTTGCTGCTTATCGTTCCACCAAAAATTTTGATGATTACATATTGGGTGGACGGAGATTAGGCAGTGTGGTAACAGCATTATCTGCTGGCGCTTCTGATATGAGTGGCTGGTTATTGATGGGGTTACCAGGGGCTGTTTTTTTCTCTGGTATTTCAGAAAGTTGGATCGCATTAGGGTTGCTGTTGGGGGCATACCTGAATTGGCGATGGATTGCAGGTAGATTACGCGTACATACTGAAGTGAGTAATAACGCATTGACGCTACCGGATTATTTTACTAATCGCTTTGAAGATAAAAGCAAAATTCTGCGTATTATCTCTGCACTGGTTATCTTGATTTTCTTTACTATCTACTGTGCGTCGGGTGTTGTGGCTGGTGGTCTGTTGTTTGAAAACACGTTTGGTATCAGCTATGAAAAAGCGATTTGGCTGGGTGCATTGGCGACAATTGCTTATACCTTCCTCGGCGGTTTTCTTGCAGTAAGCTGGACGGATACAGTTCAGGCAACTTTAATGATTTTTGCTTTGATTTTGGTCCCTGTGCTGGTCTTGTTCAAAGTGGGAGGAGTTGACTCAGCCATCAATATTATTGAGGCAAAAAATCCAGCCTATTTAGATATGTTTAAGAATATGAATATTATTGCCATTGTTTCTTTGTTAGGATGGGGATTGGGCTATTTTGGTCAACCACACATTCTGGCTCGTTTCATGGCGGCAGACTCCCACCAGACTATTCATAAAGCCCGCCGCATCAGTATGACGTGGATGTTATTGTGCCTTGCAGGCACTGTGGCTGTTGGCTTTTTTGGTATCTCATATTTTGAAATATATCAAGAGCAGGCAGGGCCTGTATTGCAAAACCGTGAGCGTATCTTTATAGAATTAGGTGTGCTTTTGTTTAATCCGTGGATCACGGGAGTATTATTGTCTGCGGTATTGGCTGCGGTTATGAGTACATTGAGTTGTCAGTTGTTGGTTTGTTCCAGCGCATTGACAGAAGATTTCTATAAAGCATTTATACGTACTAAAGCCAGCCAGAGAGAATTGGTATGGGTTGGTCGTATGATGGTTTTGCTGGTGGCAATCATTGCCATCATGCTCGCAACTAACCCGAACAATAAGGTACTGGCTTTAGTCAGTAATGCTTGGGCTGGGTTTGGTGCGGCGTTTGGCCCAGTGGTTTTGATTTCGGTATTGTGGAAACGTATGACTCGTAATGGGGCGCTGGCAGGTATGCTTGTGGGGGCAATTACTGTACTGGTTTGGATGGAGTACCGTTGGTTTTCCCTGTATGAAATTATTCCCGGCTTTATCTTCGCGACGATAGCCATTATTGTGGTGAGCCTGCTAGGAAAAGCGCCGAGTCAAACAGTGCAACAGCGTTTTATTGATGCAGAAGCACACTATAAGACAAAATAATCCAATAAAATTATAAGCCCCTGAATACTCAGGGGCTTATTAGTTTATGCCCATCAATCACGAATGCCCGAATTTGTTGTGGCTGCAAATAGCAGCCACGTTCACATAGTAGTGTTATCGTTCTTTGGATATCTTTATTAACAATCAGTAAAGCGTTCAGCCAGAAAAGGGGTTATATCCAACGGAAGGGCTTCTTGTCGCACTAGTTTATCCAACAAAACTCCCGTGATCGCCGAGGTCAAAATTCCCGTTCGAAAATGGCCGCAGGCATTCAAATAACCGTCAATACCTGGCATCTTGCCCAGTATTGGCAGCTCATCAGGTGAGCCGGGACGTAATCCCGCCCAACAACGTTTGATATTAGCATTGGCCAGTTCGGGTATACAGCGAATTGCACCTTTGACCAAGCCTTTTACTTCTGGCAGTGTGGTTGCCACATCAAACCCTTTATCTTCTGTTGTGCTACCAATTAGGATTTCACCATTATCTTTTTGGGCAATGTAGCAATCACTGGTCGTTATGCATCCACGCAACAGCTTGGGCATTTTTTCTGTCAGTACAATCTGTCCTTTGACAGGGTGCACCGGAATACGTTGTCCCGTGGCCCATTCACTTAATTCTGCAGCCCACGACCCTGTTGCGTTGATCAATGTATCACAAGAAAATGTCCCTGCTTCCTGCGTTTTTACCCCGGTGATCCGAGATCCCTGCCGTAATACTCCGTTGATCGTTGTATTCGCATAGATATCTACGCCATTCTGGCGTGCGCTCTCGGCATAGGCATCGGTGAGGCGAAATGGATTAATCTGGTGATCGCACAAGAACTCCAGTGCTCCTTTAGCATGGTGATTGATATAAGGTTCACTATCACGCAATTGCTCCTGATCCAACCAGCGAATCTGACTGGAAAGATGTGGGATCTGTGCTGCGATATGTTCTGCATATTGGCGGTCTTCATCATCATAGATCACATATTTCAAACCGGTAGGTTCAAATTTGCAATCCATACCATGATTTTCCCACAATTCTTGTTGCAATTGGGGGTACAATGCATTGGATTCTAAAGCCAGGTTAAAAAAACTTTCGGGGAGAATATGCGGCATTGTGGCACTAACGGCTACTGCGTTGCCCGTCACTGTGCGTTTATTCAATGCTGATTGCATACGAAAGAAAATTACCCCGCATCCCAATCCTACCGATTCACCAATTGCCCATAACCCACCGGCAGAAGCGCGAGAAGCATTACCTGGTCGCTTAATGTCTATTATGGCAATACTCAGATCCCGTCGCTTAGAAAGCTGATAAGCACAAGAAGCCCCAATCACGCCGCCGCCTGCGATTATTACATCATAATGTTTACTCATGATTTGCCTTCTCTGGTGAGTTGATGACGATAAGATCGCTATTCAGCGCTGAAAAAGGCAACGGGTCTATCGGGAACCGTGGCCGAATCCATTTCACATCGTGCTTACCTGTATATTCCCGTAAACGATCACTGCAATAACCGACACACATTTTTCCTTGACAATCACCCATTCCCACACGAGTGCGGATTTTTAGACTGAGCATGTCCTGTATGCCCTGATCCAACGCTCTGTCGATGTCTTTCCGGGTAACGTTCTCACAGCGGCAAATTACCGTATCCGCCTGTTGCAATCCCAATTGCCCCATACCTGGCCGAATAAAGGCATCGATTCCCACACGAAAACGTAAAATAGCATTCAACTTGCGTTGATAGATCATTCGCTGATGTTCAGCCTGTGCTTCAGTAAGATCACCACGTTGGCGTAAGATGGAAAGCGCAGCAATTTTGCCACTGAGCATTGCGGCTTCGCTACCACGTAATCCAGAGATATCTCCTGCCAAGTGGATATGGGGTTGGCTGCTTTGTTGCCAATCATTGTGGCACGGTTGTAAATACCCGTCTTTGTGGTATTGATGTTGCAGATCCATCAGTTGGGTTAATTGAGTTCGAGGGATAAAACCATAACCTACCGCCAGAGTTTCAGCTGATATTTGTTGTTTTTGCAGGTAATCGATTTGCCAATTCTCGTCATACGGTGCAAGAGTGACCTGTTGAAGTTCTGACTGCCCTTCAGCAGAGACGATCCCCCAACCAAAATGCAATGGAATATGATGCCGTTTCAGATAGGCGATCATACTTAAACCATCAAGTAATAATTGGGGTTGGTTAAGTAACGACAGTGTACTTCTGGCAATGCGGTTGAAGGCACTAGCCTCGTACACACCAACAATCTCAGCGCCAGCTCGATGCAACTGACAAGCAACCAATGGTAACAACGGTCCTGTCCCAGCAATGACTGTTCGTCCTAACGGGTTCACTACTCCACTTTTTATTTGTAGTTGTAATCCTCCCAATAACATTACACCAGGTAGTGTCCAGCCAGGGAAAGGAACATTGCGTTCGTGGCAACCTGTCGATAACAACAAGTGCTGATAGTCAATACTGATCAACTGTTCTTTAGAATCAAGTACATGCAGTCGTTGATTGGCTTCAGTACCGAGTACTCGGGAATTAAGATGCACATCTACATTGTTGGCGATACGGGCAAAATCCTGGTGCAGCTTTTGCATGGCATTAATATAGCTCTGCCCAAGATAATCCATTACCACTCCTTGTCGTAGTGGGCCACGATAAACGACACCACCTAAGCGTGGTGCTTCATCCAGTAATATGCTGTTAACCCCATGTTTGGCGAGCTCGATTGCCGCCCCCATACCAGCAGGTCCTCCTCCCACAATGACTGGTCGCTGTTTCATGATAAATCTCCTGTCATTAAACGATTGGTCATCGTTTCCACTCGCATTCCCGGCTGAACCACGGTTTGGCAAGCTCTTCGTTTATAGCGGCCATCAATGTTAACTAAGCAACTATGACAAACCCCCATACCACAATAAGTTCCCATAATATTCTGACTGTCATTACATGAAATCTTGCGTAATCCCACCGCATTTAATACGGTCAATACCGTTTCACCCTCAGCTGCGGTTACTGATTGTCCATTGATATAAAGCGTAAAAAGAACTCCATTTAGTTCTTGGATATCGTATTTTCTATTCATCATAAAACCGAGTTCACTTTGATTTTTCATGGAAAAAATACAGATAAAAAATAATTACAACAGATAATGAACAACATATATTAAAAAATAATCGGTATATTAATTTATATATTTATTCTTTCGATGTTCAGCCGATGGATGACCACGGAACGGAACAAACAAGATGTATCCTCCCCAAATTTAACGAGATCAATAATTTCTCTTTGTTATTGTGGTGTGAGATTAGAATAATTCCTCCCACACAACCTTCTTTGCTCACAGTTTTCTGATAATTTCTTGACTGTTCCCACAATATTACTCTGCCCTTGTTCAAGGCCTCTAAAATTAAGTATCTTTTCAGCCAAATAAGGGAAAGCAAATTTTAAAGAAAGTGGGATTTCGTTATTCACCATTATTGAGTTTATTTTTACTCAATAAAATTAATTGTGAGAGCACTATGAGATAACTATTGGAATTTTAAAAGTTCTCTAGATATAGCATTCCTTTTTTTATGTAATAAACAGAAGTGCGATTAGTTGTTGGGTGTTTTTCAATATAATTTTTACTTAATAATATATTTTTGTTTTTATAACTCTCCTTGATTTTCAATATCAATATGGTTGATAAATTAGCGGAATAATCCATTGTTGGAAATTTTTGTAGGCACCATAGGTTGCGATATCGTAATTTATTTATCCATAACTTGTTGTTTTTTATGTTTATATTATGTGTTTTTTGTTTTTTGTTTTTGGTTAATAGCATTTTGATTTAGTGGCTTTACATTGGCAACAAAGAATAGATGAGGCCGTTAATTTCCCCGAAAATAGGGAGAATGTATATGCTAATAACAAAATGATTTTTTTTTAGGTTTCATTGTTATAATAATTTTTGAAGGTTGAATTTTTTTCAAGCGTAATACAGAAAGATATAAGGGTCAAGTAGCAATAATGAAAATATTTTTGATAAATATTAGGTTGTATGTTTTTGATGATTTCATCATAACAATTTTCAATTTTTAATAAACTTATTGTTATAATTCCTCAAAAAAAGACTCACGGAATTAACGTAATTATTTGATAAATTTGGTAGGGTGTTGGGGACTCGAACCCTGGACAAATTGATTAATAGTTTACTTATAATATATTAATTATTGTGGCTAACCTATGTCTTACCATTACAGGTGTTATAAATAATATGACATGTTTCTTCCGCCTCACCCGCCATTGAGAAATATACCAATGGTCAGGAGTTCGCAGCCTTGTAACCAACTCCACCGGGAAGAAATTTCTATCAGTGCGTCTGCTATCACCTTTTTCAATTGGCTTCAAATAGGGGAGAGATTTCGGCCTTGCTGGTTGTCCGGAACTACGAACCCTGTACGAATCGCCACCATTAATAATTAATTTGTGGAAGGGGTAGTAGGAATGAATAACGTTAAAAATGATTGGTATCAAGCCGATATTATCGCAGCATTGCGTAAGGGCGGCACAACCTTAGCGGTTGTTTCTCGTGAAACGGGACTCAGTTCATCTACACTGACAAATATTCTCAGTCGCCCGTGGCTTAAATTCTACGTATTCCATAAAACACATCCTTGCTCATCTATGAAAAATAGTTTATTCGTACCAAGTACGAAAATTTAATAAGCGTGGGAAAATATAGCCTAAAAATCTCTGTCGCAATTGGCTATAAAGCGCAAAAAAGCCACTTGTTTAAAAGCAGCTTAATATTCTGATTTAATTAATAAAATTTGGTGGGTCGTGGGAGGCTCGAACTCCCGACCAATTGATTAAGAGTCAACGGCTCTACCGACTGAGCTAACGACCCAACACGAATAATTATTCTCCAGTGTCAACTTGGCGTCAATGGCCTATATCCATTTTTTACTAATTGAATGAAATACGCACAGTAAACGTTTAACGAATTGGCCTAATTATAATCACTCTGTTTTTCATGTGAAATCCTTCTGTTAATCGCGCGGTTGTCTATGTCAAAATGTTCCATTAAACACAGCTTGAGGGTATTAAGGCCATGCTGTGAGAATAAATTGGATATAACTATGGAAGAAAAAATACAACCCACACACACCACTGAAACTGGAAGTTCGCACTTACAGCGAAGTCTCACCAACCGACATATACAGCTAATCGCAATTGGTGGTGCCATCGGTACTGGCCTGTTTATGGGCTCAGGAAAAACGATATCTCTTGCGGGGCCATCGATCATTTTTGTTTATATGATCATAGGCTTTATGCTGTTTTTTGTTATGCGGGCAATGGGAGAGTTATTGCTTTCTAATTTGCACTATAAGTCGTTTAGCGATTTTTCCGCGGATCTGCTAGGATCGTGGGCCGGTTTTTTTGTCGGCTGGACTTATTGGTTCTGCTGGGTAATTACTGGTATAGCAGATATTGTTGCCATCACTGCTTATGTTGGATATTGGGTACCTGGTTTTCCAGAATGGGGAACTTCGCTTTTGTGTGTTCTGGTATTGCTTACTCTGAATCTCGCGACTGTTAAGCTGTTTGGTGAACTGGAGTTTTGGTTTGCCATGATCAAAATTATTGCCATTGTTGCCTTGATTGTGACAGGAGGCATTTTAATTGGCATCAACTTTAAATCACCAGCAGGACATGTTGCAGCATTTTCTAATGTCTGGAATGACGGGGGGATGTTCCCTATGGGGTTAAGCGGATTTTTCGCCGGATTCCAGATTGCGATATTTGCTTTTGTTGGTATTGAGTTGGTGGGAACTGCCGCAGCGGAAACTAAAAACCCGATGAAATCTTTACCAAAAGCGATCAATGCTATTCCTATCCGTATTATCACGTTTTATGTATTGGCTTTGATTGTCATTATGTCAGTCACACCGTGGCGAGCCATTAGCGCGGATAAAAGTCCTTTTGTGGAATTGTTCGTTTTGATCGGATTACCCGCTGCTGCCAGCGTTGTTAACTTTGTGGTTTTGACTTCTGCGGCATCTTCGGCAAATAGTGGGGTTTTCTCCACTAGCCGGATGTTGTTCGGTCTAGCGAAAGAAGGAGATGCGCCAAAGCAGTTTAGCCGTCTTTCCCGCCGTTCGGTTCCGGCATCAGGGTTGATCTTTACTTGCCTGTGTCTCTCATTTGGGGTCATCTTGATCTATTTTATCCCCGATGTGATGCGGGTTTTTACTCTAGTGACAACCGTTTCTGCGATCCTGTTTATGTTTATTTGGAGCATGATCTTATGTTCCTATCTGGTTTATAGAAAGCGTCGCCCAGAACTCCATCAAGCTTCGGTCTATAAAATGCCATTTGGTATTGTCATGTCTTGGGTATGCCTGGTTTTCTTTGCTTTTGTTTTGGTATTGCTTTCCTTGCAGTCAGATACTCGCCAGGCGTTATTAGCCACACCAATTTGGTTTATTATTCTAATGATCGGGTTTCAGATTGTGAAAAAGCGTAAAATCCGTCTTGCTCATTAAATAAAAGAAGCCGGCTAATTAATCTGGATGGCCCAAATATTGGGCCATTTTTTCTCTTAAACAGGTATGATCGTACCTTGATGGAATCTAAGCTGCCATTGACCAGTTAAAGATGATAATTGCCAAATTGATGAGCGAAGTGCTTGATTGAAAAAGTTACCAGTTAGATCTATTTCGTAAGACTGATAAGTTAGTAATACAATATTCTTATCAAGATGGTTTATAGAAAAGTTTTTTGAGAAAAGCTGAAAATTAGTTTTTATTTCTGTAGTTAATGCATCAAAAACATCTTTTTTAGTATAAACATAACCTGATTTACTAATTTCTAGAAAATTATCATGTAATACTATATTTAACCAATCAGCATTATTTCTTTTTTTGCCTTGAAGGCTTACTTCAAAATTTTTGAGTAATTTAAAAGTATCTACATTTTCCTGAATCATATGAACTCCAAAAAATAAATGGGTATGAAATAACTTCAGTAGAAGACTAAATGCTTATTTTAAGCAAACACTTAACATGCTATTTACATTTTTTATCAGGCAGTTATAAAGAGAACAAGTTAAAAAAGAGGTGAGTATGGAAATTATAATAAGGGCAACTGAGCCAGAGGATGCTGAAAATTAAATTGTTTGGTTTATTTTTGAGATTTTTTGTTGGGGTATTTTTACTTCTATTTCAGTTAATTAATTTATTATCAGAAGATTTGTTAACTTGTTTTAACAAGAATCCCAGAATCGGATAGAAAAGATTTATTCATATTTAACATCTTAACATAATCTTAAACGGAAGCTTGGTCGATAGCAATTGATTAGACAGGATTCCAGATTGAAATTAGATGGCTATCTTATCGCTTATCCAATCAAGTATGCCGCTGTTGGTTATGTTGAATGTTATAGTATGCACTATTAGTGTGACCGTCCTGACAGTTTCTCCTGATTTTGAAAAACGATATCGGCCAAAAAATCTGCCACTTTCCGGATCCTGGGGGAATGGGACAAATCAGATTGAATAACAAGCCAGATGGGTTTATCTATGCCTAAATCAGGCGAAATACACGTAAGTCCTGCACCATTGGCTGCAATATGAGGCAGCACAACTAATCCCAGACCCGCAGTTGCTGCTGCAATTTGAGAACAAATCGAAGTTGTTGCGACTGAAAGAGAACGTCCTTGTAAGGCTTGTTTAAGCCAGTTAACGGAAGGAAATTGTGAGTATTCACTTGTCCAACCAATAAAATGAGCGTCGTTGTATTCACCTCTAAATATATCGGAAGTGCAGGTGGCTAAATAGGCTTCACTTCCATAAAGACCAAACCCCAGCGTTCCTAGTTGTCGGACATTGACATGGCCTTGTTCCGGTCTGATGATACGAAGAGCTAAATCAGCATCACGGCGGTGAAGGTTTACTGTGTAATTATCCGTTGTAATTTCTAATGTCAGGTTTGGATGATTTTTTTGTAAGGTCGGCAAGTTTGGCATAATTAAATAATTGGAGAGTGTTTCAAGTGTTGCAAGGCGTACATTGCCGGCAATAGTTGCCCGTAGATCGGCTTCAAACAGAAATGAATTTGCTGTCATTTCCATGACTTTGGCTTTTTCCAATAGTTCTGCGCCATCTTCTGTTAGTTGATAACCTGTTTGATGTCGCAAAAATAATGGCATTCCGAAAGTATTTTCCAGGCGTTCGATTTTTCGCGATACCGTTGCCACACCAATACCAAGAAGCTCAGCCGCTTTACTGATAGTTCCTGCTCGCGCTATTGCCAAGAATATTCGAATATCATCCCAAATAAGTGATTGCACGATTTATTTTCCATTTCTGAAAATTTGATTACCAATTCTGCCTAAATATTTCAATTTTAAAAGATGCCACAATGATTTTACCAAGAATTATTTTATTTAAGATCAATCAAGATAGGGTAATGAATATGAAAACAACTTCACAGTTAGCGATAGTGCTAACGTTAATTGCAACATTCTTTTGGGGATCAAATTTTCAGGTAACAAAATTTGCACTGACGAGTTTGCCACCGTGGACAGCTTCTGCTGAGCGTTTTTTCTATGCAGTTATCTGTATTTTTATTTTTTTTGCATGGAAAGAGGGGATTCACGGCAAGGTTTTGAAGCAAAACTGGTGGGCATTTATTGTTCTTGGGGCGATTGGTGTGGCGGGATTTAATGGGGCATTTTTTGTTGGTCTTCAAAGTTCCAACCCTGTCACGGCGGCTTTGATTGTGGCAACGACGCCTATCTCTGCCAACATTCTGGAAGCGATTATAAATCGTCGGTTACCTGGATTAATGAGAGTCATTGGTATGGCGATCAGTTTGTTGGGAGTTGCTTTAGTTATTACCAACGGTGAATTGATTTTGGGAGGTGTCTCTCAGATAGTAGCCGGCGATATAATCATTTTTATGGGAAGTCTTGGTTGGTCAATTTACACAGTGGGAATACGGGTATTTGTCAAAGATGCGACGCCATTGGCGACTACAAGCTGGACAATGCTTTTTGGTGCGATCATATTAGTGTTTATTGCGATTTTTGTGGAATCGCCAATAACTGCATTATCTTCAGGAACATTTGAAAGCCATTTGGCCTGTTTCTATATAGGTATTGGTGGTTCTACTATTGCCTATCTTTTTTGGAATATGGGGGTTGCTATTCGTGGAGCAGGAAAAACGGCGGTATTTTTTAACTTGGTTCCCATGTTTGCACTCATGATACAGCTAATAATGGGAAATATACCCAGCTTGCCACAATTAATTGGCGTTGTTGTCACTATTGTGGGAGTGCTCTTGGGGCAGGGAATATTGAGTAATATTCGGCTCATTAACATTGATAAAAATAAAAACTAGCATACAATCACCATGGTAACTAATTTATTAGTGGAGATCTGATATGGAAAAATTTACTGATAAATTAATTAGCTTTGACCGATTTATTTTAAGGATACTGCGCTTTCTTTTACATGCATTCATTATATTTCTGATCGGTATTATTCCTGGTGTACTGGGCTTTTTCTTGATAGAAAGCCATGCTATTCCTGATGCAATACTAAATTCAGTTTCAATGATTGGAACGCAAAACTTGCATATTGAACCCGTCAGTACCGTGGGAAAATATTTTGCGGCCATTTATGGACTGTTCCTTCAAGCTATATTTTTTATTGCAGTGGGTATGGTGGTGACGCCTTTTGTCCACCGAATACTGCACAGCTGGCATATTGATGATGAAGAGGATAATGAAGATATGAAAAAATAAATAACTTATTTTCCTGCTGTCTATCAAGCCATAATTTGAAGTTTCCAGAACTTATTTGTATGGCTAAAAATTAGAGAGTTATTGTAGTGAATAGGGTATTTTTAATGAAATATAGTGGTAGATTTATTCGATCTCAGACATAAAATTTCCCCCTATAAACTTATTATAGAGAGTTAAGTAATGAATAAAGGTCATTGTTTATGCGGTGCGGTAAGTGTGAACACCAATCAACGCATTGAAGATATTAACGTATGCCACTGTAAAACGTGTCAAAAATGGAATGGAGGTCCATTTTTATCTGTGGATTGTAAGGATGATCTAAAAATAGAAGGAGCTGAAAATATCTCAACATATCCGTCATCCGAATGGGCAGAACGCGCTTTCTGTAACAAATGCGGAACACATCTTTTTTACCACCTGCATCAACCAAGCGCTTATTATGTTCCAGTTGCTTTGTTTGAGAATAGTCATTCAGGTAAATTATCTCGCCAAATTTATGTGGAAAGTAAGCCAACATATTATAACTTTGTTGAAAAAACCCCTATGCTAACTAAAGCAGATGTCCTTAATTTATTTAAATAATTATTGCAATATGGGGAAAGTATTATCCTCATATTGTTCTGGATTAAAATGGATTACTCTAAATAATATAGAGATTAGAGATATGTTAATTAATAAAATAGCGAATAAAATCAATTGGTTATATATTTATTTTATTTCATTGATATGTAACAATTCTCTTTCTGTTTTGCCCTAATGTTAGTATAATCTGTTATCTCATCCAAAAGGTTTCTCTCTCACTCGTGAGAAAATGTTATTTTTTGTCAATTTATCTTATGAAAATCATAAAGATAGACTCAACGTGTCCGTTTTGTTTTGGAGTTTATTAATTTTATCATTATTGTGGATATTACGTTAGTGGAGATGTTGTTTGATTAATGTTTTATTAGTTGATGACCATGAACTGGTGCGCATTGGTGTGAAAGGCGTCCTTGATGATATAAAAGGGATAAAAGTTGTAGGAGAAGCCAGTAGTGGAGAAGATGCGGTCAGATGGTGTAGATCAAACAGCACGGATATTGTCATGATGGATATGGGAATGCCCGGTATAGGAGGGTTGGAGGCGGCTAAAAAAATCATCCGTTATTCACCTGATATACGAGTGATTATGCTGACTATCCATACTGAAAGCTCTTTACCCACAAAAGTGATGCAAGCAGGGATCAGGGGATATTTGAGCAAGGCTGCCGCTCCTCAGGATATGATCAATGCAATTCGGACTGTTTATGCAGGCCAGCGTTACATTTCCCCGGATATTGCCCAGCAGATGGCACTCAACCAGTTATCACCCGCAAAAGAAAATCCGCTGGATGAACTTTCGGAGCGGGAATTGCAGATCATGACAATGATAACTCAGGGTCGCAAAGTTAATGAGATTTCTGAATTGCTTAATCTGAGCCCAAAAACAGTGAATAGTTACCGCTATAGGATGTTCAGTAAACTAAATATCAAAGGTGATGTAGAATTGACCCATATGGCAATACGTTGTGGATTGCTTGATGCGCAAAATATGGTAACTCACGGTGGGTAATAAGATTTGATGGGTGATCAGTTATGGCGGAACTATTTAATTCAAAGGCATTTTTAAAAACAGTTACCAGTCAGCCGGGCGTCTACCGCATGTATGATATCACTGGCACAGTGATCTATGTTGGTAAAGCTAAGGATCTAAAAAAACGCTTATCTAGCTATTTTAGGGCACAAGTTAGTAGCCGTAAAACAGAGTCATTAGTGAAAAATATCGTTCAGATAGACGTCACCGTTACCCACACAGAGACAGAGGCGCTTCTGCTTGAACATAACTACATCAAGCTGTATCAGCCTCGCTACAATGTATTACTGAGAGATGATAAATCTTATCCTTATATTTTCTTGAGTAGTGATATCCACCCTCGTTTAACCTTATATCGTGGCGCCAGGCATACAAAAGGAGAATACTTCGGCCCATTCCCTAATTCTCATGCAATACGCGACACTTTGGCTTTATTGCAGAAACTATTTCCTATTCGCCAATGTGAAGACAATGTGTACCGCAATCGTTCAAGGCCTTGCTTGCAATATCAGATTGGGCGCTGCTTGGCTCCTTGTGTTAAGGGGTTTGTAACAGATGAAGAATATCAGCAGCAAGTTGAATACGTTCGCCTGTTTTTGGCGGGGAAAGATCAGCAAGTATTGGATGAACTGGTTGCAAAAATGGAAAAAGCGAGTCAACAGCTTAAATTTGAAGAAGCAGCCCGTTATCGCGATCAGATCCAAGCAGTACGGCAAGTTACGGAACGACAATTTGTTTCCGGAGAAGGCGATGATCTTGATGTTATTAGCGTCGCTTTTGAGGCAGGAATGGCCTGTGTGCATGTCTTATTTATCCGTCAGGGTAAGATATTGGGCAGCCGAAGTTATTACCCCAAAATTCCGGCTGATACGAAATTAGATGAAGTAGTGCAAACTTTCCTTGGTCAATTCTATCTCCAAGGAAGCCAAAACAGGACGTTGCCAACAGAAATTTTGTTGGATTTTGCATTGCCTGAGAAAGAACTATTAGAAAGATCACTTGCTGAAATATTGGGCAGGAAAATCTATATCCAGGCACGGCCAAGAGGCGATAGGGCGCGTTATTTAAAATTAGCACGCACTAATGCTGCGACAGCTTTGATAACCAAACTCTCCCAACAATCGACAATTCATCAGAGATTAGCGTCATTGGCTACATTTGTCGGCTCTGAAAAAATCCACCGTGTGGAATGTTTCGACATCAGTCACACGATGGGAGAACAAACTGTCGCATCATGTGTTGTTTTTGATGCTAATGGTCCAGTTCGTACAGAATACCGCCGCTATAATATTACAGGTATTACTCCAGGGGATGATTATGCTGCGATGAATCAAGTCTTGCGTCGTCGATATAGCAAGGCTATTGATAAGACAAAAATCCCTGACATCATTTTTATTGACGGTGGAAAAGGTCAGCTTGCGCGTGCGATTGAAGTTTTCGACTCTTTGGAAGTTGAATGGAATAAAAAGTATCCTAAGTTAATTGGCGTTGCGAAAGGCAGTGATCGTAAGGCTGGACTAGAAACCCTATTTTTTGAAGTGGAAGGAGAAGGGATTGCACTTCCTCCTGATTCACCTGCATTACACGTTATTCAGCATATTCGTGATGAATCTCACAACCATGCCATTACAGGGCATCGTCAGCGTCGGGAAAAAGTGAAAAAGACCAGTACATTGGAGTCGATTGATGGTATTGGGCCAAAACGTAGACAAATGTTACTTAAATATATGGGTGGATTACAGACTTTACGCAATGCAAGTGTAGAAGAGATCGCAAAAGTGCCTTCTATTTCTTATGCACTGGCAGAAAAAATCTATAATGCGTTGAAACACTAGAAGTATTGATGCACCATACTAATAAATTTAACCTAGCCAGATATTACTAAGCATTATGCAATTAAATATTCCAACATGGCTTACTCTATTTCGTATTGCCTTAATTCCATTCTTTGTTTTGGCATTCTACTTGCCATTCCAATGGGCACCGATGGTATGTGCCATTATCTTTATTATCGCTGCTGCAACAGATTGGTTTGATGGTTTTCTTGCCCGGTTGTGGAAACAGACGACGCGTTTTGGGGCATTTCTTGATCCGGTGGCGGATAAAGTGATGGTAGCTATTGCGTTGGTACTGATTGCAGAACATTACCATACGTGGTGGATCACGCTACCTGCTGCGACGATGATTGCTCGTGAGATTATCATATCTTCTCTGCGTGAGTGGATGGCGGAATTAGGAAAGCGCAGTAGTGTAGCTGTTTCCTGGATGGGAAAAATAAAAACTACGGCACAAATGGCGGCATTGGTTGCCTTATTATGGCGTCCTTGCATTGAACTTGAAGTAGGGGGATTCATCCTATTATACGTTGCTGCGGTCTTGACATTCTGGTCAATGTTTCAATATTTGAGCGCTGCATGGGACGATTTGCGTGAAAGTTGATCCGAATGACGCAAAAATCATCGAACGAACGAGTTTTATAAATAATTGTGTTGACTCATTTCGTGAAGTAAGTAGAATGCAACGCATCGAACGGCACATGAGATTTACGAAACAAGTTAAGTAAATCAAGCGGTTCGGAAAGGCGGGAATAGCTCAGTTGGTAGAGCACGACCTTGCCAAGGTCGGGGTCGCGAGTTCGAGTCTCGTTTCCCGCTCCAAGAAAGGCGCGTTGGCAGAGTGGCCATGCAGCGGATTGCAAATCCGTCTACCTCGGTTCGACTCCGGGACGCGCCTCCAAATTTAGCCCAGGTGGTGAAATCGGTAGACACAAGGGATTTAAAATCCCTCGGCCTTAAGGCTGTGCGGGTTCAAGTCCCGCCCTGGGCACCAAATTAAAACTTGATATAAAACATCAAGTTAGGGAACAGAAAAGCCACCTTTACGGTGGCTTTTTTCATGACACAAATCACATTCCTAATAAATTCCTAATATCCTTTCCTAATATTATCCCGTGTGTTGGCCGCCAACAACCGGAACCACTTCAATTTTTCTGTTGTATCTTGCGGTCTGGGTAATGTTTTTATGACCCGAAATTACCTGTTTTTCGGCCAGCGTACCTTCCAGATCGGAGATGCCTTTTGCCTTTAAGTCGTGAAAAGTGAAATTAAAATCCAGATGAGGAAATGCCTCTTTTGCGGCGGCTCTGGCTTTTTTCCAGCGGCTGTTAAAACCATCGCGGGTATATTTATGGCCTTTGGCCTGACAAATTACATACAGGCTGACAATACCGGGATCAGTTATGAGTGTGTTACTCAGCTTCACCACATTTTCTAAGCGTTTCGTCCAGGCTTTAATTTGTTTTTTGCCGGTTTTACCCTGGCGAATAAAGATCCCGTTTTCCATTAGCTGGGCGCGGGTGAGTGACAGAACATCGGCTTGCCGCGCACAGCACAAGTAAGCCAGCTCCATCGCTACTTTAACGACAGTAGGGGCAACGGAATAAAGTGCATGATATTCCGCATCCGTGATATACCGTTCCCGCGCTTTTTCCTTGTATTGCTGCACGCCTTTACACGGATTACCTTTGACCATTCCACGCTCATAGCCCCACTTGTAGACCCGGGACAAGAAAGTTTTTTCGCGGTTGGCCTGTGTCCTGCTCTTCAGCCCGCGTTTGTCCATATACTTTCTGACATGCTCAGGTTTCACATTGTCCGGTGCCATTCTCCCAAAAACAGGGATCAGCTTGTTGGCATATTTCCGATAGTCTTTTTTGGTGTCTGTCGCCAGATCCTGAAACGTGGCTGAAGCCAGGAATTGTTTGATTAATTTTGACACGGTGTTTTCCTCGCGTGACATGTCACAGATAATTTTTTCATACTCCGCCCAGATAACTGAAAGCGGGGCGTCCAGAGGGCAAAGGGAAATCGATCCCCCTCTGGCTGGATGAAATTCAAATTTGGTTTTTCCCCGATAGACCCGTTTGGGTAACTTGGCATCGGCGGCGTTCTTCCTTGTTCTGGCCATAATTACATGTTCTCGAAATCGGGCTCTTCGGCAGGCTTAGAGTAACGGGTGGCAATCATGGGGTGGTTAAAATGCTTCCAGGTTGTTCGGGGTTTACCGTCTTGGCGCGTAATAAAGAAAATGCCATGTTTGGCCAGTGCCTCGCATTGTTTGGAGGGAACTTGATACCCAGTCAATTCTTCCATTTCTTCATCGGTGATAATGTCGCAGTGGTTTTTCATGGTCTTGCCTCATCATTGATAAAATGAGCAGATCAGCGGTGTCACAAGCGCGGGTAATCTCTGCCTGATCACAGGGCGCATTTTTGATGCTGGCGGCTAATCGTCCCAGTTTGATATCGAAGTCAGTTAATAGTTGTTGTCCCGGTTGCCAGGGTTGCATGATGGTGCTCCGTTCGGTGGATGTCCCATCATGCTATGCATTACGTGACCAGATTTCTGATTAGGCTTAATCAGGTTTACGGGTGAGGAATAAACTGTCGGCCTCTGCCTTCTGGTGGTTGTCAACCGGCTCGATTTTGACTTCGGGCGGGAAGTCGTAGAAGACGGCGCAGCGGCGGTCAGTGATGACTTGGCCGCTGGTTCCATCAGGCAGGGTAAGTCTGATGGGCTGGTAACGTTTATGTTGATGTTTAAGCATGGGTCTTGCCTCTTGTTTTCTCTCTAATGGCCATCTTTATCCGTGCGAGCTGAACAGTGGTCGGTTTGTATTCAGCGGAGGCATTTGCATAGTACCGGTTAATGACCGCGTTCTCTTGTTGCGATATCAGCATCAGGTTTTCAATCGCACAGTTTTGTTTATCGTCATTGATAAATTTAATCACGCCGCCTTTGGGGATCTGGCCATGATGTTGTTCCCAAACTACCCGATGTTTCAGTTTCCATTTATTGGGTTCAGCCACTTTTATTTTGATATAACCGTCCTTGGTCACGGCTTCACTGTCAATAACCAGAGAGTTATGGGGACGGTTATTTTTCTTAAATGATCCTGAATTTGAACCGGTTAACCCTTTTGCGCCTTTGTTGGCCGGAGTGTGACCCTTCACAAAACAACCGCTGCGGCCTGTTTTTAATCCCAATCGCTTTCGCAGTGCATTAATGGCATCAGGGGAACGAATCACATTAAATTGCCGGTTAAAGGCGACGGTGAGATTACCCAGCCGTAATAGATAATGTTGCCGCATCCAGGCTTCCATTGCCGGGGTATAGACAAAATTCGCCATTATTTCACCTCCAGATATTTGGGCGCGGACTGAATTTCGTTATCACCCAACATCTTTTGCACCGTAAGTGCCAGTTTGCCGTTTTCCACAATTTGGTTGGCGACAGCCGAAACCGCCTTTGAACGGGCAATTTCGTTTTCGAGTTCTTCACCTTTCAGCGCTTCATCAGAAAGGCGTTCTAACTGTGCAAACAGATGATTATGCAGATCTTCCAGATTATTTTTCATCGTACTGTCCCTCTCAATGTAATTGACCATGACGGTGGACGGAATTCAGTTGGCCTACCAAGGCCGTTTTCAGTTGTTCCAGGGCGGCCTTTTCCATGGGGGCAAAATCTTCGGTTTTGTCCGCCGACCAGGTCACTTCGCACTGCCCGATTTCTTCGTTATAAAAGATACTGACTTCAAGTCTTGCTGCCATTATGTGCTCCTCAATGCCCGAATCATCGGGCATAAATTGATGGTTAACGAACCTGCAAACTTATTTCCCCAATTTCGAGATGTGCGCCCGGTATGGTTTCACCGCGTTCGATAGCCGCCTTAATCGCTTTTTTGTCCGGTGCGGTGATGGTCTGCACATCCACTAATTCATCGGGCAATAACATCTCATTATCGATAATGACTCTGGCGATACCCTGACGCGCACTGAAGGTATTTTTCGTGGTTCTCAGGCTGTTCAGTTCGGCTTTGAGCAAGCAATCCAGCACATATTTCTTGAGGTGTTTAACCTGACTTTCAAAGGATTTTTTGCGCTCAGTCAGTCGCCTGGCCTCATCGTCCAGCGTTCGGGCCTGCCCTTCAAGATTGCGGACATGGATCATGATGGTATCCAGTTTGTCACCTAACTCACCCTCAAGACCTTCAAGGGTATCGGCGATGGCTTCCGGTGAAAATTCACCGGCTGCTATCAATTTTTGCAACTGATCATAGTCGGCGGCTAATGCAATCGCAGTGGTCATGAGTTTGCCTCTTCCAGTTTAGATAAACAGTCTTTTTCGATTTCAGTTAAACGGCGTAAGCGGCCTGATAGATAGCGTTCATACTCTTTGTCACCGAGTGACTTCGCGTTCTTGAGATGCACGTCGATTTCACGGGTCAGTGTGGATGCAATGCCCCTCAGCTCATTTTTAGTGATCGCCGTTTTCATGGTTTCGGTGTTGCGTGCAAACTTCTCGTCCAGCTCCTTACGTAAACGGGTGAGATCTTCGGCTTTATCACTGGCGGCTTTGATACCGAATTCAATTTTGTTTTCAGCCAAGTATTCTGGGTTATCGTGCATCCCCATAAAGACATCGGCGCTAAACCCAAGCATGGATAAGGCTTTTTTGATGGCGTCTGTCAGGGATTTCTTAAGCACTTCACCGTCTGCTTTTGGTCCATAATTTGATTGGTAACGATAGGGTGTCGCGCCATAACTGATGAATGATGCACGTTCGCCATATTCATCTGCGTACCAGAATAAAATCTTGATAGAATGGTTCTGGGTAAAAATTAATGAGCCATCACCATCACGCAAAAAACGGGTGGCTATTTGTTTATTACGCTCATCCAGAACGGGTTCAGTCATGGGAATGCCGTCGATAGATTTTTCTTCCAGAATGTCATAGCCCCAGCCTTTACCAATTGGGCCAAATATTTCAGTGGCTCGCATCAGCATATAGTTACTGTTGATGCTGGTACCGCTATAACCCATCCCTTCCAGTGGCTTGGTAAAACGCGGATCGGTACGCTGAACCGCTTTCCAGATACGCAGATTGGCCTGCTGTTGATTACCCTGTGCCTTGATGGTTTCTTCGAGCAGATCGGCACGGTGCTGGAAATTATCATTACTGGCGTTCTGGCCACTGACTGGCAATAATGGAGTGATTTCATCATTGGCCGCCGTTTTGGGTGCGGTTTCCTCGGTTTTTGGTGCCGCTTTCTCAGTTTCTGGTGCAGCTTCCTCGATTTCTGGTGCGGCTTTCTCAGTTTCTGGCGCTACTTCTTCGGTTTCCGGTACAGTCTCCTTTTTGGCTGGTTTGGTCTTTCTGGTTTTACGGGGTTTAGTTTCGCTTTTTTCCGCTTTCATTTCGGGCGTTGTCTGGGTTTCAACTTCACTGACAGTGCCGTTCTCTGATGAGGTTTCTGGTATTGATGCCGGTTCGTCAGGCGCATCCTGTAATTCAGCGATGCGGGTATCACTTAAGGCGTGGTTCAAAAATGCCTTCATGTTGTTAAAGCTTCTCAAAAACTCAGGGCGCCGTTTACCTTCGCGAACTATCTTGAAAATTGTTTCGCGTGGGATAGATAAAGCATCCGTTCTGATACGAAACGCCATAGACCACCAACGCCATGTTTTATCGTTATCTGCAATGAGTTGTTTAGCGGCCGTCAAACTGTGTGACATAACCGCCCAGCAATGAAAATCCCCGTCCAGTAATGCCAGCGCGATTTCTAAATCCAGGGTGGCATAAGTATGAACAAAATCACGTTTGTTAATGGCTGGGGTTTGAGCCGGTTCGAGGCTTTTAGCCTGCCAGGTTGTGCCATTGAATTCATATTCAGTCGCAAACTTCTCATCAAATTTACCCACGGGTGGGCGAGGAGAGCCGACCCGATCTTCACAAATAATGGGATTATCGGTGTTAAATTTATCCATATCATCAGGATAGAATTCACCTAAATTCACAATGGCCATGGCTTTCGCCATTTTGATGGAGTTGGCTTCAAGCGCGATGGCTAAAGATATCGCACCGCCCTGTTGAGCCGCTGGAGTCGGCTCAAATACACAAACATAAGTTGTCATGGGTCTTGCCTCTTGTTAATTGCCTGTTTTAGCCAGTCTGATGGCTTTTCGAATGCCGGCTTTGGGAAGCCGAACAGCGGAATAAAGATCCTTGACAGGATTTGAGTAAACCATCCCCGTTGTCGGGTAATACTCCACCCGCCGCTTTCCACCAAGAATGGAAATATGGGTTACCCCTTTCACGGAATCACAGTTATTTTCATGCTCAACAGCCGCTAAGCCTGCATCCAGAATCATTTCAATCACGTCATTGATGTCTTGCATAATTCACCCGGGTTTAATAAGGAAGCTCCATATCGGAAGCAGAAACCGGTTTACCTTCAATGCATAAGAGCGACTGGATGTGGTCTTCAATCCGGTTCACTTCTACCTGCGCATGGGACAGTACTTTTTCTTTTTCAGCCTTAAGTGCGTTGATCTGCGCCTGGATGAGATCAGACTTATTAACTGACGGGAGCGTGATTTCCACGTCATGCTGAGAAACTAATGCCCCCCAAAAGGTAGTGTTCACAGGTTCATTGGTGAACGTGGTGAACTCAATCTGTCGGTCAAAACCTTCTTTGGCATACACATAGAGGGTAATTTTGAGAGTCTTGGGTTGTGCTTTCATAGCAACTCCTATATATTGTCGTGGATCGATGAGTTATCATTGGTCTTGCCTCTTTGAGCGGATTGGTCTCCGCTCTAAGAAACCCGGTAGCTTTGGTCGGCGACCCGGGGTAAAAGAACCCACTTCGGTGGGTTTTTTTACGTCTGTAATAAGTTGCCCGTCTTTCCGGGCTGTCAGGTTATTGATTGCCTCTTACGTATCATCATGTAGATGACGATGGTCTCCGAACTAAAAGGTGCTGGTTACGCTATCCAGCGTCGCTTTACCCTGGTCAAGGCTGACGACCGGTTTAGTTGCCTCTTTGGTGCATCACGCTAATGGTGATTGGTCTCTTTCTGACTGTATCCCCTGGTGTTGAGATAAAAGTCAGTTGTCATCGAGTGGTAATCATGGCAGGTCGCGATGAGTGCTGCGGTTCTCCTCCTCCATGACAACTGAAACTGCAAATTTGGTCTTGAACACTTAACCTAAACGGCTGCTGTGCCGTATTGTCTGAGCAAATCATCTACCTCTTCATATGCCGGTAGCGGCTACTTCGTGGGCGTCCTGCCTGTTTGCTGTTGATGTAATCATAATCACATAACGTGTTTTTGTTGTCAACACGAAATGTGATTTTTCTTGTTATGATTATCTATGTACATGATTAAGCTATTTATTTTAAATTTGGAAGGTGGATAAAAATCGAATTGGATTTATGAAATAATGAATAAAACCACCCTAGCGGGTGGTGTGTTGTGGTTAATAATGACCTTCTTTTAGAAAGTAATCCTTGCGAAAGCCATAGTCACATCAGTTAACGCTAAAATTTTCAGAAAAAATAAATTTTGATTTTCCATTTATTGAAATTATTTAAAATTTATATAATTTAATAGATTGATAATCAAGCAAACGATATGTGCTATGCTTTCTTTTGGTTTCTTTTATGTAATAATTCTTCTAGTAGCTGATTATAATGTTGTTTTTTCTCCTCAAGATTTTTTAAGAGCTGATCAGCTTCACTATCCGGTAGCTCATCAAATAACTCTAAGAGTATTTTTTGTCGCGGAGTGAGTTTGGTTTCTTCTGTTGTACAAGACATGGGCAAGTTCGCACAATCAGTTGGACCGAACATTAACTCGGCTGGAGTTACATTTAAGGCATTTGCCAGGATCACTGCATCGTCAGCGCTGACGTTGCGTGAGCCTGACTCATAATTACCTATCCTAGATTGGGATGACCAACCACAGCGTTCTGCCAGGGCTGCTTGACTCAATCCCAATTGCTCTCTAAAGCGCTTGATACGCGCACCAATTTGATTACTCATTTTCATGATCATTATTTAACACATACCGTGTTATTCCGCTTTCACGATTTGTGTTTACAAATAACACGATTTGTGTTTAACTGATTTTAAATTAAGTAAGTGGAGACAAACATGAACAAAATTGCGGACGCTAGACGACAAGTCGGAGCTACTCAATTTGCATTAGCTAAAAAACTTAAGTGGTCACAATCTAGAATTGGCAACTATGAATCTGGTATTAGAAAACCTGATTTAGACTCATGCCGGAAAATTGTGTTAGCACTAAATGAACTAGGTGGTGAATTTTCTCTTGATGATATTTTCCCTCCTGGAGAACGTTCGATAAGACGTAGCTTATCAACACAGTCTGTAGAAATCTGATTTTCAATAATCAACATTGCGACAGGAGACGCAAATCGTGGAGCAAGATATCAATACGCTCAGAGCCGAAGTTGAGGCTTGGGCCATGGAGAGAGGTCAGGAGCATGTAGCCATTGAAGTCAGTCGTATGTATTTCCTGCTGTATCGCGGTGGTTCTCAATCCCGGTTACACCGGATTGAAGACGCATTAGGGAATGCGGACTGGAAAGCCATCAATAATAACCGCCAACAGATCTTCCGGTGGTTACGCAGTGATACGACTGCGGCACAACGTAAGATCACGGAACTGTTGCCAGCGATAGAAGCAGCATTGCCGGTAGAGCGACGAGCGAGGTTGACTAATGAAGATAATTTGAATTATCTTGCATCAATTGCGATCAAAGAATTTGCTGCGGCAATGAGTGAAACGCTTTTAGGAGGCCGTGACATGTCACGACAAATAATGAATGCGATAACAGCATTAAATGCAATACCGCGTCTGACCAACGTTTAAAACATAAGAGGCAAGACCAATGATAATCGATACGATTACCTATCGTGACGGCTTTCGTCTGAACGGTAACCCCGCCACACGTGAAGAAATTTTACCCATCTATGAAAGCCGTAAGGAAGCGGCTCTCGCGATGCGAGTCAATGATGAAAAAAATAAATCAACACTGAGCACTGACAATCTGTCATCTGATGAAGATCAGAAGGCATGCTGTGCTATCGCTAAAAAATGAGGAGGCTGAGATGAGTATATTGGAAAAAATTAATCAGCTTTCATTTGAAAATCCTATTCATCGTTTGATATTGCTGAAAATTCTCAATAGCGGAAATATGGACGGTATTGGAGAAAGGATCATTTCTCATGAAGACATGGCACATTTTTGTTGTTGTCATTCCATGGTTATTTTTAGAGAAACTAAAAACCTTGAAAATCATGGTATTATAAAGGTAAGAAAAATATTTACCATCACTGATGGAAAAGTAAAAACAGAGCCTTTTCGTGCCTATGAATTACAGGAATTAGTGTAATGGATAAGCAGAACATTACTCCTGTAGTGAGTGAAATAGGTAAAATAAATATCACTGGTAACGTTATTCCGGCTGTTTGGTGGCAATTTATAAAATTCCCATCAGGAAAACCGGATAGCACAGCAATTATTTTGTTGTCTGAAATTGTGTATTGGTATCGACCAACCGAAATCAGAGATGAACTCACTGGTGAGCTTAAGGGATTTAGAAAGCGTTTTCATAGCGATAAATTACAGCGTTCTTATCAATCATTTTCGGATCAATTCGGTTTTACAAAGCGAGAAGTTACGGATGCACTAAAACGCCTTCGCGATCATGGATTCATTACACTGGAACTCAGAAAGATTAATACTGCTAATGGAATTGTTAACAATGTATTATTCATCGAACCGGTGGTGGATACACTAATAAATATAACCAACCCTAATGATTTGGGTGATTATCAAACAAAAGATGAGCCTGTTTCTTCCCCCCCTGTTACGTTGAAACGTAATAGGGGTTACGTTGAAACGGAAGAGGGGTTACGTCAAGACGTAATAGCCCCTACGTTGAAACGTAAGACAAATACAGAGATTACTACAGAGATTACTACAGAGACTAACTCTTCTTGTCAGGTTCCCACGGAACCCGACCACAACCCAGTTCAACAAGTCTTGGTTTATTTCAATCAGGTGACCGGTTCTAACTACCGTGATGGCAAAACCACGATGGGGTATATCCGTGCCCGACTGGGCGATGGTTATACAGTGGACGACCTGAAGCTCATCACTGACTACCTGACGACCAAATGGCGGGATGATGGCAAGATGCGGGATTACTTACGCCCGAAGACCCTGTTTGGCCCGGAGAACTGTACGGAGTATTTCGATAAAGCATGCAAGTGGGACAAAGCGGGGCGTCCTGCCTGTGTCAATGGCCGCTGGCTGAAAGCCGGAGAAACCGCCATCACCATCGATACTGTGGAGCGCGATGCCACGTTCCGACAACTGTTTTCAACCGGCTGGACACCGACGAACCGTATTCAGGAAATGGCAGCGCAACTTGCGCGTAAAGCGGGTTTAGGACGGATGAGTGAGGTACCGGCATTGGCTGCCTGGCGTGGGATCTGGAAACAGGCCGCGGAACAGGCGGCGAAAGAGCCGTGTTCTGACCAGTAACTAAAACACTTTCTGACCAAAAGCGGATAAACAAAAACGAGGTAAGACCCCATGAACAACGAAAACGATGTCAACAAACTGATCCTGGATAACCGTCATATTGTTGATGATGGCTGCGATCACACTGACCGTATTCTTGATGATTTAAATCAAGCAGCACGGGCACGTAGTCGCCAGCCTTACCAGCCTAAGCCGAAACTCATTCCAGTGGCAAAACCTGTGACAGCAGCAGAACCCAGCATCAACATTGGGAAGCGATTTAACTATGGCCAGAATATTGTCCGGGGCATGTATGAACTCACTCGGCTCGGCAGAACAGCAGAGTACATCGCCATTTTGCTCCGTATGCCACTGGGCGATGTCCAGCGGGTGTTATTACGTAAAACGCCCGTTCAAAAGACAGTCTACAAACAGGTGATGACAGCACCTAAACCGATTGAAAAAGAAGTTATCAAGCGACTTTCAGCGGAATCGAGGGAATAGCCGTTTTTTTAAACATGCCTGAATGACTGGCGTGATGTGATGTAAGACTCAACAAAGGAACCCGTATGTTAAATGTTATCGATAAGAAAACCTTGCCCGTAATCGCAGGCGTTGAAATCACCACCGATGCGGAAGGACGTTTTAATCTGAATGCGCTACATAAGGCAAGTGGCAGGGAAAAGAAACATGGCCCAAGTTATTGGCTAGCACTTGAGGGAACTATCCAATTAATTTCAGAATTGCAAAACCAAACTACCGAGATCACGGTAGTTAAAAAAGCAGGGCGCACGGGGGGGACTTTCGCTCACGAACTTTTAGCTATCGAATATGCTGGCTGGATTTCCCCAAAATTCCGTCTGCAGGTTAACCAAACCTTTATTGACTACCACTCAGGCAGGCTGACAACACCACAATCGGTTTTACCTAATGCTAAGCAACTGGCGCTGATGGTCATTCAGGCTGAAGAGGAGAAAGAGCGGCTTTCGCTGGCAGTGAACCAGTTAGAGCACCAGATCTTTGAAGATGCGCCGAAAGTTGAGTTTCATGACAAAGTCTCTGCGTCACATGGTTCCCTCAGCATTGTGCAGGCCGCTAAGGTTTTAGGTACAGGTCGAACCCGTTTGTTTGCATTCCTGCGACAAATCGGCTGGGTCACCCGTCGCAATGAACCGTATCAGGAAAAAATACAAGCAGGCTTGATGGATGTGAAATTAGGTCGTTGGGAACACCCGGAACGCGGCATTCAGGAATGTATCACGTCACTGGTGACGGGCAAGGGATTAATTAAATTACAAAAACTTTGGACATTGAGAAATCAGACTCACTGAGAGAGGCAAGACCAATGAAAACATCAAACAACTTTTTGCATTACCTAAAAGACGAAGTGATCGGTTACTGGGAAATTCTGACCGATGAAGAATTCTGGCTCCATATGCTCGCCTTGTTCCTGCTGCTGACCTTTCCGGTTTCACTGCCGGTGATGGCGTTGATCCGGTTTGTTTACGACTGGCTGGGAGAATAACGATGGATAAGCAATTAAACACGGAAAGCAAGGTATACACGGCGGAAATCGAGCTGACAGGGTTTATTCTCTACGGTAACGCTGATCTTCGGGCAAGTGGGCGCATTTACCATGATGTTAGTTAATCAATGCTGGTCTGATGGCACTGAAATCATTACGTCATTGGTTCAGAATATTCATTCCTTTAATGCTGATGGTTTTATCCGTACCCGCAATTCGGTTTATAAGCTCAGGAAATCCAATCATGGCTAAATCCCCCGCAGAACGTAAAGCCGCCCAACGTCAGCGCCAGCAGGAGGCTGGCGTTACCAAAATAGAATTGCTCCTTGATAATCAGGAATTGGCGATGCTGAAGCGCAATTGTGCACTGCGCAGACCGGGCAGGGAGCCTTACGACGTCAATGAATACCTCACGATGTTAATTCGAATGGATGACCGTTCATTAAAACAGCAGGTGGCCGAGCTACAGGAACAATGCTGTGGAAAATGTGGTGAGTCTTTACCGGTGGCTGAATGCTGTTTTTCGGGTGAAGCCGCGTGTTGGAATACATTGGGCTGGCATGAACTGAAATTAACACTATAAAGAGTTGTTAATGGGTACAAGACGCGGTTATCTGTTTCGTTTATTGCGATTTTCGTTTGTTTCGATTACACTCGTTATAATGACTAACATACCAGGTATACACATATGAGTAATGCAACCTTAGCCGGCTTGAATCTTCCGGCAAAGCATGAGATTGAAATCGCAATGCGCAGCCAACGAGAGCTGGCTGCGTTTCTTTCCACCCAATTAGAAACTCAACAGATCACTATCAAAGGTGCAGATAACACATTTCACTCAATTGAATTACCGACCTCAGCATTAACCATGTTGATGAATATACTGGGTGAATTAGCAGTAGGTAATGCTGTGCAAATTGTACCGGTGCACGCTGAACTGACGACACAAGAAGCGGCAAATATACTGAATGTATCTCGCCCTCATTTGGTGAAGCTATTGGAAGAAGGGAAATTACCTCACCATAAAACGGGAAGACATCGTCGAGTGTTATTTTCTGATTTGATGAAATACAAAAAGCAACGTGATGCTGACAGTTTGGCTGCGATGCAAGAACTTGCAGCTCAGGCACAAAAACTTGAACTGGGTTATTAAAGGATGAAATATTCTCCTTATCCTGTGGTACTTGATGCCTGTGTTCTGTATCCGGCAAGATTGCGTGACTTACTGATGCATTTAGGTCTGGCTGGCCTGTATCAACCAAAATGGTCAGCCACTATTCAGGGAGAATGGAAGAGAAATTTACTGAAACAGCGCCCTGATATCAAGCCTGAAATGCTGGAACACACAACAGCGCTAATGAATAAAGCCTTGCCAGATGCCAATGTCACAGGTTTTGAGTCATTAATTGAAGGATTAAGACTCCCTGATAAAGACGATCGCCATGTATTGGCAACGGCCATATGTGCAAATGCAGAAGTCATCGTTACTATGAACCTGAAAGATTTTCCTGCCGATATTTTAAAGGAATTCAATGTCGAAGCACTTCATCCGGACGAATTTATTTCAGACCTTTTTGACTTAAATCACGCCATTGCGCTGGAAGCTGTCAGACAACAACGCATAGCACTAAAAAATCCACCGATGTCGACAAGTGAATTCTTAGATATGTTGCTAAAACAAGGGTTACCAATGACGGTCAAGGCGCTGGATGCTTACAAGTTTATTATTTAGTTTTACTCGTAGTAGACACATGGTTTGTTGATTCTTGAGGATCATCACTGATGAGTACGATGTATAATCCGCCCCATCCGGGCGAGCTAATCAAAGAAACGATGGAAACCTTAAACATGAGTGCCAGGGCATTAGCGAAGGCACTGGAGGTTGCCCCTTCTACGGTACAACGGCTGATTAGCTGTCAGTCGCATGTTTCCCCAGAAATGGCGGTTCGTCTTTCTGTGGTTATCGGCAGTGCCCCGCATGTGTGGCTGGGAATGCAGAATGCCTATGATATCTGGCATATTAAGCAAAATCTGGATACGTCCCGCTTGCAGAAATTGTCGGTAGCATAACGGATTGTAACCCGCTAAAATTATTCCATCGGCCTGAACACCCGAACCTAAACCGAAGCTGCTGTGCCATGACCTCAAAGGATCAAGAATGGCGCAGCATAGTTTTATCAAAATTTCCGACGACACGCTGAAACCGGCTACCCCAGCGGCCAGAGACTACCTGCATTTCAAAGTGAAATGTGGCGATGTGCTGTATGCGGATTTCAAGAAAGCCCGTAACCCGCGTTTCCACCGCAAATATTTTGCCCTGTTGAATCTTGGGTTCGAATACTGGGAACCCACGGGCGGCACGATCTCCCCCGAAGAAAAAGCCCTTGTGCGCGGCTATGTCCAGTTTCTGGCCCACTTCGCTGGCAGTCAGGATGCCTTACAATCGGCGGCTGATGAATACC
The DNA here is from genome assembly GCF_037260955.1 of Xenorhabdus sp. TH1. Classification (NCBI taxonomy): domain Bacteria; kingdom Pseudomonadati; phylum Pseudomonadota; class Gammaproteobacteria; order Enterobacterales; family Morganellaceae; genus Xenorhabdus; species Xenorhabdus sp. TH1. The sequence goes on from NZ_CP147734.1 coordinate 1,573,515, forward strand.
TGTCTGGCCTGTCGAAAAACCGTGCTCATAACATCACCGCCACCAAATCCTTTGATGCCTTCCGGCGCTGGGTCACGGTGGAAGCCGGGCATTACGACACCTATGAAATGCCTAATGGCAGCCTGCACCGGGAACCCCGCTCTGTCAGTTTTGCCAAAATGGATGATCTGGAATTTCAGGCACTCTATAAAGCCACACTGAATGTGCTGTGGAACTTCATCTTGTACCGCAACTTCCCGACCCGTGATGCCGCCGAAAATGCCGCTGCACAGTTGTTTGATTTTGCGTGAGGAGGAGGCAAGACCAATGACCAACAGTGAAAAACAGTGGCTGTCGGATGTGGCTTCGCTCGGTTGTATTTGTTGCCGTAATCTGGGGTTGGGGGCGTCGCCGGCGGAAATCCATCATGTACGAGCCGGGCAGGGGATGGCACAGCGAGCCGATCACTTCTCCGTGCTGCCGTTATGTCCCCGCCACCATCGGGCCTGTTATCCCACAGGATTCCATGCGGCACCGAAAACATGGCAGACGACTCATGGGACAGAAATTGAATTATTAGCACAGGTTAAAAGGGAAGTAGAAGAGGTACGGCTATGTCGGGTGTGAATATATCAAGCAAGATGAAGGCAAGGGGCGCAGAATGATTTATCCGGTAACATGTGGAAAAGGTGACGAATATCTGAGGTTGCGTACCCTTGAAAGTGTTTGGATACGTGGACAGTTAAGTGTATGGGGGAACTGGTCTGCCATTCGCAAAGTACCCCAAGCGGCAGGTATTTTTTCCCGATTATTGGCTGAGCCGGTGATAAGTAAAAAAGCCTTGCGCATGGCGATGAAAAGAATGAAACAGGCCGGTCTGACAGAAGAAGAACTGCTGCGGATTTTTGGCCGGATGAAAGACAAAAAATCGATCAGTAGCTTATGGTTTTGTACGGATGCGGAAGGACTAAGAATAGATGCGGTGATCGCCAGAGTCATGGAGGATGATCCCGGTTTACTGAATGTCCTTAAAGAGCATTATGTGTATAAAAAATCTTATTATTGCATTGCCGCTGAAATGCATGAACGTCATCCTGAAACTTCGTTGTCAACCTGTCGCCGTCGGGTTGAAAACTGGTTAAGGGTGGCGGAATTTATGTTATATCGGCCTGTGTGTGATGAATTGGAAATACAAGACCATTACGTTGATTAAAAAAGTTTGACTTTTTGAACAATAAAGTTAATATTTTCCTATACGCTTCGCGAAGCTATACCCGCAAGCAGCGAAATTCAAAGAAAACCTGCCCTGTGCAGGTTTTTTTATACCTGAAATAAACATAAGGCTTGCTGTTTTGCCTGGTCAGAGTTACATGTGTATTCACGCCGACTTACTGACCAAAAGGTTAAATTTATCATGCTAAAACATGAAGATATGACAACAACAGCCGCCTGTGTTTTAGAAACTCTTTCCCATGATAGTTGGGTGACTGTTTCTGATGTTTACAAATTAACGGGGCTACCTGAACCCCGTTGCCAATTATTATTAACGCAATTTCGTCTGGCTGGATTAATGGAAAGCCGGAACGATGACACGTTTTTCAAACGTTGCCCCTGATAGGGGCAATGCTTTAAGCGGTAAAAATCAAAGGTGGGTGGATAACCTGCCTTTTACGCCGTGGCTTTCCAGAGAGTCCGTCAGCGCCGATATATGGAATAGCCAGTGAATTTAAGTAGTATCACATTAGTCAACGACGACTCTCTGAGATTTATCAAAACCCTGCCGGATAACTGCATTGACCTGATCGCCACTGACCCGCCGTACTTTCGCGTGAAAGACTGTAGCTGGGATAATCAGTGGCAAGATGTGACGGCCTACCTTGTGTGGCTGGATGAACTGTTGGCCGAGTTCTGGCGGGTACTGAAACCGAACGGCAGCTTGTATATATTTTGTGGTTCGCGTCTGGCGGCTGATACGGAACTGCTGGTGCGGGAACGGTTTAACGTGTTGAACCATATTATTTGGGCGAAACCGTCTGGCCCGTGGCGCAGGCACAATAAAGAAAGCCAGCGGATGTATTTTCCCGCCACTGAGCGGATCATCTTTGCTGAACATTATCATGGCCCCTATCACCCGAAAGGCGATGGCTATTTCAAACAGTGCAGGGAACTAAAACAGGCGGTATTTAAACCGCTGGTGGATTACTTTCGCAACGCACGAAAAGCATTAGGTGTCACGGCAAAAGACATTCACGCCGCCACGGGTAAGCAGATGGCCGGTCACTGGTTTAGCGATAGCCAGTGGCAGTTACCCAATGAAGGGGATTATCAAAAGCTACAGGCATTGTTCGACCGTATCGCTAATGAAAAGCACCAGCGTGGTGAACTGAACACGCCTTATTCTGAGCTGGTAGAGTCCCATTTAACCCTGTCACGCCAGTATGACGAATTGCGGCAGGAATACGGCTTAATGCGTCGCCCGTTTACAGTCACCGCTGCTGTGCCCTATACCGATGTCTGGCAGTTTGCATCGGTGCAATATTATCCGGGTAAGCATCCGTGCGAAAAGCCGGCTGACCTGATGGCACATATTATCCAGTCCAGCAGCCGTGAAGGGGATATGGTCGCCGATTTCTTTATGGGTTCTGGGGCAACACTGAAAGCGGCTTTGAAGTTGAATCGTCGCGTGTTGGGTGTTGAACTGGAAAAAGCGCGGTTTAAGCAGACGGAGCAAGAGATCAACTTAGAGTTGACCACTCAATAAGGCACCATCGTCTATCAAATTTTATGCCTATCGATAGGGAAGATATCGTTGAGATAAAAATTTGGCTTAAATAAAATTTCTGGTTATTTAGCAGCGGAATGAAATGGCCTTTATTAATTCATCGTTAAATGAGGTGCTTATGTCTGAAGTTAATAATCCAGAAAAGCAGTGCAAAATTATTCCCGCACAATACAAGATTAACACAGTAACCGCGCCTGTCGGCTCTTGTCCGTGGGCGATCATACAGGTGTACCTGGGAAATAAATTACACCGCAGTGATTGGGATGCGCCGGGTGAACACATGCGTCTGACGTCTCAATCATCAGTTGATGAACCTGTTTATATAGAAAAGAGCAATAAGCATGGTGAATGGTTTCCTTGGCAGCCCACCCCCGATGACCTGATGGCATGTGACTGGCATCTGGTGAACTCAGGGGTAAAACCACAGCCTGCTGATTGTATGCTGAGCTTTGATCTTGCAGTGGATACGGGATCTTTTTCTAACAAAGATCAAATGTGGGGATACCTGGCTGACGCTGAATTTGAACCTGCTGGTGAACATCTAGGTCCTTTCGGTACATTGATTAACCTCCAAAATAAAACAATTATCACAAAATTCTCGTTGTTCGTATGGGATGGGTTAAACCAGAAAATCTTTATCCGAGTTTCTTCGGATAATAATCAAGACGGTTATCAGAAGCTGGTGGATTTATTTAAGAAAAGCCTCACGATAACGGTGGACGGCGTCGCTTATCAATTGGGTGGCAGTATCGACAGCCATTTATTTGGTAAGCACGAATACGAGTTTATTGGCGAGTATGATAACAGTGATGCCAAAAAGTTAGGTAGTCTATTGCAACAACCAAATGCAGGCAATCCGCTTCCTTACTGTTTCAACTGGAAATAACTCGCCTCAATTTACACGTTGAGTTTTGGGCTGCGCTTCATTTGGCGTAGCTTTTTTATCGCCACTTTCCGTTTTTGCTCCCTCATTTGAGGGGGGAAATAAGAAGTGGCCATCAATTCATTAATCGAATTTGCCACCGCAATCACTCACAGAACCTCAGTATCGCTATTGCGGCTGGCAACCCACTTACTACAACTCACAGGGGCGAACCTATTTCACCCCACGGACGCCCATTATTCTAATGGGGTGGAATATGAAGATGAAAGAAAATCCTGATTTATGGGCTGACATGTTAAATGGCCTAAAAAACTCGTGGCCGCAAATATCCGGCTCAGTGTTGGCAATAGCCATTTGTTACGGCCGACTAATTTACGACGGTGTGGAACGTAAGAACCGCTGGGTAGAGGCGCTGCTTTGTGGGGCCTTATCATGGAGTGTATCCAGTGGTCTGGAGATGTTTGGCATTCCTATCAATTTTGCACCGGCTATCGGGGGCGCCGTTGGTTTTATTGGCGTTGAGAAAATACGCGAGTTTGCTGTTCGTGCGATTAACAAACGGTTGGGGGATAAATGATGCCCAGAGGCATTGGCAATAACAATCCGGGCAATATCCGCCACGGTGACCAATGGCAGGGACTGTGCAGCAGGCAGACTGATCAGTCATTCTGTCAGTTTATTGCACCAGAGTACGGTATTCGGGCGATGATCAAGATCCTGCGCAATTACGTGAAACTCTATGATGACAGGACCATCCGCCAATTTATTTCCCGTTGGGCGCCACCGAGTGAGAATGATACCGAGAGTTACATCACCTATGTGAGCCGCTCAGTCGGTATCGATAGTTGTGCAGTGATTGATGTTAACGATCAGCGTGTTATGACAGTATTAGTCAAGGCGATGATCCAGATGGAGAACGGCCAGCAACCCTATTCACCGGAGACGTTCGAACGGGCGTTTGAGTTGCTATGAAATGGCAATTGAAATTTGGCGTTGTGATTATAGGTATCGCGCTGATTGGTTATGCTGCACACTCCGTCTATTCGGTATATGCAGAAAACGGTCGGCTGGCGAGTGAAAATGAATCACTGACCCAGCAGAACCAGCGCCAGCAGTCCATCACCGATAACGCCTACCACTCTATCAGGTTATTCAATGACATCTCACGCATTAATAGCGAAAACCGACAGCGGTCAGCCGTGGATTCTGAGAAAACGCAGGCTGCCATCAAAACGGTTGTTGTCAATCATGATTGTGCCCATCGTACTATTCCTGATGGGGTTGTTAGCCGGTTGCAGCAGCACACGAACCGAATACGTTCAGATTCCGCCAATACCGATCCCGGCGCATCTGCTCGCTGACTGTCAGCCGCCTGCAATACCGGACAAAATGACATGGGGTGACAGCCTGATTTTAAATGAACGGTTATTGACGGTGATTGAACAGTGCAATCTGGATAAACGGGCGATACGGGAAATTGAAGAGAGCACCCCACCACCTCAGAGCAAATAATACTGAGGTGGTGGGGTGCATTCAGATACAGTGTCAAGTTAGTTGTGATTAAATTATCGGGTTGGGGGATATCCATGCATTACCCAATTTAATACACTTTGTTCTACTAAGGTGTTTTTAGTTGGATAGTCAAGGCTATTAATTGCAGCACCATATATTTGTTCAGTATGCGCACGCTGGGTATAATCAGCTAGCTGCTTAACCCTCTCACAAAAGCGTGAACTGTTAAACGCTGTGGTGGACATGTATGGAAGTACATCTTGTCGGTATCTATTAATAGTTATATTTATGGTGTGTGGACATTGTGGACATAAAACATATTTAGCCATGGCACCAGTAGCTCCGCGACCATGCTCCGACATGAATCCCAAGCAAGCAAGATAGGATCTTATAAAAGTATAAGAGCAAGAAGTGCCCCATGCGTCGTTAATTGTTTGATTTACACGTGTGGCGATTTCACACCGCAGAGAAATAACTCCATTGCGTCGGTATTCTGATACAAATCCATGCGCGACTAATCTTTCAAAAAATTCGCGACAGTTCATAAGAAAAGGCTCCCTAAGAAATCTTTGCATTCAAAAATATCTACCCATCCTCAACCAATAACAAGCGAATAATGCTTAACAATTAGTTACTCACTGAAACTAAACCCAATATTTCTCTATCCATTCCCTGAGTGACTACAGAAATAACCCATGCTGCCACCCGTTCCTATCGCGTACGGCTGGTGGCATTTTTTATATCTGAATTTCACCGCGCATTCGTACGCGCACATCTAATCCGAGAACCTTCCAGAAAGTGAGCCTGAGAAAACCGCTAATAGCGTAGTTGTCTCGGGGCGGCCTTTCTGTACGAACAGGTTCACTTTCTATAAGGAACTACGCATGAAAACACTGACTTTGTTTAATACCCCTGTCCGCATCAATGATGATGGAATGGTTTGTTTAACTGACATGTGGCGTATAGCTAAAGCCAGAGTCGAAGCGGGTGATAATGATTTCTTGGGTGGCAGGGATATTGAAAAACCTTCGCCCAAGTAAATTCAAACGACTGGAATCAACTCAATTATTTATCAAGGAGTTATCTAAATGGGATTCAAAAGCCCATTTAGAAACTATACAAGGAAAGCATGGCGGTACATTCGGAAGTCGATTTGTTGCTTATGAGTTTGCTGGTCATATTGATCCGGCATTCAAAGTTGGTGTGTATACCGTTCTTGATAAATATTTCTCTGGTGAATTGATTTCAGTAGCGAGTTACATGGCAGAGGCAAATATGGCTGCGTACACCTACAACCAAGAAGCTACAATTGTCAGCGATTGCGCCCGCACTCTTAATTATTGGGGAAGAGGTGGACGTAAGGCTCATTTGCTCGATAACAAGAAACAAGCGGAAAACAGATTACAGCTCGCCATGCAATATAAATAACAGGCAGGCTCTAAAATTGGAGCCTCCTCAAAATTGAGTGGACTGATTTCATTAGTGAAAATGGGAATGCTGTCGAGGTCCTCAGTTTGGTGACCTCGGGGTATATCGATATCGATACTCCTTTGTGTCGGGGTATTGCTTGCCCGTATTAGCAATGCAGCCAGACCAAAGTCCAATTATCGGATATTGGACGATAAATCACTTTCTGAACATTTTCTCAGCATTTTATATCACCACAGTGCAAAAATTGTCGGGGTTATATCAACCGAGGCAGTTGTTTATTCTGAATTCAGCAACAGAGAGGTAAATATGCCTGAGCACCAGATACGGACACGTATTACTGCACCAGGACTAATACGGGACCTTGCATCCAAGGAAGAACGAAAAGCCAGGATGTTGCTGGGTATCGTCAAACTAAAGCGATATCACGGACTCAATAATGAAGAACTCGAGCAAGTGATGAAAATAGCTTGTGAATTATCGAAGTAAAAGGAAACGAAAATGGCCGCGCCAAAGGGCAATCGGTTTTGGGAGGTCCGAAGCAGTCATGGGCGGAACCCGAAGTTTGGTTCGCCTGAGGAACTGTGGAAGGCATGTTGTGAATACTTTGCATGGGTAGAAGAAAATCCGCTGTATGAGACAAAGGCGTTTCATAATCAGGGTGAAATCGTCTACGCGAAGATGGCAAAAATGCGGGCGATGACCTTATCCGGTCTGTGTATTTTTCTGGATATTTCACGCTCAACATGGACGGAATATACCAAGCGCGAAGATTTTTCGAATATCACTACGCGCGTGGAACAAATTATCTACGACCAGAAGTTTTCAGGTGCAGCCGCGGATTTACTCAATGCGAATATCATTGCGCGGGATTTGGGGCTGAAAGAGCAAACGGTGAATGATCACCTTTCCACTGACGGCTCAATGTCTCCCGCCAAAATCATTCTGGTTGCCGGAGGCCAGCATGACGACAGCACGGATTGAACTGCCACCGAAATTGATCCCGGTATTCAGTGGTAATTATCGTTATCGTGGTTCATACGGTGGACGTGGTTCGGCAAAGACGCGAACTTTTGCATTAATGACAGCCATCCGTGGCTACATGGCTGCACAGAATGGACAATCAGGCGTGATACTCTGCGCTCGTGAATACATGAACTCTCTTGAAGAATCCTCAATGGAGGAAGTGAAACAAGCAATACGCTCTGTTCCGTGGCTGGCTAGCTTCTACGATATTGGCGAGAAGTACATTCGGACAAAGTGCAGGTCAGTCAGCTATGTCTTTGCCGGCTTACGTCACAATCTCGACAGTATCAAATCAAAGGCCCGAATCTTAATCGCATGGGTCGATGAGGCGGAGTCAGTCTCTGAAATAGCCTGGACAAAACTCACTCCAACCGTGCGTGAAGAAGACTCTGAGATTTGGGTGACATGGAACCCCGAAAGAGACGGCAGTGCTACCGATAAACGGTTCAGAAAGAACCCGCCGAAAAATTCAATCATTGTTGAAATGAACTATGGCGATAATCCGTGGTTCCCGTCTGTGTTGGAAGAGGAGCGACTGAGTGATCAGTCACGTCTTGACCCGAATGCTTATGCTTGGGTTTGGGAAGGTGCGTATCTGGAGAACTCAGATAAACAGGTACTGGCGAACAAATACCAAATTAAGGATTTTCCGGATGAGCTGTGGCAGCAGGCTGACCGCTTGTTATTCGGGGGCGACTTCGGTTTTGCCAAAGACCCCAGCACACTGATCCGCATGTTTACGCTAAATGATTGCCTGTATATCGACTATGAGGCTTATGGTGTTGGCGTAGAGCTGGACCACATGCCTGCGTTTTATGATCAAGTGCCGGAGTCACGTAAATGGCCTATTAAAGCCGATTCTGCCCGACCGGAAACCATCAGCTATCTGCGCCGACAGGGGTTTAATATCTCCGCCGCTAAAAAGTGGCAAGGTAGCGTTGAAGATGGTATCAGCTATTTACGCGGCTTTAAGCAAATCATCATTCACCCGCGCTGTAAGCACACAGCAAAAGAAGCCCGGCTCTATGCCTACAAGACAGACCGTATTACCGGCGAAGTGCTGCCGGTGATTGAGGATGCGAACAACCATTGTTGGGATGCGAGCCGTTACGGGTTGGATGGCTATATCAAGAAAAAAGGCAGTTTCTTTACAACCAAGAGGTAATGTTATGTGGCCATTCTCAAAACGAAAGCCTATGGCACCCCCTGTCCAGCGTTCAGCATTTTCCACCGATTTATACCCAGCGCTTGTTAAAGATAATGGCTTTAAGGGGCTGGAATTGCCACAACCCACAATGGCAGGCGTGGCGATGGATTCCGTGGATGGCTCGATCCCCTCATTTAAAGCAGGCAGCTTATACGGTGTGCCGGAAGCACAAGCCGCGTGGTATAGCAATCAGCTCTTTATCGGTAATAACTTGTGTGCGGTGATTGCCAAGCACTGGCTGGTGGATAAAGCTTGCAATATGCCTGCCCGTGATGCTATTCGACAGAGCTACGACATTGACTGTGAAGACAGCGCCATTATCGACAGACTGAAAAAGCGCGATAAAAAGTACCGTATCAACAATGCCATGAAAGAGTTGGTGCATTTCGGGCGCGTATACGGCGGACGCATTGCGCTGTTTGTGGTGGAAACCTCTAACCCGAAGGAATTCTACGAAAACCCGTTCAATCCTGATGGTATCCAGAAAGGGGCATACAAAGGTATCAAACAGATTGATCCCCAATGGGTGACACCGGAACTGACCGCCGATAATGTGCAAGACCCAGCGTCGCTGAACTTCTACGAACCGACTTATTATCGCATTGGCGGGCGGCGTTATCACAAATCCCATCTGGTGAAGTTTGTCCCGTTCCCCGTGCCGAATGTCTTAAAGCCGATGTACAACTATTTTGGCGTTTCTGTACCGGAGCGGGTCTACGAACGGGTCTATGCCTCCGAACGCACCGCCAACGAAGCCCCGCAACTGGCGATGACTAAACGCTTACTAACACTGGGGATGGCCGATGCAGAAAATGCTGATAAGGGCGTGATTGCGGAGAATATCGAGTATTTCGCCTTGATGCGGGATAACTATGGGGTACAGGTCACGAGCAATCAAGACACCGTTCAGCAGTTTGATACGTCACTGGCCGATTTGGACGCCACCATTATGACGCAATATCAGCTTGTCGCGGCTGCCGCTAACGTGCCTGCCACCAAATTATTGGGTACCACGCCCAAAGGCTTTAATTCCAGTGGCGAGTATGAAGAAGCGGCCTACCGCGAAGAACTGGAGAGCATTCAGGCTAACGATTTGGAAGACCTGCTCCAACGTCATTATGAAATCCTGTTACGCAGTGAGGGGTTGCCGGTTGTCGATATCAGTATCTCATGGCGACCGCTAGACAGCCCAACCGGCGCCGAATATGCCGATATCGAGCTGAAGAACTCCCAGACGGCCGTCAACTACGCCAATATTGGTGCGGTGGATGGTCATGATATCCGTCAGAAACTGGCAGCGGATAAAGAATCCAGTTACTTCGGTTTAGACATGAGCGAGGATGATGATGTTGAAGCAGATCCGCCTGAAGAAGAGCCGGGCACAATGGGCCACGGCGCGGCAGGCGGTTATGAAGGGCAAGCCGCTGCACTATTCGGCGGCGGCAACTGACCGTTACCAGCGTGACCTGTCACGATTAATCAAACGGATGCTCAGGGATTATGAGCAGACGTTAACCCGGTTACAGGATGATGTCGAACCGATGGCGATGGATGCCAGCATTGCCAGCCAAACCCGTATTTGGCTCAACAAGTTAAAACGCCGCTGGGACGGTATTTTTAACCGTAAGGCCACAGAGATGGCAAATAGATTGGTCAGCCAGACCGATTTAAACGCCAAACGCAATCTGGATGATTCGCTCAAACAACTCTCTGGGGGTTTAACCATTAAAACTCTGGTCATGCCAGCCGCCATGAAAGACCGACTCACCGCCGCCACCGCTGAAAATGTCGCCCTGATCAAATCCATTCCACAACAGTTTCACTTTCGTATTGAAAGTGCGGCGCTGCGTTCAATTAGTCAGGCGGGTGAGGGGGCAAAAACCTTGCTGGAGGAAATCAAAGCCATTGGCGGCGTGACCGAGAAACGGGCGCAGTTTATCGCCGTTGACCAGACCCGCAAGATCACCACGGCGGCGAACTATGAGCGCATGAAATCAGCAGGCATTAAAAAGGCGGTCTGGCATCACTCCGGCGGCAGTGCTGAACCGCGCAAACTGCATCAAAAGCTGGATGGTCAGGTTTTTGACCTGGATAACCCGCCAATTATCGACGAACGAACCGGTCAACGCGGTTTACCGGGCGAATTACCGAACTGCAAATGCTTCTGGACGCCCATCATTGATTTTGGAGACAACGGATGACATGAGTAAACGCACTTACGACCTGAACGGCTGGCTGGAAGTCAAAGACAACCCCATCTCAAAAGTGGGGGTTTTTGATTATTTGGGGGCGGAAATTGGCGCACCGGTCGCCGATAAAATTTACAAGGTATTGCGCCCGCAAGAAGAACTGGAAAACCTCGCAACCATTAACTCTTTCAAACTGATGCCCTTTGTGAATGAGCACGAGATGTTAGGCCGGGAAGCTACACCCGCCGAACAGAAAGGCATTGAGGGCGTGATCGGCGAGAACGTTTATTTTGAGTACCCGTACCTCAAAGGCAATATCAAGATCTTATCCAACTCAGCGTTAAGCCAAATCAACAGCGGAAAGATTGAACTCTCACCGGGTTATCGTTGCCGCTATGACTTTACGCCCGGCACCTTTAACGGCGAGCACTATGACGCCATTCAGCGCGACATCCGCGCCAATCATCTTGCCCTGGTGGACGAGGGACGAACCGGCCACGATGTCGCCGTGCAGGATCAACGCATTATCACTATCGATACCAAGGAGTTAGTCACTATGGCTACCGAAGAAGACAAAGACAAAAAAGACACCATCGACGATAACGGTTTCACCCCGGAGCAACTCGAACAGTTGAAGGCACTGATTACTCAGACAATCGCCGGACAACAAGCCCCTGCAACGGATGACGACCCGGAGAAGAAAGAGACCAGTGATAATGATCCTGACCCCGATAAGACCTCACAGGATGAAGAAGAGAAAGCTGAAGACGCGGTAGAAGAAGCGGAATCCGCCGCCGAAACTGCCGAATCTGGTGACCCGGAAGCCGTGGAGAATGCCGAAGTTGCCATTGAAGCGGCAGAGCAGGCGATTGAGGAAGCGAAAGAACATTTGGATCAGGCTACGACCGACAGCCTGAACCGCCGCCTTAAGCGTCTGCGCCGTGGCATGCAGGCAATGGATGATATTTCCCGCCTGAAACGCAAGGTGAATAAGCTGGAGAAAGCCAAACCGACTTATGACACGGGTGATTTGATCAAACAATTGGCAGGCCGTGACACGCTGGCGCACAAATTGACCCCGTTTGTGGGGGTATTTGACCATAGCAGCCTGACCAAGCAGGGCGTGGCGGAATACGGCGTCAAACAACTTGGTATTCCCTGCCAGAAAGGGCAAGAATTGGTCGCACTCGATGCCTGGATGCACGGGCGTGTACCGGACTCGCAAAAACCGACCAGTACGATGGACAGCATTACCCCCCAACAATCCATCAAAGACAAGTGGAGTAACTAATCATGGCAATACCCAACAGCATTCTTAACGGGCTGGTTAGTGGCGTAGTCGGGGAACTTTCCCATACTGGGCCAATCCGTGTCACCAGCGCCGTACTGGCCTCCGATGACGAAACCCAAAATCTATTTGGACGGGCTTACACCTACCATGATTTTGGCGTGGAATCGGTGCAGGTCGGTGGCACAGGTGCATTTGCAGGCATCATGATTAACCCCAAAGCCTACCGTATTGGTGCCCTGTATGCCGAAAACGGCAGCACGGGTGAATTTCTTACGATGGGCGAAGTAAACGTGCAACTGGAAGCTGGCATCAAGCGCATTAACGCGCCCGTGGTGTTTGATGTTTCCGGCAAACTGTCTGCCAAAGACAGCATTAGTGACGGGGACAGAGTCATTGGTTTTGTTTCCCGTCATCTGGAGTCAGCCGAAAACCCACACCTGTGTGTCATACGTTTGACCGAAATCCCTTATACCTCAACCCGCAAGGACGGTAACTAATTATGGCTGTCAGCAAAGAAAAGTTTTATCAGTCAGGCCGCGAAATTCGCCAGCGCGGCGCACTCAATATCAAGCCTGACCAGAAGTGGACGTATGGCGAACTGGCGCAAATCGGTTTCGGCGGATTGCAGGCAATGGATAGCGCGCTAACCGGTCCGGCAGGCGCGGGCGGTTTTATTCAGCGTCATATGCTGCAGCATGTGTTGCCGGGGCTGGTACGCACTGCCACTCGTATTCGCATTCTGGATGAAATCACTGGCGTGATGACGGCGGGCGAATGGCATCATGAAGAAATTGTGCTCAATGTCGCCACACCCTCAGCGAAAGCCGAGCTGTACGGTGATTATACCAATATTCCGCTGGCCAGCTATGAGAATGATATCGAACGTCGGGGAATTGTGCGTTACGAACAGGGTTTTCAGGTCGGTAAACTAGAAGAGGCGCGCCAAAATGCTGCCGGGTTCGAAGCCGCTGCTGAAAAACGCAACGCGGCGACCGAATCGTTGGAAATGTCCCGAGAGCGCACCGGCTACTTTGGCTTTAACAGCGCGGATACGCGGGTGTTTGGTCTGCTCAACGATCCGAACTTGCCTGCCTATGAAACCAGCCAGAAAAAATGGCAGGATGCCACCTTTGCTGAGATCACGCGTGATATTACCGCGATGTTCTCACGCATTGAGCTGTCGTCCGGCGGGCGTATTAAAGACGACACGCCAATGACCCAAGTGTTACCGCTAGGCTTTCGTTCGGTACTGAATATCGCTAACCCGGTGGCACGCGGGGAAACCGTCATGCAGTGGGTGAAGGAGAACTACCCGAATCTGCGCTTTGTCTTCTCGCCGGAGTTCCGTGAGGCCAATGGCGGGGCCAATATCACATACTTGTTTGCTGATAGCGTAGACGATGGCTCTACTGCCACCAATGCTACGCTGTTGCAGGTCGTGCCAGTCAAATATCAACTGCTGGGTTCCGACAATGGCATCAAGGGCTATCTGGAAGATGCGACCAATGCCACTGCTGGTATTTTTGTGACACGCCCGTGGGCGATCACCCGCTTAACCGGTATTTAATCTCAGCCCTCGGCTGAGGGCATTTTGTTTATTCTTTAAGGCAGGAGTTTCTTCATGTCTCAATCTCTCTACGTCTATTGCACGCTGTCCAACGACCAGAACTATGCCGTGCGTAATGGTGCGGTGTTTATCCACGGGCAGGCCAATATTCTGACCAAAGCGCTGCATACCCCACGTGGGCGCGTGACCGAAGTCAGTGCTGAGCAGTATGCGCAACTGAAAGACAACCACGTCTTTAAGCTGCACAAAGAAAACGGCTTTATTTTGGTCGAAAGTTGCAAAACCGAACCGGAAAAAGTGGCCACCAATATGGAAGCCAGCGATCAGTCTGCACCCGATACGCCGGAATCACTGGAAGCGGAAGGTAAAGACACCCCGAAAACCAATAAAGGTAAGGGCAAATAATTATGGAGGCGAGCACATTTCCGCTTAAATCATTCCGTGTGCTCCGCCCACAATTCAATGCGGTGCCCGATGATGACGTATTAATTATTGCCCAATCCGCCTTGAATTATTTTTCCCCTTGTCGTGGTGTCTGCACCAATGAGCTGTGGCAATTGGTCGTGGCCCATATGCTGGACTTAGGCCGGTTAATGGCTCAGGGTGAATCGCCCACCGGTGTTGTCACTGCGGCAACCATCGGCAGTGTGAATGTGTCGTTTACTGCACCGCCGGTGGGTTCCAATACCTCTCACTGGTTCAACCTGACCCCCTTTGGTCAGCAATACCTGGCGCTGCTCAACCGTTGTGGCCGGGCACCGATGTATGTGGGTGGTAGAGGCGAACGGTCGGCCTTTCGCAGCGTCGGGGGGCGTTTTCCCAATGGGGGGCGGGTATGGCGATAAAGCTGGCACACCTTAAGCAGATCTATGACGAGCTGGGTAAAAAGCAAATCAAGGTCGGCTTCTTTGAACACAGTCAATATCCCGATGGCACACCGATGGCGTATGTCGCCGCCATTCAGGAGCTGGGCTATCCGGCCGGCAATATTCCCCCGCGTCCCTTTATGCGCCCGGCAATACGGGATAATCAGGCCAAATATGCGGATCTGATGTTTCGTGCGGCTAAAGCGGCGATTAACGGCAATATCACCGTATCGGAGGGCCTGACCCAAATTGGCGATGTGGCAGCAGGCGATATCAAGATCGCTATTCAATCTGTCACGACACCGCCACTGAAAGACAGCACCGTAAAAGCGCGGGCAAATCGTCACAGTAAAGGTAAAGCAACCAATAAGCCTCTGGTCGACAGCGGGTTGATGTTGCAATCCGTCAATTCCAGCGTGGAGGATAAATAACCATGTTTGGCAATTTACAGCGCATTGCATCGCGTTATATTCCGCAACAAACCGTGCTCTGGTATCGCTTTAAGGCGCGTGAGTTGGACGAGCTAGGCCGATGGCAAAATACTTATCACTACCCCATTCCCATCAGAGGAAGCTGGCAGGCGGTCGATACGCAGGATGTGCAGGAGATGGGGCTGGATACGACGAAAGTCTACCGTAAGCTCTACACCACGCATGATATTCGCCATATTCAGCGGGGTACATCACCGGATTTTCTGGTCTTCGCTGAACGTCGCTACGATGTAATGGGTGATGCCGACTGGTATGCCCAAGATGGCTGGTTGTCGATTGTCTGCATTGAGGCCGGTGTGTATGACGGATAATCAGGTTTATGCTGCAATCCGGGCGCAACTGCTGAAACAGCTAGCCGAAGCCGGGATCTCAGTTCCCGTGGTGGCGGGTTTTCAGTCCACCAAACAGGGGCGGGAAGACAGCTTTGTGATGTTTTTTCCCATTACTGAAAACGCCTATGGCTGGCAGGGGCGCAATTATCACATCGTTGGTCGTGATGCGAATCACAGCGAAACCCAACTTGTGGAGAAAACGCTACAGGTACAGGGCATCGGTGGGTTCGAACAGTTCACGGCGGGGGATATTACCGCCACTGTGCGTATGATTATGAACTCATTGCCTTTTGTGGAAGCCTTACGCAAGCAGGGGATCGGCATTCAACGTGCAGGGAACTTAAGGATGCCGTTCTTTATTAACGATCAGGGCAATTATGAGCTGTCACCTTCGTTTGACATCAACATCACCCATTCACGTGGCATCAAACCCAACACAGCCACCGTCAGTGTGCTGTTTCCCGATATTTATCGAATTTAAGGTCATTTTATGCCGATAAAACAAACCCGATACGTCGATATCGCCAGTGCGGTGATCGGCGCATCCAGCGTTCCCATGCGTAAACTCACGGGGCGCATCTTTTCCACGAACCCCAAAATTCCGGCGGGCAAGGTATTAGAATTTGCATCCGGTCAGGTCGATGATTTGCTCGGTTCTGACTCTCTGGAAGCCAAATTCGCTCGCCAGTATTTCAGTTATGTGAGTCCCGCGCCCGTCAGCAAACCGAAAGAGTTGCAGATTGCGGCCTATGAGCCAATAGGCCGTGCACCCGCGATTTATGGCACGAAAGCTGCCGTATTGGATGAACTGAAAGCGTTAGTGGATGGCACCATCACGGTGACGATTGGCGGGGTGACGAAAACCTTCCCCGATATCGATTTATCGAAAGCGACGTCATACGCGGATATTGCTTCCGTCGTGCAGGCCAAACTGAACGCCGAGAAGACACCGCAATTTTCCAATGCCTATCTGACATTTAACGCGATGGACAGCGCCTTTGTCTTAAGCGGCGGGGTACAGGAGAAAGCCGAGATCAACGTGGCCTATTCGGTGCTGGCTGATGCCATGGGACTCTCTTCCGGTAGCTGTTCGGCAGGTAATGCCGCGCAATCGCCATTGGATGCCTTTATTGCGGCTGAAAAAATCTCGGATTCGTTTGGCAGTGCCACGTTCCTAACGGATATCGCGTTAACGCAGGCGGCTGAACTGGCACAGTACGTGGCAGGCGAAAATGTCAAATACCAGTTACATCTGGCCGTGACGCCAGAAAACGCCGAAGACTGGAGCGCCGCGCTAATGGGAACGGCTTCAACAGGCTTAAACCTGAAAACTGAGGACGACCATTTTGTCCAGGCATTGCCGATGGCGATTATGGCCGCAACCGATTATGACCGCACCAATGCGACTACCAACTATATGTATCGCCAGTTTGGTGTGACTTTCCCGTCACAAATCAGTACTGATCTGGATGCGGACCGGTTCGATAAGTTGCGCGTCAACTATTACGGCGAAACAGCCGTTGCGGGTTCACAAATTCGCTTCTATCAGCGCGGCTTCCTGTGCGGTTCATCGTTGAATCCGCTGGATATGAGCGTTCACGCTAACGAACAGTGGTTAAAAGCCCATATTACCCAGCAATGGTTCAGTTTAATGATGAGTACACGTGGACTGCCGGGAAATAAAGACGGTGCAGCCCGTGCAATGACCGTGATTGCAGGTGCGGTCACGAAGGCCCTCAATAACGGCACGATTTTACCGGGCAAAACCTTAACCGAAGTGCAAAAACTTGCCGTAGCGGATGCCGCCGGGGACGATTTAGCCTGGCATGATGTGCAGGACAAGGGTTATTGGTATAACACGCAGATCGTAGAACAGACAGGCCCATCGGGGTTGCCCGAATACGTGATGAAATACGTGTTGATTTACAGCAAGGGCGACTGGGTACGTAAAGTCGATGGCTCACATAATCTGGTTTAAGGAGTAGACAATGTACGATGTTTCCGCCACCGGCTTAAGTCTGGTAATTCAGGCCAGTACCACTTTCCCATCAGGGATTACCATTACCCAATTTGCCGATGATGCCGATCCGCTGGACTTACCCGCTGTCGATATTGCTCAGACCGGCATGGATATCAACGGCAACCTGAACTATTGGTCAACACCGACGCCGCAAACCATCACCATTAACGTGCTGGCCGGCAGTGAAGAAGATGAAAACCTCGCCATTTTGTTAGAGGCTAACATAGCTAAGCGCGGTCGCCGTCATGCCGGCGATATTATCACGCTGGTGGCCTCTTATGGGGATGGTTCAACCACCACCGCGCGTAACGGCAAGATCACCAATGGCAGCCGGGGTAACTCTGCCGCCAGTGCCGGGCGCCTGAAATCCAAGCAGTACACCTTTGTATTCCAGGATTTTGACCGTACCCGAGCACGTTAATACTTTTTTATCAACAGACTGGCGGTTTGTCCGCCTTTTTTGATCTGAGGCCATGATGTTAATCAAACCCAAAACCATCACGATCACCGATGCTGACCGTGAAGCGCATACTTTTATTATCAGCCGCTTGCCTGCTACGGTCGGGCGCGAAATTCTGGCGAAATACCCGCTGTCCAATGCGCCCAAAATCGGCGATTACGCTGTCAGCCATGAAGCCATGCTGAAGATGCTGCGTTATGTTGCCGTTGAACGAGACGGCGACGAAATTCTGCTGAAAACCCAGACCCTGATTGATAACCATGTGCCGGACGGCGAAGCCCTGATCCGCCTTGAACTCGAAATGCTGCGGTATAACACCAGTTTTTTCGGGGCCGACGGGAGCCGCGGTTTCCTCCAATTCCTGCTGGACAAAATCAGCGGTTCACTCCCGTCGATTATCAAAACGCTGATGGGTTCATTGCCGTTATCGTCAGCGCAGGCTACGCCACCCTCACCGAACTCAAAACGTCGATAGATTTGGAAGAGGCATTCGACCTGTGGGAGATCGCCATCACCAACCGCTATAACGAAGCGTTAGCGGCATCCATGGACAGAACGAGGTAACACACATGTCACTGCTCGATACCTTTGTTCAGGTATTTGAATTTGATACCCGGCAGGCGGACGCGGCGTTTGAACAATTCCGCCGCGCCACCGATGACATGATCGCCGACATGAAAAAAGCGCAGCAGGCCGCCGAAGCAGGTTCAGCCGGGGTTGGTCAGTTTGTGCAGGAACTGGCCGCCTCCTTGCAGGAAATATCAGGCGGCGGGGGCGTCGATATTGATGTTGATCTGCATGACACGCAGGAAAAACTGACATCCGTGCGGGAAAAAATCCGTGAGCTGGAAACCGCGCTTGCCACACTGGACAGCCAGCGCGAACAGGCCAGTCTTGGCTTGCAGGACAGCGGCGCAACCGTCAGCGAACTGACAGCACAGTATGACCAGCTCCAAGGGGAACTCAGTATTCTCAATGGCGAGCTGGCCAGTCTGACGGAAGCCGAGCAAAAGAACG
Organism: Xenorhabdus sp. TH1; assembly: GCF_037260955.1. NCBI lineage: Bacteria > Pseudomonadati > Pseudomonadota > Gammaproteobacteria > Enterobacterales > Morganellaceae > Xenorhabdus > Xenorhabdus sp. TH1. Next base: position 1,592,565 of record NZ_CP147734.1, read on the forward strand.
CCAAAGCGAAAGAGGCGGTTAACGCGATTGTCGAGGCATTACAGGCCGATTACGCCAAGTTTGTCGCCACCATGCGCACGCAAGGCATTCAGGCCGCCATTGAGGAAACCAAAGCCCAGACCCAGTTGCAACGTGCGTTAACCGACACGGAGGGCAAATATCAGGCGGCGGGGGAATCGGTCGCGGGTTTTGCTACCAAAGCCCTCGGTGCAGTCGGTATTGTCATGAGCATTGGCGGGATTTTTACCGATGCCGTATCACGCTCACAGGAAATCGAGGCACTGGATAAACTGGGTAAGAAAATCGGGATTGCCACGGAAGATGTCGATGCGTTTGGTGGGGCACTGGCAGAACTGGGCGGCTCACGGGATGCTGCGCAAGCTGACCTTGAGGCGATGTCACAGGCGTTCGGCAAGACTACGAATAAGATGGAAAAAATCCTCGCTACCGCCGACAAAGTGCAGGGCATGAAATTTGACAAGGCAAAGGCCACACTTGCTGATCTTGGTGTGTCTGATGACAAGACCGTCGAACTGATGATGAAAGGCCGTAAAGAGCTGGAACGGGTGATGGGGATTCAGAAAGAGTACTCTGGTATCACCAAGGAAAGCATCGAAAAGTCTGTCAAGTTTAATGCTGCCATGAATAAGTTTCAGCAATCTTCCGGCCTGCTCAAAAACAGCTTTCTGGAGATGGTGATCCCCATTTTGTCCAAAGGGATGGACTGGCTTTCCCTATTTATTGGCTTCTGCAAAGAAAACAAGAACCTGATTATTGGTTTCTTTCTTGCCATTGGTCTTGCGGTGGCCGCGTTTTACGTGCCGCCGATGTTAGCCGCCGCCGCGGCTACTTTAGCCGCGACATGGCCAATATTGGCGATTATCGCCATCATTGCATTATTGGCCGCCGCGTTCGCGATTGTTTACGACGATATTATGAACTTTATCGACGGCAATGATTCGATGATCGGTCGCATCCTGGATAAGTACCCGCTGCTCAAAAAAGTGGTGCTGATGCTGTGGAATGCATGGCAAACCCTGTTTGGCTATCTTAAAACAGCAGTGAAGTTTGTCACCGATATCGTCATCGCCGCCTTTAACACCATGGATCAGAAGATCACGGCATTTATCAACTGGCTGCTGGGTTCGGTTGCTTCTCTGGCTAAATGGGGCGGCCAGTTCAGTGGCGTGTTTGATACCGTCTCTGATGCCGTGGTCGGTGCGTTTAAATGGATGTGGGAGCAAGTGCAGAAAGTGATTGGCTGGATAAGCAACGGGCTGGATGTGGTTTCTAAAGGCATCAGTACGGTCAAAGGCTGGTTTGGCTTTGGGGGGGATAAACAAGTCAACCTGGAGCAGAACGTGGATCAACAAGTTACGACCCAAGACGCGGAACAATACCTGGATGTGCTGGCTGACAAACGTAAAAGCGCACAAGAGTCGGGCATCGATACGGGGGAGTTGGATAAAGAGATCCGGTTACTGCGTCAGCAATTGGCAGACGGGAACAATGCGGCTGACGTGGTAGCGGGCATTGAGGCGGCGAATAAAAAACTGACGATGGCGGCGCAAAACCCGTTAAATCCGGTCACCAGCCAGGCTATCAGCAACCAGTCACACCAGACCCATGAAACCAATACGCAGATCGGCGAAGTCAATATCACGACGCAGGCCACGGATGCGCAGGGCGTCGCCCAGGATATGAAAGGTGAATTGAATAACCAACTGAAAGATTTAGGCCAGCAAACGTCAACGGGAGTCGCTAAATGATCACTGAGGTGAAAATTTTCAATGTGAATACCTTTGCCACTGTGTTTGAAAGTGCCAGTCCGATACAACTCAGTATCCGGGATGAACATAAGGTCACGAAGTTTCAGGTGGAGAACGGCGAAACCCGCAGCGATCATGTGGTCGTTGAAGCCGTTGAGATTGGCATGGAATTGTTGCTGACCGGCGAATTGAAAAACAGTTTCTCGGCTATGCAGCAAGCCTACGATACCCATCAGTTAGTTGGCATACAGACACGGGTGAAAACTTACCAGCCGATGCTTCTCGTCAACTTCTACCATGATGAAATCGCGGAGATGGCGGACGCGATCAAGTTGTCTCTACGGTTCAGTGAGTGGCGCACGGTTGAGCCAGAATACGGTGAACTGCCGCCCCGGAAAGTGGCGAAAAAAAGCCAATCTGGCACGGTCAACCGGGGCAATGTCCAGACCAGGGACGTTGAGGGCAAGAAAAAATCTGTTGCCACCAAAATCATGGATGGCGAGAGTCTATTTGGAAAAAGTGGAGGCCAATAATGCGCGAAATCCCGTTACGGGCTATTCCTAATCAGCGACTGGCGGTGACATTAGATGATGCCAATTGGGTGATCACCCTCAAAGCCGCCAGAAACATGATGCTATGCGATATCCAGCGCGATGAGGTGATAGTGGTTCAGGGTAGCCGCTTAGTGCCTAATACGCGGTTAATTCCTTATGCCTATCTTAGCACCGGCAATTTTGTTTTGTTGACCGAAAATCACGAATTGCCCTGGTGGGAAAAGTTCGAATCCACCCAAACGTTAATTTACTGGAGTCCCGATGATAGATCTGCGACGCATCCGGCTGGGGATTGAAGTCAGCGGGCGGCTGAACTGGTACGAAGGCATGCGTATCTCGGCTTCCGGCACCAAGTACGCCAATCCCCTGCAAAATGAATGCACCGTGAATATTGATGGCTTAAGCAGCGACACCCGCGATTTTCTCCTTACCCAAACCAGCCCTTACACCAAAAGCAAGCAACCGCGCCGCCTGATACTGGAAGCGGGGCGGGTGAATACGGGGCTGTTTCGGGTGTTTGTTGGCGATATTGTCAGCGCTGAAATTGCCTCGCCACCGGATGTCACACTGACACTGAAAGCCAAAACGGGTAACAGCCGCAGTGGCGATATTGTTTCCTCCTCTGGCGGGGCACTGAAAAAACTGTCCGAGATAGCACAGGGCATTGCCAATGACTGTAAGGTCAAACTGGATTTTCAGGCCACCGATAAGCAGATTGCCAATTGGTATTACTGCGGGGCGGCCTTGTCGCAAATTACCCGCTTACAGGAAGCAGGCGGCGTCAAAGTCTTTATTGATGATGAGGTGCTGTACGTCAAAGACAGCGATAAGGCGTTGAAAAATCGCTTGCGTATTCTGAACATGAAGTCCGGCATGGTGGGTATTCCCAAAGCCACCGAAAAGGGTTTAGATGTCAGTTTTCTGATTGACGGTGAATCTTTTCTGGGCGGCCTGTTGCGGCTGGACAGCAAACTGAATAAGTCGCTGAACGGCGATTACATTATCGAGCAACTGAAGTTCGATATTGCCTCTCATGATGATGCCTTTTTCTACACCGCCACTTGCAAACGAGCCTAACGATGAACAATCAACCCAATAGCGATATGGCGAGCGAAGGCAGTCTCGCCGGGCAGTTTATGGCGGCATTCCGTAACCTACTGCTCAATGTCGAAGATATGCTGCCTGCCACCGTCGTCAGTTATGACGAGGCGACCAACCGTGCCGTCATCAAACCGCTGGTGATGATGGCGACCACGGAGGGCCAAACGATATCTCGTGCGCCGGTGCATAACATTCCGGTGTTTCGTTTTGGCGGGGGCGGTTTCTTTCTACGTGTGCCGCTTAAACCTGGGGATTTTGGCTGGCTGAAAGCCAATGACCGTGATATCAGCCTGATATTCCAGCGCGGTGGACAGGAAGATCAGCCCAACACCGCCCGGCTCCATTCGTTCAGCGATGCGATGTTTTTTCCTGACACGATAAAAGGCTGGGTCATTGATGGCAAAAATCTGGATGCGCTGGTTATCCAGTCGCTGGACGGCCGCGTTTGCCTTTCTCTTCACAGCGATAAAGCCGTACTGGACACGCCGAAATTCGAGATCAACGCGCCTGAAACGATATTCACTGGCAATGTCACCATCAATGGTAACCATGCGGTCAACGGTAACAGCGATTCTTATGGCGGCACAATGCGGCATAACGGCCACAATATCGGGGATACCCATCAACACAGCGGGGTACGAACCGGTGATGGCAATACGGGGACGCCACTATGATCACGTTTTCTGTGGATGACAATAACGATTTAATGCTGGGCGATGACGGCAATCTGTCGCTTTGCCAAGGTGAACAGGCGGTTAAAAACCTGTGTATCCACTATGCCCGTGCATTACGGGGCGAGATGCTGCACAAGGTGGATAAGGGCATCCCTTACTGGAAAACCACCTTCGGGCGTCACGCGGATATTCCGATGTTTGAAGCGGCGTTCCGTGAGCGGATGCGTGAGGTGGACGGGGTAGATGAGGTTGTTTCCTTTCAGGCTGAAATGGCGGATGACGAACTGCGTTACGTTGCCGTGATCCGCTCAACTTACGGGAGTTTTACCCTCAATGGCTGATTATCACTATATTACCCGACAGGGCGTGATTGTGCCGGATACGGCAGACTTGCGCGACGCCGTGGAAGCCGATTTTCGCGCAGCGTTCGGGCAGGACATCGATCTGTCACCGGAAACCCCACAGGGTGTACTGGTGACGATGGAAACCGAAAACCGTGACGCGATGGTGCGTAACAATGCCGAGCTGGCCAACCAGATTAACCCCGATATCGCGGGCGGAATATTTCTGGATGCGATTTGGGCGTTGATGGGTGGCAGTCGCTTTGCGGCCACCCGTTCTTACCTGTCCAATGTTGAATTTGGTGGTGTGCCCGATACTGTTATCCCCAAAGGGGCGCAGGCGGAATCAGTCACCGGTGTACGGTTTGAAACCATCAGTACCCTGATTATCGGTAAAGAGGGTAAAACCACCGGCGATATGCGGGCGGTCTTGTTCGGCGCAATTGAATGTAAGGCCGGCCACCTTGAACGGGTGGTCAGTTCTATTCTGGGTTGGGAAACCGTCAGCAATCCTACCCATGCGGTGGTGGGGCGGGAAGCTGAATCCGATATCAGCGCGCGACAGCGGCGCAAACAGACGCTGGCAAAAAATACCGTCAGCGTGGGTGAGGCGATCACCTCGTCGCTGTACGAACTGGAGGGGGTGAATTCGTTGTCATTTCGTGAAAACTATTCCCCTCAAATCATCACGGTTGATGGCATTAAATTGTTGCCTCATAGCGTCTATGTCTGCGTGGAAGGGGGTGACCGTGAAGAAATTGCCCGGGCCTTATTGCGGACCAAAACCATCGGTGCAGCCTATAACGGCAAGGAAATCGTCACCGTGACCGAACGCGTGAGTGGTCAGGAGTATGAGATCCGCTTTGACCGTCCAACGGAAAAAATTACCTTCTGTCGTGTTACCGTGAAAAAATCCACGATGGATGCACAAAGTATTATTCCTGCCGCTATTGAGCGGTGGGTACGGGGAGAGCTGGAAGGTGATAGCGGGCTGGTGGTCGGGCGTGAAGTGTCGCCGTTTGAAATCTCTGCCGCGATCAACAGCATTGAACCCCGGCTCTTTATCACCAAGGTGGAGCTGTCAACCGAGGGTCAGAACTGGTTGATAGGGACGATCCCCATCAAACTCAATGAAGTAGCACGGCTGCATCGGGGCTCAGTACAGGTGGTGATCGTATGAAGATACAACAATTGGATTTTCATTCTGACCTGCTGCGCGCCATCCTCTGGCAATACGAAAATGCGCCGAAACTCAACACACTGGCACACCGCAAAGCCGCGTATTTTGAGCAGAGTAATGTCGCGTTCTGGCGCAACTGGTATCGCAATGTCTTCAATATCGACACCGCTAACGATTTCGGGTTGGCCGTCTGGGCGCGTATCCTGGATGTATCTTTGGGTATTGATGTGGCACCCAGTGACAAAACCAAAATCGGCTTGGGTTTCGGCAAGAAACGCAACTTTAAGGGGAATTTCCGGCGTAATGCCGATTACACCCTGATGCTAACCACCAGCCAGAAGCGCCTAATCATTCGTATGCGTTATTTTAACCTGACGCAAAGCCCTACGGTTGTCAATATCAACACGTTTCTGGCGCGTTTTTTCTGGCGTGATGACAGTAAAGTGTTTGTACTCGATCCGCTCGACATGACCTATATGTATTACGTCTTCAACTTCAACCCTGATGAAAACTTGCGGGTGTTGTTGGAAAACTTTGACCTGATGCCACGTCCTTCTGGCGTGGGTGTCAAATACCGCGTTGTCACCAAAAAAGCCTTTGGCTTTGGCAAAAAACACACCAACTACTTAAGCAGTAACTTCGGAGCTTAATATGACAAAAATCTTTAAAACTCCCTTTGCGGCGCAAGGGGACAAGGTTGCTATTCCTAATGAAGTCCAGCCAGACGGCGCAGTTTCTTATACACAAGGTTACGGCTACGATTACGAACGTGATCAGAATACCGATCCAGCAGCGAAAGATATCGAACGCGAGAAAATGAATGGCATTTTCCACGATATCACCGAAGCGGTGGGAGAGATGCAGACCTTTGGCGCGGCGCAATGGACAGTAGAGGCACAGCCTTACCCGTTACGTGGGCTGGTCTACCATAAGCAAAAGCTGTGGCAGTCACGGATTGAGAATAACAAGGAAGAGCCAACTGCTGGTAATGCCTGGATTGAGTTAAAAGCCGATTTGACTGCAGGTGAAGTGGGGGCGTACAACAAAGAAGAGGCTAATCAGCGCTTCCAGCCATTGGGGAACTATACACCTGCAGGGCACAGCTATAGCAAGGAAGAGTCCGATACCCGTTTTCAGCCGAAAGGCAACTACCAACCTACAGGTAATTACTCGCTGAAAGGGGAGAGTTATCTTAAGTCAGAATCAGATGTGAAATACCAGCCGATGGGGAATTATCTGACTGCCGGGTATAGCTATTCGAAAGATGAGAGTGATGGACGTTTCCAGCCAAAAGGCAACTATGCCCCTACCGGGAACTACGCCATGAAAGGGGAAAGTTACACCAGACCGGAATCGGACAATAAGTACCAACCTAAAGGTAGTTATCAGCCTGCAGGTAATTACGCCGTTCGCGGGGAAAGTTATACCAAAGGTGAGGCGGATGCGAAGTACCAACCGCGTGGTAATTATCAACCAGCTGGTAACTACCAACCAACCGGAAGTTATCAGCCTGCGGGGAATTATGCGATCAGGGGGGAGTGTTATACAAAGGGAGAATCTGATAGTCGGTACTTGCAAAAAGATTCAGGGACTCGCCGAACTCAAGAACGAGTAGTTTGGAATGGTAGAGTACAAGATCGAGGGAATATGGCATGTTCAGAAAGTATAGCGGGTTGCTTAGTTTATGTCAGAACTACGTCGGGTCAATGGTTAGCGTTAGAAGTTCCTGTTAATCAAAGAGTGTTCTCCACTCAATGGCCGGGAGGTTGGTGGGGACGAATTGAATTTATACCACCTTCTACCTTGAAGTGGCAGGATGGTGCGCAAATAATGGATCAAGTGGTTTTGTCAAAATAAAGCTATGCCCTCTTTAGGGTTGTCTTTTAAAGAGGGACATATGAATTGTATTGGTAAGTTACTTACCTAAAAACTTTTTATCATCTTTTATTAATTATTGTTCGCTAAATAAACTTTATTAATTCTTTTCTTAGTCTAACGTATCGTTCTCATGATATAAAAAATGACGTAATAAATCTCTAAGCTATTCATTGAAAAGTGTCCAAATAGACTTTTCCGTATTGATAAACCTAATTACTGATGTTTATAGGCGGAGATGACCTACCGCCTTCATATTACTTAGCAATGTATTTTGTTGATTAAATGAGGGTTATACATGAATATTCAAAATAATAAATCGGATAAGACGACGAAAGAAGATGATGTACTTCCTGATACCACAATCAGGGAAGAATATACTGCCACATTAAATCAAGTTGAAAATGGTGTCAGTAATATCTTTGGCTTTGGCTATTCACATGCCAATTTTTTCAACAGTCACTTCGGAGCTTAACCTCATGACAAAAACATTTAAAGTTCCTTTTGCAGCACAGGGAGATAGAGTTTCTATTCCTGATGAAGCTCAGGCAGATGGTGCTGTTTCGTATGTACAAGGTTATGGTAGTGGATACGGGCTTGATCCAAACGAAGATCCCACCGCAATGAATATTGAACGTGAAAAGATGAATGGCATTTTTCACGATATTACGGAAGCGGTGGGGGAGATGCAGACTTTCGGTGCAGCGCAATGGAACAGTGATGCTCAACCTTATCCTCTACGCGGGTTGGTTTACCATAAGCAAAAGCTCTGGCAATCCTGCATTGAGAATAACAAAGAAGAACCAAAAGCGGGAAATGCCTGGGTAGAATTAAAAGCTGATCTGACTGCCGCTGATGTGGATGCCTATAGTAAAGAGGAGTCAGATACTCGTTTTCAGCCGAAAGGTAATTATGCCCCTGCTGGAAATTATGCGGTGAAAGGTGAGAGTTACACGAAAGGAGAATCTGACAGCCGGTATCAACCAAAAGGGAGTTATCAGGCAGGGGGCTATAGCTATTCAAAGAACGAAAGTGATGGCAAGTACCAACCGAGAGGCAATTATGCGCCTGCGGGCAGCTACGCCCCGGAAGGCGAAAGTTATACGAAATCGGAATCAGATTATCGGTATCAGTTAAAAGGGAATTATGCCCCAGCAGGTAATTACGCCATTCGTGGAGAGAGTTACACGAAAGGGGAATCTGACAGAAGATATCAACCCCATGGAAACTACCAACCAGTTGGTAATTATGCACTGAGGGGAGAAAGTTATACCAAAGGAGAGAGTGATGGTAGGTATCTACAAAAAGATGTTGGCACTCGTCGAACTCAAGAAAAAACGGTTTGGTATGGTTGGGTACAAGACAGCGGAGATATGGTATGTTCTGAAAATATAGCAGGTTGTTTAGTTTATATTAAACTTGATAATGGTCAATGGATGCCATTAGAAGTACCTGTTAATCAGAGAGTGTTTATTACACAATGGCCGGCTGGATGGTGGGGGAGAATTGAATTTATACCACCTTCGACATTAAGATGGCAAGATGGGGCACAAATAATGGTCGAAGTGGTATTGTCAAAATAGGATAACTTACGACCACACAGATTAAGTGGCTGTAGTATATTAGTTTACTCTATTTGTGAAAATGACAAAATAGGTTCTGAAAGTAATGAATCAGGTGATGAAATCGTTTTGAATCATAATGTAATGGCCTGTTTGTTCAGGCCTTATATATTATTGATTATTTTGAAATTTATAAGATTTTACTTAGTTAGATATGGTGTTTTTTCTCTGAGTTAATAACATCCTTGAAATAGACCAAATAAATCTATTTTTTGATAAAATTAATTTTAATCTAAATCTCATTTTTTTTGGTTTTTTTGTTAAAATTAGAACATCTTTCTCATAACTGAACTCAGAGGAATAATTTTTTAGTTCGTTATACATTCCCGATGCTAGTAGCTTCCACATAAATTGTATCTGTAGACTTAACATCTTTGCTTTGGTTTTTTTTAAAACATCAAGTTTGTCTTTATGACTATACAGGTCATTTAGGGTTATATTTATTTTTTCCCATGCCTCTATTTCTTTTAAGTAATCATTAGTTACCCATTTTTTGTTCATTATGGATTCATTTCTATATATATAGTTATATAAATGCATTGGTACATAAGAATAAGAACCATGGCAAATACATTCCAGAATAAAAAGGACATCTTCTCCAATAGGGAGCTTTTCATCAAAAGTTATTCTTTTTTCCTTTAGGAAATTATTTCTTATCAATAAGCAACATATATCAAAATAATCAAAATTTAAAAAATCTAATGTAATGTTATGGGAGTTTTGGTATGATTTTGATGCCTCTAATTTTCGGTCTTTATGTAGTTTGTTAAATAAACAATAAGAGAAATCACTGTTATTTAATTCCATTTTCTCTATTAATCTTTCTATGAAAGAAGGTTCATACGTATCATCACTATCAAGAAAACAAATATAATAACCAGTGGATAAATAAAGACCTTTATTTCTGGCTGAGGATACCCCTTTATTTTCCTGTGATACGTATTTAATATTTTTGTAATTTTTAGCATAATCCTTACAAATATCTATTGTCTTATCCATTGATCCATCATTAATGATGATGATTTCGATATTTTTATAGGTTTGATTTATCACACTATTAATTGCTCTACTTATACAAGTTTGAGCGTTGTATGCTGGAATTATAATCGAAACCAATTTATTATTGTCCATATATGCTCCGTTTACTATACATGTCACTACTTGTATAAATATGTTTATTTGAATTTTCTGTATTCAGCTCTATTTAGTAAAATACTAGTAGGTTTTTTCAACTATATATCCTAAATTATTGAGATCTTCGTCCCACTAATAAGAAATAGAAATGATTAGTAGTAATTAGGGCACAATGTTTATTTTATGCTCTATTTATTCCTAATTATCAATAGTGATTATATGTAACTGTTTGGTTTTTAAAGGGATTAACAATGATTTATATTAGGCAAAAATAATTTAATTTATTGATTTAATTGTAAATAACAATGAATTTAAAATCCCTCGGCCTTAAGGCTGTGCGGGTTCAAGTCCCGCCCTGGGCACCAAACATAAGTTTACTAACGTATATACTAGTAAACCAACTCTTAGAAAGTCCTGATAAATCAATCAGGTCTTTTCTTTTTATGTCTACTCTAGTCTATTGCAATCAACATGCACGGCGGGGCATAATCAGGGGCACCTACACTTCTATTTTAAATATGCCCCTATAATGAAACTAAACGCACGACTCATCGAAACAGCAAAACCTAAAGAAAAAACCTACAAACTCGCTGATGGTGGCGGCCTCTATTTAGAAGTCACTGCTCGCGGCTCAAAATACTGGCGTATGAAATATTACCGCCCTACCGATAAAAAAGAAGATCGTCTGGCTTTCGGTGTCTATCCTACCATTTCTCTGTCTGATGCCCGTACTAAACGTGATGAAGCCAAGAGATTAATTGCTCAGGGGATTGATCCTAAAGCAGAGAAAAAAGAAGCGCACGCAACATCAAAGGGAAAATATACCTTTGAAAAAGTCGCCCGTGACTGGCACGCCAGCAATAAACGTTGGAGTGAAGATCACGGCAACCGCATTCTACGCAGCCTTGAACATTATATATTCCCGCATATTGGCAAGCTTGATATTTCCTCTTTACGGACAAGCCAACTTTTAGCGCCGATCAAAACCGTTGATGCTGATGGAAAACATGATATTGCCCAGCGATTACAGCAACGTGTCACTTCCATCATGCGTTATGCCGTTCAGAATGATATCCTTGATTCCAATCCGGCTAATGATATGGCTGGCGCACTTTCCACCGTCAAGGCCAAACATCATCCCGCCCTGCCTCATGAACATTTACCCGAATTTTTGAACCGACTTTCGCACTATCACGGGCGTTTAATCACACGTATTGCGGTAGAACTGACATTATTAACCTTTGTCCGTTCCAGTGAACTAAGATTTGCCCGTTGGGAAGAACTCGACCTTGAAAATGCTGTCTGGAAAATCCCTGCCACAAGAAAAGCCATTGAAGGCGTTAAATTCTCCGAACGGGGCATGAAAATGAAAACGGAGCATATTGTGCCTTTGAGTCGTCAGGCTGTCATTTTGTTCAAATCATTACGCGAACTGAGCGGTGACTGTGAAGTCATGTTCCCTAACGATCACGATCCACAAAAGGTCATGAGTGAAAGCACGGTTAATAATGCCCTTCGTGGCATGGGATACGATACCAAAACCGATGTTTGCGGGCATGGATTCCGAACAATGGCACGTGGTGCAATGGGAGAATCAGGATTATGGAATGATGATGCCATTGAACGCCAGTTAAGTCATGTGGAAAGAAAAAATGTCAGAGCCGCCTATATTCACACCTCTAAACATCTGGATGAACGGAGACTGATGGTGCAATGGTGGGCGGATTATCTGGATGCAAACCGGGAAAAACATATCACACCGTATGATTTTGCGAAAAAACGCCGGAAATAACATGGATTAATGTTCAGAACGTATTGAGTTCATGATGATTTTTTAGACTTTGTTGGCAGTGCCAACAAAGTCTACTTTTCACACAATATATAGCCAGCTAAAAACTCCGCATCCTACCCTTTGTTATGGCAATCATCATATGATGTTTTTTTAACCTTTGCTGGCAGTGCCAGCATAGACTGTTTTTTATGCAGTGCATAAGCAGGTAAGAATTCCATATTCTACCTTGTCAATGAGTTATATTATCTTTCTTTTGATTAACCTTTATACAAAAGGTGTTTTTTTAAACTTTGTTGCCCAGGACAACAAAGACTATTTTTAATACAGTGTGTAATCCACTAAAAATCCTATACCCTGACCCATCATACATTTTCCTTATTTTTCATTTGGTTAAATTTACCCTCACAGCTATATACATGGTGTTTTTTTAGGCTGCTGTGCCCGTGGCACACAAGGTTGCTTTTTATACAGTCAATAGACAACAATTAATTTTACGAATTGGTTAAAGAGTTTACGCTTTCAATTAATCTGAATTTTTAAATAATCCCTCTGTCGTCAAATAACGTCCACTAGGGCATTTCAAGGGCTCGATTACAGGGGGTATACATGCCAACAATGACAACATCTAAAGAAAGTCTCATTCGCCTGCCAGAAGTTCAGCGCAGAACGGGCTACAGCAAGGCATGGATCTACAGGCTCATTAAAGAAGATAAATTTCCGAAGCAAGTCAAAATTGGCCCTCGTTCGGTTGCATTTATTGAATCAGAAATTGATGGTTGGGTTGATCAGCGTATTGCTGAATCCCGTTCCTGATAGCGTACTGACTGAATTTTGGTGCATCAGTTCACGATGCGGGTAATCCATTCATTGAGAGATAGACAAATCTTGCAATTGTTATTTAAACGAAAAAAGGATAGCGGTATGGGAGCTATCCTCCTGACTAACTGTCGGTTGGTTCAACCTTTGGGTTCAATACCACGCGATTGGAGTTCTTTACGGAGTATGCGCTTGATCCATGTAGCAAGGGAAGCATCACCATCGGTTTTTGCTTGTTTTTCAAGTTGTTGTCTGAATTCTTCCGTTAATCTCATTTGGTATTGTGGAGATCGTTTTTCTTTTTGTGTTGACATGGTAATTACCCAAAGATATTTTAAATTACATGGTAATGACCATTTTAATTTTAGTAACCAAATAAAACAACGCCCCGTAGTGCTCGCAACACATACAGGGCGTCTGACCAATAACCGTTGAGAGATAACGATAATGGCTGATACACAGCATAACCAAACTCACCCTAAATTTACATCTTCAGATAAAACAGATGGACAAAAATCGCTCGTTCTGATTCAGACCGTGAAAAGCTCAGCCATGTACCATTGGGAAAATCTGCTGCCTGCATGCGGCATCGACATTCCTGCAAAGGGGAAACATGGCGCTTGCCCTGTCTGCGGTGGTACTGACCGTTTTCACTTTATTGACGACCATCATCATGGCAACTGGCATTGTCGCCAATGTGACACCCCAAACTATGGTGATGGGCTGGATTTAGTGGCAAAAACCAAAGGGATCTCGATTCTTGAAGCAGCAAAAATTATTGCGGATACGCTGGCATTACCTTTGCCAGAACCCAAGCCAACTAGGGAAAGCATTCAAACAACACAGTCGATTGCTGAAAGAGTGACGGGACTGATGGCGCAAACTGTCGCCGGGCAATCTCCCTACCTGACCGCAAAAGGGTTGCATTGCCCTGATCAGCGGCTGCTGTCCGATAATTCGATAGTGTTGACACTGACAAAATTGGATAAAAAAGTAACAGGCGCACAGATCATTAAGCCTAATGGCGAGAAAAAATTACTCTCTGGTAGCCAGAAGAAAGGTGCATTTATTGCCTTAGCAAAGCTAGAAGAGTATTCCGATACAGTAATCATTACCGAAGGTTATGCCACTGCGCTCACAGTTAACCAACTCTATAAAGGTACTGTTCTGGCGGCACTGGATACAGGTAATTTGCTCTCTGTCGCTCAATCAGTTCGGGAACGATGGTTTGACACGAAAATCATTTTTGCTGCTGATAATGACTGGCACAGCCTCGGCGAACTGAATAAGAACGGTAAACCAAAAGTGAATATCGGCAAGATCTCGGCAGAAAAAGCTGCCCTTGTGGTTAATGGTTGGGTCACATTGCCACCTACAGAGTATAAAGCTGATTGGGACGATTATCGCCAGCAACACGGTGTGGAAATGGCAAAGCTGGCCTTTTCTCAGGGACTTTATCAACCAATATCAACCAAGAAAAAAGCAACTACTCAGCCCAATGATGCCGAGCCTTCAAAGTTGATATTATGCCAGATGGGAGCCAGTCAGCGTGGGGAAGTGTTACTGGCACGTTATGACGGCAATTTGGCACTGGATGGCGCTTCGGAAAGCGTTCATCACTATGATGGTATTGTCTGGCGTCCGGTCAGTGACCGTGATTTAAAGCGGGAAATGGTGGCGGCCTTTATGGAAGAAAAGCAGCCGTACTCACCGCATGGTATTAGCTCTGCCGTGGATGCCCTGAAATTACAGCTTCCCATGATGCAACCGCCAAAGCGCCACTTAATCGGGTTCAATAATGGCGTGTTTGACCTGAAAACCTGCCAGTTCCGGTCGCATCGTAAAAGTGACTGGCTGCTACTTGCTAATGACGTTGAATTCAATTCCCCCATTTCAGGGGAAACCCTGAAAAACCATGCGCCACAGTTCTGGCACTGGCTGAATCGGGCAACAGCCCATTGTGAAAACAAATTTAATCGTGTATTGGCAGCACTGTTTATGGTGCTGGCGAATCGCTACGATTGGCAGCTTTTTCTGGAAGTCACTGGTGCCGGAGGCAGTGGCAAAAGCATCTTTGCTGAAATTTGCGCTATGCTGGCAGGCAAAGGCAATGCCGTTTCTGCGAGTATGGCCGCACTGGAAAACCCACGGGAACGGGCGTTGATTGTTGGCTATTCGTTGATTATCCTGCCAGACCAGACTCGCTATGTCGGTGATGGCTCCGGTATCAAGGCCATTACAGGTGGCGATGAAGTTGCCATTGACCCGAAGCACAAACAACCCTATTCAACTCGTATTCCTGCTGTCGTGCTGGCAGTGAACAATAACGCCATGAGTTTCAGTGATCGCAGTGGTGGTGTGTCGCGGCGTCGGGTAATCTTCAACTTTTCCGAAGTCGTACCGGAAAATGAACGCGATCCACTCCTGCGGGATAAAATTTCGGCAGAATTGCCTGTGATTATCCGACATTTGCTGCATCGGTTCGCTGACCCACAAACCGCAAGGCATTTACTGACAGAGCAACAAAAATCAGAAGAAGCGCTGGATATCAAACGCGGCACCGATCCACTGGTCGATTTCTGCGGCCATCTGATTGCGTCCGATGAAGCTGATGGCCTGTTAATCGGCAATGCGGAAATTATGCCGTTCAATCCTCGCAAATACCTTTATCATGCCTACCTTGCTTATATGAAAGGCAATAACCTGAATAAACCTGTTTCCGTCACGCGTTTTGGCATGGATATGCCGGGCGCACTGGCAGAGTATGGGCTGCATTACCTGCGCAAGAAAAGCAAATACGGTATTCGCAGCAATATGAACCTCAATGTCGACACAGCTAATGAATGGCTGCCAAAACTGACAAGGAATGACCAGCCAGAAGAATAGTTTTTTCTTATACAGACATTTTTCAAAGAAATATAAAAAAGTGTTCACCATTATTCACTCTGTCATTTAAACCAGATATATCAATCTATTATAGGGTTGATAGTTATTTTAAAACTGTTCGCAAGTATTCAACCCTGTTCACCATTTTTTCAAGTTTGAGGTGAAGGGGGAGTTGAAGAGTAATGATGAGTTTGATTTCAGGTTATCACCATTTAACATTATGAATTTAAATAAAAATATTTAAAGGTGAATAGGTGAACAGTTTTATCACTAATTCTTTAATAGGGTGGGTTAAATAAGAATTTTTTCTGGCAGGTGTTTTTCAGCTCTCCGAGTTACCGGGTTAATGTATTAGCCCGGTAACTCGGAGAAGACAAGCGCAGCGCGTCAGTGACGTCATCAGTCAAAATGGTTATTACCCGATTAAGCGAGAAACTTTTTCTGGCTGGTCATTAGTTTTGTGCCACTGCAGTTCCAAATATGCAGTTCATGGCATTCTCTATGCACGTATAAAATCATTTAAATAACATGTTATTAACAAAAATAATAACATTTATTTAAAATTTGTTTAATTAACCAGCTCTTATTATATGGATTGTCTCTTTAGTTTTAATTAAGATTTTTTCCGGGCTAAAAAGATTAAACTATATTGTCACTGAGAAAATGGATAATTATAAATCAATAAATTTTATAATACCCCATATTGTTGATCTTTATGGGAATTCACCGGCTGTTATTGATGAAACAGAATCCTTAAGCTATTTGCAGTTATATGCTGCGGCAAGCCAGCTCTGCGTGCATTTGGCGAATATCCAGCGAGGTAGAGGGGGGTGCATTGCTGTTGCAGGTCCTCATAACGTCAGAACTGTTGTTGCTTTATTGGCAATCGTACTTTCCGGAAATTACTATGTTTATGTTGATTTAAATCAACCAAAAACTTGGATTGAACAGCAACTTAGCCGACTAGATTGCCATATAATGCTCTATTCTACAGGCAATTACCCTACAAATATACCTAACGGTATTACATTGTTTCCTGTGAGGATTAAGAGTGATAGTTACTTTGTTCCGAGTACTTTTCCCAATGTACTAACTCATCAGGCGGCTTATGTTAATTTTTCATCCGGTAGTACGGGTGAACCAAAAGCAATTGTTTGTGCTCATGCGGGTATTATCCGTCTTTGTCGCCAACAAAAATTTCTCGACTTTGATTCTCGTCCAATATTTCTCTTTCATTCCCCTTTATCTTTCGATGCTGCTACTCTGGAAATCTGGGGAGCATTGCTCAATGGTGGCACTTGTATCGTCCATCAAGAAAAAATACTGACCCCACAGGCTCTACAAAAAGCTATACATTATTATGGCGTCAATACTTTGTGGCTGACTACAGCCCTTTTTAATACTCTCGTTGATACTGATATTCAATGTCTACATGGGTTACATACTGTACTAACTGGGGGAGATATTTTATCAATTTCTCATGTACGTAAGGCATTTAATGCTCACCCAAAAATCAATTTTGTAAATGGCTATGGTCCAACTGAGAATACCACGTTTACTTGTTGCCACATAATTCGGGCTAAGGATTTAACGGGGCATGATATCCCTATCGGACAGGCAATCAACGGCACGCAGGTATTACTTTGCGATTTGCAAGGTGAACATATAACTGCACCCAGTGTCAGTGGTGAAATATATGCTATTGGGGAAGGATTAGCATTGGGATATTTCGGTGATCCAGAACGTACAGCACAAGCCTTTGTTACTATTACTTGGCAGGGAATATCCCAACGAGCTTATCGTACAGGTGATCTTGCATATTATGATGAAGAGGGAAATCTACATTTTATTGGTCGAGCGGACAGTCAAATAAAAATTAATGGCTACCGCATTAATTTAAGTGAAATAGAAAATAGACTGCGCAATATTCCGGGAGTAGAAGATTGTTCATTATTGGTGCAGCAATATCATGGTAGTAAACAGCTGATAGCCGCACTACAAGCAGAAGATGATCGTCCAGCTCGTCAAGCTATGCTGAAATTTCCTTCTTGGGAACGTCCGTCCTTTTGGTTTTGTGTCCGTTCACTACCTTTGACTCAGCATGGAAAAGTGGATCGTCGAGCGCTTTTTTCGCAATGGCAAGCATTACAATCACAATCATCAGCTATGGAAATGAGCCAGCAAGAAGCAGCTTGTGCCATTTGGTGGTCAGAATTGCTGGGCTACCCAATT
The DNA here is from genome assembly GCF_037260955.1 of Xenorhabdus sp. TH1. NCBI lineage: Bacteria > Pseudomonadati > Pseudomonadota > Gammaproteobacteria > Enterobacterales > Morganellaceae > Xenorhabdus > Xenorhabdus sp. TH1. The sequence continues at coordinate 1,610,541 of NZ_CP147734.1, forward strand.
ATCTCTCCAACACACAATTTTTTTGAATCAGGCGGTAATTCATTACATGCTTTGCGCTTACTGGCTACTTGTTATCAATACTATTCTGATGTGGCACTTTCCCTCCAGGAGCTTTATCAGCATGCGACTCTTGCTGATTTTGCTTCCCTGTTAACCCACAAGGGAATTGATGTCAATACATTACAGAATCCTATTCCTGAGGGGGTTCTGGTACTATGAATGAAATCTTTGAGAAGTTCTCTCAGCGGCAAATTTATTGCTTACCATTTGGTAATCGGCTGATTATTTATGGTCAGTGGCAACAGTTAGATCAAGAGGAACGTTCCTGGCTACAGCAAGAAAAAGAACAGCTGCTTACCTCTTATAGTGATAGTTCCTGCATTTTGTCACTTCCTTGCTGGCTTAATGCAATGGTACTGAGTGAGATTATTTCCGGAGACTGTTCACAATTCGGATTGTTCTACCTGGCACCAGACTCTGTCCCTTCAGAACCTTCCAAACTAAAAAATTTGATCGAAGGTCTATATAGAACTTTTCCACTTCTCAATAGTGCGGTGGAGTGGGGAGATAGTGGACTCGAATTACGCCTTTTTACCTCACCATATAATGCTGAACCTGAATATCAGGAATCTGTGCAGTATGCAGATGCTCAGGCTTTTATTCGCGAACAATTACAGTACCCTCACTCTGTGTTTAAAAGAGGAATGCTGAGGGTCGTATATGCACGTTGTGGTAAGGATATGCGGTGGGGAATATGGCTGCATCACCTGATTGCGGATGTTGACTTTGTTCAGACATTACTTTCTCGGGTACATGTTTGGTTAAAGACCGCAGCATGGCCAGAGCCGGACCTGGATTTTATTCAACAAATTTGGGTCTTAGAACAACAAATCATAGTACACCGAGAACGGCTACAAACTTTCTGGTGTAATCAAAAAGCGCTTTTCAGCACACTGGTCATGCCTCCGACATGGGAGTTGTTACCCGATAGCTCATTGATGAGCTTTACATTACACGATGAGCCACAAATGTTTACCCGTATGATTCTGTCCCTATCACGGACATTGGCTAAGCTGAATATTAATGGTCCTCAATTAGCAATAACCCCGGTTACTTTGCGCCGTATAGGGCGGCGAAATACGGGCAGTGGATGTTATGTCAATCTGTTACCGATACTGCTGGATGCTCGCTATGAAGTCACAGAGTTTGACCAGCTACGTTTGTCGTGGCTAGAGCACGCACAGCTACCCCAGGAGGAAATTACTTCTCTGTGTGAGCTTAATTATCGTGATGCTATCGTGATGATCAACTTCATAGATACACCAATAGTAATGGAAGGATTTCAGCATCATCCTGAATTTCGTAGCAGGAAACCTATCACCATAACTGTCACTCATGGAGAACCAGGATTCTGGCACGTTAAGCTGACAACCCGCTGGGGAGAAACATTTAGCAATGCTTTACACAGTACCTTGGTGGAGGAGCTGACCTGATGATACTTTTGCTTCCTGATTTCATCGGACATCCCAGTTGTTTTCAGTCCCTGCTTTCCCATCTGCCTGAACAGGTGGAAAGCGTTAATTATCACACATTAGCTATGAAAGAAGATCTTTCTGAACTGGCTGATCTTATCGCTGATGGATTGAAATATAAGCCGACTTGGATTATTGGCTATTCGTTCGGTGGTGCTCTGGGATATGAACTCTGCCAACGCAATTTCCCTACTGCCCGCTTAGTTATGGTGGACAGCCATTTGCCTTCGTCTTCGTTACGTGAAATGCCTATCGACGAACAGTACCAGCACTGGCTAACAACAGATATACAAGACTGGCTTTCCTTGATGCAGGAGCTTAATGAAATAAAGTTACCTGTCATTCTAAATAACATTAGCCTATTCAGCCAATGGCAACCAAAACCAGCCTTGCAACAAGCATGGTGGATACGTTGCACTCGAAATAATATCAACGTAAACATTGACTGGCATTTGTTGATCCAGAATATCCATCAATTCGATGCCTCCGTATGTCACCATGAGGTGATGAAAGAGAGTAACGTGATTTCTTACCTTATCCAACTAACTCAAGAGGTTACCTTTTCATGATATTTCATAAGCAGGCAATTTCACCCGATTTTCAAAAACTGGCGCTGGACTGGATTCTTGCACAATCCGATTCTCCGTCTGCAGGGCTAGAGCCAGAGTTTGATATTGGTGATGATAAACTGCGTTATGCAAAAAAAATCCGTAACATCTCTAATCATGACCCGCAATTCTGGCAGGCATGGTGTTATGATTCCGGGCTGACGAAAATCGTAAGTCAGTACCTTGATAACCCTCGTTTGTTACGTCATGCAGCTTTTATTAAACGTCATGCTGATGAATCGTTTATTCCTCTACATCAGGACATTGCATTGTGGGAAAAACCCTTTAATACCGCTTGGACGTTCTGGGTAGCTTTGACCCCGGCATTTAAAGAGAACGGAGGTATGTTTTATCTGCCCGATACTGATGTGGTTTATCCGCATGAGTTCGATCTAAATTATCCCATGTTTAAGTGTATAGACCTCGAAAAAAACCGAATTTCTCAGGAAGAACTAAAGGATGTATCACTTCAAGCAGGAGATATCTCGGTATGGCCTGCAAAAACCCCGCATGGGAGTTACATGAATATCAGCGGTCAATTGCGTATAGGCATGCCAATAGTGTTTGTTGAAGAGAACGAATATCAAAGACTAATGTGAGGCAAATATGAAAGTATGGGTAATTGATAATCTAAAAATTATTTTCCCTGATAGAGAGATTTCAGAAGCCAATATTGATGAATCCCTCAAGGAACTATTAAATCATTCAATGAAAATGGTGACTTTTCTAGCACGCTTTGCTCGACAATTTAATCATGCACCAAAAATTATGGATTTTCAGGCTGCACCTTGTTTTGAAACCTTGGTCAGAAGTATGGAGCACCCTACATGATACGTATTATTGATTGCACCTTGAGAGAAGGCATGCAAACTCGCCAGTGTTGTTTTACTACTGAACAGTCGGTATTACTTTCCCGAGAAATAGCAGCATTAGGGGTAGATACGATTGAGTGTGGACATCCTTTTATTTCGTCGAAAGAAGCAGAACGTGTTCAAGCTGTGGTAGCAACCTCACCTGTGCCAGTGTTAGCTCACGCCAGAGCTCGTTTGGAAGATATCGATGCCGTGTTACAAACTGGGGCTCATTGGGTTGGATTGTTCGCCTCTATTAATGAAATTTCAATGGCAACGAAGTTTAAAGGTAAGAGCCGCGCAGAGTTGTTAGCCATGTTTGGTTCTTCTATCCGATATGCCCGTGAACAAGGGTTGTTAGTTAGGGCAACCATTGAAGATGCCGGGCGTACTGCAGTCCCTGACTTGGTCAGTATGATTATAACTGCTCGTGAAGCAGGTGCTAATCGTATTTGTTTCGCTGATAGTGTAGGTATTCTACTACCTGATGAAACTTTTGATGTGTTATCGCTATTACGCTATGAGTTTCCTGATATTGTTCTTGAATATCATGTTCATAACGATAGAGGACTCGCGCTAGCTAACACGTTAAAAGCGATTGAAGCGGGAGTTGAATGGATCTCTACGAGTTGCAATGGCATAGGTGAACGTGCAGGTATCACTGATACTTTCCAATTGATTACGCTGCTTGCTACACGTTTTGAACAAAATCGTTTTGATATTTCCCGAATTTTGGCGCTTTCTGAATTAGTAGAAGCGTATAGCCGAATACCCATGTCTCCAATGCAACCGGTTGTAGGTAAAAATGCGTTTGTACATGTTGCCCGCTTGCACCAACTTGCTATGCAGAAAGACAGTGCTGCTTACAGCATTTTTGATCCAAAACTCATCAAGGGACACATCTCTCTGGAGCATTTTACTCCCTTACAAGAACAAGACCTTTTTCTGGTTCCGTTGGAAAAATCTTCAACAGAACTTAAGTATCACCGCCACGGTCCAGGAAAACGTTTTGTGATGTTGGATAAACGGTTGATAGATGGGTCTCCCTACTATTTTATTGCCCGCCAATTTTCGATGATAGGCGCTGATGAGTCTGCAGAGATAGGTCATGTTGATAGCCACACTCATAATTGTGACTCCGTATTCTTGTTCTTAGGAGATGGTCAGGACTATATCGGCCTAGAGGTGGAAGTCGATCTTGGGGGTGATATTCGTCATATACATAGCCCAGCCAGTGTTTTTATCCCAGCGGGTGTGGCTCACTCCTATCGCTTTATTCGCGGTTGTGGCACCTATATTAACTTTGTTCATAAAGGCGATTACCATGAAAGTTTATTGGAGATAACACAGTGAAACAATTTAATAAAAATGCAGGATCTTATGATGTCGTAAGAGGAAAGATCACCTACCCCGATGAGTTATATCGTTCACTCTCTGTCCGAGCACCTTCAAATGAAGCTGCATTGGATATTGGCTGCGGTAATGGGGTTTCTACCATTCGTCTGAAAGAGTATTTTGTTTATGTTCAAGGATGTGATCTTGGTGATGCTCTTATTGAGCGAGCGTGTCATAGCTATCCTGATATAACGTTTAGCGTATCTCCAGCAGAAACTTTTTCTCCGCCACGCAATTATGACCTGATAACCAGTGCAACCTCATTTTACTGGATGGATCGTCAAGTAGTGTTAATGAATTTACAAAAGTGGTTAAAATCCGGAGGGCTTTTTTGCGCCTATAAATATGATTTTCCAATGGTTTATGGGCCATTGCGCGATTATATCGAAAAAGAGTTGATCTCGCGCTGGGCAAAACACCGAGATCCCCGTCTGACACAATATGATGATACGTTCGAACTGATGCGTAACTGTCCACACCTGCATAACGCACAACGTGAGGTGTTTGCCAATATTATTTTCCTTTCTGCGGAAGAAATAGCCTTGTTTTTTTTGTCAACTAGCTACGTGACTCGCTATATTGAACTGGAAGGTGGGAAGGCTTACGCTCATGAATTTATGGAAAATGTCATGACAATTGGCGGTGTCAATCCGATTGCTGTTAACTTTGATATCCATGCTTTTACTGCGGTAAAGCGCTAGGAGGACAGATGGAATATCTGCCTATCACGCTGGATACTACACTCCGTAAGAAAGCCCTTAGTTCGCCACAGCAATCTCTGTTGATTGATGCCTTAAAACCCGAATCAGCTATTGAATATCGATGGAAAGAAACCAATATGCTTGTCGATGCTTTGGCTTGGCAGTTTGCGGATTTACCTGGCAAAGGCATTGGTGTGATACTGGACAACAGCTATAACTGCCTGTGTATGATTTATGGCGTTATCCGTTCAGGAAAAGATTTGGTCCTAATCGATCCTGAATGGGGTATTACAGCAAAACAGGCAATTATTGATGAGATGGTGCTACAGATATTGGTAAGTGCTGTCCCTATTCAGGATGAGTTTGCCACATTGCAATTTATTCCTGACTTTTCATCCGATTCTGTTGAGATGTTTGATGAGCACGCAGCCGCAAATAGCAGAATGATTATTTTTACCTCAGGAACTACAGGTAAACCTAAAGGTATCGTTCTCAGTCAGCAAGCTATGGTGAGCGCTTATGCCATTGGTCAGCGCTGCTTAAAGATAGGAGAACATACTCGTGCCGGCTGCTTTTATCGAGTTAGCGGATTAGGGATACTTGGTATCAACTTCCTGTTTCCCTTACTATATGGTGGCAGTGTAGTACTACTTCCGCAACATTGCTGGTCTGACTGCATACAATTTTGGTCGCTAGTAGAACGATTCAATATCAGTTTTCTCTATATGGTTCCACCCATTGTCAATTTTATGGTTAAGGAAGGGGTTCCGCTCACGGTTCCTTTTCCATTATCCCGCTTATTGTGCGTGTCTGGTTCAGCTCGCTTGGATGCTGGTTTACAAGATGAATTTCAGCGTAATTTTGCTCCGCTAGCGAACATTTATGGATTGAGTGAGTGTGGCTTTGCCTTTTTATTTGGTCGCTTAAATAGAAATAGATTTGACAATACGGTAGGACCTGCTGTTGGCCTGACACTACGTTTGACTGATGAACAGGGCCATGAAATTACCCAACCTGGTTTTCGCGGGCGATTATGGGTGAAAACACCCAGTCTGTTTTCAGGATATGTAAATCAGCCTGAGCTAACGGCACAAATGGTACATGATGGCTGGTTGGATACCCAAGATATAGCCTATTTCGATGAGCAGGGTGGGTTTTATGTGCTGGGTCGCGTGGATGGAACGGTAAATAAAGGGGGAAATCTGTTCCACCTTAACGAATGTGAACAATTGTTAAATACCCGTAGTGATGTGATAGATGTATGTTGTCTGAAAGTGCACTGTGATATTTATGGTGAAGATTACATCGCGGTTATTCAAGGAGAACTTGGGCAAGAAAGTGTTCTGCTAATTTGGTTACAGCAGCATTTAGGTATATCCCGTGCCCCGCGTTCTGTTTTTTGCCTCAATAAAAAACTCCCACTAAATGGTGCCGGTAAACACGACCGATGCGCTATTACTGAACTTATTACCCAGGGAGTATCATAATGTGTGGCATTTTGGGTGATATTGGACCAGGGTTTGATGGTGCTCGTTTTCGTCAAGCACTTCAGGATCTTCATCATCGAGGTCCTTATGGTAATGGATTTGTTGACTTGCCTGCAGGTGCATTAGGAATGACACGCCTGCCAATGTCTAGTGCAGCCTCACTACCAATACCAGTGAAATATGGAGAAACTTATGCCGCATATAATGGTGAAGTTTACTCTCCAAATGTGGGAATTGTGGATGAAGTTCGCTTGCTTTGTGAGGGAATAAAAAAAGGAATACTGCCAGATGGAATGTTTGCGCTGGCATTATGGCAACCGCATAGTGCTTCATTGACACTACAACGTGATAGTTACGGCATCAAACCTCTCTACTATTTTTATCAAGCAGATCGTGGACGGCTGATATTTTCATCCGAGCTTACACCGATACTGACTTTGTTGGGTGAGTGTGCACCAAATATCGCTGCGATAGCTCAGGCTGTGGCAACAGGGGTTACTTTAGAAGGCGAAAGTTTATTTTCCGGTATACGCCTTGTCGCCCCCGGGGAGCAGTTAAGATTTACGCTTAGCAAAGGGCAAGCACAGTTGATTCAACGCCAGCATTTTTCTCCTCAAACTGAACCATCATCGCATTCAATTGAAGAAACATTAGGTGAGGCTATCAGCCATTGTAAAGCGACATTTCGTCCATCAGCACTGTTACTCAGTGGAGGGATAGACTCAACTCTGCTTAATACCTGGATGAAGCCTGATATAGCTAAATTCACTTTGGCCTTAGAAAGTGCCGAGGAGTCAGTGCACCAACAACCCAATTTGCATCGGATTTATCTGGAACAAGCCGCTTTTATGCCTGTGTTGCGAAAGGCGGTAAAAAACTTTGGTACAGCAACCCGTATGTCTAGCCTGATGATGTATCAACAATTAGCGGATGCAGTCGGGGATGCAGGATACCACTGTGTATTGTTGGGGGAGGGTGCTGACGAGTTGTTCTGGGGCTATCCTCGCCACCTTGACCTACAACAATCAAAGATACATGATGCAGGCAGCTTTGCTCGCATTTGGTTCGGCGACTACCAAAACAAAGCAAAGTTATTTTCTTCTAAAATTGCTTCTGAATTGAATGATCAAATTGAAGAAATTTCTCATTCAGCCCTAAAGAAAGGGTATGAAGCAGCTATTGACTATTTCGATCTGCATTACTCTTTGGAGCCTCTGCTGCGTCGAGCTGATCATCTCCTGATGTCACGCACAATTGAAGCTCGGACACCTTATTTACATGCTGGACTCGGTATGCTGGCAAGTCGTTCTACACGCCTTGTGGATGGTATAACTAAAGCCCCACTATGTAATTTACTCAAGAAACGGCTACCAAACTGGCAATGGAAACCTAAGCAGCACTTCCGATTACCCTTCGCCTATTGGCCTAAAGCAGTACAGGAAATGCGTCATTATCTGCAGGAACACTGCGAGACATTACGCAATATCGGTCTGGTGAATTTAACGCCTGCATATATAGAAACGGCGGATAATACTCAACTTTTTACTCTAACTACGCTTTCCCTTTGGCAACAAGAATATGAGGTGAATTTATGAGTTTTTCTTCCTACCCGCGCCCGATTGCCTGGCGAGGAAATATCGTGTTTGAACGTTCGGCTCGTTTTAATCAGTCGCTGGAAGCTCTGCTTAGCGCAATGGCGGAAGGCTATCAACCTGATAAAAGCGATGATATATTGCGTCGTAATTTGCATCGAGAACTTGAGTTGGAAAGTGGTGTAGTAGTGCATGATTCCCCAATGCTCAAATCTCTATCGGCTGAGCCATTTCGAGCATTGTTTAATAAGTTTTGCCTTTGGTTTGGTATTCCAGTTTCAATTAACAAACAAGGACATTACTTAAAAGAAGTTCGTGATCATGGTGTACGCGATAGTCTTAATATGCCACAACGTGGACACTTAACTAATCAAGAGCTCGCTTTTCATTCTGATAGGGCAGATATCACTGTGCTGGGTTGTTGGAGCCCTGCTGCTCGCGGAGGTGCTTTTCGCATTCGTTCTTCTGCCGATGTAGTATTGCAAGCAGAACAACGCCAGTTTACTTGGCTTTCTCACCTAAAAAAGCCCATTCCTCATGATTTGCGTGATGAAGGTGATCAATCTTGGATTGCTTTGCCGCTATTGAGTGAAAATCATGATCAATTCGTTTTACGTTATATACGTAAATTTAACGACTCAGTAGTTCGCCATGGCATAGAGCAGTCACAAGAAATCAAACAGATGTTAACAGATATGGATTCAATTGTTGAACAGCCTGGTCATTACGCTGAACTGAACTTCAGTAAAGGAATGTTGGTAATGGTCAATAACCACATTACATTACATGCTCGCACTTGTTTTGAAAATGATGAAAAACATGATCGTTGCTTGTTGCGTTGTTGGCTTAGCAGTGAATTTACTCGTCCATTACCCACAAGTTTTTTGCCTTTGTTTCATAGTGTAGACGCAGGAACTTTGCGTGGTGGCGTCCTGGCAGATAAGACATGGTGATCCGATGCAGAGTAAAACCTTTACCTTGGCACGTTTTCGTGCTCTACCTGCAGAAATTCATTTGATGTTGGTAGGCACCCTGCTAACGCGGGGAGCCTATTTTATGATCTGGCCTTTTTTAGCAGTGATCTTGTACCGCCAGTTCAACTTCTCTGCAACTACCATTGGTGCCTTACTCTCCATAGCTATCATCTTTGGTGCAATCAGCGGCGTCTATACTGGTTGGTTATCAGATCGTTTTGGTCGCAAACGCCTTATACTTTGTGGAACCACATTGAGTGCACTGGCTTTTGTCTTGCTAAGCTATGGTAATAACCCCGCACTGTATGGCATTGGTATTGCTGGTGTCAGTATCGGTTGTGCTCTACTTGAATCCAGCTGCAAGGCATTGATAGGAGATCGTATTAATGATAAGGCTTCGCGTGAGCTGGCACTCTATTGCCGTTATTACGCTATCAATGCCGGCGCTGCGGTAGGCCCATTATTTGGGGTGACCTTAGGTGTTGACAAACAAGGCTTAACCTTTTTAATCACTGCCTCAATCTATTTTATTTATGGTCTGTTACTATGGCGCTCACTGCACTATACCGTATGGCGAAGTACTACACCAAAGCAAACTAGTACCACATCTTCTACGTTTTTTGCCGCCTGCGGACAAATGATCCGTCATCGACTTTTTGCTTTGTTGATGCTTTGTAATATGTTAGCAGCCTTAGTATATGCCAGCTTTGATTCCACATTGGTCCAATATCTCACTCGTAGTCATGTACCAAATGTTATGTCGTTGATTGCTACCCTGATTGCGATTAATGCTCTGACTATTATTATCGCTCAGTTTCCCTTATTACGTCTGTTACAACGTTATTCGACTGGAGTTAGGCTAATAACAGGACTATTAATGATGTTACTGGCACAGCTGTTATTCGCTTTTGCTCCTGTTACACAATTTTATATGCTCGCTATAGCAACGATTATCCTTAGTCTGGGGGAATTGGTAGTATTCCCTACCTTCAGTGTTGAAGTGGATCAGATAACCCCAAATGCGTTACGTGGGAGCTATTTTGGTGCCGCTAACCTCTACCTACTGGGTAGTGCCGTTGCTCCATTGTATGGTGGTTTAATGTTGGATCTTGGCAACCACCAGATACTTTTTCTTAGTCTGGCTGGGCTTTGTTTGCTCACCATGATACTACAACGTACTGTAAATGCGATGAAACGGACACAAAGTGGGGTAACTACACTATGACTGCACGTATTCTGATTTCAGGTTTTTTTTTACGTCGTGGTGTTTGGTCTCCAAATTTGATTGGGGAAGATGTAGATGATATTAGAGACCAATCAGAGTGTGACCTCCAATATTGGTTAGATGAAGCAGAAATGCTTGCCTCGACTTTTAATAAACCAATAGAAATTATTGGTCACAGTTTCGGAGGATATCTAGCACAATGCCTGGCAGCACGATTGGGAGAAAAGGTTAGCCATTTATGGTTATTGAGTGCGCTGACTAGCCAAGGTGGCAGTGCTTTTGAAAGCTATCAAGAGAGTGGACAAGAGGCGTTATCAGAAATTTGTAGGTTGGATATAAGTAGTGGTCGTATCCACTTACATAAACCTGAACGCTTCCTCACACTTTTAGGCCAATCTGTTCCTTTAGCACCAAGTGAGCCAGTGCAGTTATTACTTGCTCCGCCACCACCACGTATAACTAACTTGAGCTGTCCAGTTAGCTATGTAATAACACAGAAAGATTTGCTAACACCTCCCTTAATACAACATACTTTTGCCAGCCGACTAAATGCACGGTTAATTAATTGGATAGGAGGACATATGTCTCCTTTAATGGAGAACGAATGGCTGCATAGCAGATAAGTATAAGGGAATCACAGACCTCAAACAGACCTCAATAAGAAAATTTACTTTGAAAGCGGTAGGAAGAGCTGTTACCTAGATTATCCCTATCGTTTTTTCTCAATTTCATATCAAATAAAAATTTGCCCCTACTCGTTACAACCGATAAAGTATTTAATTGTTATCAAAGATCCATCGCCTGTCAGGATCGCCTTAGGGTGGCGAAACAAAATTCCCGTAGCCTGAAAGGGAGAGCAAGATTGCGGTACATCTGCCCACCTTTGGAAGCAGATATTGTCAGACATAAACCCCTTGTCTGGTGATGAAGGTTTCTTGAACTGAAAAATACACCCAATAGGTGTTTTTATCTTGTTACCGAAGTGTGTTGGATGTTAGCTTATGCACTTACTTTTCATATCAGTACCAGATCACATTTTCATTGATCTTCAATAAACAACCGGATGTCTTTCACGCATCCCGTTCATGCTTCTATTATCCCTGTTTGAAATATTCAGCAGATTACTTTCTACACCTAAACAATTAACTCATCGCTACCGATTGATACTTAACCTTGCGGCGTTTTGCTGTGCTTGCTGGCATTTCAACGCTTGCACGACTTTTGCTGACCGTTTGCGGATTTAAGGCGTCACTTTTTGCCGGTTTACCGCTGAAAGTGACGCCGCAACTAAAGGGAAACACAACTCTGCCAGGCTCAGGCCTGCTTCACCACTCAGTGAATCTGACACTGCATTTTTAGATTGAAAAAGGAGAACTTGACGATATCGAGGCTGGTTTTTAGCCGGTGGGGATGACCTGCACACACAGGCGGCAGTACCGCGTACTCAACCGATACCCCGCAATACCTCAACCTGCGTTCACTCTGGCGCACAGATATTCGTCAAGGGCAAAACCGGTGCTTTTTGTTTTGCCGCACTGACGCGCGCCAGAGATCGTAGATTGTCGGATATCAGTGGAGAAAAATGGATGAGTCGATTGATGAAAGAATTAAAATTTTTTGCCCGACAAGGCGGCGGTAGCCATAAAACTTGTCATGATCGCATTCGGATCGCCGGGCGTTTGGGTGCTTTGTTATTGAGCCTGAATATTCAGGTGAAAAGCCTTAATAATTTGAAAGCCAAGCATGTGGAACAGTATGTTGATGCCCGTTTGTCTCAGGGGATTGCTAAACGAACAGTGCAAAATGAAATGGCGGCACTGCGTAATATCTTTCGCATGGCTGGCAGGGAAAAACTGGAAACTTCGCCAAGATTGAGCAATCAGGCATTGGGATTAAGCGGCACTAGCCGCGCTGGAACGAAACAGGCGATTCCAGATACTACGTTTCAGATGATTTATCAAAAAGCCCTTGAACGTGATGCCGGATTTGCCGTCACACTGAAACTCGCCCGATTGCTGGGGTTACGTTCTCAGGAAGCGGTACAATGCAGTGCATCATTGAAAAGCTGGCGTAAACAGTTAGAGCAACCAGAGCCGAAACTGCATGTTGTTTTCGGTACAAAAGGCGGCCGGCCAAGGCAAACCCGCGTACTGGATATTGCAGCGGTGAAAGAGGCTGTCGAGCAAGCCATTGCTGTTGCAGAACAACGCGGCGGTAGGTTGATTGATAAGCCCGATCTCAAACAGGCCATGAATTACTGGCGGACACATACCACAAAGATTGGTTTAACCGGTTGCTATTCTCCTCACAGTCTGCGCTATGCGTGGGCGCAGGATGCACTGAGATTTTATCAACAAAATGGTTTTAGCCGTCAGGAAACACGAGCACTGGTTTCAATGGATTTGGGGCATGGTGATGGCCGAGGGCGTTATGTTGAACGGGTTTATAGTCGTTCAACTTAGTGATTCGGTTATTGTGTTAGGTAAAACAATCCGTTAAAGTATTTCTGCCATTAGCAAAATCTAGTGGTCAAGGTTTAGCAGCCTTGAGTCAAGAACACTGGTAGGATGTTTCTACCAGTGCGCCTGCGCTCACCCTTTCAATGGTGGTTCAGGTAGGGGAGACTCACGTCTCGCCGGAATCTTGACCCGGTCTGCTAACCCTACCTTGAATCACCACCATCAATGATTAATTAATGGAAGGGGTAGCAGGAATGAATAACAACATTAGAACTGACTGGCATCAGGCCGATATCATCGCTGCATTACGTAAACGTGGAACAACCTTAGCGGCTGTTTCTCGTGAAGCGGGACTCAGTTCATCAACACTGGCAAATGCTTTCAGCAGACCGTGGCCGAAAGGTGAATGGATAATTGCTGATTATCTCGGTGTCCATCCTTCAGAAATCTGGCCTAGTCGGTATTTTGATCAGCGTGGTCAACTTATTGAGCGTAAATTTCGCAATAAGTCATAAGAATAACCAAGCTTAAATTTTAAAGTTATTGAGAAGATAAGCATATATAGATATCTTCTCAATAAGAACTATAATAAAATAGCTTAACTAACTATAGCTATACATTTCAATCAACTTTATTACCATTAATAGATAAACTCCATTCATAACTTTTGCTTGATGGATTCCAGTGCCAGACTGTCACAACACCATGTAAACCTTCCTGATATAAAGTTCCTAATCGTAATATGAAGGATGCTTGAGCAGAAATAAATAGATCAACTCTGCTCGTACGCTGTTTTAGCTCCGATATAATATAACTTAACTCTTTAGTAATTTTTCCTTGTTCTTCTTCTGCTGGGAGATTATCGAATCGAAATCCCGTACTTAGTTCGACATGTAATGTATGATCAATGATGCTTTCAGGCAATTCACTATCTTGAATTTCCATGGTAAATGAGATTGCTAATCCAATAACTCCCTCATCGTTTGGTTGAATTGAGGAGATTTTTTGGACTTCGGCACCGCGATACTTTTTTAACAAGATCGCTCCTGTAGGAAATTCATCCAATGGGTGAAAATAGTTTTTAGTGCGGTCAAAATCAAAAATCTTTAAAGGTAGATGTCCATCACGCATAAAACTTCCGATCATAAAAAGATATGGGACACTACCCAAAGAGATTATATATGCCTGACTCGCATCAGAATGTTGTGTTCTTTCAAGAATACTTTGCTTTAAAAAAGCAGCCTTATGTATAATGTTTTCTTTATTCCTCGAATCAAAAGGAGGAAACTTCAATGGCAATATTTTTGCTTTCTCTCTATATGAAAGACCACTAATCGAGGAGTTAGGATCTATATTTTCAAAACCAAAGGCACTGATTAAAACTATATCTTTTCGATTCATATCTTTCATTGCAATCCATGCCGCATAACACCATAGTCCCAATCCAAATAGACAAGCCAAACTTCCAAAGCAATAAGCAATATCTGTATACTTTTGATATCCAACATTTATATCTTCAATTATTTTTAAATTTTTTTCCAGAAACTCTTTTGTAAACTTAATACTTATTCCCCAACCACCTAATAATGATAGCAATCCCAATTTGAACAGACCTAATGCTAATCGTGTAAGTTGATCCTTCGGTTTGAATATTAATTTTGCTATATGGATTAGTAGTTCTTTATTCATCGTAATAACCTCAAAACTCGTATCGGTTAAAAATTTCCCCATCAAAATAATAAAGTGCTTTTTTTTCGGTACCTACTATTATAAAAAAAAGCTGGCGATCTTTATTACGCTTTAAGCATGCTTTCCAGTCTTTGATATCAATCGACGAGGCGTGGGGGTTAGGTTCTGGATGTGTATGCCACGTACCAAGATAAACAAGCTGACCACCGGAACTTTCAAATAACGCATTAACAATCGCCTGATGTCCTGGATCTTTCAAAGTGAAACTTCTTCTTGAGTGGATATCTTGTTCCTTTGGTTCAGTGATTTCTGATATATGATAGTATGCAAAATCAATACACTTAGAACCTATCAACACCCCGAAAGCTTCATGAGCATCTGGGTCTATTTGTCGATACTTCTCCCACATACTTATCACTCCTTTCCGAATAAGTACCTGAAGCTCAGAAGAAACCACTTCAATTGATAAATCATCCATTGCAAATATCGCATTCATTGTTATATAATGATAAAATTTCAAGTGAGCGCGTAAACGCATAATATCTATCACTAACTAAGAAGCCATTATCAATAGCCTCATCAGCTTGTCCTTTCCAGCTCACTTTTGAAGATTCGTTCACTCTTTCCAGTAGATATTTAACTGCCAAATCCGCAGCAATTAATGATGTTTGTGTTGAGGCTATATATGTATAGGGTAGAAAAGCATCACCACAACCGGCGTGATTTTTTGTTATATCTTGGTTATGCTTTAAAAAGTTAAGATTAGATGCAAGCCCTCTTGAAAGATCTTTTGGGTTTACATATGCACAACGTAGACAACCAAGTTTACTCGGTATATCTAATGTAGCATGTCCTCCGATTCCGTAACCTTCAACCCATGAGTTAATCATCGGTACCTTAATTTTTTCTTTTAACAAGTAATCATGGAAAAGTCGCTCATGTGTTGGTGAACCGATTGCGATTATAATGAGATCATATTTCGTAAGAAAATCTCGTGATCTCAATTGTAATAGCGTTAAGTTTTTCGCATTGATACTTAACCAAGGATATTTGTGAGTCAGACTTGCCGACAATGAACTAACTTTAAGATAAGATACAAAATTAATTGGTAGAATATGTCGATATAAGTTTTCCAAAGTAAAATAATCTATATCACATAATGTGATATGACCAAGACCTGATGCTGCAAGTTTATCAGCGATATCCCCCCCTACAGATCCACACCCTACTAATAGCACTTTTTTGTCTTGTAGGCGTTGCTCAGCCCCACTTCGGGGCATAAGTCTCTCTTTGTTAAATAACGAAACTTTTATTGCTTTAAGTTTCCAATCCTGCAAATTAGCACCAGTCAAAGGTAAATGTTTTTTTCCGTTGACAGAGCTTTTTAGGGAAAAATGAATTCCGAACCATGTTCTTCCTGATGAGGTATAACCATTAAAAATAACCCAAATTTCACGGACACGCTGTTGTCTATATTGATTTTTGAGTTTGAACAAAACATCTGCATGTAAGGATGACAACACTGATAAGTACCATTCACCAAGTTCATTTTCCGTCCATGGAGCTGGTATAAGTTCATTCAGTGGTATGATATAACCCAATCCATCTGCCTGATTCCTTTTTTTCAATTGGTTAGCAAGCAAAGAAATTGTATTCTCTGAAGACCAATTTACCGGATGTCCCAAATAGTATGTAGCAAGCCCCATTTGGACTCCCGCCCGTGGCTTTAAAACTTTTAGTATTTCTAATTCACTACTTTCAGATAGGCATATGAAATTACTTTCTGTATTGCCAATAATACTCAGCCAACCAGCCTGAAATTCTCTCAGTAATTCTTGTTTATTCCATTCAGGTTCCATTAACGCACGTGTTAATAATCTAATATGCCTATTAAGAGATTCGATAAAAGCCAACTCAGGTTTTTCATAATTCACAGACACAGAATCTGGCACATTGACACAGATAGTTGCAAGATCAACATCCTGAAAAACAGTAGTATGGGCTAATCGATCAAAATGTGAAGGTTTGTTGAGCAAGAATTCTGGCATTTGATAAAGCTCTCTCACATAAAAATGGAGTAACTCTACCTTATGATCCCCAATTTTTTGCTCAACTTTAAGTGCATTGATTTCATCGGAGTTGTAAGCAACTGCGGATACACAGTACCCGCAGTTAGTTAAACATTCCTTAATAAATGAGTAGTTCATGCGCCTTGTGATGTCCCTACCGCTCCAGCGGTTGCAAAAACAGTTTTTGCACTCGAAGATCCTGTAGAATTTGAGGATGTAGATTCTGGAAAGTCTTCGCCAAATACACTACGAAGCAGATCACACTGTTTTGATTCATTTTCTTCATTTGCAGTTTTATCAAGAATATTCAGTAGTGATCTCAGTTTGTTACGGAATTGTGTCCCAGTATTAGTACTGCTTTTATAAAAAATATCTCGCCGAGGACTGACTGGCAGTAATACTTTGACTTTATATATATCCTCCTCCACTTCGGTGAAATAGCCACCATAGTTTAGTATGCCATATAACGTTGTCCTAAGTGCTAATAAATCATCAGGAAAACCCTCCGTATTGACTGAAGATTGAAATTGTTCCTTCACCATAACTGCGATACCAATGGAGAAAATTTTCTGACGTACTTCTTCTTTAAATTTGAAATTTCTCCAGCGCTTCAAATAACGAACAATACGGCGGTACTGAGCAATTTTTTCAGATTCATAAAATCCATATTTGTCGGAACGATTAATCCAGTCGATTAATTCATGAGGTGCTGCTGTGGACCATTCCCTATTGTTTTCATCGGAATGCCTCTTACCAATAGCAAGTTCATACTGCTCATTTTCATATCGACGATAAACAGGTATATCGATATGCAAGTTTTCTGTTTTATAATCAGCTGTCACACAAGGCTTTTTAATTTTTGCATTCTTAAATTTCCTGTTTTCTAGCACTTCTAGTACAGCTTCCTTCGGTATGATTGGGTTATCAGGAGCCAAACTTACTTCGATGACTATTGCTCGATCTATATCGAAATCCTGGCCTTTTTCTTTAATAGCAGTATGAGTTGCTAGTGATCCCTGAATGAAATCTTCGATGATAGGATAACCGTCTTCCTTAAAACGAGCTTTAATATCTTCTGTGATACTATCATCCTTTGAACGAGCATTTTTATATTCTGGATCCTTACGACCTAATTTGATTGCTTTATGGAATGTATTAAACTTGCTTTGAATACTCATTGTAGCTCCGCATTTGTTGTGAACGATTGTCATATTGGGCAGACTCGTTTACTTTTCAATGGGAAAGCAACAAAAAAATAAATCCAACCTTATTGGTATTTAAAATATTGTGATTTGCATCTTAAAATTATTAGAAATATTATTTTCTGAATGTTATTTATGTGCCACATGATACCAACGTGTTTATGCTGTTCATTGATACAGGTGAATAATGCTCTCATAAGCATTAATAGGTATCCTGTGATTGAGTATTAAAGATTAAGCTTTACCATATATATAGCCTGTATGTATAGTCATGATTTTTATTAAATCAATTAGTTAGATAAATAAACAAGCACAAACAAACGAGGGGCATTAATAGGGGCATAAAAATAAATTACAAAAATAATTTTTAATATATTCAATTAATTACATTTATTTACTAGTCCCGCCCTGGCACCAAATTAAAACTTGATGTAAAACATCAAGTTAGGGAACAGAAAAGCCACCGTAAAGGTGGCTTTTTTTCATGACACAAATCACATTCCTAATAAATTCCTAATATCCTTTCCTAATATTATCCCGTGTGTTGGCCGCCAACAACCGGAACCACTTCAATTTTTCTGTTGTATCTTGCGGTCTGGGTAATGTTTTTATGACCCGAAATTACCTGTTTTTCGGCCAGCGTACCTTCCAGATCGGAGATGCCTTTTGCCTTTAAGTCGTGAAAAGTGAAATTAAAATCCAGATGAGGAAATGCCTCTTTTGCGGCGGCTCTGGCTTTTTTCCAGCGGCTGTTAAAACCATCGCGGGTATATTTATGGCCTTTGGCCTGACAAATTACATACAGGCTGACAATACCGGGATCAGTTATGAGTGTGTTACTCAGCTTCACCACATTTTCTAAGCGTTTCGTCCAGGCTTTAATTTGTTTTTTGCCGGTTTTACCCTGGCGAATAAAGATCCCGTTTTCCATTAGCTGGGCGCGGGTGAGTGACAGAACATCGGCTTGCCGCGCACAGCACAAGTAAGCCAGCTCCATCGCTACTTTAACGACAGTAGGGGCAACGGAATAAAGTGCATGATATTCCGCATCCGTGATATACCGTTCCCGCGCTTTTTCCTTGTATTGCTGCACGCCTTTACACGGATTACCTTTGACCATTCCACGCTCATAGCCCCACTTGTAGACCCGGGACAAGAAAGTTTTTTCGCGGTTGGCCTGTGTCCTGCTCTTCAGCCCGCGTTTGTCCATATACTTTCTGACATGCTCAGGTTTCACATTGTCCGGTGCCATTCTCCCAAAAACAGGGATCAGCTTGTTGGCATATTTCCGATAGTCTTTTTTGGTGTCTGTCGCCAGATCCTGAAACGTGGCTGAAGCCAGGAATTGTTTGATTAATTTTGACACGGTGTTTTCCTCGCGTGACATGTCACAGATAATTTTTTCATACTCCGCCCAGATAACTGAAAGCGGGGCGTCCAGAGGGCAAAGGGAAATCGATCCCCCTCTGGCTGGATGAAATTCAAATTTGGTTTTTCCCCGATAGACCCGTTTGGGTAACTTGGCATCGGCGGCGTTCTTCCTTGTTCTGGCCATAATTACATGTTCTCGAAATCGGGCTCTT
This sequence comes from Xenorhabdus sp. TH1, assembly GCF_037260955.1. NCBI lineage: Bacteria > Pseudomonadati > Pseudomonadota > Gammaproteobacteria > Enterobacterales > Morganellaceae > Xenorhabdus > Xenorhabdus sp. TH1. The sequence goes on from NZ_CP147734.1 coordinate 1,629,908, forward strand.
CGGCAGGCTTAGAGTAACGGGTGGCAATCATGGGGTGGTTAAAATGCTTCCAGGTTGTTCGGGGTTTACCGTCTTGGCGCGTAATAAAGAAAATGCCATGTTTGGCCAGTGCCTCGCATTGTTTGGAGGGAACTTGATACCCAGTCAATTCTTCCATTTCTTCATCGGTGATAATGTCGCAGTGGTTTTTCATGGTCTTGCCTCATCATTGATAAAATGAGCAGATCAGCGGTGTCACAAGCGCGGGTAATCTCTGCCTGATCACAGGGCGCATTTTTGACGCTGGCGGCTAATCGTCCCAGTTTGATATCGAAGTCAGTTAATAGTTGTTGTCCCGGTTGCCAGGGTTGCATGATGGTGCTCCTTTCGGTGGATGTCCCATCATGCTATGCATTACGTGACCAGATTTCTGATTAGGCTTAATCAGGTTTACGGGTGAGGAATAAACTGTCGGCCTCTGCCTTCTGGTGGTTGTCAAGCGGCTCGATTTTGACTTCGGGCGGGAAGTCATAAAAGACGGCGCAGCGGCGGTCAGTGATGACTTGGCCGCTTGTTCCATCAGGCAGGGTAAGTCTGATGGGCTGGTAACGTTTATGTTGATGTTTAAGCATGGGTCTTGCCTCTTGTTTTCTCTCTAATGGCCATCTTTATCCGTGCGAGCTGAACAGTGGTTGGTTTGTATTCAGCGGGGGCATTTGCATAGTACCGGTTAATGACCGCATTCTCTTGTTGCGATATCAGCATCAGGTTTTCAATCGCACAGTTTTGTTTATCGTCATCGATAAATTTAATCACGCCGCCTTTGGGGATCTGGCCATGATGTTGTTCCCAAACTACCCGATGTTTCAGTTTCCATTTATTGGGTTCAGCCACTTTTATTTTGATATAACCGTCCTTAGTCACGGCTTCACTGCCAATAGCCAGAGAGTTATGGGGACGGTTATTTTTCTTAAATGATCCTGAATTTGAACCGGTTAACCCTTTTGCGCCTTTGTTGGCCGGAGTGTGACCTTTCACAAAACAACCGCTGCGGCCTGTTTTTAATCCCAATCGCTTTCGCAGTGCATTAATGGCATCAGGGGAACGAATCACATTAAATTGCCGGTTAAAGGCGACGGTGAGATTACCCAGCCGTAATAGATAATGTTGCCGCATCCAGGCTTCCATTGCCGGGGTATAGACAAAATTCGCCATTATTTCACCTCCAGATATTTGGGCGCGGACTGAATTTCGTTATCACCCAACATCTTTTGCACCGTAAGTGCCAGTTTGCCGTTTTCCACAATTTGGTTGGCGACAGCCGAAACCGCCTTTGAACGGGCAATTTCGTTTTCGAGTTCTTCACCTTTCAGCGCTTCATCAGAAAGGCGTTCTAACTGTGCAAACAGATGATTATGCAGATCTTCCAGATTATTTTTCATCGTACTGTCCCTCTCAATGTAATTGACCATGACGGTGGACGGAATTCAGTTGGCCTACCAAGGCCGTTTTCAGTTGTTCCAGGGCGGCCTTTTCCATGGGGGCAAAATCTTCGGTTTTGTCCGCCGACCAGGTCACTTCGCACTGCCCGATTTCTTCGTTATAAAAGATACTGACTTCAAGTCTTGCTGCCATTATGTGCTCCTCAATGCCCGAATCATCGGGCATAAATTGATGGTTAACGAACCTGCAAACTTCTTTCCCCGATTTCGAGATGTGCGCCCGGTACGGTTTCACCGCGTTCGATAGCCGCCTTAATCGCTTTCTTGTCCGGTGCGGTGATGGTCTGCACATCCACTAATTCATCGGGCAATAACATCTCATTATCGATAATGACTCTGGCGATACCCTGACGCGCACTGAAGGTATTTTTCGTGGTCATCAGGCTGTTCAGTTCGGCTTTGAGCAAGCAATCCAGCACATATTTCTTGAGGTGTTTGACCTGACTTTCAAAGGATTTTTTGCGCTCAGTGAGTCGCCTGGCCTCATCGTCCAGCGTTCGGGCCTGCCCTTCAAGATTGCGGACATGGATCATGATGGTATCCAGTTTGTCACCTAACTCACCCTCAAGACCTTCAAGGGTATCGGCGATGGCTTCCGGTGAAAATTCACCGGCTGCTATCAATTTTTGCAACTGATCATAGTCGGCGGCTAATGCAATCGCAGTGGTCATGAGTTTGCCTCTTCCAGTTTAGATAAACAGTCTTTTTCGATTTCAGTTAAACGGCGTAAGCGGCCTGATAGATAGCGTTCATACTCTTTGTCACCGAGTGACTTCGCGTTCTTGAGATGCACGTCGATTTCACGGGTCAGTGTGGATGCAATGCCCCTCAGCTCATTTTTAGTGATCGCCGTTTTCATGGTTTCGGTGTTGCGTGCAAACTTCTCGTCCAGCTCCTTACGTAAACGGGTGAGATCTTCGGCTTTATCACTGGCGGCTTTGATACCGAATTCAATTTTGTTTTCAGCCAAGTATTCTGGGTTATCGTGCATCCCCATAAAGACATCGGCGCTAAACCCAAGCATGGATAAGGCTTTTTTGATGGCGTCTGTCAGGGATTTCTTAAGCACTTCACCGTCTGCTTTTGGTCCATAATTTGATTGGTAACGATAGGGTGTCGCGCCATAACTGATGAATGATGCACGTTCGCCATATTCATCTGCGTACCAGAATAAAATCTTGATAGAATGGTTCTGGGTAAAAATTAATGAGCCATCACCATCACGCAAAAAACGGGTGGCTATTTGTTTATTACGCTCATCCAGAACGGGTTCAGTCATGGGAATGCCGTCGATAGATTTTTCTTCCAGAATGTCATAGCCCCAGCCTTTACCAATTGGGCCAAATATTTCAGTGGCTCGCATCAGCATATAGTTACTGTTGATGCTGGTACCGCTATAACCCATCCCTTCCAGTGGCTTGGTAAAACGCGGATCGGTACGCTGAACCGCTTTCCAGATACGCAGATTGGCCTGCTGTTGATTACCCTGTGCCTTGATGGTTTCTTCGAGCAGATCGGCACGGTGCTGGAAATTATCATTACTGGCGTTCTGGCCACTGACTGGCAATAATGGAGTGATTTCATCATTGGCCGCCGTTTTGGGTGCGGTTTCCTCGGTTTTTGGTGCCGCTTTCTCAGTTTCTGGTGCAGCTTCCTCGATTTCTGGTGCGGCTTTCTCAGTTTCTGGCGCTATTTCTTCGGTTTCCGGTACAGTCTCCTTTTTGGCTGGTTTGGTCTTTCTGGTTTTACGGGGTTTAGTTTCGCTTTTTTCTGCTTTCATTTCGGGTGTTGTCTGGGTTTCAACTTCACTGACAGTGCCGTTCTCTGCTGAGGTTTCTGGTATTGATGCCGGCTCGTCAGGCGCATCCTGTAATTCAGCGATGCGGGTATCACTTAAGGCGTGGTTCAAAAATGCCTTCATGGTGTTAAAGCTTCTCAAAAACTCAGGGCGCCGTTTACCTTCGCGAACTATCTTGAAAATTGTTTCGCGTGGGATAGATAAAGCATCCGTTCTGATACGAAATGTCATAGACCACCAACGCCATGTTTTATCGTTGTCTGCAATGAGTTGTTTAGCGGCCGTCAAACTGTGTGACATAACCGCCCAGCAATGAAAATCCCCGTCCAGTAATGCCAGCGCGATTTCTAAATCCAGGGTGGCATAAGTATGAACAAAATCACGTTTGTTAATGGCTGGGGTTTGAGCCGGTTCGAGGCTTTTAGCCTGCCAGGTTGTGCCATTGAATTCATATTCAGTCGCAAACTTCTCATCAAATTTACCCACGGGGGGGCGAGGGGAGCCGACCCGATCTTCACAAATAATGGGATTATCGGTGTTAAATTTATCCATATCATCAGGATAGAATTCACCTAAATTCACAATGGCCATGGCTTTCGCCATTTTGATGGAATTGGCTTCAAGCGCGATGGCTAAAGATATCGCACCGCCCTGTTGAGCCGCTGGAGTCGGCTCAAATACACAAACGTAAGTTGTCATGGGTCTTGCCTCTTGTTAATTGCCTTTTTTAGCTAGTTTGATGGCTCTTCGAATGCCGGCTTTGGGAAGCCGAACAGTGGAATAAAGATCCTTGACAGGATTTGAGTAAACCATCCCCGTTGTCGGGTAATATTCCACCCGCCGTTTTCCGCCAAGAATAGAAATATGGGTTACCCCTTTCATAGAATCACTGTTATTTTCATGCTCAACGGCCGCTAAGCCTGCATCCAGAATCATTTCAATCACGTCATTGATGTCTTGCATACTTCACCCAGGTTTAATAAGGAAGCTCCATATCGGAAGCGGAAACCGGTTTACCTTCAATGCATAAGAGCGACTGGATGTGGTCTTCAATCCGGTTCACTTCTACCTGCGCATGGGACAGTACTTTTTCTTTTTCAGCCTTAAGTGCGTCGATCTGCGCCTGGATGAGATTAGACTTATTAACTGACGGGAGCGTGATTTCCACGTCATGCTGAGAAACTAATGCCCCCCAAAAGGTAGTGTTCACAGGTTCATTGGTGAACGTGGTGAACTCAATCTGTCGGTCAAAACCTTCTTTGGCATACACATAGAGGGTAATTTTGAGAGTCTTGGGTTGTGCTTTCATAGCAACTCCTATATATTGTCGTGGATCGATGAGTTATCATTGGTCTTGCCTCTTTGAGCGGATTGGTCTCCGCTCTAAGAAACCCGGTAGCTTTGGTCGGCGACCCGGGGTAAAAGAACCCACTTCGGTGGGTTTTTTTACGTCTGTTGTGAGTAATTTAATGTTTGGTGCAATTTTATTTCTTGCTTAAAATTTATGATTTGCTCCATAGCATCTTTGGCTGTGCTATTAGGTGATACAGCACATGTCAAATATTCAATAAGATCGTCAAGAACAGCATCAGATTGTAATTTTGCCACTTCATCAGCTTTCATTTTTTAATTCTCCTAACGGTTTTGAGTCTGAACTAAAAGGTGCTGGTTACGCTATCCAGCGTCGCTTTACCCTGGTCAAGGCTGACGACCGGTTTAGTTGCCTCTTTGGTGCATCACGCTAATGGTGATTGGTCTCTTTCTGACTGTATCCCCTGGTGTTGAGATAAAAGTCAGTTGTCATCGAGTGGTAATCATGGCAGGTCGCGATGAGTGCTGCGGTTCTCCTCCTCCATGACAACTGAAACTGCAAATTTGGTCTTGAACACTTAACCTAAACGGCTGCTGTGCCGTATTGTCTGAGCAAATCATCTACCTCTTCATATGCCGGTAGCGGCTACTTCGTGGGCGTCCTGCCTGTTTGCTGTTGATGGTTTGAATTAAACAATAAGTTGATGAATGTGTCAACATAATTATCAACTAAAAGTTTATGCGTCGGTTTTTTAGGTTTTCTAATAGGAAAAATTTAAAGCGGTTATTTGCTAAAAAGGCAGGCAACAAGGCCACTAATTAGGAGGCCTTGTTAATACGAGAATATTTTGTGGAACGATTAATAATTTTGGTGAGGTGATGATATCAACTATCTGAAAGGCAATTTTTTAGGAAAGTAAAAAATATTATTAAATACAATAAATTATGCTTTTTTATTTTGCCTTTTATGTAATAATTCATCTAGTAAGGTATCATAATACCGTTTTTTCTCTTCAAGAGTTTTTAGGAGTTGATCGGCTTCACTATCAGGTAACTCATTAAAGAGTTCTAATAGAATTTTTTCTCGTGGAGAAAGTGGTCGCTCTGGTGTGTCATTTGGTCCGTCTACATCGCTATCCCCTAATATCCAATCTACTGAAACCCCAGCGTGTTGAGCTAATTTTTGAGCTGAACGTTTACCTATATCACCTCTGTTGAACCAATTATTAACCGCTTGTGGGCTAACACCAGCGATACGGGCCATATCTGCTTTAGATATACCCTGTTGATCCATAAGTTCGTTAAGTCTCGCCAGTACGGCGGCATTGTTTTTTAAATTGTCTTTCATCTTGACATTATAAACATAATGTTTATATATATAAATAAACAAACAGTTGACAATTGGTATCAACTAATTGTTTAATAAATGCACGTAAGCAGATTAGGAGAAAAATAGTGACTGCATTAAAACGCGCAATTGAAATTGCTGGTTCAGCGAAAGCTTTAGCTGAAAAGCTAAATGTTTCTCAAATGACTATTAGTTATTGGATACATCGTTCACATGGGATTGTTCCTCCGCAAAGAGTTATACCCATTTATAAAGTAACTGGAGTAACACCACATGAGTTACGTCCAGATTTATACCCTAATCCTAAAGATGGATTACTTGAAGTGTAGCTGATAACAAAGATCAAAAACTGATTTTCAATAATCAACATTGCGACAGGAGACGCAAATCGTGGAGCAAGATATCAATACGCTCAGAGCCGAAGTTGAGGCTTGGGCCATGGAGCGAGGGCAGGAGCATGTAGCCATTGAAGTCAGTCGTATGTATTTCCTACTAGGTGCGGGTTGTTCTCACCATCGGTTACGTCAGATTGAGGACGCAACAGGAAATGCTGACTGGAAAGCGATAAACAATAACCGGCAACAAATTTTTCGCTGGTTGCGCAGTGATTCGAACGCAGCACAACGCAAGATCACGGAACTGTTACCGGCCATTGAAGCGGCATTGCCGGCAGAACGGCGGGCGAAGTTAATGAACGAAGAGAGCCTGAATTATCTCGCGTCTGTTGCGATCAGGGAATTTGCTGCCGCCATAAGTGAAACCCTGCTTGGAGGGCGTGACATGTCACACCGTATAGCCATCGCGGTATCTGCGTTAAATGCCATTGAACCCCGTTTGACCAACGTGCATTAACGAGAGGCAAGACCAATGATGAAACCCATCGATAAGATCACTTATCGCAATGGCTTTCGCCGGAACGGTAAGCCTGCCACTTTTGAGGAAGTGTCAGAAATTTATGAAGGCCGCAGGGAAGCGGCGCTGACAGCTTGGGAACAGGGCAAAAGACAGAAAAATGGCAGAGCCAAAAATAAGTAAGGGCGTGATATGAATTTGTTATTGTTAAAAAGCCGCCCACTAGTGGTTATCCCTGAGTTGGCCATGCGCCTGGGATTGAATGAGGCCATTATTTTGCAGCAGATCCAATACTGGCTGACAGAAACGTCGTCGGGTATTGAGGTCAATGGCTGCCGCTGGATCTACAACACGGTCGAAAAATGGCAAGCGCAATTCCCGTTTTTTTCCGAATCCACCATTAAACGAGCGCTGGCAAATTTGAAAAAGCTGGGTGTGTTGCGGATTGAGCAAATTAATAAATCCAGCCATGACCGGACGAATTATTACGCAATCAATTATGAGCACCTATTGTTAGCCGATAAGGTCAAAATGCCCCCATCGAACAACGCAAAAGAAGACCATCGAGCGGGTCAAAATGACCTTATCGACAGGGGCAATTTGGCACATTCCAACGGGTCAGAATGCGCCGTTCTGAATGGGTCAAATTGGCCTGATCTTACAGAGACTACAACAGAGATTACTACAGAGAGTACAACAGAGACTAACGTTTCTTGTCAGGTTCCGGTGGAACCCGACCACGATCCAGCCCGACAGGTCTTGGTTTATTTCAATCAGGTGACCGACTCTAACTACCGTGATGGCAAAACCACGATGGGGTATATCCGAGCGCGATTGAGTGACGGTTATACGGTGGAAGACCTGAAACTTATTACGGATTACCTGACTACCAAGTGGCGGGAAGATGGCAAGATGCGCGATTACCTGCGCCCGAAGACCCTGTTTGGCCCGGAGAATTGCACGGAGTATTTCGATAAAGCGTGCAAGTGGGACAAAGCGGGGCGTCCTGCCTGTGTCAATGGCCGTTGGCTGAAAGCCGGAGAAACCGCCATCACCATCGATACTGTGGAGCGCGATGCCACGTTCCAACAACTGTTTTCAACCGGCTGGACACCGACGAACCGTATTCAGGAACTGGCAGCGCAACTTGCGCGTAAAGCGGGTTTGGGGCGGATGAGTGAGGTACCGGCATTGGCTGCCTGGCGTGGGATCTGGAAACAGGCCGCGGAACAGGCGGCGAAAGAGCCGTGTTCTGACCAGTAACTAAAACACTTTCTGACCAAAAGCGGATAAACAAAAACGAGGTAAGACCCCATGAACAACGAAAACGATGTCAACAAACTGATCCTGGATAACCGTCATATTGTTGATGATGGCTGCGATCACACTGACCGTATTCTTGATGATTTAAATCAAGCAGCACGGGCACGTAGTCGCCAGCCTTACCAGCCTAAGCCGAAACTCATTCCAGTGGCAAAACCTGTGACAGCAGCAGAACCCAGCATCAACATTGGGAAGCGATTTAACTATGGCCAGAATATTGTCCGGGGCATGTATGAACTCACTCGGCTCGGCAGAACAGCAGAGTACATCGCCATTTTGCTCCGTATGCCACTGGGCGATGTCCAGCGGGTGTTATTACGTAAAACGCCCGTTCAAAAGACAGTCTACAAACAGGTGATGACAGCACCTAAACCGATTGAAAAAGAAGTTATCAAGCGACTTTCAGCGGAATCGAGGGAATAGCCGTTTTTTTAAACATGCCTGAATGACTGGCGTGATGTGATGTAAGACTCAACAAAGGAACCCGTATGTTAAATGTTATCGATAAGAAAACCTTGCCCGTAATCGCAGGCGTTGAAATCACCACCGATGCGGAAGGACGTTTTAATCTGAATGCGCTACATAAGGCAAGTGGCAGGGAAAAGAAACATGGCCCAAGTTATTGGCTAGCACTTGAGGGAACTATCCAATTAATTTCAGAATTGCAAAACCAAACTACCGAGATCACGGTAGTTAAAAAAGCAGGGCGCACAGGGGGGACTTTCGCTCACGAACTTTTAGCTATCGAATATGCTGGCTGGATTTCCCCAAAATTCCGTCTGCAGGTTAACCAAACCTTTATCGACTACCACTCAGGCAGGCTGACAACACCACAATCGGTTTTACCCAATGCTAAACAACTGGCGCTGATGGTCATTCAGGCTGAAGAGGAGAAAGAGCGGCTTTCGCTGGCGGTGAACCAGTTAGAGCACCAGATCTTTGAAGATGCGCCGAAAGTTGAATTTCATGACAAAATCTCTGCGTCACATGGTTCCCTCAGCATTGCGCAGGTTGCTAAGGTTTTAGGTACAGGTCGAACCCGTTTGTTTGCATTCCTGCGACAAATCGGCTGGGTCACCCGTCGCAATGAACCGTATCAGGAAAAAATACAAGCAGGCTTGATGGATGTGAAATTAGGTCGTTGGGAACACCCGGAACGCGGCATTCAGGAATGTATCACGTCACTGGTGACGGGCAAGGGATTAATTAAATTACAAAAACTTTGGACATTGAGAAATCAGACTCACTGAGAGAGGCAAGACCAATGAAAACATCAAACAACTTTTTGCATTACCTAAAAGACGAAGTGATCGGTTACTGGGAAATTCTGACCGATGAAGAATTCTGGCTCCATATGCTCGCCTTGTTCCTGCTGCTGACCTTTCCGGTTTCACTGCCGGTGATGGCGTTGATCCGGTTTGTTTACGACTGGCTGGGAGAATAACGATGGATAAGCAATTAAACACGGAAAGCAAGGTATACACGGCGGAAATCGAGCTGACAGGGTTTATTCTCTACGGTAACGCTGATCTTCGGGCAAGTGGGCGCATTTACCATGATGTTAGTTAATCAATGCTGGTCTGATGGCACTGAAATCATTACGTCATTGGTTCAGAATATTCATTCCTTTAATGCTGATGGTTTTATCCGTACCCGCAATTCGGTTTATAAGCTCAGGAAATCCAATCATGGCTAAATCCCCCGCAGAACGTAAAGCCGCCCAACGTCAGCGCCAGCAGGAGGCTGGCGTTACCAAAATAGAATTGCTCCTTGATAATCAGGAATTGGCGATGCTGAAGCGTAATTGTGTGTTACGTAGACCGGGCAGGGAGCCTTACGATGTCAATGAATACCTCACGATGTTAATTCGAATAGATGACCGTTCATTAAAACAGCAGATGGCTGAGCTACAGGAACAATGCTGTGGAAAATGTGGTGAGTCTTTACCGGTGGCTGAATGCTGTTTTTCGGGTGAAGCCGCGTGTTGGAATACATTGGGCTGGCATACGCTGAAACTGGTATGATAAATTTAGTGTTGCGTATCACGCGGCATTTTGTATAATGCGTTACACGCAACACCCCAAAGGCATAAAATGACATGATAAAAAGTTTTAAGCATAAAGGGCTGAAGAAATTCTTTGATACCGGCTCGACTGCAGGTATTGATGCTAAACAAGCAAAGAAGATCAGTTTGCGTTTAAGTGTTCTCGATTTAGCCAAAGACATAAAAGACATCGATGTGCCGGGTTTCTTTTTGCATCCGTTAACCGGTGATAAAAAAGGGCAGTGGTCAATCACCGTCACCGGAAACTGGCGCATCACTTTTGAATTTATTAACGGTGATGTTTATGTCGTCAACTATGAGGATTATCACTGATGAGTACGATGTATAATCCGCCCCATCCGGGCGAGCTAATCAAAGAAACGATGGAAACCTTAAACATGAGTGCCAGGGCATTAGCGAAGGCACTGGAGGTTGCCCCTTCTACGGTACAACGGCTGATTAGCTGTCAGTCGCATGTTTCCCCAGAAATGGCGGTTCGTCTTTCTGTGGTTATCGGCAGTGCCCCGCATGTGTGGCTGGGAATGCAGAATGCCTATGATATCTGGCATATTAAGCAAAATCTGGATACGTCCCGCTTGCAGAAATTGTCGGTAGCATAACGGATTGTAACCCGCTAAAATTATTCCATCGGCCTGAACACCCGAACCTAAACCGAAGCTGCTGTGCCATGACCTCAAAGGATCAAGAATGGCGCAGCATAGTTTTATCAAAATTTCCGACGACACGCTGAAACCGGCTACCCCAGCGGCCAGAGACTACCTGCATTTCAAAGTGAAATGTGGCGATGTGCTGTATGCGGATTTCAAGAAAGCCCGTAACCCGCGTTTCCACCGCAAATATTTTGCCCTGTTGAATCTTGGGTTCGAATACTGGGAACCCACGGGCGGCACGATCTCCCCCGAAGAAAAAGCCCTTGTGCGCGGCTATGTCCAGTTTCTGGCCCACTTCGCTGGCAGTCAGGATGCCTTACAATCGGCGGCTGATGAATACCTGTCTGGCCTGTCGAAAAACCGTGCTCATAACATCACCGCCACCAAATCCTTTGATGCCTTCCGGCGCTGGGTCACGGTGGAAGCCGGGCATTACGACACCTATGAAATGCCTAATGGCAGCCTGCACCGGGAACCCCGCTCTGTCAGTTTCGCCAAAATGGATGATCTGGAATTTCAGGCACTCTATAAAGCCACACTGAATGTGCTGTGGAACTTCATCTTGTACCGCAACTTCCCGATCCGTGATGCCGCCGAAAATGCGGCTGCACAGTTGTTTGATTTTGCGTGAGGAAGAGGCAAGACCAATGACCAACAGTGAAAAACAGTGGCTGTCGGATGTGGCCTCTTTAGGTTGTATTTGTTGCCGTAATCTGGGGTTGGGGGCGTCGCCGGCGGAAATCCATCATGTGCGAACAGGGCAGGGGATGGCACAGCGAGCCGATCACTTCTCCGTGCTGCCGTTATGTCCCCGCCACCATCGGGCCTGTTATCCCACAGGATTCCATGCGGCACCGAAAACATGGCAGACGACTCATGGGACAGAAATTGAATTATTAGCACAGGTTAAAAGGGAAGTAGAAGAGGTACGGCTATGTCGGGTGTGAATATATCAAGCAAGATGAAGGCAAGGGGCGCAGAATGATTTATCCGGTAACATGTGGAAAAGGTGACGAATATCTGAGGTTGCGTACCCTTGAAAGTGTTTGGATTCAAGGACGGTTGAAAATGTGGGGACGTTGGTCTGTATTTAGTCAGTCACCTCAAGCAGCAGGTATATTTTCCCGATTACTGGCTGATACTGTTATCACCAAAAGATCTCTTCAAGCAGCCCTTAAAAAAATAGAACAGGCAGGAATATCTAAACAAGATCTCTTATTATTTTTTGAAGAAATGAAAGAAAAGCAAGCAATCAGCAGTCTGATGTTCTGTACAGACACGGAAGGTTTAAAAATGAATTATGTTATTGGACAAGTATTTAAAAATGACAAAGGGCTTTTGAATATTATTAAGGAACGGTATTGCTATAAGAAATCAAAATATAAGATAGCGGTTGAAATGAATAAAAGGCATCCTGAAATATCATTAAGAACTTGCCAAAACCGTGTTAATGCTTGGTTAGGGGTAGCTGAGTTTATGCTTTACCGGCCAATGTGTGATGAATTCGAAAGAAATTAACGCGATGCTCGACTTTTATGGTGAGTTGAAATGACATAGCCGCTCCTTTATAACTTTAAGTCGCCAAACTGAGAGAAATAAAGGAACAAAGGCTATGTCACAGCAAGATTTTATCATTTGGGTGTTTTGTTGGGTAGACGATAATTTAACGGCGTTACAGCAAAGCTCTCGATTCAGAAGCCGGGGATACCCACCTAAGCTGAGCGATGCGGAAGCCATCACGATGGAAGTGGTGGGTGAATTCTTAGGCTTTTCAACGGATAAAGGAATTTGGACGTACTTTCGTGATCACTGGTGCGAGTGGTTTCCGGGACTGGGTTCACGCGCCAATTTTGCTAAACAGGTTGCGAATCTTTGGGCTGTTAAACAAAAGCTGCAAGAAAAGCTGGCGAGGTTATTGGGTGCGTTCGATAGGCCGGTACATATTGTCGACGGATTTCCGTTGCCCATCTGTGGATTCAAAAGAGCGAAAGGCAGTGCCAGCTTTAAAGGACAAGCTGATTATGGGTACTGCGCCGCCAAAAACGAAACTTACTACGGCTTTAAAGGGCATCTCATGATAGATGAAATTGGCGTAGTAACGGGATTCACATTGACGCCCGCCAATGTCAGTGAGCGTGAAGCGGTCTGGGACTTGACTAGCCCAATAAAAGGCTGTTTGCTCGGCGATAAAGGTTATTTAGGTTTTGAATTTCAAGAGGAAATGAAGCAGTCGGGTATTGAAATGATAGCCCCGGTGCGTGCCAATATGGATGACCCAGTCCCCAGAGAAACAAGAAAGCGCATTAATGCCAAACGGCGCTTAATTGAAACCGTCATTGGTCAACTCGCTGGGCAATTTGCTATCGAGAAGTGCTGGGCACGGGATTTGTGGCATTTGAGTAATCGAATAGCCAGAAAACTGCTTTCTCATACACTGGGTATTTTTGCCAATTTTAAACAAGGTAAAAGTCAACGCGACTGGCTTCAACAAGCCCATGTTATAGGGAGCTAAAGTTGAGCATCGCGTGAAATTATCATTACTCGAATAAAGTTTGACTTTTTTGCCGAAGAAGTTAATATTTTCATATACGCTTCGCGAAGCTATACCCGCAAGCAGCGAAATGCAGAAAAGAACCCGCCTAAGATGCGGGTTTTTTGATATGTAATATCATGTTTTACTTTTAATAGTATTAGCATCTAATCCGATTTAAATGTGGTACTCAATCATGCGTTTTAGAAGTAATGCCTGTATATCTTGTCTTTGATGCAGAACGACGTGTACTACTACATCAGTTTCTGAATCGACTGTGTAAAGGATTCTATATCCGTTTTTTGTACTACATTCACGATATTCCATCACACCGACTTTACTTAACTGAAGAGAAATCGGGCAAGATAATGGAAAAATGCTGACTTTACTTTCGAATTCTGAAATCAGATCGTTAACTATAGGTAAGGGATCAATATCTTTAGACCGTAAAAAATTTGCAATATCTTTAAGGCTATATTTTGCGGTATCAGTGTATTTTATTGTTACAGTTGTATCTTCAGGCACTTTTCCTCCTAGTTATTGATAAGTATCAAATACTTTCCAACAACTGGTCACGCGAGTGTAGCTTTCCTGACTGTTTGTCTTTTTGAGATATCGCCAGCAATTTTAGTAACGCGATAGCATCGTCTCGCTGTTTGCGATCCTCAAATGATTCAATAACGTAAGCAGGTAGGCCATTCTGGGTAACCAGTATTGGCTCCGATAGTTCAAGCATAGCGGCATGCTTTTTTATATAACTTATTGTTTCTATTTTCATTTAATTACTCCTATTGTAAGAAAGAATCTTACAAAGTTATTGACGAAGAGTTACCGCTTTTACGTTTGCATTGGCTAATAACGATAGGCTTCATTCAAACTCATTGACGAAGAGTCGCCGTTTTTGCATTTGCTGACAGTAAGCTTCGTGCTGACATTAAGAAGATGTCAGATACGTTCGGCACTTAAGCCGCTTTGTGATTTCAAATATTGTCTAATTTTAATTCCAAATTCCGCTTTGGAGTCCGTTAGTAACGGATGAAGACTAAATTTAGACTATATTTAGTTCTTTTGCAAGGTGTTAGTAAAAAACACTACTTAGATTTTTCACGTCAGTATAAAGAATTATGACAGGAATATGATTCATGTAACTTATACCGATGTCTGGCATTTTGTTCCTGTGCAGTATTATCCCGGCAAACACCCCTGCGAAAAGCCGGCTGACCTGATGGCACATATTATCCAGTCCAGCAGCCGTGAAGGGGATATGGTCGCCGATTTCTTTATGGGGTCTGGGGCAACACTGAAAGCGGCTTTGAAGTTGAATCGTCGCGTGTTGGGTGTTGAACTGGAAAAAGCGCGGTTTAAGCAGACGGAGCAAGAGATCAACTTAGAGTTGACCACTCAATAAGGCACCATCGTCTATCAAATTTTATGCCTATCGATAGGGAAGATATCGTTGAGATAAAAATTTGGCTTAAATAAAATTTCTGGTTATTTAGCAGCGGAATGAAATGGCCTTTATTAATTCATCGTTAAATGAGGTGCTTATGTCTGAAGTTAATAATCCAGAAAAGCAGTGCAAAATTATTCCCGCACAATACAAGATTAACACAGTAACCGCGCCTGTCGGCTCTTGTCCGTGGGCGATCATACAGGTGTACCTGGGAAATAAATTACACCGCAGTGATTGGGATGCGCCGGGTGAACACATGCGTCTGACGTCTCAATCATCAGTTGATGAACCTGTTTATATAGAAAAGAGCAATAAGCATGGTGAATGGTTTCCTTGGCAGCCCACCCCCGATGACCTGATGGCATGTGACTGGCATCTGGTGAACTCAGGGGTAAAACCACAGCCTGCTGATTGTATGCTGAGCTTTGATCTTGCAGTGGATACGGGATCTTTTTCTAACAAAGATCAAATGTGGGGATACCTGGCTGACGCTGAATTTGAACCTGCTGGTGAACATCTAGGTCCTTTCGGTACATTGATTAACCTCCAAAATAAAACAATTATCACAAAATTCTCGTTGTTCGTATGGGATGGGTTAAACCAGAAAATCTTTATCCGAGTTTCTTCGGATAATAATCAAGACGGTTATCAGAAGCTGGTGGATTTATTTAAGAAAAGCCTCACGATAACGGTGGACGGCGTCGCTTATCAATTGGGTGGCAGTATCGACAGCCATTTATTTGGTAAGCACGAATACGAGTTTATTGGCGAGTATGATAACAGTGATGCCAAAAAGTTAGGTAGTCTATTGCAACAACCAAATGCAGGCAATCCGCTTCCTTACTGTTTCAACTGGAAATAACTCGCCTCAATTTACACGTTGAGTTTTGGGCTGCGCTTCATTTGGCGTAGCTTTTTTATCGCCACTTTCCGTTTTTGCTCCCTCATTTGAGGGGGGAAATAAGAAGTGGCCATCAATTCATTAATCGAATTTGCCACCGCAATCACTCACAGAACCTCAGTATCGCTATTGCGGCTGGCAACCCACTTACTACAACTCACAGGGGCGAACCTATTTCACCCCACGGACGCCCATTATTCTAATGGGGTGGAATATGAAGATGAAAGAAAATCCTGATTTATGGGCTGACATGTTAAATGGCCTAAAAAACTCGTGGCCGCAAATATCCGGCTCAGTGTTGGCAATAGCCATTTGTTACGGCCGACTAATTTACGACGGTGTGGAACGTAAGAACCGCTGGGTAGAGGCGCTGCTTTGTGGGGCCTTATCATGGAGTGTATCCAGTGGTCTGGAGATGTTTGGCATTCCTATCAATTTTGCACCGGCTATCGGGGGCGCCGTTGGTTTTATTGGCGTTGAGAAAATACGCGAGTTTGCTGTTCGTGCGATTAACAAACGGTTGGGGGATAAATGATGCCCAGAGGCATTGGCAATAACAATCCGGGCAATATCCGCCACGGTGACCAATGGCAGGGACTGTGCAGCAGGCAGACTGATCAGTCATTCTGTCAGTTTATTGCACCAGAGTACGGTATTCGGGCGATGATCAAGATCCTGCGCAATTACGTGAAACTCTATGATGACAGGACCATCCGCCAATTTATTTCCCGTTGGGCGCCACCGAGTGAGAATGATACCGAGAGTTACATCACCTATGTGAGCCGCTCAGTCGGTATCGATAGTTGTGCAGTGATTGATGTTAACGATCAGCGTGTTATGACAGTATTAGTCAAGGCGATGATCCAGATGGAGAACGGCCAGCAACCCTATTCACCGGAGACGTTCGAACGGGCGTTTGAGTTGCTATGAAATGGCAATTGAAATTTGGCGTTGTGATTATAGGTATCGCGCTGATTGGTTATGCTGCACACTCCGTCTATTCGGTATATGCAGAAAACGGTCGGCTGGCGAGTGAAAATGAATCACTGACCCAGCAGAACCAGCGCCAGCAGTCCATCACCGATAACGCCTACCACTCTATCAGGTTATTCAATGACATCTCACGCATTAATAGCGAAAACCGACAGCGGTCAGCCGTGGATTCTGAGAAAACGCAGGCTGCCATCAAAACGGTTGTTGTCAATCATGATTGTGCCCATCGTACTATTCCTGATGGGGTTGTTAGCCGGTTGCAGCAGCACACGAACCGAATACGTTCAGATTCCGCCAATACCGATCCCGGCGCATCTGCTCGCTGACTGTCAGCCGCCTGCAATACCGGACAAAATGACATGGGGTGACAGCCTGATTTTAAATGAACGGTTATTGACGGTGATTGAACAGTGCAATCTGGATAAACGGGCGATACGGGAAATTGAAGAGAGCACCCCACCACCTCAGAGCAAATAATACTGAGGTGGTGGGGTGCATTCAGATACAGTGTCAAGTTAGTTGTGATTAAATTATCGGGTTGGGGGATATCCATGCATTACCCAATTTAATACACTTTGTTCTACTAAGGTGTTTTTAGTTGGATAGTCAAGGCTATTAATTGCAGCACCATATATTTGTTCAGTATGCGCACGCTGGGTATAATCAGCTAGCTGCTTAACCCTCTCACAAAAGCGTGAACTGTTAAACGCTGTGGTGGACATGTATGGAAGTACATCTTGTCGGTATCTATTAATAGTTATATTTATGGTGTGTGGACATTGTGGACATAAAACATATTTAGCCATGGCACCAGTAGCTCCGCGACCATGCTCCGACATGAATCCCAAGCAAGCAAGATAGGATCTTATAAAAGTATAAGAGCAAGAAGTGCCCCATGCGTCGTTAATTGTTTGATTTACACGTGTGGCGATTTCACACCGCAGAGAAATAACTCCATTGCGTCGGTATTCTGATACAAATCCATGCGCGACTAATCTTTCAAAAAATTCGCGACAGTTCATAAGAAAAGGCTCCCTAAGAAATCTTTGCATTCAAAAATATCTACCCATCCTCAACCAATAACAAGCGAATAATGCTTAACAATTAGTTACTCACTGAAACTAAACCCAATATTTCTCTATCCATTCCCTGAGTGACTACAGAAATAACCCATGCTGCCACCCGTTCCTATCGCGTACGGCTGGTGGCATTTTTTATATCTGAATTTCACCGCGCATTCGTACGCGCACATCTAATCCGAGAACCTTCCAGAAAGTGAGCCTGAGAAAACCGCTAATAGCGTAGTTGTCTCGGGGCGGCCTTTCTGTACGAACAGGTTCACTTTCTATAAGGAACTACGCATGAAAACACTGACTTTGTTTAATACCCCTGTCCGCATCAATGATGATGGAATGGTTTGTTTAACTGACATGTGGCGTATAGCTAAAGCCAGAGTCGAAGCGGGTGATAATGATTTCTTGGGTGGCAGGGATATTGAAAAACCTTCGCCCAAGTAAATTCAAACGACTGGAATCAACTCAATTATTTATCAAGGAGTTATCTAAATGGGATTCAAAAGCCCATTTAGAAACTATACAAGGAAAGCATGGCGGTACATTCGGAAGTCGATTTGTTGCTTATGAGTTTGCTGGTCATATTGATCCGGCATTCAAAGTTGGTGTGTATACCGTTCTTGATAAATATTTCTCTGGTGAATTGATTTCAGTAGCGAGTTACATGGCAGAGGCAAATATGGCTGCGTACACCTACAACCAAGAAGCTACAATTGTCAGCGATTGCGCCCGCACTCTTAATTATTGGGGAAGAGGTGGACGTAAGGCTCATTTGCTCGATAACAAGAAACAAGCGGAAAACAGATTACAGCTCGCCATGCAATATAAATAACAGGCAGGCTCTAAAATTGGAGCCTCCTCAAAATTGAGTGGACTGATTTCATTAGTGAAAATGGGAATGCTGTCGAGGTCCTCAGTTTGGTGACCTCGGGGTATATCGATATCGATACTCCTTTGTGTCGGGGTATTGCTTGCCCGTATTAGCAATGCAGCCAGACCAAAGTCCAATTATCGGATATTGGACGATAAATCACTTTCTGAACATTTTCTCAGCATTTTATATCACCACAGTGCAAAAATTGTCGGGGTTATATCAACCGAGGCAGTTGTTTATTCTGAATTCAGCAACAGAGAGGTAAATATGCCTGAGCACCAGATACGGACACGTATTACTGCACCAGGACTAATACGGGACCTTGCATCCAAGGAAGAACGAAAAGCCAGGATGTTGCTGGGTATCGTCAAACTAAAGCGATATCACGGACTCAATAATGAAGAACTCGAGCAAGTGATGAAAATAGCTTGTGAATTATCGAAGTAAAAGGAAACGAAAATGGCCGCGCCAAAGGGCAATCGGTTTTGGGAGGTCCGAAGCAGTCATGGGCGGAACCCGAAGTTTGGTTCGCCTGAGGAACTGTGGAAGGCATGTTGTGAATACTTTGCATGGGTAGAAGAAAATCCGCTGTATGAGACAAAGGCGTTTCATAATCAGGGTGAAATCGTCTACGCGAAGATGGCAAAAATGCGGGCGATGACCTTATCCGGTCTGTGTATTTTTCTGGATATTTCACGCTCAACATGGACGGAATATACCAAGCGCGAAGATTTTTCGAATATCACTACGCGCGTGGAACAAATTATCTACGACCAGAAGTTTTCAGGTGCAGCCGCGGATTTACTCAATGCGAATATCATTGCGCGGGATTTGGGGCTGAAAGAGCAAACGGTGAATGATCACCTTTCCACTGACGGCTCAATGTCTCCCGCCAAAATCATTCTGGTTGCCGGAGGCCAGCATGACGACAGCACGGATTGAACTGCCACCGAAATTGATCCCGGTATTCAGTGGTAATTATCGTTATCGTGGTTCATACGGTGGACGTGGTTCGGCAAAGACGCGAACTTTTGCATTAATGACAGCCATCCGTGGCTACATGGCTGCACAGAATGGACAATCAGGCGTGATACTCTGCGCTCGTGAATACATGAACTCTCTTGAAGAATCCTCAATGGAGGAAGTGAAACAAGCAATACGCTCTGTTCCGTGGCTGGCTAGCTTCTACGATATTGGCGAGAAGTACATTCGGACAAAGTGCAGGTCAGTCAGCTATGTCTTTGCCGGCTTACGTCACAATCTCGACAGTATCAAATCAAAGGCCCGAATCTTAATCGCATGGGTCGATGAGGCGGAGTCAGTCTCTGAAATAGCCTGGACAAAACTCACTCCAACCGTGCGTGAAGAAGACTCTGAGATTTGGGTGACATGGAACCCCGAAAGAGACGGCAGTGCTACCGATAAACGGTTCAGAAAGAACCCGCCGAAAAATTCAATCATTGTTGAAATGAACTATGGCGATAATCCGTGGTTCCCGTCTGTGTTGGAAGAGGAGCGACTGAGTGATCAGTCACGTCTTGACCCGAATGCTTATGCTTGGGTTTGGGAAGGTGCGTATCTGGAGAACTCAGATAAACAGGTACTGGCGAACAAATACCAAATTAAGGATTTTCCGGATGAGCTGTGGCAGCAGGCTGACCGCTTGTTATTCGGGGGCGACTTCGGTTTTGCCAAAGACCCCAGCACACTGATCCGCATGTTTACGCTAAATGATTGCCTGTATATCGACTATGAGGCTTATGGTGTTGGCGTAGAGCTGGACCACATGCCTGCGTTTTATGATCAAGTGCCGGAGTCACGTAAATGGCCTATTAAAGCCGATTCTGCCCGACCGGAAACCATCAGCTATCTGCGCCGACAGGGGTTTAATATCTCCGCCGCTAAAAAGTGGCAAGGTAGCGTTGAAGATGGTATCAGCTATTTACGCGGCTTTAAGCAAATCATCATTCACCCGCGCTGTAAGCACACAGCAAAAGAAGCCCGGCTCTATGCCTACAAGACAGACCGTATTACCGGCGAAGTGCTGCCGGTGATTGAGGATGCGAACAACCATTGTTGGGATGCGAGCCGTTACGGGTTGGATGGCTATATCAAGAAAAAAGGCAGTTTCTTTACAACCAAGAGGTAATGTTATGTGGCCATTCTCAAAACGAAAGCCTATGGCACCCCCTGTCCAGCGTTCAGCATTTTCCACCGATTTATACCCAGCGCTTGTTAAAGATAATGGCTTTAAGGGGCTGGAATTGCCACAACCCACAATGGCAGGCGTGGCGATGGATTCCGTGGATGGCTCGATCCCCTCATTTAAAGCAGGCAGCTTATACGGTGTGCCGGAAGCACAAGCCGCGTGGTATAGCAATCAGCTCTTTATCGGTAATAACTTGTGTGCGGTGATTGCCAAGCACTGGCTGGTGGATAAAGCTTGCAATATGCCTGCCCGTGATGCTATTCGACAGAGCTACGACATTGACTGTGAAGACAGCGCCATTATCGACAGACTGAAAAAGCGCGATAAAAAGTACCGTATCAACAATGCCATGAAAGAGTTGGTGCATTTCGGGCGCGTATACGGCGGACGCATTGCGCTGTTTGTGGTGGAAACCTCTAACCCGAAGGAATTCTACGAAAACCCGTTCAATCCTGATGGTATCCAGAAAGGGGCATACAAAGGTATCAAACAGATTGATCCCCAATGGGTGACACCGGAACTGACCGCCGATAATGTGCAAGACCCAGCGTCGCTGAACTTCTACGAACCGACTTATTATCGCATTGGCGGGCGGCGTTATCACAAATCCCATCTGGTGAAGTTTGTCCCGTTCCCCGTGCCGAATGTCTTAAAGCCGATGTACAACTATTTTGGCGTTTCTGTACCGGAGCGGGTCTACGAACGGGTCTATGCCTCCGAACGCACCGCCAACGAAGCCCCGCAACTGGCGATGACTAAACGCTTACTAACACTGGGGATGGCCGATGCAGAAAATGCTGATAAGGGCGTGATTGCGGAGAATATCGAGTATTTCGCCTTGATGCGGGATAACTATGGGGTACAGGTCACGAGCAATCAAGACACCGTTCAGCAGTTTGATACGTCACTGGCCGATTTGGACGCCACCATTATGACGCAATATCAGCTTGTCGCGGCTGCCGCTAACGTGCCTGCCACCAAATTATTGGGTACCACGCCCAAAGGCTTTAATTCCAGTGGCGAGTATGAAGAAGCGGCCTACCGCGAAGAACTGGAGAGCATTCAGGCTAACGATTTGGAAGACCTGCTCCAACGTCATTATGAAATCCTGTTACGCAGTGAGGGGTTGCCGGTTGTCGATATCAGTATCTCATGGCGACCGCTAGACAGCCCAACCGGCGCCGAATATGCCGATATCGAGCTGAAGAACTCCCAGACGGCCGTCAACTACGCCAATATTGGTGCGGTGGATGGTCATGATATCCGTCAGAAACTGGCAGCGGATAAAGAATCCAGTTACTTCGGTTTAGACATGAGCGAGGATGATGATGTTGAAGCAGATCCGCCTGAAGAAGAGCCGGGCACAATGGGCCACGGCGCGGCAGGCGGTTATGAAGGGCAAGCCGCTGCACTATTCGGCGGCGGCAACTGACCGTTACCAGCGTGACCTGTCACGATTAATCAAACGGATGCTCAGGGATTATGAGCAGACGTTAACCCGGTTACAGGATGATGTCGAACCGATGGCGATGGATGCCAGCATTGCCAGCCAAACCCGTATTTGGCTCAACAAGTTAAAACGCCGCTGGGACGGTATTTTTAACCGTAAGGCCACAGAGATGGCAAATAGATTGGTCAGCCAGACCGATTTAAACGCCAAACGCAATCTGGATGATTCGCTCAAACAACTCTCTGGGGGTTTAACCATTAAAACTCTGGTCATGCCAGCCGCCATGAAAGACCGACTCACCGCCGCCACCGCTGAAAATGTCGCCCTGATCAAATCCATTCCACAACAGTTTCACTTTCGTATTGAAAGTGCGGCGCTGCGTTCAATTAGTCAGGCGGGTGAGGGGGCAAAAACCTTGCTGGAGGAAATCAAAGCCATTGGCGGCGTGACCGAGAAACGGGCGCAGTTTATCGCCGTTGACCAGACCCGCAAGATCACCACGGCGGCGAACTATGAGCGCATGAAATCAGCAGGCATTAAAAAGGCGGTCTGGCATCACTCCGGCGGCAGTGCTGAACCGCGCAAACTGCATCAAAAGCTGGATGGTCAGGTTTTTGACCTGGATAACCCGCCAATTATCGACGAACGAACCGGTCAACGCGGTTTACCGGGCGAATTACCGAACTGCAAATGCTTCTGGACGCCCATCATTGATTTTGGAGACAACGGATGACATGAGTAAACGCACTTACGACCTGAACGGCTGGCTGGAAGTCAAAGACAACCCCATCTCAAAAGTGGGGGTTTTTGATTATTTGGGGGCGGAAATTGGCGCACCGGTCGCCGATAAAATTTACAAGGTATTGCGCCCGCAAGAAGAACTGGAAAACCTCGCAACCATTAACTCTTTCAAACTGATGCCCTTTGTGAATGAGCACGAGATGTTAGGCCGGGAAGCTACACCCGCCGAACAGAAAGGCATTGAGGGCGTGATCGGCGAGAACGTTTATTTTGAGTACCCGTACCTCAAAGGCAATATCAAGATCTTATCCAACTCAGCGTTAAGCCAAATCAACAGCGGAAAGATTGAACTCTCACCGGGTTATCGTTGCCGCTATGACTTTACGCCCGGCACCTTTAACGGCGAGCACTATGACGCCATTCAGCGCGACATCCGCGCCAATCATCTTGCCCTGGTGGACGAGGGACGAACCGGCCACGATGTCGCCGTGCAGGATCAACGCATTATCACTATCGATACCAAGGAGTTAGTCACTATGGCTACCGAAGAAGACAAAGACAAAAAAGACACCATCGACGATAACGGTTTCACCCCGGAGCAACTCGAACAGTTGAAGGCACTGATTACTCAGACAATCGCCGGACAACAAGCCCCTGCAACGGATGACGACCCGGAGAAGAAAGAGACCAGTGATAATGATCCTGACCCCGATAAGACCTCACAGGATGAAGAAGAGAAAGCTGAAGACGCGGTAGAAGAAGCGGAATCCGCCGCCGAAACTGCCGAATCTGGTGACCCGGAAGCCGTGGAGAATGCCGAAGTTGCCATTGAAGCGGCAGAGCAGGCGATTGAGGAAGCGAAAGAACATTTGGATCAGGCTACGACCGACAGCCTGAACCGCCGCCTTAAGCGTCTGCGCCGTGGCATGCAGGCAATGGATGATATTTCCCGCCTGAAACGCAAGGTGAATAAGCTGGAGAAAGCCAAACCGACTTATGACACGGGTGATTTGATCAAACAATTGGCAGGCCGTGACACGCTGGCGCACAAATTGACCCCGTTTGTGGGGGTATTTGACCATAGCAGCCTGACCAAGCAGGGCGTGGCGGAATACGGCGTCAAACAACTTGGTATTCCCTGCCAGAAAGGGCAAGAATTGGTCGCACTCGATGCCTGGATGCACGGGCGTGTACCGGACTCGCAAAAACCGACCAGTACGATGGACAGCATTACCCCCCAACAATCCATCAAAGACAAGTGGAGTAACTAATCATGGCAATACCCAACAGCATTCTTAACGGGCTGGTTAGTGGCGTAGTCGGGGAACTTTCCCATACTGGGCCAATCCGTGTCACCAGCGCCGTACTGGCCTCCGATGACGAAACCCAAAATCTATTTGGACGGGCTTACACCTACCATGATTTTGGCGTGGAATCGGTGCAGGTCGGTGGCACAGGTGCATTTGCAGGCATCATGATTAACCCCAAAGCCTACCGTATTGGTGCCCTGTATGCCGAAAACGGCAGCACGGGTGAATTTCTTACGATGGGCGAAGTAAACGTGCAACTGGAAGCTGGCATCAAGCGCATTAACGCGCCCGTGGTGTTTGATGTTTCCGGCAAACTGTCTGCCAAAGACAGCATTAGTGACGGGGACAGAGTCATTGGTTTTGTTTCCCGTCATCTGGAGTCAGCCGAAAACCCACACCTGTGTGTCATACGTTTGACCGAAATCCCTTATACCTCAACCCGCAAGGACGGTAACTAATTATGGCTGTCAGCAAAGAAAAGTTTTATCAGTCAGGCCGCGAAATTCGCCAGCGCGGCGCACTCAATATCAAGCCTGACCAGAAGTGGACGTATGGCGAACTGGCGCAAATCGGTTTCGGCGGATTGCAGGCAATGGATAGCGCGCTAACCGGTCCGGCAGGCGCGGGCGGTTTTATTCAGCGTCATATGCTGCAGCATGTGTTGCCGGGGCTGGTACGCACTGCCACTCGTATTCGCATTCTGGATGAAATCACTGGCGTGATGACGGCGGGCGAATGGCATCATGAAGAAATTGTGCTCAATGTCGCCACACCCTCAGCGAAAGCCGAGCTGTACGGTGATTATACCAATATTCCGCTGGCCAGCTATGAGAATGATATCGAACGTCGGGGAATTGTGCGTTACGAACAGGGTTTTCAGGTCGGTAAACTAGAAGAGGCGCGCCAAAATGCTGCCGGGTTCGAAGCCGCTGCTGAAAAACGCAACGCGGCGACCGAATCGTTGGAAATGTCCCGAGAGCGCACCGGCTACTTTGGCTTTAACAGCGCGGATACGCGGGTGTTTGGTCTGCTCAACGATCCGAACTTGCCTGCCTATGAAACCAGCCAGAAAAAATGGCAGGATGCCACCTTTGCTGAGATCACGCGTGATATTACCGCGATGTTCTCACGCATTGAGCTGTCGTCCGGCGGGCGTATTAAAGACGACACGCCAATGACCCAAGTGTTACCGCTAGGCTTTCGTTCGGTACTGAATATCGCTAACCCGGTGGCACGCGGGGAAACCGTCATGCAGTGGGTGAAGGAGAACTACCCGAATCTGCGCTTTGTCTTCTCGCCGGAGTTCCGTGAGGCCAATGGCGGGGCCAATATCACATACTTGTTTGCTGATAGCGTAGACGATGGCTCTACTGCCACCAATGCTACGCTGTTGCAGGTCGTGCCAGTCAAATATCAACTGCTGGGTTCCGACAATGGCATCAAGGGCTATCTGGAAGATGCGACCAATGCCACTGCTGGTATTTTTGTGACACGCCCGTGGGCGATCACCCGCTTAACCGGTATTTAATCTCAGCCCTCGGCTGAGGGCATTTTGTTTATTCTTTAAGGCAGGAGTTTCTTCATGTCTCAATCTCTCTACGTCTATTGCACGCTGTCCAACGACCAGAACTATGCCGTGCGTAATGGTGCGGTGTTTATCCACGGGCAGGCCAATATTCTGACCAAAGCGCTGCATACCCCACGTGGGCGCGTGACCGAAGTCAGTGCTGAGCAGTATGCGCAACTGAAAGACAACCACGTCTTTAAGCTGCACAAAGAAAACGGCTTTATTTTGGTCGAAAGTTGCAAAACCGAACCGGAAAAAGTGGCCACCAATATGGAAGCCAGCGATCAGTCTGCACCCGATACGCCGGAATCACTGGAAGCGGAAGGTAAAGACACCCCGAAAACCAATAAAGGTAAGGGCAAATAATTATGGAGGCGAGCACATTTCCGCTTAAATCATTCCGTGTGCTCCGCCCACAATTCAATGCGGTGCCCGATGATGACGTATTAATTATTGCCCAATCCGCCTTGAATTATTTTTCCCCTTGTCGTGGTGTCTGCACCAATGAGCTGTGGCAATTGGTCGTGGCCCATATGCTGGACTTAGGCCGGTTAATGGCTCAGGGTGAATCGCCCACCGGTGTTGTCACTGCGGCAACCATCGGCAGTGTGAATGTGTCGTTTACTGCACCGCCGGTGGGTTCCAATACCTCTCACTGGTTCAACCTGACCCCCTTTGGTCAGCAATACCTGGCGCTGCTCAACCGTTGTGGCCGGGCACCGATGTATGTGGGTGGTAGAGGCGAACGGTCGGCCTTTCGCAGCGTCGGGGGGCGTTTTCCCAATGGGGGGCGGGTATGGCGATAAAGCTGGCACACCTTAAGCAGATCTATGACGAGCTGGGTAAAAAGCAAATCAAGGTCGGCTTCTTTGAACACAGTCAATATCCCGATGGCACACCGATGGCGTATGTCGCCGCCATTCAGGAGCTGGGCTATCCGGCCGGCAATATTCCCCCGCGTCCCTTTATGCGCCCGGCAATACGGGATAATCAGGCCAAATATGCGGATCTGATGTTTCGTGCGGCTAAAGCGGCGATTAACGGCAATATCACCGTATCGGAGGGCCTGACCCAAATTGGCGATGTGGCAGCAGGCGATATCAAGATCGCTATTCAATCTGTCACGACACCGCCACTGAAAGACAGCACCGTAAAAGCGCGGGCAAATCGTCACAGTAAAGGTAAAGCAACCAATAAGCCTCTGGTCGACAGCGGGTTGATGTTGCAATCCGTCAATTCCAGCGTGGAGGATAAATAACCATGTTTGGCAATTTACAGCGCATTGCATCGCGTTATATTCCGCAACAAACCGTGCTCTGGTATCGCTTTAAGGCGCGTGAGTTGGACGAGCTAGGCCGATGGCAAAATACTTATCACTACCCCATTCCCATCAGAGGAAGCTGGCAGGCGGTCGATACGCAGGATGTGCAGGAGATGGGGCTGGATACGACGAAAGTCTACCGTAAGCTCTACACCACGCATGATATTCGCCATATTCAGCGGGGTACATCACCGGATTTTCTGGTCTTCGCTGAACGTCGCTACGATGTAATGGGTGATGCCGACTGGTATGCCCAAGATGGCTGGTTGTCGATTGTCTGCATTGAGGCCGGTGTGTATGACGGATAATCAGGTTTATGCTGCAATCCGGGCGCAACTGCTGAAACAGCTAGCCGAAGCCGGGATCTCAGTTCCCGTGGTGGCGGGTTTTCAGTCCACCAAACAGGGGCGGGAAGACAGCTTTGTGATGTTTTTTCCCATTACTGAAAACGCCTATGGCTGGCAGGGGCGCAATTATCACATCGTTGGTCGTGATGCGAATCACAGCGAAACCCAACTTGTGGAGAAAACGCTACAGGTACAGGGCATCGGTGGGTTCGAACAGTTCACGGCGGGGGATATTACCGCCACTGTGCGTATGATTATGAACTCATTGCCTTTTGTGGAAGCCTTACGCAAGCAGGGGATCGGCATTCAACGTGCAGGGAACTTAAGGATGCCGTTCTTTATTAACGATCAGGGCAATTATGAGCTGTCACCTTCGTTTGACATCAACATCACCCATTCACGTGGCATCAAACCCAACACAGCCACCGTCAGTGTGCTGTTTCCCGATATTTATCGAATTTAAGGTCATTTTATGCCGATAAAACAAACCCGATACGTCGATATCGCCAGTGCGGTGATCGGCGCATCCAGCGTTCCCATGCGTAAACTCACGGGGCGCATCTTTTCCACGAACCCCAAAATTCCGGCGGGCAAGGTATTAGAATTTGCATCCGGTCAGGTCGATGATTTGCTCGGTTCTGACTCTCTGGAAGCCAAATTCGCTCGCCAGTATTTCAGTTATGTGAGTCCCGCGCCCGTCAGCAAACCGAAAGAGTTGCAGATTGCGGCCTATGAGCCAATAGGCCGTGCACCCGCGATTTATGGCACGAAAGCTGCCGTATTGGATGAACTGAAAGCGTTAGTGGATGGCACCATCACGGTGACGATTGGCGGGGTGACGAAAACCTTCCCCGATATCGATTTATCGAAAGCGACGTCATACGCGGATATTGCTTCCGTCGTGCAGGCCAAACTGAACGCCGAGAAGACACCGCAATTTTCCAATGCCTATCTGACATTTAACGCGATGGACAGCGCCTTTGTCTTAAGCGGCGGGGTACAGGAGAAAGCCGAGATCAACGTGGCCTATTCGGTGCTGGCTGATGCCATGGGACTCTCTTCCGGTAGCTGTTCGGCAGGTAATGCCGCGCAATCGCCATTGGATGCCTTTATTGCGGCTGAAAAAATCTCGGATTCGTTTGGCAGTGCCACGTTCCTAACGGATATCGCGTTAACGCAGGCGGCTGAACTGGCACAGTACGTGGCAGGCGAAAATGTCAAATACCAGTTACATCTGGCCGTGACGCCAGAAAACGCCGAAGACTGGAGCGCCGCGCTAATGGGAACGGCTTCAACAGGCTTAAACCTGAAAACTGAGGACGACCATTTTGTCCAGGCATTGCCGATGGCGATTATGGCCGCAACCGATTATGACCGCACCAATGCGACTACCAACTATATGTATCGCCAGTTTGGTGTGACTTTCCCGTCACAAATCAGTACTGATCTGGATGCGGACCGGTTCGATAAGTTGCGCGTCAACTATTACGGCGAAACAGCCGTTGCGGGTTCACAAATTCGCTTCTATCAGCGCGGCTTCCTGTGCGGTTCATCGTTGAATCCGCTGGATATGAGCGTTCACGCTAACGAACAGTGGTTAAAAGCCCATATTACCCAGCAATGGTTCAGTTTAATGATGAGTACACGTGGACTGCCGGGAAATAAAGACGGTGCAGCCCGTGCAATGACCGTGATTGCAGGTGCGGTCACGAAGGCCCTCAATAACGGCACGATTTTACCGGGCAAAACCTTAACCGAAGTGCAAAAACTTGCCGTAGCGGATGCCGCCGGGGACGATTTAGCCTGGCATGATGTGCAGGACAAGGGTTATTGGTATAACACGCAGATCGTAGAACAGACAGGCCCATCGGGGTTGCCCGAATACGTGATGAAATACGTGTTGATTTACAGCAAGGGCGACTGGGTACGTAAAGTCGATGGCTCACATAATCTGGTTTAAGGAGTAGACAATGTACGATGTTTCCGCCACCGGCTTAAGTCTGGTAATTCAGGCCAGTACCACTTTCCCATCAGGGATTACCATTACCCAATTTGCCGATGATGCCGATCCGCTGGACTTACCCGCTGTCGATATTGCTCAGACCGGCATGGATATCAACGGCAACCTGAACTATTGGTCAACACCGACGCCGCAAACCATCACCATTAACGTGCTGGCCGGCAGTGAAGAAGATGAAAACCTCGCCATTTTGTTAGAGGCTAACATAGCTAAGCGCGGTCGCCGTCATGCCGGCGATATTATCACGCTGGTGGCCTCTTATGGGGATGGTTCAACCACCACCGCGCGTAACGGCAAGATCACCAATGGCAGCCGGGGTAACTCTGCCGCCAGTGCCGGGCGCCTGAAATCCAAGCAGTACACCTTTGTATTCCAGGATTTTGACCGTACCCGAGCACGTTAATACTTTTTTATCAACAGACTGGCGGTTTGTCCGCCTTTTTTGATCTGAGGCCATGATGTTAATCAAACCCAAAACCATCACGATCACCGATGCTGACCGTGAAGCGCATACTTTTATTATCAGCCGCTTGCCTGCTACGGTCGGGCGCGAAATTCTGGCGAAATACCCGCTGTCCAATGCGCCCAAAATCGGCGATTACGCTGTCAGCCATGAAGCCATGCTGAAGATGCTGCGTTATGTTGCCGTTGAACGAGACGGCGACGAAATTCTGCTGAAAACCCAGACCCTGATTGATAACCATGTGCCGGACGGCGAAGCCCTGATCCGCCTTGAACTCGAAATGCTGCGGTATAACACCAGTTTTTTCGGGGCCGACGGGAGCCGCGGTTTCCTCCAATTCCTGCTGGACAAAATCAGCGGTTCACTCCCGTCGATTATCAAAACGCTGATGGGTTCATTGCCGTTATCGTCAGCGCAGGCTACGCCACCCTCACCGAACTCAAAACGTCGATAGATTTGGAAGAGGCATTCGACCTGTGGGAGATCGCCATCACCAACCGCTATAACGAAGCGTTAGCGGCATCCATGGACAGAACGAGGTAACACACATGTCACTGCTCGATACCTTTGTTCAGGTATTTGAATTTGATACCCGGCAGGCGGACGCGGCGTTTGAACAATTCCGCCGCGCCACCGATGACATGATCGCCGACATGAAAAAAGCGCAGCAGGCCGCCGAAGCAGGTTCAGCCGGGGTTGGTCAGTTTGTGCAGGAACTGGCCGCCTCCTTGCAGGAAATATCAGGCGGCGGGGGCGTCGATATTGATGTTGATCTGCATGACACGCAGGAAAAACTGACATCCGTGCGGGAAAAAATCCGTGAGCTGGAAACCGCGCTTGCCACACTGGACAGCCAGCGCGAACAGGCCAGTCTTGGCTTGCAGGACAGCGGCGCAACCGTCAGCGAACTGACAGCACAGTATGACCAGCTCCAAGGGGAACTCAGTATTCTCAATGGCGAGCTGGCCAGTCTGACGGAAGCCGAGCAAAAGAACGCCAAAGCGAAAGAGGCGGTTAACGCGATTGTCGAGGCATTACAGGCCGATTACGCCAAGTTTGTCGCCACCATGCGCACGCAAGGCATTCAGGCCGCCATTGAGGAAACCAAAGCCCAGACCCAGTTGCAACGTGCGTTAACCGACACGGAGGGCAAATATCAGGCGGCGGGGGAATCGGTCGCGGGTTTTGCTACCAAAGCCCTCGGTGCAGTCGGTATTGTCATGAGCATTGGCGGGATTTTTACCGATGCCGTATCACGCTCACAGGAAATCGAGGCACTGGATAAACTGGGTAAGAAAATCGGGATTGCCACGGAAGATGTCGATGCGTTTGGTGGGGCACTGGCAGAACTGGGCGGCTCACGGGATGCTGCGCAAGCTGACCTTGAGGCGATGTCACAGGCGTTCGGCAAGACTACGAATAAGATGGAAAAAATCCTCGCTACCGCCGACAAAGTGCAGGGCATGAAATTTGACAAGGCAAAGGCCACACTTGCTGATCTTGGTGTGTCTGATGACAAGACCGTCGAACTGATGATGAAAGGCCGTAAAGAGCTGGAACGGGTGATGGGGATTCAGAAAGAGTACTCTGGTATCACCAAGGAAAGCATCGAAAAGTCTGTCAAGTTTAATGCTGCCATGAATAAGTTTCAGCAATCTTCCGGCCTGCTCAAAAACAGCTTTCTGGAGATGGTGATCCCCATTTTGTCCAAAGGGATGGACTGGCTTTCCCTATTTATTGGCTTCTGCAAAGAAAACAAGAACCTGATTATTGGTTTCTTTCTTGCCATTGGTCTTGCGGTGGCCGCGTTTTACGTGCCGCCGATGTTAGCCGCCGCCGCGGCTACTTTAGCCGCGACATGGCCAATATTGGCGATTATCGCCATCATTGCATTATTGGCCGCCGCGTTCGCGATTGTTTACGACGATATTATGAACTTTATCGACGGCAATGATTCGTTGATCGGTCGCATACTGGATAAGTACCCGCTGCTCAAAAAAGTGGTGCTGATGCTGTGGAATGCATGGCAAACCCTGTTTGGCTATCTCAAAACAGCAGTGAAGTTTGTCACCGATATCGTCATCGCCGCCTTTAACACCATGGATCAGAAGATCACGGCATTTATCAACTGGCTGTTGGGTTCGGTTGCTTCTTTGGCTAAATGGGGCGGTCAGTTCAGTGGCGTGTTTGATACCGTCTCGGATGTGGTGGTCGGTGCGTTTAAATGGATGTGGGAGCAGGTGCAGAAAGTGATTGGCTGGATAAGCAACGGGCTGGATGCGGTTTCTAAAGGCATCAGTACGGTCAAAGGCTGGTTTGGCTTTGGGGGGGATAAACAAGTCAACCTGGAGCAGAACGTGGATCAACAAGTTACGACCCAAGACGCGGAACAATACCTGGATGTGCTGGCTGACAAACGTAAAAGCGCACAAGAGTCGGGCATCGATACGGGGGAGTTGGATAAAGAGATCCGGTTACTGCGTCAGCAATTGGCAGACGGGAACAATGCGGCTGACGTGGTAGCGGGCATTGAGGCGGCGAATAAAAAACTGACGATGGCGGCGCAAAACCCGTTAAATCCGGTCACCAGCCAGGCTATCAGCAACCAGTCACACCAGACCCATGAAACCAATACGCAGATCGGCGAAGTCAATATCACGACGCAGGCCACGGATGCGCAGGGCGTCGCCCAGGATATGAAAGGTGAATTGAATAACCAACTGAAAGATTTAGGCCAGCAAACGTCAACGGGAGTCGCTAAATGATCACTGAGGTGAAAATTTTCAATGTGAATACCTTTGCCACTGTGTTTGAAAGTGCCAGTCCGATACAACTCAGTATCCGGGATGAACATAAGGTCACGAAGTTTCAGGTGGAGAACGGCGAAACCCGCAGCGATCATGTGGTCGTTGAAGCCGTTGAGATTGGCATGGAATTGTTGCTGACCGGCGAATTGAAAAACAGTTTCTCGGCTATGCAGCAAGCCTACGATACCCATCAGTTAGTTGGCATACAGACACGGGTGAAAACTTACCAGCCGATGCTTCTCGTCAACTTCTACCATGATGAAATCGCGGAGATGGCGGACGCGATCAAGTTGTCTCTACGGTTCAGTGAGTGGCGCACGGTTGAGCCAGAATACGGTGAACTGCCGCCCCGGAAAGTGGCGAAAAAAAGCCAATCTGGCACGGTCAACCGGGGCAATGTCCAGACCAGGGACGTTGAGGGCAAGAAAAAATCTGTTGCCACCAAAATCATGGATGGCGAGAGTCTATTTGGAAAAAGTGGAGGCCAATAATGCGCGAAATCCCGTTACGGGCTATTCCTAATCAGCGACTGGCGGTGACATTAGATGATGCCAATTGGGTGATCACCCTCAAAGCCGCCAGAAACATGATGCTATGCGATATCCAGCGCGATGAGGTGATAGTGGTTCAGGGTAGCCGCTTAGTGCCTAATACGCGGTTAATTCCTTATGCCTATCTTAGCACCGGCAATTTTGTTTTGTTGACCGAAAATCACGAATTGCCCTGGTGGGAAAAGTTCGAATCCACCCAAACGTTAATTTACTGGAGTCCCGATGATAGATCTGCGACGCATCCGGCTGGGGATTGAAGTCAGCGGGCGGCTGAACTGGTACGAAGGCATGCGTATCTCGGCTTCCGGCACCAAGTACGCCAATCCCCTGCAAAATGAATGCACCGTGAATATTGATGGCTTAAGCAGCGACACCCGCGATTTTCTCCTTACCCAAACCAGCCCTTACACCAAAAGCAAGCAACCGCGCCGCCTGATACTGGAAGCGGGGCGGGTGAATACGGGGCTGTTTCGGGTGTTTGTTGGCGATATTGTCAGCGCTGAAATTGCCTCGCCACCGGATGTCACACTGACACTGAAAGCCAAAACGGGTAACAGCCGCAGTGGCGATATTGTTTCCTCCTCTGGCGGGGCACTGAAAAAACTGTCCGAGATAGCACAGGGCATTGCCAATGACTGTAAGGTCAAACTGGATTTTCAGGCCACCGATAAGCAGATTGCCAATTGGTATTACTGCGGGGCGGCCTTGTCGCAAATTACCCGCTTACAGGAAGCAGGCGGCGTCAAAGTCTTTATTGATGATGAGGTGCTGTACGTCAAAGACAGCGATAAGGCGTTGAAAAATCGCTTGCGTATTCTGAACATGAAGTCCGGCATGGTGGGTATTCCCAAAGCCACCGAAAAGGGTTTAGATGTCAGTTTTCTGATTGACGGTGAATCTTTTCTGGGCGGCCTGTTGCGGCTGGACAGCAAACTGAATAAGTCGCTGAACGGCGATTACATTATCGAGCAACTGAAGTTCGATATTGCCTCTCATGATGATGCCTTTTTCTACACCGCCACTTGCAAACGAGCCTAACGATGAACAATCAACCCAATAGCGATATGGCGAGCGAAGGCAGTCTCGCCGGGCAGTTTATGGCGGCATTCCGTAACCTACTGCTCAATGTCGAAGATATGCTGCCTGCCACCGTCGTCAGTTATGACGAGGCGACCAACCGTGCCGTCATCAAACCGCTGGTGATGATGGCGACCACGGAGGGCCAAACGATATCTCGTGCGCCGGTGCATAACATTCCGGTGTTTCGTTTTGGCGGGGGCGGTTTCTTTCTACGTGTGCCGCTTAAACCTGGGGATTTTGGCTGGCTGAAAGCCAATGACCGTGATATCAGCCTGATATTCCAGCGCGGTGGACAGGAAGATCAGCCCAACACCGCCCGGCTCCATTCGTTCAGCGATGCGATGTTTTTTCCTGACACGATAAAAGGCTGGGTCATTGATGGCAAAAATCTGGATGCGCTGGTTATCCAGTCGCTGGACGGCCGCGTTTGCCTTTCTCTTCACAGCGATAAAGCCGTACTGGACACGCCGAAATTCGAGATCAACGCGCCTGAAACGATATTCACTGGCAATGTCACCATCAATGGTAACCATGCGGTCAACGGTAACAGCGATTCTTATGGCGGCACAATGCGGCATAACGGCCACAATATCGGGGATACCCATCAACACAGCGGGGTACGAACCGGTGATGGCAATACGGGGACGCCACTATGATCACGTTTTCTGTGGATGACAATAACGATTTAATGCTGGGCGATGACGGTAATCTGTCGCTTTGCCAAGGTGAACAGGCGGTTAAAAACCTGTGTATCCACTACGCCCGTGCATTACGGGGCGAGATGCTGCACAAGGTGGATAAGGGTATTCCTTACTGGAAAACCACCTTCGGGCGTCACGCGGATATTCCGATGTTTGAAGCGGCGTTCCGTGAGCGGATGCGTGAGGTGGACGGGGTAGATGAGGTCGCTTCCTTTCAGGCTGAAATGGTGGATGACGAACTGCGTTATGTTACCGTGATCCGCTCAATATATGGGAGTTTTACCCTCAATGGCTGATTATCATTACATTACCCGACAGGGCGTGATTGTACCGGATACGGCAGACTTGCGCGACGCCGTGGAAGCCGATTTTCGCGCAGCGTTCGGGCAGGACATCGATCTGTCACCGGAAACCCCACAGGGTGTACTGGTGACGATGGAAACCGAGAACCGCGACGCGATGGTCAGAAACAACGCGGAGCTGGCTAACCAGATTAACCCCGATATCGCGGGCGGAATATTTCTGGATGCGATTTGGGCGTTGATGGGTGGCAGTCGTTTTGCGGCCACCCGTTCTTACCTGTCCAATGTTGAATTTGGCGGCGTGCCCGATACCGTTATCCCTCAAGGAGCGCAGGCGGAATCAGTCACCGGTGTACGGTTTGAAACCATCAGTACCCTGATTATCGGTAAAGAGGGTAAAACCACCGGCGATATGCGGGCGGTCTTGTTCGGCGCAATTGAATGTAAGGCCGGCCACCTTGAACGGGTGGTCAGTTCTATTCTGGGTTGGGAAACCGTCAGCAATCCTACCCATGCGGTGGTGGGGCGGGAAGCTGAATCCGATATCAGCGCGCGACAGCGGCGCAAACAGACGCTGGCAAAAAATACCGTCAGCGTGGGTGAGGCGATCACCTCGTCGCTGTACGAACTGGAGGGGGTGAATTCGTTGTCATTTCGTGAAAACTATTCCCCTCAAATCATCACGGTTGATGGCATTAAATTGTTGCCTCATAGCGTCTATGTCTGCGTGGAAGGGGGTGACCGTGAAGAAATTGCCCGGGCCTTATTGCGGACCAAAACCATCGGTGCAGCCTATAACGGCAAGGAAATCGTCACCGTGACCGAACGCGTGAGTGGTCAGGAGTATGAGATCCGCTTTGACCGTCCAACGGAAAAAATTACCTTCTGTCGTGTTACCGTGAAAAAATCCACGATGGATGCACAAAGTATTATTCCTGCCGCTATTGAGCGGTGGGTACGGGGAGAGCTGGAAGGTGATAGCGGGCTGGTGGTCGGGCGTGAAGTGTCGCCGTTTGAAATCTCTGCCGCGATCAACAGCATTGAACCCCGGCTCTTTATCACCAAGGTGGAGCTGTCAACCGAGGGTCAGAACTGGTTGATAGGGACGATCCCCATCAAACTCAATGAAGTAGCACGGCTGCATCGGGGCTCAGTACAGGTGGTGATCGTATGAAGATACAACAATTGGATTTTCATTCTGACCTGCTGCGCGCCATCCTCTGGCAATACGAAAATGCGCCGAAACTCAACACACTGGCACACCGCAAAGCCGCGTATTTTGAGCAGAGTAATGTCGCGTTCTGGCGCAACTGGTATCGCAATGTCTTCAATATCGACACCGCTAACGATTTCGGGTTGGCCGTCTGGGCGCGTATCCTGGATGTATCTTTGGGTATTGATGTGGCACCCAGTGACAAAACCAAAATCGGCTTGGGTTTCGGCAAGAAACGCAACTTTAAGGGGAATTTCCGGCGTAATGCCGATTACACCCTGATGCTAACCACCAGCCAGAAGCGCCTAATCATTCGTATGCGTTATTTTAACCTGACGCAAAGCCCTACGGTTGTCAATATCAACACGTTTCTGGCGCGTTTTTTCTGGCGTGATGACAGTAAAGTGTTTGTACTCGATCCGCTCGACATGACCTATATGTATTACGTCTTCAACTTCAACCCTGATGAAAACTTGCGGGTGTTGTTGGAAAACTTTGACCTGATGCCACGTCCTTCTGGCGTGGGTGTCAAATACCGCGTTGTCACCAAAAAAGCCTTTGGCTTTGGCAAAAAACACACCAACTACTTAAGCAGTAACTTCGGAGCTTAATATGACAAAAATCTTTAAAACTCCCTTTGCGGCGCAAGGGGACAAGGTTGCTATTCCTAATGAAGTCCAGCCAGACGGCGCAGTTTCTTATACACAAGGTTACGGCTACGATTACGAACGTGATCAGAATACCGATCCAGCAGCGAAAGATATCGAACGCGAGAAAATGAATGGCATTTTCCACGATATCACCGAAGCGGTGGGAGAGATGCAGACCTTTGGCGCGGCGCAATGGACAGTAGAGGCACAGCCTTACCCGTTACGTGGGCTGGTCTACCATAAGCAAAAGCTGTGGCAGTCACGGATTGAGAATAACAAGGAAGAGCCAACTGCTGGTAATGCCTGGATTGAGTTAAAAGCCGATTTGACTGCAGGTGAAGTGGGGGCGTACAACAAAGAAGAGGCTAATCAGCGCTTCCAGCCATTGGGGAACTATACACCTGCAGGGCACAGCTATAGCAAGGAAGAGTCCGATACCCGTTTTCAGCCGAAAGGCAACTACCAACCTACAGGTAATTACTCGCTGAAAGGGGAGAGTTATCTTAAGTCAGAATCAGATGTGAAATACCAGCCGATGGGGAATTATCTGACTGCCGGGTATAGCTATTCGAAAGATGAGAGTGATGGACGTTTCCAGCCAAAAGGCAACTATGCCCCTACCGGGAACTACGCCATGAAAGGGGAAAGTTACACCAGACCGGAATCGGACAATAAGTACCAACCTAAAGGTAGTTATCAGCCTGCAGGTAATTACGCCGTTCGCGGGGAAAGCTACACAAAAAGGGAGTCTGATGATAAATATCAGCCACGAGGGAATTATCAACCAGCCGGAAGTTATCAACCCAAAGGAAATTACCAGCCTGCAGGGAATTATGCGGTTAGAGGAGAGTGTTATACCAGAGGGGAGAGTGATAATAGGTATCTCAAATCCAGAGGGGGAACAACGCTTGTTTATAACGGACCGGGGATTACTGATGGTCAAGCTGCATCACTCAGCCAAGATTACCGAGGGCGTTTTATGTTTTTTCAGGATGCAGATGGTGATTATACTACGTTGGCAATTTTTCCCGAAGACTGGGCAACTATGGGGGTTACATCTGGAAGTAACGGATATGCACATTTGAGATTAGAAAATAATGGCAGAACATTACGGTGTGTATATCAAGGGAGTAACGCCAAAGTATCCAAGGTATGGGTTCTCTGAATTATATAAAACTTGCCTGTTAGTTTTCCGTGAATAAAAAAAGTTATTGTAAACTGTTTTTGTATTTTTTAAGGAGCTATAAATTCTTATTCAAGTCTATTTTTACATTACTTGCCAGTTAAATGTGCTGTTTTATTAATTGTGAAATGAATTTTATTAGTTGTTTTCTTGGTGTTGAATATCATTTTTATGTTATAAAATGTGACGCATGAATGTCTAATCTATTCATTGAAAAACAACTAAATAGATTCTTCCGTATTGATAAACCGAATTATTGATGTTTATAGGCGGAAATGACCAACCGCCTTCATATTATTTAGCAATGTATTTTGTTGATTAAATGAGGGTTAAATATGAATACTCAAGATAGCAAACCTGATAAGGCACCGAAAAAAGATAATGTGTTTCCTGATATCCCAATCAGGAAAAAACAAATTGCCACGTTAAGCCAAGCTGAAAGCGGTGTCAGTAATATCTTTGGCTTTGGCTATTCACATGCCAATTTTTTCAACAGCCACTTCGGAGCCTAATACCATGACAAAAACATTTAAAGTGCCCTTTGCAGTTCAGGGAGATAGATTTTCTATTCCTGATGAAGTTCAAGCTGATGGTGCTGTTTCCTATACACAAGGTTATGGTAGTGGATATGGACTTGATCCAAACGAAGATCCCACCGCAATGAATATTGAACGTGAAAAGATGAACGGGATTTTTCACGATATCACCGAAGCCGTGGGTGAAATGCAGACTTTTGGAGCCGCGCAATGGGCAGTTGAGGCACAGCCTTATCCTCTGCGAACACTGGTCTATCACAATAAAAAAATCTGGCAATCACGTATTGAAAACAATAAGGAAGAACCAACGGTAGGCAATGCCTGGATAGAGCTTAAAGCCGATCTGACTGCCGATGAGGTGGGGGCGTATAGCAAAGAAGAGTCCAATAAGCGCTTCCAACCTCTGGGTAATTACACGCCAGCGGGTTATGGTTACAGCAAGGAGGAGTCGGATACTCGTTTTCAACGGAAAGGTAACTATCAACCTGCCGGGAACTATGCTCTGAAAGGCGAAGGTTATACCAAACCAGAATCTGATGCTAGGTATCAGCCCAAAGGTAATTACCAACCAGCAGGGAATTATGCCGTTCGTGGGGAAAGTTACACGAGACGGGAATCCGATGGTAAATATCAACCGCGTGGAAATTACCAACAGGCAGGGAACTATCAGCCAGCAGGGAATTACCAACCAGCTGGGAATTATGCACTGAGAGGAGAAAGTTATACGAAAGGGGAAAGTGATAGGCGGTATCTTGCTTTAGGTGCTAGAGGAGTAACAACGTTAGCTTCAAGATTAAACCTTAATGATAACCAAACAGTATACCTTGGTCGTGACTGCAGAGGAAAAGTCATATGGGTGTATGGAAATGAAGAAAGTTATATTGGAGGTGCAATGACTATAATTCCTAGTGATTATTACTCCGTGACAACACATCATGGGGGAGATGGTAGAATGACATTAACACTAATAAACAATGGTACAACACTAAAGGTAATTTATACGCAAAATAATACAAGATTGACCAGGGTTGATGTTTGGGATTAATATAAATTCTGTTGCTCTATTTTAATTTATTGAGCAACAGGTGTTTTTATGATTCTTATTTTATAATGCGATCTTAACTGGGTGTGTTATTTTTCACGGTATTTTTCAATGCATCCTCAAATTTAATTTTGAATTTTTCATAGTTCATATTTTCTTTAGACCACTGAAAAGCATTTTTACTCATTGATTCATACAAAGATGTTTTTTTGAGTAAATGTATAATTTCAACAACACAATCAATATGTGAAAGTAACTTAGGCTCTGTTAATTGATCATTAATTGGGTCATATACTTGGTGGGGAAAATCTACATCAATACCCGTCAGTTTCTTATGTTCATCAATTGAAATGGTGGGTTTTAAACCTATACCACAATATCCGTTTTTAATGGCTTCAGGCTGGCCATCTACAAATGGGAATATAACAGGAACTCCATATGACAATGCTTCAATGCATGATAAACCGAATGGTTCAGTAACAGGAGTACTTAGATATATATCAATCTTCTTATAAAATGATGTCATATCAGACTGATAACCAAGAAATTTAACTTTGTCTTCTATTCCTAATTTATAAGTTAATTCTTCCAAATTCTTTCTTATTTCACCGTCTCCAGCTATAAGCAGAGTGGCATTTATGCCTTTTTTAGTTAATTCATGAGTTATTAATATGGAAATACTTATACCTTTTAAACCAACCAACCTAAATAAACTTTCATAATAACGATACACTCATTTTTTTCATTCCCGGTTGTTGCCCGAATGAAAATGCAATCATAAATTCTTCAACGCACGCTAAGAGTTGCCACATATACTGACAGCAATGATTTCGGGTGACGGTTTCATGCAAGGATTGCCACAAGCGTTCAATCTTATTTAGCCATGGCGAATAGACCGGTAAAAATAACAGGTTAAATTGAGGATTTTGTTTTAGCCATTCCCTGACCTTATGGCTTTTGTGAATACCATAATTATCCAAAATCAACGTGATACTTTTGGCTTGACGATACTGACGATTAATTTTCTCTAACATATTGATAAATAAATCAGCGTTTTTCTTTATACCACCGACATAAGTCACTTGACCTGTTCGGACATCAAGGCAGCCTGCAAGGTAGTGCTTTTGGTTTTTCCCCGGTGTCATCACGCGTTTTTGTTGTCCTTTTAGACACCAGTCTGCCCCGATTTTAGGATTCAGATCGATATCGACTTCATCTTCATAAAAAACAAGATGTTGCTCTGATGCGTTGGCTAAGGCTTCGGTGATTTTTGCCATTTTTTCGTCATACTCCGGATCAGGCTTTTTGACAGTAGGCGCCGCTCTTCGCCAGACAATACCCACCTGACAAAAGTAACGATAAAGCGTACTTTTCGACAGTGATACCCCTAATAATTCATTGATTATCTGAGTGATAAGTTCAATACTCCAGCGTGAACGCAAACAGTCAAAATCCTGCGGGGAGTGTGATAATAAGAACGACAACAAGCTAAAAATCGGGGCTAAATTCCATCGAGTAGGCCTTCCTCTCGGTAAGCTTTTTAATCCTTCCAGCCCATATAACGTTAACCAATTTATCCAACGATGGACGGAAGAACGTGAACAATGAAGGGTTCTGGCGATGTAAGAAACGGTCTGACCTTCATGTAACATCAAGAGTGCCATGAGTCGGCGGGCGTAATCTTTATCCCGGGTTTTATGAATAAATTTTTTCATCTGACGTCGTTCATTTCGGGGTATTGGTGCTATGATTCGCATCACTCAGTCCATTTTGGGATTTTTTTGATTTGGCGATTAATCAGATCGCAAAAATTGGACTGAGTTCCCTTCAAGTGATCTACTATTTTGAAAGCTTATTTAGATGCAGTTCCAAGAATAACATGTTTTTTGAGAGATTTTTGAGTATTTTCTTTGATCTTAATAGGCAATCTATTAATTACTTTATGAATGGGAAAGGTTGGGTTAAATCTTAATTCCATTATACGATATGATGCATGAGATGCTGCTATTCCACAATCAACCATAGAATAAAACTCCAATGTTTTTTTATTTATAGGATAGCGCCATGAACAACCATGATCATAATAAACTATATTGCCAGTTGGTTTTTTGAAAAACTTTGGAATAAAGTCCCATACTATAATTAAATCTGCATTCATTTTCTTTATTTTTTTGTTGAAAAATATTTTTCTTATAAATGTAGGGTATCGAATATCTAAGAAATTAAAAATTCTATTTGCATAGATAATTTTAAACTCAGACAGCTCAGGAAGAATATTTTTATTAATTTTATTGCTAGAACATATTACACAATTTTCAAAAGAGCTGTTCTTTAAATACTCAATAAATAGACGCTCAGCTCCACCAAATCCGTGTAAGTTAATCAGATGTAACAGTTTCATATAATTACTCCGTTATGGTTTTATTCTTTTCACACAATTTCTAATAAAAAATGTATAAAACATAATTTTTATTATTATTTTAAGGCTTTCTTTTTATAACTGGTTATGTATTGACAGTTTGAGATCTATATTTTTTCAAATTTAATAATAAAAACCTTCATACCACACCATATTAAGTTTTTATTAATTATATTAGTTGGGTTTTATGTTTCGTCAATGTAGGCAGTGAACTGATACGTTGTAGAGGTGATATCTAATCTAGGATCAGTGCAGAAGCTACTGAGTCATACTGATTAGCAATCAGCAAACAATTGCTGTTCATTTTAAGTTCTCTTTATTCCTAATTACGAAGGAGAAATATTCGTAACAGATTGGTTTTCAAGGGTATTAATAAGGGTTTATATTAGGAAGAAGTGATTTAATTTATTGATTTTATTGGAAATAACAACGAATTTAAAATCCCTCGACCTTACTTTTGATAGCTCAAGAAAAATCGCTGAACGGACTTATCGACGTTCAGAGTGCATAATCGTATTGTCCGACGTCTGGCTGCTTGAATTCGTAAGAGGCTCGCCGCGAAATACACGCGGTGGTATCCAATTGTCTGCCGGATTTTCCTTTTTCTTGCTATTAAATTGTTCCAAAGTCAGGTTCTCCAGTAAATGAGTCGATAGCGTTTGAACGTGGTTTATTGAAATGCCTCCATGTGGTACGAGGGAGTTTTACGGGGTTATTTTGGAATTTGATAAATGCTGTACAAAAAAAAGTCATCAATCAGGTTGCGTAATTACAAGAGTCGATATATTGTGATTAAAGTGATAGCTATATCACGTAGCTTATTGGCTTTTCTCGAATGGTGAGAAACAGTGACATAGTGTTATCACAGGTTTATTTATTTCAGACACTTTACCTCGCTTCGGCGAGGTTTTTTATTTTCTGGGGGAATGAAAATGGTTAAGGTGAACGTCAGCATTATCGTTGCTTGTCTTGTCACCGTACTTTTCAGATAGTTAGGGATATCACTATGTTCCTGCATCTGATGTGAATAGCAATATTGGGGTTATTGACAACTGACCAGCCTCAGTTCAGCCATTAACTTGCCTGCCCGCCGTCTGACCTTAAGAAGCCGTTTCAGAGATTGTATCAAGAAGACTGGGGGAGTAGTCGGTAGCCGGGTTCAGGGTATGTTATTGAAGGTGGGAGATGTTAGGAGAAAGTGTGTTAATGAGGGTAGGAACAGTACGCCCCTCTTTCAGTAAGAATCTAATCGAGGGGCGTTTTACTAGGCGGGTAGTCAGAGTTCATTTAATCATCCCATCTGAGGCTCATCATGGCAGCAAAAAGACCAGACGCACAGATTAAGCCAAGAATTAATAGAAACATAATAACCTCTTTGAATTGTATTTAACGCATTTCGATA
Organism: Xenorhabdus sp. TH1; assembly: GCF_037260955.1. Lineage (NCBI taxonomy): Bacteria > Pseudomonadati > Pseudomonadota > Gammaproteobacteria > Enterobacterales > Morganellaceae > Xenorhabdus > Xenorhabdus sp. TH1. Next base: position 1,673,874 of record NZ_CP147734.1, read on the forward strand.
GAAATACCTCGCTGAGCTTATAACGGTGAAGTGCATAGATAACGACTAGATTCTAGCTGAATAAATCAATATGGCAACCTTTTACTGAGTGACAAACAAAAAAAACCATCAGTAACTTACTGATGGTTTCAAATTTATAAACGCTTAAATTTTATTGTCAATTTATCGTAAACTATTCCCACTCAATCGTTGCTGGCGGTTTACCACTGATGTCATAGACTACTCGTGAAATACCATCAATTTCATTAATGATTCTGTTCGAGACACGGCCCAAGAAGTCATATGGCAGATGCGCCCAATGAGCGGTCATAAAGTCAATAGTTTCTACCGCACGCAAGGATACAACCCAGTCGTATTTACGGCCATCTCCCATAACACCCACAGAGCGAACTGGCAGGAATACGGTAAATGCCTGGCTGACTTTATGGTACAGATCTGCCTTATGCAGTTCTTCGATAAAGATAGCATCAGCACGGCGTAGCAGGTCACAATATTCTTTTTTCACTTCGCCCAATACGCGAACACCAAGGCCTGGTCCTGGGAATGGATGGCGATACAGCATGTCATATGGCAGGCCTAATTCCAGACCGATACGGCGTACTTCGTCTTTGAACAATTCTTTCAGTGGTTCAACCAGACCCAGTTTCATATCTTCTGGCAGGCCGCCAACATTGTGGTGAGATTTAATCACATGGGCGTTGCCAGTTGCAGATGCTGCGGACTCGATGACATCTGGATAAATCGTGCCCTGTGCCAACCATTTCACCTGAGTTTGTTTCGATGCTTCTTCGTCAAACACATCAATAAATACGTGACCGATAGTTTTGCGTTTAGCTTCTGGCTCATCAATGCCTGCCAGTGCAGACAGGAAGCGCTCTTCCGCTTTAACATGCACGATGTTCAGGTCAAATTTACCTGCAAACATCTCCATCACTTGATCCGCTTCGTTCAAACGCAGCAAACCATTATCGACGAAAACGCAAGTTAAGCGCTTACCAATTGCACGGTTCAACAGCAGTGCGGTGACCGAAGAATCCACGCCGCCAGACAGAGCCAAAATAACATGGTCATCACCAATCTGCGTACGCAGACGTTCTACGATATCATCGATGATAGAAGCAGGCGTCCACAAAGCTTCACATTGACAAATATCCAGTACAAAACGTTGCAGGATATTCAGGCCTTGGTGAGTATGGGTGACTTCAGGATGGAACTGTACGCCATAAAAACGTTTTTCATCGTTAGCCATGATAGCAAACGGGCAAGTATCTGTGCTGGCAATGGTTGTAAAGTCAGCAGGGATTGCCGTTACTTTGTCACCATGGCTCATCCATACATCCAGCAGCGGTTTGCCGGTTTCGCTCAGGGCATCTTGGATATCGCGGAATAGTTCACAATGATTCTTGATTTCAACCTGCGCATAACCAAATTCGCGCTCATTAGAGTTGGAAACTTGACCGCCCAATTGCATAGACATGGTTTGCATACCGTAGCAAATACCCAACACAGGTACACCTGCATTGAAAACATACTCCGGCGCACGTGGGCTATTGTGCTCAGTCGTACTTTCTGGTCCACCAGAAAGGATAATACCATTCGGATTAAATTCACGAATTTGTTCTTCAGTGACATTCCATGTCCAAAGTTCACAATAAACACCGATTTCACGAATGCGGCGAGCAATAAGCTGGGTATACTGCGAGCCAAAATCAAGGATCAGAATGCGATGCTGATGGATATTAGTTGTCATTTTGAGGTGAATTCCAAAAACAAGTGGCGATTAAAAAATAAAAAAAGTCAGTGGCCCAATGATGGGCCACTCTGAATAAAATTACAGACCTAAACGATAGTTTGGTGATTCTTTGGTGATCGTCACGTCATGAACGTGGCTTTCCTGAATACCTGCACCACTGATACGAACGAATTCGGCTTTAGTTCTTAGTTCATCAATGGTTGCACAACCCGTCAGTCCCATACAAGAACGTAAACCGCCCATTTGCTGGTGAACGATGGTTTTCAGCAGCCCCTTGTAAGCCACACGACCTTCAATACCTTCAGGAACCAGTTTGTCAGCCGCATTATCAGATTGGAAGTAACGATCTGAAGAGCCTTTGGACATTGCGCCCAAAGAACCCATGCCGCGATAAGATTTGAAAGAACGGCCTTGGTAAAGTTCGATTTCACCTGGAGATTCTTCTGTTCCTGCCAGCATGGAGCCAACCATCACACATGATGCACCCGCCGCAATTGCTTTAGCAATGTCACCAGAGAAACGGATACCACCGTCTGCAATAACAGGAATACCAGTGCCATTCAGTGCTTCAACTGCATCTGCAATGGCCGTGATTTGAGGAACACCGACACCAGTAACGATACGGGTTGTACAAATAGAACCAGGACCGATACCTACCTTAACGGCGTTCACACCTGCTTCTACTAGTGCCTTGGCACCTTCACCTGTCGCTACGTTACCGCCGATGATGGGCAGATCAGGATACTTAGCGCGAGTTTCACGAATACGCTGCAATACACCTTCAGAATGGCCATGGGAAGAGTCAATAAGCAGAACATCTACCCCCGCAGCAACCAATGCGTCAATACGTTCTTCGTTGCCAGAACCTGCTCCTACCGCAGCGCCAACCCGCAGGCGACCTTGTTCGTCTTTACATGCGTTTGGTTTACGCTCTGCTTTCTGGAAATCTTTCACGGTAATCAAGCCAAGCAAGTGGAAGTTATCATCAACAACCAGCGCTTTTTCAACACGTTGCTCGTGCATTTTTTGCAAAACCACTTCACGGGCTTCACCTTCTTTTACCGTCACCAAACGCTCTTTAGGCGTCATCACCGCAGTCACAGGTTGTTCCAGATCAGTCACAAAGCGCACATCACGACCAGTAATGATACCTACTAGTTCGTTTTTTCCTGTTACCACTGGGTAACCCGCAAAACCATTACGTTTGGCCAGTTCATGAACTTCGCGCAGAGTCGTTTGTGGCGTGACAGTGACAGGATCAGTCACCACACCGCTTTCATGTTTCTTCACGCGGCTGACTTCTTCAGCTTGGCGTTCAATTGACATATTTTTATGAATGAAGCCAATGCCCCCTTCTTGTGCCAGTGCGATTGCCAGTGAAGATTCCGTCACAGTATCCATGGCTGCGGAAAGCATAGGTATGTTCAGGCGAATAGCGGAAGTTAATTGAGTGGACAAATCTGCTGTGTTAGGCAAGACTGTTGAGTGGGCAGGAACCAACAATACATCGTCAAAAGTTAATGCTTCTTTTTTAATTCGTAACATGGGCAATATCTCACCAGGCTATGGAGCAATAAGAGGGATAAAATATTGCCGCGGCATTATACAGGCCGAAATCGGTTGCCTCCAGCATTTTTTGAAAAAAATTCTTGATTAGTAATATGATGGGATTAATATCAATCGATTAAGTCATTGTTTTAAAATTTGATCTAGCTCACATGTCACTACCAATCAATACCGGAATTTTTTCCGTTAGCCGTTTAAACCAGACTGTTCGTCAGTTACTTGAGTTGGAAATGGGCAGAATTTGGTTATCCGCCGAAATATCCAATTTTTCTCAGCCATCGTCAGGGCATTGGTACTTCACATTAAAAGATGAGCGAGCACAGGTTCGTGCGGCCATGTTTCGCAGCCACAATTTGAGGGCAACGTTTCGTCCACAAAATGGTCAGCAGGTATTGGTGCGGGCACAAATCACATTGTATGAGCCTAGGGGTGACTATCAACTGATTGTAGAAAGTATCCAGCCTGCCGGAGATGGTTTGCTGCAACAACAGTTTGAAATGTTAAAACAAAAGCTTTCTACTGAAGGCTTGTTCGATCAAATTCATAAAAAATCATTGCCTTCTCCGGCCAAACGACTCGGTGTTATCACTTCCATCAGTGGGGCAGCACTGCATGATATTTTGCATATCCTGAAACGCCGTGATCCTGCCTTGCCAATCGTCATTTATCCTACGGCTGTTCAGGGAGCCGAAGCGCCATTACAGATTATTCGGGCAATCGAACTAGCAAATGTACGACAAGAGTGTGATGTTTTGATTGTCGGGCGAGGGGGCGGATCTTTGGAAGATTTGTGGTGTTTCAATGATGAACACGTGGCACGGGCAATATTCCAAAGCCATATTCCCATTGTTAGTGCTGTCGGTCATGAAACCGATGTCACTATTGCGGATTTTGTCGCTGATTTACGCGCGCCAACACCTTCTGCGGCAGCAGAGTTAGTTAGCCGCAATCAAATAGAGTTATTGCGACAAATACAATCCCTGCAACAACGCCTGGAAATGGCAATGGATTATTTCTTTGCTCAAAAACAACAAAGAGTTAATGTATTGCAGCATCGCCTCCAGCAACAACGTCCTGATTTACAACTGGCGCGTCAGCAGAATCATTTAGCTGAATTACGGCAAAAATTGATTGATAGTTTTTCACATTGTCTAAAACAGCATTCAATTTCATATGAGAAGTTGAATCAGAGATTGCTGCAAATCCATCCTGAGCAGAGGATCCAGCGTCACAGCCAATCTATCCAGCAATTTGATTTTCGTTTGAAACAAGCCATTGAACGGCAATTGGGGCGTTATCGGGAAAAATTTGCGGTTTCTTGTTCACACCTGGAAGCTGTTAGCCCGCTGGCAACGTTGAGCCGCGGTTACAGTATTAGTGAAGCTCCTGATGGAAAGTTACTGAGACAGGTTAAGCAAGTGAAAGCAGGTGATATGCTGAAAACACGGTTGCAAGATGGCTGTATTGAGAGTCAGGTGATACAGGTTAAAAAAGCGAAGTAACATCCAATTAAAATAGAGAAGGAATTCAGATTGATGGATTTTAGCGGCTACATAGACAAGATCACTTATTACACTCATATATTAGGTAGAGAGACAAACTGTATTGCAGGAAGCGTAGAAGGCCTGAGTTATAAGTTGTACCAATCTATGGAGCAAGTGATGGGAGTGGTTATAGCCTATCATGGAGGTGGTGTAAACAGTCAGGCTGGCTATGGTATTTTCGCCCAGAAATTGAGCACGATGGCTCCTGTGGCCGTTTGCCTGGTAGATATTCGCGGCCATGGGCAATCTGACGGTGTAAGAGGCACGGTGGATTATCCAGAGAGAATTTGGCGTGATGTAGATATTATGCTTCAGGAGATGAAGCGTCTTTTCCCACTGGCGCGTCTCTATTTGTTTGGTCATTCTAGCGGTGCAGGCATGTTGTTGAATTATTTCACTCGTCATCGCCCGCAACATAAAGTTGATGGCTTATTTATGCTGGCATGTGAGCTAGGGCCGTTTGCCAACTTTAAACGCCAGCCTGATGATGCCCCGCCTTTTGCTGAAATAAGCCGATGGCCGTTTATCGTAAATACGTTGAGTAGGGGGCTGTTTTGCGGGCAAACTTTTGCCGTTAAATTCCGTTTTTCTGAAGAAGCACTTGCATCTATGGATGGTTTTGTTGAGCGCTATAGCGTCAATATGGCGAATGCCTTGACGCCGCGCTATCCAGATAAACAATTGGCTGCTTTGTCTTTACCTTCACATTTTTTAATTGCTGAAAAGGATGAGTTGTTTTCTCCCACGGCGATGAAAGAATTTGCCACTCGCTATGGTTCTTCATACCTCAAGGTGAGTGTTTTACCAAGGTGTTCCCATCTAGATTGTATTTTTGCCGTTGCTCCTTACTTATGTAAAAACTTAACTCAAGATTGGTCTAGTTTGCGGGAGACAAAATAATACCGGAGACGGAAATTGTGGTTTATCTCGGTTTGAGGCTCATTTTTTCCTCAGTATACTTTTGCATTGCTTTGGCATGATAAGTGATATGATCTTCAATAAAGCTGGCGATAAAGTAGTAGCTATGATCATATCCTGGCCGAAGATTTATCGTCACTGGATAACCGGTTTCATCGCAAATATCTTGCAACAAATGGGGGCGTAACTGTTCATCCAAAAAGTCGTCATTGAGGCCTTGATCTACCAAGATAGGAAGCAGTTCTTTCGCATTCTTAATCAGTTCCACCGTATCATATTGTTTCCAATCTGATATATCTTCACCAAGATAGGCTGAAAATGCTTTTATTCCCCATGGAACCTGGCTAGGAGCCACAATGGGTGAAAATGCTGACACACTGCAATAACGTCCTGGATTTTTCAATGCAATGGTCATTGCGCCATGACCGCCCATTGAGTGCCCACTGATTGCTCGTATATTCGTTACTTCGAAGTGGGTTTCAATCAGGTTGGGGAGTTCTGAAACAACATAATCATACATACGATAGTGTGAAACCCAAGGATGTTTTAATGCATTGAGATAAAAGCCAGCACCTTTGCCAAGATCATAGGCGGGATCGTCAGCAACCTCATCCCCTCGTGGGCTGGTATCTGGAGCCACAATAACGATACCCTGTTCAGCAGCATAATGTTGTGCACCTGATTTTGTAATAAAATTTTGCTCGTTGCAGGTCAAACCAGAAAGCCAGTAAAGAACAGGTAATCTTCTTTCTTTAATCTGAGGGGGTAAGAAAATTGCAAAACGCATCTGGCAACCCAAAACGTTTGATTCATGTTGATAGACATCCTGCCATCCCCCAAAACAGGCGTGATGTTCGATTCTTTCCATGATTTCCTCTCTAAAATTATTTGTTACAGTGATTATTTTATTACTTGTCAGATACCGTGTTGGCCGGCAACACGGTTTCCTGTCTACGATCCAAATTGAATCAGTAGTAAATGACGGTTCGGATTGATTTACCTTCATGCATCAGATCGAAAGCCTCATTAATGGATTCCAGAGGCATCGTATGGCTAACGAAAGGTGCCAGTTCGATTTCACCTTTCATTGCTTTTTCCACCATTCCCGGCAACTGGCTGCGTCCTTTTACGCCCCCGAAAGCGGTGCCTTTCCATGTACGTCCGGTAATAAGTTGGAATGGTCGGGTGGAAATTTCTTGTCCAGCACCCGCGACACCGATGATGACTGATTGTCCCCATCCTCGGTGTGCACATTCCAGAGCGGCACGCATGACATTGACATTACCGATACATTCGAAAGTATGATCAACACCCCATTGGGTCATTTCCAGAATGACCTGCTGGATTGGCTTATCGTAGTCATTGGGATTGAGGCAATCAGTGGCACCAAATTGCCTGGCAAGTTCAAATTTAGTTGGATTGGTATCAATGGCAATAATGCGTCCGGCCTTTGCCTGTCGAGCGCCCTGAACAACGGCCAGGCCAATCCCACCCAGTCCGAAAACGGCAACAGAATCTCCCGGCTGCACTTTGGCTGTGTTGTGTACGGCACCGATACCCGTAGTGACACCACAACCCAATAGGCAAACTTGTTCATGGTTTGCCGTTGGATTTATTTTTGCCACGGAGACTTCAGCAACGACAGTGTATTCACTGAATGTAGAACACCCCATGTAGTGATAGACAGGTTGTCCATTGTAAGAAAAGCGTGTTGTGCCATCTGGCATGAGGCCCTTGCCTTGTGTTTCACGGACTGCGATGCAAAGGTTTGTTTTCCCAGACTGACAGAACTCACATTTACCACATTCTGCCGCATATAATGGAATGACATGGTCACCGGGTTTGACACTTGTGACACCTTCACCCACTTCGACAACGACACCGGCACCTTCATGCCCCAGGATAACGGGGAATATGCCTTCAGGATCGCTACCTGAAAGGGTAAAGGCATCTGTATGGCAGACACCTGTATGGCTGATTTTTATCATTACTTCACCGGCTTTTGGTGGAGCAACATCAATTTCGATAATTTCGAGTGGCTTGTTTGGCCCAAAGGCGACGGCAGCACGTGATTTCATATAATCCCTCTTTGATTTTTTTGTACAGAATATTTTAATGCTTCTATTTGTCTGGATATTATCCGTATTGTTTGATTTTATTTTTGAGCTATGACCAATCAATCAATAAAAAATATTTATACACATCAATATCACTATCATTATGTAATATTGCCGGCTTCTGAAATTAATTCAATCTTAATAAAATTAGCGAGTTTGTGTATTTTTTTACAAATAAAATCGAAGTTATCGTATGGATTTTTATCAAATATTTTTTGTTATCAGCGTTTGGTTAAGTGGATATGCTAAGTGAACAATTTTCATAAAAACCCCATACCAATCGCCTTTCAAGATGCGTCTTATATCTTCCCGCTAAGCTGCAATTTGAGGTTGGATTGGTATATAACCATAGCGTTGTCAATTGACTTTAAACAGAGGAATAATGTCTTTTGTAAATTATTTAAAATAAAATGATAACTTTTATTGAGACCTGCTAATAATAAGCCCATCGACTAACCCATTTTATATCGTTCTATAAAAATCATTGAAGATGATATATCAATCGTCTTGCAAGATGCGTTTTATAATTTGCAAGCTGCAACTTGACGTTGGATTGGTATAAACGCCCTTACCAAGTAGCTCTATATTCTGATTTCAAATCATGGAGGTTTAATGGCTGAATTCAATTCTCAACCCATTAAATTTGCTTATTGGGTACCAAATGTTTCAGGTGGATTGGTTATAAGTAAAATCCCGCAACGTACCAACTGGGATCATACTTATAATCGCAGTCTGGCTCAAATCGCCGAAAGTGTAGGTTTTGACTACGCATTGACCCAAATTAGATTTACTGCTGGATATGGTGCTGAAAACCAGCATGAATCGATGACTTTTTCGCAAGATCTGCTTTCGGTAACCAATAAATTGAAAATCATTGCTGCCCTTTTACCTGGGCCCTGGAAACCGGTGTTGGCCGCTAAACAGATAGCAACAATCAGTCAACTTTATGGCGCCCGTATTGCGGTTAATATTGTTAGCGGTTGGTTTCGCGGTGAATTTAAAGCGATTGGTGAACCGTGGTTGGATCACGAAGAACGCTATTTACGTTCTGAAGAATTTATCCGTTGCTTGAAAGGGATCTGGTCACAACCTGCGTTCAGTTTTTCTGGTGATTTTTATCGTTTTCATGATTATATTTTAAACCCCAAGCCACAGACACCCTTACCGGAAATTTTTCAAGGAGGGAGTTCCAGAGCTGCCAGAGACATGGCTGCGCGCGTTTCTGATTGGTATTTTACTAATGGCGGCAGTGTGGAATATATTCAAAAACAAATTGACGATATCAGGGCTAAGGCGTTATTGAATCATCATCAGGTAAAAATAGGCGTTAACGGTTTTGCTATTGCCCGTGATAATGAGAAAGAAGCTCGCGCAGTATTACAGGATATTTTAGATAATAGTGATTTTGACGCGGTGAAAAGTTTCCATCATGAAGTTCAAAATGCGGGAAATGCATCACCAGAAAAAGAAGGGAACTGGGCAAAATCAACTTTTGAAGATCTTGTGCAGTATAATGACGGCTTTAAAACCAACCTTATTGGCACGCCATTACAAATAGCCCAACGAATTATTGAATATAAAAAAGTTGGCGTAAACCTGATGTTGCTTGGATTTTTGCATATGCAGGAAGAGCTAGAGTATTTTGGCAAAAATGTCATTCCACTTGTTAGAGAATTGGAACAACAAGCCGATTGAATAACGATTTATTGATTTTAAACGACAGTTTGAAATCTATTGGCTATATATCAATTTAACTTCAGGATGCGTGTGATTTCTCCCCCCGCGAAGCGGGGGAGAAACAATATGTATCTTGAAGCTTGAAGTGAGATCGAAATATCAGATCATCCATTCAACTGACTAAGTTTCTCAATATTCTGCCATAAGCGGGTTACCCATTGCTCGACATGGGGGGCAGACAATAGGGTCATATGATTGCCGGGCACAACGATCGTATCGAGTTCTGCCACCAGAAGACGCCATTGGGTTTCACGAGTTCTCCTTTCATCCTTATCGCCTTCCTCGGCATTAACCAGATGGACACGCCCCTCATAACGATCACGAGGAATATAACGGGTGTTCAGATTAGCCTGCATAACGTGAACAATCCCTTGCAACAATGATACTGGTGTTTTGGCCGGGAAAAGGCCTGCTTTGATCAGGGCACTGTGCAGATACTGAATTTGTTCATCCGCGGCCAGGTTAGCAAAATCTTGCCTGCTGAGCGGAAGCGGCTGATTTAATATCATATTATAGATATCGATCAACTCCATAATTGTCTCAATACGGTCGACTGACTTGAGGGCACTCCCTTGCTGGTCAGGCTCATCGGTATCGATAAGGATCAGATTAGATACCTGTTCTCCTTCCGCTTGCAATTGCAAGGCGATTTCAAAAGCAATCCAGCCGCCAAAAGAGTGGCCTAGCAGGTGATAAGGGCCATGAGGTTGGATTTGCCGGATATTTTGGATATAGGCACGAGCCGCGCCTTCAACACTGCGGTAAGGGGAATGATGTTCAATCGTGAACCCACGTGCCTGTAAAGCATATACCGGAAGTTGTGGTGGGAACGATAGGGCCAGTTCGAGCAGGCTGGACGGGCTAGCACCGGCACCCGGCAGGCAAAAGAGTGGCGATACGGATGGCGTACCCTGCTGGATCATAACCCGTGGATCGAAGGAAGGCATATCCGGTAAATTTTCAGTGATTGAATCCACGATTTGGTTGAGCAGGGGCGGGTGCATAATGGAAAAATGCGTCCCGCCGATAGGGTAGAGCACTGAATCGTGACCGACAATGCCATGCCAGCCGTGCCAACTGTCGCTGTTAACTAACTCCTCCGCCGTATAGAGGTGGACAGGTAAGGCGGATTTTTGCGCGCTATGCCTCCGACCAAGCTGTGAAATTATCTCAGCGGTATAGACACGCAGAAGAATATCTTCGCGTGTGATACCTGTCGGTAACCACTGGCGTTCGATACAGTGATTAAGTACCTGTTCCACGTTACTGAAATGGCGCAGCTCTGCCAACGCTTTCTCATCGTCAATCATCTTTTGGGTATACAGTGTGTGAATGATGAGTTCTATTCGTCTTGCTTCCTCGTTTACCGAGGATTCGACAGTGATTGAGGGTACACTATTCTCTTGGTGGGAATGATTATAGGAATCGATCATACCGAGAAACTCGACTGTTTCACCGTCACGGGTTAATTGTTGGGCTATTTCATAGGCAATCTCTCCGCCAATCGACCAGCCCATCAGACGATAAGGCCCTTGTGGTTGGAGGTGGCGAATGGCCTGAATATGGCAGGTGGCAAGTGCTTCAAGCGACTCTGGAGGATGTTCCAATGTATGAATACCAAGTGCCTGTAAGGCGTAGACCGGAAGTTCAGGGGGTAACAGGGTAGCCAAAGGAGAATATACCAAGGGATCGCCGGAAGTTTCGTGCACTAAGAATAAAGGCCGCAACGTGCCTGCCGGACTGAGTGGGACAGGATTTTCATCAAATGGGGATACGGGCATGACGAATGGTTCCTTAACAGTCAAGGCCAGATCACATAAGGTTGGATGGGCGAACAGGGTGGCCAATGAAACCTGCATATTTTGTTCGCGCATGTGATTCAACAACTGTACCGCGAGCAGTGAATGTCCACCAAGCTCAAAGAAATGGTCATGACGGCTAATCCTCTCCAGTCCTAGTAAATCTTGCCAGATTTTGGCCAAAGTGATTTCGGTCTTATCAATGGGAGATTCATAGCCCCGCACCGCGAAAGCGGACTGATCGGGAACAGGTAACGCCTGCCGGTCGAGTTTGCCATTAGGGGTGAGTGGGAAAGCGTCTAACGTAACAAAGGCACTGGGCAGCATATAGTCGGCAAGATATTGGGCGAGTTGCTGGCGCAGTTCCACAGGCACTAATTCACTCCCTTCTTGCGGTAACAGGTAAGCGACCAGTCGTTTTTGGCCGGGTTCATCTTCGCGGGCAATCACCGCCGCCTCACGTACTCCGTCACATTGCGTCAGTTTGGCTTCGATTTCTCCCAATTCAATGCGGAACCCGCGTAGTTTGACCTGAAAATCATTGCGGCCAAGGTATTCAATATTGCCATCCGGTAGCCAGCGGCCGAGGTCACCGGTTTTGTACATACGGGCGTCTGGTTGCGAAACGAAGGGATCAGTCAGGAAGCGCTCGGCGGTGAGTTCAGGCCGGTTCAGATAACCGCGCGCCACACCGGCACCGGCAATATAAATTTCCCCCGTTACGCCGCGCGGAACAGGCTGACCGTGTGCATCCAGAATATAAATCCGGGTATTGGCGATCGGACGACCAATCGGTGGTGGATTATCCTCTGCGGTGGCAACACAGGGATAGAGTGTGGCACAGACCGTGGTTTCCGTTGGTCCATAGGCATTAAGCATTTGCCGCCCGGGTGACCAGCGTTTGACCAGGGTTGGCGGACAGGCTTCGCCTCCCACTAGCAAAGTTTGCAAGGTATCGGGCAGGGAATCCATCGCGGCTAACGCAGTGGGTGACAAGAGAACATGGCTGATAGCCTGCTCGGTTAAGTAGTGAGACAGTATGGTTCCGGGCAAGAGATCAGCCCGTTTGGCCAAATAGAGACGAGCACCCGCCATTAAGGCCATGCAAGATTCCCAAATACAGGCATCGAAACTGTTTGAGGCAAACTGTAAAACGCGACTGTTGACGGTGAGTGCCAACGTATGTTGCTGGGTGGTGATTAAGTTGCACAGGCTTTGGTGTTCAATCATCACCCCTTTGGGTTGACCGGTCGAACCGGAAGTATAAATAACATAAGCCAGATGGTGTGATGCTAAACCCAATGCCTGCGCGTCTGGATTGCTGGTGGGTTGGGTTGACAGGCACGGTTCAGGGTTATCCAGCAAGACGGTGGGTAGGGTGTTAAACTGAACGAGCCACTCTGACTGGACCAACCCTGATTGGGTCAGTAAAGCCACCGGAGCGGCATCTTCCAGCATATAGGCCAGTCGTTCGGACGGGTAGGCCGGATCAAGTGGCACATAAGCTCCGCCCGCTTTGAGGATAGCCAGCAAGCCGACCACCATCTCCAGGCTGCGCTCGGCACAGAGGGCGACCCGATCATCCGGATGCACGCCCAATGCAATCAGATAATGGGCCAACTGATTGGCGCGGTGGTTTAACTCACCATAGCTCAGTGTCTGGTCTTCATAGACAACGGCAATCGCTTCGGGATGCTGGGCGGTTTGCATCTCAAACAATTGGTGGATCAACGCCTCTTGGGGGAAATCGGTTTGAGTCGTGTTGAAATCTGCCAGCACTTGTTGCCGCTCTGCCGCCGGTAAGATAGGGATATCCCGGATCGCTTGTTGTGGGTTGTGAATTAAGGCATCAACCAAACTGCTGATGGCAGTCGCCAGATAGGTGGTGATCCGTTCCGGTGCAATTTCACTGACAGTCAGCGCCGTGAGTTGGAAGCCGTTCCCCAAATCATCCACTGACAGGGTGATGGGATAGTTAGTGCGTTCCTTTGCGGTCAAAATACGTATGCCTGCCCAAGTAGTGTCAACTGCCTCGGTTTCACCCTCTGCCGTTTCATTCGAAGGGCCATGACGATAATTGAACAACGTGCTGAACAGCGGCATAGGTAACTCTACGCCACTGCACTGTTGTGCCAGCACCAATGGAGACTGCTCATGCTCCAGCAAGGTGGTCAGGTTGTGATAGGTATCTTGCACGATGTCTTGTACCGTGCGCCCAGCCAGAGAAATACGCAGGGGCAGGGTATTGATAAACATCCCCAATATTTGGTCAGATCCCGCGCCACCTTGCAAACGTCCCAGAAGTACGGAGCCAAACACCACATCATCCCGGCCGCTGGTGTGTGCTAACACTTGTGCCCACGCAACATGAAACAACACACTGGGGCTGACACCGAAACGACGTGCCTGAGTACGGATGGCTTTGGCCAGATCCGGTGCGATAGAGAGATGGCCCTCGGTAATAAGGTCGTTGTCAGTTTGTACCTTAAGTATCCCAAAGGGTGCGGTGGGTTCATTAATATCAGCCAGTTGGGCGCGGAAATAAGCCTCGTGGTCGGTGGTGGGTGTGCTCAAAATTTGGGCGATAAAATTACGATAAGGCAGTACCGTTGGCAGCTTCTCCGTCTTGCCTTGCAAGATAAGCGTAATTTCCGCCAAAATCAGCTCCAGTGTCAGATGGTCACTGACCAGATGATGAAAGCGCAGCGCCAGCAACCATTCATCTTGTGCCGGATTCGGGGCGATATCAGCAGTAAAGAGAGGAGCCTGGTTCAAATTGGTACGGTGCTGGCGTGGATCGGTGTGAGCCAGTAACTGCGCTGGAATGTCATCCGCCGAGGCAGGGATGAACTCATGGACAATCAGTGGTGCCTGGCGCCAGACCACTTGCACCGGTTGTGCCAGATCTTGCCAATAAGCGGCGGTGCGCAGGATATCATGCCGATCGATGACGTGTTGCAGCGCCGCTAAAAAGGCATTCAGGCGCTCACGGGTATCAAAAGCAAGCAAGCTTTGCAGCAGATAATTATCCCCTTGTGCCTGTAACAAATGATGGAACAGGATACCTTCCTGCAAGGGAGCCAGTGGATAGATATCCTGTACATTGCCTGCGCCACCGGGGATCTGCTCAACGAGGGTATCGATCTCAGCCTGAGAAAGAGAGACTAAAGGCAGCATATCGGGCGTGATAGCCGTACAATCTTCGGGGATACGGTTGGGTGGCACGACAAAGGCGCAGACCTCACGCTGGATAGCCTGAGCCATATCGGTAAGGACAGGTGAGGAGAATACGCTGCGAATATCGAGTTGCCAGCCCAGCTTACGTAGCTCTTCGGTTAGGCTGACAATCATCAGTGAATGGCCGCCGAGTTCAAAGAAATGGTCATGGCGGCTGACCTGTTTCAATCCCAAAAGTTTTTGCCAGATTTGGGCTAAGGCGATTTCTGTCTCACCGACAGGGGCTTCATAGCCGCGAGCAACAACCGCCGATAAATCGGGCGCTGGCAGAGCCTGGCGGTCGAGTTTACCGTTAGGGGTGAGCGGGAAAGTCTCTAAAGTGACAAAGGCGCTGGGCAGCATATAATCAGCGAGGTGCTGAGTCAGTTGCTGACGCAGTTTAGCCGGAACCAGTTCAGCCCCCTCTAACGGGCGCAAATAGGCCACCAGCCGTTTCTGGCCTGGCTCATCTTCACGGGCCAGTACCACGGCCTCGCGCACGCCGTCACATTGGTTGAGTCTGGCTTCGATTTCCCCCAGTTCAATGCGGAAGCCCCGTAGTTTGACCTGAAAATCATTGCGGCCAAGATATTCGATATTGCCATCGGACAGCCAGCGGCCGAGGTCGCCGGTTTTATACAGACGGGCATCAGGTTTTGAAGAGAACGGATCGGGCAGGAAGCGTTCAGCCGTGAGTTCAGGGCGATTCAGATAACCGCGGGCGACACCCACCCCGCCAATATAAATTTCCCCCGCTACCCCCATTGGAACGATTTCCCCGTGGGTATCCAGAATATGGATTTGGATATTGGCAATAGGCTGTCCAATCGGCACGTGCCCGATATAGCAATCCGGCACACACTGCCAGGCCGTGACATCAATAGCCGCCTCGGTGGGGCCATATAAATTGTGCAGTGCACTGTGAGGCAAGTGGGACAGACAGTGTTGTTGCAAGGCATAAGGCAGTGCTTCCCCACTGCATAAAATTTGGCGCAGGGAAAGACAGCGGCCGGCCGGAATGTAATGGAGGAAAATTTGCAACATGGATGGCACAAAATGGATCGTCGTGATGTGGCGGTTTTCTATCTCTTCCAATAAATAGTGTGGTTCTTGGTGGCCGCCGGGACGAGCCATCACTAATTGGGCACCAGACATCAGGGGAAGGAAGAATTCCCAAACAGAAACATCAAAACTAAACGGCGTTTTTTGTAAGACGCGATCGTGCGGGGTTAATTGGTAAGTCTCCTGTGCCCAGAGTAAACGGTTAACCACACCGCGGTGTTCATTCATCACGCCTTTGGGCTGCCCCGTGGAGCCAGAGGTGTAGATAACATAGGCCAGATGACGGGATGTCAGCCCCAGCGCCTGCGCGTCTGGATTATCAGCCGGTTGTGCGGCCAGAAACGATCCAGGGTTATTCAGGATCTTATCCAGCAAGATCACCGGCACGGTGCTGTCAAGTTTATCGCATAACGTGGCCTGCGTCAGTAAAACCACCGGTGCCGCATCGTCCAGCATATAGGTCAAACGCTCAGTGGGATAAGCGGGATCGAGTGGCACATAAGCGCCACCAGCCTTGAGGATAGCCAGTAACCCCACCACCATTTCCAGACTGCGTTCGGCACAAATGGCTATCCGATCGTCATGGTGGACACCCTGTTCAATCAGGTGATGCGCCAGACGATTAGCATGACGGTTCAATGCCTCATAGCTGAGAGACTGATCGCCACAAACGACGGCGGTTGCATTGGGTGTTTTTGCCACTTGTGCTTCAATTAATTGATGGAGCAGTGTCTCTTGCGGGAAATCAACTTGAGTGGCATTAAAACCGGTGAGCAGTTGTTGCCGTTCTGCTGCTGGTAAGATAGGAATATCCCGGATCCGCTGTTGTGGATTGTGAACCAGGGCATCGATCAAACCGCTGATGGCGGTCGCCAGATAGGTATTAATTCGTTCTGGTGCAATTTCGCTGACAGTCTGCGTCGTGAGCTGGAAGCCGTTCCCTAAATCATCCACTGACAGGGTGATGGGATAGTTAGTGCGCTCCTCTGCGGACAACGTCCGTATGCCTGTCCAAATGGTATCAACCGCCTCTGTTTCGCCAGAGGAACTATGACGATAATTGAGCAAGGAGCTGAACAGTGGCATGGGCTGTTCCACGCCACTGCAACGCTGTGCCAGCACTAACGGTGCTTGTTCATGTTCCAGCAAGGTGATCAAATTATGGTAGGTCTCCTGCACGATGTCTTGTACTGAACGCCCGTCCAGAGAGATACGCAGGGGCAGGGTGTTGATAAACATCCCCAGTATGCGATCAGCCCCCGCGCCACCTTGCAGTCGACCCAGTAGCACGGAGCCAAATACCACATCATCGCGGCCGCTGGTGTGGGCCAATACCTGCGCCCAGGCGACATGGAACAACACACTGGGACTGATTCCCAGCCGACGCGCTTGAGAGCGAATTGCCTTCGCTAACGTAGGGTTAAGCGGGAGACGGTGTGTGTTGATGACACTATTATCGCTGGGTACGTTGAGTATGCCGAAGGGGGTGGTGGGTTCATCAATATCCGCCAGTTGATCACGGAAATAGGCTTCATGTTCGGCTACTGGCACACTTAATGTTTGGGCAATAAAATTGCGGTAGGGCAGCATGGTGGGCAGTGTTTTTGCATTGCCCCGTAGGATTTGGGCAATTTCCGTTAAAATAAGCTCCAGGGTCAGATGGTCACTGACCAGATGATGGAAACGCAAGGCCAACAGCCATTCATCCTGTAGCGGATCATGGGCGATATCGGCGATAAACAGTGGGGCATGATTCAGATTGATACGGTGCTGACGCGGATCGGTGTAAGCCTGCAACTGTGCTGAAATATCATCTTGCGCAGCAGTTGGGGTAAAAATCTTGATATCCAATTGTGCCTGACGCCAAACCACTTGAACCGGTTGTTCCAATCCTTGCCAGAAGATAGCGGTACGCAGGATATCATGGCGGTTGATAACCTGTTGCAAGGCCGCCAGAAAGCTATCGAGGCGATCACGGGTATCGAAAGCGAGTAAACTTCGCAGCAGATAATTATCTCCCTGTGTTTGTAACAGATGATGGAACAGGATCCCTTCCTGCAATGGGGCTAGTGGGTAAATATCCTGTACATTACAGGCTCCACCGGAAACGCTATCAACGATGGCCTCGATCTCAGCTTGGGAAAGCGAAACCAATGGCAGCATATCGGGGGTAATGGCCGTACAATCTTCCGGGATCAGGTTGGGTGGCACCACGAAAGCTTGGGTGTCATGCTGGATAGCCTGGGCCATATCAGTGAGGACAGGAGAGGCGAACACGCTGCGGACATCGAGCAGCCAGCCCAAATTGCGCAGTTCTTCAACCAGGTTGACAATCATCAACGAATGGCCGCCGAGTTCAAAGAAATGGTCATGGCGGCTGACTTGTTTCAGATCTAAGAGTTTTTGCCAAATCTGTGCCAGGGCGATTTCTCTCTCTCCAACGGGCGCGGCATAGATGCGGGCGACGACGGCCGATAAATCCGGTGCCGGCAGCGCCTGACGGTTAAGTTTTCCATTGGGGGTGAGCGGGAACGTGTCTAACATGACAAACGCACTGGGTAACATGTATTCAGCAAGATGCTGGGTCAGTTGCTGGCGCAGTTCAGCCGGCACCAGTTCAATCCCCTCTTGTGGCCGCAGATAGGCCACCAGCCGTTTCTGGCCGGGTTCATCTTCGCGCGCCAGCACGACCGCTTCGCGTACGCCGTCACATTGGGTGAGCCTGGCTTCGATTTCCCCCAGTTCGATACGGAAGCCCCGTAACTTGACCTGAAAGTCATTGCGGCCAAGGTATTCAATATTGCCATCGGGCAGCCAGCGAGCCAGGTCGCCGGTTTTGTACATGCGGGCATCGGATTGCGAGGAAAACGGATCGGGCAGGAAGCGTTCGGCAGTCAGTTCAGGGCGATTGAGGTAACCGCGGGCTATGCCGTCACCGGCAATATAAATTTCACCTGCTACCCCGATAGGAACGGGTTGCCCCTGCGTATCCAAAATATAAATTTGGGTATTTGCGATGGGGCGCCCTATGGGGATTTTTCTGCTTTTACCTTCAACGTCCTCGTCTTCCATAACAGGAATTTCATAGGCGGTGGCAAACGTGGTTGTCTCGGTTGGCCCATACACATGCAGTAAGTATTTGGGGGGATGTTCGGTTCTGAGACGAATAGCCGGGCGGTTATCCGCCTGCTCACCGCCGAACAGGACATAGCGTAAGCCAGAGAGGGATGGCCCAATGAGTTCCGCGTATTGGTTAAACAAAGCGGTGGTCAGGAACAGGGCAGTGACCCCTTCCGATGACAGACACTGACCAAACTGTGTGGGCTGGAGCAAGACTTTTTCCGGGATAAGCACAATACGCGCCCCATGCACCAGCCCCGCCCATATTTCCCAGGTGGCGGCGTCAAATGAAACATTGGCGCAATGGGCAATACAGTCGTCAGGGCCAATCTCAGCAAAGCCACTGTTAATGATAAGACGCAGGACATTGCGATGTTCGACCATCACGCCTTTGGGTTGTCCCGTCGAGCCGGAGGTGTAAATCACATAAGCCAGATGGCGTGATGTCAGCCCCAATGTCTGGGTTTGCGGATTGTGCGTTGGCTGGGTTTCCAGTAACGCTTCCTGCGCATCAAGCATGATGATAGGCACCGTTGCAGTGACGCTGTCACGCAATCTATCGTATTGTGCGGTCTGGGTGAGTAACACCACCGGGGCGGCATCGTCCAGCATATAAGCCAGCCGGTCGGTGGGATAAGTTGGATCGAGCGGCACATAGGCGCCACCGGCCTTAAGGATGCCCAGCAAGCCCACGATGGCGTCCAGACTGCGTTCAGCACACATCGCCACCCGATCATCCGGCCGCACGCCGACAGTCATCAAGTAATGGGCCAACTGGTTAGCACGATGATTTAACTCACTGTAGCTCAGGGTCTGGTTTTCATAGGTGACCGCAATGCGGTCGGGATGCTGCGCCGCTTGTGCTTCAAACAGCGAGTGGATCAACGCGTTTTGCGGGAAATCGGCCTGAGTGGCATTAAAATCCACCAGCAGTTGTTGCCGTTCTGGGGTGGGCAGCAGGGGCAACGTGGCAATGCGTTGGGTGTCATCCGCCACTATTGCAGCCAGCACGTTGTTGAAATAACCAGCTATCCGCTCAACGGTAGCGGCATCGAATAAATCGGTGGCATATTCCAGCTCACCAACCAGACCGGTCTCGGTTTCACTCAGTGATAAGGTTAAGTCAAAATGTGCACTATAATGCTTCTGGGTAATCGTCGTCAGTTGCAACCCCGGCAGGGTCAACTCTTGGGCTGGGGTGTTGTTTAAGGCCAGCATCACCTGAAAGAGCGGATTGTAGCTTAAACTGCGTTCCGGCTGGAGCGCTTCTACCACCTGCTCGAAGGGCAGATCCTGATGGCTATAGGCGGCCAGCGCCCGCTCCCGCACCTGGGCCAGTAAATCGGCCACACTGAGATCATCATTGAAGGTAATGCGTAAGGCCAGCGTATTAACAAAGAATCCCATCAACCCTTCCAGTTCCTGGTGTGGACGGTTAGCGACGGGGGTGCCAATAACAATATCATTCTGCCCACTAAGCCGAGCCAGTACCAGACTCCAGGCACTGAGCACCGTCATAAACAAGGTAGTATGATGACGCTGTCCAAGTTCCTTCAGTGAAGCCAATAAGTTTGCATCAATGTGCACTGGCACTTGGTTGCCCGCATAGGTTTGTACTGCCGGACGTGGCCGGTCGGTTGGGAGGGTGAGTAAGGCCGGCGCGTCAGCAAGCTGGGTGCACCAGAAATCACGTTGTTTAGTGAAGGCCATGCCTTGTAACTGCTCCTGTTGCCAGACCGCATAATCAGCATACTGGATCGGCAGGGGAGGCAAAGGATCAGGCTGGCCGTCAAGGGCTGCACGGTAAAAGGTGACCAGTTCTTGCACCAACACACCGACAGACCAGCCGTCAGTGATAATGTGATGCAGGGTCAGCAACAGCACATGCTCGTCGTCGGCCAGTTGCAGCAGTTGGCCACGGATCAGCGGGCCTTGGGCAAAATCGAAGGGCGCCTGTGCCTCGCTATTGGCGAGTTCGGCAACACGCTGGGTACGCAAGACGGGATCGATCGGGCGCAGGTCGTGGCAGGACAGGGCAAAACCGATATCAGCCGGATCGATATGCTGGCGGGGCTGGCCTGCTACCAGAACAAAACGGGTACGCAGGCTTTCATGACGGGCAATCAGGCGATCCAGTGCTGCTTTCAGCACAGGGTAGTTTAGCTGGCCAGTGAGGCGTAATGACACTGGCAGATGATAAGCCTGGCTGGCTGCCGGATCGAGCTGGCTGATAAACCACAGCCGCTGCTGGGCAAAAGAAAGTGGCAGGGGTTGATGCCTGTCCGTGGGTTTAATGAATGCCGGTTGCTGTTGCCCCTCGCGGGCTTTCAGTTGTTCTTCAAGTTTTTTCTCCAGAACCGCACGTTTCAACTCATCGATATTCATATTGATCTTCGTCATTATTTACTGCCTCCACGGGTCTCTTTCCCGCTTAAAATGGCCATCAATTCTTCTGCTGACAGTGAGTCAAGATCGTCTTGGATGGACTCAAGTTCGTTTCCCCCTACGACATTCATTTGCGCTGAGAGAATGACGTTGGCTTGCTCGATTAATGTGGGGGAGGTGAATAACGCTGTCAGAGGGATATTGACCAAGAATCTGTCTTGTATGCGGGTTATCAGTCTGACGACCATCAGCGAGTGGCCGCCGAGTTCGAAGAAGTGGTCGTAGCGACTGACACGCTCCAGTCCTAGCAGGTCTTGCCAGATTTGCGCCAACGCGGTTTCTATTCCACCTTGTGGCGGTTCGTAACCTTGGGTGACCACAGCCGCCAGATCCGGCGCAGGCAGGGCCTGACGGTCAAGTTTGCCATTGGGGGTCAGGGGGAAATCCGTGAGCGTGACAAAGGCACTGGGCAACATATAGTCAGCAAGATGTTGGGCGAGTTGCTGGCGCAGCTCCGCCGGCGCTAATTCAACCCCTTCCTGCGGTAACAGGTAAGCGACCAGCCGTTTCTGGCCGGGTTCATCTTCGCGCGCCAACACAATTGCTTCGCGCACACCATCACATTGGCTGAGTCGGGTTTCAATTTCCCCCAGTTCGATACGGAAGCCACGCAGCTTGACCTGAAAATCATTACGGCCAAGGTATTCAATATTGCCATCGGGCAGCCAGCGGCCGAGATCGCCGGTTTTGTACATGCGGTCATCGGGTTGCGAAGAGAACGGATCGGGCAGGAAGCGCTCGGCGGTGAGTTCAGGTCGGTTCAGATAACCACGCGCCACACCGGCACCGGCAATATAAATTTCTCCTGCCACACCACGAGGAACGGGCTGGCCGTGTGCATCCAGAATATAAATTCGGGTATTGGCGATCGGGCGGCCAATCGGTGGCGGATTATCTGTTGCACTCTCATCGGAAGAGGTACAAGGGTAGAGTGTGGCACAGATCGTGGTTTCCGTTGGCCCATAGGCATTAAGCATTTGCCGCCCGGGTGACCAGCGTTTGACCAGGGTTGGCGGACAAGCCTCTCCCCCTACCAGTAGGGTTTGCAAGGTATTGGGCAGGGAATCCATTGCAGCCAACGCAGTCGGTGACAAGAGAACATGGCTGATGGCCTGGTCTGTTAAGTAACTGGACAGTATGGCTCCCGGCAACAAATGGGTTCGTTTGGCCAGATAGAGACGAGCACCCGCCATTAAAGCCATACAACATTCCCAGACACTGGCATCGAAGCTGTTTGAGGCAAACTGTAAGACGCGACTGTCGGTGGTGAGTGACAGGGTATGTTGCTGGGTGGCTATCAAATTGCACAGGCTTTGGTGTTCAATCATCACCCCTTTCGGTTGCCCGGTTGAACCAGAAGTATAAATAACATAAGCCAGATGGTGTGATGCCAAACCCAGTGTTTGTGCATCTGGATTATCAGCGGATTGTAGTGCCAGGCGCGGTTCATGGTCATCCAGCAAGAGGGTTGGCAAGGTATCAATCTGAGTGAGCCATTCTGACTGAGCCAGCCCTGATTGGGTCAATAAAGCCACGGGGGCGGCATCGTCCAGCATATAGACCAACCGTTCAGCCGGATAAGCGGGATCGAGTGGCACATAAGCGCCGCCGGCTTTGAGGACAGCCAGTAAGCCAACCACCATTTCCAAACTGCGCTCAGTACAGAGGGCGACCCGATCATCCGGCCGCACGCCCAGCGCAATCAGATAATGGGCCAACTGATTGGCGCGATGGTTTAATTCACCATAACTCAGTGTCTGGTCTTCGTAGATGACAGCAAGGGTATCGGGATGCTGTGCGGCCTGTGCCTCAATGAGTTGGTGAATCAACGTTGCTTGTGGGAAATCAACTTGGGTGGCGTTGAAATCGGTCAGCACTTGTTGCTGCTCTGCTGCCGGTAAGATGGAAATATCCCGGATCGCTTGTTGCGGATTGTGAATTAGGGCATCTATCAAGCCGCTGATAGCCGTCGCCAGATAGGCGTTGATTTGTTCTGGCACAATTTCAGTGATGGTCAGAGCCGTTAATTGGAAATCCTCCCCTAAATCATCGATTGATAAGGAGATAGGATAATTAGTCCGCTCTTCTGCCGACAAAACACGTATACCTGCCCAAGTGTTCTCAACCGCCTCGGTTTCCCCTGCTTCCGTTCCATTCGAAAAGCTGTGACGATAATTCAGTAAGGTGCTAAACAGCGGCATGGGTTGCTCCACGCCACTGCACTGTTGTGCCAACACTAATGGGGCTTGCTCATGCTCCAGCAAGGCGGTCAGGTTGTGGTAGGTTTCCTGCACAATGTCTTGTACCGTGCGCCCGTCCAGAGAAATACGCAAGGGCAGGGTATTGATAAACATCCCCAGTATTTGATCCGCTCCCGCACCGCCTTGCAGACGGCCCAGTAGTACGGAACCAAACACCACGTCATCGCGGCCGCTGGTCTGTGCCAGCACCTGCGCCCACGCAATATGGAACAACACACTGGGGCTGACACCAAAACGACGCGCCTGCGTACGAATGGCTTTAGCCAGATCCGGTGCGATAGCGAGATGCGCTTTAGTGACAAGGTCGTTGCCAATTTTGACATTCAGTACCCCAAACGGCGCAGTGGGTTCGTCAATATCCGCCAGTTGGGCGCGGAAATAAGCTTCATGCTCGGTGGTTGGCGTATTCAAGGTTTGGGCAATAAAGTTGCGGTAAGGCGATATCGGTGGCAACTTCTCTGACTTTGCCTGCAAGATAAGCGCAATTTCCGCAAAAATCAGCTCCAGTGTCAGATGGTCACTGACCAGATGATGGAAGCGGAGTGCCAGTAACCATTCATCTTGTGCCGGATCATGGGCGATATCGGTGGCAAAGAGGGGCGCCTGGTTCAAATTGATGCGGTACTGGCGGGGATCGGTGTGAGCCAGTAATTGTGCTGGAATATCGTCCGTCGTCGCAGCGGGGAATTCACGGAGAGTCAGTTGTGCTTGGCGCCAGACCACCTGCACCGGCTGTTCCAGTCCTTGCCAATAAATTGCCGTGCGCAGGATATCATGGCGGTTGATAACCTGCTGCAAGGCTTTCAGGAAGCTGTCGAGACGATCACGGGTATCGAAAGCGAGTAAGCTTTGTTGCAGATAATTATCCCCCTGGGTTTGTAGCAGATGATGGAACAGGATGCCTTCCTGTAACGGCGCCAGTGGATAGATATCCTGTACATTGTCTGCACCCCCGGGGATCTGCTCAACGAGGGTATCAATCTCAACTTGGGAGAGCGCGATTAAAGGCAGCATATCGGGCGTGATAGACGTACAATCTTTGGGGATACGATTAGGTGGTACGACAAATATGCTGGCCTCCCGCTGGATAACTTGTGCCATATCAACGAGGATCGGGGCAACAAAAACACTGCGAACATCAAGTTGCCAGCCCAGCTTGCGCAGCTCTTCGATCAGACTGACAATCATCAGCGAATGGCCGCCAAGTTCAAAGAAATGGTCATGGCGGCTGACCTGTTTCAACCCCAGGAGTCTTTGCCAGATTTGGGCTAAGGCGATTTCTGTCTCACCAATGGGGGCTTCATAGCTGCGTGTGGCAACCGCCGATAAATCAGGAGCAGGCAAGGCCTGACGGTCGAGTTTACCGTTAGGGGTGAGCGGGAAAGTCTCTAAAATGACAAAGGCGCTGGGTAGCATATAGTCAGCGAGGTATTGAGCGAGTTGCTGGCGTAGTTCAGTGGGGACTGGTTCAATTCCCTCCAGCGGCCGCAGATAAGCAACCAACCGTTTCTGGCCGGGCTCATCTTCGCGGGCCAGCACTACCGCCTCACGCACACCGTGACACTGCATGAGCCGTGCCTCGATTTCCCCCAGTTCGATACGGAAGCCGCGCAACTTGACCTGAAAATCATTGCGGCCGAGGTATTCGATATTGCCGTCGGGCAGCCAACGGCCGAGATCGCCAGTTTTGTACATGCGGGCATCGGGCTGTGAAGAGAACGGATCGGCCAGGAAGCGTTCAACGGTGAGTTCAGGGCGATTCAGATAACCGCGGGCAATACCCAACCCGCCAATATAAATTTCGCCCGTCACACCAAGCGGAACGGGTTGACCTTGTGTATCCAGAATATAAATTTGCGTATTCGCGATAGGCCGGCCTATCGGTGGGACTCTTTCATCCTGGGGATCACATGGGGTGAGAGTCGCACAGACAGTGGATTCCGTCGGCCCATAAGCATTGATAATGATCCGCTGGTCTGTTGCCCAACGCTTGATCAACGACGATGGGCAAGCCTCACCGGCCAGCACCAGAGTGGTCAGGTTGGGTAATTCAGCATCCGGCGTTAAGGCACTGGCGGCCACGGGGGGTAGGGTGACATGCGTGATCGCCTGAGTTTTCAAGGTATTCATCAGCGCTTCACCGGGTAATAGCGCTTCACGGGATGCCAGGACAAGACAGGCTCCTTGGCACAGTGTAGTAGCAATTTCAGAGATACAGGCATCAAAGCTGAAAGAAGCAAATTGCAATAGACGGGTATTGGCTGTGATATGGAATGCCTCAATTTGTGCCTGAGTGAGGTTGTACAGCCCACGGTGCTCAACCATCACGCCTTTGGGCTGACCCGTGGAGCCAGAGGTGTAGATAACATAGGCCAGATGGTGTGAAGTTAACCCCAGTGCACAGGCATCAGGATCACTGATTGCGCAGGTATCGAGAGAGACGGTGTCAAGCAGCACGGTAGGCAGGTCGCTGCTGAGTGTCCCAACTAACGACACTTGGGTAAGCAACGCCACGGGAGAAGCATCATCCAACATATAGGCCAGCCGTTCGGCTGGATAGGCCGGATCGAGCGGCACATAAGCTGCCCCAGCCTTAAGAATACCCAGTAATCCCACCACCATCTCCAAACTGCGTTCGACACAGATGGCGATTCGATCATCCGGACGCACGCCCAGCGCAATCAGGTAATGGGCTAACTGATTGGCACGGCGGTTTAACTCACCATAGCTGATCGTTTGTTCCCCAAAAACAACGGCGGTCGCTTGAGGACACCGTGCTGCCTGTGCTTCAAACTGCTGGTGGATCAACGCGTCTTGTGGGAAGTCCACCTGAGTGGCATTGAAGTCCACCAGCAATTGTTGCCGTTCTGATGCGGGCAGCATTGGCAACGTGGCAATCCGCTGTGTTTCATCTGCCACCATGGCGGTCAGCACATTGTTGAAATAACCGGCTATGCGTTCAACAGTTACGGTGTCGAATAAATCGGTGACATATTCCAGCTCACCAATCAGACCAGTTTCGGTTTCAGTCAATGACAAGGTCAAATCAAAGTGAGCGCTGGGGTGCATTTGTTCAATCGGCGCGCATTGGACATCAGGAAATGCCAGCGACTGGGCAGGGGTATTATTTAAGGCCAGCATTACCTGGAAAATCGGGCTATAGCTAAGATTGCGTTCGGGTTGTAGCGCTTCCACTACCTGCTCAAAGGGCAAATCTTGATGGGCATAAGCCGCCAGCGCCCGCTCCCGAACTTGGGCAAGCAGATCGGCCACACTGAGATCATCATTGAAGGTGACGCGTAAAGCCAGCGTATTAACGAAGAAACCGATTAGCCCTTCAAGCTCATGGTGCGGACGATTAGCAACCGGTGTGCCGATCACGATATCATCTTGACCACTGAGCCGGGCTAGCACGATGCTCCAGGCACTGAGCACCGTCATAAACAACGTTGAGTGATGGCGTAGTCCCAGTTTTTTCAGTGAGTCCAATAAATCGGCATTAACGTATACAGGAACTCGGCTGCCAACAAAGGATTGTACTGCCGGGCGTGGCCGGTCGGTCGGGAGCGTCAGTAAGGCAGGCGTTCCTGCCAGTTGGGTGCACCAGAAATCACGTTGTGTCGTGAGTGCGCCCTCTTGCAGCCAATGACGTTGCCAGACGGTATAATCAGCATACTGAATGGGCAGTGGCGGTAAAGGCGTATCTTGACCATCAAGGATGGCACGGTAAAAAACACTGAGTTCATGTACCAGTACACCAATGGACCAGCCATCAGAAATAATATGATGCTGCGTGAGCAACAAGACATGTTCTTCGTCTGCCAATTGCAGCAAATGGCCACGGATCAGCTGTTCTTGGGTGAAGTCAAAAGGCGTCTGTGCTTCGAGTGCCGTTAATTCCGCAATGCAGCTATCTTGTGCTTGCGGTGCCAATAGGCGCAGATCTTGGTAAGGCAGGGTGAAGCCAATATCCGCCGGATCAATGTGCTGGCAAGGTTGGCCGTCAACCAGCACAAAGCGGGTACGCAAGTTTTCATGGCGGGTGATTAATTGGTTGAATGCACCGGTTACGGCCGGACGATGAAGCGCCCCTGTCAGGCGCAATGCCACAGGAATATGATAAGCCAGGCTGGCCGCCGGATCGAGTTGGCCGAGGAACCAGAGCCTTTGTTGAGCAAAGGACAGGGGCAACGGCTGGCTGCGATCAGCAACGGGGATCACGATCTGCGCCATTGTTGAAGCACCAGTGAGTGTTTGTGCTAAATGCATCAAAACGGGTTGGTCAAAAAGTTGCTGTAGTGACAAATCCCGGGCTAACTTTTGGTGTATCTGTGTGACGAGTTGGATAGCAAGCAGGGAATGGCCGCCAAGTTCAAAGAAATGATCATGACGCCCCACGCGTTCTAAGCCTAACAATGCTTGCCAAATCTGGGCTAAGGTGATTTCTATTTCGCCCACCGGAGCGACATAATCTTGCGCTACCACTGCCGATAAATCCGGTGCTGGCAGGGCCTTGCGATCCAGTTTGCCATTGGGAGTCAGTGGGAAAGACGCCAGCGTGACAAAGGCGCTGGGGAGCATGTATTCCATTAAACTGGCACTCAATTGTTCGCGCAGTTCAGTGGGGTTGAGTGTGACGTCCGGTTGTGGAATAAGGTAAGCCACCAGACGCTCATCGCCGTTTTCCTCTTCGCGGGCGATCACTACCGCTTCCCTCACGCCTTCACAGTCAACCAGCCGGTTTTCAATTTCGCCCAGTTCAATGCGGAAACCACGTATCTTGACCTGAAAATCATTGCGGCCAAGGTATTCGATATTGCCATCGGGCAGCCAACGACCGAGGTCACCGGTCTTGTACAGGCGGGCATTTGGCGCGGTTGAAAAAGGATCGGGAATAAAACGTTCTGCCGTCAGTTCCGGCCGGTTGAAGTAACCGCGGGACACACCCGCACCGCCAATGTAAATCTCACCGTTCACCCCAAGAGGCACTGGCTGTCCCTGGGCATCCAGGATATAAATCTGGGTATTGGCGATCGGTTTTCCGATGGGAATGTTGTCAACAATACTTGCCTGATGACGGGTATCAAACGTGATGCAACCCACCACCGTTTCAGTGGGGCCATATTCGTTGATAATGCGTGATCCTGGTGACAGATCACGCCAAAGTGCAACGACGGATTGAGGAAGTGCCTCCCCGCCGACGATGAAGCAACGGGCAGGACATGTCCGTTTTTCCGCCAGTAATCCCTTGCCTATTGCCGCGAAATGGGTTGGGGTGACATTAACCAGTGTGGTGGGTGCCATTGAGGGGGATAACAATGCGGGCACCAATTCAGTCAGCGTCTGTCCTTCACGGATAAGGTGCAGTTTGCCGCCGCACAGCAGGGGTAAATAGAGGCTGGAGACGGTGGCGTCAAAAGCAAACGGGGATGACACGATGCTATCGGTCGGTCTGGTTGTGACATAATAACTCAGCCCCCATTGCAGGTAATTTCTGAACCCGGCGTGTTCAACCATGACGCCTTTGGGTTGACCCGTTGAGCCAGAGGTATAAATCACATAGGCCAGGTGATGTGGAGCCAGCCCTAGCGTTTGTGGATCAGGGTTATCTTCCATACCCTTGTCGAAAACCAGATCATCAAGTAACACAAGCGGCAGGCGGTTGCCTAGCTTGTCAAGTAGTGACGTCTGGGTCAGTAATACCACTGGTGTCGCATCATCCAGCACATAGGCCAGCCGTTCGGGCGGATAAGTGGGGGAAAGCGGGACATAAGCCCCACCGGCCTTGAGGACAGCCAGCAGGCCAATCACCATTTCCGGGCTACGTTCGACACAAATGGCTACCCGATCATCGGGACGTACCCCCAGCCCAATCAGGTGATGGGCTAACTGATTGGCACGGCGGTTTAATTCACCATAGCTCAGCGTCTGGTTTTGATAGACGACAGCGATCGCGTCGGGACATTGTGCGGCCTGCGCTTCAAACAGCAGGTGGATAAACACCTCCTGTGACAAATCCATTTGAGTGGCATTGAAATCCACCAGCAGTTGTTGCCGCTCCGCCGCCGGTAAGATGGAGATATCCCGTATTGCTTGTTGCGGGTTGTGAACCAAGGCATCGACCAAACCGCGGATAGCTGTCGCCAGATAGGCGTTGATGCGTTCTGGCATAATTTCGGTTATGGTCAAGGTAGTGAGTAGGAAATCGTCCCCTAAATCATCGACTGATAAGGAGATAGGATAGTTAGTGCTCTCTTCTGCGGACAAAATACGTATGCCTGTCCAAGTGGCATCAACCTCTTCTGTTGCATTTAAAGCGCTATGACGATAATTCAGTAAGGTACTGAACAGCGGCATGGGTTGCTCCACACCACTGCACTGTTGTGCCAGCACTAATGGGGCTTGTTCATGCTCCAGCAAGGCGGTCAGATTGTGATAGGTATCCTGCACGATGTCTTGTACCGTGTGTCCATCCAGCGAGATGCGCAGGGGCAGGGTGTTAATAAACATGCCCAGTATTTGGTCCGCCCCGGCACCACCTTGCAGACGTCCCGATAGCACGGAGCCAAATACCACGTCATCACGACCACTGGTCTGAGCCAACACTTGCGCCCATGCCACATGGAATAGCACACTGGGGCTGACGCCTAACCGACGCGCCTGCGTGCGAATGGCTTTGGCCAGATCAGGGGTGATAGGGAGACGAGCCTCAGCCACGCAGTCGTTGTCAGGATGCACCTTGAGCACCCCAAAGGGTGCGGTGGGTTCATCAATATCCGCCAGTTGGGTGCGGAAATAAGCCTCATGATCAGCGGTCGGGGTAGCCAGGGTTTGAGCGATAAAGTTGCGGTAAGGCAGTACCGCTGGCAGCCTCTCCGTCTTGCCCTGCAAGATAAGCGCGATTTCCGCCAAAATCAGCTCTAAGGTCAGATGGTCACTGACCAGATGATGGAAGCGTAGCGCCAGCAGCCATTCATCCTGTGCCGGATTCGGGGCGATATCGGCGGCAAACAGGGGCGCCTGATTTAAATTGATACGGTGCTGGCGTGGATCGGTATGGCGCTTGAGTTGGGTGACAACGTCACCCGTTGTAGTGGGGGTGAAGATGTTAACCTTAAGCGGTGCCTGACGCCAAACCACTTGCACCGGTTGTGCCAGTTCTCGCCAGCAAACGGCGGTACGCAGAATATCATGGCGGTCGATAACCCGTTGCAACGCCGCTAAAAAGGCATTGAGGCGCTCACGGGTATCGAACGCGAGCACGCTTTGCAGCAGATAATTATCCCCCTGGGTCTGTAACAGATGATGGAACAAAATCCCTTCCTGTAACGGCGCGAGGGGATAGATATCCTGCACATTGGCGCCGCCACCCGGAACAGTCGTCACGATGGCATCAATTTCAGTCTGGGACAGGGAAACCAAAGGCAGCATGGCGGGGGTAATGTCTGTGCACTCTTCAGCGATGAGATTGGGGGGCACGACAAAGGTGTTGGCATCACGCCGGACAGTCTGCGCCATATCAATCAGGACAGGGGCGACGAAAACACTGCGAACGTCGAGCTGCCAGCCCAGATTGCGCAGTTCTTCGATCAGGCTGACAATCATCAGTGAATGGCCACCGAGTTCGAAGAAGTGGTCATGGCGCCCAACTCGCTCCAGCCCCAATAATTTTTGCCAAATCTGGGCGAGGGTAATTTCCATCTCACCGACAGGGCTTGCATAATGGCGTACCACAATGGCGGATGAATCGGGAGCAGGCAAAGCCTGACGGTCAAGTTTGCCATTGGGCGTTAAAGGGAAAGAGGCCAACGTGACAAAAGCGCTGGGTAACATATAGTCGGCAAGGTGTTGGGCGAGTTGCTGGCGCAGTTCAGCCGGCACCAGCTCCACGCCCTCCCGTGGTCGCAGATAGGCTACCAGCCGTTTCTGATTTGGCTCATCTTCACGGGCCAATACCACGGCTTCGCGCACGCCATGACATTGTTCCAGTTTTGCCTCGATTTCCCCCAATTCAATGCGGAAGCCCCGCAGTTTGACCTGAAAATCATTGCGGCCAAGGTATTCGGTATTGCCATCGGGCAGCCAGCGACCGAGGTCACCGGTCTTGTACAGGCGGGCATTTGGCGCGGTTGAAAAAGGATCGGAAATAAAACGTTCTGCCGTCAGTTCCGGTAGGTTGAAGTAACCGCGGGACACACCCGCACCGCCAATGTAAATCTCACCGGCTACCCCAAGAGGCACCGGCTGTCCCAGGGCATCCAGGATATAAATCTGGGTATTGGCGATCGGTTTTCCGATAGGAATGTTGTCAACGATACTTGCCTGATGGCGGGTATCAAACGTGATGCAACCCACCACCGTTTCAGTGGGGCCATATTCGTTGATAATGCGTGATTCTGGTGACAGCTCACGCCAAAGTGCAACGACGGATTGGGGAAGTACCTCCCCGCCGACGATGAAGCAACGGGCAGGACACGTCCGTTTTTCTGTTAGTAATCCCTTACCTATTGCCGCGAAATGGGTTGGGGTGACATTAACCAGAGTGGTGGGTGCCATTGAGGGGGATAACAATGCGGGCACCAATTCAGTCAGCGTCTGACCTTCACGGATAAGGTGTAGTTTGCCGCCACACAGCAGGGGTAAATAAAGGCTGGAGACGGTGGCATCAAACGCAAACGGGGATGACACGATACTGTCGGTCGGTCTGGTCGTGACATAATAACTCAGCCCCCATTGCAGGTAATTTCTGAATCCGGCGTGTTCAACCATGACGCCTTTGGGTTGACCCGTTGAGCCAGAGGTATAAATCACATAGGCCAGGTGATGTGAAGTCAGCCCCAGCGTTTGTGGATCAGGGTTATCTTCTGTCCCCTTGTCGAAAACCAGAGCATCAAGTAACACATGTGGCAGGCGGGTGCCTAGCCTGTCAAGTAGTGACGTCTGGGTCAGTAAGACCACCGGTGCGGTATCGTTCAGCACATAGGCCAGCCGTTCGGGCGGATAAGTGGGGGAAAGCGGGACATAAGCCCCTCCCGCCTTAAGGACAGCCAGCAGGCCAATCACCATTTCCGGGCTGCGTTCGACACAAATGGCAACCCGATCATCAGGACGTACCCCCAACCCAATCAGGTGATGGGCTAACTGGTTGGCACGGCGGTTTAATTCACCATAGCTGATCGTTTGTTCCTCAAATACAGTGGCGATAGCTTCAGGATGTTGTGCGGCCTGCGCTTCAACTAGTTGGTGGATCAACGCGTCTTGTGGGAAGTTCTGCTGGGTGGCATTGAATTCCATCAACAGTTGCCGCCGCTCCGATTCTGGCAGCAGGGGCAGGGCACCAATAAGTTGTGTCTCATCCGCCACCATAGCGGTCAACACATTTGTCAGGTAACCAACCAAACGCTCAATGGTCGTGGCATCGAATAAGTCAGTGGCGTAGGCCAGTTCACCGACCAGGCGGCCGTCCTCATTTTCGGCCAATGACAAGGTCAAATCAAAGTGAGCACTATAGTGTTCCTGCTCAATGTGGGTGAGTTGTAGCTCAGGTAACGCTAACGCTTGTCGTGAGATATGTTGTGGCGTGTTGTTTAAGGCCAGCATCACTTGGAAGATGGGGCTGTAACTCAGGTTGCGTTCAGGCTGGAGCGCTTCCACCACCTGTTCAAAGGGCAGATCCTGATGAGAATAGGCCGCGAAAGCGTGTTCCCGCACTTGGGCGAGCAAGTCAGCAACACTACTGGAATTATCCAGCGTGATACGTAAGGCCAGTGTATTGACGAAGAACCCGATTAATCCTTCCAGTTCATGATGTGGGCGGTTAGCAATCGGGGTGCCGATGACAATATCCGCCTGTCCACTCAGCCGAGCCAATACGATACTCCAGGCACTGAGTACGGTCATAAATAAGGTGGTGCGATGGCGCTGTCCAAGACGCTTAAGCGAAGTCAATAAGTCTGCATCAACATTGACAGGGAGCCGGCTACCAACATAGGACTGCACCGCTGGGCGGGGTCGGTCGGTTGGCAATGTCAATAAAGCCGGCGCACCTTCAAGCTGGGAACACCAGAAGTCGCGTTGTTTCGCAATGGCACTTTCTTGTAACCATTCTCGCTGCCAGACGGCATAGTCGGCGTACTGAATCGGCAAGGGTGGTAAGGGATCATCTTGGCTGTCGAGGGCGGCGCGGTAAAGGGCGCTGAATTCACGCAGCAATACGCCGATGGACCAGCCATCAGAGATAATATGATGCTGGGTGAGCAGCAAGATATGTTCCTCATCGGCCAGTTGCAGCAAATGCCCCCGCAGTAGCGGGCCTTGAGTCAGGTCAAACGGTGTTTGGGCTTCGAGATCGGTTAATTCCGCGATACGGTTGCTATGGGCGTCTGGCGTTAATGCGCGCAAATCCTGGTAAGACAGGGGAAAACCCCTATCAGCCGGATCGATTTGCTGGCAAGGCTGGCCGGAAACCAGCACAAAGCGGGTACGCAGGCTTTCATGGCGGGCGACCAGAAGGTCAAGGGCACGGGTTAAGGCTGGGCGATTAAGTTGTCCGGTCAAGCGCAACGCCATCGGGATATGGTAGGCCAGGCTAGCCGCTGGATCGAGCTGAGCGAGGAACCATAAACGTTGTTGAGCAAAGGACAAGGGCAGTGGTTGGTGACGGTCAGCGACAGGGATGGTGGCCTGTGTGGTGGTTGACGCATCAGCCAGCGAGTGAGCCAGATCGCGCAAAAGCGGTTGGTCAAAGAGTTGCTGCAACGGTAACTCGCGTGCCAATTGTTGACGAATGCGGGCTGCCAATTGGATGGCAAGCAGGGAATGGCCACCGAGTTCGAAGAAGTGATCGTAACGGCCGACATGTTCCAGTCCGAGCAGATCTTGCCAAATCTCGGCCAGGATGATTTCTGTTTCACCCACGGGGGCTTCATAGCGGCGCGTGACCACTGCGGATAAATCCGGTGCCGGCAGAGCCCGACGATCCAGTTTGCCGTTGGGGGTGAGCGGGAAAGCATCCAGCGTGATAAAGGCACTGGGTAACATATAGTCAGCCAGATGCTGGGCGAGTTGTTGTCGTAACTCAGCCGGAACCAGTTCAATGCCTTCTTGCGGTAGCAGGTAGGCTACCAGTCGCTTTTGTCCGGGTTCATCTTCGCGAGCCAATACCACGGCTTCACGCACGCCGTCACATTGGGTCAGTCTGGCCTCGATTTCGCCCAGTTCGATACGGAATCCGCGCAGTTTAACCTGAAAATCATTGCGGCCGAGGTATTCGATATTGCCATCGGGCAACCAGCGACCGAGGTCACCGGTTTTGTACATGCGGGCATCTGGCTCTGAAGAGAACGGATCAGTCAGGAAGCGTTCGGCGGTGAGTTCAGGACGATTCAGATAACCGCGGGCAACGCCGTCACCGGCGATATGGATCTCCCCCGCTACACCGACAGGAACTGGTTGTCCTTGCGTATCCAGAATATAAATCTGGGTATTCGCAATCGGGTGGCCTATCGGGAGCTTACTATCAACATCCTGATCTGCCCTGGTTGGAATTTCATAGTTGGTGGCAAACGTGGTGGTTTCCGTTGGTCCATACACATGCAGTAAGTGTCTGGGAGGGAACTCAGTTCTGAGGCGAATGGCCGGACGGATATCCGCCTGTTCCCCGCCAAAAAGGACATACCGTAAGCCGGATAAGGCCGGCCCAATCAAGTTTGCATATTGGTTAAACAGGGCGGTAGTCAGAAAGAGGGCACTGACCCCTTCCGTTGACAGACGCTGGCCAAAAAGGGTCGGTTGCAGCAAGGTTTTCTCCGGGATGAGCAGAATACGCGCCCCATGAACCAGACCCGCCCACACTTCCCACGTGGCGGCATCAAATGAGACATTGGCGCAATGGGCAATACAGTCGTCAGATCCTATATCGGCAAAACCATTATTGATGATAAGGCTAACGACATTGCGGTGCTCAACCATCACGCCTTTGGGTTGTCCGGTTGAACCTGACGTGTAAATCACATAGGCCAGATGACGGGGTGTCAGCCCCAATGCCAGTGCGTCAGGATTATTCGTTGGCTGGGTGGCCCATATCGGCTGCTTATGGTCAAATAAAGGATCAAGTAAGACCGTCGGTACGGTATTGGGCAGCTTGTTGAGTTGGGTTTTCAGGGTCAATAACACCACCGGTGCGGCATCATTGAGCATATAGGCCAGCCGTTCAGTCGGGTAGTCTGGGTTGAGTGGGGCATAGGCGCCACCGGCCTTAAGAATAGCCAGTAAGCCGATCACCATCTCCAGACTGCGTTCGACACAGAGGGCGACCCGATCATCTGGACGTACCCCCAATGTAATCAGGTAATGGGCTAGCTGATTGGCACGGCTGTTTAACTCACCATAGCTGAGCGTTTGCCCCTCAAAAACAACGGCAATCGCGTCGGGATGCTGGGCAGCCTGCACCTCAAACAGGTGGTGGATCACCGCCTCTCGCGGGAAATCGGCTTGAGTGGCGTTGAAGTTTATCAGCACTTGTTGCCGTTCTGCTTTCGGTAAGATAGGGATAGCCCGAAGCGCTTGTTGCGGGTGATGAACCAGGGCATCGATCAAACCGCTGATGGCTGTGGTCAGGTAGGTATTGATACGTTCGGGCGCAATATCCGTGACGGTCAGGGCGGTCAGTTGGAAATCATCCCCAAAGTCATCGACTGACAGGGTAATAGGATAATTGGTCTGTTCCTCAGCCGAAACCAGGCGCAGGTGCATTGCTGTCCATATGGTATCATTGGTTTCCCCTTTATCAGCCTGGCTATGGCGATAATTGAGCAGGGTGCTGAACAGCGGCAATGGTGGTGCCACGCCACTGCACCGTTGGGCCAGCGCTAACGGGGCCTGCTCATGCTCCAGCAAAGTGGTCAGATTCTGATAGGTCTCCTGCACGCTTTCCTGTACCGTGCGCTCGCCCAGAGAAATACGCAGGGGAAGCGTATTGATAAACATCCCCAGTATGCGATCAGCCCCTGCACCGCCTTGCAGACGACCTAACAGTACGGAGCCAAATACCACGTCATCGCGGCCGCTGGTGTGGGCCAATACCTGCGCCCAGGCCACATGGAACAGCACACTGGCACTGACACCCAGCCGACGCGCTTGAGCGCGGATTGCTTTTGCCAATGTGGGGTCAAGCAGCAGGCTATGTTCGTTGATGGCACTGTTATCGTTGGGTACGCCGAGTATCCCAAAGGGGGAGGTGGGTTCATCAATATCCGCCAGTTGGCTATGGAAATAGGCTTCATGTTCTGCCGCTGGTGTGCTTAATGTTTGGACAATAAAGTTGCGGTAGGGTAGCGTGGGCGGCAATGTTTTAGCGTTACCCTGTAATATCTGGACAATCTCGGCGAAAATCAGATCTGAGGTCATATGGTCATTGACCAGATGATGGAAGCGCAGGGCCAGCAACCACTCATTTTGTGCGGGATCATGGGCGATATCGGCGGCAAAGAGGGGCGCCTGGTTCAAATTAATACGATGCTGGTGTGGATCAGTGTGAGCCAGTAACTGCGCTGGAATATCATCCGTCGAGATCGGGGTGAGTTCATCGACAGTCATTAATGCCTGACGCCAGACCACCTGCACCGGCTGCTCCAGTCCTTGCCAATAAATTGCGGTGCGCAGGATGTCATGACGATCAATAACTTGCTGCAAAGCTGCCAGAAAAGCATCAAGATATTCGCGAGTATCACAGGCAAGTACAATCCGTAATAAATAGGCATCACCTTGTGTCTGTAACAGATGATGGAACAGGATCCCTTCCTGCAACGGGGCCAGTGGGTAAATATCCTGTACATTACTCGCCCCGCCGTAAACGGTATCAACGATGGCATTAATCTCAGCTTGGGAAAGCGAAACCAATGGCAACATATCAGGAGTGATAGCCGTACAGCGTTCAGGAATAAGATTGGGTGGCACGATAAAGGTATTGGCATCACGCTGGATAGCTTGAGCCATATCGTTCAGGATTGGGGCGGCGAATACACTGCGAACATGGAGTTGCCAACCCAGATTGCGCAGTTCTTCGATCAGGCTGATAATCATCAGCGAATGGCCGCCGAGTTCAAAGAAATGGTCATGGCGGCTGACTTGTTTCAATCCCAATAGTTTTTGCCAAATTTGCGCCAAGGTAGTTTCTCTTTCACCAATGGGCGCAACATAGCTGCGAGTAACGACTGCCGATAAATCGGGGGCAGGCAAGGCCTGACGGTCTAGTTTTCCGTTTGACGTTAGAGGAAAGGCGTCCAGTGTGACAAAGGCACTGGGTAGCATATGGTCAGCAAGGTGTTGGGCGAGTTGCTGACGCAATTCAGCGGGCACCAATTCAGCTCCTTCCTTTGGCAGCAGATAGGCGATAAGTCGTTTCTGATTTGTTTCATCTTCGCGAGCAATGACCACCGCCTCACGTACCCCGCCACATTGCGTGAGTTTAGTTTCGATTTCCCCTAACTCAATACGGAAGCCTCGCAATTTGACCTGAAAATCATTGCGACCGAGATATTCGATATTGCCATCGGGCAACCAGCGGCCGAGGTCACCAGTCTTGTACATCCGCGCATTGGGGGTGGCAGAGAATGTGTCAGCGAGGAAGCGTTCAGCGGTGAGTTCAGGGCGATTGAGATAACCACGCGCCACACCGACACCGGCGATATAAATTTCCCCCGCCGCACCGCGCGGAACGGGTTGGCCGTGTGCATCCAGAATATAAATCCGGGTATTAGCGATTGGGCGGCCAATCGGTGGCGGATTATCCTCTGTGGAGGAAACACAGGGATAGAGTGTGGCACAGACCGTGATTTCCGTTGGCCCATAGGCATTAAGCATTTGCCGCCCAGGTGACCAGCGTTTGACCAGAGTTGACGGACACGCCTCTCCCCCCACCAGCAAGGTTTGCAGGGTATCGGGCAGGGAATCCATCGCGGCTAACGCAGTGGGTGACAAGAGAACATGGCTGATAGCCTGCTCGGTTAAGTAGCTGGATAGTAGGGCTCCGGGCAGCAGATCGGCTCGTTTGGCCAGATAGAGACGTCCACCTGCCATTAAAGCCATACAAGATTCCCAAATACAGGCATCGAAACTGTTTGAAGCGAACTGTAAGACGCGACTATCTGGGGTCAGTGCCAGCACATGTTGTTGGGTGGCGATCAAGTTGCACAGGCTAAAATGTTCGATCATTACCCCTTTCGGTTGACCGGTCGAACCAGAAGTATAAATCACATAGGCCAGATGATGTGATGCCAAACCCAATGCCTGCGCGTCTGGATTGCCGGTAGGTTGAGTTGACAGGCACGGTTCAGGGTTATCCAGCAAGACGGTGGGTAGGGTATTAAACTGAGCGAGCCACTTTGACTGGGCTAGTACCGATTGGGTCAGTAAAGCCACGGGTGCCGCATCTTCCAGCATATAGAGCAGTCGTTCGGCCGGATAAGCGGGATCAAGCGGCACATAAGCCCCGCCGGCTTTAAGGATAGCCAGTAAGCCGACCACCATCTCCAGACTACGCTCGGTACAGAGGGCAACTCGATCATCAGGGCACACCCCCAACGTAATCAGATAATGGGCTAATTGATTGGCACGGTAGTTTAATTCACCATAGCTCAATGTCTGGTCTTCATAGATCACTGCAAGGGTATCGGGATACTGTGCGGCTTGCGCTTCAAACAATTGGTGAATTAGCGCGTTTTGCGGGAAATCGGTCTGAGTGGCATTAAAATCCACCAGCAGTTGTTGCCGTTCTGATGCGGGTAGCATTGGTAACGTGGCAATGAGTTGGGCGTCATCTGCCACCATGGCGGTTAGCACATTGTTGAAATAACCAGCTATCCGCTCAACCGTGGCGGCATCGAATAAATCGCTGGCATATTCCAGCTCACCGACTAAACCGGCTTCGGTTTCGGTCAGTGACAAGGTCAGATCAAAGTGAGCGCTGGGGTGCATTTGTTCAATGGGCGTACATTGGATCTCGGGCAATGCCAACGACTGGGCGGGGGTGTTATTTAAGGCCAGCATCACCTGAAATATTGGGCTGTAGCTAAGATTGCGTTCGGGCTGGAGCGCTTCCACCACCTGCTCAAAGGGCAAATCTTGATGGTCATAGGCGGCCAGTGCCCGCTCCCGAATTTGGGCCAGTAAATCGGCCACACTGAGATCATTATTGAAGGTAATACGTAAAGCCAGTGTGTTAACAAAGAAACCGATTAACCCTTCCAATTCATGATGCGGACGGTTAGCGACAGGGGTGCCGATAACGATATCATCCTGCCCGCTAAGTCGGGCCAGTACCAGACTCCAGGCACTGAGTACCGTCATAAACAAGGTGGTGTGATGGCGCAATCCCAGTTTTTTCAGTGAGTCCAATAAGCCTGCTTCAATGTGCACAGGGACTCGGCTGCCAACAAAGGATTGTACTGCCGGACGCGGCCGGTCGGTTGGGAGGGAGAGTAAGGCCGGTGCGTCTTCAAGCTGGGTGCACCAGAAATCACGTTGTGCCGTGAACGCCGCCTCTTCCTCTTGCAGCCAGTGGCGCTGCCAGACGGCATAGTCGGCATACTGGATCGGCAGGGGCGGTAAGGGTGCGTCTTGACCATCAAGGATAGCGCGATAAAGCACATTGAGCTCATGCATCAGCACACCGACGGACCAACCATCAGTGATAATATGATGCTGGGTAAATAGCAATATATGCTCTTCATCGGTCAGTTGCAGTAAATGACCCCGTAGCAGCGGGCCTTGGGTAAAGTCAAAAGGCGTTTGAGCATCGCGTGCCGTTAATTCCGCAATACAATTGCTCTGTGCTTCAGCGGGTAATGAACGCAGATCCTGATAAGTCAGGGTAAAACCGATATCCGCCGAATCGATGTGCTGGCAAGGTTGGCCGGCAACCAGCGTAAAGCGGGTACGCAAACTTTCATGGCGGGCGATTAATTGGTTGAATGCACAAGTTAAGGCTGGGCGATTAAGCGGCCCAGTCAGGCGCAATGCTACAGGAATATGGTAAGCCAGGCTGGCAGCCGGATCGAGTTGACCGAGGAACCAGAGCCTTTGTTGAGCAAAGGACAGGGGCAATGGCTGGCTGCGCTCAGCGACCGGGATCACGATCTGTGCCATTGTCGAAGCGCTTGTGAGCGTTTGAGCCAATTGCATTAAAACCGGTTGCTCGAAAAGTTGCTGTAACGGCAACTCGCGCGCTAATAATTGGCGAACCCGTGCCACTAATTGGGTAGCCAGCAGGGAATGACCACCGAGCTCGAAGAAATGATCGTGACGACCGACTTGTTCCAGGCTCAACAACTCTTGCCAAATTTGAACCAGAGCGGTTTCTATTTCACCGATGGGCGCTTCATAGCTGCGAGCGACGATTGCTGATAAATCAGGTGCAGGCAGAGCGTGACGGTCGAGTTTACCATTGGGCGTCAATGGAAAGGTGTCCAAGGTAACAAAGGCACTGGGTAACATATAGTCAGCGAGGTGCTGAGTCAGTTGCTGGCGCAGTTCAGCCGGCACCAGTTCAACTCCCTCCTGTGGACGCAGATAGGCCACCAGCCGTTTCTGGCCGGGTTCATCTTCGCGCGCCAGCACGACCGCTTCGCGTACGCCGTCACATTGCCTCAGTTTGGCTTCGATTTCCCCCAGTTCGATACGGAAGCCCCGCAACTTGATCTGAAAATCATTACGGCCAAGGTATTCAATATTACCCTCGGGCAGCCAGCGGGCCAGGTCGCCGGTTTTGTACATGCGGGCATCTGGCTCTGAAGAAAACGGATCGGGCAGGAAGCGTTCGGCGGTCAGTTCAGGTCGGTTCAGGTAACCGCGGGCTACGCCGTCACCGGCAATATGGATTTCACCTGCTACCCCGATAGGAACGGGTTGACCCTGCGTATCCAAAATATAAATTTGGGTATTCGCGATGGGGTGGCCAATGGGGAGCTTTCTGCTTTTACCTTCAACGTCCTCGTTTTCCATAACAGGAATTTCATAGGCGGTGGCAAACGTGGTTGTCTCGGTTGGCCCATACACATGCAGTAAGTGTGTGGGGGGATGCTCGGTTCTGAGACGAATAGCCGGACGGTTATCCGCCTGTTCACCGCCGAACAGGACATAGCGTAAGCCAGAGAGGGATGGCCCAATGAGATCCGCGTATTGGTTAAACAGGGCGGTGGTCAGGAACAGGGCACTGACACCTTCCGATGACAGACACTGACCAAACAGCGTGGGCTGGAGCAAGACTTTTTCCGGGATAAGCACAATGCGCGCACCATGCACCAGCCCCGCCCACACTTCCCAGGTGGCGGCGTCAAATGAGACATTGGCGCAATGGGCAATACAGTCGTCAGGGCCAATCTCAGCAAAGCCACTGTTAATGATAAGACGCAGGACATTGCGATGTTCGACCATCACACCTTTAGGTTGCCCCGTTGAGCCGGAGGTGTAAATCACATAAGCCAGATGGCGTGATGTTAGCCCCAATGCATGGGCTTGCGGGTTGTGAGTCGGTTGTGCCTCGAATAACGTTTCCTGCGCATCAAGCACGATGACCGGCACCGTAGCAGGGACGCTGTCGCGCAATCTGTCGCATTGTGCGGTTTGGGTGAGTAACACCACTGGGGTGGCATCGTCCAGCATATAAGCCAGCCGTTCGGTAGGATAGGTCGGATCAAGCGGCACATAGGCACCACCGGCCTTAAGGATGCCCAGTAAACCCACGATAGCGTCCAGACTGCGCTCAGCACAAATTGCTACCCGATCATCCGGCCGCACGCCCAACTCAATCAGATAATGGGCCAGTTGGTTGGCACGGCGGTTAAGCTCGTCATAGCTCAGGGATTGCTCGGCAAACACGACAGCGGTTGCATTGGGTGTTTTAGCAATTTGTGCTTCGATCAATTGATGGATCAATGTCTCTTGGGGGAAATCCGTCTGTGTGGCGTTGAAATCCACCAGTAATTGTTGCTGCTCTGTTAGCGGTAATAGCGGTAAGCATCGGATCGGGGTTTCCAAAGACGTCAGGGCGGCTTCGATTAACACCATAAGACGTGACTGGAGGGCTGTCGCTTCAGCACGGCTCAGATAATTGGGGGAAAAATTAAACTCAAGTGTGACCAGTTTCTGCTCATCCTCGCTGTTAGCGAAAGCATATTGGTGAAGCGCAATAACAAGCGGGAATGGGGCGCCACGTTGTATTTTTGAGTATTTGAGTGTGGCATTGGGGATATCGGCGTTCACGTCTATCTGTTCAAATGACAGCATGATATCGAATAACTGGGTTCGTCCGGTCTGCTGCTGGATTTGTGTGAGCTGGTTGATTTCCGAGAGTGGCAAACGTTGATGTTTGTAGCAACGCCTTAATTCTGTTGCTGTTTTCCCCATCACATCAAGGAAAGTGTCATGGGGCGAAACGGTGATCCCGACTGGGATCACCGATGAAAACATCCCTGCCGTATGTTTTTGTTGGCTGTTTTTACGGTTATCTACAGGAATGCCAATAACAATATCTTCATCTTCTGTCAGTGAGTAAGCCGTGCGTGAAAAATAGCAGGCCAGTGCGGCATACATAAAATGCAGGACAGACAATCCATGTGTAGCGACGGTGTCTTCTATTCGCTGGAAAAGCGTTTTATCCAGTGGCCAGGTTAGCGGCTCGGCATGTTCATCATCTGCTGTTTTCTCTAAATTTGCGGGCTGAATTAAGGCGGGCGGTAAATTTTTATA
This sequence comes from Xenorhabdus sp. TH1, assembly GCF_037260955.1. Classification (NCBI taxonomy): domain Bacteria; kingdom Pseudomonadati; phylum Pseudomonadota; class Gammaproteobacteria; order Enterobacterales; family Morganellaceae; genus Xenorhabdus; species Xenorhabdus sp. TH1. Next base: position 1,717,158 of record NZ_CP147734.1, read on the forward strand.
GCGCTCTGACCAGAATTGCTGATCTTGCTGATAACGTTTTGAGTTTAAATAGGCGTTATCTTCATGAATAAAGTCGAGATAAGAGGGCGCCGCTTTTGGCAATTTCTTTCCTCTGCTGAGCCGAGTATACGTATTGGCTATTTCTGCGGAAATCAGTCTTAACGTCGTCGTATCGCCAATAAGATGATGACAGCAAAACTGGCAGTACCAACGGTTATCACTTACCCGTAACAGGGCAAAACGCCATAGTTCACTGTACAAATCAAACGGCCGCTTGAAGGCAGTACGGATATATTGTTCAGCTTGTTCTTCTGCGTTGTCATGATCTGAAAAATCGTGGATTGTCACGGATACAGGCAAAGCATCGGTGAGTGCTTGCTGTGGTAATTCCTCAGTTTTAACGAGTCGTAAACGCAATACATCATGGCGACAAACAACGGTCTCAATAGCGCGTACTAACAGTGCGTCATCCAACTTTCCCTCAACAAGGAGCACTGAACCTAAGTTATAGCAGATACTATGGGGGCGGCAGAGCTGGCTGAGCCAGACGACTTGCTGGGAAGAATTGAGTGGGAATTTTATATTATTGCTACTATTGCGTGACATAGGCATTGCTTAACTCCTGCTTGTGATACTAATTAGCTGGACTAATCAATTTAATTTGAGTTATGTAACAGAGCTGCACGCTAGAATATGATTGGTTAACTAACTCTTTCATAAACGGATGCTTTGTTTTTTTAATTTTTGTTATAAAAAGAAGGGATTTGTGTATTTTTGATTTTTTGTATAAAAAATATTGATATAAGTATGGTGATAGGGAGTTTGCCATTGACAACACGATATGAAACCTGATTTCTCCCCGCTTAGCGGGGAGATATAAGACGCATCTTGAAGTGAGATTGGTATACTCAACAAATTAAGTTGTGTAGCGTTTGCCAAAACGGGCTTTGTTGTGCTAGCTGACGCTGCTCTTCAAGCATATTTTCGAGTATTGCCAACGTGGTCAGAGGATTTGCCAGCACGACCCGCAAAACGGTTGTGGGCTGTCGATCCCACTGCACGGGTTTGAGACTGGTATGTGAGACAAAAGATTTTCCGGCGGACCACTGCACCGCTTGGATATTCTGGTTCAGTGCATTAATTGCTTCATGCAATTGCTGTTTCACCTGGCCTGAACTTTCCCGTAGTGCCTGTAATACCTTTGGCGGCACGTATCGGTAGGTCAACAGGCAAAGCTGTGGTTCACTGATCAACTCGAAATCTTCTTGCTGGCGGATGAGATTGGCGAATTGTTGTGCTTTCTCGATGCTTGCATCGATCAGGCCAGCCAATCTTTGGCGGCCAAGCAAGTGGAAGTTACTATGTAACATCAGCGACATTGCACTGCGTGAACCTTCCAAAGTATGGCGCCCCAGATCCTTTGACCCCTTGCGTACAATATAATTAGCATGTTGGGCGATGGCGTTGGTCAGGGTAGGCTGACGGAACAACACCATACCTGCTCCCATAGGCACATACATTTGTTTATGTGCGTCGATCGTGACGGTATCAGCACGTTCGATACCCGTAAATAAGTGCCGGTAGCGTTCGGACAACAAGCTCGCTCCGCCCCAGGCGGCATCGACATGAAAATGACACTGTTCCTGTTCAGCGATATCCGCCAGAAGATCCAGCGGGTCAATGGCACCGGTTTCTGTGGTGCCAGCTATTCCGACAATCGCCATAGGCTTGATATTGCGCTGGCGCAGCTTTTGCAATTGTGTGAGCAGAGCATCAATGCTGATCCGCCCCTCTCTGTCGGCATCCACTTTTACCAGGGCATCCTGCCCTAATCCAAGAATATCCACCGCTTTTTTCAGCGAATAGTGTCCGAGTTCCGATACCAAAATAGCTAAGCCACTATAGCCATAATGTATCAGCCCCCTGGCTAATCCCTCACGTGCCAGACCAGCAAACTCCCCGTCGGCGGGCATAAGCTGGTTTCGGCACGCCCACATGGCGGTTAAATTAGCCACGGTTCCACCAGAACAGAAGGTCGCCAGCGCATGATCACTGTTGTGAAGCCACTGTTTATAGAAAGTTTCATCACCGTGATATACCAGCTTGTGCATCATACCCAGAACCTGCCGTTCCAGCGCAGTTAAAATATGCGATGTTTCCAGTTTGACCAGATTCTGATTCAGGGCTGTTACTATCTTGCCAAGAGCAGGCAAATGTTTGGGGAGAGCCGATGTCATGTGACCGACAAAGGCCGGTGATGATACAGGCACAACCTGATTGAGGATATTTTCGCTCAGATACTGGGTATATGCCCCAGCATCAACCGGAGATTCTGGGATAATCACGGAGGAGAACTGACTTTCAAGTTCCGTTAGTTCGCGCATGGGTTTGTTTAATTCGCGCAGACAATAAGCGACAGGGTCACTAGCAATTTCCGTTTCCAGTCCGGCCAGATCTTCGTCACCGACACCGAAAATAAACTGGTTGAGCAGTGCTTGCCATTCTTGCTCATCCAGACAGTGCGTGTTAAGTGTTTTTTTATCCGTTTCGTCGTGATCCAGGTTGTCAGGAAAATACAGCATAGTTTGCCTCTTTAGAGTCATTAATAATATCGGTCATGTTTTTCTCTCACTTCTGCCATAGGCGGGTTACCCATTGCCCGACATGGGGGGCGGATAGTAGGGTCATATGATTGCCGGGCACAACCATCGTATTGAGTTCTGCCACCAGAAGACGCCATTGGGTTTCGCGACTTCTCCTTTCATCCTTATCGCCTTCCTCAGCGTTAACCAGATGGACAAGTCCCTTATAACGGGCGCGAGGAATATAACGGGTGTTCAGGTTAGCTTGCATAACGCGAATAATCCCTTGCAACAGCGATATTGGTGTTTTGGCCGGGAACAGGCCGGCCTTAACCAACGCACTGTGCAGATATTGAATTTGTTCATCCGCGGCCAGGTTAGCAAAATCTTGCCGGGCGAGCGGAAGCGGCTGATTTAATATCATATTATAGATATCGATTAACTCCATGATTGTCTCAATACGGTTGACTGACTTGAGAGCTTTTCCTTGCTGGTCAGGTTCATCGGTATCAATAAGAATCAGAGTGGATACCTGTTCTCCTTCCGCTTGCAATTGCAAGGCGATTTCAAAGGCAATCCAACCGCCAAAAGAGTGGCCTAGCAGGTGATAGGGACCATAAGGTTGGAGTTGTCGGATTTTCTGGATATAAGCACGGGCTGCGCCTTCGACACTGCGGTAAGGGGAATGATGTTCAATCGTGAACCCACGCGCCTGTAAAGCGTATACCGGAAGTTGTGCTGGGAACGATAGGGCCAGTTCGAGCAGGCTGGACGGGCTGGCGCCGGCACCCGGCAGGCAAAAGAGCGGCGATACGGATGGCGTGCCCTGCTGGATCATAACCAGTGGGTCGAAGGAAGGCATATCCGGTAAATTTTCAGTGATTGAATCCACGATTTGGTTGAGCAGAGGCGAATGCATTATGGAAAAATGCGTCCCGCCGATAGGGTGGAGCACCGAATCGTGGCCGACAATGCCATGCCAGCCGCGCCAACTGTCGCCGTTAACTAACTCTTCCGCCGTATAGAGGTGGACAGGTAAGGTGGATTTTTGCGCGATGTATCCTTGACCAAGCTGTGTAATCATCTCGGCGGTATAGAAACGCAGAAGAATATCTTCGCGCGTGATACCCGCCGACAGCCATTGGCGTTCGATACAGTGATCAAGCACTTGCTCCAGATTACTGAGGCTGTGCAGCTCTGCTAACGCTTCCTCATCGCCAATCATTTTTTGAGTACGCAGTGCATTAATGATTAAGTCTATTCGCCTTGCTTCCTCGTCTACGTCTACAGAGAAGTCATCACTGTCTTTATGGGTATGATAATAGGAATCGATCATACCAAGAAACGCGACTGTCTCACCGTCACGGGTTAATTGTTGGGCTATTTCATAGGCAATCAACCCGCCAATCGACCAACCCATCAGACGATAAGGTCCCTGGGGTTGGAGGCGGCGAATGGCCTGAATATGGCAGGCGGCAAGTGCTTCAATCGATATTGGAGGGTGTGCCAATGTATGGATGCCAAGCGCCTGTAAAGCATAGACGGGAAGCTCAGGGGGGAGTAAGGCAGCCAGGGGAGAATACACCAGGGGATCGCCGGAAGTTTCGTGCACTAAGAATAAAGGGAGCAAGGAACCTGCCGGGCTGAGTGGGACAGGGTTTGCATCAAATGGGGATACAGGCATGACGAAGTGCTCCTTAGTAGCCAGGGCCAGATCACATAAGGTTGGATGGGCGAACAGGGTAGCCAGTGAGACCTGCATATTTTGTTCACGCATACGATTCAACAACTGTATAGCGAGCAGCGAGTGCCCGCCAAGCTCAAAGAAATGATTGTGACGACTGATTTTTTCCAGTCCTAACAAATCCTGCCAGATTTGGGCCAGAGCGGTTTCTGTCTTGCCGATAGGCGATTCATAGCCACGCACTGCGAAAGCGGACTGATCGGGAACAGGTAACGCCTGTCGGTCGAGTTTGCCGTTAGGGGTTAGCGGAAAAGTCGTTAACGAGACAAAGGCGCTGGGCAGCATATAGTCGGCAAGATATTGGGCAAGTTTCTGGCGCAGTGTGGTTGGCAGCAACTCAATTCCTTCCTGCGGCCGTAAATAGGCGACCAGCCGTTTTTGACCGGGCGTATCTTCACGAACAATCACCACCGCTTCGCGTACCCCGTCACATTGGCTGAGTCTGGCTTCGATTTCTTCCAGTTCAATGCGGAAGCCACGCAGCTTGATCTGAAAATCAGTGCGGCCGAGGTATTCAATATTGCCATCGGGCAGCCAGCGGCCGAGATCGCCGGTTTTGTACATGCGGGCGTTTGGCTCTGAAGAGAACGGATTAGTGAGAAAACGTTCGGCCGTCAGTTCAGGGCGATCCAAATAACCGCGAGCCACACCAGCGCCCGCGATATGGATTTCACCAGTAACACCGATGGGAACGGGTTGACTATGTGCATCCAGGATATAAATCTGGGTATTGGCAATCGGGCGGCCGATAGGAATAGAACGAGTTGCATCAATAAGAGCAGTCATTTCGTAGGTTGCAGCAAACGTCGTGGTTTCCGTTGGGCCATAGCCATTAATGAGATGTGCAGGTTGGGATTTAGCCAATTGCACCTGCTGTATCTTCCTGGGATCGAGCACATCGCCGCCAATAAGCAGGTAGCGCAATTGCCCTAACAGGGGCTTGAGGCTATCGGAATAGGCGTTGAACAAGCCCACCGTTAACCAAAGGGCGGTAACGTGCCCCTTAATTAGGGTAGCGCAGAAATGAGCCGGCTCGAGTAGCACAGATTGTGGAACGATGTACAGACATCCTCCATTGAGCAGGGCAGACCAGATTTCCCAAGTTGAGGCGTCAAAAGCGATATTGGCACAATGAGCGACACAGTCGTGCGCACCGATATCTGCGTAAGCATTATTAATCACCAGCCGATTGATACTGCGGTGCTCGACCATCACCCCTTTCGGCTGGCCGGTTGAGCCAGAAGTGTAGATCACATAGGCCAGATGGCGTGACGTGAGACCCAGTGTATGTGCTTGCGGGTTGTGGGTCGGTTGCGTTGCCAAACATGGATCTGGTGCATCAAGCAATACTTTGGGTATGGTGTTGTCCAGTCGGTTAACCTGTGTTGTTTGCGTTAGCAAGGCCACGGGTCTTGCATCCTCAAGCATATAGATCAGCCGTTCAGTCGGATAGTTTGGATCGATAGGGACGTAAGCCCCGCCAGCTTTAAGGATACCCAGTAAGCCGACGATTGTGTCTAAACTGCGTTCAGCACAAATCGCTACCCGATCATCCGGGCGCACACCCAGCGTGATCAAATAATGGGCTAGGCGATTGGCGCGGCGGTTGAGTTCACCATAGCTCAGTGTCTGGCCTTCATAGACAATAGCAAGAGTATCAGGATGCTGTTCTGCATGAGTTTCAAACAGTTGGTGGATCAGGGCATCTTGCGGAAAATCCGTTTGAGTGGCGTTGAAATTTATCAATAGCTGTTGCTGTTCTGATTCCGGCAGCATCGGCAAGGCAGCAATGCGTTGTGTTTCATCTGCCACTATCGCCATCAGTATATTGGTTAAGTAACTGACCATACGCTCAACAGTTGCAGCATCGAACAGCGCGGTAGCATAGGACAAGGCGCCGGTTAAACCTGCTTCAGTTTCTGCCAGTGATAATGTCAAATCAAAATGAGTGGTGTGATACGTCTGTTCAAATGGTGTGAGCTGTAGTTCAGGCAAGATGAGAGTTTGGGCTGGCGTGTTATTTAAGGCCAGCATCACCTGGAAGAGCGGGCTGTGGCCCAGGCTACGTTCAGGTTGAAGGGCTTCTACCACCTGCTCGAAAGGCAGATCCTGATGGGCGTAGGCGGCCAGCGCCCGTTCGCGAACTTGTGCAAGCAGATCAGCCACACTGAGTTCATCATTGAATGTAACGCGCAAGGCTAGCGTATTGACGAAGAACCCTATCAACCCTTCAAGCTCATGATGCGGGCGGTTAGCGACTGGAGTACCAATAACGATATCATCTTGTCCACTGAGTCGGGCCAGCACGATACTCCAGGCACTCAATAGGGTCATAAACAGCGTGGTGTTATGGCGCTGTCCAAGCTCCTTTAGTGACGTCAATAAGGTGGTATCAAGCTGGAAAGAGATTTGGTCACCGATATAAGTTTGTATGGCTGGGCGTGGCCGATCGGTGGGTAACGTCAGTAAGGCCGGTGCGCCTTCAAGCTGAGTACACCAGAAATCACGTTGTGCAGCGAGGGTGGTTGCTTTTAACTGTCCATGTTGCCAGACCGCATAATCAGCATATTGAATGGATAGTGGTGGTAAAGGATCTTCATTGCCATCAAGTGCCGCACAGTAGAAAATCCCCAATTCTCGTACCAGCACGCCAATAGACCAACCGTCGGTAATAATATGGTGTTGTGTGAGTAGCAGCACGTGTTCCTTATCCGCCAGTTGCAGCAGTTGACCGCGGATCAGGGGGCCTTGAGCAAAATCGAAAGGCGTTTGGGCTTCAAGGGTCGCGAGTTCAGTTACCCGCTTGATATGCAAAGCGGGATCGAGTTGACGCAAGTCCTGACAGGACAGGGCAAAACCGATATCCGCCGGGGCGATTTGCTGGCTGGGTTGGCCTGCAATCAGCACAAAGCGGGTGCGCAGACTTTCATGCCGAGCCACCAGACGATCAAACGCCGTCATCAGGGCATGGCGATTGAGTGAACCGGACAAGCGTAGCGCCGCAGGGAGATGGTAGGCTTGACTCGCTGCCGGATCGAGCTGACCGAGGAACCATAACCGCTGTTGGGCAAAGGATAAAGGCAAGGGCTGGCTGCGATCAGCTGGGGAGATCACGGCTTGTGTGAGCGTGGCCGTTTCCGTTAGCGTCTGGGCCTGCGCCAGCAGGACGGGTTGAGCAAACAGGGTTTGTAACGGTAATTCCCGTGCCAGTCGCTGACGGATACGGGCGACAAGCTGGACGGCAAGCAGAGAATGCCCGCCCAGCTCAAAGAAATGATCATGGCGGCCAACCCGTTCCAGCCCCAGCAAGTCCTGCCAGATTTTAGCCAGTGCGGTTTCTGTGTCACCGACAGGCGCTTCATAGCGGCGCGTTGCCACGGCTGACGCATCCGGTGCAGGCAGGGCTTGACGGTTAAGTTTGCCATTGGGCGTGAGTGGGAAAGTTTCCAGTATCACAAAAGCACTGGGTAACATATAGTCGGCCAGGTGTCGGGCGAGTTGCTGACGCAGTTCAGCCGGCTTCAGTTTAGCGCCCGCCAGCGGCCGCAGATAAGCCACCAGCCGTTTCTCGCCAGGCTCATCTTCGCGGGCAATCACAACGGCTTCGCGCACCCCGTGACACTGCATCAGCTGTGTTTCGATTTCCCCCAGTTCAATACGGAATCCCCGTAGTTTGACCTGAAAATCATTGCGGCCAAGATATTCGATATTGCCATCAGGCCGCCAACGGCCGAGGTCGCCGGTTTTGTACATGCGGTCATTGGGATTTGGGGAAAACGGGTCAACAAGGAAACGCTCAGCGGTCAGTTCCGGCCGGTTTCGATATCCACGGGCCACCCCAGCGCCGGCGATATAGATTTCTCCGGTCACGCCCAAAGGTACGGGCTGGCCGCTGCCATCAAGGATATAAATACGGTTGTTGGCAATCGGGCGACCGATGGGGGGCAGTGTTGGCCATTGCGCTATCGCCTTATCCAATGAATATGCCGTGACAACGTGGCTTTCTGTCGGGCCATAGTGATTATGTAACCGGCAATCAGCCCGTTGCAGGAAACGCGCAATGGCCGGTGTAATACGCAATTGCTCGCCGGCGGTGATGATATGCGCCAGGCAGGAAAAATCCTCTTCACTGTCACTGGCGGCTTCAGCCAGATGCTGGAGCGCAATATAGGGCAGAAAAACGCGGTCAATCTGTTGTTGCTGAATCAGCCGGAGGAGCTGTTGCGGCGCCCGCCGTTGGGTTTCATTAACCAGAACCAGACAGCCGCCTTCACTCAGGGTGGTAAAGATTTCCTGAAAAGCGACATCAAATCCCAGCGCGGCAAATTGCAGGGTTTTGCCCGTGCCGGCGGGGTGTGAGTGCCATTGCAGTAAGTTTGACAAAGCGGCCAGCGGCATTTCTACGCCCTTGGGTAATCCGGTGGAGCCAGACGTGTAGATCACATAGGCCAGATGGTGGGGTGTCAGCCCCATATTCTGCGTGTCAGGATTGTCAGTCGGTTGTTCTGCGAGAGACATTGCCGGCGCATCAAGCAGCAGGGTGAGATAACCGGTGTCTGTACTGTCCAGGGTGTTAGCTAACGTGCCCTGGGTCAGCAGAACCACGGGCGCCGCATCGTTGAGCATATAGGTTAGCCGTTCAGTCGGGTAGGCCGGATCGAGCGGGACATAGGCGCCGCCAGCCTTAAGGATAGCCAGTAAGCCGACCACCATATCCAGACTGCGCTCGACACAAATCGCCACGCGCTTGTCTGGACGGACGCCCCGCGCAATCAAATAATGGGCCAACTGATTAGCGCGCCGGTTCAGTTCGCCATAACTCATCGTTTGTTCTTCAAATACCACAGCGGGCGCATTGGGTTGTTGCGCGGCCAGTGCTTCAAACGGGGGATGGATTAAGGTCTCTGGCGAGAAATCCATCTGTGTGGCATTGAAATCTGCCAGCAATTGTTGTTCCGATTTTGGCATTATCGGCAGAGTGGCAATGCATTGTGTTTCATCAGTAACCATGGCCGCCAATATATTTTTCAGGTAATCAACCATCCGCTCAACCGTGGTTGAATCGAATAAATCAGCAGCATAGGTTATAGCGCCGGCTAAACCTGATTCGGTTTCAGTAAGTGATAATGTGATGTCAAAATAGGCACCATGGTGAGCCTGCTCAATTGAGGTGAGCTGCAAATCAGGTAATACCAGATTCTGGGCGGGTGTGTTATTCAAGGTCAGCATTACCTGAAAAATGGGACTGTAGCTTAAGTTACGTTCAGGCTGGAGTGCCTCCACCATCTGTTCGAAAGGCAGATCCTGATGAGCATAGGCGGCAAGTGCTCGTTCGCGAACTTGTGCGAGCAGCTCCGTGACATTGAGGCCAGCATTAAATGTGACACGTAAGGCTAGCGTATTGACAAAGAAACCTATCACGCCTTCAAGTTCATGGTGTGGGCGATTGGCGACTGGAGTGCCGATAACGATATCGTTCTGACCACTGAGTCGAGCCAATACGATACTCCAGGCACTCAATAGGGTCATAAACAAGGTGCAGTTATGGCGTTGTCCAAGTTCTTTAAGTGATACCAATAACGCGGCATCAAACTGGAAAGAGATCTGGTCACCCGCATAGGTTTGTATGGCTGGGCGCGGCCGATCGGTGGGTAGCGTCAGTAAGGCTGGCGCGTCTTTAAGCTGGGTACACCAGAAATCACGTTGTGTTTCCAGAGGCGTTTCTTTTAGCTGAGCATGTTGCCAAACCGCATAATCCGCATACTGGATGGGGAGGGGTGGTAACGGATTTTCTTCGCTCTCAAGCTCTGCACGGTAGAAAACACCCAGTTCTCGTACCAGCACACCAAGCGACCAGCCGTCAGTGATAATATGATGCAGGGTCAGCAGCAAGATATGCTCTTCGTCTGCCAGTTGCAGCAGTTGACCACGAATAAGTGGCCCTTGGACGAAATCAAAAGGTGTTTGGGATTCGCGCTCGATAAGCTCGGTAACACGGCGGGTATGCAAGGCCGGATCAAGCTGGCACAGGTTGTGGCAGGACAGGGTAAAACCGAGGTCAGCAGGTTCAATGTGTTGGTAGGGTTGTCCTTCAATCAATATAAAGCGAGTGCGCAGGCTTTCATGGCGGGCAACCAGACGGTCAAGGGCAATCACTAACGCATGACGATCCAGTGAACCGCTCAGGCGTAGTGCCGCAGGCAAATGGTAGGCCTGGCTCGCCGCCGGATCGAGCTGACCGAGGAACCATAAACGTTGTTGAGCAAAGGAGAGAGGCAGTGGCTGGCTGCGATCCGCAATGGGAATAACGGTATGAGTCGTTGTAGCCATGTTAGTTAACGTATGCGCTAATGTCATTAGAATCGGTTGGTCAAAGAGCGTCTGTAACGGTAACTCCCGTGCCAGCACCTGACGGATACGCGCAACAAGTTGGACGGCAAGCAGAGAGTGTCCACCCAGCTCAAAGAAATGATCATGACGGCCAACCTGTTCCAGCCCCAGTAAGTCTCGCCAGATTTGTGCCAACGCAGTTTCTATTTCACCGACGGGGGGTTCATAGCTGCGCGTCACGACGGCAGCAGCATCCGGTACAGGGAGCGCCTGCCGGTTGAGTTTGCCGTTAGGCGTTAATGGAAAAGTCGCTAACGTGACGAAAGCACTCGGCAGCATATAGTCGGCAAGGTGGTGAGCGAGTTGCTGACGCAATTCAGCAGGCAGCAGTTCAGCACCATCCTGTGGACGCAGATAGGCAACCAACTGTTTTTGCCCTGCTTCATCTTCGCGGGTGATCACAACCGCTTCGCGCACCCCATCACACTGCATCAGTTGTGCCTCGATTTCGCCCAATTCAATGCGAAAGCCCCGCAGCTTGACCTGAAAATCATTGCGGCCGAGGTATTCGATATTACCATCGGGCAGCCAGCGGCCGAGGTCACCGGTTTTATACATACGTGCGTCTGGCTCTGAAGAGAATGGATCGGCAAGAAAACGTTCGGTAGTCAGTTCCGGTTGGTTGAGATAACCGCGGGCCAGGCCGACGCCCGCGATATAGATTTCCCCTGTGACACCAAGGGGGACGAGTTGTCCGTGAGGATCCAGAATATAACTTTGGCTATTGGCGATGGGGCGGCCAATAACGGAAACTTCCGGTATACCTGCCTGAGCAGAATATTCATACCAGGTGGCATCACCATTGATTTCAGATGAACCATAAAAATTCAGGAGACGGAGCCAGGGGTAATCTGTCACTACCTGTCGGGCTAACTCAGGTGCAAGCCGTTCTCCGCTGCAAATCAACGTCCTGACTGATTTGAGATGAATTCGATTATCATGATCCTGTATCAAAAGTTTCAATAGTGAAGGTACAACGACCAGATAGTTAACATTAAAACGCTGCAAACCTGCACTGAACTGGATGGGATCTTTCACTTCATGGTTATTGAAAACCACCAGTTTGCCCCCTGCCAACAGTACACCCAACGTTTCAGTGATTGAATCAACAAAGCTGATACTGGTTTTCAGCGCCCCGATTAATGGCGGAATTGCGATGTCTCGGACGAACCACAAGAGCCGATTGCATAGGGCTAGATGACTACTCATGACTCCTTTGGGCAGGCCAGTGGAGCCAGAAGTATAAACAACATAGGCCAGATGATGGGGAGTCAGGCCAGATATTTCTGGGTTGTGATCTGGCTGCATTTCCATGCTGTCATCTTGGATATCAAGCAAGAGGAGAGGAATAGCATCGGTTGACTTAGTACCTGTAAAAATATCAAGCCAGGCTAGTTGGGTCAGTATCGCTACCGGTGCTGAATTCTCAAGCATATAAGCCAGCCGTTCGGCTGGATAAGCCGGATCAAGCGGCACATAAGCCCCTCCCGCTTTCAGGATAGCCAGTAAACCAACCACCATCTCTGGGCTGCGTTCGACACACATGGCGACACGATCGTCTGGGCGTACACCCAACATGATTAAATGATGCGCCAGACGGTTGGCACGGCGATTCAGCTCACCATAGCTGAGTGACTGCTCACCGTATACTACGGCGATATCAGCGGGGTGTTGTACTGCTTCGATTTCAAACAGTTGGTGGATCAGGACATCCTGCGGAAAATCGGCTTGTGTGGCATTGAAGTCTGTCAGCAGTTGTCGTTGCTCCAGAGCAGGCAGGATCGGCACGTGCAGAATGGGTTGCTGCGGATTATGGATAAGTGCATCAATAAGACCGCTGATAGCCGTGACCAGATAATGAGTTATACGTGCCGGGTCAATACTCGTCACAGTTTGGGCAGTTAAGTGGAAACCAACGCCCATATCATCTACCGATAGCGTGATTGGATAGTTGGTTCGCTCTTCCGCCGCCAGGATGCGGATACCCGCCCAGACCGAACTGGCGGTTTCCATCTCACCAGATTGACTATGACGATAATTCAATAACGCACTGAACAGCGGCATCGGTTGGGGCACGCCACTGCATCGTTGTGCCAGCGATAACGGTGCCTGTTCATGTTCTAATAACCGAGTCAGATTGTGGTAGGTAGCCTGTACCACTTCTTGCACGCTAAATCCGGTCAGCGTAATCCGTATCGGCAGCGTGTTGATAAACATGCCTAATATTCGGTTGGCTCCTGTGATCCCTTGTAAACGTCCCAATAATACCGAGCCAAAGACCACATCGTGGTGACCACTGGTTTGAGCCAACACTTGCGCCCACGCGACATGAAACAGGACGCCAGGACTGATGCCTAAACGGCGAGCCTGAGAACGAATCGCCTTTGCCAGAGTGGGATCAAGCGACAGGCTGTGTTCGTTGAGAGTCCGATTATCGCTTGCTACGCTGAGTACCCCGTAAGGCGCGGTTGGCTCAGTAATATCAGCCAGTTGGTCACGGAAATAGGCTTCATGCTCTGCTACTGGCACACTTAATGTCCGGGCAATAAAGTTGCGATAAGGCAGAGCAGTAGGCAGCATGGCGGCATTTCCCTGCAACACGTGGGCAATCTCAGCGAAAATCAGCTCCAGTGTCATATGGTCACTGACCAGATGATGAAAACGCAAAGATAACAACCATTCGTCGTGTACGGGATCTTGGGCGATATCTGCGGCAAACAGCGGCGCACGGCTTAAATCGAGGCGATACTGGCGTGGATCTGTGTAGTTACGTAATTGTGATGGCATTGGTTGGGATAAAACGTCGTCTTCCGTGGACGGGGTGAAGACATTGATATGCAGCGATGCCTGACGCCAAACCACCTGAACGGGCTGGGCCAGATCTTGCCAATAGGCGGCAGTTCGCAGAATGTCATGGCGATCGATAATGTGTTGCAGCGCGGCTAAAAAGGCATCAAGCCGTTCGCGGGTATCGAAAGCGAGCAGGCTTTGCAGCAGATAATCATCACCTTGTGTCTGTAATAAGTGCTGGAAAAGAATGCCTTCCTGTAACGGCGCCAGTGGATAGATATCCTGCACATTGGCGGCCCCTCCTGACACAGTCGCGACAATGGCATCAATCTCGTCCTGGGACAACGAAACCAGTGGCAGCATATCTGGCGTAATGGAAGTACAGCCTTCGGGGATAAGCTGGGGTGGCGTTTCAAAAGCGCAGGGATTGTCTTGAGATGTCAGAATGGTTTGCGCCAGCTCACTTAAGATTGGGGTCGCAAACACACTGCGCACGTCAAGTCGCCAACCAAGGTTATGCAGTTGTTCAATCAGGTTGACGATCAGCAATGAGTGTCCGCCGAGTTCAAAGAAATGGTCATGACGACCGACTTGTTCCAGTCCCAGCAAATCTTGCCAGATCCGGGCTAAAGCGGTTTCTACCTCTCCGACCGGCGTTGCATAGCCGCGAGTGATCACCGCAGATGTATCGGGGACAGGCAGGGCCTGCCGGTCGAGCTTGCCATTAGCATTCAGCGGGAAGGTGTCCAATGTCACAAAAGCGCTGGGTAACATATAGTCGGCCAGGTGTTGGGCGAGTTGCTGGCGTAATTCGGCCGGTATCAGTTCGGCACCCGCCAGTGGCCGCAGATAAGCCACCAGCCGTTTCTGCCCTGGCTCATCTTCACGGGCAATAACCACCGCTTCACGTACACCGTGACATTGCATCAGTTGTGCCTCGATTTCCCCTAATTCAATGCGGAATCCACGCAACTTGACCTGAAAATCATTGCGGCCGAGGTATTCGATATTGCCATCGGGCAGCCAACGGCCGAGGTCACCGGTTTTGTACATACGGGCGTTCGGTTCTGAAGCGAAGGGATCGCTTAAGAAGCGCTCGGCAGTGAGTTCAGGCCGATTCAGGTAACCGCGGGCCACACCGGCACCGGCGATATAAATTTCGCCGGTAACCCCAAGGGGAACAAGTTGTCTGGCCGCGTCAAGGATATAGATGCGGGTATTGGCGATGGGGCGACCAATATGAGAAACAACATTTGTCATCCGATTCATGCGGATCCAGGTCGAATACGTTGTCGTCTCCGAAGGGCCATAGAGATTACAGATATCCTCTACACCAGAATAGGCAAACAGATGTTCGACAATATGGGGTTTCAGCGCTTCACCCGCCAGATTAATGGCTTTAACGGTGGGGGGAATGGCATTTGTCTCGCTCAAATGCGCGATGGCCGACGGCACCGTATTAATCAGACTGATCGCCTGTTCTGTAGCGGAAGATTTGGCAGCGATTAACGACAGGGTATCAGCAACAATATGAACCGTACCGCCAGAAATCAGTGGCGCAAAACATTCGTACACGGACAAATCAAAATTAAACGAAGTCGCAAACAGAGTATGAGCCAATACTTCGGGGCGAAAAGTCCGTTGAACCCAGGTCAGGAAATTCACGGTATTGCGATGCGCAATGGCAACCCCTTTGGGTGATCCAGTCGAACCTGATGTGTAGATCACATAAGCCAAATGATTTGATGTTAAACCCAATGTTTGGGCGTCGGGATTGGCTATCGATTGACTTAAGCGGTCTTGATTGTCATTGCTGAGTAGATTGTCGATAAAGACCGTAGGGGCAGCGCTGGCCAATCTGTCGGTGAATTTTTTCTGCGTGATGACTACGACGGGAGTCGCATCCTCAAGCATATAGGCCAATCGGCTGGTTGGGTAAGCGGGATCGAGCGGGACATAAGCGCCCCCCGCTTTAAGAATAGCCAGTAACCCCACCACCATTTCTAAACTGCGTTCGACACAGATAGCGACTCGATCATCTGGATTTACCCCTAATGTAATCAAATGATAAGCCAGATGATTGGCATAGTGGTTCAATTCCCCATAGCTAAGAGACTGATCGCCACATACGACCGCGGTTGCATTGGGCGTTTGTGCAGTTTGCATTTCGACCAGTTGATGGATCAGGGCTTCCTGGGGGAAATCGGCTTGAGTGGCGTTGAATTCCACCAACAATTGGTGCCGCTCCGAGGCTGACAATATTGGCAGGCTGGCAATAGTCTGTTCGGTTTCGCTTGTCATTGCCACCAGTACCCGTTTCAAATAGCCGACCATCCGTTCTATCGTCGAGGAATCAAACAGATCAACGGCATATTCCAGCTCACCGAACAAACCAGATTCGGTTTCGGTCAGCGATAAGGTCATATCGAAGTGGGTACTGTGGCGTGCTTGTTCAATTTGGCTGAGTTGCAAGCCAGGTAACGTCAGGGTCTTGGCGGGCGTATTGTTTAGAGCCAACATCACCTGAAAGATTGGGCTGTAGCTTAGGCTACGATCAGGCTGGAGTGCTTCCACGACCTGTTCAAATGGCAGATCCTGATGGGCGTAGGCGGCAAGTGCCCGTTCCCGCACCTGGTCAAGCAGATCCGTTACATTAAGGTCATCATTGAGAGTGACACGTAAGGCCAGCGTATTGACAAAGAAACCAACCAGCCCTTCAAGCTCACGGTGTGGGCGGTTAGCGACTGGCGTGCCGATGACGATATCATCCTGTCCACTGAGTCGGGCGAGTACAATACTCCAGGCTGCCAGTATAGTCATAAATAGAGTTGTGTGATGCCGTTGTCCAAATGACTTAAGTGATGCCAGCAAGGTCGCATCAAACTGAACAGGCACCTGTTTACCTGCATAAGTGGGTACGGAAGGACGTGGCCGATCGGTGGGTAATGTCAGCAAGGCTGGGGCGCCCTTAAGTTGCGTACACCAAAAATCGCGTTGTTTAGCAAGGGCAGTGCTTTGTAACCACTCACGTTGCCAGACGGCGTAGTCAACATACTGAATGGGGAGTGGCGGCAGCGGATCATCCTGGTTGTCAAGAGCCGCACGATAGAGTGCGCCTAGTTCGTGCACCAGTATTCCGATAGACCAGCCGTCAGAGATGATGTGATGCTGGGTCAGCAATAACACATGTTCTTCATCCGTGAGTTGTAGCAATTGGCCGCGGATCAGCGGGCCTTGGGTTAGGTCAAAAGGTGCCTGTGTTGCAAGGGCGGTCAGTTCGGCGAGACGGCTAGCCTGCGTTTTGGTGTCTAATCGACGTAGATCATGGCAGGACAGGGCAAAACCGCTGTCAGCCGGATCGATATGCTGACAAGGTTGTCCTTCGTTCAGAACAAAGCGGGTACGCAGACTTTCATGACGGGCAACCAGATGATTGAGTGCGTTAGTCAGGGAGTCACGGTTAAGTTGACCTGTCAGGCGCAGCGCTATTGGAAGATGATAGGCCAGACTGGCGGCAGGATCGAGTTGGTTAAGGAACCACAACCGCTGTTGGGCGAAGGACAATGGCAGAGGACGCGCACGGACGGCTTGTTTGATGGGTGGCCGCTTCTGATGATGCTTGTTATGTTGTAATTGTTCTTTAATTTTCTTTTGTAAAACAGCACGTTTCAGATTCTCGCGGTTCATGTTATGCCTTATCATTTGTTGTTGTCTCCGCCTAAAATTGCCATTAATTCTTCGGTTGACATTAAATCCAGCTCGTCCTCAAGTAATTCAATATTGCTGTTCCCTATAGCATCCAATTGGGTAGTAAGGATGATGTCGGCCTGCTCTGCCAATTGAGGAGAAAGAAACAACGAGGAGATAGGGATATCGACCAGAAATTCATCTTGTATGCGTGTTGCTAATTGCGCGATCAGCAATGAGTGGCCGCCAAGTTCAAAAAAGTTATCGTGGCGACCAATTCGTTCTAATCCCAGCAAGTCTTGCCAGATTTGGGCCAGCATGATTTCTTCTTCATTGATCGGTGCTTCATAGTGGCGTATGACCATAGCGGATGCATCAGGGGCAGGAAGTGCCTGACGGTCGAGTTTGCCATTGGGGGTCAGCGGGAAAGTATCCAATATGACAAAGGCGCCAGGCAGCATATAGCCAGCAAGATGCTGGGCCAGTTGCTGATGCAGTTCTGTCGGCACCAGTTCAACACCGGTTTGGGGGATCAGGTAGGCGACCAGACGTCTCTGGCTCCCTGTGTTGTCGAGAAGCGTATCTTCGCGCATAAGAACGATGGCTTCGTGCACGCCATCGCATTGCATTAACTTAGCTTCAATCTCGCCGAGTTCAATGCGGAAACCACGCAACTTGACCTGAAAATCATTGCGACCAAGATATTCGATATTGCCATCAGGCAGCCAACGCCCGATATCACCGGTTTTGTACATACGGGCATCGGGGTTCTGGGAGAACGGATCGGCAAGGAAGCGTTCGGCAGTCAGTTCAGGCCGGTTCAGGTAACCGCGAGCCACGCCGTCACCGGCAATATGGATTTCACCTGCTACACCGATGGGAACGGGTTGACCACGCGTATCCAGAATATAAATCCGGGTATTGGCAATTGGGCGGCCAATAGGGATAGAGCGGGTTACATCCACGGGGGAAGTGATCTCGTAGGTAGAGGCAAATGTTGTCGTTTCCGTCGGGCCATAGCCGTTAATCAGGTGGACGGGTTGAGACGCAGCCCGTTGTACCTGTTGTATTTTCCTCGGATCGAGCACATCACCACCGGTAAGCAGGTAACGTAACTGACCAAACAA
This sequence comes from Xenorhabdus sp. TH1, assembly GCF_037260955.1. Taxonomy (NCBI): domain Bacteria; kingdom Pseudomonadati; phylum Pseudomonadota; class Gammaproteobacteria; order Enterobacterales; family Morganellaceae; genus Xenorhabdus; species Xenorhabdus sp. TH1. The sequence goes on from NZ_CP147734.1 coordinate 1,735,478, forward strand.
GGGTTTGAGACTATCGAGATATTCGTTGAACAAACCCACCGTTAACCAGAGGGCGGTGACTTGCCCCTTGATCAATGAATTGCAGAGACGTTCTGGATCGAGCAGCACGGATTGCGGAACGATATGCAGGCGTGCCCCGTTGAGCAGGGTAGACCAAATTTCCCAGGTCGAGGCATCAAAAGCGATATTGGCACAATGAGCAACGCAGTCGGACGTACTGATATCTGCATAAGCACTATTGATAACCAGCCGATTGACACTGCGGTGTTCGACCATCACCCCTTTGGGTTGCCCCGTAGAGCCAGAGGTATAGATCACATAGGCTAGATTTTGTGATGTCAGGTTCAGTACCTGTGGATTAGGGGAGGGAATCGGGTGTGTCTCTTGGCTATCAAGCACGATGATAGGCACTGTTGCAGATACACTGCGGTGTAACCTGTCGAACTGTGCTGTCTGGGTCAGTAATACCATTGGAGCGGCATCTTCGAGCATATAAGCCAGCCGTTCGGTGGGATAAGCCGGATCGAGCGGAACATAAGCGCCGCCAGCCTTAAGAATGCCGAGTAATCCCACAATAGTATCCAGACTACGTTCGGCACAAATTGCCACCCGATCATCCGGCCGCACTCCCAGAGCAATCAAGTGATGAGCCAGACGATTAGCCCGTTGGTTCAGTTCACCATAGCTCAGTGTTTGGTTTTCACAGACGACAGCGATGGTCTCTGCATGTTGTTCAGCCTGTGTTTCAAACAGTTGGTGGATTAGCGCACCTTGCGGGAAATCAACTTGAGTAGCGTTAAAATCGGCCAGCACTTGTTGCCGCTCTGCCGTTGGTAAGATTGGTACGGCCAAAATCATCTGTTGTGGATGATGTACCAACGCATCGATCAGGCCACGAATGGCTGTCAGCAGGTAATGGGCTACACGAACTGGATCGATATCTGCCACAGTGTGGATGGTCAGGTGAAAACCAACGCCTAAGTCATCTATTGATAGTGTGATTGGATAGTTGGTTCGTTCCTGTGTGGCAACAACGCGCATATCAGACCAGATATTAACCGCGTTCGCGTCATTGGCTTGGGAATGACGGTAATTGAGTAAGGAGCTGAACAGCGGCATGGGTTGCGCGACACCACTACAACTTTGTGCCAATGCCAATGGTGCCTGTTCATGTTCCAGTAGCGACATCAGGTTATCGTAAGTGGCTTGTACCACGGTTTGTACACTGCGATCAGCCAGGGAAACACGTACTGGCAAGGTGTTGATAAACATCCCCAATATTTGGCCGGCACCGGCACCGCCTTGCAGACGCCCCAATAGTACGGAGCCAAAAACGACGTCGTCACGACCACTGGTATGGGCCAATACCTGCGCCCAGGCCACATGAAACAGGACACTCTGATTGATCCCTAAGCGCCGAGCCTGGCTGCGAATGGTTTCCGCCAGTTCAGTAGGAAGAGAAAGGCGGGCTTCGGTGATGGCATTACCATCGCTTAATGTTTGGTTATCCGGTATTGACAGCACACCGAATGGTGCTGTCGGTGCATCAATATCGGCGAGTTGAGCACGAAAATAGGCTTCGTGCTCTGTGGCGGGTGCGTTCAGGATTTGGGCGATAAAGTTGCGATAGGGCAGTGCCGCAGGCAGTGTTTGTTGTCCCTGCAATATTTGCGCTATTTCGGCAAAAATCAGATCCAGTGTCATATGGTCGCTGACCAGATGATGGAAACGCAGGGCCAGCAGCCATTCGTTCTGTAGTGGATCATGGGCGATATCGGCAGCAAACAGCGGGGCATGATTCAAATTAATGCGGTGCTGGCGTGGATCCGTGTCAGCCTGTAATTGCGCCGGAATATCGTCTGGCGTGGCAGGGATGAATTCGTGGATAGTCAGCTGTGCCTGACGCCAAACCACCTGAACCGGCTGTTCCAGTCCCTGCCAATAAACGGCCGTGCGCAGGATATCATGGCGGTTAATAACCTGTTGCAAGGCCGCCAGAAAGCTCGCAAGACGATCGCGAGAATTGAACGCGAGCAGGCTCTGCAACAGATAGGTATCCCCCTGTGCCTGCATTCGGTAATGGAACAGGATCCCTTCCTGCAACGGGGCCAGTGGATAAATATCCTGTACATTACTGGCTCCGCCGGAAACGGTAGCAACAATGGCATCAATTTCAGCTTGAGAAAGCGAAACCAATGGCAACATATCGGGGGTAATGGCCGTACAATCTTCCGGGATCAGGTTGGGGGGGACGACAAAGGTGCTGCCCCTCTGCTGGATAGCCTGAGCCATATTAGCAAGGACAGGTGAGGCGAACACGCTGCGCACTTCGAGTTGCCAGCCCAGATTACGCAGCTCTTCGATCAGGCTGACAATCATCAGCGAATGGCCGCCGAGTTCAAAGAAATGGTCATGGCGGCTGACTTGTTTCAGGTTTAAGAGTTTTTGCCAAATCTGTGTCAGGGCGATTTCTCTCTCTCCAACGGGCGTGGCATAGCGGCGGGCGACGACGGCCGATAAATCCGGTGCCGGCAGCGCCTGACGGTTAAGTTTGCCATTGGGGGTGAGCGGGAACGTGTCTAACATAACAAACGCACTGGGTAACATGTATTCAGCAAGATGCTGGGTCAGTTGCTGGCGCAGTTCAGCCGGCACCAGTTCAACTCCCTCCTGTGGCCGCAGATAGGCCACCAGCCGTTTCTGGCCGGGTTCATCTTCGCGCGCCAGTACGACCGCTTCGCGTACGCCGTCACATTGCCTCAGTTTGGCTTCGATTTCCCCCAGTTCGATACGGAAGCCCCGTAACTTGACCTGAAAATCATTGCGACCGAGGTATTCGATATTACCCTCGGGCAGCCAGCGACCGAGGTCACCGGTTTTATACATGCGGGCATCGGGTTCTGAAGAAAACGGATCAGGCAGGAAGCGTTCGGCGGTCAGTTCAGGCCGGTTTAGGTAACCGCGGGCTACGCCGTCACCGGCAATATGGATTTCACCGGCTACCCCGATAGGAACGGGTTGACCTTGCGTATCTAAAATATAAATTTGGGTATTTGCGATGGGGTGACCTATGGGGATTTTTCTGTTTTTACCTTCAACGTCCTCGTCTTCCATAACAGGAATTTCATAGGCGGTGGCAAACGTGGTTGTCTCGGTTGGCCCATACACATGCAGTAAGTGTCTGGGGGGATGTTCGATTCTGAGACGAATAGCCGGACGGTTATCCGTCTGTTCACCGCCGAACAGGACATAGCGTAAGCCAGAGAGGGATGGCCCAATGAGATCAGCGTATTGGTTAAACAGGGCGGTGGTCAAGAACAGGGCAGTGACACCTTCCGATGACAGACACTGACCAAACAGCGTGGGCTGGAGCAAGACTTTTTCCGGGATAAGCACAATACGCGCCCCATGCACCAGCCCCGCCCATATTTCCCAGGTGGCGGCGTCAAATGAAACATTGGCGCAATGGACAATACAGTCGTCAGGGCCAATCTCAGCAAAGCCACTGTTAATGATAAGACGCAGGACATTGCGATGTTCGACCATCACGCCTTTAGGTTGCCCTGTCGAGCCGGAGGTGTAAATTACATAGGCCAGATGGCGTGATGTTAGCCCCAATGCATGGGCTTGCGGGTTGTGAGTCGGTTGTGCCTCGAATAACGTTTCCTGCGCATCAAGCACGATGACCGGCACCGTTACAGTGACGCTGTCACGCAATCTGTCGTATTGTGCGGTCTGGGTGAGTAACACCACCGGGGCGGCATCGTCCAGCATATAAGCCAGCCGGTCGGTGGGATAAGCCGGATCGAGCGGCACATAGGCGCCACCGGCCTTAAGGATGCCCAGCAAGCCCACGATGGCGTCCAGACTGCGTTCAGCACACATCGCCACCCGATCATCCGGCCGCACGCCGACAGTCATCAAGTAATGGGCCAACTGGTTAGCCCGATGATTTAACTCACTGTAGCTCAGGGTCTGGTCTTCATAGGTGACCGCAATGCGGTCGGGATGCTGTGCCGCTTGTGCTTCAAACAGCGAGTGGATCAACGCGTTTTGCGGGAAATCGGCCTGAGTGGCATTAAAATCCACCAGCAGTTGTTGCCGTTCTGAGGCGGGCAACAGGGGTAACGTGGCAATAAGTTGGGTGTCATCCACCGTCATGGCGATCAGTGCTTTGTTGAAATAACCGACTATTCGCTCAACCGTGGTGGCATCGAATAAATCGGTGGCATATTCCAGCCCCCCGATTAAACCGGCTTCGGTTTCACTCAGTGATAAGGTTAAGTCAAAATGTGCACTGCGATGTTCCTGGGCAATCGTCGTCAGTTGCAACCCCGGCAGGGTCAACTCTTGGGCTGGGGTATTGTTTAAGGCCAGCATTACCTGAAACAGCGGGCTGTAACTCAGGCTGCGTTCCGGCTGGATCGCCTCCACCACCTGCTCGAAGGGCAGATCCTGATGGCTATAGGCGGCCAGCGACCGCTCCCGCACCTGGGCCAGCAAATCTGTCACACGGAGGTTATCATGGCAGGAGATACGCAAGGCCAGCGTATTAACAAAGAACCCCATCAGTCCTTCCAGTTCCTGGTGTGGACGGTTAGCGACAGGGGTGCCGGTAACAATATCCGCCTGGCCACTGAGCCGGGCCAGTACCAGACTCCAGGCACTGAGCAGCGTCATAAACAATGTGGTGTTGTGACGTTGTCCAAGCGCTTTCAATGAAGCCAATAAATCCGCATCAACGTGCACAGGCACGCGGTTGCCTGCATAGGTTTGTACTGCCGGACGTGGCCGGTCGGTTGGGAGAGTAAGTAAGGCCGGTGCGTCAGCAAACTGGGTGCACCAGAAATCACGTTGTGCCGTGAAGGTGGTGCCTTGTAACTGCTCCTGTTGCCAGACCGCATAATCAGCATACTGGATCGGCAGGGGAGGCAAAGGATCAGGTTGGCCGTCAAGAGCCGCACGGTAAAAGATGCTCAGTTCTTGCACCAGCACACCGACAGACCAGCCGTCAGTGATAATGTGATGCAGGGTCAGCAACAGCACATGCTCGTCGTCGGCCAGTTGCAGCAGTTGGCCACGGATCAGCGGGCCTTGGACAAAATCGAAGGGCGCCTGTGCCTCGCTATTGGCGAGTTCGGCAACATGCTGGGTACGCAAGGCGGGATCGATCGGGCGCAGGTCGTGGCAGGTCAGGGCAAAACCGATATCAGCCGGATCGATATGTTGGCAGGGCTGGCCTGCTACCAGAATAAAACGGGTACGCAGGCTTTCATGGCGGGCAATCAGGCGATCCAGTGCTGCTTTCAGCGCCGGGTAGTCGAGCTGGCCAGTGAGGCGTAATGTCACCGACAGATGATAAGCCTGGCTGGCCGCCGCATCGAACTGGCTGATAAACCACAGCCGCTGCTGGGCAAAAGAAAGCGGCAGGGGCTGATGTCTGTCCGCGGGTTTGATTAAGGTTGGCTGCTGTTCCCCCTCGCGGGCTTTCAGTTGTTCTGCAAGTCTTTTTTCCAGAACTGCACGTTTCAACTCATTGATATTCATATTAAACCTTGTCATTATTTACTGTCCCCGCCTAAAATTGCCATCAATTCTTCTGCCGACAATGAGTCAAGATCGTTTTGAATTGACTCAAGCTCGTTTTCCGCTACCGCATTCATTTGCGCTGAGAGAATGGCAGTGGCCTGCTCTGTTAATGTGGGCGAAGTGAATAACGCTGTCAGAGGGATACTGACCAAAAATTTATCTTGTATGCGGGTTATCAATCTGACGACCATCAGTGAGTGGCCGCCAAGTTCAAAGAAATGGTCGTGGCGACTGATACGCTCTAGTCCTAATAGATCTTGCCAGATTTGCGCCAACGCGGTTTCTATCCCACCTTGTGGCGGTTCGTAACCTTGGGTGACCACAGCCGCCAGATCCGGTGCAGGCAGGGCCTTGCGATCCAGTTTGCCATTGGGGGTCAGGGGGAAGGCTGTGAGCGTGACAAAGGCACTGGGTAACATATAGTCAGCGAGATATTGAGCAAGCTGCTGGCGCAGCTTCGCGGGCGCTAATTCAATCCCTTCCTGCGGTAACAGGTAAGCGACCAGCCGTTTCTGGCCGGGTTCGTCTTCGCGCGCCAACACAATTGCTTCGCGCACACCATCACATTGGCTGAGTCGGGTTTCGATTTCTCCCAGCTCGATACGGAAGCCGCGCAGCTTGACCTGAAAGTCATTGCGGCCGAGGTATTCGATATTGCCATCGGGCAGCCAACGACCGAGGTCGCCAGTTTTGTACATGCGGGCATCGGGTTGCGAAGAGAACGGATCGGGCAGGAAGCGCTCGGCGGTGAGTTCAGGCCGGTTCAGATAACCGCGCGCTACGCCGGCACCGGCAATATAAATTTCCCCCGCTACACCATAAGGAACGGGTTGACCTAGCATATCCAGAATATAAATCTGGGTATTCGCGATCGGGCGACCGATAGGAATGGAACGGCTCACATCAACGGGTGAGGTAATCGCATAGGTTGTGGCAAATGCAGTGGTTTCCGTTGGGCCATAGCCATTAATCAGGTGTGTTGGCTGGAACTCGGCTAATTGCACCTGCTGTATCTTTCTTGGATCGAGCACATCACCGCCGACAAGCAGGTAGCGTAGTTGCTCAAACAGGGGGCTGAGGTTATCGAGATATTCGTTGAACAAGCCGACAGTCAGCCAGAGGGCACTGATTTTCCCCTCAATCAGTGAATCGCAGAAATGCACCGGATTCAGCAGAATCGATTGTGGGATCACATGCAGGCGTGCGCCATTAAGTAAGGCAGACCAGATTTCCCAGGTCGAGGCGTCAAAAGCAATATTGGCGCAGTGGGCGATACCGTCGTTGGGACCAATGTCAGTAAAGCCATTATTGATAATCAGGCGAAGAACATTGCGGTGCTCGACCATCACGCCTTTGGGTTGTCCCGTCGAGCCAGAGGTATAAAGCACATAGGCCAGATGGTGTGACATCAACCCCAAGGCGTGTATGTCTGGGTTATGGGGCGGTTGCTCCGTCAAAATTAATTCCTGGTCGTCGAGTATTACTATCGACATGGACATAGGTACAAAACGGGACAGCTTGTCGGCGAGTGTTGTCTGAGTCAGCAACGCCACGGGTTCTGAATCTTCAAGCATATAAGCCAGCCGTTCGCTCGGATAGGTGGGATCGAGCGGGACGTAAGCGCCGCCGGCTTTGAGAATAGCGAGCAGGCCGACGATGAGATCCAGACTACGTTCGATACAGATGGCAACCCGATCATCTGGGTGCACGCCTAATGAAATCAGATGGTGAGCTAACTGATTGGCACGGCAGTTAAGTTCACCATAACTGAGCGTTTGTCCGTCAAATACGACAGCAAGGGTATCGGGATGGCGTGCCGCTTGAGCTTCGAACAATGAGTGAACCAGCTGGTCTTGCGGAAAATCGGCCTGCGTAGCGTTGGCATCTACCAGTAGTTGCTGGCGCTCTGTGGCGGGCAGGATTGAGATATCCCGAACCAGCCGTTGTGGATCATGAACCAGAGCATCGATTAAGCCACTGATGGCGGTGACCAGATAGTTGGTTACGCGGGTTGGGTCGATACCGGCTACTGTCTGGGCGATGAGCTGGAAATTGACGCCTAAATCATCCACTGACAGGGTGACAGGATAGTTAGTGCGCTCTTCTGCGGCTAAAGTACGTATACCCGCCCAGAGAGTATCAAGCCCTCCGGTTTCAGCAGATTGACCATGACGATAATTCAATAAGCTACTAAATAACGGCATCGACTGCGGCATACCGCTGCAACGTTGTGCCAATGCCAATGGAGCCTGTTCGTGTTCCAGTAACATCATCAATCCGTGGTGGGTGTTGTGGACGACTTCCTGAACAGTGTAATTCGTCAGGGAAACCCGCATTGGCAACGTATTGATGAACATACCCAATACTCGCTCGGCTCCCGCACCGCCTTGCAGACGGCCTAATAGCACGGAGCCAAATACCACGTCATCACGGCCGCTGGTCTGTGCCAACACTTGCGCCCATGCCACATGGAACAGCACACTGGGGCTGACGCCTAAACGACGCGCCTGAGTGCGAATGGTTTTGGCCAGATCGGGGGCGATAGGGAGACGAGCCTCAGCCACGCAGTCATTGTCAGGATGCACCTTGAGCAGCCCAAAAGGTGCCGTGGGTTCATCAATATCCGCCAGTTGGGTGCGGAAATGAGCCTCATGGTCAGCGGTCGGGGTAGCCAGAATTTGGGCGATAAAGTTGCGGTAAGGCAGTACCGCTGGCAGCCTCTCCGTCTTGCCCTGCAAGATAAGCGCAATTTCCGCAAAAATCAGCTCCAGTGTCAGATGGTCACTGACCAGATGATGGAAGCGGAGTGCCAGCAGCCATTCATCCTGTGCCGGATTCGGGGCGATATCGGCGGCAAACAGGGGCGCCTGGTTCAAATTGATACGATGCTGGCGTGGATCGGTATGACGCTTGAGTTGGGTGACAACGTCACCCGTTGTAGTGGGGGTGAAGATGTTAACCTTAAGCGGTGCCTGACGCCAGACCACTTGCACCGGTTGTGCCAGTTCTCGCCAGCAAACGGCAGTACGCAGAATATCATGGCGGTCGATAACCTGTTGCAGCGCTGTTAAGAAGGCATTGAGGCGCTCACGGGTATCGAACGCGAGCACGCTTTGCAGCAGATAATTATCCCCCTGGGTCTGTAACAGATGATGGAACAAAATCCCTTCCTGTAACGGCGCGAGGGGATAGATATCCTGCACATTGGCGCCGCCACCCGGAACAGTCGTCACGATGGCATCAATTTCAGTCTGGGACAGGGAAACCAAAGGCAGCATGGCGGGGGTAATGTCTGTGCACTCTTCAGCGATGAGATTGGGGGGCACGACAAAGGTGTTGGCATCACGCCGGACAGTCTGCGCCATATCAATCAGGACAGGGGCGACGAAAACACTGCGAACGTCGAGCTGCCAGCCCAGATTGCGCAGTTCTTCGATCAGGCTGACAATCATCAGTGAATGGCCACCGAGTTCGAAGAAGTGGTCATGGCGCCCAACTCGCTCCAGCCCCAATAATTTTTGCCAAATCTGGGCGAGGGTAATTTCCATCTCACCGACAGGGCTTGCATAATGGCGTACCACAATGGCGGATGAATCGGGAGCAGGCAAAGCCTGACGGTCAAGTTTGCCATTGGGCGTTAAAGGGAAAGAGGCTAACGTGACAAAAGCGCTGGGTAACATATAGTCGGCAAGGTGTTGGGCGAGTTGCTGGCGCAGTTCAGCCGGCACCAGCTCCACGCCCTCCCGTGGCCGCAGGTAGGCCACCAGCCGTTTCTGGCCTGGCTCATCTTCACGGGCTAATACCACGGCTTCGCGCACGCCATGACATTGTTCCAGTTTTGCCTCGATTTCCCCCAATTCAATGCGGAAGCCCCGCAGTTTGACCTGAAAATCATTGCGGCCGAGGTATTCGATATTGCCATCGGGCAGCCAGCGACCGAGATCGCCAGTCTTGTACATCCGGGCAGCCGAATTCAGGAAGAAGGGATCAGTGAGGAAGCGCTCGGCGGTGAGTTCAGGCCGGTTCAAATAGCCTCTGGTGAGACCGTCACCGACGATATAGATTTCGCCGGCCACGCCGAGCGGAACCGGTTGACCGAGGGGGTCAAGAATATAGATCCGCAGATCAGCCAGTGGCTGACCAATCAAGCTGCCCCGTCCTGAATAGATATCGGTTTCGGTCAGTTCGCGATAGGTAGCATGAACCGTAATTTCGGTGATGCCATACATATTGACCAGACGGGTTTGCGCGGTCGGATTGCGGGTCACCCACGGGACAAGTGTATGTAATTCCAGCGCCTCACCGCCAAAAATAATGCACCGCAAGGCGTGCTTAGCCACACCCTGGGCGGCAATCAGTGAACGGAAAGCACTGGGGGTCTGGTTTAAGATCGTGACGTGTTCACGGCACAATAGCGAATAGAATAGCTGCGGTGAACGGGCACACTCGGCTGAAATAACGACCAACCGACCGCCGTAAGCCAAAGCACCCCACAATTCCCAGACGGAGAAATCGAAAGCAAATGAGTGGAACAACGTCCAGACGTCTTTATCATCAAACTGGAAACGGGATTGGGTTGCGGCTAACAGGCGGATGACATTGGCGTGTTCAACCATCACCCCTTTCGGTGTTCCGGTCGATCCCGACGTGTAAATCACGTAGGCCAGATGGCGGGATGTCAGCCCCAGTGCCTGTGCGTCTGGATTATCGGTCGGCTGCATTGTCAGGAATGCTGTCTGGCTATCACAGATATTATCCAGCAAGACCGTAGGTAAGGCGCTGTCTAGCTTGTTGCGTAACGTTGCTTGAGTCAGTAAAGCCACAGGCGCCGCATCTTCCAGCACATAGGCCAATCGCTCGGTGGGGTAGGCCGGATCGAGCGGCACATAGGCACCACCTGCTTTGAGAATTGCCAGTAAACCGACCACCATCGCCAGGCCACGCTCGATACAAATCGCGATCCGATCGTCCGGACGCACGCCAGACGCAATGAGATAATGCGCTAACTGATTGGCACGGCGGTTTAACTCACCATAGCTGATCGTTTGTTCCTCAAATACAGCGGCGATAGCTTCAGGATGTTGTGCGGCCTGCGCTTCAACTAGTTGGTGGATCAACGCGTCTTGTGGGAAGTTCTGCTGGGTGGCATTGAAATCCACCAACAGTTGCCGCCGCTCCGATTCTGGCAGCAGGGGCAGGGCACCAATAAGTTGTGTCTCATCCGCCACCATAGCGGTCAACACATTTGTCAGGTAACCAACCAAACGCTCAATGGTCGTGGCGTCGAATAAGTCAGTGGCGTAGGCCAGTTCACCGACCAGGCGGCCGTCCTCATTTTCGACCAATGACAAGGTCAAATCGAAGTGAGCACTATAGTGTTCCTGCTCAATGTGGGTGAGTTGTAGCTCAGGTAACGCTAACGCTTGTCGTGAGATATGTTGTGGCGTGTTGTTTAAGGCCAGCATCACCTGGAAGATGGGGCTGTAACTCAGGTTGCGTTCAGGCTGGAGCGCTTCCACCACCTGTTCAAAGGGCAGATCCTGATGAGCATAGGCCGCGAAAGCGTGTTCCCGCACTTGGGTGAGCAAGTCAGCAACACTACTGGAATTATCCAGCGTGATACGTAAGGCCAGTGTATTGACGAAGAACCCGATTAATCCTTCCAGTTCATGATGTGGGCGGTTAGCAATCGGGGTGCCGATGACAATATCCGCCTGTCCACTCAGCCGAGCCAATACGATACTCCAGGCACTGAGTACGGTCATAAATAAGGTGGTGCGATGGCGCTGTCCAAGACGCTTAAGCGAAGTCAATAAGTCTGCATCAACATTGACAGGGAGCCGGCTACCAACATAGGACTGCACCGCTGGGCGGGGTCGGTCGGTTGGCAATGTCAATAAAGCCGGCGCACCTTCAAGCTGGGAACACCAGAAGTCGCGTTGTTTCGCAATGGCACTTTCTTGTAACCATTCTCGCTGCCAGACGGCATAGTCGGCGTACTGAATCGGCAAGGGTGGTAAGGGATCATCTTGGCTGTCGAGGGCGGCGCGGTAAAGGGCGCTGAATTCACGCAGCAATACGCCGATGGACCAGCCATCAGAGATAATATGATGCTGGGTGAGCAGCAAGATATGTTCCTCATCGGTCAGTTGCAGCAAATGACCGCGGATCAGCGAACCTTGGCTAAAATCAAAAGGTGTTTGTGCTTCGAGATCGGTTAATTCCGCGATACGGTTGCTATGGGCGTCTGGCGTTAATGCGCGCAAATCCTGGTAAGACAGGGCAAAACCCCTATCAGCCGGATCGATTTGCTGGCAAGGCTGGCCGGAAACCAGCACAAAGCGGGTACGCAGGCTTTCATGGCGGGCGACCAGAAGGTCAAGGGCGCGGATTAAAGTCGGGCGATGAAGCTGGCCGGTCAAGCGCAACGCCATCGGGATATGATAGGCCAGGCTAGCCGCCGGATTGAGCTGCGTGAGAAACCATAAACGTTGTTGAGCAAAGGACAGGGGCAACAGCTGGCTGCGGTCAGCGACAGGGATGTTTGTCTGAGCGGTTGTTGCCGTATCAGTTAGCGCGCGAGCCAAATCGCGCAAACGCGGTTGCTCAAAGAGTTGTTGTAACGGCAACTCGTGGGCCAATTGTTGACGAATGCGAGCCACCAGCTGGACAGCCAGCAGGGAATGGCCGCCGAGTTCGAAGAAGTGATCGTAACGGCCGACATGTTCCAGTCCGAGCAGATCTTGCCAAATCTCAGCCAGGATGATTTCTGTTTCACCCACGGGGGCTTCATAGCGGCGCGTGACCACCGCGGATAAATCCGGTGCCGGCAGAGCCTGACGATCCAGCTTGCCGTTGGGGGTGAGCGGGAAGGCATCCAGCGTGATAAAGGCACTGGGTAACATATAGTCAGCCAGATGCTGGGCGAGTTGCTGTCGTAACTCAGCCGGAACCAGTTCAATCCCTTCTTGCGGCAGCAGGTAAGCCACCAGTCGCTTTTGTCCGGGTTCATCTTCGCGGGCCAATACCACGGCATCACGCACGCCGTCACATTGGGTCAGTCTGGCCTCGATTTCGCCCAACTCGATACGGAAGCCACGCAGTTTGACCTGAAAATCATTGCGGCCGAGGTATTCGATATTGCCATCGGGCAACCAGCGGCCGAGGTCACCGGTTTTGTACATGCGGGCATCAGGCTCTGGAGAGAACGGATCGGCCAGGAAGCGTTCAGCGGTCAGTTCAGGGCGATTCAGGTAGCCACGGGCAACCCCAGCACCGGCAATATAAATTTCACCGGCAACCCCAGAAGGGACAGGCTGGCCTTGTTGATTCAGGATATAGATCTGGGTATTCGCGATCGGGTGGCCGATGGGAATTTTTCTGCCTTTACCTTCAACGTTTTTGTCTTCCAGAACAGGGATTTCATAGGCGGTGGCAAATGTGGTTGTCTCAGTTGGCCCATACACATGCAGTAAATGTTTGGGTGAATGTTCGGTTCTAAGGCGAATGGCAGGACGGGTATCACCCTGTTCGCCACCAAAAAGGACATAACGCAAACCAGACAACGCTGGCGCAATTAAACTCGCATATTGGTTAAACAGTGCCGTGGTCAGGAATAACGCACTGACACCCTCCGTTGACAAGCACTGACCAAAATCAGTGGGTTGTAACAAGGTTTTTTCTGGAATTAACAGAATACGTGCGCCATGAACCAGGCTCGCCCACACTTCCCACGTGGCGGCATCAAATGAGACATTGGCGCAATGGGCAATACAGTCGTCAGGGCTAATATTGGCAAAGCCATTATTGATGATAAGGCTAACGACATTGCGATGTTCGACCATCACCCCTTTAGGCTGGCCGGTCGAACCCGATGTGTAAATGACATAGGCTAAATGACGTGATGTCAGTCCCAGTGCTTGGGCGTTTGGGGTATCCGTCGGTTGTGTCGCCAGCAAGGTTTCATGGTGGTCACATAAAGAGTCAAGCAAGATCGTCGGCACGGTGTCAGGCAGCTTGTTGACTTGTGCCGTCTGGGTCAATAAAACAACGGGAGCTGAATCCCTGAGCATATAGGCTAACCGTTCAACCGGATAGGTTGGATCGAGCGGGACATAGGCACCGCCTGCCTTGAGGATCGCCAGTAAGCCGACCACCATCTCCAGACTGCGTTCGATACAGATAGCGACGCGATCATCTGGACGCACCCCTAGCGCAATCAAATGATGAGCCAGACGGTTGGCATGTTGGTTCAATTCTGCATAGCTCAATGTCTGGCCTGCGCAAATCACGGCGGTGGCATGGGGACGTTGTAATGCTTGAGCTTCAATGAGTTGATGGATCAGGGCATTTTGCGGAAAATCCACTTGGGTTGGGTTAAAGCCTACCAGCAGTTGTTGCCGCTCTGGTTCCGGCAAGATTGGAACATCTAGGATCAATTGTTGTGGGTTGTGGATCAGGGCTTCGATCAGGCCGTTAATGGCCGTTTCCAGATAGGCGGTGATGCGTTCTGGCGCAATTTCTGTCACGGTCAGGGCGGTTAATTGGAAATTATCCCCTAAATCATCGACTGACAGGGTAATGGGATAGTTGGTCTGCTCTTCAGCCGCAACCAGTCGCATATCTGTCCAGATTGTGTCAATGGTGTCTCCCTTGTCAGTCTGGCTATGGCGATAATTCAGCAAGGCACTGAACAGTGGCAATGGTTGCGCCACGCCACTGCACCGTTGTGCCAGCGCTAATGGGGCCTGTTCATGCCCCAGCAAGGTGGTCAGGTTATGGTAGGTATCCTGCACGATTTCCTGTACGGTACGTCCGGCCAGAGAAATACGAATTGGCAACGTATTGATAAACATCCCCAATATACGATCAGCACCTGTATTACCTTGCAGGCGGCCCAATAACACGGAGCCAAACACCACATCATCACGACCGCTAGTCTGGGCTAATACCTGCGCCCAAGCTACGTGGAACAGGACGCCTGGGCTGACACCCAAACGGCGGGATTGAACACGAATGGCTTCCGCCAGTTCAGGAGTGAGTAAAAGCCTGGATTTGGCGACAGAGACAGGTTTAGTGTCGTTTGGCGCGTTTTTAGGAATAGCGAGTACACCGAACGGCGCCGTGGGTTCATCAATATCGGCGAGCTGTTCGCGAAAGTAATCCTCATGCACTGAACTCGGTACATTTAGGATCTGGGCGATAAAGTTGCGATAGGGTAGCGTGGTAGGCAGAGCCTCCACATTTCCTCGTAATCTTTGGGTAATCTCAGCGAAAACCAGATCCAGTGTCATATGGTCGCTGACCAGATGGTGGAAACGCAGTGCCAGCAACCACTCATTTTGTGCCGGATCAAGGGTCATATCAGCCGTAAATAAGGGGGCTTGAGTCAGGTCGATACGATGTTGGCGCGGATCGGTATGAGCCTGTAACTGCTCCGGAATATCGTTGGTCGAGATTGGGATGAATTCACGGACAGTGAGCGGTGCCTGACGCCAAACCACCTGAACCGGTTGCGCCAAATCTTGCCAGTAAACCGCCGTGCGCAGGATGTCATGACGATCAATAACTTGCTGTAAGGCACCTAGAAAAGCCTCAAGACGTTTACGGGTATCGAAGGCAAGTATGATTTGCAATAAATAGGTGTCGCCTTGTGCCTGCAACAGATGATGGAACAGGATGCCTTCTTGCAAGGGCGACAATGGATAGATATCCTGTACATTACTTACCCCATCAGAAACAGTATTAACGATGGCATCAATCTCAGCCTGGGACAGGGAAACCAGCGGCAGCATAGCGGGCGTAATAGCGGTACAGCCTTCGGGTATCAGGTTGGGTGGCACGATAAAGGTATGGGTATCACGCTGGAGATTCTGGGCCATATCGATCAGGATGGGCGCGGCGAATACACTGCGAACGTCAAGTTGCCAACCCAGCTGGCGCAGTTCTTCGATCAGGCTGACTATCATCAACGAGTGACCGCCAAGTTCAAAGAAGTGGTCGTGGCGGCTGACTTGTTCCAATCCCAATAGCTCTTGCCAGATTTGTGCCAGGGTGGTTTCCGCTTCACCTATCGGGGATTCATGGCGGTGCATCACGATAGCGGATGCATCGGGTTCAGGCAGCGCCTGATGGTCAAGCTTGCCGTTTGGCGTTAACGGGAAGGATGCCAGCGTGACAAAGGCGCTGGGTAGCATATAGTCAGCGAGGTGCCGGGCAAGTTGTTGGCGCAGTTTGGCTGGCGCCAATTCAGCGCTTTCCTCTGGCAGCAGATAGGCAACAAGTCGTTTCTGGCCTTGATCTTCGCGAGCAACCACCACCGCTTCACGTACCCCATCACATTGCGTGAGTTTGGTTTCGATTTCCCCCAATTCAATGCGGAAACCACGGAGCTTGATTTGAAAATCATTGCGGCCGAGGTATTCGATATTGCCATTGGCGAGCCAGCGCCCGAGATCCCCCGTTTTGTACATCCGTGCGTTGGGGTTGGAAGAGAACGGATCAGCGAGGAAGCGTTCGGCAGTGAGTTCGGGACGATTAAGATAACCGCGGGCAACTCCCGCACCAGCAATATAGATCTCCCCTATGACACCCAGCGGGACAGGCTGATAATGGGTATCAAGGAGATAGATTTGGGTGTTGGCTATGGGGCGGCCAATCGGCGGTGGATTATCGGTTGAGCTATCTTCTGCGCAGGAACAGGCATAGAGCGTAGCACAGACCGTGATTTCCGTCGGCCCATAGGCATTGAGCATTTGTCGTCCTGATGACCAGCGTTTAACTAAGGTTGATGGACAGGCCTCTCCTCCCACCAGCAAGGTTTGCAGGGTATCGGGCAGGGAATCCATTGCGGCCAACGCAGTGGGCGACAGGAGAACATGGCTGATGGCCTGCTCGGTTAAGTAACCGGACAGTATGGCTCCAGGCAGCAGATTGGCCCGTTTGGCCAGATAGAGACGCCCGCCGGCCATTAAAGCCATACAACATTCCCAAATACAGGCATCGAAACTGTTTGAAGCAAACTGTAAGACGCGACTAGCTGGGGTTAGCGCCAGCGCATGTTGCTGAGTCGTGATCAAATTGCACAGGCTAAAATGTTCGATCATTACCCCTTTCGGTTGACCGGTCGAACCGGAAGTATAAATGACATAGGCCAGATGGTGTGACGCTAAACCCAATGCCTGTGCGTCTGGATTATCAGCAGGTTGGGTTGTCAGGTACGGCTCGGGATTATCCAGTAAGACGGTTGGCAAGGCGTTAAACTGGGCGAGCCACTCTGATCGGGACAGTGCCGATTGCGTGAGTAACGCCACCGGAGCAGCGTCTTCAACCATGTAAGCCAGCCGTTCGGCCGGATAAATGGGATCGAGCGGCACATAAGCCCCGCCCGCTTTGAGGATAGCCAGTAAGCCGACTACCATCTCCAGACTACGCTCGGCACAGAGGGCGACGCGATCGTCTGGACGTACCCCTAGCGTAATCAGGTAATGGGCTAATTGATTGGCGCGGTGGTTTAATTCACCATAGCTCAGCGTTTGGTCTTCGTAGACTACGGCAGTGGCATCGGGACACTGTTCTGCCTGAGATTCGAACAGTTGATGGATCAACGCCGTTTGCGGAAAATCCATCTGCGTCGCGTTGAAGTCCACCAGCAGTTGTTGCCGTTCTGAGGCGGGCAGCATCGGTAAAGTGGCAATGGGTTGGGTTTCATCCGCCGCCATAGCCGTCAGCACATGGGTTAAGTAACCGACCATACGCTCAATGGTTGCGGCGTCAAACAGATCGGCTGCATAGGCCAAATCACCGACCAGACCGGCCTCGGTTTCGGTCAGTGACAAGGTTAAGTCAAAGTGAGCGCTGGGATGTGCCTGTTCAATGGGGATGCATTGGATATCGGATAATGCCAGCGCTTGGGCGGGGGTATTATTTAAAGCCAACATCACCTGGAAGATCGGGCTGTGGCTGAGATTGCGTTCAGGCTGGAGCGCTTCCACCACCTGTTCAAAGGGCAGATCCTGATGAGCATAAGCGGCGAGCGCCCGCTCCCGAACCTGAGCCAGCAGGTCAGTGATAGTGATGGGATCATTCAGGCTGACGCGTAAGGCCAGTGTATTAACGAAGAAACCGATTAATCCTTCAAGTTCATGGTGTGGTCGGTTAGCGACAGGTGTACCGATAACGATATCATCCTGACCACTCAGCCGGGACAATACAATACTCCAGGCACCCAGCACAGTCATAAACAAGGTAGTGTTATGGCGCTGTCCAAGCTTTCTTAATGACGCCAATAAAGCGGCATCAAACTGTACAGGCACTCGACCACCGACAAAAGTTTGTGTCGCCGGACGCGGTCGGTCGGTTGGGAGAGACAGTAAGGCTGGTGCGTCGGCAAGCTGGGTACACCAGAAATCGCGTTGTGCAGTGAGGGTGGATTCTTGCAACCATCCACGTTGCCAGACCGCATAGTCGGCGTACTGGATCGGCAATGGCGGCAAGGGGACATCTTGGCCGTCGAGGATGGCGCGATAAAGCACACTGAGTTCATGCATGAGTATACCGATGGACCAGCCGTCAGAAATAATATGATGCTGGGTAAGCAGCAATACGTGCTCTTCGTCTGCCAGTTGCAGCAAGTGACCGCGGATTAGCGGGCCTTGGGTAAAGTCAAAAGGCGTTTGTGCTTCAAGGGCGGTCAAATCAGCAATATGGACGGAGTGCGTTTCTGGTGCCAGCGAGCGTAAGTCTTGGTAAGACAGGGCAAAGTTAATGTCAGTCGGTTCGATGTGCTGATAAGGCTGGCCGGAAACCAGCACAAAGCAAGTACGCAAGTTTTCATGTCGGGCGATCAATTGGTTAAATGCACGGATTAAGGCCGGACGATTAAGTTGACCGATCAGGCGTAATGCCAAAGGAATATGATAGGCCAGGCTGGCCGCTTGATCGATCTGACTCAGGAACCACAATCTTTGCTGAGCAAAGGACAGAGGTAACGGCTGGTTGCGATCAGTAACAGGGATTGTTATCTGGGCTATAGCTGAAGTGCCATTAAGTGTTTGAGCCAGGTCTGTCAATATGGGTTGATCAAAGAGCTGTTGGAGTGACAAATTTCGTGCCAAATCTTGGCGTACATGTGCGACGAGTTGGACGGCAAGCAGGGAATGGCCACCCAATTCAAAGAAATGATCATGGCGGCCTACTTGTGCCAGTCCGAGTAACTCTTGCCAAATCTGAGCCAGAGCGATTTCTGTCTCACCGACGGGGGCTTCGTAGCCGTGAGCGACTACGGCTGACAGTTCAGGCGCAGGCAGGGCCTGACGGTTGAGTTTGCCATTGGGCGTCAGCGGGAAGGACGTCAACGTGACAAAAGCACTGGGTAACATATAGTCAGCGAGATGTTGAGCGAGTTGCTGGCGCAGTGCCGCGGGTTCCAGTTCAAATCCCTGTTGCGGTAACAGATAGGCCACCAGTCGTTTTCCATCTTCGCGGGCGATCACGACCGCTTCACGTACGCCGTCACATTGGCTCAATCTGGCTTCGATTTCTCCCAGCTCGATACGGAAGCCACGCAGCTTAACCTGAAAATCATTGCGGCCGAGGTATTCAATATTGCCATCGGGCAGCCAGCGGCCGAGATCACCGGTTTTGTACATGCGGCTATCTGGCTGTGAAGCGAAGGGATCGGTCTGGAAACGTTCGGCAGTCAGTTCAGGTCGATTCAGGTAACCACGGGCTACGCCGGCACCGGCAATATAAATTTCCCCTGTCACACCGCGAGGGACGGGTTGGCCGTGTGAGTCCAGGATATAAATCTGGGTATTGGCAATCGGGCGGCCGATAGGAATGGAACGCGTCACATCAACGGGGGAACTCAGCGCATAGGTAGTAGCAAATGTTGTGGTTTCTGTTGGCCCATAGCCATTTATCAGGTGAACGGGTTGAGATTCAGCCGATTGCACCTGTTGTATCTTCCTTGGATCGAGTACATCACCGCCGATAAGCAGATAGCGCAATTGTCCAAACAGGGGCTTGAGGCTATCGAGATATTCGTTGAATAAACCCACAGTCAACCAGAGGGCGGTGACGCGTTCCTTGATCAGCGCATCACAGAAATGTGCCGGCTCGAGTAACACTGATTGTGGCACCACATGCAGGCGGGCGCCATTGAGCAAGGCGGACCAAATTTCCCAGGTCGAGGCATCAAAAGCAATATTGGCACAATGGGCGACACAATCATTCGAATCAATATCAGCAAAGCCACTATTAACGATAAGACGAAGAACATTACGATGTTCGATCATCACACCTTTAGGTTGGCCGGTAGAGCCAGAGGTATAGATCACATAAGCTAAATTCTGTGATGTCAGACCTAATGCGTGTGTATTGGGATTGTGAGTGGGTTGTGCCGCCCAAAACGGTTCTTGGGTATCAAGCAATACGGTAGGTATCAGGTTGTTTAATCTGCTAACTTGTGCTGTTTGGGCCAGCAGAACCACAGGCTCTGCATCTTCAAGCATATAAACCAGTCGTTCAGTCGGGTAGCTTGGATCAAGTGGCACGTAAGCCCCGCCAGCCTTGAGAATAGCCAGCAAGCCAACCACCGTTTCCAGACTGCGTTCGGCACAGATGGCAATTCGATCGTCTGGACGTACACCCAGCGCAATCAGGTAATGGGCCAACTGATTGGCTCGGCGGTTAAGTTCGTCATAGCTCAGGCATTGCTCTGCAAACACGATGGCTATTGCATCGGGATGATGTTTCACCTGGGTTTCGAATAGCTGGTGGATCAAGGCATTTTGTGGAAAATCTGCTTGCGTGGCATTAAAGTCCACCAACAGTTGTTGCCGCTCTGACGCGGGTAAAATTGATAGCTCTTGGATTAATCGTCGTGGTTTGTGAGCCAAAGCGTCAACCAATCCACTGATAGCGGTCGCCAGATAAGTAATTATGCGCGTCGGATCAATACTTGCCACCGTTTGTGCGGTCAGGCGGAAACCGACGCCCATATCATCTACCGATAAGGTTATCGGATAGTTAGTCCGTTCCTCAATGGCAACGATACGCATATCTATTTGAGGTATTTCAATGACATTAGCTTCGTCGCCTTCGATAATTTGGCTGTGACGGTAATTGAGTAGCGTACTGAACAGGGGTATTGACTGTGCCACACCGCTACAACGTTGGGCCAGTGCTAATGGTGCTTGCTCGTGTTCCAGCAGTGTCGTTAAATTGTGATAGGTAAGCTGTACCAGCTCCTGCACGCTATGATCGGCTAGGGAAATTCGTATCGGCAAGGTATTGATAAACATCCCCAATATTCGGGAAGCGCCTGCACCTCCCTGTAATCGGCCTGATAATACGGAACCAAAGACCACATCATCGCGGCCGCTGGTTTGTGCCAGCACATGCGCCCAGGCGACATGAAACAGGACACCTGAACTGACTCCCAGACGGCGAGCTTGAGAACGTATCGCTTCCGCCAGAGCAGGATCGAGCGAGAGATGGGCTTCGACGTTCGGTTCATTATCATCCTGCATTGAGAGTACACCGAAGGGGGCTGTCGGTGCGTCGATATCCGCCAGTTGAGAACGGAAATAAGCTTCATGCTCAGTACCCGGCACACTTAAAGTCTGAGCGATAAAGTTGCGGTAGGGCAACGTTGCCGGCAGGGTATCAGCATAACCCCCTTGTATTTGGGCAATTTCGGCAAAAATCAGCTCAAGTGTCATATGGTCACTGACCAGATGATGGAAACGCAGAGAGAGCAACCATTCATCCTGTGCCGGATCATGGGCGATATCAGCAGCGAATAGCGGAGCACGGCTCAAATCGAGGCGATGCCGACGCGGGCTGGTATGCTCCTGTAGCTGGGACAGGACGTTATCTGCCGTGTCAGGAACGAAGGTATTGATATACAACGGTGCCTGGCGCCAGACTACCTGGACTGGCCTTATCAATCCTTGCCAGCAGGCCGCGGTGCGCAGGATATCGTGGCGGTCAATGACGTGTTGGAATGCGGACAGGAAGGTGTCAAGACGCTCACGAGTTTCAAAAGCAAGCAGGGTTTGTAACAGATAAGTGTCACCTTGTGTTTGGCGCAAGTGATGGAACAGAACCCCGTCTTGTAACGGTGCCAATGGATAAATATCCTGTATATTGCTGGCACCGCCAGGCGTTGCGGCAACGATGGCATCAATCTCGGTTTGGGACAATGAAACCAGTGGCAGCATATCAGGCGTAATGGCCGTGCAATCGGTAGGGATACGGTTAGGCGGCACCACGAACGTGTCGATATCACTTGTAATTGCCTGTGCCATCTCAGTCAGGACAGGTGCAGAGAACACACTGCGAACATCAAGCTGCCAGCCCAGGCTGTATAGCTGTTCGATCAGGCTGACAATCATCAATGAATGACCGCCAAGCTCAAAGAAATGGTCATGACGGCCGACTTGTTCCAATCCCAAGAGATCTTGCCAGATCTGCGCCAGAGCGATTTCTACCTCGCCATGTGGCGCTTCATAACCACGTGCGATCACTGAAAACGCATCAGGGGCGGGAAGGGCTTGACGGTCAAGTTTACCATTGGCAGTCAGCGGGAAAGTGTCAAGTACCACAAAGGCACTGGGTAGCATGTATTCAGCGAGGTATTGCGCAAGTTGTTGGCGCAGTTGTGCGGGAAGTAGCTCAACGCCGTTCTGAGGTCGCAAATAGGCGACGAGTCGTTTTTGTCCCCCCGTGTTTATCTCTTCGGCATTTCCATAAACAGTATCAGTATCTTCACGGGCAATCACTACTGCTTCTTGCACACCATAGCACTGCATCAATTGGGCTTCGATTTCGCCCAGTTCAATGCGGAAGCCACGTAGTTTAACCTGAAAATCATTGCGGCCGAGGTATTCGATATTGCCATCGGGCAACCAACGGCCGAGGTCGCCGGTTTTGTACATGCGGGCGTCGGGATCTGAGGAGAACGGATCAGTGAGAAAACGTTCTGCGGTCAGTTCAGGGCGATTCAGGTAACCACGGGCAACCCCAGCGCCGGCAATATGTATTTCCCCAATAACACCAAGTGGTACAGGCTGGGTATGTACATCCAAAATATAAATCTGGGTATTGGCAATTGGGCGACCAATATGGTTGGCAAAGCCGGTTGCCCGATTCATCCGCGTCCAGGTCGAATACGTCGTGGTTTCAGAAGGACCATACAGGTTGCACGCATTCTGTACGGCAGAGTGAGAAAATAAATGTTCAACAATGTGTGACTTTACTTTTTCTCCCGCTAAATTGACCGTCCGAATATCCATGGGTAGCGCATTGGTTTCCACCAGCTGAGCGATAGCCGATGGCACGGTGTTGATAAGGCTAAGTGATGGTTTTGGGTTGGTTGAACTTGTATTGACCAGTGACAGTATGTCAGTAACAAGGTGAACCGTACCACCAAGGAGCAGAGGGGCAAAGCATTCGTATACCGACAAATCAAAATTCAGGGAAGTAGCAAAAAGGGTGTGTGCCAACTCCTCCTGACTAAACGTCTGTTGTACCCAGGTCAGGAAATTCACAGTATTGCGGTGTTCGATTGCCACGCCTTTAGGCAAACCTGTAGAGCCTGACGTGTAGATCACATAGGCCAGATGGCGTGAGGTGAGTCCCAGTGCTTGTGCGTCGGGATTATAAACTGGCAGAAAAGGTTCTTGGTTGCTGAGGACGTTATCGAGTAAAACGGTGGGTATCGTACCAGGTAGCCTGTCAACAAGTTTTGTTTGGGTCAGTATTACTCGCGGCGCTGAGTCTGCAAGCATATACATCAGCCGTTCGGTTGGATAGGCCGGATCAAACGGCACATAGGCCCCACCCGCCTTAAGAATACCCAGTAAACCCACCATCATGTTCAGGTCGCGTTCAACACAAATTGCTACCCGATCATCCGGACGTACCCCTAAAGCTATAAGATGATGAGCCAGTCGATTAGCCTGGCGGTTCAATTCATCATAACTGAGTGTCTGAGCTTCACACACTATCGCTGTAGCCGTGGGGCTGTTGATCACCTGCGCTTCAAACAGTTGGTGGATCAGGGCGTCTTGCGGGAAGTCTGCTTGAGTGGTGTTAAAACTCACCAACAGTTGTTGTCGCTCTAAAGCTGACAATATCGGCAAAGTCGCAATGGCTTGGGTTGCGTCGGCTGCCATTGCTGCCAGTGCTCGTTGTAGATAGCCGACCATACGTTCAACAGTTTCGGCATCGAACAGATCAGAGGCATATTCCAGTCCGCCAACCAAACCAGAGTCGGTTTCAGTTAACAACAACATTAAATCGAAATGGGCGCTATGGGTCGCCAGCTCAACTCGGGAGATCTGCAAACTGGACAGTGTTTGGCCTTGAACCGGCGTATTATCTAAAGCCAGCATGACCTGAAAGATTGGGCTATGGCTCAGGTTACGTTCAGGTTGTAATATTTCCACCACCTGCTCGAAGGGCAGATCCTGATGAGCATAGGCGGTTAGCGCTCGCTCCCGAACCTGTGCCATCAGATCAGCCACACTGAGATCGTCATTGAATGTAACGCGTAAGGCCAGTGTATTGACGAAGAAACCAACCAACTCCTCAAGCTCACGGTGCGGGCGATTGGCGACAGGGGTGCCGATAACAATATCATCCTGACCACTAAGCCTGTTGAGTACAATACTCCAACCAGCCAGCAGAACCATAAATAAGGTACTGTTATGGCGTTGTCCGAGTTCCTTAAGTGAATTTAATACTGAGGCATCAAGGTGGAAAGGCACTTGTCTGCCGATATAAGTTTGTACTGCTGGGCGTGGCCGATCAGTGGGGAGTGATAATAACGCGGGCGCATTTTCAAGTTGCCGGAGCCAGAAGTTTCGCTGTGCAGTAAAACTTTCTCCTTGCAACCATTCACGCTGCCAGACGGCATAATCGGCGTACTGAATGGGAAGTTGCGGCAAAGGATCATTCTGGTCATTAAGGACAGCATGATAGAAAACACCCAGTTCGCGTATCAGCACCCCAATGGACCAGCCGTCAGCGATAATGTGGTGCAGGGTGAGCAGTAACACATGTTCCTTATCCGCCAGTTGCAGCAGTTGACCACGGATCAGGGGGCCTTGAGCAAAATCGAAAGGCGTTTGGGCTTCAAGGGTCGCGAGTTCAGTTACCCGCTCGATATGCAGAGCGGGATCGAGTTGGCGCAAGTCCTGACAGGACAGGGCAAAACCGATATCCGCCGGGGCGATTTGCTGGCTGGGTTGCCCTGCAACCAGCACGAAACGTGTCCGCAGACTTTCATGCCGAGCCATCAGACGATCAAGTGCGGTGGTTAGGGCGTGATGATTAAGTTGCCCCGTCAGGCGTAGTGCTACAGGAATATAATAGGCTTGACTCGCCGCCGGATCGAGCTGACCGAGGAACCATAACCGCTGTTGGGCAAAGGATAAAGGCAAGGGCTGGCTGCGATCAGCCAGTGGGATCACGGTTTGTGTGAGCGTGGCCGTATCCGTTAGCGTCTGGGCCTGCGCCAACAGGACGGGTTGGGCAAACAGGGTTTGTAACGGTAATTCCCGCGCCAGTCGCTGACGGATACGGGCGACAAGCTGGACGGCAAGCAGGGAATGCCCGCCCAGCTCAAAGAAATGATCATGGCGGCCAACCCGTTCCAGCCCCAGCAAGTCCTGCCAGATTTTAGCCAGTGCGGTTTCTGTGTCACCGACTGGCGCTTCATAGCGGCGCGTTGCCACGGCTGACGCATCCGGTGCAGGCAGGGCTTGACGGTTAAGTTTGCCATTGGGTGTGAGTGGGAAAGTTTCCAGTATCACAAAAGCACTGGGTAACATATAGTCGGCCAGGTGTCGGGCGAGTTGCTGACGCAGTTCAGCCGGCATGAGTTTAGCGCCCGCCAGCGGCCGCAGATAGGCCACCAGCCGTTTCTCGCCAGGTTCATCTTCGCGGGCAATCACCACGGCTTCGCGCACCCCGTGACACTGCATCAGCTGTGTTTCGATTTCCCCCAGTTCAATACGGAATCCCCGCAGTTTGACCTGAAAATCATTGCGGCCAAGATATTCGATATTGCCATCAGGCCGCCAGCGGCCGAGGTCGCCGGTTTTGTACATGCGGTCATTGGGATTTGGGGAAAACGGGTCAACAAGGAAACGTTCAGCGGTCAGTTCCGGCCGGTTTCGATATCCACGGGCCACCCCAGCGCCGGCGATATAAATTTCTCCGGTCACGCCCAAAGGTACGGGCTGGCCGCTGCCATCAAGGATATAAATACGGTTGTTGGCAATCGGGCGACCGATGGGGGGCAGTGTTGGCCATGGCGCCATCGCCTTATCCAATGAATATGCCGTGACAACGTGGCTTTCTGTCGGGCCATAGTGATTATGTAACCGGCAATCAGCCCGTTGCAGGAAGCGCGCAATGGCCGGTGTAATACGCAATTGCTCGCCGGCGGTGATGATATGCGCCAGGCAGGAAAAATCCTCTTCACTGTCACTGGCGGCTTCAGCCAGATGCTGGAGCGCAATATAGGGCAGAAAAACGCGGTCAATCTGTTGTTGCTGAATCAGCCGGAGGAGCTGTTGCGGCGCCCGCCGTTGGGTTTCATTAACCAGAACCAGACAGCCGCCTTCACTCAGGGTGGTAAAGATTTCCTGAAAAGCGACATCAAATCCCAGCGCGGCAAATTGCAGGGTTTTGCCCGTGCCGGCGGGGTGTGAGTGCCATTGCAGTAAGTTTGACAAAGCGGCCAGCGGCATTTCTACGCCTTTGGGTAATCCGGTGGAGCCAGACGTGTAGATAACATAGGCCAGATGGTGGGGTGTCAGCCCCATATTCTGCGTGTCAGGATTGTCAGTCGGTTGTTCTGCGAGAGACATTGCCGGCGCATCAAGCAGCAGGGTGAGATAACCGGTGTCTGTACTGTTCAGGGTGTTAGCTAACGAGCCCTGGGTCAGCAGAACCACGGGCGCCGCATCGTTGAGCATATAGGTTAGCCGTTCAGTCGGGTAGGCTGGATCGAGCGGGACATAGGCGCCGCCAGCTTTAAGAATAGCCAGTAAGCCGACCACCATATCCAGACTGCGCTCGACACAAATCGCCACGCGCTTGTCTGGACGGACGCCCCGCGCAATCAAATAATGGGCCAACTGATTAGCGCGCCGGTTCAGTTCGCCATAACTCATCGTTTGTTCTTCAAATACCACGGCGGGCGCATTGGGCTGTTGCGCGGCCAGTGCTTCAAACGGGGGATGGATTAAGGTCTCTGGCGGGAAATCCATCTGTGTGGCATTGAAATCTGCCAGCAATTGTTGCTCTTCTGGCGGTAATAGAGGTAAGCGTCGGATCGGGGTTTGCGGGGACGTCAGGGCGGCTTCAATTAACACCATAAGACGGGAGTGGAGTGCTGTTACTTCAGCACGACTCAGGTAATTGGGGGAAAAATTAAACTCAAGTGTGACCGGTTTCTGGGCATCTTCACTGTTAGCAAATGCATATTGGTGGACAGCGATAACAAGCGGGAACGGTGCACCACGTTGTACTTGGCAGTATTTGAGTGTGGCGTCGGGTATATCGGCATTCACATCTATCCACTCAAATGACAGCATGATATCGAATAACTGGGTACGTCCGGTCTGCTGTTGGATTTGTATAAGCCGATTGATTTCTGCGACTGGCAAACGCTGACGTTTGTAGCAACGACGCAATTCCGTTGCAGTTTTGTCCATCACATCAAGAAAAGTATCATGGGGCGAAACCGTGATACCAACCGGGATCACCGACGAAAACATTCCTACCGTGCGTTTTTGTTTGTTGTTCTTACGGTTATGTACGGGAATACCAATAACAATATCTTCATCTTCGGGATGGTTTGTCAGCGAGTAAGCCGTGCGTGAAAAATAGCAGGCCAGCGCGGCATACATAAAATGCAGGACAGATAATCCGTGTGCAGCGACAGTTTCTTCGATTCGCTGGAAGAGCGTTTTATCCAGTGGACAAATTAGCGGTTCGGCATGTTCGTTATCTGTTGTTTTCTCTAAATTTGAAGGTTGAATTAAAGCAGGCGGTAAGTTTTTATAACGCTCTGACCAGAATTGCTGGTCTTGTCGATAGCGCGGTGAGTTTAAATAGGCATCATCCTCATTAATAAAGTCAAGATAAGAGGGCGCCGTTTCAGTAAATTCTTCTTCCCTGCTTAACCTGGTATACGTGTTGGCTATTTCTTCGGGAATAAGCCCTAACGTGTTCCCATCTCCGATGAGATGATGACAGCAGAAATGCCAGTACCAACGATGATCACTCACCCGTAACAGGGCAAAACGCCAGAGTTCACTGTTTAAATCGAACGGTCGCATGAAGGCAGTACGGATATATTGTTTAGCCTGCTCTTCGGCGTTTTCATGATCTGAGAAATCGTGGATTGTCACGGATACAGGCAAGGTATTAGTAAGCGCTTGCAGCGGTAATTCCTGCGTTTTAATGAGTCGTAAACGCAATGCATCATGACGATAAACAACGGTTTCAACAGCGCGTACTAACAGCGCGTCATCCAACTTTCCTTCAACCAGAATTACTGAACCCAAGTTATAGCAGGTGCTATGAGGACGGAAGAGCTGGTCGAGCCAGACAACTTGCTGGGGAGAACTGAGTGGGAATTTGTAAGAGGGAGATGCAGAAGCATTCTCTAATGAAAGTTGGTTCTCGTTGTTAATATTATTGCATGACATAGGCATTGCTTAACTCCTGCTCGCAAGACTGGTTAGCTTGGTTGATGAATTAAAAATGATTTGTGTGGCATTACTCCACACTGGAGATGAAGAACTAACTCTTTATGAGCAGGTACTTTATTTTTTAAATTTCAGTTATAAAAGGGACTTAGACCATCTATTTTTGATAGTGGTTTTTAAAAATTCTGATAGTGTACTTGTGTGGAGCGTTTTTGGGCGGGGCTTAACAGAACACTCATGGCGCTCTAGGAGGCTATCACATACTGGCCCTTAAGAATTAAGTTCTTAAAAACCGCTATATAATGTTTTGTTCTTACATAATCTATGGCGGGCATTTCTGACATATACCAATCGTCTTTCAAGATGCGTCTTATATCTCCGCGTAGCGGGGAGATATAAACAATCATATTGATTTGCAAGCTGCAATTTGAAATTGGATTGGCATAAATATCTCTTCGTTAGAAGGAGGATTAACTGGCACGGGAACACTGTGGGAGCAGGAGATTTTAGTAGTTCAGGAAATTAAGATTAAGCTTTCAACGGATAGAACGCTTAAGTTTTATTGATAATGAAGTCAAAGAGGGATGTTTCAGAAACCGGCTCGGCTTTATCCATACCGGCAACTGAAAATATTCTGACATCCCGTCACTCTGCCCACTCAAGCCAGAGGCCGTCTTCGTTGTCGCAGAGGAGGGATTCAGGGAAGATTTTACGCTGTAGGCACAACGTTTACTGCTGCTGGGCCTTTAGCACCGTTCTCGATGGAGAACTCGACCTTCTGGCCTTCGAACAGAGTGCGGTAGTCGTTACTCTGAATAGCGGAGAAGTGTACGAACACGTCTTTGCTGCCATCGGTAGGGGAGATAAAACCAAAACCTTTATCCGCATTAAACCATTTTACTAAACCAGTCATTTTATTAGACATGTGATATTTCCTTTGATTGAGCCTTGTTAGGTGAATATGGCTTGTTTTACAGAAACTACTTAGCGCTTAATGGAGAAACTCAAAAAGAAGGGGATATCTGGGATAACGCCTGAGGATGAGAACTGCTTTAATAAACTGCTTTGTATGAGGTCTGTCTTTCAAACCGACCTGGCTATTAACGCATGATCCCGAATATTAAGCAAGTTATATTTTTGCTACCTGGTCGCTAAAATTGCGGATGACGGGGGATAAAATCACCGCCTGTAGGCGGTGATTAAGAACTCATAACAATTCAAATGCTTGCTTAATGATCTCATCGGAATAAGGCTGTTGGCCGTTCTCCATTTGAATGACAGCTTTAACCAGTCGGCTCATCATGGCGACGTTTTCTACATCGACCACCGCACTGCTGGCTATGCCAACTGATTGACATACATAAGCGATATAGCTCTCAGTGTCATTTTCATTTGGTGGCGCCCAGCGGGAAATAAACTGGCGAATAGTATTGTCTCCGTATTTGCGTTCGTAGTTGCGCAGAATTTTTAGCATTGCCCGTATACCATATTCCGGCGCCACAAATTGGCAAAATGATTTGTCTGTCTGGATATCACGTAAACCCTGCCATTTGTCACCATGACGGATATTGCCGGGGTTGTGGTTACGAATTCCTCTTGTCATTGTGATCTCCTAAGCGTTTATTGATGGCACGAATAGCAAACTCGCGTATTTTCTCTACGCCAATAAAACCAACAGTACCACCGAGTGCAGGTGAAATACTGTTGGGAATACCAAATAGTTCCAGTCCACTGGAAAATCCCCACGATAGCGCTCCACATAATAGCGGCTCAACCCAGCGATTTTTTCGCTCTACACCATCATAAATAAGTCGGCCATAACAAATCATGATGGCCAAAATAGAGCCAGAAATTTGTGGCCAAGCGTTTCTTAGACCGTTTAATAAATCGGCCCATAAGTCAGGATGTTCTTTCATTATTGTCCCCATAATTTAGTGATGGGCATCATTAGCATTGACTTAATGATATCCCGTACCTTTCCATGGTAACGCGGGTAAAGAAAATCCACAGGGTTACGCTATTGTGCTCTGGCTCTGACTAAATCCATAAACGCCAAGTTTGAGAGATGGACAAAAACAAATGGATTGCACAAATTCAAATAGACACTATATTAATCAGTGTGATTTTTAATAATAAAATTATATTTTAACAAATAGTTTATTTATACAATTATATTGTTGATAACTTTTACTGTGACATATTTAGCATCGTTAAATTTTCTTGATCGTATCAATTATTCGATGGTCATTGCTAAGTAACTCTGAATTTATCCTGTCAGTTCAAGTAGAGATAGAGTAAGGAATCATGTCATGAAAGTATTGATAGCAGAAAACGAAGTGGGTACAAGATATCATAGTCACTATGTGGGAAATGCTGTGCATAGGTTGGCTGATAAATTAATTGAAAAAGACGTGGCTGTTGTTATTGCTGAGTCTTTTGATGATAGCTATACAATAATTTCAGCCAATGAACCGTTCGATTGTGTAATGATAAGCTGCGCACTCATAGATGATGATTTATATCTTCAAATACAGAAACTACTCAATAAATTATTTGAACGACAGGAAAATGTTCCAGTCTTTTTGTTGAGTGATCGGGAAAAAGCGGTATTTTTGCTAAATCATGAATTACTGGAACAGTTAACTGAATTTGCCTGGATATTGGAAGATTCTGCGGATTTTATTGCGGGTCGTGCTATTGCCGCTATGCAGCGTTATCGCCAACAATTATTTCCGCCTTTAATGTCAGCATTAATGAAATATAGCCGAACTTATGAATATTCCTGGGCGGCACCTGGACATCAAGGGGGAGTCGGCTTTAATAAAACACCGGTTGGCCGCTTTTATCATGACTATTATGGGGAAAACCTCTTCCGTACTGATATGGGAATTGAACGCGCTTCATTGGGTTCGCTATTAGATCATTCCGGTGCATTTGGTGAAAGTGAAAGAAACGCAGCCAGAGTATTTGGCGCAGATCATTCTTATTCTGTCGTGGTGGGAACGTCAGGCTCTAATCGCACGATTATGCAGGCTTGTATGACCGAAGATGATGTGGTCATCATCGATCGGAATTGCCATAAATCCATTGAGCAGGGGCTGATACTGACCGGCGCTAAACCGGTTTATATGCTGCCGAGCCGTAACCGCTATGGCATCATCGGGCCTATTTATCCACAAGAAATGCAGGCCAAAACATTACAGAAAAAACTGAAACAAAATCCACTGACTCAGGATATAGCGAGCCAGAAACCCGTTTATAGCGTAGTGACAAACTGTACCTATGATGGTGTCTGTTATAACGCCAAACATGTACAGGCGTTATTGGATAAAAGCGTCGATAGAATCCATTTTGATGAAGCATGGTATGGTTATGCGCGGTTTAACCCGATTTATCATGATCATTTTGCCATGCGCGGCGATCCGAAAGACCACTCAGGGCCGACAGTCTTTGCTACCCATTCATCTCATAAGTTGTTGAATGCGCTCTCCCAGGCTTCTTTTATCCATGTACGGGACGGACGCAATCCGGTGGATTTTTCACGGTTTAATCAAGCCTACATGATGCATGCAACAACTTCTCCTCTGTATGCGATTTGCGCTTCAAACGATATCGCGGTTGCAATGATGGATGGCAATAGCGGCTATTCCTTGACTCAGGAGGTCATTGAGGAAGCCATTGATTTTCGTCAGGCATTAGCGCGTTTAAATCGAGATTTCAATAAGAAGGGGGACTGGTTCTTTAAGCCCTGGAATCAGGAAAAAGTGACCGATCCTGCCACCGGTAAGAAAATGGCTTTTGAGGATGCGCCCAAGGAATTACTGGCGAAAGAACAAAGTTGTTGGGCCATGCGTCCGGGGGACAGTTGGCACGGATTTGAAGATTTACCGGATAACTGGAGTATGCTTGATCCGATTAAAGTCAGCATATTGGCTCCAGGCATGGGAGAAAACGGTAAGTTGAAAAAACAGGGCGTGCCAGCCGCATTGGTTACCGCATGGTTAAGCCAGCACGGTATCGTACCAACCCGTACTACGGATTTCCAAATTATGTTCCTGTTTTCAATGGGGATCACCAAAGGAAAATGGGGAACATTGCTTAACACCTTACTCTCTTTCAAACACCACTATGATGCCAACACGCCTTTAAGTAAGGTTTTGCCAGATTTGGTAGATCAGTACCCAGAAGTGTATGAGCAATTAGGATTGAAAGAGTTAGGCGATAAAATGTTCGATTATTTGCGGCAGAATAATCCGGGTGAAAAACTAAATCGGGCATATGCTGGTCTGCCTAAAATGGAAATGACGCCGCGAGCTGCTTACCAGGCCATCGTGACCAATAATGTGGAAATGGTGGCATTGGATGATTTACCCCATCGCATTGCGGCGAACTCTATCATCCCATATCCACCGGGTATTCCCATGCTGCTTTCAGGCGAAAACTTTGGTGATAAAACCAGTCCCCAAATTGGATATTTACACGCATTACAAAAGTGGGATCACGAATTTCCGGGTTTTGAGCATGAAACGGAAGGCACAGAGATTATCAACGGCATTTATCACGTCATGTGTATAAAAAAGTGAAAACGGGAAGATAAATTATGGCTATTGTTTCAGAGGCAAATGTTTCAGAGGCAAAAAAAGTCGGATTGATCCCCGTTACTCTGATGGTTGCGGGTAACATCATGGGATCGGGTGTTTTTCTTTTGCCTGCCAGCCTGGCATCAACAGGCGGTATTGCGATCCTTGGCTGGTTGGTGACTATCATTGGTGCTGTGGGGTTATCAATCGTCTATGCGAAAGTTTCCTCACTGGATGATAGCCCGGGGGGATCTTATGCTTATGCACGACGGGCTTTTGGTCCTTTTTTAGGCTATCAGACCAATATTTTATATTGGCTGGCGTGTTGGATCGGCAATATCGCCATGGTTGTGATTGGCGTTGGTTACCTGAGCTATTTTTTCCCTATCCTGAAAGATCCCATTATTTTAACCATCACTTGTACAGTCATATTGTGGATATTTGTCATTTTGAACATTATCGGGCCGCATGTTATTACCCGAGTGCAAGCGGTAGCGACAACCTTAGCATTGATTCCGATTGTCGCAACCGCCGTATTGGGGTGGTTCTGGTTCAACGGCAAGACCTATATGGACGCGTGGAACGTCAGTGGGTTAAATACCTTTGGCGCGATTCAGAGTATTTTAAACGTCACATTATGGTCTTTTATTGGTGTTGAAAGTGCTTCTGTTGCGGCTGGCGTGGTTAAAAATCCCAAGCGTAACGTGCCGATTGCGACTATTGGTGGTGTGCTGATTGCGGCTGTCTGTTATGTGCTGTCTAGCAGCGTGATTATGGGCATGATCCCCAACGCGGCGTTGAAAATTTCATCTTCACCATTTGGCGATGCCGCTCGATTGGCGTTGGGAGATACCGCGGGAGCCGTAGTTGCCTTTTGTGCAGCGGCAGGCTGTTTAGGATCATTGGGTGGCTGGACATTGCTTGCAGGGCAAACAGCCAAAGCTGCCGCAGATGATGGGCTGTTTCCCTCAATCTTTGCCAAAGTGAACAAAGCAGGAACGCCAGTTGCGGGGTTGTTGATATTGGGTGTTTTAATGACGATTTTCCAACTCAGCAGTATTTCGCCAAATGCAGCGAGAGAATTTGGGTTGGTTTCGTCTGTCTCCGTGATTTTTACCTTGATACCTTACCTGTATACCTGTGCAGCTTTGCTGTTAATTGGTCATGGTCATCTTGGGCAAGAGAAAACGCGATATATCACTATTACGTTTATTGCCTTCGTTTATTGCGTCTGGGCAGTTTTGGGAACCGGAGCCAAAGAAGTGGTATGGACGCTAGTTGTCATGATGGTCATAACAGCAATGTATACCTTTAACTACAATACGAAACATCCTGTTCCTTTTCCGTTAGATAAAAAAGATTAATTTCGATTTTGGGTGTCACTATTTTGGTGCTGTTATTTCAGCACCTTTTTTTTATGCTGATTTTCTTAACCAATAAGGTTTGTGAGATAAATCATCATTGGATGTAACAAGCCATTCTCTAATTGTCTAAAAATTAAGAATAATAGAAAAACAAACAGATGTTGGTTTAATTTTGCGTTTTATGCATCTGATTGTTTTTACAGTTATTATCACAATATAAAACATTATATGTTCGATTAATTGGTACAAAATCCTTTCCTTGAGTAAACTTTCATTATTAATGTTGTTATTTCTGTCACATTTATCGTGAGTAAATGCTTTTTCATATGGCTTACGATCACTTTCTCACAATGACAATAAACTATATAAATAAACTTTACTGTCACGCAACGATGAAATAAAAAGCTGTCATGTTCAAACATGAGTAAGGACATGATATGGCAAATCGAGAAAAACAGATATTACAGATTATTAGGCGAGACCCTTTTATTCAGCAGCAGGAAATCGCCGACATTCTTGGAATTAGCCGTTCATGTGTCGCGGGGCATATTATGAATCTGACTAAAAAAGGGAATGTTAAAGGAAAAGGGTATATCCTTTCAGAAAATTGTTATGCTGTAACGGTCGGTGCCGCTAACATGGATGTTACCAGTTACGTATTTTCTGAATTAATCTATGAAGATTCTAACCCAGGGAAAAATAAATCTACGGCAGGTGGGGTAGGGCGAAATATTGCGCATAACATTGCTTTATTAGGCAAAGAAAGTTATCTAATTTCTGTTATTGGTGATGATATTTATGGAGAAACATTATTTGAACAAACAAAATTATCGGGTGTTTATACAGATTATCTTCATCAATTGCCCGGTGAAAATACATCGACCTACCATTCATTGATAGATGAGCGAGGTGAAATGCGGGTTGCTGTTAATGATATGGATATATTGGAACAACTTACGCCTGCCTTATTATCTCAATCTCAGTCTTTAATTAAAAACGCGGGTGTATTGATCATTGACTGTAATTTAACACAAGATGCATTAGAGTGGTTATTCAATCACGCAGAAAATATTCCGATCTTTGTTGATACCGTATCGACATTTAAAGCGAACAAAATCCGTCATTGGTTATCTTACATCCATACCTTAAAACCCAATCGGCTTGAAGCTGAAATACTGAGTGGAATAAAAATTACGACATTGGCTGATGCTATTGATGCGGCTGCCTGGTTTCATCAGCAAGGTGTTCAGCGACTCGCCTTGAGTATGGGAACAGAAGGGGTGTATTACAGTGAAATTGGCGGTGTTGCTGGGTGTTCGCCAGCCATTCCCATCAATATTGTCAATGCCAATGGGGCGGGTGATGCCATGATGGCTGGCCTTGCATATTGTTGGTTGGAAGGGATGGCATTAGAAGAGAGCATCCGTTTTTCACAAGGCTGTTCTGCGCTGACTTTATCTTCAGAATTGACTAATTACCCAAATTTATCCTGTAGTAGAGTAAAAAAACTGTTGGAATTAACATCATGAATAAGAATGTTGCATTAAATGAGTATTTAGATATTGCTCCAGAGGTGATTCACGCATTGGCAGAGAATCGTCCTGTCGTTGCGTTGGAATCGACAATTATTTCTCACGGTATGCCTTATCCACGAAATAGGGAAACCGCTTTAAAAGTTGAACAGTGTATTCGGGAAAATGGTGCAGTTCCGGCAACTATCGCGATTATTGAGGGAAGAATAAAAGTTGGGTTATCCCATGATGAAATTGAATTCTTGGCGAAAGAAAGGCATCTGGTTAGCAAAGTTAGCCGTCGTGATTTACCTTTTGTTATTGCGGCGGGCAAACATGGTGCAACGACGGTGGCTTCAACTATGATTATTGCACAAATGGCAGGTATTGCTGTGTTTGCCACAGGAGGTATTGGTGGTGTTCATCGCGGTGCTGAACGTTCCTTTGATATTTCGGCTGATTTACAAGAATTGGCTATGACCAATGTTGCCGTTGTATGCGCTGGTGCTAAATCCATTCTTGATTTAGGGTTAACGGTGGAATATCTGGAAACTCATGGCGTGCCTCTGGTGGGTTACCAGACAGAAAAACTACCCGCCTTCTTCTGTCGTAGCAGTCAATTTCCTGTCAGTGTAAGGCTTGATGATCCTCAACAAATAGCCCAAGCCATGAAAATAAAATGGCATTCAGGGCTGAATGGTGGAATTGTGATCGCCAATCCGATTCCTGAGCCATTTGCTATGCCGGAAGAACGGATCAATAGTGCAATTGAACAGGCGGTTCATGAAGCAGAAAACCAGGGTATTTTGGGTAAAGAAAGTACGCCTTTCCTGCTGGCGAGAGTTACAGAAATCACCGGTGGAGAAAGTTTACAGGCGAATATTGAATTGGTTTTCAATAATGCTAGGTTAGCAGCTAAAATTGCTGTTGCTTATCAAGAGATAAATAAAACACAATAAATTCCATCCAAATTTTTATCCAAAATTATAATAAAATAAATGCCAGCCTGAAAAAACTTAGCAATATATTCGTTCTTTTTTGGGTTGGCTAAAAAATAGGAATGTAATCATGGATATTTTACGCAGCTTATTGGGTGTGGTGATATTGCTTTCTATCGGTTATATATTCTCAGTCAATAAAAAAAGAATCAACTTACCTACAGTAGGGGCTGCATTATTTCTCCAAATAGCGCTTGGGGCGATTATGCTTTATATCCCTGCTGGGAAATGGTTGATTAATAATGTGGCTAATGGCGTCAATGCCGTTATTTCTTACAGTTCAGCAGGAGGTTCATTTATCTTTGGCAGTTTAGTTGGCCCTAAAATGAATGAGTTGTTTGACGGTGCAGGGTTTATTTTTGCATTTCAAGTTTTGCCAGCAATAATTTTTATTACTTCACTAATATCGATCCTCTATTATCTTGGTATCATGAAATGGATTATTAATATCTTGGGATATGCGTTCCAGAAAGCGATGAGAATTAGCAAAATAGAAGCTTTTGCCGCAGTAACAACAATATTCCTTGGGCAAAATGAACTACCGGCCGTTTTAAGACCCTTTGTTAACAAAATGAATCGCAATGAGCTTTTCACAGTGATGTGCAGCGGCATGGCATCAATTGCTGGTTCGATGCTGGTTGGATATGCCGGATTAGGTGTCCCGATAGAATATCTTCTGGCTGCATCATTGATGGCGATCCCAGGTGGTATTTTATTTGCTCGTTTACTCAGCCCTGCGATAGAGCCTTCACAAGTCCAATTTGAACACATTTCATTTAGTGAAAAACGGCCTGCCAGCATTATCGAAGCCGCCGCGGGTGGTGCTATGTTGGGACTAAAGATCGCGGTTGGCGTAGCAACGGTGGTCATGACTTTTGTTGCCCTGATAGCATTAATTAATGGCCTTATTGGTGGTTTTGGTGAGATGTTGGGCTGGCAAGGTATAAGTTTGGAGAAGCTGTTTGGTTATCTTTTTTCACCATTAGCCTACATTATGGGCGTTAACTGGGAACATGCGGATTTAGCTGGGAGTTTGATTGGGCAGAAGCTGGCAATCAACGAATTTGTGGCTTATGTGAACTTCTCTTCCTATTTAAACGATCCGATAGTGGTTT
Source organism: Xenorhabdus sp. TH1 (assembly GCF_037260955.1). NCBI lineage: Bacteria > Pseudomonadati > Pseudomonadota > Gammaproteobacteria > Enterobacterales > Morganellaceae > Xenorhabdus > Xenorhabdus sp. TH1. Next base: position 1,773,368 of record NZ_CP147734.1, read on the forward strand.
TGGATGCTAAAACTATTGCTGTTATCTCATTTGCTCTTTGTGGTTTTGCCAACTTTGGTTCGATTGCCGTTGTGGTCGGGGCATTTATCTCAGTCGTCCCTGAACGAACATCAGATATCGCACGGCTTGGTGTTAGAGCATTACTGGCAGCGACTTTATCTAACCTTATGAGCGCAACGATTGCAGGGATGTTTATGAGTTTATCTGGCTAATCCCTATCCATGAATCTGAATAGGGGCTAACATGTTTTAGGTGTTAGATAACTCACAGTAAGTTTTCCACATTTCAATATACTAAAAGAAATCAGGATAACTTGGTATTTCGGTAAGTAGGAGCGTGCGTATGTACAAAACTCTTTTAGTGCCAGTAGATATTTCCGAAGAAGATCTAACTAACAAGGCAGTTGACTGCGCTCTTAAAATCGCCAGGGAAACGGGAGCCAAATTACATTTTTTACATGTATTACCCATTTCATCGGCGATTATTAATGCTTATGCACTAGGCTATATGGAAATTAAGGACAAGGCGACTATCAAGGCAGAACAGGACTTGAAAAAGCTGGTTGATTCCATTGAATTACCAACTCGTCAGATCTCCTATTCGATTGCATTTGGTTCACCAAGAGACGAAATTACAGCTACAGCGGATGAAATTGGTGCTGATTTGATTGTTATCGGTTCAAGGCGACCTAATATCACGACTCACCTGTTGGGTTCCAACTCTGCTGGAGTTGTCCGATATGCAAAAACATCTGTATTAGTAGTGCGATGATTATTGATGGAAATAATAACTTATTGATTTTACTGCTTTTAGATGATGGCCGATAGCTGGTGGTTATATCCGATTACAGGGGGAGTATGTATGTATAACACGATTTTAGTTCCAATTGATATTGCGGAAGATATATTAACTGATAATGCAATCAAACATGCTGAATATTTAGCAAAAATATCTAATGCAAAGATTCATCTTTTTCACTCTGTGCCAGATATTTCCCGATTTTCCGTGAATTATAGTTACCACTATGATTTATTGAGTGCTTTTGCTAAAAAAGCAATAGCAAACTCTGAAGAGGAACTGAAAAAAGTCGTGGAACGAATTGATGTACCTAAAGATAGGGTGTCATTCTCTGTTGCCTTCGGCTCTCCACGAGATAAGGTGTTGTCTACAGCGCGTGAGATTGATGCAGATTTGATTATTGTCGGCTCTCGTCGGCCTGATATCTCAACTCACTTACTGGGTTCCAATGCATCGGGCATTGTAGGACATGCCAATATCTCTGTTTTGGTAGTGAGATAACCGATTGTCTATTATCCATAAAACCGTGCCTGAACATAGCACGGTTATTTTTTAGTCACTTAAATTATATACCAATCTCACTTCAGGATGCGTGTGATTTCTCCCCGCGAAGCGGGGAGAAATCAGGTTTCATAGAGTGTTGTAAATGCAACTTGAAGTTCAATGCGTATATTACTATTAATTAGTTCAAATAATGCATTAACGTTTTCTTGGTTGTTAAAGATAAATCGACGAATAATATTTGTCATTTTAGGGCGTTATCAGGCAGGATAATAGAGGGATGTTATGCACAATCAGTAAACAGGTATTATTTTGAATAGTAAAATTGGTCAGTTGGCACGTTATCTTTTAGTTTTTGGATTAACCCTCTCTTTTCATGCATGGAGTGCACCGACCAGCTTCGAACAAGCTAAAGTTGAATCAAGAAAAAATGTTTATAGCGGACAAACAAAGTCAGGTATAGGCACACTGTATTGTGGATGTGATTGGCAATGGGTTGGCAAAAGTGGTGGACGTGTTGATCTGGCTTCTTGCGGTTATCATGTTAGATCACAGCAAACAAGGGCGGCACGTATTGAATGGGAACATATGGTGCCAGCCTGGGTATTTGGGCATCAGCGTCAATGTTGGCAAAATGGTGGTCGGAAAAATTGCGTTGAAACCGATCCTGTATTTCGCATGATGGAATCAGACATGCATAATCTGGCTCCATCAATCGGTGAAGTTAACGGTGATCGCAGTAATTTTGGTTACGGAATGCTCGCCAGAAACACACCGAATATGTATGGTTCATGTAGCAGTAAGGTGGATTTTAAATCACATTTGTTTGAACCACGCAATAGAGTAAAAGGGATGGTTGCCAGAGTCTATTTCTATATGCATGACCGCTATAATTTGACTATGTCACGCCAACAGCAACAGTTGATGATGGCGTGGGATCGCCAGTATCCAGTAGATGCCTGGGAGCGTGAAAGAGATAACCGAATTGCCAAGATTATGGGGCACCATAACCCCTTTGTGACTGGTAGCAAAAAGTGGGAATTGGGGCAGAGCCGTGCGTCAAAGCAAAATAATTTGTATGCAGGGAATAGCCAGATATCAACCCAAAGGGCGCCATCAAAGATAGCGCAAAATGAGATAATTAAAGGGAATAAAAATAGCCAGATTTATCATTTTTCATACTGCTCTGGCTATAAAACGGTAGCAGATAAAAACGCAATTTACTTCCACTCAGAAGCCGAAGCCAAAAAAGCAGGATATCGCTTGGCAGGTAATTGTAAAAAGTAGCTGTTAATGCATTGCGAATAAAAAATCAAACAACATTTCAGTAAAATTTAACCTTTGAGCTTGTCATAAAGAAAAAACTGTCATTATACTGACATCATAGTCCGTTACATTACACCAAAGAAACGGAAAGATGCGAGGAATGCTAATGACAGATACTGAAACTGCATTCTCGGTTAGGAGCCGACGCTTAAGTTCATGTCACTGATAAAAAGTGAGATCTTAACGTCGGTTTTTTTATTGGTCTTTAATGAGCTTAAAAGGGAGCTCCTATCTATAACATCGATGTTAAGACACCGCAAAGTGAAACTAACGATAAGGTGTGCGACTATGGGTAGACAGAAAGCAGTGATTAAATCTCGCCGTGAAGTTAGAAGAATGTTAAAAAGGGGATCACGTTATCGGAACAGCGATAATGTCACTTCACTGGTACAGCTTGGAGGTGTGGAGGCTATCGGAATGGCGCGTGAAAGCAGGGATACTTCAGAAATTATGCCTCGCAGTGAAGCACAGTATCGCTATATGCGGGCGATCAATAACAAGCAATTGATTATTGCTAATGGTGAAGCGGGTTGTGGCAAAACCTACGTTAGCGCCGTAATGGCAGCCGATGCCTTAATCAATAAAGAGGTTGATAAGATTATTGTGACGCGGCCGGTATTACAGGCAGAAGAAGATCTTGGTTTTCTGCCAGGAGATATGGCAGAGAAATTTGCTCCTTATTTCCGCCCGGTTTATGACGTGTTATTAAAACGTATGGGAACTTCATTTTTGCAATATTGTTTGCGCCCTGAAATTGGCAAAGTAGAAATTGCCCCTTTTGCCTATATGCGCGGGAGGACATTTGAAAATGCATTTGTGATCCTCGACGAAGCGCAAAATGTCACTGTTAATCAAATGAAAATGTTTTTAACGCGGTTAGGAGAAAATGTAACCGTAATTGTAAATGGTGATGTTAGCCAGTGTGATTTGCCAACAAATATCACATCGGGGTTGGTGGATGCATTGAAGCGGTTTTCTGATGACGAAGCTATCAGTGTGATCCATTTCTCTCAACAAGATTGTATTCGCTCTAAATTATGTCAGAAAGCGTTGATGGCTTATGGATGATCATAGAAACGTAGTATAGGAATAAACCCCCCAGTTAATTTTGGGGCTGGGGGGATGGTATAGTGTTTGCTAATAGACTTCAGTATGCATGTATTCAATTAAGTCATTGGATAATGACATGATGAATATAAAAGAATATTACATTACGGGTTATTAAAAATTTTTATAATCAGACCTATATTGTTTTTCACTCCTGATGATTGTTTCTTTTCTGCCTTATTCAGTGTGCGAAAATAGCTTCATTAAGAAAACAAAATAAATAATTAAAAGGAGTGAATAATATGAAGTTTCGCACCTTTAGCCACAACAACGTTAGAAATCGATATATTGATCATGCCGCGCTTGAGCGGGAAATGGAATTAGATAACTTAATTGCTCAAGAACGGGAAGAAAACCGCCGTCACCTGCATTTGAAATTGCGTATTGCTGACGAGATACGAAAAGAAAAAGAAACTCATAAGCATCCATCGGCCTGCGAAAAATTATCCCATTCATTTAGTCTATTGGATAAAACACCGATTTACTCAAATGGGCGCGATTTGTTTACCTTGAATAAATGTTTTAGCCGTAATCTGTTTACGCTGTAGTCTTGTGCAATAAATTGTGGATGTGATTATCCGCACCAAAAATCTCGCTGAGTCTATGCGGAGTTTTTTATGTAGCTACAGACCGACGGGAAACCGAAGCGAACTGACTGTGTGTCACGGTAAAAAATCAGAAAAGGGAAACGGGGAGAAGCTGCGTCATGTACAAGGCCGCGAGTCGATAATGGCTCGGTGGTTGCAATAACCGTCAATAAGCGGAGCTATATTAGCCCCGCGTATTTTTTTGTTTAATGATTGGGTTTTACCTGTAAGGTTTCGTCTTGATCGCCGTATAAAATGATCCCTGATGTATCAATTTGATTTTCTAACTGGCGCAGGTCATAAGCACTTTGAAGGCGTAACCAGAATTCAGGAGTACTTCCTAGCGCGGCGGCTATACGAATCGCTAACGATGGGGTTAATGCCGTTTTACCGGCAAGAAAACGCGATATAGTAGCTGGTGTTACTCCAATATTGTTCGCAAAGCGGCGACCACTTATCCCCATATCTGCTAAATCTCTGGCGACAATCTCACCGGGATGGGAAATTTTAAACTGTCTCATTAGTGATAATCCTCATAATTTAAAATGTAAGCATCACCGTTGATGAATTGAAAAGTAATATGCCAGTTAGCCCTAACTGTAATAGACCAATAACCTTCGCGATCACCTTTCAGCGGGTGAAGTTTATATATTTGGCGATTTAATTCACCTATTTCATTTGCTGCATCAATAGTTTGTAAACGGTCGTTAATTCTCTCGACATCTTGCGCCTGAACGCCAGAAGTAACACCTTTTTCAAAAAGTTGCTTCAATCCTTTGTGCTTAAATGATTTGATCATTGTTACGTTACGACTCGTGTTACGCGATGTGTAATACTATACTTGAGTGTTACACATCATGCAATACTTGTTTTCGAATAAGATTTTCAAAGTTACTACTACTTATTTAACTTAATATATTAATTAAGCGCGTTATTTATGGTTCTATTGGCTAAATAAGCCATAGAAACGCTTTTAAGTGTGTTTTGTTGTTGGCTGGTAGATATTAAGGAATATAATCAAAATGCTGTAAACGTGGTTTGTGGGGATCTGGTAAAGTATTTAAGACAGTAAAAAACAAAAAAATCCGCTCAGAGTAGCGGATTTTGTAAAAGTAATTGATTTTTATTTTTCGATTGATAAATCTAACTCGCTTTGTGTCTCTTTATCTTTGGTAAAAATGGATTTTAAATATTTAACTAAATCGTTTTCTGTGTTGATTTTATACTCACCATAACCCATACTGATTTTATCACCAGTATAAGACACGATTCCCAGACGTTCGCAAAGTTTTAACGCTTGGTTTGTCTGTGTAAATCCGCTATCCGCTATCTGCTTTCTTGTCTGCTTTTTCTTTGTGTGCTGTCATTTGATCACGATATTGACGCATAGTAAATTTGACTTTACTCATAATAATAAAATCTAAAACTGCCATGATATTAGATGCGCTCATATCTGATAAATCATAATTATAAAAACCATTAGCAACACCACGAATCACAAAACCAAATTTATTTAAGCTGTAAGAGTTAACAGCAATTTCTTTTAATAAGTCGCCAGGATCCTTTTTAGTGTTTTTAATGATGAAATATAAAGCAGAAACAGCTTTCTCATTTTTAGAAACTAATTCAGATAATCCAGAAAAGTATTTAACTTTGGTAATTGCTGCTTGTAATTCTGCTTTCTCTGCACTGGATGGAGTGGCAATATCAGATAAGCATTGTTTGATATCGTTATATTGTGCGCTTATTGCGCTGAAATGATTTATTTTTGTTTTATAGTGTTGTCATCACTTGATAGCAACAATAATAACCATTTAAAAAAACAGATCAAGAATTTTTTTGAATATTTTTAATTTTCATTGAAAATTAAAAGTCTTAGAAGTAATTTCAAATCGACTGAAGGTGTTCCATGAGTAAATAATGTATTTCAATATTAAGCCTTATATTTATTGTAAATTTATAAAATATAATGTCATATATCAATTGGTTTGACCGACAGGGTTGTTAATCTATTTTTTTTTCAATAGAAATATGAATGTTCTTGAAAAAATAATACGTGAGAGTTAGAGCGATTAATCATCTTATACAAAATTTAGTTTGTTTAGGGGCATTAAACTTAGCCCCAAGCTTTAGAACAATTATTCAGCTAATGATCCGTCAGCTTCGAGGGGAATTATACGTTTTACGGCATCATACATGATGATCTCTCGCTCATTGTTGTCTGTAATTAGCACGACAGAATTATAATCGCAGTTATGACAAGTCCCCTTATAAAGGTCACCGTTATTCATAAATACTGCCACATTTTTTTTACCGACAGCGTGGGCTTTGTTTAGTATTAAGTTAAACGTTTTTGGCTTCGGCAATGTATTTTTGTCAAAGAACTCAGTTTTTGATTCGATGATGTCAAATTCTCTGCGAGGGATAAATTTTATTTTTGCCAACTGACAAAAAAGCATCCTTCGATCAGAGAATAAATAACCCCATTGCGGTTATTGCATTTCACTACATTGCTAGTGAATGAGTTTCCGTCTATTGTCGTTACTTCAACGGAGTATGCTCCTTTAACTGCTGGAATGATACTAAATAAAAAAACCTTATAGTTCCTATCCGACTTGCGTTTGATACCGTATGTAATATCTACCTTTGGTAATTCATTGTTCATTTTTTTCTCTACTTAATTATTTCATTGATATGAGTGGATCATACCAAACACATGACGGCTTAAAAATCAGATAGTCGGTGTGGTCTTGTATTGTATTGTAATAAATGCTTATACAATTGTACAATACGAACGATTATCAATAACAGGAAATTTGTATGAAAAACAAGGCATTGATGGCTATTTTGTGTTCTTTTTTGCTGGCAGGTTGCTCAACAACAAGACTGAACGTTGCTGCTTCTAAAGAAGTACCTGCAGAAAGGATGTTTTGGGAATCAGGTGGAGATGAAAATCGAGGTAACAGTAAAATAATTATAAAAAGAGATGCTGGCGTGGTTTATTCAGCGTGTGTCTCGAATGTTTTTTTCCAAGGGCTTAGAGTAGCAGAGCTATACCCCGGTGAAAAAGTAACTTTGGCTGTGAATAGTGGCGAATATATGATTGGAGAGTTTCTTAGTAGCGGAGCATGTCTTCCGTTTTTGAAGACTCTGTTAGTGAAAGTGAAACCTAACTCAATTAATGTATTTAGAATTAAAACAATACTTATGGGAGCGAATGGAGGTGATATGTTGGTTAGAGATAACGATATTTAAACCGAATTTACTGAATCTATTTTCACAGAATAAGTGTTGAAAGGAAAGATCGGAATATCACCTTATATTATTTGATGTGTATTAGTTCAAAAATTTAAATATATTAATTTGAACTAATACATGCAATGCTGGATTCAAGTAAAAAGAGATCAGGGTTTCATAGGGGCGGGCTGTTTTCAAAATATCATTGCGTTGGGGTTAAAGTACTGGATAGCGCGATCAAGATCCCGAAAGTTTCACCGATTGAAGCGCGTTTACATCGTGAAATGACAGGCTCCTTGAAAAGTATCACGCTGAGCCGCAGCGCAACGGGGAAATATTATGCGTCAATACTCTGCGATGACGGGACAGAAGCGCCGGCGAAACCCACATTGATATCAACTGTTACGGGTATTGATATGGGACTCTCGCACTACGCCATTAAATCGAATGGTGACAAAACCCCGAATCCCCGCCATCTCATCAATGCCAGTCGAATAAAAAAGCCTGTATATTACAGGATTAGAAACATTATTCGTTCTCATCAATAAACTCTGATACTGACAGGTTGAAACGTTTTGATAGGTTTTTCATGTGCTCTAACGTTAGCTTACGTTCACCTTTCAAAATCATGCTCACCAAAGAACGAGAGCCAATTTCATTTTTGAAGCTGCTTTGATTTAGCCCGTGTTGATCCATCAAGGTACGCAACATTGCCAGCTCCTGCGGTACGGCGGTAATACGCGCGTTAAATTCGGCGAATTCGGGCGCTGTATTCTCATAGTCAGCGATTTTTTTCGCCAGCAGGTCGATAAGCGGGTTTTCATCATCGGTATCGATTAATCGCTCTACTATCTCAAGCGCTTGTTCATAATCATCGCGTCTATTGCTTCCGCCCAACAAGGGAATGGCGTTTATCAGGATTGCGGTAGCGCTTAATGCTACTTCATAGTTCTCATAATTGTTTACAGCCATCATTCTGGATTTCTCCGGTAGTGATCAGTGAGCCGGTCATATTCTTTTTGGGTCACAATGTGTTTTATAAACACGTTCTGGGTTTCAAATTTGATGTATGCAATGATGCGAAGATTGTTACCTCCTATATCAATTACCCACCATTTCTCCCTATACTTGAACCTATCTAGACTACCAAAACGTGCTTTAAGGTGTTCCGGGGTTAAAAATCTCTCTGTGTTAAGCACCTTGTACGTGTCATCGAGTGCAGAGGAATCATTAGGAAATCGGCGTCCTGCTTCGTCAAAAGGCTTTTTTGAAATAACCCTCATAAATCCCTCTGTCTGAAAAGTATGAGAGAATTATACTAAAATTTTTTCATGTTCACAATATGTGGACATAATTTTGTTCACAAAAAGTGACGACTCGTTTAGTATAAGAATTTGGTTTGTTTATCAGGTGCGCCGTAAAACCCCGTCCTTCAGAGGGTGTCAAAATTAAGTAATTTCAAGATGCGTCTTATACGCGTTAAACTGCAAGTTGCAGTTTACAACACTCTATGAAATCACAAGCATCTTGAAGTTAGATTGTTTTGCAAGCTGCAAATTGAAGTTGGCTTGGTATATAAATATAACTTGCCAGAGAAAGGTTTTAATCAGTTAAACAATTTTGCTGTTGCTCTGATCAAAACCTTAATTCAGATAGTTTCTCAGTAATTAAAAAAGTGAGTTATCACTTGACCTTCATTCCCGCCATTGTCATTAGAGTGCGAAATAACGTAGATACGGCGTATAAAGTTAATACACTGCAAAACCAAATTGCCACCATCCAACCTAAGCGCTTCCATAGTGATGGGCGTTGTGGTGCTGTTTTAATGGTAGCCTTGTTCGTGAGTGATTTTTCCTCGGAAGACATAATAACTCCAAAAGGTATAAGTCAAAATTATCGGGATAATGAACAGAGCACCAACCAGCATAAAGCCCAATGATTGGGGAGGAGAGGCCGCCTCTTCATAGCTAATAGAAGGAGGGATAATGTTTGGCCAAATGCTGATCCCCAATCCAGTAAAGCCCATGAAAATCAATATCAGTGCTGTCAAAAATGGGGTGTAATGACTTGAGTTTGGGTGAGATTTCAATAGTTGCCAGCTTGACCACAATACCAATAATGGTACGGGCATGAAGAAAAATAGATTTGGCAAACTGAACCAACGTTCAGCAATTGCTGGGTGAGCGAGTGGTGTCCAAATACTGATAATGGCGATAATTGTTAGCATCAGCAATGTCAAGGGGCGCAGAGTACGATACATCTGTTGTTGTAGATGACCTTCTGTTTTCATCACTAGCCAGCCGCATCCCAATAAGGCATAAGCGATGACGAGCCCAATCCCACAAAAGAGAGGAAAAGGAGCCAGCCAATCAAAATAGCTACCGATATAAACACGGTTTTCGACAGGAAAGCCCGTAATGACTGCGCCAACGACGATACCTTGCATAAAGGTGGCGAGAATTGAACCGGCAATAAATGCTTTATCCCAGAGGTGTTGATGCGTTGGTGTGGCTTTAAAACGAAATTCAAAAGCAACGCCACGAAATATCAAACCTAATAACATAATAGTCAATGGAATTGCCAGTGCATCCAAAACTACCGCATAAGCCAGTGGGAACGCACCAAATAATCCTGCACCTCCCAGAACCAGCCAGGTTTCATTGCCATCCCAGACGGGAGCCACAGAATTCATCATCAAATCACGATCGGATTGTTCCTTAATCGCTGGATATAAGATGCCGATCCCAAGATCAAAACCATCCATTACGATATACATCATGGTACTAAATATAATGATCAGGAACCAAATGAGAGGAAGATCAATACCCATTTACTGACTCCTTATTTGGGACTACTTGCGGAAGGCCTTTACGGATGAGTTTCATCATATAGGCGTAACCCACGCCGAATACGGCGCCATAGACGACAAAGAAAATAAGTAGGCTGATGCTCATGTGGATTTCACCGTGTGCTGATACCGCATCTTTGGTGCGCATTAAGCCGTAGACGACCCACGGTTGACGGCCAATTTCTGTGGTAAACCAGCCCGCCAGGATCGCGATAAGGCCAGAAGGTGCCATTAAGAGCATAAAGCGGAGAAAGAGCGGGTTTTCATACAGGCGTTTTTTATGACGCAACCATAACCCCCAGACGCCGGCAAGGATCATCAAAATGCCTAATCCCACCATGATGCGAAATGACCAAAACACCATAAAAGCATTTGGGCGATCTTCTGGGGGAAATTCTTTCAGTGCTGGAACTTGCTTATCCAGACTGTGTGTCAGAATCAGGCTGGCAAGATAGGGGATCTTGATTGCATAACGTGTCTCTTCCGCTTCCTGATTAGGAATGCCAAATAGAATGAGTGGTGTGGCTTCACCAGGATGGTTTTCCCAATGACCTTCCATGGCAGCGACTTTAGCTGGTTGATGTTTTAATGTATTCAATCCGTGCATATCGCCAATGATGGCTTGCAATGGGGCAATAATCAGGATCATCCACATCGCCATTGACAACATTTTCCGCATAGCGGATGAATCATTGCCTTTTAGCAAATGCCAGGCAGCAGAAGCCGCAATGAAAAATGCTGAAGCCAGGAATGCCGCTGTTCCCATATGTAGTAGACGATAGGGGAAAGAGGGGTTGAAGATCACCGCGAGCCAATCAACAGGAATAACCTGATTATCTATAATTTCATGGCCTTGTGGTGTCTGCATCCAGCTATTAGAGGCCAATATCCAGAATGTCGAGATAATCGTGCCGAGTGCCACCATACAGGTTGAGAAAAAGTGTAGCTTTTCTCCGACCCGATGCCAGCCAAACAGCATGACGCCAAGGAATCCAGCCTCAAGGAAAAATGCGGTCAGCACCTCATATACCAACAACGGGCCGGTAATAGAGCCGGCAAAATCAGAAAAGAAACTCCAGTTGGTGCCGAACTGATAGGCCATCACCAAGCCGGAAACCACGCCCATACCGAAATTAACCGCGAAAATTTTTGACCAGAAGTGATATAGCGTTTTGTAGTCCGTATTACGTGTTTTAAGCCATAAACCTTCCAATACCGCCAGAAAGCTCGCTAAGCCTATCGTAATGGCTGGAAAAATAATGTGGAAAGAAACCGTAAATGCAAATTGTATCCTTGCGAGTTCAAGGGCATTCAACCCTAACATAGTGACCTCTTATTGAAATCTTTGGATATATGGATAAACGAAGTTAGAAGGTACAGACAAGTAGAACACAAGGCATTTTGGTATAATAGTGACAATTATTCGTTTATTGACTATAACAGTTTTGAGTGAAGTCAGTTACATGCTGTGTTGTGGGCAATGAGTATTGTTTGAAAAACAGGTACAGATGGTATTGAGAGTATTTCACTGACATTTTGAAAAATAATAATTTAAACAACCCTATTGGAGTAGGAGCCTATCTTATTTTAATAATTAACGGTGATTATATTGACATACTATAATCACGATGATATGTTAATTTTGTGTTAATTTTTTGTTTGAATTGAAATTGATTAACTTTGTAATAGATTTTAAATTCAATAAGTTAAAACTTATTGGCATTGTAAGTATTTGTAGTTTTTTATTATTCTAGTTTAATATAAGGAAATAATAAAAATGATTTATAAAGATATGAAATCGACGTCGGTCGTATGTAAAGTCAAAATACCTATTGTTTTGGATAATGACATAAATAAGAATGCTCTTTTTTATGGTTTTGATCATTTTTCTGATGGAAAAGAACACGTTGCTATTGCTTTTGATAATATTGAAGGAAAAGATAATGTTTTAGTGAGAATTCATTCAGAATGTTTGACCGGTGATGTATTTAATTCACAATGCTGTGATTGTGGTCCACAATTGCGTGAATCATTAAGGATATTATCAAATTACGGAGGGATTTTATTATATTTAAGGCAGGAAGGACGAGGAATTGGCTTGCTTAATAAGCTAAAATCTTATGAATTGCAACAACAGGGTATGGACACTTATGCAGCTAATAATAAATTAGGTTTTCCTGATGATTTAAGAGATTATCAACCTGCGGCTGAAATGCTTAAAATATTGAATATAAATAGTATCAGGTTATTGACTAATAATCCTGATAAAGTCACACAAATAAAAAAATATGGAATAAAAGTGACGGAAGTAAAAAATACCGGATGCCACTTAAATGAAAATAATGTTAGTTACTTAAAGGCAAAAAAAGAACATACTTATCATAATATTACCATTAATGGATTAGGAGAGATGTAAATGAATGTTTTATTCATTAATGGAAGTCTAAATAAAAGTTCCAATACAAAGGCATTAATTAATTATTTTTCATCATTGTTTGATGAAAGTAATCATATTTTTTATTGGTCTTTTGAAGACACGCCTTTGCCTTTTATGGATCCAGAGTATTATGGTTGTGAAATTGAACAACAGCCAAATAAGAATGTACGTCAGTTTATTACCGCGATTAATACCTCTGATATTGTGATATTCGCGAGCCCAACTTATCACGGTACAGTCAGCGGTGTATTAAAAAATGCATTTGATCATTTGGAAAAAGGGATATTCGTAGGTAAAGCGATTATTGTGGCCAGCGTTGCCGGTGGAATAAGAAGTAGTACACCAACATGTGATGCTCTCCGTTCTATTATCAGAGCATTAGGGGAAAACTGTTTAATAGAACATATTTCCGCTGGTGGTTCAGATTTTTCACAGAAAGCAGAAGTCATTGAACTCGTAAGTCAAAATGTCCAGGAACGCTGTCGTTCTGCTATCAGAGAGCTTTTTGGCCAGAAATAAATAGGCAAGATATGTACAGTGATAGAAAAATAACATCAGTAAATCATCATGGTGCTTTCAAAATGAAGGCTCGCAGTATATTAGATAATTTTTTGCCATTAGTCATCAATACTGATCTTATTCAAGTTCCATCACGTTTTCAGGGGGGTGGAAAAATGCTGGATATACCTTGAAAAATGGACTCATTATAGGTGGCCCTTGCACGTTATGTAATTTTATCACTCGTTTTCAATCCCGCTTAGTTTGTGGTGGACAGTCTGCTGAATTATACGATGCTATCACTGGTAAGTTACTCTATAAACTCGATTCGCCTATTAACTGCGGTATTAGCTTTACATCAAATAATCAAGTTTTATTGGCTGTTGGAACCTACTCAGGCAATGTTTTTATCTTTTCAGAAAAACAATGTCTCAAACTCCTGACTGTTATCTATGCACACCGGAATGCTATTAAGGGTATTTCTTACAATAGCAAGGAGTTGTTCTGTGGTTGTGCCGATGGTGAATTAAGTATTATTGATCCAGATAATCTTATTATCTTACACATGATACAGAAAGCCCACGAAAGTATACTGAATGATTGTTCACCTTTTGCACATGGTTTTGCGACAGTTTCTCGTGACTTGCATCTCGGGCTTTGGGGTGATGAAGAGCATACCGATAAAATAAAGACGCGCCATACACATTCGATTAAATGTGTAGCTGCTAGTGATGACGGTTTTTTATCGCTTGTGGTAGTTATAGTGGTGTTGTCGATGTTTATTCGGTTGCTAACAAACAGTGGATAGGCCAGCCCAGGTGTCCGACTAGTAGTGGGATTTCGTCTTTAGCTTGGAGTGAGAATAATCACATATTTATTGCCGCCTCTTATGATGGGCGATGTTACGAAATAAGTGTAACAGAATAATTTATGTCACAAAAATAATAGGAGAAAGAGCCGTGCAAATGTCACTTGAACTAAACACAATGAATAAAATCTTATTTATTGAAACTCGTGGAATGAACCCGACTGGGATTTTAAAAACAGCGATAGAATTGGGATATTACCCTTGGGTTGTAACAGAACAACGTGAAGAATGGCAAACACACTTAAGTGAACAAAATATAAACTGTACATTATTATCCGTGAGTCAACTGACAGCTCAACATATTATAAATGTATTACCTCATCGCCCAAAAGCTGTCATTACGCTTTCTGATCAATATCTTGAGATTGGCGCTGAAGTTGCCAAATATCTTGAGTTACCTCATACTCCACTAGAAGTATTGGCCGATTGTCGTAATAAATATATCACTCGTAAACGAGTTAGTAGGACAACCGTCAAACAGCCCAATTTTGTAAAAGTTGATAATTTTGATGCAGATATTTTTTTATCCAAAACATTGCCTTTTACAGTGTCAAAAATTAAAAGTAATACTGATCGGTTTGGGTTTTTAATAATATCTTCAGATGATTTATCTCTTTTGAATAAAAAAGTGAACAATATTATTGTGAAAATGAATATAGCTATTTTACCATCGCAAGAGTAGGGAGTATAATGTGAATTATAGCTTAAAAGATGTCAAGTTAATTAGACTTGCTTCCATTCCTTGGGGGTGTTTATTGTTAAATGGTATCTCTTTCCCATTTTTAACCCATAAAGGGTTGTCAGTCAGTGAAGTGTTTTTCATTCAAAGCGTTTTAGCATTCTCTATTGTTATTACGCAAGTACCCAGTGGTTTATTCACAGATAAGTTTGGTATTAAAAAGGCTTTGGTTTTAGCGGGAATATTTAAAGGTATTGGTGGTATTATGGCTTGGGCAATGGAAGGCTTTGTCCCAATGATGATTGCCTGGTTTTTTATTGGGTTAGCCAATAGCTTTTATTCTGGAACCAATGTATCAGTGATTTATCGTTCATATTTATCTCAAGGAAAAAAAACAGATTTTATTTCTAACATTTATCAATGGGGGAATTTTAGTTTTTATATTTCTATTTTTCTTGGTTCTTGGATTGCGAAATATTCAATGGAGTTGGCAGCATTGATTAATGGTTTAGTTGCCTGTACACCTGCATTAATATTTTCATTTATCTCTAATGATTCAAGATTTAAAGAAATAAATAGAGAAACAAACAAAAAACAAAAAACAAAAAAATCAATCATTCTATTGCTTTTAATTTTAAAGGTTTTTTTTCTTTTCCGAAGAATAAAGGGTTGGTTTTGTTTTTATTTTCTTTATCTGGAATGTTTAATATTATTGTTAGCCAATCTTCAAATCTAGCCCAGATGTTTTTATTGAGTAAAAAATTTGAAATTCAGTACATAGGTTTAATCATTGGTGGATTAGGTGGAGGAGGGATTATTATCACGAAATTATTGTCTAAAAAAATATTATCACTTTCTATACAACAGACACTAATATTCATAATTTTATTAACTCTGTGTTCTTTCTTCTTGTTAATTAATAATGTAGTTTTTGTCTTTATTATTGGGATCTTATTATTAGAAGTTGTCAAATATTTAATTGAAGTTTATATAGTGGATGCTATCAACCGTTCATATCAAGGTGAAATGATTGCCTCTTTAAATTCAGTATTAAGTCTTATAAAACGTTTTTCTGTTATGATTTTTGCACCATTTATCGGCGTCATGATCGAAAAAAATGGATTTCATATTGCGTTAACCTATTTAGCGTATTTCTATCTTTTTATCTCTGTCGTTGTTATTATATTTATTTTTCTTTACCATAATGAATCTAAATAAAATAGATTAAGGTTATTTTCTATGAAAAAGAGTGACATTATACAACACCTTCCAGAATTGGAAGAATACGAAAAAACACTTTATTGCAGTTTTAAACAATATTACAAAGAGGGGCGTGATAGTTGGTCTGGAGCAGAAGCTAGCCGAAAAACAACATTAAAGCTTTTGTCTTTGTTGAAAAATGCTTCATCAGTATTGGATATTGGTTGCGGTAGAGGGTTAGAATCTAAGGTCATTGCTGATCAAGGTCATAAAGTTTTAGCTCTTGATATCATTGATAGTTTTGAGTTCATTGATTATGACTCACTCAATATTGAATTCAAGCATGGTAATTTTCTTGATAATAATATTATATTTGAAAAGTTTGATGCCATTCTGGATAATGGCTGTTTTCATCATCAACATCCGTCACTTTATCTGATTTATTTGGAGAAAGTTTATGGTTGTTTAAAAGATGAGGGGTTTTTTGCTATTAGCATTTTTGCAACAGAAGATGAAAATCAAGATAAAGGGAACGTTTATCTCCATCAGGATGGTAGATTAGGAAAAGAGTTTAGTGCTTCGGAAATTATGGGATTATTTCTTCAGGATAAATTTAGTTTGTATTATCTGGAACGTTATATTCGGGACAATTTTCCACTACCCAATTATTTATGTATATTCCAGAAAAATAATCACAACATCAATAATATTAAAAATAGATATACTAATCTAACTTTAAGATGCGTGTAATTTCTCCCCGCGTAGCGAGGAGGAATTAGGTTTTATATCCTGTTGTAAATGGCAACTTAAAGTTTAATGTGTATAGCGATAATGAAACTAATTTGTCTCTTTAAAAAACAGGGTGAAGTTTATTACTATGGCACTGTTTGATGTAGAAATTAACCCTAAGAATAAATAGGTTAGTGATATTCCTATTATTTAAGCTGGAAGAACATGACTGAGCAAAAAATTATCGGTAGTATTAAAGCAGGCTCAGTATCATTGAGTCTGCTTATGTTTATTACGCAAAACAAATTTTTGCCCAGCGTGCCAACCCTGTTGTTACTGAACCGAAGTAATTCCCGCCAACCAGCGGGATACCCGGCAATTTTTGTTCAACTTCCTGACGCAGAATAGGGGAACTGGCTGAGCCTCCTGTCATAAATATCACATCTGGTTGAGTTCCACTTTGTGCCACGGCTTCACCCACCAATTTTGCCATTTTCTCTTTAGTGGATTCTATTGCCGTAATCATCTGATCACGCTGAATATTAACTTCAATAACCTCTGTTAATAAATTAAGTTTAACGCCATACTCAGACCGTTTTGAAAGTGCAATTTTGGCTTCCTCTGCGCTGCGAACCAGGCTGTATCCTAACGTCTCTTGGTGTACTTTCAATAAACGGGCGAGTTTTTCTGGCTCTTGGGCATCTCTGTGCAAGGATTTTAATGTCGTTAAATTCTGGCGAGAGTAGAATGCTTTTTGGGCCTGTATGTCATTGATGGCAATCGGGTTCCAGAACTGCGTCAGGGGCATGTCAATACCTGAAGAGACTTTGCTGCCTAATCCAAAAGGGTGCATAAGTTGTTTAAAGGTGAGATTAATATCTAAATCATTTCCCCCGATGCGTTGACCTGTGTGCGCCAGTAAGCTCTCATTGCGCTCAGATAGATTTTTCCAGCTTGGCCCCATTTGGATAACTGAGCAATCTGTGGTTCCGCCACCAATATCGACAACCAATACCGTTTTATCTTCTGTTAATGTGGCTTCATATTCCAAGCCTGCTGCCACGGGTTCAAATTGGAATTCAATGTTGCGGAAACCTGCCCGTTTGGCCGCATTCAGTAAGATTTCTTCAGCTTGTTGATTCGATTTATCACCACCACGCCCATGAAAATTGATTGGACGCCCAATGACAACATCGTTGATAACTTGCTGCTTATTGGCTTCTGCTTGTTGTTTGATATTTGCCATCATGGCACAAACTAGATCCTCAAAAAAACTGATTTGAGTATCTCTTAATCCCATTGCACCCAGAAAAGACTTTGGCGATTTAACGTAATAAACCTCTTGAGGATCTTCCAAATATTGAGCGAGTGCTTTTTGCCCAAAGACGAGATCGCCTGGCAAAAGTTCAATGCCTTCCTCTCGGTTTGCTGTGATAGCGCTACGAAGTAATTGCTCACCTGTTTGATTAGTTGGTTTGATATTCCAGTGGCGAAATAAGTGCTCGGAAACAGACTCTCTGGTCGGTGCCGCCAGAGCTGAAGGCATATAGAAGTTATCATCCTCAATAGCAATGAGCTGTGGCGTATCTCCGATCATTTCTGCTACTGCGCAATTTGATGTGCCATAGTCAAAACCGATGAACATAGGTTTCCTCATATTTAATCGTAGAAAATTTTAAAAAGGGAGCAGATGCTATCTTAAATTAGTGCTGAATAATAGATAGAGTAATCATAAAGGCTGAAATGATTCATTATTTTCTCTTAGAATGTATGACTCCAAAACCATAGAGAAGGAGGGTGTTAATAATAAATTTATTATTAACAGTATCGAAAATAGCATTAATTAATATGCGTTGTTTATTAGGCAATTTTTAATTGTTGGGATATGGAAGTTATCTTTTTCAGGTAAATTTATTCATTCTAATCATAGAGTGATTTCTGTTTCAGAAAATACCAAGTATAATACTGGTAATTTTTCATTCTATACCTATAACAATTTAAACAAAGGCCAGACATATGACACGTTACGAACAATTGGCTGGATTGATCCGCCAACAGATAGAGGACGATATTTGGCAAGTAGGTGATAGATTACCATCATTGCGGGAATCCGTGAAATCGTCGGGCTTGAGTTTGATGACGGTACTACAAGCTTATCAATTACTGGAAAGCCAGGGATGGATCGTGGCACGCCCACAATCAGGGTATTATGTTGCTACTCGATTAAAAACATTTGCGGCAGCAAAAGGAGGGAAGGGACTCAATTTAAGTGAAAATGTGGAGATCAATGCATCCATATTTGATGTATTACAGGCATGCAAAGATCCGCAAATTATTCCTTTCGGTTCGGCATTTCCCGATCCTTCTTTATTGGACGACCCCAAATTATCAAAAATATTGGCTTCAGTTGCTCGTCGTTTCGTGCCACACAGTTCACTGGCAAATTTACCTCCAGGTAATGAAAAGTTACGACGTAATATATCCCGTCGCTATGCTTCCCACGGTATTCATGTTTCCCCTGAGGAAATTGTTATTACTGCTGGGGCCATGGAATCATTAAGTTTCAGTTTGCAATCTGTCACTTCGCCAGGGGATTGGGTAGTGATTGAATCGCCCGCTTTTTATGGGGCGTTGCAAGCGATAGAGCGGTTACGTTTGAAAGCCATTGCCATTAAGACAGATCCCCATACAGGCATTGATTTGGATACCTTGGAAGAAGTTGTGCAAAGATATCCAATAAAAGCTTGTTGGTTGATGTCGCGTTTTCAAAATCCGCTATGCAGCACAATGCCACCTGAAAATAAACAGCGATTAGTCGAGATTTTGAACCAAAACCAGATCGCCTTGATTGAAGATGATGTATATGGTGAATTGTATTTCGAGCAGGAGCCTCCAGCCCCCATAAAAGCATGGGATACAGAAAATAATTTCATGCATTGTTCATCATTTTCAAAATGTCTTGCTCCCGGTTATCGGGTAGGTTGGGTTGCAGCAGGTAAACATGCGAAGAAAATTCAGCAATTACAGATGATGAGTACGGTCTCTGCCAGTACACCGACACAGTTGGCGATTGCGGACTATTTGGCGCAGGGAAAATATGACAATCACCTGCGTCGATTGAGGCGGTTATTGGAACAACGGCAAAATCGGATGCTATGGGCAATCAGTGAATATTTTCCCCAATCAGTGAAAGTCAATAGCGCGCGTGGGGGTTATTTTCTTTGGCTGGAGTTCGAATCACCGTTTAATGCCAATCGACTCTATCAACTGGCATTGGCAAGGAATATTAGCATCGCACCGGGTAGTATGTTTTCCACTAGCGCTCAGTTTGATCATGCCTTTCGTTTAAATACTTCATTTGCCTGGAATGAAACACATGCCTTGGCAGTAAAAGAATTGGGGAATATGTGCCATATGCTCTTAAAAGAATGCGGGTAATCAATCACATTTCAACTATCTCAATATTGTCGTAAGAGAAATTATTTGCCAATGTTTCTGTTAACAAGTTGACACTAGTTATCTTTTAGTGCTGTAAATAAAATCTTAAAGCGGTGAGGGAGTGGCATGAAAATGAAATGCTTCGATTATGCAACATTACCAAGGGTGCAATGGTCTGGAGGGGAAGGCGAAACGAGGGATATTGTTTGCTGGCCTGTGTCTGATGATTTTGCCTGGAGAGCTTGTTTTACGACTGTCCATCAAAGTGGGGTATTGGGGCAATTCCCTGATGTTGAATGTTCAATCATTTTATTAAAAGGAAAGGGTATCCGCTTAACCAGTCCAGGTTTTCTGGAACACGAATTGGTGAAAAAGATGACCCCATTTAATTTTTCAGGCGATATTTTGGCCCATGCGGAATTAATGGATGGCCCTGTTCAGTGTTTCAATATCATGACTCGCCGTTCATGTTGGGCTTCTGAGGTTTCTGTGATTTCTGATGAACGTTTACTGCCAACATCACACAGTGGTGTACTTTATGTTTTAAAAGGGCGTTGGGAAATGACAGGCGCGAATTGTGTCCAGCTTGCTTTTGGTCAAGGTGCGTGGTGGTTACCGGATATACGGGAAGGGGTAATTAAGCCATTGATTGCGGATAGTAAACTTTTGTGGATTGACTTACGTCCGATTGGATAAATGGGATAATCATTGAAAATTAATATAATCAATGGCCTGCTATAAAGCAGGCCGTTGATTTTTATGTGATTAAAAAAAATTATTTAAAATTTTGGTTAAAAAAACTTACCTAAAAATGAAAAATAACTAAAAGAGTATAATCTTAATCTATAGGTATATAACGGTAAAAGTAATATACCCAAGATGAATCGCCATCAAGGTAACAAAAATTATGAAAACTCAATTCACACTCCGGTAAGGTTATTAATAATTATGAAAAAAATCTTGATAGCTACTCCATTATTGACCTTTTCTTTTGGGATTATGGCAGAACCTGCTTTATCACAATTGGATTGGTACGATGGCAGCGTATCTTTTGTGCTTGGACTTGGTTGGTTAAAAGGAGAATCTAACGAACATCTCTATGGATATTCCAAAGATCCAAAATACAAAAGTAGTCAATTGAATTGGAAAATTGGCGACGTTCTAATTGCCAGAGGCAAAGTTTCTTGGGATCCACTTGATAGGCTAACTGTGAGTGCGGGAGGTTGGGTTAGGTTATCGTCACGCAATAGCAAAATGGTTGATTACGATTGGCTCGATGTCAACCAGAGTCATTGGACCCATTGGTCATCCAGCCCAGATACTTCTCTAAACGATGCCAATGAATTTGATTTAAATGCCGCAGGTTGGTTAATTAAACAATCCAATTACAAATTAGGGGCGGTATTGGGTTATCAAGAAACACGTTTCAGTTGGACGTCACATGGTGGTCATTATGTCTATAATAATGGCGCTGATATCGGAGAATTTCCCGCCGGGATGGCTGGCGTTGGCTATAAACAAAAATATAGCCTGCCTTATATTGGGTTAACCGGGCAGTACCGTTATCAGGATTTTGAATTTAACCTTTTACTAAAATATAGCCCGTGGGTAAAAGCCTGGGGTAACGATGAACACTATATGCGTCGTTTAACGCTTCCTCAGCGATCTGATAAGGTGCGTTATTTTGGTGCTAGTATAGATGCCGGTTATTATTTAACTCAAAATACGAAGGTATATACAGCATTTACCTGGAATAAATATCGCGAAGGTAAAGGTCAAACTAGGCTCATCTATTATGATGCTGACTACACCGAAGATTTAGGTGATAATTCTGTCGGAATTGAAAACCGAAATTACAGTATTGATCTTGGATTACAGTACCATTTTTAATTTTCTTATAATGAAATCACTGACAGTTACCATTGTTGCAGTATCTGTCAGTTTAAAAAAACAGGCCAACTCTTACAGTTCAGTGAAATATCGCCTCACAATCTCCCTGCCAATTTCCATCGAAGCCGTGGCGGCCGGTGAAGGTGCATTGCAGACATGCAGTGAACGGCGGCCTTTCACAAAGTGAAAATCATCCACTAATTTACCATCAGCGGTGAGTGCTTGCGCACGTACACCGGCTGGACCTGGTGTGATATCTTCCGGCTGCAAATCAGGAATAAGCTGGCGGGCATTTTCGGTAAAAAGTTGGCGAGAAAAAGAACGCCGCATTTCTGCCATGCCTTCACAGAAATAACGTGTGGCGATGTTCCAAAATCCTTTGTAAGTCAGTACCTCTGCTAAATCCCGTAAATTAAAATCTGTTTTGTTATATCCCTCACGCTTAAATGCTAATACTGCATTCGGGCCAACATCGCGTTTGCCATTGTGCATCCGCGTAAAGTGAACGCCGAGGAAAGGGAAATCAGGGTTAGGTACGGGATAAATCAGATGATTAACCAGATAATTTTTACTGCTGTCCAGCACATAATATTCACCGCGGAAAGGAACGATCTTCATATCTGTCTTATAGCCCGCTAACCTGGCAATTCTGTCACTGTGCAGTCCAGCACAATTCACCAGCCATTTTGCCTGATAATGGGTTTGCTGAGTTTGTACCTCAACATAATCACCATGTTCATGAATACCCTGGACTTGCTGTTGATAATAAATATCCCCCCCTTGGGTTTGAATAATTTCAGCCAGTTTGGCTGCAATTTCTGGGTAATTCACAATCCCTGCATCCGGCACCAATATCGCTTCAAGGCCGTTGACATAAGGCTCGCGCTCTTTCAATTGGGCTTGCGAAAGATGGCTGACGTCAAGGCCATTTTTCAAGCCTCGCTGGTAGATATTTTCCAGCAAGGGAAGCTCCTTGAGTTGTGTGGCGACAATCACCTTACCGCAACGGTCGTAATATAAGCCATGCTGCTGACAGAACTCATATATCGTACGGTTGCCTTGTTTCGCCAGTCGAGCTTTTAAACTGCCGGGTGTGTAATAAATGCCGGAGTGCACAACGTTACTATTATGGCCGCTTTGATGTACAGCTACGCCATTTTCTTTATCTAATATCAGCAAGCGTAAGTGTGGATGCTGTTCCTGTAAGGCATTAGCGGTGCCAAGCCCGACCAATCCCGCACCAATAACAATCACATCATACATTTTTAGGGGGTTCCTCATTATGCTTGTTTTTTACACGTTCCAATTTATTGCGTAAGAAATGCAGGGTTCCTGCCACGATAATCAGTACTATTCCGGCCAGGTCTGTGAGTATCCCTGGTTTGATTAATAGGATCGCGGCAATGGCGAAGAGAATTCTTTCTAGCCAATGGGTTTTGTACATCCAGAAATTAGCACTGGCAACAGAAAGTGAATAGATGCCAATCAGTGCAGTCAGGATCATATAGCTAATGGAGAGGAAGTTTAAATCATCACCTTGCATCAATAAGGCCGGGTTGTACACCAAAATAAAGGGAATGATAAAACCGGGCAGAGCCAGATAAACCGCGCTCCATGAAGTTTGTATTGGATCTGCACGGGCAATGCTGGCAGCCGTGTAACTGGCGAGTGCGACAGGTGGCGTAATATTGGAAAGTGCACCAAACCAGAAAACAAAGAAGTGAGCCGCTAAGGGTAAAACGCCTGCTTTGATTAATATCGGTGACACCGTCACGGCAACAACAATATACAAGGCAGTCGAAGGCAGCCCCATACTGAGGACGATACAAACTACCATGACAACCAGCAGGATCATCCATAGGGTATTGTTGGTCAGGGAGACGATATTGAAAGCGAGGGTCGATCCAATACCTGTCATGGTGACAACACAGATAATAACGCCAATGGCTGCACAGGCGACAGTCACCTGAATAGCCCCGCGAGCCGCTTCATTCAGAGCCGCCGCGATTTTCTTGGGAGTCATGCGAACGGTAGTATCGGGTGTGATCCAACTTGCAATAATAATCGCGATAATACCGAGGAAACCGGCATAAATCGGTGTTTTCCCGGTCAATAGGGTTCCAATCACAATAAAGAGTGGCAGCAATAATAGGCCACGGGCTTTGAGTACCGCTTTGACTTGGGGAATATTTTCCTTGCTGACACCTTTCAATCCTTGTTTTTTGGCTTCCAGATCAATAGCAATAATCAGGGCGGCATAATAGAGCAGTGCTGGAATAATGGCGGCAATTACAATCGTGGTGTAAGAAATGCCCAGGAAACCCGCCATGATAAATGCGGCTGCCCCCATAATCGGTGGCATGATCATGCCGCCTGTTGATGCCGCGGCTTCGACAGCGCCGGCAAAACGGGGAGACAAGCCGATATTTTTCATCAGGGGAATGGTGAAGGTTCCGGTTGTAGCAACGTTGGCGACAGCACTGCCACTCAGTGAACCCGTCAGGGCAGAGGAGATGACCGCAACCTGGGCAGGGCCACCACGACGGCGTCCAGTCATTGCCATAGCGAGGTCATTGAACAATGCCGTCGCGCCGCTGGCACTTAAGAATGCACCAAACAAGATAAAAACAATAATAGCTGTTGATGCTGTAGATAGGGTAATGCCGAAAATGCCTTCACTGGTCATAAATAAGCGGAATAACAGACGTTCAAGTGAAAATCCGGCATGACCGAAAATACCCACGAAATAATTACCGAATAGGGCGTAGATGATGGCAAAAAGGGAGATACCCGGTATGAAATAGCCGGTTGTACGCCTTGCTGCTTCAAAGAGTACAGCGATGCCAATGACGGACATGACATAATCTGTGGTATTAGGCATGCTGTTGCGTACAACATGCAAGTCAGTGTAAGTAAAATAAAAGTACCCATAGCTGACTAATGTGAGCAGAATAAACAGGTAATCCCAATAATTAAATTTGGCTGTTGCATGACGTTTGGAAATCGGAAACAGAATAAAGCCCAATACCAGAATGCCAGCGAGAAATGTTGCATTACGATAAAATTCCTGCGTATTGGATAACGCGTTGGAATAGATAGCATAAAGGGAAATAGCGATGGCAAGTATTATCGTGATCTTCGAATAGAAACCGCGTAATTGGCGGTTGCCTGATCCTGCTTCTTTATCCTGCTCCATTGTGGATGGCGTTACATTATCAGTGTTCATAGCGACTCCATAATATTATGGTCAATAACATGCTGGGAAAATTAAGTTAGGCCTTATGATTTCCGGTCAAAAATCAGTGTTGGTTGTTTGTCGATTTAAGTTCTGGTGGCACAAGATAGTCAGGAATATTCAGGCCAATTTCGCGATAATACCGGTATGCCCCAAGATGTAATGGTACGGAAACACCTTTCAATGCGTTTTCAGGCAGAATGTATTTTGCGGAGCTATGGATCTGATGGACTTCCTTCTGGTTTTCAAACATCACTTTTGTTAATTCATAGATGGTTTTTTCATCTATTTTGCGGGTTGTCATCAGAATATTGGGTTGTGCAATCGTGTGGATAGGCTGTTTTTGGCGTGGATAAGTTTCTGGTTTTATGATGAAGCGAAACCATGAGTTGGCAATAGCGTTAATCTTTTTCAGTTGTTCATCTGTCACATTGAGAATGCGGGCAGGAACACCACTGGCATACATATCGGTGACTGCTGAAGCGGGGACACCCGCAGGTAAGGCGCCGCCATCAAGACGGCCGTCCCGCATGGCTGAAACGGTATCGCCATAGCCGAGATATTCTGGGTGAATCTTTTGTTTGCTGAGATTGACACCTTGCAGAATAATCAGGGTAGATTGTTCAGTACCACTGGCTTGAGGTCCTACAGAAAAACGTGTTCCGGCAATATCGTTTAGCGTGCCATCCTTGACCTTATCGTCGACTAAAACAAAGTGTTCAACATTTGGCCAAAGAACAGAGATAGAACGCAGATCCTGATAAGGATGGTTTTTGAAACTTCGGACACCTTGATAGGCCTCGACAGCAATTAAACTCTGTAAAATCGCGAGTTGGGCTTCATTTTTTTGGAGTAGATCAATATTTTCAATCGAACCGGCTGAAGATTGCCCTGTAACCTGAATATTTTCCTGTTTTAGATGGTGACTCCAGACATTGGCCAGGCCGACTCCCATTGGATAGTAAGTTCCGCCTGTAGAAGCTGTAGCAACGGAGAGAAAACGTTTATTGGCATTTTCTATTTTGCCTGTTATGGCCATGATGACCAGAGCAATGACAGCAATAGCTGTCAATAGGCGCTTTACTTGTGTGGAAGCCATATTCTTTATCGTCATAATGTGGTTACCAGATGAGTTGTGTAATAAATGTTAAATATTTGCATTCACTTGTATACAACATTACTTATCTGGTTCAGAGTTTGATGTTGAAAATTTGTGATAGGTGTTTTGTATACCTAAAAAATAGGCAAAAAATATACAATCACTGATAGATTTTAAGTGAGAGAAGCGCACTATATATATTGCAGAGAATAAAGAAATCAGGTTTTATAAATAAAACTTATATTAACGTTAAGGCAATCTCAATTCAGTCGATCAGTCGAAATTTCTAACATTTCTTTAAACCAATCTGTTATTGACTCTTGAGGAGATAAATAATGGTTACTCCACATCAGCATATTCATCACCATAATATCCGAACCCGTTATGCCAATATATCGGTAATAGATACTGGTGGTAGTGGATTACCCGTTCTATTAATTCATGGTAATTCAAGTTGTAAAGAAATATTTCGTCACCAAATTAACCAGTTAAAAGGGAAGTATCGGGTTTTGGTGTTAGATTTGCCAGGGCATGGTTCATCATCTAATGCCAGTGATCCACGTCAGGCATATTCAATGCCTGGTTATGCACATACGGTTATTGAGGTATTAGAAAAAATAGGTATTAACAAAGTGGTGGTATTTGGTTGGTCATTAGGTGGACATATTGGGTTAGAAATGTTGGCGTTGTTCCCTAAGATGATTGGCTTAATGATTTGCGGTACGCCGCCAGTATCCGTCGGTGCAGATAATGTAGCGCTTGGCTTCCGTCCTGGTTTGGGACTCGCCGGCAAGGCGGAATTTACTGAGGAGGATATCAAAATTTTTGTATCTGATACCTATGGTGTTAATACCCCTCATGAGCCTTTTATGATTGAAGCCGTGATAAGAACCGAGGGATTGGCACGGCAGTATATGTTTGAGGCTTTTCTTTCCCCCCAAGCAACAGATCAAAAGTTATTGGCCGAAACCAGCCAAATCCCGTTAGCGATTGTTAATGGGGCAGATGATCCCTATATTAATTTTGACTATATTAATGGTCTAAGTTACCGAAATCTTTGGAGAGGGAAAGTAGTTAATTTAGTGGGAGTTGGTCATGCCCCGTTCTGGGAAACACCGGAATTATTTAATTCTATCTTAATTGAATTCCTTAAGGATTTTCAATGAAATCAAATGTGGTAACTCATTGATTATGACAAATAATAGCGGGAGACTTTTATTACATGTTTATTTAATAAAACACGTAAAAGTGCTCCCTCTATTATATTTTATAATGACATATCTTCACTGTTATCTCTATTCTAACTTCAGTTTTTTACTGTCACAACAAAATTCAGGCTAGAATATGATTAAATAAAAACAAGAATATCTTTGTTTTTTTACAGTGTCATACTAAGTTATTGTTACAAGCAAAATAGCTTAGCGGCTTTAAGTTTAACACTACTATCAGGTATTAAATTACAATAACCGTCGCATGTTGCCTTTACATCGTCATTAAAAAGCTTACAGAAGAACGCATTTGCGTTAGTTGTAATGATTGTTCCTACGAATAATGAGAGTATACAAGCAGCTAATTTTCTTTTCATGATCTGTACCTCATAGAATTAGGGGTTAACATGAATAAAAGCATAACGATAAATTATGTATAAACAGAGTTGACATTAGAACTAGTATTGACGTCAACATGCTCATTTTTACAAGTGTTCCGTGTTTTTTACTATTGATTTTTTTATTGCATTGATATTTTATTTACGATTTTTTAACAATTTGTTTTTTATTATTTTATGGGGAAAATGAGTGCAAAAGAGATAAGAAAATTATTTTGGATGAATTTATTTATTAAATAACGTTAAGGAAATGTTTTATTTCTTTTGTGATAATTTATGATGTTACTTTTTCATTTTGATTAAATGATTTTGGAAGGGATAATAATCCACTTGGTATACACCCAATGAATTTTAAGTTGTAGCTTGCAAGTCAATGTAATTTTTTATATCTCCCCGCGTAGCGGGGAGATATAAGGCGCATCTTGAAAGGCGATTGGTATAGAAAATAAATCAACAGTTAGAAAAATGCGGATAAATGTTTTTTCAGTCGTTGAATGTCTTGAGAAATTTGTGGGTTTTTTATCACATCATAACAAGCAAATGTGGGTATTGGAGACATACCTAAAAACTGGTTTGCCTTATGGAAAGGGTGGTAAACACTGTCAATGCCTTTTCCTTCAAAAAATTGTTTGGGATCTTCAAATGACTCCAGTGGCGCATTCCAAGTTACCGAAAACATATAAGCCTTGCCTTGTATCAGGCCACCTGAACCATATTTTTTGGTAGGATCATCACGGGTTCGCCCATCATTCTTATACAAAGTACCGCGGCCAGTCTGGAAAACCTCATCGACATATTTCTTTAAAATCCACGGTGCTTCCATCCACCAACCCGGCATTTGGTAAATAATACGATCCGCCCAAAGAAATTTATCCACCTCTGCGGGAATGTCATAACCTTTATCCACATGTGTTACCTGAACTTTGTGACCGCTCTCTGTCAGGTGCGCTTTGATAACTTCGGTTAAGACATTATTCAGCTCTCCTTTCGATTCATCAAAAATTTTGGCTGAATTGATAACTAAAATATGACCCATAATAATCCTCTGTTTTATTCTTTTGATAAACTGAGGATTATCTTAGAACTGGTTTTGATTGAATGTATGCCTATTTATTGTCAATTATTGCCCAATGCTCCAGCAATATCTATTTTATTCTCCTGGTGGGTTAGCCGAAACCGTTTCATATCTCGGCGGGGAGATTCACCAAAAAGACGGCTATATTCACGATTGAATTGGGAAGTGCTTTCATAGCCAACCTGAAAGGCGGTTGTTGTCACATTGTGGTGTTGGGTCAATAATATGCGCCTTGCTTCGTGTAAACGCAGCCATTTTTGGTATTGTAATGGGCTCATAGAAGTGACGGCCTTAAAGTGATGATGAAAAGAAGAAAGACTCATTTTGGCGATTTTGGCCAGTTGTTCGACTTTAACCGGATCAGCAAAGTGTTCTTTTAGCCATTGAATCGCATGGCTGATTTGATGGCTTGGGCTTTCTTGGGTCGCCATTTGTTGTAAACGTCCTCCCAACTCACTTTTCAGTAACCGATAGATGATTTCTTTATATATTAGAGGAAAAAGGGCGGGAATATCTTCCGGTGTATTTAATATAGCCAATAGACGATTAAAACAGACCAAAAGATCTGTTGTAGCAGAAGTCACGGCCAATCCACATGTATCCTGAGTTTGCTGCTTTATCGTGACCTTATTTTCAACCATTAATCTTGATACTTCCTGAATATTCAGTTTTAACATCAAAGCAAAAAAGGGTTTTTCTTTGGATGCGGTGCAAATCTGGGTAATGGTGGGGATATTTGTTGAAGTCACTAAGAGTTGTTGGGGATCGCAACAATATGAGCGATCACCAATCGTTACCCGCTTCGTCCCTTGGGCAATAACCATAATACTGGGATCATAGAGCCAACTAACTGGTTCGATTGGCTGTTCCAAATAGCAGAGTGTCAATTGAGGAATTGCTGTTTTTGCAGCGTGTGTATTGGGGGACGCTAACTTGGCTACTTTGCCAGCCAGTTTCTGTAGCTGGATTTCAATTTCTGTTCTATCGGGTTGTTGATTCGAGACACTCATTGTTCATTTCCTTACTTATACATACCAATCTAACTTCAAGATGCCTATGATTTCTCCCGCGAAGCGGGGAGAAATCAGGTTTCATATCGTGTTGTAAATGGCAACTTGAAGTTTAATGCGTATCAAAGCCATGATTATTAGTGTGTTATGCAGCATATCCCTGAAAGGCAAATCATAAAAATAAAAAAATCCACGCAATGGCGTGGATTTTAATGAGTTTGTCAGCCTTCACGAATCACCCTGAGAGGCTGTGAAACAACAAAAGCAAATTAGACGTTAAACAAGAAGTTCATCACATCGCCGTCTTTAACGATATAATCTTTCCCTTCAGCTCGCATCTTGCCCGCTTCTTTCGCCCCTTGTTCACCTTTGTAAGTGATGAAATCCTCAAACGAAATAGTTTGGGCACGGATAAAGCCCTTTTCAAAATCAGTATGGATTTTACCCGCCGCTTGTGGGGCGGTTGCACCCACTGGGATCGTCCAGGCACGAACTTCTTTCACGCCCGCAGTAAAGTAGGTTTGCAGGTTCAGCAATTGGTAGCCTGCACGAATAACACGGTTCAAACCTGGCTCTTCCAGACCTAATTCCGCCATAAATTCTTCGCGGTCAGCGTCTTCCAACTCAGCGATATCGGCTTCAATCGCTGCACAAACGGGAACAACAACGGAGCCTTCTTTTTCAGCAATGGCGCGAACGGTATCAAGGTGCGGGTTATTTTCGAAACCGTCTTCATTGACGTTGGCAATATACATGGTTGGTTTCAAAGTCAGGAAGCTCAGATAACGAATAATCGCTTTCTCTTCCGCACTCAGGTTTAAAGCGCGCAGCATACCCGCTTGTTCAAGGTGTGGAAGGCATTTTTCTAAGACTTCCAGTTCTGCTTTAGCGTCCTTATCACCACCTTTGGCTTTCTTCTGTATACGATGGATAGCACGCTCGCAGGTGTCCAGATCCGACAGCGCCAGTTCTGTATTGATAACTTCAATATCAGAGGCAGGATCAACCTGACCAGAAACGTGGACAATGTTGTCGTTTTCAAAGCAGCGTACTACATGGCCGATTGCTTCTGTTTCACGGATGTTGGTCAGGAATTGGTTACCTAAGCCTTCACCCTTTGAAGCACCTTTTACCAGACCGGCAATATCGACGAACTCCATAGTAGTTGGCAGGGTGCGTTGTGGTTTAACAATCTCAGCCAACTGTTCGAGACGTGGATCTGGCATCGGCACAACACCTGTGTTTGGTTCGATAGTGCAGAACGGGAAGTTTGCTGCTTCGATACCTGCTTTGGTCAGCGCATTGAATAATGTAGATTTCCCAACGTTAGGCAGGCCAACGATACCGCATTTGAATCCCATATATTTATCACCTTAAATCACTTATATACGTATTAAACTTCAAGTTGCCATTTACAACATTCTATGAAACTTAATTTCACCCCGCGGAGCGGGGAGAAATTACTCGCATCTTGAAGTTAGATTGGTATAAACCAACAAGAATAAGCTTGTCGGTCAGTTTACAAAATTGGCGCTATTATACACGCAATAGCCCGATCCGCCATGCACTCCCGGTTAAGCGCTGGCTTTAAAGGCATGTAGGCGATTAATTGCCTTGTTCATGCCATCTTTAATCAGGATGTCAGTACAGCGCAACGCTTCATCTATGGCATCGTCAATCAGTTTTTGTTCGCTGGCAGGCGGCTTGCCAAGGACAAAGCCTACGACTTTGTTTTTATCGCCTGGATGGCCAATACCGATACGCAGACGGTGGAAGTTAGGGTTATTTCCGAATTTGTTCTGAATGTCTTTTAGGCCATTATGACCGCCATTGCTGCCACCCAGTTTCATTTTTGCTACCCCAGGCGGCAGATCCAGCTCGTCATGTGCAACCAAGATTTCATCCGGCTGAATACGATAAAATCCAGCCAGGGCAAGAACGGATTTACCACTAAGGTTCATGAAAGTGGTGGGTACCAGTAAACGAATATCCTGCCCATTCATGTTGATACGGGCAGTATAGCCAAAAAATTTACTCTCTTCTTTCAGAGATTGGTTATGGCGTTGCGCTAACAAGTCGACAAACCATGCTCCAGCATTATGTCTGGTCTGTGCATATTCAGCTCCAGGATTTGCCAGGCCAACGATTAATTTTATGTTACTCACGGTTTAATTTCGCTTATTGGAAATAGAACAAAAAGGGGATTAGTTTACCTACCTCAAGGCTTGAGTACAAAATTCATTTAACAAAGGTTATTGTGATGGAATGTAAAAAATCAGGCTTAAATTTGTACAGCTTGTGATCACCACCGCAATAACCTTTCATATAATAAGGCTATAATTAATTTTAAAGAAGATATCTACTTTCGTGCTTTTGCGTTCGTTGCATTTGCAAATTAGCGTTCACAAAAAGTATTGGAGGTTGGCCATGAGACGTAAAAAGGCTTTTATTTTTGGTAATATTCTTATGGGAGCAGGAATGGCGGCAATGTTCATTAGTTTAGCCTATCTATTGCTTAGCCATATCTTCAATTTTGGCCTTTCTGAGATTTTGATAAGCCTCTCATTAATGGGGTTGTTTGTTGGCGCATTTATTTGGTTGGTAGGAGCCAGTGTTGGCGGCCGAGAACAGGTTACTGATAAGTATTGGTGGTTGAAGAATTACGATGAACGTTGTTGCCGTAAAAAACATCGACATTTGTGATTATTATTTTAAATAAGGCGGTAACCATTACCGCCTTATCCTTATTAGTTATGTTCAGTGTATACCCATCTCACATCAAGATGCATATTGTTTCTCCCCGCGAAGCGAGGAGAAACAATGATTATAATGAGCAACTTGAAAGGTAACACGTAGATTAAAAATTGACATTGAAACCGAGGTTGAAATAGTAGTCATGATTCGGTTCATTATCATTTTTTTCATGTGAGACGGCGGCAAATGCGTGAAAATTATTGGTCAGATTGGCATTAATACCGACTGTATATTGGATATGATCTCTATTCTGTTTCTCTCCCGGTTGAACGAAACTTGTTTTGGTCGCATTGATTGCGCTACGAAGAGTATAGCGTTCGTCATCGAATTGATGATTGAACAGGATAGAGGCATAAGGATTGAAGCGGCCTAGCTTAGTATCTACTCGCCAGCCCACCGAGCCAACTTTGGAATGATAGCGTTGATCCGCAAAGTGCATGGAAGTGCTGTTGTTACCTGTTTCACGATAGCCGTCAATATCCCCTTTGTCCCAGGCATATTGGATAATTGGGCTGGTGGTCAGATAGTGAGTAATGGGAATATCCCAGCCTGCTGTAATCCGCCAACCCCACTGTTTTCCCATCGTTGAACCTGATTCCCTGCGAATGGCTTGACCAAGCTGAATGGAACGTGACAGATTGTCATAATTGGTACGTGAATAATGGACATCACCGTTCAGCCATCCATTACCATAGTAGTTCCAGAGTGTGTAAGCGGTTATGACATGACCTGTAGCCGCATAGCTGAAATTAGGTGTTGCATTTTGTTCATCTTTATAACGTGAAATTGTGGCTCCCAAAATTAAATTATCCGTCAGTTGATAATCGCTACCCAATGTGAGGGTATTATTGTGATTGCCGGTATAACCCCCGAATACACCAACTTTACCTTTGGCCTGATGATCATTGCGAAGCTGTTGTAGGTGACCGTCAAGTGAGCTTAGCGCAGTTGTGGTTGGGGTACGGTTGATGTGGTTCAATGCCATCACTTGTAAAGGGGCGTTGTAGATAGACATGATGTACTGGCCAATGACTTTGTGTGCGTAAGGGGTTGGGTGGAGGTCATCGGAAAATAAGTAGGGTTGGCTCTTATCAAATCCAGGCTGGGAAGAAGAACACAGATCAGCCCTCGTACCTTGTGGACAGGCATAACCAAGGGTATTAGCAATACCATAAATGGTCGGATTTTCAATAACCTCCCTTAAGAGATGATTGACATCGGCACGCAGGATATTGCCGTGAATGAGTTGATTCTCTTCGTTTTGGTTAAATTCGTCGGAAAATTGGGAAGCAATTTTGCTGGTATTATCATAAGCATCAAGTAATTGGCGGTAAATTTCTTTCGCGGCTTCTGGATCTTGGGGAGAAGCACCCTCAGCAATCTTTTTAAAAACGCCCTGGAGGATTTTATTTCTGATTTCCTTATTCGGTGTGGGGTATTTATTGATGGCTTCGTGGGCTTGTTTCAGAATTTGGGCGATTTTGTCATCGGGTATTTTGCTTTTTTTTAAAGCGCCTTGAAGCACGGCTTCCATAATTTTGGGGGTTGTCCCAACATCAGGGACATTAGGCACAATAATTAACCCTGCGCCAGCCTTAATGAGTTGATTGATCTGCGATGCTGCGGATGCAGAACTATCATTGATACGATGTTGCGCTGCTTTTTCATCGCCCTTCGCTAAATCTTGCAGAGCGTCCTTTACATCATTGCCGCCTATCCAATGTATGTACAAACCATTCGGATCAGCCCGTCCAGAGTGTGCTTTCAAATAGTCATCAAGCTGTTTCTTTGTTGGGTGTGCAAAATAATCCCAGAAAGGATCACCAGAACCGTTAGCGGTTGCTCCTCCATACGCATAATTGGTTCCACCTTCCTCAGAGGGTATTATTTTTTTGCCAGTAAGGTTTCGGGCTATGTATTCATCATATAGCTCAGCGTCTTTGCCATCTGTTGTAAATCTGCCGATATTCCCGCCATCACTTAAGCTATCCCCGAAAACATATACATTGTTATAGGCATAAGCATTTGTCATGAGGTTAACGAATAGTGCAGTGGTGGCTGATACTAAAAAGAGTGCTTTCTTCATGTAGTTCTCCTGAAAAAACAGCGCATTATTTTCATGCCAGCCAAAACACCTTGATTTAAAAAGGCACTTGCTCATTTTTCTTGGGTTAATGGCTGATTCTCTGATTATTTCAGTTCGATACTACTTGCAATTGCATATACAAAAATTAAACAGAACGTTAACGTTTGTGTGATAATTAACAAAAACGCAAGGCAGTCATTTTGCCTTGCGTCCCTGAATAAATGTTTTCTTAGAAACTTGCGTTGATACCTAAGCTGAAATTGTAGCTAGGATCTTGGCTATTGCCGTCATTGCGGGTAACGGAAGCAAATCCGCGTAGGTTATTGATCAGGTTTGCGTTCACGCCGATTGTATATTGACGCCAGTTTGTGCTCTGTTTACCACTTTCCTGCACAAAGGAAGTTTTGGTGGAGTTAATGGCACTGCTCAGTTTGTAGCTTGTATCACCAAATTGGTGATTAAACTGGACAGAAGCGTAAGGATTGAAACGACCTAATTTAGTATCTATGCGCCAACCCAGGGTGCCAACTTTAGAAGTGTAGTCTTGATCACTAAAATGCATGGAAGTGTTATTGTTACCGGATTCACGGTAGCCATCAACTTCACCTTTATCCCAGGCATACTGGATGATTGGGCTGGTGGTCAGATAGTGAGTAACAGGAATATCCCAACCAGCGGTAATGCGTGCGCCCCATTGTTTACCTGTGGTAGAACCGGTTTCCCTGCGCGTCGCTTCGCCAAGCTGGATGGTACGAGTCAGGCTATCATAGTTAGTGCGTGAATAATGGAAGTCACCGCTTAACCAACCATTGTTGTAATAGTTCCACAATGTATACGCTGTCAAAACATGACCACGGCCTGCATAAGAGAAGTCAGCAATCGGTGAGCGCTCCTCTTTATAGTTAGAGTACATTGCACCCAATAGCAGGTTATCTATCAGCTGATAATCGCTACCCAGTGTAAAGGTTTTATCTTGGTTACCCGTGTAGCCACCAAAGACACCGACTTTACCTTGTTCGTTGCCACCGTTACGCAGTTGTTGCAGATGACCATCAAGGGAAGAGAGGGCACTTTTCACTGGTGCGCGGTTGACTTGATTCAATGTCATTACCTGTGATGGGGCATTATAAATAGAGGTAATGTATTGTCCCATTATCTTGTGTCCCAACGGGGTTGGGTGGAAAGAATCAGAGAATAAAAATTCTTTGTCTTTAGTAAAGTTGGGATCCTTGGAAGAGCATTGAGCCGCGCTTTTACCTTGCTCGCAAGCATAACCCAATGTATTTTGGATGCCATAAATCATAGGGTTAGCGATCACTTCACGTAATAATCCATTGATATCGGCACGCAAGATATTACCGTTTCCTTCGCTAATCAATTTGTCGACTAGCTCATTATATATATCAGTGAGTTTTGTAGCCCCTTGACTTGCATCATCATAGGCAGCGAGAAGTTTTTCATAGGTTTCTGTAGCCTTGGCGGCGTTATCTGGATACGATTTTTCTGCAATTGTTCTCAGTGTCCCTTCAAGCACTTGACGGCGGTAATCACTATTAGGAGTAAGATATGTATTAATGCCATCATGAACTAATTTCAAAGTGTCATTGATTTTTTGTTCGATGGGTTTTTTTTGGTCTTCAGGTAGATTGTTATAAACTTCAGGATCTTTAATACCTTTAGATTCTAAAGTCTGGCGAATGATAGCTTGACTAAGTAATGTTTCTAAAAATCTAGGGGTAGTGCTCACATCAGGAACGGTTGGAGCAATAACTAATCCAGCACCTTGTTTGATAAGTTGATTGATTTGATTTGCGGCTGCGGTAGCGCTGGTGATGACAATGTCAGTGGCAACTTTTTGAGCTTGTAGTGGATTTTTTTCTTTCGCTGCCTCTTCCAAAGCTTTGGCAAGGTCGTTACCCCCTATCCAATGAATATAGATGCCGTTAGGATCAGCTTTTCCATTATGAGCATTAAGATAGTTATCTACCTGATCTTGCGTATTAAAACCGTCTTTACTGTATTGTTTAAGAGCCGTCGCACCACCTTGGGCATAATTAGTGCCACCATCTTTGGATGGTGTTGGCTTAATATTCATAATGTTTTGAGAGAATTCTTCAAGATATAACGGATTATCTTCTCCATCTGACATATATCGCCCTATATTCCCACCATCGCTCAGGCTATCCCCCCCACCGACATAGACTTGATCATAAGCATGAGCATTAGAAATAGCATTAATTGAAAGCGCTAGCAGTGCAGGTGTAAATAAAAATGCCTTTTTCATTGGCACTCTCCTTAAAAAGTAGTTTTTTCTATTAATCAACAGCTTGTCTTTAGAAAAGCGGGTTTTTGGGCAAAAAGCATCCCGCAACTCTTCCTCAGTAGGTTAGAGATGTTGATATGTTTAATATTGAGATAAACCCATATAAGACAGCTGACTTATTGGTAACGGCTGCCTACGATTAATTATGGTTTCAGGTTATTGAACTTCCATGTTGCATTGCATCTTTTTATGAAAAATGTGATCTTAAAAAATTTAACGCCTAAGTGCGTACATAAAATAGCCAACCGAAAAATTATCTCTTTCATTCCTGGATATTGGTAGCTTATCTATTAGGATAATTTATTTTTTTAGAGAAGAAATAATACCTGTTTTCAGATACTGTTGTGTGATGTAAAGAAATAAAACCAATTCCATTAAGCGTGCGACAGGTTAGCAGTAACTATTCAATGACACCAGTATTGTTAGAGTGTTAGGAACTGGACGTACCAGATGGATTGAAATGTTTATGGGATATTAACATTAGATTATATGGTTATTTAATCGTTTTATTTTATTGGGTGAAATTTAAGGCATTAGATTAACATTTTGATATTTTTAATTATTTTTTAGATAATAATATTTTAATTGTTATTAATTCAAAGAGAAAACATTAGCTAAATATATTAAAAAAACAGAAAACCCCGCTGCTGCAAATGCAGCAACGGGGTTTTTCAAGCAATGATTTATTTAATCACTTGAATAAGTTAGCGTTTAATATTGACGCTAAAACTTAAACATTAATGCTCAAACATCGCAGAGATTGATTCTTCATTGCTGATACGGCGAATGGCTTCAGCCAGCATACCAGACAGTGTCAAAGTACGAACTTTGTTCAACGCCTTAATCTCATCAGACAGAGGAATTGTGTCACAGACCACAAATTCATCGATCACTGAGTTTTTGATGTTTTCCACTGCATTGCCAGAGAAAATAGGGTGGGTTGCATAAGCAAACACCCGTTTCGCTCCGCGCTCTTTCAATGCCTCAGCCGCTTTGCACAGTGTGCCACCTGTATCGATCATGTCATCGACCAGAACGCAATCACGGCCAGCAACATCGCCAATAATATGCATCACCTGAGAAACGTTTGCACGTGGGCGACGTTTATCGATGATAGCCATATCTGTATCGTTCAACAGCTTAGCAATCGCACGGGCGCGAACAACACCACCGATATCTGGCGAGACAACAATGGGGTTTTCCAGTTCTTTCTGGAGCATATCTTCCAGAAGGATTGGGCTACCAAATACATTATCAACCGGGACATCAAAGAAACCTTGGATCTGCTCGGCGTGTAGGTCAACAGTGAGAACACGGTCTACACCAACGCTGGACAGAAAATCAGCAACAACTTTTGCAGTGATAGGTACACGTGCCGAACGGACACGGCGATCCTGACGGGCATAACCGAAGTAAGGAATAACAGCGGTAATACGGCCGGCAGAAGCACGACGTAGCGCATCGACCATAACCACTAATTCCATCAGGTTGTCGTTGGTGGGGGCACAGGTAGACTGGATGATGAAAACATCACCACCGCGTACATTTTCATTGATTTGAACACTAACTTCACCGTCGCTGAAACGACCGACAGCAGCATCTCCCAAGTTAGTATATAGGCGGTTGGCAACACGTTGTGCTAGTTCAGGTGTGGCATTACCAGCAAAAAGCTTCATATCGGGCACGAGAAAAACCTCAGGCTTGCGTCCAGAGAGATATTGTTGACCAATCAAACAAATATGCTCATTGGTTCAATAACATGGGTATCCCAGAGCGGAATGTATGCAATGGAGAAATGTTAACGCCACGCGCAACAAAACTCTGCATCCACTCTGGAGTTTCATTTAACACCTTACGGGCCGATGCTTCTGATTCGAACTCGCCGAAAACACATGCACCGGTTCCAGTCAGGCGTGACGGTGCGTATTCTAACAGCCATAAAAGAAGCTGTTCAACCTTACGAAAACGTTTTCTTGCGATTGGTTCACAATCATTTGCAAATGGGGCCTGTAATAATGCGGGTAGAGAGCGAATCGGAGAATTTCTTTTTAATTCAGGATCAGTAAAAATTGTTGGGGTTGATATTTCAATTCCAGGGTGAGCAACCAAAAACCATTTTTCTTCCGGTGAAGCAGGCTGGAGTTTTTCTCCAATGCCTTCGGCAAAAGCGGCGTGGCCTTTGACAAAGACAGGAACGTCTGCCCCCAGGCATACACCAAGCTGTGCTAATTCATCATCGGACAGATTGGCTTGCCAATGGTGATTGAGGGCAATCAATACCGTCGCGGCATTGGAAGAACCACCCCCTAAACCTCCGCCCATTGGCAGACATTTATCAACGCGAATATCGGCTCCCAAATGTTCGGTGACAGATTGAATATTCGCATTAAGATTCGGTACGGCACGTTTTTGTAATAGATGGTTTTGCAACAACCGGGCTGCCCGCACGATTAAATTGTCATCATGGGCTACGCCTGCAACCGGAGTCAGCAAGCGGATTTGGTTATCTTGACGTGGGGAGATGGTGATTTCATCGCCATAATCTAAAAATTGAAACAGTGTTTGCAGTTCGTGGTAGCCGTCAGGCCGCTGCCCTGTTATATACAAAAATAAATTCAATTTTGCCGGAGAAGGCCAGGTTAAAGTCATTATTGAATCGTCCAATTATCCATCTTTAATTTTATACGGTTGTTCCCTTGTGTCAGTTCCAGTCGAGTAGGTAAAGCTGGCGTGATCGTTGTATCGTATCCTTGATAATTTACGCGCCAAATCTCCCCATTTTTTTTGTCACTAACGGATTTAAGCAGGTAATTTGTATCCAACTGAAAATCTTTGGCACTACCGGGTAGACCGATAATCCAGCTTCGTAGATTATCCAGAGGAATATTCATATTGGTCAGTTGGTAAATCAAAGATTCGGGTTTATCACTGAGATATTTTTTACCATTATTGTCAGTGACCTGAATCATATTTGGTTCGACGAATAATTCCAATTCTGTTGTACCCAATGGATTGAGCAACAGTAACTTATAATTGTCAGAGGAATATTGTTGCCAGAAAAATCGGGCGTACACTTTTTTTTCATCGGCCAGATAAGCGAAAGAACCTCGGGTTTGGTAATGCCCTAATTTTTGCAGTTGCTGTTCACGGGCGTGCCATTGTGGTGTATCCGCTGATCCCGTGCCCATAGGGGGTTGTGTGACTGTACAGGCAGTCAGTAAAACGCCGGAGAGGGGAAGTAAGCGAAAAAAAACAGACATTTTCATACGGTAACCCTTGGTGGTAAGCGAGTTTAGCATTTTGGCGATTATAAATATGGCAATATTTATATAACAACTTAAAGTATGCTCTCCCGAAACTATAATCATAGAAGGTAATTTAGCGAAAGTTCGCTGAGAATTCTCGAATAAAATTATCGCATAATCACCTGATTGACTTTTATTGAACTGATGCATCAAGTAGAATGCTCGACCAATGAGAGTCCTTATGAAGGGTGTGAGTTTATGAGAATAATTATCAATATCATCATAGTCTTGCTTCCCGTGATAACTCAATGTAGTTAAGATGACTTTATTAGCACTCGGTATCAACCATAGAACAGCGCCTGTTTCTTTACGTGAGCGGGTGGCTTTTTCTCCTGACACGCTAGGATTAGCGCTTGATGACTTGCTCCAGCAACCCCTGGTGCGAGGTGGCGTCGTACTGTCTACCTGCAACCGTACAGAGCTTTATCTCAGCGTTGAACAGCAGGGTAATTTAAAAGAACAGTTAATTAATTGGTTATGCAAATATCATCAGCTTAACCCTGATGATTTGACAGGTAGCCTCTATTGGCATTTAGACAATGAGGCCGTCAGCCATTTGATGCGAGTTGCAAGCGGCCTGGATTCCCTGGTATTGGGGGAACCGCAGATTTTGGGACAGGTGAAAAAGGCTTTTTCTGAGTCGCAAAATTATCATTCTTTGTCGAGTGAACTGGAACGCTTATTCCAAAAATCTTTCTCGGTGGCTAAGCGGATCAGAACAGAAACCGAAATTGGCGCCAATGCCGTTTCTGTCGCATTTGCGGCCTGTACACTTGCACGGCAAATTTTCGAATCCCTTTCCCAACTGAATATCCTGCTGGTGGGCGCGGGGGAAACGATTGAACTGGTTGCCCGTCATCTAAAAGAGCATGGCGTAAACCACATGATGATCGCCAACCGGACAAAAGAGCGGGCACAGATGCTTGCCAGTGAAGTCAATGCCGAAGTCATTTCCCTGCCGGATATCGATACCCGATTGGCTGAAGCGGATATTGTCATTAGCTCCACGGCCAGCCCATTGCCGATCATTGGCAAAGGTATGGTCGAAAGGGCATTGAAATTACGTCGTAACCAACCCATGTTGCTGATTGACATTGCCGTTCCTCGCGATATTGAACCAGATGTGGAAAAATTGAGTGATGTTTATCTGTACAGCGTGGATGATTTACAGGCTATCATTCAGCAAAATCTTGCCCAACGTAAAGCTGCGGCAGTGGTTGCGGAAGGGATTGTGCAACAAGAAAGCAGCCATTTCATGGATTGGTTGCGTTCTCAAGGCGCTGTTAATACAATTCGCGAATATCGAGAGCAGGCAGAGAAAATTAGGGCTGAGATGACGGCAAAGGCATTGATGTCCATAAGGCAGGGTGCTGATGCTGAACAGATCATTAACCAATTGACCTACCAGTTGACGAATCGTCTGATCCATACACCGACTAAATCTCTCCAACAGGCTGCCAGTGATGGCGATTTGGAACGCCTGAATCTATTACGGGACAGCCTTGGGCTGGATCATAACTAACCCTATTCTTAATAAGGTCTGATATTACGAATGAAGCCTTCTATTGTCGCTAAATTGGAAGCACTACAAGAACGCCATGAAGAAGTTTTGGCTCACCTCGGTGATGCTGAAGTCATTGCTGATCAAGAGCGTTTTCGCGCATTATCAAAGGAATATGCTCAACTGACGGATGTGACTAACTGTTTTAAAGCCTGGAAAAGCGTTCAGGATGATATTGAAACAGCCGAGATGATGCTTGATGATCCCGAAATGCGGGAAATGGCGCAGGAAGAACTCAAAAGCGCAAAAATTCGTAATGAAGAGTTGGAACAGCAATTGCAATTGTTGTTATTACCGAAAGATCCGGATGATGAGCGCAACTGTTTCCTTGAAGTTCGTGCCGGAACGGGGGGGGATGAAGCTGCGATATTTGCCGGAGATTTATTCCGTATGTATAGCCGTTATGCTGAATCTCGTCGCTGGAAAGTGGAACTCATGAGTGCCAATGAAGGTGAACATGGCGGATATAAGGAAGTGATTGCCAAAATTTCTGGTGAGCAAGTTTATGGACACCTGAAATTTGAGTCTGGTGGTCATCGTGTCCAGCGAGTGCCGGAAACAGAATCCCAGGGGCGCATCCATACTTCTGCGTGTACAGTAGCTATCCTGCCAGAAATCCCGG
Source organism: Xenorhabdus sp. TH1 (assembly GCF_037260955.1). Taxonomy (NCBI): domain Bacteria; kingdom Pseudomonadati; phylum Pseudomonadota; class Gammaproteobacteria; order Enterobacterales; family Morganellaceae; genus Xenorhabdus; species Xenorhabdus sp. TH1. The sequence continues at coordinate 1,816,187 of NZ_CP147734.1, forward strand.
AAGCGGAATTACCGGACATTAATCCAGGCGATCTGAAAATTGATACTTATCGCTCTTCCGGCGCAGGCGGGCAGCACGTTAACACCACTGACTCGGCAATTCGAATTACCCACTTGCCGACGGGGATTGTCGTGGAATGTCAGGATGAGCGTTCACAGCACAAGAACAAAGCCAAAGCGATGTCTGTGCTTGCTGCGCGTATCCGTGCCGCTGAGATGCAAAAGCGTCAGGAAGCGGAGGCTTCTGAACGCCGTAACTTGCTTGGCTCCGGTGACCGTTCAGATCGCAACCGCACTTATAACTTCCCACAGGGACGCGTTACCGATCACCGCATCAACCTGACGTTATACCGCCTTGAAGAAGTGATGGAAGGCAAACTGGATATGCTTATCCAACCTATCATTACTGAATATCAAGCAGACCAATTATCCGCATTGTCAGAGCAGGATTGATGAATTATCAACATTGGCTCCGACATGCAGCTATGCAGTTGGCTGAAAGTGACAGCCCTAAGCGTGATGCAGAAATTCTGTTGCAACACGTAACAGGGCGTTCCCGCACTTATTTAATTGCATTCCATGAGACACCAATTTCTCCAAAAGAAGTTAGCCAGCTTGATACCTTGCTGGCTCGTCGCATCCAGGGTGAACCGATTGCTTATATTGTGGGAGAGCGTGAATTTTGGTCGCTGCCCCTGACTGTATCACCAGCAACGTTAATCCCTCGTCCTGATACGGAATGCCTGGTGGAAAAAGCCTTGGAACTATTGCCTGCATCATCGGCTCGAATCCTGGATCTTGGCACGGGAACAGGGGCAATTGCATTGGCGCTGGCAAGTGAGCGACATGATTGCTATGTCACCGGGGTGGATATCAACCCTGATGCCGTTGCATTGGCAAGACATAATGCGGCAAAAAACGCGGAGAAATTGTCTGTTCACAATGTGAATTTTCTGCAAAGTGAGTGGTTTTCTGCGGTTGGGGAAAGACAATTTGATATGATTGTCAGTAATCCTCCCTATATTGATGAGCTTGACCCTCATCTGCGCGAAGGAGATGTCAGGTTTGAACCAGCCACTGCATTGATCGCTGCACAAAATGGCATAGCAGATTTGCAGACAATTATAGAGCAGGCTCGCCACTTCCTGTTACCAAACGGATGGCTATTATTGGAACATGGCTGGAAACAGGGAATCGTTGTCAGAAACCTATTTTTGGAAAAAGGTTATCAACAGATAGCAACTTTTCAGGATTATGGTGGTAACGAACGTATCACGGTAGGTCAATGGAATAAAAATGAAAACCATAGTTAATTATGAATTCAATAATGCTTCCCTGATAGATGGTATTATTCTGGTAACACGGGCCATTCGTCCTGATTTCCCCCACACAATGGTGACTGAGCAATTAACGGTATTGGTTGAAGAAGCGCGCCAAAAACTTACCTCTATTACTGACACCAAAGCAAAATTACACGCATTATTGATGCTGTTTTATCGAGAATGGAAATTTGGTGGCGCGAATGGGGTGTATTGTTTATCTGATACCTTGTGGTTGGATAATGTATTGCGTTCACGCCAAGGCGCTCCCGTCACATTGGGAACGATATTTACCCATATAGCTCAGGCGCTGGCATTGCCCGTACAGCCTGTTATATTCCCGACACAGTTAATCTTACGGATTGATTTGGCTGATGAGCCGACATGGTTTATTAACCCGATGAATGGCGATACGCTCAACGAACATATCCTTGATGTCTGGCTGAAATGTAATATTGGCCTGATGGTTCGTTTAGAAAATAAGGACTTACAGGAAGCCGATAATAACAGCATTGTGCGAAAAGTGACTGATATTATCAAAATTTCCTTAATGGAAGAGAAAAAAATGGAATTGGCGTTAAAAGCCAGCGAAGTCGTGCTGATGTTCGATCCCGAAGACCCATATGAAATTCGCGACCGAGGGCTAATTTATGCGCAACTCGATTGTAATCACATTGCTGTTTCAGATTTGAGTTATTTTGTCGAACATTGCCCTGAGGATCCGATCTCAGAAATGATAAAAATGCAGATTAACACCATTGATCAGAGAGCGATCATTCTCCATTAAAGGTGTTATATCAATCCAACGTCAAGTTGCAGCTTGCAAATCAATGTGATTGTTTATATCTCCCCGCTACGTGGAGAGATATAAGACGCATCTTGAAAGACGATTGGTATATAAGGCAGCATTTCCTTGCTCCTTATTTATTTTTATGGATACAGCAAATTATTTGTCCTTAACAAGAGAAGGTATAAACATGCAACAGAAAGTGGTTAATATTGGTGACATCAAGGTCGCAAATGATCTGCCTTTTGTACTGTTTGGTGGAATGAATGTCCTTGAGTCACGGGATTTGGCCATGCGTATTTGTGAACACTATGTGACCGTAACGCAAAAACTGGGCATTCCTTATGTTTTTAAGGCGTCTTTTGATAAGGCTAACCGTTCTTCGATCCACTCCTATCGCGGGCCTGGTCTGGAAGAGGGGATGAGGATCTTTCAGGAGCTGAAACAGACTTTTGGCGTGAAAATCATCACGGATGTACATGAACCCGCCCAAGCCCAAGTTGTTGCAGAGGTGGTTGATGTTATCCAGCTTCCTGCTTTCCTTGCCCGCCAGACTGATTTGGTTGAGGCGATGGCAAAAACGGGCGCAGTTATCAATGTCAAAAAACCGCAGTTCGTTAGCCCAGGGCAGATGGGAAATATTGTTGAAAAATTTAAAGAGGGTGGTAACGATCAGGTAATACTGTGTGATCGCGGCAGTAATTTTGGTTACGACAACCTGGTCGTCGATATGTTGGGCTTCGGTGTCATGAAACAGGCAACCCAGGGTTCGCCAGTGATTTTTGATGTTACTCACTCATTACAGTGCCGTGATCCATTGGGTGCGGCTTCCGGCGGTCGTCGTGCGCAAGTGTCAGAACTGGCTCGTGCTGGTATGGCGGTAGGAATTGCCGGTTTGTTCCTTGAAGCTCATCCTGATCCAGAAAATGCAAAATGTGATGGCCCATCAGCATTACCATTGGCAAAACTGGAGCCATTCCTGATGCAGATGAAAGCCATTGACGATGTAGTGAAAAGTTTCCCAGAGCTGGATACCAGCAAATAATCACGGGATCTGTTTGGTTTTTTGATAATGCGGTTGCAGAAATATTGCCCTGTGACCGCTTATTTTTTACGCATTATCTTTAATAAATAATCTCTTGCCGGGAAAATCAATTAATACTGCATATTGATTGAAGAAGTTATTTCCAATGAGTCCATCCGCATTGAACTGATTAAAATCCCCATCAACCAGCATTGAATTCAGTTTTATGTCTTTAGTGCCTGCCTCATCAAGTTGAAATGCCGATACAGTACATTTTTCATTGGCCAGCTCTTTTATTAATGCCCCGCAGGGAAGAATAACGGGAGGTGATTGCAGCCTTTTTTGCCAAAAAACGGAAGCTGTTGCACCAGTATCCAGGATCATGTTGTAACTCTTGGTGTTTTGTGAAACTTTGACAACAATACCTTCATGCGTGAGCCTCAGCGGTAATTCGCGCCAACCATCAACCACATTGACGCCCAATGCTTGCAAATGGTCAGAAACTGACAATCGTTGTTTTTTGTAATCAATAATAATAACTTTATCTTTGAATAAACCAAGGCCCATTACCATCGAAGTGGGAAGTTTCTTTTCTTTACCTAACAAGGTCACTCCCCATGGTTTTAGCGAAACGCCGGTAATATCCTTAAATACCATTCCGTTTATCGAAAGTTTGGGAATGTTAAATTGGTCATTAAAATAAACTTTGCCAGTAATGTCAGTAGAGCGTGCTTTTTCCGGCGTTATCACTAAGCCTGAGATTTTCGACATAACCTCTTTCGTTAAATGGAATCCTCGAGATGATCCCGTGTCGAACATTAAGTTTTGCTTTTTTCCATCAATTTCGAGATTTGCTATTGGCATAGAAAATTCATCAAACTGAAAATCTATATACATGACTTCTTCAGCAGCCATGGAGTTTGTGACAAACAATGGCGTAATGGAAGAAAAAATGGTAAGTGCAATTATCGTGAGACGTTTATTGAATGAAAAAAGCATGAAAATTCTCCCTATCTGCGTTTAGATTTAAGTCAAACTTTGGGGTGAAAAATGGGCTTCTCTTGAGATTTGCAATAAGAATATTAGACCAAAAAAAGCATCCAATATTCTTATCTGGGGATTTAGATTAATCTATTTCTTTCAGTGCTTTGGATAAAGTGGCATAAAAACTCAATTGTCCTTTAATTGGCTCGACTTTGGCTCGTGCCAGCGTTTTCAAAGGCTGGAAGGAGATATCGCACACAACGAGATGTTTCTCTTTTCCCATTTCCCGAACGAATGCTTGAAAAGCATGTAGCCCACCTGCATCCAGAACCGGAACAGCGTCCCACTGCATAATAATGGTGTGATAATCGGTGCCTTGTTCTTTCAGTTCAGTAAAAATACGCTCTGCGGCTGCGAAAAACAGGGGGCCATTAATTCGCACAACCAATAAACCGGCATCATGATTCGTTGCGGGAGAAATGCTGATTCGTGTCATATTGGCAATTTTGCGCATAAACAGCAGTGAAGCCAGCACAATGCCTATCGTGATTGCCACTACCATATCAAACAGCACCGTTAATGACATACACAGCAACATCACGATGATATCGTCTTTGGGGGCACGGCGGATGAGATCCACAACCTTATGGGCTTCGCTCATATTCCACGCCACAATCAACAAAATGGCTGACATAGCGGCAAGCGGTAAATAAGAAAGTATTGGGGCAAGAACCAGCAGGACCAACAATACCAGCAGGGAGTGAACGACAGCGGCAATGGGTGAGGTTGCCCCTGCCCGCACATTGGCGGCTGAACGCGCGATAGCCGCAGTTGCGGTGATCCCACCAAAGAAGGGGGCGACAATATTACCCATTCCCTGACCGATCAATTCACTGTTGGAATGATGTTTTTTTCCGGTCATGCCATCAAGAATAACGGCGCACAACAGGGATTCAATTGCGCCTAACATTGCCATAGAAAATGCAGCGGGCAGTAATGCTGATATTGTATTCCAGCTAATATCAAGAGAATGAGTGTCAGGCAATTGCCACGGCAGGACAAATTGGGGAAGAATGGGGGGAATACCTTGGCCTTGTGTACCTTCTTCCAGCGTATAGCTAAATGATGAACCAATTGTTGCCACATCATGACCTAACAGATGCATGATCCCCATGATACCTGTACCTGCTATTAAAGCGGGTAAGTGACCTGGTAACTTTATCCTGAGTTTTGGCCAGAAAATCAAGACCAGCAGGGTTGTTAAACCAATAAGGGTATCGCTCAGTTGTAATGAAGGAAACGCTTGGGAGAGGGCAATCACCTTATTAATATAATTTTCCGGTACATGGTCTAATTTCAGGCCGAAGAAATTTTGCACTTGCATGGTAGCGATGGTAATGGCAATACCAGAAGTGAATCCAAGCGTAACAGAGAGTGGAATATACTCAATCAATCGGCCTAATCGCGCTAATCCCATGATAAGCAAGATAATGCCTGACATGAGCGTGGCAATGAGCAAACCACTGAGGCCAAATTGTTGCGATACAGGATAGAGTATCACCACAAAAGCAGCTGTTGGGCCGGAAACGCTATAGCGTGATCCTCCGGTCACAGCAATAATCATGCCGGCAATAGCCGCAGTATACAGGCCGTATTGTGGTGCAACACCACTGCCGATTGCCAGAGCCATTGCTAGTGGAATAGCAATGATTCCCACGGTGATCCCAGCAATTATATCTTTGATAAAACGGTGAAAAGAGTAAGTTTCTTTCCAACAAGCGTCAATAAGCGCACTAAATGGACGTATTCCCTTAATTTTACGAGTGTTCATTTAATTGAGAACCCAGAAATAAGATAGCAGATGATGAGCTGATAAAAGTGATATTAGCATATCGCTTTTATCAGCTCAGAAAAGTGTTATATGTCAAAAAGTTAACTAACGTGCCTATTTCACCTTGAGTGAATCGTCGTATAAAATTGATATCAGTGACAGATTTACTGCTATTATGCAGTTTAAAAGCCATTATGGAATGATGATTATAAAATATATATAAATCAATTTGTTAAAGCTAAGGATATGATAAATTGTCTAGAGCACAACGTTTGCTAACTCTGATGGAAATATTACGTAGTTATCACTTTCCCATACAGGGCAAAGTATTGGCGCAGAAATTGAAGATTAGTTTAAGGACACTTTATCGGGATATTGCGACCTTGCAGGTTCAAGGGGCAAATATCGAGGGAGAAGCGGGTATTGGTTATGTCTTACGGCCGGGATTTGTCTTACCTCCATTAATGTTAACGCAAAATGAGATAGAAGCCCTGGCATTAGGGGCCAGTTGGGTGACTAGGCGCGCTGATTCACAATTGAAAGCATCTGCCAATAGTGCAATCAATAAAATTGCCGCCGTGATCCCAACAGAACTCAAACAATATCTTGAGGAAAATGCACTATTAATTGGGCCTGCCGCTACGAAAATTACGCCTTCCGTTGATATTTCGCAAATACGGCAAGCGATCAGTCATCGGCATAAAATTACTTTCACTTATTTAGATCTGAAAAACAATCAATCAACCAGAACAATATGGCCATTTGCATTGGGATATTTTGAGAATATCAGTATTGTTATTGGTTGGTGTGAATTAAGAAAAACATTTCGTCATTTCAGATCGGATAGAATGCGTCATTTGAAGATAGAACAACGATGTTATCCCCGTTCAAGACTGTCTTTACTTAAAGAATGGCGGGAAACGGAAAAATATCGTGTTAGCTGCTGACAAAAACTGTCACACGGGTTTGTTACTTTGGGGGTTCTTAATGTACTGAATCCGTTATCTGACTGTTGGAGTTTTTTATGTTAACCTTGACACATTCAAAGCTTAAGTTAAGTCCTAATCTTCAACTGATTTATGTCTCTGATATCAAACGTTCTACAGCTTTTTATTCAACTATTTTTAATGCTGAACCGGTTTTTTCCAGCCCGCGTTATGTCGCATTTACTGCGGGTAAAGAAGCTATTTTTGCTATTTGGAGTGGAGGAACAAAGCCAGACAATACCGTGCCGAGATTTTCAGAAATGGGTATTATGTTGCCCACTTGCGAAGAGGTTGATCAACTTTTTGAGAAATGGCAACAAAATCCCAATATTGATATTCAGCAGGAACCCTACACTGATGTTTTTGGCCGCACTTTTCTCGTGAAAGATCCCGATGGTCATATGATTCGGGTTTGTCCTTTGGATTAAGGGAATGATAAAGGTGGTTGCTAATAACAATAACTATTAGCAGGCCACATATTCTGGTGAGCTGTATCATCGTTTTTGACATAACATTGAGAGAGCAGAAATGTTAAAAGTAATTGCAGAAGATTTCATCCATATTGATGCTATAGATATTGTTCTTCCTCTTTATCGTGAATTAGTTGAAGCAACCAAGCGTGAACCTCTTTGTATTGCTTACGACTTGTATGTTGATCAGAACGATGCGGGACATTTTATCTTTATAGAAGAATGGCCTGACCAGGCTGCTTTGGATGCTCATTGTGCGAGTGAGCATTTTCAGCGTCTTGTCCCCATGATTAATAAATATAAGCGAAAAGAGCCTACCTTCATATTCATGGACAGTGCATTAGCTAAAGCATAAATACCATATTGTTTTACATGTTCAATATAAAACGTTTTAAAATCACGATAATGGCTCATATGGAATAAAATGGGAAATCATCATGACCTCACTGAGAAAGTGGAAGCTTCACGGTGGCGTTTGAGTAATCTGTTTTCAATGAGCTGTTGATGCCAGAGAGTCCAAAATTTTTGGTAACAGTTATCGACGCAGTTCTTCTAAATTATACATGCCTGAGGATCTCTGCGATTTTGTTTTCTTTAGCAAAAATGTTGATCGTGCCTCAGGCATTTTAGTTCTCTTCTTAAGCAAATCTCAGGTTATCTGTCAGGATGCAATTAATCTAAATATCGTAACCGATGCCGAAAAATCCGTATTAATTGCCTGGCGAAAATACCGAGTGCTGCTCAAACGGGGGATTGCCCCACCGCATCCGATATCCCATGATCTGGGCAGCCGGAATAACCATGACCCCTGTTCATTGTCGAGGCGATAATTAATTGGTATCTGTGATATTCAGATATAGTTGGAGAATTTTATTCACTTCGTCAGTACTGACAATCTCACCATTCTCATCTTTTAATTGCAAGCTGGCAACAGCCTTAGCAAAGGGTAAAGTGTCAGTAGAAGAAAGTTGCGCATCCCACGAGATCATATTTGCGGGGCTGTCTTTTTCCTTTAATAAATTATCAATAATGTCACTGATGTTTGACTGATTCTGCATCCACGCTTTGTCCTGAGCAGCCCAAAACCAACGGCTAATGAGAAAAGTGTGCCACAAGTCAGCCCAGTTACGATATGTTTTACGCAAACGTGGTGCAAGCATACGCGTCCACGTTTTGGCTTCGTCCGGTGTTATATATTTTAGGCGGCTACCTTCCAGGCAGAGCATGCTGAATCTAACATAATCCCAGACCCAATAGTCCATATTTTGAATATTCTGAGTATTGTTATACATCATTTTATATTGCCAGATAATTTCTTGTTTTTTAGTCTCATCTTCCTGACTTTGTTCAATATCAGCAAGTAGTTTGTCGAATTCATTTTTAGTCATGCCTGCCAGTTCGTTTTTCATATCATAAAAAACACGAGTAGGGCCACCCATAGAAAGCCAAAATAACTGATGAATTAAATCCTGTCTGTTTTTTATCTTCCATGAAGATGTTAAACCATTATCTTCTGCTGTTTCGGGGGCATAGTCGTTGACTGCATGATCATTTAAATGCGCATAAGGTGCCCCTACAATGATCCCCCAATCGTCGTTCGTCACGGGTGGGAGGGTGTTTTGTGAGAAGGTAACTGCTTCTCCATTCATATTGTTAGCCATACTATTAATATGAGTATAAAGGTTATAACCAATCATCAGCAGAACGAGGAATAATCCAGCTGTACGTAATTTGCTCATAAAATATCCCTTTATTTGTGGTTTGAAGGGGGTTGATAAAAAGATTTTTAATAAGTTATAAAATGGAAAGAGAACGGATTAATTTCAGGTTATCAATGTAATATCTCTGGCGTAAGACGGGGTTTGGGTTGGATAATTCACGTTATTCACTCTGGCCTTAGGTTTCCTGCATCAAACACGACATACAATGGTGACTTAACTAATTTTAATGAATTTATACCAATCTAATTTCAAGATGCGTGTGATGTCTCCCCGCGAAGCGGGGAGACATCAATTTTCATATCGTGTTGTCAATTGCAACTTGAAGTTTAATGCGTATAGTTAATATTCATTGGGCTAAATAACAAAAATTTGCCTGACAAGAAAATTAATTGTGTCTCAGGTATGTTTATTTTTTAACTTGTTAATTATTACAGATAGCGTTCTTTGGCGGATAAATCCACTGGCTGGTCTAATTATAAACCAGTAAAAAGTAAATTTTTTCTTAACACTATCACTAGGGCAAAAAATAAATGTTTCGGTCACTAGTGAGTGATAACCATCAAGATGTTCCTTGACTAAAAAGCGCAGTACCAATTTAGCTGATTTATGATCATCAAAACTGATAAATGATGCTAGGTCAGGTTGGGGTATAATACCTAAATCTGCTTGCCAAAATCTGCCCGTTAATCCCATTGATATTTCATGACTATTTTCATTAAGTGAAGTAAAAGTTTTTAAGCCAAATTCTTGGTCATTGTTTTTTCTTCCTAATTTATTCAGTAAATAAGTTGGCAGATTTCTCATTTTGGACAAAGTTTTAATAAATAAATCATCGGTCATTTCAAAGTCTTTTACAGCCTGGATTATTTCTTGCGCTGGTATCTTTATCGATTCTGATTCATGGATTTCATGAAAATGAAAGCAAGGGAGAAAAGGTGTTGGGTGTTTCCATGTCTTATATTCTTTACTATTGACTATTCCTAAAAATGTCACTGCTTATCTCCTGTATTGTAGTAAAGATATGAAATTTTAATTTTTCATAGAGTTACTGGTAATGTCAATCAAAGTGTAATTGGTTTATCTTTGATATTGTTTCTATCTGTTACTTTTACCCTTGCCTGTTATCAGTAACTGATGCTGACATAATGATTCTGTCCATATCATATTAAGAATTGACCGCTTAATGATGAATAAATATGGAGGATGGACTATTTTATTTAAAATGTAAAGGGCTTAATGCTCAATGTAATAAGGATGAGTAATATGTCAATTTTAGCCATTATTAAAGGTACTCCTATTTGGGTTTGGATTTTATTTGTTTTTCTGATTAAACGGGGTATCAATGCGTTATATGACAGGGAAATGCGTATTGATCGGCTGTTTTTTATGCCGGTTTTGTTTTTAATATGGGCAGTTTACAGTGTATTAAATGAAACGACATTTCCAAATTCGGCATTCCTGGCGCTTATTGTCGGTATTGTTGTGGGAGGGGGTATCGGATGGGGCTTATGGCGTAGTCAACCAAGATTAAGAAAAGGTAATGAAGATGGCTCAATCATTCGTTCAGGAACGCCTTTGAATTTGAGTCTGATCCTTACTGTTTTTATAGTGAAGTTTATTATTTCTGCCATGATGAGTATTAACTCTAATTTGTTATATTCTTTCAATTTTAATTTAATGTTTGGTTTTATTTGTGGGTTATCGGATGGTGTTTTTTGGGGAGGAACGCTTAATTTATTTATTCACTATGTAAAAAATAATAAAAAGGAATAAGGTGAAACTATTTTATATTTTATTTTAATAAAAATGGCTGTCTGATAGTCATACCCATATGATCGAATAAGGAGAAATAAATGTCAGTATATTCGTTTGATAAGGAAATGGTTGCGGTTGAGATTAGCCAGCCAGGAGAGCCTAATGTTTTAACACTGATAAAAATGCCTATTCCTGAACTTATCGAAGGGGAAATATTGGTTAAAGTGGCAGCCGCAGGTGTCAATCGCCCCGATGTGGCACAGCGACGTGGATATTATCCCCCACCAGCGGGGGCTTCTGAAATTCCAGGTTTGGAAGTTTCAGGGACAGTTGTTGCTGTTGATCCAGCTGTAACGCGCTATGCTGTTGGTGATCAGGTATGTGCATTAATTGCAGGGGGAGGGTACGCTGAATATTGCAAAGTACATGAGAGTAACGCATTACCAATCCCTAAAGGTTATAGTTTGTTGGAAGCTGCGGCATTACCGGAAACATTTTTTACGGTATGGGTGAATCTATTTCAACGTGGCAAGTTGAAAGCAGGTGAAACGGTTTTAGTCCACGGCGGCACTTCGGGTATTGGCACTGTTGCTACTTTACTGGCAAAAACATTTGGTGCTTATGTGATTACCACTGTAGGTTCTGAAGAGAAACGTCAAGCCAGTTTGGCGTTAGGGGCTGATGTCTCTATCAACTATAAAACGGAGGACTTTGTCGAACTCACTTCACAAGCGACTAATGGACACGGTGCAGATGTGATTGTTGATCTTATCGCTGGTGATTATGTGGCAAAAAATTTTCAGGCGGCAGCTACAGAGGGCAGAATTATTCAAATAGGTGTGCAGCATGGAAAGGCGAACGCACTTAATTTGATGCCATTACTGCAAAAACGTCTCACAATCACAGGTTCTACACTGCGTTCTCGTAGTGTTGAAGATAAAGCCAATATTGCTCGTGATCTACGTGAAAAAGTTTGGCCTTTATTAGAGCAAGGGAAAATTAAGCCACAGATATTTAAAACGTTCCCACTCAGCCAGGCATCAAAGGCGCACGCACTGATGGAAAGCAGTGAACATATTGGGAAAATTATGCTGGTGGTATAGGCGATTTTATTGGGTGTTTGGGATGGAAAAACAGCCTGAATATCAATTCAGGCTGTTTCGTAGAAAATGGCGGTGAGGGAGGGATTCGAACCCTCGATACGTTTTCACGTATACACACTTTCCAGGCGTGCTCCTTCAGCCTCTCGGACACCTCACCGAATTTTGTTTTTTTGCATTCAATAAGAATGCACTATTGTAATCGCTTACTAATAAGACTAACTATTTATTATTAAATGTTAGGCATTAAAAAAGCCTGCGCATTTTGTTCAGGCTCTTTCATAGAAAATGGCGGTGAGGGAGGGATTCGAACCCTCGATACGTTTTCACGTATACACACTTTCCAGGCGTGCTCCTTCAGCCTCTCGGACACCTCACCGTATTTCATATTGCAGTGATTTCTCTTGAGTTCGTCGCTGCAACGGGGCGCTACTATAGGGAAAAGCAGGGCAGGCGTCAACAGGCTTATGACGATTTTTTCAGGCTTTTTGACCAATTAGACAAATAAAAAACAATTTGTGTGGTGGATAGCCAATTACGGGGAGTAAAGATGCTTTTTTTGTTGCAACAGATTATGGCAAATTTGTTAACCAGATAACATTATCATTATTTTTATTCCTGTCTTCCTTATAGGAGGCTTGCAACCTTTCAGCAATAAGTTAACCCTATTAGAAAAACAAAAAGGAATGAGATTTTATGAACATCATCTTCTTTCACTCTTCCCCTAATTTTAATGGTGATGAATGGATCCAGGGAATACAAGCTCGATTACCTGAAGCTAACATCCGGCAATGGATTAGTGGTGATAATGCCCCGGCTGATTATGCATTAGTTTGGTTACCTCCCTATGAAATGTTAGCTAACCGTCAGGATATCAAAGGCATATTTTCACTTGGGGCTGGAGTGGATGCCATCCTTCAGCAAGAATTAGCCAATCCAGGGACATTGCCTAAAGGGATCCCGCTAATACGTCTTGAAGATACGGGCATGGCACAGCAAATGCAGGAATATGCGGTTTCCTCAGTTTTATACTATTTTCGCCGCATGGATGAATATAAACAATATCAAGAACAGCGTCTTTGGAACCCCATTCCTGCCCATAATCGAGAAGAGTTTGTTATTGGTGTCCTGGGGGCAGGCATTTTGGGGCGTAGCGTTATTGAAAAATTGAAAGAATTTGATTTCAATGTTCGCTGCTGGAGCCGAACACCAAAACAAATTGATCATGTCGAGAGTTTTTATGGGAAAACGCAACTGAATGATTTCCTTTCTGAATGTAAGGTATTGATTAATATTCTGCCGGATACGCCAGAAACGCGTGGTCTCTTAAATCTTGCACTATTCAGGCAGTTAAAATCTGGCTCATATGTGATTAATATTGCACGAGGTGCCCAATTGGTAGAGCAAGATTTGCTGACAGCCATTGATAAAGGATATGTGGCTGGCGCAACCCTGGATGTATTTGTTGAAGAACCGCTATCAAATTTGCACCCTTTCTGGACTCACCCACGCATTAATATCACGCCACATATCGCGGCCAAGACTATTCTTGATGAAGCTATGGATATGATTTGTGACAATATTCGACGAATGGAAAAAGGTGAATCACCCATTGGCCTCGTGGATATGACCCTTGGTTATTAACAACTCGCTTTACAGCAAGGCAGACGATTAGGGACAATAACAGATATTTATTATTTAGATAAGTTATTGGAGGTGAATTAAACCATGAACGAATTTTCTATTGTCTGCCGCATCTTGGGAACATTGTTTAACCGAGCACCACAAGATCCTGTTTTGCAACCGGTAATCACCCTGATTGCTGAGGGAAAATTGAAACCATTGTGGCCTTTGGAGCAAGATGAGTTATTGGATAGGTTGCAGAAAAGCAGTGAATTATCGGTAATTGAAGCCGATTATCATGCCTTATTTACTGGAGAATCTGCGGGCGTTGCAGTCTGCCGCTCTGATTATACTGATAAGGATGAAAGTGAAGTACGCCAGTTTTTGGTGGAGCGAGGTATGCCTTTGACTGATATCCCTGCTGATCAATTTGGTTCCTTATTGTTAGCTGCATCATGGTTGGAAGATCAGGCCGCAGAGGATGAGATCCAGGCTCAGATTAAGTTATTTGATGAATATTTGTTGCCTTGGTGTGGACAATTTCTTGGTAAAGTTGAAGCCCATGCGACCAGTGGCTTTTATCGGACGTTGGCGATGATGACTCGAGAGGCATTGCAAGCGTTACGTGAAGAGCTGGAAGTAGAGTGACAACACTATAGATAAGCCAATCGGTAACTAGCGACAATAAGTAAGAGCGGCTTATTTAATAACCCGCTCTTACTATTTCATCGACAATGGAAATTACTTATCAACCAAATCAATGACCAATTTACCGGGTTGAATTTTTAATCTTTTAGCTAATTTTAAAGCAGCGGCTTCAGATTTACTTTTTTCCGGATTTAAGACATATACCGGATGGTCATCAAAAAACTCACTTAAAGACACATTTAAATAAGGGAGCAACGTTTTAATTGGCGTGGCGACTTTTTCTGGTGTGGTTTGGTAGTCTACGATTTCCAACCCGTTAATGAAAATAGCCCCTTTTTCCGCATCAAATATCGGTTTAGCCCTAATAGTCAGTTTCATATCAGCATGAACCGTCCCCAGCAAGGTCACTAATTGAACTTTTGCCAGAGTTGATAATTCAATTTTTTCTGGATCTTGGCGGCCAATTTGGCTGGTCAAATTTCCCAGTGTGATATTAGCTTCGGTAGCCACGGGCAGGTTAATTTGCTTTTGATAATGAACTCTTTTTAGTAAATAATCATTCAGCAAACCTTCATTGATACTGACTTCCTTAAATTGATCACAGCCGCTGACTAATCCTACCAGTAGCAAGATAGTCCCTAAGAAAAATCTTCTCATTGTTGTCTCCTTTTGTTTTCAATGAGCAGATCTTACACTAATTAATACTTAATTAGCTCATTATATGATTAATGCTTGTTAATAATGATAGGTTCAATTTTCTTCTGGTTGAATTGGTGATGCAGGGCATAAATGGTCACTAAGCCCACCAATCCTAGCAGGAGCCACGGTAATTGCGGTATATTTAAGGCATGGCCTGTATCATAAAGCCACCCACCGCCGGTATAGCCCAACATGCCTCCTAATGCCAGCCCCAGTCGGCTGAATCCCATGTAACTGCCGCGCGCCCGTGGATCAGCCAGTGAAGCACTCAGGGTTTCACGTGCTGGCTCTGCTATTACCAGGCCGAGATAGAACAGACAAATCAGGCCAAAGATAAGATGCAATTGATTGACCCAACCGATTGGAAACATGCAAAGACTCATTAAAAACAGGCCTGCTATTAGGCGTTGTTCCAGCCGAAAATATTTCTCACTCCAGCGGGCGATGGGGTAGAGCAGTGTCAGGGAGATGACAGCCTCAATGGCATACATCCACTTAACGGCGGTAGCTGTACCGGAAATTTCATGGATTATAATAGGAAACATTAACATAACTTGAACTGACAAGATAAAATAACCCGCTAATGTCAGTACATAGTAAAAGAATCGACGATCTTTGATTACACGTCCCAGACCTTCCTTGATGGGGGTGCGAATTGTTGAGATACGGTATGCCGGCAGAAACAAAGCGTTAAATAGAGCGGCTAAGACAAAGATTGTTGCGCCAATCCAGCAGACAATATTGAAATTATATTGCAGCAACCAGCTTCCTATCAGTGCGCCAATGACGGCACCAGCACTATCTTGCATTAATAAAAGCGAATAGAAACGGTTACGTTCATGAGGGCGAGTTAATTTTATGACTAATGCAGCCCTTGGCGGATCGAACAATGTCCCCCCCAAGCCAGATAAAATGCAGGAAAGGAGTAATATCCAGGGTTCAACTGCCACAGCCATCAAGGCAAATCCTACAGCCCGTAGTAACATACCTGTGACAATCATGGGCTTAGCACCGAACTTATCGGCTATAGCACCACCAAAGATACCTAACCCTTGTTGTACCAGTTGGCGCAAACCAAGTGCCAAACCGACAATAACGGCAGCCCAGCCAAGTTGTTCGACGAAACGAATAGAAATTAGGGGAAAAACAACAAAAAACCCTAAAATAACGAGCAGATTATCAAATAAAAGAAAATATTTACCCAAGCTACGCGCTTGTGAAACTAATGACATTTTGCACCATTGGAGTACGAAAAGATAAATGTGAATACTTTGTTATTTTGGACTTAATTTGAGTATTAAGATAGAGAAATATAGATGATATTTTTTTATCGTCAGAGGGTGATTAAAAATGCCGTAAGCGCTAAATTACTTAATAAATTTCCCAGGGTAAATATCAGGAGAAAATATGTTTGGTTATCGTTCTACATCTCCCAAGATTCGCTTTATTACGAATAGAATGGTTATTCGTGTGGTATATGAACGGGATACTTATAGATTGGCTGAATATTATTCAGAAAATAAAGATTTTCTTAAGCCATGGGAACCGACAAGAGATGGTAGTTTTTATCAACCTTCTGGGTGGACAAACAGGCTGAATTATATTGCAGAATTACAGCGGCAGGGTTCGGCATTTAATTTCTTGTTATTAGATCCTAATGAAAATGAAGTGATGGGGATTGCTAACTTCACTAATGTTGTACGGGGAGCGTTTTATTCCTGTTACCTTGGTTATTCTTTGGGCGAGAAATGGCAAGGCCAAGGGTTAATGTATGAAGCTTTGCAACCGACAATCCGTTATATGCAACGCCATCAAAAAATGCACCGAATTATGGCTAATTACATGCCACATAATCATCGCAGTGGAAATTTACTGAAGAAATTAGGTTTTGAACGAGAAGGCTATGCTAGGAACTATTTAATGATTGACGGTGTTTGGCAGGATCATGTGTTGACATCATTGATTGATGATTCTTGGGGGTTATAAATGTGTTGAAAAAATAGTAATGAATTCGGATATAGACGGTGGCCGTCTTGAGGGCTGTATTGCCAGAGCAGAGTCAATGGCAAGCAGAAACGGTAAGGAATATCCCGCTGGCCGCAGTTTGACCAGCGGCTGATAATTATCTTCAAGATTGCGTACGATGCTGACCGGAGGGGGGTTACCTACAATCAAGGTATAGAGTACTGCTCCTAACGCATAAAGATCTGTCCAGGGGCCTTGTTGGTTTTCTTCATTGGCAGTGTATTGTTCAACAGGAGTAAAGCCTGATCGGATGGTTATTTCTGTATCATCAGACAAGCGTGTTGTTGTTTGGCGGGTAGATCCTAAATCCAGCAATATGGGTGATTGATTCTCTTGGATCAAAATATTGTCCAAGGAAATATCACCATGTAAATAATTCCTTTGATGGAGCGTATCAAGAACATTTAACAAAGGAAACAGTATCTGACGAAACCAATTTTCATTGATGAAATGTGGATTTTTTATCCTCAATTTATTTAATGTCATCCCTTTGTAAAAGGACGCGGCTATATACGCTGTGCAGTTTTGCTGCCAAAAACGCAGAAAATGGGGAAGACAGGGGTGTTCGAAACAGGACATTAAGTGGGCTTCACGGATAAAGTCTTGCAACCCAGCATAAAAGCGTTTTTCCAACTTTTTTCCTCGTAAATTGAGTTTCATATTTTGATTGCGTGTAGCAAAAGAGTGGGGCGTGTATTCTTTGATAGCAATAGATTGTTTGAGATGATGATCCCAAACACGATAAACAATACTGCCCCTACTTTTGCCAATGACTTCTTCGATTTCAAATTCATTAAGGCAGTACCCAATTGGAAGTGGGTAAATAAAACCAATGTTGTCATCGATATGTGTTCTCTGAAAATTTTGCAAATGGATAGCCTCTCAGTTATCTGCTTAGTTTGTGAATTGACATTGAAACTCACCTTGTTCGAGATAAAGTTGAAGGGTTCTGTCGTATTAACAGAGAAAATCTGAGTCAATGTGGGGTTGGTTGTATTTTATGCAGCTAATCGATAAAACATTTCTGCCGGTGACAATGCTTTATCTTCTGATTGTGAAGATTGTCCTTTAAGCAGCATGAAACGAGTTCTATCCCCGCTAAAATCGTTTGAACCCGACGAAACGATTAAAACCTAACAGCGGCCGTATCCGACGTTTGATATTACGGTGATCTTGTTCCACCAAGTTGTTAAAGTATTTACTTTGTCGGATAGTGATGGTTTCCTCTTTGGGTCTATCGGCGTTGAGCGTTGCCAGTGCAGTGGTATTCGCTCCACTTTTATCAAGGGTTACGATCTCAGGCTCACCGTGATGGCGGATCGCCTTGCGAAAGAAGGGCAACGCGGCGGGAGCATCCCGCTTGGCCGTCAGCGGAAAGTCGATAGTTTGCCCGGTTGTATCGACGGCTTGGTACAAATATTTCCATTGTCTTTTGATTTTAATATAGGTTTCGTCCATGCTGTTTATGAGTTAAGCATAATGTTTACTGTTTGCAATCTATAGGTGTAATTCTGTTGATGATATATATAAGTTTATTTTATTATTTAATTAAAACTCATCACTATGCCTGTCTATATGTTTGTTAATATTTAAAAACCACAAGTTTAATTAACGCTATAAATAGCTCAGGTAGGTTGGTGAAAATTTATTGGCTAAAGTTTTAATGTATAACCTATTAATTATTATATGTATTTAAAAACAGGATGAATTGGCTGGTTAATCTTGAATGTCTTATCAGAAAGATTATTTTTTTAATTTGGTTAACATAGTTCTATTAGGAAAGTCTGCTTTGATATTAGTGACTGAAATAAATCTAAAATTTAGGCTTTTTAAATCAGTAACTGCTTTTTTCTATTAGAGATATAAATTTATTTTTTTTATGATGTTGCCTTTTTTTGCTAAAAAACATGGATGAGAGATACCTGCTATGCTATGAATAGAAAAGGCGTTAACATTTTTGAAGCAATAAATTAACATTTAGGAGCCGCTTAGCGGTATGTAAATTGTTTGTTATGTTTTCCAACCTTGAAATGAAAGGAATTTATTAATATTCGATAATATTATCTTGATTTCTTTGAGCTAATCGCTTTACATCTTTTATGCTCATTTCATAAAAATTAATCTTAGAAAATACCATGAATTTATTGAAATCACTGGCAGCGGTTAGCTCAATGACGATGTTCTCCCGCGTTCTGGGCTTTATTCGTGATGCCATCATTGCTCGTATATTTGGTGCTGGCGTGGCGACGGATGCCTTTTTCGTTGCTTTTAAACTGCCTAACTTACTGCGTCGTATTTTTGCTGAGGGCGCTTTTTCACAAGCGTTTGTGCCCATACTTGCTGAGTATAAAAATCAGCAAGGGGATGAAGCGACACGCACTTTTATTGCCTATATATCAGGAATGTTGACGTTGATTTTGGCAATAGTCACCGTGATAGGGGTGATAGCCGCTCCTTGGGTCATCTATGTGACGGCACCAGGTTTTACAGATACGCCGGATAAATTCACTTTAACCCGTGATTTACTCAGAATTACTTTCCCTTACATTTTCTTGATATCGTTGGCTTCGTTAGCAGGAGCGATTCTCAATACATGGAATCGCTTTTCTGTGCCCGCTTTTGCACCAACATTGCTTAATATCAGCATGATCATTTTCTCGCTGTTTGTGGCTCCTTACTGTGATCCACCTGTGATGGCATTAGGTTGGGCCGTGATTGCTGGTGGTATTTTGCAACTGGCTTATCAGCTTCCGCACCTGAAAAAAATAGGAATGCTGGTATTGCCACGAATTTCCTTTCGTGACAGCGGGGTGTGGCGGGTTATTCGCCAGATGGGGCCGGCTATTTTGGGGGTTTCTGTCAGTCAAATTTCATTGATCATCAACACCATTTTTGCTTCATTTCTGGTTTCTGGCTCGGTTTCGTGGATGTATTACGCTGATCGTTTAATGGAATTACCTTCGGGTGTGCTGGGAGTGGCATTGGGTACGATCCTTCTGCCTTCACTGGCAAAGAGTTTTTCCAACGGGGATCACCAGGAATATAGAAAATTAATGGATTGGGGATTGCGCCTTTGCTTTTTGTTGGCATTACCTTGCGCGGTGGCGTTGGGTATTCTGGCAGAGCCTTTAACCGTGTCACTCTTTCAATACGGCAATTTTTCTGCCTTTGATGCAGAAATGACACAACGCGCGTTAATTGCGTACTGCTTTGGCTTGATGGGATTGATTGTGGTTAAAGTCCTTGCTCCGGGTTTTTACTCCCGTCAGGATATTAAAACCCCAGTCAAGATTGCGATTGCAACCCTGATTTTGACTCAGTTAATGAACCTTGCTTTTATTGGTCCATTAAAACATGCGGGATTGGCGCTTTCTATCGGTTTGGCTGCCTGTTTCAATGCCAGTATGCTTTATTGGCAATTGCGCAAGCGTGAGATTTTTAAACCGCTGGCAGGATGGGGGCTATTCTTATTGAAGTTGGCGGTGGCAATTGCCGTTATGGTTGGGGTATTACTGATAATATTGTGGTTTATGCCTGCCTGGGATCAGGGCAATATGGCATTGCGCCTGCTACGATTGATGGGGGTTGTGATTGCGGGAGCAGGGAGTTATTTTGCCGCATTGGCTTTGATGGGGTTCCGATTGAAGGATTTTGCCCAACGAGGCTCAATGTAACTATACGCATTAAACTTCAAGTTGCAATTTACAACACGCTATGAAACCTGATTTTTCCCCGCTTCGCGGGGAGAAATTACATGCATCTATTTATCGCCATATCAGTGATCTGCTCTTTCATACTGGGTTTGTAGGTTTGATAGGTGTAATTCAATTGAAAGGTTTTTCGGCAGGCATAACAGTGATAACGTTGATGTCCATTGCTTCCTTTTCCATGTACTTTTACATCCTCTGTTTTGTGATAATAACGACAAACCACATCAACTTTAGCCATATCTCACCAATAATAAAAAATCGTGAGTTTATCACAACATCCAATTATTGGGAGCGTGACCCGTGTTTCGGATAAGAGACATCGTCAGAATACTCAATCAGAACACGATATATTACCCGAGCACTGCTTAATGCGATAGAATCTAAATTACTGGTCATTCTCAATGTAATGATAAAAACAAATAAACCGTGGGATGAATCTTTCCACACGGTTTAAAGAGAAAGACAGTTGCTCATTACCCCACAAAGATATTTCTTAAGGTAGTAGCTACTCAATTTTCATCAAGGATCAAAACGGGGATCTTTGGTGTTGTCATTCAAACCAAAAAGAATATAGGCCCAGTTATAGGCTATTGGATTACTTTCGTCATTTTCATCAAAGAGATAACTAATTTGCTGGAAATATAGGGGTTGAAGAGGGGAATCACCTATTTGCCCCATTATTCCTTGATAATCTAAGGTCAGGACATTACAGACTGGTGCTGGCATATCGGGCAGTTCGCCAATACCACTTCCTGAACGATAAGCCATATTAGAAGCGCTAGCGATATATAACTCAATATCTTGTGGTGTGTAATTAACTTCGACATCGTTTGAGTTTATCCACCAAGACGCAAAAATATTTATCAAACGCGTTGCACTGTGTGTTTGATTAGGGTCGGAAAAAGAATAGCTTAGCTTTTGAAATTGTAGCGGTTTATAGACGGCTAAGGAAACAGATCCTTCTGGGGTATTCAGGGGTCTGATTTTATTTCCGATTTTTTTGCTAATCGCAATGGATAGGGGGTTGACAGCAGAACCATTCCCAGTAATGGGGTACTGCGTTTGTATAGCATAATAGCCATTTAAGGCGGTATAATTTTGGTCTTCTCCCTCAGAGGTTTGTTGTCCATTATAGAATACGACTGGTTTTGAGAGTTCCATTTTTTTTCCTTAATGATATTTATACAGCAGAGTTAATACCACATATTTTGTAATAGAATGGGATTAAAGTAATTGATATTTAACATGTAGGGAATTGTAGTGGGTACTTCTGTTGGCAGAACAGGTTTCGCGGAAAAAAGATGTTGTACGATAATGAGTTCATCCTGATATAGAGATTGATCAGCTTTCTCTGGATCAAGAAATGTGACACGGGGAGAGCTAACAAAAATAGCATTATTGTTTTCATCATAATAAGTAGACTGATAATAAATATTCCAATACATATAATATGTTTCCATTTCACTAATATTTATTTTATTATGAAGTTGAGAGTTAATATTATTTAATTCCCTATCAATTTCACTAAGATGGAACGATTCTTCAAAATAAAAATATGGTGCTCCCGGTATTGTTTTTATTTTCGCAGTGGATAAATCCACATGACGAAAGATAGAAATGGTTTGCATATCTGGCACATGCATCCCACGAATTTGAGAGTTAACTTTATCTTTAAAATAATCTATATCTAAGTTTCCATTTGCAATATCTGCATCCCGAGTCATTTGTGTTTCCACACCTTGAACGGTATTTTTTAATGTTTTGTTATCGCAGTGTAGCTCGATATTATCATTGTCGTTATTCTGTAAATTATTTATTGGCAAATGTATCCCAGAGGTATCCCGAAAAATTGGAGAGTAATATTTAGTCATTTTAAATTAATCCTCTATTGTATAATAAAATAAAATATTAAAATAAAAACAATCAGGTGAGTGATCACGACCAGTGGGTAAATAATGAACCCAATATGACGGTTTTTTCACAATTAAAAATTCAATACTAAATTGGTCAATTTGATCCCAATGTACACTGGTTACACAAAAAGGAATTGCATTCTCATTGAGATTTTCGGGGGACGATGGGGGGGCTGTATAAAGTCGCGTTTGAGCCAGCCATGAAAAGGTTATAATTTTAGATTGTAAAGGTAGAGTATTTTTCCATGATGATAAATCAAGTGAATTGCTGATTAGCATTTGCCCTTTATTATCTGTTTTTACTGCTTGAGAACCACTGGCTACGTTGATCTTTTGGATAAACATTTTGGTTGTAGCAGGGCCACTGTAAAGTCCATCGCCCAAAACTTTAAGACGATTTGTCTGGTTTGGTAACGATAGTATAGGGAGAGTTAGCGGTTTTGCTGAGGAACCATCACCGAGTAGGGTATTTGATTTTGTAGTGATTTGAATAAATTCATCTTTTTCGATAGGAGCATGTTGATTGTTTTTCAATACAACGGGAATCCTGTTTTGATTGTCTGTCATCGAAATTTCTCCGAGAGACCTCGCTTTGTGAGCGGGGGAGCGGTCACCCTTTTATTTTTATGGTCAGGGTGGCCTGTTGTGGGTATAAGCCGGAATTATCCAAAATTTTGTTAGCTTAATTTAAGGCCTTCAAATATGGTATCCAGTTCAATTTTCTTCCTACCTTGTTAAAGGTGTAATGGCTACAAACCTATTCATAAAAGCAACATAAGCTTGATCCAGACTTCAATTAATGTTGACTTATCATGGTTATTCCTTAGGCTTTCTTAAATGCCGGAATTACATAATCACCTGCCGTAAACCATGCATCTGGTGTGCCTAATAACATGGTTCGATCGCCAAAAAATGTGGTAGGAATGCCTGTTCCTGATGTAGTAGCCGGTGCTTGACCACCCGAAGTCAGTCCCGTATCACCACCGGCACCCATCTGCACATGGCTCATATCAACAGTCAGAGGTGTTGTATCTCCGTTGCTATAAGTCACGGTTAATGTCATGGTTTTATTGGCTTGATCATAAGCAACATTAGTAATTGATTTGATCTCAATTTCTTTAGTCGCTTTCTTGATCTTTTCATCCACCACATCGCAGGTCGCAATTTTATCTTCGGGTTTTAATGGATTTCCATCACACCCGGTTAAGTTGGTGACGATTTGTGGATTGGCGATAGTAGCTTTCTTTATCTTGTCATCCACTACATCACAAGTGGCAACTTTATCGGTTGGTTTTAATGGATTTCCATCACACCCGGTTAAGTTGGTGACGATTTGTGGATTGGCGATAGTAGCTTTCTTTATCTTGTCATCCACTACATCACAAGTGGCAACTTTATCGGTTGGTTTTAATGGGTTTCCATCACACCCGGTTAAGTTGGTGACGATTTGAGGATTAGCAACAGTGGCTTTCTTGATCTTGTCATCTACCACATCACAGGTAGCAAGTTTATCGGTAGCTTTTAATGGTGCTCCATCACAGCCTGCCATATTTTTAGGAATAATTGATGTCGTTGATAAATAATTGTCCACCTCATTTTGTATACAGGGATATAATTGCGAACATATATCCGTCAGCGCTGTAGTATCCAGCGTTAAATGTCCTGCAATATTAGTTTCTTCAATTAATTGAGTTGCTGAGAAAGCATTATTTTTCCCAGTATTATTGCTTATATCATTACTGGTAATTACTGTATTTTCTGATATTAAACCACCACTTATTGTCGCTTGATTTATGGTAGGCTTGTTCAATAAGGTTTTGTATATTAATGGGATAGTTTGATCATCTAGGGGTGCTTTTAATTGTTGCAATAACGCTGCTAAAGCATTTGAATCTAATGTGATGGAATCCCGTATGGTAGGAGAATCTAAAGTACTTTTTAATAAAAGCAGCGATTCCAGTTTTGCTCCGTTTAACTGTTTGAGTAGTGATGTCAGTGCATCAGTATCTAATATCAGGCTTTTATTTATTGTCGGATTAGTCAGAATAGCATCAGACAGTTTCACACCTGAAATTTCTGATTTTGTTAAAGCAGCGAGAATACAGTTAGTTAACTCATCACAAATTTGTTGTGCCAGACTGCTTTTGGTTGCTTCATCAGCGAGTGTCAGGTTTGCAACGGTCAAATTCTTTGCACTAGTGTCATTGAGAATAGAATTCTGCAATGTAGTTTTTTGTAAAAAATTGCCAGTAATATCTGTATCATAATCATTGTTTTTCATATATTAATATCCTTTAGAAAAAATAAACAATATGAATAAAATGAATGGAGATATGTTTTCTACATCAACTTTTATTTGAATTAAAAAATGAAAGGTGGTTAATTTAATGCTTAAGTTTATTAGCTGACGAAATAAATCTTACTATATAGCTTTTGTTTTTTAAATCCAGATATTTATCTTATTTCCTTGAGCTTTGGTTAATTATGCTAAAAAATAAATTTTATTAGCATCTTCGTATTAATTTAAAACTTTAACTCTATTTAATGCGAGTGAAACGCTTATTGTTTATGATATTAAAGTGATTATTTATTTGTTGTATTTATCTAATAAATACCTTTCCATTATGGAAAGGTATTTTGATGAAATATTTCATATTATTTTAAATAAGTTTTTTAATTTTGATGTTTTTTAGTTAATTTGAATTACTTATTATGAGCTTCGATTCGGTCATGTATTCAATTCGTTGATTATGGTTAAATATAATATTTTCGCTCAATGAACGTACCAATGACTTTATCATGCATTATAGGAGACTTTGAGTAACCCAGTGTTTTACGGTTCAATCGTTTAATGCGAATACGGAGAGTCCGGTTTTCACGCTCAATACGCTGTGTAAAGGTTTTTCCGATGAGGTGCTTATTTGTCGGTAACATGTTGTAAGCACTGAAATTATCAGTGCACCCAAAAAACGACATTAAATAGGGATAATTTTTTGAGCAGTTTCCTCAGTGTGTTCTTACTCCGATCACCGAAAACATGGGCAATAATGCGCTTCATTCGAGGCTCCCAAGCGTACTATAACCAACGTGGCCGCTTTTTATTTCCAACAAATGACCACATCTCGTCAACTTCACAGATGAGCTGAATTTCCAAATTATCCAGTGGTAGTGCAGTTACACCCCGTGGGTTGAGTTTTTTAAAGCGCGAACGACAGCATTAATGCTGATATGTAATACCCGTGCGGTATCACGGATACCGGCATTATTCATGGTGAGATCAACAACTTGTTCTTTTATGCCTGTCTGGCCTACTTTATAGGTGTATTCAAGTTGAAAGGTTCGTTTGCAGGATAAACAACGGTAACGTTGATGGCCAGCATCGCCTTTACCGTGTTTTTTGACAAATTCAGTTCGTTGACAAAATCGACACTTGACTTCAAGGGTTGCCATTTAATTTTCCCGGAAAAATAGCGATTATACACGAGCATCAACGGATTGAATACATGACCCACTACCTCTGTTTTTTTACTTTTCATGTGTAATTCATGCCAATACTTAAC
The DNA here is from genome assembly GCF_037260955.1 of Xenorhabdus sp. TH1. Lineage (NCBI taxonomy): Bacteria > Pseudomonadati > Pseudomonadota > Gammaproteobacteria > Enterobacterales > Morganellaceae > Xenorhabdus > Xenorhabdus sp. TH1. The sequence goes on from NZ_CP147734.1 coordinate 1,842,341, forward strand.
TTAAATTATCATCGTATTAAATTATTGCGTTATTAAAAACAGTTATCACATGATAACTGTTTTTAATAACGCAAAAATAGAATAAATAACTAGTATCATAATAGGCGTAGATCTGAATTATTTTATGGATAAGAGTAACTAAAAAAGTGAGTTAATATCAAAACTTATAAGGTGTTTATATATGTTATCGTATATTGGCAAAGGCACTGTTTTATTCTTTTTCCTTTACACATTATTAGTACCCTATACGATCACAAACTCCTTTGCCGATAGTTATTTGGCATCTGAAAAAAAAGAGAGCGTTAAAAAAAACAATCCTCCTCCACCCAGTGTGATTACTAAAAATATCCAAATGGCAGGCAATATCCTGTCATCCTCACCTTCAGAACTGGCAGAACAAGCTAAATCCTACGCGATAGGGCAATTTAACAGTGCAGTCGCTTCCGGTGCACAAAAATGGTTATCACAGTTTGGTACTGTCAGAATTAATTTTGGGCTGGATAGAAAGGGAACGCTAAAAAACAATTCATTCGATCTGTTACTGCCCATTTATGATAATCAAGCAGACTGGTTGTTCTTTTCTCAACTAGGTTATCGTAATAAAGACAGCCGGAATACTATGAATCTGGGGTTAGGTGGTCGTTATTTTTATCAGGACTGGATGTATGGTCTGAATATCTTTTATGACTATGACCTGACGGGGAAAAATCAACGCCCTGGGCTGGGCGGAGAAATAGTGGGAGATTATATTAAATTGTCCGCTAACACCTATTATCGCTTGAGTAACTGGAAAAACTCACGGAATTTTGCCGGTTATTACGAACGCCCAGCCAATGGTTATGATATTAATGGAGAGTTTTTCTTACCTGTTTATCCTCATTTGGGCGCCAAACTGTCTTATCAGCAGTATTTTGGCGATGACGTGACCTTATTCAATCGTGACACAAAACAGAAAAACCCCGTTCTGGCGACATTGGGACTGTCTTACACTCCGGTTCCACTGTTTACCTTGGGGGTGGATTATAAACAAGGGGGAAGTGGGCACAGCGAAACACAGTTTTTGGCGAATTTTAACTATAAACTGGGTGTTCCCCTAAGTATGCAGTTATCGCCAGAAAATGTGGCGGCGGCAAGGGCATTAGCGGGTAGCCGTTATGATTTGGTAGAAAGAAACAATCATATTGTGCTTGAGCACCAGAAAAAACCGATTGTCCAATTGTCGTTACCGGAAACGATTGTTGGATACAGTCAGGAACAGCGCGAGATTACCGTCAAATTATCGTCTAATGATTTTGTTAAGCAGATCTACTGGACAACGAACAAAGATTTTGAAAAAAACGGCGGGAAACTTTCTTCCCGTGTCGGTCACACCATAAAAGTCACCCTGCCAACCTATTTATCCGGCGATAACCCGCATAACAATTACCCCATCTATGCCCTGGCTGAATTGGACGATGGTCAAAAATCAGCGCCGGTTGCGATGCACGTGATTGTCAGGCCCTTTATGCTGAAAAAACAGGAAGGGGCTTATTTTACCCCTGCGGGGCCATTGCCTGCGACGGGAAATAAAAAGGATGGCTATACGTTTAACCCGGTGATCACGTTTAATACGGTTAATGGTGCACCGATAAAAAATGCCACTATTAGCCATGTTCAGTGGATAACCGATCCAAAAACCGGACCGGATACAGGGTTGCAATGGATTGATTGGGAAGCATCAGGTTCTGTAGCATTGGATGAAAACGGATATTTCAAACGCAAACCTGTCTTAATCAGTTCCCAGCCCCATAAAGACGTCAAAGTGTACCTGCAACTGAATAGCCAGCCGCCACAATTAGTAGGGGAGGTCAGCTTTGATGAAAATCAGGCCAGTTTCCACGTCGATAAAGTTAAGGTTTCACCGCTAGTACCGTCACGGATAGCCAACGGTTCCCTGGCTTATACCTACAGTGCGGTGGTGTTAAATGATGATAACAATCCGGTGAAAAACCAGAAAATCGCCAATGTAAATTGGAGTAAGGATAGGAACCAGAATGGGCTGATTTGGAACCCATCAAATGGTGACGTCACAACGGATAGGGAAGGAAAATTAACGGCCACCTTGGCCAGTACAGAGGCAATAAAGGATATCACGGTTTCACTCGCCATTGGTAACCACAAACCTGTGCCGACAGAACAACCCGTCTCTTTTACTGCGGATACGTCGAAATATCATATTAAAGTGGTGGGTGTTGGGCAGCCAGGTAAAGGTCCTTTGGTTGCGAACGGCCAGGATACGTATACCTATACGGCTGTCATCGTTGATAGGCATAATAATAATGTGAATAATCAAAAAATTACCGACGTGAAGTGGAGTGTTAAGACAAAGGATGGTCATGATTTGAGTGCCAATCCGAACCTCAAATTGACGAATGACGGGGATACAACGGGTAAGCAGGGGGAATTAGTTGCCTACCTGAAAAGCATTGAGGCAATACAAGATGTGGTGGTTTCACTGTCCATTGAAGGCCAACAGCCTGTTCTTGCAAAACCTCCGGTGACCTTTACTGAGGATACGTCGAAATATCATATTAAAGTAGTGGGTGTTGGGCAGCCAGGTAAAGGTCCTTTGGTTGCGAACGGCCAGGATACGTATACCTATACGGCTGTCATCGTTGATAGGCATAATAATAATGTGAATAATCAAAAAATTACCGACGTGAAGTGGAGTGTTAAGACAAAGGATGGTCATGATTTGAGTGCCAATCCGAACCTCAAATTGACGAATGACGGGGATACAACGGGTAAGCAGGGGGAATTAGTTGCCTACCTGAAAAGCATTGAGGCAATACAAGATGTGGTGGTTTCACTGTCCATTGAAGGCCAACAGCCTGTTCTTGCAAAACCTCCGGTGACCTTTACTGAGGATACGTCGAAATATCATATTAAAGTAGTGGGTGTTGGGCAGCCAGGTAAAGGTCCTTTGGTTGCGAACGGCCAGGATACGTATACCTATACGGCTGTCATCGTTGATAGGCATAATAATAATGTGAATAATCAAAAAATTACCGACGTGAAGTGGAGTGTTAAGACAAAGGATGGTCATGATTTGAGTGCCAATCCGAACCTCAAATTGACGAATGACGGGGATACAACGAGTAAGCAGGGGGAATTAGTTGCCTACCTGAAAAGCATTGAGGCAATACAAGATGTGGTGGTTTCACTGTCCATTGAAGGCCAACAGCCTGTTCCTGCAAAACCTCCGGTGACCTTTACTGAGGATACCCAAGATTATAAGGTTAAAGGGGATATTCAGGTCAAGCCGTCAGGAGGGATAGTCACGGCAGATGGTGTCCAGAAATATACCTATACGGCGATTATCGTAGGTCTTGATGGAAACCCTGTTTCCAAGAAAAACATTTCGAATGCGACGTGGAAGATAGAACATCCCGACAATATGCCTGAACTCACGCTAGATCAATCAGATAAGACAACCGATGACAAAGGACAATTAACGGCAACCTTAACCAGTACTAAGGCAGTCAATGGGGTTGTCGTTTCACTCACGGTGGGAAAACAACAGCCGATTCAGGCAAAGCCACCTGTAGATTTCGAACCGGAACAGGTGTCAATAACACCGACACCATCAAGCCCCATATTGGTGGGTAACAATTATACCCTGACCGTTAACGTTAAGGATGCTACGGGTAAAAATTCGGAGCCTAATAAGCAAGTTAACTGGACCTTAAAAAATCCCAATCAAAAAGGAGTAACACTGAGTCCAACAAGCAGCACAACTCAGGGTGATGGGAGTGCTACCACAACATTAACCAGTACGCAGGCGCAAATAGTGACGGTAGAAGCTTCTGTCGAAGGCGTTGAAACAGCGGCGTCAGTGGATGTGGAATTCAAATGGCCAACCATTCAGAAACCCGCCGTTGCCGAAAAAACCGGCACCGTTCCGGCGGATGGAGATAAAGATCCGCAACACGCTTATCACTATACTGCGCATGTGGTTGGTGCTGATGGTAAAACACCTTATACCGGGCAAGAGATTAAATTTAAGTGGCGGTTAAAAGGTACTCCACAAAATACCTGGTTATCAGAGAAGGGAGAAGTGACTGCTCAATCTGATGGCACATTAAAAGTTCAACTGCGGAGCAGTGAGAAAAATCCGGTAGCGACAGGCGTTATCGTGTGTCTTTCTGCTGTTGATGAAAACTCTGTTGAGATTTCTGAAACAGAACAGTGTGCTGATGCTGTGGATTTTGACATGGAAAATTTAAAGATAGACAGCCTTGATGTTGCGTTTGATCCTAAACATCCAATAACGGGGGGAAGTGGTGGACATTATACTTATACGGCGAAAGTGGTTAACGCTGACGGTACTGCGCTACCTGATGGGTATAAGGTAGAAGAGGCTAAATGGACTCTGGACCCTGCCCCTGGAACCTATAACGGTCAGGCTGAATGGGAAATTAAAGGTGACAATGACAATATAGTCACAAATGGTCAAATTACGGCCACCCTAAGCAGCCAGGTGGGTATTGGTGATATTAGTAATGGTCAAGTTACTGACGGTCTGACGGTAAAATTAGAAGTACCGGCAGGAAGGGGGAAAACAACTTCCAGTCAGGCAAATCAACAAGTTGCTTTTGAAGCACCGACGTTGAACGCTGGGCTGCATGTATTCAGTGATAAATATCCAATAGGAAAAATATTTAAAGAGCAGAATAAACCCTACAATACATTTCAGAACCTGAAGGGCGAATTAGTGGATGCTTCTACAGGAAAACCGATTGCCGAAAATAGCAAGAGCGTGAACTATGATGCGAATCCTAAAGTAATAGATTCTGGTGGTACATCGATTGGTGATACATCTACTAATAGTCGATGGGATAAGGGAATAATTTCATTTAACTTTATATCTACAGCTGTTTCTAACTTAAAAGTGATAACAACGGTTAAAAAGACGAATAATGCCAAATATATATATGCCTATGAATTTAACGTAAAAAGGTATTTTTTTGGCTCCCCCGATGGGTTAATTACCATTCCAAATGATTTTAATTGCGCTACGGACACGGGTGCTACACAAAAAATGACAGATTATGAACTCTATAGGGGATCTGGATCTGATATTGATCTTATAACAGAGTTTGGCGATATTTCTAAATATGGAATAGTCGGTAATCCTGAATTTATTATTGGTGTTGGTCAGTCTCAAAATAAGGGACAGAATTTTATATATGACCTAAAAAATAACACCCATTCATTTAGTGATGACACGACTCAAGGATATGCTATGTGTGTCGATCACGGTTAATTTTAGCCCTGATTAAAAACTGGCATGGTTTAGTCATGCCAGTTTGGGACAGGTAATTACATCCGCTCTACCGTCTCGATACCCAAGGTATCCAAACCTTGCTTCAAGGTCTTCGCTGTCAGCAGGGCTAATTTCAGGCGGCTCTGACGCACTTCTTCGCTATCCGCGCTCAGGATTGGGCAATGTTCGTAGAAACCAGAAAACAGGCCAGCCAGATCATAGAGGTAAGCACACATCACGTGAGGAGTGCCTTCGCGGGCAACAGTTGTGATGGTTTCTTCAAATTGCAACAGGCGCGTTGCCAGAGCTTGTTCACGTTCTTCGTTCAGAAGCATCGGGTGGATCAGGCTGCTTTCATCAATTTCTGCACGCTTGAAGATAGAATTTACGCGGGTATAGGCATACTGCATATAAGGTGCGGTATTACCTTCAAAGGCGAGCATGTTATCCCAATCAAATACATAGTCGGTAGTGCGGTTTTTGGAAAGATCGGCATATTTCACCGCGCCAATACCGACGGCGTTGACAACTTTTTTCAGTTCGTCTTCCGGCATATTTGGGTTTTTCTCACGGATCAGGGCATCTGCGCGTTCGATGGCCTCATCCAACAAATCAGACAATCTGACTGTTCCCCCCGCACGGGTTTTGAATGGCTTGCCATCTTTGCCTAACATCATGCCGAACATATGGTGTTCGAGTGACATCGACTCAGGAATGTAACCCGCCTTGCGTACGATTGTCCAAGCCTGCATCAGGTGTTGGTGTTGGCGTGAATCGATGTAGTAGAGAACCCGATCAGCGTGCAGGACTTCATGACGGTACTTGGCACAGGCAATATCCGTGGTGGTATAAAGGTAGCCGCCATCTTTTTTCTGGATGATGACCCCCATTGGTTCGCCTTCTTTGTTCTTATACTCATCAAGGTAAACCACGATAGCCCCATCACTCTCGACGGCAAGTCCACGTTGTTTTAGGTCGGCAACAACGCCAGGCAGCATATCGTTATACAAACTTTCACCCATGACATCTTTTTTTGTCAATGTCACGTTCAGGCGATGATAGGTTTCCTGATTCTGCGACATGGTGATATCAACCAGTTTGCGCCACATGGTACGGCAGTATTCATCACCGCCTTGCAGTTTTACGACGTAGCTACGGGCACGAGCCGCAAATTCTTCATCTTCATCGTAAGTTTTCTTCGCTTCACGATAGAAGGCTTCCAAATCGGCTAATGCCATATCACTGGCATCTTCGTTCTGGACTTTCTCCAGATAAGCAATCAGCATTCCGAACTGAGTACCCCAGTCACCAACGTGATTGGCTCGAATGACTTTGTGCCCCAAAAACTCCATAGTACGGGCTGCGGCATCGCCAATGATCGTGGAGCGAATGTGCCCAATATGCATTTGTTTTGCCACATTCGGTGCAGAATAGTCGATAACGATGGTTTGTGGCGCGACCGGCGTGATGCCCAGTTTTTCATCTTTCAGCGCAGTTTCGAGATTGGCAGCAACCCACGTTTTATCCAGAAAGATATTGATAAAACCAGGACCGGCAATCTCAACTTTGCTGGCAATTCCTTGCAGATCCAGCAAACTGACGACTTTTTCTGCCAATTGTCGGGGTGGCATACCCACTTTTTTCGCTGCTGCCATGACACCATTTGCCTGGTAGTCACCAAACTGAGCTTTTGCAGATTGACGAACGTGAGCTTCACTGTCGGCTGGAGCACCAGCAGCAATCAGCGCATGGCTGATTTTTTCTGAAAGAATGGCCTGAATATTCACCGTAGTACCTTAAATTACGCACAAAAGCCCTTGCATTTGAATTATGCAAATACTTTTAAGCGTGTGAGTTATGAGAAAATAACGGGTTTTATACCATATTCATTATCCTGCATGCTACTATCAGCCGCCGCTTGCGGTATGACTTTGGGTTTTTTAGCTCGCCTTTCAGGTGATAGTTTTTTGCTGGGGGAAAGATGACACACTTTGCAACAATTCCTGAATTACAGGATTTGGTGGTTGATTTATATCAGTTTGAACAAAAGCTAAAACAGTTTGGTGAATATCTTGGCCTGGAACTTACACAGTATGCAGCGGATCATATTTCCCTGCGTTGTAATGATATTTCAATCGCTGATCGCTGGCGTCAAGGTTTTCTGCAATGTGGTCAATTGATGTCTGAGAGCATGATCAATGGCCGGCCGATCTGCTTATTTGAGTTAGAACAGACAATCACTTTACTTGGCTGGCAAATTGACTGTGTCGAATTACCTTATCCGGGTAAAAAGCAATATCTTCACGCAGGCTGGGAACACGTCGAATTTGTCCTGCCTGTGCCACCAGAACAACTGATTCGCGAAGCCTATAAATTACTGCCTGATCCGCTGCCCGCTGTTTTTCGTACGAAAGAGAGTCAGCCGAAAGGGGATAGTGAAAGATTACCCAATCCAACGTTAGCGGTAACAAATGGTGAAATCACCATCAAATTTCACCCTTTTTCTCTCAAAGAGATTATCAAAAATTAAACATACCGTGTTCTTTTTGTGATCTTTATCGTAGCACTGCAACTCCGTGTAGCGATAAGCTCGCCTGAATGAGTGATATTTGAACGAATCTGAGTGGGCGACTAAAAAATAAAGCGCTGTTTGATACGATAGTATCAGGGCGGGAATGCAGCGGAGCAGGCTGCATTTGCCATGATTGCCAGCCAATAGAAGGCTTAAGGAAGTCACATGACAGCACGCTACATCACGATTGATTGGGGATCGACCAATTTACGCGCCTGGCTATATCAGGGCGATGAATGTCTGGAAAGCAGGCAATCGGTAGCGGGAGTCACCCGCCTTAATGGAAAATCGCCACAGGTAGTGTTAGCAGAAATGACCCAAGGCTGGCGAAATGACAAAACGCCGATTGTCATGGCAGGGATGATCGGTAGCAACTTAGGCTGGAAAACCGTTCCATATCTGTCGGTTCCCATTCAGTTCTCTGCAATCGGCGAGCAATTAACCCCAGTCGCCGATAATGTCTGGATTATTCCTGGATTGTGTGTTTCACGTGAAGATAACCACAACGTGATGCGAGGCGAAGAGACACAATTATTAGGCGCTCACCAGCTTTTCCCTTCTTCCCTTTATGTCATGCCCGGCACTCACTGTAAATGGGTATCCGCTGATGACCAACAAATCCACGATTTCCGTACTGTGATGACCGGTGAACTCCACCATTTACTTTTGCATCATTCACTGGTGGGCGCGGGATTGCCCGAACAAGCAGTCTGTCCCGAAGTTTTTAACGCTGGTCTTAAACGGGGAATAGATTCTCCGGTGCTTTTGCCTTTTTTATTCGAAGTTCGCGCTTCGCACATACTGGGTACTCTGCCGCGCGAATATGTCAGTGAATTTTTATCCGGCCTGTTGATTGGTGCAGAAGTGGCGAGCATGAGTCACTATTTTGCTGATCAACAGACTATCACACTCGTCGCCGGACTTTCGTTAGCTGCCCGTTATCAGCAGGCGTTTAACGCTATCGGACGAAATATCTCTTTGGCAGACGGCGATACCGTTTTTCAGGCAGGTATAAGGAGTATCGCAAATGCTGTGGCAAGCCAATCTCCCGCTTATCGCTATTCTTCGCGGTATTAGACCCGACGAAGCGCTTGAACACATCGCGGCGGTCATTGACGCTGGGTTCAATATAGTAGAGATCCCGCTTAACTCTCCTCAGTGGGAACAGAGTATTCCAGCCATTGTGCAAGCGTTTGGCCGTAAAGCACTGATTGGGGCGGGAACTGTACTGAAACCAGAGCAGGTAGATGTGTTGGCGGAAATGGGGTGTAAATTGATTGTCACGCCTAATATCCGCTGCGAAGTGATCCGCAAAGCAGTTGCTTATGGTATGGCAGTATGTCCAGGTTGCGCGACAGCGACAGAAGCGTTTACCGCGCTGGAAGCTGGAGCACAGTCATTAAAAATTTTTCCAGCATCGGCATTCGGCCCGAACTATATCAAGGCATTGAAAGCGGTGTTACCACCAGACATACCTGTTTTCGCTGTGGGGGGTGTAACGCCAGATAATCTGTCTCAATGGATTAACGCAGGTTGTATAGGAGCCGGCTTAGGCAGTGATCTTTATCGTGCCGGTCAATCGGTTGATCGTACTGTACGGCAAGCAACCTTATTTGTTAACGCGTACCAAGAGGCCATACGATGAAAATAATTAAATTCACGACTTATCGTGTACCTCCACGCTGGATGTTCCTGAAAATTGACACAGATGAAGGTGTTGCAGGCTGGGGAGAACCGGTAATTGAAGGCCGTGCCCGTACAGTGGAAACGGCAGTGCACGAGCTAAGTGAATATTTAATTGGACGGGAGCCAGCCCGTATCAATGACTTATGGCAGGTGATGTACCGCGCAGGTTTTTATCGTGGCGGGCCTGTTTTGATGAGTGCCATAGCGGGCATCGATCAGGCTTTATGGGATATCAAAGGTAAGGTCTTGAATGCACCCGTGTGGCAGCTGATGGGGGGATTGGTGCGCGACAAGATCAAAGCTTATAGCTGGGTGGGAGGTGATCGTCCTTCGGAGGTGATTGACGGTATTAAAACCTTACGGAAGATTGGTTTTGATACATTCAAATTAAATGGTTGTGAAGAACTGTGCATCATTGAGGATTCGAGAAAAATCGATACTGCTGTCAATACGGTAGCGCAGATCCGTGAAACGTTCGGCCATGAAATTGAATTTGGGCTTGATTTCCATGGCCGTGTCAGCGCACCAATGGCGAAAGTATTAATCAAGGCGTTAGAACCGTATCGGCCTTTATTTATTGAAGAACCGGTGCTGGCGGAGCAGGCGGAATATTATCCACGTCTGGCGGCGCAGACCCATATTCCCATTGCGGCAGGCGAGCGGATGTTTTCCCGTTTTGAATTTAAACGTGTACTGGAAGTGGGTGGTCTGGCAATTATCCAGCCAGACTTATCGCATGCGGGAGGTATTACTGAATGCCATAAAATTGCAGGTATGGCTGAAGCTTATGATGTCGCACTGGCACCGCATTGTCCACTGGGACCGATTGCGCTGGCCGCTTGCCTGCATATCGATTTCATATCACGTAATGCGGTATTCCAGGAGCAGAGCATGGGCATTCATTACAATAAAGGAGCGGAGTTACTTGATTTTGTGAAAAATAAAGAAGATTTCAGTATGGAAGGTGGTTTCTTTAAACCTTTAATGAAACCCGGTCTGGGTGTTGAAATTGACGAAGCACAGGTCATTGAGCGCAGCAAAAATGTATCGGACTGGCGAAATCCAATATGGCGACATAAAGATGGTTCCGTTGCTGAATGGTAATTGCCCCTTATTAACTAACTAAATCAATGCGTTCTTTTACACCTTCTGTTAACCACAGGGCAAGGTGGAGGGTTTCACTGTGCCCAAAATCTGGAGACAGATTGAGATGAATATTTCAGTAACAACGACGAAAATTGGGCGTCGGCGCTATCTGACGTTGATAATGATCTTTATTACGGTCGTCATTTGTTATGTTGATCGAGCTAATCTTGCGGTTGCATCAGCCAATATCCAGAAAGAGTTTGGGGTCACAAAAACGGAAATGGGTTACATCTTTTCTGCTTTCTCTTGGTCTTATACCTTATGTCAAATTCCCGGTGGTTGGTTTCTTGATCGCGTTGGTTCACGCTTGACCTATTTTATTGCTATTCTTGGCTGGTCGGTGGCGACCCTATTACAGGGTGTTGCAACCGGTCTGATATCACTCATAGGCTTACGTTCCATTACTGGTATTTTTGAAGCCCCGACATTCCCCACCAATAACCGGATGGTAACAAGTTGGTTCCCTGAACATGAACGTGCCTCTGCCGTTGGGTTTTACACATCAGGCCAGTTTGTGGGGCTTGCTTTTCTGACGCCGCTTCTCATAGGGCTCCAGGAATTAAGTAACTGGCGCTGGGTTTTTTTCGTAACAGGGGGCATTGGGTTTATTTGGTCACTGATCTGGATTAACGTTTATCGACAGCCACGATCAACAAAAAATATGGGTCACGCAGAGCTTGAGTATATCCGCAGTGGAGGAGGGATAGTCGATGGTGATTCGCCAGTTAAGAAAGCGGTTCGACAGCCTCTTACTATCGCGGACTGGAAGCTGGTGTTCCACCCTAAGCTGGTGGGCGTCTATCTGGGGCAATTTGCAGTCGCTTCAACACTGTGGTTTTTTTTGACCTGGTTCCCAAATTATTTGACCCAAGAGAAGGGAATTAGCGCCCTAAAAGCGGGTTTCATGACGACCGTTCCCTTTCTGGCCGCATTTTTAGGTGTACTGCTCTCTGGCTGGTTGGCTGATAACATGGTGCGTAGGGGGTTCTCTTTGGGAGCGGCACGTAAGACCCCGATTATTTGTGGTTTGATAATTTCCGCCTGTATTATGGGAGCCAACTACACTAACAATCCAATATGGATCATGGTGTTGATGGCGCTGGCGTTTTTTGGTAACGGTTTTGCGTCTATTACCTGGTCACTGGTTTCTTCACTGGCACCGATGCATTTGATTGGTTTGATCGGTGGCATTTTTAATTTTGTCGGTGGGTTGGGTGGGATCTCTGTACCACTGGTGATTGGTTATTTGGCTCAGCGCTATGGTTTTTCTCCAGCACTGGTTTACATTTCTGTCGTCACATTGATTGGTGCTCTCTCCTATATCTTTCTTGTGGGAGAGGTGAAACGTGTAGGCTAATTGGGCGTTTATATCCGAGGGGCTTTGAATGATAAAGCTGGAAATTTGTTGTTATAGCATAAACTGTGCTTTGGTTGCACAACAGGCAGGAGCTGATCGCATTGAATTGTGTGCAAGCCCATCGGAAGGTGGGGTAACACCGAGTTTCGGTGCATTGCAGCATGCACGACAGCATTTATCAATTCCTGTACATCCCATTGTCCGGCCAAGAGGAGGAGACTTCTGTTACAGCAACACTGATTTTGAAGTAATGAAAAATGATGTCGCTCGTATCCGTGATATGGGATTTCCTGGCGTTGTTTTTGGCGTGTTAAATGGAGAAGGTCATATTGATCGGCTTCGCATGAGGCAATTGATGTCATTGGCAGCGAATATGAAAGTTACGTTCCATCGTGCCTTTGATATGTGTTTCAATCCACATGTTGCATTAGAACAACTGACAGAGCTTGGTGTGCAGCGTATTTTAACTTCAGGGCAGCAACAAAGTGCTGAATTGGGATTACCCTTGTTAAAAGAATTGTTACAGGCAAGCCAGGGGCCGATTATTATGCCTGGGGCGGGTGTCAGAATAAGTAATATCTGTAAGTTTCTGGAAATTGGGGTAACAGAAGTTCACAGTTCGGCAGGTAAAATGGTGCATTCTGCTATGAAATATCGAAAAGTCGGCGTGACGATGAGTTCTGATGACAGAGAGGTAGATGAATATGCTTACCATTGTGTTGATGGGCAATTGGTTGAGTCGATGAAGGGAATGATCAGTTTGGTTCAACGGAAAAAATAAAATAGCTTGTGTTTCATCGGAAATTCCCCGTTACATAGTCAACTATGTAACGGGGATAGCCAGTAAGCTACAAACTAAAAGAAGAAAAAGACTATGGCTTACGGGCAATAAGGACAGCCCGTAGTGGTGCTGGGTAGCCTTCTATTGTTTTACTGTTATCGTCTGGATGAAGAAAATCGATCAGCGATTCATGTTGCATCCATTCTGTCCGGCGTTGTTCATCCAGTGTTGTGGCCGCATGATCAACAATGCGAACATCAATAAAACCACATTTTTCTAACCAAATTTTTAGCATCTTGGCCGACGGAATAAAGTAGACATTCCGCATTTGTGCATAACGTTCACCTGGAATGAGGCATTGATATTCGTCACCCTCAATAACCAGGCTTTCCAGAACTAATTCACCGCCGGAAACCAACTGGTTTTTCAGTTGCCATAAGTGGTCGAGGGGGGAACGGCGATGGTAAAGCACGCCCATTGAAAACACCGTATCGAAGGCTTTTAGCTCTGGTAATTGTTCAATGCCCAAAGGCAGAAGGTGGGCGCGTTGGTCGTTACCCAGTAATTTTCTGATGGCTTCAAATTGGCAAAGAAAAAGTTGGGTTGGATCAATTCCCACAACGAGCTGAGCACCTTCCCCCACCATACGCCACATGTGGTAACCGCTGCCACAGCCGACATCAAGAACCGTTCTGCCTGCTAAAGGCGAAATATGCGGAAGGACGCGATCCCATTTCCAGTCAGAACGCCACTCGGTATCAATTTCTACACCGTACAGTGAAAAAGGTCCTTTACGCCACGGCATGAATAGTTTCAGGATATTTTGAATACGGGCTTTTTCACCGTTTGATAACTCGGGTTCATGGTTCGCAATCACACCATTTTTCAGATCAAGTTGGGTGGGATTTATGTCAGGCAGGTTCTCCAGAATTTTGACCCATGAGCTGAATTGGCCATGCAATGAGGTTTGCTGCCAATGGCTTAATTGTGCGGGCAGGCATTCCAGCCAATGACTTAAGTGGTTTTTGGCGATCAAGTGATAAAAGTTACTGAAATCAATCATTGTCCAGTTCCTTTTACTGCCAGCAATGAGCCAAAGTTAAAACATTGGAACCAGACTTCAACGTGCTGGAATCCGGCTTGTTTGAGGCGTGATTTGTGCGTTTCAACTGGATCTGTCCGCATAACATTTTCCAGCATACTGCGTTTTTGGCTGATCTCCAGTTCGCTGTAACCATTGGCGCGCTTGAAATCATAGTGCATATTGAAGAGCAACTCGCCAATCTGCTCATCGTCAAAATTGAATTTTTCAGACAGTACCAAAACGCCCCCAGGCTTTAAACCGGCATAGATTTTATCCAGCATTTTCTGGCGATCATCAGGGTGCAAGAACTGTAATGTGAAATTCAAAACGACCATTGATGCATTGCGAATGTCGGTATCAAGAATATCCTGTTTGATGATTTCAACGGGGATGTTGGCCTTGAAAGAGTCAATATGGCGACGGCAGCGTTCGATCATTGCCGGTGAGTTATCGACGGCGATAATACGGCAACCCTCTGTATGGGAATGGACACTATTATTTTCGGCGCTAATAGCACGGCGGATTGATAACGTGGCTGCACCAAGGGAACACCCAAGATCATAAATTTGACTATTTGGCGTGACAAAACGTTCTGCCAGCATACCTATCATGGAAATGATATTGGAATAACCGGGAATTGAGCGTTTCACCATATCGGGAAAGACTTCGGCAACGCGTTCATCGAAATTCCAGTCACCTAAATTGGCAATTGGGGCAGAGAACAGGCTATCCCGTTGATTATGAGATTCTTGATTTGACATAACAGCATTGATTTTGGAAACAATAAGAAGCGGTTATTCTAACAGAATGCAGGAAAAGGCAGAAAGGGGATCATCAATGGATGACCCCTCAGGCGGTAATGCACCGCCTTGGGTATCACTCTAATCACCTATGCTGACAAGGTTTTTGCCATCGAGCTACAACGCAACATACGCAGAAAAGATGTGGGGAACTATCTATATAAGAAATAGCTCTATTTATGTGTAGAGAGAAAAGATCTGCTCCCACGGCAAATAGTAAATGTTATTGACAATCATTATTATCATTGAGATGTAGGTTGCCGCCATGCCCATACGCCGCCAGCGTATTTCTCGATGACGTAAGCCAAAGTAGTGTAGGAGCCTGCCTGAAAGTAATACTAATCCACAAATGTGCAGCATCCAAACGGGGGCGCCATTCATCTCCATTACAATCAATAACAACATTGAAATTGGAATGTATTCAACTGCATTACCATGAACCCGAATGGCGGTTTGCAATTCATAAAAACCGCCATCGCCATAAGCGACCCGATATTGCGTTCTTAATTTGACTACATCCAGAGACAGCTTAATTAACAGTAGTGCGCCCAGTACGATATAAAGCGAGCTAACCATTTCTTAACTCCAATTGCCCAACCCAAAAACGGCTAAATGATGATAAACCGCAAAAAGAAAACTGTCGCTATAAATCATAGTATTTAATAATAAATTCTATGAATGTTAGCGGATAGCAAAAAATTGTCTTGTCAAGAACGGCGTTATGGCCTTATCTCCGGTCAGAATTTCCAGTATAATAGTGACCTTTTTTGCAATTCTTCCTTAGAAAGAACAATGCCAAAATTTCCGCAGCAGAAAGCATAACGAGCTGAGTAAAAGGATATTGTATGCGTACTAATTATTGTGGGCAGTTGAACCTGGCCCATGAAGGCCAAAAAGTGACTCTTTGTGGGTGGGTAAATCGTCGCCGTGATTTAGGTGGCTTGATCTTTATTGATATGCGAGATCGCGAGGGTATCGTTCAGGTATTTTTTGACCCAGACCAGAAAGAGGTCTTTGCTCAGGCTTCTGAACTGCGTAATGAATTTTGTATTCAAATTACGGGGATTGTGCGTGCGCGCCCTGATAACCAAATCAATAAAGATATGGCAACCGGCGAAATTGAAGTTTTCGCAGAAAACCTGATGGTTTTCAACCGCTCGGAGCCATTGCCACTGGACAGCAACCAGAATAACAGTGAAGAGCAGCGCCTGAAATACCGCTATCTTGATCTGCGTCGCACTGAGATGTCGCAGCGTCTGAAAACCCGTGCCAAGATCACCAGTTTTGTGCGTCGTTTTATGGATGATGCGGGTTTCATTGATGTTGAAACGCCAATGCTGACTAAAGCAACACCAGAAGGTGCGCGTGACTATTTAGTGCCAAGCCGTGTGCATAAAGGCGAATTTTATGCACTGCCGCAGTCCCCACAGCTTTTCAAACAGTTGTTGATGATGTCTGGCTTTGACCGTTATTACCAGATTGTAAAGTGCTTCCGCGATGAAGACCTGCGCGCCGATCGTCAGCCTGAATTTACCCAGATCGACGTTGAAACCTCGTTTATGACCGCTGAACAAGTTCGCGAAATCATGGAAAAAATGATCCGTGAACTGTGGCTGGATGTGAAAGGTGTCGATTTGGGCGGCTTCCCCATTATGACATTTGAAGAAGCCATGCGTCGTTTTGGTTCAGATAAACCAGACTTGCGTAACCCTCTGGAATTGGTGGATATTGCCGATCTGGTTAAAGACGTAGAATTCTCTGTCTTTGCTGAACCTGCAAACAATCCAAAAGGCCGTGTTGCGGCTATTCGCGTTCCCGGCGGGGCAGAGTTAAGCCGTAAGCAAATTGATGAGTATGGTAAATTTGTTGGCATTTATGGCGCGAAGGGGCTGGCATGGATGAAAGTGAATAACCGTGCTACCGGCTTAGAAGGCGTGCAAAGCCCGATAGCTAAGTTCCTGTCTGCGGAAGTGGTTGAAGACCTGTTGTCCCGTACCAATGTTCAGGATGGTGATATCCTGTTCTTTGGCGCTGACAAGAAAAATGTTGTCACTGATGCTATGGGAGCACTGCGTCTGAAACTGGGCCGCGACTTGAATATTACCGATCTGGCAAGCTGGAAACCGCTTTGGGTTATTGATTTCCCCATGTTCGAAGACAATGGCGCAGGTGGTTTGACGGCAATGCATCATCCATTTACTTCTCCGCGTGATATGTCGGCGGCTGAATTGGAAAATAACCCAGAATCCGCTATCGCGAACGCTTACGATATGGTGATCAATGGCTATGAAGTCGGGGGTGGTTCTGTCCGTATCCATCGTAACGAAATGCAGCAGGCGGTATTCCGCATTCTGGGTATTCATGAGCAGGAACAGCAGGAGAAATTTGGTTTCTTACTGAATGCCCTGAAATACGGTACACCGCCACATGCTGGTTTGGCTTTCGGCTTAGATCGCCTCGTTATGTTGTTGACTGATACAGATAATATTCGTGATGTGATCGCTTTCCCGAAAACAACGGCAGCGGCATGTTTGATGACGGATGCACCAAGTCCGGCGAATTCAGCCGCGTTGGAAGAATTGGCTATTTCAGTCGTTAAAAAAGAGAACGAATAATGGCTTATAAGCGCCCTGAATCTGTACTGGTTATGATTTATGCCGTTGACAGCAAAAGGGTGCTGATGCTACAGCGACGGGACGATCCTGAGTTTTGGCAATCTGTGACAGGTAGCCTTGAGAAGGACGAAAAACCGTGGGAGGCGGCGTTACGTGAAGTACAGGAAGAGATAGGTATTGATATTATCAATGAAAATCTTGAACTGAAAGATTGTCAACGCTGTCTTTATTATGAGATTTTCTCGCACCTACGATATCGATATGCTCCTGGGGTCACGCGGAATAAAGAACATTGGTTCTCTCTGGCATTACCTGAGGAGCGAGAAATTTTGTTGACCGAACACTTGGCTTATCAATGGCTGGCGGCGGAAGAAGCGGCCACATTGACGAAGTCGTGGAGCAATCGGCAAGCAATTGAAGAATTTGTCATTTAGTCTATAAGACGTTTTATCGGAGATATTTGCATGGCAGGTCATAGTAAATGGGCCAATACGAAACACCGCAAAGCTGCACAGGATGCGAAACGCGGTAAGATTTTTACAAAAATTATCCGTGAATTGGTAACGGCTGCACGATTGGGCGGTGGTGATCCCGATTCCAACCCACGTTTGCGAGCTGCCGTCGATAAAGCGCTGTCCAACAACATGACTCGTGATACGTTGAATCGTGCAATTGCCCGTGGTGTTGGTAACGACGAATCAGATAACATGGAAACCATCATTTATGAAGGCTACGGCCCTGGTGGTACAGCAGTCATGGTTGAATGCCTGAGCGATAACCGTAACCGTACTGTTTCTGAAGTTCGTCATGCATTCACCAAAGCAGGCGGCAACTTGGGGACTGACGGTTCTGTTTCTTATCTGTTCACCAAAAAAGGGGTTATTTCCTACGCACCAGGCCTGGATGAAGATGCGGTAATGGAAGCCGCATTGGAAGCAGGCGCTGACGATGTTGAAACTTATGATGATGGTGCGATTGACGTCTATACTACTCCAGAGTCTTTTGGCGAAGTTAAAGATGCATTGGATGCAGCCGGTTTCAAGGCAGATTCCGCAGAAGTTTCTATGATCCCGTCAACGAAAGCAGAACTGGATGCAGAAACTGCGCCTAAATTACTGCGTCTGATCGATATGCTTGAAGATTCTGACGATGTGCAAGAAGTTTATCATAATGGTGAAATTTCTGATGAGGTTGCAGCACTGCTGTAATTGGCATTAGGGTTCACAGCGTAGAGAAAGTGTTCCTCAAATCAGGGCACTTTCTCTAACGTTTTTATCCCATATCACAGGCAAACCGATTTAGGCGAATAATTCGATATGGCGATTATTCTTGGTATTGACCCTGGCTCCAGAGTCACGGGATATGGCGTTATTCGCCAGCAGGGACGGCAACTTATCTATCTCGGCAGCGGTTGTATTCGGACAAAAGTCGATGACTTACCCAGTCGTTTGCAGAAGATTTACGCCGGAGTTACTGAAATCATCACTCAATTCCAGCCCAATGCTTTTGCAATAGAGCAAGTTTTCATGGCAAAAAATGCAGACTCAGCCTTGAAATTGGGACAGGCGCGTGGAGTCGCAATTGTTGCAGCCTCTAACCAATCCATACCGGTATTTGAATATGCAGCCCGTCAGGTTAAACAGACGGTGGTTGGTACGGGGGCGGCCGAAAAGAGCCAGATTCAGCACATGGTACGTTCGATGTTGAAATTGTCTGCTAATCCACAGGCCGATGCCGCTGATGCGTTGGCTATTGCTATTACACATTGTCATCTCAGTCAAAATTTGCTGCGGGTGGGTGATGCGCGGTTAAATTTAACGCGTGGTCGTCTGAAATAGTTGATGCTGGATATACGTCCAGCTTTTTTTGTGCTATAAGCTAGAGGAACGATTTATTTTATTTTCAGGGGGTAAACAGTGATAGGGCGTTTGAGAGGAACCGTGTTGGAAAAACAGCCACCGTTGGTTTTATTGGAAACTCACGGTGTCGGTTATGAAGTTCATATGCCAATGACCTGTTTTTATGAACTGCCTGAAATTGGTCAGGAAGCGATTTTATTTACACAATTTATTGTGCGTGAAGATGCTCAGTTATTATACGGTTTTAATGATAAACAAGAGCGTGCACTGTTCCGTGAACTGATTAAAGTCAATGGTGTTGGGCCTAAATTAGCGCTGGCAATTCTCTCGGGCATGTCTGCCCAGCAATTCGTTACAGCGATAGAACAAGAAGCTATTGCTTCATTGGTTAAGTTGCCGGGTGTTGGCAAAAAAACGGCTGAAAGGCTGGTTGTAGAGATGAAAGATCGCTTTAAGGGGCTTAATGGTGATCTATTTAACCAAAGTAGTGATGTTAATTTGCCGGCTGTCAGCAAACAAGCGAATTCCGCTGCCGAGATTGAAGCAGAAGCCGCAGCGGCACTGGTTTCTCTGGGATATAAACCACAGGAGGCCAGCCGGATGGTGAGCAAGGTAGCTAAACCAGGTGCAGATTGTGAAACCCTTATTCGAGAAGCACTTCGTGCGGCTCTGTAATCACAGGAGTTAAGTGATGATTGAAGCTGACCGTCTAGTTTCAGCAGGCGTTCTGCAAGATGATGAAGCGATTGATCGTGCTATTCGGCCGAAATTTCTGTCTGAATATGTTGGACAACCCCATGTTTGTGAACAGATGGAAATTTTTATCCAAGCGGCACGTCAGCGTGGTGATGCACTGGATCACTTATTGATTTTTGGCCCCCCTGGATTAGGTAAGACCACGTTGGCAAATATTGTGGCAAATGAAATGGGGGTTAATCTTCGTACTACATCTGGGCCAGTATTGGAGAAGGCAGGGGATCTTGCCGCTATGCTCACTAATCTGGAACCACACGATGTCTTGTTTATAGATGAAATTCACCGTTTATCGCCGGTTGTGGAAGAGATCCTTTATCCGGCAATGGAAGATTACCAACTGGATATTATGATTGGTGAAGGGCCAGCCGCCCGCTCCATCAAGATTGATCTTCCCCCCTTTACTTTGATTGGTGCGACCACTCGTGCAGGCTCTTTAACTTCACCATTACGTGATCGATTTGGTATCGTACAGCGTCTTGAATTTTACAATGTTGATGATTTGCAGAGCATCGTTTCCCGTAGTGCACGCTATATGGGATTAGGCATTTCAGATGATGGTGCAAGACAAATCGCGATGCGTTCTCGTGGCACTCCCCGTATTACGAATCGATTACTACGTCGTGTGCGTGATTTTGCTCAGGTGAAAGGTAATGGCACGGTTGATAGTCATATTGCATCTCAGGCGCTGGATATGCTGAATGTCGATTCGGCCGGATTTGATTACCTTGATCGTAAGTTGCTGATTGCCATTATTGATAAATTTATGGGTGGCCCCGTTGGGTTGGATAATTTGGCCGCGGCGATTGGTGAAGAACGAGAAACGATTGAAGATGTACTGGAACCTTTCCTGATCCAACAAGGATTTATCCAACGAACGCCACGCGGGCGTATTGCAACCCATCATGCTTACCGGCATTTTGGATTGAGCAAGGAAGACGAATAATAATCATTCTGACATACCAGCTCCGGTTAATTACCAGGGGCTGGATATATTTCTTATATTGTAAAAAATCAATCTATTTTCCTCTTAAATAGGTTTTCATAATACTGAGAATATCAGATGTTGACGTTCCTTACCCCGCGCGGAGCGCGGGGTAAGGAACACTCCTATCATTTTGAAACGCTATTTAAAAGGAATGCCATTTTTTAATGGTTGTATTTAATATTTTAAATTAACCTTTATTTTTGATAAGGATGTTTTCCTTTTAATATATTTTTTATTTTAAAGGGTGACATTTACCTTTAAAAATTTTCTTGATTTTAAATTGTATGATTTGTTTTTTAAAATAATACTTATTTTTAACAGAGGTATCTATTTTAAAGGTTACAAATGTGTAAGATTTATTTACATTGTCATCTATAGCTATTATAAATTCTATACCGATTTAACTTCAAGATGCGTGTGATTTCTCCCCGCGAAGCGGGGGATAAATCGGGTTTCATATCGTGTTGTAAATTGCAACTTGAAGTTTAATGCGTATAGTTGGAAATTGATTAAGAGGTTGCAGAAATACACAGTATCATGCCTTCCTGTAAATCAATGTGCATGTTTTAATTCTAATTTAGAACCCACATCCCAAAGAGTATTCAAAAGCATATGAGGAAGATGATATGTTCTTAAGTAAAGAATCGTTCAGTCATGAGGAGTGGAATGACCCAAAATTTCAATTACGTAACTTAATTAAAACATCTGAGGATTTAGGTAAATGGATTGCATTAACAGATGGAGAAAAGAAAGCGATTGAGGCTGTGAAAGGAAAATACTTATGGCAGAGCACGCCTTATTATGCTTCGCTTATGGATAAATATGACGAGAATTGTCCCATTCGATTGCAAACTATTCCTCACTTAAGAGAGATGAAAATAGAGTACAATTCTGATAATGATCCGGTAGGCGATACTTCAAACCTTAAAACAGCCAGAGTGATCCATAAATACCCTAACCGAATTGTTTTACTTGTTTCCGATACTTGCCCTGTTTATTGTCGCCATTGTACACGTAAATTTCATACGACAGATGTTAACGGAACCTATTTTGGGGCCGATATTGCTGCATCATATGAAGAAGATTTTGCTTATATTGAGAGCCATCCCGAAATTGATGATGTCCTCCTGACTGGCGGTGATCCCTTAATACATTATGATAAATTTCTTGAAGCCATTATTAAGAGACTAAGAAGCATCAAACATATTAATATCATTCGTATTGGAACCCGTTATCCTGTGTTTGCTCCCCAGCGAGTGACAGAAAAATTCTGCCAAATGTTGGAAAAGTATCATCCTATCTGGGTTAACACACATTTCAATCATCCTAAAGAAGTGACCGAAGAGGCGGCTGCTGCTTGTGACCGATTGCTGCGACATGGCATTCCAGTGCAGAACCAGTCTGTTTTGTTAAAGGGTATCAATGATGATGTGGAAACGATGCGCTCATTGCTGAAGGCTCTCTTGAGAATTAGGGTTCGTCCTTATTATTTGTACCATTGCGATAATGTATCTGGTGTTTCTCATTTCATGACGACGCTGGAGAAAGGGCAGGAGATTATGGATGCACTGGTAGGATTCGAAACAGGTTTTAGTGTACCTCAGTATGTCGTCACAACCACATTAGGCAAGTTGGCTGTTAACCGAAAATATATTAACACGCATGAAAATGGTCGCATTATTGCGAGGAATTATAAACAAGAATATTTAGATATTACTGAATATATTAAACCTCCCTCTGTATTGAGTTATGGCGCCGAAGCACATAGTAATGGTGAAATTATTCCCTTCAAGGCTGTCGATTGATTAATTTAAATGTAAATTAATAGAGATATTCATAATGATGCAAGAGAGAAATTTCTCAACCCGCATTGCAAGTAGATCAAAAAATATTAATGCCTCAGTAACAGTAGGGTTGGCAGATATCGTTGCTAAACTAAAAAGTGAAGGTCGTGATATTATTGGATTGAATGAGGGTGAGTTGGATTTTAATACCAGTGCCACTGTTGTCAATGAAACTATTCGTGCATTGATAGATGGCAAGACACGTTATAGTTGGCTTGATGGTGAACCTAAATTAAAAGAGAGGATTTGCCATAAAATATTTGAAGATAACCGAATTAAAGCGACACCTGAAAATATCATAGTGACCAATGGATCAAAGCAAATTATTTATGAAATACTACAGATATTAATTGAAGAAGGTGATGAAGTTATTATTCCTGTTCCCTGTTGGGCAACCTATTTAGAAGCGGTGAAATTAGCGGGTGGAAAAGCAGTTTTAATTGAAAATATTGGTGTGGATCTGGATATAGAAAAAATCAGACAGGCAGTGACTGACAAGACCAAACTTATCATTATCAATACACCGAATAATCCGACAGGGGCTGTTTACTCAAAATCAGCGTTACAAACATTGTGTCAATTGATTAAAGAAAAACAGATTTTCGTGTTATCTGATGAAGCCTATGAACAAATTGTATTTGATGTTGAACACCACAGCTTAGCTGCAATTGATGACAACGAATACATTATAACGGTACAAACATTTTCCAAAAGTTTTGCCATGACGGGATACCGCATTGGCTATATGGTTGCCCATCCTGAGTTAGTTAGCAGGGTTTCTGACCTGCACGGCCATATGACTGACAACGTTTGTACGTTTGCACAATATGGCGCTATTGCTGCACTTGAGATGCCAAAGGATTTATATCAAGAGCGGCTGGAAATACTGAAACAGAGACGGGATCTGTCATACCGATATGCCCGCGAACTTTTTGAGTGTGAATTACCTAATGGCGCATTTTATCTGTTCCCGAATGTCAAAAAATACCTCAACGGTCGTCATCGCGACGCAACTCAATTATGTGAATATTTGCTCATTCATGCAGGGGTCGCGCTAATTCCCGCAGAAGCCTGTCTTTATCATGGACATATACGTATCTCTTTTGCTGCATCAATGGATGCTATTGAACAGGGATTTGAAAGGATAGCAACTGCATTGCGGTAACTTATGACAATGAGGATTAATAACCATGAACCAATCTATATATTCAATTGAATTGTCAACTTCAGAAATTGATGAAATTCAAGCCCTCATCGGGCAATTGCAAAAACGTTATCACTCGACTGATGATCAAGATTTTGTTAGCACCTTGCCAGAGTGGGTAGAATCATTACCAACCCGATTGCGTATTGAATTGAAGAGATTCCGTAATCAGGGTTATCCACTGGCTGTAATAAAGGGATACCCTGATATGTCAGGGACTATAGGGCCAACTCCCAATCATTGGAAGGATGTCTACAATACGAATAGTAACTATGACTATTATTGTTGTTTGATGTCGAGCCTGTGTGGCGATGTGGTGGGTTTTTCTGATTTGCAGGAAGGAAAACTGGTTCAGGAAATATTCCCAATCAAAAAGGATGCCGGTAAGCAATTGGGTACAGGCTCGGTAAACCTATTACTGCATACTGAAGATACTTCCCTAGGCTATCGGGCGGATTATCTCGGTTTTATGTGTATCCGTAACAACTATCGAATCCCAACTTGTGTATCAATACCGGATTTTTCCAAATTGAGTGAAAAAACGGTCACCATCCTCAAAAGAAATAAATTCCGTATTTTTAATGACCGACCTTGCCTGTCGAAAGAAGAGCGTGACGAAAATTATACCATCTGTCCCATTCTTACCGGCGGTGGCGATAATATCCATATGCGTTATGACCCACTGTATCTGGATAAAGAAGCCTTGGATGACGAAGAGCGTGAAGCTGTGGCCGAACTAGAGGAATTAACTGAGGCAGCGGTATTTGATTTGGTTTTAAGCCCAGGTGAAGTTGCCTTTATTGATAATTATCGTTGTGCTCATGGCCGCAAGGCGTATCAACCTAAATACGACGGAACTGACCGTTGGTTAAAGCGCACCCAAATATTAACGAGGTTGCGTGATTTCAAGCACATGCTGCTACCCGGACGCATTAACGTATTGCCTTAAATCTAAGCATAGGGATTAGGCTTTTGCTTTCTTTAAACCATGAATTGCCAGGTTGATAAATGAAACAAAAGCCTGTGCGGATTGTATCTATGTCATCTTTTTTATTTGGCTTATTTTTTATTTGGCTTAATAGTTATGCATAAACAAAATAAAAATGCAGAGAATGAGCGTTTTATCGAGCAATGGCAAGCCTGCTTACAGGGGCTTGATACGGATAATATCCTTATTCTGGCGTTATTGAAAAAAGCACTTGGCGATGTTGATGCAATACGATTTAACGACATGCAATCTAAGCGTCAGCTAAGTTGGCGCCAATTACTGTGCAGCATTGTCCGCGTTTATCGTTACTTATGTGAGCTGGAGGTTGCACGTGGCCAACGGGTAGTGACAATTTCACATAATCGCTGGGAGTTATTGGCCATTGAGTTTGCTTGCCAGATTAAAGGGGCGATTTATACCCCACTGTATGCCAGTTATCCTGAAGAAATTATTGCCTATTGCCTGTCACTGACAGAACCCATTTT
This sequence comes from Xenorhabdus sp. TH1, assembly GCF_037260955.1. NCBI lineage: Bacteria > Pseudomonadati > Pseudomonadota > Gammaproteobacteria > Enterobacterales > Morganellaceae > Xenorhabdus > Xenorhabdus sp. TH1. The sequence goes on from NZ_CP147734.1 coordinate 1,867,808, forward strand.
AGTTATTACTGAAACCGCGGAGCATGTGCAATCCTTGCCGCGGAATTCTTCGTGGCATGTCATTACATTGGAACCTTCCAACGTTTTTACCGATTTTTCCACTATTGATAGCGATATTCACCAAGTTACCGTGGATAAGACGGTCAGTGATAAGGGGATTGGGGCAGAGTTGCACAGTTCGCTGATTACAGATTTACGGGCGACACAGGCAGAGCAAGCTTTTTGCCTGATGTTCACTTCAGGCTCCAGTGGGAAACCCAAGGGGGTATTGCTTAGTCAGGCCAATATTCTTTCACAACAACAAGCTCTGAAAGAGTTATGGCATTTCGATGGCCCGCAATCTTTTCTCAGTTATTTACCGTGGCACCATAGTTTTGGTGGCTTATTTGAAAAATATACAGCTATTTTTAGTCAGGCCGTATTACATATTGATAACAGCCGGGGGGTGGATATTGCGCGGTTGTGCGCCAACCTAAGCCAGCTAAAGCCGACGCGGTTTTTCAGTGTACCGAAAATACTGACCGCGGTTGCCAATAAGATGAGGGATTCAGCGAATTTTTACCACGAGGTGGCTCCTTCATTGCAAATGATCTTTTCTGCGGCTTCCAAACTGTCTGCGGACATTGAAGATTATTTCAACCGTTGTGACATTCAGGTCGTTGAGGGTTGGGGGCTGACTGAGACAAGCCCTTGCCTGACACTCAAGGGATTAGACAGTAAAGAACCGAACAGTGTAGGCCGCCCTTTACCTAATGTGACACTCCGTATTGATGAAGAAACTGGGGAGATTTTGGCTAAGGGGCCGAATGTTATGCTGGGTTATTATGCTGATGAAGCTGCGACCCAGCGCTGTTTCAAGCAACAATGGTTCAGGACTGGCGATCTCGGCAAAATGGTTAATGGAGAACTGGTGCTATTGGGGCGGTTAGATGCAGTCAGGAAACTGTCCAATGGTGAAAAGGTTTCCAGTGATACTATCGAACAGAGTTTGTTTGCTAAGACCGATATTATTAGCCATGCCATTATTGAGATTGAGCAAAGGCCATACGCCACAGCGTTATTGTTTATCAATCCTGAGCTTCGTCGCCAGACGTTAAGAGAGGATTGTACACTCCAGCATTCAACACGTTTGCGGGAATATATCTTACAGATCTTGCAGCAACACAATCGTCAGGTGACGGAAATTTCCCACAAGTTGATAGCGGTTGCGATCACCGAAACACCGCTGTCTGCTGATAAAGGTGAAATCACGCCATCATTTAAAGTCTCCCAGCGTACCGTGCGGGAAAATTACCGTGTTGTGTTTGATGCACTATATGACACTGATAGATCTTTCAATTTAAATCCGGCATGTCGTTCATTTTTGAAAGTTTCAGAAAATCACCTTGTTTCGCCCATTATTTTCCAAGATAACCTACTGACAGGCTCTATTAATTGGGAAGGGTTTATACACATCATTGGTCAAGTCAGAGGACAAAATCTGTCAGATGATGATACTCAGAGATCCTTGCTTGACCTTGGTTATAATTCATTGACGATAGTTCAATTGGCGGAGAGTTTAAGCCAGGCGAGCGGTCGAGTCGTCACAGAAATAGAGCTGTTCTCCAGTTCGTCAATCCATCAACTTTGGCAAAGATTAGTGACACGGACGACGGGGAAAACTTTCTGCCATGCCAATACCACAGAACAGATGCTGTCAGGACAGGATCAGGCCGATGTGGCGATTATCGGCTATGCAGGGCGTTTTCCCGGCGCTGAGGATTGTGAGCAGTTATGGGAAAACTTGCTTGCAGGCAAAAGTATGTTTAGTCGTTGCCCTGACGATCGCCCCTTTATGGCTACGTTGCTGGCAGAATTTGCAGCCAAAGGCATCCAATTAAGTGGGGCATTTTGCAATAACATCCGTCAATTTAACCATCGCTTTTTTCAAATAAATCCCAAAGACGCCCGATTGATGGATCCCCAACATCGGTTATTGTTGATGGTGACATGGGAAGCTATTGAACAGGCTAATCTGAGCCTGGATGATTTGAAGGAGAGCCGAACAGGTGTATTTATCGGTATCAGCCAAAATGGCTATCGGCAATTGTTACATGATTACCAGGCCGAGACGGGGGAAGAGGGTTATCCGAGTAGTGCAATTAACAATCAGAATAGTATATGCGCCAATCGATTGTCATATTTTCTGGATTTAAGGGGACCTTCATTAGTTGTTGATACCTTGTGCTCATCATCATTGGTGGCATTGCATCAAGCGCGTTTGAGTATTGAAAGGGGAGAATGTGATACTGCCATTGTCGGAGGAGTGCACCTGCAATTGGATATGGCTCATTTTAGGGAAATGAACCAGTTGGAAGTGTTATCCAGTGATGGAATGTGCCGTCCTTTTGATGCCGAGGCGAACGGAACTGTGCTGGGTGAGGGCGCAGGGGTGGTGATCCTTAAACGCCATGATCTTGCCATGCGTGATAAAAATGATGTCAAGGCAATCCTGCTGGCTTCCGAGGTTTATCATGGTGGCCGTAGTAACGGTATTACAGCACCAGATCCACTTTCACAACAAAAGTTATTGGAGCGGTGTTGGACGAACGCAGGCATAAGAGCGAGTGATATCGCTTATTTCGAAACACATGGCACTGGCACACGTTTGGGTGATCCTATCGAGCTGGCTGGAATTAGTGCTTGTTTTCATGACCAAAAAATGCAGGCTCCCTGTTATCTTGGGGCTATCAAAGCCAATATTGGCCACCTTGAAGCCGCCGCAGGTATTACCGGGCTGATCAAATTACTCTTGATTGACCAGCACAGAATAGCGCCACCAGTGGCAGCATTTAGCCAATTGAATCCCCGGATCTCGCTGGCCGAAGGGCAACTGGAGATCCCTACGACAATACAACCGTTACCTGCTGAAAAAAGTTGTTTGGCTGTCAGTGCTTTTGGTATGGGAGGAACGGGTGCGCATGTAGTCATTAAAAGTAATGGCAACCGCCCTTTTTCTGATGCGGAACAAATAAGCGAAACGTTGCCTTGTGTGTTGAGTGGATGTGATCAAGCTCATCTCCAGGCTGTTGCCACCAGTTTATTAACTTATGTGCAACAGCAAGTGATGCAACAAAAATTTGTCCTAATGCATTTTTGTCAGGCGCTGGCTCAACGCACGGTGCTACCGGTTGTTTGTACTTTGGGGGTAAATAATACTGAACAATTGATTGAACAGTTATCTGCAATAGCCAGCGGGGAGCTTGTTGGTTATCGTGCCAGTGCAGCCGATAGCCAGGATAATACGACAACCCTGGCATTGGTTTTTGCCGGACAGGGAACCCAATCAGTGGCAATGGCGGAACAGTTGTATCGTCATAATGTGCAATTTGCACAGTGGCTCGATCACATCGATCAATTGTGTTCTGAAATAGCGCATGAAAGCGGGCAGCCAAAGGTGGAGGTAAAACATCTGCTGACTGAGCAGGTGGATGAACAGACGATCCATCGTACCGAATTTGCACAGGTGATTTTATTTGCTTTCGAGTATGCACTGTACCAATGCCTGCGCCCCGCTATCGGGCATGTCGATATTCTGCTTGGCCATAGTCTTGGCGAATATGTCGCGGCCTGTATAGCCAATGTATTTTCATTGAAAGAGGGGCTTAGGATCATCATTAAACGCGCCCAACTGATGGAGGCGAGTGATCCCAATGGTGCCATGATGATGGTGAACTGTTCAGCAGAGCAACTTGGCACCTTCATGGCGGCGGTTAAAACCGACAATGGCGTGGAGGGGGGCGCTGGCCTGACTATTGCTGTTGAAAATAGTGAAACCAATACAATTATCAGTGGCTCACGTAGTGTACTTGATCATTTCCAGTCGCAATTAGAGCGGCATGGTTTCCATTCTCGCTTTATCAGTACCAATAGGGCGTTCCATTCTCCGATGATGGCAAATGCAGCCCACGAATTTGGAGTATTTCTCGCCAATATCCTCCTTAAGGCAGCAGATATACCCATTTTGTCTAATCTGACGGGGCAACCGGAAACAGATTGTTTCGCTACGGCAGAATATTGGCAACAGCATATGTTAGGTCGTGTACTGTTCCGTCATAACCTGAATAAATTAACTGCCATGGTTGGGCTGAAGATCATTGAGATTGGCCCCAAAAGTATGATCGGCGCGTTGCTCGATGAAGCTCCGCAACATCATCTGGCTTTAGCGTATTGTCCTGCGCAGAAAAACCAGCAGCTCAATTATGGTGATTTAGTAGCAGTGTTAGCCAGTGAGCATTTATCTGGTTCACCAAGAGATTGGCTGGCAATGTATGCGCCATTCACGCCGAAACCTGCCTTATTACCAGCAAGAAAATTATTGACAGAAGATTACTGGTTTACGGGAACTGCCATTGCGCCTTCATTGAATGGGGCAAGGCAACAAAAACCTGACGAACATTTCAACCTGACTGAGCGTGAGCCTCTCGCCATCATGCAACAACAAATTGACTGTATGAACGCTATCTTCCAGGCCCAATCAGAAATTATGAAGGGAATGTAACATAATGACTCAATTGCCAAATGAAATTAAACACTCTCTGCAAAGTTGGTTACAGTCAGAATTAGCAAGTGAACATGTGCCTACCGATACTGACTTTTTGGCACTGGGTATTGAATCTCTCACATTGATTAGACTGAAAAACAATATTAAATCTCAATATGGTGTTGATATCGGTATTGGAAAGTTTTTTAAAGGATTATCGACTATTGATAAGGTCGCTAATTTTGTTAGTAAGCAGGCACAACCCGCCTCGATTGATAACTTGAGCAATAAACCACAGACAGTATCTGTGTCGATACCGCCAATAGCAGAGCCGGAGGCACAAGCGCATGTTCTAACGCCTCCAACAATATCGTTATCACCCTCTGTATCTCCTTCGGCGATGATGTCTAACAAACAGATTGTTACTAGCCGCGAAAACCAGACTGTTATTAGCAATAGCCCAGGCATGGAGATCAAACACGGCATTATGGCTGCCCAATTAAACGCCATGCAGCAATTATTCCAACAGCAGTTGGCAGTGTTGCAATATCTTGGGGGAGGAAGCGCTGTTCCGACGACTGGTGACCAGCCACCCGCCGCCGTTCAGCGACCAGATCCCACTTTAATTTCAGCATCAAGCAACCTTTCATCTAAAGAGAGTGTTGTTAGCGAGCCATTAGTGACATCTGGTGAAAAAGCCAAATTTACCTACAAACCCGTTGATACTGCCGAGCCTGTACAGTGTGATGCTGAAACGACGGCATTTATTCAGCATTACAACGCGAAAACCAGTGCATCAAAAGCGGCTATCCAGAAATATCGGAGGGTGCTCTGTGATAACCGCAACTCGATTCAGTTCAACAGTAAGCTCAAAGAATTGTGTTATCCGATTGTGGGAAAAACCGCAAAAGGAGCACATTTTACTGATCTGAACGGCAATGTCTTTATTGATATTGCGATGGGGTTTGGCGTCAACTTTTTTGGGCATAATCCTGATTTTATCCAACAGGCTTTACAAAAAAGGCTCCAACGTGGTTTTCATCTCGGGCCGCTTGATGAGTCTGGTATGGTTGTTGCGGATTTAATCGCTGAAATCACGGGTGTTGAGCGAGTGGCTTTCACTAATTCAGGCACCGAGGCAATTATGCTTGCCTGTCGCGTAGCCAGGGCTGCTAGCGGGAAAAGGAAGATCGTTATCTTCAATAATGCCTACCATGGTCACTATACGGAAATCCTCTTTATGGGAGGAATGAGAGAGGGAGAGATATTCCCTCAATCTAGCGGCATTCCTGAAGATTTGGGGCGGGATATAGTGATACTCAATTATGGCGAACAACAAAGCCTGGACTATATTACCGCTCACGGAAATGAAATTGCTATGGTCATGGTTGAACCCGTCCAATCGCGCAATATCAACCTACGGCCTAAATCTTTTATTCAGACGTTACGAAAAATCACGGCACAGCAGAATGTGGTATTGCTATTCGATGAAATCATTACTGGTTTTCGTTATCACCCAAAAGGGGCGCAACATTACTATCAGGTCAAGGCTGATTTGGTGACATATGGCAAAGTCATCGGGGGTGGTATGCCTATCGGTGTTTTGGCTGGCGATGCGGCAATAATGGATTACCTTGATGGTGGTTTCTGGCAATTTGGTGACGCGTCTTATCCACCCAATGAGACCACTTTTTTTGCCGGAACGTTTTGTAAACATCCGCTGGCGATGGCCGCAGCTGAGGCAACGTTATTACATATGAAAACGATGGGGTCTGCATTACAAACTGATTTGAATGACAGAACCTCAGGCTTTGTTGAGCGGCTCAATGCGTTGTTCACTACAGCAAATTGCGGTATAGAAGTTGCGAACTTTGGCTCATTATTCAAGTTCAGTCAGAAAAAAACACACGAACTATTTTTCCATAACTTGTTAATGAATGGGGTTTATACTTGGGAAGGGCGTACCTGTTTCCTCTCTACAGCTCATGATGATAACGTGTTAAATGAATGTTTCGATGCTTTTGAAAAAACCATCGAGAAGATTTCTGCCAAACCCCGCTTGCTGAACGTACCTGTAGAATCAAAAGTGCCAGTGAACGTTGTCGTACCCGAATTTAAGATGCAGAAGAATTTGGCGATGTCCAGTTGGTACGATCCGGCGGCATCAAAATCTTACAATGAATTCGTTCAGTATGTGATCACTGATGGATTGCAGCTGCATCGTTTAAACAGCACTATTGAGTATTTGTTCAATCGTCACCAACAATTGCGCCAGGTTTTTTGTCCTGAAACCTTTAAAACGGTGACCGGCCAATTTGATCACCATGCCGCAATACGGACTGAACCGGCGATCATGGATTCACCAGAACAGTTTTTACCATGGCGGCAAAGTTGTCTGGATGAGGAGTTTGCGCTTGATCGTGGACCGATGTTTAGAGTGCATGTAGCACAGATTGATTTAGCTCTGCCATTATGGAGTGAAACACCTTTAGCACAACATGCACTTAACTATAGCCGTGTGGATATGATTTTTTTGGTTGCCCACCATGCTATTGTTGATGGTGTCTCTTTGGATGTATTAATTGATGAGCTGGTGGCTGTTTATCATGGCGCCGGCGATTTGCCACCAGCCTGTCAGTATCATGATTATTTGGAGCGTCTGGCTGCATTCAAAAAGACCCCGGATTTTATTCACCAGAAATCATTTTGGCACAAGTACCTGTCTGGCTGGCAGAGGGATTTGGCAAATTTACCCGAACCGGCTCCTGTCGTGCTGACAGAAGAGGGGAATGTACTTGCGACGGGGGGATTTTATCTTGAGAAATTATCGGCTGACTTGACGGCTAAGATTTTGGCTTATGCGGCTGGACAGCGTGCGACTCCTTACATGCTGATGTATACCGTCTACTCTATTTTTTTGGGTACGGTACTCAAACAATCCCAATTTGTTATGTCTACTTCAGTATCCGGGCGTAACTTTGACAATTTCGACAATCTGGTGGGCTTGACGACGGCAATGTTGCCCGTTCGGGTAAATACTTGCAATGGTGAACAACGTTTCAGTGAGTATCTTGACCTTACTTGTGAACAATTGTTGGATATTTTTTCTAACCAGGATGTCACGATTGAAGATTTGACGGTGCAGAATTGCAGCCTGGGGCATCATTCGGAAATGGTAAACCGTTATCTTAATTACGACTTCAATTTCAGTCCCCGTAAACTTAAGCTTAATGAAAGTGGTAGTTGGTCTTTGTTACTGGATAACCCCAAACGCTACATTGTTGGTCAATTGTCTTTGGATGTATTTCAGAGCGAGCACGATCTGTATTTACATTGGGAATATGCAGCACAAGCCTACAACAAGGCGCAAATCAAAACGCTGTCAGGTAAGCTGGTACAGTTACTGGATTATCTCATTAACTCCCCGAAGAGGGATACACTGACCCTGGCTGATATTGTCACTTATCTGAACTCGCTGGATACACCCTCTATTGCCATTGGGCCGTTGCGGAAGGATTTTCTGTACAAGGCACCAATCCATGCCTTGTTTGAACGGCAAGCCGCCGATGATCCACAGGCATGTGCATTAATCGATGCCAGTTTGAAAGAAGGACAGCGTCAGCTTTCATTTGCCGAATTGAACCGACAGGCAAATGCATTGGCACATCATTTGCTGCAACAAGGTTTACAGCCAGAAGAGCCTGTTTTTATCAGTGTACGTCGTGGGATACCCTTAGCCATCTCGGTATTAGCAGTACTGAAAGCGGGGGGCGTGTACGTTCCTATTGATAAGAAGCTACCTCTTACCCAAGTCGAATTCTTGCTCTCAGAACTTATTCCGCGATTTGCCCTGCTCGATGGGGATTATGGAGGCTTAAATGATGGTAATGAGGTGAGAAACTCTGACCATATTTCGTTGCTGAAAACGCTATCTCATGTCCGGTATTTCAACTTTTACGATGAAGGGATGTTGCTGCGTCAATGTGGGGTTGCCCCGGGGGATACCGCGTTACTGCAAAATCCGGGAAAAGTAATACCTGCGGGGCAAACAGCCTATATTACCTGTACCTCAGGAAGTACCCAAAATGCTAACAACGTGATGAACTCCCATGGGGCTATCGCCCATCACTGTTTGATGATGAAGGAATATCTGGCGATTTGTTCGGAAGATCGGATGCTTCAATTTACCGATTTGTGCTGGGATATCGTTCTTGAGGAACTTTTTCCTGTTTGGAGCGCAGGAGGCAGGGTTGTATTTTTCGGTGATACCCCGCCAAATACGTTTGCTGATTTCAACCAATTGCTGATTGAACAACAGATTACGTTGGCCGATTTACCGTCTACCTATTGGCAAGGATGGGTGGATAGTTTGGAAGATCCTGCCATAGATTACCCATCCCACTTACGGCGTATTTTAGTGGGAACTGAAAAAGTTGATCCACAGACGTTGAAAAAGTGGCAGAAATTTGTGCCTGAAGGGGTAATTTTCTCCAATGCTTACGCCCAAACTGAAACCACTATTACCGCTACGGATTCAGTGATTACTAGGGATACACCGGTGGGAGAAACTGTGCCGCTTGGGAGGCCGCTCGCCAATACCGGATTTTATGTGCTGGATGAGTCAGGCAAACCAGTGCCACGCGGTGAGCCTGGTGAATTGTATATCGGTGGTCCGCTGGTATCTAAGGGATACTATGGCAATGACACTCTGACAGCCACCAGATATGTAGTTGATCCTTATATCCCTGCTGAAATTTGCAACCAGACAGCACCACTTATGTACAAAACCGGTGATTTGGTCAGCATGGATGAACAGGGATGCCTGTCTTTTCTTGGTCGAACAGATTTTCAGATCAAGGTACGAGGTTATCGCATTGAGCCAACCCAGCTGGAAAGTACCATTGGTCAGTGGGAAGAAATCGAACAAGTTGTACTGACGACAAACAGCGTGATTGATCCGACTATTCCTGTGGCAGAAACAAAATTGCTTTGTTATGTGAAAACCCAAGCCGACAAAGCGGTACAAAGAGAATTAAGTGAACGGATCCGGCAGTTCATCAACTGTAATTTTGCTCATTATATGCAACCACATCGCATTATCTATCTGGCTGAATTCCCTAAAACCGCTAACGGCAAAGTTTCGATAAAGCAGTTCCCTTTGCCGGAACGAACTGTACCCAATGATCCTTTACAGTATCTTAACAGTGCGGCGGGGCGTTTGCTGATGACTCATCTTAGGCAACGTGAACTGGATATGGGCGAAAGTTTCGTGGCGTCGGGCGGGGATTCGTTAACCGCGATCAAGATCTTATCTGCATTGCAAAAAGAGCATGGAGTTACCCTTAAGTTGCCGGAGTTTATGGCTTGTCCAACATTGGCTAGCCTGATCGAATGGATAGATTCAACATTGGTTGTGAACAAAGAAGAGGTTGTATCACAAACATTCGTGTCGGATAGCCATAAGCAGATAGCAGGGCGAAAAGAAAAACCTGTATTACAGGCTCGTCGTCGTAACAAAAAGGGAATTGTTGGATGAAGGGCATACATGGATTTTATCCGCTCTGGATTGGCATCGCGGTGTCGATATTTGGTAGTGAATTGACGGAATTTGCTTTCGGGTTATGGCTGCTTCAGAAACAAATGTCAGTCATGGCTTATACGAATATGTATTTAGTATTAGTGCTTCCGGCCTTTTTACTGATGCCGTTAGTGGGCTATGTGATTGATCACTACGATAAACGCAAGGTGCTGCTACTCACTGAAGGGATTGCGGGTTTGGCCTTGGCAATTGTGCTCTTGTGCAATCATTTTGGCTATATCAATTCCATCGTAGTCTATCTGTATATCGCCCTGACCAGCGTGCTGACCGCGTTGCAGATTGACTGTTACAGCACTCTGGTTTTTCGGCTGGTTCCACAATCTTCATTAAATCGGGCAAATGCATTGGGCAGTCTTAGCGATTCATTGCCACAAATGCTTGCTCCGGTTGTTGGTGCGTTTCTGTTTTCTCACTATGGCCTGGGTATGGTGCTGACGGTTGATCTTCTAACCTTTATGGTAAGTGCGTTCGCCGCAGGGTTATTGTTCAGGGTGAAGTCTGTACAGTTTCTGCCGCACGATGATGGCACATTATCTAAGTTGAACTGGAAAGCCATTTTTCCTGATATGGAATGTGTTCGTTTGGTTAAGGCATCGCCAGAAATGACTTATATGATCGGGTATACCTTCTTTAAGTCAATTTTGGTTGGTGGAACGCTAATCACGATTGTTCCTTATTTTACCACCTATTTTTCTGTCGCAGATGCAGGCTACATGATGTCTGTCGGCGGAGTTTCTATGGTGATAGTCAGCCTGATGTCGGCATGGAAGCCCTCTATATTGCGATATATGCCATTGCTGTTATTGGAGTTTTTATTTGCGATTGGTTTTTTGATATTGACGCAGATAAAAAATGTTTACGTCTTAGGGGCTTGTATTGCTATCAGCTTTATCACGATGCGAATAAGCATTATTAAAATGCAAACGTTATGGCAAACCATTGTGCCGAAAATCTATCACGGTCGTGTTTTTGCCTTACGTAATCTGGTTAAGACATTCAGTAGCTTCATTATTTATCTTATCACTGGGATTGTCTTGGAAATATTACTGGCTCAAGAGGGAGGGTGGGCGATTTGGGGGCAAAGTAACCCGATGGATCTTTATTTTATTGGGATCACCCTTCTGATATTACCTCCCTTACTTATCACGACACAAAAACTGTTATTAGCGATAGGGGGGAAATAATATGCTGAAGATAGGCATTATCGGTACAGGCGCGGTTGCATGTTATTTGGCTCATCAATGCAAGAAACAAGGATGTCAGGTTTTTTTATTATCTTCACGAGGAATAAGGAACCAGACATTACCTATCAGTCACATACAACTCAGTGATGATACAAATCATGAGCAGGCAATCAGCAAAGATCTCGGCAGTATCGTTATTGATGGTCATTTCACTGATTATGCAGATTTTCTGTCTAAAGATTTTGATCAATTGTATGTGTGCAGCAAGACGGTATCCAATCAACATATTTGCCAGCAATTATCGCGCAATAAACATCAGCTCCGTAGCCCTGTGGTTATATTCCAAAATGGTTTTACCACAGAACAAACCTTTATTGATGAGGCATTAGGTGTCACGGTCATCCGTGGTGTACTCAACTTTTCGGTGACTTTGCATAACAAACAAAACCTGAGATTGATGTTTCTTAAAACCAGCTATCTTGGATGCATTGAACTCACTGAACAGGCAGAAGCGGATATTTTGGCGGTTTTGGATTTACTCAACCGAGTCGGCATTCCCTTCGAAGGTTGTGAAGATATCGGACATAAAGCGTTTGCCAAAAACACGCTCAATGCGGCGGCCTCTGTGTGCGGATTAGTCCGTATCGGCGTATATACAGCGATGCGTAATTATGCTTCCCGATCTGTTATTCAGTCGATTATTGACGAGTGTGCTGCCATTGGCGAAAAAACCGGATATGTCAAAGATAGCGAAAGTTTCCGGCGTCAGTCCGTGGGGTATTTAATGTCAATTCCCGATTTTAATTCTTCTTTGGTATTGGATGTGATCAATGGCCGGGAAACAGAGGCAGATACCTTACTGGCTTCCTTGGTCAAACTTAGCCAACGAATAGACATTGCCACGCCAAATCTGAATTTTGTTTATCGTTATTTCGATTTTTATAACACATATATAACCCAATCCCAGACATTCACGAAAACGATCCTGGTCGAAGGAGATGCCTAATGAGTAATAATACTACAATCGATACTACAGTCATGTTACCTGAAGGTGGTGAAGGTGTTCTGAATAACGTATTTTCTCCTTATGCTGATTATTTTGTCGACATGATCGACCAGCGTCACTCTCATATTGCGATTGAACCGGTTGGAATATATGAGAGCCAAATTAAACATTACGTTTGCCAGGATTATTTCAATTACGAACAGAAAGAACTGTGGAAAAGTATTCCCCAGTTTATAGCGCCCATTCAATCATTGGAAAAAGTAGGGGATTTTATTACAGTCGATTATCAGGGGCGTGTTCCGATGATTGTGAGTAAAGTCGATGATAATCGTTGTGCCGTATTTGAAAATGTCTGTCCTCATCGGGGAGCCAGACTTGAACATCATAAGGAAGGGTGCAAAAAAGCTTTTGTTTGCCCTTATCATAGTTGGTCATTCAGTCATCAAGGCCATCTGATAGCTGCTCGTTGGCGAGAAGCTTTCCCTGAAATACCCGATCAATATCGTTCACTTAATGCAATTGATACGCTACAAAAGTTTAGTATGTTGTGGCAAATGCCAGGTGAATCTATGCCTGACTTTTCGCTGGAACATTGGTTTTCTGCCATTGATGATCAAATTTCCGCTATCGGCTTTGAACAGCACCAATTGTTGAATTCCCGTGAAAGGATGATTAAAGCTAACTGGAAATTACTGATTGAAAATTTTATTGAATATTATCATGTCCAGTCTCTGCACCGAAACAGCCTGGCTCCCACATTAAATGGCCAGCTTTATTCATTGGATTCTTTTGCCCAGCATGGACGGATTTTGACCCCACTGAAAAATTTGGCTCAGGTTCGTCGACAAACACCACATAAGACACGTCGGGAGATGGTAGCCACTTATTTGCTGTTCCCCAATGTGATTATCGGGGTACAGCCTTATCATGTTTTTGTCTCTTTTTATCATCCTGTGTCGGTAAACCAAACCTGGTCGAAGACGTTCAACTTTATCCATAAAGCAGATGAGGCGATAAGCGAGGTATGCCAACTGGATGTGGAATATCTGGCAGAAGCCCTTGAAGAAGATTACGAGGCGATTGAGCAAGTCCAAAGAAATCTGGAAGTATGCACCGCGCCGAGCCTGCTGTATGGCGAAGCGGAATCCCTTATTGTGCAGTTGCATCGCAATTTGGCAGCCATTTTGAACCAAAGTGGTAAGGGAGCAAACAAGGTATGAGTGAGATAAGAGATCTGGAGCGTGCTGATTTTGAGATTGATGAAGTGCCGGTCTCTGCTGGCCAGCAAGATTTGTGGTTGGCAGAACAATTAACTGCAAAACAGCTTTACATCGTACCCGTAACCTACGAATTAGTTGGCTCATTAGATCAGGATAAATTGCTGGATGCGATTGCCCAGACGATACAAAACAGTGAAGCTTTCCGTACCGCATTTGTCGAAAGCGATCAGGGATTGGTTCAGCATATCTACCCTGAGATTGAATTACCCGTTACTGTGATAGATCTATCTAGGCAAGGCATAGCATCAGATAATGATGAGCGCCTGCAACAGGCATTGACGCACTGTCAGCATAATTTGGAAACCCCATTTACTTTGGGAAAACCCGGTTTGGCACGTTTTTTATTGATCAAGTTAGGAGAGCAAAGCCACATTTTGCATTTTTGCCTCCATCACCTGATTTGCGACAATGATTCAGTGGCATTGATTCTTAATAATATTGCGACAGTGTATGCGGGTGGTTCGTTACCGAGCGGTGATACTGATCGCCTTGAATACGCTGAATTTGCCAGCTGGCAGGATGAATTGCTGCGCGGTGATTATCTGGCTAATGATGAAGAATATTGGTTGACAGAACTTGAAGGAGTAGATGGACGCTTGGAACTGGCTATTGGTAATCCTGTTCCATCGAAAAGTGAGCAAGGTGGTATGATCCGGTGCCAGCTAGCCCCTTCTTTAGTTACCTCCTTCAATGATTGTGCCGCTACTTTGGGTATTTCACCAGCACTGGGTTATTTTACCCTATATGCTTCTCTTTTGTATCGGCTGACGGGGCAGCAAACCATAGTGTTTGGGGTACCGGCCTCTTTGCGAGATGATCAGCGTTTGGAGAAAACGATAGGTTATTTTATCAATGTGTTGCCGATTAAAGTGATATTCCATCCGCAAATCAGTTTTGCTGATATTGCAGCCCAGCTTAGTCGCCAGCTCTACAATGGCATTGAACACCAGCAATTGCCTTACAGCCATATTGTACGTTGTGTCAGCCATGCCCAGCAAATCCCGCAGTCCCCCTTATTCAATGTGATGTACAACTATTTTGTTGGTCAGGGAGATTGGGTATTGCCCGGAACCCGATCTCGTCAACATGAGTTGATACCCGTTGGGGGAAAATTCCCATTGACGTTGTTTGTGGTTAATCACGCTGATACCGTAGAGTTAAGTTTTGAATATCAATACGCACATGTTGCCGCAGATTATGCTGAAGTATTAAGCGACAGTTATCAGCAATTGTGTACGGCGATGGTTTTTGATGTTGATCAGGAAGTGTTGGCGCAACCTTTGTTGAATGAAGCTGATTATCAACGTCAAGTCCTGGCATTCAACCAGACTGACACTGTCTTCCAAGATGATTTTTGTCATCATTTTTTCCGTCAATTGGACGCTGAACCTGAGCTAACGGCGGTTGAATATTGGGACGAATCGCGAACTGGACGACTCAGTTATAAAAAACTGTACCACTTAAGCCAATGGGTAGCTGACGAATTACGCAGTCATATTATTTCAGGTTCATCACGGCAGGCTAAGGTGGTTATTTTCTCTGGCGCCACCCCCTTGTCCCTAGCCACGATTGTTGCTTGCTTGATTGAAGGTATTGTATGGATACCGGTAGATAGCCAATTACCCCTCAACCGTCTGTTGCTGATTGTTCAAGATGCCATCCCCGATGCCATAGTGATAGAAGATAAGATCGCGGGCAAAAATGCATCTTTATTGGCGGCAATGGAGCGTTTCGATATACCCGTTATTGAGTTAAACAGCGAATGGGAAATAAGAGATGATAATAATCACATAGGCTGCATCCCTTTGATTCCTCGTTGGAAACTCATTGCAGAAAATGACTGCCTTTGCTACATGATTTATACCTCCGGTACGACAGGGAAGCCAAAAGGTGTCGAAATTTATCGCAAGGGCCTTAACAACTATCTCAATTGGACAACACAGGCTTATATGCCGCCAGGTACGTCTGATTTGGGGGGATTGGGTGTGCCAGTGACCACTTCCTTCGGGTTTGATGCCACTATTACGAGTTTGCTTCTGCCATTAATTGCGCGAGGATACGTCATCCTTTTTTCTGCGCAGGCCAGCCAAAATGCGGCATTATTGCGCTTATTTGAGCTAAATCAGCCTTTAGGATTGATGAAAACGACGCCTTCACAATTGGAGCATTTAGCATTAAGCATGGGGCAGAAGCAGACTCCGCTGGATGTTAAGGTCATAGTGATCGGGGGGGAGCAAATGAGTCGTGCTCATTTGGGCTATCTCAAAACAATCGCGCCAGAAAGTAGGTGTTTTAATGAATATGGACCGACAGAGACTGTTGTTGGTTGTTGCGTGGAGCGGTTAAATATCGCTGCTGAATCAAACCAACATTATCATGGCGTGTTACCGATAGGTTCTCCCATAGCTAATACACAGATGTATGTGTTGAATGAAAGAGGTTGCCATCAACCCTCTGGCGTGATTGGTGAATTATGTATTGGTGGGGAGGGAGTAGCTAAAGGATATTGGCAACGCCCGGATTTAACAGCCGCTGCATTCATTGCCGATCCATTCGCAAAAGTTAATGGGAAATGGCTTTACCGAACTGGCGATCTGGCTTGTTTTACCATGGATAATAAACTCTTATGTCTGGGGCGAAAGGATAATCAGATCAAGCTTCGTGGTTACAGGATTGAACCGGAAGAAATTGAGTCGTGGATTAAACAGGTGCCGGATATTGATAAGGCTGTGGTCGTGATTGAAAAACAGCTCCATGAACGGCTTTGTGGCTACCTGGTTGCATCTTCACGGTTTACGGGAAGTGCGCAAGAACTTATTGATAAGGTCAAACAGTATCTGCAAGGCCAATTGCCGGATTACATGATCCCAACACAATGGCGGGTAATTGAAGCCATTCCTTATACAATTAACAATAAGATCGATACTGCTGCATTATTGGCATTAGGGGGGAACCGAATCTCTTCTGATGCAGAGGAGCATCTGGAACATGACTTGGATTCTGATATAGCAAAACAAGTCTTGAGCCATTTTAGCGAGGCGCTAAATCGCCATATTGTTTTGCTAGAGGATAATTTCTTTCAACTAGGGGGAGATTCTCTGATGGCAGTGCACCTGCTGGCAAAAATCAACGTACATTTCGCTATTGAAGTAAAACTCAAGACGTTCTATCAACAGGCATCCCTGAAAAATTTGATTACGTTGGTAGAAGAAAGGATCCGTCATGGTAATAGACATATTGGCAAGTGATTTGAGGAGTGTAGTTTGGAAAATAATAAGTTGTTTATTATACCAAAACCGATCAGTAGTCCGAGGTTGAGACTCTTTTGCTTTCCATATGCGGGGGGATCTGCGAGAACTTATCTTGATTGGGCAGCGTATTTTAATGATGATATTGAGATAGTGGCAGTTCAACCGCCAGGGCGGGCAACTCGAATTGGTGAAACCTTGTATGAAGATTTGCCTTCTCTGGTCGATGAGTTAATCGCTCAGGCTGCATTTATTACGCAGATCCCTTATGTATTTATTGGACATAGCCTGGGATGCCGTGTGGCATTTGAACTTGCTTGTCAATTGCAATCCCGTGCTTATCCCATTCCTGTCCACTTCTTTGCGTCAGGGTGTCCAGCTCCACATTTGAAGGATAATAATCCTTATACTCATAACTTGCCTCGTGACCAATTTATCCGTGAGCTACAAAAAATGAATGGCGCCACTGATGAAATATTGTTAAATGATGAACTTATGGATATATTGCTGCCGGTTTTAAGGGCTGATTTCAAGATGGCTGAAACCTATCAGCCAGCACGATTCGTCCTAAAAAGCCCAGTAACTGTTTTAAGTGGTGATTCCGATCCTGACGTTAAACCAATTGAACTTTATGCCTGGTCAGAATTATCCAGCGAAGATTTAACGATACAATATATTCAGGGAGATCATTTTTTTATTGATCAAAATAGAGGGCGGGTTATAGAGGTTATGTTGTCTGCATTATCACCAATGTGACACCTTGCCTATCGGAAAGGGTTATAACTTAACGCGATGCTCGACTTTTATGGTGAGTTGAAATGACATAGCCGCTCCTTTATAACTTTAAGTCGCCAAACTGAGAGAAATAAAGGAACAAAGGCTATGTCACAGCAAGATTTTATCATTTGGGTGTTTTGTTGGGTAGACGATAATTTAACGGCGTTACAGCAAAGCTCTCGATTCAGAAGCCGGGGATACCCACCTAAGCTGAGCGATGCGGAAGCCATCACGATGGAAGTGGTGGGTGAATTCTTAGGCTTTTCAACGGATAAAGGAATTTGGACGTACTTTCGTGATCACTGGTGCGAGTGGTTTCCGGGACTGGGTTCACGCGCCAATTTTGCTAAACAGGTTGCGAATCTTTGGGCTGTTAAACAAAAGCTGCAAGAAAAGCTGGCGAGGTTATTGGGTGCGTTCGATAGGCCGGTACATATTGTCGACGGATTTCCGTTGCCCATCTGTGGATTCAAAAGAGCGAAAGGCAGTGCCAGCTTTAAAGGACAAGCTGATTATGGGTACTGCGCCGCCAAAAACGAAACTTACTACGGCTTTAAAGGGCATCTCATGATAGATGAAATTGGCGTAGTAACGGGATTCACATTGACGCCCGCCAATGTCAGTGAGCGTGAAGCGGTCTGGGACTTGACTAGCCCAATAAAAGGCTGTTTGCTCGGCGATAAAGGTTATTTAGGTTTTGAATTTCAAGAGGAAATGAAGCAGTCGGGTATTGAAATGATAGCCCCGGTGCGTGCCAATATGGATGACCCAGTCCCCAGAGAAACAAGAAAGCGCATTAATGCCAAACGGCGCTTAATTGAAACCGTCATTGGTCAACTCGCTGGGCAATTTGCTATCGAGAAGTGCTGGGCACGGGATTTGTGGCATTTGAGTAATCGAATAGCCAGAAAACTGCTTTCTCATACACTGGGTATTTTTGCCAATTTTAAACAAGGTAAAAGTCAACGCGACTGGCTTCAACAAGCCCATGTTATAGGGAGCTAAAGTTGAGCATCGCGTTAACTTACCTAAATATAACCCTTGTTATACGCATCAAACTTCAAGTTGCAATTTACAACACGCTATGAAGCTCGATATCTCCCTGCTTCGCGGGGAGATATCATATGCATCTTGAAGTGAGATTGGTATAGTTGTATTTGAATTGTCGCTAAAAATCAGTTTCTTGCCTTGAACGTTAAGCTCAATGCAAATAACACTGCCGAACAAAGTACAACGGAAGGTCCTGCCGGTGTGTTATAAAATGCCGATAATGTTAACCCTCCCGTAACAGAAAGCATACCGACAATAATTGCAAAAACGGCCATTTGTTCAGGTGTGCGGGAGAAACGACGGGAGGTAGCGGCAGGGATAATCAGCAGGGAGGTGATAATTAATGCCCCAACGAATTTCATTGCCAGCCCAATAGTTAATGCTGTCACTAACATCAGCAGGATACGCAGACGTTGAATTTTAATGCCATCAACAAAGGCCAAATCTTGGCTAACTGTTATTGATAGCAGGGCGCGCCATTGCCATGTCAGTAATCCAGTAACAATCGCGACACCGGCCGCAATGAGCCAGAGATCTTCGTAAGTTACGGACAATAAATCGCCAAACAAATAAGCCATTAGATCGACCCTGACACTGGTCATAAAACTAACGACGACTAAGCCCAGCGACAAGGCACTGTGAGCCAGAATGCCTAATAAGGTATCAACTGCCAATTGCGGGCGCTTTTCCAGCCAAACCAAAATAGTGGCTAAGATAAGAGTCACTGCAATCACCGCATAAAATGGGTTCACATTCAGTAAGAAACCAAATGCAACACCAAGCAGTGATGCGTGTGCCAGTGTATCACCAAAATAGGACATTCTGCGCCAAACGACAAAAGAACCAAGAGGCCCCGCGGCAATTGCCAAAAAAATACCGGCGAGCCAGCCGGGAAGCAATAATTCAATCATCGGCGTGATTCCCCAACATTTTTCAAAATAATTTTCCCTCTCAGATCATGATGATGATTGTGGTGATGGCGGTAAACTGCCAGTTGCTCTGCGCCATGATGCCCAAACATTGCAATAAATTCTGGGTGCATTGACACCACTTCTGGTGTGCCAGAACAACAAATGTGCTGATTGAGGCATAAAACCTCGTCTGTTTTCGCCATGACTAAGTGCAGGTCATGGGATACCATCAGTACAGCGCAATTAAGCTCTGTTCTGATTTGGTTGATTAAGTCATAAAGCGCCAGTTGGCCATTGACATCCACGCCTTGTGTTGGTTCATCAAGAACTAAAAGCTGGGGGTGATTCAGTAAGGCCCTGGCGAGTAATACCCGCTGAGTTTCTCCACCAGACAGCTTTTGCATGGGTTGCTCTAATAAGTGAGCAGCCTTGACTCGATTTAATACCGGTATGATATCTGCTGGTTTTACGTTTGGCCTTAGCAGCATAAACCGCTTAACAGTCAGGGGTAGAGTGGGATCAAGGTTAAGTTTTTGTGGAACATAACCAATTCTTAATGTGGGGTTCTGTTCAATCGTGCCCGAAGTGGGTTGGATTAAACCAAGAACGACGCGAACCAGCGTTGATTTTCCTGCACCGTTTGGGCCGATCAGGGTCAGAATTTTCCCTTGCTTGAGATTGAATGAAATATTGTTTAATACCTTGCGGTTACCAAATTCAACCGTAATATTTTTTAGGGTAATCATAATTGATGAGTTAAACGTGTCTTGCAGAATTATTGAAATGTTATAATATAACATAATTTAGTTTTCTGCATGGAATATTCATAGTATGTTACACAACTCACAAAAATACCCGCATAAATTTTTTCATAACATCGCATTAGCGACTATGTTAATGGTAGGAATAAATTGCTCCGCACAGGCCGATGTTGTCACATCTATTCGTCCATTGGGCTTTATTGCTGCTGCCATTGCCGATGGCGTAACAAATACTCAAGTACTTCTTCCTGATGGCGCTTCTCCACATGATTATGCGTTACGGCCTCTGGATGTACGGAAAATTAATCAAGCTGACTTGGTTGTTTGGATTGGCCCAGATATGGAAACTTTTTTAGCAAAACCTATAGCTAAAATTGAACGAAGTAAACAACTGTCACTGGCTGAATTATCTACCATTAAGCCACTTTTATTGAAAAATAGTGAAGAAAATGGTAATGATTCCGGTGCTGAATCATATCAGCATGAACATGAGGACGATCACCATCATCATGGTGAATATAATATGCACATTTGGCTTTCTCCAAAGATCGCGGAAAAAGCCGCTCAGGCAATATACGATCAGCTTATTGAGCAGTATCCTCAACAAAAACAGCAATTAGAAGTAAACCTACGTAAATTCAATGGACAGCTTGCACAAACTGATAAGAATATTACTTATGTTTTAAAACCCATACAAAAAAAGGGTTATTTTGTTTTTCATGATGCATATGGCTATTTTGAAAAACATTACCAATTGGCTCCACTCGGTGTTTTCACGCTCAATCCTGAAATACCACCCGGTGCGCAGAGACTACACAAGATACGAACACAATTGGTTGAGCAAAAAGCAAGGTGTATTTTTGCTGAACCTCAATTTAGGCCAGCCGTTATTCATGCCGTAGCAAAAGGTACTGATGTACGTATTGGAATACTTGACCCTTTAGGGAGCGGTATCACATTGGATAAAGATAGCTACATGAAATTTATAACTCAGCTATCAAAACAATATGCGAGCTGCCTAAGTTAGTACAATAAGGAATTTTTTAGTGCAGCAGATAGCTAAAACTATCGTTCTGGTATACAACAACCTGCCTAAACCCCATAAGATCATGCTAGGGTCTCTAACGCTAGTCACTTTGGCTATCGCGATATGGCGGCCTGTTGTTTATCATGAACGAGAAGAACAACGGACAGGTAATATCATTATCAGTACCCCCGATAGCATTCCAGATGCGACGGATGATGTTGCTGGGGATGCTAATGAACAACTTCCCAATGAAGGTATTGGGGATGATGATGGTAGTGCTGTTGATACAGCAGCAAATGTTCCGCACCAATATGTTGTTTCTAGTGGTGATACCCTGAGTTCGATTTTAACTCAGTTCGGAATTGATTCCTCTGATGTCGCTTTGTTAGCCAATCAATATAAGGTGTTGCGTAATTTAGGTATTGGTCAATCATTATCGTGGTCTACTGACGATAATGGGAATCTAAAAACGCTGACATGGAATATATCACGTCGTGAAACCCGCGTTTATACTCGTGAAGGGGATGTTTTTAACGAAACGCAAGAGTTCCAGAAGGGAGAATGGAAGAACAGTGTTATCACAGGCATAATCGATGGCAGCTTTAATAGTAGTGCCTTGGTTGCTGGATTAACAAGTGGTGAAGTCAGAGAAGTGACTAAAGCACTGCAATGGCAGATAGATTTCCGCAAATTGCGTAAAGGGGATCGTTTTTCTGTGTTGATGTCCCGCGAAATGCTTGATGGAAAAAGTGAACAAAGCCAGTTGTTAGGCGTTCGCTTACAGAGTGGTGGCGACGATTATTATGCCTTCCGTGCCGATGATGGTCGTTTTTATGACAGTAATGCTTCCGGTTTGGAGCGTGGTTTCCTGCGCTTTCCCACAACTAAACAATTCAGAGTGTCTTCTTCTTTCAATCCTCGTCGTTTAAATCCGGTAACAGGCAGAATTACAGCACATAGGGGGGTTGATTTTGCTATGCCAGTGGGAACTCCGGTTCTAGCGGTAGGTGATGGTGAAGTCGTTGTCGCCAAATTTGATGGGGCAGCTGGTAATTTCATTGCCATTCGGCATGGTCGCCAATATACAACGCGATATATGCACTTGAGGAAAATATTGGTAAAACCGGGTCAGAAAGTGAAACGGGGTGAGCGTATTGCGCTATCAGGAAATACGGGGCGTTCAACAGGCCCACATTTGCACTTTGAATTCTGGGATAACCAGCGACCTGTGAATCCTCTCACGGCAAAATTACCGCGTTCTGGTGGTCTGAGTGGTAAAGAACGTACAGAATATATCGCTGCGGTTAAAGAAATTAAGCCTCAATTATTGCTGGATTAAGTGCATTAAATCCCGATTATTGACAGACATAAAAGCGGATGATGGCTATCGTCCGCTTTTATATTATTTTTTGTTATAAACTTGTTCTTCGATAGCAAGTGTTGGAATCATCAGAGCTAGCTCATGAATAAAGAAAAAGATACAGACAGTAAATTGGGATATGTCCCTCGATTTCATCGAGCTTATTTACATCCCCGTTATTGGGGGCTTTGGGCTGGCGTAGGAATATTGGCAGGGTTATCTTATGTCCCTGTAAAATGGCGTGATCCATTTCTGGCTAGAATAGGTATTTGGGCAGGAAAAAAAGCGAGCAGTGCTCGTCACAGAGCGAAAATCAATTTAATTTACTGCTTTCCTGAGTTAACGGAACAACAACGTGAAGAGCTGATTGATTGCATGTTTGCTACTGCTCCTCAATCATTTGTTATGCTGGCGGAACTTTGTCTCCGGGGAGCAAAATCGACACTTAAACGTACCCAATGGCATGGCGAGGAGATTATTCAAGCCTTAAATGCCCAAGGCAAAAATGTGATTTTTATGGTTCCACATGGCTGGTCTGTTGATATTCCCGCGATGTTATTGGCTGCACGTGGCCAAAAAATGTCAGCGATGTTTCATCATCAAAATAATCCTGTGGCTGATTACTTATGGAATAAAGCGCGCTGTCACTTTGGTGGTCGTTTGCATTCCCGTGATGCGGGAATTAAACCCTTTATCTCTACAGTGCGTGAAGGCTTTTGGGGATATTATTTGCCCGATCAGGATCATGGCGAAGAACATAGTGAATTTGTTGATTTTTTTGCCACTTACAAGGCTACGTTGCCTGCACTTGGGCGCTTAATGAAGGTTTGCCGTGCTGCTATTGTTCCGTTATTTCCGGTTTATAATTGCCAAACTCATCAATTGGATATTTATATCCGTCCACCCATGGAGGATATTGCAGGGCAGGATGATACCTATATTGCTCGCCGAATGAATGAGGAATTGGAGGAATTGGTGAAGCCGAATCCTGAACAATATACTTGGATCTTAAAATTACTTAAGACGCGGAAAGCAGGGGATATTGAGCCTTATAAAAGGGAAGATCTGTGATGTTTGGGATAATAAAATTAATCATAATAAGAGGCAGTGTACTGCCCCTTATCCTTTACCATTTGTTTTTATGCATAGCCCATTATTCTACTTCAAGTACGCGGCAGGTATTGGTACTGCCAATCGTTCCCATTTGATCACCTTGGGTCACGAGTACCAAATCCCCAGGGATGAGGTAACCTTTATCGCGTAGACGATTTACTGCTTCGCTAGCCGCAGCGATCCCATCAGTATGGGAGCTACAATAAACGGGGGTTACACCACGATAAAGGGCGGTACGGTTTAAGGTTGATTCATGGCGAGACATAGAGAAGATAGGTAGGCCAGAACTAATGCGGGACATCATGCGAGCCGTGCGGCCAGATTCAGTCATGGCAATAATTGCCTTAACACCTTTCAGATGGTTGGCTGCATACATAGTAGACATTGAAATCGCTTCTTCAATGCTATCAAATGTAATATCCAAGCGATGCTTGGAAACATTAACACTTGGCATCTTTTCCGCCCCAAGACAAACTTGTGCCATAGCAGCAACGGTTTCCGCAGGATACTGACCTGCCGCTGTTTCAGCAGAGAGCATAACAGCATCAGTACCGTCTAGTACCGCATTGGCAACATCCATGACTTCAGCACGCGTCGGCATTGGATTGGTAATCATGGATTCCATCATTTGCGTAGCCGTAATCACGACACGATTTAATTGGCGAGCACGGCGGATCAATTTCTTCTGTACACCAACCAGTTCAGGGTCACCGATTTCAACACCGAGATCACCACGAGCAACCATGACAACATCTGATGCCAGAATAATTTCATCAATAATTTCGTCACTGCTGACGGCCTCCGCTCGTTCAACTTTTGCGACGATTTGGGTTTCGCAACCGGCATCCCGTGCAAGACGACGGGCATAATTTAAATCCTCACCTGAACGAGGGAAAGAAACAGCAAGATAATCAACCCCAATTTTGGCTGCTGTAATGATATCTTCCTTATCTTTTGTTGTTAGTGCTTCAGCTGATAACCCGCCGCCCAGTTTATTAATTCCTTTATTGTTGGAAAGTGGGCCTCCTACGGTCACTTCCGTGAACACTTTCGTTCCCTGGACATCCAGGACTTTCAATTGAACTCGTCCATCATCCAATAGTAGGATATCGCCTGTCGTGACATCAGACGGCAGGCCTTTATAGTCAATACCGACTTTTTCTTTATCTCCTTCTCCTCTACCCAGATTGGCATCCAACAGGAATTTATTCCCAACATTCAGGAAAACTTTTCCTTCCTTAAACGTGGATATGCGTATTTTGGGCCCTTGAAGATCACCAAGGATGGCAACGTGATAACCTAAGCGGGCAGCAATTTCGCGCACTTTATTGGCTCGTTGGATATGCTCTTCCGCAGTGCCATGAGAGAAATTAAGGCGGACGACGTTGGCTCCCGCTTGGATAACTTTTTCTAGATTGTCGTCACGATCTGTAGCTGGGCCAAGTGTAGTGACGATTTTTGTTCTTCTGAGCCGTCTGGACATGTATTACTCCGTTGACCTATGAAGCATACCTTTTGTTTTTCAAGTTACCGCCTCGTTGAGCGGTAACTTGAAATCCATTGGGTATATGAATTTTTGATTACCGTAGAATAACCCTTTAATTTGTTGCTTATTAACCCCTGTACTGTGAATATGTAGATGGGGAAAGATCTATTATGTTATCAATCTGAAGGGTTGATAAATAGTGAACAAAAACACAGTCTATTTTCAGGTTTATTCATGCTTATCAAACCGCGAATTACGCAACGCCTCTTTGACCCTCTTCAAATTATCCCTAAATTTTGAGCCTCGGCGCAGAGTGAAACCTGTGGCCAACACATCAATGATGGTTAATTGAGCAATTCTTGAAACCATCGGCATATAAATATCTGTATCTTCGGGTACATCCAACAGGATGGAGAGGGTAGCTTCATGTGCTAATGGGGAACCTGTTGAGGTGATGGCAATCACCGTTGCATCGTTCTCACGGGCCAGTTTAGCAATTTCTACAAGACTTTTTGTTCTTCCTGTATGGGAAATTAATACGACGACATCTCCTTCAGTGCTGTTTATACAGCTCATTCGTTGCATCACAATATCGTCAAAATAGGTCACTGGAATATTGAAGCGAAAAAATTTATTCATGGCATCATGGGCTACAGCGGCTGATGCTCCTAAACCAAAAAAAGAGAGTTTTCTGGCTTGTGTCAGAAGATCGACTGCACGGTTAATTGCTGCAATATCTAGATCACTTTTGACCGTTTCCAGGCTTGCCATGACCGACTCAAAAATTTTATTTGTATAAGAGGTGACGCTGTCACTTTCTTCCACGTTGCGGTTTACATAAGGTGTACCATTGGCGAGGCTCTGTGCCAGATGCAATTTAAAGTCAGGAAACCCTTTGGTATCGAGGCGACGACAAAAACGATTAACTGTCGGTTCACTCACATTCGCCATTTTAGCCAGGGTAGCAATGCTTGAATGGATGGCGGTCTGTGGTGAAGCAAGGATGACTTGAGCAACCTTTTTCTCTGATTTACTCAAAACATCAAGACTATTTTGGAGCCGTTCCAGTGTGTTCATAAAACGAAGTTCAACCTCGGTTTTAACGATTTCATTAACAGGAGAAATCTATGTCATTTTTATGAAAATATACTACTTGTTATTGAAGTCTGGCAGTGGCATAACAAGATAACTTAGGATTTTTCATGAAAATATGACAAGTGTCTAACTTTCATCTTAGTAAGATTACTTCTTAATCGTTGTAAACTTTC
Source organism: Xenorhabdus sp. TH1 (assembly GCF_037260955.1). Lineage (NCBI taxonomy): Bacteria > Pseudomonadati > Pseudomonadota > Gammaproteobacteria > Enterobacterales > Morganellaceae > Xenorhabdus > Xenorhabdus sp. TH1. The sequence continues at coordinate 1,894,400 of NZ_CP147734.1, forward strand.
AATTGACGAACGTTATTCGGTATAAATTATGGACATATTGTCAGTGAATACGATAATGAGCAATCAGTGTTTACTGCATATAACCAAAAGAGTACATTATCTACAAATTTTGTAAAAAAATTACAATATCCCGTAATTGAGGAGATGCAACATGGCGGTGACGTCTACAGCTCAGGCTTGTAATTTGGTAATTTTTGGGGCGAAAGGAGATTTAGCACGCCGGAAATTAATGCCTTCCCTTTACCAGTTGGAAAAAGCGGGTTATATCCATCCTGATACCCGAATTATCGGCGTCGGTCGAGCTGATTGGGATAAAAAAACTTATATCAAAGTCATTGAAGAAGCATTGGTGACATTTATGTCTGAGGAACTAGACTCTGAATTGTGGAAAAGGCTCAGTTCGCGTCTGGAATTTTGTAATTTGGACGTAAATGAAACAAAACATTTTACCGAATTGGCAAAAATAATTAATAAAGATGGCTTACCCGCTATTCACTATTTTGCCATGCCTCCAAGTACATTTGGAGCAGTATGTCATGGGCTAGGCGCTGCGGGGTTGAATGCGGAACCCAACCGTGTGGTGATGGAAAAACCACTAGGAACAGATCTTGCCTCTTCCAGAGCGATTAATGATGAAGTTGCGAAATATTTCAATGAAAATCAAATCTACCGTATTGACCATTATTTGGGAAAAGAAACGGTATTGAACTTGTTAGCGTTGCGTTTTGCCAACTCGCTTTTCGTCAATAATTGGGACCATCGCACGATTGATCATGTGCAAATTACCGTTGCTGAGGAAGTGGGTATCGAAGGGCGTTGGGGCTATTTCGATCAGGCAGGGCAGATGCGCGACATGATCCAAAATCATCTTCTGCAAATTCTGACTATGATTGCTATGTCACCACCGGCTGACCTGACAGCAGATCGCATTCGCGATGAGAAAGTGAAAGTACTGCGTTCATTGCGTCGGATTGATCAAACCAACGTCAGGGAAAAAACGGTTCGCGGGCAATATACCGCAGGTTTTGTGCATGGTAAGAAAGTTCCGGGTTATCTGGAAGAAGAGGGAGCGAATAAAGCCAGTAAAACGGAAACTTTTGTGTCGATTCGTGTCGATATTGATGACTGGCGCTGGTCTGGTGTGCCTTTCTACCTGAGAACTGGAAAGCGGTTGCCAGCTAAGTGCTCTGAAGTTGTCGTCTATTTTAAAGAGCCTTCTCTAAATCTGTTTGCTGAATCCTACCAGCAATTGCCGCAAAACAAATTGACAATCCGCTTGCAGCCAGATGAAGGTATTGATATTGAGGTGCTGAATAAGGCGCCGGGATTGGAACATAAACACCGTTTGCAAACGACCAAACTGGATCTGAGTTTCTCTGAAACATTTAACCAGACGCATCTTGCTGATGCTTATGAAAGGTTATTGTTGGAAGCAATGCGCGGTATTCAGGCATTGTTTGTCCGTCGTGATGAAGTGGAAGAAGCCTGGAAATGGGTGGATTCCATTATGGATGCGTGGGCGGCGGATAATGAACCACCGAAACCTTATCAATCAGGTACGTGGGGGCCAGTGGCTTCTATTGCTATGATTACGCGTGATGGCCGTTCATGGAATGAGTTTGAATAACCTGCGCGTTTTTAATTCGCATTAACTTACTCATTAAGAAAATAACAGCCGGACTTGATATTTATACGCATTAAACTTCAAGTTGCAATTTACCAACACGCTATGAAACCTGATTTCTCCCCGCGAAGCGGGGAGAAATCACACGCATCTTGAAGTTAGATTAGTATATATAAATACTTATGCTTTGTATTTGCGAAATTTTAGGGGCAGAAAATGATTTTCATTTTTGCCGAATCAAGAGACTAAATTTGTTATATGAATAAATAAAATTCAGTATAAATAAACGGTTATTCAATTTTTCTTACTAAAAGTAGAGTTTGATTAACTAAATACAAACCATTGCTTTTTATTTTGGACTATGATAGAAATACATCATTCATTTACTAATATGAGGGTTCGTAGTATATCATGCGATAGTTATACGATTGTCGTGTGATGAAAGAATAAAACATCATGAATAGCGCCAAAAGCGTCAACATTCAACATAGTAATAAAATTCAACGTTGTACCCATGTTTTTTTCCTCTCAACTATCTTATCCAGTGAGCACTATTGGTGCGGCGCTCTTTAGGGCCTTCTCCTACTAACCGGTTCTTCACCGGCAATTTTTATTTGCCAAAATATTTCGCTAAGAAGTCAGTTTGATTCTGATATTGCATAATCGCATTTGCAGCCGACTTTGTTGGCATCTATAGCTTGATATCTTGGCATGCTTATCAGTATGTTCAGGAGAAAAAAATGATTTATTGGATATTTCTTGTACTGGCGATCATGACAGAAGTGATTGGCACTCTGTCGATGAAACATGCCAGCGTATCGGGTGATTTCACAGGTATGATCGTGATGTATACCATGATCACAACTTCTTATATTTTGCTGGCCGTTGCTATAAAAAAAGTGGCATTGGGCGTGGCTTATGCACTTTGGGAAGGTATTGGGATCCTGTTTATTACCACGTTTAGTGTGATGTGGTTCAACGAGTCACTGTCACCGATGAAAATGAGTGGATTAGTATTGTTGATAGCCGGAATCGCCTTGATCAAGATGGGAGAGAAAAAGAGTAAAGGTCAGGCTTCAAACAATGCATCCCAAGATAATCCACCAACAGTAGTAAATAATGTTTCGAACAAGCAAATCAGGGAGGCATGATATGCAAATTCAATTTGAATGGTGGCATGGTGCATTCTTAGTTTTAGCTGTTGTTTTGGAAATTGTGGCTAATATTTTATTGAAATTATCCAATGGATTTCAGCGCTTCTGGATGGGTATGCTGTCTCTGGTTGCTGTTTTGGGCGCATTTAGTGCGTTGGCCCAGGCAGTAAAAGGGATAGAACTTTCCATTGCTTATGCTTTATGGGGGGCATTCGGCATTATTGCTACAGTGGCAGCGGGCTGGATAATGTTTAACCAAAGACTGAATTTTAAGGGATGGAGCGGTATTGTGTTGCTATTGATAGGCATGATTATTATTAAGATGGCTTGATTTTTACTCTCCATTCCTTAAATTTTATTTCTAAGCATGGCATTGAACGAGCAATAGCTCATTCAATGCCATGTTTGTTTGGTCGGTGTGGATTATAAAGCGGCGATAATTTTGATTTCGACTTTATACTTAGGATCCATCAATGCTGCTTGAACCGTGCAGCGGACTGGAGCACTTCCGGCAACCACCCATGCGTCCCAGGCGGCGTTCATACCTGTAAAATCAGCCTTATCCGCCAGAAAAATCGTCGCATCCAGGATCTTGCTTTTATCTGAACCAAGACGGTGTAACAGGGTATCAATGGCTGCCAGAGTATCGGCGGTTTGCTCTGTAATATCACCGTCCAGTTGTTCTGGCACGCTGGTATAATAGATAGTGTCATTGTGAACGACCGCTTCTGACCAACGGGTATCTGGATCAATGCGTTTAATAGTCATTAAATCTCCTGTTAATTTATCCAGTTTTTTGCTGAATTGAGTAGTTATTACAACTTAGTATTGGCATAATTCTGCTACATTTTATTGAAAGAGACTGTTTGTGTCAGACGATTTTGCGAAAAATGGCATACTAGCCAAAGCCATACCCGGTTTCAAGCCACGCGATGCCCAGCGGGAAATGTCTTCGGCTATTACAGTTGCGATTAAAAAACAGCAACAATTGGTCGTAGAAGCGGGAACCGGAACCGGTAAAACATTTGCTTATCTGGTCCCTGCTTTGCGCTCGGGTAAAAAAGTAATTATTTCTACTGGTTCTAAGGCATTGCAGGATCAGCTTTACAATCGAGATCTGCCCACTATCGTTGATGCGTTAGGTTTTACTGGCAATCTGGCGCTATTAAAAGGGCGCTCAAATTATTTATGCCTTGAACGCCTTGAACAACAGTCAATCGGCAATTCCCAGTTAGAAGCTGAAGTTTTGGCGGAAGTCATCAAATTGAGGCATTGGTCAGGCCATACAACAGATGGTGATATCAACACCTGTCATCAAGTGGCGGAAGATAGCACGGTTTGGCCATTGGTCACGAGTACTAATGACAATTGTCTTGGCAGTGATTGCCCATGCTATCAGGAATGTTTCGTTCTGAAAGCCCGTCGAAAAGCGATGGAAGCTGATGTGGTGATTGTTAACCATCACCTATTTATGGCAGATATGGTGGTTAAAGATAGCGGATTTGGTGAATTAATCCCGCAGGTTGATGTGATGATTTTTGATGAAGCGCACCAGCTCCCTGATATTGCCAGCCAGTATTTTGGTCAGCAGCTAAGTAGCCGCCAATTGATGGACTTATCGCGCGATATCATCATGGCTTACCGTACTGAAGTGCGGGATCAGGCACAACTGCAAAAAAGTGCAGATCGTCTCAGCCAAAGTGCACAAGATTTCCGTTTGTCACTAGGTGAAAACAGCTATCGGGGCAATCTTCGTGAGGTTTTGCAGCAGCAGCCAGTTCAGAGGGCATTAGTGCGGTTGGATGATGCTCTTGAACTTTGTTATGACGTGATGAAACTCTCTTTAGGGCGTTCAGTTATGTTGGATGCGGCTTTTGAACGGGCAACGGTTTACCGCCATCGTCTTAAGCGTCTGATTGATGTCAACATACCCAATTACAGCTATTGGTTCGAAAGTTATGGGCGGCATTTTTTGTTGGCACTAACACCGTTATCTGTTGCCGACAAATTCAGTGAGATGATCCGTGAACAATCAGGTAGTTGGATTTTTACATCGGCAACATTATCGGTTAATGAACAGCTAAGTCATTTCACTGAACGTTTGGGGCTAAAACAGGCCCAAACATTACTCTTGTCGAGTCCATTTGATTATCAACGTCAAATGTTATTATGTGTTCCGCGTCATTTACCATCACCGAATCAAAATGGTGGTGCAAAATGGCTGGCTCGTATGTTGAAACCATTAATTGAAAGCAATAAAGGGCGCTGTTTTTTCCTCTGTACTTCTCACCAGATGATGCGCAGTTTGGCGGAGGAGTTCCGTGCCAGTATGACATTGCCGGTATTGGTGCAGGGTGAAACGAGCAAGACACAATTGTTGGCACAATTTATCTCTGCGGGTAATGCATTGCTGGTGGCGACCGGCAGCTTTTGGGAAGGGGTGGATGTCCGTGGTGATGCATTGTCCTGTGTCATTATTGATAAATTGCCGTTCACTGCGCCGGATGATCCTTTGCTTAAGGCCCGTATTGAGGATTGCCAACTTAAGGGAGGAGATGCTTTTCACGAGATCCAGCTTCCTGATGCCGTGATTGATTTGAAGCAGGGGGTTGGGCGCCTGATCCGTGATATTGATGATTATGGCGTTGTCGTCATTTGTGATAATCGGCTGGTGATGCGTCCATACGGTGAGGTTTTTCTAAACAGCCTGCCTCCCGCTTCCCGTACCCGTGATTTATCAAAAGCAATTGCTTTTCTGAACTCACGCCCACTGCGGTCTGAGTAATAAAATGTCAGGGCGATGATGTTGGGGCTATGGTAGTATAGCCCCTTGTTTTGAATCCTATATCTTGCCGGAGTTAAGGCATGTCCACGCGAATTTTAGCTATTGATACTGCAACTGAAGCCTGTTCTGTTGCGCTTTGGAACGAAGGTGCTATTGAGGCACAGTTTGAAATTTCCCCACGGGAACACACCCAACGTATTTTACCGATGGTTCAAGCGGTCTTATCAAAAGGTGGAGTGAACCTGCAACAATTGGATGCGTTAGCGTTTGGCCGTGGACCGGGCAGTTTTACCGGTGTACGGATTGGTATTGGCATCGCCCAAGGGCTGGCATTGGGCGCTGAATTACCGATGATTGGTGTTTCCTCACTGAAAACAATGGCACAAGGGGCTTTTCGCTTAAAAGGGGCAACAAACGTTTTGGTTGCTATTGATGCGCGGATGGGAGAAGTTTACTGGGGACAATACACGCGTAATTCACAAGGTGAATGGCAGGGTGATGAAACGGAAGCGGTTTTGAAACCTGAACAAGTGCGAGAGATTATGAGTTCCTTATCAGGAGAATGGGGAATTGCTGGCACGGGATGGGAAGCCTATCCTCAACTATTAGACAGCCACTTAATATTGACAGCAAGCGATGTTACTTTACCCCATGCGGAAGATATGCTGCCATTGGCAATTCAAATGTGGGAAATGGGGGAAGCGACAGCGGTTGAACATGCTGAACCTGTTTACTTGCGTAATGAAGTGACATGGAAAAAATTGCCCGGCCGTTAAGGAACTTCTGTCTGGCGCCATGAAATTCATGCAACTTGTGGCAGAAAGCGGTGTCCATGAGTATAAAGGGCTTAGTGTATGGCTAACCCAATGGATGGTTAGTCTCATAAGATTTGGAGGCGTTATGCTCAATGGAACACACTATCGAAGCATACTGCAAACGGTAACATTATTGGGCACCCTGCTACTTGCGGGCTGTGTGTCAGTTCCTGATGTTATTAAAGGAACGACTAAAACACCGGTGGAAAACTTGCTTTCTGTCAAGAACATGCCTGAGTTATACATTGGGCATGAAGGAAGATTTGGTGGCAAAGTTCTTAGTGTCTTGAATGAAAAAAACCAGACTCGTTTGGAAATATCGGCTATGCCACTAGCAGGCAATGCTTCCCCCCGTTTGGATGCACCTTCTTTGGGGCGAGTTTATGCTTACGTAAATACTTTTTTAGAACCCAGTGATTTTAAAGATCATTATGTGACCGTTGTAGGTTTGATTACTGGCCTTGAAAAAGGGAAAGTAGGCAATAGTCCGTATAATTACGTTGTGATGAATGCAACAGGAGTGAAACGTTGGTATGAATCTCAGAGAATGATTTTTCCTCCTGCTGTCGGAATGGAACCATGGGGCTATTATGGCAACCCTTATGATCCGTTTTGGCGCGGTTATTCACCACTCCAGCCCGTATCAGTTGAAACAATTTTAACTGAATAAACCTCTTGTCACCCCAAAAGTACCTGATGGCAGGTATTTGTTTCATAACAAAAACAAACCTGCCACTGGCGATACCTAGGATTATCCCATCTGTATAAGGGACGGCTTTCCGTCATTTCGTGACACGAACTTCTAATAATTATATTTTTGAAGGATATGTTTATTTATAACTATTTGGAATAATAGTAAGACACCAAGTCAAAAAATTAGTAAAGCAGTGTATAATTAACTAATTATAAGTCCAAGTGCTAATAATTTAACTATTTTATTGATAAATAATAAAAAACACTCAGGCGGCAAAAGCTGCCTTATTTTTTTGTAGTCATTGATAGCATTAAATTAGTGATGTATATCGCCAACCTGAACATTGTTGCTTTGCAAACTGGTACGCTGAGTTAATAATTTGTTAAATATACGAGTCAGTTTTTTTATGGTCAGTGGTTACATCGCAATTAGATTTCAGGAGTATTCAACTTGGAAAAAGTTTGGTTAAAACATTATCCGGCAGATGTTCCAGCAGAAATCGATCCCGATCGTTATTCATCGTTGATTGAAATGTTTGAAAATGCTGTAACGCGTTATGCCGATCAAGTCGCATTTATCAATATGGGCGAGGTAATGACTTTCCGTAAATTGGAAGAGCGTAGCCGTGCCTTTGCTGCCTATTTACAAAATGGCCTGGGCTTGAAACAAGGGGATCGCGTGGCATTGATGATGCCTAATTTATTGCAATACCCCGTGGCACTATTTGGTATTCTGCGTGCAGGTATGATTGTTGTAAATGTGAACCCGCTCTATACTCCACGTGAATTGGAGCATCAGCTTAATGACAGTGGTACATCTGCTATTGTTATCGTTTCTAACTTTGCACATACCTTAGAAAAAATTGTCTTTAATACACAAATCAAGAACGTTATTTTGACGCGCATGGGTGACCAACTTTCTCGCCCCAAAGGAACCCTTGTTGATTTTGTCGTTAAATATGTCAAACGACTCGTGCCTAAATATCACTTACCGGAGGCTATTTCGTTCCGTAGTGCGATTCATCAAGGCTACCGTATGCAGTATGTCAAACCGGATGTGAAAAACGAGGATTTGGCTTTTCTGCAATATACGGGGGGAACCACAGGTGTGGCAAAAGGTGCAATGCTGACCCATCGTAATATGCTGGCAAACCTCGAGCAGGCCAAAGCCTGTTATTCTCCGTTATTAAAGCCTGGGCAAGAGTTAGTGGTAACTGCATTGCCGTTGTACCATATCTTTGCTTTGACAATAAATTGTCTGTTCTTTATTGAATTGGGTGGGCAAAATTTGTTGATTACCAACCCTCGTGATGTAAACGGCACGATCAAGGAACTATCGCGTTATCGCTTTACCGCACTATCAGGTGTTAACACATTATTCAACGCTTGGCTGAATAATGCGGAATTCCAGAAGTTGAATTTTTCCTCACTACGTTTATCTGTTGGTGGCGGCATGGCCGTACAACGAGTAGTGGCTGAAAAATGGCAAAACTTGACAGGTCGTCGTCTACTGGAAGGATATGGATTGACGGAGTGTTCCCCTCTGGTTTCAGCTAACCCGCATAACTTGACCTATTACAGTGGTAGCATTGGCTTCCCCATTGCTTCTACAGAAATCAAGTTGGTAGGGGATGATGGCAATGAAGTTTCACCGGGCGAGGCAGGTGAAATGTGGGTGCGTGGACCACAGGTAATGAAAGGTTACTGGAATCACCCTGATGCAACGGATGAGGTATTGAAAGATGGTTGGCTGGCAACAGGGGATATTGCCAGCGTGGATGAAAAAGGCTTTATCAGTATTGTTGATCGGAAAAAAGACATGATCCTAGTTTCTGGATTTAATGTTTATCCAAATGAAATAGAAGATATTATTTCTTCCCATCCTAAAGTGTTAGAGTCTGCTGTAGTCGGTGTTCCGAGTGAAAACTCAGGAGAAATTGTCAAAGCATTTGTGGTACGCAAAGATCCCAGTTTGACTGATGATGAACTGAAAACTCACTGCCGTCGTTACCTGACAGGGTATAAAGTGCCGAAGATCATTGAATTCCGTGATGAATTACCAAAATCCAATGTAGGTAAAATTCTTCGCAGAGAACTTCGCAATGAAGAATTGGCAAAAGTGGATAACGCTGCAACAAATTGAGTATATTTGTACATCAACAACGCCGGTTTTACCGGCGTTGTTGTGCATGTTTTATGAATGGTTTAGTATTTTATTTAAGTGGCTCTATTTCAGTCAGATAATCAGGTGCATACCGTGACTCTATTTTGACATTAACGTGAAACACGCCTGTATTATCACTAAAATCACCGGGGTAATCATTAAATAAGAATATTAATTCACCATTTACAGGAATTGTTTTATGGAGCACACCATTACCAATCCTGTAGAGTTTATCCCCAATTTTAGCAACCAGGCTATATTCAGAATTATTGGGTTCATCAACTACACCTTGAGGTGCAGTATATGGATTCCCTGGTCCTCCATATTGCACCCATCCATTAGCAATAATAGATATTACATCTCCTGCTTTTAAAAAAAGCCCAGTAGCTTGACCATTTTCAGCTATAGCAGGAACAGTTCCAGACCAATCATACATGGGTATTATCTCCAAGTTATATTTTGAAAGTGACAGAGGAATTAATATCATGACTCTTGAATGTCAGGCATTCGCACCCGAACAGAAACAAATCTGCCATCGGGAATATCGATTAAATCACCGCTTGAGTATCCTTCTTTTATATTTCTGGCAAATACAGGCGCGTTTGAATGTTCTCGGTGGTAGGTCATTAATTTGATTGAGCCATCGGGTAGAATTTCGTGATCGATCCAAATCATTGGCAGGTCGTTTTGACATCTTGGAATTTCGATACTGCCTATTGCTCCATTATTACTGAATCCCATAGCACCTTTGATGAGATAAATACCTTCTGACATACGTTCAGCAGTAGCACCCGCTGATTCGTCGTTAGTCGTAAATTTGCCATCGGGGTGAATGAATATGGTGGGGGAGATTGTTCTTAAGTAGCCATTAGATATGGTGGTGTTTTTATCTGTCCATAGATGGCTGATTTTCGTGACACCTCCACCATCATTACCGTGTATGATCGCAACGCCATAGTTATAGCTTGCAACGAATCCAGCCCAGGTATCTGATAATCTAGTTACATAACCACATGACCACGAATAACCGGTTCCACCATTATTGCTTTGAAGTCGAAATGCGTGTCCACCATAGGCTCGTGACATTATCCATGATGTAAGATCATTGATGGTAGCAGGATTAATCCAATTCCCATTAATGAAACCAGAACCATTATCTATTACCCATTGCTGAGTTGCCGCACCAATATTCTTCACAAACTCCGTTTTATTCGGAATATCAGCCCCGTTCTGATCTTTTTTCAAATAAAGATTGGCGTTATTATTAAGGGCGTTTTGGTTGGCAGTATTGGCTAGATCATATGCTACTTTTACTGCTTTAGATGTTGCGACGGTTATCTCACTGTCACTATCTGTCTCATTACTCAGTGTAACAAATCCCGGTTCTACTTGAGTTGCATATGGGTGATTACGGCTTTTAGCGTGCTCATCAATTGCTTCTTTGATTGAATTTTTAACATATTGTGATGTGGGTACTACTACGACGTTATCTTCTAATGCTTTTGATTCAGGCTTTTTAGCTTGCACAGTTTATTCCCTCATTTAATCAACAATACTATTGCTAAGTAACATGAAGGCGGTGGGTGACTACTCCGCCTGTGAACATCAATAAAATGGGTTCATCAATACTGGAGAGTACATCTTGACTAACTTCAATGGGTGAGATGCATGTTTTGATGGCAGGATGACATAAAATAACAGGTATGAAATTAATAAAATTTAATGTGGTTGGGATAATAAATGTTCACCTTTTCATTCCTTAATTTCCCACTTGTACAATCTCCCACATAAATCTAATCAATTTATTCAACTCCCTACATAGTGACCTGTCAACTTTTGAGTTAAGTTTATCGGAGAGGCATATACCGCTAAAGCGGATAGGTGAATAACCTACATTATACGGCGATGATCATTTCATATCTCATTCCTCCTGCAAGTGTCTTACAGGTTCGTCTGATATCCCTTGGAGTAAATTTGTCAAAGTTGTGGTAAGAGAAAAGCATGTCTAATACTATAGAAACAGCTATTTGAGTGAAGGACGTCTAGAGATTTTTATTGTGTGTACATAACTGTGTACATTGTTATATTTTTTTAGTATTTATGGTTGTGTAACATAATGTATTTAAAGGATATTTTATTGTTTAATTGTGATTATCAGTTGATTACTACCGATGCCCAATTGCAGTCAGCCTGTGAACAGGCAAAAAAACATGCAAGAATTGCACTGGATACTGAATTTGTACGTACACGGACGTATTATCCTCAATTAGGTTTGATACAACTGTTTGATGGTGAACAGCTTTCTCTGATTGATCCCCTCGAAATTTCGCAATGGCAGCCCTTTAGAGAGTTACTGACTGATCCGAACGTATTAAAGTTTATCCATGCTGGTAGTGAAGATTTAGAGGTTTTTAGTAATAGTTTTCAGTGCTTGCCGGAACCTATGATTGATACTCAGGTGCTGGCTGCATTTATTGGTCATCCTATGTCATGTGGCTTTGCGACATTGGTTGCTGAGTATTTACATACCGAATTGGATAAAAGTGAGTCCCGCACTGATTGGTTGGCTCGACCGTTGAGCGAAAAGCAATGTCAATATGCTGCGGCAGATGTCTACTATTTATTACCATTGGCCGATATTTTGATGGAAAAAACAGGGCAGGTGGGATATTTGGATGCGGCAAGAGATGAAAGTAACTTGATAGCCCAACGCCGTAAAGAAGTATTAATGCCGGAATACGCTTATAAGGATATTGGTAACGCATGGCAATTGCGCCCAAGACAATTGGCGTGTTTGAAAAAACTGGCTGCATGGCGTTTAAATCAGGCTCGTGAGCGTGATCTGGCAGTTAATTTCGTGATCCGTGAAGAAAATTTATGGCAGGTTGCCCGTTATATGCCAACTTCTTTGGCAGAATTAAATGCCTTGGGTTTGAGTGGACAAGAAATTCGTTGCCATGGTCGCCGGTTATTGGCAATAGTTGCAGAGAGTAGGGATATTCCAGAAGAAGAATGCCCGGCTCAAATTGTGAATTTGGTTGATTACCCTGGTTATCGTCAGGCATTTAAAGAAATTAAATCCTTGGTCATTCAGGTAGGGGGATCCCTTCATTTCAGTGCCGAATTACTGGCTTCTCGCCGTCAGATTAATCAATTACTTTGTTGGCATTGGAAATTGAAAGCATCGGAGTATCAACCTGAGTTAATTAGTGGTTGGCGAGGTAAGTTACTGGCTGAACCTATCGCTGAAATATTGGCAAATTATTCGCAGTAATAGCGTAAATTCAGTAACAATCATGGTCTTATTTATGGGATGTAGTGCTTAAGATGTAAATTTTATTCCCTGCCTATCTATCAGGCAGGGAAATTGCCTTTACTTCCTGATCTATTATTCAGATAGCCAATTGTTTTACAAGAATCACCGCCTTAAATTAAATAGCGGCGTTTGATACTGTTATTTTGGCGATTCCTCAGCCTCTGGTAGTGTTACATTCAATTCTAGTACAGAAATATCATCATTTTTTTGCTCAAACTGCACAGAAAGCATATCTGGATCGATTTGTACATACTTACAAATTACAGCCAGAATATCCCGTTTCATGTCGGGCAAATAGGCAGGCTCAGAGTCACCACGGCGTCGCTCTGCCACGATGATTTGTAGCCGCTCCTTGGCGATATTGGCTGTCGGTTTTTTTCTCGACAGGAAGAAATCTAACAAAGCCATGCGTTACCCCCCAAACAGGCGTTTTAAAAAGCCCTTTTTTTCTTCTTCGATGAAACGGAAAGGCCGCTCTTCACCGAGTAAACGTGAAACAGTATCTTCGTATGCTTTACCCGCGTCAGAGTCTTTATCCAAAATGACCGGTTCCCCTTGGTTGGATGAACGGAGAACAGATTGATCTTCCGGGATAACACCAAGCAAAGGAATGCACAGAATTTCCAGTACATCTTCCATACTCAACATATCGCCGCGGTTCACACGCCCTGGATTATAGCGTGTCAGCAAAAGGTGCTCTTTGATAGGTTCATCACTTTGCTCTGCACGGCGTGATTTGGATGCCAGGATCCCTAAAATACGATCAGAGTCACGGACAGAAGAGACTTCCGGGTTAGTTGTAATAATTGCTTCATCGGCAAAGTAGAGCGCCATCAATGCACCGCTTTCAATACCAGCAGGTGAATCACAGATAATGAAATCAAATCCCTGTTGAGCCAATTCATTCAGAATTTTCTCAACGCCATCTCGGGTGAGTGCTTCCTTATCGCGGGTTTGGGAAGCGGGCAGAATATAGAGATTATCAGTGCGTTTATCTTTAATCAGTGCTTGATTCAAGCTGGCGTCACCTTGAATGACGTTCACGAAGTCAAAAACCACGCGGCGCTCACAGCCCATAATTAGGTCGAGGTTTCGTAAACCGATATCAAAATCGATAACGACGGTTTTTTTTCCTCTTTGGGCTAGGCCGGTAGCAATGGCCGCGCTTGAAGTGGTTTTGCCAACGCCACCTTTACCAGATGTAACAACAATAATGCGTGCCATGAAGCGATTCCTTGTTATAAGGGCTAGACTAAAGTTTCAATAGTTAATTCATTGTTCACCAGACGAAATTTTGCCGCCTTGCCGACAAAATTTTCTGGAATTTTCTCGCTGAGCCAATATTGACCTGCAATAGAGGTGAGCTCAGCGTTTAAATGGGTACAGAAAATCTGGCTTTCTTGATCACCAGATGCGCCTGCCAATACGCGTCCACGCAGCACACCATATATATGAATATTTCCATCAGCGATTAACTCTGCACCAGCGCTCACATTATTTGTCACAATAAGATCACTGTTTGGTGCATAAATTCTTTGTCCTGAACGAACAGGTGTATTAATTATACGAGTTTTTTTGAAAATAGGTTCAGTCGGTTTATTTTCTGGAGCAAACGCTTTTTGACTTTTACCTTCTTTCAATAAAGGAAGTTCAGATTTTAGAACAAATTCTCGTTGTTCTTCGTTTTGACAACCGCTGATGCCAACAATGCGCAACCCAACGGATTCAATGGCTCGGTGGAGTGCGAGAAGATCTGCATCAACAGGGAGGGCAGATATATTGATAACAACGGGAGCATTTTTCAGGAATTCGGGTGCTTGCTCCATTTTTTCCTGCATAGCTTTATGAATAACTTCCGGTTGGTCATCATATAAATGAACGACCGAAAGTGTAAAATTACTGCCTTTTAGCTCAATTGGCGATTGTGACATCGATATTCTGACTCAGCAAGGTTAAGTTTCCCAAGGTAGTTTAACAAATATGTTCCAAGCCTCGGGGAGACAATATTCTTAAATATAATAAGCATGTTATAGTTAGTGAATTATTCAAGCAAGTCACAGCGTTAATTTAAAAGAGTTTATAACAATGATTTGTGTAATCTACAGAAGCCCAAAACGTGACCAAACATATCTATATATTGAAAGAAGAGGGGATTTTTCGCGCGTTCCTGAAGATTTGTTAAACGCATTTGGTGAACCTCAATATTCAATGATGATTTCATTAACAGAAAGAAAAAAACTGGCTAATGCTGATATTGAAAAAGTAAAAACCGCGTTGAATGAGCAAGGTTTTTACCTGCAAGTGCCACCACCAGTGGAAAATTTGCTCAATGCGCATCTGGCACCAAATAAGCCGTCTAAGCAATAAAAATCGCTGGCAACTGCCTGATCCTGAATTGAGGAGGAGCCGATTTATGAAATTAATCACTACTGGGCTAACCTTATTGACAGCAACTCTGCTAGCAGGGTGCAGTACATTAAGTGGTAAACAATTGTACAATCCATCCGTGTTGACTTCACGATCCCAAGCTGAAGCCAGGGCATTGGCGCAGGATTTTCCATTGAATACTCGTGAGCCATCACAGTTTCCCGCTTATGTGATCTTGCTAAAACAGCAAGCTAGAGAGCAGGGGATCAGTGAAAAAACGTTGGATCGGGCATTTGCCAATATCCATTTTATTCCGCGCGTCATTAAAGCCGATCGTAACCAGCCAGAAAAAAAAGTGACTCTGGATGATTACCTAAACCGCGTTTTACCAGCCTGGAAGATTGAACAGGGTGCCAAGGCATATGAAGAGAATAACTCCCTGTTAGAAAAGATCAGCCACAAATATGGTGTACCTCAAGCCTATGTTGTTGCTTTGTGGGGATTAGAAAGCGGTTTTGGCAAATTTCAGGGAAATGAAGATGTCATTTCGGCTTTATCTACGCTGGCTTTTGAGGGACGCCGAGAAGTGTTTTTTATCAAACAGTTACTGGCAGCGTTAGAAATAATTGAAAATCAATATATTGATAAAGATCAGGCACTAAAAGGTTCTTGGGCGGGCGCAATGGGACAAAACCAATTTATGCCAACCTCTTACTTAACGTATGGTGCCGATGGCGATGGTGATGGTCAAATTGATATTTGGCGTAATAAAGCAGATGTTTTTGCCTCGACTGCCAATTACTTACATAAGGAAGGATGGAAACCGGGCTTACCTTGGGGGTATGCCATTTCGTTACCTACAGGCTTTGATATCGCTTTAGAAGGTGTTAAACCCGAACAAGGAAAAACCATTGATCAGTGGCAGGCATTGGGGATTTCATCTCCACATTTTGCTAAGTTGCCGGCAGAGACTAAAGGCTGGATAGTTATCCCTAATGATTCGGCTCAACGGGCATTTTGGGTGACACAAAATTTCCGCACCATTATGCACTGGAATCGTTCTTACTATTTTGCCCTCAGTGTTGGTATGATGGCAGACGGTATTATGCAACGTACTTATTTTCTCACTCGCTGAAAATCAAATCCTGAAAACAAGATAAAGGAACCATGTTATGTATCAACATCGGGATTGGCAGGGGGTATTGTTGGATTTTCCTGCTAATAAGGTTGTTTGTGTCGGTAGTAATTATGACAAGCATATGAAAGAAATAGGCTCCCAATCCACTGAAGAGCCTGTGATATTTATCAAACCTGAAACCGCGCTGTGTGATCTGCGCCAGCCTGTTTTCATTCCACAGGAATTAGGTGTTGTGCACCATGAAATAGAATTAGCTGTTTTGATTGGTTCAGCACTTAAGAATGCCAATGAAGAACGAGTTAGTCAGGCGATTGCAGGTTTTGCCGTTGCACTGGATTTGACATTACGTGATTTGCAGCGGGAATTTAAACAATCGGGGCAACCGTGGGAAAAAAGCAAAGCATTTGATCGATCATGCCCGATATCGGGGTTTATTCCTGTCAGTACTTTTGGTGATCCACAAAATGCTTTGCTTTCTTTGACAGTAAATGGCGAATTGCGTCAAAACGGCAATACGAGTGATATGCGAACGCCTATCCTCCCGTTGATTAGCTATATGTCGCGCTTTTTTACCTTACGTCCGGGCGATATTGTTTTGACAGGAACGCCTGAAGGCGTAGGACCATTACAATCTGGTGATGTATTAAACGTTTCTCTCAATGAGCACGTTTTGACAACCAGAGTGATTTAACACGAAGGATGACAGAAATTATGTCTCAAGCTTTCTGGCAGGTGAAAACCTTAGAACAAATGACAGACCAAGAGTGGGAGGCACTGTGTGATGGCTGCGGTCAGTGCTGCCTGCATAAGTTGATGGATGAGGATACAGATGAAATTTATTTCACTAATGTTGCCTGTAATCAACTGAATATTAAAACCTGCCAGTGCAAGAATTATGAAGATCGTTTCAGATACGAGCCTGACTGTATCAAATTAACCCGTGAGAACATGAATACTTTTGAATGGCTGCCAAGGACGTGTGCTTATCGTCTGATTGGTGAGGGAGGGAAACTCCTTCCATGGCACCCACTGGTCAGTGGTTCAAAATCGGCAATGCATGCGGAGCGTATTTCTGTCAGGCATATTGCTGTGCGTGAAGAAGATGTGGTGGATTGGGAAGACCATATTTTAAATGCACCAATGTAGTTATTTTATTATTTGATATAAAAGGGATTTTATATCGAACTTTGTCTGCACTTACCTTCCATCCTTGATATATCAAATTGCAAACAAAATGATTAACTCTGTATGGGTTAATTCCCTTATGCTGGTGAGTATACCAATCTCACTTCAAGATGTGCGTGATTTCTCCCCTCGGAGCGGGGAGAAATCAGGTTTCATATCGTGTTGCAACTTGAAGTTTAATGCGTATAGCCCTATTACGACAATGATCTAATTAATTTAATGCCCATCGTAATAAATATTAGAATGGAACTTATGCAGCATACAAAATATATATTAAATACTGTTTGTATATTTTTATGTCAGACAGTTAAGGCCACTACCGTGCAGCTATGGATGTTTGTTTGATAATGAGGGAAAGTAAAATGAAGAACAGATTGATGAGCTATGTAACGTTTGTAGGGGTTTGGGTTACCATAACATTAACGATTGGCATTATATTGTCATAATAATATAAGATAAATTAACCATAAACCTCGCTTTGGCGGGGTTTTATTATTTGATGCCTGATTACCCAGTTTAGACTGGGTAATCACAGTCCGTCAGGCGTGGTTGTTAGTGATTATTAAAAATTATTCAACAAGATTTGGACAAACCTTTCCAGAGACTAATTGCTGAATATTTTGCAAAGTTGTTTCACTAATACTGGTTAAGGCTTCTTCGGTTAAAAATGCTTGATGGCCGGTGAATAGCACATTATGGCAGGAAGACAGGCGGCGGAAAATATCGTCTTGGATAACATCATTTGATTTATCTTCAAAGAATAAATCTCTTTCATTTTCATAAACATCCATCCCCAATGCACCAATTTTTTGTTGCTTCAGTGCATTAATAGCCGCCACGGAATCAATGAGGGCGCCTCGGCTGGTATTAATGATCATCACACCATCTTTCATTTTGTTGAATGCAGTTTCATCCAATAAATGATGGTTTTCCGGTGTCATGGGGCAATGCAGGGAGATCACATCCGATTCAGCATATAAAGTATCCAGATCTACATATTCCACACCCATATTCAAGGCTTCGGGATTAGGATAGGGATCATGTGCCAGTAAACGCATACCAAAGCCTTTCAAAATCCGCAAAGTAGCAATACCGATTTTTCCTGTTCCAATAATGCCCGCAGTACGTTTATACATGTTAAAACCGGTTAACCCTTCCAGGGAAAAATTGGCATCACGGGTACGCTGGTAGGCGCGGTGGATACGTCGGTTAAGACATAGCATCAACCCAACAGTATGTTCAGCAACGGATTCAGGGGAATAAGCAGGGACTCGAACAACCTGGATGCCTAATTCTTTCGCTGCATCCAAATCGACATTGTTAAATCCGGCACAGCGTAGTGCCAGGATTTTGATATTCATCTCTGCCAGTTCTTGCAGCACTTCCCGTCCACCATCATCATTGACGAAAATGCAGACAGCATCTGCATCAACGGCATTTTTGGCAGTTTGTGGACTTAAAGGAAAATCAAAAAACTCGATATGATAATCAAAGCCAAGTTTTTGGTTGAGCATTTCAAAATGCTTACGGTCATACTGCTTTGTACTGTAAACAACCAGTTTCATAACAACATCTCCACTATACAGTAACTATAGAATCATTCGAGCCATTCATTAAATTCACTTTGCTGCAAACTGCCTGCAATCATGACGTCTCCTGAAGGTTCTAAGCGTTATCTTTCGCTATACTCGAATAAATCGCCGGATAAGCTATTCATAGGGATAGCTTGTATAATAAATCGGCTTAGAGCCTGATATGAGATTATCATAACAGGAAGTTGTTCTTAGGTTGACAAGAAGAGATAAGGATTTAATGGCAAAAATACTCAAAGTGTTTGCAGTGATGATGGTAATGCTGGCGTTATTGGTGTCGATGGGATGGTATACACTTCCACGCTGGTTACCATTGATTGCCAGTTATTGGTTGCCACCAGGCGTTACTTTTTCTTTGAGCCAACCTCGATGGAAGAACAGTGGATTGTGGTTAGATGAACTGTCATTGCAGGCAAAAGCGTGTGAATGGATCAAAGTTTCCGGACTATCTGTGGAATATTTATCCGGGAATCGCCATTGGAATATTCATGCCACCAATATTGACAGCCAGAACCAATGCCTGGCTCAACTTCCTGTAGCAGAAGAGCAATCACCCTCGCTATCTGTGCAAGAGATATTATCCGCAATACCTTCGCTTAGTCTTACTGTTGATCGGCTGGCTCTTATGCCTTGGCCCGAATTTGCTGGTAAACTTCAATTGAGTTCATCATCCCAAGGGCAAATGTTCTCTTATCAAGGGGAAAAATTAAAACTCAATGCACATATTGCAGATAAACAAGATCTCATTGTGCAGAGTTTTTTTGTGAAGCTGCCTGAACAGGTGATTTCCCTGAATGGACATATTGCATTGCCCTTAAATACTGCAACGCTACCAAGACATGGCCAAATCATAGCGCACGTATCTCTAAGCCAATATCCCGAACCGTTGCAATTGGCATTGAATTGGCAGGAACAGCACGGGTTGTTCACCGTTATTAAAGAAAAAAATCAGCAGCTATTGGCTGAATTACCTTGGTCATTCGACGGATCGCAGTTCCAGATTGTTAATGGAAAATGGCAATGGCTGGAGAATCATCAAGCGTTGTCTGGACGAGTAAATATTAAACTTGAACAATGGAAAAAAGGCCTATCAGGTATGTTTGTCAGTGGGCGGATAAATCTGGTTACTCAAAATAAGCAGGGTAAAGGCAATGTAGTTCTTTCCGTGAAACCAACTCCAATCAATATAACCAATGCTCATATTCCGTTTCAGTTTACCGGGCAAATGAATAGCGGCAGGATGGTTATGACGATGTCATTGCCTGCTGTTATAACAGGGCCGTTGGTTGATCCTAAAATTATTTTTCGTCCAGGTGCCCTGTTTCGGGCATGGGGGAGAGTCAGTGAAACATTGACTGTCAAGGAAGCCAGATTACCTTTAGCGGGCACTTATTTGACTCTTGGTGGTTTTACTGGTCGCCTTCAAGCCATTGTGACGGCACAAGACAGCTATTGGGGGAGATTTAAGCTACATCTGGATGGTTATGCAAAGGATTTTATACCCGATCAGGGAAATTGGAATTGGCGTTATTGGGGAAATGGGCATTTACCACCGTTACAAGCCAAATGGGATATCGCGGGCAGGGGAAGTTGGAATCAATCAAAGATAACAGTAGATACATTAAATACCGGCTTTGATCTTATCCAATATGGTTTCGTGAAGATGCAAGCACCGCGGTTAAAACTGACAAATGCGTTAATTTGGGAGCGGGCGGTAGATAGTCCCAATTTAACGGGAGATTTACAATTATCTGCCCAGAAAACAGAATTTCGTTCTGGTAGTTTTTTGCCTGCTTTTGATTTTAAAGCCACGCTTGCAGGAGAATCTCCTGATAACTTTATGTTGAATGGTAAGCTATATTCTAACGGTATTGGTCCCATTCCCTTTTATAGTCGTTGGGATGGAGAGCGATTAAGGGGAGAAGCCCGCTGGCCGAGGCAATCTTTATTAGCCTTTCAATCTTTAATTCCGCCAGATTTGGGGATTACCGTGCTTGGTGGAACTCTCTATGCTCAGGCTGCTTTTTCCGCAGCAAAGGGGCAAGGGTTACTGGCTGGTGGTCATTGGGTGGTCAAAAATGCGGGTATGTGGCTGAAAAATGGGGAAGTTAATGACCTGGATTTTGTTTTTCCATGGCGTTTACAGGAGGACACGTGGCAATTAGGGTTGGGATCGCCCGTCCAGTTGCGGATCAAGGCAATTAAGGGGCTGTTTGATATGCAAAATGTAACAGCCGATCTGCTAGGATACTATCCCGCAACAGACAAACAGCCATTGACGTTGACCAATGTGAATGTAGATATGCTGGATGGAAAATTGGCGATGGACCAATTACAGATCCCACAAAAAGAAGCTGCGGTATTAAGGTTTAGCAAACTGAATTTGAGCAAATTATTTGGCGTATTGAAAGTCAAACAAATGGCGATGTCAGGAAAAATTCATGGTGAATTACCCGTATTATTAAACGATAAACGTTGGATTATTCAACGGGGATGGGTATCCAATGAGGATTATCTGACATTAAGGTTGGATAAGGATACAGTTGATTCCATAGGAAAAAATGACTTATCGGCAGGTATGGCAATGGATTGGCTGCGTTATTTAGAAATCGATCGGTCAAAAGCTTACGTTACGCTCGATAACTTGGGGATCTTAACATTGCATTCAGAGATTAGTGGAGTAAATCCCGTGGTGGATAGAAAACGTGAAGTCAGGCTTAACTATCATCATGAGGAGAATATTTTTCAATTATGGCGTAGTCTGCGTTTTGGCAGTAATCTGGAAGAATGGTTGCAGAAAAATATATCTGTGATAGGTGGGGATGATAAATGATAACAAATATTGGATTCAAGTTGCCAATAGCAAGAATGAGTGTAATGTGGATTAGCATAGCCTTATTCTGTATGGCATTGATGGGCTGTCTCAGGTTGGAAGTGGCGACACCGGATAAGCCTATCAACATCAATATGAACGTGAAAATTGAGCATGAAATTCATATTAAAGTTGACAGGCAAATTGAAGATATGCTTAAAAATAATTCTAACTTATTCTAAGGGCTAACATATGAAAAAAGTAGGAATGATATTTCTGTTAAGCCTGTTATTCAGTTCTTTTGCTAATGGCATGACGTTAAATGAAGCAAAACAACAAGGGCTGGTGGGAGAAACATTCAGTGGCTATTTGGCACCAGTAAAGAATGCCCAAGAAGCCCAAACAGTAGTGAAAAAAATTAACAATGAGCGGCAAAAGAAATATGCGGAGATCGCTGCTCAAAATAACATGACGACAGAGCAAGTTGCCAGGATGGCAGGAGAGAAGTTGGTAAACCGCGCAGCTTCAGGCGAATATGTCCTTGGTATCAATGGTAATTGGGTGCAGAAATAGGGGGAATGATTCGACTTGGTTTGACCATAGCATTAAAAATTTTTATCAATCGCCTGTTAAAATCTTCAATTTATGTGCTATATAATTAGTTGACATTTATTGCACTTATCCTTCTTTGTTTTTCTAAGAGTGGAAGTTATTTGGCGTGTGACATAGCTACTGGTAAGGAAGTACCGAACCAATCAATATATGTATATATTTTATGTGCGCTGTGTTCTAATTGAGTATAAGAATAATGTAACAAAGGATAATATTTTACATCAAGCTGTGTAGATTTATGCATACTGCATTTATATTAATCAATGTATTATTTATTCTTCGGTATGACTTTATTAAATAAATTAAAAGTCACCTTCTAAAATACTATATATGCATTGCAATTTACAACACGATATGAAACCTGATTTCTCCCCGCTACGCGGGGAGATAATAAGACGCATCTTGAAAGGCGATTGGTATAAGTTTTTATTACTTCTCTTAATTTCGTGATATTTTTAAGCAACGGTTTTTTCAGATTGCTTCTGTCCCATTTTCGCTATGATATCATCTATCGCGTCACGGGCATCTTGATGTGTCTGGTTAGCGGATTCGGCTCCCTTAGCTAAGCCTTCAGCAAATATAAATTCCACATCTGTAATGCCGATAAACCCAAAGAAAGTGCGTAAGTAGGGTGTCACCAAATCTGTTGGACTGTTTTTGTGAATGCCGCCCCGGCTGGTCAAAATAACAGCGCGCTTGCCTTGTATTAACCCTTGTGGGCCTTTTTCAGTGTACTGGAAAGTCACACCAGCACGGGCGATCAGATCAAAATAGGCTTTTAGTTGAACAGGGATTGTGAAGTTATACATTGGTGCGGTGATGACAATAACATCATGTTCTTTTAACTCTGCAATTAATTGATCTGACAGGGCCAATACTGTTTTTTGACGTTCTGTCAATTCTGCATCGCTTGGACGCAAGGCACTGACTAACTCTCCGTCTAGTACTGGAACTGGGTTTTCAGCCAGATCACGTGTGGTAATGTTGCTCTCTGAATGATCAGCTAACCATTTTTCAACAAAGTAGTTAGCCAGTTTATTGCTTTGGGAATATTGCGCCAGGATGCTGGATTTCAGAACCAGTACTTTACTCATTCTCTACTTCCTCAGTTATCTACAACCCAAGTTACCTAAGATACTAATAACTTCATTGATAATATTGCTTGTGAAGCATATTTTATATAGGGAATTGTTCAGTCAATAGCTTAATATTTTGAGATATTCATTCAAATTTATTGAATCAAGCGATGAATTGGTGAGGGGAGTACGTGAGATCACTCAAGATATGTTACACTTCTAATATCGTTATGTCATAAAAAAACAATCCTCTGAGCCTGCAAAGACAGCGCTACTCAGTTAAAAAACGTCACAAGGATTTATCACGTGAAATCACCTTTGACAGCACTATTTGCTGAATTATTCGCTGAACTTGATCACACACCGCTGCGCGATCAGTTCCGTTTAAAAAAACGTCTGCATGGAGCAGCAAAAATAAAGAATCAAGTCTCCTTGCAGGCTGTAGCACAATCCATCGCTGCGGATATAGCGACGGCAAAACAGAAAATTATGAATCGCCAGGCTGCGTGTCCTTCGATTCAATATCCTGAAAACCTGCCGGTTAGCCAGAAGAAAGACGATATCTATAAGGCTATTCGGGATAATCAGGTTGTTATCATTGCCGGGGAAACCGGTTCAGGTAAAACAACTCAGATCCCCAAAATCTGCCTTGAATTGGGAAGGGGAGTTAAGGGGTTGATCGGCCATACCCAACCCCGTCGTTTGGCAGCACGTTCGGTTGCTAATCGTATTGCGGATGAACTGGAAACACCGCTTGGCTCGACGGTTGGTTATAAAGTTCGTTTTAACGATCAGGTCAGTGAAAATACGCTGGTCAAATTGATGACTGACGGTATTCTACTGGCAGAATTACAGCAAGATCGCTTGTTATTGCAATATGATACGTTAATTATCGATGAAGCCCATGAACGCAGCTTAAATATCGATTTTATCCTCGGTTATCTGCGCCAATTACTGCCAAAACGCCCAGATCTAAAAGTCATCATTACTTCTGCAACTATCGATCCTGAACGTTTTTCCCGTCACTTTAATAATGCCCCGATTATTGAGGTATCTGGACGTACTTATCCGGTAGAAGTGCGTTATCGCCCCGTAGCGGGTGATGAGCATGACAGTGATCGCGACCAGCTTGAAGCTATTATTGATGCAGTGGATGAATTAGGGCGTGAAAGCTCAGGTGACATACTGGTATTTATGAGCGGTGAACGAGAAATTCGTGACACGGCGGATGCCCTCAATAAGCAAAATTTCCCACATACCGAAATCTTGCCACTTTTTGCACGGTTATCTAACAGCGAGCAGAACAGAATCTTTCAACCCCATGTTGGTCGCCGTATTATTCTGGCCACCAACGTGGCGGAAACATCCTTGACTGTACCTGGCATCAAGTACGTGATTGATACCGGTTTTGCACGTATTAGCCGATACAGTTATCGCACCAAAGTGCAGCGCTTGCCGATAGAACCGATATCGCAGGCTTCTGCCAATCAGCGGAAAGGGCGTTGTGGCCGTGTTTCGGATGGGGTTTGTATTCGCCTTTATTCGGAAGAGGATTTTTTATCACGTCCAGAATTCACCGATCCGGAAATCTTGCGCACTAATCTGGCCTCCGTTATTTTGCAAATGACCTCCATTGGGTTGGGGGATGTCAGCGCCTTCCCGTTTGTTGAAGCGCCGGATAAACGCAATATCCAGGATGGAGTTCGTCTGTTGGAGGAGTTGGGGGCTATTGATCCGGAGTCATTGTCAGAAGGGGGTTATCGACTGACTTCAATGGGGCGACAATTGGCTCAGTTGCCTATCGATCCCCGCTTGGCACGTATGGTACTGGAAGCGAAGGTACATGGTTGCGTTCGTGAAGTAATGGTGATTGCTTCTGCATTGTCAATTCAAGATCCACGGGAACGACCGTTGGAAAAACAGCAGGCTTCTGATGAAAAACACCGCCGTTTTGCGGATAAAGATTCAGATTTCATTGCCTTCCTGAAGTTATGGGATTTTCTGGTGGAACAGCAGAACGCGCTTTCCAGTTCCCAGTTCCGTAAACTTTGTCGGCAGGATTATCTGAATTATCTTCGTGTGAGGGAATGGCAGGATATTTATACTCAGCTACGTCAGGTTGTGAAAGAAATCGGGTTGCCGATTAATAGCCAAGAAGCTGATTATCGCAGTATCCATGTTGCCTTGCTGACAGGGTTGTTATCCCATATTGGGCAGAAAGATACGGATAAACAGGAATATACCGGTGCGCGCAATGCCCGTTTTTCCGTTTTTCCTGGCTCTGGGTTATTTAAAAAACCACCAAAATGGGCGATGGTGGCTGAATTGGTGGAAACCAGCCGTTTATGGGGACGTATTGCCGCGCGCATCGAGCCTGAATGGGTAGAGCCATTGGCGGTTCATTTAATTAAAAGACACTATAGTGAACCGCACTGGCAGAAATCTCAGGGAGCGGTAATGGCAATGGAAAAAGTTACCTTATATGGTTTGCCAATTGTGACGGGGCGTCTGGTCAATTACAGCCGAATCGATCCCATGTTATGCCGCGAATTATTTATCCGCCATGCACTGGTAGAAGGCGATTGGCAAACTCGTCATTCGTTTTTCCGCGCTAATTTGAAATTACGTGAAGAAGTAGAAGAACTGGAACATAAATCTCGCCGACGGGATATTCTGGTGGATGATGAAACCTTGTTCAGTTTCTATGATCAGCGCATTGGCAAAGACGTTGTTTCATCACGCCATTTTGATCGTTGGTGGAAAGTTGCCAGCCAGGATCAACCTGAATTGCTCAACTTTGAAAAGAGTATGTTAATCAAGGGAGATGCAAACAAAGTCAGTGCGTTGGATTATCCAAATTACTGGCACCAAGGTAACTTGAAATTCCGTTTGAGTTACCAATTTGAACCGGGAACCGATGCTGATGGCGTAACAGTACATATTCCTTTACCGGTATTGAACCAAGTCAAAGATGAAGGATTTGATTGGCAAATCCCGGGCATTCGCCATGAATTGGTTGTTGCGTTGATTAAGTCATTGCCAAAACCAATACGTCGTAATTTTGTTCCGGCACCTAACTATGCGCAGGCATTTCTGGAGCGTGTGACACAACCCCAGGCCCCTTTACTGGATAGCCTTGAGAAAGAGTTGCGTCGCATGACGGGGGTGACAGTGTCACGTGATGACTGGCAGCTAGAACAAGTACCTGATCATTTAAAGATCACATTCCGCATTATTGGAGAGAAGAAAACGGGTGAAAAAAATAAATCGTTAGCGGAAGGCAAAGATCTGTCAGCATTGAAACTGAAATTGAAAGAAAAAGTCCAGGAAACACTTTCCGCAGTTGCAGATGATGGTATAGAGCAAAATGGATTGCATATCTGGAGTTTTGGAACATTGCCTGAATGTTATGAGCAGAAGCGTGGGGGCTATTCTGTTAAGGCATTTCCGGCATTGGTGGATGAGAAAGACAGTATCGGTATTAAACTATTCGAAACCGAGTCCGAACAACAGAATGCTATGTGGGAAGGAACGCGCCGCCTGTTATTGTTGAATATTCCATCGCCGATTAAATACTTGCATGAAAAATTACCAAACAAATCTAAACTGGGGCTGTATTTCAATCCATATGGAAAAGTATTGGATTTGATTGATGATTGTATTTCCTGTGGTGTTGATAGATTGATCGCAGAAAATGGTGGACTAGCTTGGGATGAACAGGCTTTTTCCAGTTTGCATGATAAAGTTCGTGCTAATTTGAATGACGCCGTGGTTGATATTGCCAAACAAGTTGAGCAAATCTTGACTGCGGTCTTTAATATCAACAAGCGCCTGAAAGGGCGGGTGGATATCTCTCTCGCACTGGCGTTATCTGATATTAAAGAACAAATTTCTGGTCTGGTATTTAATGGATTTGTGACTTCCCACGGTTGGAAACGCCTGGCAGATGTCCTGCGCTATTTGAATGGTATCGAACGTCGATTGGAAAAATTGGCGGTAGATCCTAATAAGGATAGGGCGCATATGAGCAGAGTTGAACATATCCAGCGTCAATGGCAACAATGGTTGGCAAAACTGTCTGTGCAGCAGAAGCAGTTAACGGAAGTAAAAGAAATTCGTTGGATGATTGAAGAACTTCGGATCAGTCTGTTTGCCCAACAATTGGGTACTGCGTATCCAATATCGGATAAGCGTATTTTACAGGCGATGGAAAATATCGCGTCGTGATAAATCGGGGCAGTTGTGGCTTACAGCTGCCCAAAATACGCTTAAAAGAATCCATTACTATTTTAGTTACAACATACTAATTTAACTCACTAACACTCCCCACTTAACAACATTACTATCAAGCAGGGGATAACTATCATTTACTGATATGTAAAAGTGATTGTTGCTGTTGCATCTGCTTTGCCCGGCTTAATTTCTGCTTCCGTTTGGATATAACGGGCGATTAATGGGATGGTTATATTTCCACCAGACTGCGTGGAGCCAAATACAACGGGAGTACGCATCGTTATGGGGTGGTTTTGATACAAAATTTGTAAACCAACTCCTTTTGCCGCGACGTTGTCATTATTGTCCAATGCCCAGATATCTTGGGTATTCCAGTTTACCGAACGGCCATCTAGCATCAACCCAACATCCACATTAGCATCGCAATTTATATTGATATCAAAACGTTGCATTCCCGCTGTACTGTAAATGCCGCGAAAATCACTTTTTTTAATATCCCCCATATTGACTAAGATATTTTTTTGATTGAGAGAGCAACCTTTGGTCATGATATAGGTATTCGACAAATAGAAAGTATGGACGGGGAGATTGTGGCCTAATGTCGCACGGGTCAGTTTTGCCTGCTTAACCATCCCCGAACCGGTTGTCTGTGCAGTCTTGATTAACTGTACAGTTAAATAACCCCATGATTTACCGCAATATTGTTTTTTCCAATGAAATTTGGACGGAGCAGGGCAAGTAATAGGATAGGTGGTAGTTCTGGGGAACCAATCAATACCATGACCCGCTTCCCAGGTGTTAATGCGGATACCCACTCCCGGAACACCGGATTCATAAATGGCATCCTGGTTATAGTTTGCAGGCGTGAGGTCGGGTTGTTCCCATATTGTAGGCAAGGTAGTATTGCAGAGGGCAATATTGTCTTTTTCATCCACTTGATCCAGACGTATCTCTTTGATAGTTGTCCCGATAGGATGCTCCCTGGGAATTGTAATTACTCCAAAAGAAACTGGAGTCATACCAGGTACAAAACCCGCAGAATATTGGCAATAATGGTTCGCTAAGCTAGAAAAACTACTCATCGTGCCGATGAGAAATGTACTTGCCAATAATAATTTTAATTTGTTGGCCATAGAATAATTTCCACTATTTTTATATATATGCATTAAACTTCAAGTTGCAATTTACAACACTATGTGAAGCTTGATGTCTTCCCGCTTCGCGGGAAGACATCACACGCATCTTGAAGTTAGATTGGTAATACCATTTGCAAGAGATTATTCGCAAGAAGCTTCAACCATATACAAACCTGAAGCAGGTTCTTCATCAGAGAGTCGATAGTTGGCATAACACTCTTGTATTTCTTTATATCCCCATTTAACCCATATCCGACCAAATTTAGGAATACCACTGAGATAAACTTGCCCATTATTACTGACAATTGCACTGTTGGAAGCATCAATATCATGCTGTTTTTCCAGTGTCACAGTTGCACCAAATGGGATCTCTTTGCCTTGATGAGAAAGTATCAGTAAAGCGCGATAACCAATACGAGTCTGGAAATTAGCCAGTGTCAGTGAGCCTTGGGTTGGAATAATAGTTTGCGTATTGATATCAATATCAACGTTATTACCCATTGAATGTGTATCCAAGGCAATGCGATTTTTCCGATAGCTACTGGCATAAGGCACAATGGCATAGCCTTTCCAGTCAGTTTTGATACCAGCATGGTTTTGCACTTTGATTGCTGAAGCACCATTGGCGCGTACTAATACCGGTGTATCCCCCAAAGGCTGGGAAAGGGTGATACCATAAGGATGTGCGACAATCCCACCATTTAAACCATAAGTAAGTTGTTTGGCGTATTTGTCGTAATTGTAACCAACGTTGACCTGGCCATATGTTCCTTTATATTCTGCGCTGATATTTCCGCCAACGCTTTGATTACGGTCAGTATAATTTTGCTGAATGCTATAAATCAGATTGCTATCTTCAAAAGCTGTACCATTTAAGCTGACTTGGTGAGATGTATCACTGCTTTTGTTGCTAGTCATGCTATAGCTTACCCAACTATTTTTCAGCCAACGGTCAAAGGGAACTTGCACACTGAATGAAACGATTTGTTCACTGCGATTTGAACCGGGGAAAGAGCTATGAGAATAATTCAAACTATAATTGATTGAATTGTAACTTGTGTTATAACCCGCACTGATATTTCTTTCGTAGCCTTTTTGATACCAGTAATCTTGTTGAAAAGCAGATAAATAAAGGGTTCCCCAATCACTAAGGGATTGATTAATATGTAATTGTAATTTACTGCGTTTATTGCTGCTCCTTCCATCTATTGCAGTATTCAATTCATTTGCTTCTTTAAAATCGTAAAAATTTTGTGTCGAATAACGATAACCTGCAAGAGTGAGGTTAGTGCCTGTCTGAGAGAGATCTTTAGCATATTGGAAACGATAAGATTGACCATAATGACTGGAATTCGACATTAAACTGGTTTTAGCATAAGTTACATCAAAAGAAAGGGAACCCCAGTCGAAAAGGCTATAACCTGTCCCTAAAGCTAATGATTGATAATCTTTGGCGATTGTAGTTCCACCATAGGCAGTGACACGATTAGAAATACCATAAATTACCGTACCTTGCATAAAGTAGGGTTCTTTTCCATAGTGTGAATTAGATTGGTATTTTCCCAAGGTTAGCGAATGTCGTAGGCTATTTTCTCGTAACATAATCGGTACAGTGGAAAAACTCTGCACAGAACGGTGTTCTTTCCCATTAGCTTCTTTGACAATAACTTCTATATCCCCGGTTGAAGTTGTTGGATAAAGATCATTGATGACAAAAGGCCCAGGAGAAACGTAAGATTCATAGATAATGTAACCATTTTGTTTGATGGTGACTTGGGCATTACTTTGGGCGATCCCTCTAATTATTGGTGCAAATCCTTTTAGACTATCGGGCAACATATTATCATCGGAAGACAATTGCATACCACGAAACTGAACGCTATCAAAGATAAGTGAGGGAGTATAACTGTCTCCAAATATTAATTGGCTTTTCAATGCATGAATATCTCGCTGAAGATATATATTGATATTCTGCCATTTTCTATTTTGACTACTGTAAGTTGAATAGTTACGCAAACGCCACGCATCCCAATTAATGCCCGTTCTAAGATTGAGAAAATGGTTTTTCGTTGAACCTGCTTGCTCATCCTGCCAAGTCATCGAGCCACTATAGCTATAGTTGACCAACAGGGACGTGAGTCCCTGATCCCATAAATGAGGTAGCACATAGTCTCTTGCCTGATTTTTCAAAGCTGCTTGGGGAATACTGATATCCAGACGTTGGTGTTTGAAATCGAAAGACGTCGATGCGGATGGAATATATTGTCCAAGATCAGAAAGTTCAGTTTCTTCCGGCAAAGTAAGTAGTACGGGGAATGAGTCAATATTTACCCCAATATCCTTGAGTTGTTGTATCTTAATTTTGGGAGATAGCTTGTTATTGAGGATAATAAAATCGACATTCCCTGTATCCACCTTTTCCCGATTAAGGTAGATATCTACCCAATAGCGACCGGGAGGTTGTTGATCATCTTGGGTAAAGATAGATAGATCAATATCTTCAAAACCTGAATGAATTTCTAACGCATTGATGTTGAAATACTCTTCAGCGTAAGTTTTATTGTTATACATCCAAAGGGATATGGTTAACAATGCACAAAGAGGCACTTTACAATATAGACAATGCAAGCTTAGCTTGATAAGCAACGTCCAATTATCAGGACTATTTTGTTGAAGATAATGACGATAGTTATCCATAATAAATTTCTAATAGTTTTTTAATTACAACTTGCGTCTTTCTTCTGACGTTACACCACCAAAGTCATTAATCGTTTTCCAAGTTACGTGATTAATATTTTTTATAGGAATATCCCAACTCAATTGTTGAAAAGGTGGGATCATTCCTGCAGATTTAATCTTGTAATTTTCTACATTGTTGCCGGTAGCTAACTCAGAAAAAGAGATATAGTAGGGCGTTGGGTTTTCTGCAATGAGTTTGTGCCCATTGGTTTTAAACTTCAGGGTCTTATAAGCAATACCGGCATTGTCAGATAAGTTGGCAGGGCGATAGAATAGCTTAAACCGAGATTTTACCGTGATTTGCAATTGATTTTGTTCTGATTTTGTTGTAGCAGGAATAGATTTAATATTGAGCCAAAACAAAGACTCTTTGTCATCAGGTAAATCATTGCCAATTTTAACAATTCGTAAAACATTCTCATTCTCGGCTGTTAATTTAAAAAGAGGGGGGGTAATAATAAAAGGCGTTTTGGTTTTATCATTCTCACTTTCAACCCACGATTGAATGAGATAAGAGATATCAGTTTCTGGATTATTAATAGAAATAGAGGCTTCTTTCTGGTCACTAATATAAACAACACGTGTGCCGCCAATGACGACGCCAGCAAAAGAGATATTCGTATTGAAAATGTAGATGAGAATAAAAATTAAAATGCGAAAGTATTTCAAAGTGATTGCTCCAAACAATATTTAGACCAGAGTGATATTGTTTTGGCTTCCCTGCCATAACTTCCTTTTCTTATAGGTAAGTTAGTTATAGATAATAGTGAAATTAGCTACTGCGTCACCCGCACCTGGAGTCACAGTTTTAGCTGTTGCAATGTATTTGGCAACGAATCTCAATTCTTCGGTTTTTCTTTGCGAGAAATACTGAGGACGTGAATTTTCTGCCAGATTGATCATGGTATTACTATCATCTTCATAAAGTGCAATTGCGACACCTTGAGCTGGATTCTCTCCTCCATTACCAGTTAACGCTAAAAATCGGCTACTAGCTCTGTCTGACTGGCCGTCAAATTTGACCTGTGCGTGTTGGTAATTTTGTGGGCAGTCGGTCAATTTAATACTAAAACGGGTAGGGGCAGAAGTACTATAAGCTCCAGAAAATGAGTTTGAGCTGATAGTTCCCATATTTACGGTTTGATTAGCCGAATTTGAATCGACTTTACACGCAGTGGCGGTAATTTTTCCAGTAAATTTAATTTGCCCGTCAGCAGCATGAGCTGCGGACATAAGTACAGATGAAACAAATAAAGATGAAATAATTAGCTTGGCTTTCATGTTTTAATACATCCTACCTCTGACGAATTTACTCGACAGAGAAACAGATTATTAGGTTAATGTTAATTCCGTACATAAATACGGCCACGGATTACTAGATTTACTTCTAAAAATTAACGACTCATATTCTCTCATCAACCGATGAGATAAAAATATAGTAGCGAGTAATTAACAAAGATCAAAATAATAACTTGACTAATCTCATAATTTGAAGTTTTTTGCTATTAAGAAAAAATTAATAGAATTGTTATGCATAACATGGATTTTTTTCTGAACATCAATGAATTTTTATTCTGTCTTATAAGATTAATTATTAATTGATAGTACTCTGTATACAGAATATATCTTAATTTTAACCTTTTGTTAAAACTTTAGATAAATTATTAAGAGCTTATTATTTATTTGTAACACATATTTTGTTTTTAGATTTTTAAATCTAATTATTTTAATTAATTAAGAGATTAAATCTATACTTGGGCTAAATGGAAATAACTTATATCTACTTAAAATTAACTTTTTATTGACTAATTATTTATAATAAATACCTTGTTACAGCTTAAATCCCATTTATTTTAAAAATATATTGATGTAGAAACATAAGTAATGGTTATGATTTGGCTGCAATGTAACCTGGTTCTTATTTCATTAGTTACAACATACTTTTTGAAAAATAAAAAAAGGGAGAAAATAAATCCCCCCCCTAAAACTATTTCAATACTAATGCATTAAATGCCATATAGATGGAATTGTTACCAGAAACAGAACCAAAATGGTTGTTTTTTCTATAACAGTTAACGGTACTCTTTCTTGATTTTGTCTGCGTGCATATAGAAAAACCAGTAATCCAGGAGCGTATAGTACTACTGAAAGTAAGAGGTTCATTAGCCCCGAAGCATAAAGCAACCATAACCCATAAGTACAAGAACCCAGAGCAATAAAGAGTAAAGCACGGCTACTACGTTGAAAGGAAACTTTCACTAAAAATGCCCCGACAAGAAAGTAGGGGACAAGGATCATTTCAGAAGCAATAGAGAGTAATGTGTTGTAATTACTGCCGCTTAGCCAAATTAAAACCAAAGAAAGTTGAACGGCACCATTTGTGATCCAAAGTGATGATTCAGGAGCTTTCTTGCTATTTTGTTTTTTGAATACTTTAGGGAATGAGTCGTGTAAGGAAGCGATAAACGGTACTTCTGCTGCCATAATTGTCCAGCTCAAATAAGCCCCACAAACAGAGATGATCAAGCCAGCAACAATCACGATTTCACCCGCAGAGCCTATTAGCTTAACCATCAAAGTGGCCATAGAAGGATTACGCATATCCGCTAACTCTGGTCTGGTGACCAACCCTAGTGAAAGCAAAGTAGTCAACACATATACCCCTAATGCTGAAATAACAGCCAGTATAGTTGCGATACCAATATCTTTACGCTTTTTAGCTCTGGCGGAAACAACAACAGCACCTTCAACACCAATGAAAACCCATAGTGTGATTAGCATCGTGTCTTTAACTTGCTGCCAAACAGGAACGCCCATCTCAATGCCGCTGAAATCAAAAGAAAATACGTCCATTTTGAAAGCGATAACAGCTAAGATAATAAATAGCGTTAATGGTAATAATTTTGCCATTGTCGCCAACAGGTTAACTCCCGCAGCCGTTTGGACACCACGCAATACCAACCAGTGAACAAACCAAAGTAAAATAGACTCACCGATTAACGATTGCCAGGTATTGCCATCGCCAAAAATTACTGAGTGTTCGGTATCAGTGAAAAAACTTAATGCGGCAAAAACAATAACTAAGTAAGAAACATTGGCAATAATGGCACAGAACCAATATCCCCATGCAGAACAGAATCCAACTAACTCACCAAAACCTTCTCTTGCGTAAGTGAAAATCCCGCTATCCAAATCAGGACGAAGTCGTGAGAGTAAAAGTAAGGAAGTGGCTAAAAAGAGAATACCTATGCCTGTTATTCCCCAACCAATCATTAATGCAGCAGGACTGCCTACTTGTGCCATGTTTTGCGGCAAACTGAATACGCCGGCACCGACCATAGAACTGAGTACCAGTGCAGTCAGAGACGTAAGGCCTAAATTCTTTTCCAAAGATAATTCCTAAAAATAATATAATCGACACGACTGGGTAGAATACTTGTCCTGAATATCGAACACATATTGGACATTTATTGCATCCATGCTATGAATTGCAGAACAAATTCAGTAGATAAATCTAAAAGCAGGGCGATTCTACGGAGTGAAAGAGTTGGATGCAATGGTTGACTATGCAAAAAAACATAAATTTTATGCACAAAATCATGGGTAGGAATAAGAAAACAGATTACAGATAATTTTTTAATGCATGTTATTACCTTAATCAACATGGAAGTGCTTACAAGATAAGCATATTGGATAATATTGGCTGTAAATTTTACAATATTAAAACAAGCAATAAACATTTATATGAGGGGTATTGATGAAAATGAAGGATAAATAGGGTAGTTTACAAATCTTTCTGTATTTTAATGTTAGTGAATTTTTTATCTATAAATGATGTAATATCAAATAGATAAGATAAAAAA
Source organism: Xenorhabdus sp. TH1 (assembly GCF_037260955.1). Taxonomy (NCBI): domain Bacteria; kingdom Pseudomonadati; phylum Pseudomonadota; class Gammaproteobacteria; order Enterobacterales; family Morganellaceae; genus Xenorhabdus; species Xenorhabdus sp. TH1. The sequence goes on from NZ_CP147734.1 coordinate 1,929,704, forward strand.
AGCACAAATTTTCTTTGTGCCTTTTTTATCGCTTGCTGAACGATAATAATATGATTATTTGAATAAATCTGCACTGATGGTGACATTACCACCATTAGATTGCCATTCTCTAGTAATATGGTAGTATTTTGCCCCTTTTTCTGCCGCACGCTTGGCAACCTGATAAGAAACCTCCGGTGCGGTAGTATAATAACCATAAAAGGTAATAGAATCGAATGGAACCATTTGAGCCGCTGATGCTTTATTCAGCTCTTGAATTTTAGTGCCATCAGGTAGAGTAACGGTGTAACGACCACCTTTTGATGACTGAGTTTCAAAAAAACGCCCGACTATACTGCTTGTTGAAGTTGAAGAAGCAACACCTGGAATTTCAACTTTTCTGGATTCTTCCCCACCTTTTGCCAGAGCCTGGCGCCCCGCTTCAGAATCGGCTGGGATCACAGCTTCACTAGACTGAACCTTACGTTTTGGCGCATCTTCTTTATAAACATATGCTGTGACTATTTGGTTTCCACCATTATTTGGTGAAATATCACGGACAATATAGAAAGACACAGCATCTTTCTTTTTAGCTGCTTTGGCGATGGCTTCTTTCAGATCAGGATCAGTCGGGAAATAACCATTAACAGTTACAGTATCGAAAGGCTCTAAAGTAATAGCTTCAGTTTTAGGTAACTCTTTGATGCCACGATAGATACGATAGTGAGGCGTTTTATCTGCTTTTTCCGCATCTTTGTGGTATAAATCGGCGACAACACGTAAATTACCACTTCCATTAAGATCATCGAGACTCTGAATGTAAAAACTGGCAGCCCCTTTTTTATCTGCCTGACGGGAAACTGCATCCGCTGCTTCATAAATTGCATTAAAGCGGCCAGTAACTGAAATTCGCTCAAAAGGTTTAAGCTCTGCCGCCTGTTCTGGTGTTAATTCTTTAGCTGCATGTGCAGCGGTTATCGTGGTTAGTGAAAACATCGCAGTAGCGATGATCGTTGTCTTCAGCTTCATAAAAAATCCTTTCGCCTTGCGCATTAAAATATTTATAACGTGCTGAACATTGTTATATATCACATAGGTCGTAATTATTACATGTAATAATGCTGATTACCGCAAGAAATTATGCCTACTAAAGAAACGTTTGCTAGCCCTTAGTATAAGATGCTAAGAATTTTAATAAATATAGTAATTTATACAAGATAAATAATTATTTACATTAAAAGGTCATTTTGTTTCTCTCATTTTATGATAATTCGTTGACATTATTTTCTTTAAGTTACTATTTGGTATTCTATTGATAGGTCTTGTTGATAGCAGCAATAAAGTTAATCTAATCGTTAAATAGGTTCCAAAGAGGTAATAATCAGCAATATTTCATTAGATAAGGATACATTATGCGTATTGGTGTACCAAAAGAGCGACTTTCCAATGAATCGCGCGTTGCTGCCACCCCATCAACCGTGGAGCAATTGCAGAAATTGGGGTTTGACGTCACAGTTGAGACAAAAGCAGGGCAACTTGCTAGTTTTGGTGATGTTGCTTATCAAAAAGCAGGGGCTGATATAGCAGAAATCCACCAAGTTTGGCAATCAGACATTATTTTAAAAGTAAACGCCCCTGAAGAGGATGAAATTGCCTTAATGAAAGAAGGTGCTACGTTGATTAGTTTTATTTGGCCAGCGCAAAATCCGTCATTAATGGCAAAACTAGCGGCACGTAAGATCACTGTTTTTGCTATGGACGCAGTTCCGCGAATTTCTCGTGCTCAATCTTTAGATGCCCTCAGCTCAATGGCAAATATTGCGGGTTATCGCGCTATTGTCGAATCTGCCCATGAATTTGGCCGTTTTTTCACAGGGCAAATTACAGCGGCAGGCAAAATACCACCAGCTAAGGTCATGATTATTGGAGCAGGTGTTGCAGGATTGGCTGCAATTGGTGCTGCCGGTAGCCTTGGTGCAATTGTCCGTGCTTTTGATACACGCCCAGAAGTTAAGGAGCAAGTTCAAAGCATGGGGGCTGAATTCTTAGAATTAAATGTCAAAGAAGAAGCGGGCAGTGGTGATGGTTATGCAAAAGTGATGTCAGACGCTTTTATCAAAGCAGAAATGGAACTGTTTGCTGCACAAGCAAAAGAAGTCGACATTATCGTTACAACTGCATTAATTCCGGGGAAACCGGCACCACGACTTATCACGAAAGAAATGGTTGATTCCATGAAACCTGGCAGCGTAATTGTCGATCTGGCTGCCCAAAATGGGGGTAACTGTGAATATACGGAAGCCAATAATCTTGTCGTGACCACAAATGGGGTGAAAATTATCGGCTATACAGATTTGCCCAGCCGATTGCCGACGCAAGCATCACAACTTTATGGATCAAACCTGGTCAATTTACTGAAACTATTGTGCAAAGAAAAAAATGGAGAAATCACCATTGATTTTGATGATGTCGTTATACGTAGTGTCACTGTCATTAAAGAAGGTGAAATCACATGGCCATCCCCGCCTATCCAAGTTTCGGCACAACCTACAGTTGCCAAACCGACGTCAGTAAAAAAAGAGGGGAAACCAGCAGAAAAACCTAAATCTCCGTGGCTGAAGTATGGAACGCTCGTACTAGCGATAATTCTGTATGGCTGGATAGCACACGTTGCGCCAAAAGAATTTTTATCTCATTTTACTGTTTTTGCCTTGTCTTGTGTGGTGGGTTATTACGTTGTCTGGAATGTCAGTCACTCATTACATACGCCATTAATGTCTGTTACCAACGCCATTTCCGGGATTATTGTAGTTGGAGCCGTATTGCAAATTGGAGAAGGAGGATGGGTAAGTTTCTTCTCATTCATTGCTGTGTTAATTGCCAGCATCAATATTTTTGGTGGCTTTACTGTCACTCAACGTATGCTGAAAATGTTTCGTAAAGGATAGGGGGTAACTTATGTCAAGCGGAGTAATATCAAATGGAATAGTTACAGCAGCCTATATTGTTGCCGCCATTTTGTTTATTTTCAGTCTTGCCGGACTTTCCCGTCACGAAAGCTCTAGACGCGGTAACATTTTTGGTATCGTTGGTATGGCCATTGCGCTGGTTGCCACAATATTAGGACCTGATACTGGTAAAATTGGCTGGATTATTTTAGCGATGGTTATCGGTGCAGTTATTGGTATTCGTCTCGCAAAAAAAGTGGAGATGACCGAAATGCCAGAATTGGTAGCTATCCTGCACAGTTTTGTCGGATTGGCGGCGGTTCTGGTTGGGTTCAACAGTTTTATCACCCATAATAATTTTACCAGCTCCATTATGGAAAACATTCATCTGACAGAAGTTTTTCTTGGGGTATTTATTGGTGCTGTAACCTTTACTGGCTCAGTTGTCGCATTCGGTAAATTACGCGGAAAAATCTCTTCCAAGCCATTGATGTTGCCACATCGGCACAAACTTAATTTGGGCGCATTGATTGTATCTTTTATCTTAATGCTCATCTTTATTAAAACAGGAAGTATTGGCTTGCAAGTTTTCACTTTACTGGTGATGACAGTTATCGCACTCGCTTTTGGCTGGCATTTAGTCGCCTCGATTGGTGGGGCAGATATGCCAGTCGTTATTTCCATGCTGAACTCATATTCAGGCTGGGCAGCCGCCGCCGCCGGTTTCATGCTAAGTAATGACTTACTGATAGTTACAGGTGCTTTAGTAGGTTCTTCGGGGGCAATCCTTTCTTATATTATGTGTAAAGCGATGAACCGTTCCTTTATCAGTGTCATTGCTGGCGGTTTCGGTACAGATGGTAGTACTTCAGGTGATGATCAAGAGTTGGGAGAGTACCGCGAAACAACAGCAGAAGAGGTCGCTGAACTGTTGAAAAATTCCACCTCGGTCATCATTACTCCAGGCTACGGTATGGCAGTCGCTCAAGCGCAGTATCCTGTTCATGACATTACAGCCAAATTACGAGAGAGGGGCATCAATGTTCGTTTTGGCATTCATCCCGTTGCGGGACGATTACCAGGTCATATGAACGTATTACTTGCCGAGGCTAAAGTTCCTTACGACATTGTCTTAGAAATGGATGAAATTAATGACGATTTTCCTGAAACAGACACGGTTTTAGTTATAGGGGCTAATGACACCGTAAACCCAGCCGCTCAGGAAGATCCTTCAAGCCCTATTGCTGGAATGCCAATTTTAGAAGTTTGGAAAGCACAAAATGTCATCGTATTTAAACGTTCGATGAATACGGGATATGCTGGAGTACAAAATCCGTTATTCTTTAAAGAGAATACACAAATGTTGTTTGGTGATGCGAAAGAAAGTGTAGAAGCCATCCTTCGGGCTTTATAACTCAAACCAACCTTAAAATCTCAAGAGCTTCGCGTTATAACGCGAAGCTCTTTTTGTGTCAGATGAAAATACAATGCGTCTCAGCCGTAGAACGAAAACGATCCGGTAAACGTGGTACAAATGTTTATCTGACCGCTGAAGTGGTAGATGAAGCCCGTGATTTAGGGATCAATTTATCAGCAACACGAGACAAGATATTGTAATTTCAAAATTTATTTTGTATATATAATACTCTCAATACTGATTTGATTGCTAAATCCTTTATCAAGATTAAGAAAACAACCTTGTATTCATGATAATGAGAGTTACCTTTTATTTTTTGATTAAAGGTAACTCTACTATTTTTAAATTACAGTATCATATTTAATCTGAATTAATACATTGAATGAAATTTTTCAGGGGAATTTTACCTTTCAATATTTTCTACCTTCATATTTTGCGACATGAGCATTTTGACCACAGTTTTCTAATTTTTTATAACCTTTGAAATACCATGTAATTCCATCTTTATCAGTATATGCCCTAGAAAAAACACTACTATTTCTTTTAAATTCATATTTAGTATATAGACCATTTTTATACTCTATAGAAGAGTTATAACAATTATCCCACTGAATATCAACGTTTGCCAATGCAGTTCCAATTCCTCCAGTTAATGCAATACTTGCGGCTAATGCCCCAACAGTCAATAATTTCTTAAACATAAACATTCTCCTGTAATATTTTAGAATTTGCCATTTAAGTATATTACTTATAAAGTATTATTTGATAACGCACGCTAAATCTAAATCACCACCTAACGACATTGCAATTTCAAAATTTGGAAACTTATTATATTTTTATATTCTGGATTGGAAATATAATCCCCATTACCATAATTTGTAATCAATAATTATTTTTTACTCTTTTCAAGATGGAAGTGAACTATTGGAAATTACAATATAATGCATAATAACAATATTGATCTAATGCAATCTAATTATCCACCTATTAATTAAGGTGGAAATATTTTATAAAGATAGATATTAAAAAAAGGGGATATTATAAAAACAATGGATACTATAAATTCGATTCATCCCACAATACCGATATCACCTGTTATCAATATGCAGCGGTTAACCCGTGCTTATCAACAGGGTGGAGAGAACCCAATACCCGTTCTAAAAAATATAACGGCACAAATTTATGCTGGTCAGAGTTGTGCTATTGTCGGAACATCGGGTTCAGGTAAAAGCACTTTACTAAACATCCTTGGTTTGCTGGATAAACCCACCACCGGTGAGTATTTTCTTTGCGGCGTTGATATGTCAACAGCCGATACTGATCTCAGAGCCAGAATGCGCAATAAAGAAATTGGTTTTGTTTTTCAAAGCTTCCATTTATTAGCCGGAATGACAGCCATAGAGAACGTCGCTTTGCCACTTCTTTACCGCGGTATTCCTGCCTCACAAGCTCATAAAATTGCCAAAGAAAAATTGCATTTGGTTGGTCTCTCACATCGTGCTACTCACTATCCGGCAGACTTATCTGGCGGACAGCGACAACGCGTTGCGCTCGCCAGAGCATTGGTCGGAGACCCCTCGTTATTACTGGCTGATGAACCTACCGGCAATCTGGATCGCCAAACCGCAGAAGAAATTTTATTACTACTTTCTTCTCTTCATACAGATAAGGCGATGACGCTGGTCGTAATAACCCATGATGCTATGGTTGCGAACCATATGCAGCGTGAATTACGCATCATTGACGGTCAGTTGCATGAAACCAGAGGGATGACAATACATGCATGATAGCAGCTATGGCATGTCGATATTAATGATCTGGAGAGAAGCTTGGCGTAACTTAATGGCAACTGGAAGAAGCACTTTGCTGGCTTTATCGGGTATTGCTATTGGTTGCGCTTCTGTTGTGGCATTTGTGAATACAGGACATAACGCGACATTGGCTGCGTTGAAAATGTTCAGCGGGCTGGATATCAATGTCATTACAGCAGATCTGAATTCCTATAATCATGGGATTGGTAGTGATTCAATTACAATGGCCGATCTGACAACCGCTATTCCGGGGTTATCTTCCGCAGCTCCTTGGATTTATTATCCTTCGCCCGGACGCTATAACGGGAAAACAGAAACATTTACCATGATAGGCTCCTCTGCGGAACTTGAGGAAGTCATGCAATTGCGACTTCGTTATGGCCGATTTATCACAGATTATGATCAGCACTCTTCTTATGTGGTCATTGGTAATGAAGTCGCGGTTACCCTGGGTGAAGGGGACGCATCCCGTATGCTTGGCAAACAGATTCAGCTTGGCAACTATTTATATACCGTCATTGGTATTTTCGCTATAAAAGGGCAAAACCCTATCTTTCCTTTTTCGCTGGATTCGGTGGTGATTGCGCCCATCAATGCCATGCGTAAAATCTCACCCAATACCGATTTAAATGGCATCATTGCTCGCACGATAACGACCGCAACCACAGAAAGTGATGCGAAGGATTTATTGGCCTTGCTCAAGCGCAAATTTCCGGCAGTTGATATTAATGTTCGGGTAGCCCAACAATTACTAAAAGGGCAGACAGAACAAAGCAAAACCTTTTCTTTTATGTTGATCGGGCTGGCGGGTATTTCGTTGCTCACCGGCGGTATTGCAATTTCCAATGTAATGCTGATGAACGTTTCCGCCCGCCGAAAAGAGATCGGGTTACGTATGGCTTTGGGAGCAAGAACTCAAGATATCAGGCGCCTTTTTTTGTATGAAGCAGCAGCCTTGACTTTAGCCGGCGCCATTCTTGGGACACTGGCAGGTATTATCGTCGCCTTTCTTTTTGTCCTTTATTCTGGCTGGTCATTTTCTTTAGCCCCTTTATCTATTCCTTTAGGGATAGGTAGTTCAATCATGGCGGGACTTATCTCTGGTTTTTATCCCGCACATAAAGCCTCTCAAATGGAACCCGTACAGGCATTACGTGATGATTAAAAAATATTTTCTTTATAGCGCTCTGACCTTGTTTTTCATTTTTCCTCAAACAGTGCTCTCTGCATCTGAACAGGAACGAGAACCTGATTACAGTCTGCATCGGAAAGCCTCAGAAAAGGCTATAGGCTTATCGTTGAGTGATGCAATATCACTGGGTTTAAGAAATAACTACGCAATACGTAGTGTTTATCTGGATCGTATCGCCCAAAAATTTGATTTACGGGTAGCAGAAGATCGATTTACACCAAAGCTACAGCTAAGTGGGCGTTACATTGCGGGTAAAAATCAGGATGCAAATTTCAAGAAAACTAACCTTTCACCGAATGCCACACTATTCACCCCGTTGGGAACTCGTTTTACTCTTTCCTGGACGCGTGAAAGCACGAGATCTGGGATTAATAATTTTCATAATGATGGCGCAAGTATTACTGTAGTACAGCCTCTCTTACGAGGAGCAGGAACCGATGTTAATAATGCTCCGATCTTATTGGCTAAACTCCAGGAACAAACCAATAGGTTGAATTTAAAAGAGACTATTTCCGATTCCATCACGCAAATTATTTTTGCATACCATGCATTACTTCGTGCTCAGGAACAACAATCATTATCTATCGCTTCCCTTAAGCGGATGCGGAAATTAGTCGAGATTAACAAAGAGTTGATTGATGCAGGCAGAATGGCCCAGACAGATATCATACAAACACAGGCTGATTTAGCGATGCAGGAACTTTCGGCCAAAGAGGCGGAAAACAATGTGCATTCCACCAGGCTGGCATTACTCAAGTTACTTGCCCTAAACCATAAAACTCCCATCTATGCTACAGATACGCTAAAAGGAACGCATGTTAATCTGAATATTGAACAATCAATTGCCAAGGCACAGGCCCAGCAGCCTGACTACCTTATTCAATTACTTTCTGCAAAAACAGCCGATATTCAATTATTGCAGGCACGAAATGACCGGCTCTGGGATTTATCATTGGTTGGTGGCACATCGCAGAATCGTTCATCCTCTTCTGAAACCCGAAACTGGGAAAATTTTGTGGGTATACGATTGGATATTCCAATCGGAGATATGACTCAGAAACAAGCAGAAGTTCAGGCGAAAGTCAATGTCCAGAAGCAAGCTTTACGCTTGGAAGAGGCAAAAACGAATCTGGAGCAAAAGATAATCAATGCAATCCGCGATACAGAATCACGCTGGCAGGAATATCAATTAGCGATAAAAGCCAGTTCACTTTCTCAAAAGAAACTCGAAATTGAACAGGAAAAATTACAGGCTGGCCTATCCAGCAACTTTCAGGTTCTGAGTTTTGAAACTGACCTAAGAAATGCTGAAAATGCACGCTTGGACACACTTATTCAGTATCTCAATGCTCAAGCTGAACTCGATCAAATTCTTGGTACTACACTGGAAAGCTGGGAGATAACACTCAATGATTAAACGTTATCGATGGGCCATTGCTGGCATATTTATTGTGGCGGCTTGTTTTTTAGTCTTTTTATCCTTAAAGCAATCACCAGCTCAGGAGTCAATACAATGGATTGAAGTAAAACAAACCGTTATAGAAAAACAACTTGGTTTGGTCGGCAATCTACAATCTGCACGTCTTGAAACTATACCTGCTCCATTTGATGCGATTATCAAACAAGTTTCGGCCAAAGAAGGGCAGTGGGTGAAAGCTGGCCAAACATTAGTGACGCTTGATACCCGAAAGATTGATATTGATCTTCGGCAAGCGCAAGTTGAGATGATAAAAGCCTCATCAGTCGTTGACCAATTGCATGACTGGGAAAACAGCCAGGAAGTTATCCGCGCCAGAAGAAACGTTGAAAATGCCAACCATATGGTTATGGAACTGAAAAACAATCTTGCCAAAACTCAGGCTCTGTTTTCACGGGGCATCGTGCCAAAAATGGAAGTGGAAAACCTCCAGCAGCAACTTCGCCGACAATTAACGGAACTTGCTTCAGTACAGGACGATCTTGCATCCATCCGACAAAAAGGAAGCGTGAATAACGTGCGTGTTGCAGAGATGGAACTTCAGAATGCAACAAGCCGCTATCAGACATTACAAGAACAATATTTACATAAAGAAATCAAAGCGCCATTTTCGGGTGTCGTACTTAGGGCAACACAGGGAGAAAGTAAAAAGTTGTTAACGATTCAAACAGGCGTTAGAGTGACCGAAGGTATGCCATTACTGGAAATTATGGACACAACCCAATATCAGGTATTGGCGCAGGTAGAAGAAACCGATCTCGCTAAACTTAAAGAAGGGCAGGCAGTAAAAATTACTGGAGAGGGATTTTCTCAACATCCTCTGGATGGAGAAATTGAGACTATTGCGATGCAAAGTGTGAGTACGGATAAACCAGGATCAGCAATTTATTATGATATTGTGATCAAAGTGATTTCATCTATGAATCAAAGTCATCCTATCAGATCTGGAATGAGTGCCAAAGTCAATATTGTTATTTATCGCAATGAACAGGGAATCGTTGTACCCGAAGCAGCGCTAACTCGCGCTAATAATGGACAATTAACCGTAAACTGGCGCCCGGATTTAAAACAGCAGGCTGTAACTCGTCAGGTCACTGTTGGCGAAGCTATGCCGGAAGGAATAGAGGTTCATGGCCTGGAAGAGGGATTTATTGCACTGCCACGTTAAAAATAATCACTCAGCTTTCTATTTGGTAAGGCATATAAATATATCACTGAGCTATTTCAATACGGTCATCTTTACTAAGAAGCCGGCCATTTTCCAGCTTGATACAATGGTCAGCCAAGTGGAAAAAACGATCGTCATGTGTAATAGCCAACACGGCCTTACCTCGCGCGGCTAATTCGGGCAGTAATTCCTGATAAAATACCGCCTTAAACAGCGGATCTTGATCAGCCGCCCATTCATCAAACAGATAAAATGGCCGGTCTTCCAAATAGGCAACCACCAAGGCAAGACGTTTCCGTTGTCCTAACGATAAATCACGGGTCGAAAAACAACCGTTCTCAATTTTTACCTTGTGATCTAAATGTAGTTTAGCGAGTAACGCATTAGCACGTGCATCCAATGTTGAATCCGAGTCACCCAGACCGACCAAAGTTTCGAAAAGGTGGAAATCAGAAAAAATCGCTGAAAATAATTGTCGGTAGTTTGCCCTATTGTTGTCAGTAATTACCTGTCCATCAGCAGTAATGACACCACTTTCCGGTGTATAGAGGCCGACTAATAACTTGGCTAGAGTCGTCTTACCACTACCATTCCCACCGATCAGAAAAGTAATTTCTCCCCTTTTAAGTTCCATATCAATGGGGCCAAGTTGGAATACTTCATCCTCTTTCTCTCGATAATAACTATGGGTGATACCAGACAGGCGTAGTGAATGAACTTTCCCAAATTCATTAGCAGAGATTTGTTGACCAAAGTGATCTTGTTCATTCAATTCAGAAAGTACATTTCCAATTCGGTCTAGCGACACACGAGCAGCATTCAGTGCTGGAATACTGTTTAGCAACCCATCCAAGGGCATCAACATAAACAGAAAGATAATTAGATAACCCGATAACCTTGCTGTTTCAAGAGAGGGCATTACTATCGGAGCGAATATTACCACGCCCAAGAACACATAAAATAAGAAGAGGATCCAACCAGTGCCAAAGGCATAAACACTAAAAGCACGAGTACGATGCTGGCGTACCGCATCAATTTCACTATTAAGCGAGTGGGTAAAAAAAGACTGAGCACGTGAGAAATGTAACTTCAACTCTTTTGCACCAGAAAATAACGCATTGAAGTGACTAAAGAGACGATCTTGCGCCTTGCCCGCGGCTTTGAACGAAGAGATAGCTTTAGCTCCACCCAGGCTATAACCCACTGAACCAATGATGACTACAATCAATGCTAAGGAAAATATAGGCCAGGATAACCAAGCCAGATAACCGAGGCAGCCTAGTACAATAGATCCCTGCATTATGATATTAGGTAAAGTGAAGAATAATATTGATACATTAGTTGTATCATCAGTAATAATAGATTGACCTTGAGACGAGCCAAGTAGCTCAATCTGGCGAAAGGGGGCACTAACAACGCGCTCTGAAATAAGTTGGCGCATTTTCGCTATTGTGTTCTGGCTTAATTTAGCGAAAATCACGCCACTCAATATGCGACAAGTAATAGCCAGCACAACCAGGATACCGAAATACCAAGCGAGTGAAGAGTAACTTTCTTTGGGGATCGTCACAGCTCTATTAATTAATGTAATCAAAGAAACACTAGAAATACCATTGGCGATACTGGCAAAGATAGCAATGATAAATGCCCAGCGCGAACGAAACAAAAGTAAGAATAAAATCTGATAGGCTGGTTGCTTTATTGTCGAAATATTCATTTATGGATCCATAAATTTTGTAGGTTACTAGCCAAAGTATTTATCCTTTCTGGCGAAGGCGCTTGTCCCGTAAGCCTGGCTAAGGTGATGAAATTGTATCACTCTGTTTCATAAAGTATCCTCAATGCACCCTAAATACATTATAATTATTAATACAACCCGATTTTCTCCAAAGCTTGTCAGGTAAAATAAGTGACGATGTCACAAAGTAAATCAGTTAAACCCATTTTCAGAGTAATTACTCACCATTGGAAACAAATACAGGCACACCAATTACAAGAACAATACTTACATAAAGAAATCAAAGCGTCATTTTCGGGTAAGGGATAGAGGTTCATGGCCTGGAAGAGGGATTTATCGCACTGACACGTTAAAAATAATCACTCATCTTTTGGGGTCATTCGGTTACGGATATCACGTCTAAACACTTCAATTGTCCACATCCAAATAATATGGCCAATGATCTCAGAGAAAATCTCATCGAAAGGCAATTGCCAGAAAGGTGGCGACCATCCATTCATGGGCAACACCATGCCGTGGAAAACAACGGTAATAAGCAGGGCAAAGGCGACACTGTGCCATAATTTTACGGTCGGAAAAATCTCTGCAATAAAAGAATAAACCATGGCAAAAATGATGGAGAAGAGATGGTGAACGCTTGCCACTCCCCAATTAACAATATGTCCAGAGTAATGATAAACCATATCGTTTACTTTAAATCCCCAATCTTGCAGCATTTCAACTGGGGGGATAGCTCTGTCGGGGGTTCTGGGGGGCATAAGATTTTCTGTTCCCCATTTCACAAAGCTGGCAATATTTCCACCGAGAAAACCCGCCCATAATGCAATACCGTAATGCCGGGTACTTTTTTTTAGTTGCTGCCAAAAGAGAGTTCATAGAGCCTGTTGATTTTTTAAGTTTATAATTTAATCAACCCACATCGGTAACCAAATAATGATAAACGCCAGCGCTAACAGGCTGGCATAATTTCGCTCAAGCTTGTTGTAATGAGGTTTGGTTGTTTTTTTGCGAAAATAATTATACCAAATCATCATGCTGTCTAATAATCCCTCACAAAACGTCAACAACCCCTAGCCAAGGTACCGAAATACCAAGAGAGCGAAGAGTAATTCAACAAAATAATCTCCAGAGTAATTTTTAACCTCTTGTAATAAATTTTCATTAAATTCAATTTGTTATCATGGATTATATTTAGACTTTTTTCTTCAAAACACTTCTACTTATTAAAAGAGCCATTTGAAAAAGTAAGATTTATTGCATAAGATGAGCAAGGGAAATACTGTGATTTTTACAGAGCGCAACCATCAAACCCTCACCAAATTGAACAAAAATAAACCATAAGGAAAATGGAAATGTCTATTCCGTTCAACTACGAAAATAGCAATGATGAAAAATCATTGATTGTACCGATCGATTCCCAACAAGAAACAGGGATGCTGATGTCGCTATCAGCAGCGGGAAAACAGATCCATAACAATCCCGCCATTGCTTATCTTGTCAGTCTTAGTTCAAAACGCAGTCGCCAAACTATGAAATCATTTCTGGATATTGTGGCAAAAATGTTGGGATATCAAAATGTACAGGACTGTACCTGGCATGCACTTCGTCGTCACCATGTTCAAGCCATTATGGAAATGCTTTCAGCTTCAGGTAAAGCTCCCGCAACAATTAATACTTATCTTTCGGCCTTGAAAGGAGTTGCATTAGAAGCATGGACAATGAAACAACTCGATACCGACAATTTTCAGCATATAAAACAGGTGCGATCTGTCAGGGGAAATCGGCTGCCAAAAGGCAGGGCACTTGAGCGTTCTGAAATCAGAACATTATTTTTTACCTGCGAAAATGATATCAGCACAAAAGGGTTACGCGATGCTGCCATTATCGGTGTGCTTTTGGGGTGCGGGCTTCGTCGCTCAGAAATTGTTTCACTCGATATGAAGCACATTATTCATCGCGAACAAGCATTAAGAGTCATGGGAAAAGGGAATAAAGAGCGGTTGTCCTATATGCCAGAAGGAACCTGGGAACGTTTAAATCGTTGGATAGAGGAAGTACGTGGAGATCACCCAGGCCCACTTTTTACCCGAATTCGTCGTCATGATGATGTCACTGATGATCGTTTATCAGATCAAGCTATCTATCACATTCTTGAAATACGCAGAATAGAAAGCGGATTGGAAAAATTTGCCCCGCACGATATGCGCAGAACTTTTGCGTCAGCCATGTTGGACAATGGTGAAGATATCGTGACTGTCAAAGATGCAATGGGGCATTCAAGCATCACGACAACCCAAAAGTATGATCGCCGTGGAGATGAACGTCTAAGAAATGCGGCCAAAAATCTGGATTTTTGATAAAAAGATGACCGAGATTCTGTTCTATTTTTCTTCGGTCAAATATTATTCGACAAATTACTTCATTCAGTGTTAATTATTAACCTTTTATAAATAACTATAATAGGTATATTTGTATGGCCAAAAAAACGACACTTTGGAGTGCCTACGGTTCAACTTCCTTTTTCGTTTTATTATGGAGTAGTGGCGCAATTTTTTCTCGTTGGGGATTGGATCATAGTTCTCCTTTTGCCATTTTGATAGTGCGTTTTACGATTGCGTTTCTATTTTTGCTACTACTCTGCATGTTCAAAAAACGTTTTCTTCCTGCTTCTGGAAGCAGAAATAAAATTGCCGCAGTGGGATTGTTGATCATTGGAGGATATTCCATTTTTTATTTTCTGGCATTAGAAAATGGCATAACCCCTGGTATCCTGGCTACAGTAATGGGAATTCAGCCAATTATTACACTGTGGGTGATAGAAAGAAACTTCACTGCGTACCGTTTAGTAGGATTGTCCCTGTCTTTCATTGGATTAGTACTTGTTGTTTTTCAAGGATTAGTTTTGACAAAATTTTCCTTTTCCGGGACTTTTTTCGCTTTAGCTGCACTGGCCTGTATGAGTATTGGCGCCATTTTTCAGAAACAAATCCAGCAAGATCCCTCCGAAGTATTACCATTACAATATGGCGTAAGTTTATTGCTTTGCCTGTTATTTATACCTTTCACCCCCTTTCATATTGAACCTGTCATCGGTTTTATTGTACCTGCATTATGGCTTGGTTTAGTGATTTCTGTAGTCGCTCAATTATTATTTTATCGACTTATCAGAGCTGGTAACCTGGTTAATGTCACTAGCTTGTTTTACCTTGTTCCAGGAGTAACAGCAATAATGGATTACTTATTTCTAGGTAATACATTATCTACTTTAAGCATCCTTGGAATGTTCGCAATAATAATCGGTTTGGCTCTGGTTTTTCGTAAGAAAAAAACAAAGTAAATTGATCATCTTAAATAAATTCAACTGGCTAAAATCATTGTGAATTTATATGAATCATTATGTACAATTTATGACTGCCCGAAATAAAATCCGGGCAATCTATCAACGACTAAACACATTACTCAACATCTATCTTGATTGGGCAAACAAAACCATCAGGCTTTATAGCTAATAAATCACATTTTAGTCGATCAATGACATGTTCGGCAGTATTACCAAGAAACGCGGCTGATAACCCAGTTCGACCAAGGATACCTAAAACAACCACACCAGCGTTGAGTTCATCACATATTTCAGGGATGACTTTTTCCGGTATACCTTCGTGAACGTGAGTTTGCTGCTCATCAATATAGAATTTCTGCCTCAGCTCTTTCATTGCGATTAAATGTTGGCCACGCAACGCTTGGTTATACACATTAGGGTCAAAGTCAGGCAATTCAGTTGCAATATTTAAAGGGGCTACTGGATAAGCACTAACAAGATGGATCAGAGGGTCTTTTACAACTCGATTGGCGAGTTCTTGTGTCTCACGCACCAATTTCAGATTCAGTTCATTATGGTAAGGTTCTTCATTAGATAAATTGACAGCAACAACAGCGGAACCATTTTCTGGCCATACTTGATCTTTAACCATCCAGACTGGACAAGGGCACTTACGTAGCAGATGCCAATCAAGTGGTGTAAAAATCATTGATTCCAATCGGGAATGTTGATGTGCCATTTTCAATAATAAGTCGTGATTTTCACTAATAATTTCTTGAATAATGGCTTCATAAGGGCGATTATGCCAAACCACTTTTATCTCAATATCAATGCCTGATTCAAGATAGTAATGGGCTTGTTGTTTTATCCAAGCGACTCGTTGGCCTATGACCCCTTTCCGCATAGCATTCCTTTCCTCTGGGGAAAGCAGGGTGGTCATGTCATATGAAAGATCATAAATAGGTAAAAACGCTTTAATCTTCCCACCATTACGCTGCACGATATAGACTGCGCGCCTTAATGCGGGCTGATCATCCTGATTAGGGTCAATTGCAACCAAGAGGTTTTGATAGTTTGCCATATAGGGTTCCTCGCAGAGTCTGAATACCTCTTTCATAAGAAGATAAACCAATATGGACAACTATAACAGGGTAAGAATAAGCCAAATCAGCAAAATATAGTGATCTGGCCTAAAATTTAACTAACGTTTATTAAGAAACACTAGCTGGAGACTTACCAGCCAACACGGTCAATTTATTCATATCTTCTATCGCGATATACTTACCTTTGACGGCTAAAATTCCATTTTTTTGGAAACGGCCAAGTAAGCGACTAATTGTCTCAACAGTCAGGCCTAAGTAGTTACCAATATCACCGCGTGTCATAGTGAGGCGGAATTCACGCTGTGAGAAACCGCGTTGTGAAAAGCGACGTGACAGGTTGTAAATAAAAGCAGCCAATCTTTCTTCTGCGTTCTTTTTGGAGAGTAACAGGATCATTTCTTGGTCGCCTTTAATTTCTCCACTCATCAAACGCATCATTTGTTGGCGAAGATTGGGCATTTTCCCAGAAAGATCATCTAGAGTTTCAAAGGGAATTTCACATACCATTGAAGTTTCCAACGCTTGGGCGAAGCTTGGGTGTTCAATATTAATGATCGCATCAAATCCAACCAAATCACCAGCAAGGTGGAAACCTGTAATTTGTTCATCACCCTCTTCAGTAATAGTATAGCTTTTAATAGTTCCAGAGCGGATGGCATAGAGTGATTTTAGTGCATCACCGGCCTTAAATAACGTTTGCCCTTTTTGGATAGGTTTCTTACGTTCAATGATGTTATCAAGCTGGTCAAGTTCATGTTCATTTAAAGTAAAAGGAATGCAAAGCTGGCTAATGCTACAATCCTGACAGTGGATTGCACAACCACCAGATTGAATCCGACGAATAATACGTTTTTCCGGGATCATAAGGAGTGCTCATTAGAAGTGATTAATATACGTAAACTTAACATATTTAGGTTGCTCTGATAAGAGCAAGATACTGCCATTAATCGTGGTATTTATCATCACCAGATGAAAAAATGAAATTTTTTTGTTCAATATCGAGCCTGCATGAAATTTACACCACTCAATATAATATCTCAATAAAACTGAAATTGAGTTAACAATATATGGATATAATATGCGTCGATGACGTTATCTGGTTACAAAGAAATGGAATAGAGGATTGTGAGATGAATGAATGGTTGTTAATTGCATTTACAATGATAGTACAAAGCTCAGTAGGGTTCGTATTGATGAGCAGTCTTTATATTTACTGGATTCAGCATGGGTTAAACATGCTGCAACATTCAGCGACCATTTTTGCTCAAAAAATATTCCTAAGAACGTTATTAATCAGCAGCACGTTGGCAGGAATAGGGTTATCTGCTTCTTTGAAGATAGAAGAATACCCATTTAGTATTTATCACACATTGCAAAATGTAATACAGAAATGGGCAAACACAGAAACAATTTTTGCAATCATTTATTTTAGTCTACTGGTTTTATATACGATTTTTTTTATGATCACAAAACGTACCTATATCTACATTGTTTTGGCAATTGGAATTATTGGTTTAATTGATCTTTACTATATGACAATTATTTATGTCAATAATGCCATGCTGACTTGGACAAACATTAATACCTATTTTCTATTTTATAGCGCAGTATTTACGTTAGGACCTGCATTAGCGCTGTCAGTTATTTACTACCCGGTAGGAAAATATTTTCGAGGAAGATTAGCGCTCAAATTAGTGATATCAGCTTTACTGGTTGTTTTCATTAGCGTCACAATGCGACTGATCGAACAACCTGCTTATATGGAATGGTTAACGGAAAGTACAATTGTTAATAATAATATCATTTTTCCACATCAAGCTGAATTTAATATCAAAAGTGCCTTTGGATTAAGAATGATTTCATGGTGCCTGTATATTATTGCAATGGCAATCTGGACTTATTCCCTATGGAAGGCAAAATATAACTCACTGATTAATAATAACTATTATATTATCTCTGGGACGGCACTTATGTTTGTTGCTGAAACAATCAATCAATATACATTTTTTATTATGTGAAAAATATGATAAACAATTAATACTATCTCAACTGGTTATCATACTCTTTTCACTCTTCTTTCGACATAACAGAAACTATGACATTGCCATAGTTTCTGTTATGCATAAAAGTCACCACATTTATATTTTCAAAAAAGATATTTGTAATTAGTTACTATTGGGTGTCTTTTCATTTCTTTGTGGTAGCGCACAAAATTAAAATTAATAATAAGTTAATTAATAATAAGTTAATTATTAATACAATAAGGATTATATTTTATATCTATATAAAGCAAGTTGATTCGCCAGCATAATATTACAGAATGTTTTTTCTGTGGCAGAAAATTAAAGAATTGTTTTCAGTTAGTTATTGTAGGGGTTTTATCACCTCCTCAATGCCTTGTCGTTAAAAACAGAAAATAAAAATAAATCTATTAATGATTTTATAAAAACTCAATTTAAGACAAGATAAAAATAATCAATTAAAAAGGTTACTCATCATGACTAAACAATTTCATCCTAATTTAAATGTAGATGCATTATTTTTGGGACCAAAATCAGAAAACGCTGTTTTTTTTAGAGAGATGATAGATTATGCAGTGAGCGAACATTTACACTGGCGTTCAGGTTTTCACCCCGAAGATTCAACCCTAGTCACATCCGTTGATCGCTATGAACATAACTATAGAGAAACACTTTATCGTACAGAAGGGATCTTAAATCAGCTGTCAGCAAAATTGAAAAACACGTCTATTCCTTTCTTTTCTCCTCGTTACCTTGGCCATATTAATAGCGATACCTTAATGGTTTCTAATCTTGCCTACGTTATGGCCATGATGTACAACCCGAATAACTGTAGTTACGAAGCGTCTCCAACAACAACAGAATTAGAGCTTGAATCAGGATTAGATCTTTGCCGCATGTTTGGTTATGACCCGAAAAAGTCCTGGGGACATATCACATCGGGTGGCACAGTAGCTAATTATGAAGGGCTGTGGGTAGCCAGGAATTTAAAAACATTGCCCTTTGCTATATCTCAGCATCCTAAAGCAAAAGATCTCATCGAACATAAAACGTCCCGGCAATTGAAAAATATGCCAACCGCTGAACTTTTGGATCTGATTACCGCGCTACAAGAACGTGAATTGTTTGAAGAAATTCGCGATATGACATGCCGTGGTACGGGAGTTAAAGCAGAAATTCTAGGCAAATTACTGGTCCCACAATCTAAGCACTATTCTTGGATGAAAGCTGCAGATATTTTTGGTATTGGCCAAGAAAACATTATTCCATTACCCGTAAATGATAACTATCAAACTGACATTGCCCAAATACGGAAAATCATCTTTGAATTAATTGAACAAGGTGAACCAATCCTGGCAATGATTGCCGTGGTGGGCACAACGGAAGTTGGAGCCATTGATCGGATTGATGAAATCATTGCGTTGAGGAAAGAGTGTGAGGAACGTTATGGCGAATCATTCTACATTCACGTTGATGCAGCTTATGCAGGATATGCGTGTTCCATGCTCCTAAATGAGCAGGGTGAATTTGTAGAATATGATGAGTTGGCCAGTTACCACCGTTCGGTGGGGATTATGCCGGAAAATATCAGTTGGCCAAAACCTGAAGTTTACCAAAGCTTCAAGGCATTAAAAGAAGTCGACTCGATTACTGTGGATCCGCATAAAGTTGGTTTCATTCAATATGCAGCGGGAGCTGTCTGCATGAAAGACAAGCGTATTCTCGAATTGATCTCTTCACATGCAGCCTATGTATTTGAAGACCACGATGAAAAAACAAATAGCGTCAGTCGGGGAATTCTTGGTTCATCCATCATGGAAGGTTCAAAATCGGGAGCAACAGCAGCGGCACTTTGGGCTGCTCATCGTCTGTTACCTTTGAATATTAATGGATATGGTAAAATAATTGCGGCGGGTATCGTCACAGCACAAAGGTTGTTGAATAAATTGGCAAACTTACCACCAATAGAGATTGGTAAACATCAATTTGAAGTACATATCTTTCCATCCCCTGATTTCCATATGATCAACTTTACGTTCAAAGAAATTGGCAGCGAAAGTCTGAGCAATCATAATGCGCTTAACAAGCGTTTATACGAGCTTTGCTCATATTCCACAGGACGTGCTTATGCCAATGATTTTCTCACTTCCTCAACCATATTAGATTATAAAGAATATGGTGATACACCGTGGCACTATGCAGAGAAATGCGGTTTTAGCCGTAATGAATGGGAAAAAGTACGCAATATCTATGTACTACGCGCAGCGGTAATGACTTATTGCTTACGCAATGAAGAGCACTTTGAAGAGTTTTGGCAGCAACTTCAAGCTATCTTTGTGAAGAAATTGAACCAGATTGTTGATGAAGAAGAGAAAAAGTCCCGGTTAAAATTAGAACTAGATACACCATTTATTGGTTAATAAATATCAATTTAAATGTTTATACCAATAACTTCAAAATGCATGTGATTTCTCCCCGCTTTGCAGGGAGAAATCACGTTTCACAGCGTGTTGTAAATTGTGCGTATATCGATATTGTTTAACTAATTGAAAAACTGCTTATTAATTAAAAAAAGAATTATATTTATCTAAGTTCTTTCTTATTTCAAAAACCCACAACACAAACATAACCATTTGAAATATAAAACAATAAATAAAAACAACAATCTATCAACATAATAATGTGATTATTATCACAAAATAAAGATATTATCAATGCGAACTGAAATTATTGATGTTTAAATCATAAATTACCACGATTAAATTTATTCTAAATAAAAACATAATATTTATTAATTAAAAAATATAAATTAAATATAAATTAACGACTTTTATTATTTAAATATGATTTTTATTACACATCAAATAAATTAACCAAATCATCAAAGAACAAAGAGTCAATATAATCAAAAAAGATTAAAATCTTTTATCATTTTATATTAATTTTTTTATAAAACATAAAACCACCAATAATCTCTAACTAAAGAAGGAATAATATATGTCGTTTAAAATCGAGCCTATCAAGGGAAAATTTGGTGCTTATATAACCTGCCAAAGTCTTTCAGAGTTATCATCAGAAGAATATAAAAAAATAAAGTTATACTTATCAGAATACGCTCTATTGATTTTCAAAAATCAAAAGATGGATGATGAGGCACTAGTGAATTTTGCACAGCATATAGGAAGCGGAAGACTCGAAGAACCAGCCAGAAAAATTTCATTATCAGACAATCGAAAATACATCGCTTATTTAACAAATATTTGTGATAGCAATGGTGAACAATTGGGTTTTGCCGGAAATGATACCGACTTTTGGCACTCTGATCAGGAGTTTAGGATTAATCCGGCCTCCGTTAGCATCTTATATGGTGAAGTTGTGCAGTTTAGTGGGGGCAATACATCCTTTGCTTCAACAGCGGTAAACCACCTTGGTTTCACCCATGATGAAATTTCGATGATGAATAATTTATATTCTACTCGCCAGCCAGCAGCTTCGCATGACAATGTGCCTCATATTACCGTTGCTCATCCGGTCATGCTCGAAAATATACAAACGAAACGACGTTTTGTTTATGTTAGTGAAAATACTATCGCATTTTTTCTCGATAAGAAAATATTACCAAACTCAGACATACTCAAAAACGCCATTTTAGATAAGATCTTGTCACCAGAAAATATTTATTCCCATCAATGGGAAGAAGGCGATTTGTTACTATATGACAATAGCCAACTTTTACATCGCCGCGAATGTTTTACCGGAAATAGATTTATTAAAGGATTGAAAATATATCCTGATACATCCTACCAACCGGAAATACCTGGTTGGACTGTTGGGGGAATTTGATATGAACCTATCAAGAGAAAAAGAGAAATCCATTACTCAATTGATTAGAGATAGTAATAAAAAATATATTCATGGGCGTAATCTTAGTCCTGCCGAACCTATGTTAATCAGGGCAGGAATAGCGGGTGATTTGCCATTTAATAGCTTAACCACAGATGTCGTAACTGGTTGTTTACCAGAAAGTATGGCTTGTTATGGCATGTGTTTTTCCGCTATCTCTAGTTGGGAAAATGGGATCGACTTTGGTAAACGTATCGATAATCACTTGGATGAAGATATTTTTTCCGGCGATCTACAAGCATTACCTGATTCACAAAAATACGTCAGATGCGGATGGAATAGTGATCCTTCATGGAATTGGGCCGTATCTACGCGAATGGCTGAATTGGCACGAGAAACTGGGATCTTAATGATTTTCATCACCAAATTCTTTAAAAAAATGACTGATGATATTGCGCAGCGTTTAATCACGGTAAAGGCTGAGATGAGAGTTTCGGTTAGTGCATTAGATACCAATGAGCAATTAAAGAAACGGCTCGCTTTTATTGAGTATTATCGCAACGCAGGAGGGATTGTGATCCCCATTGTGTTAACAACATTCTTTAAAGATATTGGATTGATGGAACGACAACAAAATATTGTCGATTGGATGGTAATTCATGACTATCCAGCAGCCGAAAACAGCCTGAGATTCCCTAACAAGGCTAAAATTTCTGAAATTGTTGATCCTGATATGGTTAAGCCATTGGATAAAGGCGACGAATTTTGGAGTGGTCGGTTATACCCTGATCAGCTCGTATTTCCTACCACAACCACTGTTCCAGAAAATTATCAAGGAATTAATAGTGGTTATCTTTCCGAATTGGATATGGATGAAATCCATCAATTATTCCTTGATCCCGTTAAAACACATCAAGAAGTCATGCAATCTAACTTGCCGTTGTCCAGTCCAAAAATGTGCGGAGTCTCTGATATGCATCGCCGTGCCCAAGAATATTGAGAAGGTGTAAAAATGAAAATCAGCGAAATAGTAGAGTCAGAAAATGGCTCCAAGAAATATTTGCTATCAGCAAGTGACTCAGATTTAAGAAAAAGCGTTGAATCGACTTTCTTTATGCATACAGATCAACATTTGCCTTATCTCTGCATATCCAGCCAATACGGTTGTGCGGTTGGTTGCGTGTTTTGTGAAACAGGCAGACAACAGCCGTTGGGAAATATGACAACAGAACAAATAGTACAGCAAGTCTTGTTATGTCATGAACATTTATTGCATTCAGGAGCATTGGGTGACAGCCAAAGACTTAATACGATATTGTTTGCAGGAATGGGTGAGCCAATGTTGAATCTGAAAGAGATCAGCGGGGCAATAACTGAGTTCAAAAAACAAACATTGGCAAATAGGGTTACCCTGACAACAGTGGGTATTCGCCACGCTGGAGATAAAATTTATGAGCTTCCGCTTGATATGATTTCCATTTCTCTTCATGCCACCACAGACGAACAGCGTGACATGCTCATTCCATCAAAAGCAAAATTTGGTATCAAAGACCTTCTTAACCATTTTTCAACATATCATCACCATACAGGTGTACCTGTTATCGTCAATTATCTGATGATAGAGGGAATCAATGATTCCCAAGAGGATTTGGCACGGTTAAAAGATTTGGTGGATAAAGACACATTCATTATCAAGTTAAAGTACTTGAATGAAGTGAGTGATATCAATGGCATAACATTGAATCCTTCAGAAAATATGCCGTTTTTTGCCCAATCACTTACCGAAGCCGGTTTTCGATGTATATCAGATAAAAGTGATGGAACAGAAATTTGGGGAGGTTGTGGACAATTAAAATCTCAAGTCAGGGATATTCGCAGTAAGTACCGAATTATGTAATATGTCACTATTACGTCATCATTTGGCTCGTGCGATGGATGCTCCACAAGACATCCATCGCAGATATTCTTTATTTTATTCCCATCCATACAGTCCAAAAATCTTTCTCAACGATATCCGTATTATTACCCAGCGATTTTTCAATATGCTTGATTAGATAAGCTATCTCTTCATCACTTAATTCATGCAATATAGAGCGCCCTTTACGCGCCTGAAGCTCTACGGCTAATTGTGAAAAACTCTTATAGACAGTCTTCTTTTCCAGAAGAGAAAATGCCT
The DNA here is from genome assembly GCF_037260955.1 of Xenorhabdus sp. TH1. Lineage (NCBI taxonomy): Bacteria > Pseudomonadati > Pseudomonadota > Gammaproteobacteria > Enterobacterales > Morganellaceae > Xenorhabdus > Xenorhabdus sp. TH1. The sequence continues at coordinate 1,953,896 of NZ_CP147734.1, forward strand.
TAACTTGTTTAAAACCAACGGATTGTAAGCCATCAATCACTTCAATATTGTCTGGCCTGCGTTGATTTTCAAAATTCATCAGGTGAGGATAGACGTCGAAGATATAACCACGAATATGTTCAGGCGATCCAGGAAATTGGATATCTTGCAAGGTTCTATCCTGCAAGAGATATACTCCGCCAGAACGCAATAATCGATGAGCTTCAGCAAAACAAGAGATTCTATTTTCTCGACGGATATGGTGGATCAGCGCTCTTTCAAAGACAATATCCTGGCTACTATCAGGTAAGCCAGTGCAAAGAGCATCACCTTGTTTGATAACGATATTTGGCAAACCTTGGGTATTTTCCGCTGCATCAGCTAACATCTGTTGGGAAAAATCAACGCAAGTGACTTTTTTAGCGCCCATTTTCCGCCAGGCCAGAGAATAAATACCACCACCACAACCAATATCCGCGATTTCCTTATCACATGGATCGACCAACTTCTGCATTAAATCGAACCATTCTTGTTGAGCCTCACGACCAAAATAAGTATGTTTATTTTCTGGTGCGTTAAAGTTGATTGGCATAATCGTGACCTCTTACGGTTGTTTTAAAATCACTTTTGTAACGTATCAATTGGTGATAGGGATTACCCCCAAAGAAACACCTAATCCCATTAAAATAATGCCAATGATACGATTAAGTACGGTTTGCTTTTCTAACATTGTGGCTCTGAGTTTATGGTGAGAGAAGAAAACAGCCACGCCAATAAACCAGATAAGGTGCATAAGAGACATAAAGATCCCATAACCAATTTGTAATCCAATACCAGTCGATGGTGAAACAATTTGAGTAAATATACTGACAACAAAAAGTGTTGTTTTTGGATTTAATACATTAGTTAGAAAACCTGTCCTAAAAGATGCCATTGAAGCAGTTTTGTTTGAGTTAATATCAACACCAACTGCCGTTTTTGAGATAAGTGTTTTGTAGCCGATATAGATCAGGTAAGCCGCTCCAGCCATTTTTATAGCAAGCAATATATTGGGGGAATGAGCAATCAAAATACCAATACCCAGAATGGAATAAGTAACATGAACCAAGACACCTGACGCTATCCCGAAAGCCGCCACTATACCTGCCCATCGGCCATAAAGATAACTGTTACGAGTAATCATCGCAAAATCAGCGCCAGGGCTGATAACAGCAAGAATAGTAATAACGGCTACAGCAATTAACTCTGTCATTATGTCCTCTGATCATCATTTATCACATTTTACTGACTTATTTTCTTTATTTTTTGGCCAAAGAATAACGATTAATTTACGCTAGAATGATTGAGAAAAAATCAACGATAATGCGCAACACCGCTCAAAAGGACAGCAATGAAAAATCTTCCCTCATTAAATGCACTACGAGTATTTGAAACAGCAGCCCGTTACCAAAGTTTAGTTAAAGCATCGGAAGAATTATTCGTCACTCAGGGGGCGGTAAGCCGTCAAATCCGACAATTAGAAGCTACTTTGGGAGTAATCTTGTTTGAACGGAGAAATAGGGGGATCTTCTTGACAACGGCAGGTGAAAAACTCAAACAAGCCTGCCAACAAGCATTTGGATTACTGACATTGACAATTGATGGGCTTCAACAATCTTCACAATTAACACCATTAGTTGTTTCATGTGAACCCACGATTATGATGAAGTGGCTCATTCCAAAGCTAATAGCGTTTAAAGCAAATCATCCTGATATCGAAATTCATTTAGTCTCTGGGGGTGGAAATATCGATTTTTCACGCAATTCAGTGAATTTGGCTATTCGCCGCAATGATTTTCTTTGGGATAAACGTTATGTTGCTGAACAGTTGGGAAGGGAATGGATAGGCCCGATTTGTTTACCTAACGCAGAAGATCATGTTACCACACACCAGCCACTTACCTTATTACATACCCGTACTCGTCCTGAAGCATGGAATGACTGGATGTCAGAAATTAAGCAAATTATCCCAAAACAGAATGAACTCTGGTTTGAACACTTTTATATTTTATTAGAAGCAGTGATGGCTGGACATGGCGTTGGAATAAGCTCTATATATATGATTGAACAAGAATTGAGTGATAGGAGAATAAGTGCACCTTATGGCTTCATTCCAGATGGTTCTGCTTATTATTTGATATCACCTGAAATTTTCGAGGTTAATACACCACAAGCTATTTTTCTTGCATGGTTGAAAAAAACATTCCATGAAACCCAAATTCGACTTACTGATTTTTGCCGTCATTAATCGCCTGCTGGCAGTTATTATTCTGTGAAGGTGTTTACTATCTTTAATAGCAGTTAATGACGTTAATTAGGTGACGGTGTCACTAATATATCTTTCAGTGTTAGTCCAATTGCTACGATAAAACAGCTTCCCAGTAACATCACCGTTACTTCAGTGCCATATTGTGTTAGCAACATAGTAGCGACAGGAAGTAAAGACAAAATGGTTAGATTATTCAAACTTTCTGAGATAGCCAGTATTTGACCTTTATCCTGCTTTGCACGACTTGCAAGAATCGAAGTGCTTATCGGAGCAGCAAGTCCAAGTGCATATCCCCATAATATCAGACAAGCCAAACTAAAAATCAAAAACAGGGGAAATAACATAAATGCAGTACTGGTGATGAAAACTAAAATTATGGCTAACAAAAGAGCACATTCATCTCTGATAATCAGGTGCTTCACGATATTTACGGATAGATTACCCAAACCAAGCCCGATGCCAAATACAGAAACAGAAATACCGACAGCTCCTGTTCCCATCACGTAATGATGCCTTAAAACCTCTCCGGCTAATATAAAGGCAGATACTGCTGTACCATTCCAAAGCCCTTTCGCGATAAGGAAGTATATTAAATTTCTTTGGCATCCAATTTGAAACATTGTCTTTTTATGAACTGTTTTTAGGGTGTCAATCTGGTTTGGAATGTATTTTCTTCTCAAAACTTTTTTACTTAAAACATAGAGCAACAAACAACCTACCGCACTCACTAAAAATGGCACTTGCCAGTCAAATAACTCTGTCAAGACACCGGCAAAAATAGGACCTCCTACAATTCCAGCTGTCATACCAAGCATAACAATGCCCATTGCCGATGCCTGTTTATGGGATGGGAAAAGTTCTGCGATCAGCGCAAATATGGTCGGAATTAAAGCGGCTGAAGCAATGCCACCCAGAATACGTAACCCCATTGCAATCTCCAAGTTGGGAGCTATCGTTAATGCTAATCCATCAAGGAATAGAAACAGTAATGATACCAACAATAATTTGCGTCGATTTATCCGATCAGATAACCAACCGAAAATTGGTGCTGCAAGTGCGTAGGCGAGGGCATAACAAGATATCAGCCAAGTGGCCTTGTCTGTTGTTGTCCTAAATGCATCGGCCAAGGGTTTTAGCATGGGGGATAACATAAATTCTGTCGCACCAATGAAAAATACAATAAGTGAAAATATAAGTAGCATCATAGATAGAACAGTACGTGGTGGCATAGTTAAGCCTCCTTCAATATAAGAAATGGGATTGGTAACAGTAGAATTATTTGATGAAAAAAGAACGAGAAATAGGGGAAGTTAGTACGATGATATTAAATAACATACTAGGGATTATTATATATGGCAATTGATCGACTTTACCAAGACAGTGACTTAGCCCAGTTTTATGATTTCGATAACGAATGGGGATCAGATTACGATTATTATGTTGAACTTGCTAAAAATGCTCATGCCATTTTAGATCTGGGCTGTGGCACTGGAACACTCACGAATAAAATTGCCCTCACTTATCCCGATAAAGTGGTATTTGGCTGTGATATTGCTAGCTCCATGTTGGATATCGCTAAATCAAAATCAGCAGGAGCACGAATCACTTGGGTACAATCCGATGCTAAGCAGTTGGCATTATTTCAGAAATTTGACTTAATCATTTTATCCGGTCACGTTTTTCAAGTGTTCTTAACTCATCAAGAGCGAGTTACCGTGCTTAAACGGATTTATGAACACTTGGCAGAAGGAGGACAATGTATCTTTGACAGCCGTAATCCTTTAGCAAAAGAGTGGTTGACTTGGACAATAGCAGATTCTAAACGTGAGTTTATCCATCCAACATTCGGCCCTGTTTTGGCATGGAATGATTTTCGAGTTCACAATACTACTGTGACTTACGGCACTTACTATCAAATTTTAAATAACAAGCAGGAATACCAGGCATTTTCAGCAATTACATTTGCCAGTTTTGCTGAGATCCAGCAAGCATTGGCTGACGCGAATTTAATTGCGACAAATGTATTCGGTAACTGGCAAGGAGAAACTTATCATGATCAGTCAGAAGAAATGATTTTTATCGTAAGCAAGAATAAATGAGACGATAAAAGAAAACTCACTGCCAGCCCTTGCCAGCAGTGAGTTATTTACATTTTACTTCGTCGTAGTTGCTTCAATATCAAGTACATTAATCGGGCCAGCATTTCCTGCCATATCTTCACCATATGCGCAAACACGCCATGGTGCTTCAGATTTTGCTAACATTGTTAGCCTCCAGGGATAGCTATAACCTGTTTTATCGTCACAATTTGTTGTTGCTTTAGACCCATATTTAATTTGTACACTTGAGATATCATACGGGCGAGTGTTAACGGTTATACGCCAAACATCCCCATAATCATCCTTATTTAACACGGGCTTAATTGATGGGGGAGTATTATCAATTTCTCGCAACATAACAGAAGCATCTTTTGTCTTTTGCCATTGTCCATCATTATCCTGGTGAATAACACAGAGTTTATAGATACCTTCTTTATTAGGAAGCAGCATGTTTTGCAGCGGGCTTTGGTTTGCAGGAATAGAAGCACTGTATCCTGCTTCAGCAGAACAATCGATATCACTGATTAATCCTGTTTTATATCGAATATTCTTAACGTTAACATTTTCCTTGATAACGATGTCCCATTTTGCTTTCTCGCCGTCAACAGGATTAACGCTCTGAGTTATCCAACGTGACCAAAGAGGACTTCTTTCCAGAATATTACCGCTGTTATTTTCCAATTTAGACAGATCTAATTTGTTATCCCTGGTCAACGCATTGGCAATACTATCGACAGGGATAAAATAGCTGGCGCCTTCTGTTGGAATGCCTGTATTGTTTTCGATAGTACAAGGCCTGCCAAGGCCACAACCGGTCATTCCTGGTGTTACGGTTGTATTCAGCACACCAATCACGTCTGTTTTATCGTTTTCGAAAACAGGGGAACCAGACGTTCCACCAGCGACTCCATCACAATTCACGGAGAAAACCGGAGTCCAAATCCATGGAGAGCCACCCTCATATAAAACGGGTGATTTTCCGGTGATGTTACACTCAGATTTTCTGAGATAAGCGTAATTGTAATCAACGTTATCGACAGGAATATGAGTCAACACAATAGGTTGATGTTTCATATCTAGGTTTTTTTTCAACTTCAAAGGATGATAGCCTTTTTTCGCTAAATCACTATAAGTTGCATCCAATTGTAATACCGCAATATCTTCGTATTTCATCGTTGAATATAAAATACGGTTGACTTTTATTGGTGATAACTCTTCTTTCTTATCAATGAAATAGTCTGGTGTATATCGCCAAAATTCAGGTGCAGGTTGATCAACGATGACATCATTTGTACCTACATTGCTATCTACACAGTGCCCTGCGGTAAGTATCAAAGCTGGTGTATCCTCATTCGGTACATTTTCACCAGAAATCAAGGTTGCAGTACAGTGTGAGGTTCCATTGAATTTACCAACAGTTCTAAATTTTTCAGCGCCAGGATCGGTTGATTTCATCAATGGAGCACCATTATTATTTAAAGCTAAAGAACTTGTTGCAACGGAAAATAAACTGATTAATAAGATTTTACGATAAGCCACAATTTTCCTCCTTTGGATCGATTTAATGACTCAAATACATTATCTAATTTAATCATTCTTTGGTGCTACCAAGGTGATTTGTGCCAAAGTGGATACAAAGACCTAAAAATATCGAGGAATAAAAAAACTCACTACCAGCCCTCGCCAGCAGTGAGTTTCTGCTATCAAAATGCAATTTTTATTAACTAGAATTTCCAGTTGGCATTCAGGAATACCCCATTATCCTTATGGCTGTCCGATAAAACACCGTTATACCCCAGTGACAGTTTAGTATTTTTACTAGTTTCCAATTCCGTACCTACCTTGATTACAGTAGCATCACGCGCGGCTGAAACACTGTTGACAGTAAAGGTGGCATCACTATTGTTAAAACTTAATTTAGTGCCTTGATTTACCTTACCAAACCGATGTTGCCAACCCAATTCACCATATGCTGCTACAGTGATTTCATTTTCGGATTGCCATTTTTGATCGACACGTAAACCTAGTGTGGAGAAGGTTGCATTTTTCGATTGTTTCTTACCGTTCAATGCAGCGGCACCGCCATGTTCATTAATACCCTCATTGCGGAAATTAACATAAGACAGATTAGCGAATGGCTCCAGATTCAGCCAGGAAGTATTTATTTCGTAAGCTGCTTCAGTAAACAATTGACCGGTTTGAGCACCATATTTTGCTTTCAGATTGTCTGATTGACGACCAAAAGCAACTGAGCGTTTGGTATCAAAACGATGCCAACTGTAAGTAGCGCCGGCACGTAATGCCAAAGCATCAATCTGTTTACTACCGTATAGCGCCAAATGGAAATTGTTACTACGTGCTGAAGTGTGATATCCACCGTTCAAAGAAGAGCGGGTATATCCGGTAGCGATACCGAGTCGCCAATCATCACTTAACTCTTTATCTGCTCCTAATAACACACCATAGTTAGATACACGATAACCATTGACTTCACTGTTACCATTAGCACGTTGCCAGTTACCTATTACTTGTCCCCAAGCGCCGTTTTTATTTACTTTGATATTCTGTTCGATAGTTCCACCATTAGCCTGACGCAAACGGGTATTCAGCGTATCGCGCAGATAGCGGCTATTATTGATTTGTGCCGCAGCAATATCAGCATGGATCTGGCCGGAAGAAAGTTGTTGAAATGCTTGGCGAGCTTGTGCCGCTGTATCAAACATCAAGATACTTTCATAAACGGGATGCCCCAAACTCAGCTTATCAGCGGCATTAGCTACAGCACGTTCATTAGCAGTTACTCCTAAACTAGCAAATGTGGTGGAATTACGTTTTATATCCAACATTACCCGATTAGATTGAGAACTGGACGGGTAACTAAGTTCAGTACCAATAAACAAATAGTTTGGCTCTACAGTTGCAAATTTGCCGTTGATTCCCCCGGTTGCTTGCAGAATATTATATTGCTGCCCAAGCAAACTACGAACCTCTTGCTTCGATAACAAATTGTTACTATTTTCCAGAGTGACTTGCACTTCACCGCCTTTCAGCATAGCCGAACCATTGCTAATAATGCGATCACTATATCCCTGGCTATTTGGCGCCACTTTTACCAGATAACGTGAACCAGCTTGGAACGTCACATTACGATCAACGTTCAACGTACCACTGGAACTGACAGCGTTAGAACTAAAGCTGCTTGGTGCAATACTGGCACCAGAGTTGGCTATGATTGAACCGACAGTACCATCACCGCCAAGAATTGCGTTATCTTGCACAGTAACGTCTGAAGTTATGGAGCCGCTAACCAATAAATGACCTTGTTCAACCAAAGTTGGCCCTTTATAAGTGCTATTTTTACCGGCCAACTCAAGTATACCGTTACCGGTTTTTGTCAACCCACCATGACCGGAGATATCATTTCCCCAGCTGTCATAAGCACATTCAATACTATTACAGATTCGTTCTACAGTAGTGCCTTTCTCAACTATGCCACCAATACCTGGAATATTGGCAATAAATTGAGTTTCAGAATAAGAACCAGGAATATAGTATTTCTTCGGAATATCCTTTTCGGTAATAAACATCTTAGGACCATCAATAGCATCTTTCAGATTCAACATTCCCCAACCATACATATCATCCAAACCCGGTTTACCTAAATCGGTTGCCGTGGTTTTAAGGACATCTGCGATTTGCCCAGCAGTCATATAAGGGAATCGTTGCATCAAAACGGCAGCGGCTCCAGCCACATGCGGTGATGCCATTGATGTACCTGTGTAGGCATCATGGGTAGGATCTATCGTCAACTCACCATTTTGGAAAGCCTCTTCGTCGATTTTTCCATTCACGTTAGAAACGAATTTTCCCGTACTACTGTAAATTTTTGTGCCCGGTGCCGACAAACAATAGCTGGTGGTATAACCACAACGGGTTGATGAAACGTTAATCTCGTTTTCCCTGGTTAGGTTGGCAACACTGAGATAATTTTTCAATGCGTCAGGAAAGAAATAGGGCATACCCGCATGTAACCAAGTGACGTTATAGTTATTCGCATTCCCCGCTGCAAAAACAACTAATTTGCCTTGACGCGCTGCCCGCAATAGACCCGCAGTTTTCGTCGTATAGTCGTCCAGTTCTGGAATTGGGGAACGGCTTAGCCTATCCAAATCATCTTTAATTGGTGTGACATAATTAATGAGATCTTGCAGTGTGACTGGGTAATACTTAACAGTCCCATTTTCCCATCTCTTAGGCTTACCATTTTCATCAGTTTCATAAGAGGGACGAACGCCCCAGCTGTTATTAATGACACGTGCGTTGCTTTGGATCATGGCTTCTGTACGGTTATACGGGTTTTGTAAATATTTCCCAGTAATCAAACCTGCATCAAATGCCACACCATGCATTTCCTTGCCGTCCCGGTTTGCTGCAATGATCCCAGAAACATGGTTACCGTGAGCTCCAAAACTGATAATCCCTGTGTAGGGGTCTTTATCGTAGTTCCAAGTATCGTTTGGGCTCAAAATTTTCAGTTTTCCGGCAAATTGAGGATGGTTGGTAACAGCTTCATCCAATACACCAACATCAATGCCTTTACCCGTGTAACCACGAGCATAGGCATAATGGGCACCAATAGCAGCCAATCCCCACTGATGATTAAATTCATCTGATAACCAGCTATCCGGTGAGTTTTTCTTACCCTGTTCCTGATATTCAGTAGCAGCTATTGAAGTGTTAATAGGTAATACCCCAAAAAATAATGTCATCCACAAAAAAATCGGTCGTGCCGAATTGTTTTTTTTCATAATAGAAGTTCCATTTTTCAAAAATTGGCAAAATTGGCAACTTTCAATTTGCTGTTTTTCAAATTGCTCATTGAAAAGTTATTATTAATGAAACTGATGACGATGATTGAAATGCAATAAGTAAGCTATGGTGAGATTGACCTATATTTGATTAGCTACAGAGCAATGCAGACCATAAATATTCTCTGCCTACAAGTTGCTATAGCATAATAATAAGACTAAAAATGCAAGTGAAAAAATTAACTTTATTATAACTATTTTATAACAATAAAAAGATCATACACATAGTATCATCCTTCTTAAATCTTCTTTAAAATGGCATGGTTTTGGCATAATGTTAATTTATTGATTGTATATTGTTAATTATTTGTGTTACGTGTATGTGATCACCACTTGCGATACTAACTTGAGTGATGATTTATTAAATGACTGTTTCTATCAAGGTGTTTATAAAATTTTTCTAAATTTAATTGCTTTCGTTTTAATAATGATTATTGGTTTTTTACTCTATTTGGAGTAGATAATTTATTTTTGAAAATAAATTATCCTGTGTGAATAAATTGTTATTTAATATAAATTAAATATTTTTTAAAAAACCATAACAAATAATCATAACCGAATGCGAATGACTCATCATCTTTTTACATAAACAATTAATCGTAAATGTCTTTCTAAATCAGTGACCATTGATGTGTAATCGAAACTAGTTTCCTGTCCATTGACATTTAATTCCCGTATTCCATTACAAGGTTCATAGATTTCATGTCTATGCCACATATCACAAAAATCCGGTGATATTTTAATCAGCTTATTCACAATCTCTTGAATATAACTGTCTTTAGCGGCAAGAGCATAATCACGCCTAAAGCTAGCGAGTAGACGACGTCCAAGATGCGGTTCTATCTATTTGGCTCGAAGCTTCTATCAAAGCTCATAATTTTGTGGCGGCTGAATTCTGATAGTTTGGCCGCGGTTTTTGTATCGCCAGATAAACAGGAGCAGGGAATTGGTAAGGCATTAGTGAATGATGCTAAAAATCGAAGAACTGAACTCACGTTATCGGTCTATTACGGGCTGTGATAAAAAAGAGAAAAATGGATTTAAATAAGGGAGCCACATACTCTCGGCTAAAATTTTTGAGCCGAGAGTATGCATAAGGGACTGAATATTGTTTATCTACATACCATACAGATAATTTCTGCTTTCTTCGCCAACATCTTCACGAACTTGCTTCAGTGCCTTAGCATAAGATTTAAGTAGTTTCAGTGTATAGTTAACACGGCTTTCAAACTCCTCATTGTTGCAAATGAGATCTTTTAAAATCAAACTTTCACCCTGACGGAAGATTAAATGATCAGGCAAGAAACAAACATGATTATTTTTAAAACCCGTCATCCGTAATTCACAAAGAGGATAAACACCGTTAATTCCACTTGATACACTCACCAATAATGCTGGTTTATGACCTAATTCTGCTATAGAACAATGTAATAAAAGGTTCTTCAACGCCGGAGTTGACATTCCATGCCATTCTGGAGTGACAAAGATAAATGCTTCACTTTCTCTTAAATGTTGTGCGATCGGCTGCCAGGGATGAGATTCTGCTGATATATCTGTTGTAAAACCATCATGCAATGGTAATTCTACACTGGAGAGATCCAGGATCTCTATTTTAGTAAACCCATACTCACTACTTAATTTTTGTAAATAACACGCTACACGTTGGCTGAAAGAGTTTGGGCGTTGACTACCTGAAATTATAGTAAGTTTCATTGATTTTCCTGTCATTCTGTAATAGCTAATCAAACTGTAGGATTATCGGTTTTTTCTATCTGATTTCGAGGAATCGAAAACCAAACAGCGATAATAATCGTGCATGCACCTAACATTTGTGGCAAGGAAAATGTTTGCTTTAGAAACAAATATCCTAAAATACAAGCAGATAGTGCACTAAGGAATCCCAAAAACGAGATTGTCACAACGGGTAACTTTTCAATTCCTCGGAACCAAATAATATAAGAAAACACCGCACCAATTATACATAAATAGCTATAGCCGAAAATATTGGTTACAGTAAGGTGTTGTGGTAAACCTTCTATAGAAATAGCAACAGGCAATAACATTAACCCTCCAAGAGTTAATTGCCAGCCGGTAAAACTGAGTAATGATAAATTGGTGGGGCGGTTCCAATATTTAGTAAGCACAACCCCTAAAGCCATACAACTGCACCCCGCGAACCCCGTAATAACGCCTTGCCAATTTAAGCTACTGGCTGAGTTTAATACTAATAAGCCAATCCCGACAACGCCCAATATTGCCGAAATAATATGTTTGATTGTGAGAGAAGTTTTCAATATGTAAGTACTTAACAAGATAACAATTATGGGTTGGCAAGCCATGATTAATGATGCCGTACCACCAGGTAGATATCCTGCCGTAACAAAGAGAAAATAGAAGAAGGCACCGATATTGAGCAAGCTCAATACCATAATACGTAACCACCAAATTCCTTTGGGCATAGTACGACAAATCAACAGTAATAATATACCAGCAGGTAATGCTCTAATAGTAGAAGCTAGCAAAGGCATATTGGGTGGTAATACTTCTGTCGTAATAATGTAAGTACTTCCCCAAACAATTGGTGCTAATGCAGTCAATAACATATTATGGATAGATCTAATTTCTAGCATGCTGTTGTCCTTCTGATTTGTTCGTTTTTTGTTCTTAACATCACTTTTTTTAGTACTCCTTTTTAGTGCTTACTACCTAAAAAAATCATCAACAAAAGTATCTTTATGTAAAGATAAATTAAAATAATAGCCTAATTGATTTTTATCAAGTATCTTTTTGTCGAAATAAAATGAATAGGGAAAAAGCATGAAGTACGATCACGTTGACCGATTACTGAGACAGTGGGAACAGCAGCGCCCAGATCTTGATCCGTCGTCGATAAGCGTTATTGGGCGGTTATGTCGCATTCACAAAATTATTGAACAACGCTTGCAACATGCTTTCAAAGAACACAGCCTAAGTCTCATTGAATTTGATATTCTTGCGACATTGCGTCGTAATAACATACCAATTACACCTACTGAGCTATATCAATCCGTTATGTTAACTTCTGGCGCAATGAGCACGCGTATTGAGCATATGGTACAACGGGGATTGATTGGGCGTATTGCTAACGAAGAAGACCGACGTAGTTGCAAAATTTTTCTGACTCCAGAAGGAAGGGCATTGATAGACAAAGCAGTGGAAAGCCATTTGGAGAACCAAACTGCGATTCTCAAGCCATTGACAAAAACCCAACAAGAACAACTGGCAACACTGCTACGACATTGGTTGCTGGAGAATGAGTCAGAGAGTTTTTAAGAACGAAGTTTTCAGACAAATTGAAAGTAGCTTTCCATAAAGATATCAATATCTTTACTTAAAGATTTTTTCCAAAACACTCGCCCTGATTTATCCCAGGGCGAGGTAGAGTTAAGAATAAAGAATATTAGAACTTAACATTAATTCTTGCCCAGTAAGTACGTCCAGGCTCATTTACTGCTGTATTGCCGGAATAACCAAAGCCCTGATTGCCCGCTAGGTTAAGGTGTTCGCTATAAGCTTTATCAAAAATATTGTCAACACCAGCACTAACTTGAATGTTTTTGGTCACCTGATAGGCTGCATTTGCAGATAAGATGGCGAATTCTTTGCTACGATCAAAGTCTTTGCCGACAACGTTACCTTCATTGATTGCCACTCGGTGCTGGCTATTTACCAAACGCAACAAACCACTGCTAGTCCAGTCACCATATTCCCAAGTCAGGCCGAGACGCGCTTCCAAAGGTGGGATTTGTGGTAATGGACGATGATGAGTGGTATTTTGCGCCCAGGAATACGCCAGGCTGGCATCAGTTTTCCAATTTTCGTTAAAATTATAAGAAACTCCCGTTTCTCCACCCATAATGGTGGCATCCACGTTACCAGCCACCACATTCTTGTTATGGTAATCGAACAAGATAAAGTCATTCACTTTACCTATATACGCTGATATCCAACCTTTCAGTCGGTTATCATTATATTGTGCACCGATATCCAATTGGGTTGTTTTTTCAGACTTGATATTAGTGAAAGCATTGCTGCCTGATTTACCCGAAACCAGCTCCCAGTAATCAGGAAAACGCTCGGTATAACCCAGGCCGACATAGAGCATCACCGGAGATTCTTTCAGGTTATGTTCAAACCGAATAAAGCCAGCAGGTAGGGTCTCTTTACGTTCTTGTTGAGTCGTATATTTATACGCTGTTGCACGATCTAATCGCACACCACCGATAACTTTATTCTGTGTAGTTGCATCCCAGGTTAATTCACCAAAAATACCGTAATCACGGAAGCGGACATTTTTCATCCAGCCATTTCTTTCAGCTTCAGCCATCATGCGATCGGTATTGGTACGGTGAATATTAGTTTGCATATCCACACCGCTCTGTAACTTGAAATCTTCCCACACCCAAGTTCCCATCATACGGCCACCCATTGTCAGGCGGTCAGGTTCTGAGGCCATTTTCATTTTTGAATGACGCATGGAATAGTTATCCATCACATGGTCGGTGTAGTTGTAATAAAAATTGGATTCGAATTTGTCAAACACTTCGCCAATGTTGGATTTCTCAAAACGCACACCAAAACTTTTGCGCTTAAATTGAGTACCATCCATATTTCGCGTGGCGTAACGTGCTTCACCATCGCCGTGTCCAGCGCTTAACTCCAGTAACGTATTTTCATCAGGTGTCCAACCTAAGGCGACATCGGTATTCCATTTATCCCAGCGGGAAGGAACGTGATTGCCATCACCATCTTTATAATCATTGGAGCGGGATTTATTACCGATCAAACGGATATATCCTAGTTCATTGCCAATACTGAGATCAGCGTTACCATCCCAACGACTATTAGAGCCAATAACTGTGCTGACATTACCTTGAGCACCAAATTGTTCAAACTGAGGGCGAATACGCTCGAAACGGATCGTTCCCGCTGAATTACCTGGCCCCCAAAGTACAGTTTGTGGACCTTTAACTAAACTCAAAACATCAAAACTTTCTGGTGAAATATAAGAACTTGGCGCATCCATACGTCCACCGCAAGAACCCAAGATTTCACTGTCATCAATTAACATTCTCAGGCGAGAACCAAACATGCCACGGAATACAGGATCACCGTTAGTGCCACCGTTACGGATCTGTGAAAACCCTGGAATGGTTTTCAGGTAATCAGAACCATCACTAGCAGGTATTGGTTGACGAGGTACTTTTAGTGAAGAAACGACCTCAAGTGGTGAAACTGCCGGTGCAGTTACCGTTATCACAGTTTCATTATCGTGCTCATGAGTAATGTGTTTTCCTTCTGTTTCTTTGGTATTGGCAGCCCAGCCACTGCTTGGCATTGTGAGTGCGATAGTCAAAGCTGCTGTCAGAGGTGATATACGAAATAATTGCGTAATAAACATAAAAAATCCCTTAATTAGTAACATTGCCATACAAATTGCGTAAGGCAAGGAAAATAAAATGGTTTATTTCAAGCAGACCGACTAAATAAGGGGTGGGGCGCGTGGTTGTGATTCGCCATAAAACAGCCGAATAACAGGGCCAAAGAAACGCAATATTGGTGGTGTCCTGAACACAATGAGTGTCAGCAAAATGAAAGGAATAAAACCACCAGCTAATAATGGCAGATTAATCAGAAGTTGACAGTAACCACAAGCGATATCGTCCATTAAGCCCATATGGACATGATCTACACCATGATGATTCATCGTGTGTGTCGATGGCATATCAGACACAAACACACAATGATTTATTTCACTTTTTATTTCTTCACGGTGGTGCTCCAGTGTTTTTGATACCACCGGTGCAATGAACAACATCAAAATCGCCAGTAAGGCGATGATAGCAGGTGTTCGGTTTTGTGAGAGGCGAAAAAGCGATAACAAGCTAATGATCCGGATCAATTTCTACGATTGAGGGCTAATCTTACTGCATTTGGGATGGGATTGTTAAAATATTTTAGGATCTTGTATCAGTCACCAGCGTTCCAGTGCATCGTAATTTCACTAGAACTGTGAGTTTCACTTTTGTGAGTGAACTCATCATTAATGATTCGATAATTGAGGTTTAACTTGAGTATAGTTTCATTGCAATCTCTTGATTACAACCTTGTGCGAGGAGCTATAAGATGCCAGATAGAAATCATTTCCAAAAACTGAACTTTAAAGCACACTGGATGCCGTTCAGTGCTAATCGTCATTTTCAACAAGATCCACGTTTGATTGTCTCAGCAGAAGGAAGTTGGCTATTTGATGATCAAGGTCGTCAAATTTATGACAGTTTATCAGGATTATGGACGTGTGGAGCAGGCCATTCACGCGCTGAAATTCGTCAAGCTGTTTCAGATCAACTGGGAACATTGGATTATTCCCCAGGTTTCCAATATGGACACCCTTTGTCATTTAAGTTGGCAGATAAAATTGCCAGCCTTATGCCTGGTAATTTAAATCATGTATTTTTTACTAGTTCAGGTTCAGAAGCTGCCGATACCGCAGTAAAAATGGCTCGTGCTTACTGGCGGATTCAAGGACAACCTGCAAAAACTAAATTTATCGGTCGGGCACGGGGTTATCATGGTGTCAATATCGCAGGAACCAGTCTTGGCGGTATTGGCGGTAATCGCAAAATGTTTGGTCAGTTTATGGATGTTGATCATCTTCCGCATACATTACAACCGAATATGGCTTTTACTAAAGGGATGCCAGCAGCTGGTGGCATTGAACTGGCAGACGAATTACTAAAACTCATTGAATTGCATGATGCCAGTAATATCGCTGCTGTTATTGTCGAACCACTTTCTGGATCTGCCGGCGCTATTATCCCACCACAAGGTTATTTACGACGTTTACAGGAAATCTGTACCCAATACGATATCTTGCTGATTTTTGATGAAGTGATTACTGGTTTCGGACGTCTGGGATGCTGGAGTGGTGCTGAATATTTCGGTGTGACCCCAGATATCCTTACTTTTGCCAAACAAATTACCAACGGTGCAATTCCTCTGGGAGGTGTGATTGCGTCCAGCGAGATCTACGATGCCTTTATGTCACAATCTCTGTCCGAACATATGATTGAATTCAGCCACGGTTATACCTATTCAGGTCATCCGGTTGCTTGTGCAGCGGGATTAGCCTCATTGGAACTGCTGGAAAAAGAAAAGCTGCCTCAACAAGCCGCGGAATTGGCACCGCATTTTGAACAAAAACTACATGCACTAAGGTACTGCCCAAATGTCGTGGATATTCGTAACTGCGGGCTGGTGGGAGCCATTCAAATTGCCCCACGGGATGGAGATGCAGTTGTCCGGCCTTTTGATGCCGGTATTGCATTATGGAAAGCGGGTTTTTATGTCCGTTTTGGTGGTGACACGTTGCAATTCGGTCCCATGTTCAATGCTAAAATTGATGATCTTGATCGTCTGTTCAATGCGGTTGGTGATGTTCTGCACCAAATTCAATAAAGGTCATTATTAACTTATTCTATGGGCGGTATCCTAACCGCCCAAACCCACATCAAAATCATCT
Source organism: Xenorhabdus sp. TH1 (assembly GCF_037260955.1). Lineage (NCBI taxonomy): Bacteria > Pseudomonadati > Pseudomonadota > Gammaproteobacteria > Enterobacterales > Morganellaceae > Xenorhabdus > Xenorhabdus sp. TH1. Next base: position 1,970,711 of record NZ_CP147734.1, read on the forward strand.
AAATATCCAAAACTGGGCATTGGGTCTTCTGCCATGCATGGGGAAATTATGTCTACAGACAGTAGACGAAAGCGTCCTTCTATTCTTGTTGGTGGTTTGTCATCATTTTACCTCTTTAAAACCGAATAGATTTTCATTATGCAAAATAAAAGCTCTATCCTATTGCTGACCTTATCAATCGCAGTTTTTGGTGTTATTACTACCGAAATAGCCGTTATTGGATTATTGCCACAACTTGAAGCGCAATTGCATGTGACACCTACTCAAGTTGGTTTTCTGGTAAGTATTTATGCCATCGTGGTAGCCGTAACGGGGCCATTTGTTACCCTGATACTCTCTGGATATAATAAAAAATACGTTCTTCTTACTATTCTTTTTATATTTGTCATTTCTAACCTTATTTATGCTACGACAGATATCTTTAATTTGATGCTATTATTCAGAATACTTCCAGGGTTGGTACATGCAGTTTTCTTTGCTATTGCTCTTGTGATTGCTGCAAATGCCGTTCCTAAAGAAAAAAGTGCAGGTGCAATAGCAAAGGTTTTTGCTGGAGTTACGGTTGGAATGGTATTGGGAATGCCTATAAGTTCGTTTATAGCAGAGTACCTATCACTTAGTGCGGCATTTTATTTTGGTGCAATTACTTGTGCTCTGGCTTTTGTTGGCATTCTATTATTTGTTCCTTCTCTCCCTGCGACAAAGCACGGTATTAATATTGAACAAATAAATGTTCTACGTAAGAGAAATTTATGGCTGGCGATTTCTACTGTGATATTGACTTTTTCCGCAATGTTCTCAAGCTTCAGTTATATAGCGGATTATCTAGCAAAAATCACTCAGCTAAATAATGATTCTATTGGTATAATTTTAATACTATTTGGTATTTGTGGATTTATAGGAAATTTTGTTTTTAGCAGCTTTTTGCAAAAAAATGCTATGATAACAACTTATACCTATCCTATTTTATTAGTTATTCTCTATATCCAGATCTGGTATCTGGGTTCCTTACCGATAGCAATGTGTGTACTAACGGTTTTCTGGGGTGGGCTGCATTCTGCTGGATTGATGGTCAGTCAAACATGGCTTATGCGAGAAGCCAATGAAGCACCGGAATTTGCCAACAGCCTTTATATTTCTTTCTCGAATTTAGGTATTACTATTGGATCTGTGGTTGGAGGATGGTTTCTTTCACAACTCGGAGTACATGCTATTTTTCTGAGTAGCATCCTCTTTTCTTTAATGGCTTTTTTCAGCATCTATATTAAAAATAATTGACAAAATTAATCCAATAAGCCGCTTTCCGCCATTTCAACCAGAGTATCTACGACATAGCGTATTTTGGGTAACAACTGACGGTTTTGCGGCCATAATGCACTAATTGGGATTTCTATACCTGAATACTCTTGCAATACCTCTCTAAGTTCTCCGCTTTCAAGATATTCTCCCACCATCCACAATGGTAATTGTGCAAACCCACACCCAGCCAAAACAGCCTCCAACATTGCCTCTCCATCAGCAAATTCATAAGTTGCTGGTGGAGTGTAACGTTTTACTCTACTGTTCGTTTCCTTCAATAACCAAGATACAGGCTGGTTCCTGCGAAACCCCACTATACACCGGTGTTGGCTTAATTCTTCGGGAGTTTCTGGTTCATTGTTAAGATATAAATACTTTGGTGCAGCACAAATCACAAGTTTTTGAGTCGTTAACTTACGGGCAACTAGACCACTACTATCAGAAAGTTCACCAATACGTATAGCAAGATCAATGCCTTCATCAATCAAATCAACAAAGCGTTCACTGAATGAAACAGTGAGTGATAATTCAGGGTATTCACGGGCTATGTTTAAAAGAGCAGGAAGTATCCGCTGACGACCAAAAGCGGCCGGTAAATCAATTCGGAGCCGTCCTGAAGGATGGGCAATATGTGAAGTAAGTGCAGATTCAGCTCGTTCAAGAATATCAATGGCGCTTTGACAATTTGTCAGGAAGGCTTCTCCATCAGGTGTCAGGCTCAAACTTCGTGTTGAGCGTTGAAAAAGTTTAACACCTAAGCGATCTTCAAGTCGCCCGACATTTTTACTTACAGCCGATTTTGTCAAACCAAGACGTTCTGCCGCAGCAGTAAAACTCCCTAGTTGTGCTGTTATTACAAACGTTGTTATTCCATTGAAATGATCTATTCTACGCATGCTTAAGAATGTCTATATCAGCTAATGTATTAATAAAGACCCAGCCTATATTATTTATAACTTGGGTCAAGTAAGGAAAATCTCGGGGCGGTTCGATAATATTCAAACCAAGTTCTTTTGCTTTCGAAAAATAGGGGGCAACATCCTCTACAGTATAGATCCTTTACTTTGCAAACTTCCGTGAGCCAGCTACACAAAAAATTATCCCGACAGTGACAACTATCATCAATAGGCTTACTGATTCGCCAAGTAAACTAGCGGATAGGGCGAGGCCAAAAAAAGGTTGTAGTAATTGAAGTTGGCCAACAGCAGCAATGCCTCCTTGCGCTAAGCCACGGTACCAAAAAATAAAACCAATCAACATACTAAATAGGGATACATAGACAAGGCTAATCCATGCAGGAGTACTGACATTCGCAAATGAGTTTGGCATCAATAGAAATGTCAGAATAAACATTATTGGTAATGATATAAGTAACGCCCAACAGATGACTTGCCACCCTCCCAATATACGAGAAAGTTTTGCGCCTTCTGCATAGCCAAGTCCACAAACAAGGACAGCAGCAAGCATTAATACATCTCCGATCAATGAAGCAGATAAGCCTTGTAAAAAGGCAAACCCGATCACCAATAAACTTCCAATGATAGAAAATACCCAAAAAGCGGGGCGAGGGCGTTCTCCACCTCTCCAAACACCAAAAATGGCTGTAGTAAGAGGTAATAAACCAAGAAATACAATTGAGTGTGCCGAAGTGACATACTGAAGAGCTAATGCGGTTAAGAGTGGAAATCCAACAACAACGCCTACGGCAACAATAAATAATGAAAACAGTTGACTGAATTCGGGGCGTTTTTCTTTAAAAACGAAAAGAAGAATGACTGCTAATAAACCCGCAATGGATGCGCGAGCGACCGTTAAAAAAATAGGATCAAAATCCATAACCGCTAATTTTGTTGCAGGTAACGAACCACTGAATATGAGTACACCTAAAAAACCGTTAAACCATCCACTTGTTGAATTGCTTTTATTTTTTTGCAACATGATCATTATTCCCATAATTTAGTTCAGATAAACACCTATCTATGTTATTAAAAATCTTTCCGTAAATATTCTTAATCACCAAATGCTTATTATCGTTGTAATTCATAACATGTTCTGCTCCTTCAATTGCTGCTAGTTTCGCTATCTCATATTGTTGTCTATCACATTCATAATTGCGTAACCAGTTACGAAAGAGAAGATGTCGAATATGTTCTGGGCAATTTTCACCAAATACATGTAAATTTACGCGCGGTAAATCAAGCCTCAGCATTCTATGCTGATACCAAGAAGGTTCCCTTACCCTTAATCGGTAACCTAATTTTTCTAGAGCAGGAATGTAGTCCGCTTCTTGTGTAGGATCAGCAACGATTAAATCGATATCAATAACAGGTTTCGCAGATAAACCAGGCACAGCTGTAGAACCTATATGTTCAATACTAATAATTTTATCTTGAAATTGTTTCTGTATTTTGTTTTTTTCTTCATTGTAAATAGTATTCCATTCTGTATTGTAGGGAACGATAATAATAGGATCTTGTATCTGATTAATACCATCAACCCAAGGGTTTTCATTCGGATTCCCATCACAGAAAGACATAATAAGTGGCTTTAGGGAAATCAATGATTCTGACATATATTGCTCCAATCATAATTTCATAATGTTATCATTTTGTATATTGGTCGAATCATTATATCAATATAAAAAACAGGAAATACTATGACTGATAATAGTACTAGAACCGATCTTTTCTCGCCTGCCAAATTAGGGGAAATTGAACTTGCCAATCGCATTGTTATGGCACCTTTAACACGTAGCCGTACGAATGAGGAGGGTGTCCCAAACGAACTTAATGTTACATATTATGCTCAGCGAGTAAGTGCCGGTTTAATCATTTCAGAAGCAACTAATATTTCAGCACAGGGACGTGGCTATGCCATGACCCCCGGTATCTGGACAGAAGATCAGGTAACAGGATGGAAAAAAATCACCGATGCTATTCACGTTGCTGGTGGAAAGATTGTAATACAATTGTGGCATGTTGGTCGTTTCTCACATGTTGATCTTCAACCTAATAAAGAAGCGCCAGTAGCACCATCTGTTATTAAAACGGATGGTAACGTTTATACTCATCGTGGTGTTGAGAAAGCGTCCATTCCACGTGCACTTAGAACCAACGAAATCCCTGATGTTATAGAGCAATATAAACATGCGGCGGAATGTGCTAAACGGGCAGGGTTCGATGGTGTAGAAATTCATGCTGCTAACAATTATCTATTGGAACAGTTTCTGCGTGATTCCACTAACCATCGCACCGATCAGTATGGTGGTTCAATTGAAAACCGAGCTAGATTAATTCTCGAAATTGTTGAAGCTGTAACCCATATTTGGGGGAGTGGACGGGTTGGCATTAGATTGTCTCCAGTGACAACAGAAGTAGGAGATACTCCGCTTGATAGTAATGTGATGTCAACTTATGGCTATCTGATTCAGCAACTCAATAAATTCAAACTGGCTTATCTCCATTTTGTTGAAGGAACAACAGGAAAAAGCCGTGATATTCCTGAAGGTGTTGATTTGGATAAACTAAGATCATTATTCGATGGGGCTTATATCGGTAACAACAATTATGATCTTGAAATGGCGATTTCCCGTCGTGCGGAAGGTAAGGTAGATGCAGTTGCATTCGGGCGCCCGTTTATATCTAATCCGGATTTGGTGGAACGTTTACGCTACGGGATTGAACTGACTGATATCAATAATGACGCTTATTACGGTAATGGAGCAAAAGGATATACCGACTGGTTAAAGGCGAATTATTAATTTTATCGGCGGCTTAGCTGAATAATTTCAGAAAAAGCAATGGTAAATACAAGGTAATCTTAACTCCTAAAAAAATTGATATAAAAGACAGAAAACTTTTCTGTCTTTTATGGAAAAATCATTCTAATTCGCTAAAATTTTGTTGCCGAATTTTGGTAATGTTCTTATTAATTTTATGGCGTAAATTATTAGCAAATAGGGCTTTATCTTCGTCACTGAGTTTCTGTGAATGTTTTGCAAAAAAGCTATCAGGATCATCAAATAGGCCAAAATCTTGCGTAATTCCTGCACGCTGAATATAGGTATCATTATTACCGTTCCATTCAACCGGTGGGCTTTGTAACTCTTCAATAGCCACACCGTAACCAATAAAAACTCCATTATGATCAGCGTATTTTTTTTGTAATGCCGACAAATAAGGCAAATCAAGAATAACTCCTTCAAAGTTATGCCATTGTCCATCTATATAAGCCTCAACCCAAGTATGGGAAATTTCTTTAGGCATCCGTTCGTATAGCATTCCGTTCATAATTCCTTTTTGTAAGGTTTTATCGATTGTAAAGCCATGCAAACGACAAGGTATTTGAAGTGCGCGCAACAGCGCCATAAATAAGATAGATTTTGTGTTACATTGTCCATAGCCAGATCGTAAGATCGATGACGCAGTTAATGAATCATCTTCATTAAAACCAAATTCAATTTCATCACGGACAAAATTATAAATGGACTTGACTTTTTCATTTTCAGAGAGAGTCCGCCAATGGCGTGATTCCACTAATTGCTGGATGTTCTCAGCCTCAAAATCTAGCAAATGTGTTTTTACTAAATATCTATCCATCATTATTCTCCTAGTGGGTAAATAAAGAACAATGTAAGCAATTTATTCCTCCGTAACTTTCAAAAATTGGCTGACATATTTGGCAAAACTTGGTTTTATTCCCATTAGTTTTCGACATGTGGCAGATAAATGAGAAGGGGAGTCGAATCCACATTGTAGTGCAGCATCAGTGATGCGATTGCCTTGTGAAATCAGCCAAAGGGCGCGCATCAAACGCTGAAAGAGTAGATAGTTTTTTAAACTACTGCCGGTTATATCTGTAAAAAGATGTGATAAGCGGCTTTTAGATAAATAAACAGCTTCTAATAGTGAATCTTGTTGAACAGGAAGTTCATTTGCTAAAGAAATCGTTGTAAGCACCTGTTGAATACGTTGATCACTGATATCATGGGGAAGATAACAATGGTTAATTGCTAAGATAGCAAGTAGTTTTTCCCATTTTTTATTATAATGCGAAACATTTAGTGTTCCATTTTGAAGGTTTCTTGCATTAAAAGATAATGCATCAGAAATGAAGTTAGAAAAACAAGAAAAAGATTTGTTCTCTGGTAGGTACTGGTGCTGTAAACAGTATGCTAGTGAAGAAGTGTGATTAATTAATATTAACCAAAATGGCTGTCGAACTAGAGAAATTGTATGCATTACTTTGCTATTGATTAATATAGCCTTACTGACAATAGAGATCTCTTTAATATTTATAGTTATCGGTTGATGAGTTCGAGATATGATCAGATGTAAGAAAGCATGGCGGTGAGCAGATGTACTTATACTTTCACCTAGCAATGACAAATGATTTTCCGCAACGACTGTGACTGTATTGGTTGACATTTCTTCTCCCTTATCCATTCTGACAATTTCTTCATCACCGTTACTGCCTAAGCAGAGTAGACAGGCGAGATGCTATCTTTCACTTAATATCTGTACCAGTTTTTTTATTATCTTGGTATGGATAAGGTAAGGGCGGATAACGATAATCTTGTCATTAGGCTCATTATTTAACATAATATACATTATGCGAATCAATGATGTAATAGCAAAGTTGTAATGTCCTACTATGTTGCTGGCCGGAGTTCATCATACGAAATAGCGACCTGCTCACGATAAGCAGGTCTCTTAAGAAGGCGTTTATAATATGCCTCAATGTTTGACCCTGAGTACCCGATCTCGTTTGCCCTAAAAACCCTCTTAATTGGCGTTGTATACAAATCACATTCTATTAGATAGAAACTATAACATGTTTACTGTCAACATGTACGTAGTTGTAATAAGTAAGGCTTCATGATCGTTAGGCTCTCAGCTCAACCTCATAAATCTTACGTTTTGCTATCATTTTTATTGGTTTTTCAATAGCTCTGACATCCGTTAGCTCCCAAGCTAACCAACCCGCTTCGTAATACGATGCGCAAGCTGCATCAATATCACTTTCAACAAATGGCCTAACATTTTTAACTTTGACGATTGCGACAGCTTTCCCCATTTCCTCATCACCCTCTTTTAAAAGATAATGTTGGTTCTCAACAATCAACAAGTCTTCATTACAATCAAAGTTTGGTGCCCATTTTCTTATTTCTAACGTCTTTTTTCCTGCCACAATATTTTCACCTGCTGGTGCAACTATAGATATGGCTTTCATCAGTATGATTTTCTCATGTTATTTCTCGTAGAGCCTTCTGTAATTATTTATAATACATGTATAAATTAGAAAACTTCAACTTTGCTAACAAGTAGACATTTCTACTTAGCCTTGACAGCATGTTTAAACCAAATAGCTTAATTATCTATGTCGATAATGTTTCCCTAGGTACTGAGTTTTATAGAAAAATATTAAAATCTGAGCCTTTGGAAACCTATGAGGAATTCTCTGTATTTTGGTGGGTTTGAAATATGCCAGTCTGATGTTTCCCGCAACGATGTCGATTTGATATATCAGGAATGGAAAACTCTTGGCACTGAATTCGAACTCAAGCCAACAGATCTTGAATTCGGCTATACATTTGTAGCAATAGACCCATCGCTTAAGTAGCGAATATTGGTGCTACACCGGTAAACCAGGAGGCACTTGCGTTTTTTGTAGCCTCCTAGCTATGGAAACCACTACTCAAAATGAAACTATATCTGCTGGATTAAGAGTGCTTATTACCCCCAGAGCGCCTTTAATTAATGGGATAGCCATCGGAGAGAGATAGGAACCTAACGGAATCTTCATGTGATCAATGCAGGTTAGCATAGTAAAATCGTGGTTGTGTCCAATGAGATCATCGCTGATGGCTTTGCCAATGCGTACCGTTTGTGCTACCCCATGTCCGCTCCAGCCATGCACCATGTACACAGGTATGCTGTTACTACTTTTACGGGCATCAGTGGCACCGTTCAAGGTCAGATCGCTGATACCGCCCCAAGAATATTCCAGTTCAGGTTGCTCCAAATGTGGGAACACGGTTCTGATACGATCAAGTAAGTAGTTGTTCACATCACGCGGTGACCAGGAGTTACCTGTACCCTGCCCACCAAATAACAGACGGTTACCACGCACCGCGCGATAATAATCTATTTGTAATTGTGTATCGTAGACCGGCAGATCTGACGGAATAAGCTCTTTGATATCCACCAGCAACGGGGAAGTTACCGCCACATAGGTGAAAAAAGGCACAGTCGTAGAGGAGCCTGAGATAAACTCATCGGTGGAGCCGTGCACCCCCAGTACCACAGCTTTATTCGCTCTGATAATTCCCCATTCAGTTTCTATGATCGTGTCGTTGGTATCTTGCCTAATGCCCTTTACTTTTGTATTGTCATACACTTGCCCTCCCAGTCCGACAAAGCCATAAATTAGGCCTCGCAGCAACGCCAGAGGCTGAACCTGTCCACCGATGCTATCGATATTGGCACCATAGTAGATACTCGAACGCACATACTCTTGCAATTCATGTGACCCAATAACCTTCACCGCCCTATCTCCCAGTTGGCGCCTGGCATCAGCATTAGCTACCAATGGCCCCATATGACCTGGATGTATCGCTGCAGTGATGTGACCATACTTGCGGTCACACTCAAAACCGTAACGTTCGCGGAGTTCATCCACAAGATCCATCGCTTCAATTGATGCAAAGCGCCATAAACGCTTAGCCTCATCTGGTGAAAATTTTTCCTGTATGTTTTCAGCTGCCCAGCGAGCAATGCCAGGGGTCATCTGCCCTCCATTACGACCAGAAGCTCCTGAACCAATGTGATCTTTTTCAACCAAAATTACATCTACACCCGCTTCAGCAAGATGCAGCGCAGTGGAAGCCCCCAACAACCCGCCGCCAATAACTACAACTTCGCAGCTTTGGTCTCTGGAAAGGTTCCCAAAAGCCGGCCAATTGGCCAAGGAGGCTTCATAGTAGTTAGCTGGGTTTTCAGCCACGCTTCTATGCCAGTTCCATATGCGGGGATCTAACCCCAATCGGCTGGTTCTGTACTGTGCATCTTGCAACAGAGACGGCCGGAGTTGGTTAATATTGATGGCCGGATCATCAATCGCAGTTAAAGTCCCTGCGAGCAGAGATGTAACGGGAAATATGGATGAAAGTACTCCTGCCCCTGCAAAGGTCGCGGCAGTAGAGATAAAATCTCTTCTGTTCATTGCCATTTCAGCACTCCTTTATGACCGGAAATTACCGCTAGCAGACGGTGGATTTCCTTATGCCTGTGAGTGAATCCTAGTATTTGAACTATATTTATTGCTACAAGACTGCCCTTTCAAAGAAGCGAGAATCAATAAAATAACAGTGCCGACAAACGGAATAAGATGTAACAGTAACCACCAGGTACTACAGTTGATATCATGTAGACGGCGAGCATTCACCGCCAGTGCCGGCAAAAAGGTCATCAGTAGATAGATAAAACTGAACCACCCCATATAAATTTCGGGGTTGGCAACCGCAAACAGTCTTTCCAAGAAAGAAATAATGAGAATAGCGAGGATCTGAAATAGAAAGAAATACCAGAACTCCTTACGCTGAGCTTGCCCTCGGAAACAGGTATAATTCTTTAACACATTTAAATACCAGTGCATTGTTGCCCTCCAGTACATGTCCTCCCCTGCCGCTACGAGCATATATCCCTTATTTGTCTCTGTTTAAGCGGCAGAATAACCCATATTACTTTTCCTCTTTATAGTTCAGTGAGATCGAGCAATACAGATTTCAGAATGTTGAGCGCCTCATCAAAAACTTCATTTTGTATGGTCAATGGTGGAAGGAAGCGGATAACGTTGCCATGTACACCGCACGTCAATAGAATTAGGCCACGCTCTAGCGCTTTCTGACGCACTGCGTTGGTGAAGCCAGCATCGGGCTCCTGACTGTTCGTACGGTTAAATTCCACCGCAATCATCAGCCCAAGTCCGCGCACATCAGCTATCTGCGGAACACGCGGCTGTAGTTCATGCAGACATTTTTTTAGCTGCTCCCCCAGTTGTGTAGCACGCTCAGCCAGCTTTTCTTCTTCGATCACATCCAGAACCGCATGACTAGCTGCAATCGCTACCGGGTTACCTCCATAGGTTCCTCCCAAACCACCAGGTACGACAGCATCCATCAGCTCTGATCGCCCCGTTACAGCCGCCAGTGGAAATCCCCCTGCCAGCCCTTTCGCCATCGTGGTCAAGTCGGCCACAACCTCATGATGTTCCATAGCAAACAGTTTACCCGTACGTGCGAAACCCGTCTGAATCTCATCGGCAATGAGTAAGATACCGTAGTGATCTGCAATTTCGCGTAAGGATTTGAGTAGTTCGGGAGGTGCAGGATAGAAACCACCTTCTCCCTGTACTGGTTCGATGATAATGGCAGCGATGCGCGTAGGCTCAATATCGGTTTTGAAGAGATTATCCAGCGCATTTAGTGTCTGTTCTACGCTGATACCGTGCAGTCCTACCGGAAACGGGATACGGTAAACGTCACTAACCAGTGGGCCAAACCCCATTTTGTACGGTGTAACTTTGCCAGTTAATGACATACCGAGAAAGGTACGGCCATGAAAAGCCCCGCTGAAAGCCAATACGCCACTGCGTCCGGTAGCGGCACGTGCGATCTTCACGGCATTTTCTACTGCCTCAGCCCCAGTAGTCACAAAGACAGTCTTTTTCGCAAAATTTCCCGGCACCAGACGGTTCAGTCGTTCAGCTAGCGCTACATAATTTTCATAAGGCACTACTTGATGACAGGTGTGGGTAAATTGCTCCAATTGTTCTCTGGCTGCGGCAATGACGCGCGGGTGACGATGGCCAGTATTTACTACTGCAATACCGGCGGCAAAATCAATATAGCGTTGTCCTTGGGAATCCCAAATCTCAGCATTTTCTGCGCGTTCAACATAGACTTGTGTGGTTACTCCTACGCCTTTTGCGATAGCCGCATTACGCCTTTTAGCTAACATAGATTCAGTCATAAATAAAATCTCCTAAGCAATCTGAACAAGTGGGCTTTAGCAGATAAATGCCTTGGGTGATTCAGGTAGGATCACCAAACGCAGTGAGGGTATTTCACCATCGGTCGACTGGCTAATGTCTTGGTTTTTCAATAGCGAACCTGAACGGACTCCTGGTACTGTTGAAGTTACGACACGCGCATCGTCATTAATAATTAATGCTGGCTTACCGATAGCACTCAGAATCGGCAGAAGTAACCGATCCAACGTCGAGACGAGAATATCTACTGCTGCCACACCGGCAAATTTTTCTCCAATAAGTACCGGATGGGCTACCGTAATCGTGTAGGCACCGTTACAGACATAATCCACATAAGGGCCGTCGATAACGGGAAGATGACGACTGGCAGGTTGCCGGAACCATTCAAACAATCGGAAATCCAAACGCCTACGCTGTTCCTGATTATTCTCCAGCTGCGCATACTGAATAGTATTTCCTTCCTGACGCCACCACTCCAGCGTCCAGTAATCGTCGTTTTCCTTTCCAACCGCCTTTGTTACTGCATAACTGGCAAATCCCGCCCCGTTACACCAGATATTGTTACGAAGTACATCATGAATATGTTTTTGCAATGCGCTGCGTTGCTTCTGCTCCAAGCGAACACCTTCCGTACGATATAGCGGCAACTCTAATAAAACACGGGTTGTCTTATCCGCTAAAGTTGCAGTGGCTTGCTGCGCTGCGACTAAGATATCGTTCAAGATACCCCTGGCGCGCTCTATGTGTATGTTGTTATACATATGTCCTCCTTTCCTGAGATGAATACAATCGCATTACTCTCGATCAAATCTCTGCAAGAATGACGCATCAGTATCCATACGCAATTTGCATTCAAGCAGGTGGTCAGTAATTCGAGTAATCATCTTCTGTGCCAATTGGTAACAGGCAAGATCATCTCCCTTATACAGAGCGGCTAAGAGTGTACGCCAGGCGGCGGCAACCTCGCTATGAATGGCATCTTCCCTGTACAAAAGCACCAGTAAAGGCGTCCATTCGGCCTGAATCTCCAACTCCTGATTAGCAAGCCTAGCCGACTGAGCCTGAGATGCCAGAGTTAGCAGACAGCGCATATCTGTCTGTATTCGGGTATCTGGCTGCGTCGCGGCCACAAAGCTGTCAATCAGTTGCCCAAGCCTTATTAGTTCACCTGGCATTGAACGCTGAGCCGCAAGTCTCGCGCTATGGCCAATCACTGCACAGTGAAACTCGCTAAAATCCGCCAGTTCGCCTGAAGCCATAAGCCGCAATGGGTGATATTTCTGCATTGTCTCAACGGAAACCTGGCACACAAAACTACCGCCATGACGTCCGCGCCGAGTATCGATCAACTGCCTAGCACGCAGCGTGTTCAGGGCATCACGAACAGTTACCGGTGATACACCCAACAGCCGCGATAACTCGTTTTCGTTAGGTAACTGCTCATCAGTCTGTAATATCCCGGAGATGATCGCGTTACTTAAACGTTCCACAACCTGTTCGGTTCTGGTAGCCTGATCTAGCGGTGCATAGACGATAGAATATGCCGTCATTCTCTAATTCCTGATTGAAATAATGCGGGATAAAACTAAAAAATGCCGTGGTGATGCAGTGCTTGTGCATCCTCTGGTACCGGTGCGATAGCATCCCAAAGCTCAGCAATTTTGCCATTCTCGACACGCCATAGTTCGAAATAGCTATGGCGTGCTCCGGCAATGCTCCCCTCTGAGTGAGTTAGAACAAACTGACCGTCAGCTACAGTACGGTGAATTTTTGTATAATGAAGACCTTGCCCTTCATCTTTAAGTTGCTTAAGAAACGCAATAACTGCAGCCGTGCCATCAGAAATATCGGGACTGTGCTGGCGAAACAGCTCACCATTGGTGTAATTTCCGAATTCGTCATAGTGTTCTTCGATCAAGGTTCGGGTGAAAAAATTAACCACTAGTTCACGATTCTTCTCCTTGTCATGGCTATGTCCCGTTTCAGTCGGACCATCTAACTGTGTTCGGCCGCTGGCATTAGGCGCGGACTGTGGTACTAAGCCGTCCCAGTGCTCCACGATTAAGCCATCGGTAACTCGGTACAGATCGAAACCGACCAATGGTTGATCGTCTAATCCCGTAAAACGGCCGTGGATAGCAACCAGATCACCGTCTTCTAGTACGCGAAATGATTCATGGTGCAGTTCAGGATGTGACTGGACTAACTCACGTAGTCCGATAAGGCCGTCTTTGACTAGTGGAGAATGTTCAATGAAATTCGGTGCAAAATAACGTTCAAGTGCCCCCACATCACGGTCAGTAAACAGCTCGTGGTGCGCACGTGATACCAAGTCGCGCGAAGATATATTTTGATTCATTATGGGTGCCCTTGTATTAATCGTTGGAACTCATTACGTGTTTAATACGTGTATATTCTTCGAAACCATAAGCTGACAAGTCCTTACCATATCCTGAGTTTTTGAATCCACCATGTGGTGCCTCTGCTGTAAGGGGAATATGGGTGTTAATCCAGACTGTTCCAAAATCAAGCTCGCGGGACAGGCGTAACGCGCGGCCATGATCGCGGGTCCAGACACTGGAAGCCAATCCGTATTTCACATCATTAGCTTTCTCAATAGCTTCCTGTTCTGTCAGGAACTTTTGTACTGTGATAACAGGACCAAAAATCTCGGTTTGAACCACTTCATCATATTGCTCCAGGCCAGTAATCACTGTAGGTTCAAAATAATATCCTGAACGATTGGCTTGACGCCCCCCTGTTTCAATACGGGCATGAGCGGGCAGACGTGCAATAAATCCTTTGACCTGTTCCAGCTGGCGAACATTATTAAGCGGCCCATACAGCGCCTCTTTATCTTCTGGATCACCAAAACGGGTAGCTTTAGCTGCCGCTACTAATTTAGTAACGAAAATATCGTGAACAGATTCATGCACCAGTACACGTGAAGCCGCCGTGCAGTCTTGGCCAGCGTTAAAGTACCCCGCAGTAGCGATGGTCTCTACTGCTTTGTCGATATCCGCATCAGAAAAAACGACCACCGGTGCTTTACCACCGAGTTCCAGATGTGCCTTGGTGAGATTAGTTGCCGCCGACGAAGCAACCTGAGAACCTGCCCGAGTGGAACCAGTGATAGAAACCATAGCAGGCGTTTTGTGTGAAACGACCAGAGTGCCAGCGCTTGCATTACCTAATACCACGTTGAAAGCGCCGGCAGGGAAAAACGGTGCGGACAGTTCAGCCAGTAACAACGTACTTTCCGGTGTAGTATCACTTGGTTTAAGCACGACAGTATTACCTGCCGCAAGTGCAGGCGCTATCTTCCACACCGCCATCATCAATGGATAGTTCCATGGGGTAACCTGTCCCACTACACCTAGTGGTTCACGTCGAATACTGGTAGTCATATCAGGGAGATATTCAGCTGTAGCTCTACCTTCCAAAAAACGAGCTGCACCGGCGAAGAAGCGAATATGATCCACAGATGTTGCAACCTCTTCGGAAGCAATCAAGTGCTTGAGCTGTCCTGTATTACGACTTTGCAATTCAATCAGATGTTCAGCGTTTTTTTCTATCGTATCAGCCAGCGCCAACAACGCCTGCTGACGTGCTGAGGGTGTGCTGCGTCCCCATATTTTAAATGCCTCTTTAGCCGATGAATAAGCATTATCAACATCCGCTGTAGTTGCGTTGGGAGAACGCGCATATGATTCACCTGTGACCGGGCTTACCAGATCAAAATATTCGGAACCTTTAGACTCAATATATTGACCATTAATGAAGTGCTTGAGTGTTGGTATCGGCATAATTGACTCCTCTCCTTATGGATTGAAAGTATAAAATATAAACTATGATTTAATATATTTATCGGTTTCATTTTAGTCAAATTCGTATCAAAAATGTAAAAAAGCAGATAATTTAGATACATAAATGTAACTTTTAATGTTTTCATCAGAAAAAATATTCAAATCTGTGAGGGGGATCGAAGATTTAATATACTTGCGAACTTTATTAATTCTTAAGAGGATAATTTCTTGGTTCTAGATTGGCATCAACTCGATAAAACATGTCATGTTTTTATTATTTTATACATTTGTGACATATGTCACTGACAGATATATATAATATACTACCTTACTACCCATAATTTATATTATATAGACTTATATTTAATTAGTTATATACCAATCCAACTGCAAGTTGCAGCTTGAAAATCAATGTGATTATTTATATCTCCCCGCTACGCGGGGAGATATAAGACGTATCTTGAAAGGCGATTAGTATATAGACCATCCCAGATAAATTAGGTGGAATTGTGTTTATTAACAAACGAAACCAACAATATACCAATGATTGATGTAGAAAATAATATTTTTTATACGGTTCACAAGTTGACTTATTGATCACTGTCATTGATGATGAATTAATTTCATTAGTAAATGAAAGGTAACATGTCGCTGGTGGTATGACTAAATTAATTAGAATCAACGATAACTCTCTATAAATAATATCAACTAAAGTTGAGGTTTTAAAATGTTAATCTGAATATATGAAGAGCGGCGCCCTGCTTTCCTGCATGGTTATGCATTTAAATAGATATTCTTATAAATTGTTAGATTGATAACTTAACAGCGATCAGTATATGAAATACATTCTATTCCTTTATTCTTTTATACGTAAACAAAAAACAGCGTTGGTGTTAGCTATTGTTTTCACGGTAGTAGCCGCTTTAGCGGAGGTTTTATTTCCATTTTTAGTCCAGGAATTAGTCAATACTCTATTAAAGGATAAGTTAATTCTTTTTTTCTCATTTAATGAATTAATTATGTCTCTAATTGCAGTATCATTATTGATTGTTATCAGCCACGCCATTATTATTTGGATGCAAACAATTAATGCATCAGAATTAAGTTATAATATGAGGAAATCGTTAGTCGATTCTTTCCTCTCTTTTCCTTATCATATCACCAGAAAATTTCATTCAGCGAATCTGGCATTCAGAATAAAAAACGATACTTATCTTGTATCGGATAGAGTTAGAGATCTATATAGCGAATTTCTCTATGATACGCTATCAATAATCGGGCCATTTATTGCCATGGCCTTGATTGATATTAAATTGGCTATTTTGGCATTTATGATAGTTTGTTTGACTACTTTAATCAGCAAACCAATTACTAACCGAGTGGCTGTTTATGAAAGAATTCTGCAAATTTATAACTCACGATTAACTGGTGTTATCCAAGAATCTCTTTCTTGGATCAAATCTGTCAAGATTTTCAATTCTGAAGAGTCGGAGAAAAAGAGAATTAATGATGCTAATACTAAAGTGAAAAATGTTGAGAGGATCACAGGGCTGTTCATGTCCTTATCTATTCCTCTTGGCTTTTTTGCACAGTTAGCATCGACAATTGCCGTACTTTGGTATGGGGGTTTACTATTAATGGATGGGACGATCAACCCCGGTAATTTTGTTGCTGCATTTACCTATGAGCAATTAATGTCTGATTCCATTAAGAGATACAGTCTTCATTTAAATAAGTTTGCTTCACTCAAGTCGTTGTTGGATAGGGTTTTCGAATTGTTGGCAACATACCAACCAAACAATCGCAAACAAAGCCAACCAATGGGCAATTGTAGAACTCATGCTATTGATATCAACATTAAGAAATTCTCCTATAACGACAGAGAAACTTTATTCAGAGATATGGATATCTCTATACAAAAAGGAGAACGAGTTCTTATTGTTGGCGATAATGGTCAAGGCAAAAGTACAATATTCGACATTGTGACTGGCTTAACACCATTAAACGAAGGCTATGTCTCAATTTTTGGCGAAGTTCTGGATAACCCCGATTCTCAGCGTTGGTTACAAAAATTTGGAGTGATGTCACAACAGACTCAGATTATAAAAGGCACGTTATACGATAATCTGCACATTGCTAATACAGAATCAACCAGGGAAGAGATGATTTCTGCATTGATTAAAGCGGGTGGTAATGAACTGTTGGGCAAATTGAAAGATGGTCTGGATTCATACATTGACGAAAAAGGCTCTTCCTTATCAGGCGGTGAAAGGCAGGTTATTGGATTAGCACGTTTGTACCTCAAGACGCCAGAAATACTGCTATTTGATGAACCGACTACCTATCTGGACAACAGTAAAATAAATAGCTTTGCAGAATCATTGGACAATATCGTTCGTGGTAAAACAGTACTCATGATAAGCCATGATCCACGTATATTTAAATTGGCTGAGCGAGTTATCCGAATCGACAAAGGAAAAATTGCATTTGATGGCTCTTTACAGGAATATATGGGCAAGCAAGAGAAAACTGATTACTGACTTTTTAAGCCCGCATTTTGCGGGCTATTTAACTTTGACTAATGAAAAACGACTTTTTCTATTAATACGAGCATTACGATAGTTATTCACAGATAAGAGGATAGTTATGATTGTTTTTGTAACAGGTGCAACTTCTGGTTTTGGTGAAGCAATTGCAAGAAAATTTCTTAAACATGGTTCCATCGTCATTGCAACGGGACGACGTGAGGACAGATTGGATAAGTTGAAAAAAGAATTGGGCGAAAACTTTCACCCTATCCAACTTGATGTGAGAGATCGCACTGCAATCGAGCAAACTATTCAACAACTACCAGATAACTTACGTAATATAGACGTTCTTGTGAATAACGCAGGGCTTGCGTTAGGGTTAGAACCTGCTCACCAAGCTAACTCTGATGACTGGGAAACAATGATTGATACTAATACTAAAGGATTAGTGAACATGACGCGGGCTTTGTTGCCTAATATGGTACAAGCCAATCGTGGCCATATTATTAATATTGGTTCCACCGCAGCAAATTGGCCCTATGCAGGCGGTAACGTATATGGTGCTACTAAAGCCTTTGTTAAACAATTTAGTTTAGGGTTGAGGGCTGACTTGCATGGAAAGAATATTCGAGTCACCGATATTGAACCAGGTCTGGTTGGAGGAACTGAATTTTCTCATGTTCGTTTTAAAGGCAATCAGGAAAAAGTCGATAAAACTTATGCCGGTACTGATGCATTGACAGCAGACGATGTTGCAGAAGCGGTATTTTGGGTTGCTAACCTACCTTCTCACGTCAATATTAATATATTGGAAATGATGCCAGTTTGTCAGTCATTCGCTGGTTTAAGCGTATATAGGGACTAATAGTTTTGGTGTTACGTTAAATGGCCTAATCTTATAATCATAGTAAATAACACTATGAAAGAGGTTCCAACATGAACATTCGTTCTTTAATTGTTAAAAGTCTGTCTGCTATTGTTCTGGTGTTTTCCTTTTTCTGGCTAACCCCTGCTTTTTCCACGCCATGTACGTCAGAAAGCACATGTGTCACCATCAATGGTGAAGAAACTTCCTTGAGCAAAGAAATGACTCGCCAAAGCAAAGAAGAATGGAATGAACAAAGAAGATTGCGCCAGAAAGTAGACAAGCGTAAAGAGAAAGAGTTTGATAAGTATGAAATGGAAGCTGATAATCGTGAAGCTTGTTTGAAAAGTACCAATATTAATGCGTATTGGGAACCGAGCACAAAACGTTGTCTGGATATCAATACAGGTCACCAGATTAAACCTTAATAAAATCAATACCGACATCAAAATAAGGAGATGATGGTGAAAAAGATCCTACTGACTGGAGCTTTGTTTTTTGCGCTTTCTCCTTTTGCAGTGCAAGCTCAAGTTTCACAAAAGTTAACATGTGAAAGCCTGAAAGAAGAAATTGCGCAGAAAATTAGCCAAAATGGTGTTTCAAAAACGGATTTCAGACTTGACTTAGTCCCTAGTGATCAAGTTACTGAAAACAATACTACAAGTGGGAAAGTGGTTGGTCATTGTGATCGCGGTAAACAAAAAATAGTTTATATCCGTCTCTCTCACACTGACGCGGCTGGCACAATTCCAACCAAAACGCCAAGTGACAAAAAAAGCCAAGGGTAAACGTTTTTTCTGACTTTTGGAAAAGGGAGCATAATTTGCTCCCTTTTTATTCATAACTGAAAATCACTCCTTGTGAAGTGAAAGTGACCAGCAACAGGTTTTGGCTCTGCCTTATTAGCCTTTAGATTTTAAAGTAACAGAGGTGGTAACAACTTGTTTTTAGGGATTTTTATTCTCTTTTTAATCAATTATCAAACGCTAATATCGCAGAAACATCCAGATAGCAAGATAAGTCACGTTCTTCTGGCCTTAAAAGATAAGGTATTTCCCCCAACTGTGGAGCTGGTATGTGACGCCGTAACCTTTCCAACACCTTAGCGTAGTGTGCTAGTCCTGGATTGATGCGATTAGCGACCCAACCAATCAGGGGTACACCATCATTCATGATGGATTGCGCAGTGAGAATAGCGTGGTTAACACAACCTGCCTGAATACCAACTACCAAAATAACGGGCAATTTTTCTTGCACAACCCAATCAGAATAAAACGTTTCATCGTCCAGCAACATACGCCAACCACCGTTACCTTCAATGATGACACGATCTGCCTTATAGCCTAAATTTCTTAGACTTTTTGTCATTTGAGTAAAATCAGCGCGATTTTCTTTTTCATAATTATTTTCCCAAATGACAGGGTTGATTTCTTCATAATCCGCTTGTATCGGTGAAGATTTATGTATGATTAAGGCATCACGATTACGCATTCCCTCCGGAGTTTCATGTTTTTCTATCGCAATAGGTTTATATCCTATTGCAGTTGTTCCTTCACGATTAAAGACTTGCAATAATGCGCGGGTAACAACTGTTTTACCGATGTTGGTATCCGTGCCTGTAACAAATAAGCGTGTTAACATAAATTCATTTCCGTTTTCCATAATAACAGAGCAGATTGATCAGTTACTTACTCTTTTAACAAGCAAGGAGTGTAGGGGATGTGTTCGGGATAGGGATTGCGTTAGCTCAATGTTTTGCGTGATGGATGTTACCCTTGCATGAGTTCAAGAAGTAATTCACCGTTATACAACGCTTGCTTAATTAAGGCTGCCGCAGGAAGTGTACCTGTATTGTCAAATTGGGTAGTCACAATATCAACTTGTTGGCTATAACCAGGAAGTGAACGCTGTATTATCTGTTGTTGAATGGCAGGATATAAGATGTGTTTTACGGGGTTCAGCGGCGAACCAATTAAGATCCTTTCGGGGTTAAAGATATTCACCATAATCGCCATGATGCGTCCGATTCGTTCCCCTACATCATGAACAAGTTCTGTTACCCGTGGATCTCCATCAATAGCTGCCTGACAAAGTGAATCAATCGTCAAAGAACCAGATTGGCTTTCCGTCTGGGAACGAAATTTTTGCAAAACTTTTTTGATACCGACTACCGTTTCAAGACAGCCTATATTGTTACAGTAACAACGTTCACCATTGGGTTCGACTTGAATATGCCCAATTTCTACAACACTATGATTTCCCGCGTGGAGCATTTGCCCTGATGTCATAATTCCCGCACCAACATTGTCATCAATAACAAGTTGAATAAGATCTTGGTAGTTCTTCCCTGCTCCATACAAAGATTCTGCAATTGTCCAGGCGGCTATACCATGTTGCAAAAAAATTGGCAGTCCTGTGCGTTGGTGTAAAAATTTTCCTAAAGGAAGATCTTGGATATCGTAGTATGGTGAGCTATGGATAATTCCATTGATCGGATCGACTATCGCATTGATAGTAATACTGATTGCGGTTAAACGTTCTAGGGTAGATTGTTGATACAAAAAGAAGTTATCAATCTCATTGACGATGCAATCTAAAAAAGAACAATTTTGAGGCACAGAGAATGCTAATTGCTTTTCAACGACGAGATTACAGCTCAAGTCACGAAGCCCAATGACAATACGCCCTTCGTCAATACGAATACATAAAAATTGCCACCCTTCACTCTCTACTTTCAACCCAACAGCAGGGCGTCCTCTAAAACCGAGACCGGGGAATTCAGTTTCTTTCACTAAATGTGCATCAATGAGTTCCCGTGTGATTTTAGTAATACTAGCTGGTGCCAATTGGGCTTTTTTGGAAAGAGCAATACGCGAGATAGGCCCATATTGATCAATCAACCGATAAACCAACCCAATGTTGGTCTGTCTGATTTGCTCAACATGACTTGGTTGAACATCAACACTCACCTCGCCTCCTGCATTTAATTTACGCGGCTAAAAAATTAATAATGACGATTATGTCTCTGTTTAAATGAGAAGATATCCGTTTAAAGTAGAAATGTGATCTTTCACACGAACTTATCGTGATTATTACTTTTAATGAACATTAGACCCATTCACAATGTTTGAAATTAGAAGATGAGTTAACCGATCTGCCGCAGCGCTGTTATCGCAATTTCTGCGCTTAACCAACCAAACTTCGGAGTAAGCAGAATTGTTTGCCAAAGGCAGGTATTGAACACCATCCAGTTTCATTCGAGTAAATGACTCAGTAATAATGCTTACCCCTAATCCCGCGGCAACTAATCCTAATATCGTCATTGCTTCCCCCGCTTCCTGAGAAATCGTCGGAATCACTCCCACATTAGCCAATAAGGAAATAATTTCATCATACAATGCTGTCCCTACATCACGTTCAAAAAACACCAGTGGGTAATCAGATATCATCTCCAAATCCACACCTTCATTGGCATATTTCAGCAGAGGATGATCATCATGTACAGCCAACATAAAACGCTCGCGGAAGAGTAACTGATGTTCCAAGTTATCGGGTAATGTTGTATTACGCATAATCCCTATATCGATTCGGCCTGTCTGCAAAGGCGCTATTTGCTGTTTAGTATTCATTTGATGCATATGAATGGCGACATCAGGATAGCGTTCTCGGAATTGACGTAAGCTCAGGGTTACTTTTTGCATAAAAGGTGTGGTAGATGTAAAACCAATAGATATCTCCCCTAATTCCCCTTGCTGCATTCTGGCTGCTTTGGTTGCTGCGGCATCAACTTGGGAAATGATTTGATATGCTTCCTGAAGAAACATATGTCCGGCAGGGGTTAAATTGACATTTCTGTTATTACGTATGAGTAATTTGGCATTTATATGGGCTTCCAGCGCCTGGATCTGCTGACTTAATGGGGGTTGTGAAATATTCAATCGTTCTGCTGCACGTCCAAAATGTAACTCTTCTGCCACAGCAATAAAGTAACGCAAATGTCTAAGTTCAATATTAGCCGTCATTATCTATCACCTAATTGATATTTTTAATATATCATTTTCAATAATTAATATATTAGACAAAATATTTATGAATTTCTATTCTTGATCTACATCAAGTCGTTATCGTTTGTTTTAACATAGATAAGGAAGTAGCGTGAACACAGTCCAAAGCGTCAGTGGAAAATCAGCAGTCTCTGGCGTTGAAAGAGATGACACGATCAATCAAGGATACAAAAGTAAACAGCTCTACATTCAACGTGAAGATGCTGTGTACTTGCGAGTTACTCTTTCGTTCTTTACCGTTGGGTTGGCAACATTTGCATTGCTCTATTTTGTTCAACCTATTTTGCCGATTTTATCAGATGAATTTAACATTTCGCCGGCTAATAGTAGCTTAGCTTTATCCCTTTCCACCGGAATGTTATCCCTCGGTCTATTGATAACAGGTCCTCTATCTGATGCACTTGGCCGTAAATATGTCATGGTAATATCACTTATTGCCGCTGCCATTTTTACTCTTTTAAGTTCTGTCGCAACAAGTTGGCACGGGATTTTGGTTATGCGTGCACTCGTGGGTTTATCATTAAGTGGCGTTGCCGCTGTTGCGATGACTTATTTAAGTGAAGAGATCCATCCTAGTTATGTGGCTTTGTCTATCGGGCTTTATATTAGTGGTAATTCAATAGGAGGCATGAGTGGGCGTTTGATTACTGGTGTGATCGCTGATCACCATTCATGGCGAATCGCTGTTATCTTATTAGGTGTATTTGCCTTAGTCTCCGCCATTGTATTTTGGAAAATGTTACCAGAATCTAGGCACTTCAAATCCAGCTCATTAAAACCTAAATCATTACTCATCAATTTGAAACTACACTTCCGTGATCAAGGTCTTCCCTTGCTATTTGCCGAGGCTTTTTTGATTATGGGAAGTTTTGTCACCATGTTTAATTACATTGGTTATCGATTATTAGAAACACCTTATCATTTAAGCCAGACTATTGTTGGTTTGTTATCTATTGTCTACTTAACAGGAACCTACAGTGCAACTAAAGCTGGAGGACTAACAAGCAAATATGGGAGAGGAAAAGTATTATTAGCCGCTATTAGTATGATGCTAATTGGTTGTATAATCACCTTATTTTCCCCTATCTGGGCAGTAATGTTAGGCGTGATGATATTAACAACAGGCTTCTTTGCCGCTCACGCAGTTGCTAGTGGATGGGTAGGACAGAGAGCCAAACGAGCAAAAGCGCAAGCCTCATCGCTCTATTTATTCTGTTATTACTCTGGTTCCAGCATTGCAGGAACATTAGGTGGAGTATTCTGGCTCCATTTTGCATGGAACGGCGTTGCCATATTTATTTCATTACTAACAATGATGGCTTTTTATTTAGGCTTAAAACTCAATAAATTAGAAAAATAATAAAATAAAAAAGCCGACATCATATTGATTTACAATAATAAATGTCGGCTTATTCAATCAATACGTCCAAAATAATCTGAGTTATTCATTGTATATCTGATGCCTACGATAGCTTATTTTTAATAATAGGATTCAGTCGGTAACATTAAAACTTTTGTTAAATACCCATCAATAATTTCAATGCATCCTTCTTTTTTTAGCGAGAGTAATACTCGCTGTATACAACTGCGTGAAAGTGTACATCTTTGTTCTATAAATTTAATTGCCGTAATATTTTCTCTGAATTCTTCTGGTAAGATCATCAGGCGAGATAATAGGCTACACACAACCTCCTTATTTCCATGACGGAAAAGGCTAATATCTCTTGCATACAAGAAAGATATTTTATAGGAAATTATCCTCATCCACTCTCTATTGAGATCATGTTTTTTTATCGCATTCAACGCACTAATTCGAGGAATCTTATACATTTTGCAATTTCCTCCTAACTCAATGGAATAATAGATTTCTGCTCCAGAATAGAAAGATAATCCTATGACATAGGGTGAAAAAAGCGTAGCAATGATTAAGTTATCGTTAATTCTTCGGATGTTGACATACCCTTGCTCTAATAAAAAAAACTTAGCAAACTCACTCTCTATTTTAATTATTTTTCCTTGTGTTGATAAATCGGTCGTGATTAATTCAGAGTACGGTAATAATGCATCCATAACCTTTTTAAAAGAATTCAATGGCTTGACTAATCTTTTCATATTTAACGACCTTGGTGTATGACCCACTCTATCAATCAGATAATTAGCTGATTTTCAATTGATGTGTTATTAATTTTTTATCACAATGCTAAATTATTTCGCAATAGGTGATTTCTTTTTTATTTGGCTTTTTGAGGGGATTTTGTAGATGTTTTTATAGTTTTGATCTAACATAAAAGAATGTTGTAACTAAATAAAGATTCGTCTTTGAGAATAATTATGAAGAAATATATTTCAGTAGAATCACTTACAACTTGCTTCAAAAAACAAGAAGAAAAACTATCTGAACTGGTTAAGTTGTTAATGACTTATCAACTTATTGATGCACGGGTATTTGAATTACCAAAAATAGAAAAAGGTAAAGAACATGAACAGATAACGGAAATCATAGTCAATCCGCTACAGGGAAATGAAGCGCTCAGTGTAGGTTTATGCTTCTATCAGAAGCTATTCATACACCACAACAATCCTAATGTCAGCAGTAAAGCTGCAAGCCGACTGCCAGGTGCATTATGTTTTACTGTCAACCACCAGCAATATCGAGAAGCAACAGCAATCATTAATGAAGTAAACCAATTAAAAATAGAGTTGGAAAACATCGTTACCAAAGAATCAGGTGTCAGCAAAGAACAACGTTTTGAATTTGTTCATGATCATCTACGCGGCCTCATTACCCTGAATGCCTATCGTACTATCACGCCCCTATTGAATCCTGACTCCATTAATTTTGGGTGGGCCAATAAGAACATCATTAATAAAGTCACCAAGCAACAAGTTTTGGAAAGATTAGAGAAAAGCTATAATGCAGGGAGAGTAGTCCCACCCTATTCCAGTGATCAATGGGCAGGATTAGTGGCATTAGAGATAACAGATATTAAAAAATTATCCGATGATGTGGTATTGAAAATAAAACGACCAGTAAAAGTGCAGCCTATTACCCGTGTATGGTATTCAGAAATACAAAAGCAAGTTCAATATGCTTGCCCAGTTCCTTTAATTGTTTTTTACACAGAAGATAGTGAAGCCGAGCCAAAAATCGGCAACTTACCCAATTACAATATCAATACAATTAAACATAAACATAAACCTAAAGCAAAACCACTCGAATTGGTAATCCCCCGCCTACATCTCTACAAAGAAATTTAAGGTATAAAAAACCGGAGTCAGTATTCTCCGGTTTTTGCGTTTTTGCTTATATGATAAGCAATTATTTCATGCTACCAACCATATCTTCAGGACGAACCCACGCATCAAATTCAGCCTCAGTTAAATACCCTAACTGGAGTGCCGACTGTTTCAATGTCAGGCCTTCTTTATGTGCTTTTTTAGCAATTTCAGCCGCTTTATCGTAGCCAATATGGGTATTCAACGCAGTTACCAACATCAATGATTCATTCAGCAACTGGGTTATGCGTTCACGGTTAGGTTCAATACCAACAGCACAATGCTCATTGAAACTACGCATACCATCCGCCAGCAAACGAACAGATTGTAGGAAATTATGAATAACCATGGGACGGAATACGTTCAATTCAAAGTTACCAGACGAACCGCCAATATTGATCGCCACATCATTACCCATGACCTGGGCACATAGCATTGTCATCGCTTCACACTGGGTTGGATTTACTTTACCCGGCATGATGGAACTGCCCGGCTCATTTTCAGGAATGGAAATTTCACCAATACCACAACGAGGGCCTGAAGCCAACCAACGAACATCGTTAGCGATCTTCATCAATGATGAAGCCAAGCCTTTCAATGCGCCGTGTGAGTGAACTAACGCGTCACAAGTTGCCAAGGCTTCGAATTTATTCGGCGAAGTGATAAAAGGATGACCAGATAATTCAGCAATTTTCTGCGCAACACGAACAGCATACTCAGGGTGAGTATTCAGACCAGTCCCTACCGCAGTACCACCCAATGCCAGTTCACACACATGAGGAATACTATCTTCAATGTGTTTCAAATTATGCACCAGCATGGCTGCCCAGCCAGAAATTTCCTGGCCTAATGTCAATGGCGTTGCATCTTGTAAGTGAGTACGACCAATTTTTACAATGTCTTTAAATGCTTCCGCTTTATCTGCCAGAGTTTTTTGTAGCACTTTTAACTCCGGTAACAAATGTTCGCGTAATGCAGTCACTGCTGCAACATGCATGGCAGTTGGGAAAACGTCATTGGAGCTTTGACTCTTGTTAACATCATCGTTAGGGTGAATCAGACGTTCACTACCCCTTTCACCACCAAGGATCTCACTACCACGGTTCGCCAACACTTCATTCATGTTCATGTTGCTTTGAGTTCCCGAACCAGTCTGCCAGATAGCAAGAGGGAATTCTGTTGGATGCTTGCCTTCCAACACCTCGGTTGCCGCAGCGATAATTGCCTCGCCACGTTCTTGAGGCAGAAGGCCCAGATCCATATTAACGCTGGCCGCAGCTTGTTTAGTCAATGCAAGGGCATGAATCAATGCAACAGGCATTTTTTCCTGAGAAATACGGAAATGCTCTAATGAGCGCTGAGTCTGCGCTCCCCATAATTGGTCAGCAGGTACTTCAATCGGTCCCATTGAGTCTTTTTCAATGCGAGTGGCTGCCATTACTATCTCCTTAGCACACAGAATAATTGAATAAGCCAGAACAAACTTCGCAGATAAATTAACCGGCATTATTTTATCATGCCATAAATTCATTATCGATAATGCGACCTAGCCGTGTTTATTGTATTGTTGTCATATAAATAAGTGACTTTTTATTATAGGAAATTCTGCCATGCTGAAAATGGTCAATAAAATACAGCACTATAACTGGGGAAGTAAAACCGCTCTTACGGATATTTACGGTATCGAGAATCCTGATAATCAGCCAGTGGCAGAATTATGGATGGGGGCACATCCAAAATGTAGTTCACTGGTAACAGATCCTCAAACGGGTGAAACCATTGCCTTAAACACCTTAATCGATAAAGAGCCAGAAAAATACCTTGGAGAAAAAGTAGCCCAACAATTCCAACGTTTGCCTTTTTTGTTCAAAGTATTGTGTGCAGCTCAGCCTCTGTCTATTCAAGTGCATCCTGATAAGGCATCAGCAGAAATGGGTTTTGCCAAAGAAAATGCACAAGGGATACCGTTAGACTCAGCACAACGCAATTATAAAGACGATAACCATAAACCCGAATTGGTATATGCCCTGACACCATTCAAGGCCATGAATGCTTTTAGGCCTTTAAGTGAAATCGTGCAATTATTGGATGATGTTTCTGCCGCACATCCAGAGATTCGAACATTCCTCCAACAACCGACTGAACAAAATCTGTCGTTTCTGTTTTCACAGTTATTGAATATGCAAGGCGGGCAAAAGCAGTTGGCGATGGCTGTCTTAAAATCAGCACTAAACTGTCATCAGGGCGAACCGTGGGATACTATCAAAAAAATGACGTCGTTCTATCCCGATGATAATGGACTGTTTACACCACTCTTACTCAATATCGTTGAACTCGAACCCGGCCAGGCTATGTTTTTATATGCCCGCACTCCCCATGCCTATCTTGATGGCGTTGCTTTAGAAGTTATGGCCAATTCTGACAATGTCTTGCGAGCCGGTTTAACCAACAAGCATATTGATGTTCCTGAACTCATGGCTAATCTGGATTTTATTCCAAAAGCTGCCGATACTTTGCTAACCGTACCAAAACAGGTAAAAGATGCGCTGAGTTACCCTGTTCCTGTTAATGATTTTTGTTTTTCTGTCTATCCTATTTCAGAACAACCAATTTCATTGGAAAATGATTCAGCATCGGTTCTATTTTGTGTTGAAGGGGAAGCAGTTATCAACACGGATAAGCAGCAGTTGAGATTACTCTCGGGTGAATCACTTTTTTTGCCTGCTATCGAAGATACCGTAACTGTTTATGGTAAGGGGAGAATAGCCAAGGTATCTAATTAATTTATTTTCATTGGTTGTTAATCATATTTCCAGTGAATGTTGACATAAATACAAAACGTATAATACACCCATGTATATGCGTTAAAAGGATGGGATTTTTACATGAAAAAGTCGTTAGTTGCAGTAAGCATTGTTGTTGCTCTGGGTGCTGTGTGGACAGGAGCATCATGGTATACAGGTAAGAAACTTGAAGAGCGTTTAGATGGCTTCATAAAACAGGCAAACACTGAACTGGTAAAAGCGTTTCCTGAAAGTGGCATAGAATGGCAAGCAAAAGATTTCAAACGAGGTATTTTCAGTTCCGATGTTCGTTTGATCCTAAACATCAAGAATGGTGTAAAAAATGCCGATATCCCACCAAATGAAGAAATCATTTTCAAATCGACAATCGATCATGGGCCATTTCCTATCTCTGACTTGAAGAGATTCAACCTGAGTCCCCAAATGGCCTCTGTCCACGCAGAACTGGAAAAAAGTGATGCGTTGAAAAAACTATTTAATATCACAAACGAAAAATCGCTGTTTAACTTAGATGCTAAAGTCAGTTATAACCGTGCGCTCTCTGCTAACATTGATCTGATCCCTATTAATCATACGGAAACGACTAAAAATGGTAACCAACGGGTGCTGTCATTTTCAGGCGCAAAAATCAGTGCCGACGTCAATCGTGATCTAAGTGAATTTTCCTTCACAATCAAAAGTGATGAACTGTCTTTCAGCGATCCGACCAAAAAAGAGTCAATTTCACTTAAGGGAATTGATTTTAAAGGGGATAACAAAAAAGGCAAATTCGATATCTATACCGGAAATCAAAGCTATAGTATTGGCGAATTCAGCATGAATGGAATTCCTAATGAGCCAAATATCGCTCTTAAAGGAATGAAAGTGACATCCAATTTAGGCGAGGACAAAGATAATCTGAAAATCAAAATCGTTTATAGCATTGATGGTTTAAAGATTAAGGATATAGAGTTTGGCTCTGGTAAGTTAGCTCTGGGTATGGAAAAACTTGATGGCCAGTCTGTGCGTAAATTTACCCAAGCCTATAACGATGCGGCTGAAGCGGCCTTGACTACGGATCAAGTATCTTATGATACGACTTCCTTAGCGATCCTCAGTAACTTACATCTCCTTCTGAATAATAATCCACAATTCAGTATTTCTCCTTTTAGTTGGAAAAACAGTAAAGGTGAAAGTTCAGTGGATTTCAACCTTGCCTTACAAAATATTCCGGAGGATAAAAGTGCATTGCAACTTATGGAACCAGAAGAAATGGTTCGTACCCTGGTTCAAAAATTGTCTTTGCACATTAATATACCGAAAGCCATGTTGATAGAATCTATTGCGCAGTCAGCGATGCTAGACGGTAAGGATAAAGCTACCGCAGAAGCTCAAGCAAAACTGCAAGTTCAGATAATGACCCAAGAAGGGATTAAATACAACATTCTGACTGACAAAGACGGTATCATTGGCCTTAACTTCCTCTATGCCAATGATAAAGTCAAATTAAACGACAAAGAATCCAGTTTACATCAATTCCTGCTTGATAATGGCTTTGCAGAATAGTGTTTCACTTTCTTGCCAGCCAACACGTTGGCTGGCTTTTTTATATATATAATTTAATAAAAAGGATAATAAAATGATTGACATACAGCTTCCACTGACCGATCTTCACCGTCACCTTGACGGTAATATCCGTCCTGAAACCATTTTGGATCTTGCACGTCAACATAATATCCCTCTCCCAGCTTATGAGCTGGAAGCATTACGTCCGCATGTCCAAATCATTGAAAATGAGCCTAACCTTGTCAGCTTCCTGCAAAAATTGGACTGGGGTGTGACTGTACTTGCCGATTTAGAAGCTTGCCGCAGAGTCGCCATTGAAAACGTTGAAGATGCAGTCAAGGCGGGTCTTGATTACGCTGAACTGCGTTTCTCCCCTTATTACATGGCAATGAAGCACCAACTTCCCGTTGAAGGCGTCGTGGAAGCGGTGATCGACGGTATCCACTCAGCAAGCCAGCAGCATGATATTCAGATCCGTTTAATTGGTATTCTGAGCAGAACATTTGGGGAAAAAGCGTGCACCGAAGAACTCGCCGGACTTCTTGCTCATAAACAACATATCACCGCATTAGATCTGGCGGGTGATGAATTAGGCTTCCCCGGCCATCTCTTTGAGCAACATTTTATCCGAGCACGTGACGCAGGTTGGAATATTAGCGTACATGCAGGTGAAGCCGCAGGGGCGGAAAGCATCTGGCACGCTATTCGTGAATTAGGTGCAACTCGTATTGGTCACGGTGTCAAAGCAATCACTGATCCAGCCTTAATGGATTATTTGGCTGAACATGGCATCGGTATTGAATCCTGCCTGACATCAAACTTGCAAACCAGCACCGTCAGTTCTTTACAAGCTCACCCCCTGAAACAGTTCCTTGAGCACGGGATCCTGGCATCAATCAATACGGATGATCCGGCAGTAGAAGGCATCGAAATTCGCCATGAATATAACGTTGCGGCGCCAGCTGCGGGACTGTCTCCAGCGTTGATTCGACAGGCACAGATTAATGGCTTGGCAACTGCATTCCTTAGTGAAGCAGAAAAACAGGCACTGAAAGAAAAAGTCGCCAACCGCTAAGAACTAAGTTGTTCCAAAGGCAGAAAATTACTCTGCCTTTTTTATTTTTAAACGCTGCGCATAACGCTGAGCAAGGACAGCACAAACCATCAATTGGATCTGGTGGAAAATCATCAACGGTAACAACATCACACCAACCATTGGCGCGGGAAATAATACATTCGCCATTGGTACGCCATTCGCCAGGCTCTTCTTCGAACCACAAAACACAATAGTGATTTCGTCATCTTTGCCAAATCCCAGCAAACGCGAGCTATATACGTTAATTAGTAGTACGATAGCTAATAAAACACAGCAGACGATCCCAATCATAAGCAGTGAATAGGCATCGATTTTATGCCAAATACCTTCCACCACCGCCTCACTAAAGGCAACATAAACCACCAGCAAGATAGAAGAACGATCTGTCATGTTGACCAATTTCTTATGTTTTTCCACCCAACTGGCAATCAAAGGACGCGATAAATGTCCGACGATAAAAGGCACCATTAACTGCAAGATAATATCTCTTATCGCTTTCCAGGTATCTGTTTGAGCCCCTCCTTCTTGAGTTTGGATCAAAAAACCAACCAACAATGGAGACAGGAATACACCTAACAAGCTTGAGGCGGAAGCACTGCATATCGCCGCGGCAACATTTCCCCCTGCAACGGAAGTAAACGCAATAGCCGATTGTACTGTGGCAGGTAAAGCACAAAGATAAAGAAAGCCCATATAAATGGTTGGTGACATCCACTCTGG
Organism: Xenorhabdus sp. TH1; assembly: GCF_037260955.1. Classification (NCBI taxonomy): domain Bacteria; kingdom Pseudomonadati; phylum Pseudomonadota; class Gammaproteobacteria; order Enterobacterales; family Morganellaceae; genus Xenorhabdus; species Xenorhabdus sp. TH1. The sequence goes on from NZ_CP147734.1 coordinate 2,002,764, forward strand.
CACGATGAAACTTAACCCCATCCCTAGTATGGGAAACAAAATAAACGTGCTGGAGAAAATCACCAAATGCAACCGCCAATGCCCTATCCCTGCCAAGATGGCATTGCGGGATAACTTCGCGCCATGCATAAAAAATAACAGCGCAATAGCGGCTGTAGTTAAGTATTGAAACCACTTTTTCGCTTCACCTTCGCAAGGAAAAAACGATGCAATGATGACCACAGTAATTAATGTCACTAAAAAAGGATCAATTCTTAATTTTTGCAACACGTTCATCAATATAAGTCCCCTTTACCCACCTGCCACTGTTTAATTAGTCAATTAAGATTGTGCGTTGTTCTTTTGCTGATTTTTCACCAGCTTCGATAAGTTTCATAATCAAAATAGCTTCGCTAGCAGTTACGGGATTAAGTTTTCCAAACAAAATCGCATCACGAATAGCCGCATAATAAGCGCCATAATTACCAGGTACAGTAGGAACAACTTTCGTAACTAAGTCATCACCTTGTGACAACGTCACATAACCATCCCGTGCATCATATCCCCAGTCTGCCCGTGGAGGCCTTTCTCCTGCCTTTAAGCGCTCTTCTTGAGGATCCAGACCATACTTGGTATAACTGCCATCCATACCATGCAATGTATAAATAGGTGATTCTGCTGCTGCAAGCATGGTTGCATGCAACACGACTTTCAAATCAGGATAGGTAAGCTGGGCATGAAAATAATCCGCCGTCTCTGCATCTGGGCGCATCATGCCCAAATCGGTTGTGATAGCTTGTGGTTTGCCAAACAGTTGCACGGCCTGATCCAGTAAATGAGGCGCTAAATCATACCAAATGCCACTACCGGCTCCAGCAGCTTCACGCCAGCGCTGACGAACAGCGGGACGGTAACGATCAAAATGGGATTCATAATATTTCAGGGCTCCCAATTTATTTTCTTTAATAAGTGATTTCACTGTCAGAAAACCAGAATCCCAACGACGATTATGGAATACAGACAGCAATAAATTGGCTTCTTCCGCTTGCTTTTTCAATGATTGAGCCTGTTCTACCGTAATGGTAAAAGGCTTATCAACGACAACATGTTTACCTGCCTCTAACACCTTTTGTGCCAATGGGTAGTGAGTATCATTTGGTGTCGGGATCACGATAAGGTCAATGTTGGGATCACTGAAGAGTTCCTCCGGCGAGGAAGCGACTGATATTGTTGGCCAGTCTTTTTTAACTTTATCTATATCACTGCTGGAAATGGCAACCAATTCTATATTGGGTGTTCCTGCAATTAATGGCGCATGGAATGTTTTACTTGCATAGCCATAGCCTACTAAACCCACTTTCAAAAAATCACTCATAACAGCCTCTAAAAAATGATCAAAATATCGTAAACAAGTCATCAGGCACCAGAAAGTATCACCTCCTCTCACACGTTAGCAAATAATCCTGATTCCAGTACTACTCTCTTTTTCCTATAATCATTTTCTACTATCAAAAAAATCACGGTGGAGTGAAAACTGCTTATGTATCAGTCCAATGATTATTATCGCATTAATGGCTGGTTATTAGCGCCTGCCGCATATCTAATCATGACATTAATCGCTGCCAGTTTGATGTTACTGTTATATATAATGACGTTTATCCATAAAAACGAAACTATTCATCAAATAGGGGGGAATTTTACCACCTTGTGGTATACCTCAGTATTAACCACGACAATGATGTGGTGTTTTACTATATGGGCATTGAAGCTACTTTTTATTCGCTCGAAACGATTCCCACGTATTTTTATTATTTGGCTGATGGCTTCCGTGTTGATGGCCATAAAAACTTTCGCTTTTTCTCCTATTTCTGATGAAATGGCAATACGATCCCTATTATGGCCATTACTGGCTGCCACCATCTTCATTCCTTATATTAAACGCTCCCATCGGGTGAAAATGACTTTCACACAAGATCGATAACATACCCCACAATTGATTGTTATCATTGCCCCGCTTCCCCACATTCAGGTGGGGAATTTCTACTCAAACTATGTAAGCAGTGTTCCATTTTCCAATATCTTATTTTCAGGTATAGCAATGACTGAATACCTTTTGTTATTTATTGGCACAGTCTTAGTCAATAATTTTGTTTTGGTAAAATTTTTGGGTCTATGCCCATTTATGGGGGTATCCAAAAAACTCGAAACCGCCATCGGTATGGGGCTGGCCACAACTTTTGTTCTTACCCTAGCTTCTATCTGCGCATGGCTGGTAAACACATTTATTCTTGTCCCGCTCGATTTGGTTTATTTGCGCACCCTGAGCTTTATTCTCGTTATTGCGGTTGTCGTTCAGTTTACGGAATTGGTCGTCCGCAAAACCAGCCCGACGCTTTATCGCTTGTTAGGAATTTTCTTGCCACTGATTACAACCAACTGTGCTGTACTTGGTGTTGCATTACTGAATGTCAATCAATCTCACGATTTTTTACAATCTGCTGTATATGGATTCAGTGCTGCCGCGGGTTTTTCTCTTGTCATGGTGCTATTTGCCGGCATTCGGGAACGCCTGGCCGTTGCCAATATTCCTGTCCCTTTTCGTGGTTCATCAATAGGGCTTATTACAGCAGGGTTAATGTCCCTCGCATTTATGGGATTTAGTGGTTTGGTGAAATTCTAATGATGTCATTATGGATTGCTATCGGCGTACTAAGCATACTCGGATTAATCTTTGGCTTAATCCTTGGTTTTGCTGCGCGTCGTTTTAAAGTAGAAGAAGATCCGATTGTTGAAAATATCGACAGCTTATTACCCCAGAGTCAATGTGGACAGTGCGGTTATCCCGGCTGTCGCCCCTATGCGGAAGCGGTTGCCAATAATGGCGAGATGATCAATAAATGCGCCCCCGGTGGAGAACAAGTTATGCTCAAAATCTCCGAATTAATGGGTATTGATCCACAACCGTTGGACGGCGACGATAACGTTCAGAATCCAGCCAGAAAAGTTGCTTTCATTGATGAAGAAAATTGCATAGGCTGCACAAAATGCATTCAGGCTTGCCCTGTAGATGCGATTATTGGTGCAAACCGTGCCATGCATACCGTTGTTGAAGATCTCTGCACAGGTTGTGACCTATGTGTCGCACCTTGCCCAACAGATTGTATTACGATGATCCCCGTTGCTACTACTACCTCAAATTGGAAATGGGATTTAAACACCATTCCAGTAAAAAATATCCCCGCAACACCAGACCCTACTTTATTCTCCTCTGCTAAGCCTGTTGAGGTTAAACCCCATGTTTAATCTACTCAACTTGCTTAACAAAAATAAAATCTGGGATTTTAATGGTGGTATCCATCCACCAGAAATGAAGTTGCAATCTAGCCGTACCCCATTACGCCATGCGCCATTGCCGGATGAATTAATCATCCCCCTACAGCAACATTTGGGGCCAGAAGGCGAGCTGCTGGTTAAAGTGGGCGATTATGTGCTGAAAGGCCAGGCTTTAACATTTGGAATGGGCAGAACAGTACCTGTTCATGCTTCCACATCTGGGACAATTATTGCAATTGAACCTTGCGTCACAGCACACCCTTCTGGGCTAAAAGAATTGTGTGTCCGGTTGCGTCCTGATGGTAAAGATCAATGGGGAGAACGCAACCCAATCGCTGATTACACCATATTGGAAGTCAATGAAATATTGCAACGCATTCAACAAGCCGGTATTGCTGGCTTAGGTGGTGCTGGCTTCCCTACTGAAACAAAACTGAAAGGCGGACGACACAATCTCAACACCCTAATCATCAATGCGGCCGAGTGTGAACCTTATATCACCGCTGATGATCGTTTAATGCAAGAACATGCAAAAGAAATTATTGCGGGTATCCGCATCTTAATACATTTGCTTAATCCAAAGCAGGTATTGATCGGCATTGAAGACAACAAACCCGAAGCAATTAATGCCTTAAACGCAGCACTTAGTGGTGATAAATCCATCGCTGTGCGTGTCATTCCAACAAAATATCCTTCTGGTGGAGCCAAACAACTGACCAAGATCCTGACCGGAAAAGAAGTACCTTCTGGCGGTCGTTCTTCTGACATCGGCGTTCTTATGCAAAACGTGGGAACAGTCGTGGCGATAAAACGTGCCATTATTGACGGTGAGCCGTTAATCGAACGTGTAGTGACGCTAACAGGTGAAGCAGTCACTTCGCCTGGCAATTTCTGGACGCGCCTCGGCACGCCTGTTCACTTCCTGTTACAACAAGCCGGATTTAACCCAGGATCAGAACAAATGGTCATTATGGGTGGACCATTAATGGGATTCACTTTACCTGATTTGAATGTCCCCATCGTCAAAATCAGTAACTGTATTCTTGCACCTTCGGTACAAGAGATGGAACCCAAAGTCATTGAAGAAGCGTGCATTCGCTGCGGCCTATGCGTTGAAGCATGCCCCGCCGGATTGCTGCCGCAACAACTGTACTGGTTCAGTCGTGGGCAAGAACATGAAAAGGCCAAAAATCATCATTTATTCGACTGTATTGAATGTGGAGCTTGTGCTTATGTATGCCCAAGTAATATCCCTCTGGTTCAATACTATCGACAGGAAAAAGCTGAAATATGGGCGATAGAAGCAGAAGCACGCCGTTCTGCTGAAGCTAAGGTGCGTTTTGAAGCTAAACAAGTACGTATGGAACGGGAAAAATTGGCACGTGAAGAACGCCATAAAAAAGCGGCTGTTCAAGTAAATAGCAGTGATAAAAGTGCTGTACAAGCCGCCCTTGCCCGTGCGAAGGAAAAACAGGGAAATACTGGCGAATCTATCCTTGTGCAGGCAGGACAATCACCTGACAATACAGCAGCAATTGCAGCACGTAAAGCCAGAAAAGAACAGTTGCGTGCTCGTCAAGCAGAAAAACAAATTACTACAAACTTAGATATAGAAGAAAATACATCAACATCGGTTGAAGACAATGATCCGCGTAAAGCCGCCCTCGCCGCTGCGATAGCCAGGGCAAAAGCGAAAAAGGCAGCACAAAGCGATGAAGTGACAACGTCACTAGAGCAATCTCAACAAAATAGCGGGGATGATACACAAGATCCACGCAAGGCAGCTGTTGCGGCGGCTATTGCCCGTGCTAAAGCCAAGAAAGCCGCGCAAAGCCAACCGGAGTCAACCCTCCCTCAAGCGGATTCCGCAGAGCCGGAAGAAACCGATCCCCGTAAAGCAGCTGTTGCGGCGGCTATCGCCCGTGCTAAAGCCAAGAAAGCCGCGCAAAGCCAACCGGAGTCAACTCTCCCTCAAGCGGATTCCGCAGAGCCGGAAGAAACCGATCCCCGTAAAGCAGCTGTTGCGGCGGCCATTGCCCGGGCTAAAGCCAAGAAAGCTGCGCAAAGCCAACCGGAGTCAACTCTCCCTCAAGCAGATTCCGCAGAGCCGGAAGAAACCGATCCCCGTAAAGCAGCTGTTGCGGCGGCTATTGCCCGTGTCAAAGCTAAAAAAGCCGCTCAGGAAGAACAAGTAATTACAACCGAATAGTGAAATTTATCGATGAAATTTAGGCCAGTAAAAACTGACAACAACCAACTAAAAGTCGCAAGTTCACCTTTTACACACAACCAAAAAAGCACTAGTCAGATCATGCTTTGGGTAGTTTTAGCGGCCATTCCTGGTATTGCTATCCAGACCTATTTCTTTGGCTCTGGAACATTATTCCAGATTTTGCTAGCTATCATTACCGCATTGTTAGCTGAATCTGCTGCTATCGCATTGAAAAAACAACTAATACTTCCCTATCTCAGGGATAACTCTGCTTTAGTGACAGGATTGCTTTTAGGTATTAGCCTGCCACCATTAGCACCATGGTGGCTAATCGTGCTCGGCACATTTTTTGCTGTCATTATTGCTAAGCATTTGTATGGCGGACTTGGGCAAAATCCGTTTAACCCTGCCATGATCGGCTATGTCGTTCTATTGATCTCATTTCCTGTACAAATGACCAGTTGGATGCCTCCTGAATCTTTACAGACATTCACTTTAACCCCATGGGATAGCCTTATGGTCATTTTCACAGGACATACGCCAGATGGCTCAACTTTGTTACAACTGCAACAAGGTATTGATGGATTGAGTCAAGCAACACCGCTGGACAGTTTCAAAACTGGCAGGTTGACTCACAATATTGATGAAGTATTGCAACAACCTATATTACAAGGCGTTTTAGCTGGCATTGGCTGGCAATGGGTTAACGTTGCTTATTTGGTTGGCGGCTTGATCATGCTCAACCGAAAAATCATTAACTGGCAAATCCCAACTGCCTTTATTTTGTCACTGGGTATTTGTGCACTGATAAGTTGGCTTTTTGATCCTACCCGTTATTCACCACCCTTATTGCAACTTTTTTCCGGTGCCACCATGTTAGGCGCATTTTTTATTGCAACTGACCCCGTTAGCGCATCAACAACACCAAAAGGCCGTTTGATTTACGGAACCATTATTGGTGGGCTTATTTGGATAATTCGTGTTTATGGTGGTTATCCTGATGCTGTTGCATTTGCGGTATTACTGGCAAACATATGTGTGCCACTTATTGACCATTACACCCAGCCTCGTGCTTACGGCCATAAATAGGAAAAGGAAGAGTACTATGTTAGAAACTATGCGTCGTCACGGTGTTACCCTCGCAATTTTCGCAGCTTGTACGACAGGGCTAACGGCAATTGTTTATTCATTAACAAAGGATCGGATCGCCGAACAAGCAGCTTTACAACATAAGGTATTGCTGGATCAAGTTGTCCCCCCTGCTTTATACGACAATGATATGCAAAATGAATGTTATCTAGTGGCAAACAAGGCATTAGGTAATGAACAGCCTCACCGTCTTTACCTCGCCCGTAAAAAAGGTGTTCCGGTTGCGGCTGCGTTAGAAAGTACAGCGCCTGATGGCTATTCGGGTGCAATTCAATTACTGGTTGGTGCTGATTTTTCTGGCAGCGTGTTGGGTGTTAGAGTCACTGAACACCACGAAACCCCCGGTTTGGGCGACAAAATTGAAACCAGAATTTCCAATTGGATTTATGCTTTCTCTGGCAAAAAAATCATGTCAAAGGATGATCACAACTGGGCGGTCAAAAAAGATGGTGGAGAATTCGACCAATTTACCGGTGCAACCATTACACCGCGTGCTGTTGTCAATGCTGTTAAACGGACAACTCTTTATTTGGAAACAGTATCGACACAACTTTCTTCCCTGCCAACTTGCGAAGAGAAATAATTATGAATGAAACTAAAAACCTATTTATTCAGGGGCTATGGAAAAATAACTCCGCATTGGTACAGCTTTTAGGGCTTTGCCCTTTATTGGCTGTTTCCTCTACGGCAACCAATGCGCTAGGATTAGGATTAGCGACAACACTGGTTTTAGTGAGTACTAATATGGCCGTGTCAGCATTACGTCGCTGGGTCCCCCATGAAATTCGTATCCCAATTTATGTGATGATCATCGCGTCTGTCGTCAGTGCCGTCCAGATGTTAATCAATGCTTTTGCTTTCGGACTCTACGAATCATTGGGTATTTTTATTCCTCTGATTGTCACTAACTGCATTGTGATAGGCCGTGCTGAAGCCTACGCATCAAAAAATTCGATCTACAATTCAACAATTGATGGTCTTGCAATGGGGCTGGGAGCAACTTTCGCCTTATTTGTATTGGGTTCCATGCGAGAGATTTTGGGGAACGGAACTATTTTTGATGGTGCCGATCTATTGCTGGGTAACTGGGCTAAATCACTGCGTATTGAAATCATCCATCTGGACTCCCCTTTCTTGCTTGCCATCCTGCCACCAGGTGCTTTTATCGGATTAGGTCTGATGCTGGCAGGAAAATATATCATCGATGAACGCATCAAAAATCGGGCAGAACATAAAGAACGGCAGTATAACGTAGAAAAAGGCTGTGGAAGCCATATCACAAGAGGCTAAAGAGCAACCAGATATGAATCAACAAAAACGGATTGAGATACTTACCCGTTTACGGGATAACAATCCACACCCAACTACTGAGCTGGTATTCAACTCTCCATTTGAGTTACTCATTTCTGTATTGCTATCTGCACAGGCTACAGATGTCAGCGTGAATAAGGCAACGGCAAAACTATATCCCGTTGCTAATACACCGCAGGCGATCCTTGATTTGGGCGTTGATGGTTTAAAAGAGTATATAAAAACTATTGGGTTATATAACACTAAAGCTGAAAACGTGATTAAAACTTGCCGAATATTGTTGGAAAAACACCAGGGAGAAGTACCGGAAGATCGCCTAGCGTTGGAAGCGTTACCAGGCGTTGGTCGAAAAACGGCTAACGTTGTTTTAAATACTGCTTTTGGTTGGCCAACTATTGCAGTTGATACGCATATTTTTCGCGTCAGCAATCGAACTCAATTTGCCCCAGGGAAGAATGTCGATGAAGTCGAGAAGCACTTATTGAAAGTTGTGCCAGCAGAATTCAAGGTTGATTGTCATCATTGGCTGATTCTACATGGTCGCTATACTTGCATTGCCCGAAAGCCGCGCTGTGGTTCTTGTATTATTGAGGATCTTTGTGAATATACGGATAAAACCGAATAATTAAAAATCCTGAATCTTCATTAGTCTGTCTCCTTTAATTCTTACAGGAGGCAGACTGAGAAAATCATATTATTTTTTCCCCTATTGAAATTTGTGAGTTGAATTTTATAGTTGTATTGTTGAGATTTAAATTAGTATGTTGTAACTAAATATTTCTTTTTAAAGCATTACCTAATACGGATTAGGACTAATAATACTGTCGTATCAGTGGAGAAATAAAAATGGCATTCCCCATTTCGGTAAAATGGCCGATTTTTAGTCTTACACCACAGTTTTTCCTGTTTTGATAAGATGTTACTTGCTCCATACTCTCGATTCGCGTAAAACTGTTGTCCAAAATTATCGATAATAACTCAATATTCCTCAGATATTATGTTTCAAAATAATCCGCTGCTTGCGCAGCTAAAACAGCAACTTCACGCCCAGACCCTGCGTGTAGAAGGTTTAGTCAAAGGAACTGAGAAAGGTTTTGGATTTTTAGAAGTCGACGGCCAAAAAAGTTATTTCATTCCACCTCCCCACATGAAAAAAGTCATGCACGGAGATCGGATTACCGCCGCTATCCACACAGACAAAGAGAAAGAAATTGCCGAACCGGAGTCTCTGATTGAACCCTTCCTGAGCCGTTTTGTAGGAAAGGTCCAGAAGAAAGAAAATGACAACCGACTATGGATTATTCCTGATCACCCATTGTTAAAAGACACTATCCCTTGCCGTCCAGCAAACCACGTTGACCATGCCTTTGAAAACGGCGATTGGGCCGTAGCTGAAATGCGCCGGCATCCACTGAAAGGTGATCGCGGTTTTCATGCCGAAATCACTGGCTATATTACGCAAGGTGATGATCATTACGCACCATGGTGGGTAACATTAACTCGCCACGAACTGGAACGTGAAGCGCCAGCAATGACGGATTGCCCGTTGGATGATAGTTCTATCGAACGCATCGATCTGACCGCGCTTGATTTTGTCACCATTGACAGTGCAACAACCGAAGATATGGATGATGCCCTGCACATCACCAAAAATGATGACGGCAGCCTGAAACTTTCTATTGCAATTGCCGATCCTACGGCTTATATCAAAGCAGGTAGCGAACTAGATAAAATTGCCTACCAGCGTAGTTTCACCAATTACCTGCCAGGTTTCAATATTCCAATGCTCCCTCGTGAGCTATCCGATGACCTGTGTTCTCTGCGCCCTAATGTACGCCGCCCTGCCCTGGTTTGTCAGGTTTCAATTTTCGAAGATGGTCAATTGGGTGATGATATTCAATTCTTCTCTGCTTGGGTTGAGTCTAAATTTAAGCTGGTTTATGACGAAGTCTCAGATTACTTAGAAGGCCAGGAAGGTTGGAAACCCGAATCAGACGCCGTGACTAGCCAAATCATCCTCCTAAAAGAGATGAGTGAACGTCGCAATAACTGGCGTCTGCAAAATGCGCTGGTTTTCAAGGAACGTCCGGACTATCGATTTATCCTTGATGAAAACGGCCATGTTGTTGATATCGTTATTGAACAGCGTCGCACAGCTAACCGTATTGTCGAAGAAGCCATGATCACAGCAAACTTATGTGCAGCTAAAATTCTGCGTGATAAATTAGGCTTTGGTGTTTATAACGTCCACACTGGCTTTGAACCTACCCAGATTGAACAGGTTATTGAAGTTCTCAAGGAACATGGCATTGAAGCTAACGCTGAAGCATTACTAAAACTGGAAGGGTTTTGTGAATTGCGCCGTGAGATGGATAACCAACCGACACAATTCCTGGACAGCCGCATCCGCCGTTTCCAAACATTTGCTGAAATCAAAACAGAACCAGGCCCACACTTTGGTTTAGGATTTGATGCTTACGCGACCTGGACATCTCCTATCCGTAAATACAGCGACATTATCAACCACCGTTTGTTGAAAGCAATTATCCAACAAGTGGAGATAGAAAAACCTACTGAAGATCTTTGCTTGCAATTGACCGAGCGTCGCCGAGCTAACCGCATGGCAGAACGCGATGTTGGTGATTGGCTCTATGCTCGTTTCTTGCAACCTCATGCTGGCACAGATAAAGCATTCCCAGCAGAAATTATCGATATCACCCGTGGTGGCTTGCGAGTTCGACTGGTAGATAACGGTGCCGTCGCTTTCGTCCCTGGACCATTCTTGCATGCTGTTCGTGATGAACTTCAATGCAGCCAAGAAACAGGTTCCGTGTTGATTAAAGGCGAAACTGTTCACCGCTTAAATGACATCATCAATGTCCGTATTGAAGATGTCAGAATGGAAACCCGTAATATTGTGGCACGCCCTGTATAAGCTAATCTTACCAATCATTTATATAAAGCATCTCTGCCGCCATAAATGGCGGCAGTTTTGTAATAACCCATAAGGGGACTTCCACATGCTATTTTCTTCAGTGAGCCGGATAGGTTTCACAACCACCCTTGTTTCCTTACTTGGTGTACTCTTCACTTTTCCAGCCAATGCAAGCGATTATAACAATCAAATTTCTTACCCGAATGAAACATCGTCTGCAAGAAACCCACACAAGACAAATAAGATCATTCATCAGCTTTCCATATTAGAGAAAAATGCCAATGGCCGGCTTGGCGTAGTATTAATAGATACATCTGATAACTCCATCATCTCTTACCACGCAAACGAGCGCTTTCCTCTATGTAGCACGAGTAAGTTAATAGCTGTATCCGCTATTCTGAAGAAAAGCGAAACAAATGCCCACCTATTAACTCAACGAGTTCATTATCAACAATCAGATCTTGTTGAATATAGCCCTATTACAGAAAAACACCTTAAAGAAGGTATGACCTTGGGAGAGTTAAGTGCAGCAACACTACAATATAGCGATAATACGGCTATGAATTTGCTTCTTAACCAATTGAATGGCCCAAATGAAGTGACACACTTTGCCCGTACTATCGGTGACAATGTTTTTCGTCTCGATCGCTATGAACCCGAATTAAATACCGCTATTCCAGGTGATGAGCGCGATACTTCCACACCTCAAGCTATGGCAAAAAGTTTATATCATTTGGTATTGGGCAATGCTTTAGCTACAACTCAACGTAAACAATTAACTGAGTGGATAAAGGGCAATAAAACAGGTGGTGCCAGCATTCAGGCCGGAGTACCCAAGGATTGGATTGTAGGAGATAAAACTGGTCGCTGCGATTATGGTACAACAAATGATATTGCGGTTATTTGGCCAGTACCTAACCGTGCACCATTAGTTTTAGTTACTTATTTTACTCAACCAGATAACAAAGAAGCCACTGCCCGGCCTGACGTATTGGCTACAGCTGCACGTATCATGACTCAAGACGAAGAAAATGAAACAAGCAAGGAGTAAACACTCACTGCACAGCTCTTTCCATATTGACCGTGACAGGTGTTAATTTAATTATTCAATTAACAAGCCATGCAGTTTATTGGCTGCATAGCTTGCAGATGACAAACCGGGCTTAGCCTCCAGCCAGTTTTACCTTCATTCCTTTTGCTTCCAGCAATTGTTTCAGTAAGTCGCGTTTATCGCCTTGAATTTCAATTTCTCCCTCCTTGACAGATCCCCCGCAACCACATTTTTTCTTCAATTCGGCGGCCAACTTAGCCAAAGTTTGGTCATCAGCATCTATGCCTGTAATCACACAAACACCTTTCCCTTTACGGCCACTAGTTTGGCGCTGGATCCGTACAACACCATCCCCTTTCGGACGAGAAGGCTTTACTTTTTCCTCCTCCTGAATGCGGCCACCCTCCGTCGAATAAACCAGGCGAGAGTTATTATCCATGAACAACTCCAATAGATTGGTTAATCTGCTGTAGTGCTAATGCCGGATTTTCTGCACGGGTAATTGGACGCCCGATCACCATATAATCCACCCCAGCCTGAACCGCTTGAGGAGGTGTCATGATCCGGCGCTGATCTCCTGCTTCTGTACCTTCAGGGCGAATACCTGGAGTAACCAATTGGAATGCTTGTCCACATACGGCTTTCAATTGCTGTGCTTCATGGGCTGAACAAACTACGCCATCCAAACCACACTGCTTTGTCAATAATGCCAAACGCTCCGCATGTTGCGCTGGAGTCACATCAATGCCTGTACCTAATAAATCAGCGTGTTCCATACTGGTCAGTACTGTCACAGCAATTAATAGAGGGGCATCCTTGCCATAAGACAACAAGACTTCTTTAGCTGCTGTCATCATTCTCTCACCACCACTGGCGTGAACATTAACCATCCACACACCTAGTTCAGCCGCAGCCGCAACCGCCCTTGCCGTTGTATTGGGAATATCGTGAAATTTAAGATCCAAAAATACGTCAAAACCACGCTGATGCAGCGCCTGAACAAATTGTGGGCCATATAATGTAAACATCTCCTTACCCACTTTCAGGCGACAGGATTGTGGATCAATCTTATCGACAAAGGCCAGCGCCATATCCTGATTGTCATAATCCAATGCGATAATAATAGGTGAGTCAATCTGTTTATCTAAAGTTTGAACTGTGTGAGAGGTCATTTTTAGGCCCTTTGATTTACTAATAAACTTGAACTACTTATAAACTTTCATCACTAATGAATAGCGACCGTGTCACTGACCATCCAATCCTCGGATCGGTTTAATTGAGTCCCAAGAACGACATGATGGGCAATGCCAATATAATGAGCGGGAAGTAAAACCACATTTATGGCATCGATAATCAGGTTTTGTACGAATTTGCTCACCTACCATATTGCGCAAAAGAATCAGGCTTTCTTTCGCCCGCCCTTCTTCTGCTTCCGTCAGATGATAATCCATCAGACGATAAAACAACCTCATTGTTGGATAGCGTTCCAGTTGAAAGTTAATGAAATTTTGGGCAACATCACGTCCTTCTTTCTTTTCAAGAACATCAGCCATATGAAGTTCTGCGATCGCACCACAATTTTCTTCTACACAGCGTTGTAAAAAAGACTGCCATTCATCTGGTTGAGATAGATTCTGGTAACATTCTTGCAACATTGGCAAAGATTCACTGACGAGTTGTTTATCTTGGTCGAGAATACGCTTCAACGCATTGGTCGCGTTAAGATACTCCCCTTGGGCCATATAAATACGGCCAAGCATAATAGAAGCACGAGCACAGTTTTTATCTGCCTGATACGCTTTGTTCAAATAACTGAGCGCATCAATAAAATCGTCACTACCCATACATTGCAATGCCAACTCACAATAAAAATGGGCAATCTCTTCCCGAAAATGATGCTTGCCCAGTTTTACGAGTTTTTCAGCGATATCAACAGCTTTATTCCAATCACTCGTTGATTGATAAATGATGAGTAAGGAGTTGAAGGCATTTTCACGCAGGTCTGTTTCGTCAACTAGCTGAATAAACATATTCTCAGCACGATCATAGACGCCAGCAGCCATATAATCTTGCCCAAGTTGCTGGATCGCAAGCAAACGCTGTTCAAACGTCAGAGAAGCACTTTCCATAAGGGATTGGTGAATACGGATGGCTTTTTCAACTTCACCACGGGAACGAAAGAGATTGCCCAATGTTAGATGAGCCTCAAATGCAGGACTATCCTCTTTCAGCATATCAAGAAATAAATCTACCGCCTTATCTTGCTGATTTGAAAGCAAAAAATTAACACCATCAACATACTCACGCGAAAGGCGGTCAGCCGATTGTTGCTTATTTTGTTGAGCACTTCTGCGCCCCATATACCAGCCATAGGCGGCAGCAATGGGAAGCAACAGAAACAACAGCTCTAACATGGAGAATTATTCCTTGTTTAATGCCACGGTAGATACGACTTTTTTGGATGAACCGGATGGTTGCCCCACCTGAGTTTCCAGTCGCTTAATTTTGCGTTTCGCATGTCGCAAAGAGATACCGGCGCGTAAGTAAAAAATCCCACAAATTCCCCAACCGAGGATAAAGCCAACAGCAAATAATGCAGCCAGCAGTGTAGATACAGAGTAATCACCTTTAGCAATCAAATAATTAAACGTCACTATCTGATTGTTATTTGCTCCCAGTGTCACTGAGATAACAAAAACAACCAGTGCCAGTAATAAGATCAGAAAATATTTCACATTTCTTCCTGTTATCTATTGTTGCTGATTGATTATGCCAAATAACAGACATAGTGGCGTGCTAAATTAGCATTTCTCGTCTACACACGTCTACGTAAAGGGAACAATTTATTGCAACAAACACTGATTTCCTTCTTTTTGTGATAAATATATCTACAAAAATCTGCCTTCTAGTTTAGCATGTTAATATGTTTATCATTAAAGAATCTGACACCTTATATTCATACATATTAATACCTTCTGTTACAATGCTTCGTCGTGCATGCGTCGTAGCCAGAGAAAATTTTTTGCGTAGTTTTAGCTGTTTTCTCAGCCGGTATTGTTTTAAATATCACAATATTTATAACGAGTTAAATCAACATATGAATACAAAAATACAGCTAAAACGAGTAGCTGAAGCAAAATTACCTACGCCATGGGGCGAGTTTTTAATGATTGGATTTGAAGAAACCAAAACAGGCCGTGATCACGTCGCTCTTGTTTTTGGAGATATTTCTGGTGATGAACCTGTATTATCGCGGATCCACTCAGAATGCCTCACTGGCGATGCTTTATTCAGCCTAAGATGTGACTGTGGCTTTCAATTAGAAGCTGCGCTTTCGCAAATTAGTCAAGAAGGCCGTGGCGTTTTGCTCTACCACCGCCAGGAAGGCCGCAATATTGGTCTGCTGAATAAAATTCGAGCCTATGCTTTACAGGATCAAGGTATTGATACTGTTGAGGCTAATCATCAATTAGGTTTTGCGGCCGATGAAAGAGATTTCACCCTGTGCTCAGATATGTATAAGTTGTTGCATATTAATGCAATTCGCCTTCTTACCAACAACCCTAAAAAAGTTGAAATCATGATAGAAGCGGGCATTAATATCACCGAACGTGTTCCACTGATTGTAGGGCGTAATCCCCAAAATGCCCGTTATTTAGATACTAAAGCCAGCCGAATGGGCCATTTATTATCCCAATCAAACTAAAAGTTTTCCGATTAATTTATATAAAAAACTGCGTCGGTGTGGGCGCAGTTTTTATTTTTAAACCTTTTTGACAACATTACCTCATTCCACTCGGCGAACACGCGTGAAGTGTCCCTATTTCTACTAAATCGCCTGTGGGGGTAACTTATTATTTCTTGTCTGCTGCGATACGATCACGAACATGTTGAGCACGCTCCTGTGAAGGCGGGTGTGAATCAAACATGCTGGTTTCACCACTGCCTAGTTTAGCCAGTTTCTCGAAGCTGGTTACTAAACCTTCCGTTTTGATATTGCGTTTTTTCAGCAAATCATAAGAGAAGTCATCAGCCTGACTTTCCTGATGTTGTGAGAACTGCGAGTTGATCAGTTTTTCACCCAATGCAGCCAGCTGAGAATCGCTCAGCTGTGCGGCTATACCACCCGCTGACGCAGCTGCGGTACGTGCAGCAACTGCGGCATAAGCAACTTGCATTGCTTTACGTGAATGACCCAGTGCAACGTGACCCATTTCATGGCCCAGTACGCCTTCGACTTCATTATCATTCATTATGTCCATCAAGCCGCTGTATACGCGCACACAACCATTAGCCATTGCCCATGCGTTCACATCATTAGTCAGATAAACTTTATAATTAACCGGTGTACCGTTAACTTCGTTACCCAATGCTTTGGCTATTTTGTTCAAACGTTTAGTGTATTGACTGGATGCCGGTGCAATTTTATTCTGTGCATCCATTTCATTACATGCTTGGTCAGATAACTGTTTGACATTAGAATCACTTAGTGTCGCCGCCTGGAGTAATTGCATTCCAGAGTGAGCCAGCATTCCCTGATCAATATTCTTACAACCTGCCAGAACTACAGCAGAAATAGCCACTGCAACAAGAGTTTTAATTTTCATAATGTTGTTTTTCCTTTGCAATACATGCAACTATAGTATTTTAAGAGCATTAAAAGACTATGAGTTTTTATAAAAATAACAATAGAAATAAACTCTGATATTTATAATTATGTGAATTTGGTAACATTTTAAAAAAATAATCAAATTATCAACAGAATAATGGTGACGTGTCGTCTATATAGCCTGTTCCTTTTCAGATCAGCTTCTTATTGGCCTAAAATTCTAATCTTGGAACAGGCTCTTGGTTCAATTTATTATCCAGAATTCAATTTCTTATTTCAGCATATTACGAATCACGTAATGTAAAATGCCATCATGATAGAAGTAATCCAGTTCTGTTCCCGTATCAATGCGACAACGAGTATCAATCACAATTTCTTGTCCATCGGCATAGGTGATTTTCACTGCAATTGTCTGCCCAGGCTGAATGTTAGATAATCCTGTAATATCAATTTGCTCCTCTCCTGTCAGGTTTAAGGTCTTACGGCTAACGCCCTGAAGAAATTCTAATGGTAAAATCCCCATACCAATCAAATTAGAGCGGTGAATTCGTTCAAAAGATTCCGCAATCACAACCCTGACCCCAAGTAATCTCGTTCCTTTTGCAGCCCAGTCACGGCTTGATCCTGAACCATATTCTTTTCCTGCTATAACGGCTAATGGTATTTTCTCCTCCTGATAACGCATAGCCGCATCATAAATAGCAAGTTGGGATTGAGAAGGAATATGGCGGGTATACCCTCCTTCAACACCAGGTACCATTTCATTACGGATCCGAATATTGGCAAACGTTCCTCGCATCATGACTTCATGGTTGCCACGCCTTGAGCCATACGAGTTAAAATCTTTTGGTGCAACGCCATGTTCTTGCAAATAACGTCCAGCAGGACTGTCAGCCTTGATATTTCCAGCAGGGGAAATGTGATCCGTCGTAACTGAATCCCCCAATATCGCCAAAATGTGAGCCTTGTGAATGTCTGTAACGGGTTTAGGTTCAGCTTTCATATCACTAAAAAACGGTGGATGGCGTATATAGGTAGAATCCGGCTGCCAAGCATAAGTTGCTGAACTTTCCACACTCAGGGACTGCCAATTTTCATCACCATCAAACACAGAATCATATTCTTTATGGAACATTTCGGTTCTGACTTTTCCAATCGCTTCTGCAACTTCTGTACTATCAGGCCAGATATCCTTCAAATAAACATCATTTCCTTGTTGATCTTTTCCGATAGGCTCTCGCGTCAGATCTTTCTTCATACTGCCAGAAAGCGCATAAGCCACCACCAAGGGCGGCGATGCCAACCAGTTGGTTTTTACTAAAGGATGAATACGTCCTTCAAAATTTCGGTTACCGGAAAGCACAGCTCCAACGGTTAAATCAGCTTGCTTAATCGCAGATTCAATGGGATCAGGCAATGGCCCAGAGTTACCAATACAGGTAGTACAACCATAACCCACTAAATTGAAACCCAATTTTTCCAAATATGGCATGAAACCTGCCAATTCCAGATAATTTGTCACAACTTTCGAACCAGGTGCCAGTGACGTTTTAACCCATGGTTGACGCTGCAAGCCTTTCTCAATCGCTTTTTTGGCAAGTAATCCCGCCGTCATCAATACGCTGGGGTTAGAAGTGTTTGTGCAAGAGGTAATGGCAGCAATCACCACGGCACCATCTTGCAATGAAAAAGTTTGGTTATCTAAAGTCACTGATATCGCGGCTGAGTGCTCTTGTGTATTATGAGTATCCAACTCCATAGCAGACTGAAAAGCCTGTGGTACATTTCCCAATGCAACCCTGTCTTGAGGCCGCTTCGGTCCAGCTAAACTTGCTTCAACCGTCGACATATCCAACTCTAGGATGCTGGTAAAAATAGGCTCATCCCCAGTATTACGCCATAGACCCTGAGTTTTGCAATAGGCTTCAACCAAAGCAATTTCTTCTTCATGACGCCCCGTCAATCGCATATAGTCTAATGTAATGTCATCAACAGGGAAGAAACCACAAGTTGCACCATATTCAGGGGACATATTGGCAATAGTTGCCCGATCTGCCAGCGGCAAATCAGATAATCCATCGCCATAAAATTCAACAAATTTACCCACAACACCGTGCTTACGTAGCATCTGTGTCACGGTCAGTACAAGGTCAGTTGCTGTGATCCCTTCTTGCAATTTTCCGATCAGTTTAAAGCCAACAACATCTGGAACCAGCATGGAAACCGGCTGCCCCAGCATGGCCGCCTCTGCTTCAATTCCTCCTACCCCCCATCCCAAGACACCCAACCCATTAATCATGGTCGTGTGAGAATCCGTTCCAACCAGCGTATCAGGATAAGCAAAATCCTGGCCATCCTGATTTTCATACCAGACAGCTTTCCCCAGATATTCCAGATTAACTTGATGACAAATCCCCGTTCCAGGAGGGACAACACGGAAACGGTTAAACGCTTTCTGCCCCCAACGCAAGAACAGATAACGTTCATAGTTACGTGCCATCTCTATCTGGACGTTTTCTGAAAATGCCTGTTCAGTGCCAAATTTATCAACCATCACTGAGTGATCGATAACCAAGTCAACAGGAGATAACGGATTAACCTGTTCTACATTACCACCGAGTCTTAACACAGCTTCCCGCATGGCAGCAAGATCGACGACAGCCGGCACGCCTGTAAAATCCTGCATAAGGACACGGGCAGGACGATAAGCAATTTCGCGGTCTGCATGACCGGTCTTTTGCCATTCCACCAGCGCCTGCAAATCATCTTCCACAACTGATTCACCATCAACATTGCGCAAGAGATTTTCGAGCAAGACTTTCAGTGACTTTGGCAAGCGGGATATATCGCCTAATTGTTCAGATAACAGAGGTAGGCTATAATAATGATAGATTTTACTTCCAATTGAGAGCGTTGAAGCACAGTCTTTTTTCAATTTAAACGACATAACTCCTCCTTTCTTATTATGGTTAGCTACCATTAAACATAACATATAAGCAAATATTTGTTATTCCATGACCACACATTTTGCTAATTAGCTATAAACCCTCATTTATTGATAAATTTTAATGATGACATTTCCAAAGTAGATATGTTTTATTCGCGCCATAAAAGTTTTATTGAATTAGCTCTAAAATTTTTACGTATTTCTGGCTAATAAGTTTTAAATTGAAACTTGAAAAACAAAGGTATATTCAGGATAGTTAGAGATTGGAGGGAAAATTATGGATACAGAAAAAAACAAAGAATTTCAATATCATCTAAACAATATACAACAAGCAGATCAGTTTTTTTCAGCCGGTATTAGAGATAAATTTTCATTGTCAGATTATCAGCTTAGTGATACAGACGGCCTTGTCCAATTTATTATTACTGCAAATATTGTCGATAAAGACAGTATCTTACAGAAAATGAACGAGATCAAAAAAATACAGATCGCGCTTTCCTCAATAGTCGCCGACTATATTACCAAATATACCCATGTCCATGGTAAAGAATATAAAACTGACATTCAATTTTGGGAAGATATCATGGCAAAACTGCCATTGATGAGTATCATAAATGTCGAAAATAAAACTTATCAGCATGAAATGAAAGGAATTTCTATTGCAATAAATTTACTCCAACTCATTATGGATATTATTTTAAATGCAAACTCTCCAAGCCTGAAAAGCTTTTCCGACTTTTTACAAAAACAAGGTGATGCCATAAGACTGGGTTTAAAACGGAATGGAGATCATTACTCCACCCTCACATTAGCCAGTGTTATTGAAGCAATTGGGATCGAAGATCAGGTCGTGTATATCCCTAAAATAAAACTCTACAAAATAGATTTTGACAGAACCAACTCGGAGGTGACATCAAACTGCGCCTCTAACGAGAATGTTAATATTGAATTTACTTACTCTTCTTGTACTTCCTTATTTAATTATCAAGCGCTAGAGGATCACGAAGTTAAAACCGCTTTCGATAAATTTATTCTCAAAAATCAAAAATCTTCAATAGAAGACTCTGACAATTTTTTCAGTGGTGAATTTAATACAATGATCCCAAAGGGGATATAAAATAAAAGATCAACCACCTACCTGCTGTTTGGAGGTGGTTTAATCTTCTTTATACCTATGTCTCTGATATTAATACCTTTTTATACTATTGGTAGTTCGATATCTTTGAACATTTCTTCAATTTCTTCATTAGAACGCAACGCTATGGCGTTATCCACCACATTACGCGTCAAATGTGGCGCGAAACGCCAAATAAAATCGTACATATAACTGCGCAAGAAACTACTGCGGCGAAAGCCTATCTTGGTCGTGCTGTAACCAAATTGATCGCGCATATCAATACGTACTAAATCACTGTCCTGAACAGGTTCTATGGCCATACTGGCAATCACACCAACTCCCAGTCCTAGTCGTACATAAGTCTTAATCACATCAGCATCTGTTGCTGTAAATACGATTTTAGGTTTCAAACCAACCCGATCAAAAGCAACATCTAACTCAGAACGCCCAGTAAAACCAAACGTATAGGTTACAATCGGATATTCAGCCAATTCTTCAATCGTGACATTCTGTTTACTAGCGAGAGGATGATTTTTCGTCACCACAATAGAACGGTTCCAATGATAACAAGGCAGCATAATCAGATCGCTATAAAGGTGCAGTGCTTCTGTTGCTATCGCAAAATCACTATTTCCTTTACATACCTCTTCCGCAATTTGCGTTGGAGAACCTTGATGCATATGCAGTGATACATTGGGATAACGTTCAATAAAGCCTTTAATAACAGGAGGTAAAGCATATCTTGCTTGTGTATGGGTGGTCGCTATATATAAAGAACCACGATCAGGATAGGTGTGTTCACTAGCAACAGAACGAATTGAATCAATTTTTGACAGCACTTCACGTGAAATACGGACAATTTCTTCACCAGCCGGAGTCACGTGCGTCAAATGCTTACCACTGCGAGCAAATATCTGAATCCCCAACTCATCTTCGAGCATCCTGACTTGTTTACTGATCCCTGGTTGAGAGGTGTACAATCCTTCTGCTGTAGAAGATACATTTAGATTGTGATTAACCACCTCTACAATATAACGCAATTGCTGTAATTTCATGTCAGCACTGTCCCTAATAATCAAATGTATGAACGTTTTGTAGTTTAACCAATTTCTATATTACCAATGGTTATCCACATATAACCATATAGAATATATATTTGTCAGTATATAACCACTATAACACTTGCTATATATTTATATAACAAATAATTAAGTTGAGTAACTATTATCAAGAACCTGTTGCAGATATATTGTGTTTTAATTTTGTTGAAATACAAAAAAAGCCAGTCCATAGAACTGGCTTTTTAGAAAGAAAAATTATATTTCTCACAAAAAAAGAAATATATCTCTAAATATATTTCTATGAATTATACCCAATAAATAAGGGTATAAAGCACAAATTCATCTTCAGATTGATTACTTCTCTTTCACAACCCAAGCCCCTTCAACAAAAAATGCGCTCCATCCGGTAGTTTTACCGTTTTTCTCTGACGAAACGTATTGCTGTTTAGTTTTACGACTAAAACGAACAACTGTTTTATTTCCTTCAGGATCAACAACAGGCGCTTGCGCTAAATAACGCAATTTCTCCGGTAAGCGATCTTTAAACCGAACAAGCTCCTCAACCAATGGCGCTCGTGTTTCGCGAGATTTAGGGAAAGTGTTAGCCGCTAAAAATACCCCTGCGGCGCCATCACGCAGAACAAAATAGGCATCCGATTTTTCACACGCCAATTCAGGTAATGGAACCGGATCTTCTTTTGGTGGTGCCACTTCCCCATTACGTAAAATCTTACGGGTATTTTTACACTTTTCGTTTGTACAACCCATGTATTTACCAAAACGCCCCATTTTCAGGTGCATTTCTGAACCACACTTATCACATTCAACTATTGGGCCATCATAACCCTTAATACGGAATTCACCCTCTTCAACTTCATAACCATCACATTCTGGGTTATTACCACATACATGCAATTTACGCTGGTTATCAATTAAATAACTGTCCATCGCTGTACCACACTTTTTGCAGCGACAGCGAGCGCGCAATGCATTGGTTTCAGCATCATCCCCTTCCAAAATATTTAGGATTTCATTTTCTGGGATAAGGTTAATCGTCTGCTTGCATCGCTCTTTAGGTGATAACGCATAACCAGAACAGCCAAGAAATACCCCTGTTGTTGCAGTACGAATTCCCATTGGGCGACTACAGGTCGGGCACTCAATCGAGGTAATCACCATTGGGTTTGGACGCATTCCACCTTCATCTGGCTCTTTACTAGCAATATCGAGCTTCTCACTGAAATTGGAGAAAAATTCGTCCAGAATGCCTTTCCAATTCGCTTCATTGTTAGCTACATGATCGAGCTGGTCTTCCATTCTTGCCGTAAAATCATAGTTCATCAATTCGTTGAAATTTTCTTCCAAACGATCATTAACGATTTCACCCATTTTTTCTGCATAGAACCGCCGATTCTCAACGCGAACATAACCACGCTCTTGAATGGTTGAGATAATTGACGCATAAGTCGATGGACGACCAATTCCGCGTTTTTCCAACTCCTTGACCAAAGACGCCTCACTGAAACGTGCAGGTGGTTTTGTAAAGTGCTGGCTTGGTATCAACTGTTGCAAATCAAGCTCTGTGCCTACTTCCATGATTGGCAACGTATGATCTTCATCTCCTTTGCGCAAAGCCGGCATGACTTTTGTCCAACCATCAAAACGCAAAGTACGGCCTTTGGCACGTAACTCAAAATCGCCAGCTTGGACGGTCAGTGTCGTGGAATCATATTTCGCAGGGGTCATCTGACAAGCAATGAATTGACGCCAGATAAGCTGATACAATTTTTGTGCATCAGTTTCCATATCTTTCAATTCTTCTGCCATGACATTAACATCAGAAGGTCGAATCGCCTCATGGGCTTCCTGAGAGTTTTCCTTGCTACTGTAGACATTAACACTTTTCGGCAAGTATCTATCACCAAAATGGTTACTGATATAACCCCGAACCATTTCCAATGCGTCCTGACTCAAGTTAGTCGAATCGGTACGCATATAAGTGATATGCCCAGCTTCATATAAGCGTTGCGCCATCATCATGGTTTTCTTAACCCCAAACCCAAGCCGTGTACTTGCCGCCTGTTGCAATGTTGAGGTAATGAATGGGGCACCTGGCTTACTCGATGTTGGACGATCTTCACGCTCAACCACTTTGTATCTCGCCTTTTCAAGCAGAGATACTGCTGACTGCGTTTGTTGCGCATTTACAGGCTTAAATGGTTTTCCCTTCTCATGGGTAACTTCCATATGGAGAGGGATATCGCCCTTAGCCATTAAATCCGCGTGCAGTTGCCAATATTCTTCCGGCACAAATGCCTTGATTTCGCGTTCCCGCTCAACCACAAGACGAACTGCGACAGATTGTACCCGCCCAGCGGATAACCCTCTGGCCACTTTTTTCCACAATAGCGGTGAGACCATATAGCCTACAACGCGATCCATAAAACGACGCGCTTGCTGGGCATTCACACGATCAAGATTCAATTCACCGGGATTATCAAAAGCCTGTGTGATTGCATTTTTGGTAATTTCATTGAATACAACCCGACTGAAACGGGATTCGTCTCCACCAATCACTTCCCGCAGGTGCCATGCAATAGCCTCTCCCTCGCGGTCAAGATCCGTTGCAAGATAGATATGATCGGCTTTTTCAGCCAGCGTTTTCAGCTCTGAAACAACTTTTTCTTTGCCTGGCAAAATTTGATAGTTCGCTTCCCAACCATGATAAGGATCGACGCCCATACGAATTACTAGCGCCGTTTTCTCATCTTTTTTTGCTTTCTTTTTATTCTTATCGGTAGATGAGCTTGAACTCTTTTGACTCACTGTTCCACTCGTCGGCAAATCACGGATATGACCTACACTGGATTTTACAACGTAGTCATTCCCCAGATATTTATTGATTGTTTTGGCTTTTGCCGGGGACTCCACTATAACAAGAGCTTTAGCCATAGTTACCTTTACCTAATTATCTTCTTTTCAGATGGCGAAAATCACGGCGTTATGTTGCGATATATAAAATAAAACCTCTTTTTATATTGCGATAGATTTGCAAGATATCAACTAATTTTTATCTTGTACTTTTGCTTAAGCGCAAAACCCTTTGAAATATCTAGGGTATTTTATATACCTACACAAACCATGCAATTGTATGTTTTAACAGTTGTAAACAAAATCTTCCATCTGCATGACGAAAAGCCCACACTCTACCTGATAAAAAACGATGCGCAACAACTTATTTCTTGCTAAAGCACAATAAATGAAAACTAAAACCATACCCATTAAGCGAGAATAGTGGTTAAAAAAAGCAAATGAAATCATTAAGACATACGAAGATTTGATACAAGGCATGTACACAGAGAGGCAGAACAAAGAAGTGGAGCATTCCCCCTGGTTGATGAATAAATATGCGGGCAATAAAGGATTATAAATCGCCTTTATTTACCCGCATAATCTGTAATAGTTTTGGGTAACGATTTTGCCGTTACAACAAAGGTTTTTCTCCCCTTTGCCACCAACGCATAAACAATTTGTCAACGTTCTCCATCGCGCTACCCATAAAACGGTCTATGGCACGTTTACGGCGATAATAATTGACACCGATGACTTCACAATGTTCAATTTTTTCAATCAGAAAATCATCACTGACACCCACATCATCAATCAATCCATTTTCTTTTGCCTGTGTACCGTACCAATACTCACCAGTAGCTACGTTTTCTACATCTAAAGATGGACGATATTGGTGGATAAATGATTTGAATAACTTATGCGTTTCATTCAAATCTTCCTGAAATTTCTTGCGCCCCTGTTCAGTATTTTCTCCCAGAACAGTCAAGGTACGTTTATATTCACCAGCAGTATGCAATTCAACATCAATATCATTTTTTTTCAAAAGCCTATGAA
This sequence comes from Xenorhabdus sp. TH1, assembly GCF_037260955.1. Classification (NCBI taxonomy): domain Bacteria; kingdom Pseudomonadati; phylum Pseudomonadota; class Gammaproteobacteria; order Enterobacterales; family Morganellaceae; genus Xenorhabdus; species Xenorhabdus sp. TH1. The sequence goes on from NZ_CP147734.1 coordinate 2,028,374, forward strand.
TATTGGGTAATTGCGCTACAACGCCAATGGAACCAATAATGGCAAACGGTGCAGCAATAATGCGATCAGCTACACAAGCCATCATGTATCCACCGCTTGCTGCTACTTTATCCACGGCAATTGTCAGGCGTATCCCTTTCTGTCGCAAACGAACCAATTGAGATGCTGCCAATCCATACCCATGAACCACGCCACCAGGACTTTCCAGTCGCAGCAAAACTTCATCTTTTTTGTCAGCCACAGCCAATATCGCACTGATCTCTTCACGGAGTGACTCCACCTCACGGGCATCCATACTGCCTTTAAAGTCCAAAACATAAAGATTTGGCTTCTGTATGCCTTGATGACCTGTTTTGGCTGCCGCTTTTTTCTGCTTAGCATCATTTTTCTGCTGTTTTTTTAATTCTTTTTGCCAAATTTTTTGTTCTGCTTCACTCATTCGCGCCTGTTGCATCTGACGCTGTCTTTCCTTATATGACTCACCAAGATTGGTCAGCTTTAATTCCCCTTTGTGCATTGTTTTACGTACACCTAATCCGATACAAACGAACGCCAAAACAGCGATTGCCAAGACCACTGTGAGCACTTTGGCTAAGAACAATCCGTATAGAGACAAATATTCCACAGATCCACCTTTATTAATTTATAACAAACAATATATTTGTTTCATTCTAACCAAAAATCGAATGCCTTTCCCTAACAGTTTACTTAACCCTATCTCAATTGAAGTTACACTTTTTACCCATTTTTCACCCATACAGGCAAATTTGACGGGAACCTTAAGTTTTGTTCTGATGATGACTTGTATATGCCAATCTAACTTCAAGATGCATGTGATTTCTCCCCGCAAAGCGGAGAGAAATCAGGTTTCATAGCGTGTTGTAAATGGCAATTTGAAGTTTAATGCGTATATGCCATTCTGAAATGGCAAATCATAGCTTCACAAACAATTATAGGAAGATTGTTCGATGTTTGATTACCAACCAAATAATCACCTGCTGCAACAAAAAATTATTCTCGTCACTGGTGCTGGCGATGGCATTGGACGAGAAGCTGCACTGACCTATGCCCGCCACGGTGCACAAGTTATTTTACTGGGACGTACTACTGCGAAACTGGAAGCAGTCAGGCAGCAAATTACAAACGAGGGCGGTTTACCTGCTGACATTTATACGATGGATCTGCTGACAGTGACCGCCGAGGAATGCCAAACTTTCGCCAATGATCTAACACAGCGCTATTCACGTTTGGATGGCGTCTTGCACAATGCCGGTCTTCTTGGCGCCGTTTCCCCTATCGTAGAACAACCTGTTCAGCTTTGGCATGAAGTGATGCAAGTGAATGTCAATGCCACTTTTATGCTGACTCAGGCATTGATCCCTCTATTATTAAAATCCACCAGCGCTTCTTTGGTGTTCACCAGCTCCAGTGTCGGCCGTCAAGGTAGAAGTGGTTGGGGAGCATATGCTGTTTCCAAATTTGCTACAGAAGGTCTAATGCAAGTTTTGGCAGAAGAATATCGGGATACTTCCCTGCGTATCAACTGCATCAATCCCGGCGGGACACGTACCAATATGCGAGCTAGTGCTTTTCCTGATGAAAATTCCGCTAAGTTAAAAACACCCGCGGATATTATGCCCGTCTATCTTTATGTGATGGGAGATGACAGCCGAAATGATTCCGGCATCAGTTTTGATGCTCAACCCGGACGCAAAGCGGGGCCTGCCGAATAATGACCAGAGATAACAGCCAGTACCAGAAAAGACAACAACGCCTGAAAGAAAAAATCGATGCCCGTATTGAAGCAGCACAACAAGAACGGGGAATTGTCATTGTGTTCACTGGAAACGGTAAAGGAAAAACGACCGCTGCATTTGGCACAGTGATTCGTGCAATCGGGCATGGACAACGTGCTGGTGTTATCCAATTTATTAAAGGGACATGGGAAAGCGGTGAAAGAAACTTGTTGATACAACAAGGTGTTGAATTTCATGTGATGGCAACAGGTTTCACATGGGAGACACAAAATCGCGAATCAGACACAGCAGCCTGCCAAACAGCCTGGCAACAGGCTGTAGCAATGCTATCTGATCCTTCACTACACCTTATCGTGCTGGATGAATTAACCTATATGGTCAGATATGGTTATTTAGAACTGACCGATGTTTTGGCCGCTCTCAAACAGCGCCCTGCTCATCAAAGTGTGATTATCACTGGCAGAGGATGCCATCGAGAATTATTGGAATATGCCGATACGATTACAGAAATGCGTCCGGCAAAACATGCTTTTAATGCCGGCATCAAGGCACAGAAAGGTATTGATTGGTAAATGGATCCGCTGTTTCAAATCGTCCAGATAAATGTTGATATGAGCTGAAACAGCGGTTTAAGCGTATTAACGACCTTTAGGTGCCGTCTTCTTCCCTGCATTCTGACGAGAACTGCTTGCAGGACGTTTTCCTGCCGGACGGGATGCAACCTGAGTATGTCGTCTTACCGCACGGCGGATCTGATTAGCCTTAACGCGGCGTTGATCACGCCCAACAGCAACTTTGGTCACACTCTCTTCATCCAAGTCAACCAACTGACGTAAATAGTTAGTCTGTTCTAACCCCAACTCAGTCCAGCCACCTCGCGGCAACCCTTTCGGCAGATTAATATCGCCATAACGCACACGGATCAGGCGGCTGACTTGCACACCAACGGCTTCCCATAAGCGTCTGACTTCGCGATTACGGCCTTCTGTCAGAGTCACGTTGTACCATTGGTTGATCCCTTCTCCACCTTTAAACGCAATGGTCTTAAATGAAGCCGGGCCATCTTCCAGTTGTACACCTTGTGTCAATTGACGGAGTTTTGCGTTATCGACTTCGCCAAACACACGGACTGCATATTCACGCTCAACTTCGCGGCTTGGGTGCATTAAACGGTTAGCCAATTCCCCATCGGTAGTAAACAACAACAACCCGCTGGTATTGATATCCAAACGCCCTACCGCAATCCAGCGTGCGCCTTGCATTTTTGGCAAACGATCAAATACAGTTGGACGGCCTTCAGGATCATGGCGGGTACACAATTCACCTTCCGGTTTATAATAAGCCAAAACCCGGCAAACTGTTTTCTGTGGCTCTTTGATATTTAAGATCCGTCCATCCAGACGAATTTTTATTGCGGGATTAACTTCGATTCGATCACCCAACGTTGCGATCTTACCATCAACGCTAATACGCCCTTGTTGGATATACCCTTCGATTTCGCGACGGGAACCATGACCAGAACGCGCGAGAACTTTTTGTAACTTTTCTGTTTTATCGCTCATTGAGCAACCTCTATTGTCGCCTTCACAGGCGTCGTGATACTAAATAAAATTGAATCGTATACGTTAAGAAAATCGTACACTTTATAAAAAAGGTGTTACATCACCTTCGCCTTCACGAAGAATTACGGGTGAATCCCCCGTCAAATCTACTACCGTCGTCGGTTGCTGCCCAAGATAACCACCGTGAATGATTAAATCAACTTGTTTACCCAAAGTATCCTTAATCTCTTCAGGATCCGATTCGGCAAAATCATTTCCGGGCAAAATCAAGCTACATGACATCAATGGTTCACACATCCCTTCCAGCAATGCCAACGCAATAGGATTAGAAGGAACACGTAAACCAATCGTCTTACGTTTTTCGTTCATCAAGCGACGCGGGACTTCTTTTGTTGCCTGTAAAATAAACGTGTAATTACCAGGCGTGTTATTTTTAATCAACCTGAACGCCTGATTATCTACATGGGCATAAGTGGCAATTTCAGATAAGTCACGACACATCAAGGTAAAATTGTGGCGTCCTTCCAATTGGCGAATACGGCATATACGGGTCATAGCATCCTTATTTTCCAGGCAACAACCAATGGCATAACCTGAATCAGTAGGATAGATGACAACTCCGCCCTTTTTCAGTGCATCCACACTTTGGTCAATAAGACGGACTTGTGGATTGTCAGGGTGGATATAAAAAAACTGGCTCATACAATAACCTCTATACTTCTATGCAGTCCAAGCCGTGACCAGTCGTGCCATATCGGTACAACATCACCGGGTAACCACAAATTGCGCCCAAGTTCTATCCATGAACAGGGTTGGTGAAAATCCGATCCTAATGATACTTTCAACCCATATTCTCTTGCCAGTTGACCAAGTTGTTGTCTTTCATTAGGGGCTTGCTGGCACTGTGCAACTTCCATTGCATCACCACCATGTTGTTTAAACCAAACTATTAATCGTTTTAGCCATTTCATCGACAAATTATACCTGCCGGGATGGGCAATCACAGCCTGTCCTCCAGCCTGGTGAATGGCTTCAATAGCCTGTTCGATTGTACACCATTGCGGTGGGACATAACCGATTTTTCCTCTTGCCAGATATTTTTTGAACACTTTCGGGATAGTCGGTACAACTCCCGCTTCTACCAAATAACGGGCAAAATGGCCACGAGTAACTTGTCCACCATTGGCTAATCTGGATGCGCCTTCCCAGGCATCGGCAATGCCTGCTTTGGCTAATCGTTTTCCTATTTCAACACCACGCTGTTGCCTTAAATCAACCTGATGCGCTAAAAATCTCCTTAAGGAAATAGCATGAATATCAATATTTAAACCAACGATATGAATTTCCAGATTTTGCCACAATGTCGAGATTTCAACGCCGGATATCAAAGTTAATGGCAAATTATTTTGTTGAATATGGTTTAAAGCCGACGGAATACCCTCCGTCGTATCATGATCGGTGATTGCCAGTACATTAATACCCATAGCAATGGCTCTGTCCACGAGCTGCTCAGGTAATAAAACGCCATCTGAAGCAGTCGTATGGCTATGCAGATCATAGCGTCTTGTCATTTCACTGGCGGCTTCAATCATTGTTTTTTTAACCTGTTTGGATGGGAAGAAGACACTATCGATTAAGTGATATGAAGCGCTATCAAGCGCAAAGCGGTTATGATAACACAAGAAGAAAAAAAATCATTGACAAGCAAACCACGAACCAGTTTACTAGTACGCGGGTTGACTAAGACACTCTTTACTAAAAAAACTTTTATCAAAAAACCATTGAGGCACTCGAAATGAGCGTATTTATGCAAACTAAGCAGTCAAAGCGTTGGTGGCACAACTTCCCAGTCAGGGCGGTTGGCTCACGCACGTAAGTTCAGAATAGATACGCAAGTGCCAAAACCCGCCCTAAGAGGCGGGTTTTTTTATAAATAAAGATTAGAAACGGGGTATGAAGATGACTGGCAAAGAATTTAATATCTCTATAAATCAGGTAGATACTCTCTACCAGACAGATCCAACACTGCTTTTTCATCAACTTTGTAGTAATCGCCCAGCAACGTTATTGCTGGATTCTGCTGAAATTCACAGTAAAAAGAATCTTAAAAGCATTTTGATCATTGATAGTGCTATGCGCATCACGGCCAACGGGCGTCAAGTTACTTTTGAGGCGCTCACTGAAAACGGCCAAAACCTGATCCCGATACTCACTAACTTACTATCAGGTAAAGCTCAATTAGATGTAGAACCGAAGGTTATGCGAGCACGGTTTCCGGCCATTGAGCACAATCTGGATGAAGATAGCCGGCTAAAATCCGATTCAGTTTTTGATGCATTGCGTGCCCTGGCAGCACTAGCCTCTTTTTCAGAAAACCCCGATGCCATTTTTGTTGGTGGATTGTTTGCTTACGATTTAGTCGCCGGTTTTGAACCATTACCTAAAGTAGAAGCTCATCAACGTTGCCCTGATTTCTGTTTTTATCTCGCAGAAACACTATTAGTGATCGATCATCAAGATAAACATTCACGTCTGCAAACTTCATTGTTTGGCGAATCTGATTCAGAAAGAAAACGCCTTAAAGCGCGTTTAGCAACCTTAGTTACAGCCATTTCAGCCCCGCTTCAGCCACTCTTACCTGTCACATTACCCGATATTACTGTCGGCTGTAACCAAAGTGATGAACAATACGCAAATATCGTGCGTCAGCTACAGCAATTTATCCGTCAAGGGGATATTTTTCAGGTAGTTCCATCGCGTCGTTTCACCTTGCCATGCCCTTCTCCGCTGAACGCTTATCATGTATTGAAAAAACAAAACCCAAGCCCTTATATGTTTTTTATGCAAGATCAAGATTTTTGCCTGTTTGGGGCTTCACCAGAAAGTGCTCTTAAATATGATGCCAACAACCGCCAGATCGAAATTTATCCGATAGCCGGTACTCGACCACGTGGACGTGATCACAACGGGGAATTGGATGCCGATCTTGATAGCCGAATTGAGCTGGAAATGCGCACGGATGCGAAAGAAATGTCTGAACACGTGATGTTAGTCGATTTGGCTCGCAACGATTTAGCCCGTATCTGCGAACCAGGCAGTCGATATGTCGCCGATTTAACCAAAGTCGATCGTTATTCATTTGTTATGCACCTGGTTTCCCGTGTTGTCGGCACACTTCGACATGATTTAGATGCCTTCCACGCCTATCAAGCCAGCATGAATATGGGTACATTGACGGGAGCCCCTAAAGTTCGGGCGATGCAACTCATCGCAGAATATGAAGGTGTACGACGTGGCAGTTATGGCGGAGCCGTCGGTTACTTCACTGGCAAAGGGGATTTTGATACCTGCATAGTGATCCGTTCCGCCTATGTGGAAAACGATCAAGCCACCATTCAAGTTGGAGTCGGTGTGGTGCTGGACTCCATTCCTCAGTCAGAAGTAGATGAAACTCACAGTAAGGCCAGAGCTGTTATTCGCGCCATTGCACAAGCGCATCATGTGGAGGTGACATTCTGATGGCTAATATTCTTTTACTCGATAATGTAGATTCCTTCACATATAACCTTGTGGATCAACTGCGTACTCATGGTCACCATGTTGTTATTTACCGCAATACCGTGCCAGCAGACGTCATTATTGCCAAACTTAATGAGATGGCGTCTCCTCTTTTAATGTTATCCCCTGGTCCGGGGAAACCCTCAGAGGCAGGCTGTATGCCCGCATTGATTAAACAAGTAATAGGCCAGATCCCGATAATCGGAATTTGTCTTGGACATCAGGCGATTATTGAAGCTTACGGAGGAAAAATCTCTGCTGCTCAGGAAATTTTGCATGGCAAAGCAACACCGGCCATCCATGATGGGAAAAATATGTTTTCCGGCCTCCCAAATCCTTTGTCTGTCGCCCGTTACCATTCTCTTGCCGCTGTGCATACTCCGGCAGAACTGACAGCTTCTGCTTCATGCGGTGATATTGTGATGGCTGTGCGACATGATGAGCACAAAGTTTGTGGTTTTCAGTTTCATCCCGAATCTATCTTGACTACACAGGGTGCCAAACTCCTTGAACAAACTCTAGCCTGGGCATTGAACTAACAATTTCAAAGATAGATGAGTTTAAGGGTATCGAATTAAAAGCACTCAACTTAAAGGAATGGGAAGATGCAGTTGATTTTTGACAAATTATTCAGTGCTCAGGCACTGACACAACAAGAAAGCCAGCAGCTATTCACCGCCATTATTCATGGTGAGCTGAACGATACACAACTGGCTGCTGTATTAATTAGCCTGAAGCTGCGTGGCGAGCAGCCACAAGAAATTGCGGGCGCAGCCCAGGCGTTCCTGGCAAACGCAGCCCCCTTTCCTCGCCCTGATTACACGTTTTGTGATATCGTCGGCACAGGTGGAGACGGTTCCAATAGCATCAATATTTCAACAGCCAGCGCCTTTATTGCTGCTGCCTGTGGCCTTAAGGTGGCAAAACATGGAAATCGCAGTATTTCCAGTCGGTCTGGATCATCTGATTTATTAGCTGCATTCGGCATTGCATTGGATGCTCAAGCTGAAGAATCACGCAAGGCTTTGGATGAAATTGGGGTCTGTTTCCTGTTCGCCCCCCAATATCACAGTGGATTCCGTCATGCGGTGCAAGTACGCCAGCAACTAAAAACCCGAACACTATTTAATGTACTTGGCCCGTTGATCAATCCGGCGCGTCCTCCTGTGTCTCTCATCGGCGTCTATCACCCTGAATTAGTTGAACCCATAGCCCATACCTTACACGCTTTAGGTTATCAACGCGCTGCCGTTGTACACAGCGGAGGAATGGATGAAGTTGCCTTACATGCACCAACTTATGTTGCAGAGCTTAATCACGGTGAAATTCGCCAATATCAATTAACAGCAACAGATTTTGGTTTGCCAAGCCATCCAATATCGTCACTGCAAGGTGGATCACCAGAAGAAAACCGCAACATGTTGGCTATGTTGTTACAAGGTCACGGAAACCAAGCCCATGCTCATGCCGTAGCAGCCAATGTGGCTCTGTTAATGAAAATTCACGGGCAAGAAGACCTACGGGAAAATACTCAATTAGCACTCGATACTATTTACAGCGGCCAGGCCTATGAAAAAGTAACGGCATTGGCAGCAAGGACCAGATCATGAAAACCAGCGTATTACAGAAAATTGTTGAAGATAAAGCGGCATATCTGATTACTCGTAAAGCAGAGCAACCGCTGGAGAGTTTTATTGCTGATATCGTTCCAAGTCATCGTCGGTTTTATCAAGCCTTGACTCATAAGCAAACCATTTTTATTTTGGAATGCAAAAAGGCATCCCCTTCAAAGGGATTGATTCGCGAAGATTTCGATCCCGTCCATATTGCTAAAACTTATCAACCTTATGCCGCTGCAATCTCTGTCCTGACCGATGAAAAATACTTTCAGGGCAGTTATGATTTTCTCGCCATGGTCAGTTCTGCTGTCCATCAACCTGTTTTGTGCAAAGATTTTATTATTGATGCCTATCAGGTTTATCTTGCCCGTTATTATCAAGCTGATGCTATTTTACTGATGCTGTCTATCCTTGATGATGATACATATCGTAAATTATCGGCATTGGCCCACAGTCTTGATATGGGTGTATTGACCGAAGTCAGTAATGAAGATGAACGGCAACGGGCAATTAAATTGGGCGCAAAAGTTATTGGTATCAATAATCGGGATCTCCGTGATTTGTCCATTGATTTAGGGCGTACCCGTAAATTGTCGGTGGGCTTACCTGAAGACACCATCGTCATCAGTGAATCCGGTATCCACCAGCATCGTCAGGTGCGAGAATTAAGCCAATTTGCCAATGGTTTTCTTATCGGTAGTTCTTTAATGGCACAACAAAATTTAGATCTCGCCTTACGACGCCTAATTTTGGGTGACAACAAAGTTTGTGGCTTGACTCGCCCACAGGATGCCAAAGCTGCGTTGCAAATGGGTGCCGTTTACGGTGGTTTAATTTTTGCCGAAAAATCACCGCGCAAAATCAGTCTGCAAAAAGCTCAACAAATCATCAATGAAGCTTCTCTGCTATATGTTGGTGTGTTTCAAAATCAACCCATTGATTTTGTCAATAATACTGCCCGTAGGCTTTCACTCACCGCAGTTCAACTGCACGGAAGTGAAGATGAAAACTACATCAACGCCCTGCGCTCAGTACTACCTGAACATTGTGAAATTTGGAAAGCCATCAATATGTCTAAGGCTGAAGACGTTTCCGTAATACCTCACGTTGATCACTTACTGTTGGATAACGGCGCCGGTGGAACGGGAAAACCATTTGACTGGCAATTAATTAATCCATTAATTCAGCATAACAGTTTTCTGGCGGGTGGCCTGAATGCTGAAAACTGCCAACTGGCAGCAACACTTGGCTGTTATGGACTGGATTTTAACTCAGGCGTTGAAGTGTCTCCGGGTATCAAAAGCAACCAGAAAATCAAGCAGGTGTTTCAACAATTGCGCTGTTATCACTAATTTTTCAGATAAAAATGGATGAGTAGAATAATGAGTAAATTGAATCCTTATTTTGGCGACTTTGGCGGGCAATTTGTGCCACAAATTTTAATCCCTGCACTTAACCAATTAGAAGAAGCTTTTATTGATGCACAGAAAGATCCTGAATTTCAGCATACTTTTCAGGATCTATTGAAAAACTATGCAGGCAGACCTACTGCCTTAACGCTGTGTCAAAACCTGACGAAAGGGACAAAAACACGTTTATATCTAAAACGTGAAGATTTGCTTCACGGCGGTGCTCACAAAACCAATCAGGTCTTAGGGCAAGCATTGTTGGCAAAACGCATGGGAAAGCATGAAATTATTGCTGAAACAGGCGCAGGTCAACATGGCGTCGCCACCGCGCTAGCTTGTGCACTATTGGGACTGAAATGCCGTATTTATATGGGAGCAAAAGATATTGAACGCCAATCGCCCAATGTTTTTCGTATGCGTTTGATGGGTGCCGAAGTGATCCCTGTCCACAGTGGCTCGGCAACCTTGAAAGATGCCTGTAACGAAGCAATGCGTGACTGGTCAGGTTGCTATGAGAAAGCACATTATCTATTAGGCACTGCCGCAGGCCCTCATCCCTATCCGACAATGGTACGAGAGTTCCAACGTATGATTGGTGAAGAAGCCAAAGCTCAAATTCTGGAAAAAGAAGGCCGCTTACCTGATGCAGTCATTGCCTGCATTGGTGGTGGTTCAAATGCCATCGGTTTATTTGCTGAATTTATTCCAGAAAATGATGTCCGCTTGATTGGTGTTGAGCCTGCGGGGCATGGTATTGAAACTGGAGAACATGGTGCCCCATTGAAACACGGAAGGTTGGGAATTTACTTTGGTATGAAAGCCCCCATTATGCAGACAGAAGATGGGCAAATTGAAGAATCTTATTCCATTTCGGCGGGTTTAGATTTTCCTTCCGTTGGTCCACAACATGCCTATTTAAACAGTATCGGTAGAGCCGATTATGTTTCAATTACTGATGATGAAGCGCTGGATGCTTTCCAGGAACTCTCACGCAATGAAGGTATTATTCCGGCACTGGAATCCTCTCATGCGTTGGCTTACGCCTTGAAAATGATCCATGAATTTCCAGACAAGGAACAACTATTAATTGTCAATTTATCTGGCCGTGGTGACAAAGACATCTTTACCGTTCACGATATTTTAAAATCCAGGGGGGAAATCTGATGGGACGTTACGAACAACTTTTTAAGAAGCTGCAAAACAAAAACCAAGGCGCTTTTGTTCCTTTTGTCACCCTCGGTGATCCTAATCCCGCATTGTCGTTGGAAATTATTGATACCTTAATTTCAGGTGGTGCTGACGCCCTTGAATTGGGTATTCCGTTCTCAGATCCCCTGGCTGACGGCCCAACTATCCAAAATGCCAATCTGCGCGCGTTATCATCCAAGGTCACGCCTACATTATGTTTTGACCTACTGGCTAAAATTCGGGCTAAATACCCTGATGTACCCATTGGCCTGTTAGTTTACGCTAATCTCGTCTTTCACAATGGCATTGATGAATTTTATCGTCGCTGCAAAGATGCCGGTGTTGATTCCGTTCTTGTGGCTGATGTACCGTTATCCGAGTCATCGCCTTTCCATTCAGCTGCCATAAAGCATGATATTGCCCCGATCTTTATTTGTCCCCCAAATGCAGATAATGATTTATTACGTGAAGTTGCTTCATTTGGACGGGGATATACCTATCTGCTATCAAGAGCGGGAGTAACTGGTAGTGAAAATCGTGCTCAACAACCACTTAGCCATATTGTCAATAAACTCAAAGAATATCACGCAGCCCCTGCTATACAAGGTTTTGGCATTTCAAAGCCAGAGCAAGTTATAACGGCTCTCAATGGTGGTGCTGCGGGGGCAATTTCAGGTTCAGCTGTTGTCAGAATTATTGAAGATAACTTACATCAACCCAATATCATGCTGGAAAAATTAATGGATTTTGTTCGTGCCATGAAAAACGCTACACAATTGTAAGCCCACTAGCAAAAAATGGGGCAATTACGCCCCATTGGTTCTCTCTTATATCACAGTCAAACACATACGTAGCTTTAGTTAGAAACTATAACCAACACCGAACATAAAGACCCACGGATCAAGACGGGTTTTATATTTTTGATCTACATCACCAGTTTTGAATTTCACATCAGTTTCAATATTCATCCACCAAAGCGAAGTATTCAGCATCCAGTTTTTGTTCAGTTGATAATCCAGGCCAACCTGCCCAGCGATACCCCAAGAATCTTTCAGATCTAAGCTATTTAAATTAGCGGCCTTCACGGTTGCATTATTACTAAATTTTTCGCTAAAGAAAGTCGTGTAGTTAATACCAATCCCGACATAAGGACGAAATTCATTTTCTGATGAACCAAAATAATATTGTGCCATTAGCGTTGGTGGTAAATGTTTAACTTCAGCGATTTCACCCGCTCCCGGCAAACTGACCCTATGCTGGAATGGTGTCGCTGCCAATAATTCAACACCAATATTATCAGTAATCATGTAACCAAAAGTTAAACCCAACTGGGTATTATTATTGACACCAAAAGATCCCAATCCTAATACATTATCAGAACCCGCATGCGGCCTTACCGTTGCTGTACCTGCACGAAACAGGAAGTCACCTGCTTCATGGGCAAAAGTCAATGACGGGGCTAACGTAGCAGCAGCCAATACAAGCGCAGAAATCTTTTTCATTATCCATCCCATTTATGTGGTTTTAAAACAGTCAGAAATATACCCGTTTGTTTACTATTATGATCTAAGGCAGATCACATCTTTTAAAGATCTTTGGCGAAATAAGGTATTTATTACTGTTTTATTATTTCATTTACTGGGTATTTTAAATTGATCCAAATCAAAATTATCTGCGTATTAATTTTAATACCATTCACGATTTATATCTTGGTATCAACTTTTGAATGAATAACAATAAATAATAATATAAATCATATATCTTTATTTAATGCTCTTATCCTTTATTAACAAAAATTTAATAAATTGATCATTTATATAAAATCTACACTGAGGAGGATTGGCAAAAAAAGAATTCTTCCCCCCAACAACCTCAAGATACAGGATCAAGTATTAGAGTTCTTAGCCTCAACAAGGCCCAGTGGGAGCAAAGCTACAATTTGACGATATCTGTTAATGCGTCTGTGTATAAGAACCCCCGAAAATGCAGTATTAATTAACTGATATAATAGAGGTTCGCTTGAAAAATGGAAAACATCCCACACTAAGTATATTTTTTAACCCAAAGACACAACATAAATAAAACGAATAGCCACAACCACCACTCGTTTATCATTTTTAACGATTATTTCTTTCCTGGGCCTTCAGATATGCAGGTCGACTCATGGCTCTGTCCATGTAATCCTTTATTTCTGAACTTATAGCTATACCACATAATTTTGCCCACAAAAGAGTGTGTGTCACGAAGATATCAGCTAACGTAAAGTTAGGGCCTGTTATCCATTCGTAACCTTCATTTAGCCTGATTTGGTTAACTGCTCTGTTTGCTTCGCTTTTGGCGTAATCTATGAGTCCTAGGTTTCGCTGATTTTCTGGAATGAAAACTTGCTGTTTCAATAAGTTCCACACTGGAGACTCGAGGTCAGTAAGAGCATAGCTCAACCATGAGTTAATAATGGATCTCGGCTTCGGCTCGGTAGGATAGAATGTTGCAGAAGGATATTTTTCACAAATATATATACATATTGCCAGTGTTTCTTCAATAGACACATCTCCATCACTCAGAAAAGGGACTTTTCCTCGTGAATGGAGGGATTTTATGGTTCCTTCTTTTTGGCATTCGAGTAAGGCCTGTTGTTGAGACCAATACCACATCCAGTTAAGTCGTGTATCGTGTTAATATGGTTTAAAAAAGCCAAATGTTATATTTTACAGCTTCGCTTCCACTAGGCCAACAAGGTACAATTGTGCACTATTGTTGTTTTATTTGATAGGAGCCACTTTTATGCCCATCACGGCAAATACCCTGTATCGTGACAGTATCAATTTTTTAAAGAATCAATGGTTGAATATCGTCATCCTCTCTGTCTTGGCCACGTTGGTGACAACACTGTTGGGGTATTTACTCATACCAAATGAGGAACAACTCAATTTATTGGCCGAGTTGCAAAATATAGTCAGAGAGTCCGGTAATACGGGGATCCAGCGTTTCGTGATGCAATTAACACCAGATGAGCAATTCATGTTAATGCGCACAATGTTCGGGGTTTTATTTACCAACATATTTGGTAACACCCTGCTAACAGCCAGTATGCTGGTACTCATCAATGCTATCTCTTGCGGTCAGCAAACTAGTGCCATTCATGCCAGTACATTATCAATAACACGATTACCTAAGATGTTTTTGCTAATGTTTATCTGTACCCTGTTGATTCAAATCGGTTACGCTGTAATGATCTTGCCTGGCGTACTGTTTTCTATTGCATTCTCACTGGCTCCTATCTTTTTGTTTGAAAAAGGCAAAAGTGTTTTTGCAGCCATGCAAAATAGTTGGAAGTTAGCATTTGGTAATATACGCTTGTTGCTCCCAGCTATATTGCTATGGCTTATTGCCAAGCTAATACTGGTCCTTATATTGGCAAAAATGCCTGATATGTTGTTAACAACGCTAGATAATCTGTTATCATCCCTATTACTGATTTACCTATTCCGCTTGTATATGTTGGTCAGGCCACAAAATAAAACCACAAACGGTATGTAATAATCACCTAACATAGTTCACCTCACTGCAATGCAGTGAGGTGAACTGCCGAAAAATGAACCTCAATTATTTCTCCTCAACTTGCTGCTTACTTTGGATTAAACGAATAGCAAAATAGAGATCCGGCACAACTAGCAAATCTTTATCGCTACGACTTAATTTGTTTTGTTTAATCCAACGCTTCAGTTCTGTCCTGCGTCCTGCCAAAACCAATGTTACACCTTTCTCTTTTAATTCTGTGATTAACTCATCCAATACGGCAAAAACACTGACATCATCATAGGTAAAGCTGACCGTCGCATCCACCACTAACCACACAGGATCATTTGCAGCACTATTCACATGCTGTAATACCCGTTTTTTGAAATATCCAACGTTAAAATAAGTGAGTGGAGAGTTAAAGCGGTACATCATAATGCCATCTACCGGTTTGATATCATTATGCTTATGAATGGAACGAACCATACCTTGGTCATTCACGCCCAGCAGTTGATCCGAAGGCCGAAAAACTATTCGCAAAAATTGCAATAATCCCAACAAAACGGCAAAACCGATACCATCGATTACCCCGACCAACAAAACAGCAATTAACGTAAAAATTGACAGCGTAAAAGCCTGACGATTACGTTTTCGATAAGCCCAAAGATTTTTTAAACTCAATAAAGACCAAGTGGAAAAGATCAAAACAGTACCCAGTGATGACAGGGGGATATACACCAAAAATTCTGTCATAAATAGCAATACCAGCAAAATAGCACAGGCTGCTATCACCGAAACCATTTGCGTTTTACCACCTAGCGCGTCATTGACCGCAGTACGGCTACCCGCAGCACTAACAGCAAAACCTTGCGACAATGACGAAGCGATATTAGAAATACCTAGTGCCCTAAGTTCCAAATCTGCATCAACTTGGTAGCCATTTTTACTGGCAAAACTACGAGCAGTCATCATAAAACTGACGAAACTGATCACCGCTAAGTTAATGGAAGGAACCACTAAATCACGTATGATACCGATTTCAAATTCAGGTATAGGAACCACAGGCAAACCATTCCCCATACTCCCCACAATCTGGATACCATATTGGCTAAGTTCAAATTGCCAACTGATATAAGTCGATACGATCATGGCCGCCAATGGCGCTGGCCAACTCGGACGGAGAAAATGTACACTAAGCAGTACCAGCAGCGTCATGACTGATATTCCTACTGTCGGCCAGTGAGATTCTAACAACTTATGGGGAAATGCAATCAATCGTTCAATCAATTCCACCGGCAACCCAAACAGCCCAAAAACTTTAGCCAACTGATCAGCGATAATGGTAATCGCAACACCATTAATAAAGCCTTTCAAAATGGGATGAGATATAAAATCAGCGAAAGCGCCCAGACGAAAATGGCTGGCCAAAATACACCAAAATCCTGTCATTAACGTCATCACTATCGCAAGCTGCCAACGCACATTCTCATTTCCCAATGCCAACGGTGTAACAGCAGCAGCAATAACAGCACACGTTGCAGCATCTGGCCCAACAATCAACTGCCGTGAAGTACCGAACAACGCATACACAAACATCGGTAAGATACAGGCATATAAACCAATAATGGCGCTGATCCCCATTAATTCAGCATAAGCAATCGCAACAGGCAATGCTACTGCAGCAACAGAGAGACCCGCCCGCATATCATGACTGAAATATTCTCTACGGTAATGACAGATATTTCCCAAGCCAGGCATCCAGCGATGTAATCTTTCCCACAACATAGCCTTTATGTCCTTTTGTGAAAATGAAACTTAGTTATAATGCGTAACTAAATGGAAACTCACAAACTTCCCCTTTCCCACACTTAGCTTGTCGCTCATTGTGATAAAATTACCTAAACAGATGAAAAATGTTTTTTACCTGATAAATAAACCATTTCATTGAGATCTGGTACACTCTGGCACAAATTTAAAAACATGCCATCATTGACTTCACAATGGATTCAATTTATGAAACAACTTTTAGACTTTTTGCCACTAGTCGTTTTCTTCGTCATCTACAAAATGTACGACATTTTCTATGCATCTGGTGCCTTGATTGCAGCAACAGGGTTAGCTGTTGTCATTTCTTACTTCATTTATCGTAGAGTTGAAAAATCCTCCTTAATTACATTTGTTATGGTTGCTGTTTTCGGTACTCTGACACTGGCTTTCCACAGCGATTTATTTATTAAATGGAAAGTGACTGTCATTTATGCCATTTTTGCTCTAGTACTGCTTATTAGCCAATGGGTGATGAAAAAGCCGTTAATTCAACGGATGTTAGGCAAAGAGTTAGAATTGCCTGATTTTGTCTGGAACAAACTGAATATAGCTTGGGCGATCTTCTTTGTTGCCTGCGCATTAGCAAATATTTATGTCGCTTTCTGGCTACCCCAGGATGTTTGGGTAAACTTTAAAGTGTTCGGGTTAACGGCATTGACACTAGTTTTTACTGTATTGAGTGTGGTATATATCTACCGTCATCTGCCTCGCGAACAAAAATAATATAATGACCTTCATATGGATACCTGCCGATGCAGCGGCAGGTATTGTTGTATTCACCAAATAAAGCAAGTTTTCTAATGACACAACAACAATGCTTACCAAACGGAGAATTGGTTCTCCGTACACTGGCCATGCCTGCTGATACTAATGCCAATGGGGATATTTTCGGTGGTTGGCTGATGTCTCAAATGGATATTGGCGGCGCAATTTTAGCAAAAGAGATTGCTCTAGGGCGCGTAGTGACTGTTAGCGTAAATGGCATCAGTTTTCTGAAACCGGTTGCGGTAGGTGACGTCGTATGTTGCTATGCCCGTTGTCTCAAAACGGGAAATTCATCCATCACCATTCATATTGAGGTGTGGGTGAAAAAAGTGGCTTCTGAGCCAGTCGGCCAGCGTTACCGTGCTACAGAAGCCGTTTTCACCTATGTTGCCGTTGATGAAAATAATACTTCCCGTCCTTTGCCTGAAGATAAAAGGCATTTCAAGTTGGAAAGCAGTGAAATTGACAATAACTAAATTAAAACAAAATGTTAAATAAAATACAAAACGCATAAAAACCACATATGCTCACACCTATGTACAAACAGAAAACATACTCGCTATAGCACATAGCAATGGATTTTACGTACGTTAGATAGAGGAAGTTCAGGTCATAGGTAAGGATAAAAAGGAAATCACTATCACCACACACAGGGCAGTCATCTGCCCTTTAACTCTCAGGGTGATCATCTAAAAAATTTTCCGATTTGAAATCGGGAAATCCCTATAGTTCCCGTATATAACTCAAATCTGAGCCATGATGGAAATTCCTATTATCTTTAAGATTCGAGAAATTTTTCACACACCCATCAGCTAAAATTTCAGCTGATGTATAATTAGTCAAACATTCGTCCGATTGGAACTGCCCCCCAAATTATTAGGTAAGCCAAAGTGAAGACCACGGTAATTTCATACCTCCGTTTGAAACAGAAGCGTGCTAAATTAAAGACGGGGAAACCTCCACGCTTACTCGCTTACTGTACTAAATTTCATCAGCCACCTCAAAACCGCAATCATCCAGATGCAACACTGCAAGATAAAGGATTTGTTGTCCTGAGCAATGATGCTGGTAGCAATTACCAAAAGCAGTAAAAGCGGCGTATGATTTAGCGAATACAGCTAATCAAAATGCCAATATTCAACTAGCCAAAGACCAAAACGGAGCGGATATAGAAAACATCAATCTTTTGCTACGTGAGATCTGCTTCTGGATTGCCTTCGGATAAATTTCGCGCATCCAGATAATGTGCAAATGTTATACAAATAGTCACATACGCCTGAGCCATCAATAGCAAACAATAGAATTTTATTTCCTGCTTCCAAGCGTTGAAAATCTGTATTAATTTTCATACGCAATGTGCCTGTTCATCAAATATAGCTAATTCTCATGCCCCACCAGACATGGGGATCATAATTATTGCGTCTGCCTTGACCCGATATTGACCCGTTTGTAGTCATTTATATTCTCCTTTCAATAGGAAGCCAAAAGCCAGTAGCGAAAATGCTGGCTTTTTTATTTGGTTAATTAGGTAGGATTAAAAACACCATGCAAAAACGTCCGATGAAAAATAATTTCACAGGTTAATTTCATGGTCTTAGATTTTGGAGTGAGTGAAGGCTAGATTTTATTCTTAAGTTATAGAATTATTTAGTTAGAAGACCACATTCTGCTGCGCAGCCAGTCAGTGAACGGGGGTTATTCAGGAAATATGGGGAATTCTTCTGGCTTACAATTTGGTGCGAGTCGAAATAAGCCGTATAGCCGCAGAGGCTGGCGTCTCTCCATTGCGTATCAGTTTTATTATGGCATTACGGGATATTCAGGATGAAATTTTATGGTGTGCGATTGCAACTCCCGAAACTATTCCCAAAAAACTCAGGGCACTGAGGGAAAGAGTGAAACGGTATATTTTGCCTGAAAAAAGAAAACGGCCCAAAAGTCGGACCGTTCGTATGTCGAAGACTCGCTACTCTATTCGATCAAAACATTCTTAACTGAATGGTGTTATCATAAGAGGCCGTTATTTAAAAGGAATAAAAAGACTGACCAGAGTCATAAATCTAGTTAGTATAATGGAAATCAATTACCACAATACCCTTCCTTGGCAAGACGAACATCTGACTTAGATATTACCTTTTTTCCTTCTTCCTCTGTTGATACACTTAAATCAGCGCCACCAACAAAAACGCCCATCTTTATGTACTGCCTTACGAAGTAATTTTTCCCAGATTCAGTAAAAATGAGTAAATCATTAGGGGAAAATTCCGATTCAGTAGATATTTTGTGGTTTCGGTCACCTGCTACCTGTGTGTAGAAAAAAGTTTTATCTGCTGTTTCTCCAAGACACTTACCATCAACATGAATATCTTTTTTTAGAGCCTTGCCGACAAAACTGTCTCGGTAAATATATAAACCAGATTTGCCCTTCTCTGGAGCAGAGAAACTTTTAGCTTCTACTGTTTCTTGTTCAGTTGCAAGAGGTACGCTAGCACAACCACTGAGAAGTAAAGCGCTTAAAAAAGAAACGGACAAAAGCAATCTTTTAGTATTCATCATAAAATAGAACCTTTTTATATCATTTTCCATTACATTAAAAGATAACAAACAAACCGTAACCAACCCACACCTAGCTTTTCATTACCTCCATTGTTAAATTTTATTCATTATACCAATCAATGAAGGAAAACGACCCCAAATAAATGCATAAATAGCATTGACAGCTTATCTTTGAAGCAATTCATCTGTGCCATACAGGTAACAAGTTAATCACTGATCAAATAAATCATAGACGATTTAAAGCCCTAATGGAGCTTTATGTCACCATCTCAACTCAATTGCATTCATTTTGTTGTTAGTTCCATGTTAATCAGCACATCAAAGCCTGATAAATATTCTATGGGGTCTCATTTAGTTATGTTTTTGATTGGTAGATACGCAAATTTCTCTCTATTGAACCTGACGTTAAACAGATAACTATCATCTTTATTACCAATGTCGTGAATTTCTCATGACGCCAAATGAATATTTGTGACTATTTCTGATTACAACAAATAAAGGATTAAATTATCTTAAAAATCAAAACATTAATTAACAAAATGTGACTGCACGTGACTGGAAATGATTAATAGTGATTAAATAAAGGCATTTCAAATTGGAAAGCAGTGACTCAGAGCCATAATCCATTTTGCTGATGAAGTTAGGGGATGCTTTACATCCCCTGTTCAGAAAAGAAACTTTTGCACAATTAGGATTGTGAAATGCCTGTAGTTTTAAATTCGATAGTCGTTATGTACCCAGTAGCAGGAATTTTTTCATAACGCCATTTTCTCATCGCATTTCTCACTTCACGTTCAAAGACATTTTTCGGATTGGCAGAAATAATTTTAATATTCTTAACGCGGCCATTTTCATCAACATCAAATTTTACCTTTACCGTTCCCTCAGTCCTTAACTGTAGTGCTCTGGATGGGTAAACGGGATCTGGCCTGTTTAATGCTTTCGGCCCGTTTTGTACTCCCGCTTTTTCACTCATAGTATGGTGATCCGATTTCTGATCATCCAAATTCTTTGCTATCTGAGTTTCTTGATCAGAAACAGGTTTCAGCGGTTGTTCAGAAGTGTTTTCTGCCTTTTTCTCTCTTGGCTTCACTTCTTTTTTGACGATTTTTTTCTTTTCAGGTTTAGGCTTAGGCAGAGCAATTTCCGCAATAGGTTCAGGCTCCGGTTCAGGTTCTGGCTCAGGAAGGGATTCAGACACGGCAGGTTTGGAGACAGGTGCCTCTTCAGCAGCCAACTGGATCATGGCAACAGACATAGGTGTAGCTTCTGCCTGTTTTTCGAGCTTAGTGGCATGGAAAAGTGCCGCAGCAATAGAAATATGTAAACAAACGGAAAGTAGTATCGGCCAATGTATCCAACGCATAAGAGAATTCTTGCTTAACAGCATGATAGTCAGTTTTCAGATAGATATTAGTTTAAATGCAAATGACTATCATATTCAATAAAGATTCAAAAACTTCTATACCTGATTTGCATTTTTCAAGCTAAAACCTTATTGGATACACACGCTCATTCCAGTGGAATCACATGATTATTAACCATAATCTTGGCGGCTGAAAATATTTTTCTTAACGGAAAAATATTGAGTTATTAAGAAAATGCTGCACATTGATCCTAAGTAATTTCACTACATTAGCATTAAACCCACTCTACATTCTGGGTGAATAGAATCGATCTACGGCGCTTATAAGCATCTACCTTACGGAGTGCATAGATACGCAAATTACGACGTGACTGCCCTTCTAACCAGCGGCGACGGCGACGGATACTTTGACGGAGTATTCTCCAACGCCCTACTTCTCTTCTACTATGTTTCATAAATATTCCGAGTAATCTCTCATTGAATAAATAATATTATTCTTAATTGTCACGATTAGCGATGTCAACCCATTGCCAATCTACCCCATGACTCTGGCATGAGAGTACATTGTTCGACTTCATCAGATTAATCACTATCATCAACCATTCATGATTTATTTATATCAATTTGCGTATATTACATACAGCCTACAAAGTCAAATCGTTGTTATAATTGACTAAATAGTCATGGTATTTATCATAATTGGCGCTTTTTGGCTAAAATTGTACTCTATTCATTAATGATATTAAGTTGATAGTTCACCCGAATTTCTAGAAACTTGCGGCAATGACTACATTAATATTTAAATAAATAGGATTGATTGCCACGTATGACAACTTTCTACTCTGTACTGAGCTGGCTGGCGATTTTTTTCTACTGGCTGATTATTGCGGGTATCACTATTCGAGTTTTGATGAAACGTCGTCCTGTGACATCAGCAATGACATGGTTACTCATTATTTACATTTTTCCATTAGTCGGGATCGTTGCTTACTTGTCATTCGGAGAATTACACCTTGGCAAACGCAGGGTTGAGCAAGCCAGACAGATGCGTTCATCTGTAGCCAAGTGGCTGGCCGAGTTAAGAAATTCCCCTCAAATTTTTGCCGATGAAAACAGTGAAGTCGCTACTCCGTTGTTTCAACTGTGTGAGCGTCGACAAAAGCTCAAAGGTGTCAAGGGTAATAAAATGCAATTAATGACATCTTATGATAACTCGCTAAAAGCGATTGTTCATGATATTGAAAACGCCAAATACAATATCGAAATGGTGTTTTATATATGGCAATCTGGGGGACTGGTTGATCAGGTCACCGATGCTCTGATGCGTGCAGCCAAACGCGGCATTAAATGTCGAATTATGGTAGATTCGGCAGGAAGCTGGCAATTTTTCCGTAGCCCTTATCCTGATATTATGCGAAAAGCAGGTATTGAATTTGTTGAATCACTCAAAGTTAATATCTTCCGTTTATTCTTGCGTCGTATGGACTTGCGCCAGCATAGAAAAATTATCCTGATCGATAATTATATTTCATACACCGGTAGCATGAATATGGTTGATCCCCGTTTTTTTAAACAAGATGCAGGGGTCGGTCAATGGGTCGATATCATGGTAAGAATGGAAGGCCCTGTTACGACAACACTAGGGATCATTTACGCTTTTGACTGGGAAATGGAAACAGGACAGCGGCATCTTCCTCCGCCACCTGACAGTGTCACCATGCCCTTCGAACAAGCCAGTGGTCATATAGCCCAAGTTATTGCTTCCGGGCCTGGGTTCCCTGATGAATTAATCCAACAATCCCTAATGACTGCTATTTTTGCTGCCCGCAAACAGCTTATTCTTACCACTCCCTATTTTGTTCCCAGCGATGATTTAATGCACGCAATTTGCACTGCGGCTATGCGCGGTGTTGATGTCAGTATTATTGTACCAAGCCAAAATAACTCATTTCTTGTTCGTTGGGCCAGTCGCGCGTTTTTTTCTGAATTACTGGAAGCCGGTGTGAAAATTTATCAATTTGAAGATGGCTTATTACACACTAAAAGTGTTTTAGTCGATGGACAACTCAGTATGGTCGGTTCTGTCAATTTGGATATGCGCAGCTTATGGCTGAATTTTGAAATTACAGTGGTCATTGATGATGAGCACTTTGGCAATGATTTAACTCTGGTTCAACAAGACTATATTATGCGTTCAACATTGCTTGCAAACAATAAATGGGAAAAACGCCCTGTGTGGCATCGTATCCTGGAACGTATCTGTTACTTTTTCAGCCCGCTTTTATAATTCCACGAATAACAGTATTCATTCAATACAGAACATGTTTTAATTTCATCATGTGATTAATCTCGGATCTTGCACCATGGAAAACCAACCGAAATATTCTATGCAATTAGACTTAAATAACCGAATGACTGAAGATGAAGCGCTTGAAAAAGCTTACGACATCTTTTTGGAACAAGCGCTTTCTCATCTCGATCCGGCTGACAGCCTATTGTTTAATTTGCAATTTGAAGAACGAGGGGGGGTTGAATTAGTGGAACCTTCAGGGATCTGGCTTGAACATGTTGATTTTGATTTGGATCCAGACTTTTTTTCAGAAGTCATTATTGGCTTGGCTGAATCAGACGAGGCTGAAATTGATGACATCTTTGCCCGTGTCTTGCTCTGCCGGGAAAAATCTCACTCCATCTGCCATATCCTATGGAAAAAATAATCAAACACGCCTCCCCCGATCGGCCAAAATAAATGCCCTCACAATGAGGGCATTGAATTTAATTTCGTGACAGCGTCACATTAACCTAATCTAACGGATTAGAGTGGATCAACCTTAAGGCAAGACACCGCATGTTTAAAGCTTCCCTCAAGCAATGGACGGGTCTTGGCACATTCGGCATCAGCCATTGGACAGCGAGTGCGGAATACACATCCAGACGGGGGATCAATCGGTGAAGGCAGTTCTCCCTCCAGCAATTCAATATGCTTGTTGCGCTCTTTGTCTGGATCAGGGATTGGCACCGCCGACATAAGCGCTCTGGTATATGGATGCAACGGATTATGATAAACTTCATCGTAAGTACCTAATTCCACAGCATTTCCCAAATACATCACCAAAACACGATCTGATATGTGTTTTACTATTGATAGGTCATGAGCAATAAATATCAGGGAAAGTCCCATTTCCCGCTGTAATTCCTGCAACAAGTTAACGACTTGTGCCTGAATGGAAACATCCAGCGCTGAAACAGGTTCATCACAAATAACTAATTTAGGCTCCAGAATTAAGGCACGAGCAATGCCAATACGCTGGCATTGTCCCCCAGAGAATTCATGTGGGTAACGGTTTATCAGGTTAGGTAACAATCCTACCCGCATCATCATCTTTTGAACTTTTTCTTTTATTTCCCCACCTTTCATTTTGGGGTAATACGTTTTTAATGGCTCCGCAATAATATCACCAATGGTCATACGTGGATTCAGCGATGCCAAAGGGTCTTGAAAAATCATCTGAATATCATTGCGAATATCCCGCCATTGTTTGTCACTCATATCCAGCAAATTTTGACCAAGCCAAGTGACTGCGCCACCAGATGCTTTCACTAACCCAATGACGGCTCTGGCAAGAGTCGATTTCCCGCAGCCAGATTCTCCCACTACGCCCAGTGTCTCACCTTCATATAATCTTAAGGTAACGCCATCTACCGCCTTTAGGGTTTTTACCGGCTGCCAAAACCACTGTTTTCCATCTTTAATATCAAAATAAACTTTAAGGTCATCAACTTCCAATAAGACACGTTTTTCAGCTATTGTGCTCATACCAATTCCTCCTGGCGTTTAAAGCAGGCACGCAAGCGCCCATGGCCAAATTTTTCCAGCTGTGGTTCCTCACGAACACAATGCTCTGTGGCAAACTGACAACGCGGCTGGAATGGGCATCCCTTTGGCAAACGCAATAAATTGGGGGGATTGCCTTGAATCGTTTCCAATGATTCCTCATCACCATCCAGGCGAGGAACAGCATTTAATAACCCAATAGAGTATGGATGGGTAGGACGGTAAAATACGTCACGCGCCGTGCCATATTCCATCGTTCTTCCGGCATACATAACTAATACTTTGTCACAAATGCCAGCAACCACCCCCAAGTCATGGGTAATCATGATGATGGCAGTGTTAAACTCTTTTTTCAGTTCGTTAAGCAACGTCATAATCTGTGCCTGAACGGTTACGTCCAATGCCGTTGTCGGTTCATCGGCAATCAATAACTTAGGCTGACATAATAACGCCATAGCAATCATGACGCGTTGACGCATACCACCAGAGAATTCATGCGGATACATTTTCATGCGCTTACGTGCCTCTGGCATCTTAACGGCATCCAGCATACGGATAGATTCTTCAAAAGCCGCACTTTTACTCATACGTTTGTGCAGCATCAATACTTCAATTAATTGATCACCCACCCGCATATAAGGGTTAAGGGAAGTCATGGGATCTTGAAATATCATCGAGATCTCTTCTGCCCGCATTCGGTTCAGCTCTTTTTCTTTCAGGTTGAGAATTTCTCGCCCATTAAAGTGGGCAGAACCACTGACCGAACCATTGCTGGCTAATAACCCCATTAATGCAAATGCTGTCTGCGATTTGCCAGAACCAGATTCACCCACGATCCCCAGTGTTTCTCCGGCCTGTAAGTCAAAATTCAATTTATTTACAGCAGTCACGTTGCCATCTGGCGTACTGAATACGACATCTAGATCTCTTACCGATAAGAGGGATTCAACATTTTTCGAAGTTTCAACGCTATTCATAGGCTCTCCTTAACGGTCTTTCGGGTCGAGGGCATCTCGCAGGCCGTCACCAATAAAGTTAAAACAAAACAAGGTCATGACCAGAAAGCCCGCCGGAAATAACAATAACCACGGAGCCACTTCCATTGAATTAGCACCATCACTTAACAAAGCGCCCCAACTACTGAGTGGCTCCTGAGTTCCCAAGCCAAGGAAACTTAAGAAGGATTCAAACAGGATCATGCTAGGTACAAGTAATGAGGCATAAACCACCACAACACCTAATACGTTTGGCACGATATGGCGCAAAACGATATGACGGGTAGAAACACCACAAACCAACGCTGCTTCGATGAATTCCTTGCGTTTTAAACTCAGTGTCTGACCACGGACAATACGTGCCATGTCCAGCCATGACACCATGCCTATTGCAACGAAAATCAACAAAATGTTTTGACCAAAGAAAGTCACTAGAAGGATAACGAAGAACATGAATGGAAAAGAGTTGAGGATTTCCAGCAAGCGCATCATGACCATGTCGATTTTACCGCCAAGATAGCCTGACATCGCACCATATAAAGTACCAAATAACACGGCAATCAAAGCGGCGGCAATCCCGACCATCAATGAAATCCGCCCACCAATGGCAACGCGCACTAACAGATCACGCCCTGAAGAATCGGTGCCAAAATAGTGTTTGGATTCAAAATCCGGCGGCATCGTCATCATGTTCCAATCAGTGTCATCGTAAGCAAATTGGGACAACATTGGAGCTAAGATCACAAATAATATAATCAAGAATAGAATACATAAGCTTGTAATCGCCGCCTTGTTATGCACAAAACGGCGACGTGCATCCTGCCACAAACTGCGGCCCTCAATTTCCAGTTGCTCAGAAAAATTTTCCAGAGCTTCGCTATTTTTTTTATTCAGTAACATTGCGCGCTCCAGTTTTAATAACGAATTTTCGGATCAATGACGGCGTATAGCACATCAACAATGGCATTAAACATAATGGTCAGGCTCCCCACCAGGATCGTCAAACTCAGTACCAGTGAGTAATCACGGTTTAATGCACCATTAACAAACAATTGTCCCAGGCCAGGTAAACCGAAAATAGTCTCAATAACCATTGAACCCGTAATAATGCCTACGAATGCAGGCCCCATGTAAGAGATAACGGGTAATAAGGCAGGTTTTAACGCATGACGGAAAATAATCTTCCGCAATGGCAAACCTTTGGCCCGTGCTGTACGAATAAAATTGGAATGCAAAACTTCTATCATGGAACCACGGGTAATACGGGATATGCTGGCAATATAAGAGAGTGAAAGTGCGACCATTGGCAAAAGCATATATTTAGGTGCCCCGCCATTCCAGCCCCCTCCCGGCAACCATTTTAATGTAATGGCGAATATCAAAACTAATAAGGGGGCGACCACGAAACTGGGGATCACGACGCCTGTCATGGCAAACCCCATTACCGTGTAATCCCATTTCGTATTCTGGTTCAATGCCGCAATAACTCCTGCACTGACACCGAATATTACCGCCATAACAAAGGCGGCAAATCCCAATTTAGCAGAAACCGGCAAAGCTTCTGCAACCAGATCATTGACACTGTAGTCTTTATATTTGAATGAAGGACCAAAATCCCCCTTAGAGAGTTGGATTAGGTAATTGAAATATTGCTTATAAATAGGATCATTTAAATGGTATTTCGCTTCAATATTTGCCATAACCTCTGGCGGTAGCTTTCTTTCTCCTGTAAATGGGCTACCCGGCGCAAGCCGCATCATAAAAAACGAAATAGTAATAAGTATAAAAAGTGTCGGGATCGCCTCTAAGCAGCGACGTAAAATAAATTTTAGCATTGCCCGTTCCTACTATTTAGCCAAACTGTGGCTTTTAATTATTTAACAAGCCGGTGATCTCGTTGGATCACCAGCTAATTCCTAATGTTTTATTATGTACAGATCTTTGGTATGGAAGTTATCTAAGGGATCTTTACCGGTATAACCACCGACATAAGGTTTTAGCAAACGAGAATTTGTATAATAATAGATAGGAATAATTGCAGAATCTTTATCCAATTGCGCATTAGCTTTAGCATAAATTTCAGCACGTTCTTCGTCGGTTTTGACTTGAAGTGATTGTTTCATTAATGCATCAAATTCTTTGCTCTTATAATAGGCTGTGTTATTGCTACTATTGGATAACATGGCGTTCAAGAAGGTAGAAGCTTCATTATAATCAGCACACCATCCTGCACGAGCAATGTCGTAGTT
Organism: Xenorhabdus sp. TH1; assembly: GCF_037260955.1. Taxonomy (NCBI): domain Bacteria; kingdom Pseudomonadati; phylum Pseudomonadota; class Gammaproteobacteria; order Enterobacterales; family Morganellaceae; genus Xenorhabdus; species Xenorhabdus sp. TH1. The sequence continues at coordinate 2,056,579 of NZ_CP147734.1, forward strand.
ACCTTGATGGCGGGAGTCAAGGAAAGTTTTCCATTCCTGATTTTCAAGAGAAACATCAATACCGATATTCTTTTTCCACATAGATGCTGCGGCAATGGATAACTTTTTATGCAAATCGGAAGTATTGTACAGTAGCTTAATTTTCAAGGGATTATCTTTAGTAAATCCAGCCTCTGCCAAAAGTTTTTTCGCTTCTTCATTACGCTGCTGCTGATTTAATTTGGTATACCAGTCTGGTTTCTCATCTTTAAAATCGGCGATATAGGGTGGTGTATAACCATAGGCAGGTATATCACCCTGATTTTTCACCTTATTAGTCATAAGATCTCGATCTATACCCAGTTTCAGTGCAGTACGCACACGGGGATCATTAAATGGGGGTTTTTGGTTATTGATTTCATAATAATAAGTACATAAATACGGGTTTACACGCAACTGTTCAGGAATTTCTTTTTTTAGTTTTGAGAATAGTTCTATCGGTAAATTGTTATAAGTCATCTCAATTTCGCCAGCGCGATAGCGGTTAACATCGGTGACTTCGGAGGAAATAGGCAAGACAGTGATTTGATTAATAACTGTATTCTTATTATCCCAATAGGTTGGACTACGTTCGAAAACAAGACGTTCATTGATCACCCAACTTTTCAGTTTATAAGCGCCATTACCGACAAAGTTCAGGGGTTGCGTCCATTTTTCGCCATACTTCTCTACAGTTGCACGATGGACTGGTGATGTACTTGGACGAACAAACAATCTGACTAAATAAGGTACAGGTTCGCTGAGTGTCAATTCTAACGTATGATCATCCAATGCTTTGATACCCAACGTTTCAGGTTTTTGTTTACCTCTGATGATATCGTCAACATTGAGAAGATGGGCATATTGAAGAAAACTTGCGTATGGGGACGCAGTATTTGGATCTACCAGACGGCGCCAACTGTAAACAAAATCCTGTGCAGTGACAGGGTCACCATTAGACCACTTTGCATCTTTACGCAGATGGAATGTCCAAACTTTGAAATCCTTATTTTCCCAACTTTCTGCAACTCCCGGTATAATTTTACCGTCAGGATCATTGATTACCAGAGTTTCAAATAGATCACGCGCGATATTAGACTCTGGTACACCTTCGATTTTATGCGGGTCCAACGATTGTGGTTCAGAGGCATTGTTACGAACTAGCACCTGTTTTGCAGCGTCCGCAAGTTGCACGCCTGCAGGCACTTGTGCTGCAAAAGCTGGCCACCCAATCATCATACCTAACGCTACCGTAATACCAGTAGCCAGTTTTTTCTTTGTTGTGTTTATCATCTTATTCTCTCCAATTGATATCATTTGACCCATTAAAGTCATATCCACACATTGGGCTGGTTATTTTCCGTATCCAAAAGGAACTATTTTGTTTACGGTAAAACAATATCTTGTGACGATAATTAATTATTCACCTTTTTAATATACAAATTCTTTAGATCGACATAATCCATGGGATCTTTCCCTGTCATTCCCCCAACAGTCGGCCGAATAAGGCGCACACTGACTCGGTAATAAACCGGTATCAACCCTGAATCTTTATCTAGCTGAGCTTCGGCTTGCTGATAAAATTCCTTACGTGTCGCATCATCTTTGGCAGTCAGGGCCTGCTTAAGCAAGTTATCAAAAGTCTCACTTTGGTAAAAACCAGTATTGGTACTGCTACTTGACAGCAACATATTCAAGAAAGAAGAGGGTTCGTTATAATCGCCACACCATGTCGCTCTTGCGACATCGTAATTTCCTTGGTGGCGGTTCTGGAGAGAAGTTTTCCACTCTTGATTTTGCAAAGTGACTTTTGCGCCAATATTTTTCTGCCACATAGAAGCCGCAGCAATGGCTTGTTGTTTATTTTGCTCTGATGTGTTGTATAACAAAGTAAACTTAAGGGGGTGACTGGCATCAAAACCTGCCTCTTTCAACAATTCCCTTGCCCGCTGATTGCGTTGTTCCTGGGTCCAACTTGCCCATTCTGGATTAATAGTCAAACCGCCGCCAATATATGTGGGAGTATATCCATAAGCCGGAATTTGCCCCTGCGCCATAATTTTTTTCGTAATGATATCGCGATCAAGACTCAGTTTTATGGCTTCACGCACCCGTTTATCTTTAAACAGAGGGTTCTGATTATTGATTTCGTAATAAAACGTGCACAAATAAGGTGAAATTTGCAATTGTTCGGGGATATCCCGTTTCATTTTTTGGTATAGATCAGGAGGAATAGCACTATCAGTAATATCCACTTCCCCGCTACGGTAGCGGTTAACACTACTAACTTCAGAGACAATAGGCAGGAAAGTGCCTTTTTCAATGAGGGTTTCTTTATTGTTCCAATACTGAGGATTACGCGTTAAAACAATTCGCTCATTGACCACCCAATCCTTCAATGTATAAGCACCATTGCCAATATAGTTTTCCGGTAATGTCCATTTATTTCCCCATTTTTCAACCACATCTTGCCTGATAGGTTTCATCGCTGTATAGCTTAACATGTCAATCAGATAAGGAACTGGCTGGCTAAGTGTTACCTGGAAACGGTGATCATCTAACGCCTTAACCCCCAATTGTTCCGGTGATTTGATTCCTTTCAGAATATCGTCAACGTTCTGAATATAGGCATATTGCAAATAACTGGTATAAGGCGAGCCAGTATTTGGATCAGCGAGCCGGCGCCAACTATAGACAAAATCCTGCGCAGTCACAGGATTACCATCACTCCATTTGGCGTCATGACGCAAATAGAATGTCCATACCTTATAACCATCATTTTCCCATCTTTCTGCTACGCCAGGCTCAGTTTCACCATGTGGCCCGGTCGTTACCAGTCCCTCCAATAGATTGCGAATAATGACGGTTTCTGGAGCACCTTCAACTTTATGAGGATCCAATGAAGTGACTTCGACACCATTGTTAACGGTTATTTCTTGTTTTTCAGCTAAGGTAACGCCTGCTGGAAGAGTTGCAGCAATGCTCTGAGCCACAGGAAAAGATAATAAAACGATATTCGAAATCAACTGACCTAACTTTAATGTTTTTTTTCTCATATTTTTCCCTAAGTTATAAACAGTAAATGAATCGTTTTTAATTTACTAACTCAACTAATTTACTTAGTTCGTTAACAAATTATAATTAACCTACTAAAAAACCATGTCCACATAATAATTGTTATTTGATTCCTATAATAAATTTATTAAAACATTAAAATTATTCATTATCCCTGTATACAATACACTTACAAAATAAATGTAATGCAATGATAATTATCATTTTTATTCTATTATCCCCAAGCGATATCTATGGAATATTATCAAAAGAGAAAATAAACATTATTTTAACAAAAAGCAATTACGACAAAGTAAAAGCCCATCTTCATCACAAAACAACGATGCAAGCCACCGGTTAGACAAGAGTATAAAATTTCATCTCACTACATGAATAATTTGAATAAATATATAAATTATTCTTGCTATACGCATTAAACTTCAAGTTGCAATTTACAACACGCTATGAAGCCTGATTTCTCCCTGCTTCGTGGGGAGAAATCACATGCATCTTGAAGTTTGAAGTTTGATTGGTATATATCACAGTAACCCAGGAAACAAAGATATCGAACTTAATAACAACCAATTTTCGCGTTTATTTTGCTTATCTTTACATGACTTATCGTTGTTCATCGATACAGTCATCATGACTATCAGCGCATTCACCTAAAAATACAGTAAATCGAAACTATTTCGGTAAGTTAAATCAATTAACTTAGTGATTGCAACTGAGCACTCTCCCTTACCTACAGGCAATACAATAATAACAAAGTTAATAAATTGTGTTTATACAGTTAAATAATTAACTAGTTCTCGTTGATCCAAAAACAATAGCTGAATTGAGTCAGCTTGATGTTTTCATGATCTAAATCACAATACAAATGCCGGTAAATGGTAAGCTGTATTCAAGACAAAATTTTAAGGAAAGTAACTATTTCTATATTAATCAATTTGTTGAGTAATTTATCACGGCAATTAGCAGTATTTACGATTAAATTCAAATAATTAATCTTATAATTTTATTTAATAAGTTAATAATCTCGCAGCTAATTTCCCTAAAAATATTTAAATTTGTCAGGAGTAATTTTTATGACTGTAGTCCATGTTGCAGAACTCAATGAATTAGTTGCTCGTGTAAAAAAAGCCCAGCAGGAATTTGCCCGATTTTCTCAGGAACAAGTTGACCGAATTTTTCGAGCTGCTGCCCTTGCCGCTGCTGATGCCCGTATTCCACTAGCAAAATTGGCCGTATCTGAATCTGGTATGGGCATTGTGGAAGATAAAGTGATCAAAAACCACTTCGCTTCAGAATATATTTATAATGCCTATAAAGATGATAAAACTTGCGGTATCTTATCTGAAGATAATACTTTCGGTACTATTACTATCGCTGAGCCTATTGGTTTAATTTGCGGCATTATTCCAACAACAAACCCAACATCTACTGCTATTTTCAAGGCACTTATCAGCCTGAAAACCCGTAATGGTATTATTTTTTCCCCTCATCCACGTGCCAAGAAAGCGACTAACCGAGCAGCTGAAGTTGTCTTAAAGGCAGCGGTTGAAGCAGGCGCACCAAAGGATATCATTGGCTGGATAGATGAACCTTCCGTTGAACTCTCAAATGCCTTAATGCACCACCCTGATATTAACCTGATTTTAGCAACAGGTGGCCCAGGTATGGTAAAAGCAGCCTATAGTTCAGGCAAGCCCGCTATTGGTGTTGGTGCCGGCAATACTCCTGTCGTGATCGATGAGTCGGCTGATATCAAACGAGCCGTTGCATCTATCCTGATGTCTAAGACGTTTGATAATGGTGTGATTTGTGCTTCAGAACAATCTGTTATCGTCGTTGATTCTGTTTACGAACAAGTACGTGAACGTTTTTCAACTCATGGTGGCTATCTTCTCCAGGGAAAAGAGCTAAAAGCTGTTCAAGATATTATCTTGAAAAACGGCAATTTAAATGCAGCGATTGTTGGCCAACCCGCAATAAAAATTGCTGAATTAGCTGGTATTAATGTTCCTGAAAGCACCAAAATTCTTATTGGTGAAGTTACTCTGGTAGATGAAGCAGAACCCTTTGCCCATGAAAAACTATCACCACTGCTTGCCATGTACCGTGGCAAAAACTTTGAAGATGCGGTCGAAAAAGCCGAGAAATTGGTTGATATGGGAGGTATTGGACATACGTCATGTCTCTATACCGAACAAGATAATCAGGCAGAGCGTATTAAATATTTTGGCGACAAAATGAAGACCGCGCGTATTTTGATCAACACACCTGCATCTCAAGGTGGTATCGGAGATTTGTACAACTTCAAGCTATCTCCTTCTCTGACGTTGGGTTGTGGTTCTTGGGGAGGCAATTCTATTTCTGAAAATGTTGGACCAAAACACTTGATCAATACAAAAACCGTCGCCAAAAGAGCCGAAAATATGTTGTGGCACAAACTTCCAAAATCAATCTATTTCCGACGCGGTTCTCTGCCCATTGCCCTGGAAGAAGTCGCCACCGATGGTGCTAAACGCGCTTTTATTGTGACAGACCATTTCTTATTCAATAACGGTTATGCCGATCAAGTTATTAATGTCTTGAAATCTTATGGCGTTGAAACTGAAGTATTCTTTGAGGTCGAAGCAGATCCAACATTAAGCATCGTTCGCAAAGGTGCTGAACAAATGCATCTGTTTAAACCGGACGTCATCATTGCCCTTGGCGGCGGTTCCCCGATGGATGCAGCTAAAATTATGTGGGTGATGTACGAGCACCCAGAAACGCATTTTGAGGAACTGGCTCTGCGCTTTATGGATATCCGTAAACGTATCTATAAGTTCCCGAAAATGGGTGTGAAAGCTAAATTTGTCGCCATTACCACCACTTCAGGCACGGGTTCAGAAGTCACACCTTTCGCGGTTGTTACCGATGACATAACAGGGCAGAAGTATCCTTTGGCAGACTATGCGCTTACCCCCGATATGGCAATTGTTGACGCGAACCTAGTCATGGATATGCCAAAATCGTTATGTGCCTTTGGTGGCCTAGATGCAGTAACCCATGCATTAGAAGCCTACGTTTCTGTTTTAGCCAATGAATACTCTGATGGACAGGCATTGCAAGCACTAAACCTGCTAAAAGATTACCTACCTGTTAGTTACCACGAAGGTGGAAAAAACCCCGTTGCCCGCGAACGGGTTCATAATGCTGCCACAATAGCAGGTATTGCCTTTGCTAATGCATTCTTAGGAGTATGCCACTCTATGGCCCACAAACTTGGCTCTGAGTTTCATATCCCACATGGCTTAGCTAATGCACTGTTGATTTGTAACGTAATCCGCTACAACGCCAATGACAATCCGACAAAACAGACTGCTTTCAGCCAATATGGCCGCCCACAAGCGCGACGTCGCTATGCGGAAATTGCAGATCATTTGGGGTTAACCTCATCGGGTGATCGTACTGCCGTCAAAATTGAAAAACTATTGGCTTGGCTGGAAGAAATGAAGTCTCAGCTAGACATTCCAGCTTCAATTCGTGAAATAGGTGTGCAAGAAGCTGACTTCCTGGCAAAAATCGACAAGCTTGCAGAAGACGCGTTTGATGACCAATGTACCGGTGCAAATCCGCGCTACCCATTAATCTCTGAGTTGAAACAACTGCTGCTAGATTCTTTTTATGGCCGTAAATTCACCGAAGAGAACAAACCACAGGAGGCAGTAAAACCAAATAGAAAAAATAATAAGAAAGAATAATAAATGATAGTCTGATGGATATAACTTAAAAGGCGTTTGGGTAACCCAACGCCTTTTTATTATTTTATTTTCCAGCCTTCTCAAACCGATATAATTTTAGATTTATTGATTAAAACGGGTGGCGTATTAAACCTTTCTTACCCTGGCTTCACGAATAACATCAGTATAGTGCCTACGACACACAGAGACGTATTTTTCGTTACCACCAATATCAACCTGAGCACCATCGTAAACAACACTGCCATCGCTACTAAAGCGAAGTACACGACTGGCTTTTCTCCCACAATGACAAATTGTTTTTAACTCTACCAATTTATCTGACCACGCGAGAAGATATTCACTTCCGCTGAATAACTCGCCTTGAAAATCTGTCCTTAAACCATAACAAAGAACGGGGATATCATCATAATCTACAATTTCGCAAAGTTGCTCAACATGCTCTTTCGTTAAGAATTGGCATTCATCAATCAAAACGCAATGGACTTTTTCTGCCTCATTTTCCTTTCTGATAAGCTCAGCAATATTTGTTCTTGGTGAAAACAACAAAGCTTCAGCGGATAAGCCAATACGGGAACTAACTTTCCCTTTACCGAATCGAATATCGATTTCTGCTGTAAAGATCAGTGTTCTCATTCCTCTTTCATTATAGTTATAGGAAGACTGCAATAAGGAAGTTGATTTCCCTGCGTTCATGGCAAAATAATAAAAATAAAGCTGAGCCATTGGCCTGTCCATCCTCTTGTCAAATTTAATCAGGCGATATAACAGCACCAGCTTACCACAAATTCTGGTTGAGATTATCCTTGCGATTGTCAAATGTAGAGTAGCAGAAACAAATTAGAACGAATCAGAAAAAATTATTTTCATGATAATCATCACACTTGCGCATATAAAATCAACACCATAAAATACTTCCTGCATACCAAATGAACAAAATTAACATAAAAAGAAAATAATTATTTTTACCCCCATCCTTTGAATATTAATAATCATAGTGGTTTACTTTTGTTCAATTCACCCACCATGATCATAACTAATGGATTACCCATAAAAAAACTTTCATCTCACACTTACTCTTCAACTTATTTCTAGCAAAACAGTTAATGTTTCTTACGGATTGACTATAAATTAGTTTTATACTCTATGTTTTATCCCTTACTAAACTTTACACTATTCTCCTTCACGCTTATTGAAAAATGGTAATCCCAATAGCAGGATTAAAACGCAATATATCGATCACTTCAAAAATTGCATTTTAAAATGACATGTTTTAACCTGAGAAAGTAAATTCACTATTGCAGAAAATAAAATAGCATTCTATTATTATCTCCACATCAGCTATCATCATTATAATTTGAGACCAGGACAATGAGCGAAAATTTAAAATCCTTAAATAACATCCGTACCTTGCGCGCGCAAGCAAGAGAATGTGAACTTAGTACTTTAGAAGAAATGCTGGAAAAACTTACGACTGTTGTTGAAGAACGTCGTGAAGAAGAAAACCAGGTTCGTGTACAATTAGAAGAGCGCACACGTAAACTTCAAGAATACCGTGAAATGCTGGAAAAAGACGGTATTGAATTAAGCGATTTAGTAGATGCCCTAAGTGGCAAAGCTACTGGTAAATCTAAACGTGCTGCTCGTCCAGCAAAATATTCATACGTTGATGAAGGTGAAACTAAAACCTGGACTGGCCAAGGCCGTACACCAGCTGTAATCAAAAAAGCAATTGAAGAAGAAGGCAAAACACTGGACGATTTCCTGATCTAATCAGCTGTTTTGTAAACCTGATAACAAAAATACCCTATCAAGGGTATTTTTGTTTTATGCTTAATATAAACTAACTAGGTTAATTACGGGCTGATGTAAAAACACAGAGAGTTATATTAATAGCTAAGTCGCTTTCATATTTTCGATGTGATAAAAAATAACTTAACACTAAATTAGTTTTTTATTAACATAATCTTATAAAAAAAGGAGCTAATCGCTCCTTTTCCTATTTCTACTGTTACAGTTTTTGATAAAAGCCTAAATACCAATCAGTAAATCGTTTCACCCCTTCCTTTACCGGCGTATTAGGCGAAAAACCAATTTGATTGTAAAGCGCGCTTGAATCTGCACACGTTGACAATACATCACCGTCTTGAATTTCCATAAAGTTTTTCTTCGCTTCAATCCCTAATGAAGTTTCAATAGCTTCAATAAAATCACCCAGTTTTGTCGGTTGTCCATTACCAATATTGTAAACTCTATATGGTGCAGAGCTGGTAGATATTTGTTCAGCTTCAACTGACCAGTCTTTATTAGAAGTAGGAATGATATCCTGCAACCTAACTATAGATTCAACAATGTCATCAATATATGTAAAATCTCTCACCATATTGCCGTAATTATAAACATCAAGTGGCTTACCTTCTAACATGGCTTTAGTGAATTTAAATAAAGCCATATCAGGACGCCCCCACGGTCCATATACAGTAAAAAATCTTAATCCTGTAGTGGGAAGTTGATAAAGATGTGAATAGCTGTGAGACATTAATTCATCAGCCTTTTTCGTTGCTGCATATAAAGAAACAGGATGATCAACGGAGTCATCCGTAGAAAAAGGCTGCTTTTTATTTAAACCATATACTGAACTAGAAGACGCATATAATAGATGCTCTACAGAATGATGGCGGCAACCTTCAAGTATATTGATATGACCGACAATATTGGCATCTATATATGCCATAGGGTTTTGTATTGAATAACGCACCCCTGCCTGAGCCCCTAAATGGATCACTCGCTGAAATTGATGTTTCGCGAACAATTCGGGTATTGCAACTCTGTCAGCCAAGTCTAGTTTTTGAAATTTGAAATTTGAATAAGGGAGTAATAAATTTAATCTCGCCTGTTTCAGGTTAACATCATAATAATTATTGAGGTTATCAATACCAACAACCTCATACCCCATATTCAATAACCGCTGACTAACATGAAAACCTATAAAACCAGCAGAACCTGTCACTAAAAATTTCATATATTAACTCAAATAACTGGTTTGATTGAAGCACCGCGGCCAATGCCATAATAAGTAAAACCTCGCGATTGTACGCGTTCAGGATCATAAAGGTTGCGCCCATCAAAAATCACTGGAGTTTTTAATGAATTCTTAATCACATCAAAATCAGGTGCCCTGAAGTTTTGCCATTCTGTACAGATAATCAAAGCATCAGCACCTTTTAATGCCGCTTCTTTTGTTCCCATTAAAGAGAGTTCATCACGCTGCCCATAAATACGCTGAGCTTCCTGCATAGCCTCAGGATCATACGCCTGAACTTTAGCACCACATTTCCATAACGTTTCCATCAAGACACGGCTCGATGCCTCACGCATGTCATCGGTATTAGGTTTAAATGACAGTCCCCAAATAGCAAATGTCCTGCCCGATAAATCATCACCAAAATGCTGTCTTACAAAAGCAGGCAATTTACTTTTCTGTTCTTCATTAACCTGCTCCACCGCCTGAAGAATTTTTGGCGTATATCCAATTTGTTCAGAAGTCCGGATCAGTGCCTGGACATCTTTAGGAAAACATGAACCGCCATATCCACATCCAGGGTAAATAAAGTGATATCCGATACGTGAGTCGGAACCAATGCCTTGTCGCACATGTTCAATGTCAGCTCCCAGCATTTCTGCCAAATTAGCAATTTCATTCATGAAACTAATTTTTGTTGCCAACATGCAGTTAGCTGCATATTTAGTCAATTCCGCGCTACGGATGTCCATAACTATCATACGATCATGATTACGATTAAATGGTTCATACAATTCACGCATGACATCAACCACATCATCATTATCACAACCAATAATAATACGTTCAGGCCGCATACAATCAGCAACAGCAGCGCCTTCTTTCAAAAACTCAGGATTAGAAACGACATCAAATGGAAGCTCCAAACTACGCTCGGCCAATGTTGCTTGCATCACTGCCTTAACTTTATCAGCCGTACCTACTGGCACAGTTGATTTGTCAACAACAACTTTGTAACCATCCATATTTTCTGCAATAGTTCTGGCTACAGCAGTAACATACTTAAGATCAGCCGAGCCATCTTCATCAGGAGGTGTGCCTACTGCAATAAACTGTAATTTGCCATGGGCAATACCGGCTTTAGCATCCGTTGTAAAATTCAGCCGCCCTTCAGCATGGTTTTTCTTTACCAAGGGTGTCAAACCCGGCTCAAAAATAGGAATTTGACCATTTTTTAGGTTCTCGACTTTTTTTGCATCAACATCGACACAAAGTACATCATGCCCCACTTCAGCAAATACGGTTGCTTGCACTAAGCCTACGTAGCCAATACCAAATACAGTAACTTTCATATCACACCTTAAAGTACTAGTAGATTATTTTTCAATCTGATTTTGCAAGGCCATGATCCAATCCGTGAATGACTTGCCCAATTCTTTATGTTTCATGCCATATTCAACAAATGCCTGCATATAACCCAACTTATTACCACAATCATGGCTACGGCCTTGTAAGTGATAAGCCTCAACGGGTTCTTTTTCCATCAGCATGGCAATGGCATCGGTCAGTTGTATTTCATCTCCTGCCCCTGGCGCAGTTTTAGCCAATAATGGCCAGATTTTTTCGGATAATACATAACGACCAACAATGGAAAGATTCGATGGCGCTTCTTCTGGTTTTGGTTTTTCAACAACTCGAACAATCGGTTTGCTATCCCCAGGCTGTAAATTTTCCCCCAAACAATCAACAATGCCATAATCTGCGACACTTTCTACAGGGACGGGTTCAACGAGAATTTGGCTTGCACCACGGCTATTGAAGCGTGATAACATTTCGCTCAAATTATATTTTGATAGGTCAGTACTGTACTCATCCAAAATAACATCCGGCAAAATAACAGCAAATGGCTCATCACCAATAAGTGGTTTAGCACATAACACAGCATGCCCCAATCCTTTTGCAATTCCCTGACGGGTTTGCATAATCGTCACATGACTTGGACAAATAGACTGTATTTCGTCCAATAATTGACGCTTAACTCTTCTCTCAAGAATCGCTTCCAACTCAAAGCTGGTATCAAAATGATTTTCTATTGAGTTTTTGGATGAATGTGTCACCAGAATGATTTCATTAATGCCTGCTTTGATACATTCATTAACCACATACTGAATCAGAGGCTTATCCACCAAAGGGAGCATTTCTTTTGGGATGGCTTTAGTGGCTGGCAACATCCGGGTTCCCAAACCAGCAACAGGTATAACCGCTTTTTTGACCTTTTTATTTATTACTGACACTGACATTAAATCGTCTCCTACTGATATGTTCTCACTGTAAAACTCCTTTACAGCTTAAACAATATCATTAACTCTCAGAAAAAATGATTATAAAAACACACTCATAAAAATAACGGGCACAAGTATACACTAGTTAATTCAACCAAATATACAGTGTGCTAACCTTTGCTCACATTTCAATGATTAGATGTCGGATTGTGCATTTAATCCTATTCAACAAATACTAATTTACCTTACAATTAACGATAATCTGCAATCTCTTTAAATAACTGGAGTGATTTTGACAAAAATGTGTCCCTGTGGCAGTAGCTCATCTTTCGACCTTTGCTGTAGCCCCTATCTTGAAAACCATCACCCTGCCCCAAATGCTGAATCCCTGATGCGTTCCAGATACAGTGCTTACGTTACACAAAATGCAGACTACCTTATCGCTACCTGGCACCCAGATTGTCAGGCTGAAAATTGGCGTACAGAAATAGAACAAAGTTTTGCCGGTGTACAATGGCTGGGATTAAATGTCCTCGAAACTAATCAAGGGAAACATAATAACGAGGCCTATGTTGAATTTTCAGCTTGCTTTATTGAACCAGGAAAGCAAGATAAGCAATTGATTCATGAGCGTTCACGTTTTTTGCGCATCGATCAACGTTGGTTTTATATAGATGGTATTCGTCCTGAAATAGGCCGAAATAGCCCCTGCCCATGTGGTTCAGGCAAAAAATATAAGAAATGCTGTGATTAAAACAGCATCTAAATATCAAACATCACAACTCACACACAGTGAAGAATATTTGAGGTTCTCGTAATCCATGCAAAACGCAAACATACAAAAAAAAATCTTACGTACGATTTGTCCTGATTCCAAAGGATTGATCGCAAAAATCACAAACATTTGTTACAAACATCAATTAAACATCGTTCAAAATAATGAGTTTGTTGATCATCGTACTGGCCGATTTTTTATGCGTACCGAGCTGGAAGGTATTTTTAATGACGAAACACTTTTGGCCGATTTGGATGACGCTCTACCTGCAGGTTCAAACCGTGAATTAAATACAGCGGGCCGACGTCGTATCGTTATCATGGTGACAAAAGAAGCACATTGCATTGGCGACATTTTAGTTAAAAGCGCCTATGGTGGATTGGATGTCGAAATTGCTGCTGTCATCGGCAACCATACTACTTTACAAAAATTGGTTGAGCAGTTTGATATCCCATTTCATTACATCAGTCATGAAGGCCTAACCCGAGAACAACATGATGAAGCGTTGATGGACCAGATTGATCAATATAAACCGGATTATGTTGTTCTTGCCAAATACATGCGCGTCTTAACACCCGCATTTGTTCAGCATTACCCAAATCAAATAATCAACATTCATCATTCATTCTTACCCGCATTTATTGGTGCGCGCCCCTACCATCAAGCTTATGAACGTGGTGTGAAAATTATTGGCGCAACGGCTCATTATGTAAATGATCATTTGGATGAAGGACCGATTATCACCCAAGATGTGATAAATGTAGATCATACCTATACAGCTGAAGAGATGATGCGTGCTGGACGTGATGTTGAAAAGAATGTATTGAGCCAAGCATTATACTGGGTATTTTCCCAGCGGGTTTTTGTATATGGTAACCGTACGGTTATTCTCTAATAAGCAATCAAGTATCGTGCCTTTAGCTGATTGAGGTGTAATACAGGTACTGTCTATCGATGGTATTACCCAATAGGTTACAACGCGATCATTAAGATCAAAAAGCAAGCGAACAATACTTTATGTTCAATTAGCTACTTTACAGCGGCGGTTTATCTGATATGATACCGCTCGCTGTTAACAACAGCATACAATTCAAAATCTGGTGGGGTTCCCGAGCGGCCAAAGGGAGCAGACTGTAAATCTGCCGTCACAGACTTCGAAGGTTCGAATCCTTCCCCCACCACCATCAAAACTCATTTTTTACATAAAAATCCCAAAATGGCTCTATTTGTTTTTACCAAACAATAGACTATAGTTTGCTGAATCGTAAAATTGAAATACTATACAATGACTGTGAGTAGAAAATAAGAGATCTCATTTAGTAGAATAGAGAGATGTGTAATTATGCATAGACCAAAGGTGAGGAACGAAATGACACATCATCCTTATCCTTCCTCACCACTATCAAAAATCTTTTCCAAGCTCTTAATGCATTAAGAGATCAACAAATGGTTACCTCATTACTTGCACCAATCGTCGAAATTCATCACTAATCTATTTAAAAAAATCCGTTTAAAAAATTTGCTTGAAGTAAAACAAATCAACAAAAACAAAACACTTCAAATTAACGGATAAACCAATGTCTTCAAAGTTAATGCGTTTAGATAAGCGCCATAGTGGAGCCGGGAAATCAGATAGTTTGTATCGTTCATGTAGTCAGTTACTCCATATCGCTGACGGAGTCAATGAAACGATTTAATACGCTTGAATGAGATTTTGATTTGTAGACATAACACTGATTAACTGCATCAGGTCGTGATATTGGAATGAAGCCTAGGCTTTCTCCCTCTTCCAAAGCACCGGAATGAGAATCTGTAATAAAAATATAATCGGTTGACTGAATAAAGTTAAGACAGCATTCTATGCTATCCATTTGTCGGATATTAACTTTTTCTCCATTTTTCATTATTTCCTCTTCCAAATTCTTTATCAAATTGCCTTTGTAGAGCACTGGATCACATAACCATGTTCTTTTTTTCAGCAATTGAATAAAGTCTCCGTTTACTTCATCCAATAGTTCCTTTCGACAGCAGATCCCCAAATTTGGTCCATCAATTTTCCGTACCAGGCTGAATCGGTCACTAAGTATTTTTTCTGAACTTAAAATTATTGTATTGCCCTCATAGTCAACTATTTCATCAATGTTATCATAACTGAAGCGTAATATATTAACTTGAGCATTATTTCTGTCCGCTGCTTTATAAAGCGAAATCAGATGCTTTTTCTTACCCCAATCATGGTATATATTTACAACATTACAAATACTCCCACTAATGTGTTTCTTTGTAATTTCTTTCTCTTTCAAATAAAGCTCTTTTAAGTCATTATATAATTCCACTCCGTCTTTGGTCAGAATCATCCCAAACTTCTCCCTTTTAAACAAGCGCTTTCCTAACGTCGCTTCAAAGTCTTTAATTGATTTAGCGACTGGGGGAGTCGTACGGTTCATCACTCTTGCCGCTTTGCTTAAAGAACCCATTTCCACCACCGCCATGAATGCTTCTAATTTACGAGAAAAAAACATAATTCACCGTTCCTATGTAACTTGTGGCTAAAATAATTTCCTTGAAATGGCCTTCTCATCAGGTAACCGCTAAATCAAACTTGATATTATGAAGGTACAATTTTGTACAATAAAAATAAATATTTTTCAAATGGCATTTATATAAAATGCCAGCCCCTGATGTAATAATGCGGTTTAGATGAATAATATAATTCATCTATATCATGATGAATATTCCACCGTGATTGTAATCCATTAATAAATATAACCATGGTCTACAAGCTCAAATTTCTATCAGAGATTGATTAACTCTTCTACTTTTTCATTAATTAATTTTTGTAACACGCAACATAAAATGAATTCTAAGAATAAAATTCCTCACGGAAAATTATAATATCAAATGTTGAATATAACTTATAATAATTAGTAAATTATTATAAGTTCATTAATTTACTAATCATTTATTTGGTGTCTTTTTATTTTTTAAAAATCGTTTCGATACTTTAAATTCTGGATAATGAGAGTATTATACCCAATATAGTATACATATATGAGTAAAATAGCGAATTATCAAAGTAATTAAGTAAAAATTATTATTTAATAAATAGTTACATCCTTATTTGTATCTGTTAATATTAATTAACATATTCTATAGGTGATTATAACAAAATGAAATTTATATCATTTAATATTAATGGGTTAAGAGCACGTCATCATCAACTCGCAGCCATTGTTGAACAACACCAACCTGATGTTATCGGATTACAAGAAATAAAAGTCCATGATGAAATGTTTCCTCTGGAAGAAGTCAGTAAGCTGGGTTATCACATTTTTTATCATGGTCAAAAATCTCACTACGGTGTCGCATTGCTAACTCGCCAACAACCAGTGGATATCCGTAAAGGTTTTCCTACTGATGACGATGATGCACAGCGCCGCATTATTATGGCCGATATCGAGACACCTGTTGGTTTATTAACTGTAATCAATGGCTATTTTCCTCAAGGAGAGAGCCGTGATCATCCGATTAAATTTCCTGCAAAAGAAAAATTTTATCAGGACCTACTATCTTACCTAGAAACTAATCATTCTCCGGAGTCACACATTTTGATTATGGGAGACATGAACATCAGTCCAACAGATCTCGATATCGGCATTGGAGAAAACAACCAGAAACGCTGGTTAAAAATGGGAAAATGTTCTTTCTTACCAGAAGAGCGAGAATGGATGGAACGCTTAAAAAATTGGGGGCTTATCGATACATTCCGGGTAAAATATCCTGAAGCTAATGATCAGTTTTCTTGGTTCGACTATCGTTCAAAAGGTTTTGATGATAATCGTGGACTGCGCATTGATTTGCTGCTTGCCAGCCATCCTCTGGCAGAAAGATGTATATCCTCTGGTATCGATTATGCTATACGCAGTATGGAAAAACCATCCGATCATGCCCCTATTTGGACAGAGTTTAAGATATAAACAACGATCATGAAACACAGCACCTCCATTATGGTGCTGTGTCGTTATCGTGAATTATCCCTGATTAACTTGATCTTTCTTTGCTCTGCTCTTACCAGATTTTTCCTGCTTGCCTTTACCTTTTTTGGTATTAACAGGAGCAGGAGGCAAGTTCCTAAAAGCCGTTAAATTACGATGCTGTTTTGCCTGCCAGATCAATTGCTGCAATGTTTCCTGAAGGGGGAACATAAAATCCTGATAACGGAATTGCTTTTCGCTGATTTGTGTCAGCCGAGATTCCCAATGTGCTGTCATATCTGGCAATACCGCCATGTCCGGTAACACATGAATTAACGCCCTGCCAGCCGGAGTCGCGTGAATATAGCGTCCTTTTTTGTACAGGAAATCCCGTTTGAATAGTAATTCAATGATCCCCGCTCGAGTCGCTTCAGTACCTAAGCCATCGGTTGCACGAAGCACCTTTTTCAAATCTTTATCCTGCACAAATCGAGCTATGCCAGTCATTGCAGACAATAGTGTCGCATCAGTGAAAGGCCTTGGAGGCTGTGTCTGTCTTTCCACCACTTCACCTTTCTCACACAATAATTCATCTCCTTTAGAAACAACAGGTAACGGCGTCCCTTCATTCTCTTCATCCCGTTCCTTGTTGCCAAGTAGAGTCCGCCAACCCGCCTCTGCTAGAAAACGTGCCTTAGCGATAAATTTTCCACCAGCAATATCAAGTTCAATCGTACATTTCCGAAATACCGCATCAGGAAAAAACTGCATCAGGTATTGTCGCGCAATCAAACTATAAATATGGCTTTCATTTTCGGTTAAATTAACTTGGCTACTACGTGCAGTAGGAATGATGGCATGGTGAGCATCAACCTTCTTATCATCCCAACAGCGGTTCTTTTGCTCTATATTTAAAGCATTCTGCGGAAACAAATGGGTAGCATGAACCGAAATGGCATTCAGGACTGCATGACGCCCAACAAAATGTTCTTCCGGCAGGTAACGACAGTCAGAACGCGGATAAGTGATCACTTTATGGGTTTCATAAAGCCGCTGACAAATGTCAAGGACATCCTGAGCACTCAAAGCAAAACGCTTGGCCGCTTCAATCTGCAAGGATGAAAGGGAAAAAGGTAATGGTGCCGTTTCTGTTTCGCGCTTATCCTGATAGGAGGAGACATAGGCAGGTTGTCCAGTAATACGCGCAACAACATGCTCAGCTAACGGCCGGTGAATAATTCTGCCTTCTTCATCCTGAAAATCAATGCAAGATTCACTCGGTTGCCATAAAGCCGTAAATCGCTCTTCATTGGGTGTAACAACGTGTGCTTTAACTTCAAAAAAATCTTTTGGCACAAAATTTTCTATCTCTTCATCACGACGTACAACCAAACCTAAAACAGGGGTTTGCACTCGCCCGACCGATAATACCCCCTGATAACCGGCATTTTTGCCTAATAAAGTGTAAGCACGGGTCATGTTGATGCCATAAAGCCAGTCTGCCCTGGCTCTGGCGAGCGCAGAAACACATAAGGGGATAAACTCCCGATTGCTTCTTAGCCGTTCAATCGCTTTTGCGACTGCCTGGGGATTGAGATCATTGATTAAGCATCGCTGGACATTGTGTTTTTTATCCATATCCAGATCTAAAAAATCCAGCACTTCATCCACCAACAATTGCCCTTCGCGATCAGGGTCACCTGCATGGACTATCTCGTTTGCTCTTTCCAACAGGGATTTAATTGTGTTGAGCTGTTTGGCCACGGCTGCCCGTGGCTTTAACTGCCATTTTTCAGGAATGATCGGTAAATCAGCCAATACCCAACGAGCATAACGGCTATCGTAGGCATCAGGTTCGGCCTGTTCCAATAGATGACCCACACACCAAGTCACAAACTGGTTATTACCACATTCGATAAACCCATCCCCACGTCGATGGGGCTTCGGTAAAACATCCGCGATAGCCCTCGCGAGGCTGGGTTTTTCTGCAATAAAAAGACGCATGGAATTATTCAAGAACTTCAATGAGTGCCCTGCCTGAGCTTGGCTCAGTCAGTTCACCAATAGCAAAAAAATCAATGTCGTGGCTTCGTGCAACGGCTTTCGCCTCTTCCACGGCATCCGGCAAAATCGCCAGTAATAAACCACCCGAAGTTTGTGGATCACACAAGAGATGACGTTGATGGGAAGCCATCTTTCCAATTAAGTGCCCATAGCTGTCAAAGTTGCGTCCCGTTCCTCCAGGTACACAACCTTTTTCGATATAAACATCAACATCTGGCAATCTCGGAATTTGTGAAAATTTGATCTTCGCCTGAACACCAGAACCTGCACAAATTTCACTTAAATGCCCTAACAAGCCGAAGCCTGTTACATCCGTCATAGCGGTAACACCTTCAATTCCTGCAAAATCTGTCCCCGCTTTATTCAACTGGCACATAATTTCTTTCGCAATACCTTGGTGTTCGGGTTGTAACAACCCTTTCTTTTCAGCCGTAGTCAATACGCCAACGCCCAAAGGCTTAGTCAGGAACAGGAGACTGCCTGCTTTTGCCTGATTATTACGCTTTACACGTTCAATATTGATGATTCCCGTCACTGCCAAGCCGAATATGGGTTCAGGGGCATCAATAGAATGCCCTCCAGCCAAGGAAATACCCGCTTCCTGACAAACAGCCCGGCCTCCCTCAATAACATTTTGCGCAATTTCCGGTGCCAGTTTATTAATTGGCCAACCCAAAATCGCAATTGCCATGATGGGTTTCCCTCCCATCGCGTAAATATCGCTAATGGCATTAGTCGCCGCAATACGGCCAAAATCAAACGGATCATCAACAATAGGCATAAAGAAATCCGTAGTACTAATGATGCCTGTACCATTACCAATATCATACACAGCAGCATCATCACGGGTTTCATTACCTACCAAAAGATTAGGATCGAAAAACTTTGCCTGTTCACTGTGCAAAATAGTTTCCAGCACTTTAGGCGAAATTTTGCAGCCACATCCGGCACCATGGCTGTATTGAGTCAGACGGATTTCTGTTGACATTAGTCGCTCCAGTTAAGAAGTCACTGACAAATTAGAAATAACTGACAAAATTCGTCAAATCTGGCATTGCAACTTTTGCAGGTGCCCTCAGTTCTGGGGTTCCTAAGTACAAGAATCCCACAATCTTGTCATTTTCCTTACATCCCAAGCCTGCCTTAACAATGGGATCTTCTGTCCATGAGCCTGAACGCCATATACCGCCAAAACCTTGGGTGATGGCGGCCATTTGCATCGCGTGAACGGCACACCCTGCAGCAACCACTTGTTCCCATGCCGGAACTTTTGCATGTTCAACGACCTTGGCGATAACGGTAATAATCATAGGTGCTCGGTAAGGGGCATTTTTTGCTTTCTCCTCAACATCCTTGCCCAGACCACCTTCAATTGCCGCTTTTTCAAGAAGATGACTAAATTTATTTATTCCTTCCCCTTCCATCACAATAAAATGCCAAGGACGCAAAGCCCCGTGGTCAGGCGCTCTCATCCCTGCAGCTAAAATATGTTGCAATTCACTGTCTTTTGGCGCGGGGGTTGTTAAACGTGAAACTGAACGACGATTTAACAAAAGTTCCAAAGCATTCATTCTTTTCTCCTAAATAAGATAATCTGTCTCAAGCCCACATTCTCTGTTTATTCGTTAATGAATGAAAGCACATAAACTGTTTTTTCAATCAATAACATGATTTCCAGCTGACATTTTCCAGTGAGCTGATTAGGATAACCCCTCTTGATACCATAACCGGAGATAATATGCGCAAATTATGGCACTTCACGGCAGCATTATTTAAATGGAGTTGGAAACTCCTAAATTTTGTTCGCCAGTTTATTTTCAATCTTATTTTTATTCTGTTGATCGCTGTTATCGTTGTTGGGGTTACTGTTTACCAGCAACAATCCAAACTTGACGATAATTATCACGGGGCGTTGTATGTCAACCTATCTGGTATAGTTCTTGATCGCGTAACTGATCGCAATCCACTCGAACAATTTACCAAAGATCTTATTGGGCCATCCAATAGCAATTACAAAGAAACCTCCGTGTTTGACGTTGTTGACAGTATTCGCCGCGCAAAAAATGATCCCCAAATTACGGGCATGGTATTAGATCTAAATAATTTCATCGGCGCAGACCAAACTTCTATGAGGTATATTGGTAAGGCTATCAACGAATTTAAAACTGCTGGTAAACCTGTTTTTGCGATTGGTGATGCTTACAGCCAATCACAATATCATTTAGCCAGCTATGCCAATAAAATATATTTATCTCCACTTGGTTCCGTTGATATCCATGGTTTCTCCACCAACCATTTATACTACAAATCATTGTTGGATACGTTGAAAGTATCTACCCATATTTTTCGTGTGGGAACCTATAAATCAGCGGTTGAACCCATACTGCGCGACGATATGTCACAAGAGGCTCGTGAAGCTGACAGCCTCTGGCTTAACGAATTGTGGAACAATTACTTAAATACCATCGCAGTTAACCGACATATCCCTGTTGATCAAGTCTTCCCTGGTGCAGCAAACTTTATTGAAAAACTCCGTAAAGCGGGTGGGGACTTTTCACTGTATGCGTACCAAAACAAACTAGTGGACTCTATTGAACCCCGCAATGCGGTTGAAAAGAAAATGCGGGAAAAATTTGGTTGGAACAAAGAACAAAAACATTTCAATTACATCAGCATCTATGACTACATTGACCAAAAACCAATACAATATGCAGATAATAAAGGCAATATTGCTGTCATTGTTACTGAAGGTGCAATCTTAGAAGGCAAGCAATCGCCGGGTATCGTTGGAAGTGACACTATTGTTGAACAACTACGTGCCGCACACCATAACCCCAACATAAAAGCGATCGTATTACGAGTAAACAGCCCAGGTGGTAGTATCGGTGCGTCCGAAATTATTCGCAATGAATTGGCAGCCATCCGAGATGACAAGACTGGAAATGCGAAACCTATTGTAGTTTCCATGGGAGGGATGACTGCCTCAGGGGGTTACTGGATATCTACCCCTGCTAACTACATCATTGCTGATCCGAGTACCTTAACAGGCTCGATTGGTGTTTTTGGTGTCATTCAGACCTTTGAAAAGACGCTCAATTACGTTGGTGTGAATACCGACGGTATTTCAACAACGCCATTAGCTGATATTTCTGTTACCAAAGGTATTAACCAGACGTTCTCAGATGTAATGCAGCTCGCTATTGAGAGTAGCTACAGTAAGTTTATTAAGCTGGTTGCAGTTGCCCGTAATAAGTCTGTAGATGAAATTGATAATATCGCTCAAGGGCGTGTTTGGAGTGGCATTGATGCCAAAAAGCATGGTCTAGTCGATCAACTGGGTGATTTTGATGATGCCGTTAAAAAAGCCGCTGAGCTGGCAAAGATCAAAGATGTCTCACTGGACTGGATGCAACCTGAACTTTCATTCTCGGAAAAATTCATGCTGGGACTGACTTCATCAGCGCAAGCACTATTGCCAAATACTTTACAATCAATGTTGCCTGCTCCATTTGCCGAAGTCGCTCAAGATGTAAAAAAACAAGCTGCATTTTATAACAATATGAATGATCCACAGAATATATACACATTCTGCCTGAATTGTGTCGATATTCGTTAAATAACTGACTAAATTTACAACAAATTTAAAGCCTGATTTCACTCTCAGGCTTTTTTTATTCCTGATACTCCCTATAATCCAGCTAAATGTTTTTATTGAGGCGTTACCATGCAGAAGAAATCGATCTATGTTGTTTACACCGGCGGTACTATTGGGATGCAACATTCCCCTAATGGATACATTCCCGTTTCCGGTCATTTACAACAACAACTCGCCAAAATGCCAGAATTTCACCGTCCAGAAATGCCGACATTCACGATCCGTGAACACCAACCCCTGATTGATTCTTCTGATATGAGTCCTGACGATTGGAGCATTATCGCAAATGACATCTATCAGAATTATCATGACTACGATGGTTTTGTTATTCTGCATGGTACGGACACCATGGCTTTCACTGCATCAGCACTCTCCTTCATGTGCGAAAACCTGAATAAACCCATTATTGTGACAGGGTCACAAATTCCTCTGGAAGCATTGCGTTCCGATGGACAAACCAATCTTCTTAATGCGCTGTATCTCGCAGCGAATTACCCTATTAACGAAGTTAGCTTGTTTTTTAACAATAAGTTATTTCGTGGCAATAGAACAATTAAAGCCCATGCAGATGGCTTTAATGCTTTTTCATCCCCTAACTGCCCTCCATTGATGGAAGCCGGAATAAATATTCGCACCTTCAAAACAAATCCTATACCTGCTAGTCATGGCGAATTTTTTGTGAATACCATCACATCACAACCAATTGGTGTCGTGACTATCTACCCGGGATTATCCAGTCAGGTGGTAGAAAACATTCTCATGCAACCAGTCAAGGCGTTAATTTTACGCTCTTACGGTGTTGGCAATGCTCCACAACGGGCTGATTTGCTACAAACGTTAAAGCAAGCGACTGAGAGAGGTATTATTGTGGTTAATTTGACACAATGTATTTCAGGCCGGGTCAACATGGAAGGCTATGCGACTGGTCATTCTCTGGCTGCATCAGGTGTTATCAGTGGTTATGACATGACTTTCGAAGCAACTTTAACAAAATTGCACTATTTATTAAGCCAATCTTATACCCCTGAAGAGATCCGCTATCTGATGCAACAAAATCTGCGGGGAGAGTTGAGTTATGCTGATGAATAATGAACAGATGAGTCGAGAAATATGATGAAAACAGCATTATTACTTATCGATCTACAAAACGACTTTTGTACTGGAGGCGCCCTGGCTGTCAAAGATAGTGATGCAGTGATTGAAGTAGCAAATAATGTTATTGCACGATGTCAGGAAAACACTATCACTGTCATCGCCACTCAAGATTGGCATCCGGCTAATCATATGAGTTTTGCAGAAAATTCAGGACAAAAAGTAGGTGAATTAGGCGAACTCAATGGCATTCCTCAAGTATGGTGGCCTAATCACTGTATACAAGGAGAGTTTGGTGCGGAATTTCATCCTTTGTTAAATCAATCTGCTATTCAAGCAATTTTCCGCAAAGGTGAAAATCCCCAAATAGATAGCTACAGTGCATTCTTTGATAATGACCATAAAAGCAAAACTCACCTGGATGATTGGCTAACAGAGCAGAAGATACAACGCCTGATTGTCATGGGTATCGCCACTGATTATTGCGTAAAATTTACCGTACTTGATGCCCTGGCACTCGGTTATGAAACCTATGTCATTATTGATGGCTGCCGTGGTGTTAATATCCAGAAAGATGATAGCCAACAAGCATTTGAGGAAATGGCCGGAAAAGGGGCAAAGTTAATTCTACAAAGTGAAATTATATCCATTTTATAACTCCCCTAGCTCCTTCATAAAATTAAAAAGAACCTCGTTCTTCAACAGAAATAGGGCGAGGTTCTCAATTCATGCCATTTCAATCTTCCGACTGAGGTTTTAATTTTGCAACCATGTCGGACTGAAATATAGCCTTTAACTCCTGCTTACTTTTCATGGTAATTTGACCGTCTGTGCCAATCGTCATATGTTCAGGATCATGATTATATTTTGCTTGCCAGAGCATCACCGCCTGTAAACTGTATTCTTTCTGTTCTGGCGTGAGTGGTACACCATCCTGCCATTTTCCCAGTTCAACAGCCTGAACTAATCGCTGATAAATTTCAGGAGTCATGGCGGAGAGTAAATCATCCAACTTCATCGAAATTTCCTTAATGGCTATGTGCTCTATTTTGCTACATGCACTACATATTTTACTTGTACGGCCGTAAGCCGACATGGTTATTATTAATATTATTGACCTTAAGAACAGTTAAGAATACTTTATCAAAAATAAGCTGAATCGTTTCTTTTTAGTTCATAAGGCCAACTTTTCATTTAAATTCAGCGTATTCAAAATAACATTAACCTGCCGTTTCTTCGCCTGTTTCTTTATCAACAAAACGCAGCGCTGCTGAATTAATACAAAAACGTTCCCCTGTCGGTTTCGGACCATCGGGAAAGACATGCCCCAAATGTGCCTGACATTGGCTACAACGCACCTCTATCCGATGCATATTATGAGAATAATCATCAATATATGTGATAGCACCATCACTAATCGGTTGGTAAAAACTTGGCCATCCACATCCCGAATCAAACTTCGTATCAGAAACAAATAATGGCTGGCGGCAACACAAGCAATAATAAATGCCATTTTTCTTATTGTGCAGCAGTTTCCCTGAAAATGGCGGCTCAGTACCTGCTTCTTGCGTAACATAGCGTTGCATTTTATTAAGCTGTTCTATAGAAAGGGAAATATTTTGACTTTTAGTCATAATGACCACCTTTTAAGGTCAATGATTTCAATAAAATATCATCAGAAACAACCCAAAATTAACACCAAAATGTCAAAACACATTCTAACCTATCCAACATAGCAATTTACTTTACTAATTGTGATAAATCTCACATAACTAACCAATGGTAACTTTAAATATCTCCTTATGCCCCGATAATGGTGTGCGTAGAGCTTGTTCCAGCTGTATAGCAATCGTCTAGATAGTGATTATTAAATTGATCTTTTTCAATTGTTGACACGATTCCGCTTGACGGCTGGCAAGATTTTGGTAACTTTAAAAACAACTTTTAATTCACTAAAAAATAGCTGGTGGAATACTATGACTATCAAAGTAGGTATTAACGGTTTTGGTCGTATCGGCCGTATTGTTTTCCGTGCTGCTCAAGAGCGCTCAGACATTGAAATCGTTGCGATCAATGATCTGTTGGATGCAGAATACATGGCATACATGCTGAAATACGATTCAACCCACGGCCGCTTCAACGGTACTGTTGAAGTTAAAGACGGCCAACTGGTTGTTAACGGCAAAACCATCCGTGTGACATCTGAAAGAGACCCAGCTAACCTGAAATGGAACGAAGTGGGTGTTGATGTTGTTGCAGAAGCAACGGGTATTTTCCTGACTGACGAAACTGCACGTAAACATATCGCTGCTGGCGCGAAAAAAGTTGTTCTGACCGGTCCATCCAAAGACAATACGCCAATGTTCGTTATGGGTGTCAACCATAATGCCTATGCAGGCCAGGATATCGTTTCCAACGCATCCTGTACCACTAACTGTCTGGCTCCACTGGCTAAAGTTATCAATGACAAATTTGGTATCGTTGAAGGTCTGATGACTACCGTTCACGCAACAACGGCTACCCAGAAAACGGTTGATGGTCCTTCAGCGAAAGACTGGCGTGGTGGCCGTGGTGCAGCACAGAACATCATCCCATCTTCCACTGGCGCAGCAAAAGCAGTAGGCAAAGTTATCCCAGAACTGAACGGTAAACTGACTGGTATGTCTTTCCGTGTTCCTACTCCTAACGTCTCTGTTGTTGACCTGACTGCACGTCTGGCTAAACCAGCAACTTATGCAGAAATCTGTGATGCAATTAAAGAAGCTGCAGAAGGCGAACTGAAAGGCATTCTGGGCTATACTGAAGATGACGTGGTTTCTACTGATTTCAACGGCGAAAAACTGACTTCTGTATTTGATGCAAAAGCAGGTATCGCGCTGAACGATAACTTTGTAAAACTGGTTTCCTGGTATGACAACGAAACCGGTTATTCCAATAAAGTCCTGGATCTGATCGCTCATATCTCCAAATAACTGAGCTTTTATCGACTTTCAAAAGCCATCTGTTTACAGGTGGCTTTTATGTTTATATAACTAAAATATTGAGATATTCTTGTCTTTTAGTTCAACGGCCAATTTAAGTTTACATAAGGTCATGACAGATGCTTGATAAAATTTTCTCATTACCAATTGTAGAACAGCTCTCCCCTTATATCAGCCAGCGAAACATTGATGGTTTTCCGTTAGTTGTTGTTTCCCATCCCAAAGCTCGTGGAGTGATCAGTCTTCAAGGCGCACACCTGATTACCTGGCAGCCCAATAACGAAAAACCGGTATTATGGGTAAGTGATAACACCCCTTTCAGGGCAGGCACTGCTATTCGTGGCGGCATTCCCATCTGTTGGCCTTGGTTTGGTTCATTTGCAGCTCCCAGCCATGGATTTGCGAGGATATTACCTTGGGAACTCAAAGCCCATGATGAAAATGAAAATGGCGTTATTTTGACGTTCACATTACAGGATAACGCATATACCCGTAAGTTATGGCCACATGAATTCACGCTGATTGCCCGTTTTAAATTGGGGGAAACTTGCGAAATAGAGCTAGAGCCTCATGGTGAATATCAAGCCACTTGTGCTCTTCACTCTTACTTCAATGTGAGTGACATCAATCAAATTCGGGTCAGTGGGCTTGGTTCCCATTTTATTGATACCCTCACCGATAGCGAGCAATATATTGATGAAGATTTAGTCTTCCACGGAAGAACAGACCGCATTTATACAGAACCAGACGATTTTAATCTGCTCAGAGATCCGCTATGGAAACGAACAATTGAAATACACCACTATCACCATAGCGAAGTAGTATGCTGGAACCCCGGCGCTGCACTTTCCAGTAGTATGAAAGACATGAGCAAAGAGGGTTATAAGAATATGGCTTGTATCGAAACTGCACGTATCAATGACCCATTGCAGCCTAAGAATGGCAACCCTAGCAGACTTTCTGTCATTATCCGCTGCCGTAAATTCTCAGATAATAATCAACCAAGCGAAATATAGAGCAGGCATTTATTCCAAGACCAAGGATAAAAATGCCTGAATTCTTAAAGATAGAAAGGGTTAAACCACAGTGACAGGAACACGCTTCGCTAAAGCGCACAAAAGCTCGTAACCAATGGTTCCTGCCGAGTTTGCGACTTCGTCTACGGGTAGATTTTCTCCCCACAACTCGGCAATACTGCCTATATTTGCCTGAGGGCACGGAGTCAAATCAACCGTCATCATATCCATTGATATAGCACCCAATAACTGGGTACGAACACCATCAACCATGACAGGTGTTCCCGTTGGGGCATGCCGCGGATATCCATCCGCATAACCACAGGCAACTGTACCGACAAGCATGGGTTTCTGGGTTATATAGCGGCTGCCATAGCCAATTTTTTCCCCCTTGGGAAGCTCATGTACTGCGATGATTTCACTTTTTAGCGTCATGGCTGGTTTCAACCCAATATCGGCAATATCACGCCACTTTCCACTAGGAGACGCGCCATAAAGAATAATACCTGGCCGTATCCAATCCTTATGTGTTTTCGGATGCCACAACACAGCACCAGAATTCGCCAGGCAATGGTGCTGTGAATTCATTTGCAAACGCTCAACAACCGCGAATTGTTCATCAATACCCATTTCATTATCCGAATTGGCAAAATGGGTCATTAACGTCACTGACTTAATATTTTTAGCCTTTTTCGCCATTGAAACTATCTGTGTATACTCTTTTGCGGTGAATCCCAACCGATTCATACCACTATTGAGTTTCAAATAGATATCAATGGGAGCATCTAATTTAGTTTTTTCTATCTCATCAAGTTGCCAATGACTATGTACTACGGTTGTCAGATGGTATTTATTGATAATCTGCAAATCCGCAGGTTTGAAAAAACCCTCCAATAGCAAGATTGGCCCTTGCCATCCCTGCTCCCTTAAATAAATAGCTTCATTCATGTCAAGCAGTGCAAATCCATCTGTCTGCATGAGTGATTGCCATATTCTGTCCAATCCATGCCCATACGCATCCGCTTTTACTACCGACCAAATTTTGCTGTTACCCACCATTTGACGAATAACTGACAGATTATGGCGAAATGCATCGAGATGGATCGTTGCCAAAATAGGACGTGGCATGACGACCCCTTCTTATAGTTTATAAGTTTATGCTGTGTGTAAATGAGGTTTCATTGGAAACACTTTTATATTAAAGCCATCAATGTATCTGAATACGGAAAGATCATCTGCCGCAATATCGGGCTTTTTGCCTGAAATTAAATCAGCCAGTAACTTCCCTGAACCACAGGCCATTGTCCAACCCAGTGTTCCATGTCCCGTATTTAAATAAAGATTCGCATATTTAGTTGGCCCAACAATAGGTGTACCGTCCGGGGTCATAGGGCGCAAACCTGTCCAGAATGAGGCCTCCGTAATATTGCCACCATTGTGGTATAGATCCTGCACAACCATTTTTAACGTTTCACAACGATTTTGGAGGACATTCAAATTAAATCCGACTACTTCCGCCATACCACCAACGCGAATACGATTATCAAAACGCGTAACGGCAATCTTGTAAGTTTCATCCAGCACAGTTGAGACGGGTGCTTTTGACTCGTCCATAATCGGCATCGTCAATGAATAACCTTTCAATGGATAAACCGGTATTTTAACCAGTTCTTTTAATATTTCAGTGGAATAAGATCCCATCGCTACCACATAGTGATCCGCCGTCATGATACCATCATCACATTGAATACCTGTGACTTTACTTCCATCCACTAGGATCCGTTTAACCTGCTTGTTAAATATAAACTGCACACCAATATCTTCTGCCATTTTAGCCAGTGCTTTGGTAAAAAGCTGGCAATCACCCGTTTCATCATTCGGTAATTGCAACCCGCCAGTCAGTTTATGGGAAGCATTAGCAAGCGCCGGCTCCACTGTAGCCAATTGCTCAGCGGTCAATAATTGATAAGGAACTCCTTCTTGCTCTAACACTTTGATATCATTGGCAGCATTATCAAATTGCTTGGTGGTTCTGAACAATTGCAGGGTTCCCCCCTGACGCCCTTCATATTGGATCCCCGTATCAATCCTTAATTGTTTAATACAATCCCGACTATATTCTGCCAAACGAACCATTCTGCTTTTATTCATCGCGTAATGGCTTGCATCACAATTACGCAGCATTTGCCACATCCAGCGCAACTGAAACAGGGAACCATCAGGGCGAATAGCCAAAGGTGCATGACGTTGAAACACCCACTTCATTGCTTTTAGTGGGATCCCTGGAGCCCCCCAAGGGGTGGCATACCCTGGTGAGATTTGACCGGCATTAGCAGCACTAGTTTCTTCCGCGGCACTATTCTGGCGATCAATTACAGTAACTTCATGGCCTGCTTGTGCAAGATACCATGCGCTGGTTACGCCAATAACGCCGCTGCCTAAAATAAGGACCTTCATTTTACCCCCTACTGGCAAGTGATATTTTCAAGCATAATATGCTAAACATAAAAAGCCAATACAGAATAATAGACTGTGATACAATTAATTAACTTTTAGGATTTAAGTCACATTTACATTACAAAATATAAAAAACACATTTCTTCAATAATCGCATGTTTTCTATATAAATACATTTAAATCATCAAGTTAAATAAGAGTAAAATACTGTTCACCCCTTTAATTTCCTACTTATTAAAGTGGTTTTTATGGCAAAAAATAAACATTTCACTCACAAGGGTGAAATTTATAAAACACCAAAAAAATATAAATTTTTAGAATTTTATATAAGACCACTGTTAATTAAGTAGAATAATAATTTAAAAAACTGCATTACACAGTTGGGAGTGTTTCTAAATAACACATATGTGTTAAGTGATGATTAGTGAAGTGCCCCAGAAACATAGATAATTATGCATCATATAATTGTATATTATATGACCTAACCATGATATCACTACATAACTGGGGTAAATAAATGTAACCAATAGCGAGGTAAACAAAAAACGAAGAGTTTAACCAACTTAAGACATGTTTCTGTTAATTCATGGATCTTTCTGTTAATTCATGGATCATAATACTCTGCATACTATGCCAAATAATGCCACTCTCTTTACCATAACTCCGCACGCAATCCATAATCTTGTCATAGGCTTTTTCCCGGCATAATGAACTTAACTGCTGGTAGAAATTCAACGCTAAATTACGTGCTTCAGGACTGGAGAAATAATAACGACCAACACGGGTATACAACCCTTTCAGCCCATTAATAATCAAACCATAAATTGGGTTTCCTGATGCAAAAGCCAGACCACGGAAAATATCATAGTCCACAGAGCTGAAAGCTTCAGCGGTATCTTCCACGTTTTCTTTTTCTGCCAAAATTTCCAATGATTTTTCAGGGTTATTCCTAAATGCAGTACGGATAAAGATGGCTGCGATATTAGTTCTCACTGCCAATAAGTTATCAATCAACTGAGGAACACGATCATGATCAAGACGCGCCAAAGTTTCCAGAATATTAAGACCAGATGTTTCCCAAAAATTATTAACCTTGGTTGGCTTTCCATGCTGGATAGTCAACCAACCATCACGGGCAAGGCGCTGCAACACTTCACGCAAGGTCGTACGGGTGACACCGATCAATTCAGATAATTCACGTTCTGCTGGCAATATAGAGCCAGGTGGAAAGCGATTATTCCAAATACTTTCAATGATATACTCTTCCGCGAAACTCGCAGGACTTTGAGCCTTAATTACCATAATT
Source organism: Xenorhabdus sp. TH1 (assembly GCF_037260955.1). Lineage (NCBI taxonomy): Bacteria > Pseudomonadati > Pseudomonadota > Gammaproteobacteria > Enterobacterales > Morganellaceae > Xenorhabdus > Xenorhabdus sp. TH1. The sequence continues at coordinate 2,088,024 of NZ_CP147734.1, forward strand.
TTAATTATTCCAAAGTAGTTTTCTTGGCTAATAATAGCGGTTGATCATACCAGAATGTGTTTGCTCGACATAGTTACCTGGTAAATAAACCGTGAAAGAGTGAATAGGCTCATAAAAAATGCAAATATTAGTAGATTAATTATGCGCTAATGCTCTTAAATTGCTATCACATTGAGCGTACTATACCGAACCAATATGTTTCTTAGTGGTTGATAGCTACTTAGATTTTTCCACGTATTCACAAAGAGGAATATTAATAATAATGGAAATCAGTATCCAACGTGCAGTGGTGAAAAACTTTCTCGGTAATGCGCCGGATTGGTACAAACTAGCTATTATTGTTTTTCTGATTATCAATCCACTGGTCTATTTCTTCATCAGCCCTTTTGTTGCTGGCTGGATGCTCGTCGTTGAGTTTATCTTCACATTAGCAATGGCATTAAAATGTTATCCTCTACAACCCGGAGGGTTACTCGCTATCGAAGCTGTCATCATTGGAATGACTTCACCAAAACAAATAGGTCATGAAATTTCCAACAATCTGGAAGTCATTTTATTGCTGATTTTCATGGTTGCGGGCATTTACTTCATGAAACAGTTATTGCTGTTTGTTTTCACAAAGCTGCTGTTAAATATCCGTTCCAAGAAAATGCTGGCATTGGCATTCTGCCTGGCGAGTGCTTTCTTGTCCGCTTTCCTTGATGCTCTGACTGTCATTGCCGTTGTTATCAGTGTTTCAATCGGGTTTTACGCCATCTATCACCAATTCCTTTCCCATCATGGCAGCTCTGAACTGAATGACGATAAGTATATTGACAGTGAAGATAAAAGAGAGACATTGGAACAGTTCCGGGCATTTCTGCGCAGCCTGATGATGCATGCGGGAGTTGGTACTGCCTTGGGCGGTGTGATGACTATGGTTGGTGAACCCCAAAACCTGATTATTGCCAAACATGTCGACTGGGATTTTGCTACATTCTTTATTCGTATGTCGCCAGTCACCATCCCCGTGTTTATTTGTGGTTTGCTAATCTGTTTACTGGTTGAACATTTTAAACTGTTCGGTTACGGTGCTGAATTACCTGAGCGTGTTCGCTCTGTTCTGGAAGATTACGACCAAAAGGCCAGTGAAAAACGTACCCGCCAAGAAAAAGCCCAGCTTGCTGTTCAGGCACTGATTGGTATTTGGCTGATTGTAGCATTGGCTTTTCATTTGGCTGAAGTGGGTTTGATTGGTTTATCAGTCATTATCTTAGCAACCGCATTCTGTGGCATTACCGAAGAACATGCGTTAGGTAAAGCATTTGAGGAAGCCTTACCGTTTACTGCCCTGTTAACCGTGTTTTTCTCTGTAGTTGCCGTCATTGTTGATCAACAACTGTTTGCGCCATTTATTCAATTTGTCTTGCAGTCTTCACCCGCTTCACAGCTTTCCTTATTCTACTTGTTCAACGGATTGCTCTCCACGGTTTCTGATAACGTTTTCGTCGGTACGGTTTACATTAATGAAGCACTTATCGCCCTGAAGAGTGGTTTGATTTCACAACAACAATACGAGTATTTGGCCGTTGCCATCAACACAGGAACTAACTTACCATCCGTGGCAACCCCTAATGGACAAGCCGCGTTTTTATTCCTGCTAACTTCTGCCTTGTCTCCATTAATCCGTCTCTCTTATGGTCGCATGGTCATGATGGCCTTGCCTTATACTATTGTGATGACACTAGTGGGACTATTGTGTGTTGAATTCTGGTTAGTGCCTGCCACTGAATATCTCATCAAACTTGGTTTGATCACGCCACTATAATTGGAGGCCTAATTTATCGCTATATCCTACCGGATGGTGTGATTTTGCATACCATCCGGTTTTTTTGTTAGCCACTTGCCTGAAAAAATAGCTCAGTTAATTTTAATTTTATTTTTTTATGGCTGATGAAACGGCACAATAAACCCGTTATTTATCTTAAGAAGATGGGAAGAAAAGAAAATGTTTCAATTTTTAAATCAGAGTTCCCAAGGGCGAGGCGCATGGTTATTGATGGCATTGACAGCCCTTATCCTGGAAGCGACAGCACTCTATTTTCAACATGTGATGAAGTTACAGCCTTGCGTAATGTGCATTTATGAGCGTGTTGCGTTGTTCGGTATTTTAGGCGCTGCGCTACTTGGTGCAATCGCACCAAAAACGCCTTTGCGTTGGTTAGCGATTTTGCTGTGGATTTATAGCGCATGGCAAGGATTACAACTGGCATGGGATCACACCATGATGCAGTTATACCCTTCCCCATTTAATACTTGTGAATTTTTTGTCCGATTCCCATCTTGGCTACCACTGAATGATTGGTTACCTTCAGTGTTTCAGGCGATTGGGGATTGTTCGATGAAACAGTGGGAATTTTTAACACTGGATATGCCGCAATGGCTGATTGGTATTTTTGCCGCTTATCTGCTGGTATGTATATTAGTATTAGTGAGTCAATTTTTTCGAATTCAGGATAGATCTTAAGAGTAAGAAATTGTTCCAAAAGGAGTCTCTAAAGGCTCCTTTTAACCTTGGTTTATCCCCGTACTCACGGAGAACTCGCCGGTACTTTGTAAGCCGCTCTCAAAAATCTTTCCTATATTCAATTCTCTATCACAGTAATAAAAACACGATCTGTATTGCAGATTATAAATCAGAAAAAACGGAAAGATAAATTTTACTGATTTATAGGCTGAAAAAATGGTAGACTTTTTAAGTCGAAAAAATATTTTATAAAACAGTTAGATAAAATTAGGGTGTTCCCCGTGAGTACGGGGATAAACGGAACGCCGGAATAAAACCACGTCCGGCACGTGTGTGTTCCCCGTGAGTACGGGGATAAACGGGAACCACCAAAACCAGCGCAACCCCCAAAACAGTGTTCCCCGTGAGTACGGGGATAAACGGCATGTATTAAAAATGGTTCGTGGTGCTTAATTGTGTTCCCCGTGAGTACGGGGATAAACGGACACTGGACATGGAGCGGCAGGCCATTCAAGCCGTGTTCCCCGTGAGTACGGGGATAAACGGCCATTCAGTTTGTCCGCTATACGGTGATGCCGGTGTTCCCCGTGAGTACGGGGATAAACGGTAGCATCTATTGGGAAGATGTGGCCACTGGAGGTGTTCCCCGTGAGTACGGGGATAAACGGAAACCAACCCAGAGTTACCATATTCGCCAGACGTGTTCCCCGTGAGTACGGGGATAAACGGGTCGAACGGTTCAGGCGGTTAATGACGATGTCGTGTTCCCCGTGAGTACGGGGATAAACGTTCATAGCCGACCATTTGAGCAATATGTATGGGTGTTCCCCGTGAGTACGGGGATAAACCGTCTGGTCGTACGTGGATGACGCCGGAAAAGGTGTGTTCCCCGTGAGTACGGGGATAAACCCGCCCATCGGCGCTAACGCCATTCATTAGCGCCGTGTTCCCCGTGAGTACGGGGATAAACCGGTAACAGGCGGGAATATCTAGAACATCTGCTAGTGTTCCCCGTGAGTACGGGGATAAACCGGTTGCCGCCGGGAAGAATTTACGAACCAGTTCGTGTTCCCCGTGAGTACGGGGATAAACCGACACCACGTTCGGCACCGAATCTTTGGGGGCAGTGTTCCCCGTGAGTACGGGGATAAACCGTTCATGTAATTTATGTTGGTGTTCGTCCAGTTGTGTTCCCCGTGAGTACGGGGATAAACCGCGGATATTTTCCCACTGTTAGCGCCGGTATTGCGTGTTCCCCGTGAGTACGGGGATAAACCGCGCCTTATTTAACATAACACCCGTTGCCAGAAGTGTTCCCCGTGAGTACGGGGATAAACCGTCGCCCGTGCTCATGCGGTTACTGCCGAGTGGGTGTTCCCCGTGAGTACGGGGATAAACCGGTAATACTTACGACGGAACAGTGTCGAAGCTTCGTGTTCCCCGTGAGTACGGGGATAAACCGCATAAAGGCACGGTGATCACCATCACAAATTAGTGTTCCCCGTGAGTACGGGGATAAACCGCTGATGCAGTTGGGAAAACACGTGCCGAAATGGTGTTCCCCGTGAGTACGGGGATAAACCGGCTATCTCACCTGAACTTGTTGAATTAGGGACGTGTTCCCCGTGAGTACGGGGATAAACCGGATTTATTGCCGGTCAGTTGCCGTAGCATCGGGTGTTCCCCGTGAGTACGGGGATAAACCGCCTACGTGGTGGAAGACTATCGCGGCGTGGCAGTGTTCCCCGTGAGTACGGGGATAAACCGTATGCTCTTAATTCTGGATTTTCTTCAAGAGCGTGTTCCCCGTGAGTACGGGGATAAACCGCATAAAGGTTTGGAAAAATTCTTTAAAACAGGGTGTTCCCCGTGAGTACGGGGATAAACCGAATGCACCGTGTATTGCTGGCTCGGTCTCGCAGTGTTCCCCGTGAGTACGGGGATAAACCGGAAAAACCGTCAGTGTCCGCCTTAATCACCCGGTGTTCCCCGTGAGTACGGGGATAAACCGATAAAAACTGTAGATGTGGAAATGGGCGCATAGTGTTCCCCGTGAGTACGGGGATAAACCGCCAATGAGTTTTCCAACCGATACGTTCATCAGGTGTTCCCCGTGAGTACGGGGATAAAACAGCCCTATTTAACATAATGGCTCTTAGGCGAGTGTTCCCCGTGAGTACGGGGATAAACCGGCTCTTTGTCGCCGTGGGATTTGTTGCGGGGAGTGTTCCCCGTGAGTACGGGGATAAACCGCGGCACAATGGATTTACGCACTGGTGACCGTTGTGTTCCCCGTGAGTACGGGGATAAACCGGATAAACCGTATAATCTAACAGACGAAAAAGGGTGTTCCCCGTGAGTACGGGGATAAACCGCGGCTATCCGATGTAATCACATATTTACCCAAGTGTTCCCCGTGAGTACGGGGATAAACCGTAATTAAAGATTATGTCAACCCATAACAGAGAGTGTTCCCCGTGAGTACGGGGATAAACCGCTGGAAGAGAAAAAACGCCGGCTGGGTCTCGGGTGTTCCCCGTGAGTACGGGGATAAACCGTCGTTTTTGTTCCTGCTCGACGGCTGCAACGGGTGTTCCCCGTGAGTACGGGGATAAACCGTCTGGTGATGAAGGGCTACAAGGTGAGATCAAGTGTTCCCCGTGAGTACGGGGATAAACCGACGAATTGCCGGAGCAGATGAGCGCAGGAGGTGTGTTCCCCGTGAGTACGGGGATAAACCGGCTGCTTGCCATCCTTGAGCAACACGAAACCGGTGTTCCCCGTGAGTACGGGGATAAACCGCGTGGACAACAACCGGGAAAAAAAACAAAAAAGTGTTCCCCGTGAGTACGGGGATAAACCGATCTGACACCAGCCATGCGTAAGATTGCTGCAGTGTTCCCCGTGAGTACGGGGATAAACCGGAGGCTTCATATTGCGAGAATCCTTGCGCAACGTGTTCCCCGTGAGTACGGGGATAAACCGTATTCTGTCTCACTGTCAATGAAACACGCCTCGTGTTCCCCGTGAGTACGGGGATAAACCGTGATTGCCAGCATCGTTCGCCCGCTGGGTATCGTGTTCCCCGTGAGTACGGGGATAAACCGTCTATACCTCGGCGGAAATTAACCTAGATTTTGTGTTCCCCGTGAGTACGGGGATAAACCGACTCCAGCCATTCGGCTTCGTAACCTTTGTCCGTGTTCCCCGTGAGTACGGGGATAAACCAGTACAGTGCTAATTAAAATACATCATCATTTGCGTGTTCCCCGTGAGTACGGGGATAAACCGCAATGCGTGTTTCAATGAATGTTTTATACTGGGTGTTCCCCGTGAGTACGGGGATAAACCTCATTCGGTATTTCTATTACATTTGTCATATCTGTGTTCCCCGTAAGTACGGGGATAAACCAGAATTTCGGGAAATGAATCTATTTAACTGGTTAAATACCAATTAACAACGTCATGCTACATTCGAAATTTCTACCGACTTCCTACTGTAATATTTTCTTTCAGTAGTGTATGATTCACGGCATATTTTGCCTGCCATGCTTTAGGGTTGATTAAGTAATGTTGCCGGAAACGTTTAGAAAAATGACTTGGGCTGGAATAACCCACTGCAGCAGCAACCTCAATGACACTCATTCCTTTCTTCAATAAATCTTCCGCAGTGGTCATACGGACGTTTTCCAGATATTGATGAAAAGTACGAAAAACAACCGCCCGGAATCCCTCTTTTAATTTCCGTTCATTCAGACCTACTGCTCTTGATAACGATTTTATTGTCCAGGGATGATGATAATCGTTATTAATGATTTTTATCGCATTGTAAACAGCCCGGCGCTGCAACCCGCTAATCATATTATATTGGCAATCATAAATTTGTGCTGTCACGCAAGCGAGTATCTCTAACGCCTTTGCCTTTAAGTAGACCTTCCTGACACTACCATTTAATTGACACTCTTCTATTTGATTCACTATCTGCATAAAAGGCGGATAGATAGGACAAGCCATCATCAAAGCATCACTATAACTCGCGTTTTTCTCAAAACCAGCCGTTAATTTGGTAAAAGATGGCAACTCCTGAGCTTCAATTTCGTTCAGAGAAAAACGGATATCGAGAATACGCCAAGTTCCGCAGCCAAAAAAATTCATACCTCGCGTCACCGTAGGCGAATAAAAAAAGACCATCGTTCCCGGATTAATATCTAAAACCTCACCATTTTCAATTGCCATTTTTCCCTTCCCATTGAGAACAAAGGCTATTGACACTGTTGGTGGTCCTTCACAATATTCTGTAAAATCTTGGCTTAGCTCAAGATGGATACGGTTGATGTGAATTCCATCAGATAGTTCCTCTGTTAGCAATGAAGGCGTTGTGTTGTTTTCCTCTACTGGTGAATGCCTATTATTGCCATGGCCAGCAGCGAAAATCCTCAATGTTTCGCTATAGATTGTCTTCATGAAATCCCCTGTAAAATCAGCATCAGACACCAACCATTTCAAAAAAACGCTTTCCACAATAAAAACAGCATGTTGTGCGTGTTAAAGGCATTATTTTTTTATTTTATATATTTATATACCAATGTGAATATCACGCAATTTATCATTAATGAGAATCATTATCAATAGTACGTATCGCGCTATTTTTGTCCCTATCCCGTTAGCTCTTCCTTTCTATTCCAGTTAATTTCACTAAAGATTGTTTTCGGTTTACCACGCTTATTTGGTTTACCACATTTGATCTTTTTAAAACATGATTTGGAAAGGCATAAAGAGTATTTATGAGAAAAAAATATGCTAAAGCGTCTGTCTTATGTTGTCTGATCACACCTGTTGTGACTTGGGCGGAGCATTCACCCAAAGCCACAGAAGATGTTTTGATTGTGACGGCTAACAAACGAGCAGAAGCATTAAATAAAGTTAATGGCAGTATTTTAGTAAAAACTGGCGAGGAACTTGAGCAAGCAGGTATCACCCAAGTACAGGATCTTGAGCGTGCTTTCCCTGGCTTACAAATCCGCTCTCGCGGTAACCGAACCTACTCAGCAACCACCATTCGGGGTATCAGTTCACCCGATTACTATTCACCCTCCATTCGCATTTATGTTGATGGTGTTCCTCAAGATCACCAATTTCTGACACAAGAGTTAATTAATGTAGAACGTGTAGAATTATTACGTGGTCCCCAAGGCACTTTATATGGTGGCAATGCCCAAGCCGGTGTTATCAATATCATCACTCGTTCTCCAAAAGAAGGCCCTTGGCTTAACCTTTCTGGTCATTATTCTAAATTAAAACAAGGGGGTTCCTTCAGTGGATCAGTACCGCTTATTGAAGACATGCTTTATGGCAGCATGAGTCTACGCTGGGTAAAAGAGCCAGGACAAATTGATGCCCCAAATCGCGGTGATAAAAATATTGACTCCAGCAAGACCTGGCTTGGTAAAGGAAAGCTGACCTTTGCACCAGAAGAGTCTCCATTCAGCGCTGAACTTAGCTTTGCTCATGAAGATCTCAATTCACATGAAGAGCTTTATTTAACCGACGAACAGTTCCGTCGGAAAGAATATGATGGCCCTATCCCGGATTTAACACGGCGCGTCAACAGTTATGCACTCAAAGCGGACTATGATTTTGGTAACAACGTATTAACCAGTATCACCGCCTATCAGGATCGCGATATTTTCCGTGATTTTATCGGGGGTAAATGGAAAGAAAAACACCATGCCACCACCCAAGAACTACGCTTAAACTCCAACTACTCTAATGGGATTACCAGCGTTCTCGGCGGCTGGTTCTCAGATGAAACTAGCAGACATCATACTGGCGCCTATATGAATTACTATAGCGCTGCCTTGAACACGATAAAAACAAAATCACTGGCCCTGTTTGGTGAAGTCAAATTACCCATCGCTTCTCAATGGGATCTGACGCTTGGCGGGCGTTTGTCACATGAAAAATCTCAAATAGCCTATGCAGGCCGTTCTGGCATAATGGCGGTCGACGCTTTTGATAACCAGGTTTCCAGCAATGAGTTTATACCTAAGGCAGCACTGGGCTGGCAATTGACACCAGATACCCGTTTCTATCTCTCTGCCACCAAAGGATACAAGCCGGGCGGGTTCAATAACATTGTTTCCTCTGCCAATGATAAAAAGCCTTACGATACCGAAACCTCAGACAATTATGAGTTTGGTTGGCATACCTCATTCTTTAATGACGCAATGACATTAAACAGCGCAGTTTATTACATTCGTTCCAAAGATAAACAGATCTACGTCGGGCCTATGGGTGGACAATTCATTCGTAACGCCGGAAAAGCAGAAAGTAAAGGTATCGAGCTGAGCAGCCAGATTAACCCAATGCAAGGGCTTAGACTTTCTCTGGGGGGTAGCGTAGGTAAGTCAAATTTCACTGAGACAACAAGTGGCGTAAACTATAAAGGCAAACGCCTGCCTTATGCACCAGATGTCATGCTTAATGCAAGTTTCGACTATCTGATTAATCAAACATTGTTACCAGGTAACCTCTATTTCAATGCTGGCACTCGCTACTATTCAAAAAGCTACTTTGATGAAGCAAATGCCCTTGAACAAGGGGGATATACTCTCTATGACGCATCACTTAGTTTAGAAATGGATCATGGCATCAATGTCAAACTTTATGGGGAAAATTTAGGTAATAAACAGTATCGCGTATCCAGTTTCCAGATGGGAAACAATACGTATAGCATGATAAATAAAGGCTTGAATGTTGGGCTGGATGTGAGCGTTGCACTATGATGCACAGCACCTCACATCGCCGTCACATCTCGTTACTACTTTTGACTTTGGCTGGTGTTTACACCATCCAAAGTACCATTGGTATGTTAACGTTACAAAGCATGCCGGCATTTCTACGCAACCACGGCGTTACCCCAGATAAGATAGGGTTACTCTACCTATTAATGTTACCTTGGGCATTAAAATTCCTCTGGGCACCCGTTGTAGAACGCTATCGCAAATCAGGTTCGGGGGATACTCACCCCCGCCGCATCATGCTCTGCGGCAATCTGTTAATTGCACTGCTTTTTGGTTTAATGTCCTTAGCGAACCCTGCCGAACATATGCCGCTTATCATAGCGGCCCTGTTTTTGATTACGCTTTGTCTGACCGTGGTAGATACCACCACAGACGGCCATGCTATCGATCGATTACCACCACAGCATCGCCCCTGGAGCAATGTCATGCAGGTTGGGGGAAGTTATCTGGGCGCCATTATTGGCAGCGGTCTGTTTTTATATCTTATTTCACTCTATGGCTGGCACATTGGTGCAGGCATGTTGGTGATAGTGATGCTATTAATGTCACTGCCTATCTTGTTCATCCGAAAAACGCAGGGACAGGGAGAATCGAGCACGTCAAAAACATCGATCACGCCCTCCTCGCCAAAACCTTCGCTAAAGAGTGCATTACGCCGTACTCCGGTTAAACAGGCACTGATTTTAATACTGCTATGTATGATGGGGACACGCCTGTCACTCGGTATGCTCTCCCCATTTTTAGTCGATCGCGGCGTAGACTTAACCCAATTAGGCATCATTGCTGCCAGTGGTGGGGCATTAGCTGGCTTATCTGGTGTCCTACTTGGCGGCATCGTGGTTCGTAAACTAGGTGCCATCCAGACATTATTGACGGTCATGTTGCTTGAGTGTCTGGTGTTAGTGGGTATTTTCTGGCTTTCTCAGCAACCAGAAACACCCCTGTCCCTGCTTTCGGCAGCATACGTTTTTATCACGCTAATCACCGCGACCAAATTTGTTGCCTTGTATACCCAAATGATGTCTCTGGCGGCAGGCATACAATCTGGTGTGGATTTTGCGCTGATGCAATCCGCAGATATGAGCATTGCCATCATCTGTTCAATGCTGGGGGGATTGATTGTAACCAAAGCAAGCTATGCCTCTCTTTTCGCGCTTGCCTCCCTCTTCACCCTGGCTGGCTTGTTCTGGACATTACGTAAGCGCCACGATTTCCAAAAGGAAAACACCTATGCCCAGCAATGATCCTTCTGTTCAAAATTCTCCTGAGCAACGTGCCGCTGACGCCGGTGTCCTTAAGACATTGTGGGATATGATGCGCCCATACCGCACGCTGAGTTACGTTGCTATCGCACTTGCCATTGTTTCTGCTGGCCTGCAAATACTGCCGGCCGCAGTTGCTGGCCTTATTACCCAATCACTCTATGACGGGCAATATGACACCTTGCTGAATTACGGCGTCATGTTATTAAGCTTCACCTTTGCCGCGATGCTGACTTTCAGTGCTTCAACGTTTGTTGCTCATTTGATCGCTGCCGATGTTCAGGCTGATGTTCGTCGTAATATCAGCAATAAGTTGAAGTCTGTTCCCCTGGGCTTCTTTATGCAGACTGACAGCACCGAAATCAAGAAGATGATGTTAGATGACGTCGAACAACTTGAAGATGGTATCGCCCACATTATTCCAGAGATGTCAGCAACCGTGTTCGGTCCATTAATAGCATTGGGTGTGATGTTAGCCATTGACTGGCGATTAGCATTGGCGGCTTTTGTTCCAACTTTGGGTGCTTGTTTATTATTCATCTATATTCAGATGAAAGTTCAAACCACTACTCAACGATTTTACGCCTCCCAAAATCGTATTGCCTCGACAATGGGTGAAGTTATCAACGCAATTCCTGTAGTGAAAACCTATTCAGGTGGCAATATTGCCCTACAGCGAGCGGAAGAAGCCTTTACCGCCCTGACACGTATTATCGATGTTTGGGTTGAGAAAGTGCAGGTCAAATCCAGCCGATTTTTTGTGCTATCCAGCGCTAATCTGCTGTTTGTCCTCCCCTTGGCGGTCTGGCTATTTAACCGACAAGCAATCACTTTATTTGAATTCACCTTCTTTATTCTGGCTGCCATGGCATTCGGCAATATTGCTTCATCTATGTTTTCGGTGATGACACGTTTGCAGCAGCAAGAGGCCTTAGTTACACGATATCGTTGGCTGATGAATCAACCTGAATTAGCGCCATGTACCCAAAATCAGGTTCCTGCCGATCATACTGTGGCTTTGCATAATGTCAGCTTTTCCTATCAAGATAAGCAGGACAATGTCTTAAATAACGTTTCGTTTTCCGTCCCTGCCGGCAGTTCACTCGCTCTGGTTGGTGCCAGCGGCTCTGGTAAATCCACGATAGCCAGCCTGGTTGCCCGTCTTTGGGATCCTCAACAGGGCAAAATTACTGTTGGTGGTGTTGATATCCGCAACATGGATGAAACCACACTGCGTAATAACATCTCTTTTGTGTTCCAGCGGGTATTTCTGTTCAACGATACGATAGCCAACAATATCCGCCTGGCCCGTCCTGATGCTTCACAAGCAGAAGTTGAAGCAGCGGCCATCGCAGCACAAGCACATCAATTTATCCAACAGTTACCACAAGGTTACAACACCGTAATCAACAACGGTATTAGCTTGTCTGTAGGAGAAAAACAGCGTATCGCCGTTGCCGCCGCTATCCTGAAAAACGCGCCCATTCTTGTATTAGATGAAGCTACCGCCTATGCCGATCCAGAATGTGAAAAAGAGATGCAACAAGCACTCAATGCGTTATGCCGCAATAAGACAGTGATTGTTATCGCCCATCGCCTGCCAACTGTCCGTCACCTTGACCAAATACTGGTCCTGGATAAAGGACAAATCATTGAGCAAGGCACCCATGATGAACTACTCGCACAGCAAGGCGCGTATGCCAAACAGTGGGCAGCCTGGCGGGGAGAAAATACCGGAACAGGAGTAAATTAATCATGGGATTATTTAATCGTCTCCAACAACATCTGTCCGCAAAACTACAACGGGTTTGGTTGGGTGGATTGTTATATAAGCAGCTTGATACCATTGCAATTATGGCGCAACTGGCTATCGCTGCCTGGGCCATTACTCATCTGGAGGGAACTCACCCGAAAGAAAGTGACAACGCTATGCTGCCGCTTATCACACTGACATTATTGGTTATTTTACTGTTGCTGCGATTCACTTTTATGTCTCGCGCATTACGTAAACTCACCATTGCCGCTTATGGGTTGGGGATAGAAATCCGCCGCTCTTTGCTACAGCGGCTTGTCGGTATGTCCATCGCGACAATTCGCGGACTAAGTGCCGGGAAAATAGCCCTGACATTATCCGAAGATGTGCAATGGCAGGAAAATCAATCAGCCTATACCACCCCACAAATTACCTGCCAGATTATGATGCTGACACTTATCTATCTGGCTTTATTCTGGTTCGACTGGGTTGTTGCTGGCTGTGCCCTATTAGTCTTGATGGTTGGATTACTGATCCTGGGTGGGATCCGGCAAAAACTCAATGAAATACTGCGCCGTCGGGCAGCGATGATGGCTGATGTATCCGAAGCAATCGTAGAATATGCCCAGGGCATGGCGTTTATTCGCGCGGCGGCTGCGACCACAACGGTAGAACAACGTTTTGACCAGGAAATTGAACAACTACGTGCCGCATTCCGCCGTGGAATATTCAAAAGCATACCGTTGCTGAGTCTGTTCTACATCATTATTGATACCAGCGTGGTTGTTGGCATTCTGGCCGGAGCCTTACGTTTTCATGAAGCACTCACTCTCCCTGAGATGCTGATCACTATTCTGTTGTTGTTCGCCACTATTACCCCTTTACGCGGGATCATTCCCCTGCTCAACGTAACCGCATTGACACAAGTCGGTGAAACACATATTGCAGAGATAGAGGCGATTGCAACACAAACTTCCGGGCCATTAGCTGCACCCAACAAATATGATGTTGAAGTTAACAATATCTCATTTAGCTACCCAGGGGCTCACCAGCCCGCTATCCAGGACGTATCATTTTATGCCCCACAAGGCAGTATGACCGCTATTGTGGGGCCAAGTGGCAGTGGTAAATCCACGCTGGCCTACTTATTACTTGCTTTCTATCAACTGGATAAAGGTGAAATCTGTTTAGGTGGGAACCCTATTCATCATTACCAGACTCAAGCACTGTATGACACCGTCACAATGATGTTCCAGGAAACCGCCCTATTCCAGGACACGGTTGCCAACAATCTTCGTCTGGGGGATCCGAATGCGACACAGGCAGAGCTGGAACAGGCGGCCCGCCTCGCCAATATTCACGATACGATTATGGCATTACCGCAAGGGTACGATACACCTTTAGGTGTGGATGGCGGTACGTTATCGGGTGGTGAGCGCCAACGGCTTGCCATTGCTCGTGCGATCCTAAAACAGTCCCCGGTTCTATTCCTGGACGAAGCAACGGCGTCGCTGGATCCCGAAAATGAGCGGTTAATACAAGAAGCCTTTGATTCTCTCACTCAGGATAAAACCGTTTTTGTCATCGCTCATCGGTTAAGCACGATAACCCGTGCTGATCAAATATTGGTAATGGATCATGGAACCCTCTGTGATAGCGGTACACATGATGAATTACTGGGGCGTTGCCCGCTTTACCAATCCCTTTGGAAAAATCACCTTGGCTCAGAAAAGCATTGGCATTTACACCCCAATATTCACTTAAACAAGGTGTAACCCACCCATATGATTTTTTAGGTACTGTCATTTATAGGATTTACTTATGCACATGGACCTTCACTCTCCTGATTCACTGCGCCAGCTTATCGCTGGCCTGTTTAATCAAAAAAATATTTTGGTGGGCGATCATGATGATTTAATTCGCCATGGGCTGGATTCAATGCAAATCATGGCATTGCTAAACCAGTTTAGACGCCAGGGCCATCGTGTCACTCTGCGCGAACTTTACCAAAAGCCAACGCTGTATGCCTGGAGTCAGCTTCTGCAACGCTATGCCCCTGTCACTCATACAGTTCCCCAAGAAACAACGCCACAGCCACGGATTGTTGATGCGAATCCATTCCCATTGACGGCGGTACAACATGCTTATTTTGTTGGGCGTTCACCGGAGCAAACGTTGGGAGGTGTGGGTTGTCATTTGTATCATGAGTTTGATGGTATCGGGCTGGAGCCTGAACGACTGGAAGCGGCTATTCACCTACTGATCCAGCGCCATCCGATGTTACGTGTGCGTTTTTTGCCGGATGGTCGCCAGCAAGGTATGCCCCGCGCTTACTGGAAAAAATTAACGGTTCACGATCTCCGCCATCAGTCCATTGATGAACAGCAACAAGCGCTGGATAACATACGTAACCAATTAAGCCATCGTGTATTACGGGTTGAAGAAGGGGAAACGTTTGATATTCAGCTTAGCCTGTTTGGCGATAAACAACATCGGCTACATACTAATATCGATCTGCTGATCATGGATGCCGCCAGTTTTAGCCTGTTCTTTACCGAACTGGCGGCATTAATTGCCAAACGCAGCCTGCCTGCCATTTCTTCTGACTATGATTTTTGCAGTTACCTGACACAATATCAGGCTCAATTTAAGCAAGCCCGACAGGAAGCAGAGGAATTCTGGCGTAACCGATTAGACACCTTGCCACCTGCCCCTCAACTTCCTCTGGCCAGAGATCCTTCTCTGATAAAAAATGTTCGGATCCAGCGCAGGTGTTTTCGTTTATCGCCTGAACATTGGGAACGTTTTAAACAACTCGCGCAACAAAATGGCGTGACGCCAACGATGGCATTGGCGACGGCATTTGCCGCTTTATTGTGCCGTTGGAGCAATGCAACACGCTTGTTGTTCAACCTGACGCTATTTGACAGAGCTCCGCTGCATAACGCGGTTGACAACATTCTGGCCGATTTTACCAATATTTTGCTGTTGGACATCCCCGGCGATAATTTACCGTTCAGCCAACTGGCTCAGGATGCACAAGCAACATTTACCGAGGCTTACGAGCATCGTCACTGGTCTGGTGTCGAAGTTCTGCGTGAACTCAAGAAGCGAGGTAACCACCCACATGGTGCACCGGTTGTGTTCACCAGCAATTTAGGCCGGCCTTTATATGGTGAAAATACCGGTGATGTCCTGGGAAAACCAAGCTGGGGAATATCACAAACCCCCCAGGTATGGCTGGATTTTGTTGCCTTTGAACATGAAAACGCCCTGAACATCCAGTGGGATAGCAACGATGAACTTTTCCCTGACGGCCTGATGGATACGCTATTCACAACCTATCAAGGGCTGATTGAAAACCTGACGGAAAACGCAACACAATGGCACGAAAAATTACCGGATCTGATGCCTGGGTCACAATACCGTCTGCGACACCAAATTAATAACACGGTTGAACCTTTACCTAATGCTTTGTTGCATGAAGCGGTGTTTACACAAGCAGAACGCACACCAAATGCTGTGGCTTTAATAGCCCATCATGAACAAATAAGTTATGGCGACCTCAGTCTGGCCGCCCGCCGATTAGCCGCCGTACTGCAAAAAGCGTCGGTTATATCGGGAGATCGCGTTGCCATTAGCATGGAAAAAGGCATTGGACAAATTGTCGCTGTGCTCGCTGTACTTTATGCCGGCGGTGTTTATGTTCCGGTTCCCGTGGATCAACCACTAAGCCGACGTCGCGCTATCTGTGAAAGTGCCGGAATCAATGTCGTGATTATTGATCCTAAGCAGCAGAATAATACCTGGTCACAGGATATACATTGCATTTCCTGGCACCAAAATGAGCCGTTACTGCCCTTAACTCACATGGCTAAGCGCGCGGTGACTGATCCGGCTTATATCATTTATACCTCCGGTTCAACTGGTATGCCAAAAGGTGTGGTGATTAGCCATCAAAGCGCACTGAATACCTGTCTGGATATCAATCGCCGTCATCAAGTGCAAAGCCATGACCGTTTACTGGCACTCTCTGCCCTGCATTTCGACCTCTCTGTGTATGACATTTTTGGCATTCTCAGTGCAGGAGGCGCACTGGTCTTAATTGATGAAGCACAACGCCGCGATCCATCAACCTGGGAAATGCTGATCGAGCGTCATCACGTTACGTTGTGGAACAGTGTACCGGCACTGTTTGATATGTTGCTGACCTATTGTGAAGGGATGGAGGTTGATGCCCCGAAAACACTTCGTACTGTGATGTTGTCCGGGGATTGGATCGGTTTGTCACTGCCTGAGCGTTACCGTGCGTTCAATCCTGATGGTGTATTAAGTGCAATGGGCGGCGCAACGGAAGCGGCTATCTGGTCAAATGAATATATCGTGAAGGAAATTGACCCGCAGTGGCGTTCTATCCCTTATGGATATCCTCTCACTAACCAGCGTTACCGCGTAGTTGGTGAAGATGGCCGTGATTGCCCTGACTGGGTTGTCGGTGAACTGTGGATTGGGGGTGCTGGTGTAGCGCTAGGCTATTTTAATGATGAAGAACGCACGGCTACCCAATTTGTCATTGATCAGGGAGAACGCTGGTATCGTACTGGAGATCTGGGTTGTTATCACCCCGAAGGCTGGCTTGAATTTATGGGACGCCGTGATAGCCAGGTGAAAATTGGGGGTTACCGGATTGAACTGGGAGAAATTGATGCCGCCCTCAGTCAAGTAACCGGTATCAGTAAAGGTGTTGCCTTAGCCCGTGGTGAAAAAGAAAAGTCTCTGGTGGCATTCCTGGAGTTGGAAGGTGATACTTTATGCCAACGCATAAATCGTGCCCCACAATTACCAACACACTATCGTGATCTGTTCCCTGCAATGCAGGCAATAACCGATGATAATCATCATGACGAAGTTGCGCCATTCCTGCTTGAACACCTGTCGCATTACGGCATTACATTGACTTCACCGCAATCGCTCACTGATTGTCTGACGCAATATCAACCTCAGCCGGAATACCATCACTGGTTTGCCCGTATGCTGACGTACCTTTGCCGATGCAATTTATTGACTGAACCTGCACATCATATCTATCAAGCTGGATTACCAGCCACCTCATTCAGTCATAAAGCAAAATGCATTCCTGCACGCTGGCATTCTACGCTGCGTAATATTCTTACCGGACAGCAGGCAGCCGTCACATTACTTGATGATCCGCAATTTGCACCGGAGCAACTGCTCTTTGCCCAACCAGAAACCCAGCAATGGCTGGCAGGGTTGAAACACGTCATCATTGGCCTGTCCCAGCGGTTACAACGCCCCGTTACTTTGATGGAGTTCGATGCCCGCAGCGGCCTCTGTGCTCAGTGGCTGGCAGAACATATCACTGACCAACATCTGTCTTATATCGGCTTTGAACGTTCTCAGGCTCTGATTAACCAGATGCAGGCAAGATTAAGTGGCTATACTCACGCATCAGCACAATATTGGTCTGAGAAAAACCGGCCAGAATCGCAACAACATCAGGCAGATATCATCCTGCTAAACAATGTATTACACCGTGAGGAGGACCCAACACGTTGCATCAAAGCGTTGCTTCCACTGGCACAGCCGGGAGCGTTGGTATTGGCAATGGAGTTGCAACAAGCCTCCCCTATTTCCCTGATTACCGCTGAGTTACTTTCACCCCAAGGCATTCGGTTACGTTCTGCGGCAGAGTGGTTATCTCTTCTTCCATTACATGCGGAAACACCGATTACTATCGGCAATTTGAGTGTGTTGTTGATGCAAACAAGTGACAACGTCACCATACCTGATCGGGAAAAAATTAAATCCGCTTTGGCACAACATTTGCCAGGGTATATGATCCCACAGAGCTTGCATGTTATCCCGCACCTGCCCCTGACTCCTAACGGCAAAATCGACCGCAAGGCGCTGGCACAATCTCTTCAGTTCGCCACAAAAACAGCTACAGCGACGCCTCAGCCTGAAATAACCTCACTAAATGCGGTGGAGCAAACCGTTGCCGATAGTTGGCAACGCCTGCTAAATACAGAGCAATTGGGCCGTAACAGCGACTTTTTCCAACTTGGCGGTGACAGCCTTTTAGCTACCCGTTTGATTGGTGACCTGGCACAACAAGGCTTCAAAGGCGAACTCAGTCACCTGTTCCGTCACCCGCAATTGGCGGCGTTTGCCTCAACACTGACTTATTTATCTGAAACTGCATCAGAAGCCTATGCAATACCCGAAGAGCAAGATGAATATCAGCCTTTCCCATTGACCGAAGTTCAGCAAGCTTATCTGGTCGGACGCTATCCTGGTTTTGCTCTAAGCGGCATTGGTGCACATTTCTTTATCGAATACCGGATAGAACAATTAGATGTTCAGCGCCTGAATCGAGTGTTAAATCGCCTGATCCAACGTCATCCGATGCTCAGGACAGTTGTGATTAATGGACAACAACAGATATTGCAAAATGTCCCGCTTTTCTCCGTTAAACAACACCGATTTGCTGATATGGCTGAAGCAGACACCTTACGCGACCACCTGTCACATCAAGTATTAGATGTCAGTCGCTGGCCGGTGTTCGATTTCCAACTTGCACAAGACAACAGTCCAGTTTCCCGACTATTTGTTAGTCTGGATAACCTGTTATTAGACGGGTTAAGTATGCAGATATTGCTGGCTGAATTAGAGCAGCTATATCTCAACGAACAGCACACATTACCGCCACTGAAAGTGACATTCCGTGATTGTGTATTACGCCAGCAACAAATGCCGGTACACCAGCGTTCACTGCAATACTGGCAAGAGCGAGTGAAAACATTGCCATTGGCCCCGCAATTACCATTGCGTATTGCGCCAGAAAATGTCCAATCTCCGCATTTTGTGCGCTATAGCGATCGGTTATCTGCACAGGAATGGGAGCAGTTAAAACAACAGGCGGCCTCCCACCAAATAACACCTTCTGCGCTCCTGCTTGCCGCTTATGCCACCGTTCTGTCCGCATTCAGTACCAGACCGGAGCTAACCCTTAATCTGACGCTGTTTGATCGCCCACACTGGCATGAGGATATCAAACATATTCTGGGTGATTTCACCTCATTGTCACTACTGGCCTGGCATCCAGAGAAAAACTGGTTATCAAGTGCGCGTCGGCTGCAACAACAGCTATGGCAAGATCTGGATCACCGCCATATTTCAGCAATCAGAGTGATGCGCGAACTGGCACAGCGCCGTGATCCCAACGCTGCCGTTATGCCAGTCGTTTTCACCAGTGCGTTGGGAACCCATGAAGGACAGTTCCTGTCACGTTCATCATGGATGAAACCGGTTTGGGGGATCTCGCAAACGCCACAAATCTGGCTGGATCACCAGGTTTACGAATCTGACAGTGAACTTTGCCTGAACTGGGACGCAGTCGAAGAATTATTTGAGCCACACCAGTTACAAAGCATGTTCAACAGCTATATGGCGCTATTGCGCACTCTCGTTGCACAACCGGAAAGTTGGCATTCAGCTTTAGAGCAATTGCTGCCACGCCAGCAAGACACAGTCGTTACAGATAATCCTGTTGTGGCGATGGCACCATCACGCTTAGAAGGCGCCGAGCCACAAATATGCAGTGAAATTCAACGCCTGTTTTTATCTGTAACCCAGTGTCCGATAAATGCACAACAGAACTTTTTTGAGGCAGGAGCCAGCTCGTTACAGCTCATTCAACTGCATAACAAATTACAACATGCGGGCTTCCAGCATCTTGCTGTTACTGATTTATTTGCCTATCCGACACCCGAAACGCTCAGTTTGCGTTGCCGTAAAGAGACACCCGACGGAAACCACCCGTCGATTACCCTTCGTCAACGTCAACAACAAAAGCGTCTGCAACAACGGGAAAAACGTCATAAAGGAGCTGTACAATGACTAACTTAACGCCTCACTACGATAATTGCGATCCCATCGCAGTGATTGGCCTTGCCTGTCGTTTTCCGCAGGCACCAGATAGCGATACTTTTTGGCATAACCTGCAACAGGGGATTGAGTGTACGACGACACTTTCCCGTCAAGCATTATTGGATGCAGGTATTCCTCCTGAAGTCATTGATAGTGAAAACTTTGTCAATCAGGCGGCAATACTGGAAAACGCGGAACAATTTGATGCCACACTGTTTGGCTATTCGCGTCAGGAAGCAGAAATGCTCGATCCTCAACAGCGTCTATTCCTACAAACAGCCTGGCACGCGCTTGAACATGCCGGTTATGCGCCACGAAATATCGCCCTGAAAACCGGTGTCTTTGGTAGCAGCCGGATCAGTACCTGGCCTTCGTGGTCACAGTTTGCGATGACCGATGTTGGCAAAGTGAAAGGGTTACAGGCATTAATGAGTAACGATAAAGATTATCTTGCGACTCGTACTGCCTATAAATTAAATCTGAAAGGGCCTGCCCTCACCGTACAAACAGCCTGCTCAAGTTCACTGGTTGCCGTACATATGGCTTGCGAGAACCTGCGTTCCGGTGAGTGTGACATGGCTCTGGCCGGTGGTGTGGCGGTTTCTTTCCCACAAGAGAGTGGTTACTTGTATCAACCCGGGATGATCTTCTCACCTGACGGGCATTGTCGTCCTTTTGATAGCCAGGCAAATGGCACCTACGGTGGCAATGGTGTTGGTGTTGTTGCATTGAAACGTCTGAGTGATGCCTTACGCGACGGCGATCCCATCATGGCCGTATTGCGTGGCAGTGCCATTAATAACGATGGCAACGAAAAAGTGGGCTTTACTGCACCTTCAGTGAATGGCCAACGCCGTGTGATTAGCGAAGCATTACAACTGGCTGATGTCGGCATTGATGACATCGGCATGATTGAAGCACATGGCACAGGAACACCCCTTGGTGATCCCATAGAAGTTGATGCATTACGCACTGTATTCTCTGACCGCAGTGGAGCAGTTCCGCCTTGTTACCTTGGCTCCGTGAAAAGCAATATCGGCCATCTCGATACTGCCGCAGGCATTGCCAGTTTGATCAAAGCGGTTCTGTCCGTCTGGCATGGTTACATTCCTCCAACAATCAATGTACAGCAACCCAATCCGGCATTACGGTTGCAAGAAAGCCCATTCAGGCTGGCAACACAAGGACAACGTTGGACGCAAGAATTACGAACTGCCGGCGTTTCTTCATTCGGTATTGGCGGCACCAACTGTCATATTGTGGTGCAATCATTGCCAACAGAATTACACCGCCGTGATGTCAATCATTCACCAACAGCGCCGTTGCTGCTCTCCGCGGCTTCTGAATCCTCATTGCGTCAATTGGCACAACGCTACGCGACTGCGCTCAATAATACCCCTGAACGTTATGCCGATCTGGCCTGGACTGCCTTACAAGGGCGCGATATTTCACTGCCCTGGCGTTTAGCGCTGACAATATCACCACACGATATAGGGAAAAATGCGGCCAGTTTATCCGCTTTTGCAGGCAATATACCAACACCGAACATTTTTAGCGGACAAGCTAAGAATGAAAACAAGCAATTGTGGCAATTCAGCGGTCAGGGATGCCAATGGCCTGGCATGGGAAAAGCCATGTATGCCAGCTCTCCGGTTTTCTCCGCCATGTTAGATCGTTGCTGTGCGGCCTGTGCTTGCGAGTTAGCGCTGCCATTAAAAGCCGTTATGTTCGGCGAGCATGATGCTGCATTAGCGACTACCGAATATGCACAACCGGCCATTGTGGCACACCAAATTGCATTGGCAGCCCATTGGCGTGCACTTGGGCTCAAACCGGATTATGTCCTCGGGCATTCCGTTGGTGAATTCGCAGCTGCCGTTGTTGCCGGAATTTTTACGCCTGAACAAATCATGCCGCTGGTCGCCGCTCGCGGCAAACTGATGCAAAACTGCTCCCAGGGAGGAGCAATGCTGGCAGTCTTTGCCAACGAAGAAGATATTTGTCCTGTTACTGATTCATTATCTTTGGATCTGGCGGTTTGCAATGGCCCACAACACTGGGTTTGGGCCGGCACTGAGACAGAAATTGAGCTTCTGGCACAACGTCTGGCACAGCAGCAGATCCGCTGCCAACGGCTTAAGGTTGCCTGTGCCGCACATTCAGCCATGCTTGATCCTGTTCTGGCAGACTTTTCCCTGTATTGCAGCCGGTTACAACCTGCATCGGGAGAAATTCCGCTCATTTCTACTTTGACAGCCAATCTGGCAAGTGATGAGCAATTAGGTTCACCAGATTACTGGTGTAACCATATGCGCCACACGGTACGTTATCACCAGGCCATCGAGTTTGCCCGCCAGCAAGGTGTTGCACTGTTCATGGAATTTGGGGCTGATGCACAACTAACAGGGATCGGACGACGTGGCAGTCTGCCACAGGAAACCTGGATTGCGAGTACACATCGTCAACGCTCCCCAGAGGCAGCTCAACAAACGGCACTTATGCAACTTTACTGTGCCGGTGCGCATCTTGACTGGCCGCATCTTTTCCCCTTTGCCGGAGTAAAATGCCATGCGCCACTCTATCCATTTGATGGGCAGCATTACAGCTTCTCTGCAACCGAATTACCTGCCAATAAAACCGGACAATCTTTAGCCAATAGCCTTATTGAGCTTGATGTCAATTCCCTGCTTGATCCTGCCATTGAGCAAAACCCTGATGCAGCGATATTGCGGGCATTGTATACCGATGCATTGATATATCAGTGCCATGGGCGTGACGCTGAACAAGGTTTCAGTGCCATCGACACCATTCGGGCTGGTCGGCTACAACCCTGCTGGCGTCCGTTGCTGGAGCAGCTATTAACCCACTGTGTACAGCAAGGCTATTACCAGGAAATTTCCGTTCCAGCGGTAAGTAAAATATATCGTCCTTACCGTGCCTTGCCTTATGCCAGACGCCGGTTATTGGAGGCGCGTTTATTCGCGGCTTTCCCGGCACTAATTTATGCTGGTGAGCGCCTATTCGCTCTGTTAAGTGATCGTGCTGATCTGCCTCGTCAATCAATGGCACCCCAAACGGTGGCAAAAGCCTGGCTTCCCGCCCCCCAACCATGCCCTGATACTCACTATGTCTTGCATTGGCGCCCAATAAACACCGCGGATAGACAGAAATCTTCAACGCCCTATACGCTTCGCTCTTCAACAGCAAATAGCGAGACGACAAGTCATTGGCGTCAGGCCGGTATTCATTTACAACCTGAAAGTGGCAATACGTTATTGCTGCTCGCAGGCAATGATGTTGCAGAATTATGTGATCAGGTTATTCATGAACTAAAACGCGACGAAACAACACCGTTAACCGTTATAACCAGCTGCGCTCAACCAGAATCCACCTTGTTAAAAGAGGATATCAATCCCGCCCAATATGCTATTTGGGCCTTGCTGCGTGTTGCCGTTGAAGAATACCCCCATCGTCGCATTCAGGCGGTTGATATCGCTGATGTCAACGACGCTGACGCGTTATCATTCGCACTTGGCTATCTGGATGAAGGCCATCAAGTGCACAATCGCTGGCTGCGAGTACGTGGAAACCAAATCGCTGTCCCTGTTTTACAGCGCCAGCCATTACCATTATCACCGCAGCCGGTATCCATTCCTCATCAGGGTTGGCACATTATTACGGGTGGAATGGGCGGTATCGGTCGCATTTCCATTCGTTGGTTGCTATCCCAGGGTGCGCGCAAAATTGCCGTGTTTGCCCGCCGCAAACAGGCTGATTGGGATGATTTTGTGCAAGAATTGTCATTGAATAACGAATGTGAAATACGTTGGGTTAACCTTGATGTCACTGATACGTCAGCCTTGCTAAATGCGGTGCAAACTCTGGCACAAGAAGATCGTATTGCTGGCGCGATCCATGCCGCAGGCATTGCTGACCACACCCCGCTGGCAAAACTTGAGCGTCAACACCTGTCACAAATATTATCCGTCAAAGCTCACAGCGCATCGGCACTGCAAACTGCGCTCCAACAACATCATGCACAGTACCTGCTGTTGCACGCATCTGCTGCATCAATGCTAGGTGCCCAAGGGCAAGGTGCTTATGCAATCGCCAACGCTTGCCTGGAATCCTTAGCGCTGACAGCACCAAATCAATTAATGGTTAAAACGTTGGTTTGGGGCGTTTGGGGTGGCATTGGTATGGCCAGCGACCGACGGTTGGTAGAAAAACTGGCGCAAGATGGCATGTTACCGTTCAGCACAAATGAAGGTATCTGGCATCTCAACCAATCTTTGCATACTTCATCAGCTTGCTATCTGGCAATGCGGTTAGATGAACATCACCCTGATATTTTGCGGCGCTTACAGGCTGGTGTGTCCGATACTACCTCGTCACTTTCTGCCGATAACACGTTGTATCAGGACAATGAACAACGGCTTAACTGGCTGCGTCAGCATGTTGCAACATTATTACGTCTGGAACAAATTGAACATTTAGAGCCGCACCAAGATCTATTGCAATTCGGTTTGGATTCCCTGCTATTCCTGGAGTTAAACGCGGCGATCCACCAGCAATTTGGCTTTAGGTTGACCGCAGGTTTGGCTTACCAAAATATGACGCTGGCGGGGCTTAATACGCTCATTGGCGATGCCCTGCCTAAACAGCCTGTCACCTCTTCCCAGCCAGCGGTAATTGTTGACAGCGCCCAGCACCACGCCCCCTTCCCTCTGACACCCATTCAGCACGCCTACTGGATTGGTCGTACACAGGCCATTGATTTTGGGGGTGTTGCTTGTCATGTCTTATTTGAATGGGATCTGGCACTGGATAGCTTTGATATCCCGCGTTTTGAACAGGCATGGAATGCGTTGATTCAGCGTCATGGCATGTTGCGCATGATAGTCGATGAAGACGGGCAACAAAGAATATTGCCGGAAACATCGTGGTATGTTCTGTCTCAGGCTGATTTGCGTACACTGGATGATACCGCCTGCGAACAGGCATTAGCCCAGCGTCGCCATACTCTCTCCTACCAAGTACCACCGGCAGAACAGTGGCCACTGTTTGACGTCTCTGTATCACTGCTACCGAATGAACGTTGTCGCTTACATATGAACCTGGATCTGTTGCAGTTTGATGTACAGAGTTTCAGGATCATGATGGATGATCTACAACTCGCTTATCATCAACAACCTCTCGCCCCACAAGCATTTACTTTCCGCGATTATGTGATGGCAGAACAAGCGCAACGTGAAAGTAAAGAGTGGCGGGCATCATGGGCATACTGGCAGGAACAACTACTTTCATTGCCACCGGCGCCACGATTACCGTTGGCGCCACAATTGCCCCAACGTAGCCAACCACAATTCACAACTTATGAAGGTCGATTGGCACAATCTGACTGGCAATGTCTCAAACAAAGCTGGAAAAGATGGGGAGTTACCCCTTCTGCAGGTCTGTTGACGCTGTTTGCCCATACCCTTGAATGGTACAGCCGTCATCCGCTGTTTACGCTCAACCTGACATTCTTTAACCGGCAACCTTTCCATCCAGAGGTGCAAGAGCTGATTGGTGATTTTACCTCGGTGATGTTGATGGATTTTGATTTACGCAAGACAACGTCCCTACGAGCCAGCATGGAAAAAACCCAGGCTTTGCTCTGGCAACGGTTGAGCCATAGCCATGTCAATGGTGTTGAGGTATTGCGGGAACTTGGCCGCCAACAAAACGGTGAAACCCAAAGCAGGCAGCCGCTGACACCGGTCGTTTTCACCAGTATGTTAGGAATGGCACAAGAAGGCGTCGCTATCAAACAATCCATCACCCAATTACTGGGCGATCCGGTCTTTGTTCTGAGCCAGACGCCACAAGTCTGGTTAGATCATCAGGTCATGGAAGTCGATGGTGATCTGCTGTTTAACTGGTACTGCATGGATAATGTGTTAGAGGCAGGTGTTATTGAGTCACTGTTTGCCGCTTATAATGCACTGTTAGTGCAAATTTGTCGCCAGCCTGAACACATGGCGTATTACGACCTGCATACGCCACCATCTGGTCATACGCGTTATGACTTCTGGCCACAACACCCTGAATTGCGTCAAGCCGAACATTATCTGCGTACTAAGCCTGAAATACGGTTGGCAGAAATTCAGCCACGTCAGGATGATACACAAGGTTACAACCTGTGGTTGGTTGCAGAAGATCATTTGCCCTTATCACTGCCAGAACCACAGGTTATCAACACCGATACCTTACCGCTCCCCACGTTAGCAGAACAACAAGCGTTTGAACGCTCCTGGCAACATATTGAGCAACAAGCATTATTTGGCCTGAGCCAAACTTTACTGCGCCATAACTTATTCACTGCTGCACAACAATATCACTCTCGTGCAGAGATTGAACAACGCTTACAACTGGCACCACAGTATCAACGCCTGCTGACTCAATGGCTGGCACTATTCAACAGCCAGGGATTTATTGAAAAAATCGCTGACGGATACCGTTGTCTGCAACCACTTAGCCATGTTCCGGCTCCTACAGCAAAACTGGATGATGCACAGTGGTGTCAAACCATCAGCCGATATATAGCAACCTGTATCGAACAACATGACAGCCTGCTTGCCGGACGTGGCAATGCATTGGAACTGCTGTTTGCCGATAAACAAATCACTGCCAGCCTCTACAGTGAGAACCCCGCATTACGTTGCCTGAACCAGGCTGCCGCTGAAATTGTCCGACAATTGAGCCAGACATCCGAACATTTCACTGTACTGGAAGTCGGAGCAGGAACCGGTGCAACTTCAGAGAAGGTATTGGCACACAATGCACACGCCATTCAAAACTACCATTTTACTGATGTTTCACCACTATTCCTGGATGACGCACGCCAGTTACTCCATCACTACGGCGAAACGGTAAAATTTGCCCTGTTTGATATTAATCAGCGTATTGATTTTAGTCAGCACCCAGCATCCGGTTATGACCTGATTATGGCGGTTAACGTATTACATGATGCGCTCCATCTGAAGAATACCCTGCGACGCCTCTCCCGATTATTGAAAGCCGGCGGATGGTTGCTAATTATTGAATCAACCAAACGCGAAAGCGCCATGCAACTCACCAGTGTCGGATTTATTGAAGGTATTAACGCCTGGGTTGATGATCGCGGTGATGATCATGGTAATAGTGCATTGATGGAACTTGCGGGTTGGCGTAATTGCCTGACGCAGTCCGGTTATCGGGTTTCATTAGAATGGCCGGGGCAAAACGGGCCTGAACTGCATCAACAACTGATCCTGGCACGAGCTGAACAACAAGCACGGCTTAATATCAGTGAAATAACCGCCCAATTTTCTACCTTGCCTTACTCATTGCATATTCAACAGCAAGAGCAATTGCCGTTGATAGTGACAGCGAAAGAGAGCATGGTACAACCGTTAATCGCGGAAACCGGACAACCAGACACAGAAGATGGTCAGCTTCATGAGATTGAACAACAAGTCATTGCGCTCTGGCGTTCACTGCTGCCTCAGTCAATACAGCGCCACAGTGACTTTTTCCAAAGTGGCGGTGACAGCCTGATTGCCACCCGAATGGTCGTGCAACTACGTCGTCAGGGTTACGAACAAGCCAATCTACAACAGTTATTCGAACATCCTAAGTTGAGTGAATTTTGCCGTACTCTGCGGGTAACCGAACCCCATCCAGAGACACTTGCGATATCGCAGCAAACTGAGCCTGCATCTGAGCAAATTTTGCCACTGACCGCACTGCAATACGCTTATTGGTTGGGAGAGAGCCAACTGTTTCAATTTGGTAACGGTATCGCTCATTTCTATGCTGAGCTGGCTATCAACGGGCTTGATCTGCCTCGTTTTACCCACGCCTGGAACCGTGTGATAAACCATCATGCGCAACTACGTGGTTATGTGAAGGATGGGCAATATCATATTTTGCCGCAAGTTCCCCGCTATACACCGACAGTTATTGATTGCCGTGCCATGCTGCCGAATGAACGCGAGATGCAACTGCATCATGCCCGCGACACGCTACGAACTCAAGGCGTTCCCAGCGACAACTGGCCGCTGTTTGATTTAACCCTGTACCATACCGATGATCGGACGCATTTATTGCATTTGACCATCGACCTGTTGGTTGCGGATGGTAAGAGCCTGACGTTAATCCTGCGCGATTTACACCATTGGTATCAGGAACCTGACTGGCAGCCAGCGCCACCGGCAGCAACAATTGGCGACTATATTCAGGCACTGGAGAATGAAGAAACCGGAGAAACCTGGCAACAAAGCCGGCAATACTGGCTTGATCGCTTACCTTCGTTGCCGGATGCTCCGGTGTTACCACTGCAAGATCACCAGTCACAGCAACTCAATCAACAGTGCCTGACCGGACATATCAGCCTACAACAATGGCAGCGTTTGCAACAGCGTGCAGCAGAATACCGCATATCACCGTCACAAGTGATGCTAACGCTATTTACCCATGTTTTATCCGTGTGGAGCAGTAACGAGCATTTTACAATCAATGTCCTGCATGGTAACCGCCTGTTAATACCTCAGTATTGCGATACGTTAGTCGGCAATCTGTCTACCACATCATTGCTGGAAGTGGATCTGCGTAATATCACAGGGTTTAGTGAGGCTGTAAGCCGGATACAGCGGCAATGGCTGGCCGATCTTCAACACGCGCTGTTTGACGGGCAACGGGTACTCAGGGAGAAAAACCAACATCGCCACAACCTCAACGCGGGTATGCCAATTGTATTCAACGATACAACCGGCACAGCGGGTAAAGGACCAGCAGGGTTGGGAACACTCAATCTTTTTGGTGCGCAAACTCCCCATGTTTATCTCGACTGTATGTTAATTTCCGGCACAGAAGGTGGTGTCACCATACAATGGGCGATCTTGCCACAACTGTTCCAGCCTCAGGTTGCGGAAAACATGTTTGCCCATTATCAAGCGTGTATCACTGCCTTGCTCGAACCGGATTACTCATGGAATACCCCGCTGCCTGACTGGCTGCCAGCAAGTGATCGCGCTTTGTGCCAGAACAGTAATGCGACAAAAAACGTGTTTCCATCACACACGCTCTGCTCGCTCATTGAACAGGCAGTAAATCGTTACCCACAACGTACCGCTGTAGTTGATACCTCTCGTCAGATTGACTATCGCACTTTGTGGTCACAAAGCCTAACACTGGCAGCCCATCTGCAAGCACAGGAAAATCAGGCTTCATCCCTGATTGGTGTGGTCATGGAAAAAGGCTGGGAACAGGTTGTCGCCGTTCTTGCGATTTTATTCGCAGGACGGGCTTATCTGCCTATTGATGCCAGTTATCCGCAACAGCGGATCCACCAGCTATTGGCATCAGGGAAAGTTGATACTGTACTGACGCAACCTAAGTTTGCTCAACAGCTGAATTGGCCTGAACATACCCATGTCATCTCTCTGGATGAAACATGGCTCAATCACTTACCTGTCACCGAAGCACAACGTTTAGCTGTACACCCCGAAGATTTAGCTTATGTCATCTTCACCTCCGGCTCGACCGGAAAACCAAAGGGCGTAATGATAGACCATCAGGGTGCTGTCAACACGATCTTGGATATTAATCAACGCATTGCGCTCAATGAGCACGATAGCGTATTGGCAATATCAGAGTTAACCTTCGATCTTTCCGTTTATGACCTCTTTGGCACATTGAGCCGTGGGGCAAAACTGGTTATTCCTGCTCCTGGAGACACTAAACAACCTGACAAACTGCTGGCATGGTTACAACAAGAATCGGTCACTGTTTGGAATTCCGTGCCAGCATTTGTGCAACTGCTTGAGGAATATGCCCGAAGCTATTCTCATTCTCTAAATAGCCTGCGTTGGATATTGATGAGTGGTGACTGGATACCCACCCATTTGCCGGCAAAATTGTCTGCCCTTCGCCCTGCGCTTAACCTGCTCAGTTTGGGCGGCGCAACCGAAGCATCAATATGGTCTATTGCTTATCCTATCGCACACGTCGAGCCTCATTGGAGCAGCATTCCCTATGGCAAGCCTTTGGCTAATCAGACTTTCTATGTGCTTAATTCAGCATTGTCACCTTGTCCGGTCTGGGTAACCGGCGAGCTTTATATTGGTGGACGTGGACTTGCCTTGGGTTATTGGAATGATACAGAAAAAACGCAACAAGCCTTTATCATTCATCCCCAAACAGGTGAGCGGCTCTACCGTACCGGTGATTTAGGTCGCTGGCGGCCAGACGGTAATATCGAATTTCTGGGGCGCAATGATCACCAGATTAAAATTCGGGGTTACCGGATTGAACTGGGCGAAATCGAGCATCGCTTATGTGAACACCCTGACATACAACAAGCGATAGTCTTTGCGCATACGACGTCAAACGGAGCATTGCAGCTCGTCGCCGGCTTACGTTTAACCGATACTGCGCCAATATCTGCCGAACTGTTACCGATACTGCCGCACTGGTTGCAGCAAACCTTGCCAGTTTGGATGTGTCCACAGCGCTTTATCATTCTCGATACGATACCTGTATCCGACAACGGTAAAATCGACAGACCTACATTAATAACTCTGGTTGAAAAAGTGCAAGAAAATGACTCAGCACCATCAGTGACTCTCAGCGCGACAGGACAAACGGTATTAAACCTTTGGGAAGCCGTATTAGAGCAACAAGATATTAACGTGCATGAAAGTTTCTTTACTCTTGGCGGGGATTCTCTGGCAGCAGTACGCTTAATGGTGCAAATCAATCAGACATTTAATCGCCAATACCCGCTCAGCCTGTTGCAAACTTACGATACCGTACATTCACTGGCGGAATTTATTGAGCACCACCCAGAAAATACGTGTCAAGGCGTGATATTAAACAAAGGGAACATTGCACGATCTACCTTAGAACGATCCACCTTAGAAGACTCCACCTTGTTTATCGTCCATCCAATTGGTGGGCACCTGTTGGGATACCGTCATTTGGCTGCCAATTTTGACGCCCAGCGCATGATTGGCCTGGCATTTGCGCCAGAAAGCATGAATACCGATAAACCTTCTGTCGTTGCGCTGGCCACGGATTACATCAGTCAAATCCGTAAATTCCAGCCTAAAGGATCTTATGCACTGGCGGGTTGGTCTTTCGGTGGATTAGTGGCTTATGAAATAGCCCATCAATTACGTGCTGCCGGTGAAAGTGTTTCCCATTGCATCCTGATTGATAGTTTCGCGCCGAATGTGCGCACGGATCTGACGCTGGATGATACATGCTGCCATCGTCATTTCCTGCTCGATTTACAAGGACAATTCCCTGGGCTGGAGCTGGATAACAGTGCTATCACAGCAAACACGGAAACCTTCCTGCAAGCATTGCACCAAGCCTTACCGCAATCTGCACAGATGGATAACTCACTGGCTGAGCTTTACGCCATCTGGCAGCATAATCTGCGGGCATTGCTTGACTATTGTCCACCACAAACTTCACAACCTTTCAGCCTTATTCGGGCAAGACAGGCATTGCCTGATTTTATGGATTACCTCGATTCAACAACCATTACCTCAACTGATCTTGGCTGGCAGGCTTTCGGGCCAGTCAATGTGACACAGCTTGATGGTGATCATTACAGCCTATTCCACAAACATGTCGGCTCTCTGGTTGCGTGTCTGAAAAACATCCTGAGTTTAGCTCCAACTGTTAAGGAGAACATATGATAAAGCTACGGCGGGTTCTGATTGTCGGTTCAAAATTTGGTGAACTGTATCTTAATGCGTTTCTACAGCCTCGGTCAGATCTGGAACTGGCCGGAATTCTGGCGCAAGGAAGTCCTCGTTCACAACAACTTGCCCGCGATTTCAATGTCCCCCTATTCCGTTCATTGGATGAATTGCCGGATGATATCGATATTGCCTGTGTGGTCATACGCGCAGAGGTTATTGGTGGCGAAGGCGACCAATTAACTCAGGCGTTATTGGCACGGGGCATTTCGGTCATTCAGGAACATCCTCTTGATGCAGAAGCGATCAAAAGACACCAATCAACAGCTAACCAGCATAATGCGATGTTTTGGGTAAACAGCTTTTACAGCCAATGTCAGGCTGGCAGAAGTTGGTTACATGCGGCTCATCAAATCGAGCAATTATCACAGCAACGTCCGGTAAGTGGCTATCTGGCAACCAGCCGCCAGTTACTTTTTTCCGCCCTTGATCTGTTGTTACAGGGCTGTCATTGCCCGGAACAGATTGAGATAGCTTATGTAGGTCAGCGGAACAATGCATTTCATCGCTTTGAACTCAGCATAGCGGGAACCACAATAACGTTAGATGTTCAATCCTATCTGGATCCCAGGGATCCCGATATGCACAACCTGGTCATGCATAAAATGACGCTAATTTGGCCGGCCGGTTATCTGACGCAGGAAGCCAGCTATGGACCGGTTATCTGGACACCGGTTCTTCATGCACCAAACCATCTGAATAATGAACAGAGTCTTTACCTGAATGCCGGCCAGCCGGAAGGCGCTTATCTGCACCAGACAACATCACAAATTCTTTGTCCGGCAACGCAAAATTGGATGACTGCATTTGAATGTGATGGTGCCGAAGGTGTGGCACGCCTCCTCAATACCTTGAATTCAGTATTGAATGGGGCATTCTGCCCCCCTGCTTTTAGCTACGATTACCAATTGCGGCTGGCAGGCTTGTGGCAACAAATTTTACGCATGATGGGAGAGCCGGTTACTCAAGAGCTACAGCCACCCGTCTGGATTGATCCAGCCCAATTGATGCTAATTAAGGAAGAAAACTGATGACGTGGAAACTTCCTGTCCATCCAATGATCCGTCCATGCCTGACGACGCATAGCAAACCTAAATATACGCTGCTCATCTGCCCCTTTGCTGGGGGCAGTACCAGTGCATTTCGGAATTGGTCCACATTGGAAGATTCCGATATTGCGGTTTCACTGGTGATTTATCCCGGACGTGACGGCCGTATGAATGAACATGCTGTTACCCGCATTACGCCATTGGCTCAGTCGCTTTCTGATGTGATCAGATCGTTGACTCCCGCACAGAGAGAAAACCTGATACTGGTCGGCCACAGCATGGGAGCGCAAGTCGCTTTTGAAACCTGCCGACACCTTGAACAACATCTCTGTGCTCCCAAGGCATTGGTACTTTCGGGATGTCATGCCCCTCATCTTCAATCCCGCCGCAAACTGAGTGGATTGCCTGATCATGAATTCATTGAACAACTGATTGATATTGGCGGTTGCAGCCCGATTTTACGGGAAGATCCTGAACTACTTGCCCTGTTCTTACCCATGTTACGGGCTGATTTTTTTGCTACAGAGCACTATTACCACGCTATTCAGCCGGATTCAGTAAAACTACAAACCCCCACATTGTTGCTTTCTGGCACTGAGGACAAAGAAGCTTCCGCTGTGGAAGTTCAACAGTGGCGCCATTGGCTTGCAAGTGACAAACAAAATCTTGCGGATTGCTGCCAAGAAATTGCTGGCGATCATTTTTACATTACACAAAAACCACAGAATTTTATTCTTCAGGTTACCCAATTTATGCAATATGTTTATTCAAAGGAGTTCGCATAATGGCACCTTTTTCTATCCCAGAGAACACACTGACGATGACGCCAAACTATCTTTGGAATGGCAAAACCCTGGATCAACAGCTTGCCGGATGGTCTAGTATCTGGGGGAATAAAACAGCGCTGATCTATCAAGAACAGCGGCTCACTTACCATGAACTCCATCAAGCTGCGGAAAGGCTGGCGAGCGGTTTATATCATCGTGGAATACTCCGTGGTGATAACGTTATGGTACAACTGCCTAACCGTATCTCCTTTGTTGTCACCTGTTTTGCTTTGTTTAGGCTAGGCGCTCATCCAATATTATTAATGCCTACCCAACGGGCACATGATGTTCATGCGCTTTGCCAGATTGCCCGTCCGGTGGCTTATATTATCCCTGATTGTATCCACGGCTTTGATTATCGGGAAATGGCACGGGAAGTTGCCGCATCTTGCCCCGAACTGAAACATATTATCGTTGATGGAGAGGCAGAAGAATTTATCCCATTCACCGCTATTGAGGATGAACCGCTCAATATTATTGGCCCAAGTTATGGTGATATCGCCGTACTTCTGCTTTCCGGCGGAACGACAGGTACACCAAAACTAATCCCACGTACTCACGATGCCTATACCTATGATTTTGTGCTCTCCGCCCGTCTGTGCGCAGTCAATACTGAAAGCGTCTATTTAGCGGTATTGCCTGTTGCACATAATTTCACGTTAGGCAGCCCTGGGATCCTGGGTACGCTTTCTCAGGGAGGGTGTGTACTCCTCAGTGATACTGCGAGTTGTGATGAAGCCATGCCATTGATCGAAGAGCATAAGGTAACACACTTAGCATTAGTTCCGGCTCTTGCACGGCTCTGGGAACAAGCGCGAGACTGGGAACAAAGCGACCTTTCATCCTTGCGCTGCTTACAAGTTGGTGGTGGCAGGCTCACACCGGAACTGGCAGCACAAGTTATGGCGCGCCTTGGTCCTTTACAACAAGTCTTTGGTACAGCGGAAGGATTACTGTGCTATACCCGATTAGACGATCCTTATGAGGTTATCATTAACACCCAAGGGCGCCCATTGTCAGAAGAAGATGAGATCAAAATTGTTGATATCAATCTGCAACCCGTTGCATCTGGGGAAGTCGGTGAACTGATTACACGAGGTCCCTACACCATTACAGGGTATTACCGTGCTGAACAGCACAATACCGTCGCTTTTACCACGGATGGATTCTACCGCACAGGCGATTTGGTCCGCATCAGACCAGATGGCAACCTGATCGTTGAGGGACGGATTAAAGAACAGATCAACCGCAGCGGTGAAAAAATTTCAACGCTAGAAGTTGAAACATTGCTGCTGCAACACCCAGATATTGATGACGCCGTTGTTATCGCTGTCCCAGACGAACTATTGGGTGAACGCATTTGTGCTTGCCTGCCAAACAGTGCCAGCCAACCCGATCCTGCACTCATACAAACATTCTTGCATCAGAAGGGTGTTCAGCGTCATAAAATCCCTGACCAATGGTTATTTGTGGCGTACTGGCCATTAACTGCGGTAGGAAAAATCGACAAACGCCAGTTAGTACAGATGGCACAAGCAGAAAATAACCACCTGATGCAGCAATATCATGAACACACCATGGCTATTACCAGCATTCCGTTAGATCTGGTTACCCATTTACTTGCCGATAATGATGCACAACCTTGTACGCTCTATGAAATGAAAGGTGAATGGTCATTGGGAATAGGTTGCGCCGCAACCATAAGTGCAGATGCATCGGGGCAATTGATTGATTCACAAGGCCATCATCATCCATATGATATCCATACATTAAGCCAAAAACTTGAACAAGTGCTCAACGCGGTTCCAATTAAAGACTGGCGTGCTTATGGCAAAACATTATTTGAGTTTTCCCATATGACGTATGGAATGGCAATAGAAAACCAAGATGAAGCGTTAATCAAAATTACTATTCCACAACATGAATTACGCATAACTCAAGGGCAGGTGCTGATACGAACACTGGAAGAAGCGCAACTATCTATATTGAGTGAGAAAGTCAAACAGGCTGATCAATTAGGCACACCAGTTTTCTCAGATACAAAAGAGATAGACATTATCAATACAGCAGACGCGGCAAAACATTATCAAGACAACGTTGCCAATGCAGTTAAGGATATTGCCGCAGATCACTACCAAAAAGTGATCCTGTCACGCCGAGTCGAGCTTGGTTCAAATATTGATATTACACACAGTTACTGGCTGGGCCGTCGGACTAACACCCCTGCCCGCTCTTTCTTCTTACGTGATGGAGATTTCACTGCTTACGGTTTCAGTCCAGAAACCGTCGTTGAAGCCGAAAGTTCGGGTTGGGTTAATACCCAACCGTTGGCTGGCACCAGAGCATTAACACATGACAAGGAGCAAGATCAGAAACTGCGAGCCGATTTACTTTCTGATC
This sequence comes from Xenorhabdus sp. TH1, assembly GCF_037260955.1. Lineage (NCBI taxonomy): Bacteria > Pseudomonadati > Pseudomonadota > Gammaproteobacteria > Enterobacterales > Morganellaceae > Xenorhabdus > Xenorhabdus sp. TH1. The sequence goes on from NZ_CP147734.1 coordinate 2,124,369, forward strand.
CGAAAGAAATTTCCGAACACGCGGTTTCGGTTAAACTTGCATTAGAAGAATTAGCGCCGATTTGTCAACCAGAAACGCTTTGTGTCTCAGAATTTATGGCTATTCGTGAACGTGGTTCGGTACAACATTTGGCATCACGAGTAAAAGGGTTGCTACACACAGACAAAAACCGCTGGGATGCATTTATTGCCTTATTCCCGGCAGTCACCGCGTCAGGGATACCGAAAAAACCTGCTTTACAAGCCATTTCTCGTTATGAAAATGAACCACGCCAGCTTTATAGTGGTTGTGTCATGCTCCTGGATAGTACAGGTAAACTGGATGCCGCATTGGTATTACGCTCCCTCTACCAGCATAAAGGACGCTGCTGGCTTCAGGCTGGTGCTGGTTTGGTCAGAGATTCAAGACCAGAAAGAGAATGGCAGGAAACCTGTGAAAAACTTGAGTGTATTATGAAATATGTTCGCCCTTATTCCAGCAAAGAAGATTAAACGTTTATTAGGATAGGCTACCGAGGGAAAACCAGATATCACTCTGGTTTCCCTACGTTAAAAGGATGTACACCCACCATCCAACAACGCCTGTTCATTACAACGACGACCGTTCGCCAGCTGGCAAACAGGAACTTGGTGACCATTCAATTGCTTGGTTAATGCCGGAATTCCCCCTGCATCAGAACAACTTTCACTGGCATCTTTACTCAGATAAATACCCAGATCAGAATATTGATAGTGTTTGTATCGGCTTGATTGATGGCTGCTGCAACCTGCCAATATAGCACCTACCAGCAACAATTTGACAAGGATAACTCCCCGCTTTAACCGCATATTTTCTCCCGTTTACTTATCTGATGAGGGTATATACCAATCGCCTTTCCAGATGCGCCTTATATCTCCCCGCGTAGCGGGAGATATAAACAATCACATTGATTTGCCAGCGGCAACTTGAAGTTAGATTGGTATAGCTCAATGCCCTGTACTTTTAGAAAACAAATTGATGACTAAAACACCGACAATAATAAGAAGAATACCGATAATTGCCGGTAAATCCAATTTTTGCTGGTACAAAAATATACCCGCAATAGAGACTAAAACTATACCAAGGCAAGACCATACAGCATAAGCAATCCCCAAAGGCATCACCTTGACAACTTGTGATAACGCCCAAAATGATAAGCAATATCCCATCACCACAACAACAGACGGCACTAAGCGAGTGAAACCATCGGCTGTTTTTAACATTGTTGTTGCTATCACTTCAGACAAAATTGCGATAAACAAATAACCCCATACATTCATCTTGCTCACCAAGCCAACGTTATAAGACAGGCCAAATTCAAAAAAAACCGCTTAATCTACCATAACTTAAAACAGAATACCTTAACGAAATGAGGTGTTTTTTCTTTATAAAAAGAATGATGATGAAAAAATCAAATGTAAATTTGACAAGGAATTATTTAATAAAATAAAAATGATTATTCCATTAATCTATCCACATGCATCAATATTATTTCCACCTATAAAAACCACTTCAAATTATTTATACCCATCTCACTTCAAGATGCGTGTGATTTCTCCCCGCGAAGCGGGGAGAAATCGGGTTTCATATCGTGTTGTCAATTGCAACTTAAAGTTGGATTGGTATATCACAAAAATGACTAAAAGAAATTATTCATTTCAATATAGAAAAGATCATGGAATTATTTCCTTGCGATACAAACACTATAACAGCAACTTAAAAACCAACAGGTAACCATAAAGAAACAAAACCAGATCATAAGAAATTAAAAAATATAACTCTAACGGATAAAAATATTATAGACTTCACTACAAATGACTATCACTATTGAAACATGAAAAACTACGGCTATAAAATCATGAACATGGAATAATGGACAAAAATAATGACTATTTTAGAAAATAAAAACAAACTGCGCGAAACAGGATAAATGACGAAGATATATACCAATCTCCTTTCAAGATGCGTCTTATATCTCCCCACGTAACGGGGAAATATAAACAATCACTTTGATTTTTAAGCTGCAACTTGAAGTTGAATTGGTATACATTGAAATAGAAAAAATAAAATTTAAACCCTTGGACAAACAATATTAGCTATTTTAAATGAGGGGGGATGCTGAAAGATTGCAAGATTAGTTGTAGTGATACCATGATAGCTTATGCCAACACCTATTAAATAAAATAATAACCTGATGTTAAAAACCATAAAACATCAGATATAACGTAATAAATTATGTTAATGCCAAAACATAAATAAATTAAGGTTAGGCAAACACTGAAATCTACTCATTTGTATCATGAATGACAAATAACTTGTAAACGGAATGCATTCGTATAATTGACTATGAGAACACTTGAAGGTTCGTTGAATTCGAACTTATATCACCTTCATCCTGCTCAAGAGGATGTGTTTTATGAGCAAACTTTTCACGAAAACAGCCCATTACATAACCTGGGTTGGTATACCTTGATGGAAGGTGAAGTTGATATAGCCATCCTGCAACAAGCCTGGCGATTACTATATCAACATATTGATACGCTGAGGTTACGCATATCCATTAATTCAGATAATGAAGCAACCCAATATGTTCAGAATCAGAGTGAGACTGAGTTAGTCATATTCCATGATTTTACAATGCAACCTGATCCCGAAAAAAAAGCAAAACTTTGGATGCAGCAACAGATAGATATTCCCATTAACTTTCCAAATGAGCCATTATACCTGGCTGCATTGCTTCGTATTACCAACGAGAAATATTACTTCTTCACTAAGTTCCATCATATTATGATGGATGGGGTTGGTTTATTTCGGTTACATGAATATGCTCATAAGTTATATGCATGTCTGAAAAATAAAACTTCAACCACCTGGTTAACAGAAATTCCACAATATTTAGATACGATAGAAAAAGCAAAAGAATATCTGACTTCCTCCTGTTACGAAAAAGACAAAAAATACTGGTGCGATTTTTTAACAAAAAACGATATACATCAATTAACCCCTTGTTATCAAAATAGGGGTTCTCGTAACGATACGTTGGCATTACCGTTTTCAATTAAAGCTGATTTGCTTGCCTTTTGCGAAAAAAATAAAACGAACTTTCTTGCTGTCTTTTCGAGCTTAATCATCATGATGATGTCAGAACTGACAGGGCAACAGGAATTAACATTTAATACCATTACTCATGGCAGAAGGACAAAATCAGAGAAATATGTCGTAGGGATGCAAACCAATATTTATCCGGTACATTGCCATGTTTCTCACACAATCCGTGTTACCGAACAGATTAAGCTAATCGAATTAGCGTTAAAAGAGAGCTATCACCACAGCCAATTTCCTCGCTCTCACTTGATTCGCATGGCTAATAACCAGGGCATTGCTTTACCGAATATATTTATCTTCTATGAAAGGCTTTCAGCATCAGCATCTGAAATCAACCAAGCTCAGCATTATATTGTAGATGGCGGGTTTAACACTGACCCTCTCGTTTTTCGCTTGCAAGACTTTGGATATGATCAGGAGCTAACAATAGCGATAGATTATTTACAGGAATATTTTAGTGAGCAAGATGTAAAACAACTACTTGTACGATTGCAGAATTTATTGATTACTTTGCTTAACACGCCTTCTTTATTCGTCCATGAATTACCTATTTTATTAGAACAGGAGCGTCATACCCTGCTGCACAGTTGGAACCAAACTGATGCATCTTACCCGCAGGATAAAATCCTACAGCAACTGTTTGAGGCACAGGCAGCAAGAACACCGAATAACGTGGCGTTGGTGTTTGAAGAGAGAACCCTGACCTACCGCCAGCTCAACGAACAGGCAAACCAGCTCGCCGTTGTTATCCAGCGGCAATGCAATACACCGATGCAAGCAGATACCCCCATCGCTCTCTACCTCGATCGCAGTCTGGAGATGGTAGTCAGTATTCTGGCGGTACTGAAAGCCGGCGGCGCTTATGTACCGATCTCCCCTGAATATCCACCGGAGCGAGTTCAGTTTATTCTGGAAGACACCGGAAGCCCATGTATACTCACCCAACAACGCTATCTGACAACACTAGAGCAGCATACTTACACTTTGCCAATTCAGCCGACGCTGATAGCCGCAGATGACCGTACAGTCACCCAAGGCCAGTCAGTAGAAAATTTAGTGCCAGTGAACAAAAGTTCTGATTTGGCCTACATTATCTACACCTCCGGGACGACCGGACAGCCGAAAGGCGTTGAGTTGACCCACCGAAACGTCATCAATCACTTATGTTGGATGCAATCCCAATACCCATTAAGTGCCTCGGATAAAGTCCTGCAACAAATCCCTTATACCTTTGACGCTTCAGTCTGGGAGTTAATTGCAGCTAACTGTTTTGGTGGCACTATCGTACTGCCCTCACCGGATACCCATAAACAGCCGGAGGACTTATATCAACTGATAGAGAAAACTGGCGTAACGGTGGTGCAATTCGTCCCGTCCATGTTAGGCGCTTTCTGCCAGACAGTACGGGACTTAGGACAGCAATTACCCCGCACTATCCGTTACGTTCTATGTGGCGGGGAAACGCTGACGATGTCCCATGTCAACGCGTTTAGATTTATAAATAGTCATTCAAGCACTTTAATTAACCTCTATGGCCCCACAGAAACGACAAATGATGTCACCCACTTTGAGGTAACCAATGAGATTGGTGGCATTATTCCGATTGGCAAGGCACATAACAACACCCGCCTGTATGTCCTTAACCATCATGGAAAACTGTCTCCCATCGGCGCCCCTGGAGAGTTGTATATCGGCGGTGCTGGACTGGCGCGGGGATATCGTAATCGTCCAGAGCTGACTGCCGAGCATTTTGTGGAAAATCCGTTTGCCACAGATGAAGACAAATCCCGTGGTTATACTCGTTTGTACAAAACCGGTGATCGGGTGCGCTGGCTGCCAGACGGTAACCTGGAATATCTGGGACGCCATGATTTTCAGGTCAAAATTCGTGGTTACCGCATTGAACTGGGTGAAATCGAAACTACTTTATCCTCTCATCCGCAAGTGAAACAGGCAGTGGTGATCGACCGAGATCATGCAGGCCATAAAGCACTGGCGGCTTATCTGGTCACAGACGAAGCCTTGACCAATGACACTTTGATAGCGCATCTCTCAACCCACCTGCCGGAGTATATGATACCCGCCAGTTTTACCCGCATTGATGCCATCCCCTTGACTATCAACGGCAAGCTCGACCGCCATGCTTTGCCAGCACCGGTATGGGAAGATCGGGATCGTTATATAGCGCCACGCACTGAGTTGGAAACCCAATTGTGTGTGCTCTGGCAAGATGTCTTAGGATTAGAACGGATCGGTATCGAGGATAATTTCTTCCGTATCGGTGGCGACTCGATTGTCAGCATCCAGTTAGTCTCCAAACTGCGGCAAATCGGTTTCTCCCTGCAAGCCAAATCGATTTTTGAAGCACCAACGGTAGCGCGGTTGGCGCAATTGCTGACACAAACTTCATCCCATGTCTCTGTGGTGGCTGAACAGGGATTATTGCATGGGGAATTTGGTTTATTGCCTATCCAGCAAGATTTCTTCAACCTGAACCTGCCATGCCCGCACCATTGGAATCAGGCATTTATGATCCGGCTGCCAGGCAATATCAGTCACGCAGCTATTGAACAGGCGCTGATCGCACTGACTGAGCGACATGATATGTTACGCGTCCATTTTGTTAAAACTGAACAGGGTTATCGTCAGTGCTACTCCGCAGAAATATCCCCCTGGTTACCCACATTACAGCATTGTGATTTCAATGAATTAAATCATCAACAGCTGACACAATGGCAAAGTGGCTTTAATTATTGTACGGGTCCTTTGTGGCAAGCCGCCCATCTGACCGGATATGCCGATGGCAGCGCCCGCGTATTCTTCGCATTTCATCACCTGATTATTGATGTCGTGTCCTGGCGGATTATTGCGGAAGATATACGCCTGCTGCTACAGGGAACAGCGCTGCCAGCGAAAACCAGCAGTTACCGGCAATGGGTTGCTGCTGTCTATCGCTATGCCATACAGCATCAAGATGAAGTGCCCTACTGGCAGGGCGTCATGGCGGGTGAAAAAACTTACCCGCTGATGGGAGAACTCAACACGCATCAATTGAGTTTATCAACTGAACTGACGAACACTCTGCTACATGAGGCTAATCTAGGTTATCACACGGAAATTAACGACTTGCTGCTTAGTGCTCTCACACTGGCATTGCAGACAACGTTCTCCCGTGCGGTGAACTTCATTACTCTTGAGGGGCATGGGCGGGAAGCCATCGACAGTGCTGTGGATATCTCCGAAACTGTGGGCTGGTTTACAACCACCTATCCTGTTCGTCTGGTAACGCAGGACAATATCGCTGAGACGATTATTCACACGAAAGAGATGCTGCGTGCCGTGCCAAACAAAGGTATCGGTTATGGGGCGCTACGTCAGGTTGGATACTTGTCAGAGGATTTACCAGCCATCAGTTTTAACTACCTTGGTCAATTGGGCAGTGAGAACCATCAGGATTGGGCGCTGACCAATGAAGAGTGTGGTTCAATGATTGCCAGCGAGAACATAAGCCATTTACTGCTCGATATCAATGGCGCAGTTCAGGCAGGAAAATTGCAATTCAGTGTATTGTCTCGTTTACCGTCAGCCCAAACTCACATATTTATCACAGCCTTTGAGCAAGCACTCAATAGTGTCATCGCCGCCGGCCAAAAACAGGCCCAATTAGGTAGTGTGAAAACACCCAATGATTATGAATTTAAAGCAGTTTCAATCGAACGCTTAAAGCGTTTGCAACAAAACTATCAGATGGAAACTCTGTATCCCGCAACCAGTTTGCAGCAGGGATTTATTTATCATCATCTGGCTCAACCACAAGATGATGCCTATCGTGTGCAATTGTTGCTGGATTACCACACCGCACTCAAACCTGCCGCCTATCAACAAGCCTGGTCTCTGGCTTCACTGCGCTTTCCCATCCTCAGAACAGCATTTGATTGGGAAGGGGAAATTTTGCAGATTGTAACCACGGGTGCCAGTATTAATCTGGCTAACTTCGAGAGCAAAGATATCAGCCACTTACCCGCAGAAGAACGAAACAAGGCGATTGAAACAATCCAACAACATGACCGTACTCTGCCTTTTAATTTACGTCAGCCTGGTTTAATCCGCTTTACCCTAATTAAACAGAGTGAACAACGGGTAACGGTACTGATAACCCAACACCACACGATTACTGATGGCTGGAGTGGTCCGATTTTATTACAAACTGTGCACGGGTATTACGACATGCTGGTGCAAGGGCAAATGCCTCAGATCGTAGTGGAGAAAGCTTATCTGGCAACCCAGCAATATTATTTGGGGCATCTGGCCGAATCTGAGCGGTATTGGGCGGAACGTAAAACACATTTCCAGGCAACTAATGATCTGTCAAACCTGTTGAATCGTCATGTTAACTTGACGCAGATAAAAACCATCGAAAAACCGGCTGAACAGGCACTTACTGTGCAGGGGAGCGATTATGCGCAACTTAAGGATATGTGCCGGACACAAGGTATTACCCTGAACGTGGTCTTGCAATTTGCCTGGCATAAATTACTGCACAGTTACACCGGAGATGAGCAGACTATTGTTGGCACCACCGTATCCGGGCGCGATGTACCGGTAGACGGTATTGAATCCAGCGTCGGCCTGTATATTAATACGTTGCCATTAATGGTGCAGTGGGATAATAACCGCAGTGTTATTAGCGTCTTACAAGCTATACAGAAAGATATCGCTGCGCTCAACAGCCACAGTGCCGTCTCACTTGCCAGTTTGCAATCCGACGGGGAACGGTTATTCCATAGCCTGTTTGTCTTTGAAAACTACCCCGTCCCCGTGGCAAACGAAAATGAAGGAGGTATCGAGAATACCCTGACATTCAGTCAGGCCATCGAAAAAGTGGACTATCCGGTGTCGTTAATGGCCTATGAGCAAAATAACTGTCTTACGGTTAAATTGGGTTATGGTGAAGATTGGCTGACCGATAAACAAGCACAGCGCTTGTTGCATCAGCTTGAACGCATTCTACACGCTGTGGCCGGTGATCCACACCAGCTTCATACCGCCATCCTGTTTCTCAGTGAAGCAGAGCGTTATACCCTGCTGCACACCTGGAACCAGACCGATGCCCCTTACCCGCAAGATAAAACCGTACAGCAACTTTTTGAAGTACAGGCAGAAAGGATGCCGGATAATGTGGCACTGGTGTTTGAAGGGGAAATCCTGACCTACCGGCAATTAAATCAACGGGCAAACCAGTTAGCCCGGGTTATTCGTGCACATTATCAGCAACATAAAAATGCCCCTCTGCCAGCAGACACCCCCATCGCCCTCTATCTTGACCGCAGTCTGGAGATGGTCATCAGTATTCTGGCGGTACTGAAAGCCGGTGGTGCGTATGTCCCGATCTCCCCGGCATACCCGCCGGAGCGGGTGCAGTTTATTCTGCAAGATACCCAAAGCCCGTGTGTCCTTACCCAGCAACGCTATCTGACAACACTGGCGGAATATGCTCAGGCACGGATAGCGGCAGATGACCAAACTATCACCATAAACCAGCCCGTAGAAAATGTGGCATCCGTCAATAAACCTACCGACCTGGCCTATATCATCTACACCTCGGGCACCACGGGGCAGCCTAAAGGCGTCATGATCGAACATAAAAATGTGGCCCATATGGTGGCGGCACAGGCAACCCTGTTTGATAGCACAAAGCGCAAAAAAGCCCTAATGTTTGCGGCTTATGTCTTTGATGGTTCCGTTTTCGAACTGTTTTCCAGTTTACTGCATGGCCTGACGGTCTATCTGTGCAGCGAAACAGAGCGCAATGCGCCGGCCGTTGCACAACTGATCCAACGCGAAGGTATTGAAATCGCCGCCCTGCCTCCTGCCATACTGAAGTTATTAATCGGCACTGAGTTCCCCTCTTTGCAGTTATTGGTGACCGCGGGAGAAGCCCCATCCCTAGATTTTCTTGACTATTTCAGCCATCACAGCGATGTATTCAACTCTTACGGCCCGACCGAAGTGACCGTTTGTGCCAGCGGCAAGCACTACCAATCCGGGGCGATTGCCCGCAATATTGGCCAAGCCATTAATAACGCCCGTCTGTACGTCGTTGACAAACAGGGTAACTTATCTCCTATCGGCGCGACGGGCGAGTTATATATCGGCGGTGCCGGACTGGCACGGGGGTATTTAAACCGGCCTGAACTCACCGCTGAACGTTTTGTTGAGCATCCGTTTGCCTCAGAAGCAGATAAAGCCCGTGGCTATACCCGTTTGTACAAAACTGGTGACTTAGTCCGCTGGCTGCCGAATGGGGAGCTGGAATATCTGAGGCGCAATGATTTTCAGGTTAAAATCCGGGGCTACCGTATCGAATTAGGGGAAATCGAAAACGCCCTGACTTCACACCCACAAGTTAAACAGGCGGTGGTGATCGACCATAAGCACAAAGGGGATCAAAGACTGGTGGCGTATCTGGTTACCGATGGTGGGTTGTCCGATGACACCCTGATAAAATATTTATCGTCTCGCCTGCCGGACTATATGCTGCCGGCCAGTTTTACCCGTATCGAATCCGTACCCTTAACCCTCAACGGCAAGCTAGATCGCCACGCCCTGCCAACACCGGTATGGGGCAAGAGTGACAACTATATAGCGCCCCGTAATGCCTTAGAAACTCAGTTATGCGCTATCTGGCAGGAGGTATTAGGTTTGGAGCGGGTGGGGATTGAAGATAACTTCTTCCGTATCGGCGGCAATTCCCTGACCGCGATTAAGCTGACGGCCGCAATTCACCACACCCTTGGGCTTGCGGTTTCATTGACGCAACTCTTTGAACACAAAACCATCGCCAGCCTGGCGAACCAAATGGGACACCCCGCCAATACGGTTATCCCTCACCGCGAATTGGCGCACTACCCCTTATCCTTTGCTCAGGAGCGAATGCTGTTTATCGAGCAGTTTGAACAGGGCACCGATGCCTACCATATTCCCTGTCTGGTTCAACTGGATAATGCCGCCTGTCTGCCTGTGTTAGAAACCGCCATTAACCGATTAGCACAGCGCCATGCCGTGATAAGAACGGTATATCCCCATCATGATGACGGACAGAACTACCAACAAATACTGGACAGGCCGTTGGTTATCCGGTCAGTCGCGCCCTGTGATGATATTGACACGCTTCTGGATACCGTACGCACTGAGATAGCCACGCCATTTGATTTGACCACCGAACCCAGCCTGCGCCTCTGTCACTATACCCTGGCCGATAAACATTACTTCCTGATGTTATGGCACCATATCGCCATTGATGGCTGGGGCATCGACATTTTTATGCGTGAACTGGCCGAGATTTACCCAGCCTTGTTAGCCGGCCGTGATAGCCGGTTGCCTGTTCTGGATATCACCTATGGCGATTATGCCGCCTGGCAGCGGGAATATTTACAGGGCGATGTGCGTGAACGCCAGCTCGCTTACTGGCGACAGACTTTAGCCCATTACGAAACCCTGGCCTTGCCAACAGACTACACCAGACCCGCTCAGGTCCGTTATCAGGGATGGGACTTCAATTTCACGCTAGATACCGCCCTTTCTGACCAGCTCAGAATACTGGCAAAAGAGCAGGAAACCACCCTGTATACCGTGCTGCTCAGTGGCTTTTATGTCACGCTGGCAAAATTATCCGGCCAAAACGATATCGTACTGGGCACACCAACTGATAACCGACACCACGCCCAAACCCAAGCGCTGATAGGGATGTTTGTCAACTCCCTAGTCTTGCGGGCACAACTTGTGCGGACAGACAGTGTCGCCACCCTGATTCAACAAATTCATCAGTTACTTGCCGATGCCAAAGCGCATCAGGACATGCCATTTGAACAACTGCTTGACGCTCTGGCAATTGAGCGTGACCCCGCCCGTCATCCGATTTTTCAGGTGATGTTTGGTTTACACCGTGTTGGGGAACACCGGCCAGATGAAGCCAGGCTGCCGTTTCAGCCGGTGACATTAGATGAATCCCTGTACAGCCCGGCCAAGTTTGACCTGAGCCTGTTTCTGTCTGAGGGACAACCCGCTATTACAGGCAACCTGAATTACGCGGTCAGCCTGTTTAACGACACCACCATGGCACGGCTGGCCGCTATCTACCAACGGGTGCTGGCCGCCTTCGTGACAGACCCACAACAATCGCTGGCGGGGATTGCTATCCTGTCGGCCTCGGAGCGCCATACCCTGCTGCACACCTGGAACCAGACCGATGCGCCTTACCCGCAAGAGAAAACCGTACAGCAGCTTTTTGAAGTACAGGCAGAAAAAACGCCGGATAATATAGCGCTGGTATTTGAAGGGGAAACCCTGACCTACCGGCAGTTAAACCAACGGGCCAATCAGTTAGCCCGGGTTATTCGTGAACATTGTGACCCTATGCCAGCAGACACCCCCATCGTCCTCTATCTCGGCCGCAGTCTGGAGATGGTCATCAGTATTCTGGCAGTGCTCAAAGCCGGCGGCGCGTATGTGCCGATTTCCCCGGCCTATCCGCCGGAGCGGGTGCAGTTTATTCTGCAAGACACCCAAAGCCCGTGTGTCCTCACCCAGCAACATTATCTGACAACACTGGCGGAATATACTCAGGCACGGATAGCGGCAGATGACCAAACCCTCACCAGGGATCAATCAGTGGAAAATTTGGCATCTGTCAATAAACCTGCCGATCTGGCCTATATCATCTACACCTCAGGCACCACGGGGCAGCCAAAAGGCGTCATGATTGAGCATAAAAATGTGTCTCATCTGGTGGCGGCGCAGGCAGCCCTGTTTGATATCACAAAGCGCAAAAAAGCCTTAATGTTTGCGGCTTATGTCTTTGATGCCTCGGTTTCTGAACTGTTTGTCAGTTTACTGCATGGCCTGACGGTCTATCTGTGCAGCGAAACAGAGCGCAATGCGCCGGCCGTTGCACAATTGATCCAGCGCGAAGGCATTGAATTAGCCACCTTACCCCCAGCCATATTAAAAGTGTTAATTGGCACTGAATTGCCCTCTTTGCAGTTATTGGTGACCGCGGGAGAAGCCCCGTCCTTAGACTTTCTGGACTATTTCAGTCATCACTGCGAGGTACTGAATGCGTACGGCCCGACCGAAGTGACCGTTTGTGCCAGCGGCAAGCACTACCAATCCGGGGAGATTGCCAACAATATCGGTAAGGCCATCAATAATGTTCGTCTCTATGTTATTGACCAACAAGGCCATCCATCTCCTATTGGCACACCAGGCGAGTTATATATCGGCGGTGCCGGACTGGCACGGGGGTATTTAAACCAACCTGAACTCACCGCTGAACGTTTTGTTGAGAACCCGTTTGCCTCAGAAGCAGATAAAGCCTGTGGCTACACTCGTTTGTACAAAACCGGTGATTTAGTCCGCTGGCGGCCGAACGGGGAGCTGGAATATCTGGGGCGCAATGATTTTCAGGTTAAGATCCGGGGCTACCGTATCGAATTAGGGGAAATCGAAAACGCCCTGACTTCACACCCACAAGTTAAACAGGCGGTGGTGATTGACCATAAGTACAAAGGGGATCAAATACTGGTGGCGTATCTGGTCACCGATGGTGTGCTGCCCGATGATACCTTGGTTCGGTATCTTTCCACCCGCTTGCCAGACTATATGCTGCCCGCCAACTTTACCCGTATCGAATCCGTACCCTTAACCCTCAACGGCAAGCTGGATCGCCGCGCCCTGCCAACACCGGTATGGGGCAAGAGTGACAACTATATAGCGCCCCGTAATGCCTTGGAAACTCAGTTGTGTGCCATCTGGCAAGAGGTGTTGGGACTGGAGAGAATTGGCATTGAAGATAACTTCTTCCGTATCGGCGGTGACTCCATAGTCAGTATCCAGCTAGTTTCCAAACTGCGTCAGGCGGGCTTTTATCTCCAGGTCAAATCGATATTTGAAGCACCCACGGTGGCTCGATTAGCCCAACTGCCAACACTGATATCACACACAGTAAAAACCAGTGCTGAACAAGGGTTACTAAGCGGAGAGTTTGGTTTATTGCCTATCCAGCAAAGTTTCTTTGACCTCAATCTGCCAAATCCACACCATTGGAATCAGGCATTTATGATCCGACTGCCAGGCAATATCAGTCATACTGCTATTGAACAGGCACTGATCGCACTGACTGAGCGACACGACATATTACGTGTCCATTTTATATATACTGAAAACGGTTACCGTCAGTGCTATTCACCGGAAATGCCACCCTGGTTGTCTGCATTACAGCACTGTAATATCAATGAACTTACAGAAACGGAATTACACCAACAACTCACCCAATGGCAAAGTGGATTTGATTACAGTAACGGCCCCTTATGGCAAGCCGCTTATCTGACCGGATACACCGATGGCAGCGCCCGATTATTCTTCGCATTCCACCACCTGATCATTGACGCTGTATCCTGGCGAATTATTACCGAAGATATGCGTTTGTTATTGCAAGGCATGACCTTACCACCGAAAACCAGCAGTTATCGGCAGTGGGTGGCCGCAGTCCATCATTATGCACAACAGCATCAAGATGAAGTGTCCTACTGGCAACAAGTCATAACAGACAACGACATACATCCTGCACTGGGTACAACCACTTATCACCAATTAGACATCTCTGCCGAAATGACAGATATCCTGCTGCATGAAGCCAACGCCGGTTATTCCACTGAAATTAACGACTTATTACTGAGTGCCCTAACCTTGGCATTACAGGAGACTTTCTCCCGAACAGTAAACCACATCGTTCTGGAAGGGCATGGGCGGGAAGCCATCGATAACACGCTAGATCTTGCTGAAACCGTCGGCTGGTTTACAACACAGTACCCTGTTCGGCTGGAAATGCAGGCCACTATTGCAGAAACCATTATTCACATCAAAGAGATGCTTCGCACCATACCAAACAAAGGTATTGGTTATGGCGCGTTACGTCAGGCTGGCTATTTGTCAGGAGATTTACCGGCCATCAGCTTCAATTATCTCGGTCAGTTAGGCGGAAGTTGCCATCAAGACTGGTCACTGAGTAGCGATAATTGTGGCGCAGTGATAGCCAGCGGGGATCACAACGATTTATTGCTGAATATCAATGGCGCAGTTCAGACGGGAAAACTGCAATTTAGTGTGGACTCCCGCTTGCCACACGCTCAGACAGCGGTATTTATCACGGCATTTAAGCAAGCACTCAATAATGTTATCAGCGAAAGTCAAAAACAGGCCCATGCGGGAGGAATAAAAACGCCCAGCGATTACGGAATTAAAGGCGTTTCAATTGAGCAGTTCAACCAGCTTACTCATCGTTTTGACTATGTGGATAACGAAAATTCACCTCTCTATCCAGAAAAGAAAACCATCTTGGACGTGTAAAAAATGTTGATGCTATTTAAAGAACTTAAAAAAAATCATGTATCGATATGGGCTTGTGAGAATAAATTAAAACTGGCATTTACAGGGGAAACACCCCCTGTCCAGCTTATTGATAAGGTTAAGAAGAAAAGGGAAAACATATTAACTTTCTTACATGAGGAGAACATTTTCTCCGAAGAGGATTTCAAACGTTTTACCTTTAATGGCATTGAAGTGATATTTCCTGCCAGCAGTTTACAACAGGGGTTTATTTATCATCATCTGACTCAACCACAGGATGATGCCTATCGTATGCAGTTACTGTTGGATTATCACACCAATATCGACTTTACCGCCTATCAACAAGCCTGGTCGCTGGCCTCCCTGCGTTTCCCTATCCTCAGAACCGCATTTGATTGGGAAGGGGAAATTTTGCAGATTGTCACTGCGGGTGCCAGTATTCATTCGGCACATTTCAAGAGTAAAGATATCAGCCAATTACCAGAAACAGAGCGAAACAAGGCGATTGAAGCAATCCAACAACATGACCGTACCTTGCCTTTTGATTTAAGCCAGCCTGGGTTAATCCGCTTCACTTTCATCAAACAAAATGAACAATGGGTAACCGTGCTGATCACCCAACATCACTGTATTGCCGATGGTTGGAGTCATTCGATTTTATTACAGGCTGTACATGAATATTACAATCAACTGATAAAGGGACAAGTACCGCAGGTTGTCGTAGAACAGGCTTATCTGGCAACCCAGCAATATCATCTGGATCATAAAGTTGAAACAGAAGCATATTGGGCGCAGCGCAAAGCTCACTTTCAGGGAGCCAACGATCTTTCTGCGCTGCTAAGTCAGCATGTTGATTTAACGCAGATAAAAACCGTTGAAAAGCCAGCCGAACAAGCGCTTATTGTGCGAGGAGACGCCTATACGCAACTTAAGGATATGTGCCGAATGCAAGGTGTTACCCTGAATGTGGTATTGCAATTTGCCTGGCATAAATTACTGCACAGTTACACCGGAGATGAACAGACCATTGTCGGTACTACTGTATCCGGGCGCGATGTACCGGTAGAGGGTGTTGAGTCTAGTGTCGGCTTGTATATCAATACGTTACCGTTAACAGTGCAATGGAATCAGGCTGACAGCGTAGCTGCTATATTGCAAGAGATACAACAGGATATCGCCGCACTCAACAGCCACAGTGCGATATCGCTTGCCGGCTTACAATCCGATGGGAAACGGTTATTCCACAGCCTGCTGGTTTTTGAAAACTACCCTGATCCTGTAGTGAACGAAAACGAGGGCGGCATTGAAAACACCCTAACATTCCGCCAGGCCTTCGAAAAAGTGGATTATCCGGTATCGCTGAAGGCTTATGAACAGGATAACAGCCTGATCGTCAAATTAGGCTACGGTGAAGACTGGCTGACAGATAAACAAGCGCAACGCTTACTTTATCAGCTTGAACGTATTCTACACGCTGTAGCCTGTGATCCACACCAGCTTCATACTTCTATTTTGTTCCTTAGTGAAGAAGAGCGTCATACCCTACTGCACACCTGGAATCAGACTGATGCGCCTTACCCGCAAGATAAAACCTTACAGCAACGCTTTGAAGTACAGGCAGAAAAGACGCCGGATCATGTGGCACTGGTATTTGAAGGGGAAACCCTAACCTACCGGCAATTAAATCAACGAGCCAATCAGTTAGCCCGTGTTATTCGTGACCGTTTTCAGCAGTACAATGATGCCCCTTTGCAAGCAGACACCCCCATCGCCCTCTACCTCGATCGCAGTCTGGAAATGGTGATTAGTATCTTAGCAGTGCTGAAAGCCGGCGGCGCTTATGTGCCTATATCCCCCGAATATCCCCCAGAACGGGTGCAGTTTATTCTGCAAGATACCGGAAGCCTGTGCGTACTCACCCAAAAACGACATCTGACAACACTCGCAGGATCACCGATATCGATAGCGGCAGATGACCAAACAATTATCAGGGATCAGTCCGTGGAAAATTTGGTTCCGGTCAATAAACCTACTGATTTGGCCTATATCATCTATACCTCAGGCACTACAGGACAGCCTAAAGGCGTCATGATTGAGCATAAAAATGTGGCTCATCTGGTGGCGGCACAGGCAGCACTGTTTGATATCACAAAGCGAAAAAAAGCCTTAATGTTTGCGGCTTATGTCTTTGATGCCTCGGTTTCCGAACTGTTTCTCAGTTTACTGCATGGCCTGACGGTTTATCTGTGCAGCGAAACAGAACGCAATGCACCGGCAGTTGCACAATTGATTCAGCGAGAAGGTATTGAAATCGTTACCTTACCCCCGGCTATATTGAAATTATTAGTTGGTGCTAAGTTACCTTCCTTACAGTTATTAGTGACGGCCGGTGAATCACCCTCCTTAGATTTTCTTGATTATTTCAGCCATCACTGTGATGTGGTGAATGCGTACGGTCCGACCGAAATCACCGTTTGTGCAACTGGAAAGCGCTATCAACATGAAGACATTGCCAGCAATATTGGTAAAGCAGTTAATAACGTTCGTCTGTATGTTTTTGACAAACCGGGAAACCTGTCCCCCATCGGTGCATCAGGCGAGTTATATATCGGCGGTGCCGGATTAGCACGCGGTTATTTAAATCAACCAGAACTCACTGCCGAACGTTTCGTGCCAAATCCCTTTGCCACCCCAGAAGACAAAGCCAACGGCTATACCCACCTGTACAAAACCGGCGACTTAGTCCGCTGGCTACCGAATGGAGAGCTGGAATATCTGGGACGCAATGACTTCCAGGTTAAAATTCGCGGTTATCGCATTGAACTGGGGGAAATAGAAAGTGCCCTGACCTCACACCCACAGATAAAACAAGCGGTAGTGACTGATCACGAGCATAAAGGAAATAAGGTACTGATCGCGTACTTGGTCACAGATAGCGCGCTATCCGATGACACCCTGATTAGATATCTTTCTACCCGCTTGCCAGACTATATGCTGCCTGCCAACTTTACCCGCATTGGATCCATACCCTTAACCCTCAACGGCAAGCTGGATCGCCGCGCCCTGCCAGAACCGAAATGGGAAAACCGCGACAGTTATATAGCGCCCCGTAATGACTTAGAAACCCAGTTGTGTGCCATTTGGCGGGAAGTATTAGGGCTGGAGAGAATTGGCATTGAAGATAATTTCTTCCGTATTGGTGGCGATTCCATAATCAGCATCAAACTGGTTTCCAGGCTGCGACGGGCTGGTTTTTCCCTGCAAGTCAAATCGATCTTTGAAGCACCAACGGTAATGCAGTTAGCGCAACTGCTGGCACAAACTTCATCCCATGTCTCTGTGGTGGCTGAACAGGGATTATTGCATGGGGAATTTGGTCTATTGCCTATCCAGCAAGATTTCTTCAACTGGAATTTATCAAGCCCGCATCATTGGAATCAGGCATTTATGATCCGGCTGCCAGGCAATATCAGTCATGCGGCTATTGAACAAGCATTGATCGCACTGACTGAGCGGCATGATATGTTACGCGCTCATTTTATTAATACCGAACAGGGTTATCGCCAGTGTTATCCCGCAGGGATCCCCCCCTGGTTACCCACATTACAGCATTGTGATTTCAATGAATTAAATCATCAACAACTGACCCAATGGCAAAGTGGCTTCAATTATTGCACTGGCCCTTTGTGGCAAGCCGCTCATCTGACCGGATATGCCGATGGCAGCGCCCGCGTATTCTTCGCATTTCACCACCTGATTATTGATGTCGTGTCCTGGCGAATTATTGCGGAAGATCTGCGCAGATTGCTGCAAGGCGAAACGCTGCCAGCGAAAACCAGTAGCTATCGGCAATGGGTTAATGCGATCCATCACTATGCAGAGCACCATCAACAGGAAATTCTCTATTGGCAGCAAGTCATGGCTGAAAACCATGTCTACTCTGCTTCGCATGAAATGAGCCAACACAAGTTGAGTGTTTCCGCTGAATTAACCGATATTCTGCTGCGTGAAGCCAATGCCGGTTACCATACCGAAATTAACGATTTATTGCTTAGTGCCCTCACATTAGCATTACAGACTATTTTCTCACATCCAGTTAACCACATTATGCTTGAAGGTCATGGACGGGAAGCAATTGATAACACACTGGATGTTTCAGAAACCATCGGCTGGTTTACAACCACTTATCCAGTTCGTCTGGTAATGCAGGACAATATCGCTGAGACGATTATTCACACAAAAGAGATGCTGCGTACCGTGCCAAACAAAGGTATCGGTTATGGTGCATTACGTCAGGCCGGATATCTGTCGGGAGATTTACCGACAATTGGCTTCAATTATCTCGGGCAGTTAGGCACAGAAATTGAGCAAAATTGGTCACTGATCAGCGACGACTGTGGAACCGTCGTGACAGATGATAACCATAGTCATTTGTTATTGAATATTAATGGATTAATTCAAACGGGCAGGCTGCAATTTAGTCTTAGTTCGTCCTTATCACAAACTCAGACACAAAAATTTATCACAGCCTTTGAGCAGGCACTTAATTCTGTTATCACCGCCGGTCAAAAACAGGCTCAATTGGGTGGAATAAAAACGCCCAGTGACTACGGTATTGAAGGGATCTCAATCGAACTTTTGCGTCATCTTCAACAGACATATCAGATTGAAGCACTGTATCCCGCAACCAGCTTGCAGCAAGGATTTATTTATCATCATCTGGCTCAACCACAGGATGATGCTTATCGCGTGCAACTGCTGTTGGATTATCACACTCAACTCGACCTTGCCACCTACCAACAGGCCTGGGTTCTAACCTCACTGCGCTTTCCTATCCTCAGAACAGCATTTAATTGGGAAGGGGAAATGTTGCAGATTGTCACTGAAGGGGCAAGCCTTGATTCGAAAAATTTTATTATCAAGGATATCAGTCAGTTATTACCAGAAGAGAAAGCCAGAGCGATTGAAGCGATCCAACAACATGATCGCACCTTACCCTTTGATTTACGTCAGCCCGGGTTAATCCGCTTTACCTTAATTAAACAGAGTGAACAACGGGTAACGGTGTTAATCACGCAACATCACAGTATTACTGACGGTTGGAGTAACCCAATTTTATTGCAAAACGTGCATGAATATTACAACCAACTCGCACAAAAACGCGTTCCCCAAATAGTGGCAGATAAAGCCTATCTGGCAACCCAGCAATATTATCTGGAACACAAAGCGGGATCTGAAATCTATTGGGAGAAGCGTAAAGCACAATTTCAGGGAGCCAATAATCTTTCTGCCCTGTTAAGTCATCACATTGATTTAACTCGGCTAAGAACGATTGAAAAACCCGCGAGGCAAACTATTACTGTCCAGGGAAACGTATATCAGCAGATTAAGAAAATGTGTCGTGAACAAGGCATTACCCTGAACGTGGTCTTGCAATTTGCCTGGCATAAATTACTGCACAGTTACACCGGAGATGAACAGACTATTGTCGGCACCACCGTATCCGGACGCGATATACCGGTAGACGGTATTGAATCCAGCGTCGGCCTGTATATTAATACGTTGCCATTAATGGTGCAGTGGGATAATAACCGCAGTGTTATTAGCGTCTTACAAGCTATACAGAAAGATATCGCTGCGCTCAACAGCCACAGTGCCGTCTCACTTGCCAGTTTGCAATCCGACGGGGAACGGTTATTCCATAGCCTGTTTGTCTTTGAAAACTACCCCGTCCCCGTGGCAAACGAAAATGAAGGAGGTATCGAGAATACCCTGACATTCAGTCAGGCCATCGAAAAAGTGGACTATCCGGTGTCGTTAATGGCCTATGAGCAAAATAACTGTCTTACGGTTAAATTGGGTTATGGTGAAGATTGGCTGACCGATAAACAAGCACAGCGCTTGTTGCATCAGCTTGAACGCATTCTACACGCTGTGGCCGGTGATCCACACCAGCTTCATACCGCCATCCTGTTTCTCAGTGAAGCAGAGCGTTATACCCTGCTGCACACCTGGAACCAGACCGATGCCCCTTACCCGCAAGATAAAACCGTACAGCAACTTTTTGAAGTACAGGCAGAAAGGATGCCGGATAATGTGGCACTGGTGTTTGAAGGGGAAATCCTGACCTACCGGCAATTAAATCAACGGGCAAACCAGTTAGCCCGGGTTATTCGTGCACATTATCAGCAACATAAAAATGCCCCTCTGCCAGCAGACACCCCCATCGCCCTCTATCTTGACCGCAGTCTGGAGATGGTCATCAGTATTCTGGCGGTACTGAAAGCCGGTGGTGCGTATGTCCCGATCTCCCCGGCATACCCGCCGGAGCGGGTGCAGTTTATTCTGCAAGATACCCAAAGCCCGTGTGTCCTTACCCAGCAACGCTATCTGACAACACTGGCGGAATATGCTCAGGCACGGATAGCGGCAGATGACCAAACTATCACCATAAACCAGCCCGTAGAAAATGTGGCATCCGTCAATAAACCTACCGACCTGGCCTATATCATCTACACCTCGGGCACCACGGGGCAGCCTAAAGGCGTCATGATCGAACATAAAAATGTGGCCCATATGGTGGCGGCACAGGCAACCCTGTTTGATAGCACAAAGCGCAAAAAAGCCCTAATGTTTGCGGCTTATGTCTTTGATGGTTCCGTTTTCGAACTGTTTTCCAGTTTACTGCATGGCCTGACGGTCTATCTGTGCAGCGAAACAGAGCGCAATGCGCCGGCCGTTGCACAACTGATCCAACGCGAAGGTATTGAAATCGCCGCCCTGCCTCCTGCCATACTGAAGTTATTAATCGGCACTGAGTTCCCCTCTTTGCAGTTATTGGTGACCGCGGGAGAAGCCCCATCCCTAGATTTTCTTGACTATTTCAGCCATCACAGCGAAGTATTCAACTCTTACGGCCCCACCGAAGTGACCGTTTGTGCCAGCGGCAAGCACTACCAATCCGGGGCGATTGCCCGCAATATTGGCAGAGCCATTAATAACGCCCGTCTGTATGTCGTTGACAAACAGGGTAACTTATCTCCTATCGGCGCGGCGGGTGAGTTATATATCGGCGGTGCCGGACTGGCACGGGGGTATTTAAACCGGCCTGAACTCACCGCTGAACGTTTTGTTGAGCATCCGTTTGCCTCAGAAGCAGATAAAACCTGTGGCTACACTCGTTTGTACAAAACCGGTGATTTAGTCCGCTGGCTGCCGAATGGGGAGCTGGAATATCTGGGGCGCAATGATTTTCAGGTTAAGATCCGGAGCTACCGTATCGAATTAGGGGAAATCGAAAACGCCCTGACTTCACACCCACAAGTTAAACAGGCGGTGGTGATCGACCATAAGCATCAAGGGGATCAAATACTGGTGGCGTATCTGGTCACCGATGGTGTGCTGCCCGATGATACCTTGGTTCGGTATCTTTCCACCCGCTTGCCAGACTATATGCTGCCCGCCAACTTTACCCGTATCGAATCCGTCCCCTTAACCCTCAACGGCAAGCTAGATCGCCACGCCCTGCCAACACCGGTATGGGGCAAGAGTGACAACTATATAGCGCCCCGTAATGCCTTAGAAACTCAGTTATGCGCTATCTGGCAGGAGGTATTAGGTTTGGAGCGGGTGGGGATTGAAGATAACTTCTTCCGTATCGGCGGCAATTCCCTGACCGCGATTAAGCTGACGGCCGCAATTCACCACACCCTTGGGCTTGCGGTTTCATTGACGCAACTCTTTGAACACAAAACCATCGCCAGCCTGGCGAACCAAATGGGACACCCCGCCAATACGGTTATCCCTCACCGCGAATTGGCGCACTACCCCTTATCCTTTGCTCAGGAGCGAATGCTGTTTATCGAGCAGTTTGAACAGGGCACCGATGCCTACCATATTCCCTGTCTGGTTCAACTGGATAATGCCGCCTGTCTGCCTGTGTTAGAAACCGCCATTAACCGATTAGCACAGCGCCATGCCGTGATAAGAACGGTATATCCCCATCATGATGACGGACAGAACTACCAACAAATACTGGACAGGCCGTTGGTTATCCGGTCAGTCGCGCCCTGTGATGATATTGACACGCTTCTGGATACCGTACGCACTGAGATAGCCACGCCATTTGATTTGACCACCGAACCCAGCCTGCGCCTCTGTCACTATACCCTGGCCGATAAACATTACTTCCTGATGTTATGGCACCATATCGCCATTGATGGCTGGGGCATCGACATTTTTATGCGTGAACTGGCCGAGATTTACCCAGCCTTGTTAGCCGGCCGTGATAGCCCGTTGCCTGTTCTGGATATCACCTATGGCGACTATGCCGCTTGGCAGCGGGAATATTTACAGGGCGATGTGCGTGAACGCCAGCTCGCTTACTGGCGACAAA
The DNA here is from genome assembly GCF_037260955.1 of Xenorhabdus sp. TH1. Lineage (NCBI taxonomy): Bacteria > Pseudomonadati > Pseudomonadota > Gammaproteobacteria > Enterobacterales > Morganellaceae > Xenorhabdus > Xenorhabdus sp. TH1. The sequence goes on from NZ_CP147734.1 coordinate 2,147,293, forward strand.
CCTTAGCCCACTACGAAACCCTGGCCTTGCCAACAGACTACACCAGACCCGCCCAGGTTAGTTATCAGGGACGGGACTTCAATTTCACGCTAGATACCGCCCTTTCTGACCAGCTCAGAATGCTGGCAAAAGAGCAGGAAACCACCCTGTATACCGTGCTGCTCAGTGGCTTTTATGTCACGCTGGCAAAACTATCCGGCCAAAACGATATCGTACTGGGCACACCAACTGATAACCGGCACCACGCCCAAACCCAAGCGCTGATAGGGATGTTTGTCAACTCCCTGGTCTTGCGGGCACAACTTGTGCTGACAGACAGTATCGCCACCCTGATTCAACAAATTCATCAGTTGCTTGCCGATGCCAAAGCGCATCAGGACATGCCGTTTGAACAACTGCTTGACGCTCTGGCAATTGAGCGTGACCCCGCCCGTCATCCCATTTTTCAGGTGATGTTTGGCTTACACCGTGTTGGGGAACACCGGCCAGATGAAGCCAGGCTGCCGTTCCAGCCAGTGACATTAGATGAATCCCTGTACAGCCCGGCCAAGTTTGACCTGAGCCTGTTTCTGTCTGAGGGACAACCCGCTATTACAGGCAACCTGAATTACGCGGTCAGCCTGTTTAACGACACCACCATGGCACGACTGGCCGCTGTCTACCAACGGGTGCTGGCCGCCTTCGTGACAGACCCGCAACAATCGCTGGCGGGGATTGCTATCCTGTCTTCCTCGGAGCGCCACACCCTGCTGCACACCTGGAACCAGACCGATGCGCCTTACCCGCAAGAGAAAACCGTACAGCAGCTGTTTGAAGTACAGGCAGAAAAGACGCCGGATAATATAGCACTGGTATTTGAAGGGGAAACCCTGACCTACCGGCAGTTAAACCAACGGGCCAATCAGTTAGCCCGGGTTATTCGTGAACATTGCCAGCAACATAAAAATGCCCCTCTGCCCGCAGACACCCCCATTGCCCTCTATCTCGACCGCAGTCTGGAGATGGTCATCAGTATTCTGGCAGTGCTCAAAGCCGGCGGCGCTTATGTGCCGATTTCCCCGACATACCCGCCGGAGCGGGTGCAGTTTATTCTGCAAGACACCCAAAGCCCGTGTGTCCTCACCCAGCAACGCTATCTGACAACACTGGCGGAAGCACGGGCAGCGCCGCCGATACGGATAGCGGCAGATGACCGGAGCATCACGATAAACCAGCCCGTAGAAAATCTGGCTATAGTCAATAAACCTACCGATCTGGCTTATATCATCTATACCTCAGGCACCACGGGGCAGCCAAAAGGCGTCATGATTGAGCATAAAAATGTGTCTCATCTGGTGGCGGCACAGGCAGCCCTGTTTGATATCACAAAGCGCAAAAAAGCCTTAATGTTTGCGGCTTATGTCTTTGATGCCTCGGTTTCTGAACTGTTTGTCAGTTTACTGCATGGCCTGACGGTCTATCTGTGCAGTGAAACAGAGCGCAATGCGCCGGCCGTTGCACAATTGATCCAGCGCGAAGGCATTGAATTAGCCACCTTACCCCCAGCCATATTAAAAGTGTTAATTGGCACTGAATTGCCCTCTTTGCAGTTATTGGTGACCGCGGGAGAAGCCCCGTTCTTAGACTTTCTGGACTATTTCAGTCATCACTGCGAGGTACTGAATGCGTACGGCCCGACCGAAGTGACCGTTTGTGCCAGCGGCAAGCACTACCAATCCGGGGAAATCGCCAACAATATTGGCAAAGCCATCAATAATGTTCGTCTTTACGTCCTTGATAGTCACAACAACTTGTCCCCTATCGGTGTGTCGGGTGAATTATATATCGGCGGTGCCGGACTGGCACGGGGGTATTTAAACCGGCCTGAACTCACCGCTGAACGTTTTGTTGAGAACCCGTTTGCGTCAGAAGCAGATAAAGCCCGTGGCTATACCCGTTTGTACAAAACCGGCGACTTAGTCCGCTGGCTACCGAACGGGGAGCTGGAATATCTGGGACGCAATGATTTTCAGGTTAAGATCCGTGGCTACCGTATCGAATTAGGGGAAATCGAAAACGTCCTGACTTCACACCCACAGGTCAAACAGGCGGTGGTGATCGACCATAAGTACAAAGGGGATCAAATACTGGTGGCGTATCTGGTCACCGATGGTGTGCTGCCCGATGATACCTTGGTTCGGTATCTTTCCACCCGCTTGCCAGACTATATGCTGCCCGCCAACTTTACCCGTATCGAATCCGTACCCTTAACCCTCAACGGCAAGCTGGATCGCCGCGCCTTGCCAACACCGGTATGGGGTAAAAGTGACAACTATATTGCGCCCCGTAATGCCTTAGAAACTCAGTTATGTGCTATTTGGCAGGAAGTTTTGGGTTTGGAACGGGTAGGTATTGAAGATAACTTCTTCCGCATTGGTGGTAATTCCCTCATAGCGATTAAATTAACTACAGCAATACGTAATGAAATAAACGTTGATATTCCTTTAAATATTCTATTTAGCTACAAATGCATTTCCTTGTTATCCCAATGGTTGGAAGCCGGTAGCGCTACATCTAATTTACTTAATTTCTTAACACCCGAATCAACCGCAAGCAATAAACTGTTTATGATCCATGCAGTTAATTGCGGTAGTGAAGTCTATGAGCCTCTGGCAAATGCTTTATCTGATACGTATAACTGCATCGGTATCGATAATTACAATCTTTCCACAGAGCATAAAATCGATTCATTACAACAGATAGCACAGATCTACATGAAATTAATCTTGACTGAAACTTCCATTGATAAACCTATCCGTATTCTAGGCTGGTCATTAGGAGGACAATTAGCGATAGAGATTGCATTTCAATTGGAACAACTTGGTGCAAAAGAGATTCAGTTGTTTCTATTAGATACCGTCATCAATAATGATGAGATAAGAAAACTTAGAAATAAATTAGATATATCAAATGCATATAACAAGGTTATCAAAAAGTTACAGGAAATGGGAGCAAGCGAAACTTATATTAATAAGGTATTAGAAGCAATACCTTTTGAGTCTAGAATAGCGGACTGTCATTTAAGCGGAAAATTATCATATACAAATATCACTTTATTTAAAGCGGGTAAAATAAACCCACATCATAAAGAAGAAACAGGACTTACTATGAGTCGACTGATAATCAAAATACCAGATAATAATATTTCACAATGGTCAACCCATCCATTAGTCATTAAGTTGATTGATGATTGTTATCACGAGAATATTATTGAGTCTGTTTCCATTATCAGTGCAGAAATAATTAATACATTGTCAAATAAGGATGATATCAATATAGAGTAACTTAACAAGGCCAGTATTGCTGGCCTTATTTTTTTACATCTTTATTATTAGAAATAATATACCCAATGAATTTTGACTTGAAAGACGATTGGTATAAAACCAACTGTGAATATTTTTCCAGCCGATATCAGCGGCATCCTTATCACTACCGTGCTTTTTTATAACACTGCTCGATATATGGCTGAAATCGGTTGGACACAGACATGTTTCAAACAAAAAGAAAAATCCGTATAATCCCCCTCCTGCAAAGGATCCGTATAGAAAATCTACAGCCAATTAATCGGCAATGTGAGAAGTCGCAATGAATCAAAAAGATACGAGAAAAGAGACACTTGAATTCAACAAACTCCAGAAACGCCTGCGGAGAAACGTTGGTAATGCCATCATTGATTACAATATGATTGAAGATAACGATGTTGTAATGGCATGTATTAGTGGCGGCAAGGATTCATTCGCGATGTTAGATATTCTGTTGAATCTGCAAAAAGCGGCACCAATAAAATTCAAAGTCGTTGCAGTAAACCTTGATCAGAAACAGCCTGGCTTCCCTGAACACATTTTACCCCAATATTTTGAAAGCCTGGATATTCCATACTACATTGTTGATAAAGATACCTATTCTGTTGTTAAAGAGAAAATTCCTGAAGGCAAAACTACCTGCGGATTGTGTTCAAGACTACGTCGCGGCACCCTCTATTCTTTTGCAGAAAAAATCGGGGCAACAAAAATTGCGCTGGGACATCATCTTGATGACATCGTTGAAACGCTGTTCCTGAATATGTTCCATGGCGCACGTATGAAAGCGATGCCGCCAAAATTACGCTCTGACGATGGCCGTAATGTTGTCATCAGGCCGCTGGCATATTGCAGGGAAACAGACCTGATTGAGTATGCGGAAAGCAAAAAATTCCCAATCATTCCTTGCAACTTATGTGGTTCCCAAGAAAACTTACAGCGACAGGCGATCAAAGCAATGCTAGTAGATTGGGATAAGAAAACACCAGGCCGAGTGGAGAATATTTTTAAGTCTATTCAGAATGTTAGCCCAAGCCAACTGGCAGACAAAACGATTTTCGATTTTGTCAACTTGCCATTGCATCGTGAGGGAGAAAGGGAAGAGTATGCTTTTAACGAAGCAGTGGTATCGTCAACGAATATTAATGAATCACTGTTTATCGATGTGACAAACATTTAAAACTAAGCAGTTTTGGTACAGGTGGCTTAAACTCCGTCAAAAAAATAGCCGATACTAAAACAAGTATCGGCATAATTAATGAGCAATTATTCTGTGTAAAACTCAATATGAGAAAAACTACAATTATGGAGCACAACGTTCAACGCTGTATTCACCTGCGGAAACTATGATGCCTTAATTATGGCAACCAATCATTGATTTATCTCAAATCCTATAGCCATTTACTTCGCCTTAACCACCACGCAAAAGCCACCATTAATAGTGACAACAAAAGCGTGAACAAACCAAACCCAAACCGATACTCATTACCGGGTATTCCGCCCAAGTTGACACCGAACAATCCAGTCAAAAAGGTGGTTGGCAAGAATACCATCGCCAATAGAGACATCATGTAAGTACGGCGGTTCATGGCATCCGCCATCATGGACGTGATTTCATCAGCAAGAACTGCGGTTCGGGCAATACAACCATCAAGATCATCTATTCCCCTACCCAACCGATCAGCAATCTCTTGCATTAAACGGCGCTCTTCATTATTCATCCAAGGCAATTTTTCACTGGCCAAACGGATAAAAATATCCCGCTGTGGTGCCATATATCGGCGCAGAACGATTAGCTGTTTACGCAGTAATACTAATTCTCCGCGGCCAGGAACTTTCTGTTCCAAAATATCATCTTCAAACTCAATCAGGTTGTCATGTAGCTCTTCAATAAAATCATTGGCTTCATCAGTAATGGCCCCCGCTATTTCTACCAACCAATTCCCTGTACTTTTCGCACCAACACCGTTATGCAAATCAGCCAAGACCTGATCGATAGAATGAATTTTTCGATGCCGGCTGGAGATAATAATTTTGTCATTAATATAGATGCGAAATGAAACCAGATGATCGGGACGCGCATTATCATTACGGTTCACCGATCTCAAGGTAATCAAAGTTCCTTCACCTGTGCGCACGACCTTTGGACGGATATTATCACTCACTAACCCCTCCTTTACTGGGAACGGTAGCAAGGTTGTATTCATAATCCATTGATGGCTAGCCGGATTTTTATAATCAAGATGTTGCCACACTGGTTGCTCTGCGGTTACGAGTGAATTATCCCCAAATGCGGTAACACCTCCCTTGCCATTTAATTGACAGGCATAAATTGCATTTGAACCTTTAAATACCGAGCCATAGATAGCTTCCACATCTGCTCCTTATTTGTACTTAAATTTCGCGCTTACTCTTCATGCTCAATTGTGTTACAGGATATGACTATAGGCGATATCTTCAGGATTAGTGATCGGGTATCCTTTTAACCACGATTTGATCCATCGACCATTGGTATAGTGACTTTCTTCAATACGGTATTTTTTTGATAAATAAATTATAAGATATTGTTAATTAAAAGAAGGATGAATATTTTATTTCTTTTTGTGGGCAAGATCGCACTATTCCTTTACACTGGCGGCGTAGTTTACTTTTTAGAGAGATTAAATCATGACACAAACAGTCAAGTTTCAAGGTGGTGATATCACCGTTAATGGAGATTTTCCACAAGCAGGTCAGGCAGCAAAAGAATTCACGCTAGTTGCCAAAGATCTCGCTGATGTAACATTGAGCCATTACGCAGGTAAACGTAAAGTGCTTAATATCTTCCCAAGCATTGACACCGGTGTTTGTGCCACATCTGTCCGTAAGTTCAACCAACTTGCCAGCGAATTAGATAATACTGTTGTGCTGTGCATTTCAGCGGATTTGCCTTTCGCGCAGTCTCGTTTCTGTGGTTCTGAAGGACTGTCTAATGTTGTCACTCTTTCTACACTGCGTGGCGGGAAATTTCAGGAAGATTACGGCGTTGCAATCAGCGAAGGCCCATTGGGTGGACTGACTGCACGCGCTGTTGTTGTTCTGGATGAAAATAATCAAGTTATTTATAGCCAGTTGGTCGATGAAATCACCAATGAACCTGACTATGACAGCGCGTTAGCCGCATTGAAGTAATTGTTTTTTTAAGGTTTAGTGTTTAAATCTTATTGCCTGGCGACGATAAAATCACAATTTATCATTTTATCGTCGCCAGCTTATTTCATATATAAGATATTGTTAAAAGCCGTAATACTTCAGTTATTATTCACCGTCTTCATGTTCAACTAAGTGTTTTTTACCATTCAGACCATATTCACGTAATTTATTGGCGATTGCCGTGTGAGAAACACCAAGCCGTTTTGCCAGCTTACGCGTACTGGGGTAATGACGATAAAGACGTGTCAGCACAGAGCGTTCAAAACGCTTGCTGATTTCATCCAAAGATCCCACCAAAATATCTTCATTAAATGTTACCTCAGCTTCTAGTTCGGGCAGCCGGATATCCTGCGGGCTAAGTTTGTTACTCTCAAGTTGAGTCAAAGCCTGATATATCGCATTACGAAGCTGTCTAACATTACCTGGCCAATGGTAACCACACAAAAACTGCTCTAAATCAGCAGAGAATTTAGGCTTATGTAAGCCCTGTTCTTGCGCAAAACGTGTTACAAAATAGTCTGCCAATGGCATGATATCCGCCTGACGTTCCCGCAAAGGCGGTAATGTGATGGTTAAGACATTCAGCCGATAGTAGAGATCTTCCCGAAACGCCCCTTTTTGTACCAACTCCATTAAGTTTTTCTGCGTGGCGCAAATGATCCTGACGTTTACTTTAACTTCATTCTCTTCACCTACACGACGAAATGTTCCATCATTCAAGAAACGCAGTAATTTAGTCTGCATCTGTGGCGACATTTCACCAATTTCATCTAGCAAAACCGTACCGCCATTAGCCTGTTCAAAGAATCCTTTTTTACCTTCCAATGCATTGGGGTAGGCTCCCGCCGCATAACCAAACAGTTCACTTTCTACAACATCATCCGGCATAGAAGCACAATTTAGCCCAAGAAAAGGCTGTTTTCCCCTTGCACTGCGCAAATGACAGGCTTTAGCAAATTCATCTTTTCCTGTTCCTGTTTCACCAACAAGCAGCAAGGGAACATCGAGCATTGACATCTTACGGGCTTGCTCAACGATATGAACCATTTTAGGACTGACAGCAATAATCTGTTCAAAAGCATTATCATCACTTACGGTTAATTTTTTGCGTGATGATTCAATATGCCCCGTTGGCTGATGTTCACCAGAACGCAGCATAATTACCGCCCCTGCACATCTGACAACTTGATTTTCATCCGTTAATTGCATAGGAATAATATCCATCCCATACTTTTGCTCTTTGATGGAGAGTTGTGCTGAATGGGGTTGATGATGCTCACTTTCAAGCCAGCGAAGGAAATTGTAATTGTTAATCAGATGGCTAATGTTTTTTTGGCTAATTTTTTCTTTACTGACACCAAACAGTGCCAAAGCCGCAGAGTTAACCAGTTCAACATTGCCTTTCATGTCAATAGAAAAGATGGGGTCGGGAATCGATTCCAACAATGTCCACATCGCCCGATGCTCTTTTTCTGATGGCATAAAGGCAACTGTCCTGACATCAATGACGCCATTGATACGGCGAATTTCTGCCATCAACTCCCGAAAGATATTGAAATCAATTTGAGTGAAATTAAGGTAAATACGACATGCAGGAGAAATTTCAATTCCTTTCAGGTCAATATTTCGTAAAACCAGTAAATCAAGTAACTCGCGGGTTAACCCAATTCGATCCTGACAAGTAACTTCCAATCGCATTTTTCTGACCTTATTGACACGATGTTCTTAACTGCCTGAAATGTTACCCGTTACTATCCAATAGATGAAGCCCTTGTCAGCAAAAGTTTACAAGAAAATAAGATGTCAACCTGGTATGACATTTGTTATTAATTTGCTTACTTTTTTATTGCCTCTTTGGCTGTGCTTTTGTTTTTCATTGGTAACGTATTTTTAAGCTGAGCAAGTAATTGGTGGCGAAAATCGCCTAACTTCGGTTTATTTCCATCAATCCACGGCAAAGGCCGACACAATTCCATTGCCTTGATGCCCAAACGGGCTGTCAGCAACCCTGCACCAATCCCTTGTGCGGCACGTGCAGAAAGACGAGCCGCAATGTCTTGTGACAACCAGTCCATACCCACTTCCCTGACTAACTCTGAGGCTCCTGCAAAGGCAATATTCAGCAATACTAACCGAAATAAGCGAATACGGCTGAAATAACCTAACTCGATACCATAAAGCGCTGCAATACGATTAATGAGCCGAATGTTTCTCCAGGCAATAAAAGCCATATCCACGATAGCCAATGGACTAACAGCGATCATCAGAGCCGATTCCGCAGCTGAGCGACTGATCTCTTGCCTGGCTTGCGTATCCAGGACAGGCTGAACTAATTGGCTGTATAGCATGACAATTTCACGATCATTGTGCGTCTCATGCACGGCAGCCTGCCAACGCTGTAATGCCGGATGTTGTCGTTCAATGCCAGCCTGTTCTGCTAATTTTTCACAAAATTGCTTTCCCTTGCCAATGCCATGACTTTGCAATAGCGTTTTCGCCGTGTCTCGCTCTTCTGTACGCTGCCGTAAATGGTGAAGACGCCGCCATTCTTTTATCACGCTGCCTATTCCCGCAAACACAATCATACTGCCTGCTGCTGCGATCCCCAGTGCAATCCAGTCATGTTGCCGCCATGCCTGGTAGATCCACTGAATACATTGGGCAACAACACTCATCCCCAATAACAGGACAGCACTGATAAAAACTTTTCGCCAGAAACTACGTTTTGGTTTCAGCGCAGCATACACTGCACCTTCAAATTCGCTTTCCTTCTCCTCCGCTTCCCGCTCTGACATAACCGGATAGAATTCTTCTTCCTGCCCAATAAATTCTTTTTTTGCTTTTAGTGATGGCTCAGACGCTGTTTGTGTAAGATCGTCAAAATCCATTCGCGGTTTTAAAGGCTCGGTCATGTTAATTTGTCTCCCAATAAAAATTCCATCACGCTATCCATGCGAATATGGGATAACGGGGTGTTAACATTGGCTTGTTTTGGCCGAAATAATTCAAAATTAAACCCCTGTTTCTGCCAGAATTCACTATTCGGCAAGCGCTGTGGCACTTCACCTGGAAAAAATGTCAATAACTTATCATCTGACAAGCGATTGCCTTTGATAGCAGGGATTTTTTCACCTTTATGCATGACAATACCGCTCTCTGTTGCCTGAACAGATGCAAGCCCTACACAATCCATGCTGATCCCTTCAAACGCCGCATTTTGCCATGCCTCCTGTACCAAATGCTGTAAGAGTGAAACGAGATTGGCATGTTGATCTGACGTAATATGATCTGCTTTGCTGGCAGCAAACAGCAACTTATCGATGCAAGGCGAAAATAAACGACGAAACAGTGTTCGTTTACCATAATGAAAACTTTGCATAAGTTGTGTTAATGCAAGTCGCATGTCATTGAAAGCTTGCGGGCCACTATTTAATGGTTGCAAGCAATCCACCAGCACAATTTGCCGATCAAAACGCAGAAAATGCTCTTTATAGAACGCCTTAACGATATGATCACAGTAATAAGCAAAACGCTCACGCAACATGCCGATATTGGTGTGTTTATCCGCCTTTGCCAGTTGTGGCTCTCCGATGCTGTCAATATCCGGCCACGGGAAAAATTGCAGCGCGGGTGCTCCCGCCAAATCACCCGGTAAGATAAAACGGCCAGGTTGGATAAAATGCAAACCTTGCTGTTTACATTGATGCAGGTAGTCCGTATAAGCCTGAGCGATTTTGGCCAGTAAATTTTCATCAGCTGGCGCCAGTGGATCACATTGCTGGCATAACGCTAACCATGGCTTAGCCCAATTTGCTCTTTCTCCTTTCAGTAATCCATGCATATGCCGTGACCACGCCAGATAATTTTGTTCCAGCATGGGTAAATCCAATAACCATTCGCCCGGATAATCGACAATTTCTAAATAAAGGGTTGAAGTTTCTTTGAGGTAGCGAAACAGGGAATCTTCAGAACGATAGCGCAACGCTAAACGTATTTCACTTACACCACGGGTTGGCGTCGGCCAGTTAGGCGGAGTGTCATATAATTCTGCGATGTTTTCATCATAGGTAAAACGAGGCACCCCAAAATCTCGCTGTGGCACTCGCTTCACACCAAGCAAACGCCCATCACGCACAGCAGAAAACAGCGGCAATCTGGCTCCACTGTGAACATGCAAAAGTTGGTTTACCAAGGAAGTAATAAATGCGGTCTTTCCACTGCGACTTAATCCTGTTACCGCCAGTCGCAAATGACGGTCCATACCACGATTAACAAGTGCTGTCAGTTCGTTTTGTAACCGTTTCATGTTTCTCCTAAATGGGAATACCGTGAATCAGTCTCATCTGGCCTGTAGCAACGGAAATAATGGCAAATTTTGCCGATGTTACAAGCCAGATCCCATGCTATATCCACTGTCTGGTTACAACTCAAAGCTGGCGGAAACGGCTACGCACATTGTAAGTATCAGAAGTCACATAGCGTTCCATTTGACGTAAACGTGCTTCGCTTGCTTTCAATTGGTCGTCTATTTCGTCCAACATCTTCTGTGCTGATGGTCCTCTATACTTTTCCTCTGCTGAATATCCCGCAGGTGCGGGATCCATGACAAAGGTCAAGATAATATAAGCCAATACCGTTATGCCAAATAGACCAAAGAACAACGATAATACTGCGATGGTACGAATAAGCGGAGCGGGTACGTCAAAATAGTCTGCCAGTCCGGCACAAACTCCTTTAACTACCCCCTGCTCTGGCAGACGGTAAAGTTTTCGACGGTATTGATTTGACATTATGACTGTCTCCAATTTGGATGCTCTGCGTCGAGGATATCTTCTAACGTTTTGATCCGTTCTTGCATACGTCTGGCGTTCTCCGTCAACTGTTCCAAACGCTGAATTTCACTGTTCCCTAACTGATCCCGATTGCTGTTACGGTGGCTATAATGCAGCCACAACCAGATGGGTAAGACAAAAAGCACAAAAATGATCAGCGGGATCCCAAGAAATATATAGCCCATTATCTTTCCTTAGTTATGTATGACATATGTCATCATTGAGAATCTTTGATATTCATTTTAGCTTTCAAGGCCGCTAGTTGTGCACTGATTTCATCATCTGCCTTCAATTCTGCAAATTGTTGGTCGAGTGATTTCTGTTTACCCAACCCAAACGCTTCTGCCTCCGCTTCCATATGGTCTATCCGACGTTCAAACTGTTCGAAGCGCGCCATTGCCTCATCGATTTTACCACTATCCAACTGACGGCGTACCTGGCGCGAAGATGCCGCAGCCTGATGACGCAGTGCCAATGATTGTTGTCTCGCACGCGCTTCTGTCAATTTATTTTCAAGCTCTGTCACTTCGCCTTTAATACGTCCCAGCGTCTCATCCAGAATGGATAATTCGTGTGTGAGTGATTCAACTAAGCTAGTGACTTTTTGTTTTTCAATCAATGCTGCACGCGCTAAATCTTCTTTACCCTTGCTCAATGCCAGTTCAGCTTTTTCTTGCCAACCATCAATTTGGTTTTCACCCATGCTAATGCGGCGCAAAAGCTGTTTTTTCTCTGCCAGGGTACGGGCAGAAGTCGAACGGATCTCCACCAATGTGTCTTCCATTTCCTGAATCATCAAACGGATCATTTTCTGTGGATCTTCTGCTTTATCCAGCAGAGAAGAGATATTGGCATTCACGATATCAGCAAAACGAGAAAAAATACCCATAGTCATAAACCTCTTTCATTAGAATGTATGTTGTTGTGCCTGTGTATTGTTAAAACGGATACAAGATAAGGCACTTAACTAATACAAGATACATGCCAAAATACAAGATACATGCCAACTTTCTTGTTTTTGTTATCTAACTGAAATTATTGAAATATTTTTTTGTTTGCTTTTTTATCGCAATTAGCTAGCTTAGTAAAGTTAACCAATTTCTGGCGAAAAATACCATGTCCCAGTTCATTGATAATCTATTAGGTGAAACAAACTGTTTTATTGAAGTTTTGGAACAAGTCTCCGCATTAGCGAAGTTGAACAAACCTGTTTTAGTTCTGGGGGAACGAGGAACAGGTAAAGAGTTAATTGCCCGCCGATTACACTATCTGTCCCCACGTTGGCAAGGCCCTTTCATTTCCCTAAATTGTGCAGCACTCAACGAAAATTTGCTTGACTCAGAACTATTTGGTCATGAGGCGGGTGCATTCACTAGCGCTCGTTCAAAACACCAAGGACGCTTTGAACGAGCCGATGGCGGAACCTTGTTTCTTGACGAACTCGCTACTGCGCCCATGCAAGTACAGGAGAAATTATTACGTGTCATTGAATATGGCCACCTGGAGCGTGTTGGCGGCACTCAGTCATTACAAGTTAACGTACGTTTGATCTGTGCCACCAACGAAGATTTACCTGCCATGGCTGCCTGTGGAAAATTCAGGGCCGATTTGCTCGATAGGCTCGCGTTCGACGTGGTTCATATCCCACCATTACGCCAGCGGCAACAGGATATTATGCTACTGGCACAAAATTTTGCGATTCAGATGTGCCGTGAGTTGGAATTGCCATTCTTCCCTGGATTTACTGACGAAGCTAAACAACTGCTACTTTCCTACCACTGGCCTGGCAATGTTCGCGAATTAAAGAATGTCATCGAACGCTCTATTTACCGACATGGTAATAGTGAAAATGAATTAAACACAATCATCATCAACCCCTTTTCACTATCGCAACAACCGACTCCCCTAGCCACTGAGAGTGAGATGAACCCTGCCTGCCTTCCCAAATTACCCCTTGATTTAAGACAATGGCAAAACGACAGCGAAAAGAGTTTAATCAAACAGGCTTTGACAGAAAGTCAATTCAATCAAAGAAAGGCGGCTGACAAACTCAATTTGACTTACCACCAATTCCGCGGGTTAATCAAGAAACACCGTATTGATGTTAATGGCAAGATAGAGTAGACAGATAAAAAAGTAGCCGGCACCCGAGCCGGCTAATAAAAAATACTGGAAGCAATGTGAGCAATGTCGTGCCTCTCCTGATATACAGACTTGCTATTGCAAGGTGTATCCCTGAAAGCACATGAGAATGATAATACTTATCAATTACACTTGTAAAGTATTTTATTGAGAATTTTTCTCATTATCGTGATCTGTCCGTTGTTTTTGAGCAGAAAGCGTTAATTAAGTTACAATGGCCAAACTCTTTTTTATGACTGACATTTTATATGCGTTATTTGATTTACTGGATTATATTATTGATTTCCGCCCCTACCCTGGCGGCCAAGAATGCGACTCCAGAAACGGTTGCGGAACCCATTCCAGAATCGAGGTCAAACAATGCCTCGGAAAACTTGCCTCATATTTCTGCCTCCTTACGGCAGAACGGTTTTATTTATTGCGTTAATGGCAATTTGAATACGTTTAACCCCCAAATGGCTATCAGCGGCTTGACTGTAGATACGCTTGCTGCACAGATTTACAATCGCCTGTTGGGCGTTGATCCTCTGACCTATCGTCTGGTTCCTGAACTCGCTACCGATTGGGAAGTTCGGGATAACGGCGCAACTTATCGCCTTCACCTGCGCCATAATGTTGCTTTCCAATCAACCGATTGGTTTACACCAACCCGCACAATGAATGCTGATGATGTCGTTTTCAGTTTCCGTCGTGTCTTCGATAAAACACACGATTATCATGATGTTAATGGTGGACACTATCCCTATTTTGACAGTTTGCAGTTTGGTGATTCAGTAAAAAATATCCGCAAGATCAACCAATATACTGTCGAATTTCATCTTAATGCACCCGATGCTTCTTTTCTCTGGCACCTGGCCACCTACTATGCACCTATACTGTCCCAAGAATATGCTGAGAAATTGCAACAAATAAATCGACAGGGGCAAATAGATTGGAAACCTGTCGGAACAGGTCCCTTCATGCTGGAAGATTATCAGATGGATCAATTTATCCGCCTTGTTCGCCATGATAAGTATTGGAAAGGTCAACCGCACATGGAACAAGTCGTTATAGACACGGGGGCTGTTGGTACAGGTAGGATCTCAAAATTACTCACGGGTGAATGCGATGTACTGGCTTATCCCGATGCTAATCAGTGGAATATTTTACATGATGATCCCAATCTGCGTCAGATGTTACGTTCAGGCATGAATATCGCTTATCTCGCATTTAATACCAGTAAACCGCCACTGGATCAGTTAGCCGTTCGTCAAGCCATTGCTTATGCCATCAATAACCAACGCCTGATGAAATCCATTTACTATGGTACGGCAGAAACAGCAGCTTCTATTTTACCTCGGGCATCATGGGCGTATGATAATCGTGCTGAGATCACTGAATATAATCCTGAAAAATCCCGCAAGATGTTAAATGAATTGGGATTAAATGGGTTGGAATTAACGTTATGGGTGCCAACGGCTTCACAATCCTATAACCCAAGCCCGCTGAAAATGGCGGAACTCATTCAGGCTGATTTGGCACAAGTGGGTATTAAGATGTCTATCCGTCCCGTCGAAGGCCGTTTTCAGGAAAACCAACTCATGGACAAAACCCATGATATGACGCTGGCAGGCTGGTCTACTGATAGCAATGATCCTGATAGTTTTTTCCGCCCATTATTGAGCTGTGCCGCCATTGCGTCGCAAACGAATCTAAGCCGTTGGTGTAATTCAGATTTTGATGAAGCCCTGCATGAGGCCTTATTAAATCAACAACTGGCTTCACGCATCAAAAATTATCATGTTGCACAAGAAATTCTCGCGCAGCAATTACCCGTGTTACCTCTGGCTTATTCGATGCGTTTACAAATCTCTCGTTATAACATTCAAGGATTGGTGCTCAGCCCGTTTGGTAATAGTTCCTTTGACAAAGTTTACCGCGAACAAGAAGCCACCGTTCCTGATGAAAATAAAAAAGGAAGCCAATGATTATTTATATCCTGCGTCGTTTGTTGCTTCTGGTTGTGACGTTATTTTTTCTTTCATTAATCAGTTTCAGCCTGATGTATTTCACACCTCATGGTGCCTTGAGTGGCGCATCACTGTCAGACGCTTACGTATACTATTTCCGTAGCTTACTCCAATGGGATTTTGGTATTTCCAGAATTAATGGGGAACGGATTATCGAACAACTGTATACTGTTCTCCCGGCCACGATGGAGCTGTGTGTCCTCTCTTTTTCCATGGCATTGCTAATTGGCATCCCTCTTGGGATTATTGCGGGTGTCTGGCGCAATAAAAAAGTCGATATCATTATCAGTACATTTTCCCTATGCGGTTTTTCCATTCCTGTTTTCTGGCTGGCGTTGCTGCTGACCCTGTTTTTCTCACTTTATTTAGGCTGGCTGCCTGTCTCAGGACGTTTTGATTTACTCTATCGGATGGAGCCTGTCACTGGTTCTGCACTGATTGATGCCTGGCTATCAAAGTCACCCTATCGCAATGAAATGATCATGAGTGTTATTCTGCATATGATCCTGCCCGTTATGACACTGGCCGTTGCGCCTACTACCGAAGTTATCCGTTTGATGCGCAATAGTGCAGAAGAGGTTTCAGGTGAAAATTATATCAAGTCGGCAGCAACACGCGGTTTATCACGGTTTACTATCATTCGTCGCCATTTATTGCATAATGCTTTGCCGCCTATCATCCCTAAGTTGGGGTTACAATTTTCAACCATGCTCACATTAGCGATGGTGACAGAGCAAGTCTTTAACTGGCCTGGTTTAGGGCGCTGGCTCATTAGCGCTATCCGCCAGCAGGATTATTCCGCAATCTCGGCGGGCGTCATGGTGGTAGGCTCGTTGGTTATTTCCGTTAATATTCTGACAGATATTATTGGTGCAATGGCTAATCCCTTAAAGCATAAGGAATGGTATGCCGTTAGATAATTTTTACCGTGAAAAGAAAATGCCGTCGCCATTAAAAGTTATCTGGCGATTTTTCTATGCCGATATATTAGCAATGACAGGTTTTTATGGGGTGTTAATTTTAATTGCACTGTGCCTGTTGGGTGATCTTTTCGCCCCATATCGGCTTGACCAACAATTCATGTCCCAACTGATGCCACCTTCATGGTCACATCACGGTAATGTCGCCTTTTTTCTTGGAACTGACGATCTTGGCCGTGATATTTTCAGCCGTCTATTGATTGGCACGTCGTCCACATTTGGGGGAGCATTGATAGTCACTGCGGCGGCAGCCATTGTAGGATTAATCATTGGTAGCCTTGCCGGTATGACTCACGGCTTGAAATCGGCGGTGATGAACCATATTCTTGATACCTTGCTCTCTATTCCTTCATTGCTGCTGGCCATCATTGTGGTTGCTTTTGTTGGCGCTAGCCTGCACCATGCCATGATTGCCGTTTCACTGGCATTACTGCCAAGAATAGTACGTACTGTTTATACTGCTGTACATGACGAACTGGATAAAGAATACATTATTGCAGCGCGTCTGGATGGCGCTTCAAACTACCATATTTTACGTTATGCCGTTCTCCCCAATATCACTGCGGTGATAGTCAGTGAATTAACCCGTACCCTCTCCATCGCTATTCTTGATATTGCCGCACTGGGATTTCTCAACCTTGGGGCACAACTACCTTCTCCCGAATGGGGAGCTATGCTGGGAGATTCACTAGAATTGATCTATGCTGCACCCTGGACTGTTATGTTACCTGGAGCAGCAATTATGCTCAGCGTTTTGCTGGTTAACTTACTGGGTGATGGTCTACACCGCGCTATTAACGCAGGAGTCGAATGATGCCATTACTTGATATTCGAAACCTCACCATTGAATTCATGACAGCGGAAGGCCCCGTCAAAGCTGTTGACCGAATGAGTATTTCACTGACAGAAGGTGAGATATTGGGTTTGGCTGGCGAATCAGGCTCAGGCAAGAGTCTGATCGCCAAAGCGATTTGTGGCGTCACAAAAGATAACCTCAAAGTAACCGCAGATCGTTTCCGTTTTAACGACATTGATTTATTGCGCCTGACACCACGGCAGCGCCGTAAGGTGATTGGGCACAATATTTCCATGATTTTTCAGGAGCCACAATCATGTCTCGATCCATCAGAAAATATTGGTAAACAGATTATTCAATCTATTCCTGGATGGACGTACAAAGGCCGTTGGTGGCAGAGATTTAATTGGCGAAAACGCCGCGCAATTGAGTTACTACACCGTGTTGGTATTAAAGATCACTCCGACATTATGCACAGTTACCCTTACGAATTAACAGAAGGTGAATGTCAAAAAGTGATGATTGCCATTGCGCTTGCCAACCAGCCACGCTTGCTGATTGCTGATGAGCCGACCAATGCAATGGAACCAACGACCCAGGCACAAATATTCCGTTTACTGTCGAGCCTCAATCAGAACAACAACATGACTATTTTATTAATCAGCCATGACCTGCAAATGATGAGTAAACTGGTCAAACGTATCAATGTGCTGTATTGCGGTCAGACAGTGGAAAGCGCCATACCAGATGAGTTATTGGTGAAACCTTATCATCCCTATACACAAGCCTTGATCCGTTCAATACCTGATTTTGGTAGTCCGCTACCACACAAAAGTCGGTTAAACACGCTATCTGGCGCTATTCCATCACTGGAACATTTGCCGGTAGGTTGCCGTTTGGGGCCACGTTGCCCTTATGCACAAAAAACCTGTATCGCAACCCCACGGCTACGGGTCATTAAGAGCCATGCATTCGCCTGCCATTTCCCTTTGAATATGGAGGAATCGTAAGTGGTTGAGACACTGCTGGAAGTTAAAAACCTGACTAAAACATTTCGCTATCGAACCGGACTATTTCGCCGTCATCAACTTGACGCCGTAAAACCAGTGAGCTTTACCCTACAATCGAAAAAAACCCTCGCTATCCTTGGCGCAAATGGTTCTGGTAAATCTACACTCGCGAGAATGTTATCAGGGGTTATTGAGCCAAGTTCAGGTGAAATTCTGATTAACGGTCATAAGCTGTCTTACGGAGATTATAGCTACCGCAGCCAGCGCATTCGTATGATTTTTCAAGATCCCAGCACCTCACTGAATCCTCGTCAGCGCATTGGTCAGATTCTGGATATGCCATTAATTTTGAATACGAAGTTATCTCCCTCCGAACGGGAAAAACGTATCAACCAAACATTACGTCAGGTCGGTTTATTGCCAGATCATGCCAATTATTATCCACATATGCTTGCATCAGGGCAGAAACAACGCGTGGCTTTAGCACGAGCTCTAATATTGCAACCACAAATCATTGTTGCAGACGAAGCCCTGGCATCCCTTGATATGTCGATGCGTTCCCAAATCATTAACTTAATGCTGGAGTTACAGGAAAAACACGGTATTTCATATATCTATGTCACCCAGCATCTCGGTATGATGAAACACATCAGCGATCAAGTACTGGTCATGCATCAAGGGGAAGTTGTCGAGCGTGGCAATACAGCAGAGGTTCTGGCTTCTCCGCTGCATGATATTACACGCAAATTGATAGCCAGCCATTTCGGTGAAGCCCTGTCTGCTGAAGCATGGCGACAGGATATCACCTGATGTTTTTATTGGATGTATTTTAATCACTGATCGGAACAGAACGGGAAACTCACCACATTTTCCTCCGGCATGGTAGAATCATTCCCGTTTATTCACCATAAATACCGTAGTTATGGTTAGAGATTTATTATTTCTGTTTATCCATGACTTTTGGTGTTTGATCACAAAGAACAATTTTGATCATAAAGAACAATTAAGGATACTGCTATGGGTTTCATGACCGGCAAGCGCATTCTCATTACTGGCGTCGCCAGCAAACTGTCTATTGCTTATGGAATTGCCAAGGCAATGCACGATCAGGGAGCAGAGCTGGCTTTCACTTACCAAAATGACAAGTTGAAACCTCGCGTCGAAGAATTCGCCGCATCACTGAATTCAAATATCGTTCTGCCATGTGACGTGGCTGAAGATGAAAGTATCGACGCATTGTTCGCTGAATTAGGCAAAGTATGGCCTAAATTCGATGGTTTTGTTCACTCTATCGGTTATGCACCGGCTGACCAGCTTGATGGTGATTATGTTAACGCTGTTAACCGTGAAGGTTTCAAAATTGCCCACGACATCAGCGCATACAGCTTCGTCGCAATGGCGAAAGTCTGCCGTAATATGTTGAATCCAGGTTCTGCCCTGCTTACCTTGAGTTATTTGGGTGCTGAGCGTGCCATTCCTAACTATAACGTAATGGGTCTGGCAAAAGCCTCCCTGGAAGCAAACGTACGTTATATGGCAAATGCAATGGGGGTTGAAGGTATTCGTGTTAATGGTATCTCTGCTGGCCCAATCCGTACTCTGGCAGCTTCTGGTATCAAAGATTTCCGTAAGATGCTGGCACACTGTGAAGCGGTTACACCTATTCGCCGCACTGTGACAACAGAGGATGTCGGTAATGCGGCTGCCTTCTTGTGTTCAGATCTGGCTGGTGGTATTAGCGGTGAGATCTTGCATGTTGATGGCGGTTTCAGCATCGCGGCCATGAATGAATTAGAGTTAAAGTAATAGCCTGTTAAAAACAGTTCCAGCCATAACATTATGGGTGGGACTGTTTTTTTATTATTAGTCTATTCTGACAGCATGAAATTGATGTGCTGGAGTAACTATCCTATCTTGTGCAGCAACAATCTGTAATTCATATTCCTCACTCTTTTGCGTTTCCAACATCACTTCGTAAACCGCAGCGGCAACATGTTCTAAGGCAGCTTGTAATGCTTCATTTGTCAAAGAAGGGTTTTTTAATAGATCAGCGAGAAACAAACCACTCGTTAAATCACCAACACCAACTGGCTGACGTGCTCCCGTATCAATTAATGGGCGGCTAACGTGCCAACTATGCTCTTTAGTTACCAAAAGCATTTCAAAACAATCGGCCTGATAACCTGCACGACTCAAATGCTTAACCAATACAATTCTGGGACCTTTTTCACATAACTCACGCGCAGCGGATATCGCTTGTTCTACGCTGCTAATTTTTCGCATCGCCAATGTTTCAAGCTCCAGCAAATTAGGTGCAATAACATCACTGGCTGGCAGAGCTTTATCACATAAAAATTCTGCAACGCCCGGAGCAACTATGCATCCTTTTTCTGGATGTCCCATGACAGGGTCACAGAAATACCATGCATCAGGGTTGGCTTCTTTCACCTGCTTCACGATATCAAGGATATAATTTCCCTGCTCCGCAGAACCAATATAACCACTCAAAACTGCATTACAGGATGCGAGTTTATTTATTTCACCTATTCCCTGCACGATTTCCGCCAAGTGTTCCGGCGGCATGACACAGCCACGCCATTGAGGATATTGGGTATGGTTTGAAAATTGAACCGTATTTAATGCCCATACGTTCACTCCCATACGACGCATCGGAAAAACAGCCGCACTGTTTCCAGCATGGCCAAAGACAACATGAGACTGAATTGAAAGAACATTATTCATAATAAGGCCTAGTTTATTATTTTTAATTTATGAATGGATAATATTTATAAAGACACCAGATACATTAAGGGCAACATTATCGTTGCCCTTAAGAATATCAGTTAATTATTTCCAATTGACGAGACAATAATGTTTTTTACCACGGCGTAATAAGCTATAACGCCCAAATAAACAATCACTATCCGTAAATACATACATAGGTTCGGATTGTTTTTCACCGTTGATGGAAACCGCATTAGAACTGATCATAGTACGTGCCTGCCCACGGGAAGGAACAAATTCGGCGGTGACCAATGCTTGTTGCAGATCAGCACCTTTTTCAAGTTCAATTGTTGGCATTCCATCTTGTGCTAATTGGGCAAAATCTTCTTCGGTCAAATCGGCAATGGCTCCTGAGAATAAACTCTCGGTGATACGCTTCGCCGCTGCAAGACCTTCTTCACCATGCACCAGACCGGTAACTTGTTCTGCCAGTACATATTGGGCACGAGGCGCTTTACCACTGTTTTTATCTTCTTCTTCCAGTGCATTAATTTCTTCAATGCTCATGAAAGTAAAGAATTTCAAGAAACGGTAAACATCTGCATCTGCTGTATTAATCCAGAACTGGTAAAATTTGTACGGACTCGTTTTCTTCGGATCCAACCAAACTGCCCCACCCTCTGTCTTACCAAATTTAGTTCCATCTGATTTGGTGATAAGTGGCACGGTC
Organism: Xenorhabdus sp. TH1; assembly: GCF_037260955.1. Classification (NCBI taxonomy): domain Bacteria; kingdom Pseudomonadati; phylum Pseudomonadota; class Gammaproteobacteria; order Enterobacterales; family Morganellaceae; genus Xenorhabdus; species Xenorhabdus sp. TH1. Next base: position 2,169,046 of record NZ_CP147734.1, read on the forward strand.
ATGCCAAACACTTGTTTCTGGTTTAAGCGACGCGTCAAATCGATACCTGAAGTAATGTTGCCCCATTGGTCTGATCCACCAATCTGTAATTCAACACCATATTCTCTATTCAAATTTGCAAAGTCATAAGACTGCAATAGGTTATAAGAAAATTCAGTGTAGGAAATACCAACATCATCACGGTTAAGACGTTGTTTCACCGCTTCTTTGTTGATCATCTGGTTTACGGAAAAATGCTTACCGATATCACGCAGGAAGGTCAGCACATCCATTTGACCAAACCAATCGTAGTTATTGGCTAACTCTGCACCATTTTCACCCTCGAAACTAAGGAACGGAGAAACCTGGTTACGAATTTTCTCAACCCACTCTTTGACCGTTTCCCCTGTATTCAATTTACGTTCGGTTGCTTTAAAGCTTGGATCACCAATCAATCCTGTCGCCCCACCAACCAACGCAATAGGTTTGTGTCCAGCAAGTTGGAATCGTTTTAAACACAGCAAGGGAACCAGATGGCCCAAATGCAAGCTGTCAGCGGTAGGATCGAAGCCACAATAGAGAGAAACCGGACCTTGCGCCAGTCTCTCAGCTAACGCCTCTTCATCCGTTACCTGGGCAACAAGGCCCCGCTCTTGCAGTTGTTTAATCAGGTTATTGCTAGACATTAATAACTCCATCAGTTTGTATACTTTGCTTATATTTTTATACGCGTCTTTCATGTTGCCGCCTTGTTAGCTACGCCGCAACTTGAAATCTATTGGGTATATAAGCATCTCGTGATAAACAAGTGCTATAGCATAAAACGCCAGTTATATAAGTGCCAGTATTAAAAACAGTAATTATTTCCCCTATTTTGCAATTCACTGCCCTGATTGGCTGTAATTTGCAATTTAAGGGGCCAAACGGTCAATATTCCACTTATCACCATCACGTTGATACAGGAAACGATCATGAAGACGATGGGCTCCGCCCTGCCAAAATTCAACTGAGTCAAATTTGACTTTGAATCCTCCCCAAAAACTAGGGAGAGGAACTTCACCATTCTGGAATTTCTGTTTTAACTCCAAAAACTTCCCTTCCAAAATGCTTCTGGCTGATACCTTTGAAGATTGTTGGGAAGCCCAGGCTGCAATTTGGCTATCCCTCGGACGGCTATGGAAATATTTTACAACCTCAACCGGGGATAAGCGCTCAGCTCTGCCGAGAAAACTGACCTGTCGTTCCAATTGATACCAAGGAAAATGGAGGCTGATCCGGTTATTCTGGGTCAGATGTTTTGCCTTGCGACTGCCAAGATTGGTATAGAATATCAAGTGATCAGCATCGAAATGTTTTAATAGAACGATGCGTTGATAAGGTTGCCCATGCTCATCGACTGTCGCAATACACATTGCTGTCGGATCGCTGAGCTTCGCTTCACAAGCCTGCTTTAACCAACGTTCAAAAAGTTCAATTGGTTCTTCAGTAAGATCTTTTCGCCTTAACCCACCACGTATATATTCCCTGCGCAGTTCTGCAATATCGGTTTCATTATTCTCTGACATTTCTAACTCTCTATTTATTAATGAGTATTAGCATACCATTGTTATCTGTTAGCTAACTGCCGTCTTTTAATTAATAATGACCATCCGTTAATTGATCATTATCCAACCAATTATCTGACAACCGGATAAATTGCTCCTAAAATCGTTTCTCTATCCGCACCTGTGACTGATGGTAAATTACCCGACAACCCAGACATTGTTCGGAATGCTAGCCAGGCAAATGCCAGTGCTTCCATGTCGTCACCACTCAAACCATATTTGTCTGTTGTGGTCACTTCAGTACCTGGCAATAAAGCCGATAGCCGATTCATCACGAATGGATTACGCGCCCCGCCACCACATACCAGAAGACGATCACACCCACCACTTAGCCTAACTTGCTGAGCAACGCTTACAGCCGTTAGTTCAGCTAATGTGGCTTGAACATCCACGGGTTCAACATCAGGGAAATCAGCCAACTGTTTTTCCAACCATGCCATATTAAAATATTCACGCCCTGTACTCTTCGGTGCTGTACGTGCGAAATAAGGATCAGAAAGCATTTTCTGGAGTAAAGAAGCATTAACAGTCCCTTCATTGGCCCACTGTGCATCTTTATCATAAGGTAATTGCTTATGCCGCCATGTCCAAGCATCCATCAACATATTGCCCGGCCCGGTGTCATATCCCTTAACGGCTGAATTAGGCAGAAGTGCTGAGATATTTGCTATTCCGCCAATGTTTAAAATAACACGCCTTTCTGTCGGATGGCCCAATACAGCCATATGGAATGCAGGCACCAAAGGGGCACCCTGGCCACCATAAGCCATGTCACGCCGTCTGAAATCACCAACCGTTGTGATATTGGTAAGTGCTGCCACTCGGTTATTGTCACCAATTTGCATAGTAAAAGGTTTTTCACCGTCCGGCTCATGCCATACAGTCTGCCCGTGACATCCAATTGCTATAATATCATTTGCAGTCAACCCTGCTTTATTCAGTAACCCTTGAACAGCTTCCGCAAAGAGAGTGCCAAGCTCATAGTCAAGTCTCCCGACCATTGATAATGTCGTCTGCTGCCCTTGACAAATGGATAGCAATTTTTGCTTAAGCTCTTGCGGAAAAGGATAACTATAACTCTCTTGCTGAGTCACAGCCTTATCACTGATCTCCGCCAAAATAACATCAACCCCATCCATGCTGGTGCCAGACATCACACCAATATAACATCCTGACTTCATAAACATTTCCCCCATTGAATAATGGATCATATTTTACATGTGGATTACATTTAATCTTGCGTAAACGATAAAATAACGATCATTATCAGGGATAAAATCTGAGTTTTGGAAAGCTCTTCACAAAACCTGCTAAGCTTTTGGTCAGGAATTATTCTTTTCGTTCATTGTGAACATTTATTACGATGTAGACATGCATCATTAGTAGCCGAACACTTGGTGATAAGTTTATTATCAAGCTTCCCTGTCGGGTATTAAAATTAGGAGTGACTATGTTAAAACGTTTCCTGGTTGGTGCAATTGTAGTAACCACATTGTCTGGCTGTGCAGACATGGGAGCACTTTCTAGTGATACTTACTCTATTGGTCAAGCCAAACAAGCTCAAACCGTGACCTATGGAACCATTCTGTCTGTACGACCCGTCACGATTAAAGGCAAACAAGCCGGTGATCCTAATATGTTGGGTCTCATTGGTGGTGCTGTTTTGGGAGGGCTGCTAGGTAATACAGTCGGTGATGGTTCTGGTCAAAGGCTTGCCACAGCCGCCGGTGCTATTGCTGGCGGTTTAGCCGGCCAAAGAATCGAAGGTACTTTAGACCAAACGAAAGGTGTTGAGCTAGAAATTCGTATGGACAGTGGAAAAAATCTTATCATAGTACAAAAATTGGATAGCGTCGTATTCAGCAGAGGGCAACGCGTCAAGATCGCAAACAGCGGAAATTCTTTGACTGTATCACCTCTTTGAAATACTCAAATAAACAAGACAAAAAATCGCGGCTTACCAGTAACAAATATCCGGGCCGCGATTTTATTATTATAGTTTAATTCTTATATTACCTGTTTGTGCAATTGGTTAATATTTTTTTCAATTTTCTTTATTACAGAAGCAAGTAGAATTAACTCATCATGAGTAATTCCTTCCAAAATTTCTTTTCTGGTCGAATCAATAACACTATCTACTTCTCTAATAAAATTTTCCGATTCTTTGGTTAATTTGATTCTTTTTGCACGTCTATCATTAGCACATGTATGACGTGTAATCAGTTTCTTTTCTTCTAATTGATCAAGCGTTCTCACCAAAGAGGGTTGTTCAATACCAATAGCTTTTGCTAACTGTATCTGTGACTGCTCTGGTGGTAGTTGACTAATATTGTATAGAGTAACCCAATGCGTCTGAGTTAATTTCAACGGTTTCAAACGATGATCAATTAAAGCGCGCCAAACACGGACTAAACGTGCCAGATCTGATCCCAATGTCAATTCCAATTACCCCTCCTTATAATTAGAGACTCATATAACATCAATGAATTATCCAATCAGTTTATTCATATGAATAATGGATACGCACCCCTATATCATGCTTACATTAGCAGAGTCAGCAAGTTCGCTAATTACCTAATTAGTGTCGCGTTGGCTTGTTACTCAAAGTTGACATTTTCGTCGCCCTGAAGAGCGAAATTGTATGGCGTACAGAATAATATCGCGCATTAATCCACCAACGATATAAACTGTATAAAATAATCCTCCAACTAAACTATTGAAATTCTAGATGTCAACAAAAAATACCCTCCTAAATATATACACTTCCACTCGACCAAAGTTCTATAAGAATAACCGCCATCCAAATACTAATCTATATATTTTTACATTAATATCATTTTTCTCTTACAGAGATTAGTCGCCTCATAATAAATAATATAAAAAACAACAAGATAACAAATTGATCGTTTTTCATTCAATAAATAATTCTTTAATTATAAATTTTTACTGGAATGGCTAATATAGGTAACAGAAATAATATTTTGAAATGACTTATGTCAAATAAAAGAAATGTAACATAAATAATATATCATTTATCACTAGTAATATTTCTTATTTTTGCGATCATCCTAAACTGTAATTCATATATACGCATTAAACTTCAAGTTGCAATTTACAACACGCTATGAAATCTGATTTCTTCCCCGCTTCGCGGGGAGAAATCACACACATCTTGAAGTTAGATTGGTATAAATGATACTTTTTAGACAACTCAGAATGAAATTAAAATAAATCGGATTGTTTTGAAATGATATTTTCTTCATCTCTCTTACTTCTTAACTCCCTTAGTTTTCTCTGATGACATAACCGCAATATTTCTCTTTTTTCACCATCCGATAATTTCATCCATATAAATCGCTCTTCTCTACTGCGATAGCATCCTCGGCAAAAACCACGGGGATCAGATTCACAAACGCCTCGGCAAGGGTTTGGAATAGCAAAGAATTCTAATTGTTCAGCCATCTTCCCCCCTACCTCTAAGCTTATCAAACATTCCAAAAATAAGACTGTTTGTTGGCCAGTATAAACTTCAGCCATAATATTTCAAAACAAAATGGTAACAACCAAAATAAGCCGGATAATTTGAATTATTTGATCTATACACGCTATAGTAATCAGGCACATACAGATAGGTGGGCAAAGTTTTGCAATAAGGCTATATTTCGCAATAAAACTATAAATATCAGGAGGTAATCATGCGTTTACTCCACACTATGATCCGTGTAGGCCATATGCAGCGTTCGATTGATTTCTATACTCAGGTAATGGGGATGCGTTTACTTCGCACCAGCGAAAATCCAGAGTATAAGTATTCTCTCGCGTTTGTTGGTTATACCGATGAAAGTCAAGGCGCCGTTATTGAGCTAACCTATAATTGGGGTGTTGAAAACTATGAAATGGGAACCGCATTTGGGCATATCGCCTTGGGTGTTGACGACGTTGTGGCAACCTGTGAACGCATCAAACGTGCTGGAGGGAAAGTAGTTCGTGAAGCAGGGCCGGTTAAAGGTGGAACAACTATCATTGCATTCGTTGAAGATCCCGATGGCTATAAGATTGAACTTATCGAAAATTCAAGTGCCAGCAATGCATTAGGCAACTAACTCTATCAATAGCTATCAAATTATAGCTATACGCATTAAACTTCAAGCTGCAATTTACAACACGATATGAAACCTGATTTCTCCCCGCTTCGCGGGGAGAAATTACATGCATCTTGAAGTGAGATTGGTATACAGCTATTTATAAGGTATATAAGGGCATATTGCCCTTTAATTCCCCACCAGATAAGCATTATTTCTGCAAGACACTCCAAATTTTGTCATAATACCCACTATTCCAGAATCAAAAAAAGAATCCTGAAGCTAAGAACTGAAAATCAGATGCCTAATCAAAATGATAAAAATATGCTAAGTGGGCGCTTTCGTGGCTACTATCCTGTTGTCATTGATGTCGAAACCGCTGGCTTTAATGCGCGTACAGACGCTTTACTTGAAATTGCTGCAACTACTTTAAAAATGGATGAAGATGGTTGGCTAACGCCTGCCAATACGCTGCATTTTCATATCGAGCCTTTTGAAGGGGCTAATCTTGATCCTGCCGCTCTCGCTTTCACTGGTATTGATCCTACAAACCCCTTACGAGGGGCTGTCAGTGAATACTCTGCTTTACATGCAATTTTTAAAATGATCCGCAAAGGCATGAAAGACACGAATTGTAACCGTGCAATTATAGTCGCTCATAATGCCAATTTTGATCACAGTTTTGTTATGGCTGCTGCTGAACGTTCTGGTTTGAAACGCAATCCGTTCCATCCGTTCGCCACTTTTGATACTGCTGCACTCAGTGGCTTGGTTCTTGGTCAGACAATTCTTGCCAAAGCCTGTATCACAGCGGAAATTCCGTTTGACAGCAATCAGGCTCATAGTGCTCTTTATGATACTGATCGAACCGCCCTACTTTTCTGTGAACTGGTTAATCGCTGGAAGCGGTTAGGTGGTTGGCCGCTAGCTTCTACTGATAACGCTAACTGCGGATCCTAAAAAAGTAAGCCCCATCTTTAATAAGTATGGGGCTATAAAAAGTAGCCATTATTCAAATGAATGACTGACCTTATTCCTGCTCACGATATTTATCGGCAGTCTCTTTGATCAGTGTTTGTAGTTCACCACGTTGATACATCTCAACAAGAATGTCACAACCTCCCACCAACTCACCATCAACCCAAAGCTGAGGAAAAGTCGGCCAATTTGCATACTTAGGTAATTGAGCACGGATATCCGGATTTTGCAGAATATCCACATAAGCAAAACGTTCACCACAAGCTGATAAAGCCTGAACTGCCTGTGCAGAGAAGCCACAGCTTGGCAATTTTGGTGAACCTTTCATGTACAACAGAATTGGGTTTTCTCTGATTTGGCGTTCGATTTTTTCAATTACCGCATCAGCCGTTGTATCAGTAACCGTGTTAGTGTTTGTATTGATATTAGTCATTTTTGCTTCCTTAAAAACTGCAAGCGCTATTTATCAGCATAAGATAAAGATTGATTCAGAATACCACTTTCTACGCTAATTTTTCTACCGTGAACTTTGTATGGCAAATTTTTGCCGTGGCTTACCACAAGTGATCACTTAATATTTTCATTTCAACTGACTGTATTCAATCCATATTAAGCTCAGTTCTGCACCAGTTCGCAGCTTAATAGCATCTTTTTCCCTGTTATTTAGCAGAAAAGTTGTTAAGATAATTATCAAAATAGCAACACGATAATAAACTTAAATTTGCCCTGCTCATGGTTCGTGTCTAAGCCATGGTTTGCAGAGCCAAAAACCCGATATTAAAAAAAGGAGCATGCAATGTCTTTTGAATTACCAGCATTACCTTATGCCAAAGATGCCCTGGAACCACACATTTCTGCAGAAACTCTGGAATATCACTACGGCAAACACCACAACGCTTATGTTGTAAATCTGAATAATCTAATTAAAGATACTGAATTTGCCGGAAAATCTCTGGAAGAAATCATCAAAACATCTGAAGGTGGCATCTTCAATAACGCAGCACAAGTTTGGAACCATACTTTCTACTGGCATAGCCTGTCACCAAATGGGGGTGGCGAACCTACCGGAAAAGTGGCAGACGCTATCAACAATGCTTTCGGCTCTTTTGCTGAGTTTAAACAACAGTTCACTGACTCAGCCTTGAAAAACTTTGGTTCGGGTTGGACTTGGTTAGTTAAGAAAGCTGATGGTACTTTGGCTATCGTTAACACGTCTAATGCAGCAACACCATTGACTGGCGAAGATAAACCAGTACTGACTGTTGATGTTTGGGAGCACGCATATTACATCGATTACCGCAATGCACGCCCCCAATATTTAGAACACTTCTGGGCTCTGGTCAATTGGAAATTTGTTGAAGAAAACTTGGCTTAATAAGCCTAATTCTTATACTAGCTTGAAATAATAAGGGCGGGTTTTCCTTTATTCGCGGCATTCCGCATGTTGGAGAACCCGCCCTTAAGGCAAGTGGGGCTACAAATTCTTTTAGAGCTTGATCAGATCAGGCAGAGGCTCCCCAGAAAAATAATCATGATTAATGCACTACTGGCGGCCAATAATCCCAATTTCAGATCTGTATCCATAGAATATCCTCAATGTGAAAATTAAGACACCTCAACACCATAAATTTTAAGCGGTTATTTGCCATATATCGAAAAAACCATACCGCAATATTTAGTACATACTCTTTATAGCATCGATTATTGCTTTCACTTTTGAGCTAGATCAGACAAAATCCAAGGTTTACCGCGAAATTATTGTCAACCATCACCCTGTATATAAATATATTGGCAAACGATTAACAAATAGCTATACCCGACAAGAAAGATAAAGGGTATATAAATTAGGTCAGGAGTCCTTTTTTCATGGCAACGATTAAAGATGTGGCTAAACGCGCTGGTGTTTCGACCACAACCGTATCCCATGTTATCAATAAAACCCGTTTCGTCGCCGAAGATACAAAGGCTGCAGTTTGGGCCGCTATTAACGAATTGAACTATTCTCCCAGTGCGGTTGCCCGTAGCTTAAAAGTTAACCACACCAAGTCCATTGGATTGCTGGCAACATCAAGTGAGGCACCATACTTTGCTGAGATCATAGAATCGGTTGAAAATAGCTGCTATAGCAAAGGTTATACCCTGATTTTATGTAATTCTCATAACAACCTTGATAAACAGAAAGCGTATCTCGCGATGCTCGCACAAAAACGCGTCGATGGTTTGCTAGTAATGTGTTCAGAATACCCTGAGCAACTTTTGAGTATGTTGGAAGGCTATCGTAATATTCCTATGGTGGTCATGGATTGGGGAGAATCCAGAGGCGATTTTACCGATGCAATTATTGATAATGCCTTTCATGGTGGTTATCTGGCGGGTCGTTATCTTATTGAACGTGGCCATCGTGATATTGCATCTATTCCTGGACCATTGGCAAGAAATACAGGGGGAGGCCGCCACCAAGGTTTTCTTAAGGCACTAAAAGAAGCCAATATAGCCATTCGGGATGAGTGGATTGTACAAGGTGATTTTGAACCTGAGTCCGGTTATCAAGCCATGTATAAGATCCTGAATCAAAAACATCGTCCAACTGCTGTTTTCTGTGGTGGAGATGTCATGGCGATGGGGGCGATCTGTGCAGCTGATGAGTTGGGCCTGCGCGTTCCGCAAGATATTTCAATCATCGGTTATGATAATATTCGTAATGCCCGCTATTTTACGCCAGCATTGACAACCATTCACCAACCCAAAGAGCGTTTAGGGCAAATGGCCTTTTCAATGTTGCTGGACAGGATCGTCAATAAACGTGAGGATGCACAAACTATTGAAGTCCACCCACGCCTTGTTGAACGGCGCTCTGTTGCAGATGGACCTTTTATCGATTATCGCCGCTGACAGTTAATTTTCTTGTAGCCATTCGGCATTAAGCGTTTCGCTATCCCCCAGATAATCAAGTAACCAACTTAATGCCGGTGAATGGCTTTTTTGCGACCATGTCAAGCAGCATGGGCTGTCAGGCAATGGTTGTTCAAGTTCAAGTGTAACCAGCTTGCCTTTACGGATCAGCGGTAGAGCACGGTGTTTAGGCACCATGCCTACACACAATCCATCCATCAAACAACTTAATCCAACATCCCAATCAGGAACAATTAATCTCCGTTGATTATCCAAAGCCCATGTATCACGCTTAGGCAAGTTGCGGGAGGTATCTTCGAGGCATAAACTAGGGTAAGGCCGCATTTGGTCATCATTCAATTTTTCCGATATTACTGCCAGTTCGTGTTCAGGGCTGGCTACACACAGCCAAGGCATAAATCCCATATCCCTGAAGCTATATCGCTCACCAACAGGGGAAGCACGTGTCGCTCCGATAGCGACATCCACTCTGCCATCCACCAGAGCATCCCATACGCCATTGAAAACTTCAGGATAAATTAATAATTCAATATCTGGAAAATGGCGATAAAAATCCAAAATTAGCCGAAGCGTTCGCTCTGGTTTTACAACCTGATCAACCGCAATACTAAATTGCCCCCGCCAACCATTGGCAACCTGTTGGCACTGGTGCCGAGTGTGATTCATTTTTTTGATAACAGAACGTGCTTCTTTGACAAAAATTGCTCCCGCTTCTGTTAAATCGACATCACGATGACGACGTTCAAACAGAGGGACTGCCAACCATTCTTCAAGCTGTTTTATCGTATAGCTGACAGCAGAAGGGACACGATGAAGTTCTGAAGCAGCCGCGCTAAAACTTCCTGTTCTGGCAACAGCATCAACGACTTCCAGAGAGTATTCAGACCACATATATCTTCCTTTCAATTTTTTTCACAGCATGGTGCAAATATTACCGTTTCACAAGTAAAAATCATGCTATATAAAATAGGCTAACTATTTCCTTATCCACTACAAAACCTAGTTATTAACACAATGACAACAAATAAAAACGCCATTCCATTTATGTCTTATCTCGCCGGCTTAAGCATGTTAGGCTATCTGGCTATTGATATGTATCTGCCCGCTTTTGATGCAATGCAAGCAGAATTGGGTACATCAACTAATGCTATCAGTGCGAGCCTTAGCATTTTCCTTGCCGGATTTGCTTTTGCACAACTTTTATGGGGTCAATTGTCTGACCGTTTAGGCAGAAAACCTGTTCTTATTATCGGCCTGTCCCTGTTTTCCATTAGTTGTTTAGGTATGCTTTGGATAACGGGTCCTACCCAGTTACTGGTATTAAGGTTTATGCAAGCAGTTGGTGTTTGTTCTGCCGCGGTAACTTGGCAGGCTTTAGTCGTCGACAGATATGATGCAGAACGTACCAAACGTATTTTTGCCATGATCATGCCTTTGGTTGCCCTTTCCCCTGCTCTTGCTCCTTTGTTGGGCGCATGGTTATTGACGCATAATGGTTGGAGAATCATTTTTCTGGTTTTAATGATCGTAACGATGTTGTTGTTAATACCCACATTTTTCCTGACCAATAAACGTACTAATATCGAAACCAACACCGATAAAAAGGCAGTTTCTTTCTTTACGTTATTAACTTCCCCTGTTTTTAACGGAAATGTTTTGGTCTATGCGTCTTGTAGTGCTGGTTTTTTTGCTTGGTTAACAGGCTCACCAACAATTTTGAAAGGCATGGGTTATGATCCTACCGATATTGGCCTAAGTTATATTCCCCAAACTCTGGCCTTTATGATTGGCGGGTATGGTTGCCGTATCTTATTGGAAAAAGTGAAAAGCGAAACGATATTCCCATTTCTATTAGTGGGATATGCTGTAAGCATGATCACTATTTATTTGCTCTCCATATTGAGTGAACCTTCATTTATCGCCATTCTTATTCCTTTTTGTGTGATGGCAGCAATGAATGGCGCATCCTATCCAATTGCAGTAGCAAATGCTCTGTCTGTTTATCCCCAGGATAGTGGTAAAGCAGCTGCATTACAAAATGCCCTACAACTGGGCCTCTGTTTTGTCGCAAGTATGCTCGTCTCTGTATTTATGGAATACCCTCTTCTATCGACGACGACAATAATGGTGCTTACGGTTGTTCCAATGGCTGTCGGTTATTGGCTGCAAAAACAAGGTATTAAAAAAAGCCACCAGGCATAAATAAAATAATTTCCTAAAAAAATAATAGTTAAGAACATTATTATCTAAAGGTTACCCCATTATGTGACCTTTAGATGATTGTTTAAATGCCATTTCACTCATATACTCATACGGTTTAATTATTTTAAAACTTCGGAATTTGAGGTCTTTCAGGGCATTGACGCTCTATTTAATTTTAGGATGAATAGGCAATATGTGCTTTTTAAAACAATTTCTATATTATTTTCCAATAAACCTTCGAGGTTTTATATAATAAAAAATCAGCTATAAAGTGATACCTCAAAATTCCACCACACCAATGTTGGAGAGTATATGAGTTCATCTTTCGTTGAAGGTAAAAAAACAATCACTAATCCTTGGCATAGGATCGCCCACGAATTGCTTCAGGAAGCTGATATCAATATCAATGGCAAACGCCCTTTCGACATACGTGTTAAAAATCCTGACTTCTATAAACGCGTATTGAAAGAAGGCTCTTTGGGTTTAGGTGAGAGCTATATGGATGGCTGGTGGGAATGTGATCGCCTTGATATTTTCTTTTATAAAGTATTACGGGCAGATTTAGAACATCGTATTCCTAAAAATGTCAAAGATATCTTCAAGATAATTATCGCTCGTATATTTAATTTACAATCGCCCAAACGTGCCTGGATTGTAGGTGAAGAGCATTATAATTTAGGCAATGACCTGTTTATTCGGATGCTTGATCCTCACATGCAATATTCTTGCGGTTATTGGAAAGATGCCAACACACTGGAAGAAGCACAATCTCATAAACTACACCTGATTTGCGAAAAACTACAGTTGTCCCCAGGCATGACTGTATTAGATATCGGTTGTGGATGGGGAGGCTTAGCAGCCTATGCCGCTGAAAACTACGGTGTATCTGTCACAGGGGTAACGATTTCAGCCGAACAGCAGAAATATGCCCAGGAACGTTGCAAAGGTTTAGATGTAAAAATTATCCTTGAAGATTACCGAAATCTTAACCTTCAATTTGATCGTGTTGTATCCGTCGGTATGTTTGAGCACGTTGGCCCTAAAAATTATGATAATTATTTCAATATCGTGAAAAAAAATCTAAAACCTGATGGTTTATTTCTTCTCCATACCATCGGCTCCAATGTTGATAAATTAGGTTCCGATGCATGGATTAATAAATATATTTTTCCCAACGGCTGTTTACCATCAATAGCCAAAATTGCCAAAGCAACGACAGGAAAATTTGTCATGGAAGATTGGCACAACTTTGGGGCTGATTATGACCGAACACTGATGGCATGGTATGAGCGATTTACTGCCAGTTGGCATGAAATAGAACACAACTATAGCCCACGCTTTAAACGAATGTTCACTTATTACTTGAATGCTTGTGCAGGTGCATTCCGTGCAAGAGATATTCAGTTATGGCAGGTAATATTCAGTCCGCAGGGTATAGAAAATGGATTGAGAGTACCTAGATAAGATCCCCCATAATACGCACTCCAAGCTACAGAAATAGGATATTTCTGTAGCTTTCAGATTTTGTCGAACCAAATTATTAAAACATCGAAGACACAATCTAGAAATATTTTTATTGCCCTTCAACCTGAAACAATAAATTATTTTGTTCTTTCTGAGCCATAACCCGTTCAACAGTATCGACAATCGCTTGAGTTTGTGGATCAATTTCAATATTAACCTTTTCACCCAAACGTTTTTTGCCCAGAGTTGTGCGCTCCAATGTTTCTGGAATTAAATGAACGCAAAAACGATTATTGACTACATCTCCAATGGTTAGGCTAATCCCGTCAATCCCAATAAATCCTTTATGCAGGATATATTTCATTAACGGTTTATCGTGAATCCGAAACCATATTTCATGGTTATTTTCAGAAGTAAAAATCTTGGTAATTTCTGCTATCGTAATAACATGACCGGACATCAAATGCCCACCTATTTCATCACCGAATTTAGCTGCCCTTTCCAGATTAACTAAATCACCGATTCTCAGTTCACCAAGGTTGGTCAGACGTAATGTTTCTTTCATTAAATCAAAACTGACTAAATCACCAACGATCTTAGTGACAGTCAGACAACAACCATTGTGGGAAACAGAAGCTCCCGTTGCAATTCCGGGTAATAATTCAGCCGGAAATTTAACAACATGGGTCCGAAAATTCATTTTTTCTTCAATAGCAACTATCGGCGCTTTTCCCTGAACGATACCTGTAAACATGGGAACCTCTTTAATAATTTCATCTAGCGGATTAGTTTAACCCACTCACCACTTTTAAACAGCATTTCGTTTAAACATGACTCTGTTTAAATATCATTTTACTTAACTCACTATTTGGGTTGAGTTTAGTTTCAGTTAAGTGTTGCTTCAATCATATCGAGTATAAACATCTTGCAATGATTGGATTAATAAAATGAGTCCTATACAATAGGGCGGCTTATAAGCGATACATTTTCCATTAACATCGTTTGCTCGCAAAATATTTCTTGTTTTTCTTGTTAATTTTCAATCAAAAAAGGTGTAGTACGTGCAGAAATATTTAAATGAAGCGCGTCGTTTGCTCGCTTTGGGGATCCCTATTGTCATCGCACAGTTTTCACAAACTGCGATGGGTTTCGTCGATACTGTCATGGCCGGTAAAGCTGGTGCTGTTGAAATGTCAGCAGTGGCGGTTGGCACATCAATCTGGCTGCCAACCATTCTGTTTAGCCAAGGTTTATTGCTCGCCTTGACGCCAATCGTGGCACACATGAATGGCTCTGGCCAGAGAAAAAATATTGCAGGCCAAATCCAGCAAGGATTTTGGCTTGCAACCATCCTTTCTATCTTGACCATCGTAATACTGTATAACAGCCGATTTATTATAGAGGCACAACATAATATCGATCCTGTATTGGCACAAAAAGCCACAGAATTTATCCATGCGATCATGTGGGGGGCACCAGGTTATTTGTTTTATCAAGTTTTGCGTAGTCAATGTGAAGGATTATCGAAAACCAAACCAGCAATGATAATTGGCCTTGCCGGATTACTGGTCAATATCCCTGTTAACTATATTTTTATTTACGGTAAATTTGGTGCACCTGAATTGGGTGGTGTAGGTTGTGGTGTTGCAACGGCAACCGTTTACTGGATCATGTTCCTGTTGCTGCTTGTCTATGTGAAGCACTCTCCTTCCCAAAAAGATATCCAAACATTCAAAAAATTTGGGGGTCCTGAATGGCATACGCAAAAACGTATTACACTGCTTGGCCTACCTATCGCTTTGGCGCTGTTCTTTGAGGTTACCCTGTTTGCTGTCGTTTCGTTATTGGTTTCTCCGCTTGGCGTTGTGGCTGTTGCTGGGCACCAAATATCACTCAACTTCAGCTCCATGATGTTTATGTTCCCTCTGTCATTGGGGATAGCTGCAACTATTCGCGTTGGCTATAACCTGGGCCAACAATCAATAGAAGGCGCTAAGATATCCGCTTATACAAGTATTATTGTTGGCTTAATTATTGCCTATGTGACAGCGACCTTTACGGTACTGTTTAGCAAACACATTGCGTTTATGTACAACGATAATCCTGAAGTCGTTCTTCTTGCTTCCCATTTGATGTTGTTTGCTGCTATTTACCAGCTTTCTGATTCGGTTCAGGTCATTGGATCAGGGATACTACGCGGATATAAAGATACACGTTCTATTTTCTTTATCACTTTTATTGCTTACTGGCTCTTAGGGCTACCTAGTGGTTATATTCTGGCATTGACTGATTATGTCACTCAGCCGATGGGGCCACAGGGTTTCTGGATTGGGTTCATTATCGGTTTAACCGCATCAGCATTTATGATGGGCTACCGTATCCTATGGACACAAAAACAGCCAGCCCATGATGTACTGAAACGTTCTACTCGTTAATTCAGTACTTTTTTACCAACACAAGGGGAAAAGCTGCTAATTCATGCTAAAAGATGTAAATGCGAGCAATTGAACAAGAATTTGCATTTTCCCCTTGCCAGAAAGCTCAGTGCCCGTTAATATTCGTCCCCGTTGTCAGTCACGGAAATTTAGATTGCGTCCGTAGCTCAGTTGGTTAGAGCACCACCTTGACATGGTGGGGGTCGGTGGTTCGAGTCCACTCGGACGCACCAAATATCCGGTTGACAAAAAAGAATCTTAATGTGCGTCCGTAGCTCAGTTGGTTAGAGCACCACCTTGACATGGTGGGGGTCGGTGGTTCGAGTCCACTCGGACGCACCATATCTCATTCATCACTTCACACTTTTCTTGTTCTGCTTACATTTTCCAGTTTTTTCACTCTAACATTCCTTTGCTTACATGCCAGTTGTTACCTGATCTGCTTGCGTAGTAAAAATTCCATTATATTTTGTTTGCGCAACAACTCTCTGATTTCTTTAATCATGAGTCATAACTATCTCCTCTTTTCTGTATGGAAATCCTTTCGAGAGCCATTTTTTGATTCATTTCACAGAAATTAGTCTCTATAATACGTTTATGTCATAAGTTGAATGGTTTCAGCCAATTAATTTACCGAATTCAGAAAAAATTACAGATGATTAATCAAACTAAATCCGCATATCTACACATGCCTAAATTCACGCTGAAAAACTATTTGACTCTTACATTATCTATTTTCTATTGCTATCCGTTTTCACTATGTTGCGCAACCCATAACACCAGATGATGCTGGCATAGACGTTAATGGCTGGCGATTCACTCTTTTAATCCATTAAAATCAGTAGATAGATTGTCATGAAAAAAACCAAAATTGTTTGTACTATCGGGCCAAAAACAGAATCCGAAGAGAAATTGACCGAGTTGCTTAATGCTGGTATGAATGTGATGCGCCTGAACTTTTCTCACGGTGACTATGAAGAACATGGTCAGCGCATTAAAAATATTCGCGCGGTTGTAGCTAAAACGAGCAAAAAAGCAGCAATATTACTGGATACTAAGGGTCCCGAAATCCGTACCATGAAACTGGAAGATGGCAATGACGTCTCTCTTATCGCGGGCCAAACTTTCACCTTTACAACAGATAAATCTGTTATTGGCAATCGAGATCGTGTCGCTGTAACGTATACTGGACTGCCAGAAGATTTGAAACCAGGAAACACTGTATTGGTTGATGATGGTTTGATCGCCATGACAGTTAAAGCAACTACCGCTACTGAAGTCATCTGTGAGGTATTGAACAACGGTGACTTAGGTGAAAACAAGGGTGTTAACCTGCCAAATGTTTCTATCAACCTGCCTGCACTGGCAGAAAAAGATAAACAGGATTTGATCTTTGGTTGTGAGCAAGGCGTAGATTTCGTTGCGGCATCTTTTATCCGTAAACGCTCCGATGTACTGGAAATCCGTGAACACCTGAAAGCTCATGGTGGCGAACACATCCAAATTATTTCCAAAATTGAAAATCAAGAAGGCCTAAATAACTTCGATGAAATTCTCGAAGCGTCTGATGGCATCATGGTTGCCCGTGGTGATCTGGGTGTTGAAATCCCAGTAGAAGAAGTTATCTTCGCGCAAAAAATGATGATCGAAAAATGTAATGCAGCTCGTAAGGTTGTTATCACTGCCACCCAGATGCTGGATTCAATGATCAAAAACCCACGCCCTACCCGCGCTGAAGCCGGCGATGTTGCTAACGCTATTTTAGACGGTACCGATGCAGTAATGCTTTCTGGTGAAAGTGCGAAAGGAAAATACCCTGTTGAAGCCGTTTCTATCATGGCAACAATCTGTGAACGTACAGATCGCGTTATGGGCAGCAAAATTGAACATACCAGAACTCAGAAATTGCGTGTTACCGAAGCAGTGTGCCGTGGCGCGGTTGAAATTGCAGAAAAATTGGAAGCTCCATTAATTGTCGTGGCAACATATGGTGGTAAGTCTGCAAGATCTATCCGCAAATATTTCCCTAATGCCTCAATCCTTGCGTTGACAACAAATGAAATCACAGCTCGTCAATTGCTGTTGGTCAAAGGTGTTTCCACCCAGGTTGTCAAAGAAATCGCCTCTACCGATGATTTTTATCGCCTTGGTAAAGAAGCCGCATTGGCAAGTGGTATGGCACACAAAGGGGATATCGTTGTTATGGTATCCGGCGCATTAGTACCAAGTGGCACCACAAACACTTCCTCTGTTCACGTGCTATAGGCCAAATAACAGTACTGCCTAAACTTGGCAGTACTATACCAATATAACTTCAAGATGCATGTGATTTCTCCCCGCTTTGCGGGGAGAAATCAGGTTTCATAGCGTGTTGTAAATTGCAACTTGAAGTTTAATGCGTATAGAATCATAAAGAAACCCATATTTGTATAATACAAATATGGGTTTCTTCATATTTTACTATTTTCTCCATTTATGTTTGAGTCAAAAGATTTTTTATATACCCATCTAACTTCAAAATGTATGTGATTTCCCCCCGCCTTGCGGGGAGAAATCAGGTTTCATATAGTATTGTAAATGGCAACTTTAAATTTAATACGTATATAACAATAATTCGTGTTAATTTAACAATATTAATTCAAACATCCTTTTATCATTAAAAATAATTAAACATATAAGTTACACTATCATTTGTGTTGCCTTTTATTGCCGATATCCAAAAAATTATTGGTTTATTTTGAAATAAAGAATAGTGAAATTTTTTTCATAGCAAAAATTTATTCTCTTTCCAAAACAGTTTGTGTAATACTTAGATGGCTACTTGGTGATTAACTTAATCTAGAGGGTAATGTAATGAATCGTACTAAAGTTGTATTTGGTGCAGTAATTCTGGCTTCTACTCTGTTAGCGGGCTGTTCAAGCGCTACTAAAGTTGAACAACTTGCCTCTCAGGTTCAAACTCTCGGTTCCAAAGTTGACCAATTGAGCAGTGATCTCAGTTCTGTTCGTTCTGATGTACAATCAGCCAGAGACGAAGCTGCTCGTGCGAACCAACGCCTTGATAACCAAGTTCGTTCATACAAGAAATAATTTTTATAGTAGGAAAGTCAGTAGAAATTATTGATAAAAAATGGCGTACAGTAGTACGCCATTCCTATTTCTTAGGTTTCAGGTTGGTAAATCGGCCCTGGTTGATGTAGTGGTGGCATATTGGTAACTAACCCTATATTCACTTGTACTGGCATACCTGAACGACGAATAATCGCTTGATCAACAAGAAATTCATCTGTTTCACGATGATTAACGAACTTCACTAATCCTTCAGAACGTGAGATCGGCATTGTTTGTGGATCATCTGTCTCTTTATTAGACAGTGGCTGATGAACTTCCACATAGCGCTTACCATCTGGCTCTACAGAATATTTCACCGGCTCATTAATAACTTGGACACGGGTTCCTCGTGGGACAGTCCGAAACAAATTTTCAATATCCTCAGGCCGCAAACGAATACATCCTGAACTCACACGCATACCAATGCCAAAATTCGCATTTGTACCGTGGATCAGATACTCGCCACGCCCAGCAGCCAAACGTAAGGCAAAATCCCCCATTGGATTATCAGGACCTGCGGGTATGACAGCAGGCAAAATAATTCCCCGACTAGCATAATCCTTACGAATATTAACGGTTGGTGTCCATGTCGGGTTTTTAATTAATTGGCTGACTGACGTTGTCATAATCGGCGTGTTACGCCCAAGTTGGCCTATTCCAATAGGATAAACAACAACATAATTTTTTCCCTCAGGAAAATAATAAAGCCTAAGCTCAGCCAGGTTGATAATAATTCCTTGGCGGGGAGTGTCTGGAAGCAGCATCTGTGATGGAATAATTAACTCAGTACCTGGTTTAGGTAAGTAAGGATCGACACCAGGATTTGCTTCCAACATCGCTAATAATCCTATTTGGTATTTGGCAGCAATGGATTCTAATGGACGCCCATCATCGGGCACAATATAGGTAGAGTTTTCGCCAATCAGGCGGCTATTGGCAGGAGGCAATGGATACTCGATAGCATGGGCGATATTGGTCAATCCACTTAACGACAACATGCCAATCAAGAACATGCCGATAACAGTTAAAAATCGCTTCATACGTGCTTCCTGAAAATGATGCTTGAATGTGGTGGTTAATTAATAGCCTATTTTGCAAAACTATTCTATCTTATTCGTAGTAATCAAAGCGGGATTGATATCGTTTGACTGTTCCCATCAGGTAAATACTGACAGGAACAAAAACATAATAGGTAGATAACTAAGATAAAACAGCCGTTGTCAGGCGGGATGTGCAGCATAATTGTTGTTGATCATTATAGATATCAATCTGCCAGACCTGATGTGAACGACCAAGATGAACAGGTTTACAAATGCCTTTAACCATGCCTTCATAAACAGATTTAAGGTGGTTAGCATTAATCTCTACTCCCACCACTTTCTGTTCGCCTTCCGAACAGAGATAACCTGCAATCGAGCCAAGTGTTTCAGCCAATACCACAGATGCCCCGCCATGCAAGATCCCGAATGGCTGTTTAGTTCGTTGATCGACTGGCATTGTTCCTTCGATAAAATCATCGCCAATCTGGGTAAATTCGATCCCGACATGTTTTACCATACACTCACTATTAAATTGATTCAGTGTATTTACATCTATATTACGTTTCCAAATCACGACATTATCTCCAATAGGGCTTGTAATGGATGTTTAAGCTGTTTTCCTTCTATACGCTTCACCTGACTGCGGCACGAATACCCTGTACTCAGGCAATGTTCTAAGGAGAGATTTTTCAGTGCCGAAGCCCATGAAAGTTTGTAGATGCCAATGGATTTCTCCAGATTTTTCTTTTCGTGACCATAAGTACCTGCCATGCCACAGCATCCAACATTGACATGATTCAATTGATGACCAAAATGGCAGAAGATATCAGCCCACTGTTTGCCGCTATTAGGCAATGCTGTCACTTCGGTACAGTGTCCAAGCAAATACCAGGCATCTTTGGACATGGAACCACCATTTTTCACTTGTGACATTTTTTCCGGCAGGATGCTGATTAACCACTCATGTACCAGCTGAACGTTAAAATTTCCCCTTCGCTCACCGAGAATAGCGTTGTATTCATCTCGATAACACAGAACTAAAGCAGGATCGACACCTACCATAGGAATATTCAAACACGCTATCCGATTAAGGAAGTCAGCTGTTTTTCCCGCAGTTTTGGCAAATCGATTCAAGAACCCTTTCACATGCTGCGCCTTTCCATTGGGTGAAAATGGCAATAAGACCGGCTTATACCCCAATTTTTCTGTCAACAATACAAAATCGGTGACCACTTTCGCATCGTAATAACTGGTAAAAGGATCCTGGACAATCAGCACATGTTGGTCACGCTGTAATGATGACATGACTTCCAACTGTTCCAGTGTTGTCCTTGCTGCATAATGGCCAGCAAGTTGCTGTTGCAATGTCGGGTAGGAGAGTAACGGCAGATCAGCCATGCCAATGGCATGCTGGCTAACTTTTTGTACCCATGGTTGTTTCAGGAAAAAATTAAATACTCGCGGCGCTCTTGCCATCAATGGCGTACTGTGTTCAACATTAGCAACAATATGATCACACAACGGACGCAAGTAACGGCTGTGATACAAAGCTAAGAAGCGTGAACGAAACGAAGGGACATCAATCTTGATCGGGCACTGTGTGGAACACGCTTTACAGGCTAAACAACCTGACATGGCCTCTTTAACTTCATGTGAGAAATCATATTCACCTCGCCACGCCAGCCAGCTATGACGAGTTTTTTCAATCAATCCCCGCAAGCTGGGGCGCGCTTGATCCAGCCCATGCTCCAGCAATTTGGGTTCAACCCCTTGTTCGGTCAAAAGCCGCAACCATTCTCTCACCAGAGTCGCCCTGCCTTTGGGAGAATGTATGCGATGCTGGCTGATTTTCATTGATGGACACATTGGGCTTCTGACATCGAAATTGAAGCATAACCCATTACCATTACATTCCATTGCACCACGAAATGCAGTCCTTACATTGACAGGAATGGTACGATCGTAAGTTCCGCGCTTGGCTGCATCCACTTTCATCATTGGCGCATCGACACCAATTGGTGGACAAATTTTCCCCGGATTGAGGCGATTGAGTGGATCAAATGCTGCTTTTATTCGGCGCAGTTCGTTATACAAAAGCTCACCAAAAAAGGCAGGGCTATATTCTGCTCGAAAGCCCTTTCCATGTTCTCCCCATAACAAACCGCCATATTTGGCCGTCAAATGAACAACTTCATCAGAAATCTGTTTCATCAAGATTTCCTGCTGAGGATCACACATATCCAACGCGGGACGCACGTGTAAAACACCTGCATCTACATGACCAAACATACCGTAATTCAGTTGGTGATTATCCAAAAGCTGGCGAAATTCAGCAATGTAATCGGCAAGGTGTTGAGGAGGAACACAAGTATCCTCGACAAATGGAATGGGTTTAGCTGGACCTTTACTGTTGCCTAACAATCCGACAGATTTTTTCCGCATGGCATAAATGCGTTCAATATCCCTCAAATCATGGCATATCTGATAGCCAATAATGCCCGCCTGATTTTTTTCCATCAATTCATCAAGACGTAAGCAAAGCTCCTGCAACTGCTGATCAATTTTTTGTTCATCATTACCACTGAATTCGACAATATTCAGGCCTTGCATATCCTTATCAGGCACATCTGTAATCAATTCCTTCACTGAATGCCAGATAATATCTTCGCGCGCCAGATTGAGTACCTTAGAGTCCACCGTCTCTACTGAAAGCGCTTTGGCTTCGACCATAAAGGGAGCATTACGTAAGGCAGAATCAAAGGAATTATATTTGACATTCACCAGTCGCCTGACTTTAGGTAACGGTGTGATATCCAGCGTCGCCTCGGTAATGAAGGCCAAAGTACCTTCAGAACCCGTCAAAATACGGGTGAGATCAAAAGACTGCATATCATCGCTGAATACATGGCGTAAATCGTACCCCGTCAAAAATCGATTGAGTTTAGGGAATTTCTCAATGATTAGTTTCCGTTGTTCACGGCAACGTTCCAATACCGTTTTATAAACACGACCAACGATACTCTCTTCTTGGGCAATCGATTCCGCCAATGCTGTACTCATAGGGCGGGTATCTAACATTTCCCCTCCCAATAAAACAGCACGTACACCTAGTACATGATCCGAGGTCTTACCATAAACCAACGATCCCTGACCGGAAGCATCCGTATTGATCATGCCGCCTAACGTAGCACGATTACTGGTTGAAAGTTCTGGAGAGAAAAAATAACCGAAAGGTTTTAGGTATTGATTAAGCTGATCTTTGATAACACCAGTTTCTACCCTTACCCATCCCTGCTCTGGGTTGATTTCCAAAATGCGGTTCATATAACGGGACATATCCACCACAATACCATTGTTAAGTGATTGCCCATTCGTGCCAGTTCCACCGCCGCGGGGGGTAAACGTCAGTGCCTTAAAACGCTCCTCTTCTGCTATTCTTGTCAGCAAAACAACATCAGCACCAGAACGAGGAAATACAACAGCTTGTGGTAACAGTTGATAAATACTGTTATCTGTCGCCATAGTCAGCCTATCGGCATAACTACTGGCGGTGTCTCCAGTAAAACCCGCTTCTTTCAGTGCAATCAAATAGTTCTGTGCCAGTTCACTGGCATGGGGGGCTTGTGATATACGTGGGATCATTGGCTAATTGCCCCTTATTCTAATAAATATCCACATTGCTTTATCTATATACTATCTTGGATAACGTAACTCAGACAATTTTCTACTTTCTGAGCAGGCAGGCTTTTAACCATATCACAATATTTATCGATTTTGAGCAACCAATGAAATATCGTTATATTTAATTACCGTTGTTACTGCCAACACATTTAATTACCTGAGAAATGATTTCATGGAAAAATCACAATCACACCAAGATTTACCTAAGTTGTTATTCGCTCTATTCTTCATTTTATTGCTCATTACCACCAGCTTTTGGGTCTTAAGTCCCTTCATTTTGGGATTTATTTGGTCAGGAATGGTGGTTATCGCAACCTGGCCATTATTGGAGAAATTACAACAACGGCTATGGGGAAAACGCTGGATTGCAGTTTCTATCATGACATTACTGTTAGTTTTGTTATTTGTTATTCCGATTGCGTTACTGGTCAGTAGCTTGGTAGAAAACAGTGCTCCTTTGATTGAATGGGCAAAATCACCTTCCTCTTTCCATCTGCCACAGTTGGAATGGCTCAATCGAGTACCGGTCATTGGCGAAGATTTATATCTTAAATGGCAGGATTTGATTGCTGATGGCAGTAACATACTACTCAACAAAATTCCTCCTTACATCGGTAAAGCAGCAACGTGGTTTTTTACCCAAGCCGCTAATGCAGGACGCTTCCTTTTCCATCTGGCACTGATGGTCATGTTCAGTGTATTACTTTATTGGAAGGGTGATCAGGTTATGCTGAGTATCCGTCATTTTGCTATCCGGCTGGCGGATAAACGCGGTGATGCTGTCGTATTGCTGGCTGCCCAATCGATCAGAGCCGTAGCTCTTGGCGTGGTGGTAACGG
The DNA here is from genome assembly GCF_037260955.1 of Xenorhabdus sp. TH1. NCBI lineage: Bacteria > Pseudomonadati > Pseudomonadota > Gammaproteobacteria > Enterobacterales > Morganellaceae > Xenorhabdus > Xenorhabdus sp. TH1. Next base: position 2,193,374 of record NZ_CP147734.1, read on the forward strand.
CGTTGGTTCAGGCCATTGCGGGTGGAATTGGGCTAGCAATTGCCGGCATTCCGTATCCAATGATATTGACAGTACTCATGTTTGTATGCTGTGTTGCCCAGCTAGGGCCTCTGTTTGTTCTCGTTCCCTCTATCGCATGGCTTTATTGGACAGGAGAAACAACCTGGGGAACAATTTTAATTATCTGGAGCCTGGTATTAACCACCATGGATGGTATCCTACGCCCATTCCTGATCCGTCTTGGTGCTGACTTGCCGATGGTATTAATTCTTACTGGTGTCATCGGCGGGATCCTTTCATTGGGTGTTATCGGGCTATTTATTGGGCCCGTTGTATTAGCTGTTTCTTACAGTTTGCTATTGGCATGGATGAATGAAGTTCCTAAACCCGAAGGAAAAATGACAGATATAGAAAAATATTTTGGGAAAAAGCATATCAAATAATCAAATAACTGCGCGGAAATATAATTTTTTCGCGCAGTTATCAAACTGATTAATATATCACCAAACCACTCTCTAAAATACCCACTTATTTTCAGAATAAATAACTCCCCTTAAGAAAATTGTTGCAAAAAAGTTATTTTTCCAAAGTTTATTTTCTAGCCTCTGTTTATTAAGAGAATTCTTAATGAATAAATTCATTTATTAAATTAGTATTCACTTCATCGAAACAAATGTTTTCCAGAGTATTGCTGCCTCGGCCTATAACGCCATAGGCCAGGGTCAATAAAGTAATATATATTGCTGTGTGTAGTCTTTGCCTGTCAGCCCATGATAGGCTTTTTTTTTGGTATTACAAAAAAAGTTATGTGATATAAAATATAAAAGCCTGAAAATATTTTAACAGGCTTTTTAATTTGAATTAAATAATGAGTTATTTACAACTAATTATTTTCAGCCAAAGAAATCCAGGTTTTCACAACCGTATCAGGATTCAATGATAAACTGTCAATTCCTTCCTTCATTAGCCATTGAGCAAAATCTTCATGATCCGAAGGTCCTTGTCCACAAATACCAACATATTTCCCCTGCCGTTTAGCTGCTTGAATAGCCATTGAAAGTAATTGTTTCACTGCTTCATTACGCTCGTCGAATAATTCGGATACCACACCAGAATCACGATCTAATCCCAAAGCTAATTGCGTCATATCATTTGAGCCAATTGAGAAGCCGTCAAAATATTCAAGAAATTGATCTGCTAACAACGCATTCGATGGAATTTCACACATCATGATAACTTTCAAGCCATTCTCACCGCGTTTCAAACCCTGAGATGCCAATTCCGCTATCACTGCTTCTGCTTGAGCAACAGTACGCACAAACGGGATCATCACTTCAACGTTAGTTAATCCCATCACATTACGTACCCGCTTGATCGCCTCACACTCCAAAGCAAAACATTGGCGGAAACTGTCAGAAACGTAGCGCCCCGCTCCACGGAAACCCAGCATGGGGTTTTCTTCCTGTGGTTCATACCTGTCTCCACCCACTAAGTTCGCATATTCATTGGATTTGAAATCTGATAAGCGAACAATCACACGTTTTGGCCAAAAGGCTGCCGCAAGCGTTGCAATCCCTTCCGTCAATTTCCCTACATAAAACTCAATAGGATCACTGTAACCAACCATCAATGAGTTAATTTGCCCTTGTAGCTCAGGAGATTGTTTGGAGAATTCAAGCAGGGCACGAGGGTGCACACCGATCATTCGGTTAATAATAAACTCCAGTCGAGCCAAACCAATCCCTTCATTTGGCAAACAGGCGAAATCAAATGCGCGATCAGGATTACCCACATTCATCATAATCTTCACATCTAATTCTGGCAGTTTATCAACTTGGGAACTTTGGACGCTAAAGTCCAACTTATTCTGATAAACGTAACCTGTATCACCTTCTGAACAAGAAACTGTTACCTGTTGGCCTTCTTGCAAACGCTCAGTCGCATCTCCACACCCCACAACGGCAGGAATGCCCAGTTCACGAGCGATAATGGCTGCATGACAGGTACGTCCACCACGATTAGTGACAATTGCGGCTGCTCTTTTCATGATCGGTTCCCAATCCGGATCAGTCATATCAGTGACCAGTACATCCCCCACTTGAATACGATCCATTTCACTAAGATTGTGGATAACTTTGACTGTTCCAACACCAATGCGATGCCCAATTGCTCGACCTTCTATCAGTACATTACCTTGCTCATTGAGTTGGTAACGTTCCATTACCTGCTGATTTGACCGAACCGTTTCAGGACGGGCTTGAACAATGTATAACTTGCCATTGTGTCCATCTTTCGCCCATTCGATATCCATTGGACGACCGTAATGTTTCTCAATCAGCAAAGCTTGTCTGGCCAACTCTTCCACTTCACTGTCAGCTAAAGAGAAACGATTGCGCAATTCATCTGATACCGTTTCCGTACGCACTTGCTTCCCATGCTCTTTACTATTTGCATAAACCATGCGTATTTTTTTAGAGCCAAGATTACGGCGCACTATTGCAGGACGATTGTTATTCAACGTCGGTTTGTGGACATAAAATTCATCAGGGTTTACCGCCCCCTGAACAACCATCTCTCCCAAACCATATGCTGATGTAATGAATACAACCTGATCAAAACCTGATTCAGTATCAATCGTGAACATCACGCCAGACGAAGCCAAATCAGAACGCACCATACGTTGTATACCCGCAGAAAGTGCAACACCGCGGTGGTCATACCCCTGATGGACACGATAAGAGATAGCACGATCATTAAAAAGTGATGCAAAAACATGCTTGATAGCCACCATAACCGCATCAATACCTTGCACATTCAAGAAAGTTTCTTGCTGTCCAGCAAAAGAAGCATCTGGCATATCTTCTGCTGTTGCGGAAGAGCGCACGGCGAAAGAGGCATCAGGCTCACCTTCAGACAATTGTAGATAGGCATCACGAATATCTTTTTCAAGCTGAGCTGTAAATGGCGTATTAATAACCCACTGACGGATCTGGGCGCCAGCTTTAGCTAATTCATTGACATCATCAACATTAGTTTCATCCAGCAATTGATAAATACGCTGGTTCACACCACTTTGTTCCAAGAAATCATTAAATGCTTGTGCCGTTGTAGCAAAACCATTGGGAACGATCACGCCAAGTTCAGCCAGATTAGTAATCATCTCGCCAAGTGAGGCGTTTTTACCACCAACCCGATTAACGTCATTCATGCCTAATTGGTTATACCAAAGCACATTACTTGAGGTGAGGCCACTATTGGACATTAGAAACTATCCTTTTTACATTCGGAGGTACAATCGGAAAATTAAAGCTGCACTTCACAGCAGGAAATAGCCTAACACATTGTCTTGACAGATATAGAAAGGTGAATCGATCAACCCAACAACATTATTTTTTTACAGGTATAATCTGGAAAAAAATCCTAAGGGCATAACGATAAAAGAAGAGAGACAATGATAGAGATCCATTCCCCTCAAACAGCGAAAAATGAAATACTGGAACGCAGTGTGTTTTTTATTTCCGATGGAACAGCAATCACGGCCGAAGTATTAGGCCATGCTGTATTATCCCAATTTCCAATTACTATTACTTCCTATACCTTACCTTTTGTGACTAGCAAGGCTAGAGCAGAGGAAGTCAGGGATCAAATAAACGCGATATATCAGCAAACCCAAATTAAGCCACTCGTTTTTTATTCCATCATTTCAGATGAAGTGAAAAGCATTATTACCAGAAGCAATGGATTTTGTCAGGATATTGTTCAAACATTAGTTGCACCGTTACAACAAGAAATTGGCTTGGAACCAAAACCAGAATTACACCGAACTCATGGTTTATCTAGAAAAAATCTGGGGCAATATGACGCTCGCATTGCGGCCATTGATTACACTCTCGCTCACGATGATGGTATTTCATTACGTAACCTTGATCAGGCTCAAGTCATTATTCTTGGTGTATCTCGATGTGGGAAAACACCAACCAGCCTCTACCTTGCTATGCAATTTGGTATTCAGGCTGCAAACTATCCTTTTACCGCAGATGATATGGATAATTTGCAGTTACCAGCGGCTTTAAAACCTTTTCAGCATAAATTATTTGGTCTGACGATTAGCCCAGAAAGGCTTGCAACTATTCGTGAAGAGCGGCGTGAAAATAGCCGTTATGCCTCATTACGACAATGTCGGGTCGAAATTGCTGAAGTTGAGGCTTTATTCCGAAAAAATAAGATCAATTACCTGAATACCACTAATTATTCTGTCGAAGAGATTTCGGCCAAAATTATTGACAGCATGGGATTAAAACGCCGTATGTTCTGATTTCAAAACGCAACATACTTAACAATATTTACTCACGACACTTTCTCGCGTAATTATCATGATTGTCTGTTGAATTTGCTGGGGGTTGAGTTATTGTGATTCCCCAGTTATTCCAGACTCTGTCACAATATAAAGTAAAATCCGAGAAAGAAAGTATATGTACAAAACAGATGAGTTAAGAACCCACCGCATTGATAGCCTGATCACACCTCAAGTACTTACCGCACAATATCCTATACCAGATAAAATCTCACAAAATGTGACATTGTCACGAAAGCGTATTGAATCCATCCTGACAGGCGAAGATCAACGTCTACTCGTTATTATTGGCCCTTGCTCCATTCATGATGTTGATGCAGCGCTTGATTATGCCTCTCGCTTACGCATCCTGCGCGAAAAATACCAGCAAAATCTAGAAATTGTGATGCGAACTTATTTCGAGAAACCAAGAACCGTTGTTGGCTGGAAAGGCTTGATTTCAGATCCCCTGTTAGACGGCTCTTGCCAGGTTAATAAAGGACTCTCTCTTGCCCGTAAGCTGTTAATTGATATCAATGAATTAGGCGTTCCGACAGCCACAGAATTTCTGGATATGGTCACTGGTCAATACATTGCCGATTTAATCAGTTGGGGGGCGATCGGCGCCAGAACAACAGAGAGCCAAATTCACCGAGAAATGGCCTCTGCCTTGTCATGTCCAGTAGGTTTTAAAAACGGGACGGATGGCAATACGCTTATCGCTATTGATGCAATACGTGCAGTACGAGCCAGGCATCTGTTTTTGTCCCCAGATAAAAACGGTCAGATGACGATTTATCAAACCAGCGGCAACCCCTATGGACATATTATTATGCGTGGTGGGAAAAAGCCGAATTACAGTGCTGAAGATATTGCAGCAACTTGCCACAAATTACGTGAATTTCACTTACCTGAACGCTTAATTGTGGATTGTAGCCATGCTAATTGCCAGAAAATTCATCGTCGTCAATTGGATATAGCAAGAAATATTGGTGAACAGCTCCAATCTGGCTCAACAGCGATTGCTGGTGTTATGGCTGAAAGCTTTTTAGTTGAGGGAACGCAAAAAGTTATTAGGGGAGGATCTTTGACCTACGGCCAATCTATTACCGATCCATGTCTTGGCTGGCAAGACACGGAAGAATTTATCAATATTCTTGATGAAGCCATGAGAAATCGTTCCTGAATCCTTTCCTTATTTTGGCTCCCACCGACTATCGGGAGCCAATAGCCATAAATTTAAATCCTTTAAAATCAAAATATTAACTCAAAATTTCAGGTATAGAAAAAATAGCTTGAAGTTAACCACTATTGAAACGATAATTATTCTCAATATCAGAATAATTATTGTTCAATAAAATCAAATGCATTGATAGTCAACTCTGACACAATAAAAAATCTAACAAACTCGCTACTGAATAACAGTGATATATCAGTTAATTATGTTCATAAGAACACGCTATTTCACCATGGAAATTGACTTGTATGACTTTAATTAAATCACCAAACCTAAAACTGTCTACATTAAGTGTACTCATCTTCACGAGTTTATCTTCTGCGTATGCCACAACAGTGCCTTCGGAAACAGTACATTCCAAGAAAGAGAAATCTTCCAAAGACACGGTAACCGTCTATGCCACTGGTAACCAACGTAACAGTTTTGAAGCCCCTATGATGGTGACAGTCATTGAAGGCAATTCAGCCAGCAATCAGGTTGCAGGCAACGCAAATGATTTACTACGCAATATTCCAGGCGTTAATGTCGCGGGTATTGGCCGCGCCAATGGACAAGATATCAGCATTCGGGGTTATACCCAAAAAGGGGTTTTGACCCTTGTTGATGGTATTCGACAAGGAACTAATACCGGACACCTTAATGCTGTCTTCCTCGATCCCGCTTTGATTAAGCAAGTGGAAGTTGTCCGTGGCCCATCAGCACTCCTTTATGGCAGTGGGGCTTTGGGGGGGGTTATTGCCTATCAAACAGTAGATGCTGCTGATTTACTGGAAGAAGGCAAAAATACGGGTTTTCGTGTTTTTAGCCGCGCAGGGAGCGGTGACCACAGTCTGGGATTTGGGGGCGCTGCATTCGGTAAAACCGAACAGTTTGATGGTTTAGTTGCATTTGGCACCCGTGACGCGGGAAATATCCGTTTCGGAAAGGACATAACAGAAAATAACGACGAACTCATTGGCAATGCTTTGGTAAAAGGTTCCTGGAAAATAGATGACAACCAAAAGCTCACTGGCAACTTGCGTTATTACCGCAATGAGGCACATGAGCCTAAAAATCCACAAGACATCTATAGCGAGGGAAACAAACGAGTAGACCGCACCACAGCACAACGTGATGCTCAATTGTCTTATCAATTAAACCCAGCCCAATATAGTTGGTTAAACGCCAAAGCAGATATTTATTATTCCGATATCAATATTAATAACAAAAGCAAAGACAAGGTTTTTGAAGGTCGTAAACAAGAAACTTATGGTATAAAACTTGAAAACCGCTCCCATTTGGGAAGTGCTACCTTTGCAGCCCACCAATTTACCTATGGTGGTGAAGCCTATAAACAAAAACAAAAGCCAAGTAGCAGTATTGTAAAGGGATTTCCCAACGCCGATATCCGTTTTGCATCTGGCTGGGTTCAAGATGAAATGACCCTGCGTGATTTACCTGTCTCATTTATTGTGGGTACACGTTACGACAATTACAAAGCCACAAATAGCAAATATGATGATATTAGTGCCGACAAATGGTCATCAAAAGGCGCCATTAGTATTACCCCTACAGATTGGTCAATGCTATTTGCCTCTTATTCTCAAGCATTCCGTTCTCCGACCATGGGTGAAATGTATAATGATTCGGAACATTTCTATATGCCCCCAAGGAAAGGGGTTCCTGGATTTACAAACTATTGGAAACCCAATCCAAATTTACGTCCTGAAAGCAATGAAACTCAGGAATACGGTTTCGGGTTGCGTTTCGATGAACTGTTTGCCAACAATGATGGCCTGAAATTTAAAGCCAGTTATTTTGATACTCAAGCGAAAGATTATATCTCTCTCACTATGACACCTGATATGAGGTTCACGACATCTTCCAATATCCCAAAAGCTAAAATTTGGGGTTGGGATGTTTCTATGACGTACGATTCTGATTGGTTCAGTTGGGATCTCGCTTACAACCGGACAACGGGTAAGAACGAAGAAACAGGGGCATCTATAGAAGCACTGACCCCCGATACCCTAACCAGTACATTAGATATTCCATTATCTGACACAGATTTCTCTATTGGATGGATCGGTAAATTCACCCAGCATACCCAAACGAAAGGGGTACATGGCACCAATAGGAGTGAACAAGGCCGGAAGATTTCTCAATACGCAGGTTATGGCGTCAATGACTTCTACGTTAGCTATCATGGCACTGGAACATTAAAAGGTCTAACTACCTCCGTTGTACTGGGTAACGCCTTTGATAAAGCCTATTACTCATCGCTGGGAGCACCACAGCATGGTCGTAATGCCAAACTGTTTGTCAGCTACCAGTGGTAAAAGAACAAACAGATTATTATCTCGATTTTAAAATAACATTGTTTTTAAACACCGTTTTTTAAGGAGCTAGCAACTGTGAATCAATCACTTTATGAGCGTTACCTACAAGCCAAAGCAGAAAATAAAGCTAAATATGCACGCGATCTGGCTGCTTACCTTAATGTCAGCGAAGGAGAGTTATTGCATAGCCGTGTTGGTATCGACGCAACACGTTTAAATATTGACGCTCCTACCCTGCTTCAAGAACTGGCAGCAGTTGGCGAAATCAAGGCAATTACCCGAAATGACTTTGCCGTTCATGAACATATTGGACGCTACGAAAATACCAAATTTAGCCCACATGTTGGTTTGATCCTTAATCCGCGTGAACTTGATTTGCGTCTATTCTTCGAACACTGGAGCAGCGTTTTCTCTTTGGTTGAACCCGCCAAGAGTGGTGTGCGTCATAGCATTCAATTCTTTGACCGCCAAGGTGATGCCTTGCATAAAATCTATGCCACCAGCAACACCGATATGGCTGCATGGGATGCACTGATCGAAAAATATCAGACGAGTGAAAATCCAGCGCTGGAAATTCAGCCGGAAGAAGTGCCTGAACATGCAGAAGTAACGGAACAACTGAAAGTACAGTTAGATGAAGAATGGCGTGCCATGACGGATGTTCACCAATTCTTCATCATGATGAAACGCCACAATCTTAACCGCCAGCAGATTTTTAACGCCGTTAAAGATGATTTGGCTTATCGCGTGGATAATTCAGCACTCACTCAACTTGTTGAAGTTGCCTATAAAGATCAAAACGAAATCATGATCTTTGTCGGAAACCGTGGTTGTGTCCAGATTTTCACAGGTAAATTAGAACGATTGATGCCTTATCAGGAAGAAAATTCTTCCCAGAAATGGCTCAACATATTCAACCAAAATTTCACCCTGCATCTGATTGAAAGTGCCATCGCAGAAAGCTGGGTTACCCGTAAACCCACCGATTGTGGCTTTGTCACCAGTCTTGAGTTGTTTGATGCCAATGGCAACCAAATCGCACAGTTATACGGCCAACGCACTGAAGGCACGCCTGAACAGGCCCAATGGCGTGAACAGATTGCTGCTTTACCTAAACTGCAACCAGAACAGGAAACTTGTGTAGCATGAAAAAATGGCTTCTAACATTTATGCTTGCCATCTCTTTCAATGTGTTCTCTGCTGAACGCATTGTGACCATTGGTGGCGATGTGTCTGAAATTGTTTTTGCACTTGGTGAAGGACATCACGTTGTCGCAAGGGACAGTACCAGCCAAAATCCCAAGGAACTGCTTTCCTTACCTGATATCGGGTATATGAGGATGTTGAATTCAGAAGGGATTCTATCCATGCGCCCCTCACTGGTGATTGCGAGTGAGTCAGCCCAACCTTCTCTCGCACTCAAGCAAGTCGAAGATTCTGGTGTAAAAGTCATTAAAGTGACCAGCGAAACCTCGTTAGAAGCCGTTCCTGCAAAAATCATGACCGTCGCCAAGGCGGTCAACCAAGAAAAACGAGGTAACGAATTGATTGCCCAATATCGGCAACAACTCGCAGATATCGCCACGTCAGATATTTCCACCAAAGTAGTCTTTGTTATGAGTCACGGTGGCATTATGCCAATGGCAGCTGGTCAGAAAACCGCAGCCGATCAAATTATTCGTGCCATTGGGGCAAAAAATGCGATGCAAGGCTTCCAGGGATACCGCCCTTTATCTCAGGAAGGGGTTATTGCCAGCAAGCCGGACTTACTGTTAGTCAGCACCGAGGGGCTAAAAACGTTAGGTGGGATGGATAAAGTTTGGCAGCTTCCTGGGTTAAGTTTCACACCAGCAGGAAAGAAAAAACAAGTCGTGGTTGTTGATGAAATGGGCCTGCTTGGTTTCGGCCTACAAACACCCGCTGTGATGAAACAAGTCCGTGATGCTGCGGAGAAAGCGCAATGAGCCATTCCCGCTCTCCCAGTTTCGGTGTGATAGTACTGAGTTTATTGTTGTTCCTTCTGGCAATTAGCTCAGCAAATATGGGAGCATTGCCACTTTCTTTTAAAACACTGTGGGAATCCTCTTTGGATGACCCACAGTGGCAAATCTGGTTAAACATTCGGCTCCCACGTATTTTGCTGGCGATCCTCGTTGGAGGAGCGCTGGCTATATCCGGTGCCGTAATGCAAGGATTATTTCGTAACCCTCTGGCCGATCCCGGATTATTAGGGATCAGCAGTGGTGCAGCTCTTACCGTTGCAATGTTTATTGTGCTGCCTTTCGCCTTACCTGCCAGTATTGCGCTGTACGGACATATTATTGCCGCTTTTATCGGCAGCCTATTAGTATCAACCCTAATATTCATTCTCAATAAATATAACCACGGCAACCTGTCAAAACTACTCCTTGCAGGCATCGCCATTAATGCACTCTGTTCGTCATTTATTGGTGTATTGAGCTATATCAGTAACGACCAACAATTACGCCAATTTTCCATTTGGATGATGGGTTCACTCAGTCAAATAGAGTGGCCAACACTGGCGATTGCGGCATCACTCATTATCCCTGTCTGTATGCTGACACTCAGCCAATCACGCAAACTCAATTTGCTGCAACTGGGTGATGAAGAAGCACACTATTTAGGTATTAATGTCCAACGCACTAAATATCAATTATTGCTGTTAAGTGCCTTACTAGTTGGATGTGCCGTTGCTTTGACCGGTGTCATTGGCTTCATTGGCCTCGTTATCCCACACCTTGCCAGGCAGCAGTTTGGGGGAGATCACACTTGGCTACTGCCAATATCTGCATTGGGCGGTGCCTGCCTTCTGTTAAAAGCCGACACATTAGCCAGGACATTAGTTTCCCCTGCTGAAATGCCAGTAGGCCTTATCACTGGCTTGATCGGTGCCCCCTATTTTTTATGGCTTATCCTTAAGCCATCAAGAAACCGTTCATAATGGAACCGAGCATGTCAAATAATTTACTTGAAGCACAAAATTTAAATTATTTCATCGGGCAGCGTAAAATAATCAAGGATGTTTCCCTTTCCCTGCATCAAGGGGAAGTTGTAGCAATTATTGGCCCAAACGGGGCGGGGAAATCAACACTGTTACGTCTATTGACCGGCTATATCCAACCCAGTTCGGGAGATTGTCTGTTAAAAGGAACGCCTATTTCTCGCTGGCCAACCCAGCAACTGGCTCGTATTCGTGCAGTCATGCGACAATATAGCGCCCTCTCCTTTCCCTTTAGTGTAGAGGAAGTCATTGCTATGGGACGTGTTCCCCATGAAAATTCCCACAAAAAAAGCGCTATTGATGAAGCGATTGCTTTGACAGAGTGTGAAGAACTGAGAAACAGGAATTATCAACAATTATCCGGGGGGGAACAACAACGGGTTCAACTGGCAAGGGTCTTAGCTCAACTTTGGCACCCTGTACCTACCGAATCTTGTCTGTTTTTGGATGAACCCACGTCGGCACTGGATCTTTATCACCAACAACATACATTGCGATTGGTTCACCGACTGACACGACAGCATCCCATTGCTGCCTGTTGTGTACTGCATGATTTGAACCTGGCTTCACTTTATGCCGATAAAATTGTCTTGTTGCACAAAGGCCAATTAGTCGCATCTGGTACTCCGCAAGATGTACTGCGTGACAATATTCTTAAGCAATGGTATCAAGCCGATTTAGGCGTTATGCAGCACCCTGAAACTCATCAGCCACAGATCTACCTCCGCAAATAAAAGATATCGTTTATTCCCTTTTAATGATGAGAAAAAGATAAGAAAGGCAAATTTTGCTGTGATCGGCAAAATTTGCCTCGAATAAGTAAAAATCGAGTTCAAAACAGCTTAAAATTAAATAATATTTTTAGAAATACGTTGCTTGCGGACTGAAGGTAAATACCAAAGTGTGGCAATAAAACACAGGGCATAACCCAACATTTCACAGCCCTCTTCCACCATATTTTTAACCGTTCGGTTAAAATGTTCATCCATCAATCCCTTCCACAGTTCACCCATACCAAATAAACGGGAAAACACCAGTACACACAACAAGCCACAAGCCATCATCGAATAACTTTGGTGACGTGTGAAATGGACAAGTCCAGAAAGAGTTTGCTGCCCATATTTACAGGCATACCCAATACAGACTAAAGCAAGTGGAATGGCAAACCATGACCATGCACCATGAAAAAAGAGATTATCAAAATAGATATCTAATTCTCTAATCAGAAGACAACTGAAAAAACCAGCCATTAATACCAATGATGGGCGCAACTTTACATTTTTCTTGGCTTCATAAAACAGCAAAGCAGCAATAATCAACAAAGTTATTTCCTGAAAAATTTCAGTCAGTGAATCTTCATGTACCCCATTTTTCAGGTAATTAACATCCAAAAAGAGTAAACCCGTAACTCCTGCTATCACTAATGCGTAGAAAATAAAAAAAACCAGTTTCCTGATTAAATAGATAATATCCGTTTGCATTACATCCTCGTTTATAATCAATAATGTGGAGCATAATACCACTTACACTAAAATCTGATAAACATCTGGTGCTATGATTTATTTTTTAATCGAAAAAAAATAAATCATAGGTCACAATTATTAATCTGAAACAGCACATTTTGCGTATACGATAAAAAAGAAATTCTTAAAATGGCTCACGCAATAACATAACTAATTATTTATCAGTGTATTTTTAGCAAAACCCCACCCATGTGGAAGGTAAACATGTTAGAAAATGTTATCAACGATATTGTAAGATGGTTAGAAAGCCAACTTCAACGGACTGAAGGTATCAAAATAGATGCTATAGCCCATAAAAGTGGTTACTCAAAATGGCATTTACAACGAATTTTTAAGGAGTTGAAAGGCTGTACATTAGGCCAATATGTACGTCGTCGTCGTCTCCATGAAGCAGCCAGATCTTTACGTGAAGACAATTTGCCAATTCTTGACATTGCTCTTCAATATGGTTTTAGTTCTCAAGCTACATTTACCCGAATATTTAAAAAACATTTTAATACTACACCCGCTAAATTCCGAGAAAATGGATATCTACCTGAGCTCAAGACGTTCTTGCATTGTGAGGAATATATCCACAAGTATAAATATTGTGAAGAATAAATACGAAGTAAAAAATAACTCTCTATGTATTAGAATTATATTAATTATCACCTTTTATGGTCAACTTCCCTGTCGTTGGCCATTTTTTTGTATTTTACCGAAAATTATTCAATTACTTAAGTTCATTAATTAGCCAATGATATAATTGCTGTAATTCGCCATCCAGAGCGGAATATTGTTCACTAATTTGCAAGATCACTTGCCCAACCGCTCCTGGCTGATACAGTACCCCAATTAATTTTCCGGACAATATTTCAAGCGGAGCAGGTTCCAGACTGTCAGTAAAAACTTGGCAACGGCTAATCACACCATGTTCAACATCAACATGTAATTCAACCCCTCCCCAATGGAATCGCGTCTCCAGTACATGACTAAATGCAGGAGCCTGACCAAAATTCCATTCCCAACTACTCTGTTTAGCAAAAATATCACTAAAACCGGGTAAATCAGGCAAAACCAAGGGAGAAATCACTTCCGCTTTGACTGTCTCACCGAAGTGTGCAAAAAATGCATCGATAATCCCCTGACAAACCCTTTCATGCGTGATGTCAGGCAATAACTCAGCCAAATTCATAACCCTGGAACGAACTGAAGTGATACCTTTCGTCTGTAACTTTTTAGGATCCGGATTAAGATAATCAGCAAGTCGATTTAGATCTGCATTAATCAACAAAGTTCCGTGATGAAAACCTCTGTCTTTTGTTTCCTTATACGCAGAGCCGGAAATTTTACGCTCTCCTTCCGGGGAAGATAGAACCAAATCATTGCGGCCAGAAGCGATTGCATGAACTCCTGTTTTCTGCAATCCTTCCAGGATGATTTGTGTGGAAACGGTTTTGTTATATTCAGGCTTCCCTGCCATAAAAGTGAAACATGTATTACCCAAATCATGAAAAACTGCACCACCTCCGCTACTACGCCGAGCCAGTTTGATACCATCTCGCTCCATTTTCCGAGTGTTACACTCTTTCCATGGATTCTGCGCGCGTCCCACCACAACAGTATCGGCATTACGCCATAAAAATAAGACACGCTGATTTGGAGGCATTTGTCGAAAAATACATTCTTCAACAGCAAGGTTAAACCAAGGATCATGAGAATCTGAAAGCAACAGACGTAATGAGGACATTTTTGACTCCGGCAAAAAAGAATAGCGCTTTAAGATATCATAAAGCACTGCCGAAACAATAAGATAGACGTAATGTTAAATCCTACGAGCTTGCCAAAAAACACGACGCCAATATACATTATCAAGGGAAGAACGTATTACCCCCTTACTTGTGGAAGCATGAATAAACTCACTGTTAGTATCGTAAATACCCACATGCAATCCACTCTTTCCACTGCCGGTTTTGAAAAAAACCAAATCCCCTGGCATCAGATCGTCTTTACTTATCCATGTGCCTATTCGGGTTTGTTCACTTGTCGTCCGGGGAAGCTGGATATTAAAACGATCAGAAAAAGTTCGGTACACAAAGCCAGAACAATCGATACCATGTTTATCCATGCCACCATAGCGATACGGCGTATTTTGCCATCGTTCAAGTTGATCTTTTAATTGGGCAATGACCATGATCGGATCAGAAAGACTTGCCTTCAGTGGAGATGATTTAGGCTTAGAAACAGGGTTGGTACAACCAATAAGAAATAAACTGGATAGAAAAAACAAATACCTTAATTTCATTACCAAAACCCCGCCATTACTCGCTATTGCATTGATTAACTGAGTTATATTTCTTGCTCATTTTCGTGCAGTTAAGGTTATTTTAAGCTATTTTCCCCCATATAGCATCCCATATACCGTTGTAGAACGACTTTATTGTAAGAAAACAAAAAGGCCACACCCTTGAAACTTCACATAGCGCAGCCTTAAGTTCAGAGTATAGATTTAAAATTAAAGCCAATTGAAGCAAAAATGAAATGTCTTACTTACGTTTTGTTGCAGAAAAACACCTAATTTTTTAGCATCGGCACTTTGATACTGAGAAGTGCAAAGATATTCTTCATTATTCTCAGAGGAATTACCAAGTAAATAATCCGCTGGAGTGTAAATTTGAAGTTTGCTGCTAATTCTGGATACCCCTTATTAAAAAGAGGTAAAATATCTGAAATAAACAAACCTGTGACGACAAATTTTATCTATTTTGTTTCCGGTCTGCTGATTAACCAAACGCCCAATAAGATGAAAAAAACGCCCAACGTTTTTAACAGTGAGACTGTTTCGCTAAACCAAGGTAATAAAGCCACCATTAAATAAACAAAGGCATAACTCAAGCTAATAATAGGGTACGCTTTATTCAATGGCAGATATTTCAATGTGAAAAACCAACATAACATAGATAGTATATAACCCGCCAACCCTGCCATAATCATCAGCAAAGGATTGTGATTTGCCCAAAGCCAGTTGATGTCCAGCCAGTGCATTGATAACGAAAGTTCCGGCAGATGGGCGACTCCCCACTTCAATAACAATTGCGCTACAGTGATCAGCAGGACACTCGCCATCCCCCAAAGATAACCTTTCATTAACTTAAACTCATCAATAAGATCCCGAACATAATGGCAAAAACTCCCATCCAGTGCTTTAATCCCACTTTTTCCTGATACAAGAATTGCCCAATCAAAGTCACTATGACAAAATTTATACTAAGCATAGGGTAAGCAATGCTCAATGGAAAAAATTGCAATAATCGCAACCAAAATATCATTCCTATACCCAACAGAAGAATAGCACTAGACAGCCATGCCGCCATCGATACTACTTTATGCGGGGTATCTTTTTTCTGCCAACAAGCAACTGCCTGCTTCTGGCATAATTGCCCCGCGCAAGTAAACAAGCTAACCAAAATCAATAAGATTATATTGCTACTCATGGCTGTTTCTTATAAATCACAAGCACAAATCTATGACTACGACGCACAAAATCCGGTTCTGGTAGTTCAGACAACTCACCTTCTGAAGGTAATAGAAAAACAATCGCGACTTGACCTTTTTGACGTGCTTTTACTAGCCATGCAGGAAATTTTTGCGCTGTGATATATCGATATTGGCTATCAGGATATGCAAGACCATATTTTAATTCTCCCTGACGATCAAACAGGTAAATATCACTGCGTTTCAATTCCCAGGCAACCGCAGCCCCCATCCCAACAGACTGAGCCAAAATATATTTACTGTCAGCCAACTCTTTTTCGTTTTGCTGAATGAAATGCTGAGGAAGTTTCGAATTTATCGTCTTATCAGGTAAAGCACTACCTATGGATAGGTTGAGTATAATTGAACAAGCGGCAGCCCATAACCAATATTTACCATCGCGAATAAAACAGAGATAACCAATCCCACCCCAAACGCCAAAGGCAATTATTCCCATAATCCATTTCAGCCACTCGTCGGGTTGATAAAGTGGTGGATCCTTCAAGGTTTCCAGAATAAAAAGTACCAAAATGGCAAGCAATCCGATGAAAACGTTCACCAACCCATTTATTTTCAACACGTTCATGCGGCCATTTTTGACGCAATCGACAGCATATTTTGCCATCATTAAGGCTAAAGGGCCGATAAAGGGTAAAACGTAAGTTGGTAATTTTCCTTTTGCGATACTAAAAAACACAAATGGAACAACAAACCAGCAAAACAAAAAAAACATTTCTGGGTGACTTTTTTTCTCCTTCCAGCTTTTGATTAAAGCACCTGGTAGTAACCCTAGCCACGGGATCACGCCTAAAATCAATACGGGTAAGTAATACCAAATAGGTGCAATATGCTGAGCTTTATCAGAAGCAAAACGCTGTATGTGCTCTACCCAAAAGAAATAATGCCAGTAATCCGGCTCACGCACAGCAATCGCAATCACCCACGGTAGGCTTATCAAAACAGCAAAAATTACGGCAAGAGAACCAAAACGAACCATTTCCAAAAACCGCTTTTGATATATTGTAATGGGTAGCATGGCAATCACGGGTAATGCTAATGCTAGAAAGCCTTTTGTCATAAAAGCCATCCCACAGGTCAGCCCCAGAACAGACCATGCCAAAATCCGTTCTCGGATCGACACCGCCTTAAGCGCCCAATAACAGCTTACGATCCCCGCGGTAATCCATAAAGAAAACATAGGATCAAGGACACTGTAAGTACCAATGGAAAAAACAATAAACATGGAAATGTAGATCAGGCTGGAAACGAAAGCAGTCTGGCGACATTGCCACATCATCATTGCTAAACGATAAAGAAGAAACACGCTGATTAGGATACTAAGCACGGAACCAAAACGGACAGCAAAATTATTATCACCAAAAATCCATTGGCTAATGTTGTTGATCCAATATCCTGCTACTGGTTTCTCAAAATAGCGGATATCCAGGAAATACGGTACGATCCAATCCCCACGTTGCAGCATTTCCCGGCTAATTTCTGCATACCGAGTTTCATCCGGTTGCCATAATGAACGACTATCCAGCGGTAATAAGTAAGTAAGAACAAAAAAAAGAGCCATCAGAACGGCTCCTGCTTTACTCGTTCGGGTGTTCAACATCTGTGCTATACCTCTTGTTGGCAACCTAACCAGCCTTCACGACCAAGAAAATCCGAACGAACAATTTTCCCAATAGGAAGCGTATCCCTATTCTCTGGTAACAAATGGCTTAATTTACAGAACTGAATATCTTGTTGATGAAGCATGTCCAGTAATGCCTCAAATTGTGCAGATTTCGACATCCCTTCGACTTCGGTATGGATCGTATAAACAGGAATCCCATGATCATTTTTAATCGCTGCAAGGATAAAGTGATTAAAATCTGCATCACTGACTTGTGTTCCAACAACTTCATCATAGGTAGGTAATGTGACAGGAATTTGTACAGTTCCCACTTGTCCATCGGGCAAGAGTGGCCTGAATGGATGTATTCCGCGGCAATCACTGTTGTAATCAAAACCAAAATGTTGTTTAACGGCCAGCACACGTTCATCAGCGCGCCAACCCGCAACGGCTGAGCATGTCACAGTTTTTCCTGTTGCTTTTTGCAAAGCATCAACACCCAATTTCACTTGCTCTGTTAATTCCTTCTCCGACCAACAACCTACTTTTGCCTGCCAACCTTGATGATCCCATGCATGTAAACCTACTTCATGGCCTGCTTCTATTGTTTGCTTCATCAAATGCCCTAAATCTTTTGCGATTTTTTTTCCCGGCCAAGCTGTACCTGCCAATAAAATATCCAGGCCATAGAGAGACACAGCATTTGATCTCAGCATCTTCCAGAGAAACTTTGGACGCAACAGACGCCATAAATGGCGCCCCATATTGTCTGGGCCAACACTGAAAAAAAAGCTGGCTTGAATATGGTGCTTTTGTAAAACTTCAAGCAACCGTGGTACACCTTCCTTAGTGCCTCGATAAGTGTCCACATCAATTCTCAAACCAACTTTTTTCATTACGTTATTTCCGCTCTCTTCCTCGTTTTCCTACTGCCTTTTTAATTTTTCTCTTTCGCTTCTTCAACTGCGCCACGCAGAAAGAAGTCCAATGTTTTATCAATGGTTTGCTTCATATCAATAGTGGGTTTCCAACCTAACAGACGTTCTGCGTTTTTAATGCTGGGTTTGCGGTGTGCAACATCCTGATAGCCTTGCCCATAATAACTGCTGCTTTCGACCTTTTTGAATCCAGCAAATGGGGGAAAGTGCCCCCGCAACTCATGTTGTTCAAAGCTATCTAATAACATTTCGGCTAACTGACGAATGCTCGCTTCATTTGTTGGATTACCAATATTGATTATCTGACTATCGCATCGCCCATCCCGGTTTTCGATGATCCTGTACAGTGCCTCAATACCATCATGGATATCCGTGAAACAGCGTTTTTGTTCTCCCCCATCCACCAATTTAATTGGCGAACCTTCCACCAAGTTCAAAATCAATTGGGTAATAGCCCTTGAACTACCAATACGCGCTGAATTTAGGTTATCCAGCCTTGGCCCCATCCAGTTAAATGGACGGAATAAAGTAAATTTCAGGCCTTCTTGTGTACCATATGCCCAAATGACTCGATCGAGTAATTGTTTTGAAACTGAATAGATCCAACGCTGTTTATTAATAGGTCCAACAATCAGACGCGAAGTATCTTCATCAAACTCTTTATCATCACACATACCGTAAACTTCGGATGTGGAGGGGAAAATAATCCGTTTATTGTATTTAACACAATAACGAACAATTTTAAGGTTCTCTTCAAAATCCAGTTCAAAGACTCGCAAAGGATTACGGGTATATTCAATTGGCGTCGCAATTGCCACTAATGGCAGGATGACATCACATTTTTTGATGTGATATTCAATCCATTCAGTATGAATGCTGATATCTCCTTCAATAAAGTGAAAACGTGGATTACCAATAAATCGCTCAATCGCAGAAGAACCAATATCCATCCCATAAATGTCATAATTGCCATCACTCAACAATCGTTCAGTCAGATGGTTACCAATGAATCCATTCACACCCAAAATGAGTACTCGTTTACGGCGACTGATTTGGGTTGTTGCTTTAGGACCAACATGAACCCCTGCGACAATACCCATCTCAAGAGCTAATCGATTACCTTGAACATAAAGCCCTGACTCCCCTTGGCCGCTAATAATTTCCAACGCACCATCACCACAAGCAATCACAAAGGGATCCGTCGAGATTACGGTTCCTGGGCGTTTTCCGTGGGACTGATCAAGTGGCCGTGAACGCCAAATCGTCATCTTACGTTCACCGAGAAAAGTAAATGCCCCTGGGTAGGGTTCTGTCACCGCCCTGACTAAGTTATTAATCTCTTTGGCAGACTTATTCCATGCTATCTCACCATCTTCAGCGGTACGACGGCCAAAATAAGTGGCCTGGCTTTCATTCTGTGGAATTGATGGATAATGACCTGATTTTATTTGAGGCAGAATACGATCCAATAATTCAACTGTCGCTTCACATATTTTTTCATGTATTCTCAGTGAAGTATCATGTTCATCAATCTGTACAACCTGTTGTGCGATAATATCTCCCGCATCCGGCTTCTCCAGCATTTTATGTAATGTTACACCGGTTTCAGTCTCTCCACGGAGTATTGCCCAGTTAACCGGAGCACGGCCACGATATTTAGGCAACAAGGAGCCATGAAGGTTAAATGAGCCTTTTTCAGCCAGTGACAGAATTTCCTGACTAAGCATGTTGCGGTAGTAAAAAGAGAAAATAACATCTGGTTTCATCTCACGAATGCGTTCAACCCAAAGCGGGTGATTCACATTTTCTGGTGCAAACACAGGTAACCCCAAATCAGCACCAATACGGGCAACAGAAGAGAAAAAGTGATTTTCATTTGGATCATCAGTGTGTGTGAATACAGCCTGAACATCAAAACCCGATTTGACTAATGCATTAAGTCCGGCACAACCAATATCGTGATAGGCAAAAATAATTGCTTTCATTAGCTTTCTTCCTGATTATCGTTAGTCTTCTTAACTCCGACCACTTTTTGAATGAAATAGCGCGGACGAGCACGAACATCGTTATATATTCGACCAATGTATTCACCCAACAGTCCCATGGCGACAAACTGTGCCCCAATGAACATAAAAAGAATAGCAAACAGGGTAAACACCCCTTCAGCAGCCCACATTGAACCAAATATAAGGCGCAGAACAATCAATAACACCGCCAACAAAAAACCTGTTATGGCAATGATACTTCCCGCGACGCTTAGTAACCGCAATGGTGCAGTAGTTAAGCACGTCAGAAGGTCATACATCAGGTTTATCAGTTTCATAAAACTGTACTTGGAGTCCCCAAACTCACGCTCTGCATGGGCCACGTCAATTTCTATTGTTCTGCGTGCAAAGGTGTTGGCAAGGATAGGAATAAATGTACTGCGCTCATGGCATTGAAGCATCGCACAGACAATATGACGTCGATAGGCGCGCAACATGCAACCATAATCCCCCATTGAACGCCCTGTCGCCTTAGTTATCATTGCATTGATTATTTTAGAGGCAGCTTTACGGAACCAAGAGTCCTGCCGATGAATACGACGAGTTCCCACAACGTCATACCCCTCTTCCGCCGTTTTAACTAAACGGGGAATTTCTTCCGGTGGGTTTTGCAAATCAGCATCAAGTGTAATAACCAGATCACCGTCAGCTTGATGGAAACCGGCCATAATGGCTGAATGTTGCCCATAATTACGGTTAAGCAAAATTGCAATCACATGATTTTCTGGAGATTCTGCCGCCTGAGTTAAGATCTCGGCAGAACTATCATGGCTGCCATCATCGACCAAGATTAATTCGTATTTCTGTTCTAATTTTTGGCACGCTGCGAGCGTTCTTTCCAATAATTGGGGTAAACTTTCTTCTTCGTTGTAAACAGGAATAACGACTGAAACTTTTTTGATCTTCTCAAATATCACTTAATTATGCTCCGAAAGAATTTCAGTTATTACATTCACGACACGATCTACATCATCATTGCTCATGTCGGGAAAAAGAGGTAATGAACACAATGCTGATGAATTCCACTCAGATACAGGCAAGGAAAGTTGTGGATAACGCTCACGATAATATTTTTGTGTATGCGCGGCTCTGAAGTGCAAACCCGTGCCAATATTTCTATCCTTTAGGCGTGCCATAAACGTATCGCGGTCAATGCCACAGATATTTTTGTCAACGCGTACCATAAAAAGATGGTGGGAATGCAAATGCGCATATTCTGGGGCTTTCAGCATTTGCAGCGGTGAATCAATAAGAGCGGCAGAATAGCGAGCCACCAATTCCCGACGGCGTTCATTCATTGATGCCAGTTTGCCCAATTGCACAACTGCCATCGCCGCATGAATATCTGATAGGTTGTATTTAAAACCCGGCTCAATCACTTCCGCTTGGGGTTTTCTGCCCTGAATTTGTCTATCAAAAGCGTCAACAGCTAAGCCATGAAATTTTAAACAGCGGATCCGCTGGGCAAGTTCATCATCATCTGTAACGAACATGCCACCTTCGGCACAGGTCATGTTTTTTATCGCATGAAAAGAAAAAATTGCGCTACCCCGCTCACCAATCCATTCATTTTTATAACGAGTGCCGACAGCATGAGCTGCATCTTCAATCAGAGGAATTTTCGCTTTTTGGGCTACAGCGCGAAGAGCATCAAGATCACAAGGCGCTCCTGCATAATGAACGGGAATAATTACTTTGGTTTTGGGAGTGATCGCTTTTTTGATTGTTTCTGCGCTGACCATTAATGTATCACGGTCAACATCAACCATGACAGGTTCAGCGCCTAACAAGCAAATCATATTGATCGTGGAAACCCAAGTTTGGGAAGGCGTAATGACTTCATCACCTGGGCCTATGCCGAGAGCCAACAAAGCCAAATGCATTCCCGCAGTCGCGGAACATAGAGCAATGGCATGTTTGCAGCCAAACATAAGAGAAAAATCTTGCTCTAACTGATGGTTTTGTGGGCCTGTAGTAATCCAACCGGAGTGTAAAACTTTCTCTATCGCTTCTATCTCTTCGCTGCCAATTGCAGGACGAGAAAATGGCAAAAAATTATCCATAATCGTTTTGTGCCTTGTATATCCTAATTGCTTTATAATTGATCGATTCTAGGTAATGATTTTTTAACGAAACATCAACGAAAAACAAATTATGGTCAACCAAACACCAAAAACAGATAGCAAGCAATAATTATGGTAGATTTCGCTTACAGGAATTACACGTGGCTGACCCTCCATAATTTATAGCTGTCATTTTTGATATGTCCAATATTTACCTCAAAAACTTCTGATAAATTTCGTTCTGTCATGATATTCTGTGGCATGCCTGATGCTAACAATTTCCCATGAGAAAGCAGCCATACTTCTGTCGCTTGTTCATATGTGTGGTTAAGATCATGGCTACTCAATAATACCGTTCCTCCCAACGCACAAAATCTTTTTATTAACTTATCCAAAACGGCTTGTTGGGTGATATCAAGATTATTTGTTGGTTCATCAAGTAAGAGTAAACTTCCAGCAGGATTTAGCTCCGGCCATATCTGAAAAAACGTACCCGCCAATCTGACTCGTTGCCACTCTCCGCCGGAGAGTTGACCAATGGACGAAGTAAGCAATGGCAGGAGTTTCATTTGCTGGCACAGTTCATACAACACATGTTCACTGTGAGCCAATGACGTACATTCAGGGCGGAACATATCTAGATACTGAAAAACCGGCATGATAGGAACAGAAGAAGCCTGAGAGAACCAGGCACGGTGCTTTGCCAATTCGTGCTGGCGGTAATCCTGCAAGTTTCGGCTATGCAAACAAATAGTGCCGCTATAGGATAACACGCCCGCAATTGCTGCAAGCAGAGTACTTTTCCCTGAGCCATTGAGTCCCACCAAATGAATCTGTTTCCCTACCGCAACAATCCCAGACAATGAACTCAATCTATTGTTAACACTAACATTATCCAGTTGCAAAATCGGCTGACTGATCATGCTATTACCCTCATTTCCTTATCTCGCATTAACAGGCAAGTGCGATATTTCTTAATAGTGACGTGTTCTTAATAACAGCCATATAAAAATGGGGGAACCTAAAGTTACGGTAACAACACCTATTGGCACTTCTGCATGGGATAATGATAGACGGGAAATTAAATCTGCCAACAGTAAACCACTGCCTCCCGCCAATGCACTGGCTGGAAGTAATGCCTTATGATCAGTCAAACCAATTAATCTCAAAATATGGGGAATAACCAAACCGATAAAACTGATAGCTCCCGCAAGAGCAACACTCAAACCAACTAATAACCCGATTACCGATACAAATGCATTACGCCATTTATGGTGAGACACACCTAGTTGCCGAGCCTGTAACTCCCCAAGAGAGAGGTAATTCAAAATGTTACCTTTACTGCTTAACCATAAGACAGCGGGAAACAATGCAACCATCAGCCATTTTTGGCGCCAATCAACGCCACTGAAACTTCCCATCATCCAATACATCAATTGCCGGAGATCTAAACTGGTACTGAAATAAACCATCCATGTCATCAAGGCGCCAAAGATCACCCCGAAAGCAACGCCAATCAATAACAAGCGGGTATTGGTCACTTGATGTTTTCTGGAAAATCCCAGCAAAATAGCGGTCATAAAAAATGCCCCAGATACCGCGCCAACACTTAATAACCACAATGGTGCAATACCATGAAAGACAAGTATTAAACATACCACTACAACACCAGCGCCATTACTGATCCCAAGCAATCCTGGCTCCGCCAATGGATTTTCGAACAACGCCTGCATAATGGCTCCTGACAGGGCTAAGCTCGCACCAACCACCATCACGGCAATCACTCTGGGCAATCTCAACTGCCAAATAAACAACTGGGCAGGCTCTGATAACCATTGATCAGGCCAAAACCAGATTTCACCGGCACATAATGACAAGATAAACAGAATAACGAATAAAACAGACAAAACCGCCATCACTCGATGGTTACGTTTTCTCTGATAGGTGATCAACTCGTAAACAGAGCGCATGTGTGAGGCCATTTAGAAAATAAATGCTCCTTCCATTGAAGGCAATGAAAAGAGAAGATAAGAAAAAGACCGCAAAATGCGGCCTTTTTATGTAGTTATTCTTTGGGTAACGCTTTTTCCACTCTGTTTTTCAGTTTTTGGCCAGGGCGAAAAGTGACAACACGGCGAGCCGTAATCGGAATATCTTCACCTGTTTTTGGATTACGGCCTGGACGTTGATTTTTGTCTCGCAAATCAAAGTTGCCAAATCCAGATAATTTCACTTGCTCCCCATTCTCCAAAGAACGACGAACTTCTTCAAAGAACATTTCTACCAGATCTTTAGCGTCACGCTTGCTAATACCCAGTTTCTCAAACAGATTTTCTGACATTTCAGCTTTAGTAAGCGCCATAAGTTCAGTCCCTCAAGGATGCTTGGAATCGCTGTTCTAGTGCAGCAACGCATTTGTTGACGGTCGCAGCAATTTCTTCTTCTTCCAGTGTACGCATGGTATCCTGCAAGATTAAGCTAATAGCAAGGCTCTTGTAGCCTTCCGCGACACCTTTACCACAATACACGTCAAATAAGTTTATGCCAACTATATGATTTACGCCAACTTTCTTACATTCAGCCAGAACATCTTCTGCGGCTACATTTTCAGGCACAACGATGGCGATATCACGGCGGTTAGATGGGAAGCGAGAAACTTCCTTCATCTCAGGGATTACGCGGTCTACCAGACCAGTCCATAATAACTCGAATACCACGGTACGGCCGTTTAAGTCAAGTTTACGCTCCAGTTCTGGATGAACAACACCGATATAACCAATGTAATTATTTTCCAGATAAATCCCAGCGCTTTGCCCAGGATGTAAAGCAGGATGTTCTTCTGCCTTAAAGGAAATGTTAGATAGTTTACCTGTCAGTTCTAAAACAGATTCTAAATCACCCTTCAAATCAAAGAAATCAACTGCTTGTTTTTCAATCGACCAGTGCTCTTCGAAACGGTTGCCTGCAATAACGCCACCGAGCATTAATTCCTGACGGATCCCATGCTCCGCATTTTCATCCGGCACAAAACGCAATCCTGTTTCGAATAAACGGACACGGTTTTGCTGACGGTTCTGGTTATAGGCAACAGTAGTCAATAATCCTGTCAACAAGGACAAACGCATTGCAGACATATCCGCCGAAATTGGATTAGGCAAAATTAACGCTTCTTCCTGCGGGTGAAGATATTTCTGAATCTTAGGATCAACAAAGCTATAAGTAATCGCTTCTTGATAACCTTTGTCCACCAACATTGTTTTAACCCGTTTCAATGGCAAATC
The DNA here is from genome assembly GCF_037260955.1 of Xenorhabdus sp. TH1. NCBI lineage: Bacteria > Pseudomonadati > Pseudomonadota > Gammaproteobacteria > Enterobacterales > Morganellaceae > Xenorhabdus > Xenorhabdus sp. TH1. The sequence goes on from NZ_CP147734.1 coordinate 2,219,268, forward strand.
AGCTTCACGATGTGAAGTCATAATCAGATCTGCGCGCACTGGAACGTCAGGAATGTTGTTATAACCGTAAATACGAGCGACCTCTTCAACGAGATCTTCCTCAATTTGCATATCAAAACGCCAGCTAGGTGCAATAGCCTGCCAACTTCCATCCTGGATCGTGACCTGGCAACCTAAACGCGTCAGGATATCCGTGACTTGTTCATCAGCAACATGATGACCAATCAAGCGATCCAATTTATTGCGATTAAGCGTAATCGTCGCTGGTTTTGGTAAGTGAGATTCGCTAGTAACATCAACGATTTCACCGGCTTCTCCACCACAAATGTCGATCAACAATTGAGTGGCATATTCCATCGCTTTATGCTGAAGCTGTGGATCAACACCACGTTCAAAACGGTGAGAAGCATCGGTGTGCAAACCATAACGACGAGCACGGCCAGTGATTGCCAGTGGTGCAAAGAACGCACATTCTAGCATAATATGCTGTGTTTCTGCATTAACACCAGAATATTCCCCGCCAAAAATCCCCGCCATAGCAACCGGTTGTTTTTCATCAGAAATAATGAGTGTTTCAGCAGAAAGTTCGGTTTCACTACCATCTAGCAGAGTAAGTTTTTCACCTTGCTCAGCAAAACGCACAATAATTGAACCATTTAAACGTTCCAAATCGAACGCGTGCAATGGTTGGCCCAATTCGAGCAAAACATAGTTGGTAATATCAACAACCGGATCAATGGAACGAACACCACCACGACGCAGTTTTTCGCGCATCCACAGTGGGGTGATTGCTTTGACTTTCACATTCTTGATCACACGTCCCAAATAGCGCGGACAGGCTTCAGGAGCCTCAACACGAATAAGGAATGTGGCATCTGTAGTTGGTTTAACCGCTTCGATTTTTGGCTCTGCCATGGACAATTTATTGATAACTGCAACATCACGAGCAACTCCCATGATGCTCAGGCAGTCAGCACGGTTTGGTGTAATGCTGATTTCAATCGCATTATCGTCCAACTTCATGTAATCACGCAGATCAACACCAATCGGAGCATCTGCTGGCAGTTCAATAATGCCATCATGATCGTCTGCAATACCTAATTCAGCAAATGAACACAACATGCCTTCTGACGGCTCGCCACGCAATTTCGCTGGCTTAATTTTAAAATCACCTGGCAGCACAGCACCAACCGTAGCAACAGCGACACGAAGCCCTTGTCGGCAATTAGGTGCACCACAGACAATATCTAACAGGCGTTCGCCGCCAACATTAACTTTTGTGACACGCAACTTATCTGCATTTGGATGTTGTCCGCACTCAACAACTTCACCAACAAATACGCCGTGGAATTGACCTGCCACTTTTTCAACACCATCAACTTCCAAACCCGCCATGGTGATTTGATCAGACAATGCTTCACTATTAATGGCTGGGTTTGCCCACTCGCGTAACCAGAGTTCACTGAATTTCATGAGATATACCCGCCTTATTTAAATTGTTTGAGGAAACGTAAATCATTTTCGAAGAATGCACGCAAATCTGTAACACCATAACGCAGCATAGTCAGACGCTCCATTCCCATGCCAAAGGCAAAACCAGAATAGATTTCAGGATCAATACCAACATTGCGTAATACGTTAGGATGTACCATACCGCAACCCAAAACTTCTAACCATTTCCCATTTTTGCCCATCACATCAACTTCTGCGGAAGGTTCCGTAAAGGGAAAATAAGAAGGACGGAAACGTATTTGCATATCTTCTTCAAAGAAGTTATTCAAAAAGTCATGCAGCGTGCCTTTCAGGTTGGTAAAGCTGATATTTTTATCAACGATCAGCCCTTCTACCTGATGGAACATTGGAGTATGTGTCTGATCATAATCGTTACGATATACACGACCTGGCGCAATGATACGGATTGGCGGCTGACGCTCTTTCATGGTGCGGATCTGTACCCCTGAAGTCTGGGTACGCAGCAAACGCGTCGCATCAAACCAGAAAGTATCGTGATCAGCACGCGCAGGATGATGTGCAGGAATGTTCAGAGCATCAAAATTATGATAGTCATCTTCGATTTCCGGGCCTGATTCAACAGAAAAACCCAACTCGCCAAAGAAAGTTTCAATACGTTCAATCGTGCGGGTAACAGGGTGCAAACCACCATTTTCCATACGACGACCAGGCAATGAAACATCAATTTTTTCTGCTGCCAAACGCGCATTCAGAATATCAGCTTCTAGCTTTGTCTTACGCGCATTCAAAGCCTCTTGAACTTCTTGTTTTGCCTGATTAATAACAGCCCCTGCCGCTGGACGTTCTTCGGCTGGTAAGTCACGCAGCGATGACATCTGGAGGGTTAAATGGCCTTTTTTTCCCAGGTATTCAACTCGCACCAAATCCAACGCGGCAACATCCTGGGCTTCTTCCACGGCTGTTTTTGCCTTTGCAACCAGCTCAGTAAGATGTGACATCGTTTTCCTCTTCCTTTGGCCTGATGGCCCTTTAGTTGTTATCGATTATGTCCTCAATGTTATCGATTAATGAGGCCATAAAAATAAAAAAGCCTCCACACTGGAGGCTCAAGCGCTATTTTTCGTTTCTTTTCTTACGCGCGAAGCCCCCTGATTTCAGGTGCTAAAGTAAAAAAAGAAACGAAAAAAGGCTAACTTTATCATTTGCGTTCTTTCTCCTGTACCCTTCTTGCATTTACTGATCGCAGACAGTATCTAATCTTTATGGAAAAAAAGTAAAAGAGGGAGCAAGCTCCCTCTTTTAACCTGACTTATGCCAGAGCGCCCTTCGCTTTTTCAACCAGAGCAGCGAATGCTACTTTGTCGAATACAGCGATGTCAGCCAGGATCTTACGGTCGATTTCAATCGAAGCCTTTTTCAGGCCGTTGATGAAACGGCTGTAAGACATGCCGTTCTGACGTGCAGCAGCGTTGATACGTGCAATCCACAATTGACGGAATTGACGTTTACGCTGACGGCGGTCACGGTAAGCGTACTGACCAGCTTTGATAACAGCCTGGAAAGCAACACGGTAAACGCGCGAACGGGCACCGTAGTAACCTTTCGCTTGTTTCAGAATTTTTTTGTGACGTGCACGGGCAATAACACCACGTTTTACGCGAGCCATATACTTCTCCTATCGTCTCTGAGTTCTAATCTAAAAAATTGCTTATGCGTATGGCAGACAAGCAACAACCAGGCCCAGATCACCTTTGGAGACCATGCCTTTTGGACGTAAATGACGTTTACGCTTGGTTGATTTTTTAGTCAGAATGTGACGAAGGTTAGCGTGCTTACGCTTGAAACCGCCGCTTGCGGTTTTTTTGAAGCGTTTAGCTGCGCCGCGTACTGTTTTAATCTTTGGCATTTTAATTTCCACTTCGCATTGTTAATTACAACGAACTAGCCAGGCGAATAGACTCCAGCCAGATTAACTGGAGCCTATTACTTGTTTGCCTGACTATTTCTTCTTAGGAGCGAGCACCATGATCATCTGGCGACCTTCAACCTTCGTTGGGAAGGATTCGACCACCGCCAGTTCACTCAGATCGTCACGAATGCGGTTAAGCATCTCGATACCAATCTGTTGGTGTGCCATTTCACGCCCACGGAAACGCAGGGTGATTTTGGCTTTATCGCCATCTTCCAGAAAACGAATCAGGTTGCGTAGTTTGACCTGATAGTCGCCTTCATCTGTACCAGGACGGAATTTAATTTCCTTAACCTGAATAACCTTTTGTTTCTTTTTCTGTTCTTTGATTGACTTACTCTTTTCATAGAGGAACTTGCCGTAATCCATAATACGACAAACCGGCGGTTCGGCATTTGGGCTGATTTCAACTAAATCAACACCAGCTTCCTCAGCTTTTTCGAGAGCTTCTCTCAGACTGACAATACCAATCTGTTCGCCATCTAATCCAGTTAAACGAACTTCAGAGGCGCGAATCTCTTCATTAATGCGATTTGGGCGCGCCGGTTGAATTCTTTTTCCGCCTTTAATACCTTATTCCTCCAATTGGTGAAGATTGCGACTGCGTATTTCTGTCAGCAGTTTTTCTGTAAACTCACTGACCTCAATGCTACCTAAGTCTTTGCCGCGGCGAGTACGAACGGATACTTTTCCTGATTCGACTTCTTTGTCACCACATACAAGCATATAAGGTACACGACGCAGAGTGTGTTCACGGATTTTAAAACCAATCTTCTCGTTTCTCAAGTCTGCTTTTGCACGAATGCCTGCATCTTGAAGTTTTTTAACCAATTCCTGTACATAATCTGACTGGCCATCAGTAATATTCATAACGACGACCTGCTGAGGTGCCAACCATGTTGGGAAAAACCCAGCATACTCTTCTGTCAGGATACCGATGAACCGTTCCAGCGATCCCAGAACTGCACGGTGAATCATGACAGGAACCTTACGTTCGTTATTTTCCCCTACATATGACGCGCTCAAGCGTGCTGGCAGTGAAAAATCGAGTTGCACAGTACCACATTGCCACGCACGATCCAAACAATCATATAGAGTAAATTCAATTTTAGGGCCATAAAATGCCCCTTCACCCGGCTGGTACTCAAATTCAATGCCATTTCGGGTTAATGCTTCAGCAAGATCTGCTTCTGCTTCATCCCACTGTTTTTCCGTACCAATACGTTTTTCCGGGCGTGTTGATAACTTAACAACAATCTTCTCAAAACCAAATGTGCCGTACACATCGTAAATCATCTTGATACAGCTACTGACTTCTTGAAGGATCTGATCTTCAGTACAGAAAATATGTGCATCATCTTGAGTAAAACCGCGTACACGCATCAAACCATGTAAAGCGCCAGAGGGTTCGTTACGATGACAACTACCAAATTCAGCCATACGCAACGGCAAGTCACGGTAAGATTTCAATCCTTGGTTGAAAATCTGAACATGACCCGGGCAGTTCATCGGTTTTACGCAATATTCGCGGTTTTCCGATGAAGTTGTGAACATGTTTTCTTTATAGTTTTCCCAATGCCCAGTTTTTTCCCACAGAATACGATCCATCATAAATGGACCCTTTACTTCCTGGTATTGGTACTCTTTGAGTTTTGTGCGGACGAAAGTTTCTAATTCACGGAAAATTGTCCAGCCGTCATTATGCCAAAACGCCATGCCCGGTGCTTCTTCCTGCATATGATACAGGTCAAGCTGCTTACCAATTTTACGGTGATCGCGTTTTGCTGCTTCTTCCAAGCGCTGTAAATAGGCATTAAGCTGTTTCTTATCCGCCCATGCAGTACCATAAATACGCTGCAACATTTTGTTGTCACTATTGCCGCGCCAGTATGCTCCTGCAACTTTTTGCAGTTTAAAGTGATGACAAAAACGCATGTTAGGAACATGCGGCCCACGGCACATATCAACGTATTCTTCATGGTGATACAGACCTGGGCGATCATCACGACTAATGTTTTCGTCCAAAATCTGGATCTTATACTCTTCACCACGAGCTGCAAATGTGTCACGCGCTTCTTGCCAGCCAACCCTTTTCTTGATGACATCGTAGTCTTTTTTGGCAAGTTCCAGCATGCGTTTTTCAAGCAGCTCGATATCTTCCTGTGTCAACGAGCGATCTAAATCGACGTCATAGTAGAAACCATTGTCAATAACAGGACCGATAGCCATTTTCGTATCGGGCCACAACTGCTTAATTGCATGGCCCAACAAATGTGCGCATGAATGACGGATAATTTCCAAACCTTCTTCATTCTTACTGGTGATAATAGCAAGATTGGAATCAGTCTCGATTAATTCGCAAGCATCAACCAATTCTCCATTAACACGGCCAGCAATACACGCTTTTGCTAAACCAGTACCGATATCACGAGCCACATCCATTACGGAAACAGCATGCTCAAATTGACGTTGACTACCGTCAGGAAGAGTAATTACAGGCATTTAAAATCCTTATGTACAGTGGTGACCCACACGAAAGATCACTTGTATTAAATCAAATTCGTTTATTTTTAATAAGACATTAGCAATTTCTTACTTCACTCTGTAAGTTATGTACATAGGTATATACATCTTTTGCCAAATTACCTATGTACATCGCTAAAACTCAAAATCTATACTAACATACAGGACTACTTAATGTAACTAAGTGACGCCATACGTATTACATTCGCAATGAGTTAATTTTATATAATTTATTGATCTTTATCATAGTTTAAATTCCAACCATCTTTGAGGTGGGATATTGAACCACCAGCCCACAATATTCATTGGGATATGCTGTTTGTGCGTGATTCACAATAAACTGGGTAATGTGTGAACGCATATAGGTTACGCGATGCTCGACTTTTATGATGAGTTGAAATGACATAGCCGCTCCTTTATAACTTTAAGTCGTCAAAAATAGAGAAATAAAGGAACAAAAGGCTATGTCACAGCAAGATTTTATCATTTGGGTGTTTTGTTGGGTAGATGACAATTTAACGCAGTTACAGCAAGGTATGCGATTCAGAAGCCGGGGATATCCGCCTAAACTGAGCGATGCAGAAGCTATCACGATGGAAGTGGTGGGTGAATTTTTAGGGTTTTCAACAGATAAAGGCATTTGGACGTACTTTAATGGCCACTGGCGCGAATGGTTTCCGGGGCTGGGTTCACGCGCCAATTTCGCTAAACAGATTTCGAATCTTTGGGTTGTTAAACAACAACTGCAAGAAAAACTGGCGAGGTTATTGGGCGCGCTCGACAGGCCGGTACATATTATCGACGGATTTCCATTGCCCGTCTGTGGATTCAAAAGAGCAAAAGGCTGTGCCAACTTCAAAGGACAAGCCGATTATGGGTACTGCGCCGCCAAAAACGAAATTTACTACGGCTTCAAAGGACATCTCATGATAGACGAAACCGGCGTGGTAACCGGGTTTACACTGACGCCCGCCAGTGTCAGTGAGCGTGAAGCAATCTGGGATGTGCTCGGCTCGATAAAAGGCTGTTTGCTGGGTGATAAAGGGTATTTAGGCGTTGAATTTAAGCAGGAAATGAGGGTGGAGGGTATTGAAATGATTACCCCGGTGCGAGCCAATATGGATGATCCCCTCCCCAGAAAAACGAGAAGGATCATTAACGCCAAACGCCGTTTAATTGAAACCGTGATTGGTCAACTCGCCGGACAATTTGCTATCGAGAAGTGCTGGGCACGGGATTTGTGGCATTTGAGTAATCGAATTGCCAGAAAACTGCTTTCTCACACGTTGGGTATTTTTGCCAATGTTAAACAAGGTAAAAATCAACGCGACTGGCTTCAACAAGCCAACGTTATAGGGTGTTAAAGTCGAGCATCGCGTTATAGGTTCCTCTATATAACAAAAAACCCGCCGAAGCAGGTTAAGTTATATTTAAATTCATTCACTAGAATCGATAACCAACACCTATCACCCATGTTCCCGCTTTTAACTCACCAATTTTTGAATATTCATATGATGCATCAATGGCTATATTAGGAATTGGATTAATCTGTAAGCCTGCGGCATAGGCAAACTCTGTTTTGCTTTCACTATGTGAATTTCCACCTGATTTAGCTTCCTCTTTACCATGAGCCGCACCAATTAAACCGTAGGCACTCACATATTCATTGATACGATACGCAGGGCCAGCGGTTAATGAATAGTAATCCAAATCAACATTAGCTACCTTGTGTCCGCCACTATAAAAATCATAACCTTGGTGGGTATATGTAAACGAGCCAACTATTCCCCAATTATCATCCAATTCATAACGATATTTAACATTAAATCCTTTTGGATTCTCTTTTAATTTGTCACCCTGTACTTTAACGTGACTCTGAGCATATCCTGCTGAAATAGTGCTTTCACTAGCAGCATGCACGTTTATAGATAGGGCTGATATTCCTGCTGCAATCAATGTTGCTAAAACCAAATTTTTCATAAAAAACCTTTAGTAATTAAAAAATCATAAAAAGTATAGGAAAATTATTGATTTTATCCTGCTGTGTTTCCTAAAGGTTGATCTGAGTCACTATGGATTTTTCACCAACTCATCAACGCAGGCCCCGGAAAACCGCCGAAAAGCAATCGAACATCCTCTCCATATCAAACTTTGCAATCGCTCATCAATCCATCGCATACATCTTTAGGAGGGATCATTGGTCGGATGAATCCTCATAAAATACCCCGTTCCCGCATAGAATCCCTTTCACATCAGCAGTAGAAGACAAGGTAAAATGAAGTTCTGTATTGCCTTCATACCTCTTACTATCAATGTAGAAAATATCAACCTTTTCCTGCGTAAGATTTGCTTGCGGGTTCCCTCTGGAAAATTTCGTACACCCAAATAATGCGCAAACATCATGCGAATAGTCACACGCGCCTGAACCTGGTTTTGATAAGCCCGACAGCAACGCGTTAATGGTTCCATCAAACTAATACACAGAATAGGTGTTAAAATAGCTCCGTAGGAACATATTTAAACGACCCTATGCAAACATATTCCTTAACGTAAATTGGAAATTACAACAATTAATGAATAAAAGGGCTGTATTTATATGTTGGAAGCTATCTGAGATAACTAAAATAATCCAGGATAGTGCCATTATTTTTCATTGAACAAATTGTTTTATTAAAGAAATAACTTTAACCATAAGTTATCATAAATATTTTTTATAAAACATTAATAATCAATACTGCTTGTAAAATATTTATCGAAAATTTGTAATATTCATAGTTTACAAAAGACTATTTTTTTACAATAAAAAATTCAGACTAGCCTAATGAAAATTTACAGATTATGATTAATAAGTTACATCTAAAGAATGATAAGCATTTTTAACTTTCCATAAATAACGCGAAGCCTGTGGTGCAGGATGATTATTTTGAACATATTGATAGAATTCATTCGGAGTCATTTGATTAATTTTATTAATTGCCAAAGCTCGGTTTGAGTCAAACGTTCGCAATAATGCTCCTGCACCATTTACATAAGCAACTATCGTTGCGTAGTACAACGTTTCTGGATTAGAAATACCTTCCAGATGCTGCTTTTTCAAGATGCTGATATAGGCGGTACCAAGGTCGATGTTGGTTTTAGGATCTTTCAATTCACGCAGCGTTGGTTGTCCTGATTTCCCTTTCATTCTGTAAGCATCTCGTCCAGCTGTAGATGCCTTAATCTGCATGAGTCCAACCGCATTCGATTTACTAACAACCTCTGGACGAAAATCTGATTCCACCTGAATAATCGCTTTGATGAGCGTTTCATCAACACCATAACGTCTCGCGGCTTGCGCAATAAAACCATCAAATGGGGTGGATTTAAACCTATTTGTCAATTTATGAGTACCAAAAGCAGACTTGTTGCCATCAAGCATACGTTTTACCGTTGATTGTCTATTACTGTCTGACTGGTGTATTTGTTGGCTTGCACATCCAGACAATAACAATATCACTGCAATGTAACGGAGTTTTAATTTCACACTGCTTCCCCTAAATAAAATTAATTCTATAAAGGATATATAATTTTACTGATAAACCAAAAATATTTTTCTATCACTTAATAAAATAAATCTCTTTAATTGCTCGTAGCTAACGCTAAACAATATGCTGGTTTTTTGTTCGCATGAGGTGTGTCGTTGTCATATCAATCGGTAAGAATTTAAGGAGCATCTATCGAATTTATCATCAATTTTGCCTCTATCGCCTTGACTTTACACAAATGATACTGATAATCATTATCAATAATTATATGTACAACGAGTAAGGGTTACCATAATGAATAAAAAATATTCTCTTTCTGATTTTCCGATAGTTAATCTGATCCTTGTTCTATTCACAATGGTGTTATTCAGCCAGCAAGCCCATGCCGAAAAAAAATTCAGAGTGGTTACAACATTTACTATTATTCAAGATATAGTCCAAAATGTCGCAGGAGACGCAGCAATTGTCGAGTCAATCACTAAACCTGGTGCAGAAATCCATGATTATCAACCCACTCCCAAAGATATCATAAAAGCACAGCGTGCAGACCTTATTCTCTGGAATGGCTTAAATTTAGAACGCTGGTTCGAACGCTTCTTTGAAAACATGCAAGATATTCCTGCTGCGGTGATAACCGAAGGTATTACTCCTTTACCGATTCGTGAAGGGCCTTACAATAAAAATCCTAACCCCCACGCCTGGATGTCGCCAAAAAATGCGCTGATCTATATCGAAAATATCCGCAAAGCCTTAGTCAAATACGATCCCGACAATGCCGAAATTTACAATCGTAATGCCAAAACTTATGCAGAAAAAATGACTCAATTGGATGCACCTCTTAGAGAACGTCTTTCTCGTATTCCTGAAGATCAACGCTGGCTCGTCACCAGTGAAGGTGCTTTCAGCTACCTCACACAAGATTATGGTTTCAAAGAAGTTTACTTATGGCCAATTAATGCTGAGGAACAAGGTTCCCCACAACAGGTTCGCCGTGTCATTGACACAGTAAGAGCGAATAAGATCCCGGTCGTCTTCAGTGAAAGCACAGTTTCAGATAAACCAGCAAGACAAGTCAGTAAAGAAACGGGGGCACATTATGGCGGGGTACTTTATGTAGACTCCCTGTCCACTCAAAAAGGACCAGTTCCAACTTATATTGATCTACTTAACACCACTGTAGACACCATCGCAAAAGGATTTAATCAATGAATCGCTCATCATTAAACCATCAATCGTTATTTGAGCATCCTCATTTAATTGTGCATAACGCCACTGTCACTTACAACAATGGGCATACGGCTATTTATGATGCCAGTTTTGACATTACTGGCGGCACAATTTGTGCATTGGTAGGTATGAATGGCAGCGGCAAATCCACATTATTCAAAACCATCATGGGATTAGTCACACCTTCACAAGGAAAAGTGACGCTCAACAAGCAACCTATCAAAGCTGCATTAAAACAAAATATCATCGCATATGTTCCTCAAACTGAAGATGTAGATTGGAATTTTCCGGTTCTGGTTTCTGATGTTGTAATGATGGGACGCTATGGAAAAATGGGATTTTTGCGCCGCCCTAGCAAACGTGATCATGAAATTGTCAATAACGCCCTTGAACGTGTCGGACTGGCAGACTTGCGTGATCGCCAAATTGGTGAACTTTCTGGCGGGCAGAAAAAACGCGCATTTTTAGCCCGTGCGTTGGCTCAAGAAGGGAAAGTCTTGCTATTGGACGAACCTTTTACTGGGGTAGATGTTAAAACAGAAAATGCCATTATTGACTTACTTCGTGACTTACGTGACGAAGGGCATTTGGTCTTAGTGTCAACGCATAACCTCGGCAGTGTACCTGAATTTTGTGATCACGTTATTTTGATCAACCGCACGGTGCTCGCCAGTGGCCGAACTGAAAATACGTTTACTCAAAAAAATCTGGAAATAACCTTCGGTGGCGTCTTGCGCCATATTAATCTTTCCGCGCCTGAGCTGCATAAAGATGACGATCCACGCACACTGACAGTGATAACCGATGATGAACGTGCTGCCGTCTTCTACGGACATGATCATCATATTCCACCGCGGCAAAACCCCAAACAAAAGGAAAACCAACCATGATGGAACTGCTTTTACAACCATTCAGTTACAACTACATGGTGAAAGCCATGTGGGTAAGCACCATTGTTGGGGGTGTCTGTGCTTTCTTATCTGCTTATCTGATGCTAAAAGGTTGGTCGCTAATGGGAGACGCCCTCTCCCACTCTGTTGTGCCTGGTGTGGCTGGCGCATATGCTCTCGGTTTACCTTATGCAGGTGGTGCTTTTTTTACAGGGATGCTCGCTGCATTATCAATGACATTGGTGCGTCATATTACTCGGTTACGTGAAGATGCGGTGATAGGTTTTATATTCTCCACTTTTTTTGCCGTCGGATTATTGATCGTTTCTTTAAACCCTACATCCGTGAATGTACAAACCATTATATTAGGCAATATTCTGGGGATCGCTGACGAAGATGTTTTACAAGTGGAAATCATTATTGCCGTTTCCTTCATCATATTAATGGTACTTTGGAAAGATCTGTTGGTTGTTTTCTTTGATGAAACTCATGCACGCTCTATTGGATTATCACCGTTACGGTTGAAAATCATTTTCTTCACTTTATTAAGTGCCTGTACCGTTGCTGCATTACAGACAGTGGGCGCTATCCTGGTTATCGCAATGGTTGTAACGCCTGGTGCAACCGCCTATTTATTGACAGATAGATTTAAACATTTGTTGATTATTGCCGTCGCTATCGGTTCACTCACGAGTGGTCTCGGCGCATATGTGAGTTATTTTCTCAACGGTGCAACTGGAGGAGTGATTGTTACTATACAAACAGTCATTTTCTTACTCGCGTTCTTCTTTGCCCCTAAGCATGGCACGTTAGCCTCCCGCAGACGAGCCAGAAAGGAATCTCTGGCATTGATTCAGGAGCAACGCTCATGAACACATTTATTGAATTAATAACTGAACCTTTCATGCATGAGTTTATGCGACGAGCTATCTATGCGGCTATTATGGTGGGAGCTGTTTGTGCTGTACTTTCCTGTTATTTAGTCTTAAAGGGTTGGTCATTGATGGGAGATGCCATTTCCCATGCCGTTTTGCCAGGGATAGTGCTCGCTTTTGTAACCGGCGTACCACTGGCAATAGGTGCTTTCCTTTCTGGTATATCTTGTGCATTCGCGACAGGATATTTAAAAGAACATAGCCGAATCAAAGAAGATACTGTCATGGGAATCGTTTTCTCAGGTATGTTTGCATTTGGGTTAGTCCTGTTTACTCGTATAGATACGGATCAACACCTGACACACATTTTATTCGGCAGCATACTCGGCATTACCCAGCATGAATTACTCCAAACTTTGTGTATTGCCGGGATCACACTGGCTATTGTGCTGCTAAAGAGAAAAGACTTCATGCTCTACTGCTTCGATCCCAACCAGGCACGAGTGGTTGGCCTTCCCGTAAAACTTCTCCATTACGGATTATTATCACTACTGGCCCTAACAATTGTCGCATCTTTGCAAGCAGTCGGTATCATCTTGGTCATTGCGATGTTAATCTCCCCCGGCATTATTGCTTTTATACTTTGCCGGAGCTTTGATCGCATGCTGATTGTGGCAATGGTTGTTTCTATATCATCCAGTGTCCTTGGAACAATCATCAGCTTCCATATTGATGGTGAAACAGGCCCCTGTATCGTCATCATTCAGGCAATTTTCTTCACTATTGCACTGACTTATGACCAAATAAAATTAGCTTGCAAGAAAGCAAACAAAAGATCGTTTGAGAAAATCTCATCCCAAGAAGTATCAATTCCAGAAAAATCAAATTAAAAAATAATAGAGTGCCATATCAAATTTGAGATATGGCCTTATTAATTCCTATTAAAACGCCTTTTATCCTGTTCAAATGTTACATCTGTCTGTAATATAAGCATAGCAACTGTCAACTTAATGAGGTGAAACATGTGGCAAACAGTGAGCCGACTATTAAGTGAGCATTTTGGTGATGCTGAAATTCACGATAAAAAGGAATTGACAGGAGGAGATATTCACCGTGCCTGGCACATTAAATATGGTGAACAACCTATCTTTATCAAATCCAATGTGAAAGAAATGCTGCCAATTTTTAAGGCAGAAGCAGAGCAACTGGAATTATTAGCTCGCAGCAAAACAACCCGAGTCCCCGATGTTTATGGTGTAGGTCACGACCGCAACTATAGCTTCCTGCTGCTGGAGCATTTGCCCATAAAACCCTTTAACCCACACAGTGCGTATCTTTTTGGTCAACACCTTGCGAAGCTACATCAATGGAGCGAACAACCTAAATTTGGTTTTGATTTTGATAACATGCTGGCAACGACCATACAACCTAACGGATGGCAAAAGCGTTGGGCCCATTTTTATGCCGAAAAACGCATTGGATGGCAACTGCAACTTGCCGCTGATAACGGGATGGTGTTTGGAGATATTAACCAAATTGTTCAAGTAATCAGCGATAGACTGCACAATCATCACCCTCAACCCTCTCTCCTGCATGGCGATCTATGGCCCATGAACTGTGCATCATTGAACGATAATTGTGCCGTCACTTTTGATCCTGCCTGCTATTGGGGAGATCGCGAATGCGATCTGGCGATGCTGCCACTTTACCCAGATCTTCCTTTGCAAATATTTGACGGTTACCAGAGCATTTGGCCATTGCCTAAAGATTTTCTTGAACGTCAACCCATTTACCAACTTTACTATTTGTTAAATAGATGCAATCTTTTCGGAGGAGAGAATTTTATTCTAATCCAAAAAATAATTGATAAAATTTTATCTGATCAGACATAAGAGAACTTAATATTTAATTGTTGATAATAGTCCAATGATTCAAAAAAAGATAAAATTTATTATATTAACCCCAACGTGACATTGAGCATCCTTGCAGTGTTATTAACTATCGTATTACCACCCTAAAAATTTAAATAATAAGTAAGCAATTACACCGATAATGATTGGTGATATGTAAAGAATAAAAATCTGTCTGAATAAAGAATGAGAGGGGAAAACAATTTTAGCTTTCAATTGTTCCTTGGTTATTCCACTTTCCTGCGCGTGTTCAAAGACCATTTGATCTTCGATACGTTCTTTAATGAATTTAAATTGACGATATATTCTCAATCCAGACGCACTCATTGCCAGCCCCACAAACATCAGCATATAAATGACAAAAAAACTGATATTTTCCCCAGTAATTCCAGCAACAAACTCAGGGGTTGGAGAATATTTCCAGAAAAAATCCAAAAATGGTGTATTGAATTTAATCATTTCTGTCATCATCTGAAGAAAATCATTCAATACCACATTAACACCACCACCGCCAATACTATCGTCTTTCACACCATGCTGCCCTGCTGCTAGATTAATTACTGAAACAAAAGTCGACAACAGGGCTGGTACAAAAATAATCCAGCCTAAGATTCGCTTAGCTATAGCAACATATCTGGCTTGTTGATACGTCATTACATTCTCCATTGGCACAAATAGTTTTATTTTTTACTCAATGATAGCTCATAAAGAACCAATGTTAATCCTATTTATGGAGTCATTATTTTACTTCATTAATGAAATCATCTCTTCCTTTGTTATCATCCATAACGAGATTTAATTTATTGGAATTGTTACAATCAAACCTCTTTAATCACTGTTATCATCACGGAGAGATTTGAGATGTCATTTTGTTTATCTATGGAAGCCGCCATTTTTGATATGGATGGCTTGCTGATTGATTCTGAACCTTATTGGATACAGGGAGAAAAAAGCGTATTCAGTGAATTAGGGTTGGATTTAAATTTAGCCAAAAACCTACCTGATACATTGGGGTTACGCATCGATCAGGTGGTTGAGTTATGGTACCAAGCATCACCCTGGCAAGGCATCCCAAAAAGTGAAGTTGAGCAACGCATCATCAATTATGTAGTTCAATCAGTTGAAAAAAACCGTCCCTTACTACCTGGAGTAGAACATGCTTTAAATCTCTGTTGCGAACGCGGGTTAAAAATCGGCCTAGCTTCTGCCTCACCCTATGAAATGATTGAAAAAGTACTCGAATTATTTAACCTACGACATTACTTTGATGTTGTTGTTTCTGCTGCGCACTTACCTTACAGTAAACCACATCCCGAAGTTTATTTGCTGGCAGCCAGTCAACTTGGAATCAACCCGATTAACTGTCTTACATTAGAAGATTCATTTAACGGTATGATAGCAACCAAAGCAGCAAGAATGCGCTCAATTGTCGTTCCAGCCACTCATCATTTCGATGATCCTCGCTGGTCATTGGCTGACATTAAACTGAATTCTCTAGAAAAACTAACAATAGAAGATATTACTTAATCGCTACCGCGCTGTCCCATTTCTCGCATAAGGCAGCGCAAATATCAACCTTCCCCTCAGCCAACAAGCCACAATTTAAAAATTTCCTAATTACCCTCTATCTTCCTCAGACAAAACCCTCTATACTGCCCAACTGTATGTATAAACAGCAATCAGCATAAATAATTAGTATAAATCGTTATGACAGCAGAAGGGCATCTTCTTTTTTCCGTTGCCAGTCTTGTATTGGCTCATCAGCTAGAAATTACACCAGAAATAGCACAGGGAGACTGGTTACACATGCTTCCCGGTGTACTTCTGGCTTCATTGTTGCCAGATATCGACCACCCAAGTTCAACCTTAGGCCGATTGTTCCGCTTCATATCCATTCCAATCGCGCGATTATGTGGACACCGTGGATTTACACATAGTTTATTAGCACTGCTCGTGGGAGTTACTCTATTCCAGACTGAAATACCGTCTAATTGGCCCATCCCAACTGACTTTGTCCATGCAATGGTTATCGGTTATATCAGCCATCTTATTGCTGATATGCTTACTCCCGCTGGTATTCCACTGTTATGGCCTCTAAGAATACGTTTTTGCTTGCCTATTCTTAGAGGTAAGGATCGTAAAAAAGCCGAACGTTTTATTGCCGTACTGGTAGTAGTGATCGCTATTATCCTTCCACAACACATTAATTTCTCATTCATTCGCTATTTCGATAGCCTGCAATTTAACCAAATACAGTTTGATAAATTACCTATTGATAAGCTACAGAATCTCTACAAGTAATTGATCAATATCCATATACAACAAATATAGTAGCCTCATTGAATAATGGGGCCACTTGAAAATATAGAACATTTTTTATTCACTTCCTGTCGCCCCAAGAAAATCTTTGACTTAATAAAATACAAAGTTAACAGCTGTAACAATAGAAATAGATTAGGATATATAATCAATTAAACTAGCTAGTGAAAAATAATTATATTAAATTCCATTTAATTATAAGTAAGCGGCTTATTATACTGATAATATTTCACCTTACGCATTTCATGGTATGTAGACGATAGATTCAAATTGGAATACAACTTACAAATCTATATTCCAAACTACACACCACAACTCGAAATTAAAGAGTATATAAGTTTTGGAGACTAGAGATGAATTTACCACTCATCATCAACGTGCTCGTTTTTGTAGCACTGCTTATTCTATTGGCAAAAACGAACTCAAATAAATGGAGTTTATCCAAAAAAGTTCTTGTGGCTCTAGTCGTAGGTGTCGTTTTTGGGCTGGCATTAAACATCATTTATGGAACAGATAATCTTACCGTAAAAGAATCAATTAAATGGTTCAATATTATTGGTAATGGTTATGTACAATTGCTACAAATGGTTATCATGCCGTTGGTTTTTGCTTCTATCCTTAGTGCCGTTGCTCGTTTACACAAAGCATCTTCCTTAGGAAAAATCAGCTTGTTTACCATTGGTACGTTACTGTTTACTACAGCGATTTCCGCTTTAATCGGCATCGTAATTGCCAATTTATTTGGGCTCAATGCAGCAGGACTGATCCAAGGTACTCAAGAAACTGCTCGTTTATTAGCAATTGAAAGCAATTATATTGGCAAAGTTGCAGATATGAGTGTGCCTCAGATCATTCTCTCTTTTATCCCCAAAAATCCCTTTGCTGACTTGACGGGAGCACGCCCTACTTCCATTATTAGTGTGGTAATTTTTGCAACATTTTTAGGCATCGCTGCGCTACAAATGATTAAAGATGATCAGGGACGCGGTAAACGGGTTCTCGTTGCCATTGATACCATGCAAGCATGGGCAATGAAGCTAGTTAGGTTAGTTATGCGCCTCACTCCATACGGTGTGATGGCTTTAATGACCAAAGTTGTTGCTAGTTCCAATATCCATGACATTACCCAATTAGGTAGTTTTGTTGTTGCTTCCTACATCGCTCTTGGCCTGATGTTTGTAGTACATGGCGGGCTTTTGGCACTTACGGGTATCAATCCTCTGAAATTCTTGAAAAAAGCAGGCCCCGTACTGACCTTCGCATTTACCAGCCGTTCAAGCGCTGCAAGTATTCCCTTGAATGTTGAAACACAAACTCGCCGCCTCGGTATTCCTGAGTCTATTGCCAGCTTCTCCGCTTCTTTTGGCGCAACTATTGGACAAAATGGCTGTGCTGGCATTTATCCAGCGATGTTGGCAGTGATGGTCGCTCCAACCGTAGGTATTAACCCTTTTGATCCAGTGTGGATTGCAACTCTTGTGGGAATTGTCACTATTAGCTCTGCGGGAGTTGCTGGTGTTGGTGGTGGCGCAACATTTGCAGCATTGATTGTTTTACCTGCCATGGGTTTACCTGTCACCTTAGTGGCACTGCTCATTTCTGTTGAGCCTCTTATTGATATGGGACGTACAGCATTGAATGTTAATGGCGCTATGACAGCAGGTACTATTACCAGTCAATTAATGAGAAAAACCAATAAAAAAGTATTTGAGCAAGATGAAAAAGTTTTATTAAATCACTCTCAATAACATGCACTTTCTTCTGTGAATAAAGAGAGTTTACCCGGCATAGCCAGGGGTTTCTATATACAATAAAGCCGAGGTTCGCCATGAACCTCGGCTTTCTTATCTATATTAGCTATTGGTTATTTATTATTTTATATATTCACCGCTACGAAGGGCTTCAATACGCTTATCCAACGGCGGATGAGATAAGAACAACTCGCTGAAACTCTTAGCTTTACCATTAATACAGAATGCCATCATGCTTCCCTCTTCCTGAGGTTCATAGCTGGTCTTAAGACGTTGCAATGCTGCAATCATCTTTTCGCGGCCAACCAATTTTGCTGATCCTGCATCCGCATGGAATTCACGGTAGCGGGAGAACCACATGGTAATAATGCTTGCCAGAATACCGAATACGATCTCTAACACCATAGAAATCACCATGTAGACTATCGGATTACCATTACTGCTGCTTTCACTTTCATCATCGCTGCTGGAAAGGAAACTTGCAGCAGCCTGCGCAATGATACGTGAAATGAAGATAACAAATGTATTCACAATACCCTGCAACAATGTCATCGTAACCATATCACCATTGGCAATATGACTAATTTCATGCGCTATGACGGCTTCAGCTTCATCACGGCTCATATTGTTCAGTAGCCCTGTACTAACAGCGACTAGAGAAGCATTACGGCGTGCTCCTGTAGCAAATGCATTAATATCCAAGGCATCATAGATAGCCACTTGTGGCATAGTAATTCCCACTTGATCCGACTGACGGCGTACAGTTTCCATCAACCAAGCTTCAGTTTCATTGGATGGTTTTTCAATAACCTGGCCACCCACAGAACGCAGAGCCATCCATTTCGACATTAACAAAGAAATGAATGCACCCCCAAAACCAAACAAACCAGCCATAATCATGAGGCCAGCAACACTGCTCCGCTGAACTCCTGTAAGTGAAAGTATTATTCCAAACACCACCATGACAGCAAGGTTTGTGAGAAGGAACAAGGCGATTCTCATCATATAAATTTGCTTCCTTTAATTATCAAACAGTTCAACTAAAAGTTAAGCCATAAGATGGGGACAACCCCCATATTATTCAAGTTTTTTAAGATGTTAAGCGATATAAACAACATAACTTTACAATATGATAAAAGGCCGACTACCAAGCCGGCCTTTTATTTATAACAAATTTTAAGACTATCTCGTTACAGCTATTTCAGCAGGCTGATGTGCCAAATCCAAAGCAATTTTTACAGATTCATCTAAGTAAGGATCAGGCCCTTTATAATCTTTTGGCAAATCATCAAGCGATTTGAGCGGTTTTTTACCTTCCCGTTTAAAGCGTTCATTAAAACGATTCAATTTGATTGCTTCGTATTCCTTGTTTTCTTTCTCTCTTTGAGCATAGTTCAAGGAATAAACGCCCTTACGTTCTTTGATGACTTTATAGTAAGCAATATCCTGTTTGATATATTTAAATTCAGGATCATTAGCAATCCGTTGATTATGCAACTTAGTCAAGAGTGGCGTTAACTCTGAAATCACTTTCAAAGAAGTATAATGCGCAGGCTGAATACTGTCCCAAGGTAACGCATTATCTTCTTGGCTTTCCCCTATTTCAGAAGGTTCTTCTCCTGTCGGCATAATGATATCAGGCGTTACTCCCTTAAGCTGGGTACTACCACCATTTATCCGATAGAATTTCTGGATCGTGTATTGCACAGAACCAATTTCTGGCCACTCAGGCCGCAGCATTTGATCATAAATACGGTTCAAAGGACGATATTGCTGAACTGTACCTTTGCCGAAAGATGGTTCTCCCACTATCAATCCACGGCCATAATCTTGCATGGCAGCCGCAAAGATTTCAGATGCAGAAGCACTTCTGTTGTCAATCAGAACAACCAGAGGACCTTTATAATAGATTGCTTCATCTGTATCTGCCTCCACTTTTACTCTACCAGTATTATCTCGAATCTGGACAACGGGACCAGTAGGAATAAATAAGCCAGATAACGATACAGCTTCTGTTAGCGCTCCACCACCATTGCCGCGCAAATCAATAACAACCGAGGCAACCCCCTGTTTAGTGAGTTTTTGCAACTGTACTTTTACATCATTAGTTAAGCCAACGTAGAAACCTGGTATATCCAGAACACCAACCTTATCTTTCCCTACCGTTTTTACCGACATCTTGACAGCTTTATCTTCAAGGCGGATATTCTCACGGGTTAAGGTAACAATGTGGTTTTTTGCCCCTTTCGTACTTGGAATGATTTCAAGACGAACCTTACTCCCCTTCGGACCTTTGATGAGAGCAACGACATCTTCCAAACGCCATCCAACAACATCAATAATTGGTTTACCTACTTGCCCAACACCAATGATTTTATCCCCAACTTTCAATAAATTGCTTTTGGCCGCTGGACCGCCTGGAAGCAATGAATGAATAGCGATATACTCATCATCATATTGTAAAACAGCACCAATGCCTTCAAGAGATAAGCTCATCTCTGAATTAAATTGTTCTGTATCACGAGGCGAGAGATAACTGGTATGCGGATCTATTTCACGGGCAAAAGCCATCATAATGCTTTGAAAAACATCCTCACTTTGGGTTTGTGTGAGGCGTTTTAATAATGTCCGATAACGTTTAGTCAACGTTTCTTTGATTTCTTTATCATCTTTGCCGGATAATTTAAGATTTATCCAATCAGATTTGATTTTAGCATCCCAAAGCCTATCCAACTCTTCACTACTCTTTGGCCATGGCGCTTTAATACGGTCGGTGTCAATGGTGTCATGATCGTTTAAGTCAACGGGTTTTTCTAAACGGGCAAGCACATATTGATAGCGTTCAAAACGACGCTTTTGCATCAGATTAAATAGATCATACGGAAGTTTTAGCACGCCATTTTCAAGTTCTTTTCCTAATTCTCCCTTCTGGCTCGCGAATTGCGCGATATCAGATGCTAAAAAAACATTATGTCCATAATCCAGTTGATTCAGGTAACGATCAAAAATTTTTCCTGAAAAATCTGCATCCAGATAAAACTGGCGATAATGAGAACGAAGAAAACGGGAAACAATCCGTTTACTTATTGTGGGATGTTGCAGTTCCGGTTTTAAATCTGGCAATTGGCTCAGGCTGACCACAGACGTATTATGATTAGAGTCAGTAACGTGGCTACCACTCGCGACATTACCATTATTAATAGTATCTGTATAACCTGTACCAGAAAATGATAGACCTAAAACGAAAGCCAATGTAATGAGTTTGTTCATGCCCAAGTTGGCCTCCGTATCAGAACTTTAAGTGTTCTGCGCGTACAATCATTGCTAAACCAGTAGGTAACTGCACTCTGACACCATCTTTTGCAATTTCAAGCACAGATGCATCCATTAAGCTTTTTCCTACGTTTACTTTGATTGTCTGACCGACTTTCAAAGAGGATACGTCAGTGACTGAGTTTAACCCAGATTGTGCAATTTTTTTTATGGTCTTATCTGCTGGTTTACGTGATTGTTGCGGGCGGTTTTGCGAACGCACTGGACGCTTTTCACCATCGCCTGATTTCTTCTGACGACGAGGAACCGGCTTTTTATTCACAGGCCGTTCATTTTTCTTGTCAGATACGTTTTCAGTTTCACGTTTCTTGGCATGTTGTTCAGATCGTTGAGCCTGTACCCGCGCTTTCGCTTCTGCTAATTGCTGGCGCGCATGTTCAATATGTTCAATTTCCAGCTCGCCACACATGTTTCCGTCAAGGTCAACACGCTGTGCTCCCTCTTTTACACCATAGAGATAGCGCCAACTGGAAGTATACAAACGCAAAGCAGAACGGAGCTGTGTTTTACTCAAACACTCCTCGCCCTGAATACGTTCAACGATGTCCTGGAAGATCCCGATCTTCAAAGGACGTGCTTCACCTTCTGCTACAAAGCAAAGTGGGAAGCGCTCAGCCAAGAAAGCAATGACTTCTTTACTACTGTTCAACTTAGGTTGATTTTCCATGAAATTTCCTGATTACAACGGTTTTGCCAACCAGCGCAGGCATGAACAGGCGACATTATAATAATGTTGCTGATAAATGCCACGTTATACGTATGTTAAGTTACGTTCTGTTGTAGATATTTTGACACAACACATTGTTCCAAGTGGTTACAAAGCCTGATAACTAGCGCTTTCAAGCCATTTTCATCATTCTCGTCAAACCGATCAAAAACCGTGCTATCAATATCCAAAACACCAACAACTTTCTCGTTGATTTCTAAAGGAAGTACAATTTCAGCATTACTGCTGGCATCGCAGGCTATATGACCCGGAAAAACATGCACATCAGAAATCCGCTGTATACTCTTATTTGCAACTGCCGTTCCACATACACCTTTTCCTATTGGAATACGAACGCAAGCAATCCTACCCTGAAATGGCCCTAATACTAGGGTATCATCATCAACTAAGTAAAAGCCAACCCAATTAACATTATCCAAACGCTCGTATAACAATGCGCTTGTGTTAGCAAGAGAAGCTATAAAATCGTACTCTCCTGATAGCAGGGCCATCAAACTATCAGATAGCTCTTGATAAAATTTATTCTTATCCATAATTCCCTACGCAATAAACAAAAAATTTAACACAATGAAAACAGTTGTTTTACATTAAATTTTTACCCTATGTAACAAACTATTTCTAAGCATAACCAGTCATATGATTTAGATTTACTTTTAGAATACCGTCTCTCTGCCTGAATTTAAATTTTCTTTAATTATTTTTACCAGTATTCACTTATAAAATTTAGGGAGATATCACAATCTGTTTAAAAAATAGACCAATTTACACTCAATATCGGCCTTTCTTCATTTTTTATTATAAAACACGTTATGGTTACTTTAAGTACAAATAAAAAAAGGCCGAGTTACTCCTCTACTCGGCCCAGGGAAAAATGGCTCTATTAAAAAGCCTTGCGCTAAAAGTTGCCATTGAGACGTAGAACAACTTACTACCTAAAGCGTAGTTGACATACAATGAATTACAAGCTTTAGCCACTATCGGTTGGATGAATGATCACATAAAGCCAGTGCTGCTTTCTGGAATGGCTCAATGCTCATTTTTTGCTTAGGACGATCGGGATCATTTAAGAGGATGGTATCTAATGATGATGCAATGACTTTATTAGCTTGCATCAGTTGTGTTGCTCTATCATTCAATGGATACTGCATCAATGTACTGGGATTTATCACAAACAACGCGCCATCTGTTCGGCAATCAAGCATAACCTCTTCGCGAGTGAATGCCCACTGTTTCCCAAACTGTAGCTTGCTGATGGTTTTTATTGGCGCAGCTACTCCTTGAAAAGAGAGAAGTAAAAAAGGCAGAACCCAAAATAGTCGTTTCATTATATTTCCCCTATAGATACATGCCGTAATTTTATCGCTAATTTTCCTGTTTATGTACCCAGATTTGCACCAACCATTACGCAGGAGGTTGCGTTGCAAAAATCGCTACGCATAACAATGCGGTTGTACCCAGAATAATTTCCAGCCAGCTATTGATTATCAATTGCTGATAGCACTTTTTCTGTTTTAACTTGGGAACTAAAATATAACGGTTAATCAAAGCCAAAAGAACCATTCCAATAACCAGAACTATTTTTAACCATAGCATGGATTGGTATTCAGATAGAGCTCGACTAAAGACAGGCCAATCTGGAATGAGAATCACACTACTCACTATTCCTGTCACAATCACCAGAAACACGGCAAAATGCCCATAAAGAGAAAATTTCTTCATAGCAATTACGCTATCTGCATATAGATTAGCCGCATTAGGGGATAAGTTGGTTTCTACTGACTGCCGTAATCGCAAGAATTGTAGACACACTAAGAATGGCCACAACCCACCAAACCAGTAACCAGCACTGAGTAAATGAACAACCTGATTAGCTTGAAGTAATAGCCCTATACTTCCTTCATGCATAGCTGCATGTCCAATGAAAGCATGGCTTGAAAGTAAAATAATTGAGCAACCTAACAACAGGAAATTTCTGACCTTAATATTGGAAAGGAACAATCCCCCCACAGCCAGTGCAGCTATTAATAACTGCCATCTCCAGACTTGCCCAAAAGAGGTTCCCAAGACTGCCAGCCAAATATCCAGAGCATAAATATCGTGCCAGCCATCCCCCATTAATCCAGTCTGCACAATAAACCAGATAATTGAAGTTATCAAAGCCAGCACGGTGCTGATTAATACTCCAATTTTTAACCGTTCTCCCATTAGGATCGAAAAATGCCCGGAAACAATTACGGTGAATAAGCTAAGGCCGAACATCAACATGACGACCACAAAATGAGAGAAACGGCAGAATATGTATAGCGCCTCTAGAGAGATCATTATCTTACGGTAAAACTATAAACGCCTTTGGTTTTATGGCCATCGACAGAGAGTACACTCCAGTCAACACTGTATTTTCCCGCAGTAAGTTTACCTTCAACTGGCAGGATTAACTTGGTTTTGGTTTCAGGATCGAGTTCCAACCGACCTGTTTTAACTACAGCTTTTTCTGGACCAATCAATTTTACCTTACTAAATCCCAGTTCAATACGTTCTGAGAAGTTCAAGGTGATAGTTTGTGGGGCAACTTCAACCACGGTATTTTCTGCGGGAGTCTGATCTTTCAAATGTGCATGGGCCAAAGCCTGCTGACAAGACATGCCGACAAACAGAACCACAAGAGTAGATAATTTGGTCCAGAATGAACGGATGTTAAGAATGAGCATATAGATAACCCTTTAATATGTAGATAAATTTTTCATGCTTGAAGGGTGATTCTATACCAAAAAATCTGTTTAATCTGCGGCAATTGACGAGTAATGTCCTGACCTGTGAGGCACTACGCAAAAATGGGATAAAAGAGTGAGGGTCGTAACCCCGGTTTCACAATGCATGAAAAACAGATAAAGAAACGGGAGTTACGATGGAAAAATAGATCAAATCGAAAACCGAAAGCTATATCAGGCCTGTACTGGTGCCGTAGATAATCCTTTAAGATCTTTATCCAACAAGAACAAGGCTTTTCCACTTTCACCTACCATATCTAGTTTGTCCAGAATGGATTTGAACAGTTTTTCTTCTTCATGCTGCTCAGCAACATACCACTGCAAGAAGTTAAAAGTGGAATAGTCCTGTGTCGTCATCGCTACATGGGCAAGTTTATTGATCTCTTCCGTGATCAATTTTTCATGCTCATAAGTCTGATTAAACACATCAGAGATAGATTTAAATTCTACAGGAGGAGCCTGAATAGCGCCTAATACAGGCATTGATCCAGTGTCACCCAAATAATCAAACAAACGTTGCATATGTTGCATTTCTTCCTGTGAATGAGTCTTTAAAAACGCTGCAGCACCTTCATATCCTTTATCACTGCACCATGCACTCATTTGCAAATATAAATTCGCAGAATAAAATTCAAGATTTAATTGCTCATTTAATTTTTTGATCATTTCTTGTTTTAACATCAGCCAACTCTCCCAATAATTCATTAAACTTGGCGTATTATGCCAATTAAAATCACATAATACAAAAACAAAATAAAAATATATAACACAATGATAAATAAAGGATTACAAATAATAATAGATAGAAATAAATCTCATTAAATATAAGAAAATAAGAATCAATTTTATTTAATTAAATTTTTATTCAAAAAAACATTTTTAATAAAAATGATAATTGATATTATTTGTATTTATTAGGTGAGTTTCTGCCCTTTTTAAACAACTTGCTAAACAAAAGAGTGTTTACTAATTTTCTTTTATACCAATCTAACTTCAAGATGCGTGTGATTTCTCCCCCGCTTCGCGGGGAGAAATCAGGTTTCATAGCGTGTTATAAATCGCAACTTGAAGTTTAATGCGTATAGAGAAATTTAAAATGAATTTTCAGAGAGGCCAATATGGAACATAATTTAGCCAAATTATCTAAAGATGAGATGGATAAGGTCAATATTGATTTAGTAGCATCCGGTGTTGCTTTCAAAGAACGTTATAACATGCCTGTTATTCCTGACACGGTTGAACAATCACAACCAGCACATCTGCGGGAATATTTCCAACAACGCTTACAGCACTACCGCCAGCAATCAAGGTTACTGTCACGCCTGCCTTATGAGCCTAAAAACCGCTAAGGGAATGCGATGAGAAAAGATAACCACCATTTTCTGGTGGTTATCTTATTCCAGCTAATTTATTTTCCAACAAATTTATCAGTCGCCTTAATGAGTTGGTGTAAAATACCGGCTTCATCAAAAGAGTGCCCAGCACCTTCCACAATATGCAATTCAGCTTCCGGCCACGCTTTTGCTAAATCCCACGCATTTTGTATCTGACATGCCATATCATAACGGCCATGGATAATCACCGCAGGGATATGTCTGATCACATCAATATGATCCAGTAATTGCTGGGTTTCGTCCATAAAACCATTATTAATAAAGTAATGGTTTTCAATACGTGCAAATGCCAAAGCAAAATTATCTTCTGAAAAAGAAGCTGAACTTGCAGAAGGCAACAGTGTGACGGTTTCTCCTTCCCAAAGACTCCATAAACGGGCCGCTTCCAGCTGGACTTGCAAATCGTCACTGGTCAGCCGTTTGTTATAGGCCGCTATGACATCTTTACGCTCTTCTTCTGACAGGATCGACAATGTACGTTCCCATTTTTCCGGGAAAAAACGCGAAGCACCTTCTTGGTAATACCAGTGCAACTCTTGTGGACGAAGCAAGAAAATCCCTCTTAGCACTAATTCTGACACACTATTCGGGTGTTTTTCAGCATAGGCCAAAGACAGTGTTGATCCCCATGAACCGCCAAAAACCAGCCATTTCTCAACACCCATGAGATTACGCAGCCGTTCAAGATCCTCTATTAAATGCCATGTTGTATTATTTTCCAGGCTAGCGTGGGGCTTAGAACGCCCACAGCCACGCTGATCAAATAACATAATATGGTAGCGTTCAGGATCGAATAACTGACGATGATAGTTTGCTATCCCACCACCAGGGCCACCATGGATGAATACTGCGGGTTTACCTTTTGGATTGCCACACAATTCCCAATAAACCTGATGTCCATCACCCGTATCCAGATACCCTGTTTGATATGCATCATAAGCGGGATAGAGTTTCCGTTGTTCCGTCATAAAGCCCCTCACTGTTTAAACAAAACGGGATACTTTCTCAGTATCCCGCACATATTTAAAGAAAAGATAGTGTGACAAATTATTTGCTTTTATTTACTTTACTTCACCATAACTGATAGTTTCTTTTTGACAATCAATCGTGACATTGTAACTTTTATCTTCTTTCGTACCTCGGACGATCAATGGAACCTGCAATACATTTGTATCACCAGTAATATCATTGACATTTACCCATGCAATGGGTTTTGAAGTACCTAATTGTTTTCTGTCTCTATCCCAGTGACTAATACGCTTTTGTAAAAAATCTTGCTTAACTTGTGCCGCTACTTGATCTTTAGTTAAATTTTTACAAGAAATAAACTTCGCCACACGGTCGTTCTCAGCAGCGGTTACCGTGAACGAAACGGAAAACAAAATACCGGCACTCAATAAACCAATACGATGAATAAACTGATTTGCCTTCATATTACCTCCTATTACCATCCAAATAGTATGGATTAAAAGTTGCAATAAATTAACATGTAATAGAAAGCAATTATGTGAGTTTTGTTAAAAATGCCTCGCGACTAGTTTTCATCATCTTCAAATAAAACAGGGATCTGCTCATGGTTTCGGTGCTTTTCGCGTAATTCCTGAGCAATAATAGCAATGGCTTCTCCGCTGCCCATTCCTTCGGAAATAAGCTGATGGATCCTCTCTACGGCCGCTTGCTGCTCTTCATGGGATAATACTGGCATACCTGAAAACATCGTTATAACCTCAAATAAAACATAGCACTTAATGGCAAACGGCGATTATAGCCTGTTTTTATCTCAAGTCAGGAGCAAGATTGTGTGATAATCTCCGCGGATTAATATGTTATTCCTTGTGGATTGCTCAACACCAATATTGATTCCGCCATGAAAATTGCATTACAAAAACGACAATTACCGTATTCTCCTGATCTCGCCATTCACTATTTCGCCCCTTTGTCTGCATTACCCTGGGCCATGCTGTTACATTCTGGAACCGCCGAACATCCGCATAATCGATTTGATATTATTGTCGCTGAACCTGTGACAACCCTTGTCACCCAAGGAACCTCTACCGAGATTAATTGTAATGATAAGGTTTCTCTTTCCAAAGAAGATCCCTTCCAGCTATTAAAAAACTATCTTCGCATCTGGGACATTAATGCTCAATTTGATCCGGACCTCCCTTTTCAAGGAGGAGCATTAGGTATATGGGGATACGATCTCGGACGACGTATCGAAAAGTTACCTGAATTAGCCACCCATGAACTGAGCTTTCCTGATATGGCTATAGGGATCTACGATTGGGGATTAATTATTGATCATCAGCTACAGAAAGTAACGTTACTAAGCTACCACGATATTGACGAACGGCTGACATGGTTAGAGTCTCTGCGAGAAACCAGAAAAGAAGAATTTTCCCTGACAAGTCCGTGGCAATCGAATATGACAGCACAGCAATACCACGAAAAAATTGCTCATATCCATCGCTACCTACGAGAAGGGGATTGCTATCAAGTCAATTTATCCCAGCGGTTCTATGCTAATTACAAGGGAGATGAATGGCAGGCATTTATCCAGCTCAATGAAAGCAACCAGGCTCCCTTTTCTGCCTTTATCCGCTTGCCTGAGCACTGCATTATCAGCGTTTCACCTGAACGTTTTATCCTTTTGAAAGATCATCACATTCAGACGCGCCCAATAAAAGGAACGCTGCCCCGATTGCAAGACCCTGTAGAGGATCAATTACAAGCTGAGAAATTAGCAAACTCACGCAAAGATCGCGCGGAAAACTTGATGATTGTTGACTTATTGAGAAATGATATTGGGCGAGTTGCTACCCCAGGTTCAGTCAAAGTCCCTGAATTATTTGTTGTTGAACCCTTTCCGGCCGTACACCATCTGGTTAGCACCATCACAGCAACTTTGCCTGACACATATCATGCCACAGATTTACTGCGGGCCTGTTTCCCAGGTGGATCAATTACGGGTGCCCCTAAAATCCGAGCCATGGAAATCATTGAAGAATTAGAGCCACATCGCAGACATGGATATTGTGGTGCTATTGGCTACATTAGTTTCTGCGGTACAATGGACAGCAATATTACTATTCGTACCTTGCTGACAGAAAAAGAAAAAATTTACTGTTGGGCAGGTGGTGGTATCGTTGCAGATAGCATCGCTGAAAAAGAATACCAGGAAACATTTGATAAACTCGGACGGATCTTACCTCAATTAGGGGAACTATCTATATCATGACATCGCTCTCTGACTTCATTCATCGGTTTCAATTGCAGCTTCCTGCAAAACCAGCACATTTAGCCAGCAACCAACGAAATGCTGCGGTATTATTACCGATTATATGTAAGCCAGAACCAACGCTGTTATTCACCCAACGCTCCGCAAGCCTCCGCTCCCACGCCGGACAAATTGCTTTTCCGGGTGGAGCGGCAGATCCTGAAGACGCCTCTCTGATTGCCACAGCTTTGCGCGAAGCAGAAGAAGAAGTCAGCCTGCCACAAAATAAAGTGCAAATATTGGGGCAATTAGCCCCCTTGGATAGTATTGGGGGTTATCGTGTCACTCCGATAATTGGGCTTATTACCGAACCCATCTCTTTTCGAACCAATCCCGCAGAAGTAGCAAGCATTTTTGAAATCCCGCTGCTTGAGGCACTTTCCCTTCCCCATTATCGATATCTGGATATAAAACACCGCAACCAACAGCGACGAGTCTATTTTTATTGGCACCAAGAGCATATGATTTGGGGATTAACCGCAGCCATTATTTATCGCTTAGCCCAGCAAGTACAAAAAACGTTCTAAAACACCACAAAACTGTGCATTACTTATCCATAATCATATCAATTGCTATTATAATTAAAAAAAAACTGTAAACTCCTTTATCAACACTACCAAATAACAGTAAAGTAGCGCGCTTTATATAAATAACTATATTTCTTTCTTCTTTAAAGGAGTCTGGCGTGATTAGCGTTTTCGACATGTTTAAGGTGGGTATTGGCCCATCCAGCTCTCATACTGTTGGTCCTATGAAAGCAGGCAAACAATTTGTCGATGATCTTGTAAACCAAGGAGTAATGTCCTCTATCACGCGTGTAGCTGTTGATGTATACGGCTCACTTTCATTAACCGGGAAAGGTCACCATACGGATATCGCTATCATCATGGGCCTGGCAGGTAACATGCCCGCAACTGTTGATATTGATTCAATCCCAGGTTTTATTCGTGATGTTGAGCAAACTGAACGTTTGCCGCTGGCAAATGGTTTACACGAAGTCGATTTTCCTCGCGATGGCGGTATGAACTTCCGTAGCGATAACTTATCACTGCACGAAAACGGCATGCAAATTCATGCATTCGCAGGTGACGAAAAGGTTTACAGCAAAACCTACTACTCCATCGGGGGTGGTTTTATTGTTGATGAAGAACATTTTGGCAAACCATCCCAGGACTCCAAACCGGTTTCTTACCCTTACAGCTCTGCGGCTGAGCTGTTGATGAACTGTAATAAAACCGGCTTGTCTGTTTCTGGCTTGATGATGAAAAATGAATTGGATTTACACAGCAAAGAAGAAATTGCTGAGTATTTCGCAGACGTATGGGCAACTATGCAAGCTTGTATTGAGCGTGGCCTGAATACAGAAGGGGTTTTGCCTGGCCCATTGCGTGTTCCTCGCCGTGCCGCTGCATTGCAGCGTATGCTGACATCATCAAATAAATTGTCTAATGACCCAATGAATGTTGTTGATTTAATTAACATGTTTGCATTGGCCGTCAATGAAGAAAATGCGGCGGGTGGCCGTGTTGTTACCGCTCCAACCAATGGGGCATGTGGTATTGTCCCTGCTGTTTTGGCCTACTACAACCATTGCATTGAGCCTGTGACAGCGGAACTATACACCCGCTATTTCCTGGCTGCGGGTGCCATTGGTATCTTATATAAGATGAATGCCTCTATTTCTGGTGCGGAAGTTGGCTGTCAGGGTGAAGTTGGGGTAGCTTGCTCGATGGCAGCAGCCGGCATTGCCGAATTATTTGGCGCAAGCCCTGAACAGGTTTGCATCGCAGCAGAGATTGGAATGGAGCATAACCTTGGTCTGACTTGTGACCCTGTTGCAGGCCAGGTGCAAGTTCCTTGCATTGAACGTAATGCTATTGCTTCCGTGAAAGCGATCAATGCTGCCCGTATGGCACTTCGCCGTACCAGTGAACCTCGTGTTTCTCTCGATAAAGTTATTGAGACGATGTATGAAACGGGCAAAGATATGAACGCAAAATACCGTGAAACTTCACGCGGTGGTTTGGCGATAAAAGTTCAGTGTGACTAATGTAAGCATTGCTTACTCATTAGACAGAAAGCGATATTATCGCCTCCTTTTTCTACATTTAAATTTTAGCTGAAATAGTATCCCTGCCATTTGGTAGGGATATTTTTTTGGCTGAAACGAGTGACTAAAGTACATTATTTTCCATTTTACGGTAAATACATCGCAATTTTTTTATAAGAAAATTAAGAAAATGTTACCGGAAACAAAAACAAACACCAAAAAACAACCAATTTAAAGAATTTTAAAAAATAAATTTATTTAAATGCAGAATAAAATATTATTTTATCCTATCAAAACAGTCTATCTTAATTTTTCTGACTAATAGCAATTTTCTTGAAGGCTGCAAATGATACTCTAACTATATATTTACTTATGTAACAAAATATAAAACCATGACCGTTTTATGTTCACTACCATCCTATTGATTGAATAGGAAGTTAAATACATTAGAAATATTGAGTATGAGCTTGCAGTAGTCTGAGTTCAATTGTGATAGAAAGGGGAAAACAAGTGAGTATAGCCATTATGATTGGCACACACGGGGCTGCGGCGGAACAGCTGCTTCGTACTACAGAGATGTTGATTGGGGAACAGGAAAATGTTTCTTACATCGACTTTGTGCCCGGTGAAAACGCTGATACGTTATTCGAGAAATACAACCACAAGCTGGAATCGCTTGATACAGAACAAGGCGTACTGTTTTTCGTCGATACCTGGGGTGGCAGTCCATTCAATGCTGCAAACCGCATCGTGGTTGATAAAGACAACTACGAAATCGTCACGGGTGTCAATGTTCCGATGCTGGTTGAAGCTTTCATGTGCCGTGATGATGATCCAACGATGGAAGAGCTGGTTGCTGTAGCACTAGAAACCGGCAAAGAAGGTATTCGAGCCCTTAAAGCAAAACAAGATGAAGAGCCTGCCAAACCTGAACCCGTAAAACCCGCTGCACCTGTCTCCGCCGTTCCAGCTTCAGCAATCTCTGCGGGTGGCCATATGAAGATTGCCCTCGCACGTATTGATGATCGCCTTATCCACGGCCAGGTTGCTACCCGTTGGACTAAGGAAACTAACGTCAAGCGTATCATTGTCGTCAGTGATGAAGTTGCCCAGGATACGGTTCGTTCTACCTTATTGAAACAAGTCGCACCTCCCGGCGTTAGCGCACATGTCATAGACGTTGCTAAGTGCGTTCGGGTTTATAACAACCCCAAATATGCTAACGAACGCGTCATGTTGCTCTTTACCAACCCAACAGATGTTCTGCGTATTGTCGAAGGCGGCGTCGCTATCGAATCCATCAACATCGGTGGCATGGCTTTCCGCCAAGGAAAAACCCAAATCAACAACGCGATTTCCGTTGATAAAACTGACATTGAAGCCTTTGAAAAACTGAACTCACGCGGCATAGAACTTGAAGCCCGTAAAGTTGCCAGTGATACCCGTTTGAACATGATGGATCTACTGAAAAAAGTTTAGCCATCAGAACAGATGTCATTTTATTAACCATTAGTCAATAACAAAATTCTTACCAAATTACATTTGGTTATAGGAGAAAAACAATGGAAATTACCGTTGTTCAACTTGTGTTGATATTCATCGTTGCCTGTATCGCAGGTATGGAGTCAATTCTCGATGAATTTCAATTCCACCGTCCATTAGTTGCTTGTACATTAGTCGGCTTAGTGCTTGGTGATATGAAAACCGGCATTATCATCGGCGGTACACTGGAAATGATTGCCCTTGGCTGGATGAATATCGGTGCAGCAGTCGCCCCCGATGCAGCATTAGCTTCCATCATTTCAACCATCCTGGTTATCGCTGGTGGGCAAGATGTCGGTGCCGGTATCGCACTGGCTATTCCACTGGCAGCAGCAGGCCAGGTTCTGACTATCATCGTCCGTACCTTGACTGTGGGTTTCCAACATGCAGCCGATAAAGCCGCAGAAAACGGTAATCTTCGTGCAATTAGCGTCATTCACATTTCAGCTTTGCTGCTTCAAGCTATGCGAATCGCCATCCCTGCCCTGATCGTTGCAATATCCGTAGGCACATCTGAAGTTCAGCATATGTTAAATTCCATTCCACAAGTGGTCACCAGCGGCCTGAATATCGCCGGTGGTATGATCGTGGTTGTCGGTTATGCAATGGTGATTAACATGATGCGTGCAGGTTATCTGATGCCGTTCTTCTACCTTGGTTTCGTTACGGCAGCCTTCACTAACTTCAACCTTGTGGCATTAGGTGTGATTGGTATTGTTATGGCAATCCTGTATATCCAGCTTAGCCCTAAATATAATCAATCACAGGCAGCCGCTTCTGCTGGCAATACGCCAAACGACCTTGATAACGAATTAGATTAAGAGGATGAACAACATGTCAGAAGCAACAAATATGGGTCAGAAAAAGCTGACACAAAGCGATATTCGTGGTGTATTCCTCCGCTCTAACCTATTTCAAGGGTCGTGGAACTTTGAACGGATGCAGGCACTCGGTTTCTGCTTTTCGATGATACC
This sequence comes from Xenorhabdus sp. TH1, assembly GCF_037260955.1. Classification (NCBI taxonomy): domain Bacteria; kingdom Pseudomonadati; phylum Pseudomonadota; class Gammaproteobacteria; order Enterobacterales; family Morganellaceae; genus Xenorhabdus; species Xenorhabdus sp. TH1. The sequence continues at coordinate 2,253,794 of NZ_CP147734.1, forward strand.
TGCCATTCGTCGTCTGTACCCGGAGAATACCGAAGAAAGGAAGCAAGCTCTCAAACGACATATGGAATTTTTTAATACCCATCCTTATGTTGCAGCGCCTATCCTGGGTGTCACTATGGCAATGGAAGAGCAACGAGCCAATGGAGCTGACATTGATGACGGGGCTATCAACGGTATCAAAGTGGGTTTGATGGGGCCTTTAGCAGGGGTTGGTGATCCTATTTTCTGGGGAACTGTTCGTCCGGTATTTGCCGCTCTGGGAGCCGGTATTGCCATGAGTGGCAGTCTGTTAGGCCCTGTTCTGTTTTTCATCCTGTTTAATTTAGTGCGATTAATTACCCGTTACTTGGGTGTCGCTTATGGCTACAAAAAAGGGTTAGATATCGTTAAAGATATGGGCGGTGGCTTCTTGCAGAAAATGACAGAAGGCGCGTCCATTCTCGGCTTGTTTGTCATGGGTGCCCTCGTCAACAAATGGACCAAAGTGAATATTCCGCTCGTGGTTTCTGAAGTGCCTGATCCAATCACGGGTGAGATGAAAGTGACTACTGTTCAAACCATCCTTGACCAGTTAATGCCTGGCCTCATGCCATTATTGTTAACATTTGGCTGTATGTGGCTACTGCGGAAGAAAGTCAATCCGTTATGGATTATCATCGGCTTTTTCGTGCTGGGGATCGTCGGTTTCCGTTTTGGTTTCCTCGGTTAGAGCTGATATTCCTGCATGACTTGAATATTCGGGGGAGGTTTTGCCTCCCCTTTCTTTGTGAGAGAATAGGGATTAAAAATGAGTTTGAATGATATTATTCTAATAGTTTTAATTGTATTAATGCTCGCTTTTGCGATTTATGATGAATTTATTATCAATCAGCTCAAAGGAAAAACGCTGTTAAATATCAAACTCAAAAGAAAACAGCGGCTTGATGCACTGATATTTATCATTTTGATTGCTATTATTATTTACAATAATGTCACATCACATGGCAGTCAGTTCACGACCTATTTATTAACATTTATCATCCTGGTGACATTATATTTAGGTTATATTCGCTCACCAAAACTAATATTCAAAAAACAGGGTTTTTATTATGCCAACCGTTTCTTTTCTTATGAAAAGATTAACGCAATGAATTTATCTGAAGACGGCATTCTGATGATGGATTTAGGGCAAAACAAAATATATATATCCGTCACAAAGCTGGATGACTTAGAAAAAATTTATCAATTTCTGGTTAACAACAGATGATTAAACTTGGCAGATTCGATTAAATAAGATCAATAATTCATATTGGTCTTATTTCCTCCTAAAACAGATATAGATAACGATAAGCATTATCATTTTCATATTTAAAATTATGGCAAAATCTTTTTGCCTTTTATTCTTAATATGATATTGTCCGTCGCAGTCATTGGGGAGTAGCCTGTTCCAGAAAATCTCTGGAAAATTCGTATCAACATACTCGTTTAAAATAAAACGTGGTACGAATACCTAAAGAACCTAATAACATCCAGGTTTTTATATTCCCGTTATATTTCAAGTGACAATTAACAAATTCGCAGCTTGAAAGATACGGGGATAAATCGGTTGGCAAGACCATAGACACATAACAGCGCCGTTGGTTGGGGGTGTGTTGTGTGTGTATGGAATCACCCAACCGAGGCTATTTTGATGAATCTCTATGCAACACTTATTCTCGCGCTTGCCCTTTCCATGGATGCTTTTGCCGCTGCTGTAGGAAAAGGGGCCGCCCTTCACCGCCCTCATTTTCGCGAAGCTATCCGTACAGGTATCATCTTTGGTTTGGTTGAAGCCTGTACGCCTTTAATCGGTTGGTCATTGGGCCTGTATGCCAGCCAATATATTATGGAATGGGATCATTGGATTGCCTTTTTCTTGCTCTTGATCCTTGGTTGCCGCATGATAATTGATAGTTTCAAACGTGAACCTGAAACGCCTTATCAAGCGACTCCTCAACGCCATAGTTCAACGGCATTGGTTCTCACTGCAATTGCAACCAGTCTGGATGCTATGGCAATGGGTGTCGGCCTTGCCTTCTTACAAGTTGATATTCTCCACACAGCCATGACAATTGGCCTGATGACTATGATTATGGCCACATTAGGCATGTTAATTGGTCGTTATATTGGCCCGCTATTGGGTAAAAGAGCCGAGTTAGTTGGGGGATTGGTCTTAATTGCCATTGGCTTCAATATATTATTCGAACATCTTAAATTATTCTGGTATGCGGAATAAGGTTATTATTTTATTAACTCAATTTACTCCGGATATATACGCATTAAACTTCAAGTTGCAATTTACAACACAATATGAAACTTGATTTCTCCCCGCAAAGTGGGGAGAAATCACACGCATCTTGAAGTTAGATTGGTATAGTTCGTTATATTCCGGAGATTTGTTCCCTTGTCACCATACTTCTAAATAATAATACTGAGAGTATCAGATGTTGGCGTTCCTTACCCCGCCCGCCGCGCGGGGTAAGGAATACTCCTATTATTTTGAAACGCTATTTAGCGGTTATAAGATGACAGAAATTATTTTATTATCAAACACGTCGATATATTTTTAACGTAAAATCTGCTTCACAAGCAAACTGTTCTCTTGATATCAAATGCGTTTTAACCTCTTCTGATGCCCGCCAGGCAAAAGGGGTCATCTGCAATAAATTATGTGCTTGTTCACCATTTAATGACATGGTATAGGCCAACGTTTCGGTTGAAATTAATTCAAATTCTTCCCATTGTTCCTGATTCTCAGGATGTAAATGCACTTCCTGATAAATAAGCTCTTTCAATTGATACAAATGACGAGGCCCTGGTGTTACTGTCAGGACAATCCCCTCTGTTTTCATTACCCTGGCCAATTCTGCCGCTTTGCAGGGAGCGTAAATCCGCAAAATACCATCCAGTGAACTGTCCGCAAATGGCAACCGGTGACTAGATGCTACGCAGAAATTAACGTCGGGATAACGCCTGGCACCATAACGAATTGCGACTTTCGCCACATCCAATCCAAACACTGCCAATTTCCGCTGAAGATTCAGCTGTTCCTGAACCGCAGCGGTGTAATAACCTTCACCACAACCAATGTCCAGCAACGTTTCAGCCTTTTCTGGTAAATATTCATCAAGCAACTTAACCGTTTTTTGTTGCAGGATCTGATAATGGCCTGAGTGCAAAAATGCCCTTCTCGCTTGCATCATCTCCACACTATCCCCAGGCTCTTTTGAGCGTTTATGCTGAACGGGCAGTAAATTGACATACCCTTCTTTTGCACAATCAAATTGGTGATTATTCTCGCAACGCCATTGGTGGTGAGTAAACAGTAAAGGTGTGTGACATAAAGGACATTGATAAGACATAACATTCCGACGGATAGGGAAAATCAGGGGGCGTACTATACCATATTTCTGATATATACGTTTTTAAACTCCATGCTTTTGAAATTTAAACGTGACACTCCACTGCCTGACTGCGTTAAAGAAATTATATTGACTATTCTCAACACTCTATTTATTTTTACCATCCAATAACACTTTCATTACAAATTGGGGATGTTGTCAAATACTTAGATAGCAGTGCAGTCCCCTGGCCTTATCCCAATGATGGTGCAGAATACTTTGTTAAAAAGGTGGCTTTTCCCGCCATACAATCAGGAAAAGCCTGGCTATAGTCTATTCGGATAAAAAAACATCCCGATGAACTCATCGGAGTGATCGGGTTACATGACCGGCAAGATAATAACCGAGGGTTTTGGCTTTCCCTGGAGCATCAAGGCCAAGGATTGATGCGCGAAGCCTGTGAGAAAGTGACTGATTATTGGTTTCACGTACTGGGGAAATCCGTTCTTAGAACACAAAAAGCCAGTATTAACCGCGGTTCGAAAAAAATCTCATTAGCACAAGGTGAAAAGCTGATAAAAGTGGAAGAAAAAGAGTACGTTTCAGGAAAATATGCTTGTGAGTTCTGGGAAATAACCAGGGAAGAATGGTGTAATCGACATGCACCTTCTTAATAAATTTTAACTACCCATTAATCCTACATTTTCTGCCTGGGAAACTGGGCTTGCAGGAATGGCAGTAATAATAAACCTATCAATACAGCACAAACAGAAATAGTGATAAATAACCCCTTCCAATGATAATATTTTAAAATAATGGCAAAAGGATAACCAGCAAGTGCAGCTCCCGTATACGCAAAAAGGCCGACAAACCCCGTCGCCGCCCCCGCTGAATCTTTATGGGAACATTCCGCCGCAGCCATACCAATCAACAATTGTGGCCCAAAAACAAAAAAACCAATGGCGAAAAAGCCAATGGATTGAAAAATCAAATCAGTCATAGGCATCAGCCATAAGGCAGCCACCGATAAGAAAATACCCATCGCAAATATCAAATTCATCGGCCCACGATTACCGCCAAACACGCGATCCGATCCCCAGCCTGCCACCAGCGAACCCATAAATCCCCCCACTTCAAAAAGTGATAATACAGCGTTCGCGCTCACTAAATCATAATGGTGATATTCTGTCAGATAGAGGTTTCCCCAATCGTTAATAACCGTACGGACGAGATAGACCAAAACGTAACTCAATGAAAGCAACCAAATATATTTATTGCCAAAAACATAGGTTTTCAGTATTTCTCTGGTCGTTAGCCCTTTCCCTTGATTTTCCTGTATTTTTTCTAAATGATCATCACGAAATTGGCCAATGGTCGGTAACCCCATTGTTGTAGGTTTGTCGCGTAACCGCCAACATAAAAATATTCCGGCCAAAATACCTAAACAGCCCGGCACAATAAACCCTTCTCGCCAGCTAAAATGTAATGTTAAGAAACCGATAAACAACGCAACCAAAGCACTGCCTGTATGGTGTGATGTATTCCATAGAGACCACCAAAAACCACGCTCTGAGCGAGAATACCAACTGGTGAGCAATTTAGCACAGGGTGGTGAACCCCAGCCCTGAAACCACGCATTTAATATCCACAAAAAGGTAAACATCACAATCGAGCTGGACAGACCAAAAAAGATATTAATGATCCCTGTCGCAATTAACCCGATTCCCATGAAATAACGCGGGTTGGAGCGATCAGAGATAATGCCGGAAAGAAATTTGGAACAACCATAAGTGATATAAAACAGGGTTCCAATCAGGCCAATCTCACCTTTATCAAGGCCGAGATCGGCTATCATGGCAGGCATCGCATAGTTGAAACTTTTACGGGTAAAGTAAAACAGCGCATATCCCACATAAAGACTCAGCATGATATGCAAGCGCCAGTAGCGATACTGTTGCCGGATTTCTTCAGCAGATAGCGGCTCGTCATGTATCGGCCTGGATTGAGAAAAAGCTGTCATAAGCGTATTTTAAAGTTTAGGCAAAGTGATAGACAAGTCCGTCCCCGAAGATGTCGAATCAGCGTGTCGTTTTTCACTGTGAATTGAGAACGTTCCACCCAGCGCCTGCACACGTTCCCGCATACCACGTAAGCCAAACCCTTTCATATGATCCTCAGACTTACAGCCAATACCATTATCTCTGATTAATACATGGATCATCCCGTTGATGGAAAAATGTAATTCAATACGATCCGCTTGAGAATATTTCATGGCATTATTCAGCGCTTCCTGACAAAGGCGATATAACGTAATTTGGGTGGTGTCACTTAGTTGCGCAATTGCCATAGCTGAATCCGTTTCCCAATAAACATCTACCAATATGCCATGGGATGCAAATTCCATATCCCGCAATAATTGTTCAATAGCCTCTTTCAAACCGAGGTCATCAAGGATTTTAGGCCGCAGCCGACTAAGTAACCCTTTAGTTGTATCATAAACATTGAGGGATAACGATTCGATAGTTTTCGCACAATTAGCGCTAATCGGTGCAACTTCTACCCGCTGGATAATATTGGCCTGAGTACGAATAGCGGTAATATTCTGGCCAATTTCATCATGCAGTTCACGCGCAATTTCCCGCCTTACCGATTCTTCTGCTTTCACCAATTGACGGGACAAGCTGTGATTGCAATGAAGTTGACGCTTTAATTGTGCATTAAGATCACGCTGACGCTGCACCGCCATTCCCAGCATGATCCCCGTTAGCGTTTGAGCCAACAATGATAACAAGAGATCCGTGATCTCTATATTCGAAATACCATTATTTGAGACACCATTGCGCGCGGCAATCAAGGCAATACTGTTTAGCAAAGTGCCAACCACCGCCCCCTGCCAGCCGTAACGAAAAGCCAACAAGATAATAGGAATGGCCAGACAAAATGGGGCAAAATAACGCAACTCATTCGGCAGACCGACTTGAAGAAAAATATTTATTATAAACAATGAACTATAAAGAATAATGTGCTTCAGGTGAAACTGAATACGATGTGATACAAGATTAGCAGTCAGGGGAAACCAAATATTTTGGAACAAATAGTGCCATACTAAATAGCACAAAGGAACTAACATGACACCACCGGTTAAACTCACCAAAAATGCAATATTCAAAGCAGAATTATGATTACTGATCGCCACCACATTAATCATGGATGTTGTCAGAATAATACCAGCCATGACTGCAAATCGCTGCCATTGATTGCCACAATAATAGCGACTGGCAAACCAGACAAGAGGAAAACTGGCCATGCTAGCCGTTAACACCGTCAACCATTGTTGTTGTCCCATTAGGATCGTCAAACAAATGGTAAGCCCCCATTCTGCGCTGTAAATAGTCGTCCAATAACGCTTGGGGGTATGGAGAACAATACCGAGGCGTAAAGCAAAAGGAAAAAATAGGATGGCCAATTCAGAATCATTGACAAAATAGTAGGCAATGACCCATAAGCAGAACCACCAACAAGAAAACAATAGCCAGCCGCAAAATGAATTGATCAGATATTGACGCATTAAAGATCACTAGTGGCAAAATAATTCGCCAAACCAACGTTATTCGTTACCCCTAATTTACTCATCGCATTGGCTCGATGGACATGTACGGTTTTATGGCTTAATCCCAATTCAGCTGCTATAGCTTTAACATCCATACCACTCGCCAACATCTCTCCAACTTGTCGTTCTCGTTTAGTCAGGTATTCTAATGAAGACGGATTGCTCTTTGATGACGTTAAATTGAGTACAATGTCCGACGTGAGATAACAACCATTATTGGCGGTCGTCCGCACCGCTTGAATCAGTTCATCCGGGCTGCAACGTTTACTAAGATAACCACGCGCACCTGCTTTCAAGGCATTTTCCACCATAGTGGCAGAATCATGCACACTCAGCATAATACAGCTAATACCAGAGGGAAGATCTTTCAGCAGTGAAAGCCCGCTTTCATCTTTCATGGAAATATCAAGAATACAAACCGTTGCACTCGATCCCGGTAAGCCCTGTCTGGCTTCAGCACATGAACTGAACTCTCCCACGACTTCAATATCAGGCTCTAAATTCAGCAACTGCGCGAATCCTGAACGTACAACAACATGATCATCAACTAATGCTACTTTAATCATCATCATTTATTATCGAGTTAAGCATTCGACTAAACTACTCTTATTGATATGGCTTCGCAATAGTACGTAATAGATAGAAAATTAGGGTAAAAAATGATGAAAAGATGCTACTGTGGATATACAGCAGCATCAGTAAGTTTTTAGTCTGGTTTAATGTGCTTTCTTAGCTTTTCGGATCTTTCTCTCTTCCGCAATAGCCACCAAAGCAAGCAAACAGAGGCATACAAATGCTGAAGTATCCAGGGCAACAAATGTCCCTTTCCACCCTGTTAAACCAAAGACAGGTACACCATCAGCAATCATTCCCAAACCGAGCTTGGCAAAGCTGTCACCGATTAAATAAGCAAATGTTCCTTTAACACCATCAGCCACACTGATCGCTTTTTTCGGTACAAAGCCAACAGCCGCCACACCAATCAATAACTGTGGACCAAATACCAAGAAACCGAGCACAAACAAGGAACCCAAGTACATGTATTCACTGGTTGCATGTTGGTAGAATTCAAGACAAACAATAATCAACCCTAACGAGACACAAGCAACCAAGGCACGGCGGCCATTCGCCAAGTCTGACAAATACCCCCACATTAATGTCCCTACCAGCGCCCCTATTTCGAACATGGTAAAACCCGTGATGGCGGTTTCTTTTGATTGTCCCAGTTCCTGATACGCATACACAGTTGACCATTGGTCGATACCAATACGCACGATGTAAAGGAAGATATTGGCAAAACAGAGTAGCCAAATGACTTTGTTTTTTAATACATATTCAACAAAGATCTCACGTTTAGTCATCTGGTTTTCTTCTGCCGCGATATCTTCTTCGCTGACAGGTTCATCAAATAACTCTTCTACCTTACCCAAGCCGTAACTTTCTGGAGAATCGCTACCATAACGCAATCCAATGAAACCAATGATCAGGGCAATAATTGAAGGGAAAATAAACATCCCTATCACATGACCATTAAAGAAATAATTGGCCCCAAAGAGTGCAACCCCAGCCGCAGCAGCTCCCCCCACATTATGTGACATATTCCACAAACCCAGATAGGTTCCACGCTTGTTACGGGGCGTCCATTTCGTAATGGTGGAATAGCTGGCCGGCCCACCTATACTTTGGAAAAAGCCACTCAACGCATAAAATGCCACCATCAGGAAAATACTGATGCCAGAATTTCCCATGCTCATGCTAAACCCTAACATGGCAATGCCAGACAGGATCAACATAAATGGCAAGAATTGTTTGGTATTTTTGCCATCAGCATAATAAGCAACGACAGTTTTACCAATACCATAAGTAATAGAAAAACCTAACCCTATCAACCCAAGCTGCGTCATCGACAGACCATAAGTCGAGATCATATCGTTCTGGGCTATGTTAAAGTTCTTACGTACCAAATACATAGCCATATAGCCAATAAAAACGACCAAATACGACTGCATAAAGGGCTTGAACCACATTTTACGCCGTACTTCCACTGGTAGATCCAGTGTTGGCTTACGAATTTGTTCTAGAATCTTAAGCATTTGAAATCCTTAGATAACTACGAGAAAAAGAGCCTTTTTTGAAGCAGGTGAGAATGAAAAAGGCAAATCGCATGAAAGCAGAAATTTTCGTAGTTATAGTTTTCGTAAATATAATTTTGCAGATATAGTTATTATCTGGCCAGTTTAGAAAACTAGAGGAAGATTGGCTTGAGCTATGGTCCTAATTGAACTAGGAATATTTCCTATTTTTACCTTATTCGAACATAAAACGTGAAAGAAATCACACTCCTTGTCCAGTAAGGCGTGAAATGAAAGTTATAGTTGATTATCAATGATTGACACCCTCCTCGCCCTGAAGGACGAGGATCTCTACGGTGTTTAGACGGAAATCTGACTCACTTCGGTGGGTTCCTGCTTCAACGAACGGCTTGGCCGCACCGCTCCTCCACCAGCTAGCACGGTATGCCCTGCCACTAAAATACTACGCGCTCCGTTTAGATCAGCGTTATATATGCTGTGATATGCCGTTAACACTATATTTTTATTGAGATAAATAAAAATCTATTGGCAGTTCAACCGTAACACTGCCATTAGTTAAAATGGCTTCAGGTGGCTTAGGCAAAGGCTGTGCCCTTTCCAACACCATCCTGGCTTCCTTGTCCAGTGAATTAGTTCCTGAACGTCGAGTAAGTTCACTATTAATCACAACACCCAATGGGTTAACCGTAAATTTCACCATCGGGCGCCCTATTCGTCTTCTTCTCTGGGCATCTTCTGGATATTTTTTATAACGGTTTAAGTGTCCGGCTACCTCTGCCTGCCAAACGACTTTGGCATCGGCAATGGCATCAGAATTGCTCTCATAGGATGCAGCGGTACGTTCAGTCACATTATCGGCCATCGCATGACTGGTTGCTGGCGCAGCACTACTGTGGGATTTTTCACTTTCTTGCTCTTTCGCTTTCACTCGCTTAACAGGCTGAATTTTCTTCGGTGCATCTTGTTCTTTCTTGTTTTTCTTCTGCTTATCCACCAACAGCAGGGCATTTTCATTTACATCCAATTTTGGCATGTTAATTTTGTCAACTTTGCTCTCCTGCGGCTTGCTGGCAACAGATAGCTGCTGCTCAATGCCAATTGGTTGTTTTTGTATTTTTTGCAACGCTTCTGTCTGCACTGACAGTTCCACCATCACCGCCGGAGGAGGAAGAAACTCCTCAAAATCCACATCCTTTGGTTTGTAGACCAGCCATCCTACGAACAAGGCATGAAGTGTAATCGCAGCGAGAAAAGATTTTGCCGCATGACCAGAGTGAGCATTTTGATACGTGGTGTACGTCAACATCGCTTATAGCACATTATGTCAATAATGAATGGAAGTGAATGATAATCAATTCAATATATAAATGAAAACTATTTTTATTTGTTGGTAAGTCCACTTCCTTGTGATACTTACTATTATTTAGTTATATTTTTACTTACGTTGGGTATAAACCAGACAAAATCAGCATATTCACGCTCAAAACGGAAGAGAACCGATCAAAAGAGTCGATTTTATACGGGTAAACATTTGCATAACTATTAATCATTCAAAGAAAAATTGCCCGCATATTATAGATAATGAGAATCATTTATAAAAAATTACCCTGTTAAGCACAAACCTAACAGGGTAGTTTACTCACTTATCCCAAACTCACGGTAGGCAGGGAATTGACAAATGTTATTTTTACAGCGGTGCTGTTTGTGCTTCAACCGCCGCCAACGCCACCATATTCACGATACGGCGTACAGAAGCAATCGGTGTTAGGATATGAACAGGTTTCGCAACCCCCATCAAGACTGGGCCAACTGTTACCCCCTCTGAACTGGTGACACGCAGCAAGTTATAACTGATACGCGCCGCTTCCATATTTGGCATAATTAACAGGTTTGCAGCTCCCTTCAACGGACTGTCTGGCATGATATCGCGGCGGATACTTTCCACTAACGCAGCGTCACCGTGCATTTCACCGTCAATTTCAAGTGATGGAGCTATCTGCTGAACCAATGCCAGTGCCTTACGCATTTTTTGCGCAGAATCACAGTCCGAAGAGCCAAAACTTGAACGTGATAACAGGGCTACTTTAGGTTCAATACCAAAACGGCGAACAGTTTCAGCCGCCATCAACGTAATTTCTGCCAACTCTTCTGGGCTTGGATCTTCATTGACATAAGTATCGGCAATGAATGTATTTCCTGTCGGTAACATCAAGGCGTTCATAGCGCCTGCCGTATGCACTCCCTGGCGGAAACCAAACACATCTTTCAAAATCTGGTAATGTTCACCATAACTGCCAACAGTACCGCAAATCAGGCCGTCCGCTTCACCACGGTGTACCATGATTGCGCCTATCAGCGTTGGATTACCAATCACTGCCCGACGTGCTTGCTCTTGCGAGACACCACGGCGTTTCATCATGTGATAATATTCTTGCCAATATTCTTTGAAACGTGGATCATTTTCATTATTCACCACTTCAAAATCTTTACCCGCTTCAATATGCAGTCCCTGCTTTTTAATCCGCATTTCAATAACGCTAGGACGGCCAATCAGGACAGGGAATGCCAGCCCAAGGGAGACAAGTTCTTGGGTCGCATGCAGCACACGAACATCTTCCCCCTCTGCCAATACAATCCGTTTTTTCTCTTTTTTGGCTTGGGAAAAGATTGGTTTCATAAATAAGTTGGTCTTATAGACAAACTCATTGAGTTTCTCAATATATGCCCCGAAATCGGTAATAGGTCGGGTTGCCACACCTGATTCCATCGCCGCCTTCGCTACCGCCGGTGCAATTTTTACAATCAAGCGCGGATCAAAGGGTTTTGGAATGATGTAATCGGGGCCAAAGAACAGGTCTTGATCGCCATAAGCGGAAGCAACTTCCTGACTTTGTTCAGCCAGTGCAAGATCAGCAATGGCGTGCACACAGGCAAGTTTCATCTCTTCATTGATGGTTGTGGCCCCAACATCCAATGCGCCCCGGAAAATAAATGGGAAGCAAAGAACGTTATTCACCTGATTAGGGAAATCAGAACGGCCAGTGCAAATAATGGCATCAGGGCGTACTGCTTTTGCCAATGGTGGCAAAATTTCTGGCTCTGGATTGGCTAGTGCCATAATGAGTGGAGCTTTTGCCATGGTTTTCACCATGTCTTGTGTCAATACGCCTGGCCCGGAACATCCCAGGAAAATATCAGCATCAGGGATCACATCTGCCAATGTACGGCTGCCATTATCCTCAATAGCATAATCCGCCTTGGTCTTTTCCATGTTCTCTTCGCGGCCACGATAAATAACCCCTTTTGAGTCACAGACGACAATATTTTCACGTTTCAAACCTAATGCTACCAGCAGGTTCATACAAGCAATTGAGGCGGCACCAGCCCCCGATACCACCATGCGCACTTTGCCAATATCTTTATTAACTACCCGCAATCCATTTAGCACGGCGGCGGTACAGATAATGGCTGTACCATGTTGATCATCGTGGAACACCGGAATTTTCATGCGCTCACGGAGTTTCTGCTCAATATAGAAACACTCCGGTGCTTTAATATCTTCGAGGTTGATACCGCCAAAAGTAGGTTCCAGCGCTGCGATGATATCAATCAATTTGTCAGGATTGGATTCATCCACTTCGATGTCAAAAACATCAATACCAGAGAATTTCTTAAATAGAACGCCCTTCCCTTCCATAACAGGTTTACCGGCTAATGCACCGATATTACCCAATCCTAATACAGCGCTGCCATTAGAGATAACCGCAACAAGATTGCCACGTGCTGTATATTTATACGCCGCCAAAGGATCTTCTGCTATTTCAAGACAAGGTGCAGCAACACCCGGTGAGTATGCCAATGCCAAATCACGTTGCGTTGTCAGTGGCTTGGTTGGTGTAACCGTGATTTTTCCAGGTTGTGGAAACTCATGAAAATCAAGAGCGCTTTGTTTTAATTTTTCATCCATCATCAGATCCCTTACGCGTCATGTCTTAGTAAAAACCGCTCCAGTATAATAGTTACGGAAAGTTAAATCATGATGTCAGCAGCATTTTGTTCATCCCTCTTAAAATCAAGGTGCAAAAAACAAACAAATGATTGGCCTTACGTTAATTAATATTATATGGATATTATCCATGGATACCCACATTGAGGTATTTTACCGCCAATTAATAAACTGATAAATTAATTAATGATATATTTTTAAATTAATATTTAAAATAAGTTTACAAAAACAAAACTTAATCTATAAAATATTCCTCCAAATTTATTTGGAAAATGATTAGCAATTAAGGAAACACATTTTATTATGAAAGTGAATTTCATTTCATCTAAGTGGTTAAACCTGTTTGCGACATTTCTATTTTTATATCAGGATATATTTCCAGAATCTCATTAACGATGATTCAATATATTCCATAAAAATTACACAGCAATTTAACATAAAACAGAAATCTGTCTTTTATGTTTTATTAAACATAAATCTGCATTTCTATGTGGGGAGAAAGAATATGCATAATCATTCAGTCATGATAGTTGATGATCACCCAATCATTCGTCACGGTTTAAAAGGGTTGATTGAATTAGAACGAGAACTCATTGTGACTGCCGAAACTGGCAATGGTGAAGACGCAATTAATATTGCTTGCCAAATAAAACCCGATATTATTCTGATGGATTTGAAAATCAATGGCCTTTCAGGGATTGATACGATTAAATCTCTTCGCCGTAAAGGGCTTACTTCTTATATCCTCGTACTCTCCGATTCAGATCACAGAAGTGATATTTACGACGCAGTTGATGCCGGTGCGAATGGTTATTTATTAAAAGATATCGAGCTTACCTCTTTATTGAACAACATAAAAAAAGCTATCGATGGTCATGCTGTGTTCAGTGAAAAAGCCCATCAATATTTATCCACTCGCCATCTTTATGTTGATCCGTTATCAAAATTAACCAAACGTGAATTAGATGTTTTAAAAGAAATTGCAGAAGGAATGACAAATAAAGAAATTGCTGATTTCCTTTTTATTTCAGAAGAAACGGTGAAAGTCCACACCCGTAACTTATTGAAAAAGCTTAAATCACGTTCCCGCCTCGAAGCCACTATCATCTATCTAAAACACAGAAAAACAGAGTTCATTTAACATTGGCTTGTTGCTTAACGCCCCAATACGAAACACAATTTCCCTCATTTTTACCGATGGGGAAATTGTGAGTTATCAAGAATTATAAATTAATTAGAATAAAATTAATTTTACATATAATAAATAAGGGTATTATCTATAAATTTATTACTTCCAATGAAGAAAACCCACATTTGTCGATAATTTAAACACCCGAAACAGCAATGCCAGGAAAAGCAGGCAGAAAGTATGCGCAAAAAACGCGTTATCTGGATAAAATAGCCAATTTCCCGCATTATGTCGGATATGTTGAACAAGACAAAATCAAGGCTCTCATCATGTCAAATACCCCTGTTCATTCAGATACCCTTTCTCACAAAATAGCCATTCTCTACGGTATCAAAAACTGCGATACCATAAAAAAAGCGCGTCGTTGGTTAGACGATCAAAAAATACCTTATCAATTCCATGATTATCGGGTGGATGGTCTATCCCTTGAATTACTTCAATCATTTATTGAGCAAGTTGGCTGGGAATCGCTCCTGAATACCCGTGGCACAACGTGGCGCAAATTGCCCGATGAGCAAAAAGCCACGATTAACAATGCAGATGCTGCCAAGGCGCTCATGCTGGAGCACCCTTCAATCATAAAACGCCCTCTATTGGTTTCAGGCTCAGAAAATTCAAAAAGCGCAGGAACAGAAAAGTATTTACTCGGTTTCAAGGCAGAACAATATCAACAATTTTTCTCGCATGACTAGATGAGGAGAGCATCATGACTTGTCCGGTAATTGACCTTGCTCAGCAGTTAATCAAGCGTTCTTCTGTCAGCCCAGATGATCAAGGTTGTCAGGAACTGCTTATCCAGCGCCTGCAAGACATCGGTTTCACAATAGAACGAATGCCTTTTGGCGATACCCAGAACTTTTGGGCTTATCGTGGCACCGGAGTGACTTTCGCTCTTGCTGGACACACCGATGTGGTGCCTGCTGGCGATATCTCACAATGGCAAACCCCGCCCTTCGAACCTTCTATCCGTGATGGAATGCTGTATGGCCGTGGCGCCGCAGATATGAAAGGCTCTCTGGCGGCAATGGTGGTTGCCGCTGAACGTTTTGTCGCAGAAAATCCTGCGCATAAAGGTCGTCTGGCTTTTCTGATCACCTCCGACGAAGAGGCCAAAGCCACCAATGGGACAGTTAAGGTAGTTGAAGCGTTAATGTCCCGCCATGAACGTTTGGATTATTGCCTGGTGGGTGAACCATCCAGTCAGAAATACCTTGGAGATATGATCAAAAATGGACGACGGGGCTCACTCACTGCCAGCTTAACTATCTTTGGCACCCAAGGGCATGTTGCTTATCCACAGTTAGCAGATAATCCTATCCATCGTTCCATGCCTTTTCTGCAAGAACTCGTCAATACTCAGTGGGACAACGGCAATGCATTTTTCCCTGCCACAAGTATGCAAATCGCCAATATTCAGGCAGGAACCGGCAGTAATAACATTATTCCCGGTAAACTGTGGGTGCAATTTAATTTCCGTTTCAGCACTGAACTGACAGATAGCGAGATCCGCCAACAGGTTGAAGATATGCTGAAAAAGCATCATCTAACATATGAGATTGACTGGTGGTTATCAGGCCAGCCTTTCCTGACCTGCAAAGGGGAGCTTGTTGATACTGTAGTGGGATCCATTGAGCACTATTGTGGTTATAAACCCGAGCTATCAACCAGTGGCGGTACATCAGATGGGCGTTTTATTGCCAGAATGGAAGCTCAGGTTGTGGAATTGGGGCCAATTAATGCCACCATCCATAAAACCAATGAATGTGTCAAAGTAACTGATTTACAAACATTGAGCCTGATTTATCAACGTATCATGGAGCAATTAATCCAATGATGACATCTGAAACTTTGACCGGCCTGTCCACGGAGCACCTGGTTACGCTGACCGGCAATCACCGTTTGCAGTTTAATGCCACTAAAGCGTTTCTTGCCATGCAAAAAGCCGCTGCCAAAGCAGGTTTTAAGCTGCAACCTGCCAGTTCGTTTCGCGATTTCACACGCCAACAAACTATCTGGAATGAAAAATTCCGCGGTCAGCGGCCAGTATTAGATGAAAATAGCCAGCCCCTTGATATCTTGAAAATGGATGAAGGGGAATGTTGTAAAGCCATTCTTCGTTGGTCAGCCTTGCCAGGAGCAAGCCGCCATCATTGGGGTACGGAGCTGGATATTTATGATCCCTTTCTGCTACCAGAAGGTAAAAAATTGCAGCTAGAACCGTGGGAGTATGAAAACGGCGGATATTTTGAGCCATTAACCCATTGGCTGACAGAAAATATGTCCCAATATGATTTCTACCGTCCTTTTACGCGCCACGATGCAGGTGTAGCTTATGAACCGTGGCATATCAGCTATTGGCCATTATCCCATGAAGCCGAAAATTTATTCGATGAACGAGTTCTATTGAGTGCCTGGGAAGGTCGTGATATTGCCGGCATAAACTGGTTAAAAACCAATCTATCCTATATATTTGAAAAATACATCAGGACAATAGATTAAGAAAACGATAAATCAGGAAAATAGCAGAACAGCTGGTTATGAAAATAATTAGCAGATATACCAACCACCTTTCAAGATGCGTCTTATATCTCCCCCGCATAGCGGGGAGTATAAACAATCACATTGATTTGCAAGCTGCAACTTAAAGTTGGATTGGTATAAAAATAATTCATTAGGCTCCTGAGCCTCATGGAAGAGGCTCTAAACACTCTGAGGAAAATACCATGCATTGGTTGATAGATTATTGGTGGATTGTTCTGTTAGTGCTCGTCGGCATTATTGTTAATGCAGTAAAAGCACTAAGCCGCGTCGATAAGAAATCTTTCTTAGATAACAAACCCGAATTGCCCCCGCACCGAGATCTTAATGCTCAATGGGATGATGAGGATGATTGGCCGCAGCAGGATCGTAAGAAATAACCCAGTCTCTCCAGTGCTTGGCAAGTATTTTATCAATGCTTGCCAATGCATCAGCAGTCTCTTCACGCCACTGTTTTAATAGGGCCTTACGGCCATTTAACGATAAGTCGCTAACACATTGTTCGATACTTAGCCGCTGTTGAAGATGCTTTCTCAGCGCAGGCAAGGTCAAGCTGCTCTTCAACAGTAATCTCTGTAATGCAAAATAGGACGCTGACAAAGGACGATGAGCAAATGCAAACCCAGCCAATTCCTGCCAATCACTGTCATTGAGCTGTTCGTCACTATCATGCTCAACCGGCAAGGTAAAGCCGAGTAACGATTCCAATCCTTTGGCATCTCTGGCTAATCGCAGTTGTGCGAGTTGGGTAAATCGTTTTCCCTGTTCACTCAAAGGCAAAACAGCCATTGCGGTATAACAACCACTGCTTGCTTCTCGATAAGTTCCCATTCTCACCAAGCGAAAACCACATTTTTGCCAAAGAGTCCACAAATCAGCGGTATAACCAAAACTGACAGAGAGAAAATCCAGCTTTTGTTTACTGGCTTCCTGACATTGTTGGATTATCAAATGTTGTGCGATACCACGACGGCGATATTGAGCCTGCACAGCAATACGGCTGATTCGCTGCGATCGCAAAGTTGCCGCCTGCGGAAAACCGCCATGTGCCGCCAGGGATTGAGCCACTAAATTACCTCTTGGTCGCCGACGTCCTGCCCAGATTTCATGTGCTAATGTCTGTGACAAACCACCTTCGTTCACCATCCACAAAGCACCAATCAATCGTTGATCATGTTTTGGAGAACCAGAAAGTGCTGCCAAAAATGTCATTCCGTTACCATCCATTAATCGCCGCAGATCAAGGGGAGAGGTACGGTAATGTGCGCTGGTTAATAAGCCATAAAATTGGCGCAGTAATGTAGCCTGTTGTAACCATTCAGGCTGATAGATCGCGTGAAAATGTAATTCTTCTGCGTTTAATCGTGTGTCATAAACGAACGATTTATCATCGAATAACAGCGCACTATCCAGCCACGCTTCCAATGGATCATGTTCAGCCCAGCGCATAGGGGTTTTCAATTCACGAATATGGCAGTCAGGCAATTCAGCACAAAGTTTCAATAAAAAACCACGTCCCGTTCCCTCATAGCCCTGAACGGTTGAAGTCAACAATACCCGTGGAAAATGGCGAATTAATTCGGCTAATTGTGGCGTTGGGATCGCGGCTGCTTCGTCAATCAATAACCAATCAGCATCACTTTTATTTTCCGAGTGACCTTTTTTCGCTCGGCAATATTTCAACAAATTGTCAACTGACCAAAAAGGCGTTTCTTGCTCTGACGATTTCTGCTCAACAGAATCTGTGATAGCGGAGTAACGTCGAATAACTTCTGTGGTTATTTTGGCAGGGGCACATAGCCAGAATTTCCCCTGCCAATATCGCACTAACATTCCTGCCAGAGCCGATTTTCCCCGTCCCCGTGGTGCGGTGATCACCCAAACGCCTCGTGTGGCCTGTAACAATTCGTCAAGAATAGATTGCTGGCTTACCGTAGGCTTGCCATCAGGCCTCTGCCACGCTCCGGTTGCAGGCAATGGTGATATCTGAGATAGCTGCAAAGGTATTTCCTGACGCCATAATAATACTTCAGGAAAGGCCAGGATTTGCTGCTGAATATGACGAATAAAATGAGGTGTCGAAATAACATCTGCCGATTCATTCCAGCGCAAACTATCTTCATCAGGCTGTTCGGGCCATTGTGACCAGGCTGGTACGCGCATCACCAACCAGCTTCCTGCTTTTAGTGTGCCAGCCAGTATCGCCAATGCTTCAGCATTAAGCCCTTGAGTCGCATCAAAAACACCATGCAAGAATTCACGGCCAAGCAAGTTGGCGGCTTTTGTTGGCTCAATGGCCCCAGACACATGAGCTGAAACCGTTAACCAGTCCCCTTGAAACTGTTTTGTTAGCTGATTGACAATCCATTCACTCCATTGCGGATCACCACTCAAAATAACTAAACGGCGCTGTCCCTGTTGTTGCATCTGTGCCTGCAACATTGCCCATACGCTATACATAGTACGAACTATCCATAAAGTGAACTGTATAACAGGTGAAATATCTGGTGGTTAAAATGGCTACCCGCATGATCACGACTTACCAATCATAAGTGATAAAATGCCAGCGGCAATCAGAGGGCCTACCGGAACTCCCTTAAATAAGGCCACGCCCAATACAGTGCCGACCAATAATCCAGCCACGGTAGAAGGCTGACCAGACATCAGAGCCACACCACGGCTTCCCAGCCATGACACCAGGACACCCACAACAATAGCCAGCAGTGATTTCCAATTTAAGAAAGAGCTAAAAATTTCCTGTGCGGAGATTTTCCCGCTTGCGATAGGTGCCATGACTCCTACAGTCAGAATCAGGATACCTATCGTCAAGCCGTACTTTTCCACCCAAGGGAAAAATTGATTCAATGGCGTAATACGCACTACCAATAGAAATAACATGGCAAGTGTCACTGTCATGTTATGGCTGATGATGCCAAGCCCGGCAAGCACGAGCAAAATAAGTAAAGTAGGATCGATATGACTCATGAGTTTTTATTTCCTGTAAACTCCGATAGAATTTTTAGGCCAAGCAATATAAATTCTGGCATGGAAAAGATGATAACTTAAAATTTTTGCACTTAATCAAAAATATTTATAAAGAGCCATCCCAAAATTGGGTAATAGCGCAACAACGGGTAGTTTGTTAACATCCTTGTCTTAAACAATCACATTAATAAATAATTAACCATATAAACCAAGATACAACTCCTGTTTCTTGAGAGTTAACCTTTTAAACACCAACGCCTTTTTACCAAGGGAAATGCAGAAAGGTTGTAAGAAGTGCCTTGCAGCTAATATGCGTGCGTATAAGCGATATGAATATGAAAAAATTAACCTCTTCCATGATAATCTGTCTCTCTTTAGCGGGTTGCACCACTCAATGGGTTCCTGCAAGTAGTAATCCTGTTCCTTTCAGTGAAGCAAAAGTTGAATGCAGATTATCAGCATTACAACAATTTCCTATCAAAAATGAAGTTGCCCAACGATCAACACTGAAAATGGTGCAGCAACCTTGTTTCAATAAAGAGCAATGTGGAAAAAACGGTTACTACAGTCAAAATGTTCCCATGATCGAAAGCTATGTGACGGATGTCAACGAGGGTTCTAGAAGCGAATTTTATTACGGCTGTATGCACCAAAAAGGCTGGAAGCAAATAACCAAATCCCTACTTTAAAGTTTATCCAACCTGCAAGACAAGTGACAGGATGCCCTTTTGATTATTGGAGCATCCTGCCTGTTTTATATTATATTCTTTAAGTAATCGTTTGCGTCACTAGTCCAAAATAACGCCAATACGGCGTGCAACTTCCTCATACGCTTCGATCAGGCCACCGAGGCTTTGGCGAAAACGATCTTTGTCCATTTTATCCATCGTCTGCTTGTCCCATAAACGGCTGCCATCCGGTGAAAACTCATCCCCCAAGATAACCTTGCCCTTGAACAAACCAAATTCCAACTTAAAATCCACCAGAATCAAGCCTGCATCATCAAACAGTTTGCTCAATACTTCATTGGCCTTGTAGCTCAGACGTTTCATCTCAGCTAAGTGCGCTTTGCTCACCCAACCGAATGTCTCACAGTAGGATTCATTAACCATAGGATCGTGTTTGGCATCATCTTTCAAAAACAGATCAAACAGTGGCGGATTAAGCACTATTCCCTCTTCCACCCCCAAACGCTTAACAAGGGAGCCTGCGGCACGGTTACGAATAACACACTCAACAGGCACCATATCCAATTTTTTCACCAAGGATTCATTATCTGACAACAGTTGTTCCATTTGTGTCGGAATGCCCGCTTCTTCCAGTTTACTCATAATGAAATGATTGAATTTATTATTTACCATTCCTTTGCGATCGAACTGTTCAATGCGTTCACCATCCAATGCTGATGTATCATTACGGAATTCCAGCACAAGTAAGTCAGGATTATCAGTGGCATACACTGTTTTTGCCTTTCCACGATACAACTCAGCTTTTTTCTGCATTTTACACTCCAGAAATATAACGTCTTTAAACGTAACTAATTAAACAAAAAACGTACCCAAAATATAAAGGGGCCTAGGCCCCTTTGTATAGATTACTTATCTTTGGATTGGCTAAACGCAGCTTCCAGCGCAGCCACCATTTGATCATTTTCAGATTGAGTCAGCGGCTTACCTTTGTCGCTGATAAATTGCAGGCTGCTTCGGTTGTCCAAATCACCCACCTGTAACTTATAATTTCCTCCGCGGATGGAAGGCGCTTCGACTCCCAGCGCTTTCCAGTCAGAGGAACTAAGTTCTTCATAAGTCACCTCTATCGCTCCGGTAGAACGAGTACGATCCGTGACTTTCATACCGATGCTTTCCAACACGTATGGCAATCTGTTCCAGACGATGTTGTATGGTGCACGCACGATAATTTGCGGTAATCCGGTATTATCACTGCCACTTTGTACCGATAGTGGGCCTGAATTTTTAGCATTACTCAAGCCCGCGGCTTCTTGTTGCTGGCTTAAGTCACTCGCCAATTTATTAAGCATTACGACGTTGTAACGCTGGATTTTTACCGGATCGGTAATTTCCTTTTCTCCCTGTTTCAAACCTTCGTTCGCAACAGATAGTGCTATTTGGTAATCTTGTTTGGCCACTGAAATACGGTAACGTCCCTGATAAGGAACATTTTCATCCGCCCGTTGCCATGTAATCCAATCTGTCGTTAAGGTTTGTGCAGCATCATCTTTCTGGCTGATCTTATACCCTTTTTCCGTCAACAACTTGTTTATCTGAGACCATAAGTTATGGTGTTCTGGCGTGTTTTCAAGCAACAACTTACTGCTGTTAGCGCTATTTTCAACGCGGGAACCTGTCAACAATGCAAGAGCTTGCAGTGGGGGACGGATATCCAAATCTTTACCCACAGCCCCCGCGGTAGTCGTTGTCGGAATATTATACTCACCATTTTGCAGTGGTAATACCATTCCCGCAGGGACGTTCAATAATTTCAGAGGTGGCATGTCAAGATAGGATTGATCCCCGTTTACCTCACGTTTATGGCGCTGATCGCTGGTACAGGCAGCTAAAAAAACCACCAACGACAAACCAGCAATCTTCATAACCTTCGATTTTTGCAATAATGTTGCCATTAAAATTCCCTAAAATTTTACAGTAATCCAGCTATTTTTAAGGCACTACCAACTGGAATTTGCCCTTCCTGCGTTAGCGGAACCATTGGCAAACGCAATGTATCATCGGCAACCAACCCCAATTGACGGCACGCCCACTTCACTGGCGTCGGGCTAGGTTCAACAAATAATTGATGATGCAACTCCATCAGTCGGCTGTTCAGTTCACGAGCTTGCAAAAACTCACCTTGCCCAGCCAATTCACAAATCCGTGCCATTTCCGCTGCCGCAACATTTGCCGTGACAGAAATAACCCCTTTACCACCAAGCTGCATGAAATCGACAAAACTTGCATCATCACCACTCAGAAGAATGAAATCTTCATCGCTAACCAATTCTTGGATCTGACTAACACGACTTAAGTTCCCTGTCGCTTCCTTAAGCGCAACAATATTTTTCAATTTCGCTAAGCGAGCGACTGTCGGTGGCAATAAATCACATCCGGTACGAGATGGTACATTATACAGAATTTGTGGTAAGTCAGTATTCTCAGCGATTGCCTGATAGTGCAAATATAAACCTTCCTGTGAGGGTCTATTATAATAAGGTGTGACTGACAGGCAACCCACAACCCCCGTATTTTCGAAACGGTTGGTCAGAGAGATAGCTTCTGCTGTCGCGTTTGCCCCTGTTCCTGCAATCACCGGAATACGCCCATCAGCCATTTCCAGTGTTGTCAGTACAACATCAACGTGTTCGTCATAGTTAAGTGTTGCACACTCGCCTGTTGTTCCAACAGATACAATCGCAGACGTGCCACTGGCGATATGATAGTCAACTAATTTTCTCAAACTGGTCTTATCAATCTGACCATCTGAGTCCATCGGAGTTATCAATGCAACTATACTGCCTGTAAAACCAGAATGATTGCTTACCATTGCCATTTCCCCTTAGTTAAACCTAAAACTGCAAATAAGAAGTTCATGGTACTTTCTTGTTATACGGAAGAAAACTCTTTAACCACACGATTTCAATGAATTTTGTTAATATCAAGTGTAGCCGATTAAACATAAATTATAATTTTGCTCTCTTAAACAAATGCGATTGACCTTCTCTTGATCATTTTTTATGTTAAAACACAACTATAGACAGCACACACTGACTAAAATTAAAGGAAAATCGCTTTGCCAACATCAGAACCGCATTTTTTAGTGATCACTGCCTTAGGTACCGATCGTCCCGGCATTGTCAATACCATTACCCGCCTCGTCAGTACATGCGGCTGTAATATTGAAGACAGCCGTTTAGCTATGTTTGGCGAAGAATTTACTTTCATCATGTTGCTATCTGGTAGCTGGAACGCCATTACCTTGATCGAATCTACCTTGCCGCAGAAGGGTGCAGAACTTGAATTACTCATAGTGATGAAACGTACCCGATGCGGTATCCAGAAAAAATTTCCTTCGATCATCACCGTTAAAGTGGATGTAGATGATTCACCGGGCATTGTTGAGCGTTTCACCAGTTTATTCACGACCCAAGATCTTAATATCGCAGAACTGGTATCAAAAACTCACCCAGCCGAAGGAAATCACCCAGCTCGCCTGCAAATCCAAATTACAGGTCACAACCCAGTTGATGACAATGGCACGATATTTAAAGAAAATTTTCATCACCTATGTACAGAATTAAATGCACAAGGCAGTATTATCGTACAAGATCATTTAAATCAAAACGATTAAACGGAGAATAAGTGATGAGTCCATTGAAAGCCGGAGACAAGGCCCCACAATTCAGCCTTCCTGACCAAGATGGCGAACCCATTAATTTATCTGACTTCAAAGGTCAACGTGTTTTAGTTTATTTTTATCCCAAAGCAATGACACCCGGCTGCACAACCCAAGCCTGCGGCTTACGTGATGCTATGGATGAGCTAAAAAACGCCAATGTTGAAGTCCTGGGTATCAGCACAGATGCACCTGAAAAGCTATCCCGCTTTGTAGAAAAAGAGATGCTGAATTTCACACTGCTTTCTGATATTGACCACCAAGTTGCCGAACAGTTTGGTGTTTGGGGAGAAAAGCAGTTTATGGGAAAAATCTATGACGGTATTCACCGCATCAGTTTTTTAATTAACCCACAAGGTGAGATTGAACACGTTTTTAATAAATTCAAAACCAGTGATCACCACCAAGTTATACTTGATTACCTAAACCAGCATTAATTGTCAGTATAGGCACAATAAGTTTTGAGTTGCCGCTCAATCAATAAGGCGGCAACTTAGTTTATTTGTTTGGTATTTATTGCATTGTTGCTCAAAGCGAACCTAAACATCCTTCGCTACAATCAGTTATGATATTGGTCGTTATCATTCTTTTTCTTCTGGCCAGGCATGAATAACTGCTTTGATTAACGTAGCGAGTGGGATAGCAAAGAAAACGCCCCAAAATCCCCATAATCCACCAAAAATAATGACAGAAAGGATGATGGTAAACGGATGAAGATTGACTGCCTCCGAAAATAAGATTGGCACAAGCAAGTTACCATCTAACCCCTGTACGACCAAATATGCGACAAACAGCCCCCAGAAATCAGCCCCAAAGCCCCACTGAAACAAAGCCACAACAATAACTGGAATAGTAACAAGTACGGTACCGATATAAGGAGCGAGTACAGACAAACCAACCAAAACTGCAAGTAGCAAAGAATAATGCAATCCAAAGAAGGCAAATACAGCATACGTACAGATAGTCAGTATAACCATTTCTGTCACTTTACCGCGGATATAATTGGTAATCTGCTGATTCATTTCACGCCATACTTTTCCGGCCAAACTACGATTACGTGGTAATACATGCCGCAATGCCGCCACTATTTGGTCTTTATCTTTCAATAGAAAGAACACCATCAAGGGAACAAGGATCAGATAAATCGCCAGAGTCAATAATCCAATCAGAGAGGCAACCGAAAACTTAAAAACAGACTCACCCGCCAAAGAGAGTTTGCTACGCAGACTATCAGCAACCATATCGATAATACCGGCATCAACCAGCGCAGGATAACGGGAGGGAAAAGTAAGCGCGTACTCATTAAACCGATTAATCATATTGGGAAGATCGGAAAACAAATTTAAACCTTGTTGCCAGACGGTTGGGGCTACAATCAAGATCATCAACGCACTGATTCCCATGAATACTGTTAATATAATAGCAACAGAGAGGGTACGGCTACATCCCAACTTGCTTAATTGTGTCGTAGGCCATTCCAACAAATAAGCCAACACAATAGCTACAAGGACAGGTGCCAAAATTCCATTAAAAAAGTAGATGATCCCAAAACCAACCAATAAAATGACCGATAATGCAACAACTTGTGGATCAGCGAAACGGCGACGATACCACTGCATGATCATATCCAACATAAATACCACTCCTTTGCGATAATACTTAATGAGTATTTTTCACTAAAATTTATTATGATTAATGGTTTTAAGGTACTCTTTTGTTCATAAAAGTATTCATGAAATTGATAGCTAAAACGGAGCACACTATTTTATGAGAATCGCTTTATGAGAAAAACACCCAGAAAATCTTTGATAACGCTTTTTATTAGCCTGTTATTATTGGGGAATCCTCCTGTATTCTCTGCACCGGATGAAGATTCGCTACCTGATATCGGTACCACAGCGGGAGCAGCTCTCAGCATCAATCAGGAAATGGCTATGGGTGATTTATATATCCGCTCGATGAGATCCCAAGCTCCCCTGATTTATGATCCGCTGCTGACTCAATACATTAATCAATTAGGGCAAAAATTAGTCAACCACGCCGATTCAGTCAAAACGCCTTTCCACTTCTATCTGATAGATAACCCTAATATTAATGCCCTTGCATTTTTCGGTGGTAATGTTGTTCTTCATTCGGGCCTGTTTCGCTATAGTAACAATGAAAGTGAACTGGCATCTGTCATGGCTCATGAAATTTCCCATGTTACCCAGCGACACTTAGCACGATGGATAGAAGAACAAAAACGAACCAGCCCTCTGGCATGGACCGGCACATTAGGCTCTATTTTGCTTATGATAGCCAATCCACAAGCCGGCATGGCTGCACTCAGCGGCACACTTGCAGGCGTCCAACAAGGCATGATCAGTTTTACCCAATCCAATGAACAAGAAGCTGATCGTATTGGAATGCAAACACTTAGTCGAGCGGGATTTGATCCGCACGGTATGCCTGATTTCATGCAAATATTGGTCGATCAATCTCGCTATAGCTCCAAACTACCTGAAATGCTATATACTCACCCATTACCTGCCAGCCGCTTGGCTGACGCCCGTAATCGGGCCAATCAATATTCAACTAAAGCCGTTTCAGAATCCCAGGATTTTCTGTTCGCCCGTGTCCGTATTCTAACCATGTATTCAACTGATCAACGTCCCTACATTGATCAATGGCTAAAGAAATATAGCCAGGGAACCGCCAAAGAACAGCGGGCTGCTGCCTATGGACGCGCTATTTTGCTTTCTGACGATAAAAAGTATGCCGAGGCCAAAGCAATACTCTCTCCATTGCTAGATAAACAACCAGACAACATCTGGTTTATTGATATGATGACTGATATCGATATGGGACAAAAACAGTATACCAACGCCATCGTTCGCTTGCAGGATGCTCTCAAAAAATTGAAAAACAATTCAGTATTACAAATTAACCTCGCCAATGCCTATTTTATGGATAAAAAGTATTCTCAGGCATCACAACTTCTGTTTCGTTATACTTTCAATCATCCTGACGATCTTAATGGCTGGATATTATTAAGAAAAACTGCCGGAGCACAGGGAAAACATAATGATGAACTCGCCGCCTATGCGGAAATCATGGCATTGCAAGGTAATTTTGATTCCGCTATCGAACAACTGAGTAAAGCCAGTGGATTGGCCAAATTGGGCAGTTATGAACAAGCGCGATATGATGCCCGTATTGATCAATTACGCCAACTGCAACAGAGTTATGAACAATATAAAAAATGAAGGATTTTTTACATGCAACATCTTGACACAAAAAAAGTGACTTTTTACCACAACCCCCGCTGCTCAAAGAGCCGTGAAACTCTTAAGCTGATTGAAGAACTCGGTATTACACCGGAAATCGTTCACTATCTTGATACTCCCCCTACAGCAGAACAGCTTGCCATACTCTTGCAACAACTCGGTTTCAACGATGCTCGCCAATTAATGCGTACTAAAGAAGATCTCTACAAGACATTGAGCCTGGACGATGCCACGTTATCCCAAGACGCATTGCTCCAGGCGATGGCTGAAAATCCTAAATTGATAGAACGCCCGATTGTTGTTGTCGGTGATAAAGCTCGTTTGGGACGTCCTCCTGAGCAGGTTAAAGAAATTCTGCTGTAACTATTTTTTAATAAAAACGTGATAGGAATATACGCATTAAACTTCAAGTTGTAATTTACAACACGCGATGAAACCTGATTTCTCCCCCGCCTCGCGGGGAGAAATCACATGCATCTTAAAGTGAGATTGGTATATATTCTCTATCACTTTTTTATTCTGATCTCATTTTCTTACTGTTTTATTCACTCAAAGCTCAAGGATATCCTTGACAAACGGGATCGTTAGTTTGCGTTGTGCCACAATGGAAGCCCGATCAAGCTCATCCAATGTCCTGAACAACGTTTGCATTTCCCTATCGAGTCGCTTCAACACAAAACGCCCCACATCCTCAGGCAATTCAAAACCCCGTAATTTTGCTCGTAGTTGCAATGCCTGGATTTTCTCATCATCTGACAGAGGCTGTAATTTGTAAATTTGCCCCCAATCCAGACGAGATGCCAAATCCGGTAACGTCAGATTAATTTGCCGTGGAGGACGATCACCAGTGATTAAAAGACAAGTTCGGCCAATTTCTACGATGCGGTTGTAGAGATTGAAAATGGCCATCTCCCATTCCTGATCACCAGCAATACACTCAATGTTATCGATACACACTAATGATAAATGTTCCATCCCATCAAGGACTTCAGGAACAAAATAGGCGCGTTTATCTAGTGGTACATACCCTACAGCTTCTCCCTGTTGGGACAATTCGGCACAGGCTGCGTGAAGCAAATGACTCTTACCCCCGCCATCGCGGGACCAAAAATAGATATAACTGCCATGCGACTGACTAATAGCCAATTTTATTGCAGCTAATAAGGAAGTATTTTCACCTGCAAAGAAACTGGCAAAAGTTTCATCATCGGGCAAATATAATGGTAATGAAAGCTGCGACGGTGTATTCAGAAGCACCTCAAACAGAATGGATAACGAACAGTGCTAAGTCTACCACAAAAAGTCTCTATAAATGAAACGAATGCTTTGTTTAAAGTAGGAGATTATCATTAAAGCATATTTCCCCATAAAATGGATAACTTACGACCAGTCACAAAACAACACCTATTTCTTTCTTAAGTTAGAATAACCTAGAGTAAAAATTCTTATACCAATCTTACTTTAAGATGCGCGTGATTTCTCCCCGCGAAGCGGGGGAGAAATCAGGTTTCATCGCGTGTTGTAAATTACAACTTGAAGTCTAATGCGTATATATCTGGTAATTCCATTACTATCAATAAGCAATATTGGCAATAGTAAAAAATAAAAACCAAAAGTAAAAATAGACTATATTACCAAAAATTTTGCATTATCCATCTTAACTTATTTTCGATGAAAGTTAACAATAGATATTGTCTGTAAAGAAAAAATTTAGCGTTATAAATGACAAAGTAAAATGATAGAGAAAATAATTTTTTAAATAGCCAGGGCTTTAGAAAAACCCTTTCCAATAATTTTCATTAATATCTTTTACCTTACTACTTCACTCTTCTTATCATTTCTGATTGATTCCACAGAAGAGTTAATATATGGCTCTTCTGGCCGAATAAAACTGAGTAGTTTAAAAAACAGGCTTAAACTAATTCCCACAACAGTTGCAAGCGCCATGCCCTTCAATTCTACTGCACCGATCTGAATTTTCGCGCCGCTGACACCAATAATCAAAATAATGGCAGTCAGGATCAAATTTTGCGCCTTACTGTAATCAACTTTCGAATCAATCAGAACGCGAATGCCTGATGCACCAATCACACCATATAGTAATAGTGAAACACCCCCCATCACTGGAATTGGGATCATCTGGATTGCTGCCGCCAATTTACCAACGCAAGAAAGCAAGATTGCCATTACCGCAGCGCCACCAATCACCCATGTGCTATATACGCGGGTCAACGCCATGACACCAATATTTTCACCATAAGTCGTATTAGGTGTTGAACCAAAGAAACCCGAAATCATCGTTGAAAAACCATTGGCAAACATTGAACGATGCAAACCTGGATTTTTCAATAAATCTTTCTGTACGATATTTGCCGTTACCACCAAGTGACCTACATGCTCAGCAATTACCACCAGCGCCGCGGGTAAAATTGTCATAATGGCAACCCATTCAAAGCGCGGAGTATAGAACGTCGGCAATGCAAACCACGGCGCTTCGCGTACTGGGGTTAAATCTACAACCCCCATAAAAAATGACAGCGCATATCCAGCCAAGACACCAATCAGAATCGGAATAATCGCCATAAAGCCACGGAATATCACCGATCCCAAAATAGTCACACCCAGCGTAACCATGGATATGGTCAGGTTAGTCATATTAATTTCAGTACCTGCCGCTGGACGCAACCCCGCCATATCAGCAGCAACACCTGCCAACTCCAGGCCTATCACGGCAACAATCGCGCCCATCGCTGCCGGAGGAAACATCACATTGATCCATCCCCTTCCTGCAACTTTGACAAGCAGGGCCACCAAACAAAACAACAAACCACAGACAATAAATCCACCTAATGCCAATTCATATCCCAAAGGCAGTAACAACAATACAGGCGAAATAAAAGCAAAGCTGGAGCCTAAGTAAGCTGGGATCTTTCCTTTACAAATGACTAAATACAGTAATGTACCAATGCCATTGAACAACAAAATTGTCGCCGGATTAACTTTAAATAAAATGGGAACCAAAACAGTTGCACCAAACATGGCAAATAGATGTTGCAAACTTAAAGGAATAGTCTGTGCCAAAGGAGGTCTTTCTTCTACTCCAATAGTTCGACGAGTCATGATTGATGTCCTCTTGTATCACCTTGCTAGAAACCAAAAAAAGCCGACTTTCCAGCCGGCTATCAATGTTATTTAGTGCCAAATATTTTATCGCCTGCATCCCCTAAACCAGGGACAATGTATCCATGTTCATTAAGATGGTTATCAATTGACGCGGTATACAATTCAACATCAGGGTGAGCTTTCTCCAAAGCAGCCACCCCTTCCGGCGCAGCAACCAAAACTAATACTTTAATGACAGGGCATCCTGCTTTTTTCAGTAAATCAATGGTCGCTATCATAGAGCCACCGGTTGCCAACATTGGATCGACAACCAATGCCATGCGTTCATTAATATCGGAGACTAATTTCTGAAAATAAGGCACTGGCTCAAGTGTTTCTTCATCACGATAGACGCCAACAACACTGATTCGTGCACTAGGGATATTTTCCAGTACACCATCCATCATGCCCAAACCGGCACGCAGGATAGGGACTACCGTAATCTTTTTCCCTTTAATCTGATCTATCTCTACCGGACCACACCATCCATCAATGGTGACTTTCTCGACTTCCAAATCAGCAGTTGCTTCATATGTCAGAAGACTACCTACCTCTGAGGCCAGTTCACGGAAGCGTTTGGTGCTTATATCATGATCTCGCATCAGGCCAAGTTTATGTTTAACTAACGGGTGTTTAACCTCAACGATCTTCATGGGTTTCTCCTAATAGCCGGTAGATAAAAAAATCGCGGGATTATAACTCCTTTTCAGCATCAAACCACCACCAATCTATCAATTTTTATCACTAACGAGTTATTTTCTTCGATCCTGATCTAACAGGAAACCAATATAAAGCTATCGCAAACGTTTGCTTAGGCTGTTAGAATTATCGCCGTTCTGTTTATTCGTAAAAATGCAACCGCCTGGGAGCTACGCAGTGACCAACAAAACCTCTCTTAGTTATAAAGATGCTGGCGTCGATATTGATGCTGGTAATGCCTTAGTCAATCGTATCAAAGGTGTCGTAAAACAGACCCGTCGCCCCGAAGTGATGGGAGGATTAGGTGGTTTCGGTGCATTATGTGCCCTGCCCCAGAAATATCGTGAACCGGTGTTGGTTTCCGGTACAGATGGCGTTGGAACCAAACTGCGTCTGGCTATGGACTTGAAACGTCATGACACTATCGGCATTGATTTGGTCGCTATGTGTGTCAATGATCTGGTTGTACAAGGCGCCGAACCTCTTTTCTTCCTTGATTACTATGCTACCGGCAAACTGGATGTCGATACCGCCGCCAGTGTCATCACGGGCATAGCAGAAGGCTGCAAACAAGCAGGCTGTGCATTAGTCGGTGGTGAAACGGCAGAAATGCCCGGTATGTATCACGGTGAAGATTATGATGTCGCGGGTTTTTGCGTTGGTGTTGTTGAAAAATCGGAAATTATTGACGGCAGTCAGGTTCAGACCGGTGATGCCCTGATTGCACTTGCATCCAGCGGGCCACATTCCAATGGTTATTCTTTAATTCGTAAAATTCTTGAGGTCAGTCAGGCAGATCCTGAGACTACTGAGCTTGAAGGAAAACCCCTTGCCGATCACTTACTTGCCCCAACCCAAATTTACGTCAAATCTATTCTGGAGCTGATTGAAAAAGTTGATGTTCATGCGATTGCACATCTGACTGGTGGTGGCTTCTGGGAAAATATTCCGCGTGTTCTGCCAGAAAACATGCAAGCCAGAATCAATGCTAACAGTTGGCAATGGCCGGCGATTTTTACCTGGTTACAACAAGCCGGCAATGTCAGCGAGCATGAAATGTACCGCACATTTAACTGCGGAGTCGGTATGATAATTGCCCTTCCTCAGTCTCAGGCAGAACAAGCCATTGCGTATCTGACCGCGTCAGGCGAAAATGCATGGCAAATTGGTACAATTAATGAACTAAATGCCGATGAGCAACCTGTCGTTATTACAAAATAAACATTTTGTCTGATTGCTTTCAAGCTACAGCTTTATGGGCTGTAGCTTGAAAAATGAAGCACAGATTAATCAATGAATTTCTTCAGTGAAAACCCGTTATGAAAAAAATTGTCGTTTTAATCTCCGGCAATGGCAGCAATCTTCAATCCATCATAGACGCCTGCCAGCAAAACCGAATTAATGGATATATTGCTGCGGTTTTCAGTAATAATGCCGATGCCTATGGCCTGCAACGTGCTGAACAAGCAGATATTCCTGCCCACTTTATCAATCCAAAATCTTATGCAGATCGTATAAATTATGATATCGCCCTACTCAAAGCCATTGACCAATATGAACCCGATTTAGTGGTTTTAGCCGGTTACATGAGGATCTTATCGCCCGAATTTGTCCAACACTATTATGGACGCCTGCTCAATATTCATCCTTCCCTTTTGCCTAAATACCCAGGGCTGCATACCCATCGGAAAGCCATTAAAAATGGTGATAAAGAACATGGCACTTCCGTCCATTTCGTTACTGAAGAATTAGATGGTGGCCCGATTATTTTGCAGGCTAAGGTGCCCATTTTTGCGGAAGATAAAGAAGAAGACGTTATCGGGCGTGTACAAACCCAGGAACACCATATTTATCCTTTAGTTATTAGCTGGTTTTTAGATCAACGTTTGATAATGGAAGGCAATAACGCAATGATGGATGGCAAAGTTCTGCCACCACAAGGTTATGCATCAGAATAAGTTAACCCACTGACTTCAACTTACAGCTCTGTGTTAGCAGATTTTGTTATAATCTTTTTTAACTGCTATATTCCAGTAACACTTTGCTGTAAGTTGCTATTTTAGATTGATTTATCTGGCAATTATTATTTATTCGAACATTATTCAATATCAAATATATTTATACCCTATCGATTTCACTACAAAACACTGAGGTATCCAATGTCCAGTGGTTCGGAAAATCCATCGGTAAATTTACGTCCTCTTGAACGGGAAGATCTTCCTTTTGTTCATCAAATCGATAATAACGCCAGTGTTATGCGCTACTGGTTTGAAGAGCCTTATGAGGCCTTTGTCGAATTATGCGACCTCTATGACAAGCATATTCATGACCAAAGCGAGCGCCGTTTTATTATCGAAAGCCTGAACTCCAAAGTCGGGTTGGTGGAACTGGTCGAGATTGATTATGTCCACCGTCGTGCAGAATTCCAGATTATCATCGCCCCTGCTTATCAAGGACAAGGTTACGCAGCGGTAGCCGTCAAACTTGTGATGGAATACGCTTTTGCTGTCTTAAATCTTTACAAGCTGTATCTGATTGTTGATAAAGAGAATGTGAAAGCCATTCATATATACAATAAATTGGGATTCTATACTGAAGGTGAATTAATCGATGAATTTTTCGTCAACGGCTCTTATCATACCGCTATCAGGATGTGTACTTTCCAGCACCACTATTTCGCCAGGAAAACCCATGAAGCCTAAATCAGCACATCGACTCGTTAAACACCAATCATTAAACTAAGTGGAAAACCCAATGGAGTAGAAAGGAGTAGTAATGTCCCACGATCGTCTTTATAACGAGAAAGAACTCAGTTGGCTCTCTTTCAACGAACGTGTACTTCAGGAAGCGGCTGATAAAAGTAACCCGCTGATTGAAAGAATGAGGTTTTTAGGGATCTACTCCAACAACTTAGATGAGTTTTATAAAGTGCGCTTTGCTGATGTAAAGCGGCGTATTCTTATCAGTGAAGAGCGAGGTTCAGCCACTGCTGCCCGCCAATTGTTGAAAAAGATCCAGACTAAGGTTGCCAAAATCGATCAAGAGTTCGATGCTCTCTATAACGATTTGCTGCTGGAAATGGCTCGTAACCAGATTTTCTTGATCAATGAACGGCAGATATCCCCGAATCAACAGATCTGGTTGCGGCAATATTTTCGCCAACATTTGCGGCCACATATCACGCCAATCGTCATCAATCCAGAAACTAATTTAGTTGAGTTTCTCAAAGATGATTACACCTATCTAGCTGTTGAAATTATTCGCGGGCAAGAAACACAATATGCTTTGTTGGAAATTCCATCAGATAAAGTTCCGCGTTTCGTCAACCTGCCTCCGGAGATGCCAAAAAAACGCAAGTCAATGATATTACTTGATAATATTTTGCGTTACACACTGGATGAAATTTTCAAAGGGTTCTTCGATTACGATACCTTAAACGTCTATTCGATGAAAATGACCCGCGATTCCGAATATGATCTGGCAACAGAGATGGAATCCAGCTTGCTGGAACTCATGTCTTCCACGCTGAAACAGCGACTGACGGCGGAACCTGTACGGTTTGTTTATCAGCGTGATATGCCTGATGAAATGGTGGAACTACTGCGGAGCAAGCTGGGGTTATCCAATGATGACTCGGTGATTGCCGGTGGCCGTTATCATAACTTTAAAGATTTCATCAAATTTCCCAATGAAGGCAATCGGAATCTGCAAAATAAACCCATGCCGCGGCTGCGCCATACCTGGTTCGACCATTTCCGCAACGGGTTCGACGCTATCCGTGAAAGAGATGTGCTGCTTTATTACCCTTACCACACATTCGAACATGTGCTGGAATTGCTGCGTCAGGCTTCTTTCGATCCCAGTGTGCTTTCGATTAAGATTAATATCTACCGCGTCGCAAAAGACTCACGCATTATTGATGCCATGATCCACGCCGCCTACAACGGCAAGAAAGTCACTGTCGTGGTTGAATTACAGGCACGTTTTGACGAAGCAGCTAACATTCACTGGGCAAAACGTCTCACTGAAGCTGGTGTACATGTTATCTTCTCCGCACCTGGCCTGAAAATTCACGCAAAACTCTTCATCATTTCGCGTCTGGAAGGGGAAGAAATTATCCGTTATGCCCATATTGGTACGGGAAATTTCAACGAAAAAACAGCGCGGCTCTATACCGATTATTCTCTGCTGACCGCCAAACCTGAAGTCACCAATGAAGTTCGCCGCGTGTTTAACTTTATTGAAAACCCTTATCGCCCTGTCACATTTGATAATTTAATGGTATCGCCCCAAAATTCGCGGGCGATGCTCAATCAATTGATTACCCAAGAAATTGAAAATGCACAAGCCGGTGAACTGGCAGGCATCACGCTGAAAATCAATAATCTGGTGGATAAGGAATTAGTGAACCGTCTGTATGATGCCTCTGAAGCGGGTGTCAAGATCCGCATTCTGGTACGAGGTATGTGCTCTTTGGTTCCCAACCAACCTGGATTTAGTGAAAACATTCAAGTCACCAGCATTGTGGATCGTTTTCTGGAACATGATCGTGTTTATGTTTTCACCAACAAAGGCAACGAAAAAATTTTTCTTTCTTCAGCCGATTGGATGACCCGTAACATTGACTATCGCATTGAAGTGGCAGTTTGTCTGCTCGACCCCAGGCTAAAACAACAAGTTATGGATATCCTTGAACTGCAATTCAGTGATACCGTCAAAGCACGATATATTGATAAGGAATTGAGCAATCGCTATGTTCCGCGAGGAAATAAGCGTAAAATCCGCGCTCAGCTTGCTGTTTATGATTATTTGAAAAACCTTGAACAACCGGAACCAAGGGCCTGATCTATGCCATTGAAACACGATACCCCAATGCCCAAACCGCAAGAAATTGCCACGATTGATTTGGGTTCCAATAGCTTTCACATGGTCATCGCCCGTATTGTAAACGGTGCATTGCAGGTTATCGGGCGTTTAAAGAAACGGGTTTATCTTGCCGATGGTTTAAACAGCAAGAATGAGTTAAGCGAAGAAGCCATCAACCGAGGCCTGAAATGCCTCGCTCTGTTTGCTGAACGGTTGCAAGGTTTTTCCGCAGGTAATGTCTGTTTGGTGGGAACGCATAGTTTACGTGAAGCGACCAACGTACAAGAATTTCTGCAACAAGCAAAAGAAGTGATCCCCTATCCCATTGAAATTATTTCCGGCCATGAAGAAGCTCGCCTGATTTTCATGGGAGTTGAGCATACACAGCCGGAAAAAGGTCGGAAACTGGTGATTGATATTGGTGGCGGCTCGACGGAGTTGGTCATTGGTGAAGACTTTGAACCCCTGTTGATTGAAAGTCGTCGTATGGGGTGTGTCAGTTTTTCCCGCCAGTTCTTCCCCTGCGGTATCATTAATGAGCATAATTTTCGCAAAGCACGACTCCAGGCAGCGCAAAAATTGGAAAACCTCGTCTGGCAATTTCGGGCAAAAGGCTGGGATTTTGCTTTAGGGGCGTCAGGGACGATCAAGGCAATACATGAACTGTTGGTCGAACTGGGTGAGAAAGATGGCCTGATTACCCCAGAGCGCCTAAACATGCTGGTGAAACGTGTCCTGAAATACAAAAATTTCAATGCGCTGGAATTGCCGGGATTATCCAATGACCGTAAACAAACGTTTGTGCCTGGGTTGTCAATCTTGTGCGGTATTTTTGATGCTTTGCATATTCAGGAATTACGCTTGTCTCATGGCGCATTGCGGGAAGGTGTACTGTATGAAATGGAAGATCGTTTCCGCCATCAAGATATTCGCCAACGCACGGCCAAAAGCCTTGCCGAACATTATAATATCGATCGAGAACAAGCAACCCGCGTTTGGAGCACCGCCAAAAATCTTTATGACCAATGGTCAGAACAAAATCCCAAACGCGTCCATCCTCAACTGGAATCTATTCTACTGTGGGCGGCCATGCTGCATGAAGTCGGTTTAAGCATCAATCTGAGTGGATTGCAAAGGCATTCAGCTTATATCCTGCAAAATACCGATCTACCCGGGTTTACCCAAGAACAGCAACTGTTGCTGGCAACGCTGGTACGTTACCATCGTAAAGCGGTTAAAATACATGAACACCCTCGCTTCTATCTGTTTAAGAAAAAACAGTATCTTCCTATGCTTAAGATATTGCGATTGGCAACCTTGTTGAATAACCAACGCCAGGCTACCACGACACCGGAGACACTAAGGCTAAAAACGGATCATAGTCATTGGATGCTCTACTTACCTAAAAACTATCTAAAACAAAACGCACTTGTGTTGCTCGATTTGGAGCAAGAACAAAGCTATTGGAATGATGTGGCTGGCTGGCATTTACACATTGAAGAGGAATCGACTTAACGATATCGCGTTATGAAAAAGAAAACTGTTCAAATTATAAAATTGGTACTGTTTATCAGCTTCTTTATTTTCTTTGGACGCTTTATCTATTCATTTATGGCAGCATTGGCGCATCATCAGCAAACCCAGCAGCAATGGGTGACGCCGCTAAGTGGTTCGAAAATAGAATATAATACCCAATAGCTGTCAAATTTATGGCGATATTATTACAATCGCCGATTGTTAGCCCTATTTTCTACCTTTAAAGGTTTACTATGTCACAACCGACCTTTACACCTGATCATCTAACTTTTGCCAATCAGCATTCCCGAAAACTGGCACATATTCGTCAACGCCTGCTTTTCCTATTTACCCACGATAAGCTATTTGTCGATACATTATTAGGTCAGGCTGATGAACATTCAGCAATCAGTGACGAACAGTTATTGGAGAAAATAGAGGAAGTCAGTGCGCTACTGGCCAGATTGCATACTGCCGATATTGCCGACATTCTGGAAGCCTTACCTTATGATGAACGCCTCGCTTTATGGCGTTTGATTGACAATAACCAGCGCGGTGAGGTTTTAGTCGAAGCCTCCATTCCTGTTTGGGATAACCTGATCAAGGATATGACTGACGTTGAATTGTTACGTGCTATCGGTAAACTGCACGTAGATGAACAAGCCTATATCGCAGAACACCTTCCCCGTGACACCACTCGACGCTTGCTGACCTATTTAGAGCCGGGTCAACGCAATCGTATTCGAGAAGTATTGCAGTATCACAAAGACAGCATCGGCCAGATGATGGATTTCGAGTTCGTGACAGTGCGAGGCAACGTGACACTCGGCACCGTGCAACGCTTTTTACGTTCCCGAGACACCATTCCTGAAACAACAGATAAAATTTTTGTTATTGACCGCAAAAATCGCCTACAGGGAGAGCTGCCTCTCACCACTTTGCTGACCAACGTACCGGATAAATTGGTTTCCGAAGTCATGAATACGGATACCGTGACTTTCTTACCGGAGCAAAAAGGTGAAGATGCCGCCAGTGCATTTGAACGTTATGACCTGATTTCTGCCGCTGTGGTCGACAATAACGGACGTCTAATGGGACGCCTGACTGTTGAAGATATTGTTGATACCTTGAGTGAAGAAACGGATACCAATATTCGCCGCATGGGGGGATTAAGTCGCGAAGAAGATGTTTTTGCGCCTGTTGGCCAGGCCGTCAAAACCCGCTGGACATGGCTTGCCATCAATCTGTGCACCGCATTTGTGGCATCACGCGTTATCGGGCTATTTGAGCATACCATTTCCCAACTTGTCGCTCTTGCAACCTTAATGCCTATCGTCGCAGGCATTGGCGGCAATACCGGTAACCAGACCATCACCATGATCGTCCGTGCACTCGCCCTGCATCAAATCCAGACAGGGAGTTTCTCTTACCTGCTATTAAGGGAACTTGGTGTTGCCTTTATCAATGGCATTATTTGGGGAGGGATCATGGGCGTCATCACTTATCTGCTCTATGGTGACCTTGCTATGGGGGGAGTCATGACAATGGCGATGATATTGAATCTACTGATGGCCGCACTGATGGGCGTCTTGATTCCGTTTATTATGATGAAATTGGGAAGAGATCCCGCCATCGGCTCCAGTGTCATGATTACTGCAATTACCGATACTGGCGGCTTCTTTATCTTTTTGGGATTGGCAACGCTATTTTTGGTTTAACTCATTTTTTAATTGAATTAAGGGTGTTTCCGCCATATAAATAATAGAAACTAATATTTTTATAATTGACACCATTAATAATGTTGATGATTTATTGCATAATTCCCTGTGCCCTATTGGATACCCCATCACAAATACCATGAAAAATCACTACCATAAACATTATCTTTTTGACATAACCTCCACATTTTCTTCATTATTGACGAATTCCTGTTGGTTACACTAATAATATATTCTTGCATCTAATTTAGCATCAAGATGCCGTATGATTTGTCACCGCCACAACACTAAGAGAATGTCGAGCAAATGAATAACAAAAGCCGTTCCTACTTTTTCCGACTTGCTGCGGTGCTAGCCGTGATCATCGGGGTCGTTTTCTTTGCGTGGAAATATTTTAACACGCCTTCATCAGATGGTGGCTCTCAGCATTCCGAATCAAAACTTAATTCCGCTCAACCACCAGTACAAGTAGCAACGGCTGAAATCAAATCGATACCCCATTACTTAGGAGGATTAGGAACAGTTCTGGCGGCCAATACCGTCACGGTGACTAGCCAGGTGGAAGGTCAGTTAATCGCCCTGCATTTTAATGAAGGTCAATACGTCAAAAAAGGGGATTTACTGGCAGAAATCGATCCTCGTCCTTTCCAAGTCAAACTGGCAAGGGCACAGGGGCAATATGCCAAAGATCAAGCAACATTGGCTAACACTAAACAAGATTTGCTCCGTTTTCAGCAATTGGCGAGAAGTAAACTTATCTCTCAGCAAGAGCTGGATAAACAAATTTCTTTGGTTCGCCAGAGTGAAGCCGGCTTACAAGCCGATCAAGCAGATATCGATGAAGCCAAACTACAATTGGCATATAGCCGTATTACCGCACCGATTTCCGGTCGCGTCGGGTTAAAACGCATTGATATCGGCAACCACGTATCCAGTGGAGGAGCAACGCCAATCGTAGTCATTACACAAGTTGATCCTATTGATGTTGTCTTTTCCTTACCTGAAAACGATATTAGTGCTGTATTAAAGGCACAAAAAGATCACAAAAAAGTGGCTGTTATTGCGTGGGATCGCAACAATCAGCAGCAATTGGCACAAGGAAAACTCATCAGT
Source organism: Xenorhabdus sp. TH1 (assembly GCF_037260955.1). NCBI lineage: Bacteria > Pseudomonadati > Pseudomonadota > Gammaproteobacteria > Enterobacterales > Morganellaceae > Xenorhabdus > Xenorhabdus sp. TH1. The sequence continues at coordinate 2,294,320 of NZ_CP147734.1, forward strand.
ATCGATAATCAGATTGATGTTACTACTGGCACGATCAAGATGAAGGCTCAATTCAATAATCAAGATAATGTGTTGTTCCCTAATCAATTCGTCAATATTCAGATGAAAATCAATACACTGAACAATGTCGTCGTGATCCCTACGGCTGGATTACAAATGGGAAATAGCGGTCATTTCGTCTGGAAAGTGGATAAAGAGAATAAAGTCAGTAAACATAAGGTTATTGCAGGCTTGCAAGATAACCAATTGGCGGTCATCAATAGTGGACTGTCAGCAGGCGAACGTGTCGTCACTGATGGTATTGATAACCTGACCGAAGGTGCCAAGGTCGAGGTTGTCAAACCCTTGACAATTGAAGCTCTTGATACGGATCAAAATAAGAAAAACTCAGAGCAATCAAACGGTAAGATGGAGAACTCTTGATGCAATCTGATTCTCCAATGACCGGCGGAGGACCATCCCGCCTGTTTATCCTGCGCCCTGTTGCCACGACACTGTTTATGATTGCAATCTTGCTGGCCGGGCTAATGGGTTACCGGATGTTACCAGTCTCTGCATTGCCACAAGTGGATTATCCCACTATTCAGGTGGTAACACTGTATCCTGGTGCCAATCCAGATGTGATGACATCCGCTGTCACTGCGCCACTGGAACGCCAGTTTGGTCAGATGTCCGGCTTAAAACAAATGTCATCCAGAAGTTCCGGTGGAGCTTCTGTTATCACGTTGGTATTTCAGCTCTCATTGCCCTTAGACGTGGCAGAGCAAGATGTACAGGCGGCGATCAATTCAGCCAGTAATCTATTGCCCGATGATCTACCTTATCCTCCCATTTACAGCAAAGTTAATCCGGCTGATCCACCTATATTGACGCTGGCCGTAACCTCTGATGCCCTGCCGATGAGCCAGGTACAAGATATGGTGGAAACACGCATATCCCAACGTATTTCTCAGGTCAGTGGTGTCGGTTTGGTGACGTTGGCAGGAGGGCAACGCCCCGCTGTACGCGTGAAATTGAATGCACAAGCACTGGCTGCCCAAGGATTAGACAGCGACGTTATCCGTTCTGCCATCATGAAAGCGAATGTGAATTCGGCAAAAGGCAGTTTTGACGGCCCCACTCGCTCTATTACCATATCCTCCAATGACCAGATGAAATCTATCGATGATTATCGCAATTTAATCGTGGCCTATAAAAATGATGCGCCGATCCGCTTGCGTGATGTCGCCACCATTGAACAGGGAGTGGAAAATAGCAAATTGGGCGCATGGGCGAATGAAAAACCTGCCATCGTCATCAATGTCCAGCGCCAACCTGGAGCCAATGTTATTGAAACTACAGATAATATTCGCATCATGTTGCCAGAATTGATCAAAAGCCTGCCCAAATCTGTCAATGTGGAAATGCTGACAGATCGTACTGTTTCAATTCGTCATTCAGTCAAAGATGTGCAATTTGAACTGTTGCTGGCTATTGCGCTGGTCGTCATGGTGATCTATCTGTTTTTGCGCAATGTAACGGCAACCTTGATCCCAAGTATCGCCGTACCGCTTTCACTGGTAGGCACATTTGCCGTGATGTATTTTTTCGGCTTCTCCGTCAATAACCTCACCTTAATGGCATTAACTATTGCAACCGGCTTCGTGGTGGACGACGCTATTGTGGTGATAGAAAATATTTCCCGTTACATTGAGCGAGGAGAAAAACCACTGGCAGCGGCGCTAAAAGGGGCAGGAGAAATCGGTTTTACGATTATCTCCCTGACTTTCTCATTGATCGCCGTCTTAATCCCTCTGCTATTTATGGGGGATATCGTTGGCCGGCTGTTCAGGGAGTTTGCTATTACCCTTGCTGTCGCTATTTTAATTTCTGCCGTTGTCTCATTGACGTTAACGCCGATGATGTGTGCAAGGATGTTGAAACCCGAAGCTAATATTAAACACAATCGCTTCGAGCAAGCGTGCGAACGCTTCTTTGAACGCATGATTGCCGTGTATGCTGTCTTCCTGAAACGGGTGTTGAACCATCCCTGGATGACACTTGGTGTTGCATTCGGTACGTTGGCTTTGACCGCCCTACTTTACATCATGATCCCCAAAGGATTCTTTCCCCTTCAGGACAATGGCCTGATTCAGGGCACACTGGAAGCACCACAATCTATCTCATTCAACGCAATGGCAGATAAGCAACGGCAAGTTACGACCCTGCTATTAAAAGATCCTGCTGTGGACAATGTCACCACCTTTATTGGTGTCGATGGTAGCAATCCAACATTGAATAATGCACGTCTTCAAATCACGTTGAAACCACTCAAGGAGCGTGACGACCGTATTGACGAGGTGATCCCACGCCTGCAAGCGCAAATTGCTAAAGTTCCCGACGTCAAGTTATACCTGCAACCCACCCAGGATTTGACCATTGATACCCAGTTATCGCGCACGCAATACCAATTTACGTTGCAAGCCACTTCGCTCGATGAACTCGCTGTCTGGGTTCCAAAATTGCAACATGCCCTAAAACAACGTTCAGAATTGGTGGATATCGGTAACAATTGGCAAAATCAGGGGTTAGTAGCCTACCTCAATGTGAATAGGGATATGGCTAGCCGTTTTGGGATCTCTATGGCCGCTGTAGATAATGCGTTGTATAACGCTTTTGGCCAACGCCTGATTTCAACTATTTACACTCAGTCAAATCAATATCGCGTTATCCTTGAGCAAGATACGAAAAATTCATCGGGGCTGGAAGCAATAAACAATCTTTATCTGACCAGTAATGATGGCAAAATGGTACCTCTCAATACCATTGCCACGGTTGAACAACGGTTAGGGAATTTGTCTATCGACCATCTGCAACAATTTCCTGCGGCCACTTTTTCATTCAACATAGCGAAAGGTTCATCCCTTGAACAAGCTGTCAATGCCGTCAAAGAGGCAGAACAAACCATCCAAATGCCGAAAGACATCATTACACAGTTTCAGGGAGCAACGTTGGCGTTCCAGGATGCGCTCAGTAATACCCTTTGGCTGATTTTGGCGGCCGTCGTCGCCATGTATATCGTACTCGGTATCTTGTACGAAAGTTTTATTCACCCTGTCACTATCTTGTCAACCTTGCCTACCGCGGGAGTTGGCGCATTGTTAGCTTTGATGGTTGGCGGGTACGAGCTGGATATTATCGCCATCATTGGCATCATTCTCTTAATTGGCATTGTGAAGAAAAACGCCATCATGATGATCGATTTTGCCCTGGCCGCAGAACGGGAAAAAGGGATGACCCCTTATGAAGCTATTTACCAAGCCTGTCTGTTACGTTTCAGGCCAATTTTGATGACGACAATGGCAGCACTGCTGGGCGCATTGCCACTGATGTTGAGCACCGGTATTGGTGCAGAGCTGCGCCGTCCGTTAGGCGTCAGTATGGTGGGAGGCCTGATCATGAGCCAAATCCTAACCTTGTTCACAACCCCTGTGATTTATCTGTTATTTGACCAGTTAGCACACTATGGCCGAAAGAATAAGAAAGATAATCAGGTAAAACTGGATAAATCCTCAGTTAATCATCAGGAGCCGTTGTGAAATTCTTCGCCCTATTTATCCAGCGGCCAGTTGCCACCACATTGCTGAGTTTAGCTATCACCCTATGTGGTGCACTCAGTTTTGTTCTGCTTCCTGTGTCGCCACTGCCACAAGTTGATTTTCCCGTGATAACGGTTCACGCTTCTATGCCTGGTGCATCACCAGAAACAATGGCATCCTCCGTGACAACACCACTGGAACGCGCATTAGGCAGGATAGCTGGGGTAAAAGAGATGTCTTCTGCCAGCTCATTGGGAAGTTCTTATATTTACCTGGAATTTGATCTCAACCGGGATATCAATGGCGCAGCACGAGATGTCCAGGCTGCCATCAATGCCGCTCAAAGTTTGTTGCCTTCAGGTATGCCAAAAAAACCGGGATATTATAAAGCTAATCTATCAGATGCCCCGATCATGATCTTAAGCCTCACCTCAGACAATTATAGTGAGGGTCAACTGTATGATCTTGCTTCTACCCGATTGGCGCAAAAGATTTCTCAGATAGAAGGAGTCAGCAAAGTCAGTGTCAGTGGTAGTTCGTTACCCGCTATACGTGTTGAACTAAACCCTAATGCGCTCTTCAACCAAGGTGTTTCTCTTAACGATGTCAGTAATGCCATCAATAATGCTAATGTCCGGCTGCCGACAGGCCATGTTGATACCAATAACCATATTTGGCAGCTACGCACCAATGATGAATTGAAAACACCTGACAGCTACCGTTCGATTATTGTCCATTATAATAACGGAGCACCTGTCAGGTTGCAGGATGTTGCAAATGTTAAGCACTCTGTCGAGGATATCCGCGCTGCAGGCATGTCTGGGAATAAGTCTGCAATTGTGCTTATTATCCGCCGCGAAGCGGGTGCAAATATCATCTCAACCGTGCAACGCATTCGTGATCAATTCCCTGCCCTGCAAGCCTCCTTGCCTGCCAATATTCAGCTCAACGTCGCTCAGGATCGCTCACCGACTATTCAGGCTTCCTTGCAAGAAGTAAAACGTGCACTAGCTATTGCCGTCGCCTTGGTGATTCTGGTTGTGTTCCTGTTTTTACGTTCTCCCCGAGCCACCTTGATTCCAGCAATTGCCGTTCCGGTGTCGCTCATTGGTACTTTTACCGCCATGTATTTATGTGGTTTCAGCCTCAATAATCTTTCGTTGATGGCATTAACCATTGCCACCGGATTTGTTGTCGATGATGCCATTGTGGTATTGGAGAATATTTCCCGTCATTTGAATGCGGGCTTAACCCCCATGCAGGCTGCCCTCAAGGGAACCAGAGAAGTTGGTTTCACTGTGCTGGCTATGAGCTTGTCACTTGTTGCGGTATTTATTCCCCTTGTATTGATCGATGAATTACTTGGCCGATTATTCCGGGATTTTGCTGTTACCCTGGCAACTGCCATTGGGATTTCTCTGTTAGTTTCACTGACCTTAACCCCGATGATGTGTGCACATCTGCTCAAATCTACACCTAAAAATGTCCAGAAGCAGACACGGGGATTTGGTAAGGTTTTATTGAGAATTCAACAAGGCTATGCCCGCTCATTGAAATGGATACTCAATCATACTCGCTGGGTATTGTTGGCATTGGTTGGCATTATCGCTTTGAATATCTGGCTCTATATCAGCATTCCAAAAACGTTTTTCCCGCAACAAGATACCGGAAAAATGTTAGGGTTTGTGGTTGCTGACCAAAGCATTTCATTTCAAGCCATGCGGGAAAAAATGAAACGCTTTATGCAGGTTGTCGATGATGATCCAACCGTGGATAATGTCGTAGGTTTCACCGGTGGTGACAGCCTCAATACGGGCTTTATGTTTGTTTCACTAAAGCCATTAAAAGAGCGTAGTGAAAGTATCCAACAAGTTATCACCCGCTTAAGAAGCAAACTGACCAATGAAGCGGGAGCACGCCTATATTTAGTTCCTGTTCAGGATCTAAGAAGCGGAGGACGAGGCGGCAAATCGACTTACCAGTTTAATTTACTGTCAGATGATTTTGACGCATTGCGCAAATGGAGTCCTATCGTCAAGAAAGCATTGGAAAAATTGCCTCAATTGGTGGATGTCAACGGCGATGAAGATGAAGAAGCTAAAGGCGCCGAAATAGCGATTACCTATGATCGTGACGTAATGGCCCGTTTAGGCATCAATGTTGCTGAGGCAAATAATCTGCTCAACAATGCCTTTGGGCAGAGGCAAGTTTCCACGATTTATTCCCCTTTGAATCAATATAAAGTGGTCATGGAAGTGGCACCGCAATATAACCAAGATCCCAGTGCATTAGAGAAAATGTTTGTCATTAATAGCAAAGGAGAACGCATTCCTCTTTCCTACTTTGCCCAATGGCGTCCTGCCAATGCACCATTGGATGTTTATCACCAGGAACTTTCGGCTTCTTCCACCATTGCCTTTGATGTGGCGCCAGGCTATACGCTGTCTGATGCAATCAGTGCAATAGAAAGAACGATAACAGAACTGGGCGTTCCTTCAGCAGTACGTAGCTCTTTTGCCGGCACAGCACAGGACTTTCAACAAAGTGAACGTTCGCAATTATTGGTGATCCTGGCTGCTATAGTCACTGTTTATCTGGTGCTCGGTGTACTCTATGAGAGTTATCTTCATCCTCTGACAATCCTTTCTACCCTGCCTTCTGCGGGTATAGGTGCTTTGTTGGCTTTGGAACTGTTCAATACACCATTCAGCCTAATCGCCATGATTGGGATTATGTTATTGGTTGGTATTGTCAAGAAAAATGCCATTATCATGGTGGATTTTGCCCTTGAAGCTCAACGAAATGGCAAACTCAGCACCCAAGAAGCCATTTTTCAGGCCTGTTTATTGCGATTCCGCCCGATTATGATGACAACGCTTTCTGCCCTGTTTGGTGCTTTACCTTTGGTATTGAGCAATGGGGATGGTGCAGAATTACGTTTCCCGCTGGGGATCACGATTGTTGGTGGCCTGGTGGTAAGCCAGCTTCTCACGTTGTATACCACTCCGGTTGTGTATCTGTTTTTTGACCGATTACGTGAAAAACGGCGCCTTCGCAAAACAATGTCCTCTCAGATAGTTGACCCAAAATAGCTGAGCCAGAATGAAATTCAGGATAAAAATGGGTATCAGCAGCAAACTTTTTCTGGCCATTTTTGCCACTTGTATGCTGGTATTGATCACAATGCACTGGGGCATTTACCTCAGCTTTCAGCACGGTTTTATGGGCTATATCAAACAAAATAGCCAAAATCGGGCGAATATGCTGGCACAAGCATTGACAGAACAATACCAGCAACATGGCAACTGGCATTTTCTGATCCAAAATGATCGCGCGATATTCCAAATTATCCGCACGATTGAACAGAGTGATAATCCCTATCAAAAAATCAAACATCATGGTTGGCGTCCCCAATTTTGGGTTGTGGATACTCATATGAATCGTTTGGTTGGGCATTCTAATGACATTCCAACGGAAAGTTATCGTGAGCCGGTCATCTATAAAAATAATATTGTTGGTTGGGTAATTGTCAGTGCATCAGACAAAATTACCCGTCAGGCTGATATTAGCTTTGCCCACCAGCAGCAATTCACCAGTTGGACTATTGTCGGTTTTTCCACTTTATTGGCACTGATCGCCACTTTTTTTCTTTCCCGTGGCCTCTTAAGACCGGTTAAGCGACTAGTGGAAGGGACACATAAACTTGCAGCAGGCGATTTCAGTGTCCGTGTTATTCCATCCAGTAAAGATGAAATCGGTAAATTGGCAATGGATTTTAACCAACTTGCCAGCACTCTGGAAAAAAATGAACAGATGCGCCGTGATTATATGGCCGATATCTCCCATGAGCTGCGTACTCCACTTTCTGTTCTGCGTGGTGAACTGGAGGCTTTACAAGATGGTGTACGGAAACCAACACCGGAAACTCTCTATTCCTTGCTTGTGGAAGTAACAACCCTAACAAAGCTGGTAGACGATCTGCATTTATTATCTCTTTCTGATCGTGGTTCACTAGCCTATAGAAAAGAGCCTGTTAATGTCAGTGAATTACTGCAAATCTCTGTAGCGAATTATCGTGGCCGTTTTGCGGATAAACAAATCACTTTAGAATTGAATTTAAAAGAAAACGTAACACTGATTGCTGATCCAAATCGGCTAACACAGTTATTTCATAATTTGCTGGAAAATAGCCTGCGTTACACCAATGAGCATGGAAAGGTAATCATTTGTGGATATTCAAATCAGCAAAAATGGATATTGGATATGCAGGACAGTGCTCCCGGATTGACTGCTGAACAATGCCAGTATATTTTTGAACGTTTTTATCGTTGCGAATCCTCCCGTAACCGCGCAAGCGGAGGTTCAGGACTTGGACTGGCGATTTGCTATAACATTGTTGAAGCCCATGATGGAATAATTCGCGTGGAAAGCTCATCTTTAGGTGGTATTAAAATTCACGTAGAATTACCGCTGATTAAATCGTCTGAACTTGAAACACAATGAGTACACACCTTACACAATATACTGTCCTCATCGTTGAAGATGAACCAAAGTTGGGGCAACTGCTGGTTGATTATTTACAATCCGCAGATTACCAGACCCAATGGCTCAAGCGTGGTGATGAAGTCATCGCTCATGTACAAAAATACCATCCTCATATTATCTTGCTTGATCTTATGTTGCCCGGTCTTGATGGATTGTCGATCTGTCGGGAGCTACGTAAATTTTCAAATATCCCGATTGTGATGATGACCGCAAAAACGGAAGAAATTGACCGTCTGCTCGGCCTGGAAATCGGGGCTGACGATTATATCTGCAAGCCTTATAGCCCACGGGAATTAGTAGCCAGAGTAAAAACAATCTTGCGCCGTTGCTACCGTCCGAAAGATATCATCAGTGAGCAAGGTGCACTCGCTATTGATGAAAACCATTTTCAGGCGCGTTACTTTGAACAAGTACTTGAATTAACGCCCGTTGAATTCCGTTTGCTCAAAATTATGTCCAGCCAACCAGGGCGTGTGTTTTCCCGTGATCAACTATTGAATAACCTTTATAACGATCATCGCATCGTGAATGACCGTACTATTGATAGCCACATTAAAAATTTACGTAGAAAACTAGAGCAACTGGACGGAGACAAATCTTTTATCCGTTCCATTTATGGATTGGGTTATCGCTGGGAAGCGGAAATCTGTCGTTTGATGTGAAGCTCAATTAAGCCGTGCAGTTTACATGATGTTGCTGATGTTCACATTCCACGGTAACAGATCGTGCAGGGGATCACCTGATTGACATTTGGGGCGTTCCGTAAAAAGGTAGAAATGATTATCAAATCGATGAGTGGGACGAGTGCGCCAGACTTATAGAAAACAGTATTATTACAAGTTAGCACTACTGTCTGCATTAATAGAAAAATATCAGAAAGCCGTCAACCAAATCGCCTGCTTTTCTCCTGTAGCCTAGCGCCATATCCAATTATCAGGAAACTATGTTTTTGGAAATCAAGGCGGTTTATTGAATCTGTATCGTATGCTGGAACATGTTGAGCCACTGGTCAATTCTGAAGCTGAAGAAGTTGGGGGAGTGAACTTTTCGAGGGAATCTGCGTCCCCCCAATTACCCTTACGTTGAGAATTTTATCGAATTAACATCTTGTAGTATTGAGTATAAACTTTTGCGCAGCCATTCTAATACTCTCTTATGATTATCATTACTAGGATCTTTTATTTTTATATAATATGCACTAGTAGCCTGCACTGCCTTACCTGATAGCATAACTAATGCATTGTTTTTAACATCTTTACTAACCTCAACTATAGAACGTGACTGCTCCTCGCCCTGTCGAGGGTTTACGGCGGATTTTGCTAAATTAATAGCCATAGCAGAGATGCCTCTCATATATACACGGTTTTGATTTTTTTATGTAGTATAACGGATTCCATTCCAATTTCGTTGTTCCTCTACGACTCTTTTGGAATGGAACCCGTGTAGAGAATAGTTGGACGTATTAGTCTGTTTTTACCTGCTTGCTCGATAATATGAGCGCTCCATCCCACGATGCGTCCAAGACAAAAAGTGGGAGTATATAGACCACTTTCCAATCCAGACACACGCAATGCAGCGGCTGCCCAAAACTCTAGATTCGTATATAAATCGCGTCCAGGTTTTTCCTCCTTTAATATTTTCACAATAATAGGTTCTACTTCTAATCCTAACTGAAGCAGGGGATCAAATTTTTTATATTTCTCACATATAGACCGTAATGCAGCGCCCCGTGGGTCATATATTTTATAAACACGGTGACCAAATCCCATTATCCGTTCACCATGTGCTAACTTTTGCTTAATAATAAATTCGGCATTCTCAATACATCCTATTTCATCGAGCAAGGTATCGACTTTAGAAGGTGCTCCACCATGAAGAGGTCCAATCAATGCACTGACTGCTGCTACAATAGAAGAGGTTAAGTCTGCTTCTGTAGAAGTAACTACACGGGCTGTAAAGGTAGATGCATTGATTGAATGGTCCATTGAAAGTATCAAATATGTTTCCAGTAACTTAATTTTTTCAGGTAATGGTCTTTCTCCTAAGAGCATATAAAGGTAATTTTCAACATGACCAAGAGACATATCAGGCTCCCTGAATTGCCTCCCTTTTCTTTTGTTGAATAAATATGCAATTATCACTGGAACTGCGGCAATCAATTTTATAGCTTCCTCCAGCTCGGGTGGATAACTGTGATCTTCCACTGGCATAGCTGATAATATGGTTCTTAAGGCAGCCATATAGCTAGCTTTTTCAGGGATGAGATCCATTATTTGATAAGCCCATTTTGGTAAATTACGGGCTTCTGACATTTTTTTAGAAAATACAATTAATTCTTCTGGTTCAGGAAATTTACCTAGCAATAGTAAATATGCCACTTCTTCGAATGAATATTTACTCGCGATGTCTTCAACTCGATACCCTCGGTATATCAATGTTCCATTAAGACCGTCAATAAAGGTGATTTTCGAAGTCCCTATTGCTACACCTTCCAAACCTTCATTTATTTTGTTCATGTTGTATTTCCTAGTTAAAATAAATTGAAATAGCATTCAGTTGTTTTTTAAAAGAATATTTAATCTATAACCTTAATGAATATTATCCACATGTGCATTAGTATAGATTAAACTAAAAAATCTCGTTCTATACCAATCCAACTTCAAATTGCAGCTTGCAAGTCAATGTGATTGTTTATATCTCCCCGCTACGCGGGGAGATATAAGACGCATCTTGAAAGGCGATTGGTATATAATAGAATCAATTAAATCAATGCATTAATCTTCATTTGTTAATGAATAAAACAAAGATAAAAATTTAAAATAAAAGAAGATTATTTTTCTTTCAAGATTTAAATCGTAATTTAATATATATCTATTGTAAATTATTATTTTTGTTTTGCAAAAGAATGTATAACACTCATTAATTGTTATGTATATCTTAACTTTAATAATGTTTTTCCTTTCGTCTGGAAGAAAGCGTAAACGCTTTATGAACATAATCGACACAAGATTGTGATTAAGTTTAAAAAACAAAGGTGTCTCGCTATCAAAATAATCTATATGTCATTCATTTTTTTAATTTAAGCAATCATGCTCTCACCCTACTCCTTTCATTTAGCCAATAATAATTAGTTAATTAAGAAGATCTGGAATAAATAAATAGTGATTTAATCCAAGAAAGCTATCGGGTTTTCGCAACTAAGAACAATTTACCATTACTTAGAGAGTCTATGAATCAATTCCATTCCTTCCTTGGATTTGCATCATCAGAACAAAGGCAAAAAGACCCCTAGTGCCTGACACTCTTTTTTTGGATTCACCGGCAGGCGGTAGTTCCACAATCTTGTGCAGGCTATCAACTAGGAAAAGTTGTCAGTTAATGATGGCCACCCAGTGTTGCTGTTTTTCAGTGAATGTCATGGTGGTTTGTCTCCTTAATAAAAAAACACTAAAAATCTTAATCCGTCGCATCAAGCAAACCTGAAATGACAGCTAATAACAGTGCCAGAGAGGCTAATAACCCTCCTGCCAGAGTAAGGGAAGTATAGCCATAATGAGAGGCGATAATTACACCCCCCAACCATGCACCAACTGCATTGCCCAGATTAAAGAATCCAATATTGACAGAGGAGACAAGATTAGGTGCACCAGCCTCTTGAGCTTTATCCATCACCAGACGCTGGATTGGCGATACGGTAGCAAAACCTAATGCCGCCATTAAAAATAGGCTCAAACAAGCAATGAATTGATTGTTACCATAAAGCCAGAAAATAAATAAAATTAAGGATTGTAGTCCTAATGTCCAATACAACAATGGCATCATTGCTTTATCTGCAAGTTTTCCACCCACAATATTGCCAAAGAAAAATCCCAACCCTAAAACCAGCAAAAGCCATGTTATTGAACTTTCAGAGAATCCTGCAATATTGATCATTAATGGTGCAATATAGGTAATCGTTGTAAAAAATGCGGCTGGGCCTAAGACAGTGATCCCCATAGCCAAAAGAACATGGATATTGGTGAAAGCCAGCAATTCCTTTTTAATACTGATAGGCGCTTTCTGATCGAACTTAGGTAATAATTTCAAAATCCCAACTAATGCGATAATACCAATAACGGTAATTATTACAAAAGTCACGCGCCAGGAAATCGCTTTTCCTATCCATGTTCCAAGCGGTATTCCAACTAAATTCGCCAGTGTCATTCCACTAAACATAAAGGCGATCGCGGTGGTTTTTTTATTTTCTGGCACGAGTTCAGCAGCAATAATCGCACCAATTCCCATAAAAGCGCCGTGGGTTAAGGAGGCTACAATTCGGCCAATAATTGCCAGATAAAATATCGGGGAAAAGGCGGTCAGTGCATTTCCGATAATAAATAATATCATTAACATGGAAAGCATCTTTTTCCTTTCTATGCGCCGCCCTAATATGATTAACACAGGCGCGCCAACAAATACACCAAGCGCATAACTGGTTACCATATACCCCGCAGTTGGTATTGAAATACTAAATTCAGTTGCGATTTCAGGAAGTAAACCAGCGACAATGAATTCGGTTGTAGCGATCCCAAATGTCGCTATGGCTAGAGCCAAAATAGCTACTGGCATGGAGAACTCCTAATAATAGGCTGAATTTGATTACAACAATGTGTCGTTATCTCCGAGAGAGATTGTAATATATTCGTGTAACCGCCAATTGGGAAGTAGTTCGACCAAGACAAAATAGTCATCCTGCCCTATAAAATAGTGGGGCAAGGAATAATTTTTTCTCATCAAACCCTTGACTGTACAAAATTCAGGCTAAACTTAAGCTAATAATTACCCAATCAGGAGAATTTCTTATGGCTACTGGGCATTATGATCTTAAGAAAGCAAAGAACGGGCAATTTTATTTCAATCTGGTCGCGGCAAATGGTGACATTATTCTGAGCAGTGAAATGTATACCACCAAAGCTGCCGCTAATAAAGGCATTCACTCTGTGCAAGTTAATTCTCCCGATAAGGCTCGCCATGAAGTGAAAAAGAACAAATCGGGCAAACCTTATTTTGTCCTGAAAGCCCGAAACCATCAAGTTATTGCTATTAGTGAAATTCACACTAATGAAGCAAGCATAAAGAAATGTGTGCAATCTGTCATAAAAATTGGACCAACAGAAAGCATTCGTGACCTGACCAAACAAAATTAACAGATACAATGATGACCCGCGCCGTATCCGCGGCGCGCTTTCTGCTTTCTTTATATTCCCATAATATATTTGTGCTAACGACAAAATAAGCGTTAAAATCCCCCCCTTTAAACCTTACCCTTAGTAATGATAATGCATGGGTAAGGGCTGACTTGAACTCAGATCGAGAACGTTAAGAAACTATGTTTACTCCAGAATTACTTTCTCCTGCCGGCTCTTTGAAAAACATGCGTTACGCATTCGCTTATGGCGCAGATGCCATTTATGCCGGACAGCCTCGCTATAGCTTGCGTGTCCGTAATAATGAATTTAATCATGAAACGTTGGCGCAAGGTATTAAGGAGGCACACGAATTAGGTAAGCGTTTTTATGTCGTTGTCAATATCGCACCCCATAACGCAAAACTGAAAACTTTTATTCGTGACTTAAAACCCGTCGTAGAAATGGGGCCTGATGCTTTGATTATGTCTGATCCGGGCTTAATTATGATGGTGCGCGAGACATTTCCTGAAATAGACATTCATCTTTCGGTTCAAGCCAACGCCGTCAACTGGGCTACGGTCAAATTCTGGAAACAAATGGGATTGACGCGAGTCATTCTTTCCCGTGAACTTTCGCTGGAAGAAATTGCTGAAATCCGTCAGCAAGTGCCTGATATGGAGCTTGAAGTTTTCGTGCATGGCGCACTTTGTATGGCTTATTCTGGTCGTTGCCTGTTATCAGGCTATATCAACAAGCGCGATCCTAATCAAGGAACCTGCACCAACGCCTGTCGCTGGGAATACAACGTGCAGGAAGGCAAGGAAGATAGTGTTGGTAATATTGTCCATATGCACGATCCTATTCCGGTTAAAAACATTGAACCAACACTCGGCCAAGGTGCACCAACAGATAAAGTCTTCATGGTGGAAGAAGCCAAGCGCCCTGGCGAATATATGTCAGCGTTTGAGGATGAGCATGGTACTTATATCATGAACTCCAAAGACTTACGCGCTATTGAACATGTGGAAAAATTAACCAATATGGGGGTTCACTCACTGAAAATCGAAGGTCGTACCAAATCTTTCTATTATTGTGCCCGCACCGCCCAAGTATATCGCCGTGCCATAGATGATGCCGTGGCAGGAAAACCCTTCGATCCAACATTGATGACCACATTAGAAGGTTTGGCACACCGTGGTTATACAGAAGGCTTCCTACGCCGTCATACCCATGATGCTTACCAAACTTACGAATACGGTTATTCCGTATCAAACACTCAACAATTTGTTGGTGAATTTACTGGCAATCGAGTCAATGGATTAGCAGAAGTTGCCGTGAAAAATAAATTTCTTGTCGGGGATCATCTGGAACTCATGACGCCATCGGGTAATATTAACTTCACGTTAGAGTCTATGATAAATAAGAAAGGCCAGGCCATAGAAATTGCGCCAGGTGATGGTCATCTCGTTTATCTTCCTATTCCTGAAGAAATTAATCTAGATTATGCTCTACTTGTGCGAAACTTAAAAAGCGGCAATACCAGAACACCACATCCACAAGAATGACAAGTAGAATAATTCAAAATAGGATTTTGAAGAAATTGATCTTTATTTTTAGAAATAGATCACATCAATACTAATTTATTTCTCGTATTATTGACTATGAAAAATAAAGAACTAAAAAAGTTTTATTGAAGACTAGGAACCACCTCCTTGGCTAGCTCAATCTCCCTTGGGCTGGCCTTTTCTTTTACATAAAAAACCAATAAATTCAAAGAATTAATAAAATCCCTTATCTTAAAAATAATCAAATTCATGCATCCAAATTAAAATTGGACATTTATTAACCTTCCCCCATTAAAGTAGTATTTAAAATAATCAAAAAAACAATCTTTTGATAAATATCATCAGAATTTGCTCAGCTTAATGAAGGAAATTTGGAAAAAAATAAACCAAATTATCCAATTTCTAAATAACTTCAATATTTATCACTACACTGGATAAGTATTATTTCGCTTTATTGTTATGCGAAACGGTTAAATTTTAATAAAATTTGTATTAACTGAAGCGATCCACTGCTGCTTCCTTTTCTACTTGCCTTGTGATCAGTTCAAATATAAACAACAATTCGTGGCGCCTTTTGCAAACTGGAGTTAATCATGACTAATATCGTTAATTTGTTAGGAAAAGACGCAGAGAGTTTATTAGAACATCAATGTAATACCATTCCACGTGAAAATCTCTATCTTCCAGGTACAGATTTCGTTGATAGAGTAATGCTCGAAAATAACCGCCCCAATACTGTTCTTCGTTCCATGCAAACCTTACTAAATCATGGGCGTCTAGCGGGTACTGGTTATCTCTCAATTTTGCCAGTAGATCAGGGAGTTGAACATTCTGCCAGCGCTTCCTTCGCTACCAACCCTCTCTACTTTGATCCCCAAAATATTGTTGAACTAGCGATTGAGGCAGGTTGTAACTGTGTTGCTTCAACTTATGGTGTTTTAGCATCTGTCTCTCGCCGTTATGCCCATAAGATCCCGTTTCTGGTTAAACTCAATCATAACGAGACATTGACCTATCCCGCCCAATATGATCAAACTTTGTATGCTAGTGTCGAACAGGCATTCAATATGGGTGCAGTTGCGGTAGGCGCAACAATCTATTATGGCTCTCCCGAATCACGCCGCCAAATAGAAGAAATTTCAGCCGCTTTTGAACGGGCACACGAACTCGGCATGGTTACTGTGTTATGGGCTTATCTGCGCAACTCCGCTTTCAAGAAAGATGGGGTTGATTACCACACCAGCGCCGATTTAACCGGCCAAGCGAATCATCTGGCAGCAACTATCGGTGCCGATATCGTTAAACAAAAAATGGCTGAAACCAATGGTGGCTATACTGCTATTGGGTTCGGGCATACAGATAAACGCGTTTATAGTAATTTGACTACTGAACATCCGATAGATCTCGTTCGTTATCAAATTGCTAACTGTTATATGGGACGTGCTGGGTTAATCAATTCGGGTGGCGCTTCTGGAAACAATGACTTAACTGATTCTGTCCGCACTGCTGTCATTAATAAACGTGCTGGAGGGATGGGATTAATCCTTGGTCGCAAAGCATTCAAGAAATCAATGAAAGAGGGTGTTGAGTTAATCCACTCCGTACAAGATGTTTATCTCGATAAGAAAATTACCATCGCCTAATCAGTTAGGTTCACTATTTTCAAGATGGGGACCTTTGCATCCCCATTATTCAAGGATTCACCACCATTGATGAAAATGGTGAACTGGCCCAATGCCATGGCCAACTTGCAAACTATCTGCCTGTATCAACGCATTTTGTAAATATTTTTTGGCAATCGGCAACGTACTTTGCCAATCAGAATAACGTGGACGCAATGCAGCGAGTGCCGCAGATAAGGTACAACCAGTCCCATGAGTGTGCCGTGTATTTACTCTGGGAGCGGTAAAACGCCACTCTCCTTCCGAAGTAAAAAGCCAATCTGGACTTTCCTTATTATCCAAATGTCCACCTTTCAATAAAACCGCCTGACACCCCATTGAACGCAATGCTCTCCCCTGCTGTAACATTTTTTCTTCGGTATCAGCAAGATCACATTTCAATATGGCTGCCGCTTCCGGCAGATTGGGCGTGATTAAAGAGACATTCGGCAGTAATTGCTCTACCATTGCGCTAATAGCCTCCAGTGATAGCAAGGGATCTCCGCTTTTCGCTACCATAACAGTATCCAATACAATGTAGGGAATAGGATAACGTTGCAACGACTTTGCTATTACAGTGATATTGGCTGCATTCGATAACATACCAATTTTAGCGCTATCTATCCTAACATCTGAAAGCACTGATTCTAACTGAGCGGCAATAAAGGGGGGATCAAGCTCATACACTGATTGTACACCCAATGTATTTTGTGCAACCAAAGCAGTAACAACTGTCGTACCATAAGCGCCGAGCGCAGAAAAGGTTTTCAAATCGGCCTGAATACCAGCACCACCGCTAGGATCGGTTCCTGCTATAGCCAGTGAGTTAATTCTCATGATAGTGATTCCTACCACCAGCTAAAGAAAGCGGTATCGGAATAAGAGATACCATGACTTCCCTACGCTGGCATTATCCAGATCAGGTAATACGGGTACTTCTCAGTTCAACAAAGAACGCCCCGAGTCAAAATAAAAATCACTCTATTAGTACTCTAATAGAGTGATATTTGCAATAGATTATCGTCAGATATTAAAACTAAACTAACGATAAGTATATTTAGCCAGTAATCAGATACCCGCTAAATTAAATTTGTTACTATAAAGTTGTGACGTTTGCAGCAGCAGGACCTTTAGGACCATCCTGAATTTCAAACTCAACTTTTTGGCCTTCAGACAGTGTTTTAAATCCATCTTTCATAATTGCAGAAAAATGTACAAATACATCTTTGCTACCATCAGTTGGAGTAATAAAACCAAAACCTTTAGACTCGTTGAACCACTTCACAGTACCAGTGATTTTTGCCATTTCAAAAATTTCCTTTGAATCACTTTATTAGCCTATTGGCATAAAAATAAACAAACCAGTATTAGTTTCTGTCATTTATTAACAGAACGGTACTTCGTTTACCCATGTGTTTTATCACATACTCTTTATATAATCGCAAGCCATTTTTTTCAGCTGCTGGAGCCAACGCACATATTTAAAATTATTAAACTTTATTCCGATTTGAAATTACTCAATAACTTTTAAGTCACATAACCATATAAATCAATGTAAAAAGAAAAATTTACCAAAAGAAATTTTTTTAATAAAACTAAAACATAATACTGTTTTCCATATCTATTATGGTGTATACCAGAGAATGATCATTATGCAAAATTCATTTTAGATAACTATAAAAATTATGGCTAATTTCACTTATTATTTTTGAACATACAATATGGGTTTTTACCTATAACCAGCTTACTTTTTGTTTATCATTTGTTAAATATTATTCAATTATAATAGTTGTAGAATGTTTTACCATTCATCCATATTTTTATACGATCAATTTATTTTATAAATCACATTTTGCTGAATTCTGCTGAATTAGTTAGAGCTTAAAATGAAATTACATTGCCAAAAAGGAGTATAAATACTCTTATTCCTGAATTATGGTAAAACACAGAAATAATATTTTATTAAAAATGGAATCTACCAGATAATGATGTTTAGTGACATAAAATAACGGTATATATTATTTAGCTGGCTATACTAGTTTTTGATGTAGTTAGCACTAAAAAATAATCAGCCGGGCATAATACCCGGCTGAAAGAATATGGCATGAATTGACAACTGATCTACTTATCTCTTAGCTTTTTTCTTTGAGCGAACAATCAAATAACCAACCCATAAGACACCAATCCAAAACGGCATCAAGATGACCGAAATACGAATTGGTGGCATCATTAGAATAATGATGAGTATGAATGCCAGGAATGCTAAACACAGGTAGTTCCCAAATGGATACCAAAATGCCTGAAATTTCGTCTTAACTCCTTCTTTATTTTTGGCTGAACGGAATTTCAAATGAGCACAACAAATCATAATCCAGTTAATAACCAAGGTTGTGACTACTAATGCCATTAGCAGTTCAAATGCCTTGCCGGGCATAATATAGTTAATCAATACACCAATTGATGTTGCCAGTGCTGATAAGGCAATAGACAAAACAGGTACATTGCGTTTGTTGACTTTGGTGAGTGCATGAGGCGCATTACCTTGTTTAGCCAAACCATACAACATCCGGCTATTACAATACACACCACTGTTATAAACAGATAACGCCGCTGTTACTACCACCACATTCAGCACATTCGCTACCCAGAAGTTATCTAGATCATGAAAAATCAAAACAAATGGACTACCGCCTTCTACTACTTTCTCCCACGGATACAACGATAACAGGATAGCCAATGAACCGATATAGAACAGCAAAATGCGATAAACAACCTGATTAGTGGCTTTTGGGATATTTTTTTCAGGATTTTCTGCTTCTGCTGCAGTAATGCCTACCATTTCCAGGCCACCAAATGAAAACATGATCACAGCCAACGCCATAATCAAGCCAGAAATCCCATTTGGCATAAAGCCGCCCTGCTGCCACAAGTTGGTGATACTTGCCTGTGGGCCACCATTACCGCTAATCAGTAAATAACTCCCAAAGATAATCATCCCGACGATGGCACTGACTTTAATGATAGAGAACCAAAATTCGGTTTCACCATATAACCGAACATTAATTAAATTAACGAGATTAATCAGTACAAAAAATATCGCGGCAGAAACCCAGGTTGGAATTTCCGGCCACCAATATTGGATATACATACCAACAGCCGTTAATTCTGCCATTCCAACCAATATAAACATTGCCCAGTAATTCCAGCCTGATAAAAAACCGGCAAAATTTCCCCAATATTTATAAGCAAAGTGGCTAAATGACCCCGCGACTGGCTCTTCAACAACCATTTCACCCAGTTGGCGCATAATTAAAAATGCGATAAACCCGCCGAGTGCATACCCAAGGAGCACTGAAGGTCCTGCCATTTTAATGGTTTGGGCAATACCTAAAAATAACCCCGTTCCTACTGCACCGCCGAGGGCAATAAGCTGAATATGCCTGTTCTTTAAACCACGCTTAAGCGTAGATTGTTGTTCTTGTTGTTCTGCCATCTAATCCTCTTTTTACGATGCTTAGAACTCGTCTCATTAGAAGTTGTTTTATTTGTTGTTTTGAACCTTTGTACTTGAATAGAGTCAGAAACTCTCCTGCTCTTCTCAAATCGCGCACAATCTACCGAGTTCAAATTTTCTCAACATAATCCCTTCAACATATTATATGTGATTGAGTTATGTACTAATTTAACGCAATATTGAGTTTGTTAATTCGTATCAAGTGGATATTAAAACACCATTTACAAAGAATGAATACTGCAGATGCATATTAACACACATGCGGGCAGAATAATGGGGGGTTGAATATCAAAAAGGTAAGTATCGGGTGATGGAACAAACTCCTAATTCGAACACATCATTACCTTGCTCACAATGTACGTCCAACGCTAACAAATACAAAAACAGACATATCAATATCAAGCACAGAGCTAAAAGGATTTTTTTAGTATTCAATGAGATCACCTTAGAATTATTTCGTTGTAGTCAACTTTATACTAAAATATTATAGTAAGTTATCATATGATAGAGTGATGACAGTATATTAAAATTTTTTATCTAATCATGTTTCTCCTAATTAATAATGGATTTTGTCATCTTGAAAAGAAGTTGTGTATACTGCCCCCAACTCAACCTTCAACCAATTTAAAATTGTAATGGCACAAGATAACCACTTAGCACTCGTATGCGCACTGAGTAAATGGATAGAAAACCATCTTGGCCGTGTCATTCATCTTGAAGAGCTTGCTGCTTATTCTGGCTATTCACTTTGGCACATGCAGAAAATATTCAAGGAAGTTACCGGCATATCTCTTGGAAAGTACATCCGTCAACGACGCTTGGCTGGCGCTGTTTACCTGTTGAAAAATAGTTCCTTGCCTATTTTCGATATTGCCCTGGATTTTGGCTTTGGTTCTCAATCCCATTTCACGTATATGTTCCGTAAAGAGTATGGCATTACACCTTATGATTTTCGCCAACGTACAGATATTGAACTTGAAGTTAAACGTCCACTACATCTAGCCTACAACTGCGAATCATAAAACCTGGTATCGTTAGCGGCCATTCACTATGGCCGCCATACCTCAACGTATTTATATCCACTTTTCTTTCCGAAAAATATCACTCTGTTTCTATATATTAAGCATAAATCGTTATTGGTATTTTTCGATCAATGCCAAGGCTATCGCTTCTGTTTCTGCATCGGCAATGCCACTAACGTCTGACGGGCGGAAATGCATCTGAAATGCTTGAATAGTTTTATAAGTGACACTATCCAAAACTCCCGTTTGAGGGATATTGTAACCATAAAGGGCCAGCGCTTTCTGAACTGATATCACTGACGTAGGAATACCCGGTGCCCTACCCGCCAAATATTTATTCACGGTTGCACGATCGGGCCAAGCACCAATCCCCTGTTCATAAAGCTCATGCCACGGAAAAACAGATCCAGGATCTTCTTTTCTCAGTGGTGCGATATCACTATGACCCACAACATTCACAGCCTGGATTTTATACCTGTGAACAATATCTTTTGCCAATCTGATGACTGCATCAATCTGTAATGGATGGTATGGACACCATTCTTTTTTGATAAACTCTTGTTTGAATCCGCAATTAACAATTTCAATACCAATAGAATGACGGTTTAAGCTTTGGTATCCATTCCACTCACTCTTTCCCGCATGCCATGCCCTTTCTTTTTCGGAAACCACTTGAAAAATAATCGGCTTTTTATCCTTATACCTTGGTTGCGAAGGAATAAGGTAATGAGTACTAACACGACCTCCCGTTAATTCCCGTAAAGATCTTTCATCATCTAACGCAGTATAGTGAAGGACAAGAAATCTAATTGAGTCAATATCTTGCTTGGTCGAATAAGGATAGGAATAGTCAACAATATAACCATTTCTACTTTCTTGCTGAGGGGAATAAGAACAACCAATCAACAACGTGATAAAGATGCATATTATTAATCGTTTTATCATGATCGGTCAGCTATTCTATAGAAAAAGATAACATTATGATGATTATATATTAGATTGAAACAAAAAAGATGTGGTGTTCCTATCTGCTGTTTTTAAAAACAAATAAAAGCCAGCTATTCGCGGAACGAACGAATAGCTGGCTAATAAAGTTACTTGTTACGAGCCATCTTTTGTTACTGATATCCTAAAGACATTTCAGTATTAGCAATTACTCTTCCCGCTGTTATGCGGTGCATCATTATCCCAAATACCTTTTTCAACTTGCTGCTGGATCTCTGGGTAGCTATTAATATTGAATGTCGGTAATTTGCCTGATTTTCTCTGCTGGTTATAATCTTTCGCCAGTTTCATTGCGATGCCTGACAACATCAATATAGCAATCAAGTTAACAATAGCCATACACGCCATTGATAGGTTAGCCATATTCCAAACCAGAGGTACATCTGCCAATGTACCAAACATCACCATACCCAACGCAGCCAACCGCAGAATAAACAAGCCAGCAGTGTGGTTACGCTCCAGGAATATCATATTGCTTTCAGCATAAGCGTAATTGGCAATAATCGACGTAAAGGCAAAGAAGAAAATAGCAATCGCAACGAACATCGTTCCCCAATGTCCAACAGCGGATGACAATGCTCGCTGAGTCAATTCAATCCCACTGATCGCAGTAACGTTCTCGTTAAGAACACCAGAAGAGAGGATGATCATGGCCGTTGCACTACAGATAACGATGGTATCCATAAATACCCCCAACATCTGCACATAACCCTGGGAGGCAGGATGAGGTGGATATGGAGACGCCGATGCTGCCGCATTTGGTGCAGAACCCATCCCCGCTTCATTTGAGAATAATCCGCGTTGCACCCCCTGAAGCATTGCCTGGGAGATACCATAACCTAATGTTCCCGCTATCGCTTCCTGAATGCCAAAGGCACTCTTGATAACCAGTGCAAATACCGCTGGGATACGCTCAATATTGTGGCCAACAACCCAAATTGCCAGGATAAAATAAGCAATCGCCATAAATGGGACAACGATCTCCGCTACGCGGGCGATAGAACGCAACCCACCGAAGATAATGATGCCACTGATAATGACTAATAGGATACCGACGTAAACTGGCTTGATATTAAAGGCAAAGGCAGCCGCTTCCGCAATTGAGTTTGCCTGAACGGCATTAAATACAAGACCAAACGCGATAATAAGGAAGAATGAAAACAGAATTCCCATCCATCGCTTCTTCAGCCCTTTTTCCATGTAGTAAGCCGGGCCACCGCGATAATTTCCTTGATCGTCTTTCGTCTTGTACAACTGGGCAAGCGTGCTTTCCACAAAGGCAGTCGCCATACCAATAAATGCCACTATCCACATCCAGAAAATAGCCCCTGGTCCACCGGCAGTAATTGCAATAGCAACCCCGGCTAAGTTGCCGGTTCCAACACGAGCGGCAAGACTGGTACATAAGGCCTGAAAAGATGAAATGCCAGAATTATCCGACTTATTACTATTTTTCAGCACTGAAAACATGTGGCCAAAGTGGCGAAGTTGTATAAAACCAGAACGCAGTGTGAAGTAAAGACCAACCCCAAGGAGAAGGTATATCAGTACATAGTCCCAAAGAATGTTGTTAATGAAGTTAATCAGATCCGTCAAGATATTTTCCCCTTACTAATTAGCAAACATTAGCTGACCATAGTGCCGTATTCGGCGAAATTTTATTGTGCTTAATTCCTTTTATAATTAACAAGTAACATGATTCTGTATACGAAAAACACAGAGGTACAAGCCATTAAAGCGGAAAGAATGTAACACAATATTTATTTCAATGGGTAACTTTTAATGAAATTTTTACATTTACTTTAGCGATATTGAACATTTGTCTTGATATCCATAAACGCATCATTTCTTATTTCAAGCCACTCAATTACATTTTTAGCGTAAAAAATACGCAATAATTTTCTTCCCATACATAAGCAAGAAACATAAATAAATTAACAATTGGACTTAAAATACGAAACCAGTTGGCAACTAAAATACAACCTATAAAAAACAACGTCAATCTAATGCCCACTCCGATGCTCATATAAAGAGCATCCGCTAATTGAAGTGACTGATGTTACGCCAACCAAAATACATAGAACAAATTTAGATAATCATGTTCTGATATATCACTAATGTAGTAATAACAAAATTTATTAAAAAAAACAGGACAATTACAAAATTTAATCTTGAAATTTCCAATATTTACGAAAAAATATGGAAATATTTTACTTAAAATGAGATTATTAAATTTTAATACTGTGATAATTGGAAAATACCATCATTGCATATTAAAATTTTCAGTTGTTATTTTTACAATAGGAAACAACAATAACAGGTTAGTAATATGTTAATAACACACTATCTGGCCATCAGATAATCTACAAGTGAGGTTATAATTGATGTTAGAGCGAAAAAGAAAGAATCCCGCAGACAACATACTGCCCAAGAGAGTTTATAGAGGAAAATCAAAGTATGAATATCATCCTGCAACAGGTGGTTCAATCTCTATCTGCTGTTTGAGCTCACCAGTATCTGTTGTTTGGAAAGAGTACAATAAGATTGTAGAAAAAATAGAAAAAAATAGTACATAGAGACTAATATATGTCGAAGTTAATAAAAAACGGGAGCTATGACTCCCGTTGATACCAATATTTATTATAACCCCACCTGAATAAGACTCAGTTATCACAACAAAAACAACTTATATTATAAAATATTATTTTTTACTCTCTATCATCAATTTTCCAATACAAAAATCATAAGTTAATCTAATATTTTACTTTAAAAATTTAGCACTCTATTTTCAATAAGCTATATCATCCTTAATATCTATATCTTCAATAGTAAAAAGTAATAGGACTATCCTGTCCGTTAGGAATATGGTTTTCTCAAATTCGTGCTACGATATAAATCATATCTATGCATTTGTTAAAACAAGACAGTAGACGACGGAGCATCGCTTATGTTTATAAGTCACATGATAAAAACTATTGCTATTACTACTCTAATTACTCTAATTACTCTAATTACTCTAATGTTATCAACACCTGCTAGCGCAAGAGAGGGAAAATTGATTAACTTACCTGATAAACGATTTGCCGTGCTGTCCGAAGGTGATCTGGAAAATGCATCAATTGGCAGCTATTCCATTGCCATTTTTAAGGATAAAGATCTCACAGACTTTGAAACTGGAGGGATCTTTGAACGTGACGGTTCAGTATTTGAAGATAATGGCACTCCGAGGATCAAATTTGCCGATATTGATGGTGACGGTTCCAAAGAACTTATTGTTTCCAAACTTACAGCGGGTTCTGGAAATTATCTTGAAGTCGATGCACTCAAAATTACCAAGGAAAATGTCAAACTTCTCACCCGTGTCTATATAAATGGAAACCATGATCCTATTAAGCCACTCCGTGCAACATGTAAAAGAGGAAAATGTACAAAACAAAAACCTTAATAATCACCTCCTCACTTAAAATTGCTATCCGCTGAGATTCAGAGCAAACGTTGAATTATGTACTATTGTTAATGTTGTCGTTCCTGTTAAAGTTTGTCACCACTATCATGGTACAGTCGATCAAGAGGAAATTATGAAACGTTTTTTACTACCAATTTTCCTTATCCCATTCTTCTCATATGCCGCACATACTAATGTAGATAAAACCGCAGAAACTTACTGTAATTTGTTCGGGAAAGCCTCTGTAGAAGCATTTAAAACCCATGACTCATCCGACACAATAGCGCAAAAGGCGTTCAATGAATTAACTAGCAAGGGATTTGATCTTAAAGAGATCCATAGTAACAAGGATGAATTTATTACATCTATCAAACAGACTGTCACAGAAGTCAGAAAAAATAAACAAGTCTTCCCAAGCCCTCGCCATTTTGACGAATCACTGGATAAATCTGTTGAAGCATGTAAAGTTCAAACAAAACATGCTTTATCTAATAGTACAAAATAGATCCCTGTAGAGCGACTTACTAATGTTGTCGCTCTATTTTCATTGGACTTGTTGTTACTCGAATTACAATGACTGACAGTATTTATTGGGTATGTATTCACCTTTAGGTGTGAATTCTATCCCAACAAAAGTCCGCACTGCATTTCCCCTTTCAATCTGATGATGAAATAAACGCCGTTTAGCCTTGATCTGTGCGTGTTGCATATTTTGTAGCTGCTGAAGCCTATTCCCCAGCAATAAACGAGCAATTCGACAATTCGCGTGTTGGCTACGTTCAGACTGCACTTTAACACTGATCCCGCTAGCAATATGTATTGCCCTAACCGCCGACTCTGTTTTATTGACGTGCTGACCACCTGGCCCAGAAGCTTTCAACCTTTCAAACCTAACCTCACTTTCCATCACTTCTCTTATGGGTTCAAATTGCGTCACACCAATAAACCAGTTCTTACGACCCACTCCTTTTCGCCACGGGCTTTCACAAATCCATTTTATAGTACCGTTCCAACGCTTAAACAGTTGCAACTCATTTTCTCCTTGAATGGCAATTAACACGGAACGTAATGTACCCGCACGCAACCCACGTTCTTCTTCCAGAATATCCACAATAACGCCTAATTCTATGGCTTCTTGGACCAATCGCGCCAATGCTTTCTTGACAGCTAACATGCATTCATCCGGCCCCTGTGCTGAGGAAATTTGCAACAATATCATTCGTTGCCTCCCCGTGTCTTATACGTCAGGACAGGCTTCAGCCGTGCTATCAACTTCACCAGACCAGCTTGTAACATAGCATCCATCACCCCATTGATAGGCTTGTAAGCTTCTGGGGCTTCTTGGTAAATCAATTGCTTATCTAAGCAAATAACACGACTGCCTAATGTTGTGCGAGAAAGTTGAACGGCATTGTAACGGCCACTTAAACGCTCCTTGCATTCCCCGCGCATCCATTTCCGTCCGGCTCCGTGAGCCAGGGAAAACAGACTGTCTTCACGACTCAACGGTTGAACCAGATAGCTATAATCTCCACGAGATCCCGGAATAATCACTGCGCCTTGATCAGCCGGAGTAGCTCCCTTGCGATGCAACCAACCCGTAATACCATCGATAGTGCACGGGGTAAGCAAATTATGCGAGATATCAAGCAGACGCTCCCCATTAGCTCGCCAACGTTTTAACATTCGTTCTGCAATTAACTGACGGTTAACACAAGCATAATCCAACGCTTGTTGGTGTTGCTGGAGGTAATTCTGCGCCTGTGGACTAGATGCTAACAACCCATGATGCCCATGCTCACGAACATGTTGTTCAAGGATCATTTGCCCCATTCCACGCGAACCACTGTGCACCAATAACAAAAGTTGCTGTTTGTTCAGTTGCCAAGTTTCAAGAATATCGGGTTGATAAATTTCATCTAATTGCTGTAGTTCAGCAAAATGGTTACCACCCCCAATCGTTCCCGGTGAATAACAAAAATGTTCAGGTATATTGTCAGATAAATTTTCTACTTCCAAAGGGGTATCAATGGAGCCAAGCCGTTTTTCCAACTTATCCAATGACCATTTACTCAACGTCAAATCTGTACGCCACAATGCCATACCACAACCAATATCGTTACCGATAAGGGCCGGATAGAAACGTGACTGTGAAAAAAATGCAGCACCAACTGGATATCCCCTGCCGGGATGGAGATCAGGCAGACCAACGACACGTATCATGTCAGGGAGTTGTGCTGTTATTTCAAGTTGCTGGATAGCCTTATCATCCAGCCAAGTATTTTCTGCTGCGATAAGCTGTACGTTCGGTACAACCGAATGCAAAGTATTGCCCATAGATCAGCCTTATGATCAATGAAAAAATAAAGGTATGGTCAGGCCTAGCCGGCAATACTGAAAATGTTGATGTAGTAATTAGCTATGGACAGGCCTGAAAAGAGTCATTGTTATTGTCATCATCATGAATTCCTCCTTTTCAGTTGTTAATATGAGTTTAGCGAATAGCTGCTTTTGGCAGGCGCTGCATCATACTTCAAGTTTTATGAATATTGCCAGTGTTTTTTTGAATTTATTTAGTTAAATTAAACCATCCGAAAGGAATTTGATTTCAGCTTTTCAGCGGCAATGCTATGCCAAATATTAAAAACAATAAAATCACTAAAAAAGTATTTATTGATTTAAAAAAATGATATCTAAACGATAATTTTTTCTCATTGCCTTGATTAGACTCTCCTTTATCTAACAAGAACTTATTATCCTCAATTTCAGCAAGTATCACTTTTGCGCGTTCTATATCAACATGATGGACAAGCAGTTTAACACCACCAAATGCCTGGGAATACATATAGTTATTCCATACAATGTCTTCATCTATCACTACTGCATAAATATCTTCTGATAACATTCTGCCCAAGACGATGTGAGCATCTATTGGCGATAGGAAATTCGCTAATAACTGCATATTTCCTCTTTGAGGACGACTATTCCACATAAGTAAACCATGATCAGATGAGTTATAAATCAGTATAGCTTATTATTACGTTATCCCCCGTTATCTTATTTATTCAATAATGCAGCTGGATTAACGCAATAAGTGCCACAGGTGAAATATTAAAAAGCGCTTCTTAAGGGCTATTCAGGCAGATATGAAAAAAACCACCAAAGCTTATTTACTGGTACTGAAACTATCCTATCCTGAAACACAACAACAAACCCGATAAATATCATGATGACCGCAGTAAAGATTGGATAAAAGTTGTCGTCTGAGTTGTTCGAAATTTGATAGGCTTTGATAATCATTACTTTAATTATAATAAACAAGTTAACTATTAAATCTCTTTTATCTATTCAGTTAAGCGATTAATTACATATGTGTAATAATGAAATGGAATACATGCCTACGTTTGAAGTGGAAGCGTGCTGAATTAAAGACGGGAAACTTCACTCTTACTGTACTAAGTTTCATCAGCCACCTGATGAATTTGATTAATCCCGCACCTGTTATTTTATGTCATTCTGCCATAAACATGCATCTCACCCATTGAAGTTAAATCAAGATGTACTCTCCAGTATTGATGAACTGATTTTATTGATGTTCACAGGCGGAGCAGTATTCCACCGCCTTCATGTTACTTAGCAATGTATTGTTGATTAAATGAGGGAATAAACATGCAAGCTAAAAAGCCTGAATCAAAAGCATTAGAAGATAACGTCGTAGTAGTACCCACACCACAATATGTTAAAAATTCAATCAAAGAAGCAATTGATGAGCACGCTAAAAGCCGTAATCATCCATATGCAACTCAGATGGAACCGGGATTTTTTACACTAAGTAACGAAGTCGATAGCGATAGTGAGTTAACCGTCGCAACCTCTCAAGCGGTTAAGAAAACCTACGATCACTGTAACAAGTTGTAGCTCTTGCTGGGCTTCGAATATATTAACGAATGGGGATAGTTGAATGAATTGATTGGGGTTGTGTGAGGATTGGGACAAGTGGGTAATTCAGGAATGAAAAGGAGGATATTTATCATCCAACTAAAATTAAATTTTATCAGCGGTAATATAAAATTTATTAATTCACCATCTGTTATTTTATGTCATCCTGCCATCAAAAAATGCTACCTATCAAATATTAATTAAGCCGTACTCTCCAGTATTGATGAACCAATTTCATTGATGTTCACAGGCGGAGTAGTATCTCACCGCCTTCATGTTACTTAGCAATGTATTGTTGATTAAATGAGGGAATGAATATGCAAGATAATAAGCCTGAATCAAAAGCATTAGAAGATAACGTTGTAATAGTACCCACACCACTATATGTTAAAGATTCAATCAAAGAAGCAATTGATGAGCACGCCCAAAGCCGTAATCATCCATATGCAACTCAGACAGAACCGGGATTTGTCACACTGAGTAATGAGACAGATAGTGACAGTGAAATAACCGTCGCAACATCTAAAGCCGTGAAAGCAGCATATGATTTGGCGAATACAGCGAATCAGAATGCCAATAATGCAAATGACAATGCAAACTTAGCCCTACCTGTTGGTGTTCCTGTTCCTTGGCCTACAGAAAATCCACCGGAAGGCTGGCTGATATGCAATGGTGAATCATTTGATAAAGCAAGGCACCCAAAACTTGCACTTGCCTATCCCTCTGGCGTGCTACCTGATTTACGTGGTGAATTTATTCGCGGCTGGGATAGAGAAGGGGAAATTGATCCTAATCGTGCATTACTATCTAAACAAGAAGCAACCATGCTACCGTCAGTTTATACCTATAAATATAAAGGTGAAGAGACAGGAGTATTTATCTCACCACCAATGAGTGCATATAAAACAGAAGGGATAGAAGGAGCTGAAGGAACAGATATCCGCCCTAAAGATTTTGATGAACCAGTGTACAAAGAATCAGATGAATATTTAGCTACTGCGTTAACAAAAGAAGGTGAAGGCGCAAGGCTGGCAACATTCCGTGTCCGCCCCCGCAACATCGCATTCAATTACATAGTCAGAGCTGCTTAATACCGCAACAATATAACCCGCAACTTCTGCGGGTTAACCATTCCCTTACACCGCCTATTCAGTCTGTTCATTATCAGTGACAACTGTTACCATCCCCCTGAAATTCGATCAAATATTAGAAAAAATGATATATCATGGTATTGCTCACTAAATAGTTGCCGTATACGAAAGAGTTATACAGTAACAACCCACCCCTCTTAACGGAACTTAGGCAGCACCAATAATCATAAGGTTATCAGATGGATAAATCGTTTTTACCTTCTCATGAGCAGCAGCAAGAATTGGAACTTTTCCCTGTAAAAGAAATAGAAGTCGACGGTATTCAAATGGGAGTTTTGAATAATGGAACTCCCTACTTAACTATGTGTGGACTGTCTAGGTTATGTGGTGTTGATTCAGGTGTATTAGTAAGGCTAACCACCAATTGGTTAGATGAAAGAAATAAACCTCGTGGTAAAAAAATTGACTCCATGCTCCAATCCAAAGGATTAAGACTTACAAAGCTATATACTACGATCACAAATCAAGGAATTGAGACTCATGCTTATCCTGATAGTGTATGCATGGCAATTCTTGAATACTATGCTTTTGAAGCGCACAAAGCTGGCTCATTTGATAACACAAAAGCTCTGAATAATTATCGCGCTTTAGCGGAGCATACTCTTCGTAGATTTATTTACTTAAGTGTTGGGATTGACCCAGAAAACCCTCAGCGAGGTGCTTGGCAGTGCTTTCATGAACGACTTCAGTTAAATTCACAAATGCCATTTGGTTATTTTTCTGTATTCAGTGAAATGGCTGATCTAACCCTTAGGATGATTAATACAGGATTTAATTTTGGTCCAGCATCAATTCCCGATATCAGTGTAGGCGTAACTTGGGGAAAGTATTGGGTCAGTAATAAACTTGATGACCGGTATGGAAAAAGAACGAGATATCCTCATGTTTACCCAGAGTGGTTTCCTCAACATAAAGCGGGGCCTGTTGATACTTGGATTTACCCAGACGATGCATTAGGTGAATTTCGTCGATGGATGCAAAAGTCATACCTTCCAACTAAATTTCCAGCATATATAGAAAGCAAAGCTAGAGAGGGCGCTATACCGGTAGTTAATACAGCCAAGTTATTAACTCAAGTCAAAAAACCAGAATTGCCAAATAAGCACTAACTTCTTCACTAGCCCTCACCACGAGGGCTTTTCATATCATCAAGACTCTAGATCTTCCCCCTGCCTCAAATTCCACACCGAATTTTCCGGCATTTGTACACGAACGGAAATAAATCTACCGCTGGGAATATCAATTGGGTCACCGTCAGCATAGCCCTCACGTATATTTCTGGCGAATGCGGGGGCATCTGCGTGTTCGCGGTGATAGGTCATAATTTTGATGATGCCATCAGGTAACACACGGTAATCGACCCAAATCAACGGTAGTTTATTTTTGCACAGGGGGATTTCGATACCCCCGTCAATCCCGCCCCATGCCGCATCTGCATTGAATCCCAGCACGTTTTTGATGAGGTAAACACCCTCAGAGAGACGTTCAACTCTGGCACCATCAGATTCGTCGTTGGTTTCGAATGCGCCAGTGTCCGTAATTTTGATGATGGGGGACGCTTTTTTCAGAAAACCATCAACAACGGTGGTATTTTTATCTGTCCAGACATTATAAATGTGTGAAGCCATCTTATTGCCACCTGCAAATCGGACACCATGACCAGCGTAAGAAATTGAGATATTACCCCATGTATCATGGGTTCTCATTTTAAATGATGAGCCATACATATGTGAGTATCCGTTATAGCTATCATTACGATATATTTCACTGACATACTCATTCCTGAGCCACTGAAGAAACTCCTCAGTGGATTTTATATTTATGACTCGCCCTCCATCTCCAAATCCGCAATCACCGAACACCATTAGCGTGCCCGTTTTTTTCGGGACACCGATTGTTTTTCCCTCCGCGGCAAAAACCAACATTGCTTTAGAAGAATTAGGTGTTGTTTGGATAATGGTGGTGTTCCCACCTGATTTAACCAAATTTAGCGTGGCGTAATGTTCACCGCCGCGGATAGTGTGGTCACCAGATGTAAACACCGAATTTGATTCACGAGGCAAGGCATTTTTTGCCAGCTCCGCCGTTCCCTGTAAACCGAGGGTAGATGGAAAAGCAGGTCTTTCTGCTTAGAAATGCGCACATACTCAAAAATCTAATAGCCTCTCTCAATAACTTACCCCTCAACGACGAATTTCCCATTCAAGTCACCCTATCAGATTCAAGCCGAACACTACCGCAGAACGACAAGTTCCATGCGTTATGTGGTGACGTCTCTAAACAGGGTATTGAGTGGGCTGGCAATACATGGAAGACGCCGGAATGGAAATGCATTTTCGTCTCTGGTCACGCCAAAGCAACCGGGAAAGAGGGACAGTTAATCACAGGGCTGGAAGGTGAACTGGTGCCGCTGGCAAGAGAAAGCACCGCCAGAATGAGTGTAAAGCGCATGAGCAGTTTAATTGAATATTCACAGGCATGGGCTGTATATCAGGGCGTAAAGCTCACAGAGAAACGCTACACGCTGAACTATTACGGTCACAGGGTTTAACTCAAGTGGAGGCAGGAGCAGTGAGTGAAATCAGAAACGGAAATTATCTAAAAATAGAGGGCGATCAATATCATCGTATCTTTGTCGTTGGGGACTTGCACGGATGCTATCAGCTTCTAATGGATAAACTGCAACAGGTTGAATTTGATTATAAAAACGATTTATTGATATCGGTAGGTGACCTCATTGATAGGGGGGATCGAAATGTCGAATGCCTCGACCTGATAACTCAAAAGTGGTTCAGGGCGGTTCGGGGTAATCATGAGCAGATGGCGATAGATGCGCTATTCCATAACGGTAATAGTGACCTGTGGTTTAACAACGGCGGTCAGTGGTTTCTGTATCTGGATGCTGAGCAGAAAATATTGGCAAAGACTTTATTGGCAAAAGCGGAGCAGTTACCTCTGGTTATTGAAGTGGACACAGGGCATAAGAAAATTGTTATTGCCCATGCTGACTATCCAGACAATGAGTATGAATTCGGTAAGTTAGTTAATTGGCAGTCTGTCATCTGGAGTCGAGACCGAATTTACGATGCGACCGGAAGCGGTATAGGTAGGGAAATTACCGGCGCTGACCTGTTCATATTCGGGCACACACCCGCACATGATGATGCTCAATATTGGAATCAGCGATACATCGATACTGGCGCAGTGTTTGGCTATGAGTTGACTGTGGAGCAAATCAAATGAAATACCTCCCATTCACACTCTTTTGGATAACAGTCACACTGATTATGGGACTGGCTTTAGGGGGATAAGGTGGCAAGGTTTTCCCCCTTATATCATGCACGCTAACTTGATAGTTTGTTATTAGCGACCATAGCTGGCAATGTAAATGTGTAAATAAGGAAAATTTCTACGAACGATAAAAGCTCATGAGCTTCATCTTCAGTAACTTCAATATCAGTATGTACACTGTCGTTAGAGAATTTTCTAATAATATGCCCCCAACTAGCTATTTCAGGGGTAATTAATCCAAGAGTTTTTAATTTATCAATCCTATCGTACAGTTTCCCACTTTTAAAATCGGCATCGATAGCCATATTCTGAGTTGCAATATCGAGAACTTTCCTGCAATTAATTGAGCACGTTTCATATCTTTCGCGCTGAAAATCTTCTTTTGCCTCAAGGAAAAATTTTTCTGCTCTTGGTGGTATATCGTCAGGGGCAGAGGGAATACTGGGTGTTGGATAAGTACCTTCTATTCTGTAGTTATTATTCCCGCTAGGAATTACAAGGTTATCGTTGGTATCTCTTATAGCTGTATAAGGAGGTTTTCCATAATGGCCGTAGTAAATATCAGCAATTATCAGATTTTCACAACTGCGGCATTTGAAAATAGTTGAACATATTTGGCTGGCGGTTTTTAAACTTTCGCCAATTCCTACCAATGTAGCCCTTTCACGTAAACAATGAGGACATTGCATGTCTAACGTTAAAACACCCATAAATTTAACTCCATTTATTAAAGAGATTGAAAATATTCTTCATTTCTCTGATAGACCAGAGGAAGTATTAATTCAAAAGATTAGAGTATCTTCGGATGAAACGAGGCAGAAATTTATCGTTGCTATGATAGGGAAATTAATTGAGCAAAGCAAAATCATAAAGTTACATAAAAAAGAATAATTATTGATGGATAATATTAATTATGAAAAAGCAGGTGCGGAGGAAATGTACAATCTGCCGAGAGTGGTTTCATCCAAAAGCTGACCATATATGGTGGTGTAGCCCAGAACATGGCGCAGAATTGGGAATGCGACGACAAGACAGGAAATATGAAAGAGCCAGGCAGAAGTTAGAACGAGAACGACGACAAAAAGAAGTAGCCAACCGAGATAAACTCAAAGCCCGCAAACTCTCAGTAAAACCCCGCAGTTATTGGATTCAACAAGCCCAACGCGCTGTAAATGCCTATATCAGAGAACGAGACCGCGACTTACCGTGTGTTTCCTGTGGTACGCATACATCTGCTCAATGGGATGCGGGTCATTACCGGACAACGTCAGCAGCGCCTCAATTGAGATTTGATGAACGGAATATCCATCGCCAGTGTGTTGTCTGTAACCAGCATAAATCGGGGAATCTGGTTCCGTACAGGGTGGAGTTAATCCAGCGCATCGGTCAGGCAGCGGTGGATGCTATTGAGTCCAATCATGATCGGCACCGTTGGACGATTGAGGAATGCAGGGCAATCAGGGATGAGTATCGTGAGAAGTTAAAAAATCTGAGGCAGGAGGCCGCATGACATTCGACAATTTCGATGAGGCAATGGCCTGTGCCAGACAGCGGAGAATGGAGGATAAAAAGCACTATGCTATTCGTCAGCGCAAAGAGCGTTTGTATGTCACCCGATTAGCAGACTGTAGGCATCCGGCATGGTCAACACTGGATGATTTTAGGTTCGAATGTTACGGAGTAACACAACATCGAATTCAGAAACTAGAGCCGTCTGATACACCGTTAATTATTGGGTTACTGGCATCTGGCCTCTCTCAGAGAGTGGTAACCCATAAATTTGATGTCACGCGTGGAGCAATAAGACGATTAATCAACAGGGTAAAACAACAACAGACAGTGGCGGGGATAAACCGATGACAAATATTCAACTGGTCATGGAGCGTTGGGGGGCATGGGTGGCGGACAACCAGGAGGGCGTTTACTGGTCATCTATTGCGGCGGGTTTCAAGGGGTTGATCCCCAATAGAATCAAGTCACGCCCGCAGTGTTGTGAGGGTGATGCGATGGTTATTTCTAGTTGTATGGCAAAGCTGAACCAGCAAAATAGTGATGCGCATGATTTGTTGTTTGACTATTACGTGTTCGGTAAGACGTTTATGTAGTTGGCGTATGAGCATCATTGTTCTGACGGGTACATTGGGAAGAAATTACAAAAAGCCGAGGGGGTCATTGAAGGGATGCTAATGATGCTGGATGTCTCACTGGAGATGGATAAATACGTCCAGAAAGAGCCAATGAATATCAGCGCGCATCAATTATGCAGTAATTTTTAAAAATAACTTTACGTACGTAAAAACGATGCTATTGTGATAAGAGTGATAGCTATGTCACGTAGCTTATTAGCTTTTCTCGACAGATGGAAAACAGTGACACAGTGTTATCATCTGGTTTGCTAATTTCAGACATTTTACCTCGCCATCGAGCGGGGTTTTTTATTGCCCCACATTCAGTAAAGGATATTTATCAGCACTAAACTTCAAATTTACACCCCAACAGATTACTGACTTAGTGAATAGTCATATTTTATAATGCAATACCCTATATTAATGCATATTAATCATTGTGAGGCTGCATCTCATTGAGATAAAATCTGACCTAAGTAATATTAACTGGCTAGTTAGCAGTAGATGAAATGACCTTAAACTTTAACAATAAATAAGTGAGGAAATGATGTCTGACGTTAATAAGCTGGATAGTACACCATGTTCTTTTGATCCTGAGCAATTTAAAGTTAAAATTAAATCTGTTGAGTACGAAGCGATTGAACCTAAAATTAAATCTGTTGAATTTAATGATAGTGTAGGCGCGCCAGTTGGTACTTTTCCGTGGGCAATTATTCAAGTGTATTTAAATAAGCCAGTGAGACGCAGTAGCTGGAATGCAAATATATACCTTATTCCTAAAAACGATAGTTCTGGCCATCTTATCTATATTCAGGAGTCAGATACAGATGGTAGCCCTTCTCCTTGGGTGCCTGAATCAAAAGATATGATGGCCTGTGATTGGGAGCTAGTGAAGATAAAACCAAAACCAGTTGAATGTATGCTGTCTTTTGATCTTAAGATAGAGACTAGCCAATATGAATATGGTAATGGTACTGAGCAATATTGGGGATATTTGACCGAGGGGGGGGGATACAGGTGCCAGTGAACCCCCTCCTTTTGGCACTCTGACTAACTTTCAAAGCACGATAGGAATTGGGAACGTCTTAGCATTTTATCTCAGCGAGTTCCCCATCGGTAGTTTTGGTTACATGCAATTGCAGGTTGATACTCAAAACCAACCGGATTTACACGGTAAAGATCTTGAAGTAACAGTTGATAATTACACTTACCATCTTGGCCCTAGCCCAGATTCTTCAATTTATCTTGACTACACCTCTGACGGCGCAAAAAAACTAGGCGACCTACTGAAACAAAACCTAGGTAAAACCCTGCATTTCTGCTTCAACTGGAAATAAATCTACATATTTAATTCAAGGCTGCTTAATGCGGCCTGTTCTATTTATGCCACCGCAATCACTCTCATAACCTCAGTATCTCCTATTGCGGTTGGCATCCTATTTACTACAACTCACAGGGGCGACCACAGACTCACCCCACGGACGCCCATTGTTCTAATGGGGTGGAATATGAAGATGAAAGAAAATCCTGATTTATGTGCTGACTTACTCAACGGCCTGAAAAACTCGTGGCCGCAGATCTTCGGCTCTGTTTTGGCAATCGCCATTTGTTACGGCCGACTAATTTACGACGGGGTGGAACGAAAGAACCGCTGGGTAGAGGCGCTGCTCTGTGGGGCGTTGTCATGGAGTGTATCCAGTGGTCTGGAGATGTTCGGCATTCCCGCCAGTTTTTCACCCGCTATCGGTGGTGCCATTAGATTTATTGGTGTTGAGAAAATCCGCGAGTTTGCTGTTCGCGCCATTAATAAACGGTTGGGGGATAAACAATGAGCAGAGGCATTGACAATCATAATCCGGGTAATATTGACTATAACCCCGTGAATAAATGGCTGGGACAATTGCCGCATGATAAAAATATTGAACCACGTTTTTGTCGATTCAAATCGGTTGAATATGGCATTCGGGCATTATTTAAATTGTTGATGAACTACCAGAGTAACCCCAAATTACAATTGCATTCGGTTAGGAAAATCATCAATCGTTATGCTCCGCCCATTGAGAATAACACGGAAATTTATATTCAGTTCGTAGCTGAAAAGATTGGCGTTTCGGCCGATGCGACAATATCCACTCAGGATCAAAACGTTTTGTTTGCGCTGGCCGAGGGAATCATCCAGATGGAGAACGGCGAGCAGCCTTATTCGGTAGAAACGTTCAGAAAAGCGTTTGAATTGCTATGAACTGGAAATTGCAGGTTTATTCATTGGTTGGAATTGTGCTGATAGGGTTTATCTGTCATTACCTCATTGGCAGCTATATTGAGGTGCGGGATGAAAATGAATCACTGAAACAGCAAAACCAACGCCAGCAGTCCATCACCGATAACGCCTACCACTCTATCAGGTTATTCAATGATATCTCACGCATTAATAGCGAAAACCGACAGCGGTCAGCCGTGGATTCTGAGAAAACGCAGGCCGCCATCAAAACGATTGTTGTTAATCATGATTGCGCCCATCGTACTATTCCTGATGGGGCTGTTATCCGGTTGCAGCAGCACGCGGATAGAATACGTTCAGATTCCGCCAATACCGATCCCGGCACATCTGCTCGCTGACTGTCAGCCGCCTGCAATACCGGACACAATGACATGGGGTGACACCCTGATTTTACATGAACGGTTATTGACGGTCATTGAGCAATGCAATCTGGATAAATGGGCGATACGGGAAATTGAAAAGCCCCTACAATGAGGGGCTAAACATTAACTAACTGAAAGTGATAGTTTTTTGCCTATCGCGGCAACCGCCCGGCTAATCGTATCAATTTTAGTGGTATGACGTGGCGCAAGTATTCGTTGGATTTCAGGGGGACGGATACCAGTTAAGCGTGATAACTCAGCTTTACTAATTTTAGCACTGAGAAGCTCATTATTGAGTAAGATTTTGGCATACACACTATCAGGTAAGTGTACCCACTGTTCATCTTCCTGAAGATCTGAATCTGCCAAGGGAAAGTTTTTATCCATGTCAAAGTAGATTTCGACACTGGAAAGCAAAACATCCTCTGCCATTTCCATTGCTTCAGGCATATCTGCACCACAAGTGATGGCTTCGGGAATATCCCTGAATGTGACTGTATATCCGTTATCTTCTTTAACAAATTTAGCAGGATAGTACATATAGACCTCTTTTAATAATCTATCGGTGCAGTGATAGCCCCCGCATTGAGGGCTAGAGTTTATTTTAAACCTAATTGCTTTTTGACTCCTTCGACTAACCCTGTTGTCAATTCCTGACTGGGGTGTCTGGGGAGGTGGCTTATTTTGCCTTTGTAGTAGAGTTTCAGATGCTTTTTGCCATTCTCTGTTTCTACACCTTGGGCTTTTAGCCACTTTAAAAACTCACTTTGTTTCACTGCTCCTCCATTCTGTTAACTTGAAATAAATATATGCAAAAATGCTAATAAAAGCAAGGTGAAATTAGCATTTTTGCATATAGATTACGTAACCAGAGAAATATCTATAACCCATGCTGCTACCCGTTCCTATCGCGTACCCAACGCATACGGGCTGGCGGCATTTTTGTATCTAACGCGCACCGCAGCGCCAATCTAAACATCGAGCCTTTATTTAGGAATGAGCCTTTGAGGAATCAGCTAAAACTGATGCTACTCGATGGGCTGATCTCCTATTGCGGCAAAGGTTCATTACCTAAGTAAGGATAAGCATCGTGAATTACCCAACTATCGTCATTGAAAATATTCAAGTTCGTAGTAGTGAGCACGGAACCTATAACCTTAATGACCTGCATAAAGCTGCTATAGCGGCAGGTCTGGCGCAAAAATGGCAGAAACCAAGTCAATTTTTGCAAAGTGATGGCATTCGGGAGTTTGTTGAGGAAGTGACCAAGGTGCTAAAACACACCTTGGAACAAAATCAAATACTTAGAATCAGTCACGGTGGTAATGAGCGCGGCACATGGGCGCATGAATTAATCACTCTTCGTTATGCTGCTTGGCTCTCCCCAGCGTTCGAAGTGAAGGTCTATCAAACATTCCGAGCTGTCATTCTGGGTCAATTAGGTAAGTTCGCTCAGGCAAATCGGCTCGAACTTGAATACCAAAGCAAGAAGCGTAGGGTTAGCACGGCAGCCAGAATAATGAATAGCTGGGGTGTCGGTGGTGAGAAGCAGAGGATCGAATCAGACAGAGAATTACTGGCTAAAGAAATACAGTTTTCTATTCCCGGTCTGGAGGAGGTCAAATCATGAAAATGCCAACCCATGAGTTTCTATGCTGGCGTGTTGCCGAAGCCTACTGTTATTACTTAATGAAAATCAATCAGAGCCTAGTGTATCGACATCTGTTTGGAGACATGCCGGTCAACCAGCATTTCATTGCTAGTCTGCTTGATGGCAGGATCAGTGAGAAACTCCCTCCCAACAGCCAAGCACTGTTTTACAGCAAGTTAATTGAACCCTTTGAAAAGGCGATTGATGAGCGTGTTGTGTTTGTCGGCGGCGTTGCGTCAGAACTGAGTAAGCGCGGTAAGCGCTACATGAATGCGTTCCTGCATGAGTTCGGAATAATGCTCATGGATATTGGCATCAGAGAGAAAAATGGTCTGTACCGATTACCTACTGATGAAGAGATGGGTGTGAAATGACCAAACAAGAACGACACGAATTAACTATCCTGCTCCAGACAATAAGAGAAGCCAGTAACTATCTAAACACAGGCCAAATCAATGACGGGAGGATCAATATGGATATCGTGGAAGCCGCATTGGAAGCGATACTGAACCGGAAGAAATAAAAATAGAAAATTCTGCAAAGCATCCTCAAACGGGTGCTTGATAGAGTTTTGTAGAGGTGTTTGGCTTCGGTTTACTTAACTCCGAATCTGATTAATCCAATCAATTAGTTTTACAT
This sequence comes from Xenorhabdus sp. TH1, assembly GCF_037260955.1. Taxonomy (NCBI): domain Bacteria; kingdom Pseudomonadati; phylum Pseudomonadota; class Gammaproteobacteria; order Enterobacterales; family Morganellaceae; genus Xenorhabdus; species Xenorhabdus sp. TH1. Next base: position 2,335,263 of record NZ_CP147734.1, read on the forward strand.
CAGCCCGTCACGGGGCATTCAAACACAGAGCCTTACGGGATAAGTCTATGGGGTAAGCGGTTTTGCTTTAACTCTGTGGACTGCTATATCCGCGTGAACTTAGGCTTATCGCCATAAGGAAAAGCAATGGACTTATCATTATCTGAATTATCAGAGGTATTCACATGCAATATAGAACTTGGTGAGCTGTATTGGAAGCCAAGAGATAGGCGCCAGTTTAATAATGATTTCGCTCACAAAATGTGGAGTCTTCAATACGTAGGGAAAAGAGCTGGTGGTAAGGATGGATGTGGGTATGTGGTTGTTCATACTAAAGGGATAGCTATCCGTGTTCATAGAGCTATTTGGATATTTGCTCATGGCTCAATACCAAGCAGCCTATTTATTGACCATATAAACCACATTCGTGATGACAATCGAATTGTAAATCTAAGGCTTGTTACTCATTTGCAAAATATGAAAAACCAAGCCATGCACTCCACGAACATCAGTGGCGTCAACGGAGTTAGCTTTGATCGTAAGAAGCGAAAATGGATAGCCAGTCTAAGGCATTTAGACAACACAGTTAATCTTGGCGAATTTACGTCAATGGATGAGGCTATTGAAGCTCGACTTGAGGGGAACCAGAGGTTTAATTTTCACCCTAATCACGGGCGAGACCGTTACTTGGATACGCCATACATTGACCCTTGGAATCGAGTCAAGTGATTCACTGGGATTATATCAACCAGCGCAGTTGATTATTCTGATTTGAGGAAAACCATGTCACAGAGCACACTCACTATCGATATCAAATACAACACTGAGGCATTAAACCAACTGGAGTCACAACTAGAGCATATCGCCGAACTGATGGATCGTATTCGGGGACGGCGTGACAACCACCTCCGCCAGATAGTGCGCGAAGAGATACGCCAGTTCGTCAATCATGAAATTAGGCAAAGTGGAATGTTTTCAAGATAAGGAATAAAAATGGCACTCCCCGACAAACAGGAGATGTTTTGTCGCGATTACCTCGTTGATTTGAACGCCACGCAAGCGGCAATTCGTGCGGGGTACAGCGAAAGTACAGCCGCAGCACAAGCTAGTCGCCTGTTAATAAATGTTAATATTCAAAATAGAATCCAAGAATTAAAGTCGAACAGGAATGAACGTGTAGATATTAACGCTGACTATGTTCTACAGCGTCTTGTCGATATTGACAAAATGGACGTCCTCGACATTCTCACTGATGGAGGCGAACTCAAGCCAGTGAAAGACTGGCCTAAAGTGTGGCGCATAACCTTATCTGGCCTGGAAGTCCTTGAAGTCGGTTCACAGGATACTGCCGCTTTACTCAAGAAAATCAAGTGGCCTGACAAGGTGAAGAACTTGGAGCTAATCGGTAAGCATGTGTCTGTTCAGGCATTTAAAGAGCAGATTGATCAAAAAGTTGTGGCTACACATAACATTATGCCAGTGCCCGCCTGCGATAACGTTGATGATTGGGAAAAGGCAGCACAGAAACAACAGGGCGAGGTGTTAGGCGGATGAATTACAATGTGGTTTGGAAGCCTTTGCCTGGCTCACAGTCGTTATCATTAAGTTGCCCCTGCAATGAGATATTGTATGAAGGAACGCGAGGACCCGGTAAAACAGCGGCGCAGTTAGCCCGGTTCAGACGCAATGTCGGTGTTGGTTACGGTTCATTCTGGAGAGGAGTGATATTCGATACGGAATACAAGAACCTCGCAGATATCATCACTCAGTCAAAGCGTATGTATCGCTTATTTAAAGATGGTGCTCGTTTTCTCGCTTCCGCTTCTGAGTTACGTTGGGTTTGGCCGACCGGTGAGGAACTGTTATTCCGATTCGGGAAAGAGGCCGACGATTATTGGGATTATCACGGGCAAGAATTTCCGTTTATTGGTTTTAATGAGTTAACTAAACAGAAATCGGCTGATTTTTATGAGGCTATGTTCTCGTGTCGGCGTTCTTCATTCAGGTCAGAAGATTATCCACTGGAAGATGGTACGTTGTTAAAACCTATTCCGCTTGAAACATTCAGCACAACTAACCCGTTCGGTATCGGTCATACATGGGTGAAAAAACGGTTTATTGAACCTGCACCGCGCGGAACAATTATTCGTGAAACTCAAAAAGTGTTCAATCCTCAGACCAAAAAAGATGAGGACGTGACACTAACTCGTGTCGCCATTCATGGTTCATTTAAAGAGAATCCATACTTAGACCCACAGTACGTTGCTAAAGGCGTGAAGTGGATTGATCAGCATCTGGCTGGCGAAGATGCTACGGAACCTAATGAGATTAAACAGGACGGCAAAACACAAGGCCAGTTAAATATCATGCCTGGTATCTGCAAGAAAGTGCTTTCCGGTCCTGCGGATAGCTCAATATTTAATGGTGAAAAATATTTACCGCATCCGGCAGACAGAAAAGCCAAAGATGATCCTCACAATGAACGTTATAAACGTTATTTGCTCCGTGCATCGTTCATTAATGCTACAGGACGAACGCTGTTAGGGTTGTTAGGCATAACTTTTAATAAGCCCGTAAAAATTGATATTGCGGGTGGTATTGAGTATCTGGAAACAGACATTAATGGTGAAGGCCAGCCCCTCACGCAAATGATACGGGATTCACTTTCTCAGGTATTACAGCGCGGGCGGGCGGGTTTACTGACTGACTTTTCGGGCGCTGGCGTTCAGTCAGAATCTGAAAAAGGGCGTCCATACATTCGATTATTTACAGCAAAACAAATCATCAACTGGCGCGTGACTAATGGTAAAACGTCATTGGTTGTTGTGCATTATCAAGAACCAAAAGAATCAGATGATTTTGATTTGCAAATGATTGACTGCTGGATTGAGCTACGGCTTATTGATGGCAATGCCTGTTCTCGCAATTGGTATCGAGACGGCGACTTAATCGCAGGTGAGTGGGTGGAGCTTAAAGACGCTAACGGCAATTTGCTGTCAGAGTTGCCGTGGTCGTGGGTTGGCTCAATGAATAATGACCACACACCGGATGCGCCGCCGTTAGCAGATATAGCCTATGTGAATATCAAACACTATCAGGCTGAGGCTGACATTGCGGAATCAGCGCACACAGTCGGGCAGCCGATGGTGGCACTGACTGGACTTAATGATGCATGGATAGAAACCCACATGAAGGATGGGTTTACAGTTGGGTCGCGTCATGGAGTGTTACTTCCTCAAAACGGTGATATGAAATTTGCTCAGCCGGAAGAGCGTAACATACAGATAACCGTAGCGGAGCGACGAGAAAAACAGATGGCTATGCTGGGCGCTAAATTAATTGAGCGGGGCACGTCTGCACGAACTGCAACACAGGCACAAAACGAGGCGCAAACAGATAACTCTATCCTGTCATTGTGTGCCGGTAATGTAGAGCAGGCATTCAATCGGGCATTGCAGTTCTGTATCCAGTTTGCTGGTGCAGGCGTGGCAGCGATTGAACTGAATAAATCCTATGAAATTGCACAGCTTGATTCAGCGGCCATCTCAACACTGTTGTCTGCCGTCCAGTCTGGCGAAATGCGCAAGGTCGATTTTATTCGGTATCTGCAACGTATCAATATTGTTCCCCAAGATGAAAGCCCGGAAGATATTGAGGATCAGCTAAGAAATAACGAGCCTGAAATGCTGGGGAGATAGATGAAATCCATCAATGAAATGATCATGGATGAGTTGGTTGCACACTCCCTGTTTTCAGGCCGTTACGGTATGGGCGTTGCCCGCAAGATGGTTAAAGCACTAAATGAGTTTGATGCTGAACTCACAGCTTCTTTGGTTGCCGCATTAGACGATACCCGCATTGACACTGACAGATTCACTGTGCGGCGATTAGAATCGTTGTTATCTAGCGTGAGGGTAATCAATAAAAATGCGGTTGAAAGTGCATTTTCTGTGTTGTCCAGTCAAATGCTGGAACATGTCCGCTATGAAATGGGCTACTACCCGTCGCTGTTTGAGTCTCTGTTACCGGATGCTGTTCTGAGACAATACCCACTAATGAGCATTACAGAAGAGATGCTGTATTCCTCCGTAATGTCTCGACCATTTCAGGGAAAGTTGTTATCAGAATGGGCAGAAGGATTAGAGGCTGACCGCATGGTCAGAATCAATAATGCGGTTCGCAACGGCTATTTGCATGGCGACAGTGTGGTTGATATAGGACGAAAAATCAGAGGTCATGCCAATCAGGGATATAAAGATGGCGCGTTACAAATGAGCAGGGCTAATGCAACCAGTATTGCCAAAACAGCGATAAATCATTTACAAGCAACCGCAAGGGAGCAGTTTACAAAAGCCAATAAGGATATTTTTGATTGTAAGCAGTGGGTATCAACATTGGATAATAAAACATCCAATAACTGTATCATCCGTGATGGGCTGAAATACACACTGAATGATAAGCCTATCGGCCACAAAATTCCTTATTTGCAAGGCCCCGGCAAAATCCACTTTAATTGTCGCTCAATGGAAACGCTGGTGGTGAAATCATGGCGGGAACTGGGTATTGATGCTGATGAAATGAGCGAAGGGACACGGGCATCAATGGATGGTCAGGTGCCAGCAGGGACGACATTTTTAGAGTGGATTCAGCGCCAACCGGAGTGGAGACAGAGACAAGTGTTTGGTGAAACTCGTTTCCGGCTAATGCAGGATGGCGGCATGCACCCCTCGCAATTCTACACAGATAAAGGTGAGTTTATTTCATTAAACAAGCTCAAAGAGATAGACGAGCAAGCTTTTAGAGAAGCTGGTTATGACTAATGCCAGCAACAAATCACACAAACCCGCCACACTGAGCGGGTTTTTTATTATCAGCAGTCGGTGACTGCATCATCAAAACCCGAGGTTAATGATGTTTAAGTTTTTATTAACAAAAGAAGAATTTGACGTACTGACTGACGAACAGAAATCCATGTACAAAGAAAATGGCAACAAATATCAGTTACAAATTGATGGTATGCCAGAAATCCCCGATGTTTCCGGGCTACAAAAGAAAGTCGATGAATTACTTTCTGAGAAAAAATCTGAACAAGAGAAACGCCGCCAAGCGGAAGAAGCAGCCAAGAAAGCCGCAGAGGAGCAGGCTCGCAAAAATGGGGATATTGAAGCGCTGGAAAAAAGTTGGTCTGAGAAACTCACTGCGCGAGAAAAAGAGTTATTGGCACAACTCGAAGAAAAGGACACTAATTTGCGCACATTGCTGGTGGATAACGTTGCGCAGTCATTGGCGACTAAATTAGCAGGGGATAGTGCGCCGTTAATCATGCCACATATTAAATCACGACTGGCAGTTGAAAAGGGGAAAACCCGCGTTGTTGATGTCAGTGGTCAGCTTTCAGCGTTATCTATTGATGAACTGGAAAAAGAGTTTCGCAGTAACCAATTATTTGCACCGGTAATTATCGGTAGTAAAGCCACTGGAACCGGGGGTGACGGCGGCAAAGGGAAACCACCGGCCGGAGGCGGTGAGAGACCAAAAAGCACGAATTCATTAGTGGATCGTGCTCGTGAAATCATTGCTAAATCAGAGGAATAATTGAATGTCGTTAGAAATTTTTCAAAAACAAGTCTCCACGGCCGCTACTGAACTGGTTGATCAGGCTGTCCGAGAGTTTAACGAGGCATCAGGTGGGGCTTTGGTTCTCGGTAACGGTGACCACATTGGTGACTTTGTGGAACAGACATCGTGGCAGTTGCTAGGTGGGCTGGCTCAGCGTCGTAACGCATACGGTTCAGGGGATCTAACCCCGCAGGAATTAGGTCAGATTTTGGATCGCATGGTGAAGGTTGACGGACGTATTGGTCCTGTTTCTGTTACGCCCACCATGATGAAGCGATTGGGTAAGGATGTCTCAGAAGCCTCAGCGGTGGTTGCTGCCCAATCTGCGGAAGCCATGTTGCAAGACTACCTGAATACGACAGGCTCGGCACTGAAAGCTGCTATTTCGGGCAATACGGAGGTTATTACCGATCTATCCGCCGAGAAAAAATCCCCCTCTTTACGTGGTCTGAACCGGGCAACTCGTCCGTTTGGTGATGCTTACTCACGTATTGTGGCATGGTTGATGGATGGGGCAACGTTCAACGATTTTATGGATGAGACATTGGCTAACGCCAGTAACCTGTTCCAGATCGGTAATGTTGCTATCAAGCAGGACGGTTTCGGTCGTCGTTTTGTGGTGTCAGATATTCCGGCATTGGCAGATGGTGAAAAGCAACACTCGCTAGGCTTAGTTGTGGGTGCTGCGGCTGTTCAAACGTCACCACTCATCATGAAAGCACAGGATGTCCTCGGTACGGAGAATATCAAGGCGTTGATGCAGGGTGAGTACGACTTCACTGTCGGCCTACGGGGTTATCAATGGGCGAAAGATAGCATCAAATCACCGACAAATGATCAGCTTGGGACTAAATCTAACTGGAAACAGGTAGTAACCAGCATCAAGGATACTGCCGGTGTTATGGTGACGTTTGGTAAAGATATCACAGAAACGACTACGGTCGATAATAAGTAATCATAAGGGGGCTTACATGCCCCTTTCTTTTTGAGGTGAGCATGATTGATTCAGATAAAAACTCGCCAACGTTTAACAGTTACGCCAGTGTTGAAGATTTAAGGCAATTTGCTACTCAACGCGGCTATTCCCTGCCGGATGATAGTGTTTTGCCGTCCTTATTGTTTCAGGCAATGGATTACCTATCCACTAAACAGTGGAGGGGGAGTAAAGCTAATAAGAACCAAGCGCTGGCATTTCCAAGAAAGGGGATTTATGCCGATGGTGAGTTAGTGCCGGATGATGTTATCCCCAAGCCGATAATTCAGGCACAATGTCGGCTAGCTATTGATTCATTGGAACATGATCTGACCCCCACAGTCGGTGGTGAAGTCGTGTCTGAGGCTGTCAGTGGCGCAGTATCGGTAACGTATGCAGAGGGCACCAACTCAGGCAAGCCCAATATGTCGTGGTTTTATTCTACGTTGCGGGATTTTCTGTCTGGTGGCGGTGCTACATTCAAGGTTTTCAGGGGGTAGCTATGAAATTCTACCCACGAATGCAAAAAACGTCTGAACGATTGCTAAAAAAATATGGCGCCGAATTTCAGGTAAAACGAAAAGGGCAGTATTGGGTGGATGATGAAGGCAAAGAGCATCACGAACCGGAAAAGCAATTCAGCGCGGTCGGAGTAAAAACCAAGTACAACCCTAATGAGGTTGACGGTTCACTGATACTGTCTACGGATATCAAGATGGTGTTTTCGCCTGATATTGAGCTAAAAAAAGGTGATCGTGTGCTGGTGGACAGTGTTTGGTTGAGGGTGATTGAGACTAACCCAATAAAACCTGCTGATATCGTACTCTGTTACCAATCTCAACTGAGGGCATAATATGGCAGATCCATTTATGACGTCCATTGATGCGTTTGTGAATAAAGCAAAAGGTAATATTGAAGCTGCATCAAGAGGGGCGTTTATCAAGATATTGTCACGACTGATTATCATGTCTCCTGTTGGCAACCCTGAACTGTGGAATGTCAATCAAACAGCAAGAGAATACAATCAGGCTGTACATGATTGGAACGAGCAGCAGCGGTTAGATCCTAAAAATTTAACCCCAAAAAAACGGCAGCTAAAAAAACGTGCTCGCGTCACTGATTCTATGGATATCAAAGTACCGCCCGGATACACAGGCGGTCGATTCAGGGGGAACTGGCAGGTGACCTTTGATGAAATCCCCACAGAAGAGACAGGGCGCATTGATAAAAGCGGCAGTATGACTAAAACCGTGGGTGATTTGGTTATTGGGCAGTTTAAGGTTGGGGTGAAATCGGTCTATTTCTCAAACGTTGTGCCGTACGCCTATCGTCTGGAAATGGGGCATTCGAAACAAGCGCCAAATGGTCTGGTTGCAGTAACAGCACAAGAATTTCAGAAATTCTTTAGTGAGGCCATTACAGAGGCGAAATCATGAACCAGTCAACAATAAATAACGCTATTCGGGCGCTGGTGGCAAAAATAGCCAGACAGGAAAATCTTAAAGCGGCTTGGCCAAATATGCCGTTTGATGACATCAACGAACCGTACCTGCAATTACATATCATGCCTGCAACGACGCAGAATATTGGGCTATCGCTGGATATGCCGCTCTTCCGTGGTGTGATTCAGGTAAATGTGGTAGGTAAATCTAGTTCCGGTGATTCAATGTTAACTCACCTTGCTGATCGGATAGCGGGATACCTACAGAACGGTTTGTCATTGGCCGAAAGTTTATATCTCAACGATGAGCCAGGCATCCTTCCTTCCATTCAGGATGGAACCAACTACACCATTCCTATACGTACATCTTATCAATGTAACGCAATTCGATAACACAGCCGCAAATGCGGTTTTTTATGCAATAATAAGAGGTTAATGATGGCCTATAACATCCCTAATGGTTCCCGTGTTTATATTGCGAGTAAATATGGGAATGAAATCAAAGTAATATCAGCGTCTAACGCAGAAGAGTCAGTGCTGACGGTTGAATCAGCTACGGGCATAGCTAAGGATGATATCGTTCATGTCAATTCTGGCTGGAAAAAAGCCTCTGGTGCTTATCGTGTCAAGGCGGTCACGGAAAAAAATATTACCCTAGAAGGATTGGATACCACGGATAAAAATGTATTCCCCGTGGCGGGTGGTGCGGGTTCATTGAAAAAAGTGCTGGCGTGGGAAGTAATGCCGCAGGTGATGACATTGTCTACGGAAGGTGGTGAACAACAGGCGCAGGAAGTTCAGTTCTTGGAAGATGAACAGGCAGAAACGTTTGATACCTATAAAAATGGTGTTGTTCAGGTTTACACTTTCGCCCATGACGCCAAGTTAGCTATCCGTAAGCTGCTCATGAAATTGGACAACAGTAAGCAGATTACCGCCATTCGCTTCTATAACAAACGTGCAGCAGAAGACCGCTATTATATCGCGTCCGTATCGTTCCAGAGTGTGCCGAATACCGCAATGAACGAAGTGGAAAACGTCACCGCGCGCTTCTCTCTCAAATCTGACATGCAGATTTACACCAACGCAGAATAATAATCGCCCCGTCATGGGGCTTCCTTTTGAGGATTTTTTTAAATGGCTAAGTTTACGCTCGTTCCTAACCCTAAGTTCAAAGCAAATGTATTGATCCCTGTAGCAGGCCAAGAAAAATCGGAGGTTGTGACTTTCACATTTCATCATAAGCCGATCAGTGAATTGGATAAAATGCGGGAAATGCCAGCTCAGGAATTCTTTGAGAAAATTGTTGCTGATTGGGCGATAGAGGAGCCTTATAACGCCGAAAATTTGAAATTATTACTGGATAACTACCCATCCGCAACTACGGCAATCACCACGACCTACTACAACGAACTATTGGGTAATCGCGAAAAAAACTGATCGCGGTCGCTGAGGCGATGTACGGGGGAATGAGTTCCAAAGATGCTGCTGATTTTGAGCGGGCTTTTGGCTTCCTCCCGGACGAGTGTGATGTTGAGGTATGGCCTGATGTATGGGATTCTTACCAGACGTTTAGTGCCATGAAAACGCAATGGCGTGTTGGTATGAACGGCGCTACAGGGCTGGATTACACGCCATTAAATCAGGTCATGGACTATCTCAACATCAAAGACAAAGCGATCGTATTTAACGATATTCGGGTAATGGAAGTTAAGGCACTCGAAGTAATGCATAAGAAGTAACGACTCCTTTTATGACCTCCCTAGTGGAGGTTTTTTATACCCGAAGGAAAATCAAATGACTGATGTTGCAACTATCTCACTAAAGGTGAACACCTCTGACCTTGAAAGGGGTGAGCAAAAGTTAAACTCATTCAAGAATGCTGCTGACAAGGCCAGCAATTCCACAAATAAGTTAACCAGCCAGTCAGAAAAAAGCGCAGCCGCGTCTGCTGCGATGGCTAAAGAAATTGACCGGATACACCGAAGTGTTGCTGAGTTGGCTGCAAAGGAACAAAAAGCCATAGCTTCAAAAGCCCTTGCAGCGGAACAAGATAAAGTTGCAGAAGCATTCTTTAAACGGATTGATGCCATTAAACGCGATGCTACTGCGACAGAACAGTTAACCAAGATTCATGCTGAGGCTAGAAAAGCCCGTCAGTCAGAGAAATTAGATCTCGAATCCTACCGCAATATTATTTCTGATATTGTTGGCAAAAAGAAGCAGATGGCTGAGGTTGATGCAAGGCAGGCATCAACAACGGGTCAGGCGTTCCTTGCCAGATTAAAAGACCAACTGGCAACACAGAATCTCAGCCGTAATGAATTGCTGAAATATCGGGCGGCTCAATTGGGTGTGAGTTCGGCGGCAGAAATTTACATCAACAAACTCAAAGAAACAGGTAAGGCTACTAGCGATTTAGGCGGAAAAAATAAATCGGTTATTAATAGCCTTAAAAATATTGCCAGCGCAATAGGAATGGGTGGCCTATTGCGTGGGGGTGGGATTGGCACTGTAGTTACAGTAATAGGGAGTGCAGCTAAGATTGCCTATACCGCAGAGAAGGAGTTCACCGAATTCAATAAACAGCTCATTCTGACGGGTAATTATGCCAATAAAACCGCCAGTCAACTTAATGAGATGGCGCGTGTCATGGCGGGTAATAGCATTACTCGGTCTGAAATGGCTGCATCTGTTGCAAGCGTCGTTGGTACAGGGCTATTCAGAGATAATGAAATATCCCGTATCGCTAAATCCGCACCCTAGAGCTGCAAGGCAATACCACGGCCGCGGCCAGAATCGCTATTGATGCCTATGCGCAATCTATCAACGATGGTGCGAACGATATAACCCAAAATCTGGGGTATCTTGAGTCTGCATGGTTAGGGGTGCAAAATGCTGCTAAATGGGCTTGGGATTCTATGCTCAATAAAGGCAGAAAAAACACTCTGGATGAACAAATCCGCGACAAAGAAGAGCTACTTAAAAGCCTGAGTAATTTATTCATCACACCACAATATAGAATTGATGGGTTAAAAACTGAGATAGAAGCCCTCAAAGAAGAAAAGTTTCAGATTGATCTCAAGGGTGCACAGGAACAAGCCAAAAAGAACACCGAACAGATAGAAATCCAAAATTTTAGGATTCGCCAAAAATGGCATAATAACTATGCAAGCTGGAAAACTAAACGTGACGAGGAATTAGCAAAACTAGAGGCTGAAAAATATGCGTTAACCAAAGAGCAGTACGAAGAGTATAAGAAACAGATAAACTATAAGCACCGTGACCGCCAAATGCCCGGTTCTCGAAAAGGCAGAAAACCTAAATCTGAACCTAAATTCAGAGTCGATGCCGGTACTCGTGAAGATGAGAAAGCCGCTCGCGACTTATTGTCTTTACAATCCCAACTAGAAGTACTTAAGAAGCATCAAAGTGTTGACGATATTATCAGCCAGCAGCGTAAAGATCTCTGGAAAGAACAAGCACAGTTTAACATTCTCGAAGAAGCTGCTCGCACTCGCAAGCTGACATTGGATGAAAAATCACTGCTAGCCAGCAAAGAGAGTATCTTAGCACAAAAAGAAAAGCTGGCTGTCATTGGTGATGAAGTTGAAGCTCAGAAAAAAATCAACGCTGAACTGGATCAGCAGCACAAACGAGTCGCTGAAATTGAAGCCAGAACCAGAGCTATGATTGAAAGTGCTGGCAAGTCTGATCGAATTTATCAGCAGGAAATTGCTTTAGAAAAAGCAGAATCGCCAGAAAAAAGAGATGCGTTAACGAAGCACTTCAAAAAAGAAGAGGCTTTGAGAGGTAACTGGGAAAAAGACATTCAAAAAGGTTTTGCTGAGTTTCAAGACCAAGCCACCAATACTTACGCTAACGTTGCTCAAATCTCACAAGCAACATTTGCTGGGATGAGTAACACAATGGCTGATTTTCTTCTCACTGGTAAGGCTAACTTCGCTGACTTCACCAAATCAGTGCTTGAAATGATCACCAAAATGCTTATGCAGATGGCTATGTTACAAGCTATGAAAGCCGCATTCGGTGGTACTGAGTTTGGTAAGACGTGGTTCGGATATGCTGGTGGCGGTTACACTGGTGATGGTGGTAAATATGAGCCTAAAGGCATTGTTCATGGCGGCGAGTTCGTCTTCACCAAAGAAGCAACAATGTGTCTCGGTGTGGCTAACCTATATCGATTAATGGATAGCACCAAGAAAGGCTATGCTTCTGGTGGTCACGTTGGTGGATCTCAGCCAATGACTATCAGCACCCCAGCTCCGATAATGTACGGAATGCAACCTGTGTCCGGTGGAGTTACTTTGGTAATGAGTGGCGATATTAATATCGGTGCACAACAACAGCAGCAAGTCACATCAACCGATAGCTTAGCAGTCAGGCGTGAATTCCTGCAAATAGTTGAGGTTGGCGTTAATCGAATGCTAAATAATCCTGCATCTGCATTATATCGCACTATCAAAGGGCGTTAACGAAGACAGGAATATATTGGAATGGATTCCGATATACTTTGATTAAGATTTACTAATCTAAATAAAAAGTAGAGGTGATGATGAAAAAGTTAGCATGGGTGGCGTTACTATTACCAATGGTGGTTCAAGCTGAACAACCAGATAAAGATTTTATTATTGAAGCAGTAAATGATGTCTGCTCCCAGCATACTGACCCTAAATTTTGCCGATGGCAATTAGAAAACATTACTGCAATTTCGGGGATAATTTCACTAAGTTATGCTAGGGACTGTTGACGTTTTGCGAGGGATTATTAGACAGCATGATGATTTGGTATAATTACTTTCGCCAAAAAACAACCAGACCTCACCATCATGCCGCGAACTATGTTAACAGATCTCTATTGGAATAAGCTATCTGCATTAATGCAACATACCGGTTGGGTTTATGACAAACCTGAACACCGTTTGACCTTCGAAGGGATCCTTTACCGAATGAGAACGAGCATCCCCTGGCGCGATTTACCGACAAAATTCGGTAAATGGAATAGCGTCTTTTCACGTTTTAATGCCTGGTCGAAGAAAGGTGTTTTACAGCTTATTTTCAAATGGTTATCTGATATTGCGGATACAGAATGGTTGTTTATTGATGGAACTCTTGTTCGTGCTCACCAGCAGAGTGCCGGAGCCGCTTCAGATAACGATGAGGCGATTGGTAAAAGTCGTGGCGGGCGTTCAACCAAGATCCATTTAGCGGTAGACAGCGGAGGGTTGCCCGTTCATTTTGAACTCTCCGGAGGACAGGTTCACGATAGTGTTCACGCAGAAAGTCTTGTCTCTGAGTCCCCCTCATCCGAAGTCGTTATCGCTGACAAAGGATATGACAGCCAGCGTTTCAGAACATTTATTGAACAACGAGAAGCCGCCCCGGTGATCCCTTACCGCAAAAATAGTCGAAAAGCAGGCCAACATATTGATAACTGTTTATACCGTTACCGCCACGTGGTGGAAAATGTGTTTGCCAGGATTAAACATTTCCGAGCAATAGCAACAAGATACGATAAACTTGAACGGAATTATGCCAGCATGGTGGCACTGGCATTTATCATTGTCTGGTTGCCGATGTGGGGTGATTGAATTATGACCTTAAAACATCAACAGCCCCTAATGACGGATGCTAAAATCACTCATCTCTTCTACTTCACAAAACTGAGCCTGAAAATGTTCTATTTTAGCGCCCGGAGGCCCACCCTGCTCCAGCCAATGTGTTAACATTTTGATTTGTGCATCATTGCCACAAGCGACAATCTTCACACTTCCATCATTCATATTACGAACATATCCCGCCAGCTTATTTTTCTTTGCCCAACGGTAAGTGTGATAACGGAATCCAACTCCCTGTACCCTGCCGTAAACATAAATAGTCATGCTGCATTTAGTCATCGTTATATTCCTCCCAGATAAGATGGTAAGAACTTTGAAACGTTAAACCCACTTTTGTTATTGTATTTTATATACGCAACAGCTAATCTGAAATTATGAGATGGCGGTCACATGCCATCCTGATTTCAAAAATCATGCAAAATTCCGGCTACCATCACCGGGTGCGCGCTTGAAATTTACCTTACCGCCCTTATATAAGAGTCATTGCAAGGTTTCTTTGGAGGTGGCTATGATGATCGCCAGCAAATTCGGTATCGGCCAGCAAGTACGACATAGGTTGCTGGGTTACTTGGGTGTTATTGTAGATATTGATGCTGAATATTCTTTAGAACAACCGCAGGAAAATGATATTGCATCTAATGCTACCTTACGTTCAGCGCCGTGGTATCACGTTGTGATGGAAGATGACAATGGTCAACCTATTCATACTTATTTGGCAGAAGCCCAATTGACTTACGAAACATCAGATGAACATCCAGAACAATCTTCTCTGGATGAGTTAGCCGAATCTATCCGCAGTCAATTACAAGCGCCACGGCTACGAAATTAAATACTTTTATTACCGTTAACCAATCACTCTAAGGTGGTGAATAATAAACCAATCGCTGCCTTATTCACTTTTCTATCCCCAACCGCGGGATTTCAATTTTTGGACAACGATCCATCACAACATCTAATCCTTCATTTTCTGCCAATAATTTTGCTTCTTCATTGATAATGCCACTTTGTAACCAAAGGACTTTTGCACCAATGGCGATGGCTTCCTCCGCAACACCATAAACAGCTTCTGCGTTGCGAAATACATCAACCATATCGACGGGTTGTTTAATATCAGATAATTGGCTCACAACTGGCTGGTTCAATAAAGTCCGTCCTGCCAGTTTAGGACTGACAGGAATAACTTGATATCCCTGCTTTAGTAAGTATTCCATGACCTTATAACTGGGGCGATCTGTTTTCTCACTCGCTCCAACTAACGCGATGGTTTTTACTTTTCCCAAAATATCCACTATATATTGATCATTCATTTTGTCCTCCCATATTCTCCACAGCATTTTTCATCTGGTTTATCTGCTACAGTGTTTATGATAAATAATTCATTTATATAAAGGCATCTCTATGGAATCAACTGTTCGCACCTTACCTGAATCGAAAAAAATTGCGCTTGTCGCACACGATCATTGTAAAAACTCCTTGCTGGCCTGGGTTAATAACCACCATGCTTTGTTAGAAAAACATACTTTATATGCCACAGGAACGACGGGGCATTTAATTCAGCAGAAAACAGGATTGCCTGTAACGAGTATGTTAAGTGGGCCAATGGGAGGTGATCAACAAATCGGTGCGCTGATTTCGGTAGGCAAAATTGATGTTTTAATCTTCTTTTGGGATCCTTTGAACGCGGTTCCCCATGATCCTGATGTTAAAGCTCTGCTACGCGTGGCAACGGTTTGGAATATTCCTGTCGCAACCAACTGTTCAACCGCCGATTTTCTTATCAACTCAGCACTTTTCTCTCAATATGTTGATATTAGCGTGCCAGATTATCAGTGCTATCTCAATGAAAGATTGCGGTGATTTCAACAGGCATCAGGAATGAAGTTTAGGGTTTACGCTGAATCGGTACGCCCAATTGTGCCAGTTGATGAATAAAAATAGATGGGGTTTCCGGTTCCTGCATTAACCAAACCTGCTTTTTTGCTCGCGTTAATGCAACGTATAACAGACGACGCTCTTCTGCATCAGGGAAACTTTCAGGTTGTGGCAATAAAACTTGCTCTATCACAGATTCTCGTGCTGGTGCCGGAAAACCGTCTTGACCCTGTTTCAATCCCAGTATAATGACATAATCCGCTTGCTGCCCTTTAGCTGCATGAATTGTCATAAATTCAACCTTCAAATTTGGCCAACGAGTCGGTGCTTTTTTCAATAATTCAGGTTTGAGATAGTGATAACGTGCCAATAATAAGAGGGTTTCCTGCCTGGTCACATAACCACTTATCTTATTAAGTAATGCCTCTAACTGCTCTTCAGGTAAAATAACAACCGATTTTTTGCTGCCTTTTACCAGGCTACTGAGAGACTTTTTAAATTGATAAGGATTTTGTTGCACAAATTGGTTGGTAATTTCCCCAATACGGTCATTAAGACGATATGTCGTATCCAATGCACACTCAACGCCTTTACCAAAGTAGGTTGAAAATGCTGTCGTTAACGGTAATTCAGCACCACTAAAGCGATAAATTGCCTGACAATCATCTCCCACCACAAATAAATGACTTTGCTTATTTTGTGCCTTCAATGCCGTTAGTAATCTGAGCGCCAAGGGGGAAATATCTTGAAATTCATCCACCAGAATATGTTTCCACGGGCTGATAAATCGGCCTTTCTGTAAAATATTCACCGCCTGATGGATCAAACCTGGAAAGTCGACGGCCTCTTCAGACTTCAATGCTGTTTTCCAGGCTTTCAATAAAGGCGCCATCAGCCGTAGACGTTTTTGAAATGCATCAATATAAGCAGTAGGTGCTCGTTCAAGCATCTCTTTTTGACTGCCGCCCTGCATACGCATTAATTCCAGCCAACGTTCTAAACGGACCGATAAACGAATCGCCAATGACTTATCATGCCAATATTCACCTTCCGGCAATTGCCAACCCAATTCTTCATTCAACCATTCTCGCCAACCTTTAGCCTGTGCTTTTTTTTCTCCGCACTGTTTTTGCCATTCTTGAACGAGAAAATCACGGCGCTTTTGCAGATTAATTTCCAGCTCGCTAATTTTTGGCGGCTTATTACTGCCTTGCTGAATAATATGCAATGCCAGAGCATGAAATGTTTTTGCTTTTATTTCTTGGATTCTCAAACGAGCCTGAATACATTCATTCATTTTATCAGCAGCCCGACGATCGAAAGCCAACAACAAAATTTGCTCAGGAAGTACGGATTGACGTAATAACAACCATCCTGCGCGCGCAATTAAAACAGCAGTTTTTCCACTGCCCGCTCCCGCTAATACCAGAATATTTTGCTCACCATTAATCACCGCCTGACATTGAGCGCGATCAAGTGGTGACGTTTCTATTGTCTGGAAAAATTGACCATATTCCACCAGCATATGATCAACCCATTGTCGGTTCAGCGTTTGAATTATTTTTTCACCAGCCTTTAACCAATCCAGACAAATCTCATAATTGTTCCGACAATTTTCAAATTGCGTGACTCGTTGTAATGGCAAAGGTAAAGCCTGAAATGTTTCCTTGATTTGTTGTTGTATAGAAACTAAATCAGCGGCTTTTAGCCAACGATTCTGTTGTTTGATTTTAGCTATTTCATTTACTTGAACAGCCAAAACATCAGCACTGACATCGCTCATATCGAGACTCCATTTTTGCCATTCTTTTAATAGATAATGGTAAAAACGTTGTGTTTGCTGCCATTCAGTACCATGCAAGCGAACGACTTTTCCTTCTGGCAGTTCAAATTCCAATTCCCCCCAAACAATCCCTCGCTTACACTGAATACCAATTAATTGATTAAATGGAATAAGGTACTGGTGCTTGTCACCGCTAACTTCAATGCCAGCATTCAGTAGACGTACCCGATTATAAGGGTGCCGAGCAAGGCGTTGGCCAATTTGCGTTGATTTTAGTTCCATTGTCGTGGCACCGTATCTGAAAATTGTTGAACGATTTCATCATGTAAATGTTGTTAGGAGTATTTTGTGCTAACGGTCTTGTCCCGCTCCCGCCATTTTCTGTATAACAGTCACACTCTCTATTATATCCGTATATTCATTGCCCTGACAGGAACCACTCTCATCCCCTGGCTATTGGGGAAAGAACTCAAAATAACAATTCCACTGCTGTTGGGTGTCGTTGCAGCGGCATTAACTGACCTGGATGACCGCCTGGTTGGACGATTACGTAATCTCACTATTACCTTGATTTCTTTCTTTGTTGCTTCAACTGCTATTACACTGCTGTTTCCCTATCCATGGCTTTTCATGCCTGGTTTGACAATATCCACTTGTGGCTTTATCCTGCTTGGTGCTCTGGGACAACGTTACGCCACCATCGCTTTTGGTGCTTTACTGATAGCCATTTATACCATGCTCGGTTCGTCAATCTTCCCTGTCTGGTATCAACAGCCTTTGTTACTGCTTACTGGCGCTATCTGGTATAACTTGCTGACGTTAACAGGCCATTTATTATTCCCTATTCGCCCCTTGCAAGAAAATTTAGCACGCTGTTACCAGCAACTTTCAGTGTATCTCTATGCTAAAACCAGCCTGTTTGATCCCGATTCTGAGGCTGAGGAATATAAACAATCTGTATTTGATGTCGCCATGGCGAACAGTGCGTTAGTCGCAACGCTCAATCAGGCTAAAAGTTCTTTGCTTAGTCGTTTGAAGGGAGATCGGGGACAACGAGGTACTCGCCATACATTGCACTATTATTTTGTAGCCCAAGATATCCATGAACGTGCCAGTTCATCCCATGTTCAATATCAAAAACTAAGAGAAGTGTTTCGCCACAGTGATGTTATGTTCCGCGTCCAGAGATTGCTTTCCATGCAAGCGCGGGCATGTGAACAGGTTGCACAATCTATTATCCTGCGTAAGCAATATCAACATAACCCGCGGTTTGAAAGTGCGTTCAGCTACCTTGAAAGTTCGATTGAGCGTTTAAGAAATCAGCAAGGTACTGATACTAAGATTATGGCATTTGATAATTTGTTGAAAAATTTACGTGCCATTGACGCCCAATTAGCTGGCCTGGGTTCAGATCAATATCTGCTTTCCCAAACCAACTCCCTAAAAGATAAACAAGAAGAAACGCAGTTATCTGAAGAAGATTTAACCGGCTGGCGTGATATAGGGTTTAGGATCAGAAGCCACCTGACACCACAATCTGCACTATTCCGCCATGCTATTCGTATGTCCATTTTGTTGTGTACTGGCTATGCCATTATTCAGCTATTTGATTTACAGCGTGGGTATTGGATCTTGCTCACCAGTTTATTTGTCTGCCAACCGAACTATAGCGCCACTCGCCGCCGTCTGGCCTTACGTGTGATGGGTACACTGGCGGGAATTTTAATTGGCCTACCCATTCTCTATTTTGTCCCTTCCATTGAAGGCCAATTAGTATTGATTGTTATTTCTGGTATGCTGTTCTTTGCCTTCCGTAATAGTCAGTATGCACATGCAACGCTCTTTATCACGCTGCTGGTATTACTGAGTTTCAATTTATTGGGTGAAGGATTTGAAGTAGCGCTGCCAAGAATCATTGATACATTCGTAGGTTGTGGTATTGCTTTACTTGCCGTGAGTTTCATCTGGCCAGATTGGCAGTTCCGCCAGTTACCTCAAGTAATTACCCGCACAATGGGAGCGAATTGCCGCTATCTTAGTGCAATTTTAACCCAATACCACCAGGGCAAAAGTAATAGCCTGAATTATCGGATCGCCCGTCGTGATGCGCACAATTGTGATGCTGAACTGGCATCAGTGATCTCAAATATGGCCTCGGAACCCAAAAATTATCGTATCTCCCAAGAGGCCGCTTTTCGTCTACTATGCCTCAACCACACTATGCTAAGCTATATTTCTGCATTAGGCGCTCATCGAGATAAACTTAACGATCCGGCAATCTTAGAAATTCTTAATAATGCAATCTGTTATGTTGAATCCACATTAGAGCAAGACCAGATGAATGATGCGATATTGCAAGCGACGGTGAATAGTTTGTTAGAAAAAATTAATCTGATACCTTCTGAAAGTAACAATAAAGTCCAGCTTATACTACAACAAATAAAATTACTCATTGAGCTATTACCGGAATTTGTTTATTTAAAAAAGCAAATTAGTGATCAAGAACCACACTAATCATTTATCGTTACCCCAAAATATTCTGTCGTCGCATGAAACCGGGATATAGTAGGGGCTCCCGCCCCTATTCACCAAATCTCACTTATTATGGATGCTTGTCTGAATTATAGTGAACCAGCTCACTATGCCAGCTAATTAATTCATCACGTAATTTTTCTGGTAATACCGCAACATGACAGCCTTCTATTGCACCTGCTAATGCAAGCAACAAACTGACATTTGTTTTTTTCCTATGTTGCTGGAGCTTAAGGTAAGTCGCTTTTGCCCCTAATATTCTTAATTCTTCTACTTTAGAAATACCCACTTTCCATAACTGTCTTTCTAAAGCGATCCCTAAATTAGGAAGATCTTTAAGCCTAAGCGGTATTTTTTGTCTATTAATTATTTCTTTCATTGTGTATTGATAGGCTAAATTTACATATTCAAATAATTGTTTTTGATCCTGCCAAATTGATTCGTTAACACGGTAATACCGCAAAGTCACAGGTATTCCTCTTTTTGAATAAATAAATTTTTCCATTCCCTTGGCTTTAAATAGTATCTCAGCGTGACTATTTCCTCGTAAATAAAGCTCTCCATCAGAACTAATGGCAAATAAAACATCATCAATTAACAATCCAATGCCACCAAATTGAGATTTCTTCTTAAGCTTTCCTAGTGAAGATACACCATGTTGCAATTGAACAAAACGAGCTCCAGATAAAAACATTTTTTATCACTCCATGAATCACATTCCAAAGTAATGTTTAATCATGCCTTCTGTTAATAAAATAGATAACCAGAACAATTAATTAAAACCATACGCAATCTATTTTCAACTGCCAATCGTTAAGACAGAAAAATCCTAATTTCTGTAAATTTTTGCGAAGTGCTTTGAAAAAAAGAGGCTTGCTTTTAATCAAATATCGTTATACTGTATAAATATACAGTTTATTGTGGCGAGGAACATTATGAACATCCGATCAGCATGGAAATATCTCACTGAGAAAAAAACAGCAGCTGCCAGCACAACAGTGAACGAGCATAAAACAGACAAAAAAATGGTTGGGATGACCATGAAAAGCGTGTCTTTTGCACAATCACATCAATGCACCTCACACACGATAAAGGGCATGGTCAGTGAACTGGTTTACAATGAACACCAGCCAGTCATTAATCACATTCTTCTTCCTTTATTGCACCAATCTGGAAAGGAAAATCGATGGTTACTTTGGGTAAGTCCTAATAAGAAGTTAAGTCGCCAATGGTTAATAGATACCGGGCTTCCCTTAAATAAAGTTGTCCAACTAAACCAAATCCGTCCTATTG
The DNA here is from genome assembly GCF_037260955.1 of Xenorhabdus sp. TH1. NCBI lineage: Bacteria > Pseudomonadati > Pseudomonadota > Gammaproteobacteria > Enterobacterales > Morganellaceae > Xenorhabdus > Xenorhabdus sp. TH1. The sequence continues at coordinate 2,356,393 of NZ_CP147734.1, forward strand.
CTTCAATTAGTGCCATGGAAAAAGCGCTGGCAAGCGGCAATTATAGCGTTGTATTAGGTTGGTTACCGGAATTATCAGAATATCAATTAAATACGTTACAAATAGCTGCCAAAAAGGGTATAACCCTCGGTTTTATTATGCGGCCACAAAATTTATTACATCCATTTATTGCACAAAAAAATAGGCTACAAATTCACTCTAATTATTATCATTGACTTAAATTAGGATTAATCTCAATATTTTTTATTAAAAATAAGCTACTCATTGATAATCATTATTGTTTTCAATGAAAATCAATATATTAATAGTGTAAGTATTGTAAGTATTCGTCAAAAATACTTATGTTTTGTCAGTCGCTAATTAAATTTTTTGTGTCATGAGTCACAGTGTACTTGTAACTTTTTAACTTCGTTGTAGACTTTACACAGTTTAGGGAGTTGTGCTTGCCGTTCTTATATTTCAGAACACATCTTCTGATTAAAGCATGATTGCCTAACAGAACATTTTAACCAGTGGCTAACAATAAGGCTTTTAAAGCCAATTGCCTATTTGGATGATAACGAGGCGTAAAATGAAAAAGACAGCTATCGCAGTAGCAGTGGCAGTGGCAGTGGCAGCTTTCGCAACTACTGCTCAAGCAGCTCCAAAGGACAACACCTGGTATACCGGCGCTAAACTGGGTTGGTCTCAATACCATGACGTAAATTTCTACGGCAATGGTTATGATAACCGGATTGGCAACGGTGCTGCCCATAAAAACCAATTAGGTGCAGGTGCTTATGTCGGTTATCAAGCAACCCCATACTTGGGCTTTGAACTGGGTTACGATTGGTTAGGCCGCATAGCTTATAAAGGCAGCATTGATAATGGAGCTTTCCGTGCCCAGGGCGTTCAGCTAACGACTAAACTGAGCTACCCAGTGCTGGACAATCTGGATGTTTATACACGTCTTGGTGGTATGTTATGGCGTGCAGACTCCTCTGCAACCTACAATTCCGACTCAATAGGCGGAACTGGTGAAAAAAATCAACGCAGGCTGAAAAACAACGACAAAGGTGTTTCTCCTCTGGCCGCGATTGGTGTCGAATACGCATTGACCAAAAATCTGGCAACCCGTCTGGACTACCAATGGGTTAACAACATCGGTGATGCCACTACCGTTGGTGCCCGTCCAGATAATGGCCTTCTGAGTGTAGGGGTTTCTTACCGTTTCGGACAAGATGAAGCTGCACCGGTCGTTACCCCAGCAGCACCTCCAGTTGTGCCAGCGCCAGCGCCTGTCGTTGAAAGCAAGAGCTTTACCCTGCGTTCTGATGTTCTGTTCAATTTCAACAAATCAACCCTGAAAACAGAAGGTCAGCAGGAACTGGACAACCTTTATAACCAACTGGCTAAAATCGATCCAACCCAAGGCAAAGTTCTGGTAGTTGGTTACACTGACCGTATCGGCAGCCAAAACTACAACCTGCCACTGTCTCAGAAACGTGCCCAGTCTGTAGTTGATTATCTGGTTTCTAAAGGTATCCCAGCAGATAGCATCCAAGCAGAAGGCCGCGGTAAAGAAGATCCTGTCACTGGCTCTACCTGCGACAAAATTAAAGTTCGCTCTAAACTTATCGACTGCCTGGCTCCAGATCGTCGTGTAATCATCAACATTCAAGGTACTACTGAAGTTGTGACTCAGCCAAAAGCGGCTCAGTAATACTATTCTAATCGATTTATCAAAAGCCCCATTTAAAATGGGGCTTTATCCCTATTTATTGGCAGGATTATTTCCCTAATATTGCTTCCAGATCCTGTTTCAAACTCGACATTTGGTGAGTATATTTTTCTCGATATTCAGCATCTTCCAATAGCTGTATGATTGTTTCTGACAGGGTATTGCCACGACGTCGGGATAGCGCTGAAAGCCTCTGCCAAACATGAAAATCCAAATCAATGGATTTCTTACGTGAGTGTTGGTGTTCAGCATTAAAATGACGTTTACGCCGTGCCCGAATCGTTTGCTTCATTCGGTTAGACAAATTCGGATTCATATGCAGAGCAATCCATTTCAGTACCTTGACTGGCTCGCTTTCTAAATTCATTAATTCATTGACTGCATTTTGCGCAGCACTGTTTTCAATGTATTTAGTAATCGGCTCACCTTCACGGTGTTTTTTTGCCAAATAAGCCCATTTCCAGCCACACTCCAGATTTTCCAGTTGCTGATATTTCATTTCATCTCTCAGTGACAGCGTAACTTAAAATTAAGCATAGCAATTATTTCTTTAGATTGCCCATAACAACACAAAATATCGGCATAGTTTACAAGTAATGGAAGCGCTAGCCCAAATATCGTTTCTTTCAAAATTCTGGCATGTTGGTTCATTGCTTAATCTTGTATAATAAATGTTTCCCTTTTCACTATATGATGTAGCTATCACTTTGACGAATATAAAACTAGACTGGCAGGCATTACAGCCAAACAATGCGCCTTATCAGGCACTCTTTAATTCTGTCGCTGAATTCACCCCCATTACAATGGATGTGGTTCAACCCAGGCTGCATAGTGGGTTATCCCTTTTTTGTCAGGCCTCCCTACATCAACCTTTTATGCTGCTGAAAGCAGAAGAAAGTGATGTTTATCTGTCTCTTCTATCCAATACTATTTCTTCTTTGTTACCGGAAAGCCATCCAACTATCGGTGGTTATTACCAAATAGAACACCAAACCATTACCTGGCACGCTTCAGGGGAAGGTATTTTCGCCCCAACTGAACGGGTTGCTTACCGTGAGTGGATTGAGCCAGAACAGTTATTTGGCAATGTCTATACACACAAAGGGATACTTCAACTACAACCAGGCCTTATCCATCAAGTCAATGGTGGTATCTTAATTTTGCCTCTGCGTACCCTGCTCTCTCAGCCATTGATGTGGGTTCGTCTCAAGCAGATGATTATTCAACACCGTTTTGACTGGCTGTCACACGATGAAAATCGTTCCCTGCCACTACCAATACCTTCAATGGAGTTGGATCTACGTCTGATTTTAGTCGGTGACAGGCTCAGCCTTGAAGAACTACAGGCCATTGAACCTGAACTAACAAGCAGTGCATTGTACGGCGAATTTGAACTGGATATGCCCTTCCATACAGAAGATGATCTAACAATATGGTGCCAGTACGTTAATGGCATCATTCAGCAACAAAACTTGCCACCATTAAGTGCCGATGCTTGGCCTGAGTTGATTCAATTTGCTACCCGCAATATAGAAGATCAATTTCGGTTACCCCTGGATATTCAGTGGATACAGCAAAAATTGGCAGCCGCAACTCATTATCAGCAGGAAAAGCAGATCACCAAACATTCCCTGCAACAAGCAGAAGATAATCGTACCTGGCGCCATAGCTATTTGGCTGAACGCAGTATAGATGACATTCTGAAAGGCCAAATATTGATCCATACGCAAGGCTCAGTTATCGGCCAAATCAATGGGCTATCCGTGCTCGAATATCCTGGCCATCCTGATCCAATGGGTGAACCTTCCCGTATCAGTTGTGTTGCGCATTTAGGGGATGGAGAATTTATCGATGTAGAACGTAAGGTTGAATTAGGCGGCAATATTCATGCAAAAGGCATGATGATCATGCAGGCTTATCTAATTTCTGAATTGAAATTAGAACAGCCACAACCATTCTCAGCTTCGATTGTATTTGAACAATCCTACGGTGAAGTGGATGGGGACAGTGCTTCACTCGCTGAATTGTGTGCCCTTATCAGCGCGTTGTCACAACAACCTATCGATCAGCAAATTGCCGTTACTGGTGCTGTAGATCAATTTGGCTACGTGCAACCTATTGGTGGTGTTAATGAAAAAATTGAGAGTTTTTTCCGTATATGTCACTACCGAGGGCTAACTGGCCATCAGGGCGTCATTATTCCAACCACAAATGTTCAACACTTGTGCCTAAAGCAAGATGTTGTTGATGCAGTAAAGAATAAGCAATTTCATATTTGGGCAGTTGAGCATGTTTCTGAGGCTGTATCATTGTTAACGGGTGTTCCTTACTACGATCCACAAAAAGAACACTTGTTAGCTATAATACGTGAACGCATTACACAAGCTAATATTCAAGAACGACCTCGACTTCCTTGGTTTCTCCGTTGGCTAGATTAACTCCATTGTTATCTGATCGGAGTTGTTGGGCGTACAAGTGTACGCTATTCTCTAGCCTTACACGATTATAAGGCTATCTGAAAATATGTTTAAAAAACAAGAGTCCTACACGAAAGAAGAACTTCAAGCCTCTGGGCAAGGTAAATTGTTTGGTGAAAATGGGCCACCGCTGCCTTCTGGCAATATGTTGATGATGGATCGCATCATAAAAATGACAGAAAACGGCGGTACTTACGATAAAGGGTATATCGAGGCGGAGCTTGATATCAATCCTGAGTTGTGGTTTTTTGATTGTCATTTTATCAATGATCCTGTCATGCCCGGCTGCCTTGGCCTTGATGCCATGTGGCAGCTTGTCGGTTTCTTCCTGGGCTGGATCGGTGGGGAAGGCAAAGGCCGAGCACTCGGCGTTGGGGAAGTCAAATTTACGGGTCAGGTATTACCAACAGCTAAGAAAGTGACATATCGCATTAATCTCAAGCGTGTCATTAATCGCAAATTAATTATGGGCCTGGCTGATGGTGAAGTTCTGGTAGATGGCAAACTGATTTACACTGCGACTGATTTAAAAGTAGGTTTGTTTAAGGATACTAGTGCCTTTTAATCAACTTTTATTAGCAACCCTCTCTGTCTTTGATGCTGAACACCTCCGCTAAGCGGAGGTGTTTTTCTCTTTTGGATTAACTCACACACGATCTTCTTGCGCTTGGCGCCATCCCCCTAACCAATACGAACGAGCATCCAATGAATGATAAGGACAATATTCCCGTGGACGTCCCAAAATGCCTGCATGATAGCCTCTGGAAAGTGCTCTTGCTAAACGGTCTCTTTTCTGTCTTTTCATGCCTTACTTCCTCACTTGTTACTATGAAGATAAAATAATGATCGTTTTTATCCGATTGGCTCCGGTGCTCCCCCTATATGAAATAAATATCAGGCAAAGATATGCATAACTTGGTTAATGTTACAAAGAAAGTTGCCTGGCAATAGATTTGGCTAACTGACTATAACCTTTAGCTAAAGTCAGTACTAATCCAGAATAGCCATCTTTTTCCTGTTTCAAATTAAGGTTGAATGGCTGCCTAATTACCCTGTCTGGGTTCGATAATATCCAATAGCCTTCAATCAATACCTGGCCATCATAGCGCCCGTGAAAAGCAGTTATTGTGATATCCAGCGCATCTACATCTTTTTCTAATTCCTGTTGAGAAACCAAACGATGTGGAAATGCTGCACTCAGTTCAGAAATTAATATTTGTTGTAACTGTTGCTGCAATGGGCTAGCCCATAAATGGTTCGAGGCATTGATATAACTCACCTCCCCTGTCTGGTACACAATTCCAGGAGCCGCAAGGTAGTCAGAAAGGTTAATCCTTTTTATCCACAGCTGCCGTTCATGTTTTGCCCCTAATTTATCTTCCTGCGAAGGTATCAAGTTAGCCAAAACCGGTAACTGATAATATGTTTTTTGTGGTTGGCTACTACTGCATCCCGACATAAGCCCACTTCCAACAATAAACACACTGACAGACATAAAAAATGCCAATCTTGAAATCAATTTTTTCATCAATTAGGCGCCTTTTTAGGTTCAGGATCTTTTATCGCTTCTGCTTCAAATACTAATGCATTACTCTTTTTATTGAGTGTTTTCAAAACAGGCTGCAATTCACGTAATACCTGCTCCAACTGTTGCATATTATCCATCAGCTTACTGTAAGCGGGTGAACCTGGCTGGATCCCCTGCATACTGCGGTTCAACTCATATAATGTATTTTGTATATCTTTAGGCAATTCCTGTGCTTCCTTACTTGCAAGAATGCGATTTAATTCATCCATTGTCTTATGTGCTGTTTGGATTGCCCTCTGGCTTTCTTTAAGTGTCTGTGTTGCCTGAACAAGCACCGGTTCAATCGGCATATTGTTGATTTTATCCAACATTGTGGTGAATTTTTGTTGAATTTGCGCCAAACCACTACTTACTGTAGGCAGAACCTTATAACCTGCTGTTTCATATGGGCCTTTCCAGGGTTTCTCATTAGTAAAAAAGTCCAGATCAATAAATAATGCACCTGTGAGTAAATTGCCTGGTTTCAAAGTAGCTCTCAAACCCCTGGCAATAATTTCCTTCAATTCTTTGTCTGTGTTGAATCCATTACCTAACTCTTTCACAAATCGTCCAGGCTCTACATGGATCAATACAGGAATACGAAAATCATTGTCGATACGTTGCTTAATGTCTTCACTATAAAAAGGCACCCTTGCTACCGTTCCTACCCGGATACCACGGAATTCGACAGGTGCTCCCTGCTGCAAGCCACGTACAGAATCAGAGAAAAATAGCAAAAAGTCTGTATGCTCTGTATACAGTGCGTTTTGGATACTTTTCTCGCTATCGTAGAGTTTAAAGATTTCCTTTTCCTGTACTGGATTACCCAGTTCCCAACCTTTTGGTACATCAAAACTAACCCCCCCTCCAAACAAGGTCGATAATGAAGCCATTTCAACCCGTATACCTTGTGATGACATATCAAATGTGACACCGCTGTCTTTCCAGAATCTGACATTTGTAGTCAGTAAAGCATCATAAGGTGATTTAACGAAAATTTGGTAACGAACCAATCGGGATGTTGGATCAAAAGTGCCAGCCTCAACAGAACCCACTCGATATCCCCTAAATAACACGGGATCCCCAGGAGTTAATCGCCCTGCTGTTTCATTGGTCAAAATCAGACGAATACCTTTTGCATCAGGGGAAGCAAGCGGGGGAGCATCAAGCAATGAAAAAAGGGTTTCTTCTTCACCTTGTGTGCCGGGTTGTAATTCGATAAAAACACCAGACAGCAATGTACTCAAACCAGAAACACCTTCACGGCCGATCTGGGGTTTCACAACCCAGAAGGCAGAGTCCGTACGTAACAAGCGATTCATTCCATCATTTAGGCGGGCTTTAATGATAACTTGCCCCAAGTTTTCACTCAAAGACACACTTTCAACAACACCAACGTCAACGCTGCGGCTTTTAATTTTAGTTTTACCGGCCTCAATACCTTCGGCATTAGAAGTAATTAGTGTGACTTCTGGCCCCTGATGGCTAAAATGATAAAACAGTATCCAAGCTCCAATCAGCACAGTGATAATTGGTACGATCCATACAGGTGACCAACTCTTTATTTTACGAATTCTGGCTTGAGTCAGATCTTCTTCTTTATCCGTCACCTTACAACTCCTCATTTTTATGTCGCTCAAATTTACGATTGGCTTTATCCCAAGTTAAACGCGGATCGAACATGATTGATGCAAACATAGTCAAAACAACAACCAGAGCAAACAGCACCGCTCCCAAGGCAGGATAAATACTCATCAGTTGTCCCATGCGAACCAGCGCAGATAGGACAGCAATCACGAATACATCAATCATTGACCAACGCCCAACAAACTCCACCATTTCATAAATAAAATTCATTTTTTCAGAATCATAGTTCGTTTGACTTTTTGCATCCCAGCATAGCCAACCAATAGCCAGCATTTTCAATAAAGGTATCATGATACTGGCAATAAAAATAACCATCGCAACCGGATACGAGCCAGAGCCCCAAAGCAAAATAATACCTTCCAGTATGGTGGAATTAATTTGCTGTCCTAGCGCTTGGGTCACCATGATAGGCAAAACATTCGCTGGAATATAAAGTATGGCTGATGTTATTAGCAGTGCCATTGTGCACTGAAGGCTATTACGACGACGGGCATCTCCCTTTGTATGGCAACGGGGGCACCGAGATTGTTGGGCGGGCAAGATTGCGGTACAACTCTGGCAAAGCCTGACACCTTGCACCAAGCCAGGTTTTCCTGCCTGCAAGGTATGGCAAACTTTAGGTGCCGGAGCAATTTCATTCCAAAACCAGTGCCTGTCAAGACACTGAAACGCTCTGACCTGAAACAAGCAAAACAAGCAGTAAGGGAAAAAACTCAGGCCGATGCTAATTTCCCCATGTGCCATAAGCTTAACAAAGCTGACCAACACGCCCGCAAGGAAAATTTCTGCCATACACCATGTCTTCATCTTAAACAAAATACGCGCCAACTCTATTTTCAAGCGGCGCGCCATTTTGACGTTCTGACATAAAAGGATGATAGCAACCATACAAAATGTCGGCACAAGCTGAACGAAGATCAAGAAAAGCGCAGCCATGCTGGAATAATCTTCGTTGAACATCACCTTGGGGATCTGAGTCAACTTTATTTCACTCACAATTCCCGCAACACTCATGCTAACAAAAGGAAACAGGCAAGCGAGAAAAAGCATGATTAATGCGCTTAATGCATAGCCTGTTGGTTGATTACGCGGTTCTTTCCACTTTGCTGTCAGTACCGTATTACACCGTGGACAAACCGCCTTTTTCCCTTGTTCCAAATCAGGCACAGCCACCAGCATGTCACACTGAGGACAAAGAACCAGCTTGTCATGCTGGTGTTTATTGGAACACAACGTGTTTCTCCTTTAGCAAAAACCACAAGTTTCTTTTATGCGACAGTTATCATCCATTTTTCATCATTTCCAATTCCTGCCAGCGATCAAAAGTTTTTTCCAATTCTTGTTCTTTATTTGCCAGTTCATTCAAAACATTTTGCGTAATTTCATGTGATTGATTGAAGAATTCAGGGTCACTGACCTGAGATTGCAATTTATTTATCTCTTCTTCTAATTTCTCTAATAATAATGGTAGTTGTTCTAATTCACGCAGTAAATGGTAACTTATCTTATTATTTGACCGTTTAAGTGGTTCTTTGGACTTTACCGACTTATTTTCAACACTAACCTTTTTTTCTGAAACTTGACGCAAGGAAACAGTTTGTCCCCGTTGCTGCTGGGCATCGTAATATCCCCCTGCATAATTGTTGATGTCACCATCGCCTTCAAAAATCCAGCATTCAGTGACTGAATTATCAACAAATTGACGATCATGGCTGACCAAAATCACCGTTCCAGTATAGCTATCAACGAGTTCTTCAAGTAACTCCAATGTTTCAACATCAAGGTCATTAGTCGGTTCATCAAGAATAAGCAAGTTGCTTGGTTTCAAGAATAGACGAGCCAGCAACAGGCGATTGCGCTCACCACCAGACAACGCGCGTACAGGGGTCATCGCCCGTTTAGGATGGAAAAGGAAATCCTGCAAATAACCCAATACATGACGGGAACGTCCATTGACCATCACTTCCTGCTTACCTTCAGCGAGGTTATCAATAACCGTCTTATCAGGATCCAGTGCGGCACGGTGCTGATCAAAGTAAGCCACTTCAAGTTTTGTACCACAATGAATGCGGCCACTGTCTGCTGACAGATCGCCCAACATTAATTTTAATAATGTTGTCTTACCGCAGCCATTTGGCCCCACTAACGCAATTTTGTCGCCACGTTGAACTTGAGCCGAAAAATTTTTGACCAATGTTTTATCACCAATCTGGTAATTCACATTTTCCATTTCAAATACAATCTTACCGGAACGTGTCGCTTCTTCGACCTGCATTTTCGCTGTTCCCATAACATTGCGGCGTTCAGCACGTTCCACACGTAATGCTTTCAATGCCCTTACCCGGCCTTCATTACGGGTACGCCGTGCTTTAATCCCCTGGCGGATCCAAACTTCTTCCTGCGCCAGTTTTTTGTCAAATTCGGCATTTTGCAACTCTTCAACCCGCAGCGCTTCTTCTTTTCCTTCAAGATATTTGTCGTAATTTCCCGGCCATGAAGTCAGCTTTCCGCGATCCAGATCAACAATACGTGTCGCCATATTGCGAATGAATGAACGGTCATGAGAAATGAACACAAGACTACCGTTGAAGTCTTTCAGGAAATTCTCCAACCATTCGATAGTATCAATATCAAGATGGTTAGTTGGTTCATCAAGAAACAACACTTTTGGAGAACAAACCAGCGCCCTGCCCAGTGCTGCCTTACGCAGCCAACCACCAGACAATGAAGAAAGTTTCGCTTCTGCTGGCAAGGAGAGTTGTTTTAATACATCACTAATCCGGCTATCCAATGACCATAAGCCACGGATATCCAGCACTTCCTGTAACTCTGCCAAATGGTTGAGATTTTTCTCGCTAGGATCGGTTTCTACCAAACGCGAAACATGGTGGAACGCTTTGATATATTCAGCCTGCTCTTTTACCCCTTCCGCAACAAAATCAAACACCGTACCTTCTACGTCACGGGGAGGATCTTGCTGTAAGCGCGCAACAATCAGATCTTGTTCATAAATAACCAAGCCATCATCCAGTGGTTGTTCTTTTGCCAATACACGCAACAATGTGGATTTTCCCGCACCATTGCGCCCAACCAAACAGACTCTTTCGTTTTCTTCGATATGCAGTTCAGCATTATCCAACAGCGGTGCATCACTGAATGATAAGCAAGCACCGGATAAACTAATCAATGACATAATGTTATTTTTCCTCGCCAGCGTGATGCAGCAACCAGCAGTTATGGATCTGACGGTTACGGGCAAAATCCTGAGATAACGTTTTTTCTGTTATTTCGTTTGCAACCAGACCTAGCTTATTTAATTCAGCAAAATCCATTTTAAAACCCCGTTTATTGTTGGAGAACATTAAGGTTCCACCCGGACGTAACAGACGTTTTAATTGTTTCATTAATTCGATGTGATCACGCTGAACGTCAAAAGTATTTTCCATTCGCTTGGAGTTAGAGAATGTTGGCGGATCAATAAAGATAACATCGAATTGTTCACGGGTCTGCGCTAACCATCCCAGGCAATCTGCCTGAATCAAACGATGCTGACGTCCCGTTAAGCCATTCGCCTGTAAATTTTTCTCTGCCCATTCAAGATAAGTGCGGGACATATCTACCGTGGTTGTCGAACGCGCCCCCCCCAATCCTGCATGAACTGTCGCTGAACCGGTATAGGCAAATAAGTTAAGAAAATCCTTGCCTCGGCTCATTTCACCCAATTTTTTGCGGGCAATACGGTGATCAAGGAATAGCCCTGTATCCAGATAATCGGTCAGGTTAACCCAGAATTTTGCACCATATTCGTTAACCAAAAGGAATTCTTGCTTCTCAGCCATTTTTTCATACTGGCTTTTGCCTTTCTGACGTTGGCGAGTTTTCAAGATCAGTTGGTTGGATGATAAGCTGAGCACATTCATTGTTGCGCTGATCACATCAAACAGACGTTGACGGGCTTTATTGGCATCCACAGATTTCGGCGGGGCATATTCTTGCACAACGATTTTATCGGCATAGCGATCAACAGCAACATTGTATTCAGGTAAATCTGCATCATATAAACGGTAGCAATCAATACCTTGCTGCTTGGCCCATTTGCTGATTTTTTTCTCATTTTTACGCAAACGGTTAGCATAATCCTCCGCGATACCGATATCCAATGACTGCGGTTTATCCGCTAGCTGTTCACTTTTCTGGATGACATAATTCTTTTGGATACAATCCAGAGGACCATTTTTAGCTTTAAATTCACGCTCTGCGCGTAATTGTAAACAACCCAACAATTCCGGCGAAGCACTGAACAGTGATAAACGCCAGCCAGGGAAGCGAGCTTTCATCACGCGACCAAATACACTATGCAACGCGATCAGTGCAGGTTCACTTTCAAGACGTTCTCCATAAGGCGGGTTGCTTAATACCGTTCCCTCTGGTCCTTCCGGCAAAGGATTTTCCAGTTTGCTGGCATCTCCTTGTTGGAACTGGATCAATTGGGATACTCCTGCCCTACGAGCATTTGAACGTGCCATATCCATGACTCGGCGATCAATATCCGTTCCAAAAAAACGGGAAGTTGTTTCCTGTAACCCCTTACGGAAACGGACCTGTGCCTCTGTAGTGACTTCACGCCAGATTGTTTCATTGAATTGTAACCATGATGTGAACCCCCAATGCTGACGATACAAGCCAGGAGCGCAATCTGCCGCCATCATAGCCGCTTCGATTAGCAACGTTCCCGAACCACACATGGGATCAACCATTGGTGTTCCTGCCTGCCAGCCAGAACGTAAAATAATCGCGGCGGCAAGGTTCTCTTTCAGTGGTGCTTGTCCAGCCAGATCACGGTAGCCACGGATATGCAGGCTATCTCCACTCAAATCGAGTGATACGATGGCTTTCTCTTTATTCAGGAAAACATGGATACGGACATCAGGTTGTTGTTTAGCAACATCAGGACGTTGTTTGATTTTGCGCATGAAACTATCGACAATAGCGTCTTTCACTTTCAATGCGCCATATTGTGTATTTCTGATCTCCTCATTCGTGCCGCTGAAATGCACAGAGAACGTACTATCAACTGAGAAAATCTCGCTCCAGTCAATGGACTGGACACCCAGATACAGATCCAAGTCACTATAAACTTTAAATTCGTTAAGCGGCATCATGATACGGGATGCCAGTCTGCTCCACAGCAAACTTTTATACATCACCCGATCATCGCCTTGAAAATGAACCCCACCTTGGGCAATCTTACAGGATTGCGCTCCCAGAATTTCCAGTTCGTTCTTTAATAGTTCTTCCAGTCCACGTGCCGTGCTGGCAAAGAGAGAGTTCATCTTATTAATCATCACAAAAGTTCACCACCAAAAAAATTGTGGCACATTATAGCCAATACCTTCGACATGTCCTAAAGTTGCTGACACAATAAAGCTAAAAATGCTTTGGTAAAGACAAAAATATTTGGGAGATAATGGATGTTAACTCTATCGCGTCTCTATACTTACCCAGTCAAGTCCATGCGTGGATTACAACTTTCTCATTCTCTCGTTCAGGAAAGTGGCCTGATGTTTGATCGAAATTTTATGATCACCACAACAGACGGCACCTTTATTACTGCCCGCCAATATCCGCAGATGCTGCTATTTACTCCAACTATGCTCCATAACGGTTTGTATTTGCAGGCTCCAAATGGAGAAAGCATCACTGTACTTTACGATGATTTTAAAGAAGAGCGCCTCCCCACTGAAGTTTGGAGAAATCATTTTACCGCGTTAGTCGCTCCCGATATGGTGAATCGTTGGCTCAGTGGCTTCTTTGATAAACCTGTGCAACTACGCTGGCTCAGTGAAGAACTAACACGACGAGTTAAAAAATTCCCTGATATTTCTTTATCATTCGCAGATGGTTTTCCCTATTTAATTATCAATGAAGCCTCTTTTCATGCTTTGCAACAACGCTGTCCTGCCAGTATTAAAATAGAGCAATTCCGGGCCAATATCATTGTCACGGGAGCCGCTCCTTTTGAAGAGGATAGCTGGCAAACTATCCAAATCGGCGATATTGTTTTTGATCTACCAAAACCGTGCAGTCGCTGTATCTTGACAACAGTCAGTCCAGAGAAAGGCCGCAAAAATCCGCAAAGTGAGCCACTGGCTACCCTGCAATCTTTCAGAACAGCCAAAGAAAATGGTGCGGTTGATTTTGGACAGAATGCCATTGCCCGTGACAGCGGCATTATTCGAGTTGGGGATCGTGTTACCATTTTGGAAAAGAGAACGCCACGCGAATATAGCAGTGGTGAACAAGCAACCCATTTACCTATAAAGGAAATTGTTCAACAGTCCGTTACTATTGAATTCAATGGACAACGTTTTATTGGCAATAATCAGCAAATTATTTTAGAACAACTCGAAGATCAAGGTATTCAAATTCCCTATTCATGTCGTGCCGGAATTTGTGGCTCCTGTAAGATATCTTTGGTTAAAGGGGACGTATTGCCACTAAAATCGACATCCATTAAGGATAGTGGAAAAATTCTGGCATGTAGCTGTATTCCTCAAAATGATTTAGTCATTGAACTAAGATAAACATTAATGATGTATACCAATCCAACCTCAAGTTGCAGCTTGTAAATCAATGTGATTATTTATATCTTCCCGCTTCGCGGGGAGATATTACACGCATCTTGAAGTTAGATTGGTATAACACTTATTTTAACCTGCTGGTAACGAGTGAAAACTATTTTGGTATGAATTTATCCAAAATATGAGGACAATGAGAATATTCCCCTGCATTTTTAGTAAATAAATACACTTGATTCAAATTATCCATCATGTTTGAATAACACATTCACAATCGTTATTGAAATTAAATTTATTTTAAAAAATCCACCTCATACATATATTCACCAAACTCTTCAAAATAAAGTTGTTGAGTTTTCATAAAACGCTCATCAAATGTTTCTAATAGCCCCTCTGCCGGAACACCTGCCCCAGAGGATAGAGAATGATGAATAAAATAACCATAAATATCTTCACAGTCTTTTTTATAATTTATAGTATCTAAAATATGATGATGCCATATTTCATCTATTTCAACAGAGGGAATAAGCGCTATTTCTTTTCCGTTATATTTATAGATAAAAAACCTAAATTTTTTATACTGATCTACAGCATCACGTGCACCTTCTTCTGTCCATACCCTGGCTATATTGGGATTTTCTTTCGTGATCTTTTGTATAACACTTTAAAAATTAACACTTTTTATTTTTCAAAAACTCTTCCTACCTCATTTTGGCCACCCTCTTTTTAGTTTACTAAAAAAATAAAGCAGGAACAGAAATTAATTCTATACGCATTAAACTTCAAGTTGCAATTTACAACACGATATGAAACCTGATTTTTCCCCGCTTCGCGGGGAGAAATCACATGCATCTTGAAGTTAGATTGGTATATCCCTGCACGTGTTTATCAATTTAAATATTATCTACTGATAACTATAAAAAAATAGGATTGTTACATGTTATTCGATAATACCTGCATAATGATATCCTAAGCAGCTTTACATGCATTATTTTTGTGACTACTCTGCCTTTCCGAGTCAATATCCTTGCTATGCTGGTTATAGCCAATTTTTGGTTAGTCTGGCATAAATTTCCGTGGGCAAAACAACGAATCCCATTGAAGGAAAAATTGGTTTTTAGTATTGACCTAATGTGTTGAAAATAAATTATTTTTAGAACAATAGAATAGCTTATGTGAAATAAGATGTGGATAACCGTGACTTCACAGATAAATAGAGAAAAGCAAAATCAACGGATTGATACTATAAATATATCTGAACGCAGCAGCCTGATGACACTAAATTGCCCTATGATATATCGATGACTGAGTTGGCTCGATATAAGGCATGATGCGATCATTCATAACCTTAATGGGATCACAAAAATTCATGACACGATTGTGCATCTCTAGCTTTTGCTGTGCCAATAAACACAAGCTGGCATTGTCACCCACTTCTGCAACCATAAACAGTGCTTCAGTACCGCTATCCTGTAATTTAAGCTGAATAATTTCACCGTGTTCTGGTTTCTCTATCAAAGAAAAATGGGAGAAATACCAGCTCTTAGGCATTTGCGGTTTCATAAAACGTAACGCAACCACCCCGTTTAGAGCTAATTCAGCGCTGAACGCAGGAGCCATGTTGATACGACGTGAATGTTCTTCAAAAGTGTAAAAAAGTGCGGCATCATCGACTGAGAATGACATTTCTTCCATTGTAACGGCGTAATCAGTCAACATTTTGGCAGGGAAACGAGAACGAAAAACCATGCCATTAGCGAGATCGAGCATGACACGACTATGCTCATGATCAAAATACCAGCGCCACTGATCATCAGGTCTAATTTTCATTGATTACCTTTTTATGCTCAAAATAGCTTTTTTGGTTAAAATAAGCATTGTCAGCGAAATAAGAAGTAAAAAATAAATGATAAAATTTAATCTACAAGACAAAATATAGACGAGTTGAGGACAGAAATAAACCCCTGCCCCCAAATTGCAGCAAATATTTAGATATGATTAACAATATCTTTGATGAGTTTTGGTCCTTTATAGATAAAGCCGGAATATATCTGAATTAATGAAGCCCCTGCTTCTATTTTCTCCCTGGCTGCAACAAGTGAATCAATTCCCCCTACACCAATAATCGGTATTTCACCTTTTAATTCTTGCGAAAGGCGACGGATAATCTCTGTGCTACGCAATTGCACAGGACGCCCACTCAATCCCCCCGCCTGTTGGTAGTGATTCAAACCTTCGATAATCTTTCTATCCAATGTGGTATTTGTTGCAATAACTCCATCAATATGATGACGCATTAAACTATCAGCAATTTTTATTAATTCTTCTTCTGAAAGATCGGGAGAGATTTTAACAGCAACAGGAACATATTTCTGGTACTTTTGCTGAAGTTCGCTTTGCTTATTTTTAATCGCAGACAAAAGATCATCCAGAGCTTCTCCATACTGTAATGTCCTCAAGCCTGGCGTATTAGGAGAAGAAATATTGATAGTGATATAACCTGCATGAGGATAAACTTTATCCATGCAAATTAAATAATCATCTTTTCCATTTTCAACCGGAGTATCTTTATTTTTGCCGATATTGATCCCGATAATCCCGTCATATTTTGCACGCTTAACATTCTCAACCAGATTATCCACCCCAAGATTGTTGAACCCCATCCGGTTGATGATCCCTTCCGCTTCAATCACCCGGAATAATCTCGGCTTATCATTTCCAGCTTGCGGGCGCGGTGTTACTGTACCAACTTCAACAAACCCAAACCCCATTGCTCCAAACGCATCAATACAATCACCGTTTTTATCAAGACCAGCAGCTAAGCCCAGTGGATTTTTGAAGGACAACCCCATGCAGGTAACAGGCTTAGTGGCAACTGATTGACGGATAAAAAATTCGAAAGGAGTACCGGCTACACGTTTGAGTTGGCGGAAAGTCAGCTCATGTGCCTGTTCAGGATCAAGCTGGAACAACGCTTTCCGTACTAGAGAATAATACATTTAAATTAACCTATTGTTCTTTATGATTGTCTTTACGTGAGAATTGTCAGTTATACATCTTGAGTTATACGCAATCCCATACATATTAATTGCTGCGTTGTTGTGGCAGGAAGAGGGCGTTAATTTAACATTATATGAGTAAACAAAAAAGTCCTCTCTATATAAGCAGGTAAAAACAAACCCCGTTTAAAACAACAACAGGGTTTGTATGCGATCTCATCTCCGGCAATAACCAAAGAATAACGCGATGCTCGACTTTTATGATGAGTTGAAATGACATAGCCGCTCCTTTATAACTTTAAGTCGTCAAAAATAGAGAAATAAAGGAACAAAAGGCTATGTCACAGCAAGATTTTATCATTTGGGTGTTTTGTTGGGTAGATGACAATTTAACGCAGTTACAGCAAGGTATGCGATTCAGAAGCCGGGGATATCCGCCTAAACTGAGCGATGCAGAAGCTATCACGATGGAAGTGGTGGGTGAATTTTTAGGGTTTTCAACAGATAAAGGCATTTGGACGTACTTTAATGGCCACTGGCGCGAATGGTTTCCGGGGCTGGGTTCACGCGCCAATTTCGCTAAACAGATTTCGAATCTTTGGGTTGTTAAACAACAACTGCAAGAAAAACTGGCGAGGTTATTGGGCGCGCTCGACAGGCCGGTACATATTATCGACGGATTTCCATTGCCCGTCTGTGGATTCAAAAGAGCAAAAGGCTGTGCCAACTTCAAAGGACAAGCCGATTATGGGTACTGCGCCGCCAAAAACGAAATTTACTACGGCTTCAAAGGACATCTCATGATAGACGAAACCGGCGTGGTAACCGGGTTTACACTGACGCCCGCCAGTGTCAGTGAGCGTGAAGCAATCTGGGATGTGCTCGGCTCGATAAAAGGCTGTTTGCTGGGTGATAAAGGGTATTTAGGCGTTGAATTTAAGCAGGAAATGAGGGTGGAGGGTATTGAAATGATTACCCCGGTGCGAGCCAATATGGATGATCCCCTCCCCAGAAAAACGAGAAGGATCATTAACGCCAAACGCCGTTTAATTGAAACCGTGATTGGTCAACTCGCCGGACAATTTGCTATCGAGAAGTGCTGGGCACGGGATTTGTGGCATTTGAGTAATCGAATTGCCAGAAAACTGCTTTCTCACACGTTGGGTATTTTTGCCAATGTTAAACAAGGTAAAAATCAACGCGACTGGCTTCAACAAGCCAACGTTATAGGGTGTTAAAGTCGAGCATCGCGTAAAGAATATGTTACATATACCAATCTAACTTCAAGATGCGTTTGATTTCTCCCCGCGAGGCGGGGAGAAATCAGGGTTCATATCGTGTTGTAAATTGTAACTTGAAGTTTAATGCGTATATTAACTCTCAAGTGCCTTGGTAATCTTTTCGAACAGGTCACCAGATAAGTTCTCTATTCCTTTCAACTGTTCCAATGCCGCACGCATCAAGGCCTGACGTTTTTCATCGTAACGTTTCAAATGGATCAATGGATCAATCAAATGTGATGCTACTTGCGGATTTAGGTTATTCAGCTCGGTTAGCACTTCCACCAGGAATTGATAACCACTCCCATCTTCAGCATGGAAGGCCACGGCATTTCTGCTAAAGAATATTCTCAACAGTGAATAAACACGGTTTGGGTTGCTCAAGCTGAAAGAACGATGTTGCATCAAACCACGCACTTTCTCAAGTACATCGAAGGCTGGATTGGTGGCTTGCAGCCTGAACCATTTATCCATGACCAAACCATTCTGATGCCATTGCTTATCAAATTCGTCCAGTAATTGATAACTGCAAGGCAATTCAGCAAATACAGCCGCAGATAAGGCCGCGATGCTGTCAGTCATGTTATCAGCGTGATAATATTGTGCCGCCACTAATTTATCGGCCAACTCTTTGGTATCAATAAAGGCCAGATAGTAGAGGCAGGTATTACGCAAATCACGTTTTGCAATATCCCTATGCTCTACACGGTATACGCCTGTCTGGAGGCTGTGATAAACCGCAGAGAATTCATCTGCCATTTCATTGGCCAGTGCTTTTGTCATAGCACGAATGACATCATGGATAGCTTTAGGATCTACCACCGTAAACAATTCTGCCACTTCATTTTCAGACGGCAAGGTCAGGATCAATGCAGCCAGAGCCGGGTCGATATCTTTATCCAACAATACAGCACGGAAAGCATCAATGACATGCATTGGCAATTCCAGTGGCAGGGATTTTTGGTGACGGACAACATTCAGCCTCACATAGTTGGTTAACAGTGCCTGCGCTGCATCCCAACGGGAGAACTCATTACGCGCATGTTTCATTAAAAATGAAAGTTGCTCATCACTGTATGGATAATCCAATTTCACTGGTGCAGAAAACTCACGCAATAAAGAAGGGACAGGCCGTGATGGAACGTTATCGAAAACAAATGATTGCTCTGCATTAATAACATTCAAAACATGATGCACAGGCTGACCATGACGACGCAGCGGGATAACCCTTCCCTGTTCATCATAAAGTTCAATATCCAGAGGAATGTGCAGCGGTTGTTTCTCTTTCTGATCTGCTGTTGGTGATGTCATTTGACTGACATGCAAAATATATTGTTGCGTTTCTGCATCATATTCGTCGCGGACAGTCAGCACAGGTGTCCCGGATTGGCTATACCAACGGCGGAAAAGGGTCAAATCGACATTTGACGCGTCTTCCATCGCCTGCACAAAATCATCACAGGTAGCCGCGCTACCATCATGGCGATGGATATAAAGCTGCATACCCGCCTGAAATTGTTCTTCCCCCAATAAGGTGTGGATCATCCGAATCACTTCTGCGCCTTTTTCATAGACGGTCAACGTATAGAAGTTATTCATTTCCATCACCTGATCAGGACGGATAGGGTGAGCCATAGGGCCAGCATCTTCGGCAAATTGTGCAGAACGCATAACTCGCACATTCTTGATACGGTTAACCGAACGTGAACCCAGATCCGAACTGAATTCCTGATCACGGAATACTGTCAGCCCTTCTTTCAGGCTTAACTGGAACCAGTCACGACATGTAATACGGTTTCCGGTCCAGTTATGGAAATATTCATGTCCGATCACGGCTTCAATAGCAAGATAGTCTTCGTCAGTCGCCGTTTCCGTTTTTGCCAGAACATATTTGGAATTGAAGATGTTTAATCCCTTGTTCTCCATCGCTCCCATATTGAAAAAATCAACGGCGACAATCATGTAGATATCAAGGTCATACTCCAAACCAAAGCGGGTTTCATCCCATTTCATTGAGTTTTTCAACGATGTCATGGCCCAATCAGCACGATCCAAGTTGCCCCGATCAACAAACAGCTCCAGTGCTACCTCACGGCCACTGCGGGTCACAAACGTGTCACGCAAGACATCAAAATCCCCCGCAACCAATGCGAACAAGTAAGCAGGTTTTGGGAACGGATCCTGCCATTTTACCCAATGACGCCCATCTTCCAGCTCTCCTTGTTCAATACGGTTACCATTGGAAAGCAGGAATGGGTATTTGGATTTATCCGCAGTAATGCGAGTAGTAAAACAAGCCAGAACATCTGGGCGATCCAAATAATACGTGATGTGACGGAATCCCTCTGCCTCACACTGGGTGCACAAGGCATCACCAGATACGTATAGTCCCTCAAGGGCTGTATTAGCTACTGGATTAATTTCATTCACAATTTTCAGTGTAAACTGGGCTGGAAGTTGTTCAATCCGCAACTTTCCATCCTGTTCCTGATAATGCTCCCACTCTTGATCATCGATATAGATACCTTTTAACGTGAGATTTTCGCCATCCAAAACCAGTGGGGTAATATCATTGACCTGACGTTTTACCTGACTGATTGCCGTCACCGTTGTTTTTTCAGCATCCAGATCAAAATCAAGATCAATATTAGTAATTGTGTAATCTGGTGCTTTATAATCCAAACGGTGTTTAACGAGTCGCTGTTGTGTCATAGGGAACCTTTTCCATTACTTTTAAAAACATAAACGCTGACATAGAGAAATTTTCCTTTCAATCAATAAGTTTCTTTTTTAGATGTTAATAACTTATTAAATAAAGGTATAAATAATGTGATTAGCATATTAGTACTTTCGTGCTAATTGTCATCTCATATCTCATTTAACATGATATTATCTATAAATGGATTAACCTTAATCTTTAGATTCGGGAAAATATATGCAGTTATATGGCTTCAATAACCCAATAATCACGGTATACTCTCCCGACTTTATCGATTTAGCTGACACGAATATGCTCCGCGAGGATGCCTGACGCGCCATGACTTTAGACGCTACCCCGATTATCAAATCACTGCTTGATACAGATGCCTATAAGTTTCACATGCAGCAAGCAGTGTACCACCATTACAACAATATTCCTGTTGTTGCAGAATTTCGTTGTCGTGGTGATGAACTACTCGGAGAATACGCCGAGCCATTACGCCATCAAATTGATATGATGGCAGACTTAGCATTAACAGAACGCGAAGTCGATTATCTTTCTCGTCTCCCGTTCTTTAAAGAGGATTACCTGAACTGGTGCAAAACATTTCGTTTTAATCCTAAACAAGTCGACGTTTCTGTTACCCATGAAGGGCAATTAACTATCCGCATTTCCGGTTTATGGCACGAAGTTATCTTGTGGGAAGTCCCCCTGCTTGCCCTGATCAGCGAATTGGTCCATCGTCATCGCTCACCTGAAATAACACCTGAAGATGCCGTTATTCAGCTGAGAAAATTGATTGAGCTGTTTTACAAAGACGCTGCAGAAAAAAATATCGATCTATCTGGTTTTAAATTAATGGATTTTGGTACTCGCCGTCGTTTTTCATACGCAGTGCAATATGCCATTATCAATGAGCTAAAAAATAACTTCCCTTATTTGATTGGAAGTAGTAATTATCAACTGGCAGAACAGCTTAATCTTTCGCCTCTCGGTACACAAGCCCATGAATGGTTCCAGGCTCACCAGCAAATTAGTCCAGAACTTGCCAATAGCCAGAGAGCAGCACTGCAAACCTGGCTGAACGAATATCCAAATCAATTGGGCATCGCCCTGACTGACTGTATTACCATGGACGCTTTTCTGCGAGATTTCGATAAATCGTTGGCAACGGCTTACCAAGGCTTGCGTCATGACTCAGGTGATCCTATTGAATGGGGTGAAAAAGCCATAGCTCACTATCAATCACTCGATATTGATCCCATGACGAAAACATTAGTGTTTTCCGACAGCTTAGATCTGCAAAAAGCATTAACACTGTATCATCACTTCCATAAGAGAATTAATGTCGTTTTCGGTATTGGCACACGACTAACCTGTAATATTCCGGGTATAAAGCCACTGAATATTGTGATCAAATTGGTGGAATGTAATGGTAAACCCGTAGCAAAACTTTCTGATAGCCCCGGAAAAACCATTTGTGAAGATGATGAATTTGTCAATAGGTTACGTCGGGCGTTTGACCTTCCCTATATAGAGAAGGTGGTATAGAAAAAACGGCATAACTGGCTAATTATCTTTTGCGTAACCAGCTTTATGCTGGTTACAGCAACTTTTCCCTCTGTTTCCTCATTAAGACCCGAAATTTCCTCTTGTTTCCTGAGAGATGACAAGTAAGATAGAAGATCAGCTCCCTAATTAAGGGAGTATTTGGTAAATCTATCTAGTTATTAATTCACTATATAAAAGAGAGAAATTTATGAGCGTAGCGCCTGTAGTCAATGTACTGCAAGGCCGGGTTCCGGTTGACAACGAAGTCACCGTTCGCGGTTGGATACGTACAAGGAGAGATTCTAAAGCTGGTATCTCATTCCTCGCCGTCTATGACGGTTCCTGCTTTAATCCATTACAGGCCGTCGTTAATAATAATTTACCTAATTATCAGGATGAAATATTACATTTAACCACGGGTTGTTCTGTCGAAATCACCGGTACAGTGGTGGAATCGCAAGGTAAAGGTCAGGATTTTGAATTGCAGGCCACTAAAGTTGTTGTTGTTGGCATGGTTGATGATCCAGATACTTACCCAATGGCGGCTAAACGCCACAGTATTGAATACCTGCGTGAAGTAGCTCATCTTCGCCCACGCACCAATTTGATCGGCGCAGTGGCTCGTGTTCGCCATACACTAGCCCAAGCCCTACATCGTTTCTTCCATGAAAAAGGCTTCTTCTGGGTATCCTCGCCGCTTATCACCGCATCAGATACAGAAGGCGCTGGCGAAATGTTCCGCGTTTCTACTTTGGATTTGCAAAACTTGCCACGCACGGATAAAGGCGAAGTGGATTTCAGCCAAGATTTCTTCGGCCGTGAAGCTTTCCTTACTGTATCCGGTCAGTTAAACGGTGAAGCTTATGCTTGTGCATTGAGCAAAATCTATACCTTCGGACCCACTTTCCGTGCAGAAAACTCCAATACTAGCCGTCATTTGGCAGAGTTTTGGATGGTTGAACCAGAAGTGGCTTTTGCTGATCTGAATGATATTGCCAAGCTCTCTGAAGACATGCTGAAATATGTTTTCAAGGCCGCATTAGAAGAGCGTGCTGATGATCTGGCTTTCTTTGCAGAACGAGTTGACAGCGAAGTTATCACCCGTCTGAAAAAATTTGTTGATTCAGATTTCGTTCAGTTGGACTACACCGACGCGATAGAAATTCTGGAAAATTGTGGTCAGCAATTTGAAAACCCTGTTTTCTGGGGTGTGGATTTGGCATCAGAGCATGAACGCTATCTGGCAGAAAAACATTTCAACGCGCCAGTGATCATGAAAAACTATCCAAAAGACATTAAAGCCTTCTATATGCGCATGAATGATGATGGTAAAACTGTTGCAGCGATGGATGTGTTGGCTCCAGGCATCGGTGAAATCATTGGTGGTTCCCAGCGTGAAGAGCGTCTGGATAGGTTGGATCAGCGTATGGAAGAGATGGGACTGAATAAAGAAGATTATTGGTGGTATCGTGATCTGCGCCGCTACGGCACTGTTCCTCATGCTGGTTTCGGTTTGGGCTTCGAACGTCTGGTCGCTTATGTTACTGGCGTTTCCAACGTTCGTGATGTTATCCCGTTCCCACGGACACCAAGAAACGCAAGTTTCTAACGAATACGCTTAATAAATAAGCTAAAAACCAATCCTTTAAAAAGCCAGCGAAAGTTGGCTTTTTTTGTTTATGTCGAAAAGCACCCGAAAAAAGTTCCCTGATATTTACATTTTGAAACATCTATTTTCATTTTATTACTGATTCTGTACTTTTGTAGCACTTTGAGGGTAGATAAAATTCATTACCAATGGAACACTGATCGCCGACTAATAAGACACTCGATACCCGCAAATAGTTCCAAAATTTTTTAGTGTTCTATTTCTGGCAGTGGCAGGTGTCTAGATAACACCAATGAGGGTAATAATAATGAAACGCAATATTCTTGCAGTGGTAATCCCAGCTTTGCTGGTTGCTGGTACAGCAAACGCAGCTGAAATCTTTAACAAAGATGGCAATAAACTGGATTTGTACGGTAAAGTGGACGTTCGTCATCAGATCGCAGACAAAAAAAGCGGTGAAGACGGCGATGATTCCTACGTACGTCTCGGCATTAAAGGCGAAACCCAAATCTCTGATCAACTGACTGGTTTCGGTCGTTGGGAATACAACATCCAATCTAATCGCGCAGAAGGTAAAGACGAAACAACCAAAACCCGTTTAGCTTTCGCTGGTTTGAAATTCGCTAACTACGGTTCACTGGATTACGGCCGTAACTACGGCATAAACTACGATATCAACGTATGGACTGACGTGCTGCCAATTTTCGGTGCTGATTCCATGGCTCAGAATGACAACTACATGACTGCTCGTGCTACTGGCCTGTTGACCTACCGTAATAGCGACTTCTTCGGCCTGGTTGATGGCTTGAACTTTGCCCTGCAATACCAAGGTCAAAATAGTGATCGTACTAAGAATAATCGCCCTTATGCTAATGCAAACGGTGATGGCTATGGTTTCGCCACTACCTACGACGTAGGTTATGGTATCACTGTTGGTGGTACTTACGCGAATTCGGCTCGTGCAAATAATCAGCAAAATGATGGCGCTGCTAAGGGTGAACGTGCTGAAGCATGGAACGTCGGTGCTAAATACGATGCTAACAACGTATACTTGGCTGCATTGTACGGCGAAACCCGTAATATGACTAACTTCACTGTTCCTGGTAATCAACCTATAAGAGAACGCACTTATACTGCAAACAAAACTCAGAATATTGAGTTAGTTGCGCAATACTTGTTCTCTGACTTGGGCCTGAAACCAGCCGTAGCTTATGTTCAGTCTAAAGGTAAAGATCTGGGTGAAGGTGAGAGACGCTATACCAGAGATCTGGTTAAATATGTTTCTTTAAATACTTCTTACTACTTTAACAAAAACTTCTCTACCTATGTTGTTTACAAAATCAACTTGCTGGACAAGAACAAAGGCGGAGACTCAAACGCTCGCAACGTACTTGGTGTTGGCCTGACTTATCAGTTCTAATTACTGTTGATAAATTATTTAGCGAAACGTTAATCGATTTATCCCAGGAAAAG
Organism: Xenorhabdus sp. TH1; assembly: GCF_037260955.1. NCBI lineage: Bacteria > Pseudomonadati > Pseudomonadota > Gammaproteobacteria > Enterobacterales > Morganellaceae > Xenorhabdus > Xenorhabdus sp. TH1. The sequence continues at coordinate 2,381,995 of NZ_CP147734.1, forward strand.
CAGCGCATCAGCGCTGCTTTTTACATTTTACCTCCCTGTTTTTTCAGGCTCTTTTTTTCACTCCGTAAACTACTTCACAAGATTTTATTCTTTTTGCTACAAGTAGTTGGCAAATAGATTTCTTAAGGTTACCCTGAGCAGCGTACCACTTATTTTGGGCTTAACTCTCCGAGTCTTGGAATCAAAAAAATGTTTGAAAAAATCACAGCAGCGCCTGCCGACCCGATTCTTGGTTTAGCGGATAGCTTTAAAGCAGATCCCCGTGAAAATAAAATTAACTTGGGTATCGGCGTCTACAAAGACGAAACGGGTAAAACTCCTGTTCTAACTACTGTTAAAAAAGCAGAAAAGTTCCTGCTGGAAAACGAAACTACCAAAAATTATCTGGCAATTAGTGGATTACCTGAATTTGGCCGCGTCACTCAAGAACTGCTTTTCGGCAAAAACAGCCCTATCGTCACTGACAAACGCGCCCGTACTGTACAAAGCCCCGGCGGAACGGGTGCACTGCGTATTGCCGCTGACTTTATTGCTAAGCAGACCAATGCAAAACGTGTCTGGATCAGCAACCCAACCTGGCCAAACCACAAAGGCGTTTTCTCCAGTGCTGGCTTGGAGATCCGCGAATACAACTATTACGATGCAGAAAGTCATGCCTTAGATTTCGAAGGCATGTTGGCAAGTTTGTCTGAAGCACAAGCAGGTGATGTTGTTCTGCTGCATGGCTGCTGCCATAACCCAACGGGTATTGATCCAACCGCTGAACAGTGGCAGAAACTGGCAGATTTATCTGCTGCAAATGGCTGGCTGCCCGTATTCGACTTTGCTTACCAGGGTTTTGCCAAAGGGTTGGATGAAGATGCAGAAGGCCTGCGTATTTTCACCAGAAACCACAATGAGCTAATCGTTGCCAGCTCTTATTCCAAAAACTTTGGGTTATACAATGAGCGTGTTGGTGCCTGCACCATCGTTGCAACAGACAGCGATACCGCAGAAAAGGCATTCAGCCAGGCAAAATCCATTGTGCGTACCAACTACTCTAACCCACCGGCGCACGGTGCTTCTGTTGTGACGACCATTCTGTCCAATGATGATCTGAAAGCAGAATGGATTCAGGAATTGGCAACCATGCGTGAACGCATTCAGCGTATGCGCCAACTGTTTGTGAATACCTTGCAAGAAAAAGGCGCGAAGCAAGACTTTAGCTTTATTAGTACACAAAATGGTATGTTCTCATTCAGTGGATTGACTAAAGAGCAAGTTGATCGCCTGCGTGAAGAGTATGGTATTTATGCGGTTAGCTCTGGCCGAATCAACGTAGCGGGTTTGACACTGGAAAATATGGTTCCTCTGTGTGAAGCTATCGTTGCAATACTCTGAGTTTCTCAAAAGCCGCTGACAAAGCGGCTTTTATCTTCTTTACATCATCTTATACGGCAAGAAAGACGTTTGCGATTAATCCTGTAAAAATGGATTGGTTTTTCGCTCATATCCTAATGTTGACATTGGACCGTGACCGGGTATGAATTGATACTCGTCCCCCAATGGCAATACTTTTTCCTTAATAGATTGAATCAATTCATCATAGTTTCCGCCCGGAAAATCCGTGCGACCAATACTGCCCTTAAACAATACATCCCCCATTGAGATGATTTTGTCGGTGTGGTTAGCAAGGATAATATGCCCCGGTGTATGCCCCGGACAGTGCAAAACGGATAACTCAATCCTGCCAATTTTTAGTGTATCCCCTTCATCTAGCCAACGATCGGGCGTAAAAGAGGGGCATGGTTCAACACCAAACATTTGACATTGAATTTCCAAGCCTTTTATCCAAAAAGCATCCCCCTTATGTGGCCCGTAAACAGGCACATCAAAATGCTGCGCGACTTCGACAGTAGCACCAACATGATCATAGTGACCATGTGTCAGCAAAATTTGGGTGATTTTCAGCCCACGTCGCTCTATTTCAGCGATAAGTTGTTCAGCATTACCGCCAGGATCAACAATTGCCGCTTCCTGAGTTTCTTCACACCAAATCAATGTACAATTTTGCATCGCCATCGTAACGGGGATAATGTGGTATTTCATTATACTGTTTCACTCCACAATCAAGACTCATTGTTGGTAATAAGATTACCACGTCCTGACCGGGCCTGTATCAATATGAATAAAATTACTCTTTGGATAAAACCCTACTCCCCCTGCCCGCATTTTCAATGCCGCCTTACGAATATGCGTAAGCTGAACACCATCAATGTGAAAATCCATGGCTTGTCCACGGGTATGATAACTGTGTTTTGCCACGCCACCACTGGTGTGACGCAACATATTATTTGTTGCCAAAGAACGATAACCCGAAACTAATTGAACATGTTTATTTATTCCCATCAGCATTTGCAATAAATAAATTTGATCAAATAATTTCGGATCAATGGTTTTAACCTTATTTTGCCGAAAATCGCGGAATAAATAATTCAGGCGGGCTAGTTCTGATTTATTATACCGATGACCATCAAAGAATTCGGCTTTGAGTGTTTCTCCGGTATGCAAGTTATCAAAACGTAAAATTCGAGGACGTGGCGTTGTCAATGCAGCCAAAACCGATTGAGGTAATAAACCTAATCCCAATGCGGCCACACTTATACCGAGCCACTTTCGGCGATCGTGGTCAATGTTATTCATGGATAATATGCCCTGCTATTCTTTAATATATTAATACTGTCTAAATGTATTTATAACTCAACTTAATCGACTAATAAGACATCATAAAATAAAAGATAGTTTCAATTATTTTTGTATTTTACTGTAAATTTACCACCTTATTATTGTGATCTACCTAACATAATTAAAATCACATTAAATTTATTGTCAACTACAAAATCACTCATTAAAAATGAACCATAGTAAAAAATACTTTAAAAATAATAAGTAATAAAGAATAACAGAGAAGAAAATATTATTTTCTTCTCTGTTTATACGCATTAAACTTCAAGCTGCAATTTACAACACGATATGAAACCTGATTTCTCCCCGCTTCGCGGGGAGAAATTACATGCATCTTGAAGTGAGATTGGTATATATAAATATCAACGCCAATTTTATTGCTTTAATTCTCATTGGTAACAGAAGAAGTTATAAATCATTTCTGGCTACTAAAATCTTGTAAAGTGACTCTGAATGCTGTCTTGCATTCATATCATAATCATAGATATCATCTCGGTATTGTGGTTTCCCTCCTTCATCAACCCACGCAGTTTGATAATAGAGGAAAACCGGGATTTTTTTGGGAATATTAACATATTTTGTTGACCATGTTTTCAATGAACTATTAACTTTAGTTTTATCCCAACCTGCGTCTCCCAACAACATATTAGCCAATTCAGAAGCCTTATTGACTCGTACGCAACCAGAACTAACAGCCCGCATTTCTCGGCTGAAAGCAGCTTGATTAGGTGTATCATGCAAATAAATAGCTTCTGAATTTGGCATATTGAATTTAAAACGCCCTAAAGAATTAGTTGGGCCTGGTGCTTGCCTGATACGATACGGGAAATTGCTCGGTGTTATTACGCCCCAGTTAATCGATGAAGGATCGACAATTTTGGCATCATTGCTCCAACTGGAAAAAATCGTATAACCACGCGTACGAAAATAACCAGGGTCACGCATTGCCCTTGGTGCAATATCTTTTCTAGTCATGCTGGTTGGGACATTCCACGGAGGATTGATTACCACATTATTTAATTCACTACTCATGATAGGTGTTTTTCGACTGGGGCGTCCAACAACCACTTTAGAACTTAGCACTTCTTTACCATCTAAATAATAGAAAAGTGAGTAATTCGGAATATTAACTAAAATACTTGTAGGAATATCTCCAGGAATAATCCGTAGTCGTTGGATATTCAATGCCATAATACGAGCTCGGGTTTGTGGAGTCGTATTTAACCATGCTTTAGTGGATTTACCGATAACCCCATCAGCTGACAATCCGTGCTGAGCTTGAAAATGTTTTACAGCCGCGGTTAATTCTCTATCATAAACTCTATTATCAGATTTGGCAGCAGATAAATCCACTATGTCTGAACGAGCCAATATTTTCCTTAATGCAATGACACTTTCACTACTTTGTCCGGGCCTTAGCGTTCCTTGAAATGAAAACCCAGTCCATGGCCGTTGATCAGCCAATTGGATCATCATCTCCTTACGCATATTTTCATACATAGGATGAGTTGGTGATAAACTCACAATATAAGAAAAAATACTATTTTTATTGATATGTTGTTGCCACGTATTAATTAAATGGGGCGGAGGTAATTCAATTTTATAAGGGGATTGACTATATAACCATGAACTCCCTTTTTTATCGACATTATTAATAAAGTGGAGATAACCTAACATAGCATCAGATAAGATAATATCACGTCCCATTTCACTTAATTCAGGAGTATGAAGTTGTATCAGCCATTTTTCAAATTGAGGCTGAAAACCCGCTAACGATATTTCAACTAATTGATTTTCAAATTGATTAATGGTTTTCTTATCTGACCACAACGGTTGCATTTTATTGTTAGCATATAAAGTTGCTAACTTATCACGAAATATCGGTTTTATTTGTTGTGGCAACCAAATCTGTAATTGCTTTCGACTTTCGTCAATAGAAATCACTGAAGGAATAGGAACTATCTTATCAGTTAAAATAACAGGATCAGCGTCTTTTTGTTCTGCTGGTAATTGCTGCATAACACTCGATGATAATCCATTTTGTTGATTTGCAAAGGTTCCTTCTGATATCACCAATGTGCTACAGATAAAAGAAACTTTCAGTAACCTGACCGTGTTCTTCATCATAAGAGTTCACCTCACCTTATTATGACTCAGCTATCCAATAACTTATTATAATTATCCGCAGATCTATTTTATCAGAAAGAATATTGGTAATTATATACATAATTACTATTTAAGATAGTATTTCCACCTAATCAAATGAGATCTCACCAGGTAAAATAAAACCTAATAAAATTTTTATCATAATAATTTAAATTTTAATGACTTAAAAAAAGAAAAGGCACCTTTAGTGCCTTTAATTAAAGTATATTGTGTTGAATTTTAAGATTAATACTCAGAATTAATGACAACTTCTTCTCCAAAGCGACCCGCTTTAGGCAGGGGCTGATAAGACGAGTTTGATGCTCTCAGAATGCGGATCCCACGAATATTCAATGCGCGAGCGGCAGCAATATCAGTATCTGCATCGCCATAATAAATCTTCAAGTTATGCTCTTTCATCCAACGAATTTTGTTATTTTTACCTGGTTCATCACCCGTAAAAATAACGGCATTCATTTTATCGGCTGGAATATGTAAGTCTTCCTGTAAGTATTTAGTCACCGCCTCTGTCTTAGTTTTTGTACGTGCAGTAATGAAATAAATATTATCACCCCGCTTTAAGTGCATCTGAACCAATTCAATACCGATCTTTTTGGGCATACTGAATTTATCCCATTCATTATTCATTTTTTCCCAAAATGCCGGATTTTTTAGATAACTATTATCATTAGGTGAGTATTCCGATTTACCACGATAAAAACCTGGACTTGAAAACAGTACGGTATCATCGATATCAAAACCTACCGCCATGGCTGGTTGGTTTTGTAGGCTTTGCTTAATCTGCTCTACGGATACCCAATGTACCGCATGACGTTGAGCCAAATCTGCCACAGAAACACCTGAAGCAACTTGCTCAGGCATAAATATTTTTGCTTGTGCCATGCTGTTCAAACCAAAAGCAAGCACAATTGTACTAAATAGCAGGGTAACTTTACGCATCGTTATTCCTTTTTCACATTAGTAGTAACGGTTCGAAATAGTAAACTTTATCACCACATCAAAACGAGACATACCGCACAAGGAGACAAATATCCAAACAAGTTCTATCCCAATTAAGAAAGAGGGCATAATACGCCCCCTTCTTAGAAGAAATATCATTCAATGATAAAGTTATTCTTGCAATACAGGTTGCACCTGTGTTTGTGATTGCCCAGTCACCGGAATATCTTGCCCAAAACCACGCAGCCCAACAACATGCACATGTTCCTGGTTATTGAAAATCTTACGTACCAATTTATAAGTTGTCCCTTTTTCTGGACTGATATTTTCCGGTGCAGCAATAATTAACTGCATATGCAAACGTTCACATAACTCAAACAGCGTTGCAATGGATTTCGCATCTAATCGAGCAGCTTCATCAAGGAACAGCAGTCGGCATGGAGAAATATCTTTACCACGCAGCCGACGTGATTCTTCTTCCCAGCTCTGTACAACCATGACCAGAATGGACATCCCCGTACCAATCGCTTCTCCGGTAGAAAGCGCCCCACTTTCCGCTTTTAGCCAGCCATCCGAACCTCGGTTGACTTCAACTTCCAGCTCAAGGTAATTGCGGTAATCCAGTAATTCTTCACCGATAGTCTGAGGCAAACGCTGTCCTATATCGATTTGCGGGTTCAGGCGCTGATAAAGTTTTGCCATCGCTTCTGAGAAAGTCAGACGCTGGCTGTTGAACAGATCTTGATGCTGTTCCTGCTGTTCAGAAAGCACATCCAACAACAGGGAATGACTTTCACGCACATTCACATTCAGGCGCACACCACCAACCTGTCCAAAAGAAACCGCCTGCAATCCCTGATTCAGCATACGAATGCGATTCTGTTCACGTTGAATGGTTTTGCGAATGATATTTGCCACGCTCTTGGAACTGATTGCCAGTTTCTGCTCACGAGCGGTTAGTTCTTCCGTCAAACGCGCCAATTCAATTTCCATCTGTTCAATGGCATCGACTGGATCATCCGTTCGAATAATATCCTGCCGGATACGTTCACGCAGATGCTGGTAAACCGCCACAAAGAATTGGATCTTACGCTCAGGACGCTTTGGATCTTCGGATAAACGCAACGCATCGCGCAGATGTTCATTATCGGCCACAGCCAGACGCAATGCCCCCAGCGCTTTATCCGACATTGAACGCAGCTCATCACCATCCATATAAGCCAGTTCGCGACGATGTAAGCGACGTTCAACGCCATTGTCTTTCACCATACGCATAACGGCACACCAGCCCGCCTTGGAAGAAACCACCTGCTCACGTTTCTGGTAATAATCACGTTCAGATTTACGCAATTTTTTCTGGAGGTTTTCCATTTCCGCTTCACAGAACGCGATCTGTTTCTCAAGCTGGTTAATGCGGGAACGATTAGCATTCACAGCCGCGTGAAGCTGATCACGGCGTTCACGGGCACGGCTTTCGGCGTTAGCATCTGCCTGGACACCAATATCTTTCAGCTCCTGCTCAAGTTCTTTTAACATGTCTTGCTTGGTGTCATAAGAACTTTTCAGTGATGCCAAGACTTGGTTAAATTGCGCACATTGTGCTTGCTGCTGACGCAATTTTTCACGCGCACGTCTACGATCAGATTCTGCGTGTTCAAGGCGTTGGCGCAATTTGTCGTTCAAGTCGGCATTTTCGTTAAGCATACCGGCAGAGTCGCTATAACTGAAATGCGCACGGCGTTGCACTACTTCCGTCAAGGCAAAGGTTTGTTGTTTAGCCTGATTCTGGCTCTGTTTCACGGCCTCATAATCCTTCTGCAACTGCTCATGTTGCTGTGGATCACTTTGCAAAACCGAAACCAACGGTTCAAGTTTAGCCAACGCATTACCGTGTTGTTGCAGGAAACGCGCAGCTTCCTGAGCCTCACTCATTTCTTCACGGACGGTTTCCACGCGCTCAAACAGGGTTTCATCCAACAAAATCGTCATTTGTGGAATCAGGCGATTTAATAGTGACAGGCTCTCTTTCACCTGAACCAGCTTCTGCTGATGTTGCTGAGCCTGGGTTTCAAATTGCGATAACTCACGCTCCAATTCAGTACGACGCTGACTCAGACGACGAATTTCTGCTTCTGGATCATCATCAAACACAACAGAAAGGTGTTTACCGACAAAACGACTGAAAGCCTGATGCGCACGCTGAACTTTCTGCACATCAAACGAAAGTGTCGCGTAGCGTTCTGCCAGTGTATCACGCTCAAGGCTAAGTGCTTCCAGACGACTTTCTCTTGCTGCCCGTCCAAATAATGGAACTTCAGGATAGCGGGAATAACGCCATTGGCGATCGGATGATTTCACCAGAACCGCGTTTTCCTGCTCTTCAAAATGGAAGACGCTGTCATCAAAAGACTGTGGATCTCCCTCAATTAAATAGAGATCTTCCGGGCAATCTTCCAATGTTTCCAGATGTGGACGAAGTAGTGAGAGATCAGGTACGACAATTGCGTGACGTGCAGGACCATACAGTGCGGAGAAATAAGGTGCGTCGTCAATGGTAATGTCGTCATAAATTTCAGACAATAAAACACCACCAAAACGCTCTGCCAATGCGAGCAATCGGCTATCTTCGGCACCACTTGGTTGGCTCAAACGTTCAATCTGTTTTTCCAGTTCGCGTTTCTGTGCCGCAATATCATCACGTTCGACTGTAATTTCACGCTCTTGCTCAAGCAATTGCTGCATATATTCAGTCACATCGTGACTATTTTCGAATGTTTCATTGCATTGTTCACTCAGCTGCTCCAAGGCTTCCTGTGCCGCCAACCACACGGGTGCCCGTACGGTCAGCCCTTGAATTTTTTGCTTGAGCTGTTCAAATTCCTGACGTATTTGAATACGACGTTCACCACTTTCATTGGCGCCCAGGCTCAATTCTTCCAACTGAGCTTCCAGTTCACCCCGTAACGCCTCCAGGTCTTCTGCCTGATGTTGCTGATTATGACGCTTACAAAACTCTTCCAACAAACGTTCTGCATTTTGCTGACTGTTCAGGCGTTGTTCCAGTTCGGCCAATTGGATACGTAAAGGTTGGACGCGCTCAGCCAGATGACGCTGGGATGGCCATTCACGCAATGCTTCACGAGCAGCTTGCCAGGCTTCACTACGGCTCACTTCACCAATAATACTTTTTACCAGTTGGTAAGCCTGCTCAAACTGACTATGCGCTGCGTCAGCAACGCTCAATTTCTGTTCCAGCGCCAGCAACGTCTCTGTCGCTTGCTGCGCTTTGGCCTGATAGGTTTCCTGCCATTCGTCGGCATTTTCTATCGACAGTTCGGGAAGCTGGCAAAGTTCACGGGCACGCTCTAATGCTTGCAATGCTTGCTGGTATTGAATAGCGCGAGTTTGCTGTACATCCAACGCTTGTTGGTAGTCAGCAAGCTGGCTTTTCAGTTCATCAACTTCTTGTTCTGCCGCTTCACATGTGGCTTCATATTCCGCCTGAAGATCTCTCGCCTCTTCTACAACTTCGCCCTGCTCTTCCAGTCGGTAGATCAGCTCTTCAATATCAGATTGGTAGCGATCGATTTTTTCCTGCTGACGCATCGCTGTTTGAACCAGATTCAGGTGATCACTGGCCGCCTGATAATCCATTTCTAAATCAGAAGAGGCTCCGCTTTGTTCCGCCAGCTCCCGCGCCATTTCAACATGGCGATATCGTTCAGCGACCAGTTGGCGGCGGCTGCCAAATAATTCACTGCGCAAAGCCAGTGCCTCATCCAGATGAACGCGGCGTTCGTTGGCATGACGCATATAGTCAGCAGACACATAAGCCGTAGCTTCTGTGATAAGGTGCTTGAAAAGATCACGGTCGGATTGGGTGACACGGATAGCTTCCAACGTAATGCGATTTTCACGCAATGCGGCTTCCATATCCTGAAATGCTTTTCTGACGCCGCTGTTTTCCGGTAACAAGTAATCACGCAATGAGCGGGTAATCGCACTGGAAATTCCGCCATATAATGATGCTTCTATCAGACGATAAAACTTGCTGCGGTCACTCGCTGAACGCAAACGTTTTGGGATCACACCCAAATCAAACATCAGGGCGTGGTAATCGGTAATCGAGTTAAATTGTTTGAACTGAACGCCTTCCATCTTATCAAGGCGTTCCTTTAGTTCATTTAACGACAGCACCCGCGCCTGACGTTCGTTGATATTGTCAGTCAATAACTGCGTTGGCTGAATCGACGCAGGAACGCCCTGAATCATAAAGGGTTTAATATCAACTTTTCGATCACGTCCTGCGACTTGTTGTAAACGGACTCCGGTGATAATCCGTTGATGGCGTGAATTAACCACGTCCAGCGTGGAGTAGCAAACACCTGCCCGTAACTTACCGTGCAACCCTTTATCACGTGAACCTGAAGTTGCCCCCGCTTCTGTCGTATTGCGGAAATGGAGCAATGTTAAATCAGGGATCAATGCAGTGACAAAGGCTGCCATCGTGGTTGATTTACCAGCACCATTACCGCCGGATAACGTTGTCACAAGTTCGTCAAGATCAAACGTTCTGGCAAAAAAACCATTCCAATTAACTAACGTCAGTGAGCGAAATTTACCGCGTTCAATCATGACTGCTCATCCTCCGTACCTTCTGCTGAATGCCCTGATGCTTCTTCATGTTCATTATCTTCCTGCGATGTTTCCCTTTCTACTGGCATGGCTTCACCATCACGGATCATCCGCAATTGTGCCTCGCGTGGGTCATCACCGCTGCGTACATCTGCGCCGAAGCGAAATACCGCTTCAGTAATCGTAAATTTATTACTGTCGTTTTGCAGGAAATAAACCATACCCAGACGGCGTAAGCGGTTTAAAGCTGTACGCGCTTTTTCCTGCAATTTCTGTTTGTCCAGATCTGAACCAGTCGAACGTTGGTTCACTAATTTCACCAGCTTATTTTCGTCTGCCAATGACAATAATTCTTCGTACAGTTCCTGAAAGGTAAATATCCCCTGATTGGACAGGCGCTCTGGGCTAAGGTAAAGGTAACATAGGATTTTACCTACCATCATATCCAATTCAGACAGCACAGAGCGCGGGATCAGCGTCGTCGAACGGGGACGCAGGTAGAAAAAACCTTCTGGTGCACGGATTAACTCGACGTTATAACGCGCATAAAACATTTCCAACTCTTCCTGAAAATCCATCAGAAAAGCATGATTATCAAGATCATCCAGACTAATATGGCGCCCTGCGCGCAGTTGGCTGTCTAATTCAGGGAAAAGTGTATTGGATAATGCCTGAGCCAGTTTTACTGGCATAAGTTGTTCAATATGTGTCGATGACATGTGCCTGTACCTTGGCTCCGTAATCATTAATCGCTAACCATTCCGCCGGTAAACCAGAGAAATCCGCTTCTGCAACCCCCAACCTGACTGCTTGATCCACCAAGATACGTGCCACATCAAAATGACGTTTACGTGGATACTGGACAAGGTAGTCGCGCAGTACAGCTCCCAAATCCAGAGGAAGTTTTGCCTGCTGGTAAACCACCAGCGCCTGCTCTATCATTTCAGCTAATTGTTCATTGATTTCACTAAACTCTTCGTATTCCATTTCTGGCGGTAGCTCTCCCATTACCTCTTCATTACGCAGAGTCAGCTCTTCATCACGCATATCCAGAAAACGTTCTGCGTTAGCGACTGTCAGTGCCCACGGACTGTCAAAATAGCGTTGAATAGATTGACGAAGACGCTGGGCAAAAATGCGGTTTTTATCCATATCAATGGCAGTTCGGATAAATTTGTGAACATGGCGGTCATAACCTATCCACAAATCAATGGCTTGTTGCCCCCAACTGATAATGCGATCCAGTTTGCTTTGCAAATCAAAAACCAGTTTATCGACCAACTCAGAACCGCCGCTGTCCATATTCGCGGCTTGGATGCGTAATAGATTCGCCTGCAATTTATCGCCCGCCGCTTCTAAAGTATCCTGAAGTTCCCGCAACGTGCCGGAGGTTTCAGACAGCAGTTGTTCACAATTAGCGATGGCCGCCTGCCAATCCTGATTGAGTAGTGCGGCGATATCAGTTTTTACGCTGTTTTGCTGTTCATCCATCAAGCGCTGGGACATATCGATACTGTCAAAAATTTCAGCGACGGAATATTTGAGAGGAACAAAAACATTGCGGTGCCAATGTAATTCATCGCCCCCTTCTTCGGCTGCCTCTGCTGCCCGATGCAATTCGTTAGCAACGATAGATAACTGCATAGAAAGACGCAACGTGGAGAATTCACGCTGGCGGATGTAATAATCACTGATACCAATTCCCAGTGGAGTCAGGCGATAAATGGCATTGCCATCCGCTAATTCACTGGTAAAACGGTTAAGTAACTTCTGGCGAACCATATCGTTAATGGCATTATTCGCCCTGACAGATACCGTTTCTGAAGTCTGCTCAAAACCTTTACAGACTTCACGAAAGGCATCCACCAGCTCCCCTTCACTCATTTCACCATCAAGCCGTTCACTGTTTAATACGGCAATAGCCAACAAAAAAACCAACCGTTCTGGTGGCAACGAAATTGAAAAATCGTTTTTTCTGGCCCAAGACACAAGTTCAGGAACCGACTGGGAATATTCACTCATAATTCGCTCTTTAAGGTAGGCTTGCGTGCCATCACATGAATATAACGCCCCAGGCTGATATAAGGTTCCTGTCTGCAATAACGCTGTTCAAGTTCAAGCAACGCTGGAAAATCTGTGTCTTGTAATTGACGACTTTGCAGGTAATCATGAAAAACTCTCACACCTGTTTTACCTGTTATTTCCATCTTAAATTCAGTTAGCCATTGATATACCTGTTCTGGTATTAATGGATTTTGTGGTGATAGAGAACGTTTTCGACGACGCTGAATATTAGGCGTCGCCAAATGAAAATTACCCAAGATGGCGTTACGCATGACCAACCCATTTGCATTATAAAACATTAATGAAAGTGCACCACCGGGCGTTATCATCTCTTCCAATGTTTCTATTACATCTTTTTGGTCGGTGATCCATTCCAAGACAGCATGAAATAAAATCAGATCAACGGGCTGTTTAATATGCTGGTGAATTTCCTGTACCGGGCTTTGGATAAATTGCATCTGATCGAGAACATCCCGCTCTTCAGCGTTATGTTTCGCTCTCTGAATCATCTCCTTTGATAAATCACAAAGTATGACCTGATGTCCCAATTCAGCTAATTGGCAGGCCATATTACCTTCACCGCCCCCTGCATCCAAAATGCGCAAAGGACGTTGAGGCAAATGATTCAGCAATTCGTTAATATCCTGCCAGACAACGGCTTGCCTGATTTTACCTTTGGTTGTGCCGTAAATATTACGCGAAAATTTGTCTGCAATATCATCGAAATTGCGATCCCGCATGAAAAGCCGCCTCATTTATAAGCTAAGTTTAATTTATCTATTGAGTAATGATGTTATCTACTGCTATTTTTACTACTGTTATTTTGGCACAGTAATCATTTAATTAACTACTTTTAGCCTTAAACTCGCCCTCATAAGATTATAGTTTAACCAACTCAAGGCCAATCAATGTTATTTCTGTTAAAAAAATATATCGGCTCGCTATTAATGCCTTTGCCGTTGATTATTATTGTCTCTTTTGCCGCCCTGCTATTACTATGGTTTACCCGTTGGCAAAAAACAGGGAAAGCCATTTTATCACTCAGTTGGTTGACATTACTTTTATTTAGTTTACAACCTATTGCGGATAAACTCTTACTCCCTGTCGAGGGAAAATATGTTCAGCGCTATGAACCAGACACAACACCTACCACTCCCATAAAATATATTGTGGTTCTTGGCGGCGGTTTTACTTATAACCCCCACTGGGCTCCCAGCGCCAATCTTATTAGTAACAGCTTGCCCAGAGTGACGGAGGGGATTCGGTTATATCGTCTCAATCCTGGCGCTAAAATGATTTTTACTGGCGGTAAAGGCGTTAATGTCATTAGCAGTGCCGAAATTGCTGCTATGGTAGCACAATCTCTGGGAATTCCTGTAGAAGACACGATAGCATTAAAAAAACCCTTAGATACAGAAGAAGAAGCTGCTGAAGTTGAAAAAATCGTCGGACAACAACCTTTCATTCTTGTCACTTCTGCCAACCATATGGAACGATCTCTCAAGTTTTTTGCACAACGAGGCCTGCATCCCATTGCGGGTCCTGCCAATCAATTAGCCGTTACAACACCTCTATATTCGTGGGAAAAATACCTTCCTTCTTCCTACTATTTATCACACACTGAGCGTGCCTGGTATGAGACATTAGGCCACATCTGGCAGGCTATTAAACCGGTAAGTCAGGATATACGTATTGAACAATCAAAAGACCTTCAACCAAAAGAGGGTGAGAAATAACATCAGAATGAGCAGTGAAGTGTGACGAAAAAAGAGAATGCCGTATAAACGTTACGGCATTCTCTTTTAAATTTCACCCGATTTCAGACAAGAAGATCAGAGTGTGGCAAAAACTTTTCTGACGGCTTGTAGATCTTCCGGTGTATCAACCCCTGTACCAGGCGCTTGTAGGGCTTTTGCTACATGGATCTTTTCACCGTACCAAAGCACCCTTAATTGTTCGAGCATTTCGATACTTTCCAAGGGGCTTGGCGACCACTGGATATAACGTCGAATAAACCCCGCCCGATACGCATAAATTCCAATATGGCGCAGGAAATGCTCTCCAATAGACTCTGTTGACTGCATAAAGCGATCACGTTCCCATGGGATCGTAGCGCGAGAAAAATAGAGGGCATAACCTTGCGAATCCATCACAACTTTGACAGCATTGGGATTAAATGCCTCTTCTGCATCCTGGATCTGCACGGCAAGTGTTGCCATTCCTGCATCGCTGTCAGCTAAATTATCAGCCACTTGTTTGATGATCTGTTCTGGGATAAGGGGTTCATCACCCTGAACATTCACAATAATTTCATCATCAGCGAATTGGTATTTATCGATAACCTCAGCCAAACGCTCTGTACCTGAATGGTGATTTTCACGTGTCATGCAAGCCTCACCGCCTGCGGCAATGACTGCATTAAACACTTCTTGATGATCCGTTGCCACAATAACCCGATCAGCACCAGAACGGACAGCCCGTTCCATCACACGCACAACCATTGGCTTACCATGAATATCAGCCAATGGTTTTCCAGGTAAACGGGTTGAGGAAAAACGTGCCGGAATGATAACGGTAAACATGGGTTATTGATTTTCCTCTGTAGGCAAGACACGTGCTTCATTCTCTAGCAACACAGGAATGCCATCACGGAAGGGAAAAGCGAGACGATCAAACTTACAAATCAGTTCAAAGTTTTCTTTATCATAACTGAGCTTGCCATGACATAGCGGACAAGCAATGATTTCGAGTAAACGGTGATCCATATATCCCCCATCAAATTTAATGTGGCTCAGAATACCATAAGCAATGTATCACCGTTAACTTTGTTGCTTTGTTTAATTTACCTTATTTTGCTTAGTATGGTGAGGTGAGAATAGCCTGACATTATTGGTGAGTATTTAATGCTGGCAGTAAAGCACAGATATCATTCAACACCTTTTGCCCTTTTTCCTCGGGCAATTCAGCGTGTACAGGCAAATACCACCAGTTAGGTTGGGCAAATTGGAAACATTTAACCGCATCTTTTTCTGTCATCAATAAATTTTGATCACTATTTGCCAGGGCCAATAGTTGAGATTTTTCGTACGCCTGATGATCAGCAAAAGCGTATGTTTTCTGTAATTTCGCTCCTAATTGCTGCAATGTTGCAAAAAAACGTGGTGGATGACCAATTCCTGCCATCGCAACACCATTGGAAAGATCAGTCACCTTTCGCGTTTCCCCAGTCAGCAAATTAACCACCAAATCGCCCTTTAGAGTCATTGGTAATTCACCCGATTCGGGTGTTCCACCATTAACAATGATGGCATTGACGCTATTCAAGCGTCCCGCCAGTTCTCGCATAGGGCCAGCAGGCAACCAGCAACCATTGCCAAAACGACGAACGCCATCAATGACGACAATCTCATAATCACGCCGCAAGGCATAATGCTGAAGACCATCATCGGTAATGACGATATCAACCGGAGCATGTGCCAATAATGCCTGAACGGCTTCTGCTCGCTTTGGTGCCACTGCAACAGGTACACCAGTACGACGACGAATTAAAACAGGTTCATCCCCTGCTTGTGCCGTTGTCACTTCATCGGTAACCAATAACGGGTAATGTGCCGATTTCCCGCCATAACCACGCGAAACAACGCCAACCCGATAACCTTTTTGCTGCAACTGTTCAACCAGCCAAATAACAACCGGGGTTTTGCCATTTCCTCCTGCCGTCAAATTACCGACAACCACAACAGGCACTGGTGCTTTCCAGGAGCGGCTCAACCCTAGTTTATAGCTTAAACGCCGCAAGCCACTTATCAGCCCATAAAGGGCTGATAATGGCAATAATACGATGTAAAGCCGCGAGCGGCCTGACCATATGCGTTCAATCATTGGCCAAATTGCATCCTATGTAACTGAGCATATGCCCCATCATGTTGCAATAAAATCGCATGGTTGCCCCTTTCTATGATATTCCCATCTTCAATGACGATAATTTCATCGGCATTTTCAATAGTAGAAAGGCGGTGAGCAATGACCAATGAAGTTCTGTTTTTCTGTAATTCATCTAATGCAGCCTGAATTGCTCGTTCAGATTCTGTATCCAATGCAGAAGTGGCTTCATCCAAAATTAAAATCGGAGAATCACGCAATAAAGCACGGGCAATCGCAATACGCTGACGCTGCCCCCCAGAAAGCAAAACACCATTTTCACCGATCATGGTATCAAGGCCATTATCCAGTTTTTTGATAAAGTCCATTGCATAAGCCATTTCTGCCGCCCGCTCTATCTCTTCGCGGCTAAAGCATCCTTCGCTAGCGTAAGCAATATTATTGGCAACCGTATCATTGAATAGATGGACATTTTGCGATACCAACGCGATTTGGTTACGCAGTGAAGCCAGGGTATATTCACGCAGGTCATGACCGTCTAATACTATCTCGCCTTCATTCACGTCATAAAAACGCGTCATGAGATTGGCAATTGTCGATTTACCTGATCCTGAACGACCCACCAATGCAATCGTCTTTCCCGCTGGGATTGTCATTGAAATATTTTTCAATGCAGGATGATCCTTGGTTGGATAACAGAAAGTAACATGACGGAATTCAATATTGCCTTTTGCCTTTTTGATTTCCAATTTACCTTCGTCTTTTTCCTGCTCCATATCCAGGATAGTAAATAAGGTCTGGCATGCAGCCATACCACGTTGGAATTGGGCATTAACGTTAGTTAATGACTTTAATGGGCGCATCAGGGCAATCATAGATGAAAATACAACAGTGATTTTCCCTGCGGTTAAGGCACCCATAATTTCAGGAAAACTGGCTGCATACAGGATAAATGCCAGTGCAAAGGAAGCAATAAGCTGGATAATCGGATCTGAAATGGAATCAGCAGTGACCATTTTCATACCCTGCTGGCGCATATGGTTGCTGACTTTGTTAAAGCGTTCAGTTTCAACTTTTTGACCACCAAAAATTAAAACTTCTTTATGCCCTTTCAGCATCTGTTCAGCGCTGGTTGTTACCATTCCCATGCTGCTTTGCATATTTTTACTGATATTACGAAAACGCACGGAAACAAGACGAATAACCCCCGCAACTATCGGCGCAATGACGATCAAAATAAGCGAGAGTTCCCAACTGTAATAAAACATCAGTATAAACAGGCCAATAATTGATGCGCCTTCCCTGACAACCGTCACTAATGCACCGGAGGAAGAGGAGGCAACCTGTTCTGAATCGTATGTAATACGGGAAAGCAAAGTCCCCGTGGATTGCTGGTCAAAGAAGGAAACAGGCATTCCCATCATATGATTGAACAGGCGGCGACGCATCTGCATGACCACTTTGCCTGATACCCAAGAGAGACAATAACTCGATATAAAACCAGATATGCCACGCAACAACATCAATCCGATAACAACCAGTGGCATCCACTTCAATACGCCAATGTCTGCCTTGCCAAAACCCTCATCAAGCAAAGGCTTCAACAAGGAAAGCATCAATGTATCACCGGCAGCATTAATGACTAACGCAACCGCCGAGACGATCAGCCCGATTTTAAAAGGAGTGATGATCGGCCACAATCGGCGAAAGGTCTGCCAGGTAGAAAGGTCTTTATCATTCATTAGTGAGTTACCAAAACCAAAAGAAATAGCGAATCATTCTACTCATGATCGCCACGAATACCAAACCACTGATGATACCATCGTGAGACTATTTGTTGTCGATAACCTTTTAATTTAATGTCATCGCGATAAACATAGCCGGTTATCTGACCAGAAACCGCTGTGCTATGCCATTTAATGCCAGCATTTTTGTAGCGTTGTTTCACCTTTGCTGAAGGCAATCGCCACGGGCTATAGCGTGCAACTGAAGCCAGAGCATATCGAGGCATAACTCTGCGTATAAACACCGAAGTAGAAGAAGTGTTACTCCCATGATGAGGTACTTGTAGTATTGTTGCACGCAGATGATCCTTCTCAAGCTCCAATAAGCGGTATTCGCCCAGCTTTTCTAGATCTCCTGTTAATAGCAGACTGTATCTACCATCATCAATACGGATCACGCAAGATTGATCATTGCCAACTATAACTGACTTTTCTGGTGGCCAAAGAACGGCAAAATTTAACCCCTGCCATGTCCACTTTTCACCACGGACACAAGGTAAATGAGCCTGATTTAGAGAAGGGCTTCTAATTTGGATATCGGGATACTTTTCAGCTAGATATTCCATTCCTCCCGTATGATCCAAATGATCATGACTCAGGATTATTTGCCCTGGTGTTAACCGATGCCAACGTAAATAGGGTTCAATAACTTTTTCTGCCATGCTGCCCGTTTCCCAACGATTTCCTGTATCAAATACAATCG
The DNA here is from genome assembly GCF_037260955.1 of Xenorhabdus sp. TH1. Taxonomy (NCBI): domain Bacteria; kingdom Pseudomonadati; phylum Pseudomonadota; class Gammaproteobacteria; order Enterobacterales; family Morganellaceae; genus Xenorhabdus; species Xenorhabdus sp. TH1. Next base: position 2,400,892 of record NZ_CP147734.1, read on the forward strand.
CTTCCCCTCCCTTATCGATGACCACAGCTAATCCATGCCCCACATCCAGCATGGAAAAACGCCATTGATAATCATTAGAACGTTTGGAATAACACGCAATGATTCCAATGCAAACGCCCAACAACCATTTATAGGAGCGCCACCAACCTAAGCGCCAAATCACAACAAAAAACCAGCCGATTAACGTAATACCTATCGGATAGTACCCTGTTTCAAACCATGAATATGTCAAAATAGGTAAAGGTGCCAAAGCAAATAAAATGCTGTAATCAACAAGCTGCCATAAAAAGGGTTGGATCACCGGAAGAAAGAGACAAACCATCCCCAACATAACCAACGGAACAGATAAAAAAGAGATAATTGGAATAGCCCACAGGTTAGCCACCAATGATGCAATATTAACGCTCTGAAATAACAAAAGCTGTAACGGTAACAACATTAGCAACATGCCCAACTGCATATGCAGTGCGCGCAGCCATGACCACTGCCACCCCTGACGTATCTTTTCTGGCAAAGGCATCCAATAAAACCAAAATAACAGTGCCATTACCGCAGTAAATGAGAGCCAAAAACTGTCAGAAAGTATTGCCAAAGGATCGAAAAATAAAATCAGGGCGGCACTCCATAAAGCCCATTGCCATGAAAAACACAGCCGGCTTTTGCACCGTAAATAAATCCATAAAGTTAACCCTAATATTGCCCGAACGGCTGGAATTCCCCAACCAGATAACCATCCATACAGCATTGCGGTTAACCAGCCCATGATCAATGGAAAGCGAAATCCAATCCATTTTGCAGGAAAAAAAAATTGCGTCATTCTTGCAAAACTCCAGCCAAATAAGCTGGCCATTGCAATATGCAGCCCTGAAATTGCCATCAAATGCGCAATACCTGTCTGCTGTAATAGCAAGCGAGTGGATTTATCCAACCATATCCTTTCACCAAACGAGAGTGCTAATGCAATACCCGCCTGTTTTAATGGCTGAATTTCTGGTAACAAGTTATTAATGAAACTTTGTCGGAGATCACAATTTTTATCGAGTGGCGCTGCCTCTATAATTGTTCCATTCAATGGTTGGCGAATAGAAAGTGAATATCGTTGGCTATCAAAACTACCATGGTTTAATTGAGCATGAACAGGCCTGAGTTTCATTGTCATCTGCCACTTCTGGCCAGCGCATAGCAACTCTTGAGAATTCCATGATACTGACGCATATAAGGCAGGAATAATATATTTCCCATCACTCTCAATCAGCTTAATACGATAACGCGCCTTCTTATCTTCCTTCTTCGTATTATTTTCCAACGATACACTATCAATCATAACGATTGCAGTGCGGGATGTTTCGCTGAAATAAGCCACTTGTGCCAATATATGCTGGCCATGCCAACATCCGAAAATAAATGCCCATAATGCTAATGATACTAGTCGTATAATCTTATAAGGAAAAAATAATAAGCAAAACGCAAGGATAACCAGGTATTGAATGACTTTTTGTTGAGGAAGCTCTGCAAGGAATAATAAGGGAAAAACTCCCAATATAATGGCTAATGCCGCCCAATTTAGACTGATAAGTGGCGTTGGTTTTCGCCAAATGGTAAATAAACAGGTAAAAAGAGAAAATATTATCGGCTGCATCCATTATGCCTCTGTGCTGACATTCCATTCACGCAAGAGAGCTTATGACATAGTAAATCTTACTGCCAGTTAGAGAAATGTTTTCGTGGAATCGCTTCGCAAATTAACTTTTAAACAAAAGAAACGATCTCAAAAAAATACGTCTATTCTCACAAAAATTAGAGATACATTAATACCCATCTCACTTCAAGATGCATATTGTTTATCCCGCTTCGCGGGGAAAAACAATGAGTTACGTTATCTTATAATGAGCAACTTGAAAGGCGATTAGTATATACAAAAAACGGCACCGCAAGGTGCCGTTAGTTTAATTAAGTAATAACTGATATCTTAGCTATCGCTATAGATATTCACGCGGTCACGTAACTCTTTACCGGGTTTAAAGTGGGGAACATATTTACCGTCCAATTCCACTTTTTCACCCGTTTTAGGGTTACGACCCACACGCGGAGCCCGGTAGTGAAGAGAAAAGCTGCCGAATCCGCGAACTTCAATACGTTCACCTGCGGCTAGTGTTTCTGCCATATGATCAAGCATTTCTTTCACTGCATCTTCAACGGCTTTGGCCGGCATGTGAGATTGCTGCTCTGCAAGTCTTTCGATTAATTCAGACTTGGTCATGGTACCTCCCTAAACTACCGTATTCGGGTAACATTCTCATTATAGAGAACATTACCCGCCGTTATTGACTTAGATTATTCGCCTTTAGCTGCTTTGAAAGCTTCAGCCATTGCGTTGTTAGCAAAGTTTGTGTCTTCTTGTTTGTTCACAGAAGCGATAGCGTCTTTTTCATCAGCTTCGTCTTTTGCACGAACAGACAGGTTGATTACGCGGTTTTTGCGATCAACGCCAACATATTTAGCTTCAACTTCATCGCCAACGTTCAGAACTTGAGTTGCATCTTCAACGCGGTCACGAGAAGCTTCTGATGCACGCAGGTAACCTTCAACACCGTCAGCTAATTCAACTGTAGCACCTTTTGCGTCAACTGCAGTGACTTTACCAGTAACAATAACACCTTTCTTGTTTACAGACAGGTAATTGTTGAATGGATCTTCTGCCAGTTGCTTGATGCCCAGAGAGATACGCTCACGCTCTGCATCTACTTGCAGAACTACAGCAGCGATTTCGTCGCCTTTTTTGTATTCACGAACTGCTTCTTCACCTGCAACGTTCCAGGAGATGTCAGACAGGTGAACCAGGCCGTCGATGCCGCCTTCCAGACCAATGAAGATACCGAAGTCAGTGATAGACTTGATTTTACCTTCAACGCGATCGTTCTTGTTGTGAGTCTCAGCAAATTGCTGCCAAGGGTTAGCTTTGCACTGTTTCAGGCCCAGGGAGATACGACGACGTTCTTCATCGATATCCAGAACCATAACTTCCACAACGTCACCAACGTTAACAACTTTGGATGGGTGGATGTTCTTGTTGGTCCAATCCATTTCTGAAACGTGTACCAGACCTTCAACACCTTCTTCGATTTCAACGAAGCAGCCGTAATCAGTCAGGTTAGTTACGCGACCAGTCAGTTTAGTACTTTCTGGATAACGTTTAGCGATTGCTACCCATGGATCTTCACCCAGTTGTTTCAGACCCAGAGATACGCGAGTACGCTCACGGTCGAATTTCAGTACCTTAACTGTGATTTCATCGCCCACATTGACAATTTCGCTTGGGTGCTTAACACGTTTCCAAGCCATATCAGTAATGTGCAGCAAGCCATCAACGCCGCCCAGATCAACGAATGCACCGTAGTCAGTCAGGTTCTTAACGATACCTTTAACTTCCATGCCTTCTTGCAGGTTTTCCAGCAGCTGATCACGTTCTGCGCTGTTTTCAGATTCGATAACTGCACGACGAGAAACAACTACGTTGTTGCGTTTCTGATCCAGCTTGATGACTTTGAACTCAAGCTCTTTGCCTTCAAGGTGAGCAGTGTCACGAACTGGACGAACGTCAACCAGTGAACCTGGCAGGAACGCACGGATGCCGTTCAGTTCTACAGTGAAGCCACCTTTTACTTTGCCATTGATAATACCAGTGACAGTTTCAGCTTCTTCGTATGCTTTTTCCAGCATCAGCCATGCTTCGTGACGTTTCGCTTTCTCACGAGACAAGACAGTTTCACCGAAACCATCTTCTACCGCATCCAAAGCTACGTCGATTTCATCGCCAACCTGGATTTCCAGCTCACCTTGAGCATTTTTGAATTGTTCTACAGGAATTGCAGATTCTGATTTCAGGCCTGCGTCAACCAATACAACGTCTTTATCGATAGCAACCACGACACCACGAACGATGGCGCCTGGACGAGTTTCGATAGCCTGTAGGGATTCTTCAAAGAGTTGAGCAAAGGATTCTGTCATGTTTATGATCTTCAAGATTTTTAATTAACGTCCATTAAGCTTCCAGCCGAATGGGGTTGTTTTACATACCTCACAACTTTTCCCTGTTACAAGGTGTTTTAGTGTACCAGAATATTTCACTACCAATACACTAGAATTCTATATACATCTTCTTGATACGCGACTGCAATAGTCTATTTGCGAAAATTAACGATTATGCGGGTATTTCCAGCGCGTTTTTCACATAAACCAGTGCTTTATCAATCACTTCTTCGATAGACATACTGGTCGAATCCAGGATCAATGCATCTTGTGCAGGCACTAAGGGCGCAACAGCCCGATTGCGATCGCGGAAGTCCCGTTCTTGTATCTCGGACAAAAGATTTTCAAAGTTAACACTAAAACCTTTCTCCTGCAACTGCAACATACGTCTGCGGGCGCGTTCTTCCGCACTTGCATCAAGAAATATTTTCACTGGCGCGTCAGGAAAGACAACTGTTCCCATATCACGGCCATCAGCTATCAGCCCAGGCGCAATGCGGAAAGCCCTCTGCCGACGTAAAAGTGCTTCACGGACACGTGGGAATGTTGCCGCTTGCGAAGCCGTATTTCCAACGGTTTCGGTACGAATTTCATTGCTGACATCTTCGCCTTCCAGAATGACCCGGAGTTTGCCATTTGCAGGCAAAAAACGAACATCCAGGTTTGCAGCCAGAGGAACCAGTGCGTCTTCAGACTGGATATCCACCTGATGATGGATGGCAGCCAGTGCCAATACACGATAAATGGCACCTGAATCAAGCAACTGCCAATCTAACGCTTCAGCCAATGCCTGACATAGTGTTCCCTTGCCAGCACCACTTGGCCCATCAACGGTTATTACTGGGGCTATCACCGCCATCATTATCCTCCTTTTCGCATAACATTCGTATAACAGACAGGTCATTTACCGAATGCAAAAAATTGCTTAATTAGCAAGCAATAAAAACCGATCCTATTATACGCGCTCAGCAGATGAGAGAAACAGGCAAAGCCCATTTATTTCTATCCCTACCGACTTTTGCGTCTCCCTCTACTTTACATATTGACTGAGCTTTTCGAGCTGATTGAAATAGTCTGGGAATGTCTTTGCTGTACAACCTGGATCAAGGATAGTAACTGGAGTATCCGACAGGGCTACCAACGAGAAACACATCGCAATGCGGTGATCATTATAGGTCGCAATTTCAGCATGATTGAGCTTTTCTGGCGGAGAAATTCGAATATAATCATGTCCCTCTTCCACTTCGGCGCCTACTTTTCTCAATTCGGTTGCCATCGCATTTAGTCGATCGGTTTCTTTTACCCGCCAATTGTAGATATTGCGGATAACGGTTTCTCCCTGTGCAAATAACGCCGTTGTCGCAATTGTCATTGCTGCGTCAGGAATAGCATTCATATCCATATCAATGCCCGTCAATGTACCACGCTCACATTCAACAAAATCGTCCCCCCACCGAATCGTTGCCCCCATCTGTTCCAATACATTGGCAAATTGGGTATCCCCTTGCAGGCTATTTCTGCCAATGCCCGTAACACGAACGGTTCCACCTTTAATTGCCGCTGCTGCCAGAAAATAAGATGCCGATGAAGCATCGCCTTCTACCAGATACTGCCCCGGAGACAAATATTGTTGCTGACCTCTAATGTGAAAAACCTGATATTGTTCATTGTCTACTGTTACACCAAAACTTTTCATCAGTGCCAATGTAATATCAATATAAGGTTTAGAGACCAAATCACCTTGTATGTGGATTTCCGTGTCATTTTTTGCCAATGGCGCTGCCATCAACAAAGCGGTCAGAAACTGGCTGGAAACAGTGCCATCAACGGTGACTTTTCCGCCTAGAAATCCCCCTTTGATATGCAAAGGCGGGTAATTTTCCTGTTCAAGATAATCAATTTTTGCCCCACCTTGACGCAATGCATCGACCAAATGACCAATTGGACGTTCTTTCATCCGCGGTTCGCCGGTCAACACTACATTTATGCCGCTGTCTCCTAAACTGCTGTCCCCTAAACATAGAGCCGCGGCCAATGGGCGCATTGCTGTACCGGCATTGCCCAAAAACAGTTCAATATCACTTTTGCCCGTGATACGGCCTCCAATACCATCTACTTCACAGACAGTCCGATTGTCAGAGAGACGATAGGAAATACCCAATGCAGCCAGAGCGTTAAGCATGTACCGGATATCATCGCTGTCCAACAAATTGGTTAATCGGGTTGTTCCCTTAGCAAGTGCAGCGAGTAACAAAGCGCGGTTAGAAACGCTCTTAGAACCAGGCAAATTAATTGTCCCATTAATATGGGAAATAGGTTGTAACGTCAGGGATTGCATAAAGAGAGGAATCTCCAGATATGATTTTAGTTTTTAGGATAGATCGAGGATTTTGAGATCGGGAGGCGTTATCCCTCCCGACGATAAAAAATTATGCGTTGCGGCGTTCAAAATCAGCCATAAATTCAACCAATGCGTTTACGCCTTCATAAGGCATAGCATTATAAATCGAAGCACGAGCGCCACCCGCAACTTTGTGCCCTTTCAATGCATGTAGCCCGTGTGCATAGGCTTCTTCCAAAAACTGACCATCTAATGCGGGGTTAGCCAGTTGGAAAGGAACATTCATGATAGAACGGTTTTGAGGAGCGACACGGTTGATATACAACTTACTGTTATCAACGGCATGATAAAGGTGTTTGGCTTTAGCATGATTACGTTTACTGATCTCTTGTAACCCTCCCTGCTCTTTCAGCCACTTGAATACCATGCCAGACAGATACCATGCAAATGTCGGTGGCGTGTTATACATGGAGTCGTATTGAACCTGCACAGTATAATCCCAAATAGATGGTGTATGTGGGTGTGCTTTACCCAGCAAATTTTCACGGATAATGACGACGGTAATCCCTGCTGGCCCAATATTTTTTTGCGCCCCGGCATAAATAACACCATAACGGCTAACATCAATGGGTGCAGAGAGAATGGTTGAAGAGTAATCGGCAATGACAATTTTATCATCGCCGAAATCAGGCTCTTCAAAAATGGCAACGCCTTCAATCGTTTCATTAGGACAATAATGGACATAGGCAGCATCACTGCTCAAAACCCATTCGCTCATCGGCTTCGCACTTTTGACACCGTTCGTTTCTGTTCTGATATCAATGATGTTTGGCGTGCAATATTTTTCTGCTTCTTTCGCTGCACACTCAGACCAGTAGCCACTAACGATATAATCTGCAGTCGATTTATCACCCAGTAAGTTCAGTGGTAACGCCGAAAATTGCCCACGAGCACCGCCGTGACAAAACAGCACCTTGTAATTCTCAGGTATGGCTAATAAATCTCGGAGATCTTTTTCTGCTTCTGCCGCAACAGCCACAAATTCTTTGCTGCGGTGACTAATTTCCATTACAGATGTCCCCAAGCCGTGCCAGTTGCAAAGTTCCTGCTCTGCACGTCGTAACACTTCCGCTGGCAACATAGCTGGGCCAGCGCTGAAATTATATACCTGACTCATTAACTTCACCCTATCAATGGATACAATAAAATCGGACGCATTGGTTTTATCATTCTCGCCCTGCCACTGCAATAATTATTAAACATTTGTTACAAACGACAGTATCACTTTCTGATAGACCTTCTTATTATAAATAACGCAATGAATTATATACCAATCTAACTTCAAGATACGTGTGATTTCTCCCCCGTTCCGCGGGAAGACATCAGGTTTCATATAGTGTTGTAAATTGTAACTTGAAGTTACATGCATATAATCAAAATAGCGGAAAGTCAGGAAAGATAATCTGGGTAATATCAGTTTTATTTAATACCAAAGGTAAGAAAGGCGATTAGGATGTTAATAATGGGAAAAAGTATACATCTGAAAATAATTACCTTACAAAACCCCAAAAAGTTAAAAATAAATTAATTTCGATATAAAGCCAAAGAATAAAAAGTCATTTAACAGATAATTTATCCAAAAATCACGGATAAAAAAGAATATAAAAAGGCGCATTTAATGCGCCTTTTTATATCGTTAATCAGGAATTAATATTTATTAAACATTTCCTGAATTTTTTCTACATCAGAAGTTTGCGTCAGAGCTAATTGCAGAAGAACGCGCGCTTTCTGCGGGTTCAAACGCTCTGAAGCCACAAACCCATATTTGCTGTCGTTAACTTCCGCATTTTGGGTAGTGTAGCCGAAAGGAATACGGCTGGAGCGAACAACAACAACACCTTCTTTAGCCGCTTTAGCTAATGTGTCAAAAATGGACTTATAGATGTTACCGTTACCTACACCGGCACTGATAATACCTTGATAACCATTTTCAACGAAAGCTTTTGCTGGCAAATCAGACGCATTGGAGTAGTTATAAACGATGCCAACTTTTGGCAATTTATCCAGTGTGCTCACATCAAAAACTTCTTTATTCGCTTTCACTGGTGCCGCAGAATAGTAACGCACTTTGCCATTGTGAACGAAGCCCTGTGCACCAGCATTCACAGCCTGAAATGCCTGAACTGCCGTTGTGCTCAGTTTACTGATATCACGGCCATGAATAACGGAATCATTCATGGCAAGCAGGACACCACGGTTTGCCGAGTTTTTATCCGCAGCAACAACCACGGCGTTGTACAAGTTCAACGGACCGTCAGCACCCAGCGCTGTAGATGGACGCATTGCGCCAACCATCACAATAGGCTTCTGGCATTGGGTAGTCAGATCGAGGAAATAAGCAGTTTCTTCCATGGTATCAGTACCGTGGGTGATCACAAACCCGTCGGTTTTATCACATTCTGCATTGATTTTCTTCGCCAGAGTCAGCCACACCTGATCGTTCATGTCCTGAGAACCGATGCTAACGACCTGCTCACCTTTCAAATCAGCAATATTTTTAATTGCCGGTACAGCATTCAGCAGGGCATCAATGCCTACCTTACCAGCTGTATAATTAGATTGCGTTGCAGATTCACCACCCCCAGCAATCGTGCCCCCTGTGGCCAAAACAGTAACATTTGGCAAAGCGAAAGCAGAACCGCTAACTAAAGCCAGAAAACCGGCTATTGCTGTTATTTTAGTCTTTTTCATTATTCAACCTCTTGTAAAAAAAGCCATTTTATTATGTAAACCAAGAATAAATAAACTCTAATTAACAATAATTTTTTGGAATTGATAGAGTGGATAAAAAAAACGCCGTATGATATGCGCCTTTAACATAAATTGAAGTGAATCACGATGACGCAAACCTATATCCCAGGCAAAGACGCCGCGTTAGAGGACTCCATTAATCGCTTTCAGCACAAATTGAAGTCCCTTGGTTTTAATATTGAAGAAGCCTCATGGCTGAATCCTGTTCCGAATGTTTGGTCAGTACATATTCGCGATCGTGACTGCCCACTGTGCTTTACCAATGGCAAGGGGGCCAGCAAGAAAGCGGCATTGGCTTCTGCTTTGGGTGAGTATTTTGAGCGTCTATCGACAAACTATTTCTTTGCTGATTTTTATCTAGGCAATACCGTTGCCAATGGCGAGTTTGTTCATTATCCAGATGAAAAATGGTTCCCGTTGCCAGAAGATGACTCTCTGCCAGAAGGGATTTTAGACGAGCGTCTGCATCGTTTTTACAATCCAGATAACGCGCTCTGTGCTAGCCAGTTAGTGGATTTGCAGTCTGGTAATGAAGAACGGGGGATCTGCACCCTGCCATTTACTCGCCAGTCAGATAATCAAACGATTTATATTCCAATGAATATTGTCGGAAATTTGTATGTTTCAAACGGCATGTCAGCCGGCAATACCATGAACGAAGCACGTGTGCAGGGATTATCTGAAGTATTCGAGCGCTATGTGAAAAACCGCATTATCGCAGAGTGCATCAGTCTGCCTGAAATTCCACAAGATATTATGGATCGCTACCCAAGCGTCGTTGAATCAGTCAATAAGTTGCAGGAGGAAGGTTTCCCGCTCTATTGTTACGATGCCTCATTGGGTGGGCAGTTCCCGGTCATTTGCGTTGTACTGTTCAATCCTAATAATGGCACCTGTTTTGCCTCCTTTGGTGCCCATCCTGATTTTGGTGTTGCATTGGAGCGTACAGTTACAGAACTGTTGCAAGGCCGGAGCCTGAAAGATCTGGATGTCTTCACGCCACCAAGTTTTGATAATGAAGAAGTTTCTGAACATACCAATCTGGAAACTCACTTTATTGATTCAAGCGGTGTAATCAGTTGGGATCTCTTCAAGCAGGATGCGGACTATGCATTTGTTGACTGGAATTTCAGTGGAACAACAGAAGAAGAGTTCTCCACCTTGATGGGGATCTTCAATAAACTGGATGCTGAAGTTTATATCGCTGATTATGAGCACCTTGGTGTTTACGCCTGCCGCATTCTGGTTCCTGGTATGTCAGATATTTATCCTGTCGAAGATCTGCACATTGCCAATAACATAATGGGAACTCATCTGCGTGATACCATCCTGGCATTGCCGGAGAGTCAATGGCAACCAGAAGAGTATCTGGCTCTTCTCGAACAGTTAGATGATGAAGGCTTGGATGACTTTACCCGTGTCCGTGAGTTATTGGGCATTGCTGTGGGTAAAGATAACGGTTGGAGCAATCTGCGTATCGGTGAATTGAAATCGATGCTGGCACTGGCAGGCAAAGATTTGGAACAAGCCTTGATTTGGGTGGAATGGACACAGGATTTCAATGCTTCCGTTTTCACCACTGAGCGAGCGAACTATTACCGCTGCCTGCAAACGCTGTTACTGTTAACTCAAGAAGAAGATCGCCAACCAGAGCAATATTATCAGGCATTTGTAAAAATGTACGGTCAAGACACTGTCGATGCTGCTTCAGCAGCCATTACCGGAGAAAACAGCTTCTATGGTCTATGGTCTGTTGACTCAGAGTTAAAAGCATTACCAGCCCATCAAGCATTATTAAATGCTTATGAAAAATTGCAAAAAGCCAAGCGTGAATTTTGGAGCAATAAATAACCTGTTGTATATGAAACCTGATTTCTCCCCGTTTCACGGGGGAGAAATCACACGCATCTTAAAGTTAGATTGGTATATTAACGTTTATTAACCGTAAAAAGTAAAATACAGGTTAAATATAATTTATTTTGAAATAACAAATAAATGACAATTTAGCCTGTTATTTTACTTTTAAGATCTAAAAGGCTAAAACTGCTTATATAAAATATTTTTATAAATTTTAAAATATATTTTTCTTTATAAATCATATCATTAATACCATATCACCTCATTTAAACGGCTATATCTCATTAGACTTTCGGTCTAATATGATCCATATCAAATTCAGGTCAATCCCCGTTTGTTACTATCAATGCGTGCTATGATTAATTAAGGATAAAGAGAGTGTTAGGATGAAAACTGACAGCCCTTTCAATTTATTTTCACCTGCTGTAATGGCACAAATCGCTGATGACATTGGTGTATATAAAGTCAATAAACATCCTACAGTGACTTATTTATCGGCAATCATGGCAGGTGTATTTATTTCCATTGCTTTTGTTTTTTATATTACGGCAACAACAGGAACATCTTCCATTCCTTATGGGTTAGCTAAATTAACGGGTGGGATCTGTTTTTCCCTTGGTTTGATGTTGGTCGTTATTTGTGGCGTCGATCTCTTTACTTCCACCGTGTTGACGATCATTTCAAAAGCGACAGGGCGTATTACCTGGTCTCAAATGTTCAAAAATTGGATTAACGTTTATATCGGTAATCTGATTGGCGCTCTGTTTTTCGTCGCTTTGGTTTGGTATTCCGGCCAATATACTGTCGCCAATGGTACTTGGGGGTTAAATGTATTGCAGACAGCCGATCATAAAATGCACCACTCCTTTATTGAGGCAGTATGCCTGGGCATTTTAGCCAATCTGATGGTATGTCTTGCTGTCTGGATGAGCTATGCCGGACGCAGTCTGATAGATAAGTTATTCGCGTTGATCCTGCCAATTGGCATGTTTGTTGCCAGCGGTTTTGAACACAGTATTGCTAACATGTTTTTAATTCCATTCGGGATCATTATCAAAAACTTCGCACCAGATGAATTTTGGCTGAAAACAGGGACAACCCCTGAACGATTTCCACAACTTAATGTTTCAAGCTTTATTACCGATAACCTGATCCCTGTCACGATAGGTAACGTTATTGGTGGTGCGATATTGGTTGGGTTGACTTATTGGTTGATTTATTTACGTGGCAGCAAAAAACATTAATTCGCCGCCAAATCAAGTTTCTTAAAAGTTCCACTGTTAAAAGGTAGAAGTATCATGTCCGAGTTAAACGAAAAATTCTCAGTAGCATGGCAAGGCTTTAACGAGGGTAGCTGGCAGAATGAAGTCAACGTCCGTGATTTCATCCAAAAAAACTACACCCCATATGAAGGAGATGAATCATTCCTTGTGGGTGCCACAAAAGCAACAGACGCTTTGTGGGAAAAAGTCATGGAAGGTATCAAAATCGAAAACCGCACCCATGCACCGCTAGATTTTGATACTGACATTGCGTCTACAATTACCTCTCATGATGCAGGTTATATTGAAAAAGATCTGGAACAAATTGTTGGTCTGCAAACCGAAGCGCCACTGAAACGTGCCATTATTCCATTTGGTGGCATTAAAATGGTTGAAGGTTCTTGTAAAGCCTATAACCGCGAACTAGACCCAAAACTGAAACAAATTTTCACTGAGTATCGTAAGACTCATAATCAGGGGGTATTTGATGTTTACACCCCCGATATCTTGAAATGCCGTAAATCTGGTGTATTAACTGGCTTGCCTGATGCCTATGGCCGTGGACGCATCATCGGCGATTACCGTCGCGTTGCGTTGTATGGTATTGATTTCCTGCGTGATGAGAAATTTGCTCAATTCACTTCCCTACAGGAAAACCTGGAAAATGGCGAAGATTTGGAAGCAACCATTCGCCTGCGCGAAGAACTTGCCGAACAGCATCGTGCTCTTGGTCAAATCAAAGAGATGGCGGCTAAATATGGCTATGATATTGCTAGCCCCGCTACCAATGCCAAAGAAGCCGTACAATGGACTTATTTTGCTTATCTGGCAGCCGTGAAATCCCAAAACGGTGCTGCAATGTCCTTTGGGCGTGTTTCTACCTTCCTGGATATCTACATTGAACGTGATATTCAAGCGGGTAAGTTGACTGAACAACAAGCCCAAGAACTGATAGACCATTTGGTCATGAAACTGCGTATGGTGCGTTTCCTGCGTACTCCAGAATATGATGAGCTGTTCTCTGGTGACCCCATTTGGGCAACTGAATCGCTGGCGGGTATGGGTTTGGATGGCCGTACTCTGGTTACAAAAAACAGTTTCCGTTTCCTACATACGCTATATACCATGGGACCATCCCCAGAGCCTAACATGACCATCCTGTGGTCTGAAAAACTGCCTGTTAACTTTAAAAAGTTCGCAGCAAAAGTTTCGATCGATACTTCATCCCTGCAATATGAAAATGACGATCTGATGCGTCCTGACTTCGACAGCGATGATTACGCTATCGCGTGCTGTGTCAGCCCAATGGTGGTTGGTAAACAAATGCAGTTCTTCGGCGCCCGCGCAAATCTTGCAAAAACTATGCTATATGCCATCAACGGCGGTGTAGATGAAAAAATGAAAATGCAAGTTGGCCCGAAAGAAGAACCAATGAAAGACGCGGTGCTGGATTATGACAAAGTTATGGCGCGTATGGATCACTTCATGGATTGGCTGGCAAAACAGTATGTCACTGCCCTGAATATTATCCACTACATGCATGACAAATACAGCTATGAAGCTTCATTAATGGCACTGCACGATCGTGATGTATACCGTACCATGGCATGTGGTATCGCCGGTCTGTCCGTTGCCGCTGACTCATTATCTGCCATTAAATATGCGAAAGTTTCCCCAATCCGCGATGAAGATGGCCTGGCAATTGATTTCAACATTGAAGGCGAATACCCACAATTTGGTAACAACGATCCGCGGGTCGATGATATCGCGTGTGATCTGGTTGAACGCTTCATGAAGAAAATTCAGAAGCTGCAAACATACCGCAATGCAGTTCCAACCCAGTCTGTACTGACCATTACCTCAAACGTGGTTTATGGCAAAAAAACGGGGAATACTCCAGATGGACGTCGTGCTGGCGCGCCATTCGGACCAGGTGCTAATCCAATGCACGGCCGTGATCAAAAAGGGGCGGTTGCTTCATTAACTTCGGTGGCGAAACTACCATTTGCCTATGCCAAAGATGGTATTTCATACACTTTCTCTATCGTACCGAATGCACTGGGTAAAGATGATGAAGTTCGTAAAGCAAATCTGGCGGGCCTGATGGATGGTTATTTCCATCACGAAGCAGATATCGAAGGTGGTCAGCATCTGAACATTAACGTGATGAACCGCGAAATGCTGTTGGATGCCATGGAAAACCCTGAGAAATATCCGCAATTGACTATTCGCGTATCGGGCTACGCGGTGCGGTTTAATTCTTTGACTAAAGAACAGCAACGAGATGTTATCACCCGTACATTTACTCAAACCATGTAATTATTAAAAATGACAGATAATAAAGGCTCCTTTAATCTTGGAGCCTTTATTAGCTTGCTAGTTTTGGAGAAGTCCTTTCATGTCCGTACTTGGCCGTATCCATTCTTTTGAATCTTGCGGAACCGTAGATGGCCCCGGTATCCGCTTTATCGCGTTTTTCCAAGGTTGCCTGATGCGCTGCCTCTATTGCCATAACCGCGATACTTGGGATACCCATGGCGGAAAAACCGTAACCGTTGAAGAATTAATAAAAGAAGCAACGACCTATCGACATTTTATGAATGCTTCAGGGGGTGGAGTCACCGCTTCCGGTGGTGAAGCCATTCTTCAGGCCGAATTTGTTCGGGACTGGTTCAGGGCTTGTCATGCAGAGGGCATTCATACCTGCCTGGATACTAACGGCTTTGTTCGCCGTTATGATCCGGTGATCGATGAATTATTGGATGCTACCGATTTGGTTATGCTGGATTTAAAACAGCTCAATGATGATATTCACCAAAAATTAATTGGCGTGTCCAATCATCGGACTCTCGAATTTGCCCGTTATCTGGCAAAACGTAATCAAAAAACGTGGATCCGTTATGTTGTTGTTCCCGGTTGGTCTGATGACGATCAATCCGTTCATTTACTTGGTGAATTCACCAAGAATATGAAAAATATTGAAAAAATAGAGCTATTACCTTATCACGAATTGGGTAAACATAAATGGATTGCCATGGGTGAAGATTATAAACTGGAAGGTGTTAAACCGCCTCCAAAAGAAACAATGGAGAGAGTAAAAGGTATTCTAAAAAGTTATGGGCATCATGTGATTTATTAGTCATGAATGACTGCTATCTGCCTTTCAGTTATTAATTTACCCGTAAAAAAAGCGCCGAATAATATTGGCGCTTTTTTTATTAAGAATATACCAATCTCACTTCAAGATGCATGTAATTTCTCCCCGCGAAGCGGGGAGAAATCAGGTTTCATAGCGTGTTATAAATTGCAATTTGAAGTTTAATGCGTATAGATGGCATTAACCAATGTATTCCAACCCATTCATATAAGGGCGCAATACTTCTGGGATTTCAATGCGGCCATCCGCCTGCTGATAGTTTTCCATCACAGCAACCAGGGTACGACCCACCGCAAGACCAGAACCATTCAATGTATGTACCAACTGAGTTTTCTTGTCATCTTTACCACGGAAACGCGCTTGCATACGACGAGCCTGAAAATCCCATGTGTTAGAACAAGAGGAAATTTCACGGTAAGTATTTTGCGCTGGTAGCCAAACTTCCAAATCGTAAGTTTTTCTTGCGCTTGCCCCCATATCACCCGTGCACAGCAGCATTTTACGGTAAGGAAGATTCAGTAACTGTAATACTTTCTCAGCGTGCCCTGTCAATTCTTCCAGGGCTTCCATGGATTTTTCTGGATGAACAATTTGAATCAACTCAACTTTATCAAACTGGTGCATACGGATAAGGCCACGGGTATCACGGCCATAAGAACCTGCTTCAGAACGGAAGCAAGGTGTATGCGCCGTCATCTTCAATGGCAATACGCTTTCATCCAAAATTTCATCACGAACTAAGTTAGTAACCGGGACTTCCGCAGTTGGAATCAAAGCATATTGGCTGCCAGCCTCTTCTTCCAATGGTCTGGTATGGAACAGATCTTCACCAAACTTAGGTAACTGACCTGTACCATATAAAGAATCATGGTTAACCAGATAAGGGACGTAAGTTTCCAGATAGCCATGCTGTTCTGTATGCAGATCCAGCATGAACTGGGTAATGGCACGGTGCAGACGAGCGATCTGTCCTTTCATTACGACAAAACGTGAGCCAGTTAATTTAACCGCAGCCGCAAAATCAAGGCCATCAGTCAGTTCACCTAGTGATACGTGGTCTTTGACTTCAAAGTCATATTGACGTGGTTCACCCCAACGGCTAATTTCCAGGTTATCACTATCATCTTTTCCGTCAGGAGAAGAATCATCAGGAATATTGGGCATGCTTAATGCGATACTACGGATCTCAGCCTGCAAAGTGTCCAGTTCAGCTTTTGCTGAATCCAATTTTTCTCCCAATAGATTCACTTCCTGACGCAGTGGTTCAATATCTTCACCACGGGCTTTCGCTGCACCAATAGCCTTCGATCGGGAATTACGTTCTGCTTGCAGGGTTTCAGTTTCAACTTGTAAAACTTTACGGCGCTCTTCTAATTTGCGCAGCGTCTCCACATCAAGGGTATAACCCCTGCGAGCCAGTTTTTCGGCGACTGCGTCTAGCTCATTACGCAGTATATTTGGATCGAGCATGCTAGTCCTGTGCTTGTTGTTATTGAAAAATGGTTATTGAAAAATCGTCAAAAACTACAGCTTTTAGCTGTAATTTGGCATTGTTGGATATAAACCTTACCGTATCAGGAAAATTAACGATAGCGTTTTATTGGGCTATTTTGATCCTGTTCCAGGAGCCAGTTTAACTTTTCACCTATCTTACCTTCCAGCCCTCTGGCAGTCGGGTAATAATAACGTGTTTGTTGCATTTCTGGCGGAAAATAGACTTCACCGGCAGCATACGCATTCGCTTCATCATGGGCGTAGCGATACTCTTCACCAAACCCAATTTCCTTCATCAGCTTAGTCGGAGCATTACGCAAATGAGCTGGGACGTCATAATCTGGTTTGTTTTGCGCATCCGCCATAGCTGCCTTAAATGCGGTATAAACAGCATTACTTTTCGGGGCACAAGCAAGATAAACAATTGCCTGTGCGATCGCTCTTTCTCCTTCAGCCTCTCCTACACGCGTAAAACACTCCCATGCAGCAATGGCGATCTGCATTGCGCGTGGATCAGCATTACCCACATCTTCAGAAGCAATAGCCAGTAACCGACGAGCAACATAAAGGGGATCACCCCCTGCGGTAATAATTCGAGCGTACCAGTAAAGTGCGGCATCAGGTGCTGAGCCACGGATTGATTTATGCAAAGCAGAAATTAAATCGTAATATCGGTCACCTTTATTATCAAACCTGGCACTCCTCTCCCCACTCACTTCTTTCAGTAATTCCGGCGTCAAAACCCGTTGCCCTTGCACATTGGTTTCTGCCATGTCCGCCATCATTTCCAACAAATTCAGTGAACGGCGTGCGTCTCCCGCCACAAGCTCTGCTATCATTTTGCGAGTATTATCTGGTAATACAATATCTTGCCCGCCAATACCACGCTCTGTATCATTAATAGCCTGAATAAGCACCTGTTCAATTTCTGCCGTCGAAAGCGACTTCAATAAATAGACACGGGTTCGTGACAACAAAGCTGAATTTAATTCGAAGGAAGGATTTTCAGTGGTTGCACCAATAAATGTGATGGTACCGTCTTCAATATGTGGTAAGAACGCATCCTGCTGACTTTTATTAAATCGATGAACTTCATCAACAAATAAAATCGTTCTGCGCCCTGCGTTACGATTTTGTCGCGCCTTTTCTATGGATTCACGAATTTCTTTTATGCCAGAAGTGACTGCCGAAATACGTTCGATATCAGCTTGCGCGTAATAACCAATAATTTCAGCCAGTGTTGTTTTTCCTGTTCCAGGCGGCCCCCATAAGATCATGGAATGAAGGTGACCAGCTCGGATTGCGCGTGGCAAAGGCTTTCCTTCCGCCAGTAAGTGTTGCTGGCCGATATACTGATCTAATGTGGCTGGCCGCATTTTGGCGGCCAGCGGTTGAAATTCATTTTGTGAAAAATCGAGAGAAAGATTGTTCACTTAAACCTCACTGGCGTTGATCATCCAGCGTGACACCTTCTGGTATAGTAAATTTGAATTTCGCCGCATCCACATTTACATTTTGCTGCCCTTTCAATTGGTAAGCACTTTTTTGCCCATCCTGTTCAACGGCAGTGAATTTTTGGATTGTTCCTTCTGGTGTCACGGTAATTGAAAAATGTCTTAAGTTACCACTGGTATTATAGGGAGTCAGCTCGAAATTATTACCGTCTTGCATAACCTTGTACTGTTTCCAGTCGGCAGGATCATTGCGCGCAATCAGCATAAATGGCGTATTCCCCGTTGCTTCTTTTAACCAATTTGCCGTTACCTGTTCAACAAAAGGGTTATAAAACCACAGTGTCTTGCCATCAGAAACCAAAATACCCTCATCCGGTGACGTCATATGCCAGTTAAACAAATTAGGGCGTTTGATCCAAAGCTCCCCTTCCCCTTTTTGAACCGTTGAACCATCATTGCTAGTCACTGTTTGAGTGAAACTGGCATGAAAGCTATTCACCTTTCCCAAGCGCCCTTGCAGATCCTGCGTCGCATCAGCCCAAGCAGAACCTATGCTCACACTCATCATCAGGCAACCAATCAACATCAGTTTTTTCATGTGCGAGATACCTTCAATTCGTTTTATTATCAGCTATTAATTGCCGATACTATTTATATTTTATAGCGATAATCAATGTTCATGCGGTGGAGGTGCCAAAACTTCACGATTGCCATTATGTCCAGGTGCACTCACTATCTGTTGTGCTTCCATTTGTTCGACAATTCGAGCCGCCCGGTTATATCCAATCCGAAATTGACGTTGTACACCAGAAATAGAAACACGGCGTTTTTCGATTACAAATTCAACCGCTTGATCAAACAAGGGATCTAGTTCTTCATCACTATCAAATCCCATGTTGCCTTCACCGTCATCTCCTCCTTTGACAATATTGTCTATATATTGAGGACGACCACGAGCTTTCCAGTCATTGACGACTTCATGCACTTCTTGATCACGTACGAATGCACCATGGACACGTACAGGAATGGAAGAATTTGGCGCCAAATAAAGCATGTCTCCCATACCAAGCAATGATTCTGCACCACCTTGATCAAGGATGGTACGGGAATCTATTTTACTGGATACTGTAAATGCAATACGTGTCGGAATATTGGCCTTAATCAGTCCGGTGATAATATCAACGGAAGGGCGCTGAGTAGCCAATACTAAGTGGATACCTGCCGCTCGTGCTTTCTGGGCCAAACGTGCAATTAATTCTTCCACCTTTTTTCCCACTGTCATCATTAAGTCGGCAAACTCATCAACCATGACAACAATATAAGGCTCTTTTTTCAGCATAGGATGCGTTGCATCCATGCTGTCACCTGGTTTCCAGAACGGATCAGGGATCGGGCGACCCATGTTTTCTGCTTGCTTGATCTTGTCGTTATAACCTGCAATGTTACGTACACCTAAAGCTGACATTAGCTTATAACGTCGTTCCATTTCATTGACACACCAACGCAATGCGTTAGCTGCATCTTTCATATCGGTGACAACTTCGGTCAATAAATGTGGAATACCCTCGTAAACCGATAACTCAAGCATTTTCGGGTCAATCATAATAAAGCGAACATCTTCTGGTTTCGCTTTATATAGGATACTGAGGATCATCGCATTAACCCCTACTGATTTACCCGAACCTGTCGTTCCTGCTACCAGTAAATGAGGCATCTTACCCAGATCAGCCACAACCGGCTGCCCTGCAATGTCCTTTCCTAACACGATAGTTAACGGTGAAGGATTATCACGGAATTTATCACAATCCAAAACTTCCCGCAGATAAACTGTTTGGCGTTTTTTATTGGGTAATTCCAAACCAACATAAGGTTTTCCTGGAATAACTTCCACAATACGGACGGCTACCGCTGAAAGTGAACGAGCCAGGTCACGTGATAAGTTAGAGATACGCGAGGCTTTCACTCCAGGAGCTAAATCCAATTCAAATCGGGTGATGACAGGCCCTGGAGAGAATCCAACAACATCCGCTTTGACACGATAATCATTCAAACGCGCTTCAATTAAACGCGAGGTTTGCTCAAGGGCAAACATATCAACCGGTTCTTCTTCTACCGGTGGTTCAGCCAAAAGATCCAAAGAAGGCATCGGCGTCGTTGGTTTTGGCAATGGTTGATCATTGCGTATCAAAAATGGATGGAATAGGCTGTCTTGCTGCGGTTGCTGCGGTTGCTGCGGTTGCTGCGGTTGCTGCACAAAAGTATGCTGATTTCTCGATTCATGAGAATCAAGAGAAGTCGCTATATTTTTCTCCTGAACGGGTTGAATCTGCGACTCTGTTGGCATAAATACAAATTCGGTAGGTTCAGGTTGATTCAGTTGGTAACGTTCACGTTGCTGTTGCTCAAATGCTATCCGCAACGCTTCTTCCTGTGCTTTTGGCTCATCTACTACTGGCTGATCGTTTACTATTTGTTCGCCTATAAACTGCTTACTTACACGACTTTCCGTAATTGGTTGCTTATGTATCAGCGTACTCTCTTCACGGGACTCTGGTTCTTTGTTTCCTTGCTCAAAATCAGTACCATAACGCTTACGTTGCTGCTCAAGGAATTGCTGGCGCAACATGTCTTGCTGTTGGGCATCCATCCGCTGCTCATTGGCTTCTGCAATCAACTCGTTCTGTCTCTCTTTTTCTTTCCGTTGCATGTGTTCTGCCAAACGGTGAGAAGGCACTTTGATGCCATACAATTCACGACGTGTTGGGATCCTAACTGGATTGGGGCGCGGCATTTCAGGGCCAATACCTTGTTTAACCTGCGGGTTCCTCGCCACAACAGCCGGGCTTGCAATATCCTCTGCCTCATTTTTCGTATTAACATTATCATTTTCAGGCAGAGCAAATGTATCTGTTACTTCATCTTGTAAATGCGTATTTGTGCCCGCAGAACTGTTTGTAGGTAGATTTGAAATAACCCGAGAAAAGTCATCTGATTGTGAATTTGTACCTGATTGGTCATCATCTGGTAGTTCAAAAGAATAGAGAACAGGTTCTTGTTCCTGAGATTGATCCAATGCTGGAGAAGTTGATGCAGGCTGTAACGCTGGATCTGTATTCGCTAATTCGGCTAACGTTGGAGCAGTCAGTAATACATCATCGTCATCTAGCGTTTCAGCAGCAACCGCAGATTTGACCACTTCATGTTTATCTGCCTGTTCCACATGTTTTTGTTCACTGGCTGGATGTTCGGGAACTAGCGCATTCTCGTCATCTCCAGCATTATTGCGACCTCGATTGACGACAAAACTCAGTGAATCAAGAATAACCGCACCAATTTTTTCTGCAATCGCGAGCCATGACCACCCCGTAAACAATGTGAATCCAATAGCCCAAATACCCAACAAAGCCAAGGTGGCTCCCAGGATATTAAACCAAGGCAGAATCGCATTGCTGAATAAATTGCCAATGACTCCGCCAGCAGCAAAATCATTTAAATCATCAATATTGAGTGCAGCCAAACCACATGACGTCAGTATCAGGGCTAAAGCACCAATAACGCGTAATGCAAGTGTGAAAAAATCCGTATATTCTTGCCTATCTTTCTGACGGAAGACATTCCAACAACCTAATAACATAAATGGCGGAACTGCATAAGCAAGTATACCAAATGCCGAGAATAGCGTGTCAGATAACCAAGCACCAACACTGCCTCCCCAATTGTGGACAGGTTCATGCCATGACGTCTGTGACCAACTGGGATCAGATGGATTAAAGCTGATAAGCGCTACCATCAAGTACGCGGCACAGATAGCAATAACCAACAGAACGGCTTCCAGAAGCCGGCGGCCACTGCTTATCTTCTTTAATTTAACACGTTTGTCTTCTGTATATTCCTGGTTCAAGAAAGGCTCTCCAGGTTTTTCTGTTGATTAAAAAAACGGAACAACGCTGAGGGTAGCTCAGCGTTGAAACTGTATGCATAAACAGGAGTGTACCTAAGTTTTTCCTATTTTGCATCTGTACATTTTAGATGAAAGCTTAACGGGTCTTAATCACCAAACGGTTACTTTGTTTCACTTCCTCCATTACAACATAAGTACGGGTGTCGTTAACGCCAGGAAGACGTAACAAAGTTTCGCCAAGCAATTTACGATATGCAGACATATCTGGGACTCGTGTTTTCAGCAGGTAGTCAAAATCACCAGAAACTAAATGACATTCTTGAATTTCTTCTAGTTTCTGAACAGCAGTATTGAATTGTTCAAATACATCTGCTGCACCGCGGTTCAGTGTAATTTCAACAAATACCAGCAATGATGCGTCCAAATAATGAGGATTCAGTAAAGCTGTATAGCCAGAAATAAATCCCTGACGCTCTAAACGACGCACACGTTCCAAACAAGGCGTTGGTGACAAGCCAACTCTTTTGGATAACTCTACATTAGAAATACGGCCATCTTTTTGCAACTCGTTAAGGATATTGCGATCTATACGATCAAGATCTTTTCCTGGACGCTTCTTATTATCTATCATCTTATTGCTCTCTCTTTATATTCCTACACCTAAAACATTTTCCTTATCTCTTTCAATCGGTTGAGCTGGAAAAGATGTCTTCAAAGGTTAAAGCTTAATCTGTAATCAAGGTTTGAGGACTACTACAATTCCTAGAAACAATCTCCCAAAATACAATTTCCTAGACTACAATTTTCCAGAATTCGATTAATTATTCCCTTTTACTTTCCAAGTTGCTGCTATGTTAGCTGTGCTTACTCACCCCAATCACTCAGTTACTCACATGTCAGCCACTCATATTTGTTTCTATGCGCTTGAAGTTTTGTTCCCTTGCCGCCGCACTGCAACTTGAATCCATTAGGGATACAATACGATTTACCAGAATATTGCCTCTCAGAAACATTATTTCCCAGAACACTATCTCTCAAGATACTAGCACCTAAAACACTAGGTTTTTCAGAAACAGCTTAACGGCAATTTTTATATTCTATGAGAAAATCCCCACACTAATTTTGCCTCTTTTATAAAAACAATTGATTAGCGAGGTAGATAATTATCTCTTGCATAGATGTTTTCGCAAATGCACAGCCGATTGTCAAAGTAAATGAACAAAAATCAGAACAACCTACCAAACAAATTTTCGGTAAACCGTTTCGATAGATTGTTTTATGTCTCATATGTATAAATGATGTTCAATTCAGAAAGTTAAACTATCGTCTCTTACAATACGATTACATCATAGTTGCTATCTATCGGTAATATCGTTAATAACATGAATATTTTATCTGATAATTGCTTTTTTTAACTCATTATTTCTCCTACAATCCCTAAATCTGCAATATGCGATAATGAAAATGAGGTATTCATGAGCACAGCTAAACACAGTAAACTTATCATTCTTGGCTCAGGTCCTGCTGGTTATACCGCTGCTGTGTATGCAGCCCGCGCTAATCTAAATCCCGTCCTCATTACTGGGGTTGAAAAAGGTGGCCAATTGACCACCACGACTGAGGTTGAGAACTGGCCCGGTGATCCTGAAGGACTGACTGGCCCAGATTTGATGGAACGCATGTTTCAGCACGCCGAAAAATTTCAAACAGAAATCATTTTTGACCATATTCAGAAAGTTGATTTCTCAAACAGACCGTTCCGTTTATTTGGCGATGACGATCAGGAATATACCTGTGATGCTTTAATCATCGCGACAGGTGCTTCAGCCCGTTATCTCGGATTACCTTCCGAGGAGGCTTTTAAAGGTCGTGGTGTATCTGCCTGTGCAACATGTGATGGGTTTTTCTATCGTAAACAAAAAGTTGCTGTAATCGGTGGGGGTAATACTGCCGTTGAAGAAGCGCTGTATTTGGCAAACATTGCCTCTGAAGTACATCTGATTCACCGTCGTGATACTTTCCGTTCAGAAAAAATCTTGATTGACCGTATGATGGAAAAAGTAAAGAACGGCAATATCATTCTGCATACTGATCATACGTTGGATGAAGTTCTCGGTGATGATATGGGTGTGACTGGTATCCGCATTCGCAATACGAAAAGTGACAATACCGAAGAACTGGATGTTACCGGCGTTTTCATCGCCATCGGCCATAGCCCAAACACGGGCATCTTTGATGGCCAACTGGAACTGGAAAACGGCTATATCAAAGTCCAATCCGGCTTACATGGTAATGCCACCCAGACTTCTATTCCAGGTATCTTTGCCGCTGGAGATGTTATGGATCATGTGTATCGCCAAGCTATTACCTCAGCCGGTACAGGCTGTATGGCAGCTCTGGATGCAGAACGTTTTCTGGACGGGTTGGCAACCCAATAATCTATCTTTCCCCTAAAGCGCTATTCCGATAGCGCTTTTTAACAGGTAACATACAGCTTGTTTTGATATTCCGTATCATCACCCGCTAAACAGAAATTTTTCTTATGGACAAAACAAGACAATCTGAACTTGTTCGATGGCTGAAACAGCAAACTGCACCTGCCCGTCGTTGGCTTCGTTTATCAATGCTACTTGGCTTAATCAGTGGATTGCTGATTATTTCTCAGGCCTGGTTCTTGGCGACAATCCTCCAAGCTCTGATTATTGACAATGTTCCTCGTGAAAATCTTATCAACCAATTTCTAATATTGGCAGCGACTTTTACATTACGGGCTGTTATCAATGCCGTTCGAGAACGTGTTGGATTTATTTGTGGCAAAGTTATACGTCAACAAATTCGCAATATGGTACTGGATAAACTCGAACAACTAGGCCCTGTGTGGGTTAAGGGGAAACCCGCTGGAAGTTGGGCGACCATTATCCTAGAGCAGATAGAAGACATGCAGGATTTCTATTCTCGCTATTTGCCTCAAGTTGCGCTTGCTACAATTATCCCTATCTTAATCCTGGTTACTGTATTTCCAATTAATTGGGCCGCAGGATTGATTTTATTTGTAACCGCACCATTGATTCCGCTGTTTATGGCATTGGTAGGATTAGGTGCCGCAGATGCTAATCGGCGCAATTTTGTAGCTCTCAGCCGTTTAAGTGGTAATTTCCTCGATCGTTTACGAGGTCTGGAAACTTTGCGCCTGTTCCATCGAGGAGAAGCGGAAGTTGAACAAATCACCGAGTCAACAGAAAGTTTTCGCCGCAGAACGATGGAAGTTCTGCGCATGGCATTTTTATCTTCAGCCGTTTTAGAATTTTTTGCCGCAATTTCCATTGCCGTTGTTGCTGTTTATTTTGGCTTTTCCTATTTAGGAGAGTTGCACTTTGGTAGCTATGGTGTAGGTGTTACGTTGTTTGCCGGTTTCCTCGCGTTAATCCTTGCACCTGAGTTTTTTCAACCACTGCGCGATTTAGGTACATTTTATCACGCCAAAGCTCAAGCCGTCGGAGCGGCAGAATCGCTCTTCACTTTACTCAGTAGCAATGGAGAACAAGCCACAAGTAGTGGTGAGAAAACACTATCCGATAACGAACCCGTTACCATTGAGGCCTGCGAACTGGAAATTATGTCCCACGATGGACATCGTCTTGCTGGTCCTTTGAATTTTACCATTGATAGGCGCCAGCGGATTGCTCTGGTTGGAAAAAGCGGTGCGGGCAAAAGTTCGTTAATCAACGTATTGCTGGGATTCTTACCTTATAATGGTTCCGTAAAAATCAATGGTATTGAGTTACGTGAACTCAGTCTCACCAAATGGCGTGAACACTTAAGTTGGGTTGGGCAAAACCCACACCTGCCAGAACAAACTCTGCTCGATAATATTCGCCTTGGTCAATATGACGCAACGCAAGAACAAATCAGTAATGTAATGAAACGAGCTTATGTCAATGAATTTATTAACGACCTTCCAGATGGAATCAATACGGTAATAGGTGACAACGCTGCCCGTCTGTCTGTCGGACAAGCCCAACGGGTTGCAGTAGCGCGAGCGTTGTTAAATCCTTGCCAATTATTGCTCTTAGATGAACCCGCCGCTAGTCTTGATGCCCATAGCGAACAGCGTGTGATGATGGCGTTAAATCAAGCCTCGCATCAACAAACCACATTATTGGTCACTCACTTACTAGAAGAGACATTATCATATGACCAGATTTGGGTAATGGAAAATGGTTTGCTTATCGAACAAGGTGATTATCAAACTTTAAGCCAGTCTCAAGGTGTATTTTCTCGTCTGCTATCTCACCGTAGTGTGGAGCTTTAATCATGCGTGTATTACTCCCATTTCTCGCGCTCTACCGCCGCCATTGGTTTCTCATCAGTTTAGGTATGCTATTGGCGATTGTGACGCTACTCGCCAGTATTGGGTTGCTAACACTCTCTGGTTGGTTCCTTGCTGGCACAGCCCTGGCTGGGTTCGCAGGGTTATATACGTTTAACTACATGCTGCCTGCCGCCGGTGTTCGCGGCGCGGCCATTTTTCGTACTGCTGGTCGCTATGGTGAGCGGCTTGTCAGCCATGATGCAACATTTCGGGTATTAGCACATTTACGTGTTTTTGCGTTTCAAAAAATACTTCCTCTTTCTCCTGGTGGCATTGTTCGTTTTCGTCAAGGTGAGTTGTTAAATAGACTTGTTGCGGATGTCGAAACACTGGATCACTTGTATCTGCGGGTTATTTCCCCTGTCCTCGCGGCATTCGTCGTCATTCTCGTTCTGACATTTGGCCTAGGATTCCTTGATATCACTCTCGCCTATACTATTGGTGGTATTATGTTAGGGCTACTGCTGATATTACCTTGCGTGTTTTACCACGCAGGAAAACCTTATGGCAGAAACATTACCCAACAACGCGGCCAGTATCGTACATTACTTACCAGCGCCTTACAGGGGCAAGCTGAATTAAGCGTGTTTGGTGCACTTAGACGCTTCCGTCAATCCATGACTGAGGTGGAAAACGATTGGTTAAGAAGCCAGCAGAAACAAGCCAATTTGACCGGGCTATCACAAGCCATCATGATTTTTTCCACCGGCATAACAGTGACGCTGATACTATGGCTAGCAGCGGCAGGTGTGGGTGAAAATAGTCAGGCTGGTGCATTAATCGCGCTGTTTACATTCTGCACTCTTGCTGCATTTGAAGCACTTGGACCAGTCACCGTAGCATTTCAGCACATGGGGCAAGTCATTGCATCTGCAACGCGTGTTTCTCAGTTGATGTACCAAAAACCAGAAGTCGCCTTCCCTTCTCATGGGCCACAAGCAAATGGCAATCTCAGTCTTGAAATAAAAAATGTTGATTTCACCTACCCTGGCCAGCCACAGCCAGTATTGAAAAATATCTCTCTGTCCCTGACATCAGGTGAACATATTGCTTTACTGGGAAAAACAGGATGTGGTAAATCAACGCTTTTGCAATTATTGACGCGTGCCTGGGATGTCAATAGCGGCGAAATCCAACTCAATCAGCACCCCATCTCCCACTATGATGAGTCAACATTGCGTTCAATGATGTCTATCGTTCCCCAGCGGATACATGTCTTTAGCCATACTTTGCGTGAAAATCTCTTATTGGCAAAATCAGATGCTAGTGACGATGAATTAACAACCGTACTGAAACAAGTAGGTTTAGGATACTTGCTAGACACTGATAAAAAGCTAAACTGTTGGATGGGTGAGGGTGGGCGTCAGCTTTCTGGTGGAGAGCAACGTCGCTTAGGTATTGCCAGGGCATTATTGCATAATGCCCCTTTAATGCTACTGGATGAACCAACCGAAGGACTTGATGCAGATACAGAACAGCAAATTCTGTCGCTGTTACACAGTAGTTGTCAGCATAAAACTTTAATTGTCGTTACCCATCGCCTCACAGGTTTACAACACATGGATCGAATCTGCGTTATGGATGGAGGGCACATTATCGAGCAAGGTAAGCATAATGCGCTACTAGCTCAACAAGGGCGTTACTATCAATTTTACCAGCGACAACAATTTCATCAGCTACAGAGCTATCCTGAGCAAAGGTGATTTAACTTATGTCGATAGCTCAACTGGGTAATTCCTATGAATTCCCCCATCCCACCAATGCGCTAGTTGAACCCAACGGTTTATTGGCATTTGGAGGAGATCTAAGTGCAGAACGTTTACGAGTAGCGTATCATGAGGGGATTTTTCCGTGGTATTCGCCTGATGAACCGCCTTTATGGTGGTCTCCCGATCCTAGGGCCGTGCTGATTCCAGGAGAATTGCATATTGGCCGAACACTACGTCGATTTATTCGCAAAAAACATACTTACCAGATTACGGTAAATCATGCTTTCGATGAAGTGATATATAATTGCGCCCAACGACTAGAAGGCACTTGGATTGGACCAGATGTTCAAAAAGGTTATCAAACCTTACATAAAGAAGGTCTGGCTCATTCAATAGAAGTTTGGCATGACCATCAACTGGTGGGTGGTTTATACGGCGTTTGTGTCGGTACACTATTTTGTGGTGAATCGATGTTTAGCAAAATGGAGAATGCTTCCAAATGTGCATTTGTCGCATTCTATCACCATTTTTTGTGTCATGGTGGTCAACTATTTGATTGTCAGGTATTAAACCACCATACAGAATCATTGGGGGCTAAAAATATTCCGAGAGAAAAATTTCTCCAGCACCTTTACCAATTAAGAAAGCAGTCATTGCAATCAGGCTGCTGGTCTGTACAAAAGCTGGATTTATAATCATCTCTCAGAAATAAATGCTGTTCATGGTGGGAATGTCATTAGCTATCATATTATCGTATGTAAAATGATGGCTTAAAATACGACATTCCTTTACATAATGATGGTTTTTCGGCATTATCTTGCCGGTTAAAAACTATGGTTGTTACATTTAGAGGATTAGATGGCCAAAGAAGACACGAATTTTGAAATGCAAGGTACTGTTTTAGAAACACTGCCAAACACTGTGTTTCGCGTTGAATTAGACAACGGACACATTGTCACTGCTCATATCTCAGGAAAAATGCGTAAAAACTATATCCGCATCCTGACAGGAGACAAGGTTACAGTTGAGCTAACTACATATGATCCGGAAAAAGGACGCATCACTTTCCGTAGCCGCTGATTAAGATACCTTAGCACCACAGGTGATAGTATTTTCGGAATTCACCTGTGGTGTGGCATTAGCTTTTTACTTTCTTACCTGCCATTACCAGTTTCTATCTCTGATACCGTTTATATTTATAACACGGCATCTTCTGATCTCTTTTTGTTTGACTTTTGTGCGCCCTTAAAATCGTATAACAATACCTGTTTAGTTTTATCAAGTTTAATCTTGACTGAGCCTCCATGCACCAAAGAACCAAACAACAATTCATTCGCCAGTGGTTTTTTGAGGTTGTCTTGGATTATACGAGCCATGGGACGTGCCCCCATCGACCTATCATAACCTTTGTCACATAACCATTGGCGGGCATCTGCACTGACTTCCAGGGAAACACCTTTTTCATCCAGTTGGGCTTGTAACTCGACGATAAATTTATCAACAACTTGCTGAATAACTTCCGAAGAGAGCGCATCAAACCAAATAATGCTATCAAGACGATTGCGGAATTCAGGTGTAAAAATTCGTTTTATCTCTTCCATACCATCCGTGCTGTTATCCTGCTCAGTGAATCCAATGGATTTACGGTGTGTTTCACGCACCCCTGCATTGGTTGTCATTACCAAAATAACATTTCGGAAATCCGCTTTGCGGCCATTATTGTCAGTCAATGTTCCATTATCCATAACCTGTAACAACAGGTTAAAGACATCAGGATGGGCTTTTTCAATCTCATCCAATAACAGTACAGAATGAGGATGTTTGATGATTGCATCGGTCAATAATCCTCCCTGATCATACCCAACATAACCCGGAGGAGCTCCGATTAAACGACTGACAGTATGACGCTCCATATATTCTGACATATCAAATCGCAACAATTTAATATTCAACACGTTAGCAAGTTGAACTGTGACTTCTGTTTTCCCCACCCCCGTCGGTCCTGCAAACAAAAAAGATCCTACTGGCTTATGATCCTGTCCTAACCCCGCACGGCTCATCCTGATGGCCTCTGTCAAGGCAGCAATTGCCTTATCTTGACCAAAAACCAACATTTTCAAACGCTCATCCAGTGTTTTTAGTACATCCTTATCACTAGCTGACACCGTTTTTTCTGGAATACGGGCTATACGAGCAACAACGGATTCAATATCGGCAACATTGATTGTCTTTTTACGGCGGCTAACTGGCACTAATCTGGTCCTTGCTCCAGCCTCATCAATGACATCAATGGCTTTATCCGGTAAATGACGATCAGTAATGTACTTCACAGATAACTCAACTGCCGCCCGAATGGCTTTCGCTGTATAACGAACATCATGGTGTGCTTCATATTTAGTACGCAGCCCATTGATAATTTGTACCGTTTCTTCAGCAGAAGGTTCAAGAATGTCAATTTTCTGAAACCGACGAGTCAAAGCCCGATCTTTTTCAAAAATGTTGCTGAATTCGTGGTAAGTCGTGGAGCCAATTACCCGTATACGCCCACTAGACAACAGCGGTTTAATGAGATTAGCTGCGTCCACTTGCCCACCCGATGCGGCACCGGCTCCAATAATAGTATGAATTTCGTCAATAAAGAGAATACTTTTGCTGTCCTGCTCTAATGTCTTTAACAAAGACTTGAAGCGCTTCTCAAAATCACCGCGATATTTTGTCCCTGCCAACAATGAACCAATATCAAGAGAATAAATGGTACAATCTTGCATCACTTCGGGAACATTTTTTTGTACAATACACCATGCAAGCCCCTCAGCAATGGCTGTCTTACCAACACCCGATTCTCCAACAAACAAAGGGTTATTTTTGCGGCGACGGCAAAGTACCTGAATCGTTCTCTCCAATTCATTCTGACGACCGACAAGCGGATCAATTAACCCTTTCTGTGCCAATTGATTCAAGTTAGTCGTGAAACTTTCCAATCGATCTTCACTAATTACCTGCTCTTCTGGAACCGGATTGATACTGTGATGGGCATCATTATCTGACTCGTCTTTGCGTGTTCCATGAGAAATAAAATTTACAATATCTAAACGGCTAACGTCATGCTTACGCAATAAATAAGCAGCCTGAGACTCTTGCTCACTAAAAATCGCAACTAAAACGTTAGCCCCTGAGACTTCCGAACGCCCCGAAGATTGAACATGAAATACCGCACGTTGCAAAACACGCTGAAAACTTAATGTAGGTTGTGTATCCCTGTCATCATTTTCAGATAATAGGGGGGTGGTTTGTGCAATAAAACTTTCTAACTCTTGGCGTAACATTGCCAAATCGACTTTACAAGCCTCCAGTGCTTCCCGTGCTGATGTATTACTTAACAACGCCAGCAACAGGTGCTCTACGGTCATAAATTCATGTCTGTTATCCTTTGCTTTGGCAAAAGCAATATTGAGACTAAGTTCCAGTTCTTGATTGAGCATAAGCACCTCCTCCTAAGTTTCAGTAAGCCAGATCAGACTTTTTCCAGCGTGCAAAGTAACGGATGCTCGTGCTCCTTAGCATACATGTTCACTTGCGCAGCTTTAGTTTCTGCGACCTCTGCCGTATAAATTCCGCAAATTGCTTTCCCTTTGTAATGGACATCCAGCATTAGTTGCGTTGCTCGTTCAACATCATAAGAAAAGAACTTTCGCAATACGTCAACCACAAACTCCATAGGGGTATAATCGTCATTATTCAGAATAACCTTATACATTGATGGTGGTTGTAGCTTTTGTTTTGCATCATCCTCAATAAATTCTTCAACTTTCAAATTGTTATAAAACTCAGTCATTATTCTTCCGCTGGGTATTAACTGTCCGCTGGATTCTAGTATGAACTAATTCATTCTACTGTTATATATTTTATCACTTCATAAAGCACTCTGCTTACCTCCCTCCTGGATTAGCGGAGCTAAATTTTACCTAAGAATCGGATATCGTTATCTATATCAAACTTTAGCCATTTGAGACAACCTGACGTTGTTTATATGCTTGACGACGTAATGAATTTCACTACAGTATATTTTATGAACACCGCTTTCTGTCTGGGCGTTTGTTCATATTTTAAAATTTTGAGTGACTCCTAAACCCGAAATCGTGATATGAGGGATAGAGAAGTATGGAAACAGGTACTGTTAAATGGTTCAATAATGCAAAGGGCTTTGGATTTATTTGCCCAACCAGCGGAGGTGAAGATATATTCGCTCACTATTCAACCATTCAGATGGATGGTTATAGGACGCTGAAAGCTGGACAAAAAGTGAACTTTAGCGTTCATCAAGGCCCCAAAGGTAACCACGCCAGCCTCATTGTACCTCTGGAAGATGGTTCAAAATCCAAAAAATAGTAGTCCGTTAAATTCGTAATTTTCACGCCACAAGTAGACAATAATCTTATTTGTGGCGTGCTCTGTTTTACTCCCTTGCCAGAGCCTCTATGGGATCGAGATGAGCTGCATTTCTCGCGGGCAGGAAACCAAATATTATCCCTATTGCCGTTGAGCAGCCAAATGCAATGATAAATGCAATGATGTTATAAACGAAATCCCAGCTTGGTAACATCAATTGCGCTATAAAAGAAAGGCTGCATGACAGAATAATTCCCAGTACCCCCCCTATTAGACAAACCAAAACAGCTTCAATAAGGAATTGCTGCATAATATCACTGGTTCTGGCCCCTACTGCCATACGAATACCAATCTCCCTTGTACGCTCGGTAACTGACACCAGCATGATATTCATGACACCAATTCCCCCGACAATTAAGGATATTACCGCAACTAACGTTAAAAATATTTGCATCGTCCGTGTTGTTCTATTCATTATTTTAATAGTCTTATTTACGTTATAAGTGTGAAAATCTTTTTTACCGTGACGGAATATCAGCAATTGATTAAGTTTTGCTTCTGCTTCATTGGATTTATAGCCATCTTTCAACCTGACAACGATAGAATTTAAGTAGCTTTGATTTATCAAACGGCTATTCATCGTACTGTAAGGCACCCAAATTTGTAATGCATCACTACTATAAAGACTTTGCCCATTAGCAATGACACCAATCACCGTCAAGGGCAAATTTGTTAACAGTAACTCCTTGCCTATCACATTATCCTGGTAAGGAAAGAACTTCTTACGTGTATTATCATCAATGATAACCACTTGAGACTGACGCTCAATCATGTCTGAAGTAAAAGGAATGCCTTGAGAAAACTTCATGGCATATACTTGAAAAAAATGACTTCCTACCCCCAATATTTGCGCTTTAGCATCTATATTGCCTTGACGCAAACTCCCGCTATTCACAAATTCGGGAGAAGCCGCCTGAACATAAGGCTGAGATTTTATTGCCAGAATATCAGCGAGTTTCAGTGCTTGCATATCCAAAGCGCCATCACTGCCAAAATCTTTTCCTGGATAAATTGATATAGAGTTAGTGGCAATAGATTTAATATGTGATAACACCATTGATTTTGCCGCATTACCAATCACGATGATCGTTACGACAGAAGCAATGCCTATTATAATTCCAAGCATTGTCAGTAGAGTACGTAGCTTATTCACATTCATGGCGCGCCATGCCATTAATAAAGCTTCATTAAAACGTCCCCATATTTGTCGCACTGAAGAGGTTTTTGCATCTATCGGGGAGAGATGAGGCAATGTTTGATGTTCAAAAGAATGCACCTCACTTATGATACGCCCATCTTTAATTTCAATCACCCTTTGAGCCTGTGCAGCAATATTAGGATCATGTGTAACAATAACGACCGTATGCCCTTGTTGGCAGAGCTTCTTCAAAATATCCATCATTTCCTGGCCGGAAGTACTATCCAAAGCGCCTGTCGGCTCATCAGCAAGAATGACCTGACCACCATTCATAAGTGCCCTGGCAATACTAACCCGTTGTTGCTGCCCACCTGAAAGCTGACTTGGTCGATAATCAATCCGATTTTCCAATCCAAGGCTTTTTAACAATTCAATTGCTCGCTCACGACGTTGTATTTTTGAAACACCGGAATAAATAGCTGGAATTTCAACATTTTGTTCGGCGGTTAAATGAGTCAATAAATGGTAACGCTGAAAGATGAACCCAAAATATTCTCTGCGTAATTCTGCCAACTGATCACTATCCAAGTCAGCAATATTTCTTCCTGCAACCCAATATTCCCCACTACTAGGTTTATCTAAGCAGCCAAATATATTCATTAAAGTAGACTTACCTGAACCAGAGGTGCCAACGATAGCCACCATTTCTCCAGCTTGTATAGACAATGAAATGTCTTCCAGAACAGTGACTTGTCCTTCTCCGGCAGGATAACTACGACTAACGCCTTTTAGTTCCAGTAATGTGCCCATTATTATTCCTCTACACTACTATCACTGAGATTGGTGATCACACGTTCGTTTTCTTTCAGTCCAGAGAGCACCTGGACATTAGTGTTATCAAAGGCTCCTATCGTGATTTTACGTTTTTCTGCTTTGCCATTATGCAAAACACTCACTTCATATTGCGTAGAAGGTACATACTGAGTTGAGGATGTATATTGGTGAGTAGAGACTTCCAAAGCTGAAATTGGGATCATCAAGACATTATGCAGAGTTTGAAGCTCTATTTTTATTTGTGCAGTCATCTGCAAACGCAAAATATGTTCGGGATTAGGTACTTCAAAGCGGGCATAGTAGAAAATAGCGTTATTCACAGCTTGCGGTGTTGGTAGAATGTCTTTCAAAACACTGTGAAATTGCCTTCCTGGTGCTCCTAAGATAGTAAATGAGACTTTCTGACCTGGTTCTAAATTAATAACATCAGCCTCCGATACTTCTGCATTAACAATCATAGTATCGAGATTTGCGAGTGTCAGGATGGTCGGCGCTTGCTGTGCAGCAATCACGGTTTGCCCCTGGAATGTTTTAATATCTGTCACTATGCCCTCTATTGGGGCAGTAATTCTGGTATATTGTAAATTTGTTTTTGCCGTATCAAGTTTGGCTTTATTTTGCTTAATTTGCGCTGCCAAGTCGTCAATTCTGGCAGCCTTAGACTGCATATCTGTTATGTTGGAATCCAATTCTTGATGGGACGTTAAACGTAATTTAAACAAATGTCTCAGGCGATTTACTTTAAGCTGTGCAAGTTTTAATTCAGCCTGCGCCCCACGAAGATTAGCCTCCAGTGATTTTGCTGTTTCCTGAATTTCCTCTACCGCATTTTTCGCAGTCTGTGGATCAATCAAAGCCAATAATTGGCCTTGCTTGACCTTATCCCCTAATTTCACATAGAGCTCTTTCAACTGACCACTAACTTGAGCCCCTACGTCAACTTTACTGACCGCATCCAATTTACCCACTACCAAAACATTTCTTCCAAAATCTCCCTTTATCACTGCACTCGTCTGATATGTGATAGGCTTCGACGGATAGAAAAAATAAGACCATACAGAGGCGATAGCTATGAGAATAAGCCCAGCCCCAATCCAGCGATACTTGGTAGAAAGAAGTTTCATCAACAAATACCCACTATTAAAATATGCTATCTAATTACTTCACTTGCACTTTACTGTATAAGACATAAACAAATCCTATCAATGGGATATTTCTAATAAGAAAACTTTCAGATATTTATTCTCTAAAAAAATCAATGTAGGCAGACAAAATCAAGTTCAATTAACGACCTCTCTCGCCAGCCAAACAACCCTAGAAAATATTCCTTTTGAAGGTGATGGGAGAATTAAAATGCGTTGATTTTCAGTATACTTCCCTTTATCCTACTTGTTATTTTAATGTAAAATTTTTGTTTCCGTATATTTATTAGCCTTTGTGACTAGTTTTTCTTATTAAGATTAGATAAAAGACGTTTTTTTATTGGATAAGGATGTGGATCATGTATTCAGGATTATTAATTATTCTCCTACCTTTGACTCTGGGCTACCTTATTCATCTGAATCATAAATCGATGCTAGTCCTCGTGCACCAGTTACTCAATGTCATGGTCTATATCATTCTCATTTTGATGGGTATCACCCTTGCTATGCTGGAAAACGTGGGCAGTCATTTACTTTCCATCTTGTTGTATGCAATAACATTCTTCCTGTGCACCTTTATAATTAATATGCTAGCGCTTTTCCTCTTGGATAAACGAGATCCGTGGATTATTAATGCACATAAACAAGAAAAACCCCCTTCCCGATTACATATAGCTCTGGATTCCATCAAATTATGTGGCGCATTAGTATTGGGATTTATTATTGGACTAACAGGCTGGTCAGGGTTTCATCTTGCTAGCCGAGCCAGCGAAATTGCCCTGATTTTTTTACTATTTCTAGTTGGCATTCAACTGCGCAATAACGGTATGAGCCTAAAGCAAACCCTGCTGAATCGCCGTGGTATGATTATTGCCATAGTGGTTGCCATAAGTTCTTTGCTAGGTGGCGTACTGGCTGCATTTTTGTTGGAATTACCGATTAAAACGGGTCTTGCTATCGCATCAGGATACGGTTGGTATTCCCTTTCCGGCATTTTAATTTCCGATGCTTATGGGCCTGTGCTTGGGAGTACTGCATTTTTCAATGACTTAGCTCGTGAATTGGCATCCATTATGCTTATTCCCATGCTAATAAATCGCTACCGTTCAACCGCATTGGGTTTAACCGGAGCGGCTTCAATTGATTTTACCTTACCGATCTTACAACGCTGTGGTGGTATCAGTATTGTACCAGCAGCCATCGTTCATGGTTTTATATTGAGTTTATTGACCCCTTTATTCATTGCATTGTTTACTCAGTAAATTGTTTATGCAATAAAGCCTATCCTGGTTTAATGCATAAACTGAATAAAAAAATTTTCAATATAAAAATTAATCTACCCAACGAATATAAAGCGTAAAAAAGATCTAAAAAACACTGAAAAATTGATTAGTTAACTTACCAATTTGATTAAAATAACAATTTTATGCAGACATCATTGCATAGTTATGCTTATGAGATTAATATCATACCAATCAATTAACTATTCATATTTTTCGCATGAGCATTCAATTAAAAAACATAAATTGTTTCTATGGCTCACACCAGGCTCTATTTGACATCAGTTTTGAATGTACATCGGGAGAAACTGTGGTGTTGCTAGGGCCCAGTGGGGCTGGAAAGAGTTCTTTGCTACGTGTTTTGAATTTACTGGAGCAACCTCGTTCCGGGCTACTCAATGTGGCAACACACCAATTTGATTTCAAACAGCAACCTAACCACAAAGAAATTCTCGCATTGCGGCAAAAAGTTGGCATGGTCTTCCAACAATACAATCTGTGGCCACACTTAACTGTGATGGATAATTTGATTGAAGCGCCTTGCCGAGTATTGAAGCAATCCAAACAACAAGCACGGGAAAAAGCGACAAAACTCCTTTCCCGACTTCGTTTAGACGAATTTACCAACCGTTTTCCACTGCACCTTTCCGGCGGGCAACAACAACGAGTTGCCATTGCACGTGCATTAATGATGGAGCCTCAAGTTTTATTGTTTGATGAACCTACTGCTGCACTCGATCCCGAAATCACCTCTCAAGTCATTGGCATTATCAAAGAGCTGGCAGAAACCGGTATCACTCAGGTTATAGTGACTCATGAAGTGGAATTTGCTCGCAAAACAGCAAGTCAAGTTGTATACATGGAACAAGGACGCATTATCGAAAAAGGTGACGCTACTCATTTTATGCGTCCTCAAACAAAAGCCTTTGCTCACTATTTGTCACACTAAAATACCATATTGGATCTGTTAACCTGGTAGATTTCAAGCTACTACATTTCCGTAAGATAGCATTTTCAAAGATGAAGTAGATATATCGATAATCTATTACAAAACAAACATCAAAGCAGTTATCAACCATAAAATTCATCAACAACAGGATATTGCTATGAAAAAAATATTGTTTGCAGCTTTATTGAGTGCAGTGACCTTATCAGCAACCGCAACAGAGAAAGCAACTCTCCGTTTTGCGACGGAAGCAACTTACCCTCCATTTGAATTTATTGATGCAAACAATAAGATTCAAGGATTCGATGTCGATTTAGCAAATGCCATATGTATAAAGCTCAACGCAGAATGTACATTTACCAACCAAGCTTTCGATAGCCTTATTCCCAGCTTAAAATTCCGCCGTGTTGATGTTTTGATGGCGGGTATCGACATCACACCAGACCGCCAAAAACAAGTTGATTTCACCCAAACATATTATGATAACTCTGCCATTTTCGTTGCCATTAAAGGAAAATTTGCTCAGGTTGCCGATCTCAAAGGTAAACAAATAGGTACCCAGAATGGCACTACACACCAGAAATATTTGATGGAGCAACATAAGGAGCTAAAAACCGTACCTTATGACAGCTACCAAAATGCGATCCTTGATTTAAAAAATGGCCGTATTGATGCGTTGTTCGGTGATACTGCCGTCGTCAATGAATGGCTAAAAAAGAATCAAGAACTCAGCACGGTTGGCGAAAAGGTGACAGACAAAAATTACTTTGGTGTCGGTTTAGGTATTGCAGTCCGCAAAGGTAATACTGAGTTGCTAGATAAGCTGAACAGAGCATTAACAGAAGTTAAACAAGACGGTACTTACGATACCATCTACAAAAAATGGTTTAAACAATAAACTCAATCCCAATGAATGAATTTCTCTCTTTAATCAATGCCGCCGGAATTACTGTCGGCCTTGCCATTTCTTCGCTTATCGTCGGCTTAGTTCTGGCGATGTTTTTGGCTGCGTGGGAATCTATTCGCTGGAAACCTATTGCTTTTTTAGGTTCCTGCTGGGTTACCTTAGTTCGGGGATTGCCTGAAATTTTAGTTGTTCTCTTCATCTATTTTGGCAGTTCCCAACTCCTCATTACATTATCGGACGGTTTTGATATCAATCTCATTGTCTGGCACTTTAGAATACAGATGGAAATTGATAACTTTGATGTCAGTCCTTTTCTGTGCGGGGTTATTGCCCTAT
Organism: Xenorhabdus sp. TH1; assembly: GCF_037260955.1. NCBI lineage: Bacteria > Pseudomonadati > Pseudomonadota > Gammaproteobacteria > Enterobacterales > Morganellaceae > Xenorhabdus > Xenorhabdus sp. TH1. The sequence goes on from NZ_CP147734.1 coordinate 2,440,311, forward strand.
CTCTGCTCTATTCTGCTTATGCTTCACAAACACTACGGGGAGCACTAAAAGCCGTCCCCATAGGGCAATGGGAAGCTGGGCAAGCGCTGGGGTTAAGCCAAAGTCGCATCTTTTTTCGCTTGATTATGCCTCAAATGTGGCGCCATGCCCTGCCAGGGCTTGGTAATCAATGGCTAGTTTTATTAAAAGATACTGCCCTAGTTTCATTGATCAGCGTTAATGATCTGATGTTACAAACCAAAAGTATCGCAACTCGAACTCAAGAGCCGTTCACATGGTACATAATTGTTGCTGTGATTTATCTGGTAATCACATTAATCAGCCAATTTATTCTCAAACAGCTTGAAATGCGCGCCACCCATTTTGAAGGGAGTGCCTCATGATGATTGAATATATCAAGGAAATTTTACCTGGCTTGCAAACCAGTCTCAGTTTGACTTTCTCAGCATTACTGGCGGCATTCACGCTCTCCATTGTCTTGACCATGATCCTGACAATGAAGTTACCTGTACTTTCTCAATTGGTAAGAGGCTATATCACACTATTTACCGGAACCCCACTCCTTGTTCAGTTTTTCTTGATCTACTATGGGCCGGGGCAATTTCCAACACTCAAAGAATATCCGTGGTTATGGCAACTTATGTCAGAGCCGTGGCTATGTGCAATGGTTACACTTACGTTGAATAGTGCAGCTTACTCAACCCAGCTATTTTATGGGGCTGTCAAAGCAATTCCTGCCGGACAATGGCAATCTTGCCAAGCTCTCGGTATGTCCAAAGTGCACTCTATGCGCATTTTGTTACCTTATGCTTTTAAACGGGCACTTTCTTCCTATTCCAATGAAGTTGTGCTGATTTTCAAAAGCAGCTCACTGGCCAGTACAATCACCTTATTAGACATTATGGGATATAGCCAGCTTCAATTTGGGCGGAGTTATGATGCCACGGTATTTATTGCCGCGGGTATTATTTACCTTTGCATAAATGGCCTTTTGACACTTCTGATGCGTATAATTGAACAGCGGGCCTTATCATTTGAACATCGTCATTAATCAACATTCATACTTAATTATCTGATTTCACCATTCCAGCCCGTGATAACCTATCGTTATCACGGGATAATCACGATAAAAAAGTCACTAATTTACATTGAGAACTAACAGTGCCAAAGTTTCATAATGTTCGGTATGAGGAAACATATCGAATAACTGTACTTTTTCTATTCGATATTGTTTAAGCATAGTAATATCTTTCGCCATCGTCTGAGCATTACAGCTCGAGTAGAGAACAAATTTAGGAGCCATCCGGCTAAGGTATTCACATAACTCTTTACCAATTCCTCTTCGAGGAGGATTTACCAACACTAACTCAGGTAATTGTGATTTATCAAGGGCAAAATGAGTGGAATCCAATGCCTGAAAATCCACCTGTTCTAACCCCAGGCTTTTGGCAGAACTTTTGGCACAACTAATCGCTTCCGCACTGATCTCAATCCCTGTCAGTCGGGTCTTTTTATCTGCACAATGCAAACCAAAACCGCCTGCACCGCAAAACAGATCCCACATACTGTCAATGTTTAGTTCCCTAACCCAGCGCCCCGCTGTTGCATACAGCGCTGAAGCAATCTCTGGATTGGTCTGAAAAAAACTACGCGGGCGAATGTATAACGGAATACCGTTAAAAGTTTCCTGTAACATCTTACGTTCGGTAAAAATGATTTCCTTCTCACCTTCCATGATCGCCATATGGGTTGGCTGAATATTAGCGGAAATCACTGTTGCTTGTGGCAATTGTTCCTTTAGCCAAGGCAAAGCACGCTCTAATTGGGCTAGCTTTGTTTCCGAACGCAAGACAAAACGCAGCATTATTTCGCCATTAGCACGACTTTCCGTCAGAAGAAGATATTTTAACTCCCCTTTCCTACGTTCAACGTTGTACGGAACTAATCCGGCTTTGGCGATAAATGTTTTTATGACTACAAATACTGCCTGAAAGTATTTTGGATACAATGGACAGTCACAAAGATCTACCGTTCTGCCATCACGATGCAACATACCAAGCAATGGACGCTCAACACTGCCACTTACTACCATCTTGGCTTTATTACGGAACTCACTTGTTTTGCTACTTACTGGCGACAACCAATGTACTACTAACCCTTCCTGTAAAAGTTGCTTTAAATGTTGTTGTTTATCATATAATTGCTGTGAATAGGACTTATCGAGCCACTGGCAGGAGTGACAATGCCCCGCGGTATACTGCGCACATTGCATCGTAAAAAACCGTATCAAAAAATATTAGTGCAAAGTAAATGTTGATGTTTTCGTTGAAGTTAAGGACTCGTCATCTTCAACTTCATCTTCAACTTCTCTCTCATTTTCCATATCATGATTGACATAGAGAAGATTATTGCTGTGAATTTCAAAAATCACATTTGCAATTTGCTCTTCACCCTGCTGTATAAAATTGGAAAATTGTCTGAAAGTCATTCCGGCAGCAATAGGGAAAGCCTGACAAACAATCAACTTAGGTAAACTTTCATCCTGAATATCAATAAATGCTTTCACAGTAAGAGAACACGCATTAACCTGACTCAAATTAGCAACCAATGGAATTATCGCAGTTGGCCTGACTTCAGCCAAAGCAGAAAACAATACTACATCACCCAACAGGTCGAGCTTAGCATCAAACAAGCCATCGATATTCTGCATATGAGGCAAATGCAAGACTGAGCCTGAATCATTCTCAAAATAAGAAATTTTGAGCTGTTCAAGCCACGTACGCAAAATTGACAAATCGGGAATAACCATAGAATCCATCGAATTAACCTCATATGACCGAGAAGTTACACATGTGCTACCTAAGAAAACTCTTCAGCAAGTAGCCATGCGTACAATAATTAACCTATTTTGTTTTTTCATCATCAGTGACAATCTGATGGTTTTTATCCGCTTTCTTATGATCAATTCCCAAAAAGGAAAGATTATAGACTGCACGCCAGATAATATGGATAGCTGCTGGAATCAAGCAACCGATACCTAATAAAATCATAGCAATGTGTGCTTCCGTCGTCATTAATAAAGGTGATAAAATTATGCTATCAGTGATTGACAAGTAAGCCAGAATCAATAGCCCGATTCCCAATACTTCCAATAAAATGACTAACTTAGGCATGTCAGCCAATGAGCGCATCTCTTTTGATGGGATCATTTTTATTCTTCTAACCTGTTCAGCCTAAAAACAGACTTTCCGTTACTCAATAAGCCTATCATACCTGAATTCCGTTTATCGGCAGGACTAATTACAACAAAAGGCAATTCCTGCTTTTTTTTGTTAATACTTGCAGGCATAGTAACCCCAGATGACATTTTATGAATGTTCATGATCATTACCACTAAGGAGTTTATATGTACACTGTCATTTTTGGTCGCCCTGGTTGTCCTTACTGCGTTCGAGCTGAAGAACTCGCTGAGAAACTAAAAAAAGAGCGTGACGACTTTGATTATCGCTACGTCGATATCTGGGCTGAAAATATCACCAAAAACGACTTATCAAAAACGGTAGGTAAACCTGTTGAAACTGTTCCCCAGATCTTCATTGACGAAAAACATATTGGTGGCTGTACGGATTTTGAAGCTTATGCCAAAGAAAATCTGGAACTATACAAGTAATTGAACCCTATAATTAGTTAAAAAAATCAGCCGTCAAAAAAACCGCTATCCAGCTGGAAACCCTTCTCCTGCTGAATAGCGGGTGCCTTAACCATACATTGCTCTTCGAAAAAATCCCACCTTCCTGAAAAATTTTTCGATTTTTTTCTCGAGGATGAGAACTTTCACATCATAATGCAGTCTTAATTATTGCCACTGCTTTTCTTTGATGTCCCCATATTGAGGAGCCCGATAGTCATCCACTTTGGTTAAAGACTATCGGGTTTTTTGTTAGTCACTAGTTAGTTACAAGATAGTGGTTATCTTCCATTACTATTATGATCTCTATATTATTTACACATGCAACATCAACGAGCATTAAATAAAATTATGAATCAATGTAATCATTTTTTATGTAAAAAAAATTTGTTAACAATAAGTTGATAAAATAAAATTACCCTGCTTACGTAAATATTTCGCTTGTGAGGCTTACTTTGCTAGAACAACTTAACCACAATCTGTTTACTTTTATCAATGCAACTCCAGATTCATCACCAACAATGATTTCGCTTGCTATCTTTATAGCGAAATATTGCGTACTGATTTATCCCATTACATTGGCCATTTGCTGGCTATGGGGAAAAGAAAGAGCCATCACATCTCAACGCGTCGTTGTCAGTAAATCTTGCATTGCTTTTGCTTTTGGCATGGCGATCTCCTATATCATCGGGGTGATGGTTCCACATGCACGGCCATTTGTTGAAGGTTTTGGCCATAATTTTCTCTACCATGCTCCCACAGAATCCTTTCCCAGTAACCACGGCACAGCCGTCTTTACTTTTGCTCTGGCATTTATATTTTGGCACCGCGTTTGGTCAGGTTTATGCCTGATGGCCATCGCCTGTTCCATTGCTTGGTCTCGTGTCTATGTGGGCGTTCACTGGCCAATTGACATGGTTGGTGCATTTTTAGTAAGCCTATTAGGCTGTGCTTTTTCCCAAATCTTCTGGAGCCAATATGGAGAATATTTACAAAACAAACTCACTCGGCTCTACCAATTCTGCTGCGCATTTTTTATCAGAAAAGGATGGGTAAAAAGTTAATCAAATCTAAATATACACCAGCCATATATTCTATATGGCTGGCCACAATCAATAACCATAAAGAAAATATGGGGTTATTTTGTTCAAGAAATTTTTTAACATTTATTCTACTCTCCATAAGTGGTTTTAAATACCAGAATGAAATCCTTCGTTATATTTAACAATACATAACTATAAAATGATTACCATTTCTTCATTAACACAGAGTTAAAGAACAAATTTCACACACAACACTTGATTATCTATAAAACTCTTATTAAAGCATAATCAATACTAAACACATTTTCATTCAACAAATAAACTCCATATTTTATGCAAAAAATTTATATTATTTATCAAAAAGTTAATGAAAATTAAGCTATAAATAGAGATATATCAAGATAGAAATATTGGCATTTATAGTTCAATTCCAGGCTTATTCAAACACGAAAAAAGAAAACTTTATTAATATGTGAACATTATTAAGGGATAAGTCAGATAGGTATTAGAATTTAAAATAAAAATAATGATATATTCTTTAACAAAAATCGCATTTTATTTTATTTAATATTTATTCAACATTTAGATAAATATCTGTAACAATTTTCCTTTTTTATATAAATCTTGCAATTGCGAGAGTGATCACGGTACATTTCACTGAAAATAACTATATTTCCCCTACCAAAAGTCAGGGGTTAAGTTTTTTGGATTTAGACAAAGCTGATGAGTTGAAGATCCTTTGTTTTAAATGAACATATTTCAGGCAACTTATTATTCATATAAAAATCCAACTCGTGCATTTAATTAATGTACGGGTTTAGTAGTTTTTAAATTTTACTTTACCGCGTTATTTCGGAGATACTTATGGACACATCTCAAGCAGGTTCGATAGCATCCTCTGCTTCCAGCAAAAGCAATCACACTACCTGGCGTAAATCAGACACAGTATGGATGCTCGGATTATATGGCACAGCGATTGGTGCCGGCGTTTTGTTTCTTCCCATCAATGCAGGTATTGGTGGTTTAATTCCACTCATTATCATGGCAATTCTTGCCCTTCCCATGACATTTTTTGCACATCGTGGAATGTGCCGTTTTGTTTTATCTGGTAAAAGCAGTGGTGATGATATCACCGGCGTGGTAGAAGAACATTTTGGTAAAGTTGCTGGCTTTCTGATCACCGTCCTCTATTTTTTTGCTATCTATCCTATTCTGCTCGTGTACAGTGTTGCACTGACCAATACAGTAGAGAGCTTTATTGTCAATCAGCTACAGATAGATGCTCCACCACGTGCATTGCTAGCATTGGTATTGCTTCTGGGTGTGATGAGCATCATCCGTTTTGGTGAGAAAGCCATCGTTAAGGCTATGAGTGTATTGGTATTCCCATTCGTCACCGTTTTGATGCTGTTAGCCTTGTACTTAATCCCTCACTGGAACACTGCTATCTTTGATAGCCTGTCGCAAGATAGTACCTTATCTGCGACAAGCAATAATGGTTTGCTATTTACTCTGTGGTTGGCGATCCCTGTTATGGTCTTCTCCTTTAACCATTCCCCAATCATCTCAGCATTCGCAGTTGCAAAGCGTGAAGAATATGGTGAACACGCAGAGAAAAAATGTTCACGCATTCTGGCCTATGCTCATATCATGATGGTGCTGACAGTCATGTTCTTTGTTTTCAGTTGCGTACTGAGCTTATCACCGGAAAACCTGGCAGAAGCAAAAGCACAGAACATCACTATTCTGTCCTATCTGGCTAACCATTTCCGTGTACCAGTTATTGAATATATTGCTCCGTTTATCGCTTTTATTGCCATTACCAAGTCTTTCCTCGGCCATTACCTGGGTGCCCGTGAAGGTTTTAACGGTATTGTGAACAAAGCAATGATAAACACGAGTGGCAAGACTATTCAGCATAAAACGCTGAATCGTATCACTAGCCTCTTTATGCTGCTAAGTGCTTGGCTTGTCGCTACACTTAACCCAAGCATCCTCAATATCATTGAGTCACTGGGTGGACCTGTTATTGCGATGATCCTGTTTATCATGCCAATGTATGCAATCAAAAAGGTTCCGGCTATGCGCAAATATGCAGGTAAACCAAGCAATATTTTTGTCATTGTGACCGGCTCAATTGCTATTTCAGCGGCAATTTACTCAGTTATGTAATCAAAATCCATGAGCTACTTTCTTCGGCAGTAGCACCTAAAAAATGCCAGTCATCAAAAAATCGACTGGCATTTTTTCATTTTAGATGTTAATCAGTACAGGTTAACCAAAGATCGAGTTAAACCAACCAATAACCGTTTTTACAACGAAATCCCACATACGTCCAAAAAAACCACTTTCTTCCACTGCTTCTTTAACAACCAGCGGACGCTGGTCAATGACTTTATCGTTCAATAGAAAGTTCACCGTACCCACCACTTGGTTCTGAGCTAATGGTGCCTCAAGCGAGGTATTATCTAGGGTAAAGCTCGCTTTCAAATTCCCGACTTGTCCACGAGGAACTATCACGGAAGCATCTTTTTCCACTCCCAATGCAACTTCTGGTCGAGTCCCATACCATACTTTCTCCGTCACCAAAGTATCACTGGCCTTTAACAGTGTCGCTGATTCATAAAAACGAAATCCCCATGACAAAAGTTTTTCACTGTCAGAAAAACGTATGCGATCACTAGGAGCGCCCAATATCACTGAAATCAGACGCATTGGCCCTTCAGTTGCCGATGCAACAAGATTATAGCCTGCACCGCTGGTGTGTCCGGTTTTGACACCATCCACATTCATGTTTTTATTCCACAACAAGCGATTGCGATTAGGCTGTCGGATGTTGTTAAAAGTGAACTCTTTTTCTTTATTCAAGGCATATTCTTCTGGTACATCACGGATCATTGCCTGACTTAAAAGTGCCATATCACGAGCAGTACTATACTGCCCTGCGGCATCCAAACCATGTACTGTCTTGAAATGAGTGTTCGTCAATTTTAGTGTTTCTGAGTACTTATTCATCAAATCAACGAAAACATCTTGGCTGCCTGCGACATAATCCGCGAGTGCAATACTGGCATCATTACCTGATTGGATGACCACACCGCGGTTCAGATCAATCACCTTAACTCTGTCACCCGGTTTCAAAAACATCAACGATGATCCCTGAAGTATTGGATTACCTGTAGCCCAGGCATCTTTACCAACAGTTACCATATCTTCTATGGAAATTTTCCCTGATTTGATTGCCTGCCCGACAACATAACTGGTCATTATTTTTGTCAAACTGGCGGGGTCTAACCGCTCATCTGCGTTATTTGAGGCCAGGATTTTTCCACTGGCATAATCCATCAACACATAGGCTTTTGCATCAATTTCAGGTGTTGTGGGCTGCTCCATTGCGTATACATTGACACTCGCTAACCAAAAAAAACCCAGGCCAAAAGTAAAAGATTTAATTATCGATATCTGCTGTCTTTTTTTCATCATCGTTCGCCCTTTTTCTCTACTAAAGCCCTATTAATATAGGATGTTATGAAAGAAGACTCCAACCCAATAACGTAAAGATTTTTCTGTTATTCAACTAGTTTTATTGTCATATTATCAATCGTTAAAAACATACTGACATTAAGGAAAAAATGATGTTGACAATTTGGGGCCGTAAAAATTCATCAAACGTGAAAAAAGTGCTTTGGTGTCTGGAAGAGCTAAATGTGCCATATCAACAAATGGATGTTGGTGGCAAATTTGGCAAACTCAACGATCCTGAATACCTGCGTATGAATCCCAATGCAGTTATTCCTTGTTTGCAAGAAGGCGATTTTATCTTATGGGAATCCAACGCGATTGTTCGCTATATTGCGGCGAAATTCGGCAAAGACACGCTTTACCCCGCCGATCTTCAAGAAAGAGCCAGTGTTGAAAAATGGATGGATTGGGTTGGTTGCAACTTCTTCCCTCCGATTAAACAATTTATGATCAACTTTGTCAGAACACCGGCAGATCAACGTGACCCTAAAATCATCAGCCAATTGTTAGCAGAGATTGAAAAATGGCTAAGAATTGTCGATGACACTCTAAGCACTCAGCAATACCTTTCCGGCAACAAATTTAGTATGGCTGATATTGCCCTGGCACCACTGGCTTATTTATGGCTAAACGTAGAAATAGAGCGTCCATCCCTGCCAAACTTAGAGCGCTGGTATCAATTGCTGACCGAAAGACCCGCTTTCAGAAAAATTGTTATGATAGAAATAATCTGAGGTTTTACCTGGTATTTCATTAACTCATTGGCATTCTGCCGGGATCTGGGAACTGATACTCAAACCCTAGTTCCCGACAGATGCGGCTACCATCAACGATTTTCTCCGCCTTCATTTCGATTTCTGCGTTTTCTGACTGTAAAAATTCTGGCGGCGTCAGATCGAGCTGGCGACTGGCTGACTGATAAAACTCGGCTCTTTTTGGGTGTATTGGTGCACACAAATTAAAAAGATGCCCGCCTTGTGGTTGTTGAATAAGAAGCTTAATGGCAGAAATAGCATCGTCTTGATGTACCAAATTGACCGCACTTTCTCCTCCACTGAGTGCCTTCCTTCCAGCGAGAAAACGCCCTGCATGACGCCCATTGCCCACCAGTCCGGCAAGACGCAAGATATCGACCGATGTATTAGGTAATTGATGCAGCCAGTTTTCCAATTCAACCAGTGCCTTGGCTGACTCAGTTTCAGGGGACACAGCCTCATCTTCATTGAGATAACCCACAGATGAACCATAAACTGAAGTAGAACTGGTGAAAATAATCCGTGGAACCGAATACGAAAGTGCAGTATCAACAACCAGTTGTACTGCTTTTACATATTCCTTCCCGCCACCAGCAACACCACTAACAGGCAATGTCAAAACCAGCACATCAACAGACATCAGCTGATCAAGATCATCTGCACCGCACACAAGCTGAGGCTCCAAATTTAGTTGGTAACAATCTATTCCACACATACACGCCGCTTCAACACCATCTGGTGTTGTTTTGCTACCAACTACCTGCATTCCCTCGCTTTGTAGTGCTTGTGCCAATGGCATTCCTAACCACCCTAATCCAATAATGGAAACTTTTCTCACCCTACCCTCCCAAAAGCAATGCCATTTTGATTTTTAGGCTATTACATAACCACGGCTAACATTACTCATATATTCGTTTAATAGCAACAAAACACATTTTTATTTAAAAACAATTAGTTATTAAGAAACAAACATCTCCTTTAAAATAAAGTTTGCTTTTTATACACAAGATCGTATAGGTTAAACAACAAGCAACCAATCCTTAGTCACAAACATAACGTTACGTACCGCCATTATTCAGTGCAGCATATTTTTGTATAAAACTTTTTTTGTAAGAAAAATAGAGAATTCGCATATATGAACCGTATTCAGTTTAACCATCATCATCACCATCATCCTGACTAGTCTTTCAGGTTGTTGTGTGCTGGAAGACATTTAACCCGTCTTCCGGTGGAATGAGTACGATAAAAAACCCTCGGAAGATCTTCCGGGGGTTTTTTGTTTCTGATTTTTAAAAATTAATGACTAACTGAACCTTGAAATAGGACAAAACACAATATGCTAGATAAAACACGCTTACGTATCGCTATTCAAAAATCAGGCCGTCTGAGCGATGACTCCAGAACATTGTTGGCGAGTTGCGGTATCAAAATTAACTTACAGCAACAGCGCCTGATCGCATTCGCTGAAAATATGCCTATCGACATTCTACGTGTCCGTGATGATGATATTCCGGGCCTCGTGATGGATGGAGTTGTCGATCTGGGCATTATTGGGGCAAACGTGCTTGAAGAAGAGCTACTGACTCGCCAGGCACAAGGAGAAGATCCTCGCTATCTGATATTACGCCGCCTCGATTTTGGCGATTGCAGGCTTTCCCTGGCAATGCCTTTCGATTGCGATTATACCAACGTGGAATGCCTGCAAGATGCCCGTATCGCAACCTCCTATCCACACTTATTGAAACGCTATTTCGACCAAAAAGGCATTTTCTTTAAACCCTGTCTTCTCAATGGTTCAGTCGAAGTTGCCCCCCGTGCAGGGCTTGCAGACGCTATCTGTGATTTAGTTTCCACAGGTGCCACGTTGGAAGCCAATGGTTTACGGGAAGTTGAGGTTATTTATCGGTCAAAAGCCTGTTTGATCCAACGTGACGGAGAGATATCAGAAGCCAAACAGCAGCTTATTGACAAACTGATGCTCCGTATCCAAGGCGTCATTCAGGCACGAGAATCCAAATACATCATGCTACATGCCCCCAACGATAAGTTGGAAGAGATTATCTCCCTGCTGCCAGGTGCAGAACGTCCCACGATCTTGCCGCTGGCAGGCGCCCAAAATCGCGTAGCCATGCATATGGTCAGTAGTGAAACCCTGTTCTGGGAAACGATGGAGAAACTCAAGGCATTAGGTGCCAGTTCTATTCTGGTGCTGCCAATTGAAAAAATGATGGAGTAACTTTGATGAACACTAATTTTAAAACCATCATTCGCTGGCAAGCATGTACGCCAGAACAACAAAAAATATTGCTAACCCGTCCGGCTATTGCCGCATCCGACGATATTGCCGATACAGTGAAACAGATTTTGGCAACCGTGAAAACACGAGGCGATCAGGCATTACAAGAGTTTAGCCAACGTTTCGACAAAACCATTGTTGAAACCATCCGAATTTCTGCCAACGAAGTAGATGCAGCCGCAGCTCGTCTGCCCCCAGAAATTAAGCAAGCTATGCAACAGGCTATGAACAATATCCGGCAATTCCACGAAGCACAAAAACCGGCAGAAATTGACGTCGAAACATTGCCCGGAGTTCGCTGCCAACAAGTTACACGCCCAATAGATTCGGTTGGACTCTATATTCCTGGCGGATCTGCTCCCCTGCCCTCAACCGTATTAATGTTAGGTACGCCCGCCAACATTGCAGGTTGCCGTAAAGTTATCTTGTGTTCTCCTCCCCCTATTGCCGATGAAATACTCTATGCTGCACAACTCTGTGGGATCAGCGAAATATTTCAAATCGGTGGTGCTCAGGCGATTGCCGCAATGGCATTCGGAACAGGATCCGTTGCCAAAGTAGACAAAATTTTTGGTCCTGGAAATGCGTGGGTAACAGAGGCCAAACGTCAGGTCAGCCAACAGATTGACGGCGCGGCAATCGATATGCCCGCAGGCCCGTCCGAAGTATTGGTTATCGCTGACAGCGGAGCCAATCCCGTATTTACCGCAGCAGATCTACTTTCACAGGCAGAACACGGCCCCGATTCCCAAGTGATATTGCTAACTCCCGATGAAAATTTAGCTAAAAAAGTTATCCATGAAATTGAAACCCAACTCATAGCCTTGCCACGCCAGCAGATCGCAATTCAAGCCTTGCAAACCAGCCGGATAATTATTACGCAAGATCTAGACCAGTGCGTCGCAATCAGCAACCAATATGGTCCAGAACACTTGATCATCCAAACTCGTCAGCCTGAACAACTGGTTGTGCAGATTACCAACGCCGGCTCTATTTTTCTTGGCGACTGGTCGCCTGAATCCGCCGGAGATTACGCTTCCGGCACCAATCACGTTCTGCCTACCTACGGCTATACTTCAACCTATTCCAGTCTCGGTCTGGCTGATTTCCTGAAAAGAATGACCGTCCAACGGATCACGCCGCAAGGATTAAAAAAACTCGCCCCCACAATCGAAACACTGGCACAGGCCGAACAACTTATCGCGCACAAAAATGCCGTTACATTACGTATGGCAGTCTTGAATAATGCAGACTGAGAACCACGGGGTTTGATAGCCATAAAAAATTAAGGAACAATCATGAGTACAGTTTTTGATATCAATTCATTGGCAAGAGAAAACGTTCGCAAATTAGTCCCTTATATGTCTGCCCGCCGTCTGGGTGGTCGTGGTGATGTTTGGTTAAATGCGAATGAGTATCCCATCGCCCCCGATTTCCAACTCACCGAAAATACACTCAATCGCTATCCTGAATGCCAACCAGCAACCGTCATTCAACGTTATGCCGATTATGCTGGCCTGCAACCGGAGCAAGTTCTTGTCAGCCGTGGAGCCGATGAATCTATCGAACTGCTGATCCGCGTTTTCTGCGAGCCAGGGCGCGATGCGGTCCTGTTTTGCCCGCCAACCTACGGTATGTACAGTGTTAGCGCCGAAACTTTCGGTGTAGAACAGAAAAAAATTCCTGCCAGTGCCGACTGGCAACCAGATATTGCCGCTATCAAAAATAATCTGGATCGCGTCAAGCTAATCTATATCTGTAGCCCCAACAATCCGACAGGCAACCTGATTGATCCTGCGGCATTACGCCAGATCCTTGAATTAGCCCGTAACCGCGCCATCGTTGCTATTGATGAAGCCTATATTGAATTTTACCCACAATATACAACTACCCATGCTACCACCCATTGGCTACATGACTATCCTCACTTAGTTATTTTGCGAACTCTCTCGAAAGCTTTTGCTTTGGCTGGATTACGTTGTGGATTTACGCTGGCCTCTGCCGATATCATCGCACTGATGCTAAAAGTGATTGCCCCTTATCCACTGGCGACGCCTGTTGCTGATATCGCGGCACAAGCACTTACGAAAGCAGGTATTGCAACAATGAGAAATCGTGTGGCAGAGATCATCAACAATCGGGCTTATCTCCAGCAAGCCCTCAGTAAACTGGCGTTGGTTGAAAACGTATTTCCAAGTGAAACCAACTATATTTTGGTGAAATTTACCGATGCAGAGCTTGTATTTAAGACGCTATGGGAACAAGGGATCATCTTGCGTGACCAGCGTAAACAACCAGGATTAACAAATTGCCTGCGCATTACCGTCGGCAACCGGAATGAATGTGAACAACTGATTCGTGCCATTAGTGCACTTTCCGACCAACCTCAACAAATCAAGGAAACTGAAAATCCATGAGCCAGAAAATGCTTTTTATTGACCGCGATGGAACATTGATCACCGAACCACCCAGTGATTATCAAGTTGATCGCCTTGATAAATTGGCTTTTGAAGCTGGTGTTATCCCTGCCTTACTTGCCCTGCAAAAAGCCAATTATAAGTTAGTGATGATCACTAATCAGGATGGGTTAGGTACAGCTAGTTTTCCACAAACGGATTTTGAGCCACCTCATGCCTTGATGATGCAAGTTTTCACTTCACAAGGTATCCATTTTGAAGAGGTGTTGATCTGCCCACACAAACCAGAAGATCACTGTCACTGCCGTAAGCCTAAACTTGGGTTGGTACAAAAATATTTGGCAGACAATGCCATTGATACTGACAACAGTTACGTCATCGGTGATCGGGAAACCGATCTACAATTAGCCCAAAATATGGGGATCAAGGGCATTCGCTACCAACCCGAATCACTAGGATGGCCGATCATTTGTCAACAACTGACCCGTAAAGATCGCCATGCCCATGTTGAAAGAAAAACCAAAGAGACCGCTATCAATATTGAAATTTGGTTGGATCGTGAAGGAGAAAGTCGTATCAATACGGGCGTCGGTTTTTTCGACCATATGCTGGATCAGATCGCAACTCATGGCGGCTTCCGCATGAATATCCAAGTCAAGGGTGATCTCTATATTGACGATCATCATACTGTTGAAGATACCGGCCTCGCACTGGGAGAAGCTTTAAAGCAAGCACTGGGGGATAAACGCGGTATTGCCAGATTTGGTTTTATGCTACCAATGGATGAATGCCTTGCTCGCTGTGCCCTGGATATTTCCGGTCGCCCACATCTTGAATATAAAGCTGAATTTAAACACCAACGGGTTGGTGATTTGAGTACAGAAATGATCGAGCATTTTTTCCGTTCTCTCTCTTACACAATGGGATGCACCTTACACCTGAAAACTAAAGGCAAGAATGATCACCATCGGGCAGAAAGCCTGTTTAAAGTGTTTGGCCGAACGTTACGTCAAGCTATTCGCGTAGAGGGCGATATTTTGCCGAGTTCCAAAGGTGTTTTATAGGAAAGGTGTAAAGGAAACTATGATGAACGTTGTTATTCTAGATACAGGCTGCGCTAACCTCGCTTCCGTTGCCTATGCCATCCGCCGGTTAGGTTATGAGCCGACGGTGAGTTTAGATGCGGATATTGTTCAGGCAGCCGATAAACTATTTCTACCGGGAGTGGGTACGGCGACTGCCGCAATGAAACAACTTGAACAACGACAATTAATTCCCTTGATTAATTCGCTTACCCAACCCGTATTAGGTATCTGTCTTGGCATGCAATTGCTGGCCCGAATCAGCGAAGAAGGTGATAACATCCCTCTCTTGCAGCTCATTGACGCCCCCGTCAAAAAAATGGTGACCGCAGATTTGCCATTGCCACATATGGGCTGGAATCAGGTAAAAGCGCAGACAGATAATCCACTGTTTCGTTCTATCGCAAATAATTCCCGTTTCTATTTTGTTCACAGTTATGCCCTGCCTGTCGGTGAATATACGATTGCTCAAACTGAATATGGCAATACATTTAGTAGCGCCATTGCAAAAGATAATTTCTTTGGGGTGCAATTCCACCCTGAACGTTCAGGGGCAGCAGGCGTACAACTACTAAAAAACTTTTTGGAGATGTAACCGCATGATTATACCTGCATTAGATTTAATCGATGGCAATGTGGTGCGTTTGCATCAAGGAGATTATGACCAACGTCGAGATTATGGCAGTTCTCCACTCTCACGCTTACAGCAATATGAACAGGAAGGCGCTAAGTTACTGCATTTAGTCGATCTAACCGGTGCCAAAGATCCTGCCAAACGCCAAATTACCCTCTTAAAAGAGCTACTGGCTGGCGTTACTGTTCCCGTTCAAGTTGGCGGGGGTATTCGTTCAGAGGAAGATATAACAACCCTGCTTGAAGCAGGTGCAAGCCGGGTTGTTATTGGTTCCACAGCAATTACACAGCCTGAATTAGTCAAACAATGGTTGCGAAACTACGGGGCAGAAGCCATTGTGCTGGCACTGGATGTTCGCATCAATGCAGATGGGGTAAAACAAATCGCTATTAGTGGCTGGCAAGAAAACAGCAACGCTACCCTTGAGTATGTCATTGAGCAGTATCTCCCTGTCGGACTAAAACATGTTTTATGTACTGACATTTCCCGTGATGGCACATTAACTGGCTCTAATATTGCGCTTTATCAGGAAATCAGCCACAAATATCCACAAATCCAATTTCAGGCTTCCGGCGGCATTGGCAGTCTCACTGATATCTCTTCCCTACCTGCTTCTGGTGTGGCAGGTGTCATTGTCGGACGCGCACTACTGGAAGGAAAATTTACCCTGACGGAGGCTATCCAATGTTGGCAAAACGCATAATTCCATGCCTGGATGTCCGTGATGGACAAGTCGTCAAAGGCGTACAATTCCGTAACCATGAAATTATTGGTGATATTGTCCCGCTCGCTCAACGCTATGCCCAAGAAGGCGCTGATGAGTTGGTGTTTTACGATATTACCGCCTCTTCCGATGGTCGCGTGGTAGATAAAAGCTGGGTGGCAAAAATTGCTGAAGTTATCGATATCCCTTTCTGCGTAGCAGGTGGCATTAAATCCGTCGAAGAGGCGGGACAAATTTTAGCATTCGGTGCAGATAAAATTTCCATTAACTCCCCAGCCTTGGTTGATCCAAGTTTAATTAGCCGCTTGGCTGATCGCTATGGTGTGCAATGTGTTGTCGTGGGTATTGATACATGGTTTGATGAAAATACCAACAATTACCAAGTCTACCAATTTACCGGGGATGAAAAGCGTACAACCGCAACCCGCTGGCAAACATTGGATTGGATCAAAGAAGTGCAACAACGCGGCGCTGGTGAAATCGTCCTGAATATGATGAATCAAGATGGTGTCCGCAATGGTTATGATCTTACCCAACTAAAATTAGTGCGTGATGTCTGTTCTGTACCACTGATTGCTTCTGGAGGAGCAGGAGCACCAGAACACTTCCGCGATGCTTTTCAGCTTGCAAATGTTGATGGCGCTTTGGCTGCCTCCGTTTTCCACAAACAGATCATTAATATCAACGAACTCAAACAATATCTTGCTACACAGGGCATCGAGGTTAGGACATGTTGACAGAACGACAATTAACAACCCAGGAAATAGAGAAACTGGATTGGAAAAAAGTGGATAATCTGATGCCCGTCATTGTTCAACACGCCATCTCTGGAACCGTGTTAATGCTGGGATACATGGATCAGGAAGCGCTAAATGTCACGCTCAACTCTGGCAAAGTGACCTTTTTTTCCCGTACTAAACAGCGATTATGGACAAAAGGCGAAAGCTCCGGCCATTTTCTGAATTTGGTCGGTATCTATCCCGACTGTGACAACGATACTTTGTTAGCCTTAGTAGAGCCTATTGGTCCTACCTGTCATACAGGCAGTGAAAGCTGTTTTGCGCCTGCACAAACCGAATGGGGTTTTCTCTATGAATTGGAACAATTATTGGCGAGCCGAAAACATGCCTCGCCAGACAGTTCTTATACTGCTCGCTTATATGCCAGTGGCACAAAACGCATCGCCCAAAAGGTTGGCGAAGAAGGCGTCGAAACCGCGTTAGCCGCCACAGTCAATGATCGGGAAGAGCTGACCAACGAAGCCGCAGATTTGCTCTATCATCTGCTGGTTTTACTCCAGGATCAAAAGCTCGACCTCAGTAGTATCATTCGTCAATTGCAGCAACGGCACTCAGCCAAAAAGTAATTTTCAATACTGGAATTGAGATCTTGAAAAGTAGCAGCCACTTCACCACGCTATATGTACATGTACGAAGTGACTGCTAGTTGTCCGATCATACCAATCCAACTTTAAGATGCGTGTCCCGCGCTGCGGGAAAAGAAATATAAGGTCTCGCTTTAGCAACCACAACTGCTTAATGCATATATGGGATCAACTGAGGCGGCAAATTTACTTAGCGTAGTTTTACCGTTAAAAACGCCATAGTGTGTACGACCTCCACCTACCACACTAAACAAGCTGTGGTATCGGCTTTTGCAAATAATATCTGCTGTATTTCGACATATTGGCACCACTTTCCCTGTTTCAAATACCTGTTCTTGATCAAACATAAAATGAGTGGGAGCACCAGGGAGATTACCTTTGTATATGGCAGCTTGACCATAATCTTCACAACTATCTTCTAGCTCAATCTTGAATAACCTGAGAGTCATTGAATACAGCCTTGCATTCCCCAGTTTTTCTTCAATGGATTTGTTACAAATAGTTTTTAAATGACTTGCAACAATTCGTATATCCCGAAAACCTGCATCACGCGCTATTCGTACAAAATCGCCGTAATACAATACATCACCAATACATTCTCCAATCAGCAAGGGATCATTTTTCAATTCTTGGGAAAGTCTACGATCAGAAAAAATATCAGCAAAATAAATTTCTCCACCAGGTTTGAGCAATTGAGCCATTCCCTGAAGCACATCAGATTTTGCAGTCGCCAGGTTAATGACACAATTGGAGACTATGACATCGACACTATTCGGCGGTAAATTGAGTAGATCCAAGGACTCAATATTACCGTGTATAAAATGTACATTACTTTTGTTGTAACCATAGGCTTCTCGGTGATATTCGACGTAACTCTTGGCAAATTCAATTTGCTCAAGAGTCGTATCCACACCAATGACATTTCCTTCTGGCCCTACCAACTTAGATAAAATGAAACAATCTCTCCCACTACCACAACCTAAATCCAACACAGTTGCTCCCGTCAACAAAGGAGGAAAAGGAGTACCGCAGCCATAAAAACGCTGCTGCACATCTGGATGGACTATCTTTAGTATGGCTTTGATCTCATCAGAAGGTGGTTTATCTACAGTACAAACATTAGTTACCAGGTCTTCTTTGCTCGAAAGCGTTGTACCATAATAGTTTTGTACATTTTCAACTCGCTGAGATAATTGTTGTTCTTTGATTTTCATCATTCTATTCCTATAACCTCTAATAAAACCCAATCTTAGTCCTGACATATACGCATTAAGCTTCAAGTTGCAATTTACGACACGATATGAAACCTGATTTCTCCCCGCTTCGCGGGGAGAAATCACACGCATCTTGAAGTTAGGTTGGTATAACTCTAATAATGATCGACCTGATACGTTTATTGGATGAACATTCAGAAAAAGAGTAAAGCTGCGTAACCTGCGATCATTGCCATCGCAAGGATAACTGCGACAAAGGCAGCCAAAAGCTTAAATGTGAATAGGGAACGTAATAAAATCAGCTCAGTCAGGCTGGCGCCAGCACCACCGATAATTAACGCCAGAATCGCGCCAGCACTGACACCTTTTGTCATCAAAGCGGCTGAAAGCGGTATCAAAGCTTCGGCGCGAAGATACAGTGGTATTCCAATTACAGCAGCAACTGGGATAGCAAACGGATTATCCGATCCAGCATGTTTTTCAAGCAGACTAGTCGGAACATAGCCATAGATCACACTGCCTATTGCTATACCAATGAATAAATAAGGTAGTACGTTCTTAAAATCTGCCCAAGCATCCTGCCACAAACCGCTATATTTACTTTTTGGGCGAACCACTTTAGTAGTTTGGCTATCGCAACAACCTGTAGATTGCGAGGTCATTTGGGTAGCAGAACAACAAGGAGCCGTCATTGATTCACAACTGTTTGATATTGTTGGTTTAACGTCGCAACTACTCCCAGAAACTCCACAACCAGATGTCTCTTCGTAGCGTACATAACGTTCAAATCCCAATACTTGTAGCAACCATCCGGCCCCCAATGAGATCAGAAAGGCAGATAGTACGTAAATAGCGGTTAGCCCCAGACCAAAAGTAGCAACAAGCAATACAACGATGATGGGATTCAATAGCGGGGAAGAAAATAAGAATACCATCATTGGACCAAAACCAGCTTTGGCACGGATCAGCCCCTTCAACATAGGAATAGTCGAACAACTACAAAAAGGAGTGATAGCGCCGAGGACAGCGGCAAGAAAATATCCCCTTTTCCGGTTAGCACTCAGTAACGCTTCTACCTTAGATGGAGGTATATGCCGCTGGAGAATACCAACCAACAAACTAATACCAATAAACAAGGCTGATAACTCTATGGCAAGGAAGACAAACATATTTAGGGTTTCTTGTAATTGCGAAGGCATACCTGCTCCTTATATATCTATATTTCTAGTATTATAGAAATAATACGGATGATAGATTGCCATTACAATTCCTGTCAAGTATATTTCTAGAAACATAGAAATTTGGGTTCAGAGACACGTATGAAACACGAAGAAGTCGCAGCAAGTCTGGCGGAACTGGGGAATTATCACCGATTAGCTATATTCCGGTTTTTAGTTAAGGCTGGCCATAAAGGAGCCTCGGTAGGGGATATTCAAAAAGCTCTAGGTATTCCCCCTTCAACGCTGTCACATCATCTCAACCGTATGGTGAATGTCGGGCTAATCCATCAGGAGAAACACAGCCGTACTATCGTATGTATACCTGATTATCAGCATTTGGGTAACCTGATCAACTTCTTACAAGAAGAATGTTGCGTTGGGATTTAACTCGAACATTTCATTAAGAGATTTCAACCCGCTGGCAAATCCCCTGGAAAATAATGGGACTTGTCAGTGGATCGTGATGTGACCAGAACATTCAGTGAATCACATTGCCGCCTTAAAGATAGCAACGATTTCTTCATGCGATGCTTGAATCGGGTTAGTAAATCCACAGGCATCTTTCAACGCATTGGTCGCTAACGTTGGCAGATCTTCCTCTTTTACGTTCAACTCAGCCAAACCAGACGGAATATTCACATCTTTTGCCAATTCACTGATTGCATGGATACAAGCTTCAGCACCTTGCGTATCGTTTAAAGCACTAACTTCAACCCCCATAGCCGCCGCAATCTCTTTCAGGCGTGCAGCAGAAACTTTTGCATTGAATCTCTGTACATGTGGCAATAAAACCGCATTACAGACACCGTGAGGCAAATCATAAAACCCACCTAACTGATGTGCCATGGCGTGGACATATCCCAAAGAGGCATTATTGAACGCCATGCCAGCCAAAAACTGGGCATAAGCCATATTTTCACGCGCTTCCATGTCATTGCCATCTTCAACAGCGCGACGCAAATAATTGCTAATCATTGTCACCGCTTTCAATGCGCAAGCATCTGTAATAGGATTTGCCGCCGTAGAAACATAAGCCTCAATAGCATGAGTCAAGGCATCCATCCCCGTTGCGGCAGTCAATCCTTTTGGCATCCCTGCCATCAATGCAGAATCATTGACTGACAAAATAGGCGTTACATTTTTATCCACAATTGCCATTTTGATATGACGTTCAACATCTGTAATGATACAAAAGCGTGTCATTTCAGAAGCTGTCCCTGCGGTAGTATTGATGGCAATCAAAGGTAACTGTGGTTTAGCTGAACGATCGACGCCTTCATAATCACGAATATCCCCGCCATTCGCTGCCACCAATGCAATACCTTTTGCACAGTCATGCGGTGAACCACCCCCCAAAGAGATCACACAATCACAGTTATGCTGACGCAGAATTGCCAAACCTTCCCCAACATTAATCGTAGTTGGATTTGGATTGGTTCCATCATAAATTGCACTTTTTATTCCAACATCTGCCAGCAAAGCCTGAACTTTTCCAACAACACCAATCTCGTTTAACACGCGGTCAGTGACAATCAAAGCCTGCCTGTAGCCATAATTTTTTATTAATTCGACGGCTTCGGCCATGCATCCCATACCGATTTTATTCACTGGAGGGATAAAGAAAGTTGATGCTGCCATTTGAAACTCCTTAGGTTTTACTGAAATATTCCAGACCTGAATGTAAAAAAATGGAATTACAATGTGACACTTATCTATTTTGGTCATTTTGATCAAAATCAATAAGTGCCGAAGCAAGCATGAAAAAAATAGGTATCATTTACTTTGAACTTATGTAGGAGAATATTTTGCTAAAAAATGACATCTTTACACGCCTCACCACCCTATTAGACACTAACCATGCCCGCTATCGTGTTATGGAACACGCTACTGGCGGCCGCTCAGAAGAAGTAGCAAAAATACGAGGAACCCAGTTAGGACAAGGCGCTAAGGCCCTGGTTTGCCATGTGAAAGGAAAGGGTTACCGACAGTATGTCCTTGCAGTCTTGCCTGCTGACCAACAGGCCGACCTTGCTACTCTTGCTAAACAAGTTGGCGGGAGCCGGGCATCTCTGGCAAGTCCAAAAGAAGTTACTGAATTGACTCGTTGTGTTTTTGGCGCCATCCCCCCATTTAGTTTTCACCCAGACCTGAAATTGGTTGCTGATCCGCTTTTATTCGAACGCTATGAGGAATTGGCATTTAATGCAGCTAGTCTGGAACGTTCGATTATTTTGAATACAAAAGATTACTTTCGCATCGCTATGCCGGAGTTAGTTTCTTTTCGGAAAATAACCGATTAAAGCCAGCTTTAAGAAAATGCCCAATAAATTAAAGACAACTTAAATTTTGCTATAATTTAACCAGATAAAATGGGTGATTATTATATGAATAATATTTTTGTTCTGGTAATACTCAGCCTGACTATCCTCTGCCTTGCCGTATTTCTTTATTTCCACGATGCAGAGATAGCACACTGGTTGGAGAGATTTGCCCAACGATTGCTTAAGTGGCAACCTCCAGATTGAACTTTAATTTTACTTCACGTCATTCCAGAAAAAAGGTGCTGAAAATTCAGCACCTTGCTTTATAAGAAAACTTTATTTCTTATAAAGATATTTAACGATTAGTCCAACCATTCAGTGTGGAAAACACCTTCTTTATCAGTACGTTTGTAAGTGTGCGCACCAAAATAATCGCGCTGTGCCTGAATCAAGTTAGCCGGCAAGACAGCAGAACGATAGCTATCATAATAAGAAATTGCTGCCGAGAATGTTGGCGTTGGGATACCATTGTGCACACCGTAAGAAACAACATCACGCAGAGCTTGCTGATATTCATCTGCGATTTGTTTGAAATAAGGTGCTAAAAGCAAGTTAGCGATAGCTGGGTTTTCATTGTATGCATCGGTGATTTTTTGCAGGAATTGCGCTCGAATAATACAACCCGCACGGAAGATCTTGGCAATTTCGCCATAGTTCAGATCCCAGTTGTACTCATCCGATGCCGCTTTCAACTGCTGGAATCCTTGCGCGTAAGAAACAATCTTACCCAAATACAGGGCACGGCGGACTTTCTCGATAAATTCAGCCTTATCTCCGTTGAACGACTGAATTTCCGGGCCTGACAGAACCTTAGAGGCAGCTACGCGCTGATCTTTCAGGGAAGAGATGTAGCGTGCAAAGACAGATTCCGTGATAAGTGTTACTGGAATGCCCAGATCCAGCGAACTTTGGCTGGTCCATTTACCAGTGCCTTTGTTGGCTGCTTCATCCAGGATCACGTCAACCAGATATTTCCCGTCTTTATCTTGCTTACGGAAAATATCAGCAGTAATTTCGATCAAGTAGCTGCTTAGTTCACCTTGGTTCCAATCATTGAACACTTCAGCCAATGCCTGGTTGCTCAGGTTCAATGCGCTTTTCAACAGAGAATAGGCTTCTGCAATCAGCTGCATATCACCATATTCAATACCATTGTGAACCATCTTCACATAATGACCTGCACCATCAGCGCCAATATAAGTCACACAAGGCTCGCCATCCACTTGAGCGGCGATCTCTTTCAAAATTGGGGCGACTAACTCATAAGCTTCTTTCTGACCACCGGGCATAATTGAAGGGCCTTTCAATGCACCCTCTTCACCACCAGAAACCCCCGTACCGATGAAATTAATACCCTGAGCAGACAACTCACGGTTACGGCGAATAGTATCCTGAAAATAGGTATTGCCACCATCGATCAGAATGTCACCCTTATCCAAATGCGGCATCAGTGATGCAATGGTTTTATCCGTAGCTTCACCAGCCTTAACCATCAACAGAATACGACGTGGCTTTTCCAGCGAATCGACAAACTCTTCAATGGAATAACTTGGAACTAATTTTTTCCCTGGATTTTCAGCAATAACTTCATCTGTTTTATCGCTGGAGCGGTTAAAAATAGATACAGAGTAACCACGGCTTTCAATATTCAACGCCAGGTTGCGCCCCATTACCGCCATACCGACAACACCGATCTGCTGTTTGGACATGAATAACTCCCGTCTAATAATGACTGCCACCCACCCAAGATGCTATACGTGATACAGAGTGGGCAATTTGTTAATGAAGTCACATGTTAACTCAGGAATGGTCATCGGTGATAGTTATTGATGCAATCGATATCATCATGACGTTTTTTTGCTGAAAAAATTTCCAACTAAGATAAATCACCTATTGATATTTCGCATTTCAATACGCATTATTGAATAGTCGGCAAATGCCGTCCCACTAAAAGGCAAAACAAATTATATGGAATGGATCGCTGATCCGACGATATGGGCAGGTCTGGCCACACTTATCGTTTTAGAAATTGTTCTCGGAATAGACAACTTAATATTCATTGCCATTCTGGCAGATAAACTACCTGAAAAAGAGAGAGATAAAGCTCGCCTGACAGGGCTTTCCTGCGCCCTTCTCATGAGGATATTGCTGCTATTTAGCCTATCCTGGCTCATTTCCCTGACTAATCCATTGGTTACTTTATGGGAGCACCATTTCAGTGCCCGTGATTTAATTATGTTGATAGGGGGGATCTTCTTGCTGTTCAAAGCGACCATGGAATTGAATGAACGGTTAGAAGGGAAAACGCTACATACTAATCAACAACGCAAAGGGGCCAGCTTCTGGGCGGTTGTTGTGCAAATTATCGTCTTAGATGCGGTATTCTCTCTGGATTCTGTTATCACCGCCGTAGGAATGGTTAACCACATTGGTATCATGATTGCTGCCGTCACCATTGCCATGATCCTAATGATATGGGCCAGCAAGCCACTGACAAAATTTGTCAATGCACATCCCACAATCGTGATCTTGTGTCTTAGTTTCTTGCTAATGATTGGCTTTAGCCTGGTTGCAGAAGGCTTTGGTTATCATATTCCGAAAGGCTATCTCTATGCTGCTATCGGCTTTTCCATCATGATTGAAGCATTGAACCAATTCGCTCAGTTCAATCGCCGCAAGTTCTTGAGCGCTTCCCGCTCCCTGCGCGAAAGAACCGCAGAAGCGGTTCTTCACATTTTAAATGGCAAACGTGAAAACGCTGCGTTGGATCACCATACTTCTGACCTGATTGCAGATCATGAAGATAACAAAGAAATCTTTGAGCCTCAGGAACGCCAGATGATTGCCCGCGTTCTCAGCATGGCACAACGTACCGTCAGCAGCATCATGACGTCACGCCATGATGTAGTTTATCTTGATGTCCATTCCCCTACAGAAAAATTGACTACGTTACTGAAACAAAAGCCACATACGCGAATTGTGGTTACAGATGAACAGAGTAGTGACGAACCACTTGGCGTCGTGCATGTGATTGATATTCTTAATCAACAACTGACTCACAATACTTTCGATTTAAAGCAATTAGTCCAGCAACCGTTGATTTTCCCGGAGTCTCTTTCCTTACTACAGGCGTTGGAACAATTTCGTAAGGCACAAACTCATTTTGCCTTTGTCGTCGATGAATTCGGCTCTGTCGAAGGGGTGGTTACGGTCACCGATGTGATGGAAACCATTACAGGTAATCTTCCTGTAGGTAGCGGAGAGATCGATGCCCGCCACGATATTCAAGTCATGGAAGAGGGATATTGGATCGCCAATGGATTTATGCCACTGGAAGATTTAGTGCTTTACGTGCCACTGCCATTGGATGAGAAACGGGAATACCAGACACTAGCAGGTTTGTTGATGGAGCATCTGCAACATATTCCACAACAAGGCGAGCAATTGAAGATCAGTGACTATCTGTTTGAAGCACTGGAAATCACTAGCCATCGTATCAATAAAGTGAAAATTACCCCACTGGCCGTTGAAGAAGCGGTAGAAATATAATCCACGATATTAAAACGATATCACCTACTGAGAAAAAACCGGCATAAGGCCGGTTTTTTTTATTCCTATAAGTTTTAACAGTTTCATTTAATTTTTAAAATATTTGTTCATGCTTACCCTAAGTACAATAAACCCGTTCGATGATCGTTAGCGGAGATGTCGCACCGCCTTCATAGGATCCAAGAGACTTACGCAATGTCTCTTGTGACTGAGTTAGCAATACATCTATTTATTGTTGATAAAGTGAGGGTTTATATGAGTACAAAATATTTTGCATTATTAACACAGGCTGGCACAGAAAAACTGGAAAAAGCAGCTTCATCAGGTGTCAAACTTGAAATTACCCATATGGCTGTAGGTGACGGTGGTGGCAGTTCACCCACACCCAATGCCAACCAATCAGGATTGATTAATGAAAAACACCGCGCTGAAATTGATGCCTTACTCGTCAATCCCCAAACACCCGGCCAAATTATTGCCGAACAAATACTTCCTGAAGGTGAAGGTAATTGGTGGGTTCGTGAAATTGGCCTATTTGATAAAGATGGCACATTGATTGCGGTAGGAAATTGTGCCGAACTCTACAAACCAGAATCCCAGGAACAAGCTATCCGTATGGCACTGACGGTGAGCAACAATGGCCTGACCGGGTGGATAAAAGAACTGCTTTCTGGTTTTGCATCTCGCAATTATGTGAGAGAAAAAATAAAAGAACACGCTGAAAGCCGTAATCACCCAAACGCAACCTTAGGAAAAAAAGGATTGGTTGCGTTAAGTAATGAAGTAAGCAGTGACAGCGAAGCTCATGCTGCAACGCCCAAGGCAGTCAAAACAGCATATGAATTAGCCAATCAAGCCAATGAATCGGTTAATTTGGTACTCTCGACAAATAAATATGTACCATCAACACGTAAAGTTAATGGTAAAGAACTTTCCAAAGATATTGAACTGACAACAACAGATATCGGCGCTTATGACAAAATTCAAACCGACACTCTTGTTGATGAAGCCAGACAATCAGCCAAAAAAGCTTTTGAGCTGGCAAAAACTAAGGTTCCATTATCCCGTAAGATAAATGGAAAAGAGCTGTTAACCGATATCGAAATTACCGCACATGATGTGAACGCTTACACCAGACAGGAAGTCAATGGGCTTATCGCAAACGTTGAGAAATCGGCTAACATAGCTAATGAAAATGCCAACGACGCCCTGAAACAATTGGACAAAAAAGTCCCAACAGTTCGCAAGATCAACAACAAAGAGTTGATAGCAGATATACAGTTAACAGCAAATGATGTTGACACTTACGATAAAAAAGAAATTGATGATCGAATCAACACAGTTCAGCAAATAGCTGACACGGCTAATAGCAACGCCAATACGGCTACTCAAGAACTTGGCAAAAAAGTCCCTGAATCCCGCAGGATCAATGGCAAAGAGTTAACAACAGATATTGAATTAAGTACGGCTGATATCGGTACTTATAATAAAGTAGAAATCGATGATCGTATTAGTAATGTTGAGAAGCTAACAGAAACGGCCAATAACAACGCCAATACCGCTATTCAAGAACTTGGCAAAAAAGTCCCTGAATCCCGCAAAATCAATGGCAAAGAGCTATTATCTGACATTGAATTACGTGCAGTTGATGTTGATGCCTATGGTAAAGAAGAAACTGATGCCATCATCAAAGATGTCAAAGTCCAGATCGACAATGTTAATAACTTAGCTGAAAACGCTAATAATAATGCCAATACCGCGACTCAAGAGGCTAAGAACAAGGTTCCCTTAACCCGTAAAGTTAATGACAAAGCGCTGTCAGCAGATATTCACCTGACTGCCGCAGATGTTGATACTTACAACAAAGCAGAGATTGATGACCGCATCGGCAAGGTTGACAAACTGGCAGAAACGGCCAATCAACATGCAAGTGAAGCTCTTCAAGGTGTTAATAACAGCGTCCCATCCATTCGCAAAGTTAATGGCAAAGCACTAACCACTGACATTGAACTAAGTGCAGCGGATGTCGGTACTTACAATACAGTGGAAATTGATGACCGTATCGGTAAGGTTGATAAGCTGGCAGAAACAGCCAATCAACGTGCAAGTGACGCCCTTAATGGGGTTGCTAACAGTGTCCCATTAACTCGCAAAGTTAATGACAAAGCGCTTTCAGCAGATATTCACCTGACTGCCGCAGATGTTGATACTTACAACAAAGCAGAGATTGATGACCGTGTCAGCAAGGTTGACAGACTGGCAGAAACGGCCAATCAACGTGCAAGTGACGCCCTCAGTGGGGTTGCTAACAGCGTCCCAGCAATTCGCAAAGTTAATGGCAAAGCGCTGTTAACGGATATTGAACTGACAGCATCCGATGTCCATGCGTACAACAAGAAGGAAACGGATGACCTTATCAACGGTGTCAAAACACAAATTGATAATGTCCAACAATTGGCTAACACTGCCAATGATAACGCCCATAACGCCATCCAAGAACTTGACCAAAAAGTCCCAAAATCCCGCAAAATCAATGGCAAAGAGCTATCAACAGATATTCAACTGATTGCGGCGGATGTTGATGCCTATAACAAAGGCGAAACTGATGCCCAGATCAAGGATGTTAAGGCACAGGCAGATACTGCCTATCAGCTCGCAAATGAAGCTTTTAAGGAAGCTGTTAATAGCGTCCCATCCACTCGCAAGGTTAATGGTAAAGCGCTGTTAACGGATATTGAGCTAACTGCGGCTGATGTCGGTACTTATAACAAAGTAGAAATCGATGATCGTGTTGGCAAGGTTGATAAGCTGGCAGAATCTGCCTATAACAAAGCGGAGACAGCGAGTAAAGATGCCAATAGCAAAGTGCCATCAACTCGTAAGGTCAACGGCAAAGAGCTGTTAACGGATATTGAGCTGAATGCCGCTGACGTTGGAACTTACAATAAAGCGGAACTCGATGAGAGTATCGGCAAAATTGAAAAACGGGCTGATGCCGCCAATCAGGCAGCGAATTTGGCTGTTCAACTTGCTGACAGCAAAGTGCCATCAACCCGTAAAGTCAATGGCAAAGAACTGTCAACAGACATTGAACTCACCGCAGCCAATGTAGATGCCTATAACAAGGCAGAGATCAACATCCTTATCGATGAAGTCAAGGAGATAGCCAATAATGCCCATAACACCGCGGAGCACAAAGTCCCACTGACTCGCACGGTGAATGGCAAGGCTCTGTTATCCGATATTGATCTGACGGCCTCTGATGTGAGCGCCTATACTAAAGTAGAGGTAGAAAACCGCCTTGAAGATGTTAAGAGTTTGGCAAATAAAGCTAATAACAATGCAGATAGCCGAGTACCACTTACACGTACTGTCAATGGCAAGGCACTATTATCCGATATAAAACTTACTGCTTCTGATGTAGGCGCTTATAGCAAAGTAGCGGTTGATACTCGCATCAGCAAAGTTGAAGTATTAGCGAGCGATGCCAATGCCAATGCGGTGGCAGCCAAATCTGACGCTGATAGCCGACTGGCGAAAAGCAAAAACGGAGCAGATATTCCTGATAAACAAGCCTTTGTAAGAAATTTAGGCTTGGGCAATCTGATTGGATTAAGCATTGAGTCACGTCGAATCACGGACGAGCACACCATCATCAGACTGGGTGAGATATTCATGATAAATGGGGTTGCAATAGGTAGTGAACCCATTGGGGATTCTCATGCAGCCGAGATCGGTGGAGTGACTTACTATACCCACTTCTACGAAATCAAACTGCCCACTGCTTTGCCAAATGGCATCATCTCATGCCAGGCAAGTGTAATCGGAGATAATTTTGATAATCAACGCCCCAGTTACCTGGCTGATGTCAAAACACAACGAAGCACTGCAAACGGGGATGGTTTGTCTAAGGATACCTTAACCATATCCGTCACTACCCCTCAATTAGGTTGGGTTCCAAACTTTTATTACCAGGTTGTAGGGTATTAATAGAAACAGTAAATTTAGTAAATCAGGTGATCGCTTCGGCGATCACCTATTTTTTATTCAGCAGATCATCCAGCGCCTTAATATTTTCATTATCGCTGTTATTTTCTAGCCAATCTTTGATAGATTTATTGACCTTCCGCTGTAATTCATCACGCAGCATGGGTTCCACATTCAACACATATTGCAGATTATCCCAGTCACCATAAACCCGCAGTGGGATTTTTAACTGCGCCAAGCGACGTACAAACTCGTTTTGCGTACCCCATCCATTAGTTAATTGAACCCATAATGAAACATCGGTATTCTGTTTCAGTAAATTGGCTTTTCCCTGCCCTTTAATATTGAACATGCCCGAATTCGCTGCAAGTTCATTGATTTTAATCTCACCGTTCTCCAATTGTGCTTTCACCGACATGCTCTTGGCCTCAGTGAAATCATCTGTATTTGTAGGTTGGCTGACTTTATCTGTTGCCCGTGCAAAAGATTGTTGGATAAGCTGGGGAATATTCAATCCTTCCAGACGCGCGTCTTTTAGATCGATATTCAAATCACCTTGCCAATAATGAGAAATCGCGTATTCATCGTAACCTTCTCCCAAAAGATCACCGTCAACATTAAGCTGACCACTGAATATCGATGGCAATGCCAATGCAGTTAACAAAGGTTGTATCTCAATCCCCTGTAAAAGCGGCTTTGTGTGTAGTTTTGCCGGAATCACCGTAGCATCAATTGAAGTCGGCAGCGCAAAATATCCCCCAAACACGTTACCACTTAATGTTGTGATTTCCGCCAGGCCACTGTGATTGATAGCTTGCAAGCCAAAATGGTCAATACCCATGCCCTGATAAATAAATTTATCTGCCGTGAATGAGATATCAACATCAATCCCTTGCAAAAAGGTAAGGTCATAGTTAGATAATGCCGAAACTGACGTTGCAATCACCGGTTTTAAGGAATTATTTTCAACCCGATAATCATGTTTTGCCTGTGGCGTATTTTTTGGTAAAGCATCCCACCCCAATATGTTATCCAGATTGAACTTTGGCGAACTTAGGTTGATGGAATATTGCGGCTTATCTTGCAAGATAGCAGTAATATCCCCCTTAAGCTCATTCCCATCATTCATCGTCAATGCCATGTCTTGCAAAGAAATTGATTCAGGTACAGC
This sequence comes from Xenorhabdus sp. TH1, assembly GCF_037260955.1. Taxonomy (NCBI): domain Bacteria; kingdom Pseudomonadati; phylum Pseudomonadota; class Gammaproteobacteria; order Enterobacterales; family Morganellaceae; genus Xenorhabdus; species Xenorhabdus sp. TH1. The sequence goes on from NZ_CP147734.1 coordinate 2,471,318, forward strand.
CTGATATTTCACTTTGGCGCTGCCCGTTCCTTGGATACCTGAAGATGGTAACCCAATTCCCTTTAATTGGTATTCAAAAGAATGAATATCGGCCGATAACTGCTGCGGATAATCAGAAATATCTACCAACGAATTGAGTTCAAATGACAGCTCTTGTTGGTTTTTATTGATTTTACTGCGGAGATTAAGGCTAACGTGATCTTGATCACTTCGTTCCAGCAATAAGTTGAGATCACGGACATTTAATTGAGAATGCTCATTGGTTTGCCAGATCAGTAAACTGTCTGCTACCTTGATTCTGGCAATATCTAGTTTCCAAGCCTGACTTCCCGCGACGATGGGATAGTGAGTATCGTTTTCCGGTGCAATTGGCGCTTCTGTCTGCTTTTGCGGCTGGCTATCCGGCGTAAACCGCAAGATAGCCCCTTTCACCATCACCTCTTTTACTGAGAGTTGATGAGACAACAGTGGCAGCAATTCCACATCCAAGCGCATATTTTCTGCCACAATAGTTGGCACCTTAGCATTCCTGGCAGTCAAAGAGACCTCACCGGTAAGAATGCTTAACTTTGGCCAAACATGCCAGCGCAAGTCATCCTGCAACACAAGCTGGTAACCACTCTTCTTTTGCACTTGTTCGACTATGTAGCCACGAAAATCGTTTGGATTAACCAACATAACCAATACAGTTAAACCAGTCACAATGACTACCAACAAAATAACGAGTGTCGTCAACAATCTTTTCATGACTTCCCCAGTCTCATGCTCACAAGAAGACCATTTTTTCACCAGAAAGCCTCACCAGAAAAAATTAATCCTCACTGATTCGGCTACCTACGGCTCCTTGCTGATTTTTATATTTAGCATCCTGACGTCGGTTATAAGGCCGCTCAGCAGAGCCAGAAAGTGGTTCAAAACTTAATGCTCCTATTACCATACCAGGACGCAAAGCTAAAGGCAGTTTGCCTGAATTATAGAATTCTAGAACAATTTGCCCGTGCCAGCCTGGATCAATGCGATGTGCAGTAACATGGACCATCAAACCAAGGCGTGCCAAAGATGAGCGGCCATCCAACCAACCGACTAAATTGTCAGGCAGTGTGACAGATTCCAGCGTCACTGCCAAAGCCAATTCACCGGGATGGAGGAAAAATGCTTCTCCATCCGACAAAGTAATTTCATCGCTCATGACACGATCAAGTGCCGCATTGACTTCCGCTTTAGGGCCACTTAAATCAATATAGGCGGCTGTATGACCACGAAAAACACGAAACTGATTACCAAGGCGCACATCAGCAGTTGCCCCATTAATACGTTCAACAGGAGGACGAGGGGTAATTACCAGCTTACCTTCATCTAGCCATTTAATAATGTCACGGTCACAGAGTCGCATTATTTCCTCTCAAATACGATGTTACTTATGAATGCCTGAACAACAGATCATTCGCAAAATTGGCCAATTTTGGCTTTTAAGATATCAATGGCCACGCGGTTTTTCCCACCACGAGGGACAATAATATCGGCATATTTTTTCGATGGCTCGATAAATTGTAAAAACATTGGACGCACAGTTTGATTGTACTGATCTATCACGGACTCCAATGAACGCCCACGCTCATTGACATCACGTTTAATACGGCGCATCAAACAAATATCCAGTGGCGTATCGACAAAAATGGAGAAATCCAGTTCTTGGCGTAAGCATTTATCTGTTAATAATAGAATACCTTCGAGGATAATAACTCTTTTCGGTGCAAAATGAATGGTTTCAGGTTTGCGGGTGTGCTCAACATAGTCATATTGTGGCAATTCAATGAATTTTCCGGCTTTTAATGCCTGAAGATGATTGAACAGTAAATGATGATCCATTGAAGTTGGGTGATCATAATTAACTTTATGCCGCTCTTCAACCGGGGTGTCAGTTTGGTCTTTATAGTAGCAATCTTCTGGAATAACGCCGATATTATGATCACCAACCTGATCCCGTAATTCTCGATAAATTGTGCTGGCAATAAGGCTTTTGCCTGAGGCGGAGGCACCTGAAATGCCTACGATTGTACACTTATGTGCTTCATCAGCCATACTAAAAATAACCTGGTCAAAAAAAAGAAAAAATAAAGTAGAAATATGGTTTTTTTATAACACCACATTTGGCAGATTATAGGGAGTTAATGGCTTCTATTCCAGAGTAAACAAAATAAGTCTCGTTTTTTTCGCTATGTTTCGAGTAAAAATCCCGCAGTTTTATATATCTAATCAATAATGTTCTATAAATAATTTTTATGCCAATGCGAAATGGAAGCTCGGAAGATGAGGAACTATATTGTGATCAAAATAAAAAATCGAAAACACTGGGAACCGATCAATGACTCTATCCGCATTAAACTTCAAGTTGCAATTTATAACACACTATGAAACCTGACTTCTCCCCACGAAGCGGGGAGAAATCACTCTCATCTTGAAGTCAGATGGGTATATATCAATCGAGCCATTGACCAATATTTTTTATATAACCGCTGATATACGGTTAAATTCATTAATCAAACTGCACGAAAAGAAATTTCAGTTGGGATTTTTTCGCCCTGCCAATACATCTTCGCAGAAATATTGGCCGCAATTTCGCGATAAATATCCGCAAATTCACTGTCAGGCTGGCTACTTACCGTTGGTTCACCACGATCAAGATCTTCACGCAGTGAAATATGCAGTGGGATCTGCCCCAATAACTGGCAATCATATTTTTCTGCCAATTTTGCCGCCCCACCCGTACCGAAAATTGGCTCATGATGACCGCAATTACTGCAAATATGGGTACTCATGTTCTCAACAATACCCAGCACTGGCACATTGACTTTCTGGAACATGACGATACCTTTCATTGCATCGATCAGGGCAATATCTTGCGGTGTTGTGATAACCAACGCACCTGTCACCGGAATATTCTGGGACAGCGTTAACTGGATATCTCCCGTCCCTGGCGGCATATCAATCACCAGATAATCCAGATCCGGCCACAGCGTATCTTGCAACATCTGCATTAAGGCCTTGCTTGCCATCGGGCCACGCCATACCATCGCGTTATCATCGGTAACAAGGTAACCGATGGAGTTGGTGGCCATGTTGTGAACCATGATGGGTGCCATATGTTGCCCGTCAGGGGAAGTCGGGCGCTCTTTGTCTGTACCAAGCATATTGGGTATGGATGGCCCATAAATATCCGCATCCAAAATGCCCACTTTTGCGCCTTCCTGTGCCAGTGCCAGCGCCAAATTCACCGCTGTGCTGGATTTCCCTACACCGCCTTTTCCTGAACTGACTGCCACGATATTGCGCACGCCATTAACACCAGGCAAATTATTGGCACGACGCAACGTACTGATATTGTGGGTTAATCGCCATTCAACGGATCTTGCGCCCGTCACGGATTGCAAAGGTTGGGTGGTTTCTTTTTTTAATATTTCGAAGACACGTTTCCAGACAAACGGCATAGTTAGTTCGATATGTAGTATTCCATCCAGCATAGTGCAATGGTGCAATGCTTTCAGGGCAATCAAATCTCGTTCTAAAGTTGGATGTTTAAATGTTGCTAATATCTTTGCAACATGTTCTTTCAGCAGGTCAGGATTGGTCTGCTCCGGGGATTGTGAGTTCATCCCAGCTCCTTTTGATTTATCTTTCTCAAACCTAAAACTGTTCAGCCATCATAACAGAAGCTGACCACTTCGGATAAAGGCAACAAGTAAAAGTGACGAAGATTTCGCGTTACCCTAGCGACAACGCTCCTTATCAGGTAACATCAAAAACCCTTTTCACTTTACGGAAGTCAGATCCTAACTATGTCTCAAGTCGCGAACAAATTATTGGTGACCTGTGCGTTACCTTATGCTAACGGTCCAATTCATCTCGGTCATATTCTGGAACATATTCAGGCTGATATTTGGGTTCGTTATCATCGAATGCGCGGCAAAGAGGTTCACTTTGTCTGTGCCGACGATGCTCACGGTACACCAATTATGCTGAAAGCCCAGCAAAGTGGTATCTCTCCAGAAGAGATGATTGCCAAGGTGAGCCTAGAGCATCAGCAGGATTTTGCCGGTTTTGCCATCAGCTATGATAATTACCACTCCACGCACAGCGAAGAAAACAGAGCTCTTGCCTCTAAAATTTATCTGGAGCTGAAAAAGAACGGTTACATTAAAAACCGGACAATTTCTCAATTATTTGATCCAGAAAAAAGCATGTTCCTGCCAGACCGTTTCGTCAAAGGTTCCTGCCCAAAATGTAAGGCAGAAGATCAATACGGCGATAACTGTGAAGTCTGTGGCACCACCTATTCCCCAACAGAGTTGCTTAACCCTCGTTCCGTTGTCTCTGGGGCAACGCCAGAAATGCGTGATACGGAGCATTTTTTCTTCGATCTACCTGCTTTCAGCGATATGCTGCAAAAATGGACGCGTTCTGGAACCTTGCAAGAACAAGTAGCTAATAAAATGCAGGAATGGTTCGAAGCGGGACTACAACAATGGGATATTACCCGCGATGCCCCTTATTTTGGTTTTGAGATCCCTGATCAGCCAGGTAAATATTTCTATGTCTGGCTGGATGCCCCAATTGGCTATATGGGCGCGTTCCAAAATCTGTGTGATAAACGTGATGACCTGAATTTCGATGAGTTCTGGACAAAAGATTCAAAAGCCGATCTCTACCATTTTATTGGCAAAGACATCGTTTATTTCCACAGTCTGTTCTGGCCTGCCATGTTAGAAGGCTGTAACTACCGTAAGCCAACCAACCTGTTTGTCCACGGTTATATCACGGTTAACGGCACTAAGATGTCCAAGTCCCGTGGCACCTTTATCAAAGCCAGTACTTATCTGAAACACCTTGATGCAGACTGCCTGCGCTACTACTACGCAGCAAAACTTTCTTCCCGCATTGACGATATTGATCTGAATCTGGAAGATTTTGTTCAGCGTGTAAACAGCGATATCGTTAACAAAGTGGTTAACCTTGCTTCACGCAATGCGGGCTTTATCAACAAGCGCTTTGGCGGCAAACTGGCAGGGCAACTCGCTGATCCTGCGCTATACCAAAAGTTTGTCGAGGCTGCACAAAGTATTGCAGAAGACTTTACCAATCGTGAATTCGGCAAAGCAATCCGCGAAATAATGGCATTGGCCGATCTGGCTAACCGCTATGTTGATGAGCAAGCACCGTGGGTTGTAGCGAAGCAAGAAGGCCGTGATGCTGATCTACAAGCAATCTGTTCAATGGGGATTAACCTGTTCCGCGTGCTAATGACTTACCTGAAACCCGTTCTTCCAGGCTTATCTGCACGAGCAGAAGCTTTCCTGAATACCGAATTGACCTGGGACGGCATCCAGCAACCTCTGTTGAGCCATGACGTTTCACCATTCAAGGCGCTATTCAACCGCATCGAAATGGCAAAAATTGAAGCGATGGTCGCTGATTCCAAAGAGAGCATCGAACCACAAAAAACCGTAACTGGCCCACTGGCAGATGATCCCATTCAGGACACCATTACGTTTGATGACTTTGCCAAGGTTGATCTGCGGATCGCACTGATCAAACAGGCTGATTTTGTCGAAGGTTCAGATAAGTTACTGAAACTCATACTGGATCTCGGTGGTGAAACTCGCCAAGTCTTCTCTGGTATTCGTTCAGCCTATCCTGATCCCAAAGCACTGGAAAATCGCCTGACTGTCATGGTTGCTAACCTTGCACCACGCAAGATGCGCTTCGGTATTTCAGAAGGTATGGTGATGGCGGCAGGCCCTGGTGGCAAAGATATCTTCCTGTTAAGCCCCGATAGTGGCGCCCAACCAGGTATGCAGGTTAAATAACAGTTGCATATTTTTGATAAAAATCATTAACTATCAAATAGATAACAAGGCGGGCTCCAAAAAAGACCCGCTTTTTTATGTGATGTATGGCACATTTATAATGTTAGTCGTATGATGAAACCCTCGTTATATTGAGGAATTATTGATTATGTCTTTCCAAAATGTGCTGATAATAGGTTGGCAATACCTGCGCGCATTTGCGCTGCTTTATTTGTGCCTGATCGCGGGGAATATCATTTCGGCACAACTTCCCTTCTCTCTCCCCGGTAGTATTATTGGCCTACTTCTCTTGTTTGGTTTACTCGCATCTCAAATTATTCCCTCACACTGGGTAAAACCAGGCTGTAGCCTGTTGATGAAAAACATGACACTGCTCTTTTTACCCATCGGGGTAGGGATCATGGATTATTACCCACAACTTAGCCAACAAATGCTTCCTATCCTCCTTTCTTGTATCATTAGCACGGTGATTGTTATGGTCGTCGTTGCTTACAGTTCTCACTATATTCATCGTGAACGTATCATTATTGGTGCTAAACAAATGGATACTAGCCAGACGAATATTGAGCAACAAGAGCCTGCCTCGACACCCCAAAATCCATCACAACAGTTATCACAAGAATCGGAAGGGAAAGAAAAATGTTAAGCCATATTTGGTGGTCACTACCATTAACCCTGATCGTATTTTACTGTGCTAAAAAGCTGTCAGTACGACTCAAATTGCCTGTATTTAATCCCTTATTGATCTCAATGGCGGTGATCATTCCCTTGCTGTTGGTAACACATACACCTTACGAACACTATTTCGCCGGCAGCCGGATACTGAATGATTTGCTACAACCTGCCGTTGTTGCCTTGGCTTTTCCTCTGTATGAACAGCTACATCAAATCCGTGCTCAGTGGAAATCTATTATTAGCATCTGTTTTGTTGGCAGCATTGTCGCAATGGTTACGGGGACAGCCATCGCATTATGGGCAGGTGCTACGCCTGAAATTGCCGCTTCTGTTCTCCCCAAATCCGTGACAACGCCAATTGCTATGGCTGTGGCCGATTCCATTGGAGGGATCCCTGCCATTAGCGCAGCTTGTGTCATTACGGTAGGTATCTTGGGAGCCATCTTTGGCCACAATTTGTTTAACGTTCTAAAAATAAAAAACCAGGCATCACGAGGGCTGGCAATGGGCACAGCATCCCATGCCGTAGGAACAGCTCGCTGTGCAGAGATGGATCATATTGAAGGCGCGTACAGTTCACTGGCTTTAATGACTTGCGGCATTATTACCTCATTGATTGCACCTTTTCTCTTCCCGATATTGCTGCATCTGTTTGGTTAACTCTTTATGGATGACGATGGTTTTATTGGGTAAAAATGAAGCAATCCCCTCTATCCATAGGGTAAAAAAATGACTTTTATCACTAAAATAATTTACTCATTACAAAAATTTCATTAAATATGTGATCAACATCACATTGAAAACCTGAACAAGCGTCCTAGAATGATCTTCAACTGGTTTGGAGATCATCCTATGCAAGCTCGTTTTCATGCTATTTGGTCAGAAATTCCATCTGAACTGCAAGCCGCCTTATTACCTTATATTGGCAACGACGATTTTCCAGCCATGCTGACAGCAGAACAAGTGGAATCAATCGAACAGCTCAGCGGATTTGATGTTCGGGAACTCACCTTGACCTTATTACCACTTGCTGCGGCCTATTCCTTTGCCCCTGTTTCCCATTTTTATGTTGGTGCAATTGTGCGGGGAGAAAGTGGTAACCTCTATTTTGGCGCTAATATGGAATTCGCGGGAGTTCCATTACAGCAAACCATCCACGCTGAACAATCAGCCATCACACATGCCTGGCTACGTGGTGAGAAGAAGCTAGTTTCCATCACAATCAACCACTCACCTTGTGGCCATTGCCGACAATTTATGAATGAACTAAATAGTGGAACACAACTGGAAATTTACCTTCCTCACCGTCCACGATTAACGTTGGCCGACTACCTACCAGAAGCCTTTGGTCCACGTGACTTAGCCAACACCCCATTGCTGCTAGATGAGGTTAATCATGGCCATCAATTGGCTACCAATGATGAAGTGGTACAAGCAGCATTGGATGCGGCGAACCGTAGCCATGCACCTTATAGCCAATCCCATGCAGGAATTGCCCTGTTGGATGAACAAGGAAAAATTTATACCGGCCGTTATGCAGAAAATGCCGCATTCAACCCCAGCTTACCGCCATTACAGGCAGCCCTGATTTTCATGAACATAGCAGGTGGCAATTGTCAATCTATCAAGCGGGCAGTATTGGTAGAAGGTGAAAATAACCATTTATCACAATGGAATGCTACTGAATGCACATTAACCGCTCTTGGCTGTACAAAAATAGAACGGTATACATTTTGAAAAGTACATGATCTAATAACATTTTATTAGCTAATTCTGTATGTTATATCTCATTTTTGCTCATGATAATCATATCTAAGTAACATTTACTGTACTTATTGTTTTTATCTTCTTAGGATCTATACCAATCTAACTTCAAGATGCATGTGATTTCTCCCCGCTTCGCGGGGAGAAATCAGGTTTCATATCATGTTGTAAATTGCAACTTGAAGTTTAATGCGTATATAGCCGATTTTGTTATTGATAAGTTCAAAGAGTAAGCATCATGGAACTGGAACACGAAAGTAAACGTCCTCTCTATATTCCCTACGCTGGCCCTATCTTGTTGGAATTTCCCCTACTGAATAAAGGTAGTGCCTTTACTGAAGAAGAACGCAGTAATTTCAACTTACATGGCTTATTGCCACAGGCCGTTGAAACAATAGAAGAGCAGGCCGAACGCGCCTACCGCCAATATTGCGATTTCAAAAACGATATCGATAGACACATTTATTTAAGGAATATTCAGGACACCAACGAAACACTGTTCTACCGCCTCCTTGATGCTCACTTAAGCGAAATGATGCCTATTATCTACACGCCAACCGTTGGTGCAGCGTGTGAACACTTTTCTGATATTTATCGCCGTGCCCGTGGGTTATTTATCTCCTACCCAAACCGGGCTTACATTGATGACATGCTGCAAAATGCCACCAAGCAAAATGTAAAAGTTATCGTTGTTACCGATGGTGAGCGTATCCTTGGTCTGGGTGATCAGGGGATCGGGGGCATGGGGATCCCGATTGGTAAACTGTCACTGTACACCTCCTGTGGTGGGATCAGCCCTGCTTATACCCTACCTGTGGTTCTGGATGTAGGAACAAATAACCCACAGCTCCTCAATGACCCATTGTATATGGGCTGGCGTCATCCACGCATTACTGGCAAAGAGTATGATGAATTTGTGGATGAATTTATTCAGGCCGTGAAACGTCGCTGGCCTAACGTACTGCTGCAATTTGAAGATTTTGCCCAAAATAACGCTATGCCGCTGTTGAACCGCTATCGCGATGAGCTTTGCTGCTTCAATGATGACATCCAAGGTACTGCCGCTGTTGCCTTGGGTAGCCTGATTGCCGCTAGCCGTGCTGCCGGCCGCCAATTGAAAGATCAAACTGTTGCATTCCTCGGTGCCGGCTCAGCTGGCTGCGGTATTGCAGAACAGATCATTGCCCAAATGAAATCTGAAGGATTGAGTGATGAACAGGCTCGTGCCCGCGTGTTTATGGTTGACCGTTTTGGCCTCCTCACCGACAAGCTACCAAACTTGCTGGATTTCCAAAGTGCATTGGTACAAAAAAGCGCCGCCTTGCAATCGTGGGATGTCACCAGTGATTCTCTCTCATTGACAGACGTAGTTCGCAACGCGAAGCCTACAGTTCTGATTGGTGTTTCTGGTCAATCGGGTTTGTTCAGCGAAGGGATTATCCGTGAAATGCACAAACATTGTGAACGTCCCATCGTGATGCCTTTGTCCAACCCCACTTCACGTGTAGAAGCTCGCCCGGAAGACATCATCAACTGGACGGAAGGCAAAGCGTTAGTCGCTACAGGAAGTCCATTTGCACCAGTAAAATATAACGATCAGGAATATCCAATTGCACAATGCAACAACTCCTATATCTTCCCAGGGATTGGCTTAGGTGTTATTGCTGCCGGCGCCAAACGTGTGACCGATGATATGTTGATGGCTGCCAGCCGCGCATTAGCGGATTGTTCACCACTGGCGCAAACAGGCTCTGGCCCATTGTTGCCACCGATTGATGACATCCAAGATGTTTCCCGCAAAATAGCCAAAGAAGTGGCGAAAAAAGCTCAAATTCAAGGCGTAGCAATTGTTACATCGGAAGATGCGTTGGATGAAGCGATTGAGCGCAATTTCTGGAAACCAGAATATCGCGTATATAAACGCACTTCATTCTGATATTGGTAATAAGCCTGCCAATATGACTGGCAGGCTTGATAAGTCATTAAATAATATCCTGCCAAGCAAATCATAAATAATGGCTTTATCTTTTTAAATTGAATCAGTTTAGTTCCGATATGATCCCTCCCAAAACTTGCTTCGATATTTCAAGTCAAGTAGCCTTTATGGCATTGGCTAATCAGTACATATAAGGCAAATAAAAATCATGTGGAAACGCTTGATTACTGGTTTTATTTTTATCATTGCTGTCCTGATACTGGCAGCCATCATGCTTGACCGTTGGGTTAGCTGGAAAACCGCCCCCTACATTTTTGATGATCTTAGGCAACTGCCTGAGCGGGAAGTCGGTATGGTACTCGGCACATCCAAATATTATAAAATCGGTACATATAACCAATATTATTTCTATCGGATCCAGGGAGCGGCTAATGCTTACAACAGCGGTAAAGTCAAATACCTGTTATTGAGCGGAGATAACGCCCAGCATAGTTATAATGAGCCAATTACCATGCGGAAAGATTTGATCAAGGCAGGCATTCCGGCCAGTAACATTGTGATGGATTTTGCGGGTTTCAGAACATTGGACTCGGTTGTCAGAACCCGCAAGGTATTTGATACCAACGATTTTACTATCATTACTCAACGCTTCCACTGCGAACGAGCCCTGTTTATCGCTATGCATTTTGGCATAGAAGCACAATGTTATGTCGTTCCCTCACCCAAAAATATGATGACAATCCGTCTCAGAGAAGTATTAGCGCGTCTCGGCGCCTTGACTGATCTCTATATTTTAAAACGTGAACCTCGCTTTTTAGGCCCATTATTACCTATCCCCGCGCCACATAACGTATCAACAGGAATTCAAGGTTACCCTGCGGTATCGCCAGAGGAGTTACAGGAATTAGAAAAGAAATCACAGAAGAAATAAGAATGGATAAAGTTGCAGTTTATCGACAAAACTAAAACTGCAACCTATTAGCCTCTAAAAATCGGTCAGAGAAAAAATAGCTGGCAAAATGTTTTCTAAACCTTACCTGCCAATTTTGCTGTTAAGCTGCGCCAGAGCTTTTCCATCGGCCCCTGAGAATAACGTTTCAACCACCAGCAAGCAAACCAAATATTCAATGCCCAGATAAAAGGAATAAATGCCATTAACTCCAAACGGCTAAACTGCCCAAATAAATCAAAACGATAAAAAAGTGTGGTACAAATCAGTGTTTGTAACAAGTAACTGCTCAGTGCCATTTTCCCAACCTGCCGGAGCCAAAACGTAATTTTCCAACGCGAAATGGCAGGCCAAAATCCATAAATCAATGCGATATAAGCTAATGCCAGCAACGGTGTCGCCAACTCAGTGACGGTGTAGCGGACAGTCCAGGATGCAAAATAGCTGTAGGGATATAAATATTGTATCGACAAGGCAATCCCCTGAATCACCATACCAACAGGGATCAGACATAATGCCAATCGGCGATAATGATTACGGCTAAATTCCCCTTTCAACCAACCATTACGCAGTAACATAGCACCACAAAGCATAACCCCTATTATTTGCCAGCCATATTGCACAATCACCACAATCATCGCACCGCTTATCTGACGAATACGGTATTCTAAGGCCAATAATCCATCATGCGTTTTCCAGTAGCTTTCATAAGAAATATCTTCCGGTGTCGGCTGCCAAAATGCATTATTTTCCCCTACAGGAAAGAGTCCTAAAAGGTAAAACATCATTAAGCCGAATAAATAGAAAGTCGCCGCTGTACCAAACAACTTTTGACGGGTATTGATAAAACGCCATGCCAATAAGCCAACAACGCCATATGACAACAAAATGTCGCCATCCCATAGCAAAACACCATGCAGAAAACCAATAACAGCCAAAACCAATAACCGGGAAATATTCCAATCACGTCCCTGTTGCCGAAGCAATTCAAGTGACGCGCCGAACAACAGCGTTAAGATGAACAGGAATTTTCCCTGAGTAAAAGTATTCAATACAGACCATGTCATTACATCAGAGAACGAGACTGAATCTTTATAAAACAAATTCATAGAGGCGGCATATGGCAAAGCAAAACTGGAAATGTTCAGCAATAATATTCCCAAAATGGCAAAACCACGCACACTATCAAGTATCTCAATTCTCTGACACATTACCCCATTACAACTGTGTTTCATGATAATAAAAGTTCATCATGACAAATGCAGGTGACGCACAGCACGCAGGAATTCCTGTCGTGTATTCTGGCTGGTTTTAAATAACCCTCCCAGAGCAGTCGTTGTCGTGGTACTGGTCGCATCGCGAATACCACGCGCTTTCACGCAATAATGGACAGCATCAATGGAAACAGCGACATTGTTTGTACCCAGCAGGGTTTGTAGTGCAATCAGGATCTGCTGTGTTAAACGTTCCTGCACTTGTGGACGCTGGGCAAAAAACTGAACAATGCGATTAATCTTCGACAAACCAATGACTTTATCTTTAGGAATATAAGCAACCGTGGCTTTGCCATCAATAGTGACAAAATGGTGTTCACAAGTGCTGGTCATCGTAATATCACGCACTGTCACCATTTCATCCACTTTCATTTTATTTTCTATCAGCGTAATTTTTGGGAAATTGTTATAGTCCAACCCTGAGAATATCTCATCCACATACATTTTCGCGATACGGGCGGGCGTATCTGCCAAACTGTCATCACTCAAATCGAGATTTAACAGCTTCATAATTTCTGTCATGTGTTCCTTAATGCGTACCTTACGCACCTCTGGTGCCAAATTTTGTCCACGCAATGGGGTTTCAAGACCACGGGCAACCAGTGCCGAATGCACTAGCGCAGCTTCTGTACTTAGGGATGACATCAGTTTCTCCAAGGTAAATATTTCCGTTACTTGACGGGAAATCGGGGCGCTTATTTTACGCAGATATCAGCGAATGTAATACTAGGCAATATCTATTTTATTTATCTCGTGCTACGCATACACGCCTTAAACTTCAAGCTGCAATTTACAACACGATATGAAACCTGATTTCTCCCTGCTTTGCGGGGAGAAATCACATGCATCTTGAAGAGAGATTGGTATATATCGCATACGCGAGCACGTGAATAGGCGCATAACTATACCTGTACATCATCAATGCACCAAATCAGGATGGCTCATGATGCGTATTGGTGCGATAAAATACCAGTATCCCAGCAATGAGCAACCCAATAAATGCGATATACAAAGCAGGTTCCAGTTTGCCTGTCAGCCATGTCGAAATAGCGGATAACATTGGCCCGACCAATTGCCCCAGCGCATAGCCCGTGGTCAGCAATCCCGCCATATAACGGGCATGATTGGGTGCCAATTCACGGCCATACTGCAAAGCAAGCTGTACTACACACATAAATCCACCGCCTATCAGCAATGCCCCAATCATCAAACCACCAATGCCCGGCAACATTTCTGCAATCAGGATGCCTAGCGCCTGAAGCCATAACGTCACCGCCAGACGGATTTGGGATGTTGATACATTACGCAACAAAATTCCTAACATGATGCCAATGACCGAAGCACCGCCAAATATTGGCCAGACAAACTGGGCAAACAAGCTATCAGGAAAACGCACTGTCGCCATTTGGGAAAGAAACGTCGCAGGCAAAATATAGCCAAATCCCGCCAGGCTATAACACCACACCAATCGCTTGATTTCCGGTGTCAAGCTCAGTGTCTGGATTGCCGTCTGCGGACGGTGCAATTCACCGCTGCGGGGCAGATAACGACTGACATAAATACTGAATAACAGCGCCAGGATGCCATATAACATCCACGCACTGGCTGCATTCATCTTCCAAGACTGGAGCCCTATTGCTACCATGCCACTAATAAATATTCCCACCCCGGTTCCTGAGAAAACGGCTGCACTCAACCCCGGACGATTCAATTTTGCCAATTCATCATTCGTCCATGCGGCAACCAATACCAACGTCCAACCACTGGCCCAGCCAATAAAAAAGCGGGCAATACTGTGTAATATCGATCCATCCAACAATGCGGAAAGCAAGGTGATAATGACAGATCCCCACAAACCGCTCCACAAACGGTATTCTACAAAACGTTGCGCCCGCATGGCATCATAAGAACCCGCCAGATAGCCGAGGTAATTGAATGCTGCGACTATCCCCGCACTCGTTAATGTGAGTTGTGACTCAGCGATCATCAATGGAACTTGTGGGGTAAAAGTGAAGCGCCCTATTCCCATTGCAACAACCAAAGCGAGGAAACCGCTTAATGCAATCTGAAAAGCTTGATAGTTACGATTAAGAGACGTGACAGTTTGATTTTTCATAGTGATTAAATAGTAATGAAATTAATTGATTTGGAGGGTATCATCCAGTTATAACAAATCATGAATATAATATACATCTTTTCTTAACAACCCTCTCCCTGTGGCAATCACCATTGCCTGTCATTCCCCAACAATGCAATCTTTGCCATAATGCATCCCATACAAGAATAAACAGTTGCCCGCCATTTGCGGCGTATAGGGAGTTTCTTATGGATCACTGTCATACCTCAGATCTAATCTCACTTGAGCAAGCACTAGAAACATTACTGACACACACTGTTCCCCTCACCGCTACCCCCCTGATCACGACAGAAACCATTAACCTGACCGAATCTGCGAACCGAATTACCGCCACTGATATCATTTCCCCGATCAACGTACCCTCGTTTGATAACTCAGCAATGGACGGTTATGCCATTCGCCTGGCAGATCTGCACAAAAACCACATTTTACCAGTGGCAGGTAAGGCACTGGCTGGTATGCCGTTTCAGCAAGAATGGCCGAACGGCAGTTGCATCCGCATTATGACCGGTGCTCCCATTCCTCCTGGCACTGATGCTGTTGTGATGCAAGAACAAACGGAGGTGACCGAAACAGGCATTCTCTTCACCCATCCGGTAAAACCGGGGCAGAACATTCGCACCATTGGGGAAGATATCAGCCAAAATGCGGTGGTATTGCCAAAAGGGGTCAAACTCTCCACAGCACAATTACCGCTGATTGCTTCGCTAGGTATTGCAACGGTTGATGTGGTTCGCAAACTGAAAGTTGCCATTTTTTCTACCGGTGACGAGTTACAAACCATCGGTAAACCCTTACAGGCAGGCCAAATTTACGATACCAACCGATTTGCTATTCGCCTGATGCTGGAAAAACTGGATTGTGAAATTATCGATCTTGGCGTAATCCGCGATGATCCTGAGGCATTGCGCCAGGCCTTTATTGAAGCAGATAAACAAGCAGATTTAGTGATCAGCAGTGGTGGCGTTTCTGTCGGTGAAGCGGATTACACCAAACAAATTTTAGACGAAATAGGAAAAATTAGTTTTTGGAAACTCGCTATCAAACCGGGAAAACCTTTCGCTTTTGGAAAATTGGAAAATGCCTGGTTCTGCGGCCTGCCAGGTAACCCTGTGTCTGCCGTACTCACGTTCTACCAATTGGTACAACCGTTGATTGCCCATCTATCGGGTTTTACTACATGGCAACCACCTATGCGCCTCACGGCCAGGACGACAACACCTTTGAAAAAATCCCCTGGCAGACTGGATTTCCAACGTGGTATTGCTTCACTTAATGAACAGGGTGAATTAGAAGTACAAACTACAGGGCATCAAGGCTCCCATATCTTTAGTTCATATAACCTCGGCAACTGTTTTATTGTGCTGGAACGGGAACGTGGGCATGTTGCTGCTGGTGAAACGGTACAAATCGAGTTTTTTAACTATTTATTGAAATAACCAGTAATTGAAAAACTAATATACCGATCTAACTTTAAGATGCGTGTGATTTCATAGAGTGTTGCAAATGCAACTTGCAGTTTAATGCGTATAACTAAGAAGATAATGAAACATGGCTGTCGAACTTACTGATGAAGAAACGTTGCGTTATAACCGACAAATTATCTTACGTGGTTTCGGTTTCGACGGGCAGGAAACCTTAAAATCAGCCAAGGTGTTGATAGTGGGAGCTGGAGGGCTGGGTTGCGCTGCTTCCCAATATCTTGCAGCGGCAGGTATTGGAACAATCACCCTGCTGGATTTTGACACGGTTTCCCTTTCCAATTTGCAACGGCAGATCCTCCACCGCGATGAGCGCATTGGTATGGCAAAAGTGCATTCCGCGGCGCTGACCCTGCGGGAGATCAATCCACATATCACCATCAATCCCATTGAAGGGCTATTGGATGAGCCGGCGTTAGATGAGTTAATCAGCCAACATAAAATTGTACTCGACTGTACAGATAACGTTGCCATTCGTGAACAACTCAATCGTCTGTGTTATGGCCGTAAAATAACATTGGTTTCAGGTGCTGCGATCCGCATGGAAGGCCAGCTTTCCGTCTTTACTTACCAACCGGAAACCCCCTGTTACCGTTGCCTGAGTCGTTTGTTTGGCGAAAACAGCCTGACTTGTGTTGAAGCAGGTGTTATGGCGCCATTGGTAGGAACTATCGGCTCATTGCAGGCAATGGAAACAATTAAGCTACTGACCCAATACGGGCAAACCTGTCACGGCAAAGTATTACTTTTTGATGCAATGACAATGCAATTTCGCCAAATAGCGTTGCGGCAAGATCCTTTATGTGAAGTTTGCCGGTCGCAATGAATATGTTGTTTCTGATAAAGAAACATCCAGCCCAATTGAGCCGGATGTTTCTCTGTTAATATCAAAGTCTTATTCGCCAATACCTTGACTTCTCAGATACTCATCATAAGTACCTTTAAAATCAATAACCTTGTCAGATTTAATTTCCAAAACACGGCTAGCCAGTGAACTCACAAAGGCACGGTCATGGGAGACGAAAATCAGCGTTCCCTGGTAGAGTTCCAGCGCAAGGTTCAAAGATTCGATAGATTCCATATCCAGGTGGTTAGTCGGTTCATCCATAACCAGAATGTTCGGCTTGTGCATCATCAGCTTGCCAAACAGCATCCGGCCTTGCTCACCACCGGAAAGCACACCCACTTTCTTTTTGATATCATCCTGCCCAAACAACAAGCGACCAAGAATACTGCGTACTGCCTGTTCATCATCGCCTTCGCGCTTCCATTGGCTCATCCACTCAAACACCGTCATATCACAGTTAAAATCACTGGCATGATCCTGCGCATAATAACCAATCGTGCTATTTTCAGACCATTTAATGGTGCCGCTATTTGGCGTTTCCTCACCAATCAGCGTCTTCAGAAGAGTCGTTTTACCAATACCGTTTTCACCGATTACCGCCATCTTTTCGCCGACTTCCATCAGCAAATTTAGATTTTTAAACAGGGGTTCGTTATCGTATCCCTTGGTTAATCCCTCCAATTCCAGCGCATTACGGAACAATTTCTTCTCTTGCTCAAAGCGGATATAAGGATTCTGACGGCTGGAAGCCTTTACTTCTTCCAACTGGATCTTGTCAATTTGGCGGGCACGGGAAGTTGCCTGTTTAGACTTAGAAGCATTAGCACTAAAACGGCTAACGAACGCCTGCAAGTCAGCAATCTGTGCCTTTTTCTTGGCATTATCGGCCAGCAGACGTTCACGCGCTTGCGTTGCGGCAATCATGTACTCATCATAGTTGCCAGGGAACAGACGCAGTTCGCCATAATCCAGATCGGCCATATGTGTACATACCGTATTCAGGAAATGGCGGTCATGGGAAATAATGATCATGGTGCTGTTACGTTCGTTGAGCACTTGCTCCAACCAACGGATAGTATCGATATCCAGGTTGTTGGTTGGCTCATCGAGCAGCAGAACGTCAGGATTGGAAAACAAGGCTTGTGCCAGCAATACACGCAATTTCCAGCCCGGTGCTACTGCACTCATCAAGCCATAATGCTGCTCAACGGGAATACCGACACCCAGCAACAATTCGCCAGCACGCGCTTCTGCACTGTAACCATCCATCTCACCATAAGCGACTTCCAGATCCGCGACACGATAACCATCTTCTTCGCTCATTTCTGCCATCGCATAAATGCGGTCACGCTCCTGTTTGACTTCCCACAGTTCCTGGTGCCCCATGATGACGGTATCCAACACGGTATATTCTTCGAAAGCAAACTGATCCTGGCGCAACTTACCCATACGCTCGTTAGGGTCAAGGCTGACATTACCGGAAGTTGGGGTTAAATCTCTGCCCAGGATTTTCATGAAAGTAGATTTACCTGCCCCATTCGCCCCAATCAAACCATAGCGGTTACCGTTACCGAATTTGACAGAAATATTTTCAAACAGTGGCTTACTGCCAAACTGCATAGTGATGTTGTTTGTACTTAACACAACTGTTGCTCTTATAAGTGAATAAAAGGGAGATGATAAAACCGATAGCCGCGCATTATGCCACAACAGAAGAAAAGTATCGCCAGAATGCGTTACCCACCTTCAAAATCAGGGCAGCACTTCAAATAACACACTAAATATTAATCATTTTTCCATAAAATAAACTAATCTATTGGACAGAGAAATATAGAATAGAAACCGGTACTGTTATAAACTTTCCGCTATCATTTTACAAATCAATAAATTGATATATCGGAAAAACACAATGCAAAAAGTAAGATGGGGTATTATAGGTTGTGGTGATGTAACAGAAGTAAAAAGTGGCCCAGCTTTTTATAAATTGGAGAATTCAGAATTAGTCGCCGTCATGCGTCGCAATGCGGATTTAGCCAAAGATTTTGCCGAACGGCATAATATCCGAAAATGGTACTCGGATGCCGAATCTTTGATTAATGATCCGGAAGTTGATGCTGTTTATATTGCTACCCCACCTTCTACCCACAAAAAATATACTATTTTAGCAGCACAAGCGGGCAAAAGTGTTTATGTCGAAAAACCCATGGCATTAACCTTTGAAGAATGCAACGAAATGATTGCTATCTGCCGATTTCAAAAAGTTCCCTTGTTCGTCGCTTATTACCGCAGAGCATTACCAAGGTTTATTAAAATAAAAGAATTAATTGATTCTGGCGCAATTGGTACACCACGGATAGTCAATTGTATGCAATTTAGGGAAATGGCCTCTATCTATCAAGATCCCGATAATTTACCCTGGTTTGTACAACCAGAAATATCTGGTGGTGGCTTATTTATTGATTTAGCGTGCCATACACTGGATATATTGGATTTTCTGCTAGGAAAAATTATCTCAGTCAAAGGACATGCCAACTCACAGGCAAAAGCCTATCCCGCCGAAGACTGTGTTTCCATGTCATTTATGTTCGAAAATCATGTTCAGGGAGTTGGCATTTGGAATTTTGTCGCCAGTTCTCGTGAGGATAAAGTCGAAATTATCGGTACAAAAGGCAAAATCGTTTTTGCCACATTTGGTGATTCTCCCATTTCACACTATGACGAAAATAATCAACTACACCAATATCATTTCGAAAATCCAAAACATATCCAAATGCCATTCATTCAGACAATGATTAATAACATACAAGGAAATGGCAATTGTCTATCCACGGGTGAATCTGCCGCCCGCACCAGTTGGGTTATGGATGAAGTATTAAAAGAATATCGGGCTGCTGCAAATATTATTTCCTAAATGGCTTGGTGTTACCGTTTAAAAATATGAAGAGTAAACTTACTCATAACCATCAGAGTATAACCTTTGATGGTTTTAATATATTATTTCTATTCACAAGGTCATTGCCATTGTTCTGCTGGCCTCTTGATACCCTTCTCTGATATAAAAGCGTATCGCATCAACATTCTGGGATAATACACTCAGCTCAAGATGTGAATAATGATTTTCTTGCGCCCACTTTTTCATACCAGCCAGTAACTTCTGACCAACACCAAGATTTCTGGCATCCTGACTTACCATTAAGTCAAAAACATAACCATAAGTTCTCGGAACCAGACAATTGAAAGGAGGTGTTCTTTGCTCCTGAGCAATAGCAAAACCTTTAATATTGCCATTCCCATCCTCCGCAACCAGTAAATGAAACTTATCGTTATTGATGTTGGAAACAATAAAATCTTTGTCTTGTTCAGCCGCCTGCATTCTATCCGGCTGCAACGCCGCCATTTCACTAAACAATATGCTATAAAGAGATAAAATAGCCTCAATATCCTGCACAGTAGCCGTTCTTATTATCATTAGGTTCTCTCGATGACTTTCAGTTAGTATAAATTTTAATCAGAAGGATAATATAATTACTAAAACGGTCAAGTATCAGGTGATAAAACTGGATCTTGTTCAACATTTGCTAACAAACATACAACTGATAATACTGTTGAGTTATATCCATTTCACTGCGAAGATGGCGCCCTTAAATAACACGTTGTAACTGAGGTTTCTTTAAAATGTCTCTTTCCAAGCATCGGGCAGCGTCTTTTTCACTGCTTCCTGTGATTTTATTGTTACTGTCAATGACATCAATTCAAGCCGGGGCTTCTCTGGCTAAAACAATATTTCCTGTTATTGGCGCGCCCGGTGTCACAGCCCTGAGACTTGCATTAGGCACAATTATTCTATTTCTGATTTTCAAACCGTGGCGGTTAAAATTTCAGCGTTCTTCACTGCTCCCGCTTTTCGCCTACGGCATTTCTTTAGGGGCGATGAACTACCTGTTTTATATGTCCTTATCCCGAATTCCGCTCGGCATTGCCGTTGCACTTGAGTTTACCGGACCTTTAGCGGTAGCCATGTTTTCTTCCCGCCGTCCTCTGGATTTTCTCTGGATTGCCTTGGTCATTGCTGGATTAAGCTTCCTGCTGCCAATCGGAAATAGCGTCAATACACTCGATCCTATCGGTATTTTGTATGCACTGGGAGCCGGTGTTTTTTGGGCGCTCTATATTATCTTTGGTCAACGTGCTGGAGCGGGCTATGGTGCCGCGACAGTGTCTATCGGCTCACTTATTGCAGCCTTTATCTTCTTCCCAATCGGATTAATACAGACAGGTCCTGAACTCCTGTTCGATACTTCTCTACTGCCGATATCCCTGGGGATCGCCATTTTATCCACCGCGTTTCCTTACACTCTGGAGATGATTGCCCTTACTCGCCTGCCAGCCAAAACATTCGGGACATTAATGAGCCTTGAACCTGCTTTGGGCGCATTATCAGGCATCATTTTCCTTAATGAGCATTTGGCAATGTCTCAATGGATTGCCCTTTTCTGTATTATTTGTGCTTCCATAGGCTCCACTTCAACCATTAAGAGAAAAACTAAAATAGAAAAAGTAGAATAACGACTTTAAAAATATATCCCCATCTAACTTCAAGATGCGCGTAATTTCATATCGTGTTGTAAATTGCAGCTTGAAGTTTAATGCGTATAAAGATAATTCATTGAAACCGGAGAAATATTTACTCTCCGGTTTTTTTATTTTCACAAATTATCAAAGTGTTACCGACCAACATAATAACTATCAATTCAATAGAGGTAATCAATATGACTTCCGGCAAATGATCAACTAAATTTATTCTATCTAATGAGATAACTCATTACCCAGAATTAAGGGAGCATTATTATGAATACCGCGAAATTACTCAAAACCAAACTTTCTGGCCTGATTTATACCCGAAATAATCTTGATGAAGGTATTAAACAAAGAACGATTACGACCTTAAATCACATGGTGAGCCAATTTATTGACCTATCCATGCTGACCAAACAGGCTCACTGGAATATGCGTGGCCGCAATTTTATTGCCATTCATGAAATGTTGGATGATTTTCGTAATTCCATCACAGAACACCTTGATATATTTGCAGAACGAGCAGTTCAATTAGGTGGAACCGCGTTAGGTACTGTTCAGGAAGTGCATAAACGTACAATCCTGAAAAGCTATCCAACGGATATTCACGAAGTACAGGATCATCTAAGGGCACTGGCAGATCGCTATGCTGTCGTTGCTAATGATATCCGTCAGGCAATCATTGATGCAGAAGATGAAGACACTGCGGATATGTTTACTGCGGCATCCGGTGATCTTGACAAATTTTTATGGTTTATCGAAGCAAACATTGAGCAATAAAATAAAAATATTATTCTTTATTAACTTCAGGCCACATCCGTGGCCTTTTTTACATCAATGTCCATGATTGATAGAAAAAGCCTTAAAAAAAGAAGCTATACCCTTAAAAATCTCACAAACCTTTAAAAAAATCATTTTTCTCTCTATAATCCCTGTTTGATTCAAAATTAAACATGAGGATCCTATAAGATGGATATCGAAGTCAAAGATTCTAACGGCGCATTACTCAATGACGGTGACTCAGTTCAGGTTATCAAAGACCTGAAAGTTAAAGGCACTTCCAAGACACTGAAACGCGGTACACTGATCAAAAACATCCGCCTGACTCACCGCGAAGACGAAATTGAATGTAATGCCGATAAAATTAAGGGATTAGTCTTAAAAACCTGCTTCCTGAAAAAAGTAGATAAATAACAGTTACAACCCTATTTTTACTTAAAGGATAAATAATATTAACTTTTATATTATTTATCCTTTTTATTAATAGAATTAAAAATTGAATAAGATTGATTATATGCAGTCAGACAACTGACGGTTATCCTTGCCAATTCAGCTTTACCACAAAAAACAGCAATACCCATCGTAAAATCAAGCCATTAAATATGTCATTCACAAACCCAGCCCAGAAAAACACCAAATAGGTTGGAATTTCAGATAAGAAAATTTATTATAAATATGTTTTTGTTCTGATATAGAGCAAAGATATTGATAATATTAAAATTGATATAGAGGTTACAAGATGAAAACTTCACTGACTCTATGCACAGCTATTTTGCTATTAGCCTCATGGAATACATTTGCAACAGAAGCACAATTGAATAATAAATCTGAACAATGCAAAGAAGTTGCACGTATCAGATGCGCCAAACATATGAAACACCCTAAAAAATATCAATTTTGCCTTAAAGAGATATATAGCATATGTATGCACCAATAGATACGATATAACTTCAGCTTTGTTGAACAATGATTTCAAGAGGTTGTAAGTTCAAGCCCGGATGTTTGGACATATCCCCGTCATTATTAGGGCACTGATGTCTTCAATAGTGACGGGTATTAGGAGCTGGTTTTAGAATGAAAAAATGAATTTACTTATTGCAGATGTATTGAAATATAAAAGCAAGATAAAACAATTTTCATCAAGGAATAAAAATATTATTTTATTTACCCCAGCAAGAGTTAGCGGGATTATGAGAGCTTCTTGCAAGGGCTAACAGTTAATGATTATTGGATACATAAAAATCAAATCATCACATTGTAATATTGATACAGCGCAATTGAATAAATAACCCATCCATGAGTTATTTATTCCTTTTCCGCTGGCACCTTCGGCCGTTCAATGGGAAATACCGGCAAAGAATTCAATAAACGTGAACCATAACGTTTGGTAAATAACCGAGTGTCATAAATAACCACATCACCATAACACTCATGGCTACGAATTAACCTCCCCACTTGTTGGATCAAGTTAAAGGAAGCGCTGGGTAAACTCTGTACTTCAAATGGATAACGTTTTAAAGATTTCAACCAGGCGCTTTCAGTAATGATCACCGGATTGGTTACGGGAGGAAATGCGATTTTATGGATATGGACTTGTGAAAGATAATCACCTTTTAGATCCAGCCCTTCTGCAAATGACTGTAACCCAACCAGAACGCTAGTTTGTCCTTCATCAATACGCTTGCAATGTGTTTCTACTAATCGATAACGAGGCTGATCACCTTGTACCAATAACATCAACCGCAGGTCTGTAACAAAAGTGAGGAACCCTTCCATTGCTCGTTGACTGCTAAAAAGTACCAACATTCCCCGATGTTTTCCTGCTATCACTTGAGAGCGGAAATAACGCGACATTTCCTCAAGATGCTGCATTTCATTCTGGATAGTCGGTTCTTGTGTCATTTTCGGTATAACCAAACGCCCTTGTCGTACATGTTCAAAAGGTGATGACAAGCTGATAAAACGATCACCATAATTTTTGTGTAATCCGGTAAGTTCCTGAATGCGGGAAAAGCTATTCAGTGAACACAACGTGGCCGATGTCACTACAACATGGGGGATGGTACGCCATAGTATTTGGGTTAATTGTTCACTGACCCGAATTCCAGCACAATGAAAATAAAAGTGCGATTGGTTTTTCTCATCGCGTCGCGTTAACCATTTGGATATTGGCGCATGGGAAGACTCTTCTTGTGAAGCCAAACGCCACAATTTTGTCATATTCTCAAAATAACCCAATGTTCGGCTGACTTGCAAAATAGCACGATGCAAGCGGACAATATCTTGTTTGGCCGTCTGATCACTTAAATCATTCAAAATCGCTTCAGCTAAACTACGTAATCCATCAGTGAGTTTAAATAATTGCTGGCAGCATAGCAGCAGACTATCCGGTAACTTTCCCAGTTCGAACAGATATTCTTCCGCTTCACCACGCTCAGGCAAAAGCGCCTGTGTTATCTCCACCAATTCCTTAAAGTATTCACGGATTATTGCACAATGGTTCTGTAATCGAGGGATATTGGCCAAAGCGGGCGGTTTTGCCGGCCGGAATTGAACCAGGTATTGTTCTACATGGCGGACAAAGGTATCTAATTGCCCATTAAGCTGGAATAAGGTGATTTCCCCTTCAACTTCCAGCGCATCCCTTGCCACTTCGGGAATATGGTGCCCTTCATCCAAAACCAACAACAGATTTTTTGCGTCCGGTAAAACCGATTCGCTTTCCAACGCCGCCATAACCAAAGAGTGATTGGCAACGATGACATCTGCATCTTCAATTTCCCTGCGCGCAAGAAAAAATGGGCAACGGTGGTAAAACTGGCAATTGCGTGCCAGGCAGTTCACCTTATCCGTACTGATTTTTGCCCACAATGAATCCGCCAGTGCCAGTTTATGATGATCACGTAAGCCATCCCAGACAAACGTCGTATAATCACTGCGCAGTCGGCGACACAGTTCCCGCTCTTCACTGTTCGCAATTTCAGTCTGATCTTCGACTAGAAACATCAAGTCAATCTGCTCTCCTTCTGCGGCACAAATGGCCTCCAGGTTGCGTGGGCAGACATAACGCGCTCGACCAAAAGCGCCCGTAAATTTCAGGTCAGGAATAATTTTACGCAGCAGCGGCAAATCTTTGCTATAAATTTGATCTTGTAAGGCAACATTGGCTGTACTGACTACCAATGGTTTCTGTTCTGCCCGGCTAATGGCAATCCCTGGGAGCAGATATGATAACGTTTTTCCTACTCCTGTTGGCGCTTCTATCACCAAATGCCGCCCTTCTTCATTTGCCAATGTCTTTGCAACTTCGGCGATCATTTGACGTTGCGGGGCACGTGGAATAAAACCATCAATATGGGTAGATAATGATTTATACCACTGACTAATCTGACTTTTTACTGAATTAGAAAGAGCCATGAGTTTTACTGCTTAAAAATGGAGGGGCTATTTTTTTCATCATACTTCTGTCTTTACTGTTCAAACGCATAAGCGCAATTTGGTAAGAAATAATTTTCCCATAGAACTGATCTCAAAGCAGCTTTATATGATCATTCCTGCGAAACGGTTTCCAGTCTTTTTACTGTCAATGCAAGAAAACCGGTTATCGCTTGTCTGGAATGTAGAAGCCGATATACTTTTGGATTTTTATAACCGTTATAACTCCCTATTAAAACCTTATTGGATACAAAGATGAAAAAAATCCTGCTCATTATCATCATATTATTTTCCATCGGCTCAATTGGTGGGAACCTTCTGGCAGGGATGAATATATACACCCGCTCAACCACACCAACAGAAGCGCCACAACAGACTCAGCAGGAAAATACTCCAACAGGGCAACAATAAATACGTTGGCTTGTATCGTAACACCAGATGAGGAAGCTCATGAAAAATGAACATTTTGTCAGTCCACAATGGTTAAACGAACATCTTTATGATGAGAATATCGTTGTCGTTGATGCCAGTGCCCCAATGCCTACCCAATCCATCAATTATCACCAACTTTGGTTAGAGAAACATATCCCGGGTGCACAATTTTTTGATCTGGATCAGGTCGCTAATCTACAAATCAACCTGCCTCACATGTTGCCAGAGCCGGAAACTTTCCGTCAGGCTGTTAGCAAAATGGGCATCAGTGAAAATCATCTGGTGGTGATTTACGATCAAGGCAATATGTTTTCCGCCCCACGGGCATGGTGGACATTCAAAATTTTTGGAACCCAGCATATCCGTATTCTTGAAGGTGGCTTACAAGGCTGGCAGCAAGCCGGTTATCCCACCGAATCCGGTAAAGTTATTCGCTCTCCCGAAGTTTTCAATATCCAGTTTACCCCTGAAAAAGTCTGTTCTCAGGCGCAGATCCTTGATGCTCTCCGTAACAATGTAGGGGTACAATTTGTTGATGCCAGAGCAGCAGAGCGTTTTCAGGCAAAAGCACCGGAACCCCGTCCAGGTCTGAGGATGGGACACCTGCCCGGCGCTAAAAATGTTCCGTGGACAGCCCTGATTGATAATGGATGCTATAAGCCACGAGAAGAAATTGCAGCAATATTCCGCAAACAGGGCGTTGATTTAAGCCAACCTATCATTACCAGTTGTGGCTCTGGTATGACAGCCGCAGTTTTAGTTCTGGGGCTTGATATGATTGGTCATGAGGAAACAGGATTATACGATGGCTCCTGGGCTGAATGGGGCGCTGATGATTCACTTCCGTTAGAAAAATAAATAATAACAACAAAGGGCATCAAAATAACATGCCCTTCATTGTACTATTGATTAGAAATTTTATGGTATACAAACAGGACTATTATTGCGCCAATAACGGCAATAACGAAACTCCCCAAATTAAAGCCGTCCACTTTTCCCATACCAAGAAACGTACTAATATATCCACCAACCACAGCCCCCACAATACCCAGAATAATCGTCATTATGATGCCACTGCTGTTATTTCCCGGCATAATCCATTTAGCAAGAATTCCAGCAATTAAACCAAAGAAAATCCATGACAGAATCCCCATACACCACCTCCAAAACTAATTAGGTTATTAGTCCACTGGTTCAATTATTTTTCTCTGTTTTAAGTTAAGACACCAACAAAAAAAATTGCAACCTGAAGTTTAATGCGTACATAAGGCGAATTTTATTTAATCAATATTCTTCTAAATAGCATTTCAACATGATGGGAGTACACCTTATCCCACACACCGAGCGCGATAAGGAGCTATAACACTTGATACTCTCAGTATTATGAACAGGTATATAGACTAAGCGTCCACCAGATAAATTCTAATTTTCTCTCCGTCGTTTTTATGCCGTGGCACGACCTGAAATTTTCCTTTATTTCCATATTGGTCATAGAGGGTAATGAAAAATATACCGACAACATTATCCTTTAATTCAGGAAAAGTCGGATCACCCACCAGCATTATAGTAAAACAGAGACAATTAGGCCGTTGCCTGATTTTTATATCTATAGGAAATGTATAGGTAAGCCACGCCACGTGGTATTACCTATAGAAACTGTTGTTTCTTTTCCTAAGATCCCCCAGAAATAGAGAAACATTCTATCACGGGAGGGAATAAATGCGGCTAACAGAAGATGGAGGATTCTTGGATGGTATATCGCAGTAGACATTCACCTACGGCAGAAGAAATAACTTTGGCAATCTCAGCAGATGTTTTCAATCCTCTGATTTGCATAAATAACTCACCCGCTTCATTATACTCTTTGCGTAAATACCCCAACCATTGTTTGATACGGGCAACATGATAAAGCCCCGTATCTCCTTGCTTTTCCAGATAAGTATATTTTTGCAGTGACTTGAGTACGCCGCTCCACGGCATTTTGGGTTCGTTATATTTAATGACACGACTCAAATTTGGCACATGCAGAGCACCACGGCCCACCATCACGGCATCACATCCTGTCGTTTTGACACACGCCTGAGCGCTTTGCCAATCCCAAATTTCACCGTTGGCAATGACAGGAATAGCAAGGCGACGCCGAATCTCACCTATCGCCTGCCAGTTAATATGCTCAGCTCTATACCCCTCTTCTTTGGTTCGTCCATGCACAACCAATTCGGTTGCCCCCGCTTGTTGAACAGCATCCGCAATCTCAAACTGACGTGAAGCAGAGTCCCATCCCAGACGTACTTTTACTGTTACCGGCAAATGGGCGGGCACCGCTTCACGCATGGCTTTAGCTCCCTGATAAATGAGTTCGGGATCTTTCAATAAGCTAGCACCGCCACCACTGCCATTGACCGCCTTTGACGGACAACCACAGTTTAAATCGACACCCCATGATCCTAACTCAACCGCCCTCGCCGCATTTTCTGCCAACCATTCTGGATATTGGCCAAGAAGCTGGAGCCTGACTGGAGTTCCCGATGGGGTACGGCTCTGATGATGCAGTTCAGGGCACAGCCGGTAAAAAGATTTTACCGGCAGTAAGCTGTCAACCACACGCAGGAATTCAGTAACGCACAGGTCATAGTCATTGATTTCACTCAACAGTTCCCTAACCAAAGAATCCAAAACCCCTTCCATCGGAGCCAGCAAAACGCGCATTAAATTATTCTCCCGCTACCGAAGCACGTGAGGTTTTGGTTGCGCGTTCTTTATTCACCCGATTTTGTTTGGAATGACCTTGTTTGCCATTTCGATGAGGGTTATTGCCGCGAGAATGATTACCGCGCGAGCTGCTATTACTATGAAAGTTATTACCACGGCTATTACGTCCATTTTGGATAGGTTCAGCTTTGATAGAAGGATCAGGCTCATAACCCGAAATGGCAATACGTGGAATTTCTCGCTTCAATAGGCGCTCAATATCTTTCAGGAGCTTGTGTTCATCGACACACACCAGCGATATCGCTTGTCCAGTCGCCTCAGCGCGCCCAGTACGGCCAATTCGATGCACATAATCTTCAGCAACGTTTGGTAATTCGTAGTTGACGACATAAGGCAATTGGTCAATATCCAGCCCACGGGCAGCAATATCCGTTGCCACCAGCGCACGGATTTGCCCTGTCTTGAAATCAGACAGCGCACGGGTTCTTGCTCCCTGACTTTTGTTACCGTGGATGGCAGCCGCAGTCACACCATCTTTATTTAATTGTTCCGCCAGCCGGTTTGCACCATGTTTAGTACGCGTAAATATCAGTACCTGTTGCCAGTTCTGGCTGCCTATCATGTAAGAGAGCAATTCACCCTTGCGCTTTTTGTCAACAAAATGGATGGATTGATCAATTTGCTCAGAGGCCGAGTTACGCCGTGCCACTTCTACGCTGACTGGCTCTTTCAGTAATTTATTGGCGAGGCTCTTAATTTCATCAGAGAATGTCGCCGAAAAGAGTAAGTTTTGGCGTTTTGCTGGCAGTTTGTTCAACACCCGACGAATATCGTGAATAAAACCCATGTCCAACATGCGATCTGCTTCATCCAAAACCAGAATCTCAACGCGTGAAAGATCGACCGCATTTTGGTGCTCCAAATCCAGCAAGCGGCCTGGCGTTGCGACCAGAATATCGACACCACCACGCAGTTTCATCATCTGCGGATTAATGCTGACTCCGCCAAAGACAACAAACGAACGTAATCTAAGATATTTGCTGTAATTACGTACATTTTCTCCCACCTGAGCCGCCAGTTCTCGGGTTGGGGTTAAAACCAACGCCCTGACCGGACGGCGGCCTTTTGCCTGAATCGGGGATTCACTCAAGCGTTGCAGAATAGGCAAAGTAAATCCTGCTGTTTTTCCTGTGCCTGTCTGGGCACTGGCCAGTAGATCTTTGCCGGATAACACAACAGGAATGGCCTGTTGCTGAATAGGGGTAGGTTCCACGTAGCCTTGTTCTTCAACGGCACGCAAAATATCAGCCTTCAAGCCGAGTGACTCAAAATTCATAAATAAGAAATACTCCAGACTTCACCATGCCTGATATCAATTCAGGACTACACAGACTGCAATGCAGCCTATATAAACAGGGCGTGATTATAACAGATATGTCTTTTGGACAATTATTTTTTATGGATGACTATTAAAAAGACAATTTGTGTTAACTTTACATCGAATTACTTTAGTTTTAAAGTTAATCATACGATTGATATATTTTTAGTATTCCCAAAACTCTTTATCACAGGAAATATTTTGACATGGCAGCAAAGAAGGCCCAGACATTACGCGGCGAACAAGCCAAACAACAACTTCTGGAAGCAGCGATAGAGATTTTTGGCAAATCAGGTCTTGATGGTGCGACTACCCGCAATATTGCCCAACATGCACAGCAAAATATCGCAGCTATCGCATACTATTTCGGTTCCAAAGAGGGATTATACCTCGCCGTCGTACAACATATTGCCGATAAACTGAAATCAGAGTTTGCCCCTCTTATTGAAGCCATTGATCATTTTTTTGCTAAAACAGCGAAGCCCTACCCCAAAAACCAAATATTGGCATTTATTCATCAGGGAATGGTTAGCTATAACCGCCTGATTTTCGAAAAAAGCAGTATCAATATCAGCCGGATCATGTCCCATGAACAATTGACGCCAACAGAGGCTTACAGCGTTATGCATGAGCAGGGGCTGGCTCCAATTTATTCTCGGTTGAATAAGCTCATTGCCAATTATATTGGCGCTGATGAACGCCAAATTTCAACCCAAATTCATACCCATGCCCTATTGGGTGAGATCCTCTCTTTCCGACTGGCCAGGGAAGCCTTATTACGCCAAACCGGATGGGACAATATTGGCGCCAAAGAATACGAATTAATCAATCAGGTTTTATCTCAACACATCAATTTGTTACTTGATGGGTTAAGAGAAAAATCAACCAGGTATGCCCAATAGCGCTTAAGCAATGGCATAACCAACGAAGCCACCACTTGAAAGATAGCGGGTATAAATTGAACAAGGCATAAGGGATAGTATGAACAGTAAAAAGTTTGCTCTTGCCCTATTGGCACTCATTGTTGTTATCAGTGCTATTGTCGGTATCTACTATTATCAGGAACAAAATAGCAGGGAGCTTACCCTGTATGGCAATGTTGATGTCAGGACTGTTAACCTAAGTTTTCGGGTTGCAGGTAAGCTGGCTAATTTGCAGGTGGATGAAGGTGATGCCATTACTGTGGGCCAAATGATTGGTCGCCTTGATGATGCCCCCTTTATCAATGCATTGAATCAAGCCAAAGCAGCTCGTGATGTCGCTAAAGCAAATCTTGCCAAAGCTGAAGCGGGTTATCGCAGCGAAGAAATCGCCCAGGTACGTGCTGAAGTCAAGCAAAAAGAGTCAGCATTCCATTTTGCCGATAGTTTCCTGAAACGCCAGCAAGGGTTATGGCAGAGCAAAACAATCTCAGCCAATGATCTGGAAAATGCCAGAACCGGACGCAATCAAGCACTGGCCGCTTACCAGGCAGCAAAAGATAAATTGCGTCAGTTCGAAACTGGTTATCGTATAGAAGAAATTGCAGCGGCAAAAGCCCAACTTATTCAAGCAGAAGCAGCCGTGGCACAGGCTGAACTTAATCTAAAAGATACTCAACTCACTTCTCCCTCGGCAGGGATGATCCTGACCAGAGCCATTGAACCAGGCACCATGCTGGCGGCTGGCAACACGGTTTTTACCCTGTCATTGACCAATCCTGTTTGGATTAGGGCATATATTGATGAGCCTAATCTTAATCAGGCTACCGCCGGACGGGAAGTCTTGATTTATACCGATGGGCGGAAAAACCAGCCTTATCATGGCAAAATCGGTTTCGTTTCTCCAACTGCCGAATTCACCCCAAAAAATGTCGAAACCCCTGACTTAAGAACAGACTTGGTCTATCGCCTGCGCATTATTGTCCTTGATCCCGATGAAGGACTGAAACAAGGAATGCCTGTTACTTTGCGTTTTACTGAAACAAATAAGTAGGCGATAACATGACCAGTTCAGCTTATACGATAAAACTGAACGGCGTGGAGAAAACTTTTCCAGGATTAGAGGTTCCTGCTGTATCTCATCTGCAAGCAGAAATTCAGGGCGGATCAGTGACGGGACTTGTCGGTCCAGATGGTGCCGGAAAAACCACGCTGATAAGAATGTTGGCCGGATTATTGAAACCTGATAGCGGCAATATTGAAATCATGGGGCTTGATCCCATCAAGGACAGTGTTCAAGTCCGTTCTGAGCTCGGTTACATGCCGCAGAAATTTGGCTTGTATGAAGATTTAACCGTAATGGAAAATCTCACTTTATATGCCGATCTGCGCGGTGTTCTTGGTGAAGAGCGCAAAGCCACCTTTCAGAAATTACTCACTTTCACAGACTTAACCCGTTTTACCGGACGGTTAGCCGGAAAATTGTCCGGTGGCATGAAACAAAAACTGGGGCTGGCTTGTACATTACTAGGTAGCCCGAAGGTCTTGCTATTGGATGAGCCTGGTGTGGGCGTTGATCCCATTGCCCGTCGTGAATTATGGCAAATGGTTCATGAGCTCGCTTCTGACGGTATGTTGATCTTATGGAGCACCTCTTATCTGGATGAAGCCGAGTTATGTCGTGATGTTTTGTTGATGAACCGAGGTGAGCTGCTCTATCGCGGCCAGCCACAAGATTTAACCCGCAATATTGCGGGCCGATCTTTTTTGCTTGATGTCAAACAGGATGCACGGCGCAAAATGTTGCAACATGCCCTCACCTTACCGCAAGTGACTGATGGTGTGATTCAGGGAAAATATGTTCGCCTGATCTTAAAAGAAGAGGCAGATAAGAACGCTTTACTCCAACAAATAGGGGGACATGAAACCAATCTCATCGAAGCCGAACCCCGTTTCGAAGACGCATTTATCGATTTATTAGGTGGCGGCCCGTCCCATCGCTCCGAATTAGCGGAGATAATGCCTCAAATCCCACCAAACCCAACCGAAACCGTGATAGAAGCTCGTAGTCTGACTAAAAAATTTGGCGATTTTGCGGCGACTGACCATGTCGATTTTCAGGTGAAACGAGGGGAAATATTCGGCCTATTAGGGCCAAATGGCGCCGGAAAATCAACTACCTTCAAAATGATGTGTGGTTTGATGATCCCCACTTCAGGCAAAGCCTTGGTTCTGGATATGGATTTAAAAACCAGTTCAGGCAAAGCCCGTCAACGCCTTGGTTATATGGCGCAAAAATTCTCACTTTATGGCAACCTGACCGTTGGACAAAACCTTAAATTTTTCTCTGGTGTTTACGGCCTGAAAGGTCGTCATCAACAAGAAAAGATGTCTGACATGATCCGTGCTTTCAATCTTGGGCCAATCTTACACCAAAAGACGGATAGCCTGCCGCTCGGATTTAAGCAACGACTTGCCCTTTCCTGCGCATTGATGCACGAACCTGATATTCTGTTTTTGGATGAACCCACTTCGGGCGTTGATCCATTAACCCGCCGAGAATTTTGGCTACATATCAATGGCATGGTGGATAAAGGGGTAACTGTGATGGTCACAACTCACTTTATGGAAGAAGCAGAGTATTGTGATCGTATCGGGCTGGTATTTCGAGGCAAATTGATAGCAGCCGGAACACCCGATGAACTGAAACAACTGGTCGCTACGGATAACTTCCCTAACCCTTCCATGGAAGATGCTTTTATCGATCTCGTGTTGAACTACGATAAGGAGCCGCAATGAGTCATCCTGAACATACAACACCCCAGAAAGCCATCAGTTTCTCATGGCGTCGATTGAAAGCGCTCTGCATCAAAGAAACTAAGCAGATTGTCCGTGATCCCAGCAGTGCTTTGATTGCCGTAGTTATCCCATTGATGTTGCTGTTTATTTTTGGTTACGGTATTAACCTGGATTCCAGCAAACTTCGCCTCGGCATTCTCATGGAGCAGCAGAGCAAAGACGCCAGAGAGCTAGTGCATGTATTTACGGGATCACCCTATATTGATGCTACCATCAGCGACAACCGCCAGTTCTTAATCAAAAAAATGCAGGAAAACCAAATCCGCGGCATTATCGTCATTCCTGTCAATTTTGATACCCAGCTCGCCCGTACAGGGAGCCATGCTCCGATTCAGGTTATTACCGATGGCAGTGAACCCAATACCGCCAATTTTGTGCAGGGTTATACTAAAGGCATCTGGCAAATTTGGTTACAGCAACGAGGACAAAATCGTGGAATTTCAACGACGCCCTTGATTGATACACAAATCCGCTATTGGTTTAATCCCGCCGCCATTAGTCGACACTTTCTTATTCCCGGTGCGGTTTCAATTATTATGACTGTGGTAGGCGCAATTCTTACCTCACTCGTGGTTGCCCGTGAATGGGAACGCGGAACTATGGAAGCGCTACTTTCAACTCAGGTTACCCGCACCGAATTGTTACTTGCCAAATTATTGCCCTATCAGATGCTGGGATCTTTTGTCATGGTACTTTGTATGCTATTCACGGTGTTTGTGCTGGGGGTACCCTATCGCGGCTCACTCTGGATACTAGCATTAGTCTCCAGCCTTTATCTTGCTACCGCCCTGGGGATGGGGTTACTGATTTCTACCCTGACACGTAATCAATTCAATGCGGCGATGATTTCTCTCAATGCCGCTTTTTTGCCTGCCATTATGTTGTCTGGTTTCGTTTTCGAAATAGACAGTATGCCTGCGCTTATTCAGGCTTCGACTTATATCATACCTGCACGTTACTTCGTCAGCAGCCTACAGACGCTCTTTCTGGCCGGGAACATTGGCACTGTGTTGATGACAAACCTACTCCTGTTGATTGCCAGTTCCATCGTCTTTATCGGCCTGACCGCGTGGAAAACACGTCGACATCTGGATTAAAAAGGAAAGAGCATGTTTTATCGTCTGTACACACTCATTATGAAAGAGTTGCAGTCTCTTCTGAGAGAGCCGCAAACACGGAACATTTTGATTTTGACCGTGATTATACAAATGATCCTGTTCCCGTGGGCAGCAACGCTGGAAGTCAAAAATGCCACCATCGCCATTTATAATGAGGATAATGGACAGGCATCGATTGAATTAACCCAACGACTGGCAAAATCAAAAGCATTTCCTGATGTTATTTTGCTAACCAGTTCGCAAGAGATCCGCCCTACCCTAGATAACCGCAAGGCACTATTGCTGGTACGCTTTCCGCAAAATTTCAGTGCTAATCTCGCCAACCATAACCCGACATCAATTCAAGTTTTGTTGGATGGGCGCAATTCAAACAGCGCCCAAATTGCAGCCAACTATATCCAGCAAATTGTGATGGATTACCAAAAACAACTGTTGGGAAATGCCCCTAATTTCAATAATAGTGAACTCATTGTGCGTAACTGGTATAACGCCAATTTGGATTATAAATGGTTCGTCGTGCCGTCTCTGGTTGCCATGATTACCACGATTGGTGTACTGATTGTCACAGCGTTGTCAGTCGCCCGTGAGCGGGAACAAGGAACGCTGGATCAATTACTGGTTTCTCCACTGGCGACCTGGCAAATTTTCCTTGGCAAGGCCATTCCAGCATTGGTTGTGGCGACGATGCAAGCAAGCATTGTTTTGCTGATTGGAACGCTGTTCTATCAAATTCCTTTCGCGGGTTCATTGCTGCTATTTTATGGCTGTATGTTGATTTATGGCTTATCCCTGGTGGGTTTCGGTTTGCTGATTTCTGCTGTCTGTTCCACCCAGCAACAAGCATTTATTGGTGTATTTGTGTTTATGATGCCCGCTATTCTGCTTTCTGGTTATATCTCTCCGGTCGAGAATATGCCTGTTTGGTTACAAAATATCACCTGGATTAATCCAATCCGACACTTTACTGATATCACCAAGCAGATTTATTTGAAAGGCGCTGATTTATCCGTTATTTGGCCAAATTTATGGCCTTTATTGGTCATTACTGCCACAACTGGGGGAGTCGCTTATCGGCTGTTTCGGAGTAAGATTGCTTGATAAATTTAAAACTGTGAAAAACCACCTTAATTGAATTGTCTGTCATCAAGTGTGGGATAATTTTCTATTATATTTTTTAATTGAAATTGTAACATTGTTTATTATATCCCTACTAGTTAGTACTTTACTTTTTTTCTAATGAATGTTAATTATTTTTAGAAAATCATAAGGAAACTTATTTCTATATTTTAGACAGTTCAAATTGAAATGATTATCAAGCTATACACATTAAACTTCAAGTTGCCATTTACAACACGATATGAAACCTGATTTCTCTCCCGCTTCGCAGGGAGAAATCACACGCATTTTGAAGTTAGATTGGTATATATTTAAATTGTAGTAATATCTGGGAATAAAATATGACAGAGCGTAATTATTTATCGAGTCAAGCACTGACCGATAATGTTGAAGTGATTGGCTGTATTCCTCGTGATGATGGGCGTTATTCCACTTGGTTAAAGTCTACTATATTTCATCCTCAAGGAGGGGGACAACCTAGTGATATAGGCTGGCTTAATGAAGTAGAGGTAGTTCACGTGACTGTGGAAGACGGTGACATCGTCCATTTAACTACAGAACCTGTAGCTCTAGGAAATGCTTTTGCTCGTATTGATATTGAACGACGCCAATTATATTCGCGGCTGCATTCTGCCGGGCATCTTATTGGACATGTCGTTGAAGGTATGATGTGGCACCCAATTAAAGCTCATCATTGGCCGGGTGAAGGGAGAATAGTATTTAAGCCGAGTGTGAATGCTCAAAGTGTGTCGAAAGAGCATATTCAAACGATATGTGAAAATTATATTAAACAGGATCTACCGTGCAAAGTAGTTCAACGAGATGATGGATTTAGAGAAGTGAGTTTCGGTCATTTTACGCCCTACCTTTGTGGTGGTACCCATGTGACATCTCTAGGAGAATTAGGAAATATTAAAGTGCAGGAGATTAAAATAAAGAAGGACAATCTAATAGTAAATTATGATGTAGTCTAACAATTTAATATGTTTTTTATAAAAATCATCAGTAAATAAAAGAAAAAGACATTATGATTATAGAAGTTGATTGCCTTGATGCCGCGTGTTTAAAAAAACTTGCAGAGAAAGAAAGTTTAGTTATACGTGTAAAACAATTTGTGCCTAATTTGTTAGCTGAACAGTTAGGGGAAAAAATATTAGGGCATGGATTTGATAGATATTTAAATGCACCGAGCATAGGGCGAATCGGAATGGCATTTTATGAAGCTGAGAATAAACCACAGCGTGTAGAAGATTATTTTGAAAGTGTATTCCAGAACATTAATGACTTACGACAACGTTGTTCACCTTATTATTCGCCAATAGATAAACTGAGATGCATTTTAGATGAGTTTTGGCCTGCTGGAGCCCAAATTGAAACACTGTATGGCAAGAAAATGTATGTGGGATTGTCGAGGGTAGTTATACCAGGGGTCACTTTTCTTGCACACCATGATATTTTTGCTAAAGATGCTCCTGATAGCTTTAGAGCTAAGAGTCTTCAAGCCCAGTTTGCAGCTAATGTTTATCTTTCTATGCCCAGAGAAGGCGGAGCCTTACAAATTTGGAAAGATGAACTTTCTCCAGAAGAATTTGATGCTATGCGTGGTGATAGTTATGGGATTGAGCCTTCTTTGCTTGGTGAACCAGCACTAGAGATTCGACCAGATGTGGGTGATCTTTTGATCTTTAACTCTCGGTGTATGCATTCTGTGACTGCTGGCGTCGATGATCTACGTTTGAGCCTGTCTTGTTTTATAGGCTATCGTGGAACAGAAAATCCATTGTCATTCTGGAGTTGATATGCTGTCTAACTATTGGGGAGAATTTTTAGGACTGGCTGTGATTCATTTCCTGGCAGTAGTCGCGCCAGGTCCAGATTTTGCGGTAACTATACGGCAGAGTATAAGATTTGGATGTTGGGCAGGTATATGTACGGCAGTAGGTATCGGAGCAGGAATATCAATACATGTTATCTATACACTGGTGGGAGTTAGTGCATTAATGCATGCCACTCCGTGGTTGTTAGAAGTAGCAAAACTCGTTGGTGCAATTTATATCACGTGGCTTGGTATCAAATTTATTAGGACTAAGCCTGCTAATTTGGATACCTTAGAAGGTAAAGAAATTATTTTGACCTCACAGAGTAGATGGAAAGCATTTCTG
Source organism: Xenorhabdus sp. TH1 (assembly GCF_037260955.1). NCBI lineage: Bacteria > Pseudomonadati > Pseudomonadota > Gammaproteobacteria > Enterobacterales > Morganellaceae > Xenorhabdus > Xenorhabdus sp. TH1. The sequence continues at coordinate 2,509,732 of NZ_CP147734.1, forward strand.
ATGGGGTTTATGACTAATGCCCTTAATCCTAAGGCAACATTGTTCTTTTTGGCTGTTTTCACAACCGTAGTGAGTAGTAATACACCTACTCTGATACAGGTTTTCTATGGTGTATGGATGTGTGTAGTCAATGCTGTATGGTTTGTGTTGGTTAGTATCATTTTCTCGAATGTATTGATTCGTAATAAATTCATACAGAAAGGCTATTGGTTTGAACGAATCATGGGCGTTGTGTTGATTGGGTTCGCTGTTCGATTGTTATCTATGTCTCTATGATGTTTCCACTGTACACTGTAGATAATTAGTCATGTACCAATCTAACTTCAAGATGAGTGTGATTTCATAGAGTGTTGTAAATTGCAACTTAAAGTTTAATGTGTATAAACATTATCAATGTCAATTGTCATAGATAACTGATTAATGACCACTAAAAAACCCTGCCTTGGCAGGGTTTTTTAATTTAATGCATCAGCAATTATCGGCGATCACCCAAAATACGCAACAACATTAAGAACAGGTTAATGAAGTCCAGATACAGAGTCAGCGCACCAGTAATTGAATACCTACGCAGGTTTTCTTTATCGTTAACATCCAATTGTTCACCCATTTCTTTCAGTTTTTGGGTATCGTATGCCGTCAAACCAGCAAAAATCACAACACCGATATAAGTGATTGCCCACATCAATGCCGGGCTTTTCAGCCAGATGTTTATCAAAGAAGCCAGAACGATGCCGATTAGCCCCATAAACAGGAAGCTACCCAAGCCACTCAGACTACGCTTAGTGGTATAACCATAAACGCTCAAGGCACCAAACATCCCCGCTGAAACAACAAATGTGCTGGCAATAGAGCTACTGGTATACACCACAAAGATACTGGAAAGTGCCAAACCCGTTAGCATGGAGTACAGCATAAACAGCCCTGTCGCCAGTGCTCCACTCATTTTATGCACCAAACCAGACAGCACAAAGACTAACGCAAGCTGTGCAATGATTAGGCCATAGAAAACAATAGAACTACTGAAAATGGCGTATAAAATTTCAGGGGTATTTGCCACATACCATGCAACAAATGCAGTTAATAACAAGCCACAAGTCATCCAACCGTAGACTTGTGCCATGTATGTTTGTATACCAGAACCCGCTTTCTGGACAATCGAATCATTAGAACGTTGATATCGATCCATGATGATTACCTTTTCATGACAATGTTTAAGGATTAAGAATGTTTAAAAATAAACAATCTATTCAAAAGTTATACATTAGCATAGAACATTAATAAAACCATCCGCCAATTAATGGCAATTTCAGTGACATATTGTTTATTTGTCCAGTTTTCGAGATAGTCCGCAAAACGATCTACCGAACACTGTTTTGCCAACGATTTGCCGCATTCTGGTCACTTTGCCTTGCTTCTACCCAGCGTTCGCCCTCGACAAGCGATTCCTTTTTCCAAAATGGGGCCTGAGTTTTCAGATAATCCATGATGAATTCAGCCGCCATAAAAGCTACATTGCGGTGAGAGCTGGTAACACCAACAAATACAATCTCATCCCCTGGGTACAATTCGCCAATGCGATGAATAATGCAGGCTCGTTGCAAAGGCCAACGTTGGCGGGCTTCATCAACAATTTTCTGCAACATTTTTTCTGTCATGCCAGCATAATGCTCCAATGTCAGGGAATTAACATTATCTCCCAAGTTATGGTTGCGAACTTTGCCGGTAAAAGTCACAACAGCACCATCTTCATCACATTGTGAGAGCCATTGATATTCTTCCCCAACACTGAATGTCTCCTGCTGGACACTGATCCGTGTATTTTCCATTTTTATCCCCCCGTAACAGGCGGGAAAAAAGCCACTTCATCACCGTCCTTCAAAGCATATTCAGCATGGACAAAAGATTGATTTACGGCAGACAACACCTTACCTTCTTCCAGTGCCAGCGCCCATCGTTCCCCTTTTTCAGTCAGTGCGTGACGAAGATGCGCTACAGTTAAGTAATCATTAGGTAGCTCAAGTGAATCCGTTCCCAACAATTCGCGGACTTGAGCAAAAAACAGTACCTTTATCATGACTCCACCTTAAAATTGCCTGATTTACCACCACTTTTTTCCAACAAACGCACAGGCCCAATGACCATATCTTTTTGTACTGCTTTACACATGTCATAAATGGTCAAAGCGGCCACAGATGCCGCCGTCAAAGCCTCCATTTCTACACCTGTTTTCCCCGCCAGGCGACAACAGGATTCGATTCTAACCCGACTATGTTCCGTTTGTGCTTCCAGCCGGACTTCCACTTTACTCAGCAGCAGCGGATGGCAAAGCGGGATCAATTCCCACGTCCGTTTCGCTGCCTGAATACCTGCAATACGGGCGGTCGCAAAGACATCCCCTTTGTGGTGATCACCTGTGATAATCATGGCCAAGGTTTCAGCCTGCATTTCAACAAAGGCTTCTGCCCGTGCTTCACGCACTGTTTCGGCTTTGGCAGAAATATCCACCATATGAGCTTCACCCGAAGTATTGATATGGGTTAATTGAGACATTCTTTGCTCCTGAAAATAAATCTTGCAACCAAGCTAGCCGCCAATAAAAGAAAGGTTCGGGGTGATCCCGCTATCCCCTTGATGTAAAAAATGAGTCTCGCGCTTATGGCGCAATCCACCTTGAATACGCAATTTCAGGGCACCCAGTGATGCATCATCAGACAATAAATCACGCAATGGAATGCCTTGCTCACCAAACAAACATAAATGGAGATTGCCAATTGCAGATACCCTCAGACGATTGCAGCTTTGGCAAAAGTTTTTTTCATACGGCATGATAAGGCCAATTTCTCCCTGATAATCGGGATGACGAAAAACCTGAGCCGGTCCATCACTACGCGCACGTTGCTGTTGTTGCCATCCCTGTTGTAACAGTTGATGACGGATCACTTCCCCAGAAAGATGATGTCGATGAAAAATGTCACTGCCTTCTCCCGTTTCCATCAGTTCAATAAAACGCAACTGGATAGGACGACGTTTAATCCAATCAAGAAAAGCAGGCAGGTGAGTATCATTCACATTCTTCATCAACACGACATTAACTTTCACTACGTTGAATCCCGCCTCAAAAGCTGCCTCAATACCACGCATAATCTGGAAAAATTTATCTTGTCCGGTAATGGCGTAAAATTGGCGGGGATCCAAACTATCAACACTCACATTAATCGCGGTCAGGCCAGCTGATTTCCATTGGGAGACATCCCGTTCCATGCGGTAACCATTAGTTGTAACAGCAATTTTTTTAATTTGCGGATTTTCATGAACCGCTGCGATGATGTCGCAAAAATCACGGCGCATGGTGGGTTCTCCCCCTGTCAGGCGGATTTTTTCTGTGCCAAGTTCAGCAAATACCCGGCTAATACGACGAATTTCTGGCAGGGAAAGAAATGATTTATGGCCATGAGACTGATATCCATCAGGCAGGCAATAGGTGCAACGGAAGTTACACACATCAGTAATAGACAATCTCAAATAATAGAACTTGCGTGAGAATACATCTACGAGTTGTTCCACAATAACACCTTCCAAATACGGGAGATGCCGGCATTTCTACCTGGCATCCTGGTGACTCAGGAGTCACGGCCAAAGCATCATATCAATCTGGTACAACGACTTAGACACAGAGGCTAGGAGTTAATATCAGTTAAATTTTATATGAACCTAAAATAAAAAGCTAATCCTCGATGTTATATATATCTTATTATACAAAGAGTTAACTAATCACCATACATCAGCTCTCTACGATGTTTCCAGGCAATCATTCGCAATGATCGCATAAAACCACATCAATTTCTGACAGCATCATATTTTGTGATAAATTACATGCGTTTTATTAAAGCCCCTACATTTAGTCAGTAACAGGAATCCTATGCGAAATCGCACATTAGCTGATTTAGATCGCGTTGTCGCCCTTGGCGGCGGCCATGGACTTGGACGTGTTATGTCTTCCCTTTCTTCCCTTGGCGCACGCCTGACAGGCATTGTCACGACAACGGACAATGGGGGTTCAACCGGCAGAATACGACGTTCAGAAGGTGGAATTGCGTGGGGAGATATGCGCAATTGTCTCAATCAGTTAATCACGGAACCTACCATTGCTTCTGCCATGTTTGAATATCGGTTTAGTGGCAACGGCGAATTATCTGGCCACAATTTAGGCAACCTGATGTTGAAAGCCCTGGATCATTTAAGTGTCCGTCCTCTTGAGGCGATTAACTTGCTCCGCAATCTGCTGAAAGTCAATGCACAATTGATTCCGATGTCAGAGCAGTCGGTTGATTTGATGGCTGTCGATGATCAAGGCAATACTGTGTATGGTGAAGTGAATATCGATCAACTGAATTGCGTTCCACAGGAACTATTGCTTTACCCTCATGTCAATGCCACTAAAGAAGCACTGGATGCCATTGAACAAGCAGATTTGATTTTGATCGGCCCTGGCAGCTTCTTCACCAGCCTGATGCCGTTGTTGCTATTGGAAGATTTAACCCAATCCTTACGGCGCAGTAATGCAAACATGATTTATATCGGTAACTTAGGAAAAGAACTCAGCCACGCTGCTGCCAATTTATCATTAAAAGATAAACTGGCAATCATGGAAAATAAGATTGGCCGCAGGATGATTAATGCGCTTATTGTCGGCCCACGTACTGATATCAGCCCTTTCAGTGACCGCGTTGTGACACAACAGGTTTTAGAAGCGCAGGATGTGCCTTACCGTCACGACCGTGAATTATTGCGCCAGGCAATTGAGCATACTCTGCAAAAATTGGGTTAGCATTTCAGTCCACTGACAAACTCTATTTAAAATAATGGAGTTTGTCTTCTTTATGATAGCAGCCATAAACCCTCCCCCAAAGACCTGTTAATCGGTCTGAAAAAGACCAATTAACCAGTCACGATGGCCCACATAAATTTTCAGGAATTAGTAATAAATTGCGTCCGCAATGCCTGAACCTGGTCACGAATATTGGCTGCTTGTTCAAATTCGAGATCCCGTGCATGTTGGTACATTTTCTCTTCCAGTTCACGGATTTTTCTCTCCAGCTCTTTCGCTGACAGGTTGCGGTAATCATCTGTACCTAAAGTAACTTTATTTTTTCCTTTAGCCTTCCCTTTACCATTAACCGGCTGGCCAATTTTCAGGATGTCACCAATTTTTTTCTTTAAACCTTGCGGTACGATGCCGTGTTCTTGGTTAAATGCCTGCTGTTTGGCTCGACGGCGTTCTGTTTCTTCAATAGCTCTTGCCATCGAATCCGTTATTTTGTCGCCATATAAAATGGCCTTACCATGCAGGTGACGTGCTGCACGGCCGATGGTTTGGATTAGGGAACGTTCCGAACGAAGGAAACCCTCTTTATCCGCGTCCAAAATTGCCACCAGGGAAACTTCCGGCATATCCAGGCCTTCGCGCAGCAAGTTGATGCCAACCAAAACATCAAATTCACCGAGACGAAGATCACGAATAATTTCCACCCGTTCTACAGTATCAATGTCAGAATGGAGATAACGCACTCGCTCACCATGCTCTTCCAAATATTCAGTCAGATCTTCCGCCATCCGTTTGGTTAAGGTGGTGACCAACACGCGCTCATTGTTTGCCACACGGATACGGATTTCAGACAGAAGATCATCTACTTGGGTTGCCACTGGGCGAACTTCAACTTCAGGGTCAATGAGTCCCGTTGGACGCACAACTTGTTCAACAACTTCATGACCGGATTTTTCCAATTCATAATTGCCGGGAGTGGCTGAAATATAAATGGTCTGTGGTGCCAGCGCCTCAAACTCTTCAAACCGCAATGGACGGTTATCCAACGCTGACGGCAAACGGAAGCCATATTCCACCAATGTTTCCTTGCGGGAGCGATCCCCTCGGTACATCCCGCCAATCTGTGGGATAGTAACGTGGGATTCATCCACCACCAGCAAGCCATCCGCCGGCAGGTAGTCAAACAGCGTTGGAGGGGGTTCACCGGCAGAGCGGCCGGACAGATAACGGGAGTAGTTTTCAATACCAGAGCAGTAACCCAATTCATTCATCATTTCGAGATCAAATTGGGTTCGCTGGGTAACACGCTGTTCTTCCAATAATTTGTCTGACACCAATAGGATCTTGCGCCGTTGTTCCAACTCAAGTTTGATCTCCTCCATCGCCTGGAGGAGACGTTCACGTGGCGTAACATAGTGGGTTTTGGGATAGATGGTATAACGCGGCACATGGTACTCGACCTGCCCTGTCAGCGGATCAAACAGGGAAAGGCGTTCGACTTCATCATCAAACAATTCTACACGCAAAGCGCGTTCGTCCGACTCTGCGGGAAAAATATCAATGACTTCACCACGTACCCGAAATGTTCCGCGCTGGAATGCCTGATCATTGCGGGTATATTGCAGTTCGGCTAAACGACGCAAGATAGCGCGCTGGTCAATTAACATACCTTCGGTTAAATGCAGCATCATTTTCAAATAGCTATCAGGATCACCTAAACCGTAAATCGCGGAGACAGAAGCCACCACCACAACATCACGGCGTTCCAACAAGGCTTTCGTTGCGGACAGGCGCATCTGTTCGATATGTTCATTCACTGAAGCATCTTTTTCGATAAAGGTATCAGAACTGGGCACATAGGCTTCTGGTTGGTAATAATCGTAATAGGAAACGAAATATTCCACTGCATTCTCAGGGAAAAACGCTTTCATTTCGCTATAAAGCTGAGCTGCCAATGTCTTATTGGGGGCAAGGATCATAGTGGGTCGATTTAAGTTTGCGATAACATTGGCAATGGTGAAAGTTTTACCCGAGCCGGTTACCCCCAGAAGTGTTTGATGGGCTAGTCCATCTTCCAGCCCTTCCTGTAACTGTCTGATAGCCGATGGCTGATCGCCTGCCGGCTTAAAATCAGAATATAACTTAAATACCTTATTTGTTTCTTTGCTCATTTTCCCCACGCCATCCATACATCGACAAAATTCTTTTTATCATACTGGATAAAAAACCAGCTTCAAGTCAGTTTGGCAAAATAATGTTATTGCCCGGATGTTATTAATCTTATGGTATTAACTTTTGTTTAACATCAAGGATGACTATTTTTATCCCCAGATAATGATCTGGCTTTTTCCTATTTTTGTATTAACAACTGAAATGATAAAGCACTGAATAGCAAAGAGATGCAAAAAGGAATTGATTTTATTTAACATATTGATTTTGATTATAAAAAAATACAAGTAGAGAATAACAGCAAATCTGGCGCAAGCCGCGTATGGCCTTGCATGAGGATACTTTTCTAAAACTAATACACAAGGTTATCCACAGGAATAGTGGATAACTCAGCAAAAGCTATTAGGTATGGGCAGTTGCAGAGTTATCCCCACTTATAAATTTTTTCAATAGTGGAATATTTTTATACTGCTTTGAGATTGATTCACGCGATTTCTTGATCAAAAATAGCTCAATGGTTGTCGAAATAAAATATCCTCTGCCTGAGAACAATGACTAAAGAACGACAGTCAGCATTGACTTTAACTAACCCACAGTAAACAATTAGTTAACCAAAGAATCAATAGTAATATATTTTCCTATGTGATTTTTATCACATGATTCACTCAGATGAGGAATAACGCCCAATAAAGGTGCGGGGATCATGTGCTCCAATGTCTCCAGATAAGCAGCCTGACGTTTACCGGCAGGCTCAATTTCATTGGCAACCCAGCCTGCCAGTTTTAACCCCGCATACTGAATAGCCTTTGCGGTTAATGCCGCATGGTTGATACAGCCCAATTTGACACCAACTGTCAAAATTACCGGTAAGTTCTCCTGAATCACCCAATCAGCAAACGTCGTATTTTCCGATAATGGCGTATACCATCCTCCCGCGCCCTCAATCAAAACCCAGTCAGATTTTTTTGCCAAAACGGCCAAGCCTGCTGATAAAACGGAAAAATCGATTGGCTGGTTAAGTTCCGCACTGATAATGTGCGGCGATGTCGGTTCCACAAATACCAGTGGATTCACTTCCTGGTAAGTCAATGGCACCGTACTATTACGTTGCAAGGCCAGTGCATCACCATTGCGAATTCCTTCAATCGTCATTTCACTGCCAGATGCCACAGGTTTATAACCGGCAGTCAAATATCCCTTCTTATTAGCGGCTTGAAGTAAAGCACAACTCACCACTGTTTTACCTACTTCGGTATCGGTTCCTGTAAGAAAATATTTATTTGTCACAATAAATGACTCCAAAAGCAATTTGATAGCTTAATGGGTAATCCCCATTGTTCCGTGGATATGCTTCAGCAAGCGCTGTTAGACGTTTTTTTGTCATTAATCCCTGCTGGCGGCCATAATGCAGATGTGTTGCACCGATCCCTTTTAGAGAATTCAGTAAGGGCAACAGTTGTGGATAGTGCTGGTAATATTGCCGGTTAATGACTTTATGTCGGTAGGGTTGACATGCCTGGGTAATTGCTCGCAATGGCAGAAAATGATTAATATGTCGATAATCATCCACTCGCGCCCAAGCAGTGGCCAATTCATTCAGTGAACCCTGTGCAAGCGTGGAAAATACGATCAATCCACCAGGACGAGTCACACGATAAAATTCGCGCAAGGCGCTTGGCAAATCATTGCACCATTGCACCGCCAGATTGCTGAAACAGAGGTCTACGCTGTTATCCGCTAACCCCAAATGTTCGATATCCCCTTGCAAATAATAATCAGCAACTTGTTGTTCCTTTGCATGGCTCAACATACCGGAAGCCAAATCCAGGGCGATCACTTGTTTCCCCAACTGTTTCCAACGAGCACTAAAAAAACCGGTTCCACACCCCGCATCCAGTACTCGTCCACCAATCTTTTCCGCTTGTGCCAATCCCAGCAAATATTCACCGGTTTGCTGTTGCAATTTAGCCACAGTGTCATATTTGGCAGCCGCGCGTCCAAAAGCACCGGCAATCGCTTGCTTATCAACGGATTTAACAACCAGATCCATGCAATGCCTCCAGTAATGCATCAATGTCGTGCCGTGTATGGTTGGCTGTCAATGTAATACGCAATCGTGCACTGTCAGGGGGAACCGTGGGGGGAAGTATTGCTTTAACCCACACTTTTTTTTGCTTAAGCGCATGAGACAGTGCGGTACAACGTTCATTATCACCCACAATTAATGGCTGGATGGCCGTTTCTGAATTCATCAATGCAAAAGGCAGATGCTGTGCTTCGCGGCGAAAGTAACGAATGTTGTTTCGCAACCGCTGACGCAACTCATCCCCAGCCTTGATTTGCCGTATGGCTTCGGAAAGTGCCACTGCCTGCGCGGGAGGCATTGAGGTACTGTAAATCAGATGCCGGGCATATTGGAGCAAGTATTCCGCAGTTTGTTCATCACATAAAACGGCGGCGCCACTCAATCCAAATGCTTTGCCAAAGGTGACGATTAGAATCTCTGGTTTAACATTTTGCATCCAACAACTGCCACGTCCTTCATCTCCGTGAATGCCGATACCGTGGGCATCATCCACCATCAGCCAACTCGCCGTAGATTTCGCTTGCTGCGCAATAGCGTCAAGCGGTGCATAATCGCCATCCATGCTAAAAACACCTTCCGTGACTACCAGCGTCTTACCAAGACATGCTTTTGCCATATGTTGCTGCAAAGATCCCATATCATTGTGCAGAAAGCGCCGCAGTTGGGCGGGCGAGTGCATTGCTGCTTCGAGCAACGACGCATGGCTTAATCGATCGGCAATAATGCGATCTTCCCTTGCCATCAACGCCGCAATCACCCCTTGATTAGCGGCATAGCCGGAAATAAAAAGCAAAGCACGAGAGTATCCCAACCACTCAGCCAATTGTTGCTCCAGAGTATGATGTGCAGCAGTGTAGCCCGTAACATGCCCTGAACCGCCACTGCCTACACCATATTGCTGGGCACCCTGTTGCCAGGCAGCAATAATCTTGGGATGTTGGCTCAGCCCAAGATAATCGTTACTGGAAAAATTAAGATATTGGCCGTCCGACGTAGATAATAAACGTCCATCAGATCCGTGATGGACTTGCCTGTTACGCCACAGCGGAGTGCCCCGACGTTCGGCCAAACGTCGGGAGAAAAAGTCTGACCAGCTCATCATATTGCCGCATTATAGAATTGTTCGTTATCAGCATTATGAAAGATGGCTTCTGTCAAATTTTGCTGCTGTTGATTGTCACCAAATGCCGTCTTTGTCTGTTGAGGATTGATACCCAAACGGCGGAACAGTTGCAGATCTTTATCTTCATCCGGGTTTGGTGTTGTCAGCAACTTACAGCCGTAGAAAATGGAGTTAGCCCCCGCCATAAAGCACATAGCCTGAGTTTGTTCATTCATCTGTTCACGTCCAGCGGATAAACGGACGTGAGATTTTGGCATCATGATCCGTGCTACCGCAATGGTACGAATAAAATCAAAAGGATCGACATCTTCATTGTTTTCCAGTGGTGTCCCTTTTACTTTTACCAGCATATTGATTGGTACACTTTCCGGTGGCTTAGGCAGGTTTGCTAATTGCACCAATAATGCTGCCCGATCGCGAATTTGCTCTCCCAACCCAACGATACCGCCAGAGCAAACTTTAATGCCCGCATTGCGGACATTATCCAACGTGTCCAGCCTGTCCTGATAACTTCGAGTAGTGATGATATTGCCGTAAAATTCTGGCGAGGTGTCTAAGTTATGGTTGTAATAGTCCAGACCTGCCTCTGCCAAACGCTGTGCCTGAGAATGGTTCAGCATACCCAACGTCATGCAGGTTTCCATTCCCAATGCCTTGACTTCCTTGACCATTTTCTCCAAATACGGCATGTCACGTTCATGGGGGTTTTTCCAGGCCGCCCCCATGCAAAAACGGGTTGAGCCCGCATTTTTCGCTTTATGCGCTGATTCAATGACTTTTTCCACTTCCATCAACCGCTCTTTTTCCAGGCCCGTTTTGTAACGGGAGCTTTGCGGACAATATTTACAGTCTTCTGGGCAAGCGCCCGTCTTGATCGAAAGCAGAGTGCTGACCTGTACTTGTTGTGGGTCAAAATGTTCGCGGTGTACCTGTTGTGCCTGAAATAATAATTCAAAAAAAGGTTTATCAAACAACGCCTGTGTTTGTTTGATAGTCCATTGTTGACGCTCGCTCACAATAACATCTCCGATGTAAAAAATGTTGTCAGTTTAAATAGCTTCGCTATCATGTCAACCAAAATGAACTAAAAAAGGTTTACATTAAAGTTATTATGACTCCTTCAGATCTTGAATTTGACCAGCGCCATATTTGGCATCCATATACCTCAATGACAAATCCACTTCCCACCTATCCGGTCGTATCAGCCACAGGTGTAGAATTGGTTTTATCAGACGGTCGCACATTGATTGATGGTATGTCTTCATGGTGGGCGGCTATCCATGGTTATAATCATCCTGCTCTCAATGAAGCCGCAAAATCACAAATTGATAAGATGTCCCATGTTATGTTTGGTGGCATAACCCACCCTCCTGCAGTTGCACTGTGCAGGCAATTGGTGGCGATGACGCCGGATGCTTTGGAGTGTGTTTTTTTGGCGGATTCAGGCTCTGTCGCCGTCGAAGTCGCCCTAAAAATGGCATTGCAATATTGGCAGGCCAAAGGGAAAAAACGCCATCGTTTCCTGACCCTGCGTCATGGTTATCATGGCGACACTTTCGGGGCTATGTCTGTCTGCGATCCAGACAACTCCATGCATAATCTGTACAAAGGCTATCTCCCCAATCATCTGTTTGCCGATGCTCCGCAATGCCAGTTTGGTGATGAATGGCAAGCAGAAGATATCGCTTCTTTGAAACAATTATTGCTGCAATATCATGATGAAGTAGCCGCTGTGGTTTTAGAACCTATTGTTCAGGGGGCTGGCGGGATGCGAATTTATCATCCTGAATATCTGCGTCAGGTTCGTCAGCTTTGTGATGAATATCAGATCTTGTTAATTGCAGATGAGATTGCTACCGGATTTGGGCGAACTGGCAAGTTATTCGCCTGTGAACATGCGCAGATTGAGCCAGATATATTGTGCTTAGGCAAGGCATTGACGGGGGGATATATGACATTGTCCGCAACACTGACTACCCGCCATATTGCTGAAACTATCAGTCAAGGTGAAGCGGGCTGTTTTATGCATGGCCCAACTTTTATGGGTAATCCTCTGGCTTGCGCCGTCGCCAGTACCAGCCTGAAATTGCTCGCTGACAGCCCATGGCAACAACGTATTCAATCAATTGAAACTCAATTAAAAGCAGAACTATTTCCCCTCAAATCACATAGTTTAGTCAAAGATGTTCGGGTGTTAGGCGCGATAGGTGTGGTTGAAATGAAACAGCCCGTAAATGTCGCTTCATTACAACGCCATTTTGTCCAACATGGGGTATGGATCAGGCCATTTGGCCGGTTAATTTACCTGATGCCGCCTTATATTATTCAAACAGAACAGCTAACAAAGCTGACAAAGGCCATTGCGGGTACAATAAATTAAATAAAAATATATCCGGTCATATAAACAGGTTTTCATAATACTGAAAGTATCAGATGTTGGCGTTCCTTACCCCGCGCGGTGCGCGGGGTAAGGAATACTCCTATCATTTTGAAAGCTATTTATACGCATTAAACTTCAAGTCGCAATTTACAACACGATATGAAACCTAATTTATTTCCGCTTAGCAGAAATAAATCAAAAACATTTTGAAGTTAGATTGGTATATCTCATTATATGACTGAAATAAATAAACCTGATTATTATATCCATAATAAAAAAACATATTAAATGCATTTCCAAACGTCAATCACTGATAAATATTAATGACAAAAACAGAGGTTATTTCGTCACCTAGAAATAAGTTATTTGGTATATTCATGACGTAACCACACTCATTTAAACAAAGAGGAAAATATCATGAATACAGAAAATTTGATCACCCCTTCCAATGAAGAAATGCAGGATGTATTTAAACTATCTAAAAACAGATATGAGCAAGAAATTTCACATTATGAAATTCTGGTAAAAGAAAAACCTGAATTAGCTCCTTTATTTGCAGAAACAGTTAAACCAGATACATTAACCAGCCCTGTCTTGCAACAAACAGAATTTATCAGTGGGCATTTTAACATTAATACATATTATCAATATGGTAATTATCCTTTTATCCAGGTATCATCTAACTCGGCTATTATTGGGCATCAGCCAAATATAGGTAAAAAAACCAATTTCAATGGCTATATTCAGGGAGGAAATAATATACCACTACTGAATTTTAATAATATTCATCTTGGTGGCGTTGTAAAATACCCTTACTCCATTATCAACGCGCCATTAAATATTCAACTTTATATTTACCCAAGAAATATTATATTACGTCTTTTAAAAGGAAATGTTTATTTGGGCGATTTATATTCTGTACAACAGAATCACATATTAATTACATACCCTATTGTGTTATCTGGTATCGGCTCTTTTAATCTAATCCAACAATAAATTGCATTAATTTTTTATCTTAAGTAGCAAAGGCGTATTCTCCAGTCACATAGCTTGCTATGTGACTGGAAGCCCTAGGCTACAATGCTAATACCGTCACCCACATCGGGCCTTTGCCAACCGGATAACGCGCCAGTTGCGTTAATTCCCCCGAATATTTGTCAATACGTGATACAGAAATATGATCTGATTTCTGCCCTGATGCAATCAGGAAACGACCACTGTGATCGATGGCAAAACCACGAGGTTGGGTTTCTGTCGGATAATGACCAACTAATGTCAGGTGATAACCATCTTCTGAAACGCGAAAATGGCTGATCAGGCTTTCTGAACGTTCACTGGTATAAAGATGTCGGCCATCCGGTGTGATATGAATATCTGCCGACCACCGAACGTTGGAAAAATCTGTCGGCAGCGAATCAACTGATTGCACGATACGGTATTTTTCCCATTGACGCAGAACATCAACGGTTGAATCCAACTCATTAATGCAGTAAATAGCCTGTTTTTCCGGATGGAATGCCATATGACGTGGGCCTGCACCTACTGCTGTCGTTATTTCATCTGTCCGGCTTTCTGTCAGATAGCCCTGCTCATCTAAATTGAAAATACGAATGTGATCTTCTTTCAGACAGGGAACCAGCAGTTGACAATTTTCCCGATCAATATTGGCAGAGTGTGGCGCTTGCAAGCCTTCTACAATTTGATGTGGTGCTGTAACGATCCCATTTTGATCAATAGGATGAACGCTTAAGTTATTAAAGCTGTAAGATGCAGAAAATAAAAAACGCCCTGCTCTGTCAATAGATATATGCGTTGGGCTACCTGGCAATGGTGCAATAGCCTGCTGTTCAAGACGTCCATCTGCCCCAATTGCATAGGTGACGATACTAAATTGCGGACGAATTCCTACATATAAGTGTTTACCATCAGGGTTGACAACCATTGGCTGTACTTCACCGGGCACATTTACGGTCTGGAGAAGCACAAGTTCCCCTGCTACATTCAGCGACCACACGTGAATTTGTTGGCTATTTGGGCTGGCTGTATAAACCACCTGTTTCATGTTCTCTCCTTAATACTTCATTACCATTTCATTGATCTGTAACGATTCTTGAAAGATTTTGCCTGCTAAACTATCCATATACCAATCCAACGTCCAATTGCAGTTTGCAAGTCAATATGATTGTTTATATTTTCCCCCGCTACGCGAGGAGATATAAGACGCATCTTGAAAGGCAATTGGTATATGACGGTTTAACTATATTCAACTAACGTATAATATTTTGTTTATATCATGGACAACTTAGAGGACAACTCATGTCGTATCGCGTTATTGCGCTGGATCTCGATGGAACACTGCTCGATCCACAAAAACGTATCCTCCCCGAATCACTGACAGCCCTAAATGAAGCCCGCCAATCAGGTATCAAAGTTTTGATTGTCACTGGACGCCATCATGTCGCCATCCACCCTTTCTATCAAGCGTTACAACTCAATACGCCTGCGATCTGCTGCAATGGGACTTATTCCTATGATTATCATGCAAAGAAAGTATTGGCCTCTAATCCACTCTCTGCCCAAGAAGCTTCCCAAGCACTTTCCTATCTGCAAGGCACGGAAATTCAGCATTTGATGTATGTTGATGATGCCATTTTATATCAATTTCCTCACACTGTAGTCCGAACCCTTGCATGGTCAGATTCTCTGCCTGAACATCAACGCCCTAATATCCAGCAAACAGAGAGTTTTCAAGATGCAATCCACACGGTGAATGCTATTTGGAAGCTCGCTACCAGCTCATCCGATTTAGTGAAACTGCGTGAGATAAGTGAACAAATTGAAGAAAATGTTGGCCTTGAGTGTGAATGGTCATGGTTTGATCAGGTAGATATCGCCAAGAAAGGCAATAGCAAAGGGATGCGATTACAACAATGGGTGGAATCGCAAGGCATGAGTATGAACGATGTGA
Organism: Xenorhabdus sp. TH1; assembly: GCF_037260955.1. Lineage (NCBI taxonomy): Bacteria > Pseudomonadati > Pseudomonadota > Gammaproteobacteria > Enterobacterales > Morganellaceae > Xenorhabdus > Xenorhabdus sp. TH1. The sequence goes on from NZ_CP147734.1 coordinate 2,525,283, forward strand.
TTGCTTTCGGTGATAATTATAACGATCTCAGTATGCTGGAGAATGTTGGGTTGGGTGTCGCGATGGGTAATGGCGTTGAGGCCGTCAAAGAACGGGCAGATATTGTGACACGGGATAATACTCAACCTGGCATTGCTGAAATTCTGAGAAAATACGTACTGTAATTTAATCCAACGGGAGCAAATCAGTCCACTGCTCTGCTCCCTCTATAATGTTCCAGATAGTTATAAGTGACGATTCAACGAAACACTTTTTATCTGTGCATACAACCATTGCCCTGCCCGCAAATTAAGCTCTTCCCGCGCCCACGGCGTAATTCTTGCCCACAGGCTATGTTCACTCACTGCTAATTTGACATCAACCTGGCCATTATCTTCAAAAAACTCAATGACTTTGACTTGTAAGGTGTTACGGATGCTGCTGGATTTTGGTGGCTCCAAGACTAAAGAAACATCGGATGCATCAATACGGATACGCAGATCCGTTCCTGGAGAAACATTAACTTGTGGCAACCAAAGAAGTTTGTCAGACACCGCGACGGCGGTCATTTGATAACGTTGATGATGTTCCATAACAGAAACGTTTAGTATGCTGCCCAAACTCTCTTTTTGCAGCCATGGACGCAATGCACTGCTCGACCAGACCTCTTCCAAGGTTCCTGTTGCCCTGATTTTTCCGTTGTCCATAACAATAACATTCTCTGCCAAACGTAAAATTTCATCCAAACTGTGACTGACATAAAGGATCGGGATTTTGACGTTTTTGGACAACTTTTCAAGATAAGGTAATAACTCGCGTTTACGCGGTAAATCTAATGATGCCAGTGGCTCATCCATAAGCAGGATTTCAGGGGCAGTCAATAATGCACGGCCAATCGCTACTCTCTGTCTTTCTCCACCAGATAACGTGATGGGGAAACGAGACAGCAAATGTTCAATTCCCAACAAGCCAATGATGCTGTCAAACTGGGGTTTCATCTCTGGTGCCATGCCGTACTGTAAGTTTCCCTTCACGCGATAATGCGGGAAAAGTCGCGCGTCCTGAAAGACATAACCAATTCGACGCTTCTCTGGTGGCACAAAGATATTTTGTTCTGTATCCACTAAAGTAGTGCCGTTTAAAACAATGCGGCCTTTTTGTGGATGGCTCAATCCCGCAATCACATTGATCAATGAAGTTTTTCCTGCTCCCGAAAGACCAAATACAGCGGTAATGCTTTCTGTTGGCAAAGTGGTATTCACTTGCATGTGAAGCTCACCCAAGCGCTGTTCAAAATCCAACTCTAACATGCTGCCCCCAAACGTTTTCTGCCCCAACGTGTCAGCCACTCAGAGAGCATCAATGAAATCAGAGCCAATATAATGGCGATAACACACAAACGGGCAGCGGCAGTTTCAGCACCTGGCGTTTCTATCAAAGTATACATGGCAAGAGGAATGGTTCGGGTTTCCCCCGGAATATTGGAAACAAAGGTGATAGTGGCACCAAATTCACCCAACGAGCGGGCAAACGCCAATACCGCGCCAACGATGATACCGGGTAATGATAATGGCAAGATAAGGGTGAAAAAGACTTTAAGCGAACCTGCCCCCAAAGTACGGGCAGCCTGTTCCAGGCGCCGATCAATACTCTCCAATGACAACCGAATAGCCCTGACCATCAGTGGAAAAGCCACCACAGCCGAAGCTAATGCCGCCCCTGTCCAATTAAACGCAAAGCTGATACCAAGACAGTCATAAAGGAATTCACCAATAACTCCGTGCCGCCCCATACTGATAAGCAACAAATATCCGACTACGACTGGCGGTAATACCAGCGGTAGGTGAATAATGCTGTCAAGCAGGGATTTACCAACAAACTGGCAACGAGCCAGCATCCATGCCATTAAGATCCCAAATGGCAAACTGAATAGCACAGCAATCGCTGAGATTTTTAAGCTCAGTAAAATTGCTTGCCATTCATATTCACTTAACATCTCCAAAAGATCCGTTCCTACAGTGGACTAAAGCCGTAGCGTTTAAAAATAACAGCGGCTTCAGGGGTTTTAAGGTAATCATAAAAATCGCGAACTGCCTGTTTTTCATGACCTTTGACTATCGCCATCGGATATCCCACCGATTTATGGCTTTCAGGTGGGAAAACCCCCACAACTTTCACCTTATTGCTGGCAACAGCATCAGAACCATAAACAATGCCCAGCGGGGCTTCGGCTCGTTCCACCAGCGCCATACCACTACGCACATTGTTAGTGCGTGCCATCAATGGATGAACCGTATCCCATGCATTCAAATATTGCAGTGATTCTTTAGCATAAATACCAACGGGTACATGATCAGGATCGCCAACCGCTAACCGCCCTCCCGCCAGCAAAGACTTCCATTTGGTTTCTTGGTTGATCTCAACTTGATTCAAATGACTCTCTTTCGGCGCAATCAGGACGAGCTGGTTACCCAACAAGGTATGACGAGTATTTTCGGCAATTGATTGTTTGTCAGTCGCGTAATTCATCCACTGCTGATCGGCAGAAATAAAAATATCCGCCGGAGCTCCCTGAGCTATCTGACGTGCCAGCGTCGATGATGAAGCATAAGAGGCTACAATATCGCCCCGTTTCTCTTTTTTATACTGTGCTGTAATATCATCCAATGCATTCGTTAATGAAGCGGCTGCAAAAACCGTCACCTTATCTGCTGCCCAAACGTTTCCAGCAAGCGCAAAAGAAATTACAGCCCCTGTCAGCAACTGATAAACTTTATTTTTCATTTTATACTCACTTACGCTAATCAATATAGTGCGTTGTGTATAACAAGATACAACGTTAAATGAAAACGCTATTCTAAGATTAATCGGCAAGTTTTGAGCCAGTTTTAGCTTTTATATTGATCTCAATGCAAAAAATTACCTATGAAGGGAAGGTTGGAATTGATGATTACCCGGATAACCGGGTAATAGAAATCATAAGGAGAAAGGCTACCGACTGGTATTTTCTGTTTTGGAGATAAGATTGAATAATCCCCCAAGCCCATAAATCAGCACCAAAATAGCAGCCATCACCACGGGGACCATGATCAGCGCAAATCCCATACTTTTAAGCAATTCAAACATGCTAACCTCATATCCTGAGTGACTAACAAATTAACTGTATCATCTCTGAACCTGACATAACACAGACGTTAATTGGGTTATTCTAGACAATAAAACAGTAACAGTAACCGACGAAACGTGCGATTCTTATGGTTTTGTTGTAAGAACTCTCAAATAGTTATCCTAAATAAATCACTATGCAAGCCCAAATATTGTTAACACTAAAATTGCAACAACGCCTGTTCTCTGATCCCCAATGAATTGCGTTGCCTACGCATATTAAAATAACGGGTTCTATCAGCCAAGGCGCAAACAGCCTAGTATCAGCGATAAAATTGAAACATCGATTACAAAAATATTACGCCTCAATGAATAACAAACAGCTACACATTGACATTGAACATTATTCCGCTTATTTCTGATGATCCTTTAATTGATGTTGCTTAAAAAGGAAGAAGAATGTCTGAATTGCAAATAACGCAAGGTAGTTTCCGTTTAAGTGACACCCGTACCCTACGGCTACCGTCACTGAAAATTATTTCTGGGGAAAGTTGGGCTTTTGTTGGCGCAAATGGCAGTGGAAAATCTTCACTGGCGCGTGCACTGTCGGACGAATTAATTCAACTGGCAGGTGACCGTCATTGTTCGTTTCGCACACCAATACGTCTATCTTTCGAACAATTACAAAAACTGATTGATGAAGAGTGGCAACGCAACAATACAGATTTACTCAGTGAAGGAGAAGAAGATACTGGACGTACTGCCGCAGACATCATCCAGCTTCACCATAAAGACAATGAATTGTGTCTTGAACTAAGCAAATATTTTGGTATCAAGGATCTGCTCTCACGACGATTCAAATACCTTTCAACAGGGGAAGTTCGTAAGGTTTTGCTATGTCAGGCATTAATGGTAAACCCGGATCTGCTTATCCTTGACGAACCTTTTGATGGACTAGACAGTTATGCCCGCAATCAACTTACCCAATTATTAAGTTCTCTGGCGGAAAAAGGCATTACTTTAGTTTTAATCTTAACCCGATTCCATGAAATTCCTGATTTTGTCGAACAAATCGGTGTACTGGCAGATTGCCACCTGACGCTGGCTGGAAAGAAAGAACGCATTTTGGCAGAATCTCTCGTGGCACAGTTAGCACACAGCGAAGGGCTGAAAAATATTCGTCTTCCCGAAGCAGATGAATACCGAATTGATGGGCAACTTCCCGCTGATCAACCGTTGGTGTCAATGCGTGATGTTATTGTCCAATACAATGATAAACCCATTTTGCACAGCTTAAGCTGGCAAGTTAACCCTAATGAACACTGGCAAATCATCGGTGAAAATGGCGCGGGTAAATCGACACTTCTTAGCCTGATTACAGGCGATCACCCGCAAGGTTACAGCAATGAGTTAATATTATTTGGCCGTCAACGGGGAAGTGGTGAAACGATTTGGGATATCAAACGTCACATTGGTTATGTCAGTAACAGTGTTCATCTGGAGTATCGTGTCAGTACCGGCGTTCGGAATGTTATCCTGTCAGGTTTCTTCGATTCAATAGGACTCTATCAGGCCGTTTCAGATCGACAGCAACAGTTAGCAGATGAATGGCTGGGTTTATTGGGATTATCTGGAGCAACAGCAAATAGCCCATTTCATAGTTTGTCATGGGGACAACAGCGGCTGGTTTTGATTGCCCGCGCTCTGGTGAAACATCCCGCTTTATTGATCCTGGATGAACCCTTGCAAGGGCTTGATCCTCTAAACCGCCAGTTAGTCCTGCGCTTCATTGACATCATGATTGCTCATGGTGATACACAGCTTCTGTTTGTTTCCCATCATCAAGAAGATGCGCCACAGTGCATTACCCATCGTCTGCGATTTATTCCTGACGGTGATATTTATCGGTATGAAACTGAAAATATTTGCTTAGAATCACTGTAATCTTCTTTTTTGTTCAACGCATGACGATGATCCCTCTCTTGATGGAGAGGGGTTTCTACTACCGTGCAATTTAATCACTCTTTAATAAAATCAAGTCATATTTTTTTGATATTTCTTATTATTATTTTTGAATTTTTTAACCATTACTATAGAATCACCGTTTATTTTTAGATTATTTCATTGGTTTTTTCAAAGATATTAGGGAATTATATGGCTTGGGCATTACTTGCCATTGCATTGGCTCTTTTAGAGAGTCGTCAGAAAATTGCTTTTTTCGTCGTACTCTTCGCTATCATTGCTGGGATCAACACTAACATACTTACCTATCCTGCTATAATCACGCTGATAGTGATCACTCTTTTAGGTATGGCATATCGTTATTGCCAAAAAAACAGCGAAAAACATTTTGTCCCCAAAATCGTTATAGAACTGTTATTGCTCATTGGTGGTATTTTATTGTTTGTACATTACATTCCAGGATTTCATAATCTCAAGTATCTGGATAAAGTGCAGGCAGGCCCGCTCAGCGCACCTTTTTCAATGTATTTCAACTTTGACAAGGCACTGCTACCATTTATCCTGATATTCTGTATGCCTACTTTGTTCATCCGAAAACCGTTGGCTAATGCACCTGCTCATGGATGGGCATTATTGATCGCAGCTATTCCGGCATTATTATGGCTTGCAACCGTACTAGGCGGATTGTCCGTTGAACTCCATCTACCTAATTGGTTCCCGGCCTTTGTTATTGCTAATCTTTTCTTTGTCTCTTTGGCTGAAGAAGCGCTGTTTCGTGGCTATATTCAGCAGAAGCTCAGTCAATGGATGAATCCTTACTTAGCCCTTGTCATTACCTCCCTGCTGTTTGGCGCTGCCCATTTTGCTGGCGGGGGTTTACTGATGATTTTTGCTACGCTGGCAGGGTTAATTTATGGCCTGACCTGGCTGTGGAGTGGGCGTTTATGGGTGGCTGTTGCTTTCCATTTTTCACTCAACTTAATGCATCTGCTATTTTTCACCTACCCAATAAAATCAGTAGTCATGCACTAAACTGAATTCCATTTGATCTGAATTGTCTCTCTCTATTCGGAGACAGTTCAGATCATAAACTCTCCGTTATTTCCCTTCCTCCCAGATATATGATCGCTGTAATTATCACCAATTATGATTTAAAACAGAAGATACGAGACTATTGTTTGCCGTTTTGGCCTGTCGCGCCATATAATGCCCGCAGCGATCTTTTCATTTTGTATTAAAAAGTACTGATAGGAGTTTAAGCTATGGCTGTAACTAAACTGGTTCTTGTAAGGCACGGAGAAAGTGAGTGGAACAAAGAGAACCGTTTTACTGGCTGGACTGATGTTGAATTGTCCGACAAAGGCCGCTCTGAAGCACAACAAGCTGGTCAACTACTGAAAGAAGAAGGTTTTATTTTTGATTTCGCCTACACTTCCGTTCTAAAACGTGCTATTCACACTTTGTGGAATATTCTGGATCAGGTTGATCAGCAATGGCTGCCAGTTGAAAAAAGCTGGAAACTGAATGAACGCCACTACGGTGCATTACAAGGCCTGGATAAAGCAGAAACCGCAGCCAAATACGGTGATGATCAAGTTAAATTGTGGCGTCGCGGCTTTGCTATCACGCCTCCTGATTTGACCAAAGATGATGAACGCTACCCAGGCCATGATCCTCGTTACGCCAGCCTGAAACCAGAAGAACTCCCAGTCACTGAAAGCCTTGCTACGACTATTGAACGTGTTATTCCTTATTGGGAAGAAGTGATCAAGCCACGCGTAGAAAAAGGAGAAAAAGTCATTATCGCCGCTCACGGTAACTCCCTGCGTGCATTGGTGAAGTATCTGGATAATATGAGTGAAGAAGAAATTCTTGAATTGAATATTCCAACCGCTGTACCACTGGTTTATGAGTTTGATGAGAACATGAAACCTATCAAACACTACTATCTGGGCAATGCTGATGAAATCGCAGCAAAGGCAGCAGCAGTTGCAAATCAGGGTAAAGCGAAGTAATCCTCAACTCGCGTAAAAATAACGTTAAAAGCCGGATTGATGTCCGGCTTTTTATGGCATTTTTGCGATAAATTAGCTTCTGCGACTCTGGACAGCCTGAGATAACTGACGCAATAACGTTTCGGTATCTTCCCAACCAATACAACCGTCAGTCACACTTTGACCATAAACCAAAGGCTTGTCACTCTCCAGGCTTTGGTTTCCTTCCACCAAATGACTTTCAACCATAACACCAATGATCGCGTTTTCGCCCCCTGCAATCTGACCGCAGACATCAACACCGACGTCCATTTGTCTTTTGAACTGCTTCGCGCTATTTGCATGGCTAAAATCAACCATTACGCGGGGAGCCAAGCCTGCTTTTTTTAACCCTTCTTTAACGGCACCGACATGTTCTGCACTGTAATTAGGCTCTTTGCCACCACGCAGAATAATGTGGCAATCTTGGTTACCTATTGTATTAACAATCGCGGAGTGACCCCATTTCGTGACAGACAAGAAACAGTGCGATGAACTTGCTGAATTAATCGCATCAATAGCGACTTTAATTGTGCCATCTGTACCATTTTTGAAACCAACCGGACACGACAACCCTGAAGCCAACTCGCGATGAATTTGAGACTCCGTTGTACGTGCCCCTATCGCACCCCAGCTCATGAGATCGGCTAGGTACTGAGGTGTAATCATATCCAGGAATTCACCTGCTGCAGGTAATCCTATGTTATTAATATCGAGCAATAACTTACGGGCAGTACGTAATCCGCCATTGATATCAAAACTGCAATCCATGCCTGGATCGTTAATCAATCCTTTCCAGCCAATAGTCGTGCGGGGCTTTTCAAAGTACACGCGCATGATAATTTCCAAATCGGCTTTCAATTCTTCACGTAATTTATTCAAGCGTTCTGCATATTCTAACGCCGCTTGTGGATCATGAATTGAACATGGACCAATCACTACCAATAGACGATCATCTTCACCAATTAAAATATTATGAATAGATTCACGTGCCTTACGAACAGTAATAATACTCTCTTCTGTGGCTGGAAATTTTTCGAGTAATGCAACTGGTGGCAATAATTCTGTTATTTTTCTTATTCTTATATCGTCGTTCTGGTAATTCATTATCCTTTCACCTAATACGTTTACAGTTATTTAAAATAATTTTGTGATCTCAATCTAACTGTTAGGCGTTGTTCTGTAAATAATCTTTGTGAGTAAAAATAGAATACTTTTTTATGGAAAATACCATTGAGAGTAAAAATGATGTTAATTCAAATAAATAGATGAATAAGAAGAGAATGTCTTGCAGAAAAAGAGCAAATAACAGGCCATAGAACGTTAATTATCTATGGCCGATGATTGCTTTTAATTTACATTTTCTTTGGGTTGTTATCCGCTGGTTTCGCTGCCTTGATCCACAGACGAGTACCATTCAATGCAATACCTGTCAAAATAATATATTGCAGTGACATCGCCAACACGCCTTGACAGTAATAAATCACGACACTAATAACGTCGATGATGACCCAAATCAGCCAATTTTCTACATGTTTACGCGTCATCAGTATCATTGCCACGATGGATAATATTGTCATCACTGAATCCCAGAATGGAAAAGAATCAGGTTGTAAATCAGGCATGATGATATTAAAACCCATTCCCTGTAGGGTGAGCACCACCACTTTTGCCATATAACCAAATATTTGATCGATATTGAATGTCATGATCAATATGGCAAATATGGAAACCGCGGCAATAACAACCATCTGTTTAAGGTTGAGCCACCGAATTTTAAGCTCTATTTGTTTTTGCTCATTAACTCGGCTCCATGCATACCACCCATAGATATTAGCCGCGAAGAAAAAGATTTGCAGAATGAGGCTGGCGTAGAGTTGAATTTGAAAGAAGATAACAGCGAATAGTGAGACATTAATTAATCCAAACAGGTAATTAATGATTTTCTCCTGACTAGCGAGCCAAATACATAACAGCCCTGCTATCGTACCAATCGCTTCAATATATGAAAGGTTATAGCCGCCCGTTCCTAGTGGAATATGCACGAATATGTTATCAATGTTGAAAAAATCCATACTTTTTTATCCTTAACCATAAATAATGTTTAGTATATCAATACAATAAACATGAAATTACGAGACAATTGGGCTATTTTGCGCTTTGTTGTTTTAAATACTAAACAAGATAACGAATTTAAGAAAAAAAGTCTTTAATTATTTTAAAGATTTAAAAACGATAAGGAGAAAATGTGAAGTCAGTAATCAACTTATTAAATTATCTGCTACGATAAATCAATTAAAAGCCAACTGTTCTTTTGAATGAGTTTACAATCTATTTAAGGAATATTTAAAGATGGTGGGTCGTGCAGGATTCGAACCTGCGACCAATTGATTAAAAGTCAACTGCTCTACCGACTGAGCTAACGACCCATCTGAGAAGTATTTGAAGTGAAAGTTTAGATGGTGGGTCGTGCAGGATTCGAACCTGCGACCAATTGATTAAAAGTCAACTGCTCTACCGACTGAGCTAACGACCCATCTAAATTCTAAATCTGTTTGGCAGTTATCCTTGCCAACGGCGGCATATATTACTGATTTCTCAGCGTGGTGCAATGTTTATTTTGGAAAAATTGTTTAAATGCTTATTAAGCAGTCAATTATTCCCCAAAAGACCGATTTCTGACCTTTCGGGGATAATTATTACATCCCGGAAAGCTTTTTTCCGGCCATTTTTGCTGCATTCGAGTCTGGATATTGCTTAACCACCTGCTGATAAACCGCTTTCGCTTTATCCTTTTGCCCCTTTTCCTGCATGATTAGACCAACTTTATACAAGGAATCACTGCTTTTTTGTGACTTAGGATAGTCTTTCACAACAGTGGCAAAATAATAAGCCGCATCGTCTTTCTTGCCTTTGTTGTAATTCAACTGCCCTAACCAATAATTGGCATTCGACAAATATTTAGACTTAGGATAGGTTTTGGCAAAATTTTGAAATGCGACAATCGCTTTATCATATTCTTTGGTATTGATAGCCAAAGAAACAGCGGCATCGTAATCACCTTTTTCACTTCCTGTACTTGCCGGCACAGCAGATTTTTTATTCTCAGCTTGTGCCGAAGGTGCCGCATTACGATTTTCTGGCTCTGAACTCTCTGCACTGGATGGATTGGTGATTTTATCCAATTGCAGGTAAAGATCTTTTTGACGTTCAATGATCTGATTTAATTGATACTGGTTTTCCTGAATTTGACCGCGGAGTGTATCGATATCACGTTGAGAATCAGAAAGCTGTTGCTGAAGCTGGGTTAATAATTGACTGTGAGCGTCAGAAATACGCTCTAATTGGGAGAGGCGCTCATCGGTGGAGCCTGAGCCGACATTACTGATTGGCGCTCGGGCGGTAGCGGCCCAAGGAGCCGCTACGCCAACCAATAACGACAGACCCAACATATAACGTCTGAAGTTACTGTTCATGCATTACTCTTAGTATACGATCACAGCGCGACGGTTTTTCGCATATGCTGCTTCGTCATGGCCAAGTACAGCTGGTTTTTCTTTACCGTAAGAAACGATAGCAAGCTGATCAGCAGAAACACCTTTACCTTGCAGATACATTTTCACTGCATTCGCACGGCGCTCACCCAGAGCAATGTTGTACTCTGGAGTACCACGCTCATCTGCGTGACCTTCGATAGTCACTTTTACAGACGGGTTAGTACGCAAGAAGGCAGCATGTGCATCCAACATCTGAGCAAATTCGCTGTTGATGTCGTATTTATCGAAACCGAAGTATACGATGTTGTTATTTTGCAGCTTTTGCATCTGCTGACGCGCTAATTCTTCAGCAGACAGAGTCTTAGAAGAATTATCAACAGTGCCTACACTAGACTGATCATTATTGCCAGTTTTGTTAGAACTACACGCTGCTACGGCCATGATTGGTAAAGCTAACATCAGCCCTTTTAGCACTTTGTTCAGTTGCATCTCTTTGATCCTTTTATAGTTTGCCATACATATTATTATGCATCACAGATACGGCGACCAGGCAGGGAATTTTACCTGTCCATCGGTAGCCGGAAGACGCGCTTTGAAACGCCCATCAGTCGAAACTAGCTGCAATACAGTTCCCCACCCTTGAGTGGAGCTATAAATCACCATAGTGCCATTAGGTGCGATGCTCGGCGTTTCATCCAGGAACGTATCTGTCAAAATTTGGACAGATCCCGTTGCTAGATCCTGTTTGGCGATATGCTGACTGCCACTCGCTGAGCTAACCATCACAATAAAACTACCGTCAGGGCTAACATCTGCATCTTGGTTTTGTGGTCCTTCCCAAGTTAGGCGTTGTGGAGCACCGCCATTAATATCGATTTTATATAATTGTGGACGCCCACCCTGATCTGAGGTATAGACCAATGTCTGGTTATCTGGCATCCAACTTGGCTCAGTATTGTTACTGCGACCATCAGTGATCTGGCGGATTTGGCCAGACGTTAAATCCATCACGTAAAGATTCAAACTACCGGTTTTAGATAATGCAAAGGCAAGTTTAGTCCCATCCGGAGAAAATGCAGGGGCTCCGTTATGGCGAGGGAACGAAGCTACCTGACGAATAGCACCTGTCGCCAGTGTTTGGATAATCAGCGCAGAGCGACCACCTTCAAATGTAACATAAGCAAGTTTGGAAGCATCTGGCGACCAAGCTGGTGACATCAATGGATCCGGTGAGCTATGTACGGTAAATTGATTATAACCATCATAATCAGAAACACGCAGCTCATTTCGATACTTACCTGAACTGCTATTTTTAACGACATAAGCTATACGGGTAGTAAATGCACCTCTGATGCCCGTCAGTTTTTCAAATACCTGATTACTGGCTGTGTGTGCCGCGAAACGTAACCATTTCTTTTCAACGGTGAATTGTTCTTGTGCCAACACCGTTCCTGGTGCACCAGCAACATCAACAAGTTGATAAGAAACCAAGAACTTACCATCTGCACTGGGTTGAATATGTCCAACAACGACTGAATCGATCCCCAACGCAGCCCATGCCGCAGGCGTTACCTCTGATGCAGTCGTCGGTTGTTGCGGCATACGGGCAGAATCAATCGGATTAAATTTTCCACTGTTTCTCAAGTCCGCAGCAATAATTGAGCCAATATTTTCAGGTGACTCACCTGCCCCAGTCCATTTAAATGGGACAACCCCAATAGGACGGGCAGAATCAACACCCTGTGTAATTTCAATGCGAACCTCTGCATGAGCAAGTGCCGCCCACATAACCAGAAAGCCTAATATGACTTTAAACATCTGTTTAAAAGTTTGCTTCATCATCTCTCCCTTATCGCGATCTTTTACTCGCCGCAATAATCCGCCGGATTCTAACAAACGCCAACAAACAAAACTAGATACCTAAATAAAATCTAATAATTTTGTTTGTATATATAAATTATTCGAAAGTTTATTTAGTGCATAGCAATTATGCACCAAACACTTAAATTACTGCGGTTTAAATTCTAATGTGAAACTCTTAAAATATTCATAAACCTCTTTGCTTGGTGGAGGCGGCATCTTTTTTGCCAAATTAGCTGCAGTAATTGCCGCTCGACATAACGCCGGATCACCCGCTCCTGCTTTGATATCAATCAGTAATCCATCTGGCGCCAGTTTTATATTTAAATCACAAGTACGGCCAATATACAGGTTGGAATCGTAAAATTTACTCTCTATTGCAGCCTGAACTTTTCCCAGATAACTATTAATATCTTGCTGAGAAAGGCCACTTTTCTTACCACCACCTTTTCCTGCCGCAGCCGCACCACCCTGCTTAGGTGTATTAGACGTTAATCCACCTAATAGATCATTAACCGTTTGAGTTTGCTTTGCTGCTTCCACCTTAGCTTTTGCTTCTGCCTTAGCTTTTGCTTCGGCTGCTGCTTTGGCTTTAGCTTCGGCTTCCGCTTTAGCTTTGGCTTCGGCTTTAGCCTTGGCTTCAGCTTCCGCTTTAGCTTTTGCCTCAGCCGCCGCTTTACGTTTTGCCGCTTCTTCTGCCTCTTTCTTCGCCTGGGCTTCCGCTTTCTGGCGGGCTTCAGCTTGCTCTTTTAGAATTCTTTCTTTTTCTGCCAGTGCTTTTGCAGCCGCTTCTTCCGCCTGTTTTTGTTCTTCACGCGCTTTAGCAGCGGCAGCTGCTGCCTGTTCCTGCTCTTCACGCGCTTTAGCGGCAGCAGCCTCAGATTGTTTTTTTTGCACTTCAGCTTCCTGTAGCGCTTTAATTCGTTCTTCTTCAGCCGCTTTCAAGCGTTCCTGTTCTTCCGCCTGCTTTGCCCGCAATTCAGCAGCCTGTTGCTCCGCTTTTTTCTTCCGCTGTTGTTCAGCTAACTTTGCATTGGCCTGTTGCTGTTGTTGTTGGTTATATTGCTGAACGACCGCATTCGGATCAACCATAACAGCATCAATGACAGTACCGCCTTGTCCACCGCCCCCCATTTCTGTTTTTTGCGTCAAAGAACCCCAAATCAGAAACCCGATCAGGATAATATGCAATATTACAGAGATGATAATGGCCCGATTCAGCCTATTATTTTGCTCGCTTGTCTTTCCCACGCTCGACATCCAGAAACTTTAAGTAACAGCCGCTGTCAGGTGCCGATAGGCTGGGTCATTAAACCCACCGATTTTACACCTGCCTGACGAAGCATATTCAACGCCTTGATAATTTCATCATAAGGAACTTCCTTAGAACCACCAATCAGGAAAATTGTTTTCGGATTGGCTTTCATCACGGTTTGAGCTTCTGCAACAACTTGCTGTTCAGGTAATAATTCCAAACGTTCCTGGTTAACAACCATGTTGTACTGTCCTACCCCAGAAACTTCCACAATGACCGGTGGATTATCAGTGCTAGAAACTGTTTTTGAATCCACCGAATCAGGTAAATCGACTTCTACGCTTTGCGTGATAATTGGTGCTGTTGCCATGAAAATAAGTAGCAATACCAGCAACACGTCCAGCAAGGGAACGATATTGATCTCGGATTTTAGCTCACGTCTGCGACTACGAGTACGCGCCATTCACTGATTTCCCCTTACGATTTATTACGACTTAACAGTATTAGAAGCAAATGCCTGACGATGCAAAATCGCCAGAAATTCTTCCATAAAATTATCGTAAACTTGTTCTAATTTATTAACACGCTGGTTCAAACGGTTATAAGCCATCACCGCAGGAATTGCCGCAAATAGGCCAATAGCTGTTGCAATCAGAGCTTCAGCAATACCGGGAGCCACCATTTGCAGAGTTGCTTGTTTAACTGCTCCCAAGGCGATAAAGGCATGCATGATCCCCCAGACCGTACCAAACAAACCAATATAAGGACTGATGGAACCTACTGTACCCAAAAATGGAATGTGATTTTCCAATACTTCCAATTCACGATTTAGTGAAATACGCATGGCACGGGAAGTTCCTGTAATAACAGCTTCTGGTGCAGCGTTATTTGCCTGATGTAAACGAGCAAACTCTTTAAACCCAGAATGGAATATCTGTTCAATACCATTTAATGAATCACGGCGTGACTGACTTTCTTTGTAAAGACGAGATAATTCAATACCAGACCAAAATTTATCTTCAAATGCCTCTGCTTCACGGCTTGCAGCATTAAGGATCTTTGTCCGTTGAATAATAATTGCCCAAGAGACGATAGAAAAACCAATCAAAATCAGCATGATCAGTTGTACTAAAAAACCTGCCTTAAGAAATAAATCAAGGATGTTCATGTCAGTCACTGCTTAAACTCCGCGACAATAGACTTTGGAAGCGCAATCGGCTTCATTTGAGATGAATTCACGTAGACAACCAGGCATTCCGCACTGCTGAAAACTACGCCATTACAATCAACAATTCGTTGAATAAATGTTAGGGAAGCTCCACGGATATTCGTAACTTCACTTTCAACAATCAGTTGATCATCCAGTTTTGCTGGTTTCCGATAGTCAATCGTCATACGACTAACAACAAAACCAACTTGCTCATCCAGCATAGACTGTTGGTGAAAACCTCTTTCACGCAACATCTCTGTACGAGCCCTTTCGTAAAAACCCAAATACCGAGCGTGGTAAACCACACCACTAGCATCTGTGTCTTCGTAGTAAACACGGATAGGCCAACGGAACAACATATTACTCATATAATCCTAATTAGGCGAATTGACGCTGTCACTATACTTAAGACAATAGCGCTTTGGAATGACTTATTAGTAAAAAAAAATTTATAGGCTATCAGCCTATAAAATTACAACTAGTTTATTTAAAGAAATGATATAAGCCAAAAAGAAGAATAAGAAATGCGGGTAATGGGTGAAAAAACAATCGCCAGATAATACTCTTAGGATGAAAACCAACACCAAAAGTAACGCCAGAACAAACTGCCCAAATCAATAAAATACCTTGCCATATTTGTAGTGAACTGGTGCTGGCGGCAAAACGTGCCGGATCCCAAAACACACATGCAGCAAGTGTTAAAGCGATAATGAGGATAAGAGCCCTCAATAGGCCCTTATCCATAAGCTGGTAGCATCTATCAGCCATTATTTTTGTCACTCTCAGAAGCGTTTTGTGATTCGCTATGCTCAAGTGCCAAAGCAGCAATGACCGCAAAACTACAAGCCAAGAGCGTTCCGAGAATCCAAGCAAAATACCACATGCCTATGCTCCTTAGTACAGTGAGTGTTTGTTGTTATCAATATAGTTCTTATCCAAACGCCCGAAAGTTTTGTAGTAACACCAAATGGTGTACAACAACACAGTAGGAACAAAGATAAGCGCAACAACTAACATAACTTGCAACGTCCACTGACTGGATGTCGCATCCCACATAGTCAAACTGACATTCGGGTCAAGGCTTGATGGCATAACAAACGGGAACATAGCAATGCCTGAAGTCAGGATAATGCAAGCCACTGTCAGGGATGAGAACAAGAATGCCCAGGCGCCTTTATCCATCCAAGTAGACAGCATAGTCAGCAGAGGAAGAATCACTCCCAGCACAGGTATCGCCCACAAAAGCGGGTAGTTATTGAAGTTGATCAGCCATGCACCTGCCTGCTGAATGACTTCTTTATGTAACGGATTAGATGCAGCATTAACATCTAGCCCCCCCGTGACAACATAACCATCAATGCCATAAATCAGCCATATTCCTGCTAATAGGAATGCTATTGCCGTTATCGCTGCACAAACATGGGTTGCGGTACGGGAACGTAGGTGCAGTTCACCCGTTGTACGCATTTGCAGATAAGTTGCACCTTGTGTCACAATCATCATCAGACTAATCACCCCTGCCAACAATCCGTAAGGGTTCAGTAATCCAAAGAATGAGCCTTCATAGGAGACACGCAGGTAAGAATCGACTGCTAATGGTACACCTTGCAGCAAGTTACCAAATGCCACCCCGATAACCAATGCAGGTACGAAACTACCGATAGCCAGCCCCCAATCCCACATATTGCGCCATTTGCTGTTTTCCAGTTTTGAACGGTAATCGAAACTCACCGGACGGAAAAACAATGCAGCCAAAACCAGGATCATTGCCACATAAAAGCCAGAGAAAGCGGCGGCATATACCATTGGCCATGCAGCAAACAGAGCACCACCCGCGGTAATTAACCAAACCTGGTTACCATCCCAATGTGGGGCAACTGAGTTAATCATGATACGGCGTTCGGTATCATTTTTACCAATGATCCGCAGCAGGATACCCACCCCCATGTCAAAACCATCAGTCACGGTGAAACCGATCAGTAACACACCAATCAGCAGCCACCATATAAATCGTAATACATCATAATCAAGCATAAGTGGACTCCTGCTTACTCAATATTATTCGCTGAAGACACTGTTTTTTGTTCAAAATGGTAACGACCTGTCTTCAGGCTACTTGGGCCAAGACGAGCAAATTTGAACATCAAAAACATCTCTACGATCAAGAACAAAGTGTACAGACCACAAATCAGCACCATTGAGAAAATCAGATCGCCAACACTGCGTGTTGATGCCGCGACAGCCGTTGGCAACACCTCACCAATCGCCCATGGTTGACGACCATATTCTGCGACAAACCAACCAGACTCAATGGCAATCCATGGCAATGGAATACTGAACAATGCAGCACGCAACAGCCATTTATGTTGACCAATACGGTTACGGAGAACACTCAGGAACGACAGGCCGATAACCAACAGCATAATAAAGCCAGCAGCAACCATGATACGGAATGCAAAGTAGAGCGGCGCTACACGTGGAATAGAGTCTTTCGCAGCAGCTTTGATTTGCTCTTCTGTTGCATCAGTTACGTTTTGGGTATAACGCTTCACGAGCATGCCATAGCCAAGATCTTTCTTACTTTCATTGAATGCACTACGAACACTTGGATCAACATTACCTGCACGCAGTTTTTCCAGTAATTCATAGGCCTTAATACCATTACGGATACGTTGCTCATGCTGGCTCATCAAATCACGCAAGCCAACGACCGGGGTATCTGTTGAGCGGGTAGCAATTAAACCTAAAACGTAAGGAATTTGGATGGCGTATTTATTTTCCATTTTATCCTGATCAGGAAGACCAATCAGCGTGAATGAAGCTGGAGGTGGCTGGGTTTCCCACTCTGCTTCAATTGCTGCTAGTTTGGTTTTCTGCACGTCCCCCATTTCATATCCAGATTCATCACCCAGAACAATAACAGACAGTACCGCTGCCATACCAAAACTCGCTGCAATCGCAAAAGAGCGTTTAGCAAACCCCAAATCACGCCCTTTAAGCAGATAGTAAGAGCTGATACCTAGCACAAAAACAGCCCCTGTCACATAACCCGCTGCAACAGTATGGACAAATTTCACCTGTGCCACTGGGTTAAGTACCAGTTCGCTAAAGCTCACCATCTCCATTCGCATGGTTTCGAAGTTAAAGTCAGACGCAATCGGGTTTTGCATCCAACCATTCGCAATCAAGATCCACAATGCAGAGAAGTTAGAGCCTAATGCAACCAGCCAGGTAACCGCCAAGTGTTGTTTCTTACTCAGTCGATCCCACCCGAAGAAAAACAGGCCAACGAATGTAGATTCGAGGAAGAATGCCATCAGACCTTCGATGGCCAGAGGCGCACCGAAAATATCACCAACATAATGTGAGAAATATGACCAGTTGGTTCCGAATTGGAACTCCATGGTCAAGCCCGTTGTGACACCTAGAGCAAAGTTAATACCAAATAACTTACCCCAGAATTTTGTCATATCTTTATAGATTTGTTTGCCAGAAAGGACATATACCGTTTCCATGATCGCAAGCAAAAACGCCATACCAAGCGTTAATGGTACAAACAGAAAATGGTACATAGCAGTTAAGGCAAACTGTAATCGTGACAGTTCGACAATATCAAACATCTTGACTCCTTGCTCCTAGCAGGAAGACACCGACTTGCGGCAACCCGACTTCGTAAAACGAAAGTCTCGTAACTACCAGCAATAAATGCCTCAAACACAACAATGAATTATTACAAAATGGAAAATTCAATAGATACCACAATAATATTACGCCTATATTCACATACAATAAATAGCTTTTACGTGACTCAGCTTAGAATTCTGAATATAGGTCAACAAAACCATACATTCTCAAGTTAATACCTATATATACTAGATCAATTTAATCAAGTTTAGCGAATACAATATAGAGTAATAAATTGATTTTAGTCAATTTTTTCCTTATTTTGTTAATCTTTACAGTTATTATTTCATTATAGTTTATCTAATGTTAATAAGTTGTTATTTGTAATGGTTCGTAATTTATTTTTTACTGTAAAATTCGTTAGAAAATTAACTTTTCGTTTTCATTCTTTAGAAAAAATATTTTTTCAATTTAATTAATCAAATAAATAGATTTTACTAAAACCTAATTAAATTAAATTGAAAAATAAATCATCTTATAAATGAACTAACCTACTGTTAATATTATGAATAAAAAATAAAAGGCCACCCTAGGG
Source organism: Xenorhabdus sp. TH1 (assembly GCF_037260955.1). Lineage (NCBI taxonomy): Bacteria > Pseudomonadati > Pseudomonadota > Gammaproteobacteria > Enterobacterales > Morganellaceae > Xenorhabdus > Xenorhabdus sp. TH1. Next base: position 2,544,403 of record NZ_CP147734.1, read on the forward strand.
CAGCCTTTTTCTATAAAAATGGTTTATTTTGTGATTGTTATGCTAATAACGCTTTTACAGCATCGCCAATGTCTGCAAGGCTACGGACGGTCTTCACGCCAGCAGCTTCCAGTGCAGCAAATTTCTCATCTGCTGTTCCTTTACCACCTGCGATAATCGCTCCGGCATGACCCATACGCTTACCTTTAGGTGCAGTCACACCCGCAATATAAGCAACAACCGGCTTAGTCACATGCTCTTTGATGTAAGCCGCAGCTTCTTCTTCGGCTGTACCACCAATTTCACCAATCATGACAATCGCTTCTGTCTGTGGATCTTCCTGGAATAGTTGCAGAATATCGATGAAGTTCGAACCCGGGATCGGGTCACCACCGATACCGACACAGGTAGATTGCCCCAACCCAGCATCTGTGGTCTGTTTAACCGCTTCATAAGTCAATGTGCCTGAACGGGAAACAATGCCCACTTTACCTGACTTGTGAATATGACCAGGCATGATGCCGATCTTACATTCGTCAGGAGTAATGACTCCCGGACAGTTAGGACCAATCATACGAACACCAGCTTGATCCAGTTTTTCCTTAACGGTCAACATATCGAGTGTTGGGATGCCTTCTGTAATAGTGATGATCAGTTTAATGCCTGCATCAATCGCTTCCAGAATGGAATCTTTACAAAATGGTGCTGGAACATAGATTACAGAAGCGGTTGCACCCGTTGCTTCAACGGCTTCACGCACGGTGTTGAATACAGGTAACCCTAAATGCTCAGTGCCACCTTTACCCGGTGTTACGCCACCCACCATTTGAGTACCGTAGGCTATCGCCTGTTCGGAGTGAAAAGTCCCCTGGCTGCCAGTAAAACCCTGACAAATCACTTTGGTGTTTTTATCGATCAAAATAGACATTATTTATTCCCCGCTGCGGCTACTGCCTGTTTAGCTGCGTCAGTCAAACTGGTAGCGGCAATGATGTTCAAACCGCTATCCGCCAGCTTTTTAGCACCCAGTTCAGCATTGTTTCCTTCCAGACGAACGACTACCGGTACGTTAACACCCACTTCTTCCACCGCACCAATAATGCCGTCAGCAATCAAGTCACAGCGGACAATACCACCAAAGATATTAACCAAAACGGCTTTAACATTTTCATCTGACAAAATGATTTTAAATGCTTCGGTAACACGTTCTTTTGTAGCACCACCACCGACATCAAGGAAGTTTGCTGGTGCACCACCATGCAATTTGACAATGTCCATCGTTCCCATTGCCAGACCTGCACCATTCACCATACAACCAATATTGCCATCCAGCGCAACATAATTCAGTTCCCACTGTGCAGCCTGTGCTTCACGTGGATCTTCCTGCGAAGGATCGTGCATTTCACGCAATTCAGCCTGACGGAACATCGCATTACCATCAGCACTTAATTTTCCATCCAAACAAACCAGATCACCTTGCGTTGTGATCACTAGAGGGTTGATTTCGACCAATGCCAAATCACGCTCTAAGAACAAGTTAGCCAATCCCAAGAAAATCTTGGTGAATTGACCAACTTGTTTACCCGTCAAACCAAGTTTGAACGCCAATTCACGGCCTTGATACGGCATAGGGCCAGAGAGTGGGTCGATAATGGCTTTATGAATTAACTCAGGCGTTTCTTCTGCCACTTTTTCTATTTCGACGCCACCTTCAGTAGAGGCCATGAACACTACACGACGTGTACCACGATCAACAACAGCCCCAAGATACAGCTCCTTGGCAATATCGGTAGCCCCTTCCACCAAGATCTGATGAACAGGTTGCCCCTGTGCATCTGTCTGGTAAGTTACCAGTCGTTTGCCCAGCCATTGTTCAGCAAAAGTGCGAATATCTTCTTTACTGTTGACGACTTTCACGCCACCCGCCTTACCGCGGCCACCTGCATGAACCTGACATTTAACGACCCAAGGACCTGAACCAATCTTGGATGCTGCTTCTTCTGCTTCGCGCGGTGTGGTACAAGCATAGCCAGCAGGTGCTGGTAAACCATACCGTGCAAAAAGTTGTTTTGCCTGATACTCGTGTAAATTCATGATGTTCTATCCATAATTTAATTTAAGAAAGGTAAATTACCTTCTATTTTGTTGCTCTGGATATGACCAGCCCCAAGGGGCTGGCCTGCATATATTTTTACATCAACGTCGTACTACTTCAGACTTGGCAGAATTAACACTCTCCGCCGACAGTGATGCTATACATCCAGCAACAAACGTGTTGGATCTTCCAGCATTTCTTTGATGGTCACCAGGAAGCCGACTGACTCACGACCGTCAATCAGACGGTGGTCATAGGACAGTGCCAAGTACATCATCGGAAGGATCTCAACCTGACCATTTACCGCCATTGGGCGATCTTTAATGGCATGCATACCAAGGATCGCGCTTTGTGGTGGGTTAATGATCGGGGTGGACATCAGAGAGCCGAAGACACCACCGTTGGTAATAGTGAAATTACCGCCCGTGAGTTCTTCAACAGTCAGTTTACCGTCGCGGCCTTTGATAGCCAGCTCTTTGATGCTTTTCTCAATGTCAGCCATGCTCAATGCATCTGCATCGCGCAATACTGGTGTAACCAGACCACGTGGTGTAGATACAGCAATACTGATATCAAAATAGTTGTGGTAAACCACATCTGTCCCATCAATGGAAGCGTTCACTTCTGGATAACGTTTCAATGCTTCAACAACCGCTTTCACATAGAAAGACATGAAGCCCAGACGCATACCATGGCGTTTCTCAAACGCATCGCCATACTGCTTGCGCAATTCCTGAATTGGCTTCATGTTAACTTCATTGAAAGTTGTCAACATTGCCGTATTGTTCTTCGCTTCAAGCAAACGTTCTGCAACACGCTTACGTAAACGCGTCATTGGGACACGTTTTTCACTGCGGTGTGGCAATAAGGATGGCTGTTCAGCAGATGCAACGGGCTTATCACTCTCTTTTTTATTTGCAGCGATATGCTTTTCTATGTCTTCACGGACAATGCGACCACCAACACCACTGCCTTTAATGGCAGCAGGATCTAAATCATGCTCGGCAATCAGACGACGAACCGCAGGACTTAGTGCATCGTTGCTTTCTTCTTCCAAAGAGGCGGTTTGACGCTGTGCTGGCGTTGTTTCTGTTTTTGCTTTTACTTCAGCAGGGATACCCGTGCTGTCACCCAGACGGATACGACCTAACAGTTGCTTGGACAGTACAGTGGCACCCTCTTCTTCCAAAATAGATTCCAAAACACCGGCTTCACTTGCTGGTACTTCCAAAACCACTTTATCCGTTTCAATTTCAACCAACACTTCATCACGCTCTATGGTGTCACCTGGTTTTTTATGCCATGTTGCCACAGTGGCATCTGCAACAGATTCAGGAAGGTCTGGAACCAGAATTTCTACGCTACTCATTTTCTATCCTTAATTTATTCAACGTTCAGTGCGTCATTAACCAGTGCTTGCTGTTGCTGCTGGTGAACAGACGTATATCCCACAGCTGGGGAAGCAGATGCCGGACGACCTGCATAACGTAAAGAAGCCCCAAATGGGATTGCTTCACGGAAATTATGTTGACTGCAATACCAAGCCCCTTGGTTCAGTGGCTCTTCCTGACACCAGACAAAGTCATGAACATGAGCATATTGCTCAAGCTGAGCTTGCAGATGATGACGTGGGAATGGGTACAGCTGTTCAATACGCACAATAGCAACGTCAGTCTGTTCATTCTTACGACGCTGTTCCAGCAGATCGTAATAAACTTTGCCGGAACAAAGCACAACGCGCTTAACACCTTTTGGATCTAAAGCGTCAATTTCACCAATCACTGGCTCAAATTTGCCATGCGCTAATTCATCCAGAGTAGATACTGCCAATGGATGACGCAGTAATGATTTCGGTGACATCACGATGAGCGGACGGCGCATACCACGCAGAGCCTGACGACGCAACATGTGATAAACCTGAGCTGGAGTAGATGGTACGCAAACTTGCATGTTTTGCTCAGCACACAGTTGCAGATAACGCTCCAGACGTGCCGATGAGTGTTCTGGTCCCTGTCCTTCATAGCCATGTGGCAGCAACATAACCAAGCCACACATTCGGCCCCATTTCTGTTCACCAGAACTGATAAATTGGTCGATCACAACCTGAGCCACGTTGGCAAAGTCACCAAATTGGGCTTCCCAAATCGTCAAAACACGGGGTTCAGTTGTTGCATAACCGTATTCAAATGCCAGTACCGCTTCTTCTGAAAGGACAGAATCCCATACATTAAATACACCTTGGCCATTATGGATATTCGCCAAGGGCACATAAACAGAAGCATTGTTTTGATTGTGAATAACAGCATGACGGTGGAAGAAAGTACCACGTCCCGCATCTTCACCAGAAATACGGACAGGTATACCTTCATCAACCAGGGTCGCGTACGCCAGTGTTTCCGCAGCACCCCAGTCAAACAATTTATTGCCATTAGCCATTTCTGCACGGTCGTTATAGATTTTCGCAACACGTGAATGCATTGCTACTTCGGCAGGAACGGTACTGATGCTTTTGCCAAGATCTTGTAGACGTTTCATATCCATCTGATGTGGATACTCTTCATCCCATTCGTGGTTTAAGTAGGGTTCCCATGTAAACGAGTGCAGCCCCATTGGGCGCCATTCATCGACAACACATTCACCATGATCCAATGCATCACGGTACAGGTTCACCATCTCAGTAACATCATTGGCTTCCAGCAAACCTTCCGCTACCAATTTATCTGCATAGATTTTACGTGCAGTTGGTTGTTTTTTGATTTGCTGGTACATCAGTGGCTGAGTTGCACTTGGCTCATCCGCTTCGTTATGACCGTGGCGACGGTAACAAACCAAGTCGATCATGACGTCACGTTTGAAGGTATTACGGAAGTCAAGTGCCAGACGAGTAACGAATGCCACCGCTTCCGGATCATCGGCATTAACGTGGAAAATTGGTGCCTGAACCATTTTCACAATATCAGTACAATATTGTGTTGAACGAGCATCTTTCGGGTTAGACGTGGTGAAGCCAATCTGGTTGTTCACTACGATACGAACAGTACCGCCAACTTCATAACCACGAGCCTGAGACATGTTCAACGTTTCCTGAACAATCCCCTGCCCTGTGACTGCGGCATCACCGTGGATGGTGACCGGCAGAACCATGTTACTGCGACCTTCATCAAGACGATCACGGCGGGCACGTACAGAACCGATAACAACAGGGCTGACAATCTCAAGGTGAGATGGGTTAAAGGCTAGTGCCAAATGCACCAAACCACCTTCAGTTTCAAAATCAGAAGAAAAACCTTGATGGTATTTTACGTCACCTGTGCCCAGATGCTCTTTATGTTTACCTGCAAATTCGTCAAACAGATCAACCGGTTTTTTACCCAAGAGATTGACCAAAACGTTGAGGCGACCACGATGAGCCATCCCCAATACCACCTCACGGGTATTTTGTTTACCCGCGTGACGGATCAACTCTTTTAACATAGGGATAAGCGCATCACCACCTTCCAGGGAGAAACGTTTCGCCCCTGGGAATTTAGCACCTAAATAGCGTTCCAAACCTTCCGCTGACGTTAATTCTTTCAGGAAACGACGCTTTTCTTCCGCACTAAACTGTGAACTGACTGCCACTGACTCCAGACGTTGCTGGATCCAACGTTTTTCTTCCGTATTGGTGATATGCATATATTCCGCACCAATTGAACCGCAATAAATGCGTTTCAGCGCGTCATACAGATCAGCCAATTTCATTGTCTCTTTACCAATGGCAAAAGAGCCTACATTAAAGGTTTCTTCAAAATCCGCTTTTGTTAAATTATGGAAAGCAGGCTCAAGATCAGGTACAAGTTCCTGTTTCCATAATCCCAATGGATCAAGATTTGCATGTTGGTGCCCGCGGAAGCGGAATGCATTGATGAGCTGCAAAACTTTGACTTGTTTTGCATCCATTGCTGGATCGCTGACTGAAGTGTGATAACGTGTGGCATCTTTTGCCAGACGACGGAAATAATCGCGTGTCTGTGAGTGAAGTTGTTCGCCGCTAAGTCCTGCATCTGGTAATTGTTGGAAAATTTCTCTCCAACTTGCATCAACAGAATTAGGATCGGTTATATAGTCTTCATAGATTTGCTCTATGTAAGACTGGTTTGCACCAGCCAGAAAGCTTGAGTCCAGCCAGTCCTTCATTGCGCCGTTCTGCATTGTGATCCCTTAAGCTTTAAAAGCTTTAGTTTTCGCCGTGGTTAACAAATACCGCTTAATTAGCGGTGTTGATAAAAGGTTCATTTGGACGTGCTTAATGCATGTTCTTCTATGGGTTTTCCTACCCTTCAAGGAACCTTTAAAAACTAACTATCAGTTTTTAAAGATCCCTTTATTTGGAAACATACTTCGTCTTTTTAGCAGCAGGCAATTTATCATTTTTCATTCTTTATGCCCTCCACTGATTTGATATTTATTTCAAAATTGTGGAGGGCAACATTATATGCACTATTTACACACTATTTATGTGTTATTTATGCACAAATTTTTATTTCATTATGCGCTATGTTTCAGCAACATAGATTTAATATGACCAATCGCTTTTGTCGGGTTCAACCCTTTAGGACATACGTTGACGCAATTCATAATTCCATGGCAACGGAAAACACTGAATGCATCATTCAGATTATCCAATCGTGAACTTGTTTCAGTATCACGGCTGTCAATCAGAAAACGGTATGCCGCTAAAAGGCCAGCTGGGCCGATAAATTTATCCGGATTCCACCAAAATGATGGACAAGATGTTGAGCAACAGGCACATAAGATACATTCATACAAACCATCCAGCTTTTCACGCTGGGCTGGTGATTGCAGGTGCTCACGCGCAGGGGGATTTTTACCATCATTAATCAGATAAGGACGGATTTTCTCATATTGCGCGTAGAACTGCCCCATATCAACAACCAAATCACGAACTACAGGCAAACCAGGCAATGGACGAATAACAATTTTCTTATTGCCACGACGCAGCGCTGAAATGGGTGTAATACATGCCAAGCCGTTTTTACCGTTCATATTCACGCCATCAGAGCCACAAACCCCCTCACGACAAGAACGACGGAATGACAAGGTTGGATCTTGCTCTTTTAGCTGGATGAGCGCATCCAGCAACATCATGTCGCGCCCTTCCTCTGCTTCCAGCGTGTAATCCTGCATATGAGGTACATCATCAACATCTGGATTATAACGATAAATTGAGAATTCAAGTTTCATAGTCTATTTCTCCGCAACTGGAACATCAGCAATGCAATTAGTAAGAACGCACTTTCGGCGGGAAAGCTTCACGCAGCGTTGGCTGCATATTTACTTCACGACGAGTCATGCTCTCAGTTTGCGGTAAGTAGAGGCTATGGCACAGCCAGTTAGCATCATCACGCTCTGGATAGTCAAAGCGGCTATGGGCACCACGACTTTCTGTACGGAAATTCGCAGCAACCGCAGTTGAATAAGCCGTTTCCATCAGGTTATCCAATTCCAAACATTCAATGCGTTGGGTATTGAATTCTGATGAAGTATCATCCAGACGAGCATTTTTCAGACGTTCACGGATCACTTTCAGCTCTTCAAGTCCTCTTGCCATCGCATCACCTTCACGGAATACCGAGAAATTATGCTGCATACAAGCTTGCAATGCCTTGCGGATTTCCACTGGATCTTCACCTGAACGGGTATGATTCCAACGATCCAAACGTTGAAGAGCCACATCAACATCAGATTCGCTGGCATCACGGCTAGTGCCTTGTTCCATCAGACATTCTTTCAAATGCAAGCCTGCGGAGCGACCAAATACCACCAGGTCAAGCAGTGAGTTACCCCCCAGACGGTTTGCACCGTGAACAGAGACACAAGCAATTTCACCCACAGCAAACAAACCAGGGATCACTACATCTTCGCCTTTTTCATTGACTGTCAGCGCTTGACCAGTGATCTTAGTTGGGATCCCCCCCATCATATAGTGACAAGTTGGGATAACAGGGATCGGCTCTTTCACCGGATCGACGTGGGCGAAAGTACGGGATAATTCAAGAATACCTGGCAGGCGAGATTCCAATACGTCTTTACCCAGATGGTCCAGTTTCAGTTTAACGTGCGGACCCCACGGGCCTTCACAGCCGCGACCTTCACGGATTTCGATCATCATAGAACGTGCGACTACATCACGGCCAGCAAGGTCTTTAGCATTTGGCGCATAACGCTCCATAAAGCGCTCACCATCTTTATTCAGCAGGTAACCACCTTCACCACGACAACCTTCCGTAACCAGAACACCCGCGCCAGCAATACCCGTTGGGTGGAATTGCCACATTTCCATATCCTGAACAGGAACACCCGCACGTAATGCCATCCCCACACCATCACCGGTATTGATATGCGCATTAGTTGTGGATTGGAAGATACGACCAGCACCACCGGTTGCCAAAATAGTCGCCTTAGCTTTGAAATAGACCACTTCACCGGTTTCGATACAAATCGCGGTACAACCGACAATGGCACCATCCTGATTCTTAACCAGATCCAACGAGTACCATTCGGAGAAAATAGTCGTGTGGTTTTTTAAATTCTGCTGATACAGAGTATGTAATAGTGCGTGGCCAGTTCGGTCGGCAGCAGCGGCAGTACGAGCAGCCTGCTCGCCACCAAAATTCCTGGATTGCCCGCCAAATGGGCGTTGGTAAATACGGCCATCATCCAGACGGGAGAATGGCAACCCCATGTGTTCCAGTTCCAAAATGGCTTCTGGGCCAGTCTTACACATGTACTCGATGGCATCCTGGTCACCAATATAATCGGAACCTTTCACCGTATCATACATGTGCCATTCCCAGTTATCGTCATGGGAATTGCCCAACGCAACAGTGATCCCACCCTGTGCTGATACAGTGTGAGAACGAGTTGGGAACACTTTGGAAATCAAAGCACAGGATAACCCCATTTGTGAAATTTGTAGTGCAGCACGCATACCTGCGCCACCAGCACCAATAACAACAGCGTCAAACTCTCTTACTGGCAGTTTCATTTATGCACCCCACACCACAATTGTTCCGTAAATCAAATAAGTTAACAGCGCCACAATAATCACCAGTTGCAAAACCAGACGCAGTGCGAGCGGTTTGACATAATCTGTCAGTACCTGCCACATTCCAATCCACGCATGAACCAGAATGGAAAGCAGCGTCAACACAGTGAATACTTTAGTGAGGGATGAAGAAAAGAAACCCCGCCAGACTTCATAGGTAATATCCGACGTTGTTGCGACAAAACCGACGAGATAGAGGACGTACAAAACAATAATAATTGCGGATGCGCGCAGTAGCAGCCAATCCTGAATACCCGTACGACCCAAAGCGGATGCGTTGCTTACCATAATAATACCCCAGCCAGAATAGACAGAATAACCGCGATTGCTATTGCTACTTTGGCAGATGCACTACCGGTAGCGAGATTTTCCTCCAGAAAGCCAAAATCCATCAACACATGGCGAATCCCCCCACAGATGTGGTAAGCCAGCGCCGTCAATATCCCCCACAGGATAAATTTGGCGAAGAAGCCAGTCATGATTTCAGATGCCTGTAGGAAGCCCTCTTGCGAAGATAATGACATCCCCAATAACCACAGTAGAATGCCAACTGCGATAAAGGTAATAATGCCTGAGATACGGTGCAAGATCGATGCTATCGCGGAGACGGGTTGGTTAATCGTCCGCAGATCAAGGTTGACAGGTCTTTGTTTTTTCACAATTTTGCCCACAAAGCTTTTTTTATTTTCCATCCTCCGGTTCCGAGCGGGAATCAGACAGCGCGAAGAGGATACAAAGACACAACATAATTAACTTAAACAATCCTTACAGTTCATCAAAAGTTGTGATTTGGTTACGCTGGGCGCTCCTACATCAGGATAATCCGGAGACCTTATGGAAGTATAATTACTTCACATTGTTATTACAATTGCCACACAATACGATTATTAACATTTAGCTTGAACAGTGAGAAAGATCACGCTTCAAACATTTCTCATAAAACCAACAATCTTGTTTGACAAAGATTAAACATTTATCTTACATATATATCGCTATATATTATTTTCCATCATTTTATGATGAAAAATTAATCTTAACGAAAAATAAAAGTTATGTAAAAGTATCATATAAGCACAAAATGATAACATTTAATGTAAATAATACTTTAAATGTAAATAGTACTTTCAACATAACTTCCAAAAACTTTTTAACAACCTGAAAACCATTGTCATCCGTAATGAGATTTCAGCGTTAAATGTGATACCAGCCTGATTTTAAATTCTCTCCGGTAGCACAATGCCTTCGGCACAGTATAAATTGCGCCTATCTGGTTGTTAGGGTTTATAAAAATAAGCGCTAAGGAGATATAAATGGCTGATAAAAAGGCTACGTTGGACATAAATGGTTCAGCTGCTATCGAACTAGACGTGCTAACGCCGACCCTAGGTTCTGAAGTGATTGACGTTCGTACCCTCGGCTCAAAAGGCTTCTATACTTATGATCCAGGTTTTACTTCCACCGCCTCCTGTGAGTCGAAAATCACCTATATTGATGGCAACGAAGGCATTTTGCTACACCGTGGTTTTCCCATCGATCAGCTTGCAACGGAATCGAACTATCTGGAAGTCTGTTACATTCTGCTATATGGCGAACCCCCCACTCCCGAAGAATACGAAAAATTTAAAACTACGGTGACTCGTCATACTATGATCCACGAACAGATCACCCGTCTGTTCCATGGTTTCCGTCGCGATTCCCATCCAATGGCTGTACTTTGTGGTGTGACAGGCGCACTAGCGGCCTTTTATCATGATGCGTTGGATGTCCATAATCCTCGCCATCGTGAAATCACTGCTTATCGCCTGTTGTCCAAAATGCCAACTGTTGCGGCAATGTGTTACAAATATTCAATTGGGCAGCCTTTCGTATACCCACGTAACGATCTGTCTTATGCTGCTAACTTCCTGCACATGATGTTCTCGACACCGTGTGAGGAATATAAGGTTAATCCAGTATTAGAACGCGCTATGGATCGCATTTTCATTCTGCATGCAGATCATGAACAAAATGCTTCAACTTCAACGGTGCGTACTGCGGGTTCTTCTGGTGCCAACCCATTTGCCTGTATTGCTGCGGGCATTGCATCCCTATGGGGACCAGCACATGGCGGAGCAAATGAAGCCTGCTTACGGATGTTGGAAGAGATCCAAACTGTCGAACACATTCCTGAATTCATCGCTCGCGCCAAAGACAAAAATGACTCTTTCCGCTTGATGGGCTTTGGTCACCGTGTTTACAAAAACTATGATCCTCGCGCAACAGTGATGCGTGAAACCTGTCATGAAGTACTCAATGAGCTTGGCCTAAATGACAGTCTACTGGAAGTGGCAATGGAATTAGAACGTATTGCCTTGCATGACCCATACTTCATTGAGAAAAAACTGTATCCAAACGTCGACTTCTATTCAGGCATTATCCTGAAAGCGATGGGTATTCCATCGACCATGTTCACCGTGATTTTCGCCATTGCCCGTACTATTGGCTGGATTGCACACTGGAATGAAATGCATGATGAAGGCTTGAAGATCGCACGTCCGCGCCAACTTTATACTGGCCACGCAAAACGCGATTTCAAAAGCCAGCTGAAAAAGTAATCTAATCAATCTACATCGGACTCATTTTGAGTAATGTATTTCTGCGCCTCTTATGTCAGTTTTTATTCTGATATCAGGGGCGTAGTTTTGTTTTATCTCTTTGAACCCGCCATATATTCTCTTGGCGGTCTCCCCATAACTTTGCGAAAAAATGTCACAAACGCACTATCATTGGCAAAACCGAGTTCCTGTGCAACATAGGATAATGTTTTATTCTGCGCCAATAACTCTATTGCCTTTACCAATCGCCATTGCTGCCGCCACTGTTGATAATTCATTCCTGTTTCACGCTGAAATATCCGGGTAATGGTTTTCTCACTGGCACCGATATAAGTCGCCAGTATGTGTAATGGTGACGGCAATTGATCAAATGACAAATGCGCTAAACGCCGATCAGACGGCAACGGCAATAAAGTTGGTTCCCTACGTGCCTCGCGAATTTCATCAAAAAATAGTACTAACAAATTTACCCCTTTTCCCTGATACCAATCAGAGTCAAAAGAAGATATCGCGATACGCTCTAAAAGAGCCTGCAATAGTTGTGTGGCTTCCAATATTGCACTTTGCGTCGAAAGTGACTCCATTTCAAAAGATTTCAAATAATTAGAATTTAAATAAATAGAACGGTAACCTACAGAACCACGCATTTCTGCCCGATGCCGTGTTCTGGGAGGGATCCAAGCCACTCTACTTGGAGGCAGAACAGAAATCTGGTTTGCCAATGTAATCTTGATACAGCCCCGTTGGGTAAACAGTAATTGCCCCATATCATGTTGGTGAAAGCCAGAATCGTGTTGCCCCATCTCTGCTGCGATCCCTATTACAGGCATATCCAAGCTATCAGGATCAAAATAGTCACTTTGTTGCAGCCATGCCATGTTTATTCCTTCTGATTTCATGTCCGATTAAATAAACAAATAGTCTTTATTATCATAAAAAGACAACAACCATAATGCTAACCTTTCAAGCCATCACTTATCAGCAAAAGAAAAAAAATCATGCAAAATAGACCATCAATCTGGCTCGCTATTGCTTTGATGATGTTCCCACAGATCGTAGAAACCATCTATAGTCCCGCATTAATCAATATTGCCGTTGGATTTTCCGTCAATCCAGAACAAGCCGCCCAAACACTATCACTCTACTTTTTTGCTTTTGCCCTTGGTGTTGTCGTATGGGGACGTATGTGTGATGTCATTGGCAGGCGCCCAACTATTATTACTGGTCTATCACTCTATGGCCTCGCTTCCCTGTTGGCATTATTGACACAACAATTTTGGTTATTGCTCATTGCCCGAATGCTGTCTGCGTTCGGAGCCGCAGTTGGCTCTATTGGCACACAAACCATTATGCGTGATACGTATCGTGGGGAAGAGTTAACACGTGTCTTTTCTGTCATGGGCATTGCCTTAGCCATCAGCCCTGCTATTGGCATGCTCAGTGGTTCAACATTGAACTATTTTGCTGGCTATAAAGCCGTCTTTGCTGGGTTAGCTATTCTGGCAGTTATCCTGATCTGTTGGTCTATTGCCCGATTACCAGAAACCCGGCCAACGGATATAACAAAGGTGGCTTTATTCAGCACAGTAATTATGATGATTAAGGATATTTCAATTTGGCGAAATGCGTTTTTGATCGCACTTTTCAATATTTGTTTGTTTAGCTATTACCAATTAGCGCCATTTCGTTTCCAACAATTCGGATTATCACAGAAAGTATTTGGTTATACTGGTTTGTTATTAACTTTCGGCGTTGGATTAGGTTCACTATTAAACAAATATCTATTAAAGCAACAATCAGGCTCAATCCAAATAGTTACCCTTGCTTCATTAATCAGTTTATTCAGTGGGATCGGTGTATATTTGCTCGAAAATAGCTGGCTCTTTATTTTTCCAATATTGGGAATAGTCATCGCTTATGGGTTGGCGATCCCAAATATTTTAGCTTCTGCATTAACTAACTATTCAGATAGGCGAGGTACAGCCGGGGCTTTACTTGGGTTGTTTTACTATTTGCTGCTGGGGCTTGGTTTGGCATTGGCAGGCTGGGGTCAGGCATTAGGCTGCGTATTAATATGTTGTGGGATCGCAATGATTGTTTTATCTCTCTTTCAAAATAAAAAGCCCCACGTCCCGAAATGGAAATAAAACCCAGGGCTATAGGCCAATCTAACTTCAAGATGCGTGTGATTTCATAGAGTGTTGTAAGTTGCAACTTGAAGTTTAATGCGTATATCGGTGACTAAAAATCAAGCTGGGTTAGGAACATCGATAAAAGTCACATCCAATCCATAATTATTCGCCAGCCATTCACCGAGTACTTTGATACCATAGCGCTCTGTCGCATGGTGCCCTGCCGCAAAAAAATGCAGTCCCATTTCACGGGCAACATGGATCGTTTTTTCTGATACCTCTCCTGTCACAAAGGCATCAACACCAAACTCCGCCGCCTGTTCGATAAAACCTTGACCACCACCTGTACACCACGCCAGTGTGCGGATCTCTTCAGGTGCATTATCACCACAATGCAGTATCTTTCTCTCCAAGTTTTTTTCGAGACGTTCAGTCAATTCTGCCGGTGTAATAGGTTGATCAAAAGCACCATGAGGAAGGAGAGTATCAATCTCACCGATAACTTTCACCCCCATCTGACGGGCCAATTGGATATTGTTACCTAAAACAGGATGAGCATCTAACGGAAGGTGATAACCATACAAGTTGATATCATTACAAAGCAATGTTTGCAAACGGCGACGCTTCATGCCACGGATAACCGGAGACTCATTCTTCCAAAAATATCCATGATGAACGATGACAGCATCCGCCTCAAGGCGAACAGCTTCATCCAACAGTGCCTGGCAGGCTGTCACGCCTGTAATTACCCGTTGAACGTGAGGACGGCCTTCCACCTGTAATCCATTGGGAGCGTAATCTTGAAATTCACGGATCTTCAATTCCGTATTGAGCACATGCTCCAATTCAACATTGTTCATCACATTCCCCTTGTCATTTAGCATTTTCTTCACCATAAAATACATACCAGTCATGGACTAAGTCAAAACAGATTAGTTATAAATCCAATATAAAACAAAACACCTTGCCAGAATAAACCAACAAGGTGCCAAGATGTTATATTCAAAATGCCCGGTTAGGCTCAATCATAATGCTATTTTAGCGATCCCAAATCTCTAAAGTCATTTCTGAACATTCCAGCCATACTGGCTTATCACTGGTTTTTCGCCATACTTTATACAGATAGCTATAAAAACGGGCACGATCACGACGAAATAGCATAACAGGCAGCGCAATGACACCCAGTGATATAGCGCCAATACGCCGCAAGAGAATTTGATGCCAAGAGTATGCACGATATATAGACATTGATACCCCCCTCATGGGCTTAACCTGTAATATGCATAAAATTTTATCCGATAAAATGAAAACTTACTACTCATCCGACCACTTTTAAAATGATATAAATCACATTTTTCTCTGATTTCGTAATTTAATTACAAAATTACACTTAAACAGAAACAAAACAAACAAATTGAAAACAAAAAATTAACTCGACATAGTTTGCTACACTTGATTTATGATGCTTTGTCGATGAATTCCACAGAGCATTTATACTTTTTTACGCTTTCAGGAACCCTTTTAATAACCTCTTTGTATGGTATTTCTATGCTGTAACTGACTATTTCTTGAAGAAATAAGCAAGGAGATACACCACCATGAATATCTTCCTGATCCTTGGCATTTTTCTGGTGACGCTATTACTGAGCTATCTAATTTATGCGTTATTGAATGCGGAGGATTTCTAAATGGCAATATCTGCTTTTTTACTGATTGCCAGTTTCCTGCTCATACTATTTCTATTAAGTAAACCGCTTGGTATCCTGATTGCCCGGCTCGTCGAAGGAGAATTACCTCACTGGCTGACCAAAACAGAAACCATCTTATGGCGTTGTTGTAGCCTGCAAAAACCGGGCAGCCATGTCAAAGAAATGAACTGGTGGCAGTATGCTCTCACCATCCTCATATTCAATATCGCCGGATTATTATTACTGTTTACACTGCTGATCAGCCAAGGTCATTTGCCCCTGAACCCACAACATTTTGCGGGCATGAGATGGGATCTGGCATTTAATACCGCGATCAGTTTTATCACTAATACCAATTGGCAATCTTATAGCGGAGAAAATACCCTCAGTTACCTGAGCCAAATGGCCGGATTGACTGTTCAGAATTTTCTGTCTGCGGCAACGGGAATTGCTGTGGCTTTTGCCTTAATGCGGGCACTTTCCCGTCAAGGCACTAAAACAGTAGGGAATGCGTGGATAGACATTACACGTATCACTGTATATCTCTTACTTCCGCTTGCGATCATTATGGCCTTATTCTTTGTCAGTCAAGGTGTTATCCAAAACTTTTCGCCCTATGTCCCTATCCACTCTCTTGAGGGACAACAACAATGGCTTCCTATGGGGCCAGTCGCTTCCCAAGAAGCGATAAAACTTTTAGGAACTAATGGCGGAGGCTTTTTTGGAGCAAACTCAGCCCATCCATTTGAAAACCCAACTTCACTTAGTAACTTTATTCAAGTTTTGGCTATTTTCTTAATCCCTTGTGCATTATGTTTCGCATTCGGTCTGGTTGTTGGCGACAACCGTCAGGGGTATGCCCTACTGTGGACAATGAGCATTATTTTTATTATTGCCACCAGCGTTGTGATGTATGCCGAAACCACAGGTAATGCTCAGCTCATGCCCCCCAATGTCAGTAACCATTTTAATATGGAAGGCAAAGAAACTCGTTTTGGCATCCTGGCCTCTTCGCTCTATAGCGTTGTGACGACAGCCGCTTCCTGCGGTGCCGTAAATGCGATGCATGATTCCTTTACCGCACTGGGTGGCATGATACCGCTTTGGTTGATGCAAATCGGGGAAGTCATATTCGGTGGGGCGGGTTCTGGTCTTTATGGCATATTGCTGTTCGTTCTGCTTGCCGTATTTATTGCGGGCTTAATGATTGGCCGCGCACCAGAATACTTAGGCAAAAAAATCGATGTCTACGATATGAAAATGGTCGCACTGGCAATTTTAATCACGCCTTCGCTTGTTTTATTAGGCACGGCGTTGGCAATTTCAATCGATGCAGGCCGCAGCGCTATTGCAAATCCCGGAGCTCATGGTTTCACTGAAGTACTTTATGCTTTCTCATCCGCAGCCAACAACAACGGCAGTGCCTTTGCCGGACTCAATACCAATAATATCTTCTACAACCTATTGTTGGGCGTCATCATGTTTCTTGGGCGCTTTGGTATCATTCTGCCTGTTCTGGCAATCGCCGGTTCTATGGTTAACAAAAAACGCCAGCCAATTAGCAGTGGCACCTTACCGACTCACGGCTCGCTCTTCATTGGACTATTAATCCTGGTCATTTTACTGATTGGTGCCCTTACGTTTATTCCTTCTCTGGCTCTTGGCCCTATCGCAGAACATCTACAACTTTGGCCGTAAGAGTGTGAGGTAGCGCATGAAAAATAAACAACAAGCATTATTTGAACCGACTTTAATTCGCAGTGCACTTATCGATTCGTTAAAAAAATGCCATCCGGCTCAACAATGGCACAATCCGGTCATGTTCGTCGTTTATGTGGGAAGTTGCCTGACCACCCTCTTATGGATTGGCATATTAGTGGGACAACTAACGGGCAGCGCACTTTTTACTGGTGCCATTGCTCTCTGGTTATGGTTTACCGTACTTTTTGCCAACTTTGCAGAAGCACTGGCTGAAGGACGTAGTAAGGCTCAAGCCTCCAGTCTGAAAGGGGTAAAAAGAACTAATTGGGCAACCAAACTAGCCTCATCCAGCCGTGAGGCCGCAAAAGAAAAAGTCACTTCTGACACCTTGCGCAAAGGCGATATTGTATTGGTGGAAGCCGGAGAAATTATTCCTTGTGATGGAGAAGTCCTTGAAGGAGGAGCTTCCGTTGATGAAAGTGCTATTACCGGAGAATCAGCGCCAGTTATCCGCGAATCCGGCGGCGATTTTTCCTCTGTCACCGGTGGGACGCGAGTTTTATCAGATTGGTTAATCGTCGAATGCACCGTCAATCCGGGAGAAACCTTTTTAGACAGAATGATCTCAATGGTTGAAGGTGCCAGACGACGTAAAACCCCCAATGAAATCGCCCTCACCATTCTGCTCACTGCACTGACCATTA
Source organism: Xenorhabdus sp. TH1 (assembly GCF_037260955.1). Classification (NCBI taxonomy): domain Bacteria; kingdom Pseudomonadati; phylum Pseudomonadota; class Gammaproteobacteria; order Enterobacterales; family Morganellaceae; genus Xenorhabdus; species Xenorhabdus sp. TH1. The sequence continues at coordinate 2,562,404 of NZ_CP147734.1, forward strand.
TTTTTCTGCTGGTCTGTGTCAGTCTGCTGCCTTTTTCCTTGTTTAGCGTTCAGGCTAACCAATCTGGTGCGCCTATTACACTTACGGTATTGATTGCTTTACTGGTTTGCCTGATCCCCACCACCATTGGTGGATTACTGTCAGCTATTGGCGTTGCGGGTATGAGCCGGATGTTGGGAGCCAACGTTATTGCTACCAGCGGTCGAGCCGTTGAAGCCGCTGGGGATGTTGATGTTTTGCTACTCGATAAAACGGGCACTATCACACTAGGAAATCGTCAGGCGTCCCAATTTTTACCCGCACCAGGCATAACGGAACGGCAATTGGCTGATGCTGCTCAACTCTCTTCTCTCGCGGATGAAACACCGGAAGGACGCAGTATCGTGATCCTGGCAAAACAACGTTTCAATATGCGTGAACGCGATCTACGGGAATTAAATGCCACATTTGTCCCCTTCTCCGCAATGACGCGCATGAGTGGAGTCAATATTGGTAATCGCATGATCCGCAAAGGCGCTGTCGATGCTATTCGTCGCCATATTGAAGCTAATCACAGCCATTTCCCGGATGTGATTGACCAACTCGTACAGCAAGTTGCACATAAGGGGGAAACCCCCTTAGTTGTTGCTGAGAACCAGCAGGTTTTAGGTGTTGTTGCCTTAAAAGATATTGTGAAAGGCGGAATTAAAGAACGCTTCAGTGAAATGCGCAAAATGGGGATCAAGACTGTCATGATCACGGGTGACAATCATCTCACAGCCGCAGCCATTGCCGCCGAAGCAGGCGTTGATGACTTTTTGGCAGAAGCCACTCCCGAAGCGAAACTTGCCCTTATCCGTCAATATCAATCAGAAGGACGCTTGGTTGCCATGACAGGTGATGGTACAAACGATGCACCAGCGCTGGCACAAGCAGATGTGGCTGTTGCCATGAATTCAGGCACACAAGCAGCGAAAGAGGCTGGCAATATGGTTGATCTGGATTCTAATCCCACCAAGTTGATCGAAGTTGTCCATATTGGCAAACAGATGCTAATGACCCGCGGAGCCTTAACCACATTCAGTATTGCCAATGATATTGCTAAATATTTTGCCATCATTCCCGCGGCTTTTTCCGTAACGTACCCACAACTTAATGTGTTAAACATCATGCACCTGCATTCTCCAGAATCGGCAGTACTGTCTGCGGTTATCTTCAATGCGATAATCATCATCTTTTTACTACCATTGGCCCTAAAGGGCGTCAGTTATCGCCCAATGAATGCATTGTCACTCTTGCGCCGGAATCTATGGCTATATGGACTTGGTGGCCTGCTTGTACCTTTTGTGGGTATCAAAATTATTGACATATTGCTCACTGTCTTAATGTTTAACTAACGATCTTTTCACTACAGCATACTTAAAAATCGGTGCTTCAAATAAGGTGATAAAAATGATCTGGTTACGTTCTTCCATTATTCTGTTGATATTACTTAGCTTCATCACGGGAATAGCCTATCCATTGCTGGTGACGGGAATAGCAGAATTTTTATTTCCCTATCAAGCTAAAGGATCGCTAATAGAGCAGAATGGCAAACTGGTTGGCTCTGAATTAATTGGTCAGAATTTTACCAAATCTATCTATTTTCATGGGCGGCCTTCCATGACAGCTGAAAAACCGTACAACACGCTGTCATCTGGAGGCAGTAACCTCGCAGTAACCAACCCTGAACTAAGCAGCAAAATACACCAAAATATTATCCAGGTACGTTTATTTAACCATCCCGCAACCTATCCAATTCCTGTTGATTTAATCATGGCATCGGGTAGCGGGTTAGATCCCCATATCTCCCCTGAAGCAGCAGAATTCCAGGCACAACGAGTGGCAATAGCCCGTCATATTCCACTTGCGATCATCCATAAACTCATTGAGCAACACATTCAATATCCCCTGCTGGAATATATGGGACAACCCATAGTCAATGTACTGGAACTGAATCTTGCGTTAGATAACCTGGATCAAAAAGGCAGATCAGACTATGGAACACAATGAACCACAGCGTCCTGATCCTGATGAACTGCTGACGCTGGCAAACGAAAAGCCACGCGGCAAACTAAAAATATTTTTCGGTGCTTGTGCGGGTGTTGGCAAAACGTATGCCATGCTGCAAGAGGCTCAACGGCTGCTGGCGCAGGGGCTAGATGTCATTGTCGGTGTTGTTGAAACCCATGATCGATCAGAAACCGCAGCCTTATTGAAAGGGTTACCCCGATTACCCGCAAAATATTTCCGCCATAATGAACGCCGGATAGCGGCATTTGATATTGATGCCGCCCTTGCCCGCCATCCAGCCATTATTCTGATGGATGAACTGGCATTCAGTAACCCTAAAGGTTGCCGCCATCCGAAGCGCTGGCAAGATGTCGAAGAATTACTGGAAGCTGGTATTGATGTACTGACAACTATCAATGTGCAACATTTAGAAAGTTTGAATGATGTTGTCGGCGGCATTACCGGTATTCGCGTGCGGGAAACCGTTCCTGACCATATTTTTGATCAGGCCGATGATGTTGTTCTGGTCGATCTTCCACCTGATGATTTGCGTCAACGGCTCAATGACGGCAAGGTTTATATTTCAGGTCAGGCCGAACGTGCCATTGAACATTTTTTTCGCAAAGGGAACCTGATTGCTCTGCGTGAATTGGCGTTACGCCGCACGGCAGACCGCGTAGATGACCAAATGCGCGCTTTTCGTGATACGCGAGGAAAAGAACCCGTATGGCATACGCAAGAGAATTTACTACTGTGCATTGGCTACAACGCCGGCAATGAAAAACTGGTTCGAAAAGCCGCTCGCCTGGCAGCAAAACTCAACTGTACCTGGCATGCTGTTTACGTTGAAACCCCCAAACTACATCGATTGCCAGAAGGCAAACGACGTACCATTTTGCAAGCCTTAAAGCTGGCACAAGATCTGGGCGCTGAAACCGCAACACTCTCTGATTCCGATGAAGAAAAAGCCGTCCTGCGCTACGCCAGAGAGCATAATCTGGGTAAAATCCTTATTGGCCGCTATTACAATTCACAGGTAAATTTCTTCGGCTTTAAATGGTATCGTGACTTTTCAGAGCGTCTGGGAAAGCTCGGTCCTGATTTAGATTTGATTATTGTTGCGTTGGAAGATAAAAAAAACGGCGACAAAGAGCCAAAAGATAACCGAACCTTCAATGATAAATGGCGAGTCCCGATTCAGGGTTTTTTGATGGCTATCGTACTCTGTGCCCTCATTACCCTCTTTTCCCGCACTTTCTTGCTGACCCTTGACAAAGCCAACCTGGTAGCGCTTTATCTGCTCGGTGTTGTCATTATCGCGCTGTTTTATGGTCGTTGGCCATCTGTCTTTGCTGCTTTTGTCAATGTCATTAGTTTTGATCTTTTCTTTGTCCAACCACGTTGGTCATTGGAAGTCAAAAACATTCAATATCTGCTCACACTGGCCGTCATGCTGATTGTCGGGGCTGTTGTTGGCAACCTTACCGCAGGTATACGCTATCAAGCCAGAGTAGCGCGTTATCGCGAACAAAGAACACGGCACCTATATGAAATAACCCGTACACTGAGCAAGGCCCTGAATGAAGAGGACGTAGCGCGTATCAGCTATTACTTTCTATCCAACAGCTTTCAGGCAAAAACAGGCCTGCTGCTGCCAGATAACAACCAGCATTTATATCAAGTGAAATCCCATAATGGTGGTCAGATGCAAATCGATGAAGCGATTGCCAAATGGTGTTTTGAGAAAAAACAACCAGCCGGAGCGGGTACTGATACATTACCGGGTGTCCCTTATCAATTATTGCCTATCGCTACACCCTCGCAGGTTTTTGCCGTTCTTGCCATTGAATCCCCTAACCAGCGCCAGTTACTAGTACCGGAACAACAGCGGCTATTACAAATCTTCACGGGACTTATTGCCAATGCGCTGGAACGCTTGCACCTGACCCGTAGAGCAGAATCTGCCAGGTTAGAAACTGAGCGGGAACAACTGCGTAATTCATTGCTGGCAGCCCTGTCTCACGACTTACTTACTCCGTTGACTGTACTATTCGGGCAAGCTGAAATACTGATGTTGGATTTATCGACAGAAAATTCGCCCCATACCCAACAAGTTAATCAAATTCGCCAGCAAATTCTCAGCCTTTCTCGACTGGTCAATAACCTGCTTGATATGGCACGACTGCAATCAGGTGGCATTCAACTTAACCTTGAATGGTGTCCACTGGAAGAAATTGTCAGCAGTGCCTTGCGTTCTTTGGAACATACCCTCAATCGCAATACTGTAGCACTTTCTTTACCCAACAATGTATTGCTGCATTGTGATGCCGCCTTACTGGAACGTGTTTTTATCAACCTGCTGGAAAATTCCATTAAATATACCAGTGAGCAGACCCCTTTAGGCATACAAGCTACTATCGAGGAAAAAACTGCTCAAAAACAGGTGCATATTGAAATCTGGGATGCAGGCACAGGAATTCCACCAGAACAAAAAAAACTGATTTTTGATAAATTCTCACGCACCAGTAAAGAATCAGCGATACCTGGTATCGGGCTAGGTCTAGCGATCTGCCAATCCATTATTGAAATCCACGGTGGAAAGATATGGGCAGCTAATAATCAAAAAGGGGGAACCAGTTTTCATTTTCTTCTGCCGTTGCAAGATCCACCAGATTTACATGGGGCATCTACGGCAAAAACCTGAAACCGTTTCGCCCCCTAAGCATCTCGGTATTAAAAGTAATTAAATATTTCTTAACTTCGTTATTTCCTGCGAACAGGCAAACCTGTACCACGAATTCCTTCTTGTGGCAAAACTAACACAGCTGCTGACCATGCAGGCATGGTTACTTCACCATTTTCCGTGATTCGTATTCCCGCAGCCAAAGACGCTTCGCCTAATTCACGTTGAATATCATTTAATTTCAGCCCCACGACATTCAGATCTTTAACAGTCACAGACCAGGGTGCAGCATTAATGACGACGACCAAACCATCAAACCGCAAATCACGATCACCCGATGTCAGATTGCCATCATCAATCGTCATGACGAGTAAACCAGGTTGCTGGTGAGGACCAACATTAATAAAATCAACACGTTCCCTAACAGCCGCACCTTCGCCAAGTGTCATCAGCGGTGAAAATTGACGTAATCTCAGTAGTTCCTGATAAAACGCCATCATCTGCAATAATTCCTTTTGGCCTGGTTTTTCCACCTGATTTTTGACCCGATTAATCAGTGGATAATTTTTGCCGTCATTACCGCGTTCAGGTAACCCTACGTCATAATTATTGTCTTTATAGTCATAACTAACACGATTAAACCAATCACCCGCATTATAAGAATCGCGGGTAAATGATTTTGAACGCAATAACTCTGACCCTTGTTGATCAAAAGCCAGACCTTGCCCAAGGAATACTGTTGCCAGGGAGATCGCCTGCATACGAACCCTAGTCCTCAAATCTGCTTCTTGGGCAGCTTTATAGCTAATAATATCCCACAATGTTTGATTATCGTGTTTAGAGACATAATTCACTACTTCAATCGGCTCCAATGCATAACCCGCAGCTGTGCCCTTATAATCAATTTCCCCGCCGTTTTTCACCTTTCCATCTTTATCGATCATGATGAAAGACGCCAAATTGCCCGCCATACCAAGACGAACCAGATCCCATAAATGACGAGCTTTATCTGCATCTAAGCTAGAAATTTCGTTCGGCAATATTTCGACACCATTTCCTATCCCCTGATTACTGCGAATACTGTCGGCAACATCAAAAGGGCCTCCTCCCCGCACCGCATCTCGCAATCGGTCAGAAAAAGTTCCAATGCCACTTTCCTTAAGATTAACTTGTGATGCGGTTTCAAACCGATCATCTTGCCCTGAATTCCAACCCTCGCCGAAAAAGTAGATCGACGGGTTAATCGCCCGGACTTTTTCCAGTGCTGATATAATTTGCGCTTTGGGGTGATAACCCATTAAATCGAATCGAAACGCATCTATCTTATAATCTTTAACCCAGGTTACCAGCGAGTCTGCAATCAATTTAGCAAACATACGATGTTCAGGCGCAGTGTCAGAACAACAGGTATTATTTTCTACATTGCCTGTTATTTCATCTAAACGGTGGTAATACCAAGGCACGATCTTATCCAATACCGACGTTCGGGACACAGGACCCGCCGCATCGGTATGGTTGTAGACAACATCCATGATCACATTCATACCCAATTGCTGTTTGATAGCCTGTATCATGGAGCGAAACTCTTTTATACGACCGGAACCTTCCGGATCAGTGGCATAAGAGCCTTCCGGTACTGAATAGTGAAACGGATCGTAACCCCAGTTATAGGAATCCGTCTTTGCCACCATCGTATTTAATTCTTGTACCTGCGGATTATTGATATTGTCATCGCGCCGCAATTGCTGCAAAACCTCCCGTACAGTCAATGTGCTATCGCAATAACCCGCAAAACGGCTATTTTTCACCATTGGATTGACTTGGCACAGACGTTTAAAAGAGTGATCAAGATCCGCCACCTGATGGCTAAATTCATTAATGGAGGCGATATCAAACACAGGCAATAACTCCATATGCGTCATTCCCGCCTGACTCAACGCTTTAAGATGTTTGAATATATCGCTGTTCTTGGCGGTTAGTGCCAGATATTTACCACGCCAATCTGCGGATATTGTGCTGTCTGCCACGGAAAGATCACGGATATGCGCTTCATAGATGGTCATGCGGGCAATATCCGTTGGTGTATTTTGCGGATGCGGCATTAACAGGTTATCCCAATTTTGTGGTTTCAGTGACGCATCATCCAAATTGACAACCTGGCTATATTCAGAATTCGTAGACAAGCTATAAGAATAGGGATCGGTCACTTCATAACGTTCCACATTACGGGAATCTGGGTGGTAGACCTTTAAGGCATAACGGTAATAAGCACCAATCAATTTCTCGTTACCTTGCCAGAACCAGGAACCACTTGTGGCATCACGCTGCATTGTATGATTGGCAATAATCTGCTTATCTTGATTATAAATAATTAGGCCAACCTCTTGGGCAGTCGGTGCCCACAAGCGGAAAAGGACGCCTTTATCATCTATCCGTGCCCCATATTCCAGCTTATCAGCGGCATCGGCAAAACGATCATCCAACACACCCGCCGTTTGTACTTGAGTTGCTGATATTAACAAACCTTGCTCATCAGCAGCCAAAGCCACCAAATCACCCGTCAGAAGAAGATCAATATCCGTTTCTTCTGGTAGACGGAACGCCGCCCATTTTGCCAGATGGGGAAACTTCCTTGCCGTCTCCTGGCTTAAGTTTGTCGGGGTTAACGTCAGATAGTTATCGGTAAAATAACCTTGCTCATTAGCTTCTACCTTATTGTTGTGATTGTAATATAGACGAACAATAGGCTGACCTGCCCCACCTGACCATAATAATGTTTGTCGATCAACCCAATGTGCGGAGGCCTGAGAAATTTCTGGCTCAGAATAACAACGATAGATTTGTTCACTGCCGGATATTTGCTTCAAACTATGTGCCATCAGTTCCTCCTGGGTTTTAAACGAATGATTTTTATTTGGGATACAACGCTGTTGTGCGCAACTTGAAAGTAATAAAACAAATAGGCTGCTGAATACAATAAAATAAACTTTTCTCCAAAAGTCAGATTTCATAGCAAAACCTTTTTAATAGAAAGATCACATCAACGCTATTTTTAATAAAAATGAAAATAATGATTAAACATTGTATTAGATAAACTCACCTCATCCTTTATTAATAAATACCAGGAGTAGGATAAAGGATGAGTTACCCTCTGTGATATTAATTAATTATGCTTTCACATAATTAAAAGTTGTAGCAATTTGAAAAATATATACCAATCTAACTTCAAGATGCGTTTGATTTCTCCTCGCTTCGCAGGGGAGAAATCAGGTTTCATATCGTGTTGTAAATTGCAACTTGAAGTTTAATGCGTATAGCGCATAATATTTTTGGCATTATGCATATTCAGAACAACCAAATTAGCCTATGATGCATTCCTCTGATACAGCACGTTAATATCAAACACAAGGTTAATTGAATATGAGTACATGGCTGATTTATGCCTTACTCTCCGCGCTAACGGCAGCACTGGTCGCTATCTTTGGAAAGATTGGGTTGCAAAATTTGGATGCTAATACAGCAACCGCTATTCGGGCTGTTATTATGGCACTGTTTTTGACAGGCGTTGTCATTGTGCAGGGAAAATTGAATCTTATCGGCGAAATTCTCGCCAATCGCAAGGCACTTCTGTTTATCCTATTAAGTGGTATTGCCGGTGCACTCTCCTGGCTATTCTATTTTCTGGCGATCAAACATGGTAACGTTTCCCAGGTTGCTCCTGTCGATAAATTGAGCGTGGTATTTGCAGTCATTCTGGCGGTAATTCTATTTGGCGAGAAAATTTCTCTGGTGACTTGTGGTGGTATCGTGCTAATTACCCTGGGCGCTTTGATGGTCGCTTTGGGATAAACACAAAGAAGCCGCAGCAATCGCTACGGCTTGTATTTTTAACCTGCGGCAAATACCTGATTGACGATTTCCTGAGCCTCTTGCTCAATTTTTTCACGATGCTCCGCACCAAGGAAACTTTCGCAATAGATTTTATAAGCTTCTTCCGTACCAGAAGGACGAGCAGCAAACCAACCATTATCACTCATCACTTTCAAGCCACCAATGGAAGCACCATTCCCCGATGCGGTGGTTAAACGGGCGGTAATCGGATCACCTGCCAATATATCGGCCTTAACCATTTCCGGTGACAGTTTGGACAATAATGCTTTTTGCTGATGCGTCGCCGGAGCCTGAATACGGCTATAGCTTGGTGTGCCAAATTTAGCAGCCAGTTTATCGTAACGTTGCTGTGGGTTCTCACCGGTAATTGCTGTCATTTCAGCCGCTAACAGGCACAGAATAATGCCATCTTTATCGGTTGACCACGGAGTGCCATCAAAGCGCAGGAAAGATGCCCCAGCACTTTCTTCTCCACCAAAGCCCAATTCGCCTTTATAGAGTCCATCCACAAACCATTTAAAACCGACAGGCACTTCCACTAATTCACGCCCCAAGTCAGTTACAACACGATCAATCATGGCGCTGGAAACCAAAGTCTTACCCACCGCAATATTTTTCGACCATTGTGGGCGGTGGCGGAATAGGTAATCGACAGCTGTTGCCAGATAATGGTTCGGATTCATCAAACCTGCCGGCGTAATAATCCCATGACGGTCATAGTCAGGGTCATTCGCAAAGGCTAAATCAAATTTACCACGCAGCTCCAGCAACCCCGCCATTGCCCAACGGGATGAACAATCCATACGGATCACACCGTCATGATCCAGTGTCATAAAACGAAATGTCTGATCGACCTTATCATTAACCAGTGTCAGATCGAGATTGTAATATTCCCCAATCCGCTGCCAATAGGCAATCCCTGAACCGCCCAGCGGATCAATGCCAATTTTTAAGCCTGCTTGCTGGATAGCTGCCATATCCACTACTTCACCCAGTGTAGTGACATAAGGATCGATCAAATCTTGGGAATACAGATATTCACTTTTTAATGCCTGTTCATAAGGCAGGCGCTTGATCCCATTGAGACCAGAAGCCAGTAATTCATTCGCACGCTGTTCAATGATTGCCGTCAAATCAGTATCGGCTGGCCCGCCATTAGGTGGATTATATTTGATACCACCGTCTTCTGGTGGGTTATGGGATGGCGTGATCACGATACCATCAGCCAAACTTTTCCCCTGACGGTTATGGCATAAAATGGCATGAGAAATAGCAGGAGTCGGTGTAAACCCATTATTTTCCTGCACAATGACATCTACTCCATTCGCCGTTAACACTTCCAATACGGAGATAAATGCCGCTTCTGAAAGCGCATGAGTATCTTTACCCACATAACATGGCCCAGTAATCCCATGTTGCGAACGCACTTCCACAATGGCTTGAGAAATAGCCAGAATATGTGTTTCGTTAAAGCTATTGCGTCCAGAACTGCCACGATGGCCGGAAGTACCAAACTTGACCTTATGGGCTGGATTTTCAGGATGGGGTTGTAAGGTGTAATACTGTGAAGTGAGCTGAGCAATATTGATTAAATCATGCTGCTGAGCGAGCTGCCCTGCTCTTGAATGAATGGCCACTTTATTATTTCTCCTAGGAGACCGCACTGGCTTATCGCCAGCGCAGTACTAATAAGCTAATCAATTGTATTAGTAGTAAAATTAAATAGTACCACACACTTTTTCAATCAAATTTGCCGGAAACTTCATATCCTGCATGATATGTTCGATCATGCTGCGTTTACGGTCAGTGTTGGTATTGGTGATTACCCAAAAAGGCGTACCAGGAACATGGCGTGGCTTCGTTTGCTTACCACTCGCCAATAACGTGTGCTCATCACCGGCGAAATAAGTACGGGTACGACCATGCATCGTTTCTGTTGCTTTGGAAAAACCGTCACTGTTCAAGCTATACAGGGTAGACAGAACCAACATAAAGCGTTCAACAGATTTTTTCTTTTCAGCGTACTCATCCGAAAGCAATAATTCACGAATAACGCGAACAGCATCACGGGAACGGGTAACCAGGGTTTTAACAACGGGTGCAGGGTCGTTGGCAGGCTCTGTAATTTGTACTGGCTGCCCGGCGTCTAACTTCAATATGCGCCGTAAAATATCAGATGCACTTTCACCGATATGCAGAGTTTGGCTTGCAATAAAGCGGTAAAGTTCTTCATCAACTTCTATCGTTTTCATTTCTATCCAGTACTGTTCTTAATGAAAAAATTATCCTGCGATTATAAGATATAATGCCACAAAACAAAACAATTAAACTTTCAATAACTTAAAGTGATTCCTTTTAAAATAGAGAATCTTTAGGAAAGCAACTTTCCTTTAAAATAAATCAATTAGTTACAACTATTTCATCTCATTAAGTTTGTCAAAGCTCACGTGTCATGATATTAAGCATCTCAATATTAAACATGGTATAAATGGTATTAAATTCAGGCAAATTATGAAGTCAAATTGTCAATTAAATTATCATCTTCACACTGTAGAAAATCCGCAATCGTCAACGCCCATTGTCTTGATTCATGGACTTTTTGGAGACTTAAATAATTTAGGCGTATTGGGGCGTGAATTACAGCAACATTATCCAGTGATTCAAATTGATGTGCGTAACCACGGTATTTCACCACGCATGGAAAATATGGATTATCGCGATATGGCACAGGATGTCCTGGCATTACTTGATGAGCTAACCGTGTCCAAAGCCATTATTATTGGGCATTCCATGGGTGGCAAAATCGCTATGAGCATGACGGCTATTGCGCCAGAACGGATTGAAAAAATCGTGGTGATTGATATGGCTCCTGTCGCTTATTTGGTTCGCCGTCATGACAGCATTTTCACAGCACTGAACAAAGTCGTAGCAGCCGGTGTACAAACCCGACAAGCAGCGGCAGATATTATGCGTCAGGATATTCGAGAAGAGGGTGTTATTCCGTTTTTATTGAAATCATTCCATCAAGGGGAATGGAAATTCAATCTTCCCATTTTGCAAAAAGAGTACGAAAAGATTATCGGTTGGGAAACTATTCCTGCATGGCACAATCCCGCCTTATTTATCCGTGGTGGAAATTCAGATTATATTAATGAAGAATTTCGAGAAGAGATTATCAGCCAATTTCCACAAGCAACCGCATGGGTTGTGGCCGGTTGTGGGCATTGGGTACATGCAGAAAAGCCTGAAGCTGTACTCCGGGCAATTCATCGCTTTTTAGGCACAAAATAATGACGAATATCAACCCATATTCCGATGGGTTGATAAAAAAAAGAGTCAATATAAAAATAATTATATCTAATTCATTACTGGCGCCTTAATATACAACAAAGGAAACAGTCAGTCATTATTACACCAATATTAAATAATGTATTCTACAAACAAATAAAATATCTTAATTTTAATTAAGGACATCATTATGAAAGATAACATCTTATATAATCCTATTGCTCATCTCTACGAAGATTTTTCAGACTCTAGCCCTCAAATAAAAATAGTGGCTCGTACCCTCCTCAATCTGGCAGGGGATGTAAAAGGAAAATCGGTATTAGATTTAGGATGTGGATATGGCTTATTTAGTCGGGAATTCAGAAACCGTGGCGCTTCAAAAGTAATTGGTATTGATATATCAGATAAGATGATAGAAATTGCTAAACACAAATCGCAACAATATAACGATGGTATAGAATATCATATCAGGGATGTCAGCAAAATGGAGTCATTCGGCAAATTTGACCTGATAGTTGCCGCCTGGCTATTTTGTCATGCGGAATCACTTGAACAACTTGAAAATATGTTTCGTGTAATTGCAGATCATCTTAAACCTTCCGGTAAACTCATCGCTTATACATTTGAACCTGATTATCGTTTAGAAAAAGGGAACTATGAAAATTATTGCATAAAGGTTCTAAGTGAAGAGCCTGTGAAAGATACAACTCTTGTGAGGGCTGAATTTCTTACTACCCCACCCAGCCCTTTTACTATGCATCGTTGGAGCCGTGAACAATATAAAAATGCCATCACTAAGGCGGGATTAAAATTCGAATGGCATAAACCTATGCTATTGGAAAGTGATATTGAGAGCTATCCACCAGGGTTTTGGGATGATTTCCAAAGAAATTGCATTGATGCAGCCTTTGTTTGTCAACACTAACACATATCTCCCCACTATTTTAGTGGGGATTATTATACCCTAATGTATTTTTCTATTGTGTTATTTATACCAATCTAACTTCAAGATGCGTTTGATTTCTCCCCGCTTCGCGGGGAGAAATCAGGTTTCATATCGTATTGTAAATTGAAACTTGAAGTTGCATGCGTATAATCACTATCCGCCCTAAAAATTCTCACTATAAACACAACATAACCTTTTCGTAAAAATAGCCTTATTCATTATTCTCATTAATAAAAATCATTATAACAATATCCTTTCGTATAAGTTTTTTTGTGATTGAAAAATGAACAACACTCTGGTTAATAATATGCTTGAAATAATAAGTAAACTTATATTTCTTTAATTTTTATTTTAATAATTACATAATAAATGAGAATCATATGAACACTTTAAATAATAACACAGCAATTTCTAACTACACATCAGCAGCGTTACATTTACTTAATCAAACAATGGGGTATTCCTATCAAGCGGCGCTTCGTGCTGCTGCAGTTCTGGGTGTAGCCGATCATTTGAGCAATGGGCCAAAAACAGTGAATGAACTTGCCAAAACTGTCGGTGCCCAAGAGCAACAACTACACCGAGTTCTGCGGTTGCTCGCCACACGGAATATCTTTCGTGAAACCGAAGAAAATCGGTTTTCACTCACACCAGCCGCAGAGTTCCTGCGCAAAGACACACACCACTCCCTCCGATCTGCAGTATTGATGCTGACTGACAGGACATTTTGGCAACCTCTTGGTGAGATTGTCGAAAGTGTCCGCGGCAACCCCGCCTTCAAACACCTCTACGGACTTCCTTTCTTTGATTATTGGGCGCAGAAGGATACACAGGCTGATGATTTTCATGCCGGTATGTCCTCAATGTCTAAAGTGGAAAATCTGTTTCTCGTGAACAGTTATGACTTTCCGAAAAACGCGACCGTTGTCGATATCGCTGGCGGATTTGGTGGCCTGTTATTAGGCGTATTACAGGCTAATACCACTCTGCGAGGGATCCTTTTCGACCAACCACACGTACTGGCCAGACATCAACTTGACGCGTTAGGTGACGATACACGTTGGGAGATTACTTCTGGCGACTTTTTCGAGTCATGTCCACAGGGCGATATCTATCTGCTCAAGTACATTATGCACGACTGGCCTGATGAGCAATGTATACGCATCCTACGTAACTGCCGACAAGCGATGTCCCCTGACGGCCGAGTGCTAATCATGGATCCGGTCATCCCTAATGGCAACGTTTCGCACTCAGGTAAGGAAATGGATCTCCTCTGCATGGGGATCTACGAAGGGGGACGCGAACGCACAGAAGATGAGCTACGACAATTGCTGGCTAACGCAGATTTGAAACTCAATCGCGTTATTGATACAGGTTGTTATATTTCGATTGTCGAAGCCATTGCAGGATGAAAGCCTTCGCTTAAGTCAGCCGAATAAAACGTCCTTAATTTCAATATAGTTAAAATATAGGAAATGATGATGTCTTTTCAAAAAAGAAGTCTTGCGATTGTCGGAGGCGGGGCTGCGGGTGTGGCAACATTCATCGCAGCAGTGCAACATCGTGTGGCACAAACCATTTATATTATTGAGCCTGGGGCTGTTGGCCCCGGTATGGCCTTTTTCAATCTGGATGGTGATATCCTCTGCAATACCTCCGTTGATACCATGTCCGTCGTGGCAGATAACCCTCTGGATTTTCTGGATTATCTGCATAAACGTGGGCATACCGTTACACCGGAATCTTTCGTACCGCGCCAATGGGTAGGAAATTATCTGAATGAAAAGTTTCTGGAATTTAACACTATAGCTCTCAAGATCGGAATCGATGTTTTCCATATACCCTATGTATTTAAGGGGTTAAAAATCAATTCACATCGGTGTTATACGCTCTGGTACGGTGATACCTTGACACCTCAATCGCTGGAAGTAACTGATGTCATTTTTTGTACAGGCTTCGGCGCTTCTCGACTCCCTGAAGTGTTGAAACCCCACTTGGCTCATCCAACTTTTATTCACTGTCCCTATCCAGAGCAGGATATGTTAGCCAGAATACCCTCGCAATCGCGGGTATTGGTTATCGGCAGTAAACTTTCAGCCATCGATGCGGCTATTCTTCTCTGCCGTGAAGGCCATCGCGTCACCATGACATCACCATCAGGAGATATTCCCGCTGTGCGTTCGCGGTTTATACGAAGCCCTGGAGCCTTCTTTGAGCATGAAAACATAATGTCGATAATGACCCGTAAGGGAAATCAATCGAACCATTCTTTTCCTGACTCATTGAAACGTGCATATCTAAAATATTTCTACCGCGCACTCAACAAATACACCAAGATACCCTGGCGAGAACAGTTTTCTAATGCCAATAGTTATCGTGAACGCCTGCGTGAAGAAATAGCTATTGCCGAGCAAGGAAAGAGTCAATGGCAAGACATGATAGTCAATTTCATGGATGTCATTAATGAAGTGCATTTAAATGATAAAACCTATTTCGACGGTTCATTTCATCCCAACGTCGAAAAAATGCTTCATCGATATATCACTGCCATAGCTTTGCCCAATGCACGCAAACTTCTGCACTATATGGATGAGGGTTCTCTGCTCATCCAGCAGGGAGAAATTTTAAATGTTGTTATAGAGGAAGGAGAGGCTAATACCTGGTTAGTCAATTTAGGGCAGGATTATCAACCATTTGATGCTGTTGTCGCTGCTGTTGGTTATCACCAACCTGACTTTGTCATTGACGAGGATGGGAAACTTGAGATTAACACTCACGGCCAACGTTCAGAGCGCGCCATATCAATCTCGCCAGAAATGGTCGCCATCCACCCTGACCTTAAGGAAAAGGAAAGCATTTGGTTTGTCGGAACGCCTGCGCATAAGCGGTTATGGGTGCCTAATGCCCTCGTCGTGGTAGCGAATATTGCGACCAGGGTGATTAAGAATATGTTACGCATCGATGTTCAGGTCCCATCTGCTGTTGACAACCACGAAAAAGAGCTAGAAATCAGCACATAATTTTAACCCGTTCGTCTGACATGGATCTTCCTTAAGGTTTTAATACCGAAGAGGAAGATCCATGTTAAGCATAGTTCATACAATCAGTGGCTTTGTTGAATAACAATCCATGAAATAGCTGATATCATCAAATACAAAATCGTTTAATCTAAACTATACCAATCATCTTTCAAGATACGTCTTATATCTCCCCGCTACGCGGGGAGATATAAACAATTACATTGATTTGCAAGCTGGAATTTGAAGTTGGATTGGTATAGATGAATTCATTATCTGTACGACATTATCGAGCAATTTTGGCGTACATGCCGATACCAGGCTACCACCAAATATCACTTTTTCCCGACTGCCATTCAGGGTACAAAAATCACCACCTGCTTCTTTAATACAGGGCAGAATTGCAGCGCAATCCCACGGTTTCATTAAGGTATCAATGGCACAATGCAGGCGACCGGCTGCAACCATGGCATGTTGGTAAGCGTCATTAACAAATGTAAAATCACGTGCTGATTTTACCAGTGAGTCCAAATTATAGGCGACGATCCCATCGGCAAGGTTATAACTCGTACTGTGTATTCCTGAAGCAGTGATCACCGCCTGTTTCACCATTTCCGGTGAATTTTCCGCAATTTTGAGTTGGCGTAGTGGCTTACCTTCGACACTCATCCAGCAACCTTCACCTTTTGCCGCATAAACTACAGTTGAAATCGCCGGAAAACTCATTACCCCAACGACAGGTTCGCCTTGTTCAACAAAGGCAATCAAGGTACTGAACAATGGGATGCCATACAAAAACGCCCTTGTCCCATCAATAGGATCAATAATCCATCCCGATTCAAATTTTTCCGCCCCATTTAATCCAAATTCCTCTCCCCAAACTGGCACCCCCGGACTGCGTTTTTCAAATAGTTCCCGAATTTCTGCTTCCAGCATTAAATCAGTTTGGGTAACAACAGAACGGTCGAATTTATAATCGAACTGACCCGCACCATCAAAAGCATCCTGAGTCTTTTTCCTGATAGTGTTCACCGCTTCAAGGGCAATATTTAACATCAGCTTATAGCTCCTTTTATTCTTTCATGTGGAAGAATAAAAAAACTATCCCAAAGAAATCCTGTAAGGAGATTTTTCTTTTGGCAGTGATTCTTGAAATACCCAATATTTTTCAAGGCATTCATCTTCACTTTTATTTTCTCCCAACTCACCCATATCATCACTATTTCTCCCTTCTGTTTTAAGCGTTACCCCATATTTCACACTCGCCGATGCCTGAATACCATCATGATAAAGGATTAATTCTATACTTTTTTTATGGATTTCTTTTAACCAACCCCGGATTTTGGCACCTTTTTCGGCATAAATCTCTCCAGTAATAGTCAGGTTATTATTTATTTCGTAAGGATTGGTTCTCTTTCTCCAACCATACGAGCCTCTATATCTATGTGGAATTCCATTCTTTCTATTATTTTCTTTTTGCTGTTTTTTTCTTTGCTTATCAGTGAATTCGTATTTTTTATTTATTAATGGCTTTCCTGAGCATTCGTCTGCTCTTATATAAATGGAAAAAAGATGTAAAACTAATTGCAGGCCTTTATTTTAAAAGCCTAAATGGAATTATAGAAGAGCGAATACCAAATAAAATACAATTTGCATCCAATTATCTGCATACAATAGGCGAAAATATTTTTTCTACCCGAATATATGTGTAAATATAAAAAATTAGGATTCATGTGGTTTCAATCCATATGAATCCTATCTTAATACCCCCATCAGCTTGACCAGACACTCTCAGGGCGTCACCGAAGGCGTGGATAAGTCAGCATTGCATTAATCATGGTAATTCACTATAAGGTGGAACCGTGATCCCGCCCTAATGAAATCGGCTGATAATTCGCATTAAAACGTTTAGCCAACCCCTCAAGTCGTTTATCTAGCGTCCAGAGCTTCGCTCCTGGTGTTATCATGGTCGATGCCAGCAACGTAATATCAACAAAGCCACATCCAAGCCCGTACAATTTTTTATTTTCAATAAATGCCATCACTTCAGCAATACTGGCGTGATGACTCTGTGTTAACAGACCTAGATCACCAAGCGTTCGCTGTCTTGGCGCTGGAGAGGTTCCACAGGCTATCTCGGCCAGTATCATCGGGTGAATTAGAACCAGATCCCAGCTCAGCAACTGAACCAACCCGTCATTCCTGTTTTTGAAGTGGTCAACCCAAACGGACGTATCAACCAAAACAGTCATTATGAGGATGGCTCCTCATGGCGGCGGGGAACCATCTGCATTTCAGGCGATGAACCGCCGAGCGCAGCCAATCTTTTTGCCGCCTGCACACGAACAAATGTTTTCACAGCTTCCCGGAAAATATCGGCTTTATCCATGCCAGGCTCGGCCATTTCTAGCGCCTGAGCATATAATACATCATCTATCGTGACGGTAGTTCGCATAATATTACCTCAATGATTCATATATTGATGCTAAGATACATCAAAAATAGAATCAAAACAATTCGACCTATCCGTGCCCATATGGGTTCCTCATCATCCTGAATGATAATGGGACGTATTCACCCGTAATGATGCTCGCCATAAAGGAGGCTAAATAGTGATAAATCCCAATAACACGTTAATTGAAAAATGGCCCATGAATATGGGCCATTTTGTTAATAAGACTATCAGACTAGTTTAGATTTTCCATTAATGGTATCAGACCAAGCCGTTATAACGGTTGATTTCGATTTACTATCCAGCGAATCAATCAAGCTGCTGTCTCCCATATTAGGTGCGAATCCACTCATAGCCTGCACCAGGGAATCAACGGCATTGGCAGAGAGTGTTGTATATTCACGCTCGCCCTGTGCATCTTTATCTCCCATTTGGGTGATGATATCCGCACGGTTGCCATTGAAATAGTCATTGAACGTTACAGAACCCATTGCCTCAAATTCCCCCTGTGCAGAGGTATCTTTGACATTACGCTGGGTCAACAGAACTAAATCGTAACCGCTGCGTTGGAACCACAGGTTTTGCCAATTCATATCGTTGAAAATAATCTTGTCACCTTGCTTGATATCTTCAACCACGTTATCAATCACATCACCACTGACCACAAAGCTATTCACGCCCGTGCCACCCTTGAAGCGGTTTTGGTATCCACCCAATACCAACAGATCATCACCATCGCCACCGTTAAGCTGGCTGAACTTAGAGACCACATCGGCAATCAGGTGATCACTACCTGTCCCCCCATTGATAACAGTGTGATAACCCATCAATTTGATGGCATTGTTACCTTCCTTGCCATCGACTCGGTTATTGTTGCCGAATACCGTCGCAAAGTCGTTACCTTTGCCCAAATCAACCTGATTATTATTGCCAATGGTGACAACGTAATCCTGATCTTCCCCTGCATCAATGCGGTTAAAGTTGCCGGAAGCCACGATATAATCACGTCCCTTGCCGCCATCAATCACGCCACCTTCACCAAAGGCAAAGACCTGATCATCGCCATCTCCCATGTAGGCGTAGTTAATCCGTCCAGCCAATACAGCCACATCATTGCCTGCACCACCAAACATCATGTTTTCACGCCCCATCATGACACCGACATCATTACCCTGGCCACCTGTGAAAATATTCGAGGTGCCTACGGAATAGAAAACGTCATCACCACGGCCGCCCCAGAAGTTATTGTTATCTCCCAGATACGCACCGAGATCTTTACCGTCACCACCCCAGTTAAAGTTGTAGTTACCCAAAGAAACGTGGATGTCACCATCCCCTTGCAGATGACCGCTATTACGCAGGAAGTCGAAGGTTTTATCCTGCATGTTGAGTAAGTCGGCAGTCAGATTCTCTTTTAAGTTAGTGACCAGCGATTTCATCTCGGCCTGCTTATCCTGGTTAAACAGCGTTGCAAACAAGTTTGGCAGGTTCAGGGACGTCAGCCCAAAGGCGCGATCTGCCTGAGTCGTTTCTGGTGCTGGCTTATCCCCTTTACTGATGGAAACACGCCCTTCCTGATTTTCATCCGGTGCTTTGGCTTTCAGGCCGTGGCTTTCAGCAAACGATCTCACGCCATCAGCCCCCATATTCAGGCCGGCTTCCAGGCTATCCAGTAATTTGTCTGGATCAGTGAAGGCGTTCAGTTGATCGCCACTGAATTCACCGATGATTTTCAGCATCTCACGCAAAATAGCGACACCATCAACAGGCTGGCCTGAACGGGAGACAATACCGCCTTCCGGGGTATAATCCACACCAAAGATATCTGCCAGCGTGGTATCCGCACTAACCCCTGCCAGATCCCCCAGCAATTTGTTTTTGATCTGACGTGGCAAGTCCGTTGGGCTAAAGGTAAACGTGGTTTTTGCCACACCCGTTGAGGTATATTCCTGCGTCATCAGACCAAACAGTGAACCCATATTGGTATCCAGAATCGACTGGATATTGTCACCAAACATAAAGTTCCAGTTACCCGCCGTAACCTGAATATCCGCACCTTGTCCACCCACGGCAAAGTTGAAGGCCAGTTTTTCATTCGCTTGACGGAATTTATCCGCCCGACTGATTTTACCCATTTCCGGGGTATTGCCATTTCCACTCAACCATTGGTTGTATTTTTTGTTCAGGGTGCTTTCGAGATCATTTTTCAGGCCACGGCTGCTACGTTCATTTTGTGAGTCGAGATCAGTCAACGTCTTATAATCCACACTGCTGGTCAAATCGAGACCGGACAGATCACTGACATATTTCTTCGCACTTTCCAAGCTCCATTGCTGGTTTTGTGTCGCCAGCCAATCTGGTGAATCAAACGAACCGGCAATGTTTTGCAATACCCCCGAAATACGGGCTGCACCATCAAATGGGTTAACCAACGGTGGGGTTGGAATGGATTTCTCCAACATAACGATCAGATCATTACTGCGTCCCAAGTTGAAGCTGATGTTACGGTTGCCGACAAACAGTTGTGCACCTTCCAATGCCTGATAACCGGCAATATCAACACTGTGTTTGCTGTTACCCTCACCAATGTGAACCATCACATTGTTATCACCGAAGGCCAGAGACTTAAAGCCACCTGTACCAGCCTTGATACCTACATTGGTAGTGCCCCAGTTAATGGCCGTAAACTCACCATCACCAACCTGAACCTGAATATTGCCGGAATAACTCAGTTGGTTATTGGATGATGCCGCCGCTGAATGGTTATCCGCCGCATCGCGTTGTTTCGGTGCATGGAATGCCTCGGTATTATCGGCAATCGCACCTTGCGCTTTTGCATCCACATCTGCCTGCCCCACGCGGGACAAGTTGATGTCATTTTCAGCAATACCAAAGCGGATTCGTTCGGAGTGGCTTTCCACTTCACCGTTGTCATTCCATCCCAAGACGAGCTTATTATCCGTGAGCTTGTGCACCCATTGTTCCTGCGCATCTTTGGTGTATTTGCGGCCAATACTGTCTACCGCGACCTCACTGCTGCGCGCCGATACGGTGGTACGAATACCTTGCTTATCCAGTGCCGAAATAAAGCGATGGGCGAAACCATTACGGTTGTCATCGCCTATCAAAGAACAACCCACGAGACTAATATGGTCTGGTGTGCCGGCCTGTTGGAAATCAGTACGGAACTGTTTCAGTTTCAGAGCCAGTTCATCCGCACTGTAACCGCTCAGGCGTGTATGATTCTGCGCTGCACCTTCACGTCCATGCCCAACAATCTGCCAGCGTAATTTGCCGGACAAGACAGCGGGATCACCATACACCACGCGATATTGACCGTTGGCATCAAGCTGAACGATCAAGCTGGAATCCGGGTGCTTACCTGCCAGGTTTGCAGCGGCTTGCGCAACCACAGGATCATTTTCGGTCTGGATAATAATCTGACCCGCAAAGCGGCTATCGCTACCTTCATGCTGTGGTTTGACCACAATATTTTCCCAGGCATTGACATCCTGGTTATTCACGTGAATATGACTTTCCAGCGAGTCATCACCTAACGGTTTTTTCACACTATGGGTTGCATCAATCTCTGCCGGTTTCTTGATTGGGGTATCATCAAACACAGGCAGTTCTAAGATGTCTCGCATCGTGAAGTTTTCAGCCCATCTTGGACGATAAGTTGCCAGAACCTCACCATCCATGACGACCACACGTTTGAAGAGGCTTTCCCCTGCCGCATTTTTTGGCAACCCATAACTTTTTGCCATGTTTAGACCAGATTTACCGAAGAAACGCGTTATATAAGCGCCAAACTTCTCCGCCGACGAGAACTCAATGATCCCCACGTTTGGATCATAGAAACCATAAACACGGTTTTCACTATGGCCTTTCGCCCAAGCCGCCATGGCATGGTTTGGACCATCCAGCTCAAGCAACACAGGTTTACCTTCTGTAGTGTCGGCGGTAATTTTCTGGACGAGGTCATTGACTGTCAGCGCCTTGGCGTCTTCCAGTTTTTCTTTCCACACTTTGATGGATGTTTCAGACATTGGGTTTCTGGCATGGAGTGCCGCCAGCGATCCCAACAACTTATTGGCGTTAGCGCGCTCGGTGGCAGAATACAGATCTGGATTACTCAATACCGCTGCCGCAGAATACATTTTTTCCAGCAATTGACGAGCAACACCCTCCTGACCCTCATTTTCAAATTGCTTCGCAACCAGAACCAGCTTCGATAGTGGGTCGCAACGTCCGCCAAAACCATCATTTGACAGGTTCAATAATAACAATTGGGGTGCCAGTTGTTCGCTTGCCTTCTTATCTGCGATACCCGTTGAAGCGATATCACGGAACAACCGATTGTATTTTTCAGCTTTTGGTTGGAAAGTCATTTTCCAGGCGCGGCTTTCAATTTCCCAGGCTAAAGCCCCTTTTTGCTCCAGGCTCCAGTTACCTTTAAGTAGCAAATCCACCAGTTGCTTGATATTCATATTTGGACGGAAACCATCCACCACCTGTTCTGCATGGCCTTGTTTGTAACCCGCCAGAAAATCTTTCGTTGTGCGAATATCTTTTGGCCTGCCTGAATCGGTTGGCTGTGGTTTGACTATTTCACTGTAACGTTGCAGGTCGCTAGTGATGCTCTTGAGAACTTCTGGCTCGTCTGGCTGCGGTTTTACGTCAAACAAATCCGTTACAATCTGTTTGACATACCGACTCATCAAACGGCTGCTCTCTTCATGAGCATGAGGAGTCAGTTCACCTGATACCCGATAACCGGTACTCACCAGCTTAATTCGTAATTTTTCCCCTTCCCGGCCTAATCCTTCACTATCGGTCAATAGCATGATTGGCGTCTGTTTCGAGATACCTTGCAGATTTTTCTGCACAGAGAACCGACCATTAAAGAATTTGGCCAAACCTGCTGTGATCCCTGCCGGGTTCCTCATTTCATGGGCGGTAATCGCTTTGGTCATACTTGGCATTGGCCTGTCAAGCAGCAAACCAGAGACGGCTTGGCCGTTGCGCTCAGCATAACGGGCAAGATCTGCCGCAACCGCTCCACCCATAGAATAGCCATGGATGATGATGTTTTCGGGCTTGATACCACGATCATTAACTAAGTATTTGAACATGGTACGGGCATCCTGATAGAGTCCTTTCTCGCTTGGGTGACCATCACTGGTGCCGTAGCCCCGCATGTTCACCGCCAGCACATCAATACCCTGTCTTTGGTAATGGATTTGGACTGTACTGGATTGCTCTTCGGCCGATGATCCGGAACCGTGGATGAAAAGAACGACTTTTTTTGCCGAACTATGTTCATCTTGATCTTTTTGGCCACCATGATGGTAATAACCAGTCAGGCGTCCGGCGTTACCTTGTAGCGTAACTTTATTCGCTTCGCCTTTAGTCACTGCCTCATCTAATATTAATTGAGTGCCGTAATCGACTTTACGACGTTCTTCTTTGTTGCCGAAAAGCTCATTATTAACGAGACGCGTTATGATATTGGCTGGTTCACTGTCACGCGGTGGTGTGCCATCGTGATCAATAGCCACTTTTTCCAGCACCTTATCTTTCTTATCGGCGTGATCCAAAACGTCCAGCTCACCACCGATAACCCGATTTGGCTCATGCAAGATCTTTTCAACCTGCGCTTCCTGCAATGCCTGGGCAAAATTGAATAGTTCGGTTGGCGTCCAGACGCCAAATGTTGGTCGCCATGTATGACCGATAACGTTATCAGCACCTCCCGCCTTAAGCACTCTGGCAACAATGCTTGAACAGTTTTTTGTCAGAAGTTGATAACGCGTATCTGGATTTTCGCTAATTTTCCGCCATTCCGCCCGCATTGCGGCCGTATCTAATCCAGCCAGATTGATGCGGAATACACGCCCATCATCGCCATCACTGTCCTTGAAATCCCGAATACCGTCTAGAAGATAGTTTTGTTCTCGCTCAAGAAACTTCTGGATAGCATTGGCAACGCGTTTTTCTGTCAGTTCAGGGGGTTGAGTGGCAGCCTTGCGCAGAACCTCAGCAAATTGTTTGCCCATTTCAAATACATCCACGCCACCCTCTGCCAATTTGTTGAGGAATGGTCGGGCAAACACTTCTGGTATGCCGAAATTTTTCAGCAGGCGAGGGTTTTCCAGTAAAGTCGTGGCAAACCCTTCGCTGGTATCCGCGAAGGTTTTATCAACGCCTTTCGCAATCTGAAGCTCTTCATCAAGCTGCTTGTAGACAACATACTGCATACCAAAGTTATCTTGTTCTTCAGAATCAACATCCCGTTCTAAAGTTTGATTCTGGGTTGCCGATTGACTCAAATCACGCCAGCGTATATGAGAAAAATTATTTAAAATATGAGCAGGATCAGAAGACTTACCCCATTTCGGCCACCAACTGACGTAATTTTGCTGATTGAATTCATTGGTATTTTCTGTGATCTGGATACGTCCCTGACCAATCTGCAAGGCAGCATGTCCCAATTGACTGTGATCACTTGGTTTCCAGATAAACAACGTTGCGCTCACCGGAGACAGTTGTTGTTCCACCGCCTGATGTATCTTTCTCAAGCCTGAGATATCAATCCCCTTGCCATCTTTCGACAATTCATGGGGTTGCAGGGTTGCAAAGACGTTTTCTGCTACTGACTGACCATATTCATTGCTCACAGCCGCTTTGATCTGTTCAACCGCTTTTTCTGCACTTTCCGCTTTCATCGCAATCTGGAGATTGGATTTACCGCGGGTAACAAAATTCCCTTGTTCATCAATATAAAGATGTTTGGAGTCTTTAAGGTTAGTATTACCCAGTTTGTTATAGAGATCGCTAAAACTACCTTTACCTGAACTTTCGAAGGTCGGTTCAGCCAATGTCAGCGACTCTTCCATGCGCACATTGATCTGTGACAGCAAGTTTTTCAACGCCGGGGTACGTTCTGAATCAGGGTGCCCTAATAGATAACCTTCAACCTGATGACGCAAATAAGCCAGTTTTTCCACCGTTTCCAGTTTATAATCCTGGCTGCCTTGTAGGATATTTTCATAGCTTTTTAATGCTTCCAGGACATTACGATAGCTGTCACCCAGAATTTTGCCTTTAACATAGGCCGCTTCCTGCAACTCCGTTGCAGACATCAGGTCAGTTTGCGGTTTATAGCGCCAGCTGCCATCCGCTTTTTCAGCGATAATGCGAGTACGTCCGTGCTCGTGGGAAACAATGCGATCTTTCACCAAATGCAATTCATCAGGCAGTTGGTCGTAATGGTTATAGTTGGCGAGAATAAAACGCTCAATAGATTTAATCTGAGCGGAATCTTTTGGATTTTCTAACATGATAGTTTTGAAGCTATCACTGTTCTTACCCGGCCAAGGGCGGACTTCAAAACCTTCACCATCAACTTCACTCACCAACAAATTGCGTTCTGTACGCAAACCATAGAATGGTAAGGCTTGATTCAGCAGGTTATCGATGGCACTGGTTTTGATATCCAAATCAACCAATGTATACGGTTTATATTTGTCAGGGTCCAATGCAAGCAGCCTTTCCTGCTCTGCAAGGCTGAGCGAATTAAAACGCACTTTTACAGTCACACCGGCTTCTGTCAATCTGCGGCCAAGGGATTCAGGTGACGCGCCTTTATACTCTGCAGCAGCTTTATCCAGCAGACGAATTTCCCCGACCAAGCCTTCACGCTGTAATTGACGCAATACAGGTAATTCAACATTCCAGAAGTAGTTGCCAAGAGGCAATCCGCCTTCCGAAATGAGATAAACATCATCACGTGAGCCAGTTGCATAGAGGGAACTCCAGAATCCGGTATTGCTGTATGTCGCAGCATTAACGGCCGATTGCAAAGCCTTCTGCTCTGCAATATCAGATTTGAGATGATAAAAAGCCCAATTCATCAGCGATTTGTTCAAGGCAATAGCAAACTCGTTACCTTTTACATCAATATCGTAAACCACTTTCTTGCCATCAGCCTGTGCTGCATCAAGAACTGCACGATATTGCTTGAAGTTTTTGCCAGACCAAAATGAAACGATACTCTTATCACCATGTACAGGTTCGAAGCTATAGCCATAGCTTTCCAGCCTTGAGACGAATTCGACGCGCTTATCCCAATCGTAATCGATGGTTGCATCAACAAATAATTTTGCCAATGAAGTATACTGGTCTTCCGGTACGCTGTTTTCACTATTAGTAAGTTGCAGATAGTTTTCAATAAAGGTTACCATTTCTTGTCTGTGGTCATCCGATATATCTGCATCCACGCGATCAAACCCTGGTACGGGAATATATTTTTCTGTGGCAAGTTTGTTGTCTTTATCTAACCAACGGTAAACATTGGCGACTTTTTGTGCCTTGCTTGCAACAGAATAACCAGTTTCAGCCGGAGCCACTGAATCTTGCTGAACATGTTCTTCACCCAGCGCTTTCAGTCCACTGAGATCCAATCCCGAAATTCTCGGGGTATCCCTGATCCATTCAGTCACCACGGCAGAAGGTTGGCTAATCACCTGATTATCCGACGTTTCGCCATGAACAGACGTTAACACTTTTTTGGCACGTATCCCTGCATTGATCTGCAAGCGGTTTAAGGCAGCTTTTGCATTACCAAGCTCGCTCAGATCCTTATCCAGCTCTTGTAATTGCTCACTGAATCGACCATCAGCCTGAGCAGTCGAATTGGCATTGATATTACTCTTGGATTTTTCTGCTTGTTCAATGTCTTCAGAGTAATTAGCGTTATAAGTTTTACCAGACAAACCACTGCCTGTTGCGCCTGTACGAACCGGTTTATGGCTGTTATCCAGTTTTGAACCCTTGGCATCATGTTGCACTTGCGCAGTTTTATTGTCTGCCGCAGAGACTTCATGCTGACCATGCTGCTCTGCTTGTTGTACGGCCAGATTACCCTCATGTTCTGCCCGCTTAGCTTTTAGCTCACGATCAAGGGCTTCTTTCTCTCTGTTTTTGGCCTGAATGAGCGCTTCTTCAATATCTTGCTCAGCATCTTGTTGATTTTGCTCAGCCTTAAGTACACCCATTTCTGATTTAGCGACAGCATCTTTAGTATCGCCCAAACGTGCTGCTATCACTTCCTGGATATTATCCAATTGATTCTGCGCAGTTTCACCAGACTGATTCAATTCGGTTTGAATACGCTGCTGTAAACCTGCCGCGAACTGATCACGCCATTGTTGGCCTGATTCACCATGATGGCTGGCATGGACATCCAGTGTTTCCAGCCCTTTAACCTGCGCCAGCATCTCATCTGTCACCGCCTGCGCTTCTTCTTTGATGGCATTACGCTGGCTCTGCCCATTAGCGTTCAGGGCATCCAGATCTGTCGCTTCCAGTTGTGACTGGGTGCCAGCAATCGCTGCAAGTTGCTTATCTTTTTCCTGAGCCAGACGTTGGCTATCGGCTTCTGCTGTTTCCTTGTCCTGCAAGGCATTGTGTGCTGCTTTATCCTGTTTCACATGGTCAGCAACTCCACCGTCTTTCAGTTCAGCAGTTGCAACTACATTATCCAGCACATAACCAAAACCATCATTTAAGCCAATTCCAGAAAATGCCAGCCGGTTACTGCCCGCATTGGCGGTTAAGGTCAGAGTCTTGTTTTGCCACTCACTGTCACCATTGGCGGCAGCAAAAACAACCTTGCCATTCCACCACACTTCCAGCCCATTATCCGCAGAGCTGCCAGCACGCCTTGCAAAATCGAACTTAACCGTAATTTCTTCACCCGCCGTCAAGTTCTGGATATCCTGATAGATATTTGTGTTACCACTGACATCAAGCTCACTGACCCGCTTACCATGCCCTTCATCACTCAATCCATATGCCTTGGCTGAATGGTTGGCTTCAATGCCATTGGTGGATTTCCATCCCACAACACCTTGTTCAAAATCACCATTGACGATTAAATTGCGTGGTCGATTCGGGTTCAGACGTTCTTCACTGCCAAGTGTCTTCTCGATCCCTGCAATATCTGGGGTATCCACACCGGTCACAGCCCCTTTCAGATCTTTTGCCAAATCCGATGAGATTTCATTAATTTCTGTCAGTTTGAAACCATTTAGGGAAGAAACTTCCGGCAGGTCAATGGCGCCTCGCCCTTTATGGGTTCCTGATGTCGTGGCTTCATCGCCATTCACCAGATAATTGATACCCTGACTGCCCGCGTGACCCAGTACGGTTTGTTTGAGATTGTCAAACAGTGCATTCAGTTTATTGCTCTGGGTATTGCTTTCCGCCACCGCAAGGCTATAAAAATCACCATTACCCACCTGAATTGCCACGTTGTTACGCGCATAAGAAGCGTTAACGTTCAGGCCATCACCCACACGGATATTGGCATTGCCCTTGCCCTTCATGACGGAAACATTCAGACCGTCACCCACACGGGTATTGACGTTGAATTTACCCCAGGCCACATTGACGGAAACCCCATCGCCGACTTTGGTATTGATGTTCAGGTCGCCATGAACCGCAGTCACGCTAAGGCCATTCCCCACTGTGGTGGTGATATTGCCTTTACCTTTGGCCGCCGTAACTTGCATACCATCACCCACTTTGGTGACGACATTGCCCTGGCTCCATAACACATTGAAGCTATCCCCATGCCCGATTTGGGTGACGATATTAGCCTCACCCTTAGCGAGTACAACGTTACGACCATCACCAACCTTGGTGATGACATTAGCCTTGCCCCACGCACCGGTATAGTCATCACCGTTGCCAACATGGGTTACGATATTGGCTTGCCCTTGGACAACGGTCACTTCCTGACCATCGCCGATTTTGGTAATGATATTTGCATCACCTTTGGCAAAGTTATAGCGATCGCCGTGACCGACCTGAGTCAGGATATTGCCTTTACCCCAGGCGGCATTGATACCCAATCCATCACCGACTTTAGTGATGATATTGCCTTCCCCTTTGGCAAATCCGACCGTTGTGCCGTCACCAACATGGGTCATGATATTGCCGATTTTAGAAACCAGCAGGCCGACCGCACTTCCATCACCGACTTTGGTCAGGATATTGCCTTTGCCCATCAACACGGCTGCCGTTGTGCTATTGCCTTCCTGATTAACATGGGTCACCACATTGGCTTCAGAAGCGGCCACAACGCCCATAAAATCATTGCCGACTTTTGTCACAATGTTGGCTTTGCCTAATGCCAATACACCGGTTAAACCATCACCGACATGGGTCATAATATTGGCTTCGCCAAACATAGCAGACAATGTTGTGCCATCACCCACTTTGGTCATGATGTTGGTTTTACCCGCAAACAAACCAATGCTGGTGCCGTCTCCAACATGGGTATAAATGTTGGCGTTACCCACCATCAATGCTGCGGTCAGATCATCCCCCACTTTGGTCAGCACGTTTGCCCCACCAATCATGGCCGCGAAAGTGGAACCATCACCAATCTGGGTAAAGATATTGCCTTTACCAATCATGGCAGACAGGGCATCGCCATCGCCAACTTTGGTCGCAATATTGCCTTTGGCGATCATCAAAGCAACACTCTTGCCATCACCAACGTGGGTGTATACGTTGCCTAATGCCAGCATCAAGGCCAGTGCATCGCCATCGCCAACTTTCGTGAAGATATTGCCTTTACCGCCCATTAACGCCCAGGCATTGCCTTCACCCACCTGAGTGAAAATATTGCCTGCACCAATCATCGCCGCAATGGTTGTACCATCACCCACCTTGGTGAAAATATTACCCAGCGCACCCATCACACCCAGCGTTTGCCCATCACCAACATGGGTCAAAACGTTACCCAGGCCTAACATAATGCCGGTTGTATCACCCTGGCCAACTTTGGTCAGAATATTAGCACCACCCAACATAACACCGGTCGTTTTGCCATCCCCCATATGGGTCAGGACATTGCCGCCACCGCCCATGACGGCCTGGACATTACCTTTGCCCTTTTTCGTCAGGATGTTGGCTCCGCCCAACGCAATTGCCGATGTATTTGCAGAGCCAGAATTCGACGTTTCATTATGGCTAATATGGGTAATAATATTGGCGCCACCCAGCATGGCTGATTGCAAATCGCCTTCGCCCACTTTGGTCAGAATATTAGTGCCACCTGCCAGTATTGATGCGACATTACCATTCCCCATCTGGGTCAGAACATTGGCACCGCCAATGCCCGTCCAGAACGCATCGCCATGACCAATTTGGGTATGGGTATTGAAACCACCGCCCATTGCAATACGGCTGTTGCCATTGCCTTTGTGAATAGAGATATTGCCAACCGCCAGAAGGTGAGCAAGATAGCGGCCATCGCCAACACGAACCAACACGTTTGCTGCCCCGCCCGCATTGACATTCATTTCACCGCTCCGGCTCTGGTGCAGCAACACGTTGGCAATGCCAGCGCCATCAAAGTTCAGGTTACCTTCTTTGCCTTTTTTGATGATGATGTTTGCGCCACCACCACCTGCGAAGGTGGTATTACCGAATTCAGAGCTATGTTCAATCACGTTCGCAATGCCCGCACCTTTAAAGCTGACATTGCCACGAGTCACGTTGGATTTGATGATGTTGCCACCACCGGCACCAACATAATGAATATCACCAGAACTGTCATTACTGTCAGTTGCCGAGTTGAACAGTTCAAGATCACTATATTCATGCATATCAGGCACACGACTGGAGGTTGTGCGCACAGTATTAACGCTGTAATGCAGATCACTTAGTGAGTAGCTACCGGTTCCCATATAGTGGTAACCATTGGCAAAAGAGATATCGGTGTTCGCCAGATTAGCGGTATGGTTGCCTTCTTTATACCAAGGGCGAGCGATATATCGCAGCACGCCTGTATTGGGATCATTCTTTAGTTCAACTACCACGACCTTGGTATATTCGCCAAGTTGCTTACCATAAATATAGGTGTTCGGCATCCGGTTGGATTTGACGGCTTTTACATCAACGGTGGTTCCATCACGATAAATAGCATAACCGCCCATTTTGGCATCAGACAAAGTAATATCTGCTGCGTTAATCTGGACACCATTACCATAATCTACCCATTGGTTTTCCGTCAGCTTTTTCTCAACCGCATGAATCGTGATCGGTTTCTGTTGTTCAACGATCAGGTTTGACAACGTGTATGCGCCGTCTTCATCGACTGAATTAAAACCACCTTGATCTGAAATATCTTGTTTTTCCAGCCCCTTGAGGTGTTTCCCCGTTTTAAACCAGGCAGTCGAAAAGTACCTCAGCTTGCCCGTTTCGGGATCATTGCGCAGTTGAACCTTGTTGATTTTAGTGTAAGTGCCATCCTCAAATGCAAACAGGTAAGTATTTGGCTCCCGCGCCGATTTAACCCCTGTCACCTGATGGGAGTTGCCAATCCATGCGCCACTCATGGTTGCTGTTGTCAGCACAACCTCTTCAGCTTTGGCGTATTCCATCCCTTCACTGCCGAAGTCATTGGCTTTTCCTTTGCGGATAATTTCGTTATAAGCACCGCCACCTGTGAAATGGATATTACCGTGCGCAACATCAGAGTAAATGCGGTTATAACCACCTACACCTTCAAACCGGATATTCCCACGCGTTTCAGAGTAGATATCAGCCTCCTGACGTATACGCTCGATACGGTTATAAGCCGCACCACCACTGTACGTAATATCACCGACCTTGCCCGTGTGCGTTATCGATACCCCACCAGCAACACCAGAAAATCCGATATTTCCGCTCTCATTTTTGTCAATCTCTGCATAACCAGCACCGCCTTTAACTGTCAGGTTTCCGGTGGTGTCAATGACCTTAAGATAGGCGGCGCCTCCTACAACGGTATCATGTCCAGATCCCGTATACACCGTAGCCCCAATCGATCCCACTGTAATATGGTCATTGCCGCCGTAAGCATATATATTTCCGCCAAATCCAATGGCCTTAATGTTGTTATCACCATCATCGGCGAAGTAATTCCCCGTAACGAAGTATTCAACGCTTCTCCAAAATGGTTTTCCCATATATCAATCTCTGAGTAAAAGTTAAATCGAAAACCACTGTACCCGACGGATACAGCGGTTATTTGAAACATCCAGAGTTCCCCTGACTGTGCAGGCTTTTTGCCCTTTCCATGCGGCGAAGACACGCCGGCGCAGATCGCGGGCAATGTCACGCGCATGTCCGAAAGGCGCAATCATTTCTGGAAAAAAAATATGCTGGCCGGAACGCCAATCTTCCTGTGAAATTTCCCGTTCACCGGCAAGAATGGCATCCCGACTGCTGTCAGACAAAAAAGCCCAATTACAAAAAGCAATTGGGCGTTGATGTTCATCTTCGTAATAGCAAAACTGATTGAGCTGGAATGATGGCAAGATACGTTGTTGCCATTCAGCAACTAAATAACGTTGGTGCAAGGGGGAATGCTGACAAAGCAACATCACCCCACCCATCATTGCCTGTATTTCATGCGCACTCAGTGTTGCTGAATGATGTGTGATCACCATAAGTTAGCAACTGCCTGATAAAATTTTGCTGATACTATTTTGTGGTTTCAGAATTGCGTGTTGAACGTTTTTTCGGCTCTGTAGCGGCTGCTTCCGTCGGTTTTTCGCTTTCGTTGATCTCAGGCATCGGTAAAAAACCTGCGGCAATCAGTTTATTGATTTCGGCTTCCATTCTTGGGTCTTCAAGCATACTTTTGACCATGGAAACCATATACATAAAACCAGAGGCAGGCATATGGATCACTTGTTTTAACTGCAATTCCTGATCATTTTCCGCCAGCGTACCCTTCGCCATTTGGTTAGGCTCCTGGCCGACAAAATAAAGAGAAAATACGCCTTTGTTATAATTAACGCTTGAGATGGTTTGAACAAATTTTTCAGACATAGCATTATCCATTAAATAATTATTAATTTAATGTTAATATTGCATTAAATTAATATGATTTAACCTGATGACTACAGTTCATCAATGTCAACTAAAACCATTTATATTTCCCTTATCTTTCAATCGCGATTTTTGAAAAATGGATCATTTTGAAAGAACTATCCAAAATACAAAATAGCAAGTAAAGTATGGGCCGATTTAAGCATGGCTCTATTATTAGATGGTTTACTGACAATGCATTACCAACTATAGTTTGCCAACGACTTTGGATAAAGATATAACTATTTATTGGCTAAAATCAACATATAAATAGCGCATGTCTATTCAGATACTGCATTTTATTCTAATTACTGACACTCACAGGCTCTTTGATAGCAGATAATATTTTTATCGATTTGTTAAAATCACTTAATACATTAACATTTCACGTATTTTTAGGTTATCTGTTTATATCAAAAATGTGATTTTTTATTTAAAAAGATTTAACTTAATGAATGAAATAGAAAAAACAATAATATCATTAATTAATTTAATAATAATGATATCTAATAGAGATCATACGGCCATATCAAATAAAAATTTAAATGATAGTGATGATTATATTTCTACTCTCAAGCAGCTACAAAAAGAATGTAATATTAAAATCAAAAATAAATACTCTATAAATAAGAAGTTAAGTGCCATATCTCTACCGGCCATTTTGTTTAATAATGATGGGCAACCTTTCATTCTGGCGAAATATGATGAACAGCGGGTTTTAATTCAAAAACCTTATCAAGATACACCGGAGATATTAGGTAAAGAAGAATTTATCAATCTATGGAGTGGCAAGTGGATAAAAATAACACAAAAAAGCAACCAATTTAATATCCGCTGGTTTATTCCTGAATTTGTCAGGCAAAAGAAGAACCTGACGGAGATACTCCTGTTCTCCTTTGTTCTACAGATCCTGGCGCTTATCTCTCCTCTGGTCGTGCAAGTTGTCATGGATAAAGTGCTTGTGCACCAGGCGCTTTCCACATTGGATGTGCTGATTTTTGGGTTGGTGGCGGCCGGGCTGGTTGAAATCATTCTGCGGGGATTGCGTGAATATCAGTATGCCCACACCGCCAACCGGATTGATATCAAACTGGGGTTGAAGCTGGTTAACCACCTGTTTGGCTTGCCATTGCTGTTTTTTAAATCTCGTCAAGTGGGTGCAATTGTGACACGAGTACGGGAGCTGGAAACCGTTCGCGAGTTTTTAACCGGCTCGATGTTCACCTTGTGTATCGACGTTTTGTTCATGTTCGTCTTTATTTATGTCATGAGCTTATTGTCCGGTATGCTGACGCTGATCTTCTTGCTTACCCTGCCCTGTTATGCCCTGCTGGCCTGGTGGGTGACACCGAAAATCGAAAAAGCGGTGGAAAAACAGTTCACCCATGCCGCAATAAATACCTCTTTCTTGACTGAAACCGTTGCCGGTGCCGAGACGCTAAAAAGCCTTGCCGCTGAACCCCGCTTTATTCGCCGCTGGGATAGCCAGACCGAAAAGATGGTCAGCACCAGTTATGATGTACAGCAATGGGATAATCGCTCCGGTCATCTGGTAATGGTGCTACAAAAAGTCACCAGTGCCATCATTATCTGGCTGGGTGCTTCGGAAGTGCTTTCCCTGCACATGACCATTGGTCAACTGATCGCCTTCAACATGATGGTCAGCCACACCCAACAACCTCTGGCTAAGTTAGTGCAACTGTGGGGACAATTTATCCGTTCACGCATTGCCATTGAGAAGCTGGGAGATATGCTGAATCTGCCAACAGAGCAGCAATCAGGTAACGAACAGGTGACCTTAAGAGGGGCAATCTCATTTTCTGATATCGTCTTTCGCTATCAACCCGATCTCCCCCCTACTATCAACCATTTCACCCTAGATATTCGGGCGGGGGAAACTGTAGGCGTTGTCGGCACCTCTGGTTCCGGGAAAAGTACCCTTGCACGTTTGCTGTTACGGCTTTATACCCCAGAAAGTGGGGCTATCACGCTGGATGGCGTTCCCTTGCAAAATTTTAATATTGAATCCATCAGGCAGCAGATCGGTATCGTTCTGCAAGAAAACTTTCTATTTAATAAAACGGTGTATGAGAATTTGTCTCAATCCTGCCCTGATGCCCCGTTATCCGCGATCATCGAAGCAGCAAAGCTGGCTGGGGCACATGATTTTATTCTCAGATTGCCGATGGGATATGACACGGTGATCGCAGAAGGAGGGCAGTCGCTATCAGGCGGCCAGAGACAGCGTTTGGCTATAGCCAGAACCCTGCTGTCAGATCCCAAGATCCTGATCCTGGATGAAGCCACCAGTGCACTGGATGATGAATCACAAGCCATCATTCAATCTAACATGGCTGAGATTGCCCAAGGCAGAACCGTCATCACCATTGCACATCGTCTCTCTACAGTACGCCAATGTGACCGGATTATTGTATTACACCAAGGCCAAATCATCGAACAAGGTAGCCATGAACAGCTTCTGCAACAAGGCAAACACTATCGGAAACTTTGGCAGTTACAACAAGAGCTAAAACAGGAGGAGCCTGCCCATGTTTAAGGCTATCTTTCGGAAAGGAATCAAACCGTTACGTATTGCCAACCCGCATTACGATTTTTTGCCAACCCATTTGGCATTGTCACAACGTCCACCTTCGCCGTTCGCCCGTTATACAGCAATAACCCTAAGCATTAGCATTTTGCTTGCTTTGCTATGGGCTTGCCTGGGGAAACTGGATGTACAGGCAACCGCAACCGGACGTTTGATAGCGTCTGGTCGTTCCCAAATCATTCAGGCTTATGAGCAGAGCCGCCTGATTGCTATCCATGTCACAAATGGTCAGCATGTTGAGAAAGGCGCACCTCTGCTTACACTCAATACGCTGGGCGTCAATCAGGATATTGCCCGTTTAAGCGAGCAACGTGATTATCTGGTGGAAGAGGAAATCCGTTACCAGGCCCTGCTTGAAAAGCAAGATCCCAAATCCCTGCCACTTTTCCAGCAACAATCCGCAGATAGACAGACAAGCATTCTGACGCATTACGCTCACGAAAAGCAGGAATTTGACTCAATCATTACCAGTATCCATACGGAAATGGCAGAGAACCTGACTTCCCAACAGGCACGAAACAGTGATATTCGCTCATTAACCAACCTACGTGAAAATATCAACCAACGTTTACAGGCCAGAAAAACATTGAGCCAAAAGCAGGTCATCAGCAAAGTGGAATATCTGGAGCAAGAAAAGGAATTTCTGGAAACAGAAAGGCTGATCGCCCAACAAAAATCGGAACTCGATATTCTGATAACGAAGTACAAAAGCCTGGAAGAACGCTTAAAAGGCACCAAAATAAAAAAAGAGCGGGAATGGTTTGAGAAAAGAAAACAGGCAGAAATACAGTTGGCGTTAACGCACCAAGAAATTTCGAAAATGCAAGAGCGAGAAGAGCTTGAAGTTGTGCGCTCCCCCGTAACCGGCACCGTTCAACAATTAACTGTCCATACCCTCGGCGCGGTACTGCAACCTGCGCAAAATTTGATGGTGATTGTTCCTGATGAACATGTACAACTTGCCGAAATCCAGATTTTGAATAAAGATGTTGGTTTTGTCCGGCCTGGTCAGCATGTCACCGTCAAAGTCGATGCTTTCCCCTATACCCGCTATGGCACAATTGAGGGAGAGTTACTTAGCATTTCGCGGGATTCCACCACCGATGAACAGTTAGGCCTGGTTTTTCCTGCACAAATCAGCCTCAAACAGAACAATATTATGGTAGAGGGGAAACCTGTCGAAATCACGGCAGGTATGTCTATCGTTACGGAAATCAAGACAGATCAGCGAAGAGTGATTGATTATCTGCTCAGCCCAATCCAGGAATATCAATCTGAAGCATTGAGGGAAAAATAATCATGGCTGATACTTTTACCTTCACCTGTAATACAGATACAGACCAAACAGACGACAATACAATCGGTGAAAATACAAACAATTATGCGCTGGATTGTATCGCCCATTTAGGGAAACAGTTCCACAAGGTGGCTTCTGTCGAACAATTACACCATATTCTGGGTGTGGACTCCCTAACACTGACAGATCCACAGCTACGTGAAGCGGCGGATGCCATTGGGTTACGCAGCAAATTTGAACGCCTGACACCGGATACCGCCGCCACATTACCTTTACCAGCATTGGTTGAATTGGATCAGCGCTGGTGGGTATTGTCAGAAATCCGTCCTGACACATTTACGTTGTTCGATCCTGCCACCGAAAAATATGAAGTGCGTGCATTATTGCACGATGAAAAAACAAGTGGCAGCCAATCTAACCAATACAAGGTGCTATTGGTAGCAGATAAGTCCCTGACCAGGCAGCAGGTTAAATTTGGACTAAGCTGGTTTTATCCCTCTATTTTCAGGCAGAAAAACCAGTTACGGGATATTTTCCTGTTTGCCATCGTGTTACAACTTTTTGCCCTGGCTGCCCCCTTGCTATTTGAAAATGTCATCGACAAGGTATTGGTTGGACGGAGCATTTCCAGCCTGCATGTATTAGGGATGGCGATGCTGGCACTGGCATTGGCAGAACCCCTGTATGGGTTTTTGCGCAATACCGTGTTTGGCCATACGGCCAGCCAAATCAATGCTGAACTCTCCGGCAAGCTGTATCGTCATCTCGTAGGATTGCCCTTACCCTATTTCAAACAACGGCAAACAGGGCAAATTATCGCCAGAGTTCGGGAAATGGCGCAGATCCGCCAGTTTTTGACCGGCTCTACCCTTATGCTGTTGCTTGACCTGATTTTCATCATTCTGTTTCTGGGCGTGATGTTCCACTACTCTTCCCTGTTGACATGGCTCGTCATCAGTTCGTTGGTGCTCTATTTCTTGCTCTGGATCTCCGTCGGCCCCATTATTCGGCGCAAGGTAGAAAAAGAGTATGAAGCCGATGCCAATGCCACCAGCTTCCTGACAGAAGCGGTCACGGGTATTGAAACCATCAAAACCACAGCGACAGAAAAACGTTTTTTGTCCCAATGGCAAAAGGTGTTGAGCCAGCAGTTAATCCAACGCTTTACCGCCCAAAAAAGTGGGCTTGCAGCGGGGCAAGGGATTGAGCTGATCCAAAAAGTGGTTGCTGCCTTGCTGTTGTGGTGGGGAGTCCGAAGCGTACTTGATGGAGATTTGTCCCCAGGTGAGTTAATTGCTTTTAATATGCTGGCAGGGCACGTTACTCAGCCCATCCTAAGACTGGCGCAAGTCTGGCAAGACTTCCAGCACACCCTGATCGCCCTGCGGCGGGTGGGGGATATTCTTGATGAGCCAATGGAAAACAGTAAACAAGGGCTGGCATCAGCCCCCGAACTGGCAGGCCAGATTGAATTCCGCAATATACGCTTCCGCTATCATGCAGATACGCCAGAAGTGCTGGCAAATCTGTCACTGGAAATTAAGGCCGGAGAATTTATTGGTATTACAGGGCCATCGGGTTCCGGCAAAAGTACATTAACCCGCTTGTTACAGCGCCTATATGTGCCACAACACGGTCAGGTTTTGGTGGATGGAATGGATTTAGCGATTGCCGACCCAGTATCATTGCGCCGTAATATGAGTGTGGTTTTGCAGGAAAGCATTCTGTTTTCCGGCAGCATTGCGGACAATATCCGCCTGTGCAAACCCAATGCCAGTGATGAAGAGGTCTATCGGGCGGCAACCTTAGCAGGCGCGGTCGATTTCATTAACGCGTTCCCCCATAAATTTGCGCATCCGGTTGGCGAAAAAGGGGGAAATCTTTCTGGCGGACAACGGCAGCGCATCGCATTGGCAAGGGCGCTACTGAGTGATCCCAAGATCTTGATCCTGGATGAAGCCACGTCTGCTCTGGATTATGAATCTGAAGCGGCCATCATGAGCAACATGGCTGAAATATGCCGAAACAGAACAGTAATCAGTATTGCTCACCGGCTAAATACTCTCCGTCATGCCGATAAGATTTTCGTTTTGGATTTGGGAAAAATCGCTGAATCAGGTTCACATGATGCCTTAGTGCAGCAAGATGGCTTATATGCACAGCTTTGGTATCAACAAACTCAGTGATGATTGAAAATATGAGACTTGTTTCACCTCTGCGTTCATTTCATTATGAAACAAGTCTCTTTCCTTCTTTCAACTCAGAAAAGTAACATGAAAATTATCTAATAAATTTATATCATCGTGGCTAATAGGCCACTATTTCTGTAACATATTTTTAATACTGTCAGTAATCATTCTCTGCTGTGACATAAACTGAAACTCACTAAAACGTTTTCTAGATAATTCATAGCTTCTGGTTTCCTTGACCATTTGCATACATTTATCTGTATCAATCTGGCCTGCCCTGGAAAAGATTTCTTCATAGATTCTATGTATGGTATCAATACTAAATTCTTGCTGCCCCAAGGCCTTACATAACTCATTATTATTTAATGATTTTAAGTTATCAGTCGGAATACCATATGTTGAACAACCAGAAAGAATGGCTGCAGATAATAGTAATATTTTTTTCATAATTATTTGTGTGCTGTGTAAGAAGAAATGCGAGTATACCTTTGTCTCCCTCAGAAAAACCATGTTAAATCCATTAACTCAGCTTGTAGGCACACACTCTGGTCTAACTGCCAAAATTGCTGGGTATGAAGACAATAACGAACGCTTTGCCGAATTTAACAATAAAGTCTGATCTCTTTCTCTGAAAAGGATATTCCGTGGCCGTCTACATTTAAAATATCGATTCTAAATGTAAATGTCATTTGAGCCATCCCAACAATCTCTCCTATCAACTAGTAGCGACACGCGTCCAGCTAAGGTATTATTGCCCGCTATATTATTGGTACACGCCCATTATCAATTGAATTTATGGCAAAAGAACAAACTGATCGCACCACACTGGATTTGTTCGCAGATGAACGCAGGCCTGGGCGACCTAAAACAAATCCACTGTCCAGGGATGAACAGCTTAGGATCAATAAACGCAACCAGTTGCGACGAGATAAAGTCAGAGGATTGCGTCGAGTGGAACTCAAACTTAATGAAGATGCCGTCGCAGCACTAAATCATCTGGCAAAACAGCGCAACATTAGCCGCAGTGAATTGATTGAACAAATGCTATTAGCCCAACTGACAGAAAAAAATCACCTTGCCGATTAACGGCTTTTATTAAACACAACGAAGCGGTGTCACCACACAAATCTGACAGATTTGTCATGGATGTTTGGTCAAAATAACGCTTTTCATGTTACTGAAACTGACATTTTTCTAGCTGATTTCAGCGTGATGTGTATAGATTTAATACACAAATAAAACAAGAGGTTAACCCATTTTATGGCAATAATAGGTATATTCTTCGGCAGTGATACAGGCAACACAGAGAACATCGCCAAAATGATCCAAGAAAAATTGGGCGGTGCTGATGTTGCTGAAGTCCACGATATTGCCAAAAGCAGCAAAGAAGACATTGAAGCCTTCGATATTCTGCTGCTTGGCATCCCAACCTGGTATTACGGTGAAGCTCAATGTGACTGGGATGATTTCTTCCCAACACTGGAAGAGATCAACTTCGACGGAAAACTGGTTGCTTTGTTCGGCTGTGGTGATCAGGAAGATTATGCAGAATACTTCTGTGACGCTATGGGCACCATTCGCGATATTATTGAACCTCGTGGTGCCATTATTGTAGGTCACTGGCCAACCGAAGGATATCATTTTGAAGCGTCTAAAGGTATGGCAGACGATAACCATTTTATTGGCCTGGCCATTGATGAAGATCGTCAACCTGAATTGACAGATGAGCGCGTTGAAAACTGGGTGCAGCAGATCAAGGCTGAAATGAGCCTGTCAGAGATCCTAGGCGCTTAAGCTTAATAAGAAGAGAAAAGCCCTTTCAGGCAGGATTATTCTTGCATAATGTGTCATGATATATGAATAGGCATGGTTTTCATTTTTAATATCCATGCCTATAATCAGCAACATGAAACTCCCTCACGATACCCCCAAGTATCATAAGTGCACTTAACTCAAGTTACAGGACTGAATCCGCATGACCGACAACAATAAAGCATTGAAAAATGCTGGACTTAAAGTAACACTTCCGCGACTGAAAATTCTGGAAGTGCTACAGGACCCAGAATGCCATCATGTCAGTGCGGAGGATCTCTACAAAAAACTGATTGATATCGGTGAAGAGATTGGCCTCGCCACTGTCTATCGCGTGTTGAACCAGTTCGATGATGCTGGCATTGTCACACGCCACAATTTTGAAGGCGGTAAATCGGTTTTTGAACTCACTCAGCAACATCACCATGACCATCTGATTTGTCTCGACTGCGGTAAAGTCATTGAATTTAATGATGAGTTCATTGAAGAGCGTCAGAAAAACATTGCTGAACGTTATGGAATCAAGCTCTCAAACCACAGTCTTTATTTATACGGCCACTGTGCTGATGGTGATTGCCGCAAAGATAGCGCGCTTCATGATGAAAAAGCATGATAAACAAGCGCTGACAATGAAATAATTGCAACCATTTGCTTCTGCAATTTATTCACCTAAATAAGCAACCTGCCGATTAATTATCAAGTTAATCGGCAGGTTGCTTATTCAATTTATTGCCCTCACATCTCCAGACAACCGTTAGAGCTTAACTTCATCTATACGGCTAAAACGGCTTCTATCAGTATTGACAGAGCGAATTTTCACATTGCCGC
Organism: Xenorhabdus sp. TH1; assembly: GCF_037260955.1. Lineage (NCBI taxonomy): Bacteria > Pseudomonadati > Pseudomonadota > Gammaproteobacteria > Enterobacterales > Morganellaceae > Xenorhabdus > Xenorhabdus sp. TH1. The sequence continues at coordinate 2,604,380 of NZ_CP147734.1, forward strand.
TGACATGAGGCCGTTGTCTGTCATTATAATCCTGCCATGTTCTTCCATTATCCAATGAGTATTGGATAACCACCCCTGGTAATGCGATATTCGCTTCTAGTATTCCAGAAACAATTCTGCCGCCCGGCACAGGCAAACGATATGTGATTTTAGCCCTGTCCAGCCTAGCCAGCTCACGCTGTCCTATCAGATTGGCAAAGCGTTCCCAATCTTGTTGCAAGAGAGCAATATCAACATAATGCGTTATTCCACCTTTATATTCCCTGCCCTGTTGATAATTCTGCTCCCATTCAGCTTGGTGCCATGCCCGTTCCGCCAGCGGCAATAAGCGTGGATAGATCATATATTCCATTTGTTCATCGGTACGCACGGTTTCACTCCATGATTGTCCCGATATGCCATAAGCTCCCGGCCAGCGTTTATTACTATGGGTATTAAAGTGATAGCCATCACGATCCACCGAAGTCTCAGCATTTTGTGGCATATTGTTCGGGGCAAAGCTGAAAATTTTCGCCTCATCATTAAAGCGCGTTGCCCAATAGTAGCCCCGCTCTTTCGGATGAACTTCATATGGCATATCCAGATAAACATAATCAGGACTGGAAACAACAACCCGATAACCCTTATTCGCCCAGTCATTGGCAGAATCGTAGCCTCCCCAATACAGGGTATCCCAGAAGTTCACTGCTACATGTTTAGTCGCGAAATCTTTTGCCGATTTGGCATATTTTAGGCCATCCTGCCATGCCTGCATGGTGCTGATACCGTGGGCATTGACGATTTTGCTGACTTCAATGGCAAAATAACTGGCAAGTTCATCAACATCTTTAATGACGCCTTGCGCTATCATCTTCTGACAAGCCTGAGATTTTGCCCACGGCTTGTCTTCAATTTTCTGGTTGATAATCCCCTTACCTGGCACAATCGGTTCATCTTTATCCTGATATCCAGCACCCAAACGAATATTTTTTGCCTCATCCCCACCAAAATGCCATGTATTCAACGGCAGGCCGGCCGCTTTATGCATGGCAACAACTTCGCTAATTACTTTATCGACAAACCGTTTTGAAGAGTCCATACACGGGTTAAGATAACTGTGACGATCATAGAACTGCACTGAGGTTGTATTCGAGGTATCTGTCGGATCAAGCAGACGATACTCATTAGCTTCCTGCTCTTTGCCCTGTGCCATAAGCCGCTTATAGCGTGCTTCCATCGACATCACTGCGGCACGAGCATGGGCGGGGATATCAATTTCTGGGATCACTTCTATCTGGTGGGCTTTGGCATAATGCAAAATATCAATGTAATCCTGGCGGCTAAAATAACCACTTCCCATGTTGTTGCTATCTGGCCCTGATCCCAACTGCGGCAATAAGCATTGAGTCTCACTTAGATCATGACAGCGTTGACTACCGATTTCTGTCAATTCCGGTAAACCAGGGATCTCCAAACGCCAGCCTTCATCGTCACTTAAATGGAAATGGAATTTATTCAGTTTATAGCGGGACATTTGATCAAGCAGACGCAGGACAGCTTCTTTACTATGAAAATTTCGTCCAACATCAAGGAACACTCCACGATATTCAAACCGTGGTGCATCTTTTGCCGTCAGTGTCGCAATCTTTGGCATACCATTGGCAGGAAGTAAGAAAAACAGTGACTGCAAGCCATAGAATACGCCAGATTGATCAAACGCGACGATTTGTGTTCCTTTGGTAGTAATCTCCAATGAATACGCACCGTTTACTCTCCAGGACTTGGTAAATTGGTTTGCGTTGATCTGGGTCGCTATTCGATAACCGTTATCTGTTAAAGGAATATCACGGGCTTTGAAATACTCCTTGATCACGTTAATAGATTCGCCACTCAACCCACCCAACTCTAATTTCACGCCACGAGATAAATCCACGTCCTGGGAATGAACGGAAAGGACTTTCGGTGTCGGAATAATCTGTCCTCGCAGCTTATCTTCACTGATTATTGCCACCTGTTGGTTTTTTGCAAAGCGGTTTTCAGGTGTCATCAGGATATTGTTATCCGCGGTGGTTCGTTTCCACTGTTCACCTTCCAGATCGGATAAAAATTGGCTGATGTTCTCCGTATCAGTATTTACCAAGACCTTGAGCCTTGCATCACCGGAAGTCGCATACCAACGCGGCATAAAATCCGTACTGTAAATTTGCCAATATTCACCAATAATCGGTAACACGACCTTTTCATTGGCTTTGATGCCCGTAAATTTTTTCGTCGGTTCCAGTTTATGTAAGTCACCCGTAACATGAGTGATTTTATATTGATCATTATCCAGTTTCAGTATTTGGCGAATACTGTGAAAATAGGGCGCCCAATCAGAAGAGTTGATTGCCTGCTCACCATTGCTCAAGATGATATTGACTCGATTACAGGCCGCCGAATCAGCGCCAAGAATGGCACAATCTGTACCATGTGAACCCGCCTGATTATCAATGACGTTGAAATTGACTTTTAACTGGCTCAGCAAATCCACGATCTGCTGTGATGACATTGATTGCGACGGTGACATTGGTGATATCATTTCTGTATGAGCGTTACCTATAAATCCAACTACCGTGATGAATACTGCCAAAGTACGTAATTTAATAGGTTTCATAAATTACCTCGTCCGAACTTATTATTTTTCGATGGGTAAATTTTGGGGCAAAATTTTTGGGTAAATAGCGTACAAATTTGGTCAGGCAATAACCCTATATAATATGGGACTATAAGGCAATTTCTAATCTTAGCTGAAGGAGTTAATTTTCATTACGAGGCTATCAGGCACAAAAAAGCGTGAAAATAATCACGCTTTTTTGTGTACGAGGTCACATTATCTTGGTGAGATGATTACTCTTGTGAGATTTTTGCCCAAGTATCACGCAGGCCAACTGTACGGTTAAAGACCAGATGTTCCGCACTTGACAAGCGGCTGTCAGCACAAAAATAACCTTCACGCTCAAACTGATAGGTTGTTTCTGGCAATGCATTTGCCAACCCTGGTTCGACAAATCCTTTACGGATCACCAGCGATCCTGGATTGATAGTAGACAAGAAGTCATCTTCTGCCCCTGGATTTGCCACGCTGAACAGACGGTCATACTGATAGAAGTCCGCTGCTACACCGTGTGCAGCACTGACCCAATGAATGACGCCCTTAACCTTGCGACCATCAGCAGGATCTTTGTTCAGGGTTTGCTCGTCATACTGGCAATAAATCGTAGTGATATTACCTTCTGCATCTTTCTCAACCCGCTCTGCTTTAATCACATAAGCATTGCGCAGACGAACTTCTTTGCCCAGAACCAGACGCTTATATTGGCGGTTTGCTTCTTCGCGGAAATCCGCACGGTCAATATACAGTTCGCGGCTGAACGGCACTTCACGGCTGCCCATTTCTGGCTTATTCGGATGGTTAGGCATTGTCAGAATGACTTCACCTTCTGGCATGTTCTCAATCACCAGTTTCACCGGATCAAGCACCGCCATCGCGCGTGGGGCATTTTCGTTCAAATCATCACGAATGCAGGATTCCAGTGCCGCCATTTCAACATTGTTATCCTGTTTAGTCACACCAATGCGGCGGCAGAATTCACGAATAGCAGCCGCAGTATAACCACGACGACGCAACCCAGAGATCGTTGGCATACGTGGATCATCCCAACCATCAACAATCTTTTCTGTCACCAGCTGGTTAAGCTTACGCTTGGACATCACCGTATATTCCAGGTTCAGGCGAGAAAACTCGTACTGACGTGGATGGCAATCAATCGTAATGTTATCCAATACCCAATCGTACAAACGGCGGTTATCCTGGAATTCCAGCGTACAGATGGAATGTGTGATCCCTTCCAGCGCATCGGAAATGCAGTGCGTGAAATCATACATCGGATAGATGCACCATTTATTACCTGACTGATGATGCTCTGCGAATTTGATACGGTAGATGACCGGATCACGCATAACAATAAACGGGGATGCCATATCAATTTTGGCACGCAAACATGCCTTACCTTCAGCAAATTCACCGGCACGCATTTTTTCAAACAGGGCCAGGTTTTCTTCTACGCTGCGATCACGATACGGGCTGTTTTTACCTGGCTCTTTTAAAGTACCGCGATATTCACGGATCTCTTCAGGACTCAGTTCATCGACATACGCCAGGCCTTTATTGATTAATTCAATGGCATATTGATACAGGGTATCAAAATAGTCAGAAGAGTAGCGAATATCTCCACTCCACTGGAATCCCAGCCACTGAACGTCAGTTTTAATCGACTCAACGTACTCGATATCTTCCTTGACGGGGTTTGTGTCGTCAAAACGTAGGTTGCATTGTCCCTGATAGTCTTGAGCGATGCCGAAATTCAGGCAGATCGACTTGGCATGGCCGATATGCAGATAACCGTTAGGTTCAGGTGGGAAACGGGTATGTACGGATGTATGTTTACCAGTTGCCAGATCTTCGTCAATAATCTGACGAATAAAGTTTGTCGGGCGGGCATCTGCCTCACTCATCGTTTTTTTCCTCAATGCAAAAAGCGCTTTAACATAACCCTCTATAATCTAATAAGCTGAACCGAGAAACAATACTTTGTTCGTGGGAAATGGCGGAATGGGTAAAGTTAGTACGGAAAAGCGAGAATAACCCCAGATGACGACTCCCAGAAACATATTTAGCTATGTTCCCGGGAAATTGTTTATTTATGTCTCAACTCAGTTTGTTAACTCTTTATGACATAAAATATTATGTGCATTCACTTATTGCATTACTTGAAATAAGTCTGACTTATTAGCGATTACATTTCCTTTAGCCAGAATTTTCACACCAGCATAATCATCAATATTGCTGATAATCACAGGACTGACCATCGATTTGGCATGTGCATTTAAGTAATCAAGATCTAACTTCAATAGAGGATGCCCTATTTTCACTTGTTCCCCTTCTTCCACCAAACGCTCAAATCCTGTGCCATTCAGTGAGACTGTATCTATGCCGATATGAATAATGATCTCAATACCGCTATCCGTTTCAATACATACCGCATGGTTGGTATCAAATATCTTCACAACCTTACCCGCAACAGGAGCAAAAACCGTATCCGATGTGGGTTTTATGGCAATCCCATCACCGACTAATTTGCTGGAAAAGGCTTCATCAGGAACATCTTCCAATTTGACCAATTCACCTGTGACAGGAGCAACTAAAGTCAAAATAGGTTTACCTGCTTGTTTGTCCTCTTTTTCCACCAAAACATCGGTCTCAGACTTGAGAGTGACTTCTGCCGCTGCAACATAACCTTTTTCCAGAATTTCTTTCATCATACTGGATATCAATTCTGCACGTGTACCAATAATAATCTGGACACTCTGCTTATTCAGGCGGATAACACCTGTGGCACCAAGATGTTTTACCCATTGTTCATTGACCAGGCTAGAATCGTTCACTGATAAACGTAAGCGAGTAATACAAGAGTCAACACTCGTCAAGTTGTCTGAACCACCAACAGCAGCAATGTATTGATGAGCCATTTCATGAATACTCCCCGCTGAATGGCTCTCTTTTTTCGCCATATCGGTATCATAACCATCAGTTTCATCCGTGGCCGATAATTCACGTCCCGGCGTCATCAAATTAAACTTTTTGATGGTGAAACGGAAAACCACATAATAAAGGCAGAAGAATACCAAACCCTGCGGGATCAACATGTACCAATGAACCGCCAACGGGTTACGGGAGGAAAGTAACATATCGACAAGCCCAGCACTAAAGCCAAAACCGGCAATCCAATGCATGGTAGCCGCGATGTAAACCGAAATCCCAGTCATGACCGCATGTAACACATAAAGTACTGGTGCAACAAACATGAACGAAAATTCAAGTGGCTCAGTTACGCCTGCAAAGAAAGACGCAAATGCCCCAGCCATCATAATACCGGCAACCTTGGCTCTATTCTCCGGACGAGCACAGTGGTAAATCGCTAATGCTGCCCCTGGCAAACCGAACATCATTATCGGGAAGAAACCCGCCTGATAACGACCAGTAATCCCCATGACAGCAGTGCCTGCTTCAATGGATTTCTGTCCACCAAGAAAGTTAGGAATATCATTGATACCAGCGACATCAAACCAAAATACGGAGTTCAGAGCATGGTGCAAACCAATCAGTATCAACAGACGATTGAAGAAGGCATACAAACCTGCCCCAACAGACCCCAGATTGGTGATGCTTTCACCGAATGCTACCAACCAGCCATAAACTACTGGCCAAATAAACATCAAGATGAAAGACACAACAATCATCAGGAAGGAGTTCAAGATAGGGACTAAACGACGACCACTAAAGAAAGACAGTGCTTGTGGTAGCTCCACATTACTGTAACGATTATACAACTCAGCAGAGAAGACACCCACCAAGATCCCAACAAATTGGTTATTAATCTTACCAAATGCTTTTGGGACTTCCTCAATCGGAATCCCCTTAATCATTGCCACCGCGGCCGGAGAACATAGTTGCATGACAACAATAAATCCGATAAGACCTGACAGTGCAGCAGCGCCATCTTTATCTTTCGACATTCCATAGGCTATCCCAATCGCAAACAACATTCCCATATTGTTGAGAATGGAAGTACCTGACGTGATAAACAGTGCCGCCAACTCATTATCAGCCCCCCATCCCGTTGGATCAATCCAATAACCTACACCAACCAATATTGCCGCTGCGGGCAATGTTGCCACCGGCACCATTAATGCCCGGCCAATCCGTTGTAAGTAGCTCAGAATATTCACTTATGCCCCCTTAAAGCTCTGTTGATGGAGTCTTTTAGTTAATTAATGACGTTGTGCCATCACTTATGTATTTATTGTTAAAACGTTTTTAGTCTAAAAAAAATATTTTTCATCGCAAATTAAATCCGTCTGATATGTGATTAAAGTCACTTGATTTGATAAATTTTTAATCAAAAATCTAGCTATCACGCAAAACTTATTTTATTATTAAAAATATGTATATTGCATTAGATGCGACAAAACCCTACTTAGAGAAAGGGCTATGTGTCGTCTTGTCACATTGCTATCACGCACCACTTTGATATCTCAAAATCATGTGTATCGTGCATAATTCTCATAATTAATTTATTGAATGTTTTTAAGAGGTAATCATGAGGCTTATCCCCCTAACTACGGCAAGTGATGTTGGTCGATGGTCTGCTCACTATATTGTAAGTAGGATAAATGAGTTCAATCCTACTGCGGAGCGCCCTTTCGTACTCGGGCTTCCCACAGGCAGTACCCCATTGGCAACCTACAAAGAACTTATTTCCCTGTACCAAGCCGGAAAAGTGAGCTTCAAGCATGTTGTGACATTTAATATGGATGAATATGTTGGCCTGCCAGAAGATCATCCTCAAAGCTACCACTCATTCATGTATCAAAATTTCTTTAATCACATTGATATCCCCAAAGAGAACATCAATTTGTTAAATGGAAATGCGAAAGATATTGATATTGAGTGCCAACGTTACGAAAATAAAATCAAATCCTATGGCAAAATACATTTATTTATGGGAGGTGTTGGTAATGATGGACATATTGCCTTTAATGAACCGGCCTCTTCTCTTTCTTCACGCACACGAATTAAAACACTGACCATTGAAACGCGGACTGCCAATTCCCGTTTTTTCAACCATGATATAAAACAAGTCCCCCAATATGCATTAACTGTTGGAGTGGGAACTTTAATGGATGCCGAAGAAATTATGATTTTGGCAACTGGAATGAATAAAGCGCAAGCCTTACAAGCCGCGGTAGAAGGGAATATCAACCATATGTGGACTATCAGTTGCCTCCAGATGCATCCAAAATCACTGATTGTCTGTGATGAACCTGCCACCATGGAACTGAAGGTAAAGACAGTGAAGTATTTTCACCAGTTAGAGGCCGATATCGTTAATGAATTTGCCAGCTAAACTGATTTAGGAGTCAAAATATCAATGTACGCGTTAACCAATGGCATTATTTATACCGGATATGACAGGCTCGATAACCATGCAGTTGTCATTGCAGATGGTTTAATTAAACAAGTCTGTCCGGTAAACGAGCTGCCAGAAGAGATAGAAAAACACAATTTACATGGCGCAAATCTCGCACCAGGATTTATTGACCTACAAGTGAATGGTTGTGGGGGAGTCCAGTTTAATGAGCGGTTGGAAAATCTTTCAGAAGAAACTCTGCATACTATGCAGAAAACCAACCAGCTCTACGGTTGTACCAGTTTTTTACCTACCCTCATCACCAGCCCCGATGAATTAATGATAAAAGCCATTGAAGTCATGCGCGCTTATCTACAAAAAAATCCTCATCAGGCACTAGGGCTGCATCTGGAAGGGCCTTATATTAATCCAATAAAAAAAGGAACTCATAATACAGCTTATATCCGCAAACCCACCCCTGAAATGGTTAATTACCTATGCCAGAATGCTGATGTAATTACCAAAATCACTCTCGCTCCTGAAATGGTAGAAAGCCAATATATTCAGCAATTCGCCGAAGCCGGTATTATCGTTTCTGCTGGCCATTCTAATGCGACTTATGAAGAAGCTCGTCATGGCTTCCAACAGGGTATTACTTTTTCTACCCATTTATACAATGCCATGCCTGCAATTTCTGGCCGCCAGCCTGGGCTGGTGAGTGCCATTTATGATTCCCCAGATGTCTATGCCGGCATAATCTGTGATGGAATGCATGTATCATGGCCAAATGTCCGCAATTCCAAGAGATTAAAAAATGAAAAGCTTATCTTGGTAACGGATGCCATCGTTCCTGCGGGGCTTGCTCCCGATGCCATGGATCAATTTACCTTTGCTAATAAAACAATATATTATCGAAATGGTTTATGTGTTGATGAAAATGGAACACTGAGCGGCTCATCAATCACAATGATTGATTGTGTCAAAAATAGTGTGGAGCATGTTGGTATTGCTTTGGATGAAACGTTGCGAATGGTAACGCTTTACCCAGCCCGCGCAATCGGTATTGATAAACACCTCGGTACGATTGAATCCGGCAAGGTAGCGAACCTGACCGCATTTACTCACGATTTCAAAATCTGCAAAACCATTGTTAACGGAAACGAAATCAAACTACCGTGAGTATAAAGACTGATGAGTAACGAAAACGCACAGAAGCAAATTGGCAATATTGATCTAGTCAAACAATTAAATAGCGCAGTGGTCTACCGGCTGATTGATCAGCATGGGCCAATATCACGCATCCAAATTGCAGAAGAGAGCCAACTTGCTCCTGCTAGTGTAACTAAAATTACTCGTCAGTTATTGGAGCGTGGCCTGATAAAAGAAGTCGAACATCAGGCTTCCACTGGCGGAAGACGTGCAATCTCCATTATTAGCGAAACACGCCATTTCCATACGATCGGAGTCCGGCTTGGGCGCCATGATGCAACTGTGGCACTGTTCGATATGAGTGGCAAGACGTTAGCGGAAGCACATTACCCTGTACGGGAAAATATTCAGCAGGAAGTCGAGAAACGAATTATTTACGCCATTGAAAGTTTCATCAACAAAAACCAGCGCCGGATCCGTGAGTTGATCGCAATTTCAATTATTCTTCCCGGTCTGGTTGATCCTGAGCTGGGTATTATCCGCTATATGCCACACATTAAGGTAGATAACTGGCCTCTGGTGAAGAATATCAAAACACATTTCAACACCTTCTGCTTTATTGGTCATGATATTCGCAGCCTGGCATTGGCAGAAAATTATTTCGGGGCAACACGCGATTGTGAAGATGCCATTCTGGTGCGTGTCCATCGTGGTACAGGGGCTGGTGTCATTGTTAACAACAACATTTTGCTCAACAAACGCGGTAATCTGGGTGAAATAGGCCATATTCAAATCGATCCTCTCGGTGAACGCTGCCATTGCGGTAATTTTGGTTGTCTGGAAACTATCGCTGCCAATTCAGCAATTGAAGCTAAAGTGCAACAACAATTACGCCAAGGGTTCCCAAGTCAGCTTGCCTTGAATAATTGCAATATCCATGCAATTTGCCTTGCAGCCAATGCGGGCGATCCCCTTGCCACAGAAGTCATCAGACATGTAGGGCTCTACCTTGGCAAGGCTATCTCAATCGCGATTAACCTGTTTAACCCTCAGAAGGTGGTGATTGCCGGAGAAATCACTGAAGCAGAACAGGTATTGTTGCCAACCATCAAGAGCAGCATCAATACCCAAGTATTAAAAGCATTCCGTGAAGACCTCCCTATAGTGATTTCTGAGTTAAATCACTGTTCAGCAATTGGGGCATTCGCCCTAACGAAACGCGCAATGCTTAATGGTGTACTGTTGCAACATCTTCTTGGCGGATAATTTCAACCGTTTTAGCCGACTTTGTCGACAAAACGTTTATAAGACAAACAAACAAACGATTTTGTGCATATTTCTTTAAAAAAGCAGTTGACGCATCTGTCTGATATACGCATAATGCGCCCCGCACCGCCGATGAAGGCAAAGCGAAAAAAGATGGCTACGTAGCTCAGCTGGTTAGAGCACAGCACTCATAATGCTGGGGTCACAGGTTCGATTCCCGTCGTAGCCACCATCTTTGCGGGAGTGGCGAAATTGGTAGACGCACCAGATTTAGGTTCTGGCGCCGCAAGGTGTGCGAGTTCAAGTCTCGCCTCCCGCACCATTTTCTTTATCGGGTTGTACTTAGAATGTGTTTTAGTAACGATTTTAAGTTTTAGTGTGTTGTTTCAGGTGGGGTATCGCCAAGCGGTAAGGCACCAGGTTTTGATCCTGGCATACCCTGGTTCGAATCCAGGTACCCCAGCCATTTAACTGGAACAATGAGTTAAAACGGCATAAGGTTAACAGCACATTCTGGGGATAACAAAGGCTGCATTGATAACACTCAGGTGGGGTATCGCCAAGCGGTAAGGCACCAGGTTTTGATCCTGGCATTCCCTGGTTCGAATCCAGGTACCCCAGCCATATTACTGAGGTTTATCACAACTCTTACGTTTATCGTAAATGGCTACGTAGCTCAGCTGGTTAGAGCACAGCACTCATAATGCTGGGGTCACAGGTTCGATTCCCGTCGTAGCCACCATTTAAAAATTCAGTTGGGGTATCGCCAAGCGGTAAGGCACCGGATTCTGATTCCGGCATTCCCAGGTTCGAATCCTGGTACCCCAGCCAATATTTTCAATGAGTTACATGATATAGCGAATTGAAAAAGAGCAGAGAAAGAATATACAGAATATTCTTTGATATAGAAACCGCCATTAAGGGTGGTTTTTTCGCATTTATCTCATAAAGATAAACTTTCCCACCCTCTCACCAATTAGATAATCTAATAAATTTAGGTTTGTAATTTTATACAATTGAAATTATAGATCTACCTCCCCCTGCCTCAAATTCCACACCGAATCTTCCAGCATCTGAACACAGATGTCTAATCTACAATGTCAGAAAGGGGCGTGATGCCCCTGAACCTTATTTGGTATACGATCTTGGATTAAATTTGCGCGTGCGAATGCGCAGTGAAAATAAAAATGCCACCAACCCGTGTGCGTTAGGTACGCGATAGAAACGGGTGGCAGCATGGGTTATTTCTGTAGCCACTCAGGGAATGGATACAAAAATATTGGGTTTAGTTTCAGAGGGTAACTAATTGTTAAACATTATTCGCTTGTTATTGGGTGAAAATAGGTTTACAGGGTAAATTAGTTTTTGTTGTTGTCAGTGAAATGGGGTGAGTAAAATGAAAAAGTTCATTCTTCTTTGCCTGCTAGCAGGCACGACACTTTTAGCTTCAATGCAAACTTATGCTGTGGTCTGCTCGATTTGGGTAATCCCTCAAATACGTGAAAAATGTATTGCGCAGTGCGAAGCTACACACCCAGGATGGTTAGGCAAAATAGCCTGTGAATAATCATAACCACCCGCATAGCGGGTGGTTTGCTCTAGCCCTATAAGGGCATGTTACCGACTGCGCCTAAATGACGCGGCTTTCTCTTCGTTCAAGCTAAGTGTCTTTGCTTCTTTGGCTTACCCCTTGAAGGGGTCGTTATACTCTCGTGTACTTAATTTATCTTGAAGTAAATCTGACTTTTCTTGCTCTCTGATATAGTTACGGATTGTGGCTTCATTCAGCCCCACTGTGCTGACGTAGTATCCTTCCGACCAAAACTTCCGGTTGCCAAATTTGTATTTTAAATTGGCATGTTTATCAAATATCATCAACGAGCTTTTACCTTTTAAGTACCCCATAAAACTGGAAACACTTATTTTCGGGGGGATACTCACCAGCATATGAACATGATCTGGCATTAAATGCCCTTCGATTATTTCGACTCCTTTGTACTTACAAAGGTTTCGTAGAATCTCACCTATACTTGAACGGATACTATTGAAGATGACTTTTCGTCTATATTTCGGCGAAAAGACGATATGGTATTTACACAGCCACTTTGTATGCGCTGAGCTTTGTGCTTTAATTCCCATAAACACCTTTCCTTATTTAAGTTACGGATATTAGCTTGAACATCTATATCGTAACGGAAAGGTGTTTTTCTTGGTATAACCCTTGAACTCCACCCGCATAGCGGGTGGTTTTATGTTTAAGCAGCTGATGCTACTTAAACTGGCTAAAGCCATAATAAAACCAAATTAGCCCCATAAGGGGCTAATAGGCAACAATATCCATCACAACCCCAATGCATATTTCAGAGCAAGATTTTTCATGCCTCCTGCACGTTGCGCAGCCATTAATGCCAGATTTCGTACCGTTTTTAACCCCGGCAAATCATTACTGAATGTAGTATGGAAAAAATCCATTCCTGCCTGCATCACCAAATTATCCGGCATCCTGCGACGTTGATAACGCATCAAAACTGGCAAAGAATCCCACTCTTGCAACAATTCCTTAGCATTGGTTAGTACCTTGAGTAACACATCAACATCCCGATAACCTAAATTCACTCCCTGCCCTGCCAACGGATTGATGGTATGAGCCGCATCTCCCAGCAGAACCAACCCTTCTTGTACGTAATGGCTGGCATGATGACGAGTCAGTGGAAATGAACCCGCAGCAATTGGGATAACTTTACCTAAGCGGGCAGGAAATGCCTGAAAAATTTCTCGTTCAAGTTGTGCCATCGTCATTGACTGCAATTGGCGAATACGGGCAGGAGAATCATACCAAACCAACGAAGCCCATTGATCAAACAACGGCAGAAAGGCCCTGGGACCAGAAGGAAAAAATTGTTGCCAGGTTATATCTTGTTGAGGCTGGTCAGTCTTGACCGTTATCAGCATACATGACTGGCGATATTGCCACCCGTTACTGCCAATACCCGCCAATTGACGGACTTGAGAACGGGCACCGTCTGCACCAATAATCAGTCGTGTGTTAATTTCCGTGCCATCTTCCAACGTCACCCGCCACGTTTTATTCTCATGCTGACGCTGCATAGATTGCAAAACAGTGGGACAAATCAATGTCAGGTTTGGATAACGTGCAAATTCTTGCCACAATGCCAGCTGCAAGACTCGATTTTCAACCATATGCCCTAACTCTGGCAGTCCCAAACTTGCAGCATCGAAAATGACATTCGAATCATTTTGCTCCCATGTTTCCAGCTTTCGATAAGGAGCACTGCGCATTTGCAAGACGTTTTCCCATGCTCCCAATTGTTTCAATAAATCCACCGAAGCACAGCTGATCGCAGATATACGAACATCAGGTTCACACTCTGCATCATAAAGTGCAGGAGGCTGGTGCTCCAATAATGCAACACGCCAACCTTCCTGCGCCAATCCCAATGCTGTCGCTGCACCAATCATACCTGCGCCAACGACAACGATATCGAATTTTTGTTGTGGATTATTCATATTCATCACGTCATTAACTTATTGATTAAAACAGTCTACCGGAATTTTCCCTTTCCGGCTGAGAATATCCGCTATTACAGTCTGGTCACTGGTGCCTCAAATGACTACAATAGCTAACAATATTATGCTAAATACACTACGTGCAATATATTGCGCTTTTCAGTGTTGAAGCATCATTCCACTGGAAACACCGGATACACAAAATGTCGACGATAAAAAAACTGTATATCAAAACCTGGGGCTGTCAGATGAACGAATACGATTCATCCAAGATGGCCGACTTGCTGGAAACCACTCACGGTTATCAGTTAACCGATGTCGCCGAAGAAGCAGATATCTTACTCCTGAATACTTGTTCAATCCGTGAAAAGGCTCAGGAAAAAGTCTTTCACCAACTTGGCCGCTGGAAAGGCCTGAAAGATAAAAATCCTGAAATCATTATCGGTGTGGGGGGTTGTGTCGCTTCCCAGGAAGGGGATTACATTCGCCAACGTTCACCCAGCGTCGATATTATTTTTGGGCCACAAACCCTGCACCGCCTGCCCGAAATGATTAATCATGTCAAAGGCACCCGCAGCCCGGTTGTTGACATCAGTTTCCCTGAAATTGAAAAATTTGACCGTCTGCCAGAGCCTCGTGCCGAAGGCCCAACGGCATTCGTTTCCATCATGGAAGGCTGCAATAAGTACTGCACATTCTGCGTTGTACCTTACACCCGTGGGGAAGAAGTCAGCCGTCCTTGTGATGATATTTTATTCGAAATTGCCCAACTTGCTGCGCAAGGTGTACGTGAAGTTAATCTGCTTGGTCAAAACGTTAATGCCTATCGCGGCGCAACGTTTGATGGCGGTATCTGCACATTTGCCGAGCTGTTGCGTCTGGTTGCGGCTATTGACGGTATCGACCGCATTCGCTTCACAACCAGCCATCCAATCGAGTTTACTGACGATATTATTGCAGTCTACGAAGATACCCCTGAATTAGTGAGCTTCCTGCACCTGCCAGTCCAGAGTGGTTCTGATCGCATTCTTACCCTGATGAAACGCGCCCATACTGCGCTAGAATACAAAGGCATCATTCGCCGTTTACGTAAAGCACGCCCTGACATTCTGATCAGTTCTGACTTCATCATCGGTTTCCCAGGTGAAACACAGGATGATTTTGAAAAAACCATGAAACTGATTGCCGATGTTAACTTCGACATGAGTTTTAGCTTTATCTATTCAGCGCGCCCAGGTACACCCGCAGCCGATTTGCCAGATGACGTTAGCGAAGAAGAAAAGAAACAGCGCTTGTACCTGCTCCAGCAGCGCATTAACCAGCAGGCTATGAGCTACAGCCGCGCAATGCTTGGCAGTACGCAGCGCATTCTGGTTGAAGGCCCATCACGCAAAAATATCATGGAACTCTCTGGCCGTACCGAGAATAACCGCGTGGTTAATTTCGAGGGAACGCCTGACATGATTGGTAAATTTGTTGATGTCGAAATTGTTGACGTATACGCCAACTCCCTGCGAGGTAAAGTCATTCGTACTGAAGATGAGATGGATCTGCGCATTCATGAGTCACCTGAATCAGTCATTGCCCGTACTCGCAAGGAAGATGAGCTCGGCGTTGGCTTTTATCAGCCTTAACAGGCCCTAACATAGAGATAATCAGTGACACAAATAAACCCACAAGTAGCAACCCAAGAAATCTTTCTGGAGCCTGCTGACAATCAACGTCTGATGAGTCTGTGTGGACCACTTGATGATAATCTGAAACAACTTGAACGTCGTTTGGGTATTGAAATCAATCGCCGTGATAACCGTTTCAAACTGGCTGGTAAGCCATTGTGTGTTAATGCGGCCGCAGGGATCTTGCGCCACCTTTATGTCGAAACCGCGCCTATACGCGGCGTCATACCTGATCTTGAGCCTGAACAGGTGCATCTCGCTATTACCGAGAGCCGGGTACTGGAACAAGCAGCAGAAAACGTCCCTGAATATGGTAAGGCTGTCAACATCAAAACGAAACGGGGTGTTGTAAAACCCCGTACTCCCAATCAGGCGCAATATATTGCTAACATCCTTGATCACGATATCACGTTCGGGGTGGGGCCTGCAGGTACAGGGAAAACGTATTTGGCCGTCGCTGCGGCGGTTGATGCACTGGAACGCCAGGAAGTCCGCCGTATCCTGCTGACCCGTCCTGCGGTTGAAGCCGGAGAAAAACTGGGCTTTCTGCCTGGTGATCTTAGCCAGAAAGTCGACCCTTATCTGCGTCCGCTTTATGATGCCCTGTTTGAAATGATGGGATTTGAAAAAGTTGAGAAGCTTATCGAAAGAAACGTTATTGAAGTGGCGCCACTGGCTTATATGCGTGGACGTACCCTCAATGATGCCTTTATTATTCTCGACGAAAGCCAAAATACGACCATTGAACAGATGAAAATGTTCCTGACTCGCATTGGTTTTAATTCCAAGGCCGTCATTACCGGTGACGTAACCCAGATTGACTTGCCAAGAGGGCAAAAATCAGGCCTGAGTCATGCAATAGAAGTATTATCTGATGTTGATGACCTGAGTTTTAACTTCTTACATAGTGAAGATGTTGTTCGCCATCCCGTGGTGGCAAAAGTGGTTATCGCTTATGAAGTATGGGAAGCAGCGGAACAAGAACGCAAAAAAGCGCTCAATGAGAAACGCAGACAGGAAGCACAATGAGTTCAGTCATATTAGATTTACAAATTGCATGTGAAAATCCCGAAGGGCTACCCGAGGAAGCCCTTTTCCAACGCTGGTTGGAAGGTGTTCTGCCACAATTTCAGACCGAAAGTGAAGTGACTATTCGCCTGGTCGATGAGGCAGAAAGCCACGATTTAAACCTCACTTATCGTGGGAAAGATAAACCAACTAATGTGCTATCTTTCCCATTTGAAGCGCCACCTGAAGTTGAATTACCTTTACTCGGTGATTTAATTATCTGTCGTCAAGTTGTTGAACAAGAGGCAGAAGAGCAACAAAAAACGGTCGAAGAACACTGGGCACATATGGTGGTTCACGGCAGCCTTCATCTTCTGGGATATGATCATATAGAAGACGATGAAGCGGAAGAAATGGAAGCGCTGGAAACAGAGCTCCTAAAAAAAATGGGTTATACTGATCCCTATCTCGCGGAAAAAGAATAACCACTGTCAACATTTTTATGTTAAACATAATAGTCTACGATTTTATATGGGGAATTTTCATTAAAACGCCATGAGCGACGACCATCCTTCAAGTAACGATAACCCTGGCCCTAAGAAAGGCTTTTTTGCACTTCTTAATCAGCTTTTCCACGGTGAACCGAAAAACCGTGATGATTTGGTTGAACTGATCCGTGATTCTGAACAGAATGACCTAATCGATCCCGACACCCGCGAGATGCTCGAAGGTGTCATAGATATTGCTGATCAACGCGTGCGTGACATTATGATCCCACGCTCACAGATCGTTACCTTAAAACGCAACCAATCTCTGGACGAATGTCTGGATGTTATTATCGACTCGGCTCACTCACGCTTTCCTGTGATCAGCGAAGACAAAGATCATATCGAAGGCATATTAATGGCGAAAGATCTGCTACCTTTCATGCGTACAAATGCAGAACCTTTCAGCATTGATAAAGTCCTTCGTCAGGCTGTTGTCGTGCCGGAAAGTAAACGTGTTGACCGCCTGCTGAAAGAATTCCGTTCCCAACGCTACCATATGGCGATTGTGATCGACGAATTTGGCGGCGTTTCGGGGCTGGTCACCATTGAGGATATTCTTGAACTGATTGTGGGTGAAATAGAAGACGAATACGATGATGATGAAGATAACGATATTCGTGCCTTAAGTCGCCATTCCTATTCAGTGCGGGCATTGACTCAAATTGAGGATTTTAATGACATTTTTGGCACTAATTTCAGCGATGAAGAGGTTGATACTATTGGTGGGTTAGTCATGCAGGCATTTGGGCATCTGCCTTCACGTGGGGAATCCATCACCATTGATGGCTACCTTTTCAAAGTGGCAATGTCTGATAGCCGTAAAATCATTCAGGTTCATGTAAAAATACCGGATGATGCTGATGTTCCTAGCCTTGATAAACAATAAATAGGATCTGGATGAACAAAGCCTCATTAATGAGTTGCCAGCGGTTACGTGCCGTGCTGGCACTTTTCTTCGGAGCCAGTGGAACGCTGGCTTTTTCACCTTTTGATTTCTGGCCTGCTGCTCTTGTTTCCCTTTTTGGCTTGCAAATCCTTTCTTTAAACAGAACAACCCGCCAGGCTTGCTTGATTGGTTTATGCTGGGGCCTTGGCTTATTCGGCAGTGGCGCAAACTGGGTTTATGTCAGTATCGCTGACTTTGGTGGCATGCCAACCGCTATCAATATCTTTTTGGTGATCTTGCTATCTGCCTATCTTGCCCTTTATCCCGCTTTATTTACTGGTGTATTGAACCGCTTTTTTCCGGCTTCTAATAGCATCAGGCTGGTTATAGCCAGTCCAGCGCTGTGGCAATTGACAGAATTCTTGCGTGGTTGGGTGTTATCTGGGTTTCCATGGTTACAATTTGGTTACAGCCAAATTGATGGCCCGATGAAAGCCATTGCGCCTATTCTGGGTGTAGAAGGTATTACCTTCTTACTGATGATGATCAGCGGATTGCTGGTTGTTTCTGTTACCCAGAAAAAAATTTCCGCAGCTATTTTCGCCATTATCCTGCTACTGTTGCCGTGGTCAATGAGGCATTACCAGTGGTATACCCTACAACCAGAAAAAGCCACTGATATTGCTTTGGTTCAAGGTAATATTCCCCAAGCCATTAAGTGGGAGTCCAGCGCTCTTGGGAAAACACTGGATATCTATTTGGATAACAGTCGCCCCTTCATCGGTAAAACGCCAATCATCATCTGGCCGGAATCTGCTATTCCTGATTATGAATATAACCAGAGTGATTTTCTGACTAAACTGGATACCGTGCTGAGAAAACATAATACCAGCTTGATCACTGGCATTGTGGACGCCCGACCGACGTTGGAAGGCTATAAATTCTATAACAGCATCATCGTATTAGGGGATAAGATACCTTACCAATACCCAGCACCAACCCGCTACGATAAACATCACCTGGTACCGTTTGGTGAGTTCGTGCCATTGGCATCAATACTGCGGCCACTAGCACCTTTATTCAATTTGCCGATGTCTTCTTTTAGCCAAGGTAATTACATCCAGCCTCAACTTTCTGTTGCCGGGCACAACATTACTGCCGCTATCTGCTACGAAATTATTTTGGGTGAACAGGTGCGTGATAATTTCAAACCTGACACCGAGTTCCTCTTGACCGTTTCTAATGATGCCTGGTTTGGACGTTCCATTGGCCCTTGGCAACATTTCCAAATGGCACGGATGCGTGCTCTTGAACTAGGCCGTCCTCTGCTAAGAGGAACAAATAATGGTGTTACAGCAGTAATTAACCCGGATGGCTCCATTCAGGCTGAACTTCCACAATTTACCCGACAGGTATTGGAAACCAAAGTAACCCCAGCCACAGGGATAACACCTTATTTTCGCTTCGGCAATTGGCCAATATGGGGAACAAGTGCCCTGTTTTTTATCTTTGCTTTGATAAAAAAACGCCGCAAAGCTTGAGTTTCTATTTTCCTGTAATTAAACGTTAATAGTGATCAGGGCATATTACTTATGTCCTGATTTCATTTAACTATCGATTTCATCACCGAAATAACAATAATTCCTCACATATATCACCATAAAATACCCTCTAAAACAGAATATTATTTCAAATAGTACAAAGTGTGAACACTATTCAATATTATTCTCTTTTTAACCACACATAAATGAAATTGTTTATTTATAGTGCGATGCAGGTCGCGAAATAGAAACATTATGGTTTCAAAAAAGTAACATTTTGAATTATTTTTTTACGACATATAAACAAAATGACACGAAAAATCGTTTCGACAGTCTTATTTATGTAGAAACATGCAAAAACACAATTATTTGTAAGCAAATTCAATTTCACAAAAAATAACCAGATAAAGGAGCTGTATATGCGTAAGTTGATGTTAACTATGATGTTGCTTAGCGCAGTCGGGACTGCCCATGCTGAGGAATTGACAGGAACACTGAAAAAAATCAAAGATAACGGCATCATCGTTGTTGGACACCGAGAATCGTCGGTTCCATTCTCTTACTACGATAATCAACAAAATGTCGTTGGTTATTCCCAAGATTATTCCAACCTGATCGTTGATGCCGTCAAGAAAAAGCTCGATATGCCTAATTTGCAAATTAAGCTGATCCCGATTACCTCCCAGAACCGTATTCCTCTGCTACAAAACGGTACTTTCGATTTTGAATGTGGCTCTACCACCAACAACGTTGAACGACAGAAACAAGCGGCATTCTCCAATACCATCTTTTCCGTCGGTACTCGCCTGCTGACCAAAAAAGATTCAGGCATCAAGGGGTTTGATGATCTGGCAGGAAAAAATGTTGTGGTGACTTCTGGTACAACCTCTGAAATCTTGTTAAATAAACTCAACGATGAAAAGCAAATGAAAATGCGTATTATCAGCGCCAAAGACCACGGTGATTCATTCCGTACTCTGGAATCAGGTCGTGCTGTCGCCTTTATGATGGATGATGCTTTACTCGCTGGTGAACGAGCGAAAGCTAAAAAACCCGATCAATGGATCATTGTTGGCAAACCACAATCAGAAGAAGCCTACGGCTGTATGCTGCGCAAAAATGATCCTCAATTCAAGAAATTGATTGATGACGTTATTGCCAAAACACAAACCTCCGGTGAAGCAGAAAAAATGTTTGATCGCTGGTTCAAAGAACCCATTCCACCTAAGAACCTGAATTTAAACTTCTCTATGTCAGATGAAATGAGAGCTTTGTTTAAGTCACCAAACGATAAGGCATTGAATTAAGCAAACAAAATCCCGATTTCATTGGCAAGACGGGTATGAGGTAGTCGTTCCCTACCTCATTTTTTCCAGATTTAAATTCGATGAATGACAGCTAACCCCATATCAGGGAGTTCGATTAT
Source organism: Xenorhabdus sp. TH1 (assembly GCF_037260955.1). NCBI lineage: Bacteria > Pseudomonadati > Pseudomonadota > Gammaproteobacteria > Enterobacterales > Morganellaceae > Xenorhabdus > Xenorhabdus sp. TH1. The sequence goes on from NZ_CP147734.1 coordinate 2,625,396, forward strand.
GTCCACTAATTGGGATTGGGGCATCTTTTTACAAGCCGCCCCTTTTGGTAATACCACCTATCTGGGGTGGCTTATTTCTGGTTTTCAGGTAACGGTGGCACTTTCCGCTTGTGCCTGGATCATTGCATTCGTTGTCGGTTCATTATTCGGTATTCTTCGCACAGCCCCGAATAAATTTCTTTCCGGGCTTGGAACGTGTTATGTGGAGTTATTTCGCAACGTTCCTCTTATTGTCCAATTCTTTACCTGGTATCTGGTGGTTCCTGAATTCCTGCCAAAAAATTTGAGTGATTGGTTCAAAATGGAGCTGGATCCCAATATCCAATTTTTTATCTCCTCAGTCATCTGCTTAGGGTTATTCACTGCTGCCCGTGTATGTGAGCAAGTTCGCGCGGCAATTCAGTCACTCCCAAGAGGGCAAAAAGCCGCAGGTCTGGCAATGGGGCTAACCTTGCCACAAACCTATCGTTACGTTCTGCTGCCAAACGCCTACCGAGTGATAATTCCCCCCATGACCTCAGAAATGCTCAATTTGGTGAAAAATTCTGCCATTGCTTCCACAATCGGGTTGGTTGATATGGCTGCTCAAGCCAATAAATTGCTGGATTACTCCGCTCACGCCTATGAATCATTCACAGCGATCACTCTGGCTTACATAGGTATCAACCTGGTGATCATGCTTGCCATGAACATATTGGAGAAAAAAGTACGTTTACCCGGCAATATGGGAGGGCGATAAAAAATGTATCAGTTTGACTGGAGTTCAATTGTACCAAGTTTACCCTTCCTTCTGGATGGATTATTGATAACGGCAAAAATTACCGTAATAGCCGTTATCATCGGCATTGTCTGGGGAACCATGCTGGCGATAATGCGCCTCTCATCCATCAAGGCATTAAGCTGGTTTGCAGCCCTATATGTTAACCTGTTCCGCTCCGTTCCACTGGTGATGGTATTACTGTGGTTTTATCTGATTGTGCCTAACTTATTACAAAATATTCTAGGTATTTCACCAAAAACCGATATCCGTTTAATTTCTGCAATGGTAGCTTTTTCGCTCTTTGAGGCAGCTTACTACGCCGAAATAATTCGGGCAGGTATTCAGAGTATTTCCCGCGGGCAATCTTCTGCTGCGCTGGCACTGGGTATGACTCAATTGCAAAGCATGCGGTTGGTCATACTGCCACAAGCATTTCGGGCCATGATCCCATTGCTGCTAACACAAGGCATTGTATTATTCCAGGATACTTCTCTGGTATATGTATTGAGTCTGGCGGATTTTTTCCGTACAGCAACGAATATTGGTGAGCGCGATGGAACCCAAATTGAAATGGTTCTGTTTGCCGGCTTTGTTTATTTTGTGATTAGTTTTTCCGCTTCTATGCTGGTTAACTATTTGAAGAAAAGGACTGTTTGATGATTTCCCTGAAAAATGTATCCAAGTGGTATGGCCAATTTCAGGTTCTTACTGACTGCTCAACTGAAGTCAAAAAAGGCGAAGTAGTCGTGGTATGTGGGCCATCTGGTTCCGGTAAGTCCACACTGATAAAAACGGTCAATGGTCTTGAACCTGTCCAGCAAGGTGAAATTCGAGTAAACGACACAAAAGTCAATGACAAGAGCACCAATCTGGCACAATTGCGCTCCAAGGTGGGGATGGTGTTTCAGCACTTTGAACTTTTTCCTCACCTATCGATTATTGAAAACCTGACACTGGCTCAAGTTAAAGTGTTAAAGCGCGACAAGAAAGAAGCGACTGAAAAAGGCTTAAAACTGCTAGAGCGAGTTGGGTTAGCCAGCCATGCGGATAAATTTCCTGCACAACTCTCCGGTGGCCAGCAACAACGTGTTGCCATTGCCCGTGCACTCTGCATGGATCCTATTGCAATGCTGTTTGATGAGCCTACTTCTGCCCTTGATCCTGAAATGATTAATGAAGTACTGGATGTTATGGTGGAATTGGCGAACGAAGGCATGACCATGATGGTCGTCACCCATGAAATGGGATTTGCCAAGAAAGTAGCACATCGCGTTATTTTCATGGATGAAGGCAAAATTGTCGAAGACAGTAAGAAAGAAGATTTCTTTGCTAACCCAAAATCGGAGCGCGCCCGCGATTTTCTGGCGAAAATTCTACACTGATTTTTCCTTATCGGCGGAAGGCAAAACTACCGCCGATTTTAAATTTTCCCTAAAAATAAGTAATTTTCCGCATTCCGCCTTTAACAAGAGTTGTTGCCCCTATCCCTTATCAGCTATGCTATGGAACCTTAGATTTCATAAACAAACTAAACGCGCTAAAGGCGTAGCTTTATTACTCACCATAGGATTATCGGTGCCATGCAAGAACAATATCGCCCAGAAGACATAGAACAACAAGTCCAGCTTCATTGGCAAGAGAAGCGAACGTTCAAAGTGACAGAAGACAGCAGCAAAGAAAAATACTATTGCCTGTCCATGCTACCTTATCCTTCTGGCCGACTACATATGGGCCACGTCCGTAACTACACTATGGGTGATGTAATTTCCCGTTATCAGCGCATGCTGGGCAAAAACGTATTGCAACCTATCGGTTGGGATGCGTTTGGTTTGCCAGCAGAAGGCGCAGCGGTCAAGAATAATACCGCCCCAGCTCCGTGGACGTATTCCAACATTGAATACATGAAAAGCCAGTTAAAACAACTGGGTTTTGGCTATGATTGGGATCGTGAAGTCACGACCTGTACGCCAGAATACTATCGCTGGGAACAGTGGTTCTTCACTAAATTGTACGAAAAAGGTCTGGTATACAAAAAAACTTCCGCCGTTAACTGGTGCCCACATGATCTGACTGTTCTCGCAAATGAGCAGGTTATTGATGGCTGTTGCTGGCGTTGTGATACCCAGGTTGAGCGTAAAGAGATCCCACAATGGTTCATTAAGATCACCGCTTACGCAGAAGAGCTGCTAAACGATCTGGATAAACTGGAAGATTGGCCGGAACAGGTCAAGACCATGCAACGCAACTGGATTGGCCGTTCTGAAGGTGTCGAAATCACGTTCAATGTTGCTGACAGTCAGGAAAAACTCACCGTGTACACTACACGCCCTGATACTTTCATGGGAGTCACTTATGTCGCAGTGGCAGCAGGTCATCCTCTGGCAAAGCAAGCTGCGGAAAATAATCCTGAACTGGTGAAATTTATTGACGAATGCCGTAATACCAAAGTTGCCGAAGCTGATATGGCAACGATGGAGAAAAAAGGCATGTCAACTGGCATGTTTGTCATTCATCCATTAACCAATGAAAAACTCGCTATCTGGGTTGCTAACTTTGTCTTGATGGAATACGGCACTGGTGCGGTGATGGCTGTTCCAGGACACGATCAACGTGACTGGGAATTTGCCACTAAATACAGCCTGCCAATAAAAGCCGTTATTCTGGACAACGATGGTAATATACCAAACGTTCAGGAAGCAGCGGTTACTGATAAAAATGCGCTGGTCAATTCCGGTGAATTCAGTAGCCTGAGCCATGAAGAAGGCTTCAATGCTATCGCAGACAAACTGGTTGCAATGGGCGTCGGACAGCGTAAAGTCAATTACCGCCTGCGTGACTGGGGCGTTTCGCGTCAACGTTATTGGGGTGCGCCAATTCCAATGGCAACACTGGAAGATGGCACTGTTGTCCCTGTTCCAGAAGATCAATTACCGGTAATTTTGCCAGAAGATGTCGTGATGGATGGGATCACCAGCCCAATTAAAGCGGATCCTGAATGGGCAAAAACGACCATTAACGGCCAGCCTGCACTGCTTGAAACTGATACCTTTGATACCTTTATGGAATCCTCATGGTATTACGCACGCTATACCTGCCCAGATTATGATAAAGGCATGTTGGATCCGGCAGCGGCTAACTATTGGTTGCCAGTGGATCAATACATCGGTGGTATTGAACACGCTATCATGCACCTGATGTACTTCCGTTTCTTCCATAAATTGATGCGTGATGCTGGCATGGTCAACTCTGATGAACCTGCCAAGCGCCTGCTGTGCCAAGGCATGGTTCTGGCTGATGCCTTCTACTATACCGGCAATAGCGGTGAGAAAGTCTGGGTATCTCCAACTGATGCCATTGTTGAGCGCGACGAGAAAGGTCGTATTGTCAAAGCAACAGATAAAGACGGCCATGAGCTGGTTTATACCGGCATGAGCAAAATGTCAAAATCCAAGAACAATGGTATCGATCCACAAATTATGGTCGATAAATACGGCGCAGATACCGTTCGTCTGTTTATGATGTTCGCTGCACCACCAGAACTGACCCTGGAATGGCAAGAGTCTGGCGTGGAAGGTGCTAACCGCTTCCTGAAACGTGTTTGGCGTCTGGTTTACGAGCACAGCAACAAAGGGACAACCCAGCCACTGGATATCAGCAATCTGACGACAGAACAGAAAGATCTGCGCCGTGATTTGCACAAAACCATTGCGAAAGTCACTGATGATGTTGGTCGCCGTCAAGCATTCAATACTGCCATTGCGGCCATCATGGAGCTGATGAATAAACTGACTCGTGCACCACAGGAAACAGAGCAAGATCGTGCTCTGATGCAAGAAGCAGTAACAGCGATTGTGCGTATGCTTTCACCGATTACACCGCACGCTTGCTTCGTCATGTGGAAAGCACTTGGTAATGAGGGGGACATTGACACTGTGGAATGGCCACAAGCTGATGAGCAGGCAATGGTAGACGATACTAAACTGGTCATTATCCAAATTAACGGTAAGGTTCGTGGTCGCATTACGGTACCGGCAGATGCAACAAAAGAGTATGTCCAAGAGATGGCAACGCAAGAATACGGTGTGAAGAAATATCTTGAAGACGTTAGTATCCGCAAGGTCATCTATGTTCCAGGTAAGTTACTGAATCTGGTTGTAGGCTGATAACAGGAGATCCTATTTGTGGTAGAAAAGAATCTACGACATCATATTTGTACATTTTTGCTCGGGTTAGCGGTGCTAGTCACCGCTGGCTGTGGTTTTCATCTTCGAGGCACAACACAAGTACCAAAGGAGTTGCAAACCTTGCAATTAAGTTCTGGTGACCCGTATGGGCCCCTGGCACGGGCAGTACGTCAGCAACTTCGGCTGAACGATGTCAAAATTGTGGAAAATGGCAATGCTTCATTACCTATTCTGAAATTGGTTGGCTCTCATGAAAACAAAGAGACAGTTTCTATCTTTCAGAATGGTAAAGCGGCTGAACGTCTGTTGGTACTGAATGTTGATGCACAAGTTCTCATGCCAGATGGCAGCATCTATCCATTGCGGGCAAAGGTTGATCGTTCTTTCTTCGATAACTCATTGGAAGCGCTGGCAAAAGATGCAGAAAATGAACTGGTTAAACAGGAAATGCGTGAACAGGCTGCCCGTCAACTGATGCGCCAATTGCTGACTGTTCATAGCTCAGAACTCCTGAAAGCCGAGACAAAACAAAAAGCTGCGGCTACACAGAAGCAATGATCCGACTGTATCCTGAACAACTTCCCTCGCAGCTCAATGAAGGGCTGCGAGGCAGCTACCTGCTATGGGGTAATGAACCATTACTATTGCAGGAAAGTCAAGACAGCATCCGCAAAGTGGCTGAGCAACATGGCTTTATGGAGAATTTCACCTTTACATTGGATAACCATACCGATTGGGATGAAATTTTTAATCTATGTCAGTCACTTAGCCTGTTTACCAACCGTCAGTCTCTCAACCTGCTGCTTCCAGAAAATGGTCCAAATGCCGCAATGGCAGAGCGGCTAACCAAGCTGTCAGGATTGCTGCATTCAGATATCCTGCTGATATTGCGCGGACACAAGCTGACGAAAGCGCAGGAAAATAGTTCTTGGTTCAAAACAATTGGGCAAAATGGGGTATATGTCAGTTGCTTGACACCTGAGCAAAATCGCCTGCCACAATGGGTGGCACAACGTGCTAAGAACATGGGGCTATTACTGGAAAATGAAGCCAATCAATTACTGTGCTATTGCTATGAAGGAAACCTATTGGCAATGGCCCAAGCCCTGGAGCGCCTTTCCCTGCTCTATCCTGATAATCGATTGACACTTCCTCGTGTAGAAGAAGCTGTTAACGATGCGGCTCACTTTTCTCCTTATCATTGGGTTGATGCTTTGCTGGCAGGAAAAATAAAGCGGGCATGGCATATACTGAAACAACTGCGGCAGGAAGATACCGAGACGGTTATTTTGCTCCGTACCATACAGAGGGAGCTAATGCTGCTTCTGGTACTTAAGCGTCAATGTACAACCGTCCCTTTGAAGACTTTGTTTGATCAACACAAGATTTGGCAAAACCGTAGAGCCTTGCTGTCAACCGCACTACAGCGCCTGTCACAGCGAGAGCTGCGATCTGCCATACATTTGTTGACCCAGATGGAACTGCGCGTCAAACAGGATTATAGCCAATCTATTTGGGCTGACCTGGAAACGCTTTCCATGTTGTTATGCGGAAAACCATTACCAGAGAACTTCCTGAATGCTTGAATCTATTGATCCAACCAATATCGATCAAGATATTGACTCAACGAATATTGCCCCAATCAATAACACTGATTTTGTAACTAATAGAAATTATCCGGTTATTCAGGCATTATTTGGAGGCACATTTGATCCTATCCATTATGGTCATTTACGCCCTGTAGAAGCACTGGCTCAATTAGTGGGACTCAAGCAGGTTATCTTATTACCAAATCACGTTCCCCCACACCGCCCTCAGCCAGAGGCAACCGCCCAGCAACGACTGGAAATGGTTCGTCTAGCCGTGCAGGGTAACCCTCTATTTACTGTGGATACCCGTGAACTAGAGCGACAAGCGCCTTCTTACACAATAGAAACACTGAAATCCTTTCGTCAGGAAATCGGTGAGCAACATCCATTGGCATTCATCATTGGCCAGGATTCATTACAAACTATTCATACCTGGCATAAGTGGGAAGAGTTGCTCGATATTTGTCATCTGTTGGTCTGCTCCCGTCCGGGTTATCAAAGCCAACTTACGGCTCCAGGAATGCAATCGTGGCTTGAAAAGCACCAAATTGGTTCTTCCCTCCCACTGAGCCAAAAACCTCACGGTTATATTTACCTAGCGGCCACTCCGTTGTTGAACATTTCAGCAACAGATATTCGTCAGCGTCACCAACAAGGAATAAGTTGTGATGATTTGCTGCCCCCATCGATACAAAATTATATCGATTCACAGGGACTATATAAGAAATAACGAAACCATGCGGTGATTTGCAGCTAACTCGCTTACTTTTATAGAGATTGGCGTGCTATTATTCTGCGTTACTTAACCAATTTGATGAAATAAAGGTGATCCTTTTGCAAGGCACAGAACTACAACAATTTGTTATTGATAGACTTGAAGATTCCAAAGCACAAGATATTGTTTCTATAGACGTTCGTGGAAAATCCAGCATTACTGACTGCATGGTTATCTGCACCGGAACATCAAATCGCCACTTGATGTCTGTGGCAGATCATCTGGTGGATGACTGCCGCCAAGCCGGTATTATGCCTTTAGGTGTTGAAGGACAAGGCATTTCAGACTGGATAGTCGTCGATCTCGGCGAGATCATGGTTCATGTGATGCAAGAAGACAGTCGCCGTATGTACGAATTGGAAAAACTCTGGAGTTGAGTTTGAAGTTACAACTGGTCGCTGTAGGAACAAAAATGCCGGACTGGGTACAGACCGGCTTTATGGATTATTTGCATCGTTTTCCCAAGGATATGCCTTTTGAGCTGATTGAAATTCCAGCGGGAAAACGGGGCAAAAATGCTGACATCAAACGCATTCTGGAAAAAGAAGGCGAACAGATGCTGGCTGCCGTTGGTAAAGGTAATCGTATTGTGACTCTGGATATTCCTGGTTCTCGTTGGGATACCCCACAATTGGCACAACAACTTGAACGCTGGAAACTGGATGGCAGAAACGTCAGCCTGTTAATTGGTGGCCCTGAAGGCTTGGCGCCCGCCTGCAAAGCAGCCGCGGAACAAAGCTGGTCACTTTCTCCTTTAACCATGCCACATCCTCTTGTACGAGTTTTGGTTGCGGAGAGCCTTTATCGGGCGTGGAGCATCACTACTAACCACCCTTATCATCGGGAATAAATTGGGTAATCTGACACCGTGAATTCTGGCAATGGGATGAAGAATCAACGAACCCCTTTTCGCGATCATTCTGCTGAATCGGCCTTATTCATACGCCGCGCATTCGTGGCGTTTATCGGCATTATTATTTTAACAGGCATCCTATTTGCCAATCTCTATCATCTCCAGATTACGCGCCACGAAGATTACCAAACCCGCTCGAATGGAAATCGCATTAAGCTCGTTCCTATAGCCCCAAGCAGGGGTATCATTTATGACCGTAATGGTACACCGTTAGCGGCTAACCGAACTATTTATCAGTTAGAAATTGTGCCACAAAAAGTCGCTGATCTTGATAAGACTCTAACCGAGCTACGCTCTGTCGTTGGATTGACTGACGAAGATATTGAAACCTTCCAAAAAGAGCGTCAACGTGCACGTCGTTTTACCTCCATTCCGCTAAAAACATCATTGACTCCAGTTCAGGTTGCTCGGTTCTCCGTCAACCAATATCGCTTTACGGGATTGGAAATCAAAGGATACCAACGTCGCTATTACCCCTATGGTTCCGCTCTCACCCATGTGATTGGCTATGTTGCCAAAATTAACGACAAGGATGTAGATAGACTAGAAAAAGAAGGTATTTTTGCAGACTACGCCGCCACCCATGATATTGGAAAATTGGGTATTGAACGTTATTATGAATCCGTTCTGCATGGCAAACCGGGTTATGAGGAAGTCGAAGTCAATAACCGCGGTAAAGTGATCCGCCAGCTACATGAACAACCACCACAAGCTGGCAAAGATATTTACCTGTCCATTGACTTAGAGCTGCAAACCTATATTGAAGAGATACTGACGACCAGCCGGGCAGGCGTTGTTGTTACCGATCCCCGCACAGGGGAGGTGTTGGCTATGGTTTCCAACCCAAGCTATGATCCGAACCTGTTTGTCGATGGTATTTCAAGTCAGGACTATAAATCTCTGCTCAATGACCCCAATCGTCCCTTAATTAACCGTGCCACACAAGGCGCTTATCCACCAGCATCAACAGTGAAGCCTTTTATTGCCGTTGCCGCCCTTAGTAGTGATGTCATTACAAAAAACACTACCATCAATGATCCTGGATGGTGGCAACTGCCAGGCTCAGAGAAGCGTTACCGTGATTGGAAGCGTTGGGGGCATGGCAAACTGAATGTGCACAAATCGATTGTCGAGTCAGCGGATACTTTTTTCTATCAACTCGCCTATGATATGGGTATCGATAAGATCTCCGAATGGATGACGAAATTCGGCTATGGTCAATTTACTGGCATTGATTTGAAAGAAGAAAATCCTGGTAATATGCCGACCCGTGAATGGAAACTTAAACGCTATAAAAAACCGTGGTATCAAGGCGATACAATTTCCGTTGGTATCGGCCAAGGATACTGGACTGCAACCCCTATGCAGATGGTAAAAGCTTTAATGACTTTGATTAATGATGGCGTAGTAAAAACACCCCATTTTTTGATGAATACGCGTGTAAATGGCGAAATGCAGCCTTACCAGCCCCCTGCCAGCGAACCGATTGGGGATATTCATTCTGGGTATTGGGAAATTGCTAAAGATGGCATGTATGGTGTTGCCAATGCCCCAAATGGCACAGCGCGTAGATCCTTTGCCGGTACGCCATATAAAGCGGCGGTTAAATCAGGTACAGCTCAGGTTTTCAGTTACGAAACCTATAATGCAAGTAAGCTTGCTGAACATCTACGTGACCATAAGCTGATGATTGCCTTTGCACCTTATGACAACCCGACGGTTGCCGTTTCCATCATTCTTGAAAATGGTGGCGCTGGGCCGCCTGTCGGCACTATTGTTCGCCAAATTCTGGATCATATTTTACTCAGGGATAGCAAAAACACCTCTCCTGCCAGCGCCGCCGCTGAAACAGGAGTCAATACGGCCAAAACACAAGCTACCCAAAACAGAAACTATTGAGTAACACCATGACAGATTCATCAAACAAGATCCCTTTCTGGACTCGACTACATATAGATATTCCATTATTGCTATGCGTTCTGGCATTACTGGTCTACAGCCTTTTCATTATGTGGAGTGCCAGTGGGCAAGACATTGAGATGATGGAGCGCAAAATAGGACAGGTCATCATGGGCCTCATCATGATGATCGCTTTAGCTCAGGTTCCTCCACGCATGTACGAAAACTGGGCGCCCTATCTCTATATTGTTTGTGTCATATTGCTCATCTTCGTTGATGTTTTTGGGCAAATTAGTAAGGGGGCGCAGCGTTGGCTGGATCTGGGTATTGTACGTTTCCAACCGTCAGAAATTGCCAAAATCGCCGTGCCTTTGATGGTAGCTCGCTTTATGAATCGAGATCTCTGTCCACCTTCACTGAAAAATACAGGCATTGCATTAGCTTTGACCTTTGTCCCTACTCTACTGGTAGCAGCACAACCCGATTTAGGCACATCTATTTTGATTGCTGCCTCTGGGATATTCATCCTATTTTTGGCGGGAATGAATTGGAAACTCATTGGTATTGCTGCTTTATTACTTGCCTGTTTCATCCCAATATTATGGTTCTTCCTGATGCATGATTACCAACGCGCCCGCGTTATGATGCTATTAGATCCAGAAAGTGACCCATTGGGCAAAGGTTACCATATTATTCAGTCTAAAATAGCTATTGGCTCAGGGGGAATATTTGGAAAAGGCTGGTTACAAGGCACTCAATCGCAGTTGGAATTCCTGCCGGAGCGACATACCGATTTTATTTTTGCCGTTCTGTCTGAAGAGTTGGGATTGATTGGCGTCCTGGTTTTGCTGGTACTCTACTTGCTGGTCATTATGCGTGGTTTATTTATTGCAACCAAAGCGCAGAATACTTTTGGCCGAGTCATGGTTGGAGGATTGACACTGATTTTCTTTGTTTATGTTTTTGTCAATATCGGCATGGTAAGCGGTATCCTGCCGGTAGTCGGTGTTCCCCTGCCGTTGATTAGTTATGGGGGATCAGCATTAATTGTCCTAATGGCGGGGTTCGGCATTATCATGTCGATACATACGCATCGTAAATTATTGTCCAAAAGCTTATGAGGAAGAAGTTTCATGCGTCAACAATGGCTTATACTTAGCATCGTGGCTGTACTAATATCAGGTTGTACCACAACAGATAACGTTCGGACACCTTCTCTTCCCCCACTTCCAACTCGTGAAGTTATGGGGGCTGAGCCTCAATATGAACCTTACCATCCAAATGCCAACCAAGATTATCAGCGGGATGGGCAAACCTATCACATAGTACAAGATCCTGCTCACTTTACCCAAACAGGCTATGCGAGTTGGTTCGGGGAAGATTCCAATGGAAAACTGACTGCTATTGGTGAACGAGCAAGTCCCTATGCTTTAGCGGCAGCACACCCGACACTGCCTATTCCAAGTTATGTTCGTGTCACCAACTTAAGCAATGGACGCATGATGATTGTTAGGATCAATGATCGCGGCCCTTACAATAAGCCAGGGAAAATTATCGAATTATCTCATGCAGCAGCAGAGCGGCTCAATTTGATGCCACAAAGTAAAGTAAAATTGGATGGCATTCTCGTTTCACCTGATGGCTCACTTTCCGGTCTGGGAACAGAAGGATCGACGATTGTTAAACAAAGCTTTGCTTTACCTGAAAGACCTAATCTTAGCCCTCAATCATCAATGCTTCCTGCTAACGAGAATACAGAGAAACAACCACCCGCTGAACAAGTTATTACCTCCCCTGCAACTGAATCAACAAACAGTTACATGGTACAAGTAGGCGCAATCAGCGCTGAACCAAAAGCCAAAGAATGGCAACAGTCATTGAGCCAGCGCTTTAATGTTCAAGGGCGTATTATCCCATTTGGTAACGTCTATCGCGTCCAGCTTGGACCATTCAATAGCCGCCAGCAAGCTATGGAATTACAAAAGAAATTGACAGATCAGATGCAGCAATCTTCGTTTATTGTTGCCCCCTGATCCCTTAAACACAATCACGATAACGCGATAAAAAGCATCACCCGCCTGCTGATATTTTCCTGTCAGCAGGCAGATAAATCTGCTGCACTCAGTTTTGTTTAATGTCAGCTTTTTTTTCATTTGTTATTATGTCAGTTATTATCAATCCTTCTCTCACGGATGTTATCTAATCAATCATGAAATACATAGTTACTTCCCGTTTTATTAAAAGAGCCACGTTAGGCATTGCTCTGGCTGCCAGCATTTCCGCATCTGCCTACGCGGATGATAATTTCAAGACCATGATCCCTGGTGTACCAGAACTGGATTCAGAAGCCTATATTCTGATTGATTACAACTCAGGAAAGGTATTGGCCGAAAAGGATGCAGATGTCCGCCGTGATCCTGCAAGTCTGACCAAAATGATGACCAGCTACGTCATTGGCCAAGCCATCAAATCAGGAAAAATCAAACCAGATGATATTGTTACTGTAGGTAAAGATGCCTGGGCAACGGGTAACCCGGTATTTAAAGGCTCGTCCCTGATGTTTTTAAAACCCGGTGATCAAGTTTCTGTCGCTATGCTCTCCCGCGGTATCAACTTGCAATCTGGCAACGATGCCTGTGTTGCGATGGCAGACTATGTGGCAGGCAGCCAAGATGCATTCGTTAGCTTAATGAATCAATATGTGCAAAGTTTGGGGCTGAAAAATACCCATTTTCAAACCGTGCATGGTTTGGATGCCAACGGTCAATACAGCTCTGCCCATGATATGGCTTTGATTGGCCAAGCCCTGATCCGTGATGTTCCAGATGAATATGCTATCTACAAAGAAAAAGATTTTACTTACAACAATATTCATCAGCCTAATCGCAATGGCTTGCTATGGGATAAGAGCCTGAATGTTGATGGTATTAAAACAGGCCACACCAGCGGCGCGGGATATAACCTGGTTGCTTCTGCTACCGAAGGCAATATGCGCCTGATTTCTGCGGTAATGGGTAGCCCAACCTCCAAAGGGCGCGAAACCGACAGCAAGAAATTATTGACGTGGGGTTTCCGTTTCTTCGAGACGGTTTCACCACTACAAGTTGGTAAAGAATTTGCGTCAGAGCCAATCTGGTATGGTGATACTGATAAGGTGCAATTAGGTGTGGACAAAAATGTTTACCTGACTATCCCTCGTGGCCGTTTGAAAGACCTGAAAGCTAGCTATGTATTAGACAATACCGAACTACATGCACCACTCGCTAAAAATCAAGTTGTCGGGACTATCAACTTCCAGCTTGATGGTAAAACCATTGAACAACGTCCATTAGTTGTGATGCAAGAAGTCAAAGAAGGTGGATTCTTTAGTCGTATGATCGATTATATCCGACTGATGTTCCATCACTGGTTCGGCTGATTTCTTGAGCGCCTATATTGATTACATACCGTTAGAAAATGACCACGCCACGGCAAATTAACCACGATGCCGTGGCAAAGATATTTTAGGAATATCCATGAAAACGAAATTAAATGAACTGCTTGAGTTCCCCTGCTCATTCACCTACAAAGTGATGGGCTTGGCTCAACCTGAGCTGGTGGATCAAGTGATTGAAGTTGTTCAACGCCATGCCCCGGGAGATTATTCTCCAGTCGTGAAACCCAGCAGCAAAGGCAATTACCATTCCGTGTCTATTACCATCAATGCGACACATATTGAGCAAGTTGAAACGCTGTATGAAGAGTTGGGTCAATTGGAGTTGGTTCGCGTTGTACTATAATAGTAAAACTACGATCCATTAAAACTCGATTCATTAAAATACAATGCGCTGATACACATCAGCGCATTGTTAATATCAGATGCAAGCATGATTATTTCGTGGAGACTTAGCCCAATGCGCCATAACATTAATTGATGTTCGCTCTGACATTCTGTTCAAAAACGCCAAAACGCTTTTGAACATAAAATCAGTATCGGGTAAATTTCCAATCGTCCCAACAACATGGCCGCACACATCATCCATTTCGCTATAGGGTCAAGATCACCGAATCCTTGCGCTGTCGCACCATATCCTATCCCCATGTTATTAATACAAGCCGCCGCAGTGGCAAATGAAGTCATCAAATCATAACCGAGCAAATTCAAGGCCCAGATAAAAAAACAACTAAAAAAGACATAGAGAAAAAAGAATCCCCAGACAGAACGCAATACCCTCTCCTGAACCACTGATTTGCCAATCTTAATCGTTGAGATGGCATTGGGATGAATGAGCTGGTTAATCTCACTCACACTCTGTTTTGCCAGGATCATGAAACGGAGAGCTTTAATGCCCCCACACGTTGATCCCACGCAGCCACCAAAAAAACTCACTGCCAGCAATAGCAATATTGTATGGGGAGGCCATTGAGCATAATCAGAGGTTGCTAAACCATTATCCGTCATCATAGAACTGGTCATGAAAAAGCCGTGAACAAAGGCTTCTGTCACGCCATACATGCCTGAACGGTATAATTCTAACCAGATAATGCCAACGATCACCGCCAACACCAGTAAGAAAAATTGCAATTCAGCATTTTTTAGCAGCGGTTTTAAGCTCCTGCGCGTCAGGGCAACAAAATAGAGCGTAAAGTTGACGGCTGACAGGACTGAAAAAATGCCCCCCACCATTTCAATAGCTGCACTGTCGTAATAACCAAGACTCTCATTGCGAGTAGAAAATCCACCCAAAGACACCGTTGAGATCCCATGACAGATAGCGTCAAACCACGACATTCCTGCGGCCCAAAAACTGGCTGAACAGAGCCCACCCAGCAACAAATATACTACCCACAAACTCTTGGCACCATCCGCGAGCCGGGGAGTCAACCGTTCTTCTTTGAAAGGGCCGGGCATTTCTGATTGGTAGAGTTTGGCACCACCAATCCCCAATAAAGGCAAAATGGCAACGGCAAGGACAATGACTCCCAAACCACCAATAAAATTGAGCTGAGCACGATAATAGAGCACGGACTTTGGTAGGGCTGAGACATCATTCAATACCGTGGCTCCGGTAGTCGTAATGCCAGATATCCCTTCAAACATTGCATCTACCAAATTGATATTTAAACTTTTATCGAGTACAAAAGGCAGAGCACTCAGCAATGAGAACAATAGCCAGAAAAGTACAATGATAAGAAATCCATCTTGTGTACTGGGCTGTGCCTTGGTTTTACGGGTAAAGTACCAGCCTATTCCACCTGTAACCAAGCCAATGACAAATGTCTCAAAAAAAGCAAAAACACTTTTTTCTTTATAAAACAGAGCCACAAAAGTAGGCAGCAACATTGAGAGGCTGTAAAGGAGCACCAGAAAACTACAAAGATGCCCCACAATCAGGAATTGGTTTTTTTTGACCATCTGCTAGCTCAAACAGGAGATTAAAGGGAAAATCGTCAAAATATATAACTATGATAATATAAAATAAAAATATATTCGCCTAATGAACAATATTGTTGCATTAAGGCATTCTCAAACTGGTGGGAATCATCTTACAGCGTTATACTGGCGGGCACTTTTTGTTAATGAATGATGAAATTTCCATTGCAACATAACACCATTATTTTACGCCAGTTAGGTATTCAGCCTTACGAACCGGTTTCTGATGCTATGCACCAGTTCACCGAGCAACGTACAGCGGAAACACTTGATGAAATCTGGCTTGTCCAACATGAAAAAGTATTTACGCAAGGCCAAGCCGGCAAAACTGAACATATACTTGCACCTGGTGATATCCCTGTCGTTCAGTCAGACAGGGGAGGACAGATTACTTATCATGGTCCCGGACAGCAGGTCATGTATGTTTTGATTGACTTAAAACGGTCAAAAATTGGGGTGCGTCAATTGGTCACTTCAATCGAAAATACCGTCATCGAAACGCTGACTCATTTTGGCGTGGAATCATATGCCCGCCCAGATGCTCCCGGAGTTTATGTCGCAGGTAACAAAATATGTTCCCTTGGGTTGCGTATCCGAAAAGGATGTTCTTTCCACGGTCTGGCACTGAATATTGCAATGGACTTACAACCATTTTTACGCATAAACCCTTGTGGTTATGCAGGAATGCAAATGGTTCAACTCAGTGACTTCGTCACCGGAGTGACCATTGAAGATGTACAACCCATTCTGGTGGAAAAATTCTGTCAGCTCTTGGGATTCCAACTCATCGATGAAAGATGATATAATTTTTTAACATTTTTCAAAAAAATTTGAATGGATTTATTGGCCTCGATATTTTTCTCATAACCATCAGGCAGTAAGTCAAAATCTGAAGAATATAACTGGAAGAAGCACGATTATGAGTAAACCAATTCAGATGGAACGAGGTGTCAAATACCGCGACGCAGACAAGATGGCTTTGATCCCTGTGAAAACAATTGCCACAGAACGTGAAGCACTTTTGCGTAAACCTGAGTGGATGAAAATCAAACTTCCTGCGGATTCCAGCCGCATTCAGGGTATCAAAGCGGCAATGCGCAAAAATGGGTTGCATTCTGTCTGTGAAGAAGCCTCCTGCCCTAACCTTGCTGAGTGTTTTAACCACGGAACCGCCACTTTTATGATCCTTGGCGCCATCTGTACTCGTCGCTGTCCATTCTGTGACGTCGCCCATGGTCGCCCAAATGCACCTGATGCAAATGAACCTATCAAGCTCGCGCAGACTATCCAGGACATGGGGCTGCGTTATGTCGTTATTACATCGGTTGACCGTGACGATCTGCGTGATGGTGGTGCACAACATTTTGCTGACTGTATCACGGCTATTCGTGAAAAAAACCCATCAATTAAGATTGAAACGTTAGTACCAGATTTCCGCGGGCGTATGGATCGTGCTCTGGAAATACTGACTGCAACTCCCCCTGACGTGTTCAACCACAATTTGGAAAACGTACCACGGGTTTATCGTCAAGTTCGTCCTGGTGCTAACTATGACTGGTCGTTGAAACTACTGGAAAAATTCAAAGAAGCACACCCTGGTATTCCAACTAAATCAGGCTTAATGGTGGGATTAGGCGAAACCAATGAAGAAATTTTAGAGGTCATGCGTGATTTGCGTAGACACGGTGTTACTATGCTGACTTTGGGGCAATATTTACAGCCAAGCCGCCATCACCTGCCAGTACAGCGTTATGTCAGTCCCGCTGAATTCGATGAAATGAAAGAAGCCGCGTTAGAAATGGGCTTTACCCATGCTGCCTGTGGTCCGTTTGTTCGCTCTTCATACCATGCTGACTTGCAGGCCAAGGGCGTAGAGATCAAATAATCTGTTGCCACCATCATGATGAATATTATATTTGCTGTATTTATTGGTGGTGGCATGGGTAGTGTACTACGCTGGTTCATCAGCCTTCGCCTAAATACCCCTGCTTCCCCTATTGCCGTTGGTACGCTGACGGCAAATTGTCTTGGTGCCTTTATCATTGGATTGGGTTTGGCCTATTTTAATAAAGCCACACATCTCGATCCGGTTTGGAAGCTGATGCTAACGACAGGGTTTTGCGGTGGGCTAACGACCTTTTCCACCTTTTCCGCTGAAGTCGTTCACTTATTGCAGGTCGGAAAAATAGGTTGGGCACTGTTTAGTATTTTGGTGAATATAATCGGCTCATTGTTGATGACAATATTGGCTTTTGCCATGATGAACAAACTGTAACTATCTATACTAATCCAACTTCAAGTTGCAGCTTTGTTTGTCTATATTTCCCCGCGTAGCAGGAGATATAAGACGTATCTTGAAAGACGATTAGTCTAAAAGCTAATAAAATAAAAAAACCCGTTATCAAAACGGGTTTTCAGAATACGGGATTCGAAATTAGATTGCGACAACGTTTGCAGCAGATGGACCTTTCGCACCCTCAGTAATTTCAAACTCTACTTTTTGGCCTTCGGCCAGAGTCTTGAATCCGCTAGACTGAATGGCGGAAAAGTGTACAAAAACATCTTTACTACCATCTTCTGGAGTGATGAAACCAAATCCTTTGGATTCATTGAACCACTTAACGTTACCTTTAATTTTTGACATTAAAACTTACCTTTAATAAAAAAGACACGAACTCTGTGTCACGTACAGTACAGCAAATAATATAGTCCACTGTCTGCAACATAGATCACGAAACATATAACCGAATGTAAAAAAACACACTTTTTGTTTAATTACATTGATTGATTTTATACGCCAATGGTGATTTCACAAATAAATTAGCGTTTTATTTTAATTCTGTTTACTTTTTACCTTTCTATTCTTTTCATGATCGAGTAACCACCTTTTGATATCCAGCCCACCGGTGTAGCCAACCAATTTACCATCATGTCCAATCACCCGATGACAAGGCACAATCAAAGAAATAGGGTTGCGTGAATTCGCCATACCGACCGCACGGCAATAATTTACCGATCCCAACGTTAGTGCCAACTGTTTATAACTCCACATTTCGCCATAAGGAATTTTACACAGTTTCTGCCAAACACGTTTTTGGAATTCAGTTCCCTGCATACTTAAAGGGACGGTAAATGTTAGCCGTTTCCCTTTAAAATATTCCTGCAGCTCTTTCACGCACTGCTTGGTTATCACACTCTTCGATTCTAATTCTTTCTTTTCGTTGACGAAATAGATACTGGTTACTCCTTCATCGTCCGCAGTGATATGTACATAAGGCTTGGGAAATCCATCTGGAGTATTCAGGTAATGATGATACATAAACTACCTCCATTTAATTTATTATTAAAAATTTCTGTACTAGCCTAGATCTCTCATTCATCAATTTGCAATGATGAATTCGGTTACACATCTGACAATTTGATAAAGAAACCATCGCGCCCTCTGACAATTAAAATTATGGCTCTGCCAATAAGTTATAATACTTTATTTTTAATGTTACCTCTTTAAAAAAGATTAAAACACCATATATGGATAAGATATTTTAATAAGGCACTATATATAGTATAAATTTCATAATTAAATTATCTCAATATAATATACATATGTTAGTTTTTATTATTATTAAATAATATAGCACCCAGAAATTTTACTAGAAGTGTTATTATTTATGGCAAACACCGTGGTATATCATTGGCTTATACTAAGTCAGAAAACGATAATCGAGTGCTAATTCCCCTAAATAAAGATACACTACACTGTTGTCAATCAACTCAATGGAGTGAAAAAGACAGTTATATACAGGCATTAACAACGTTCACTTACAAACTATATGAAGATCAACTCCCTAGGCACTAAATCTTGTGATTATTTTCCTTAGCAATGACTATTTTATTTCCTTAGAGTGGTAAAATGATGAACCCGGCATAATATCTAATAATTCGTTATTTCACCAATTATTAGATATTAAATTCTATATTTATTAATACGCTGTTTAATATAAAAACCCAAAAAGAGAGAATGAATAAAATAAATATTTAATACTGTATTTCAATTTAACACCATACGGTTAATCAATTAAAAAACGACAAATAAAAATGATGTATATCCTTGTTATACCGCTATTTATACACTATAGAATTACACTCACCAATCACATAACCATATTATGACAATAATTTAAACCCATCACTTTTTCATGATTTTTCCTATAATTAGAATGTGCATTATTATACACATCAAAAGAAAGAATAAAAAACAAAAAGATTGTAAAACCAATAAAACACGCCAGAAACAAAAAATAACTTCATTAATGATAATGATTTTTCTACAAAAAATTTATTTACACAGTTGAGCTTTACTAAATTAACACCCAAAAAATTCGCCTTCCCACCAATATTATGCTATGGAAAGCATAACTTTTTATTAACGATGTTAAATAAAGGGTTGTCAGTGTATTTTAATATGTTAGGGTATATGTTGGTAAAATAACACCGGAGTAATTGAACACAATATATCATCAACAACAGGAAAATATTATTCCATGACTGTTAAACTTGAAGTTAAGAATCTCTATAAAATATTTGGTAATAATCCTGAGCCAGCATTTAAGTTATTAGCAACCGGTCTCAGTAAAGAACAAATACTTGAAAAAACAGGTCTTACCGTCGGTGTTCAAGATGTCAATCTGGCCATTGAAGAAGGCGAAATATTTGTGATCATGGGATTATCTGGTTCAGGTAAATCCACACTAGTACGTCTTCTCAATCGTCTGATAGAGCCGACCAAAGGTCATGTACTTATCGACAACGAAGATATTTCCACCATCACAGAAACTCAGCTACGAGACGTTCGCCGTAGCAAGATCAGCATGGTCTTCCAGTCGTTTGCACTTATGCCACATTTGAATATTCTGGAAAATACGGCATTTGGTATGGAACTTGCCGGCGTTCCCAAAGAAGAGCGTCATCAAAAAGCACTTGAAACGTTGCAACAAGTCAATCTCGAAAACTACGCGCTATCATATCCCGATGAACTTTCCGGTGGGATGCAGCAACGTGTTGGGTTAGCGAGGGCTTTGGCTAACAATCCCGATATTCTGTTAATGGATGAAGCATTCTCAGCCCTCGATCCTCTCATCCGCGCTGAAATGCAAGATGAATTACTGCGCCTGCAAGGGGAACATCAACGTACCGTTGTTTTTATTTCCCACGATTTGGATGAAGCAATGCGTATCGGTGATCGCATTGCCATCATGCAGGACGGCATTGTCGTTCAAGTCGGCACACCTGATGAGATTATGAATAGCCCCGCTAATGATTATGTCAAAACTTTCTTCCGCGGTGTGGATGTTGGACATGTTTTCTCAGCCAAAGACATTGCCCGCCGTCGGCCAGAAACATTGCTTCATACCGCAGTAGGCTTTGGTCCCCGCTCTGCTTTGAAAGTGCTGGATAATGAAGACAGAAACTATGGTTATTTAATTGAAAAAGGCCAGAAGTTTATTGGCGTGGTATCTGTCAATTCCCTGCAACAAGCATTGGCAGAAAAAAAATCCATTGAACATGCCATCTTGGAAAAACCAACCGCCGTTTCAGCAGATATTCCGCTGAATGAATTGATATCCACTGTCGCGCAATCTCCTTGTGCCGTTCCTGTCATAGATAACAATAGCCGTTATTTAGGTGTCATTTCCAAAGGAATATTGCTACAGGCCTTAGATAAGGAGGCACCCAATGGACAATAACTCTCCACAGACAGTCACTGAACCCATCAATAACAGTGATCCCTGGATGGATAGTGGCACTGCTGCTCCTTCATCAAACCACGATTGGCTGAATACTCCTGCAACCAATACTCTTCCAGAGCACTTTAATTTCATGTCACCTTTTCAGCATAAACTCATTCCGTTTGACTCATGGGTGACCGATATCATCGATTGGGTTGTCGTACACTTCCGGCCTGTTTTTCAAGTCATCCGTGTCCCGGTAGATTTTGTCCTCAGTGGTTTTGAACAGTTCCTTACGACAGTGCCCCCTCCCATCACCATCTTATTTTTTGCGTTACTGGCCTGGCAAATTGCCGGTGCAGGAATAGGCGTGAGCACTTTAATTTCACTGATTATGATCGGTGCAATTGGGGCATGGTCACAAGCGATGATAACCATGGCTCTGGTGCTAACTGCCCTATTTTTCTGCCTTATCATTGGGCTTCCTCTTGGGATCGGGTTGGCTCGTCATGAACGGCTAGCCAAAATTGTTCGTCCCTTACTGGATGCTATGCAAACCACGCCAGCTTTCGTTTATCTCGTTCCTATCGTCATGCTGTTTGGCATAGGTAATGTCCCTGGCGTTATCGTCACCATCATTTTTGCTTTACCACCTATTATTCGCCTGACAATTTTGGGAATAAAACAAGTTCCATCAGATTTAATTGAAGCCGCCAGATCATTCGGCGCGAGTCCGCGGCAGATGCTGTTCAAAGTTCAATTGCCGTTGGCGATGCCTACAATTATGGCAGGAGTAAATCAGACGTTGATGTTAGCCCTTTCCATGGTCGTCATCGCTTCCATGATTGCCGTTGGTGGCTTGGGGCTGATGGTATTGCGCGGTATTGGCCGCCTTGATATAGGATTAGCCGCCGTTGGCGGTACAGGCATTGTCATTCTTGCTATTATCCTTGATCGCCTGACTCAATCCTTGGGAAAAAGTCATCGAACCCAAGGAGGGCACTGGTATCACTCCGGGCCAATAGGATTACTTCGCCTGATTTTTCTCTCAATCCGCCCAAAATAATATCTGACCTGGCAACAAAAGGAGGAAACAACCATGCGCATAATCACCTTATGCAAAGAAATCATGAATAAGGGGATAATTTTTGCAGCACTCCTTATGGTATTCATGAACTTCTCATTATCCTCAGTAGCCTCTGCAACTGACCTTCCCGGCAAAGGCATCAGTGTACAACCGCTACAAAGTACAATTACTGAGGAAACATTTCAGACTTTGATTGTCTGCAAAGCATTAGAAAAACTCGGCTATGACGTCAAACCGATCAAAGAAGTTGATTATAACGTCGCTTACACTTCCATTGCTTCTGGTGATGCCACCTTTATGGCCGTCAATTGGGTACCACTCCATGATGCCCCATACAAAGCTGCCGGAGGAGATAACGTCTTTTATCGCAAGGGAAGTTATGTTGTCAATGCGGCTCAAGGGTATCTTATTGATAAAAAAACCGCAGAAAAATATCACATCACCAATATCGCTCAATTAAAAGATCCTAGACTTGCCAAATTGTTTGATAGTAATGGAGATGGAAAAGCAGATTTAACAGGTTGTAACCCTGGGTGGGGGTGTGAAAGAGCGATCAATCATCACTTAACTGCTTATGGATTGAAAAATACCGTGGAACAAAACCAAGGCAATTATGCAGCTATGATGGCTGATACGCTTGCCCGCTATCGGGCAGGTAAGCCTATCCTCTATTATACCTGGACACCTTATTGGGTGAGTGATGTATTGAAACCTGGAAAAGATGTCGTTTGGCTTCAAGTTCCCTTCTCTGCTATTGGTGAGGGAGAAACCATCAATACGCAGTTGCCTAACGGCCGTAACTATGGCTTCCCTCCCAGTACCATGCATATTGTGGCCAACAAAGTGTGGGCAGAAAAGAACCCTGCTGCTGCGAAACTTTTTGCTGTTATGACCTTACCTATTGCGGATATCAGCGCCCAAAATCAGCTCATGCATAATGCTAAAATTTCAGAAGCTGATATTGAACGCCAAGCTGAAGATTGGCTCAAAATACATCAGAAAACGGTAAATGGTTGGCTAAAAGCAGCCAGAAAAGCCGCTCACAAAGCATAAATTACCCTTTCCTTTATTCTGCATCTGGTAGCCGTGAAGACATTAACAAAAACTCACGGCTAACCAGTAAACACTTTTCTAACACCATTAACTCATTAGTTCTTAATGACATAATTTAAATAATTTATATATTTTATATTTTCACTTTCATCATATTTTGTTAATGTTGTTTTATCTGTTAACAAAAAAATAAAATACTCCAATGCCAATAACTGATAAACCTGCGCCTGATATACCAATATCTACCGAAAATTCTCTACCAAACAAGGCTTCTTCCTTTAAAAAAGGTATTTGGGATAGTCTCCCAATCGCCATTGGTTATCTTCCCGTCTCTTTTGCATTTGGCTTAAGCGCCACTAAACTGGGATTTACTCCCATCGAAGCGATATTTTTCTCATGTGTCATTTATGCTGGCGCCAGTCAGTTTGTTATCACGGCTTTACTGAGCGCAGGAATGTCATTGTGGTTTTCTGCGCTAACCGTAATGGCAATGGACATCCGCCATATTTTATATGGACCTGCTTTACGTTATCGCATCAAACAAAAACTATCGGGAAAGAAAACCGTAATTTGGGCTTTTGGTCTGACTGATGAAGTTTTTGCCGCAGCAACAGCCAAATTGATTAAAGACCAGCGAAGTTGGAGTGAAAACTGGATGGTTGCCATTGCCATATGTTCCTGGCTCTCTTGGGTGTTGGGTACTGTAGCTGGGGCCATATTGGGTAATGGTTACTTGAGTTCTTATCCAGCTGTTGAAGCAGCCATGATATTTATGCTTCCAGCCCTATTCTTAAGTTTTTTGTTAGCCTCTTTCAAAAGACAAAATACCTACTGTGTTACCGCTGCTTTATCAGGCGCATTAATAGGAATCATATTTTTTTCAATCCCTATAGCCATTCTCGCGGGGATCATGAGTGGATGTTTAGCAGCACTTTTGCAAACTAAAAATACATAATTAGTACCTTACTTAATTAATATATTACATACTCAGATGGTTATATGATTGATAATAAAATACTTCTTATAGGACTTATTGTAGGCGCTGCCAACTTTTTATTCCGCTATTTGCCTCTGCGTCTGGGTGTCAATCGTGCACCGACAGAAAAGAAAGGAAAAATGGGGATCATACTCGACAGCATTGGTATTGCATCAATTTGCTCACTTCTTATCGTCTCAAGCATTCCTGACGTTATGAAGGAGCACAACAAATTTTTTCCGACCCTAATTGGCTGCCTAACCATCTGCCTGTTTTTCTACAAAACTCGAAGCATCATTATTTCAACACTGTCTGGTGCCATAGTTTTTGGAATAGTATTCAAGTTATTTATGAATTAGGTATCAATATTAAAAGAAATATGATGATAATAAATAACTATAATTGCTAAATTTAACTTTTAATATAGTATTTGTATGGTTTTTAACAAAAGTTACTTTACCGGTTGAAACTAATAAGGTATCTAAACAATGGAAAGTTCATTCACTCCCACAGAAGAGTTACTTAATTGCCGTGTAGCACAGCAAAAAAGTTTACCCTATCAAGAGATCTTACTAACTCGCTTATCCATGCATGTCCATAGCAAGCTTCTGGAAAATCGCAACAACATGCTGAAAGCACAAGGAATCAATGAAACCTTGTTTATGGCTCTGATGATTCTGGATACCAAAGAAAGTCGTAGCATTCAGCCATCAGAACTTAGTGCTGCATTGGGTTCTTCCCGTACAAATGCAACCCGAATTGCGGATGAATTAGAAAAGCAAGGCTGGATAGAGAGAAAGGAGAGTCATAACGATCGCCGTTGTCTCCATCTCCATCTCACAGATAAAGGTTCAAATTTCTTGAATAGTTTACTTCCACCACAGCATGAATGCCTGATCAAACTTTGGTCTACCCTGGATTCTGAGGAGAAAAAACAGTTAGAAAAATTGATGAGAAAAATCTTAGGGCAATTAGATAATATTGGGGATTGTTTAAGTAACTGATTGCCTTTCTTCTGGATGGTTTTGCACTAAGAAAACACATTATAGCAACATGATCTAAAAAAAATTTTCCACTAGTCTGTATCATCAGATACTTCGTATGGCCGATTATTATCTTCAGATAATACTTAAATCCATATCGTTCGTCCCTTCCAGTAGTGTAAATGCACACTACTGGAGACGTATTGCGTCCTGTTGCGGCCACACAATTAATAATAAGTTAAGAACAAATACGGAGACTCTCCATGAGTACTAGTGAGAAAACACCACTTCCGTCTAGCGAAGAAACGCTATCCTCAAACGAAATGCAATCACCTGCAAAGGTAAGAACAAAAAATAATCCTAAAAAACAGAAACGCCGCCATATCATTACGTTATTGACGTTATTTTTACTCCTGCTTGGAGCTGGCTATAGCGTTTACTGGTTTCTCACTTTACGTCACCACCAAGAAACTGATAATGCCTATGTAACAGGTAATCAAATACAAGTTATGTCACAAATTGCGGGCAGCGTCGTGACTGTCAATATTGACAATACTGATTTTGTGAAAAGTGGTCAGCCTCTTGTCCAACTCGATCCCCGTGATGCTGAATTGGCTTTGGAAAGAGCCAAAAATGAATTAGCTAATTCTGTTCGAATCACTCATCAACACATGATCGACAGTAAAAGATATCAAGCTATCATTGAACTGAAAAAAATTGCTCTCAGAAAAGCGCAAAATGATCTCAATCGAAGGGAAATATTGGGCACTCAGGATTTGATCGGTAAAGAAGAATTACAACATATGCGTGAAACTGTCTCTACTGCCCAAGCTGATCTGGATGCCGCGATAGCTCAATATCAGAGCAACCAAGCCATTATTCTGGATACTCCACTGGAAAGACAGCCATCGATTGAAAAAGCAGCCTCCGGTGTTCGTGACGCTTGGCTCACTTTGCAGAGGATCAATATTGTCAGCCCTGTTGATGGTTATGTCGCTCGTCGTAGCGTTCAGGTAGGTTCCCGTATCAACTCAGGAACACCATTGATGGCGATAGTGCCTGCCAACAATATGTGGATTGAGGCCAATTTCAAAGAAACCCAACTGGCAAACATGCGGATTGGACAGCCAGCTACAATCGTCAGCGATTTTTATGGTGACGATGTTGTCTATACCGGCAAGGTTGCAGGCATTGATATGGGAACCGGTAGCGCCTTTTCTCTATTGCCCGCACAAAATGCCAGTGGAAATTGGATTAAGGTTGTACAACGCTTACCGGTTCGTATTGAACTTGATCCTGAACAATTAAAACAACATCCCTTACGAATTGGGTTATCAACAAAAGTCACCGTGAACACCGCAAACACTGATGGAACTGTACTGGCAACCACAGAACGTACCCTTCCGGCCTATCAAACCAATGCATTGACGATAGATATGACTCCTGCAAACAAAATAGTTACTGACATTATTAATAGTAATTCAGGAAATCAAATTTAAGGGGGAGTCATGGTAACAAGAGAACCGCTTACAGGTGCGAAACTCGCCCTTTTGACCATTACTCTTTCAATGGCAACTTTCATGCTTGTTCTCGACTCTACTATTGCCAACGTCGCCATACCGACGATCGCGGGTAATCTAGGTGCGTCAAGCTCACAGGGAACATGGGTGATTACCTCTTTCGGTGTCGCAAACGCAATTTCCATTCCTATTACCGGTTGGTTAGCAAAGCGTTTCGGTGAGGTGAAATTGTTCCTCTGGTCTACCGCAATTTTTACTCTTTCATCTTGGCTGTGTGGCCTTTCCAATAGCCTCGGTATGCTAATTTTCTTCCGTGTTATGCAAGGATTGGCCGCAGGCCCCGTACTTCCCCTTTGTCAAAGTTTATTACTAAATAATTATCCAGTGGCGAAACGCAATATGGCGTTGGCACTGTGGTCGATAATGATTGTGGTTGCCCCCATTTGTGGACCTATCCTTGGTGGCTATATCAGTGATAACTACCATTGGGGATGGATCTTTTACATTAATATTCCCCTTGGTATCGCAATTATCTTTGTTATTACCCAGCTATTGCGTGGCCGGGAAACACAAACAGAAATCCGCCCCATAGACATTGTTGGTCTTTCTTTGCTGGTGATTGGTATTGGCAGCCTGCAAATTATGCTTGACCAAGGTAAAGAACTTGATTGGTTTAATTCCACCGAGATTATTATTCTTACGATTACTGCCATTGTCGCGCTGATTTTCCTGATCATATGGGAACTCACTGATGATCATCCGATAATCGATCTATCCCTGTTCAAGTTGCGCAATTTTTCCATCGGTACATTAAGTATTAGTCTCGGCTTTATGATGTACTTCGGTTCAATTGTTTTACTGCCACAACTATTGCAAGAAGTTTACGGCTATACCGCAACCTGGGCGGGCTTTGCGGCCGCACCGATAGGATTACTGCCACTGTTATTGTCACCCGTCATTGGCAAGTTTGGCCATAAAATAGACATGCGCTATATCGTGATATTTAGTTTCATCACTTATGCTATTTGCTTCTATTGGCGGGCATATACCTTTGAACCAGACATGGATTTCGCTGCGACTGCATGGCCTCAGTTTGTTCAAGGACTTGCCATGGCATGTTTCTTTATGCCATTGACAACCATTACATTATCAGGGCTAGCACCAGAACGAATGGCCTCAGCCTCCAGCTTATCGAACTTTACCCGTATATTATCGGGTTCAATCGGGACATCCCTCACAACCACAATGTGGACACAACGTGAATCAATGCACCACTCGAACCTTACGGAATACATCAATCCATATAACCCTAATTATCAGCAAATACATCAGCAATTAGCTCAATTGGGCATGAATGATGAACAAATATCAGCTTACCTGGCAAAACAGATCACTCATCAAGGGTTAATTATCTCTGCCAATGAGATCTTTTGGCTTTCAGCAGGCATATTCCTTGTCTTGACGTTATTGATCTGGCTGGCAAAACCACCTTTCTCTGCCGGAGGTAAAGACCACGGAGGAGCGCATTAATCTTATTACATTAAATCGATTTAATAGAGTGACCTTAGCGGGAGTATTTGCTCCCGTTAAGAAAAATGCTACACGCCACAATCCTCTCTCTCATCATAAAGTATCAATTACGATTAAAAGGATTGCGCCGTAGGTTCAAGAGGACAGTCGTGACAATTTCCGACTCCGGGTAATTTATTTCTTTGGCAGCAACAACGGCGTTGTATGACATTATTTTTCATAATCACTGTACGATAAAGTGGATTATCCCTGCCATCAGGTAACGTTTGTGTAAAGAAAAGATTTTGTATTAATGTATCATACTGATCCGAGTCTATTCTTTCCCTGAAATTATTTAGGTACCAATACATAACATAGCCAATATTATTCCATAATAAACGACCATTTATCCCACGATAGGATGCAATTTTCTCACATACAGGAATAATATGCCGATCCAACATAGAATGATAACGCTCCAATAAAGATATTGATTCGTCCAACCACGTTAACTGGTAATAAACAACATTTGGCCTGCCTGTTTCATGAAATTCAATCTGAAAAAGCTTATAATCCGTATCAACAGCCTGGGGATATTCCAATAACATTAACATCATTGGTGGGACAATTAAGCCAAAATACCATTGTGCCCATAAAGAATAAAGCCCTTTCTGATTTGGTTTTAATTCATTATCACTATAATATGAATCTTGGTAATTTTTTATCAATAATGGGAATTTTTCATCACTCGACCATTGATAAAACTCCATACTTCCCAATGGAATATTGTCTGAATTGATTTTTACTGATGAATTGAAATGGCTAAATGCCCCATCAAATAGGTTAGTGATATCTTCAATCGTTATTTCAGAAGCCATGGAGTCTTGATTATTTTTATTTATCATTACCTATTCTCCTAACACCTATTATCAACCCTAAATTTAAACTCTTCTCACGCTCATCCATTTACAGATAATTCAGACAGCTACACTCTAATCATACTTAAACAGTTCAAATTTGCGGAATGTATCCATCTGATATAAATGTTGAGATTGATAGTTTCCACTTGTTTCTATATAAGCATTAGTTGAGAAGTTGATATATCATTGGAATCTCTGGATATAACCATCTAATAAATATGGCATTTATTCTAGCTCACTAAAGATATACTCTTTCTTATTAAATGATAATGAAAATGATTGTTATTAACAACCATAAAAAGTAACGAATTTAGAGAAATAAAAACTTAAGCTAATAATTATATTTAAAATAATAACAAATGTTTTTATTTAATTTCTAATTGAAATAATAAAATTAACTTAATAAATAAAGGGAATAAAATAAGACCCTGACTAAGTAGACAGGGTCTTATTAACAATGAAAATTAAACTATCTATTTCCAAATCACAATTCTTTGACTACATGGCAGCTTGTGATAGTGATAGGTTTGACATCCTCCCCACCCTAAAGGACGGGGATTCCTACAGCGTTCAGACCGAAGCCTGACTCACCTCGGTGGGTTCCTGCTTCAACGGGCGGTCTGACTGCACCATCCCTCCACAGGCAAGCACGGCATGTCCTGCCGCTAAAATATTACGTGCGGCGTTTACATCCGCGTTCGCGGTGTAGCCGCATACCTGACACACGAATTGACTTTGCGTCTGACGGTTTTCTTTCGCCGTATGACCACAGCAGGCACACCGCTGGCTGGTGTATGCCGGAGGTATCGCCACTACCTGACCACCGCGCCAGAGCTGCTTGTACTCAAGCTGACGGCGCATTTCATGCCAGCCTTGATCCCGTATCGAGCGGTTCAAGCCTGATTTGCCTCTGACGTTTCTTCCGTGCTTCTCTGCCGTGCCTTTTGCCGATTTCGACATGTTACTGACCTTCAAGTCTTCAATGACGATCATCGCGTGGTTTTTGCTGATTTCACTGGTGACTTTGTGAAGGTAGTCGCGCCGGATATTGGCAATGTGTGAGTGCAAACCCTGGATTTTCCGTTTTTGTTTCTGCCAGTTTGCGCTGAATTTTACTTTGCGACTCAACTGCCGCTGGAGTGTTGCCAGCTTACGTTGGTTTGCTTTGAAACTGCTTACTGGCTGATATACCGTGCCATCTGAAAGCGTGGCAAGTTTTGTTACTCCGGCATCCAGTCCGACCATTGATTCTGCATTGTGAGCAGGGTCAGTCACTTCGTATTCAGTCTGGATACTGACGTACCATTTGCCGCATGACTGGCTGACCGTGACGTTTTTCACTTCGCCAATGACTTCACGGCTGTTGCGATAGCGTATCCACCCTAACTTTGGCAACGAGATTCGACTGTTGGGCTGATCGAGCTTCACGCCCTGCGGGTAGCGGAATGAGTCATGTTGACCACGTTTTTTGAAGCGGGGGAATGCAGCCCGCTTCTGGAAGAAATTTTTGTAGCCGCGCTCCAGATCTTTCAGTGACTGCTGCAACGGTTGCGAGGGAGATTCTTTCAGCCATTGTGTTTCAGGTACGGATTTCCACTCAATCAACCATGAAGCCATTTTGGTGTAGGGGAGATATTTATTCCCTGCTGCATGGTTCTCATTCTGGAGTGCCAGTGCACGGTTAAAAACGAAGCGACAAGCCCCTGCGAAGCGTCGCATATCGCGCTCCTGCTGACCATTTGGTCTTAACTGGAATTTGAAGGCTTGAAGTCGTTTCATGACTATCATTATACTTTGGTCTATGACAAAAGAAACTGATAGTCGACGCGGAAGACACGGTGTTTTCCTGATGCACGTCCACTTGGTATTCGTCGCCAAGTATCGACGAAAGATATTCGATCTTGATGCCATCGAAAAGCTACGCAGCTACTTTAGCAGCGTATGTGCTGATTTTGGTGTTGAACTGGTTGAAATGGACGGCGAATACGACCACGTGCATTTGCTGATCAACTCCCCGCCAAAGCTCGCAGTATCGAATCTGGTCAACAGTCTTAAAGGCGTTTCCAGCAGGCTGCTTCGGCGTGACCGTCCAGATATTGCTCTACGCTATTACTACAAAGGCGTTCTGTGGACACCGAGCTATTTTGCAAGTAGTTGCGGAGGTGCGCCGATCTCGATCATCCGGCAATACATCGAGCAGCAGAAAACACCAGGTTAGTCGGAAAACTGCGCCTGATATCCCCGCCCTGAAGGACGGGGTTTTACGGCGCACCTGATAAATTAAACCTTATTCTGACGCCACCATTCCGCCAGCATAATACCTGTTGCAACAGAAACATTCAGACTTTCTACCCGTCCCGTTCCACCAATAGAAAGGCGAATGTCACCATCTTCCCAAATGCTGTCACTTAATCCGTCACTTTCCTGACCCAATACCAAAACCATTTTTTCTGGCAATGTTGCTTGTGCCAATGTTGTGCTGCCTTTATGACTTGATGTCGTCACAATTGTGTAGCCTTGGTTACGGAATTGATTTAGCGTAGTCGTGAACCCATCCGCATCAATGCCTTTGATGTGCTCAGCACCGCCTTCTGCTGTACGAACAGCTGCACCTGATTCCAAAAGCGCTGTATCCTGCAAAATGACACCCTGTACGCCAAAATGCGCACAACTACGCATAATTGCGCCAAGATTATGTGGGTTACCTACATTTTCCAATGCCAAGACACAATCTTTTGCGGGTGCCTGCTGCAAATAGGTTTCCACATCCAAGCCATTGCGTTTCTTAATCAGGAAACAGACACCACCGTGGTGCTCTGTACCTGATGCTTTAGATAGCTCTTCGTCGTCAACGACATGGTAAGCTTTGCGATTTGCCGCCATCCATTTCAAGGCATCGCGAAAACGCGGCGTGACCGATTGAACAAACCAAGCCCGAACAATCGCATCAGGACGGTGCTGGAACATTGCCTGACAAGCATTTTCCCCATAGATACGAGTTTCTTCCAAACGCTGACGACGAAGCTGTTCAGGATCAATGTTGCTTTTGCCGCTAATGCCCTGGTGCTCTGGACTAAGAGATTCATCCTCTGGACGGGAGATTGTTCTCCAAGGAGAACGATCACCTGAGCGCACTGGGCGTTCATTGCCACGACGGCGGTCACCCTGATCACGCCCTTTACCAAACGGACGGTTATCACTCTTACGGCTATCACTGTTTTTACGACGATCGCCGCCTTTACGGTTATCGTTATTGTCCTCATTATTGCGGACATACATTACTTTGACTTTGCCGTTCTTACCACTATAGGAATCGTTCATTTATTTCTCCAACTGCGTTATGGCGCGAAGATTACCCGATGTACGCGTCCGAAGCTACCTCCGGTAACGACAATCCATTAAAATATCCGCTAATTTTTTTACTGGTTTTATCCACGAACATGTTTGAGTTCTTAAATGAGAAATAACAACGCCGTTTATCAGCTTCGCCAACACCGCCTTGCCCGATCTACCCGCCCTTTTCTGGCAAGGGGGTGCCGAGTGCAACGTTGCCTGCATTGTTTATTACCCCAAAATAAATGTCTATGTGAAATGATTTCACCTGCAAATGCGGAAAGCCGCTTCTGTCTCATCATGTTCGATACGGAGCCGATGAAACCCAGTAATACGGGAAAGTTGATTGCAGATATTCTGCCTGATACATGCGCTTTTCTCTGGTCTAGAACCGAGCCTGATCAACAACTGCTCGAAATCGTGCGTGATCCAACCCGACAACCTTATCTGATCTTCCCAGACAGTTATGCTACGCCTACTCGTACGGTGTATCAGCAGATCCCCACCAACCAAAAACCACCGCTGTTCATTATATTGGATGGTACTTGGCCTGAAGCAAGAAAAATGTTTCGCAAAAGCCCATATTTGGATGATATTCCCCTATTGTCTATTAATAATATTGCCAAGATGGACTATTTACTTCGGGTACCCTCCAGAACAGAACAACATTGTACCGCCGAAGTTGCGGCTGCGGCATTAGAATTAGCCGGGGATATTAAAGCGTCACAATCATTATTGAATCATTTCAATCACTTTCGTGAACAATATCTGGCCGGAAAATCCAATCATCTGTAGGTATAACTCACAGTAATGCTTGACAATCCGCGCTAAAGTCACTGATGGTGGCTAAGGTTATTCATGGTCATTGTTTATTGTTTATCGATGTGATAGCTGATAAGGAACCCCAGAAATGAGCCAGCGCGGACTTGAAGCATTATTACGCCCTAAATCTATCGCCGTTATTGGTGCTTCTGAAAAACCAGAAAAAGCCAGTTCAGTGTTAATGAGAAATTTGTTAATGGGTGGGTTTACAGGACCTATTCTCCCCGTAACACCACACAAGTCTGCCGTTCTGGGTGTGTTAGCCTATCCTGCTATCGATAAATTACCATTAACGCCTGACCTGGCTGTGATCTGTACTCATCACAGTCGTAATTTGTCTTTACTAGAGCAACTGGCCCAACACGGATGCAAAACTGTCATTATTTTATCCTCTCCGCCATCACAATTTACTGAATTGAAACTGTGCAGCCAAAAACATCATCTTAGAATTCTGGGGCCAAATAGCCTTGGTATCTTAGCACCCTGGAGTGGGCTAAATGCCAGTTTTTCCCCGATCCCTATCCTTAAAGGTAAACTCGCCTTTATTTCACAATCAGCAGCAATATCCAACACAATTCTGGACTGGGCTAACCATCGCAATATTGGTTTTTCGTATTTTATTGCCTTGGGCGACAGTGTTGATATTGATATTGATGACCTGCTCGACTTTTTAGCAAGAGACAGTAAAACCAGTGCCATTTTGTTGCATCTCGAACATATCAGCGATGCCCGCCGTTTTCTTTCTGCTTCCCGAAGCGCTTCACGCAATAAACCAATTCTGGTCGTAAAAAGCAGTCGTACCCGGCAAGTCCAGAAGTTACTGGGAGAACAACAAAATTTTGATGCGGCTTATGACGCAGCAATTCAACGAGCCGGATTACTGCGTGTACAAGATACACACGAAATGTTCTCCGCAGTGGAAACATTGAGTTTTATGCGGCCATTGCGTGGAGAACGTTTATTGATCGTCAGTAATGGAGCAGCACCAGCGGCAATGGCACTGGATGAACTATTCAGGAGAACCGGCAAACTCGCTATATTAGGTGAGGAAACGATCAATGGGTTGTCTGGCACACTTCCAGACACGTTGCTTTTACGTAATCCATTAGATATCGGTGATGATTCCTCTACCGAACGATATGTTTCTGCACTCAGGTTACTTTTGGATAGTCATGATTATGATGCCTTACTGTTAATCCACTCTCCCAGTGCCATATCCCACAGCCAAACTACAGCAGTTCAGGTTATACAAACCATTAAAGAACATCCTCGTGGGAAATGGCTCACTATTTTCACTAATTGGTGCGGAGAATACTCTTCATTGGAAGCCCGACGGCTGTTCAGTGAGGCTGGTATTCCAACTTATCGGACACCAGAAGGTGCCATTACCGCCTTTATGCATATGGTGGAATATCAGCGAAACCAAAAACAGCTAAAAGAAACACCATCTTTACCCATTGGCATCACATCGAATACGGCTCGAGCCCATGAGTGTATACAAAAGGCACTTGATAACGGGAATGTTCGACTGGATACCCATGAAGTACAACCTATTCTTGATGCTTACGGTTTAAATACTTTACCAACTTGGATCGCTCATACCAGTGATGATGCGGTCGATATTGCAGAAAAAATTGGCTATCCCGTGGCATTAAAACTCCGCTCCCCTGATATCCCACATAAATCAGAAGTTCAGGGAGTGATGCTTTATTTACGCAATGCTGATGAAGTTAAAGCCGCAACACAAGCGATTATTGAACGTGTTAAACAAAACTTCTCGCAAGCCAGGATCCATGGATTATTAGTACAAAGCATGGCTAATCGGGCTGGCACACAAGAGCTGAGAATTGCTATTGAGCAAGATGAGATATTTGGTCCCTTAATCATGCTAGGTGAGGGAGATATCGATTGGATGCATGAAACACAAGCGGCTGTCGCTCTTCCTCCCCTTAATATGGCACTAGCCCGCTATCTGGTTATTCAAGCAATTAAGAGTGGCAAAATAAAATCTGGTGGTTCACTTTTGCCGCTGGATATTCTTGCTCTCAGCCAGTTATTGGTCAGGGTATCGAATCTTCTGATCGATTGCCCTCAAATTACTCGTATGAATATCCATCCACTGCTTGCATCAGGTAATGAGTTCACGCTATTGGATGTGACAATGGAGTTAATGCCAGTAACAGGCGATCCCCGCAAAAGACTGGCTATCCGGCCTTATCCTAATGAACTGGAAGAGACTATCTATATCAAAGATGAGGTTGAATGTTTGCTACGGCCAATCCTGCCGGAAGATGAACCTTTGCTGAAAGCATTTATCGGCCAGGTAACAAAGGAAGATCTTTATTATCGCTATTTCAGTGAAATTAACGAGTTTACTCATGATGATCTTGCAAACATGACTCAAATTGACTACGACCGAGAAATGGCATTCGTAGCAATCCGCCATCCAGCAACAACACCTGAAATTATTGGTGTCGCTCGTGCCATGGCTGATCCCGATAATATCGAGGCTGAATTTGCGATATTAGTCCGATCAGATCTGAAGGGGATTACGTTAGGTTATCAACTTATGACTAAACTGATTAACTATACAAGAGAACATGGTATTCAAGCACTAACAGCTATTACCATGCCTGAAAACCGTAACATGATCCAACTTGCGAAAAAACTTGGATTTACCATTGATATACAGTTAGAAGAGGGCATTGTTAATCTCATGTTGAAACTCTAAGTAAAAATAAATTCAACATACAGCTCGTGATGAACACTAAAAAATGCTGACTCCGTGATAGATCGCACAGTCTTGAAGCAATCAGCTCAAGAGAGTTAATTCATACTCACAATGGACCAAACTAATGGTATCATCGCCAGATCATTTTGATTCATACACCTTATGATGGTATTCACGCCATCTAGACTAAGAGAAAAACGCACTGTGATGTTGTCCAAATTTAAACAAGCAAAACACCAACAACACCTTGCACAACTGCCTAAGCTACCACAATCAGTTGCTGATATTGCGACACTTTATGAATCTAAAGTGTTTCGCAGCACCTTATTGGAACGTATCGCAAAGGCCCAAAAGCATATTTATATCGCCGCGTTATATTTAGAAAACGATGATGCAGGGCGAGATATTTTGACTGCATTATATGCCGCTAAACAGAAACGCCCTGAGTTAGACATAAAAATCCTGGTTGATTGGCATCGTGCTCAACGAGGCCGTATTGGTGCAGAAGCTGCGGCAACAAATGCAGATTGGTATTGCTCCATGGCTGAAAGCTACCCTGATGTCAACATTTCCATCCTGGGTGTTCCAGTGAATACACGTGAAGCTCTGGGGGTTTTGCATCTGAAAGGCTTTATCTTTGATGATACGGTAATTTATAGTGGAGCGAGTATTAATGATGTCTATCTGCATCGCCATGAAAAATACCGTTACGATCGTTATCATTTGCTGCATAATGCAAAACTTGCCTCGATCATGAAGCAATTTATTGACGAGAGTATTATTAGCGCTGGAGCCGTAAAAAATTTAGCCTGCCACAATCGCCCTCGTAGCCTTGAAATTAAAAATTTGATCCGTCAATTTCGTGCTTCATTAAGGAATAGCGAGTATCACATTGAAAATCAAGCATCCAATGAAGAATTGGCGGTAACTCCCATTGTGGGATTAGGCAAGAAAAATCTGCTGAATAAAACAATTTGTCATCTCATGTCTTGCACTGAAAACAAGTTGGTTATTTGTACACCATATTTCAATTTACCAGCAGTATTAGTGCGTGCAATATCTCGCCTACTCCGCCAAGGAAAGCAAGTTGAGATCATCATCGGAGATAAAACAGCGAACGATTTTTATATTCCACCCGAAGAACCATTTAAGATCATTGGTGCATTGCCTTATCTGTATGAAATTAACTTGCGTCGATTCACCAGTCGGCTGCAAAAGTTTATCGATAGCCAGCAATTAACTATCCGATTATGGAAAGATCAAGATAATACTTATCACTTAAAAGGGATCTGGGTTGATAATAAATGGCAATTAATTACGGGTAATAACCTGAATCCTCGCGCATGGGGATTGGATCTGGAAAATGCTATTCTTATTCATGATCCCCACCAAGAGATGCAAGAGCAACGCACAATGGAGTTGGATTGCATCCGTACCCATACAAAAATTATCCACAATTATCAGGAACTGGAAAGTATCCAATTCTATCCTGTTAAAGTACGCAAACTGATACGACGCTTACGCCGTATTCGGGTAGACCGATTAATCAGCAGGATATTGTAAAATAGATAAATAATTATCGTTTTTTTGAATCCCCTCTCGCTATTGGCAGAGGGGATTTTTGTACCTTATTTATCAAACAGCTATGATTTAAAAAAATAAATCATGGCGTAAATTACGATGAGAAAAAACATCATCACTCTGATACGAAATATATTAATAATCTCTCCTATCCTATTGAATACTTCTTGTTCCAATATTCGTCAGGCAAATGACAACTGGACAGGAAAAGATAAAGTGCAACATTTCTTATTTTCTGCAATTGTCGCTGCTGCGGGTAATGCTTATGGTGATCGTCAGCATTGGGGTCATCGTGAAAGTGCACAATTTGGTGTATTGTTATCCGTTAGTATTGGTGCAGCAAAAGAACTTTATGATAGCCGCCCATCAGGAACAGGCTGGAGTTGGCATGATATTGCTTATGATATAGCTGGAGCAATAGCAGGTTATAGTTTATATCAATCGGTGAAGTAATTTTTTAATCTTCTATTTCTAAGGCACCCAAACGCAAAAAAGCCATCCGGTGACGGATGGCTTCTCTGGCTAATTGATGTCTGGCAGTGCCCTACTCTCACATGGGGAGACCCCACACTACCATCGGCGCTACGGCGTTTCACTGCTGAGTTCGGCATGGGGTCAGGTGGGACCACCGCGCTATTGCCGCCAGACAAATCCTGTTTTCAATCCCGAACAAGCTGCTTTTCTACGCTGAAACCCGTCTCTCTCTTTCCACTCCCGAAAACCCCTTCGGTGTTGTCAGGTTAAGCCGCACGGTTCATTAGTACCGGTTAGCTCAACGTCTCGCAACGCTTACACACCCGGCCTATCCACGTCCTCGTCTCGAACGTTCCTTCAGTACCCTCTAGGGGTAAGGGAAGACTCATCTTAAGGCAAGTTTCCCGCTTAGATGCTTTCAGCGGTTATCTCTTCCGCACTTAGCTACCGGGCAGTGCCATTGGCATGACAACCCGAACACCAGTGGTGCGTCCACTCCGGTCCTCTCGTACTAGGAGCAGCCCCTTGCAATCTTCCAACGCCCACGGCAGATAGGGACCGAACTGTCTCACGACGTTCTAAACCCAGCTCGCGTACCACTTTAAATGGCGAACAGCCATACCCTTGGGACCTACTTCAGCCCCAGGATGTGATGAGCCGACATCGAGGTGCCAAACACCGCCGTCGATATGAACTCTTGGGCGGTATCAGCCTGTTATCCCCGGAGTACCTTTTATCCGTTGAGCGATGGCCCTTCCATGCAGAACCACCGGATCACTAAGACCTACTTTCGTACCTGCTCGAGCCGTCACTCTCGCAGTCAAGCTAGCTTATGCCTTTGCACTAACCTCACGATGTCCGACCGTGATTAGCTAACCTTCGTGCTCCTCCGTTACACTTTGGGAGGAGACCGCCCCAGTCAAACTACCCACCAGACACTGTCCGCAACCCGGATAACGGGCCGGCGTTAGAACATCAAACATTCAAGGGTGGTATTTCAAGGATGGCTCCATGCAGACTGGCGTCCACACTTCCAAGCCTCCCACCTATCCTACACATCAAGGCTCCATGTTCAGTGTCAAGCTATAGTAAAGGTTCACGGGGTCTTTCCGTCTTGCCGCGGGTACACTGCATCTTCACAGCGAGTTCAATTTCACTGAGTCTCGGGTGGAGACAGCCTGGCCATCATTACGCCATTCGTGCAGGTCGGAACTTACCCGACAAGGAATTTCGCTACCTTAGGACCGTTATAGTTACGGCCGCCGTTTACTGGGGCTTCGATCAAGAGCTTCTCGCCGAGGCGATAACCCCATCAATTAACCTTCCAGCACCGGGCAGGCGTCACACCGTATACGTC